>CAVZPQ010000005.1:0-182299 GCA_963777205.1 uncultured Acidobacteriaceae bacterium | reverse complement strand
TGCAACGATGAGATCGCTTCCGCCGGTTGTGATGATACTGCTTACGATATTGTGCGCGGGCTGCAGGAAGACGGCAGGCCCTGCGACACAGAGTGGAGCGAATGCCTCTCCGGCGAGTAGCACGCCAGCGAGCGCGACGCTCGAGGTGAATGGAGCGCCCGCGCCTTCGGGAAGCCTGGCGGACCGGCTGAACTCGGTAGAAAGCGGCGAGGCCGATAAGACGCGGCTCGTGCTGCCCAATTGGCCACGGTTTCCTGCAGGGGTAACACCAGGTGCAGGTGCCGCTTCGCGCGGGGCTGGGGATCACCGGGGTGAATCCATCACGAGTGAAAGACAATCCGGGCGACGTGCCGATTGCCGCGGTCGTGGAAGACATCTCCGCAACCGAAATGCACCTGCACCACCACAATGACCCGGCGGAGGACAAGCAACGGATCATGGCGCAGTACTCGCACGATGATGGCGCGGTAAAGCAGCAGCGCGCCGAGGTGGACCACCGGGAGATAGATTGTGACATTACGGTGGATCGCGTGGACATGGAGCACTCCCACAACATGCGCGACTACGTCTGCGGGAACAAGAAGGAGCACTTCCCGGGAACGGAGCCGTTGGGTGTGTCCGCGGAGGTGTTGACGCAACTGCGTGCGGGACAGCAGGTGGAGTTTCACTTCGTTCCCGACAGCGATGCGACAAGCTGATCGCCGCGGTGAACGCGTTGACGGGCAATACGGACCTGCCGCCGCTCACTCTACGTGCAGGCATTCCGATGTTCTCCTGCACGCTGCATCGCGTGGAGGCATACGACCTCGCCTTCCCTGTGCTGCTCAATGATCAGCCGGTGGAGTTGCCGGCGCTGCATGCGATGTGCACCTTTCCTGATGGCCGGGAAGGACATTTGTACGTGCTGGATGAGCTGGATAACCCGATGAAGCTGTGGGGAAACATGGGCGTGCTGCCAGAAACGCTGCAGATGGTACGAATCGAGCTTCCACCGGCGCCGGCTGCTCCGGTCGCAGCGACGTCGCCGATCGAAGCCGCACTCGCTGAAAGGAAGGCGGTGGAGATTTATGGGATCTACTTCAACTTTAACAGCGATGCGATCCGGCCACAGTCGACGCCGGTCCTTCAGCAGATTGCCGGAATTCTGCAACGCAATCCCGACTGGAAGCTGAGCGTTGGAGGCCATACGGACAACGTCGGCGAAGACGGATTCAATTTGAATCTTTCGCAACGCCGCGCCGAAGCGGTAAAGAGCGCACTGGTGACGCAATACAAGATCGTGCCGGGCCGGCTTCGACGGGGGGGTTCGGCGCGTCGCGGCCGATTGCGGACAACACGACGATCGAAGGGCGGGCCCGAAACCGCCGCGTTGAACTCGAGCGCGAGTAACGCATTTACACGGAGACGCAAGATGACCAACCGAACGCATTGGCTCCTCTCGACACTCAACAAACGTGGCCGCAACGGCGCCGTTACCGCCATGATTCTGGTTGGGCTGTTCCTTGTTGCAAGCTGTAAGAAGGCACCCGCGCCAGCGCCAGCCGTACAGGCCGGTTCTCGCACGGGTCCAGCGCCGGCGATCCAGGCGCAGGGGACTGCATTTGATCCGGGCACATGGACGCGGCGCAGGACGGCGGCGGAACAGAACATTTCGGTGGGTGCGGGCAACAGTCACGCGAGCGTGAGTTATGCGCCAGCGGTGAAGGTCATTGATCAGGCCGCGGTGGATGCGTCGTTTGTGGGCCTGAGTTCGGACGGGCATGGCGCTGTGTTCAAGAACGCGTCGGCGGAGATTCGCGCGCTCAAGGCGAACGACATCTTTCTGGTGAAAAATCAGTTTGCCGTGAAGGTGCTCGCGGCCGAGAACGATGGCGATCAGACAGTTCTGATCATCGACACGGCGCACCTGGCGGACGTCATCGCTTCCGGCAGCATTCATATTGATTCGCCGATCACATTTCACGGGCGTTCGGAAGCTGCTGCGGCGCATCCATTCCGCTTCAGGGACTTCTTTGACACTCCGGTTTATGCGCAGACTGGCACGGGAACGGCGCCCAGCGGCACGGACCTGACACCGAGCTACAGCACGCCCAAGCCGGGACTCGCCACAACGACGAAAGCTTCGGCGCAGGCGGGCGCCTTTCTGAGCGCGCTCACGTCGGGATGGACGGTGGAAAGCTGGAATGTGACGCCGGGAAATAATACGGCTGCGATTTCGGCAAGGATGACCAAGGACGCCGGAGGTTTTCTTGCTGCCGTCACGATGAATGGAACGATTTCGAACTTCAGTTTCGTGCAGCAGCTCAGCTTTCCGCTGAACGCGACCCAGATCGCCGACGGCGTGCATGGCATGAGTGGACAGATGCACTTCACGTGGGAGATCGGAAAGAACACGCCCGGAGGGTGGTCAACGGAAGATAAGCTCAAGTTGCCCGCCGGGGTGACGATTCCGCTGGGCCCGGTGCTTGAGGGACTTCCGCTGACGCTCGATATAAGTGCGGCGCTGTTGATTCATCCAGGGCTGACCGGAGGCAACGAGTATTCGAAAGGCGGATTCACGATTGGGTTCAATGGCTCGGGTAGCGGGGAGGGGCTTACGTTCACGGTGGACGCCGACCAGAGCATCTCGCCCGCGGCTCCGAATGCGATGGTCATCTCGTTCTGCGTGCCGCGAATCGAGCTGCAGATGGGGCTGTTCAGCTCGTACGCTTCGAACAAGACGTTGAGCTCCATCGCGAGCACGATCGACATCATCGTGAGCACGGTGATGTCGCACCTGCCGGCGAATCTGCAGGCTGCGCTCGCGGCTTCGCCGATGGCCGGTGCGTCGGTAACGAATCTACTCGCGTCGAAGGCCGACGTCTACGTGCAGATTATTCACACGGAAGGCGTGACACACGCGGCGAACATGACCCTTGCGCCTTGCTCGAAGCAGGAGTTGAAGGTGACGGGGCAGACAGGCGGCGATGCTTCGTTGTTCGGCAAGACCGCGTCCTCGAATACCAAAGATCTGTTTACGAAGAGCTTCACGCGATGGGATCCAGCCAGCGCTTTCTGCAAGTCGATCTGAGTTCGTCAGCACGCATTGTCTTACAGAGGAGGAACACGTCATGCACGCAACGAAATTTGCAGTCCTGGGCGGCATGCTGCTGAGCGCGTCATTTGCGCTCGCCGACGCGAGCTATCAAACGAGCTCGCAGATCACGGGCGGACAGTTTGTCGACGCGCTGAAGTCTCAGGCGTTCATCGCGAAGCAGGTGAATAAAATGTTCGCTCCGACGAACCGCATTCTGATGGTGCATGGGAATCAGAAGGCGGAGGTGAGCAAGGATTTCACCGAGATCATCGACCTTGATAAGGGAGAGATGATCCGCATTGACCACGTGAAGAAGACGTACACGATCGTCACGTTCGCGCAGATGCGCGACATGATGGCGACGCTCGCGAACAAGATGGCAGCGCAGCCGAAGCAGCCCTCCACGGCAGCGCCGCCGCCGCCGAACAACTTCAAGATTGACTTTACGGCCGAGGCAAAGAACACCGGCGTGACGAAGGTGGTAAACGGTTTGACTGCACAGGAGCAGGTCGTCACCGTAAACATGATCATGTCCGTTACCAATGCGCCACCGGGCCAGCAGGGCTCGATGACCTATACCGTCGTCACGGACGCGTGGATCGCGCCTGATCCTCCAGCGCTCAAGGAGATCAATGACTTTGATCTGCGCATGGCACAGAAGATGATGGAAGGCGTCGATATGAGCGCGTTCGTGGCGCAGATGCGCGCCGCGAGCGACAACGGAAACGCCGCGATGGCGCAGATGTTCGGCGGACATCCCGGCTCCGGCGAAGCGATGGCGCAGATGCAGAAAGAGATGGCGAAGATCAAAGGGGTGCGAATCCTGGAGGTGACAAGCATGGGCGGAGACGCGCCTGCTGGACCGCCGGGTACGGCCGGTACGCCAGCCTCAACGACGCAGACGCAAGGATCGGTGGGCGGACAGATCGCGACGGACACTGCGACGCAGACGGCTTCGAGTGAGTCGAGCAAGCTCGGCACGTTCGGCTCCGCACTTACGAACTCGGCGCTGAACGCGTTTCGGAAGAAGAAGTCGACGCCTCCGCCCGCACAGCCGGCGACACCACCGCCCGCAGCGCCCAGCGGAACAGCACCAGCGATGCAGCACGTCGTGTTGATGGAGATGACGGATCAGAAGACGAACTTCTCGCAGGAGCCAATCCCTGCGTCGGTCTTTCAGATCCCCGCGGGGTACAAGCTTGTGCCGACAGTGATGCCGCACTAAACGCCACCTTTGAGTAACAGATCCGAGGTAAGCCGAGGTAAACACTAATCTGGGAAGAAGCCGGAAATCGTTGGATCGCTGTCGAAACTCTTGTGAAAAAATGATGGTCTCACGCAGGCTGTCTTTCACGAGTATTTATCTGCACTATGGCCACCGCGACCACGCAAGCCGAAGGATGTATCGTCTCGCAAGAGCGCCCAGGTTCCTGGGCAGCTTTTCGGCTACTCTCTGCAACCGATCCGGCTACTGAGCTTGGCGCTTGACGCAGCCGAAGGAACGACGCTCAGCCTGGAAGTCTTCGAAGACGTGGGCACCGTCACCGAGGTCGGGGATACGCTCGCCTCTCAAACGAAATCTGCTCTGGAGACTAACCCCGTCAGGGACAAGGCGATCGACCTCTGGAAGACCTTCAGCAACTGGAAAACAGCAATCAACTCCGGTCAAATCAGTCTCGCAACCACAAAGTTCGAGGTCTACCTTGCCAAGCGCCGCACCGGAAAGCTGGTCCAGCTCTTCCATGATGCGCAGACCGAGGAAGCCGCTAAAGCCGCTCTCGGTCAGGCCCGTGACCTCCTGTGGGGCGCTGCCCCGGAGTATCCAAAGAAGGAAAAACTCGCCGAGGGACTGGCACCATACGTCAACCACATCCTCGAAGCTACGACCGACGTCGCTGTCGGCATCATCCAGCGGTTCTCTCTTTCGGTCGCCGCCAAAGACCCACTGCGCGACCTCCGGCCCAAAGTCAACAACAAGTGGGTGCGACCGGAAAGCGTCGACGCGGTCATTCAGCACGCGCACGGATGGATCAAAGAGAAGATGGACGGGCTTATCCTCGCCGGAAAGGCCGCCGCTCTGAACGTGGACGAGTTCAACGATGAAATGCGCTCGTTCTTGCCAAGGGTCGACTTCCAGCACATTTTGGCCGCCATCGCTGGAAAGCTTGAACTCACCGAGGACACCCTGGCCGCTGAACAACTGCGCACCTATGTACAGCAGCTGCAACTCATCGACGGCTCTGACGAAGACGTGTTCGAGGCCATCAACCACTTCTTACGCGCTGCCGCCGAGCGTTCCGCATGGAGCAAGCAAGGACTTGTTCACGAAAAGAACTTCGAGGAGTACGGAGCAAGCACTCATCTCTGCTTGGAAGAACAAGCGGTCGCTTCACAACGTCACGCACAAAGACCATTCGGCCGTAGACCGTGGCAAGCTCCTTCTCGCTGACTGTGGCCTTCATCAGCAAAAGCTTCAGGGACTAGAGCCTCCACCCTTCTTCACACCGGGCAGCTTCCACGCGCTGGCTGAAGACCATTTGCACCTGTCGGCTGGCACCCCGAATACATGGCGATTCTAAATAGAGAGGTTGGTGCCATTCAGAACCCATCCCTGGGTTCAGTATTGATCTGGCGCGCCACGTCCAGCTACCAGAAGAGGCATCCCACCAGCGACTTTATGCCTCTGCCACTTGCGTTCTTGGTTCTGCCGATCCTCTATCACGAGCAAACGGCATCGTTAGTCACTACGACGCGAGCCGCTTCCGGGCTGCACAAACTGACTGAAAAGTTCCGCAGCGCGGAGGAGTCAAAAACTGATCTGCTGCTCGCCGTGGGCGGCCGCGCCACCGCCATGAGGGAGCTTTCTTGGGAATCGCTAGGCCTCGCCCTGTCTTCCAACATCCTCGCCGTCGACACGGCCAAGGGGACGCTTCTGTCGTTATCGGAGACGCCGCTCGTAAGCGGGGTGCCTCTCCAGATTCGCCCTATGCTCGGCAACGCCGAAAGCTGGGTGTTTGGTTTTCCAGCCTCACCATGTATGAGATCGGCTTACAAATGCAGGTGACCTTCTAGTGGATTTCCAGATCAGCAAAATCATCCTGTGGCCCAAGAACCCGAACCACTCCATTCGCACAGTTGTCTTCGAGCGCGGGCAGATTAATGTCATATCGGGCCTCTCGCGAACGGGCAAGTCGGCCATCATTCCCATCATCGATTACTGCCTCGGGTCAGGCCGATGTACGATCCCTACGGGTGTCATCCGTGAGAAGACGAGTTGGTTCGGTGTAGTCATCAGTACAGCCGAGGGAGAAGAACTGTTTGGCCGCCGGGAACCCGAACAGCAGCAAGCAACCGACGACATGTATTTGCAGGAGTCTGCCCAGGTCGTCATTCCGAATGTCATCACCAAAAACGCCACGCGCGACTCTGTGAAGCAGCGACTCGACAACCTGTCGATGCTGACGACCCCGAGTTTCACAGCGAATGACGCCGGCAGTGACGGGCTTGGTCGGCCCAGTTTTCGGGACCTAGCCGCCTTCAATTTTCAGCCTCAGAATATTGTTGCTAACCCCAATGTGCTGTTCTACAAGGCTGACAGCGTGAAGGATCGCGCTAAACTGCAAAGTATCTTTCCCTACGTTCTCGGAGCGGTCATTGGTGAAACTCTGGCGCACCGGCATGAGTTGCAACGGCTGTAACGAGAGCTGCGGAAGAAGGAGGCCGATCTACGCAATATCCAGAACCTTTCGGAGCGCTGGCGCGCCACGATCGACGCACGCATCTCGAGGCAAAGGATCTGGGACTCATCGCCAGTGATGCGCCCGCACCCGCGGGTCAGGCACTTGCCATGGACCAATTGCGTGCTCTGGCCTCCTCCACCACGGCCGATCCGCTGGTCACTGCGGCTACGGTGGCGACAACTGGGACGCGACTATCAACCTGCCGAAGCTCAACCCAGCTGACGCTGCCGTGTGGGAATCGTTCCTCGCGGACCCTTACGGATTTGTGCTTGATCATAATCTCAACGGGCAATAACAGGCCAACGCACTTCATCGTAACTTCCCCCGGCACCGGCAACACCGGAACGTCCCGCTAACCGCGCTGGTCGCCGCTTCCCCTCGCCACGGGATCGGGGGGAGCGGTTTTTTCTGTGCGTTTGCCTTGGGTTGCGGATTAGCGAAGCACTCGCGTTGCGTTGGTCTGATGTCGATTGGCTCGGCGGTGGCGTGAGCGTTCGCCGGGCTATCGTCAATCAGGTTGTGGACGAGGTCAAGACGGCGGGATCTGCTCGGAGCCTTGCGGTTGCTCCCGAGATGCTCGATAGACTCCGCTATCGGCAGAGCACGGTAGAGTTCGCGGGGTCCGACGATTGGGTTTTCGCGAGTCCTCACAAGCTCGGCCGCTTGCCTTGGTCTTACACCGCGGTCCGTACGGCTTTCGCGAAGGCGGGAAGGGAAGCAGGGATCGGCAAGATTGGAACCCACACTTTCCGGCACACCTACCGCTCGTGGCTGGATGCTGTCGGCACAACGGCCGCCGTACAACAGAAGCTCATGCGTCACAGCGACATTCGTACGACGTTCAATATCTACGGGGACGTCGTCACGGATGAGATGTCGATAGCGGGCGAGAAGGTCGCGAAGCTCGCGTTCCAAAGAAACGGAGCGCAGGACAGAGCGCAGGGCCAGCTAAGTAATTGAATTGATGGTGGACGCGGAAGGAATCGAACCTTCAACCTGTCGATTAAGAGTCGAATGCTCTGCCAGTTGAGCTACGCGTCCAGGCCTGAATCCGCTCGGGCGAGCGGCGCGAACTGCCCATCAAGTCCGGCTGAAGTTCGCAAAACAAGTGCGCACCGAACGAGCGCGCACAGACAAAAGTATACCACGATTTGCATGCCGTTTTCCGGCGCGCCGAGCGCCTACCCGACGAAGTCCACGTTGGCCCGGTGCGGAATGACGCCGCGCTCGTAGCCCATGTCGAGCAGCTTGCGAATCGCCTCGCGGCCATCATCGCCATAGTTGATCGTGCGCTCGTTCACATACATCCCGACGAACCGATTCGCGAGCGCAGGATCAAGGTCGCGCGCAAACTGCATCGCATATTCGAGCGCCGCGTCGCGGTGCTCCAGCGCATGCTGAATGCTCTGCCGCAGCGCGTTCGTCGTGATGATCTGAACATCGCCGCCGAGCGACCGCCGAATCGCGTTGCCTCCGAGCGGCAGCGGAAGCCCGGTCTGCTCAAACCACCACACGCCGAGATCGAGAATCTTGCTCAGACCATCGCGGCTGTAGGTGAGTTGGCCCTCATGAATGATGAGTCCGGCGTCATACTTGCCGGCAACCACCTCAGGGATGATCTTGTCGAACGGCACCGTCACCGTCTCGATCTCCGGAGCAAACAGCTTCAGCGTAAGGTACGCCGTCGTGAGCTCGCCCGGAACCGCGATGCGCAGCTTCTTCACCTCGTCCAGCGTGTACTGGCGCGGCGCCACAATCATCGGCCCGTACTTCTCGCCGACCGAGCCGCCGCACGCCATCAGCGTGTAGTTGTCCTGGATGTACGGGTACGCGTGGAAGCTGATGGCTGTGACGTCGTAGAACTGCTCATTCATCGCCCTGCGGTTGAGCGTCTCGATATCGCTGAGCGTGTGCACGAAACGATAGCCCGGGACCCGAACCTTGTTCGTGGCCAGCCCATAGAACATGAATGCGTCGTCAGAGTCGGGACTGTGGGCAATAGAGATTTCACGTACTGCAGTTGCGGCGGGAGTCATCAGGTCCTTCAGATGCGTTAAGCGGGAAGCTTGTTGCGGGATGTGCGGCGGAGCGTGCTGTAGATTCCGGCGGCGGCCAGTACCTTGATCGTCTCACCTGGCAGGAACGGCGCGACTGTTTCGATCCAGACAGCGCGCAGCGGGAGATGTGTGAAGGCCGTAAACCACGCCGCTCCGCCAAAGAAGAGAACAACCGTGGCCAACGCGCAGCCCAGGGCTGCGGCCGCAAATCGCGAGATGCGGCGCTCAAACAGGCGAGTCAGGCCGCCGGCAAGTGCGGCGACGACTGGATAAACAAGCAGGTAGCCGCTGGTCGGCCCAAAGAACAACTGCGCGACGCCCCCCGGACCTGCCGGGCTGAACACCGGCAGCCCGCAGGCGCCTTCAGCAAGGTACGCCAGCAGCGCGAGAAATCCATCGACGGGTCCGAGCGCGAGGCCAACCCCCAGGACGGCGAGCGGCTGCAGGGTCAGGGGCACGGGCGTAAACGGCAGCGGAAAGGAAACGTGTGCAGCCAGCGCGATCACGACGGTCGCAGCCACGCCAAGCGTAAGCCGCCCGGGAATAGTCGACCGGAAGGCGCGGGCCTCAGCGAGGCCGGAACGGTTTGTGAGAGCAGTCTGCATAGTCTTCTCGTCTGAACTCAGGATGCCTTGCGGTGGGCTGCATCTTCACGCGAACGCACGTTAGAATCTGCCGCCGGAGCAACTGCGGCAAGCGGTCTCGAACTGCCGCGAGAGGCCGCTGTCCGGTGTCGCCGGCGCGAACGATAGATGTGTTGCGCGATCGAGACCGATGCCCAGAGCAGTGCAGCCAGCGCAACCAGCGAGATGGCAAACAGTATCCGCATCGGTCCGCAGCCCAGAATACCAAACTCGCCCGAGCAAAACGCGGGGCCACGCAACGACTATGCAGATCGATGACGAATCTGGTTCAGCACCGCTGTATTCGCGCAATTTTCCTGTACTAAATGCGCGATACTGAAGTCGAGTTCATTCGCAGGCTGGGCAGTTTGCGTTCAAAGCAGCAGAATCCGAAGAAGCGGGGAGTCATCGCAGTTGTGTCCGCGATGCGCTCCCGGCTGTACGACTCGCGCCGCAAGCTTGCAACCCTCGGTGCGGGCGCTCTCGCAATCGTCATGGGTTACGGCGTCGTCTTCGGCCACAACGGACTCACGGCCTTCGCGCATAAGCGCGAGGAAGCGCGCGAGCTGCAGGTACAGACCCAGCAGCTTCAACTCGAAAACAGCCGGCTCAAAGAGCACGTCGACCAGTTGCAGAGCGATCCTGCCGCCATCGAGCATCAGGCCCGTGAAGAGCTGCACTACACGCGTGCCGGCGAGGTCATCTACACGCTTCCCGCGCCGTCCCCGAGCGCGCCTTCGAACAGCGCGTCGCACTAAGCCGTCCGCTGGTTTTCACTTCATATTTCGGTTCAACTCCTGCCTCACTTGCATCCAATGCCTACGTTGACGGGAAGCAATGCGAATCGGAGTTGATCTCGGCGGCACCAAGACAGAAGCGCTCGCGTTAGACAACGCCGGGCGCGAACTGCGCCGCGTCCGCGTGCCCACGCCGCAGGGAGACTACGCCGCCACGGTCCACAACATCGTCACGCTCGTGCGCGACCTCGAGCGCGAGCTCGGCGAGCAGGGAAGCGTCGGGGTAGGCATTCCCGGCACGATCGTCGCCTCAACCGGGCTCGTAAAAAACGCAAACTCCACCTGGCTCAACGGTCAGCCGCTGCAGCGCGATCTCAGCGATGCGCTGTCACGCGAGGTGCGCTGCGCTAATGACGCAAACTGTTTCGCGATCAGCGAAGCGACGGACGGCGCAGGCGTCGGTGCTGAGGTCGTCTTCGGCGTCATTCTCGGTACGGGCTGCGGCGGCGGTCTCGTCGTGCGCGGCTCGCTGCTCACCGGCCCCAACGGCCTCAGCGGTGAGTGGGGTCACACAGCTCTGCCGTGGCCGAACGCCGACGAATGGCCCGGCCCCGAATGCTATTGCGGCCGCCGCGGTTGCCTCGAGACATGGATCTCCGGCACCGGCTTCGAGCGCGACTTCGAGCGCGTCAGCGGCCGCTCACTGCGCGGCTCCGAGATCGTCGCCGGCGCGAGTGCCGGTGACGTCGAGGCCTCGGCCGCGCTCAACCGTTTAGAAGACCGCATCGCGCGCGGCCTCTCCACCATCGTCAACATCGTCGACCCCGACGTAATCGTGCTCGGCGGCGGCCTCTCGCGCATCGACCATCTCTACGCCGGCGGCATCGCCTCGCGGCTGCGCGACTACGGCTTCGGCGGCGGGGTCACAACGCCCATTCGCCGCAACCTGCACGGCGACTCGAGCGGCGTCCGCGGCGCAGCCTGGCTTTGGCCGGCATCCAGTCAGCATCGAACGCACAAATAATCCCGCACAGCCCTGGAAGGACGAACATGGCACCGAAAACAAATCTAACCGGAGCCGACAGAACCCTCGGCGCCGACCTTCGCCGCCAACTGAAGTCCTTGCTCGACGGCGGCCAGGCACACGCCACCTTCGACGACGCCGTGAAGGACATGCCCGCAAAGCTGCGGGGCGTCGTGCCCGAGGGTCTTCCATACTCCGCCTGGCAGCTGCTCGAGCACATGCGCCTTGCCCAGCGCGACATCCTCGACTTCAGCCGCAATCACGACGGCAGCTATCGCGAGCTCAAGTGGCCCGACGACTACTGGCCCAAAGCCCCCGAACCGCCCACCGAAGGCGCATGGCAGAAAAGCATCGACCAGATTCGCACCGACCGAAAAGAATTTGAAAGGCTCGTCGATTCGACCGACGACAAGAATCTCGTCAAGCCATTCCCCTGGGGCAAGGGCCAAAACCTGCTGCGCGAAGCCTTCCTGATCGCCGACCATGAGGCCTATCACATCGGCGAGCTCGTTCTATTACGCCGTCTGCTCGGCGCCTGGAAGAGCTAGACCCCGCGGCGTTCGCGCTAAAGCCCCAAAACCTCCGGCCACTCCGACGCATGTTGGACCACGCTGTCCGGCTGCGCAGCCTCAAGCGAATGCGGCGCGAGCCCGAACATGCAACCGACGGCCCGCGCCCCCACGCGCCGGGCCGTCAGCACATCCACATCCGAGTCGCCGATCATCACCACATCCTCCGGATTCAGCGGCCCGCCCGACGAATCATTCCGCCGCAGCAAGTCCTCGCCTTCGCGCATCAGCGTCAGCAGCCCCTCCGGATCCGGCTTCTTCGTCGTAAACGAATTCCCCCCGTAGTTCTGAAAGAAGAACGGCGCCAGCCCCAGCGCCTCGCATATCTGCCGCGACGGATTCACGGGCTTGTTCGTCAGCACAGCCATCGGAAGCTGCGGATTGCGCTCCCGAATCCCACGCAGCGACTCGAGCACGCCGTCGTAACAGCGCGTGTTATCCAGCTTGTGCTCGCGATAAAACTCCAGAAACAGATCGAACGCCCGATGGAACAGCGCGTCACCCTGCCTTGCATTGGCGGCGTCCACATCACCGGGATCACCCAGCGCCCGCCGCACCAGCATCGCCGCGCCATCGCCGATATAACTCGCGATCACCGCGTTCGGCAGAGTGCTCTTGCCGACACCCTCCATCGCAGCATTCACCGCATTGCAGAGATCCAGCGAAGAATCAATCAGCGTTCCATCAAGATCGAACACCACCAGGCGCGGCCGTCGCATCCAGACAGTCTAGCCGCAGAGGCAACGCCGCTGCGGCTGACATGGTGAAGCATCTTTGCTGGCTACCGCGACGAAATGTCGATATCGCCCGAGCCTGTGCGTATCTGCAGCGCCGGCCCACCGCCGTTGATCGCCGTCGTTACATGGTGGCGCGAGCTGTCGCTGTTCGTTGCCACCACCCCCGGCATATGCACGCGAATGTCGCCTGAGCCTGTCGCTGCCTCCAGCGTGAACCGCGAATCCGGCGTAAGGTGCAGCTTTACATTGCCGGAACCGCACATGATCATCCCGCCATTCTGCAACCGCCCCGCCGCCTCGATATCGCCCGAGCCGGAACGTGCGCTCAGCCCGCCGTTGAAGTCGTGGATGTGAATGTTTCCCGAACCCGTCTTCGCCTTCACATCACCCTGTCCGCTGTCCTCAAGCTCAAGATCGCCGGACCCGGACTCAAGATCGGCAGGGCCATGAACACCATGCGCCTGCACGTTTCCCGATCCGCTGGAGCCCGAAAGGTACCGGCCAACATTGTTCACCTCAACATTGCCCGACCCGCTGTGCAGGTTCAGCGCTACGTCCTGCGGAACGCTGATGTCGTAATCGATCGAGATGTTGTTGAACAGGCTGTGGTCGGTCACCTCGCCCACACGAACAGCGTTGCCGCTCTGCGTAATCGGCGGGTTGTCGACAATCCGCTGCACGCGGCTGTTCACATCGCCGAACGCGCTCCACCCCGCGTGCACGTGGCCGACAATGTGAATCTGCGAGCCACTGCCCGCCGTAATGTGGATGTTGCCCGAGCCGGTCGACACATACAGGTCCGGCTGCGCCGAGACGTTCAGTGTCCGGTCAAAGGTGCTGTCGGCCAGCGCCACCGTTGCAACGCTGAGAATTGCGGTAAGAATTAAGGGTCGAATCATCATTACGTGCTCCGTCTGCCGCGCTGCGCATCCTCAGCACGGCCATTCAAGTTTTACGAGGTCTGTTGCAGGATCACGCTGTCTCCCGCCTGCAGCCCCGAAGTAATCTCAATCCGGCTGCCGTTCGACAGTCCGGTCTTCACACTTACTACGCGGTGCCCGTCCTTGCCATGCGCATCCGGCACCCACACGCTGGCCTTGCGGTCCTTGTCGTAGAGGACGGCCTGCTCCGGAATCGTGAGCACATGCTTATGCTCCTCCAGCACAATCTCTGCGTTCGCCGTCATGTTGGCCTTCAACTCGCCGCCCGGATTCTCGATCGAGATCTGCACCTCGAAGGTCGTCACGTTGTCCTTCTCGACGCCAAGCGGCGCAATCTTCGTCACCTTGCCGTAGAACGTACGGTCCGGGAAGCTCTGCACCTTGATCCGCGCCGGCTGTCCAAGATACACCTTGCCGATATCCGACTCGTCGACCTTGCCCTTCACATAAACCTCGTGCGTGTCGCCCAGCGTCATCACCAGCGTCGCGGTCGAGCCCAGCACCAATATCGAGCTCACCGCGTCGCCCACCTGCACATCGCGTGAGAGCACCACGCCGTTAATCGGCGATGTGATGGTCGTGTACGAGAGCTGTTCTTCAAGCTGCTTCAGCGAGGCTTCCGCCTGCGCCACCTGCGCCTGCGCCTGGCGCTGCTTGGCTGCATCGACCGTGATCTGCGCAACCGCCCGGTCGCGAGCGTTCATGGCCGAGAGATACTGCTGCTGCGCCTGGTCGGCGTTCTGCTTCGAGAGCACGCCTGACTTCTCCATCTCCGCCGCGCGATGCCAGTTGCGCTCCCAGTCCGGAAGATCTGGCGCCGCCGCCGCCACCCTGTCGTACTGAACCGCAGCCTGCGCGGACTTCAGGTTCGCTTCCGCTGCAGCCAGCTGCGCCTTCTGCGCGGCCACCTCGTCCAGAATCTCCTGCTGATCAAGCTGCGCCAGCACCTCGCCGACACGCACCGTGTGATTGATGTCCGTATCCAGCTTCGTCACAATGCCGCTGGCCTTCGACTTCACCTCGACCTGCTGGATCGGCCAGATCTTGCCCGTCGCGACGACCGACCGCGCCACATCGCCCACCTCTGCCTTGCCGAGCTGCGACGGGTCCAGCTTGTCCGGGGTCGACAGCGCCCGGGCCACGAAGATCACACTTGCGATCAGCACCGCGGCCACACTGCCGAGGATGATCCACAGCCGCTTCCGGGACTTACGGGATGAATTCAATGCGGGCCTCCAGCTTCGCTTTGGGGTCGAAGCTGAATACGCAGCAGGGTCTCTGTTGGTTCCCCGGCCTGTTTGTCAGGAGATCAGACCGCGCGGACCGGAGTGCGGATCAGCACCGAGAGGCGTGAGGAGTATAGCGGAGCGGCGGCTGCTTCCAACCGTACTCCCAATTAGAAAGAATCCGGAACCTACGCGTACTTCCGCAGCACTCCCAGCACTTTGCCCTGGATCGCCACATTAGTCGCCGGGGCGTAGATAGGCGCCATCTCCGTATTCGAGGGCTGCAGCCGGATCAGGCTGCCCTCGCGGTAAAAGCGCTTCAGCGTCGCGTCCGACCCGTCCACCAGCGCAACGACAATCTCGCCCTCGCGCGCCGTCCGTGTCCGCTCCACCAGCACATAATCGCCGGAGACGATATGTTCATCGCGCATCGAGTCTCCCCGGACCTCGAGCGCAAACACCTCGCGTCCGCCGATGATGTCGCCCAGCGAAATGCTCTCCGCCGTCTCGATCGCCTCGACCGGCTGGCCCGCGGCAATTCTGCCCAACAGCGGCAGCCGCTCGAAGCTGTTCTTCTTCTGCGAGCGCTGCGGGAGCACGTCAATCGAGCGGCTCCGGTTGTGCGCGCGCTGCAGCAGTCCCTTGTTCTGCAGGTTGGTCACGTGCTTGTGCACGGTCGCGAGCGAGCTCAGTCCCAACCCCGACGCCATCTCCTCATAGGAGGGCGAGTAGCCGTGACGCGCCGTGAAGCTGGACAGGAAGTCGAGAACCTCTTTTTGCCGACGGGTGATCGCCATGCGCTCATTCTAGCGAATAAAAAGCGAACTGCAAGAGAAATTGTGTCCTGAATCTGAACAGTTAAATTCAGCAGGTTCTCTGCGGGACCGGAAATTCCCAGATTGGGACGCACGTTACTTTAAGTTAGCGAGTTCTTAGTTGCTTTTTGTTGAGACAGCCCTCATCTTTGGAACTGCAGCAAGGCGAAACTTGCGCGAAGAAAAATAGAACAATCGGCTAAACCTTGCTTCACCTCTTCTTCTCCCGGGAATCCTGTACGACCGGCCTCATTTTTTCGAGCGCCAGTCTTGCTAGATTGCCGAGGAGTGATTCATGCGGGTTTTGGTAGTGGAAGATGATCGTGCTCTGGGAATGTTCCTCCAGAGAGGCCTGGCCTGTGAAGGCCATGACGTTGAATGGGTGGGCGATGGCGAAGCTGCGGTCGAGCGCGCCGCCACCTGGTCGCCGGACCTCATTGTCTTGGACCTGGGCCTGCCGCAGCGCGACGGCCGCGAGGTCCTGGCCCTTCTCTCCGAACAGGGCTCCCGCGCATCTGTCCTCGTCCTCACCGGCCGCGGCGAGGTCGAGGAGCGCGTCCGCTGCCTCAACCTCGGCGCCGACGACTTCCTTACCAAGCCCTTCAGCTTTCAGGAGCTCACCGCCCGCTGCCGCGCCATCCTGCGCCGCCGCGAGCGCTTCGCCGACTCCGTCCTCCGGTCGCACGAGATCCAGCTCGATCGCCTCCGCCGCACCGTCCACGCGTTCGGCCTCGCGGTCGAGCTCACCGGAAAAGAGTTCGCCCTGCTCGAGTGCCTTATGCTCCGCGCCGGCCAGACCTGTACCCGCGCCGAGCTCCTCGAGCAGGTCTGGCAGATGGCCCCCGAGACTCCGACCAACATCCTCGACGTGTACGTCAACTACCTCCGCCGCAAGCTGAGCGGCGCATCCTCGCCCACCGGCGCAACTGCAATCGAAACCGTCCGCGGCGTCGGATACCGCATGGCGGCCCACCCGGCGCACCTTCCCGTCGCCCACCTCGCTTCCCCCCAGCCCCACGCAACGGCAGTGCGCGCATGAACACCACGAAAGAACACGCCAGTCTCCGCCAGGACCTCCACGACCTCGCGCAGCCGCTCACCCGCCTGCAATGGCGCCTGGAACTCGGCCAGCACAGCGCCGACCCAGACGATCTGCGCGAAACCATCCACGGCGCACTCGCCGATTCCCTCGACCTCATCGAATGCATCCGCCGCATCCGCGCAACCATCGACACCCAAACGAACGAAGCCCAAGAGAGAGCAGCATGATCAGCACCCAGACCATCCCGCAGAGCAGTCCCCGGACGGCATCCCGAACCACACCCCAAACCGACACCCCGCACATCAGACCGCGCCGTCGTCCTCGCCAGCGCCGACCCCGCCCTGCGTCAGCGCCTGCGCGACTCGCTCACCGGCCTGCGCTGGCGTGTGCACGAAGCCGCAGGCGGCGCCGAGGCCCTCACCCTCCTCGAGCAGCAGCGCTCCGACGCCCTCCTCATCGACGGGTGGCTCCCCGACCTCGAAGCCTCCGAACTCGCCGGCCACATCGCGCTCCTCTATCCCTCCGTCGACGTCCTCTCCATCGACGGCGGCCCACTCACCTCTACCCGCAGCCCCCATCGCAACGAGCTCCTCCACGCTCTCCGCGAGGCGCAGCAGCCCGCCCCGTACTCACCCCTCGCGGCCGCGCCAAAGACCGACACCGCCGCCTGGAACGCCGCTCCACGCTCCATCCCCATACTGCCCGGCGAGCCTACAGAAGGGAACTGGATTCCCCTCGACCCCACGTCCCTCCCCGTCCCCTCCAACATCCTCACCACTCCGCGAGCCGCCGCCCAACCCGCGCCCACACCCAAACCAGCCGCCGACGCACGCACGCTCCCCATCCCCGGCCTCATCGGCAACGGCCCCTCCATGCGCGAGCTCAACCGCCTCATCCGCCTCGTCGCGCCGCGCAATTCGGCCGTCCTCATCGAAGGCGAAACCGGCACCGGCAAGGAGCTCGTCGCCTCCGCCATCCACCGCCTCAGCAGCCGCGCGCACAAGCCGCTCGTCATCATCAACTGCGCCGCGATCCCCGAAACCCTCCTCGAGGCCGAGCTCTTCGGCCACACCCGCGGCGCCTTCACCGGGGCCGTCCAGTCCCGCATCGGCCGCATCGAAGCCGCCCACGGCGGCACGCTCTTCCTCGACGAGATCGGCGAGCTCCCCCTCGCCGTCCAGGCCAAGCTCCTCCGCTTCCTCGAGTGCGGCGAGATCCAGCGCATCGGCGACAACGACGTCACCCGCGTCGACGTCCGCATCATCGCCGCCACGCATCGCGACCTCGAACAGCGCGTCGTCGACGGCGCCTTCCGCCTCGATCTCTATCACCGCCTCGCCGTGTTCCCGGTCGAGATTCCCGCCCTCCGCGAGCGACTCGAAGACCTCCCCGAGCTCGCCGAGCACATGCTCGCCCGCCTCGGCGCCGACGCCCCGCGCAAATCCATCTCCCCCGCCGCGCTCGAGGCCCTGGCCAACTTCAACTGGCCCGGCAACGTCCGCGAACTCGCCCACGTCCTGGAACGCGCCGTAATCCTCGCCGCCGACGCGCCGGAGATCGACGCCGAACACATCCGCGTCCGGCGTCGTCCGCGTGCCTGAAAATTCGTCTCACGACCCAGAACGTCTCCAAAAAAAATTCGACCGTGAGACAACACACCATCCAGAACCCGCATCCGTCCATGTAACGACGAAGAAACCGACTTCAACGCAGCCCCTGGAAACAGGGGCTTTCTTTTTGCGCGCGGCGCAGAACCGCCGAACCGCCAACTCCTATTTCCTAACTCCTAACTAGCTGGCCGCTAACTCCTAACTAGCTAACCGGGTCCTTAGCTTCTCCTTATCTTCGCCTTGGAGCCCACTTAGAAATCCTGCTCGGCTTCGGCCCGCACGTTGCTCCTTCTGTCCTGTGTTGACGCACACCGAATGCGTCACCGCAAACGACCGAAGGAGCCCCGGAAATGCCCGCCGTCCACCCCACCCTGCTCAGCCTCCACAACGCCGCCCCCGAACTCCCGCCCGCCGTCACCTTCGCCGCGCCGCCGCTCGATCCCGCCGCCCGCGAGCGCCTGATGATGGAGCACCTTGCCTCCGTCCGCTACATCGCCCGCAAGCTGCACCGCACGCTTCCCGCGCATGTTGAGCTCGAAGACCTCGTCTCCGCCGGCATGGTCGGCCTGCTTGAGGCCTGCGACCGTTTCGACGCCCGCCGCCACGTCCAGTTCAAGAGCTACGCGCAGTTCCGCATCCGCGGCGCCATCCTCGACTGGCTGCGCAGCCTCGACTGGGGCCCGCGCGAGCTGCGCCGCAAGGCACGCGGCATCGCCGAGGCCACCCGCGTCCTCACCCAGCAGCTCGGCCGGGCTCCCGGTGAGCAGGAGATCGCCGCCGCGCTCGACATGGAGCTCGTCGAATTCCAGCAGCTCACCGGCGAGCTCAAGTCGCTCGAGCTAGGCAGCCTCAACGCCGAACACACCCGCGATGAAGACGACGAAGAGCTCGAGTTCGTCGCCACCTCACCTGAGGAAGATCCGCTGCACCTGTTTCTCGCCGGCGAGTCCCGCCAGCGCCTCATCGACGCGATCGAAGAGCTGCCCGAGAAAGAGCGCCTCGTTCTCACGCTCTACTACTACGAGGAGCTCACCATGCGCGAGATCGGCGCCACGCTCGGTGTGGTCGAGTCGCGCGTCTCGCAGATTCATTCGAGCGCCGTCCGCCGCCTGCGCGCGGCGCTGGTCGCTGCCAGGTCTGCTCGCCGCCAGTGCGTCGCCGGCTGCGTCCATCGCGCCGGGCGCGCTCCGGCCGCCGCGGGTCCCGCTCCTCTGCGGCTGCCTGAAATTGAAAAAGCGAATCTGAAGAAATTTTAAGGACGCACTAAAGTCGTCACACCGCCCGCCGATAAGAGCCATGTGGAGGTTTTTATGGAGCATCTTGTGACATCGGCGGCAGCCACCGCACAACCGAACCCAACCGAGGTTGCAGCGTCGATCCCACGGTCGTCGCGAGAGCCCGAACAGCGCCGCCGGCGCCGCGATCCCCGCGTTACGCGAAGCAATCGAGACCGGCGAATACCGCGTCGCGCCGGCTGATCTCGCCGACGCCCTGCTCGCGCTTCGCGCGCCGTTCCAACTGACCCGCGCCGAGAACCCTACGGAACTCAATAGATGCGGTGTGCGGTGAAACTCTGATTGATGAAGAGCGTCTTGATGAACGACCTGGCTGTCCTTCGCCAGGTAAGGATTCAGTACTGCTGGCGATCAGTAAACAGAAAGCGACTTGTTGTTGCTGATCCATGGTCGATATGTCCTGATCGAGGGACCGGTCGCCTCCAGGCATGTCCGTCAGCCCGTTCGCGTTTCGCGTAAGGCGGAGTTCCTTTGAGTCGATCCTACTTGCGTGTGCATCCAAGCAGCGGACGTGAAGACGCTGACCTGTCGACGACCAGGCGGCCGTCCGCTGTTCGCACAAGATCGTCGTGAGTGTCGCGCAGCGAAACGCCATACATATCCACGCTGTTGCCGCGCCCCATCGTGAACATGCCGTCGGCTCCCGGAAGGGCTCCGGCCTCGGGATGTTTGGCGACGATATCGGCGGCCACAGTGGATGCTGCTTTCTTCAATTTCGGCCCATTTTTCGCGATCACCAGGTCGTATACAGGTCTTTCCCGCATCTCGCGATGCACAACGAGCCTGCCACCGTTCCACCAGCAGAACGTGCAGCAGCGCGGGAAACATGCTGTTTCTGCGTCTGCGTGGGTTCTGCCACGCGGGCAGGTCGGCGTCTTCAAGACGCGCCGAGATGCTCAATATTTCTCCGACGACATCCATTCAGGAGTGCCGACCGTGCGCCCCTGCGTAGAGAAACCGAGCGTGGTCCCATCGGACGGAACCTCCGCAAAGAACAGAACAGCGTCCAGCGGGCAGTTGGCCATGTGGAAGCCATCGGGCGTAACAAAAAAATGTTCGGGATCACAGGAGCCGGTTCCGGTGATATTTCTGCGCACAGACGCGACAGCGAACGTGAGCGGCGCACCGCCCGGACCGGGAACGGTCGCCGATTTTGCCGCCGGAACGGTGGAGGACTGTGCCCGGACAGCGAACGGCGACACAGCAGCAAAACCAATCGCCGTCGCAAGCAGCAAATACTTTCTACGCAAGCCCCGCATACCTGTCTGTACGGTACGCGCGGCATTTGGTTCCACGATGGTCCGCTGCACACAGTCATTCAGCGCCATCAAAACTGCGCTGCCAGGTTCGCATGCGCCCACATCCTTTCCCGGTAGAATCACTCCGGCGCACGAGATGCGCCAAGGAGATGAGATGGGTGATTGGGTAAAGGTAAAGGCCTCGGACGGCCACGAGCTCTCGGCGTACGTTGCGCGCCCCAACGGACAGGAGGTCGGCGGCCTGGTCATCGTGCAGGAGATCTTCGGCGTCAATAAATCGATTCGCGCGGTGGCCGACTCCTACGCGCAGGACGGCTTCGTCGTCATCGCGCCCGCGATCATGGATCGCATCGAGCCGAACCTCGACCTCGGCTACGGCGAGGCCGATCTGAAAAAAGCATTCTCGCTCTACCCGAAGCTCAACCCGGACGACTCCGTGAAGGACGTTGCCGCTGCGTTCAAGCACATCAGCGGCGGCGGGAAGGCGACCGGCCGTCCTCGGCTTCTGCTACGGCGGGCTCACCAGCTGGCTCTCCGCCACACGCCTCAAAAAGCTTGGCATGCAATCCAGCCTGCACCGTCTGCTACTACCCCGGCGGCATCGGCAAATTTGCTTCCGAAGAGCCCACCTGCCCGGTGATGATTCACTTCGGCGGCGCCGACGATCACATCGGCAAGGACCAGGTCGACGCGGTGCGCAACGCACACGGCCAGCACCCGGGCGAGGTCCAGATCTTCGTCTACGAAGGCGTCGGCCACGCCTTCGCCAACCCCGATCGCCCGTCCTGGAACGCCGCGGCCGCAAAGCTTGCCCGCGAGCGCTCGCTGAACTTCCTCAACAGCCACATCGCGTGAGGCATTCTTCTTCAAATCTGTGCCACTTAGATTCCTTGACGAAAGGCTCTCCGAAGATCAACAAACCGCTCTCTCCAAACCCGCGACGGCGCCCGATGATCGGCATTCGGCGTGGTATCTTTAACAGAGACACTGAGAGAAGTGGACTGAGCTAAGAACACCGGACAGAGCCCGGAAAAATAGAGAGGTAACAACCAGCCGTGTTGGCCCCCGCACAGAAAACCGAGATCATCACCAAGTTCCGCACGCACGACTCCGATACCGGCAGTCCTGAGGTGCAGATTGCCATCCTCAGCGAGCGCATCGGCGAGCTGACCGAGCACTTCAAAACCCACAAGAAGGACCATGGCTCCCGCCGTGGCCTCCTCATGCTGGTCTCCAAGCGCCGCCGCCTTCTGGATTACCTCAAGAAGACGGACTCGGACCGCTATCGCGACGTGATCGGCAAGCTGGGAATCCGCAAGTAACCCCACCCATCGCGAGCCGGCTCGTGCCTATATTTCGGCGAGCCGACGGAGAGCGAACACGACAGCGAGGAAGACATTGATGGCGCCAGGCGCACCTCATCGCGCAGGATCTCCCTTCGGAGAGCCCTGCGCTTCGTCGCGCCTCGACCCTCGCGTCCCTCGATTCAGCGATGAACTTTCAGCCCCGTCCGAGACATCTCCGGCGGGGCTTTCGCTTTAGGGCGAATACACAAGCTTCCAATAAATAAGAGAACAGACGAAAAAGAGGAACATCATGAAGCAGGACGTAACCATCGAGCTTGCAGGCGGCAAGCAAATCAAATTCGAAACAGGCAGGCTGGCCAAACAGGCATCCGGCGCCGCCTTCACGACCAGCGGCGACAACGCCGTCCTGGCCACCGCAGTGGCTGCACCCGAGCCCAAGGAAGGCCTTGACTTCTTCCCGCTGACCGTTGAATACAGAGAGTTTACCTACGCCGGCGGACGTATCCCCGGCGGCTTCATCAAGCGCGAAGGTCGACCCTCGGAGAAGGAGGTCCTCACCTCCCGCCAGATTGACCGCCCCATCCGCCCGCTGTTCGCGGAGGGCTTCCGCAACGAGACCCAGGTCGTCGCCTTCGTCTACTCGGCCGATAAGGAAAACGACCCGGACGTCCTCGGCATCAACGGCGCCTCCTGCGCCCTCGCGCTATCGGACATCCCCTTCCACGGCCCCGTCGGCGCCGTCCGCATCGGCATCGTCCCGAACGCTAACGGAGAGGACGAGTTCATCGTCAATCCGACCTACGCCGAGCGCCTCGCGTCCAAACTGAACATCATGGTCGTCGGCACCAGGGACGGCATCACCATGATCGAGTCCGGCGCCCGCGAGATCTCCGAAGAGCGCGTCGTCGATGCCATCGAGTTCGCCCACGAGCAGATCAAGAAGATCGTCGCCGGCATCGAGGAGCTGGTCGCAAAGTCTGGCAAACAAAAGCGCCAGGTCGCCGCACCCGAGCTTGACGAGGCCTACGCGAGCCAACTCGAGGCCAAGATCGGAAATCGCTTAAAGGACGCTTTAAACACCAAAAAACACCCTAAATTTGAATCGTACGCGAAGGTCAAAGAGTTAAAGGATGAGTTGAAGAAAGAGCTGCAAGCTGACGACCCGGATGCCGGCAAGAAGCTGAGCAAGTACTTTGAGCTCCTCCGCGAAAAGATCTTCCGCGAGCAGGTTCTCAACGACCGTATCCGCCCTGATCACCGCGCTTTCGACGAAATCCGTAAAGTAACAATTGAAACCGGAGTTCTGCCCCGCGTACACGGCTCCGCCCTCTTCACCCGCGGCGAGACACAAGCACTTGTCTCCGCCACCCTCGGCACCACCGACGACGCCCAGCGCATGGAATCCTACGAAGGCGAACAAAAGCGTAAGTTCATGCTGCACTATAACTTCCCGCCGTTCTCTGTCGGAGAGGTTGGACGTATGACGGGCGTCGGCCGCCGCGAGATCGGCCACGGCGCCCTCGCATGGCGCGCCATTGAGGCAGTTCTGCCGGGTGAGGAGGAGTCGCCCTATACACTCCGCGTTGTCTCGGACATCCTCGAATCGAACGGCTCAAGCTCGATGGCAACTGTATGCGGTGCGTCGCTCGCGCTGATGCAGGCTGGCATCCCCCTCAAGGGTTCGGTTGCCGGCGTGGCGATGGGCCTCGTGAAGGAGGGCGACAACTACGCCATCCTGACCGACATTGCGGGCGCCGAGGACCATTACGGCGACATGGACTTCAAGGTCGCGGGCACACGCAAAGGCATCACCGCACTCCAGATGGACATCAAGATCATGGGCATCACGCCCCAGATCATGCGGGAGGCGCTAGCCCAGGCACAGAAGGGCCGCTTCTTCCTGCTCGACGCGATGGACGCCGCGATCCCGGCGCCCAGCCAGGAGAAGTCCAAGTACGCTCCGCGCATCCACACGATCCAGATCCCGACCGACAAGATTCGCGATCTCATCGGCCCGGGCGGCAAGGTCATCCGCGGCATCATCGACGCAACCGGCGTCAAGATCGACGTCGACGACACGGGCCGCGTGAACGTCGCCTCGTCGGACGCTGAAGGCCTTGCCAGGGCGATTCAGATGATCAGCGACCTGACCGCTGTGCCCGAGGTCGGCAAGACCTATCTCGGCAAGGTGGTCCGCCTCGCCGAGTTCGGCGCCTTCGTCGAAATCTTCCCCGGCACGGACGGTCTTCTGCACGTCTCCGAGATCGCCGAGCATCGCGTCAAGGACGTCAAGGATGAACTCCGCGAGGGCGACCAGGTCCTGGTGAAGGTTCTCGCCATTGAAGGCAACCGCATCAAGCTCTCCCGCAAGGCTGTGCTGCGCGAGCAGCGCGCCAAGCTCGGCCTCCCCGAGGTTCCGGAAGGCGCCGGCGAGGGCGGGCGCAGCCCACGCGGTGACCGTCAGGACCGGAGCGAACGCGGCGATCGTCAGGACCGCGGAGAGCGCGGTGAACGCAGCGAACGCAGTCAGGACAGACCGGAGCGTGCGCCCCGGCCGGAGCGCGCCGAGCGCCCTGAGCGTGAACATCCCGGTTCCGAGAGCACTATCACGCTCGAAGGCGGAGCCGACTTCGACGACGATGAGGAAGACGATCTCGAGATCGGCGACGAGGCCGATACGGACGAAACGGAAGGCGAAGCTGTTCCGGCAGCCGCTGGTTCAGGCGCTCCGCAGGGCGGCGATCGTCCGGCTGGCGCGGGACAGGGACAGCGTCGTCGCCGCCGTCGTGGCGGACGCCGCGGCGGTCCCGGCGGTGGCGGACAACAGGGGGGCGGCAGCCGCTAGTCATCCGCGGACAGAGCAATCACAAAGGGGGTCGCGCTTCGGCGCGGCCCTTTTTGTATTCCCCGGGTGACGTCGCCTTCCCGGCGGGCGATCCCGTCCAACCGGGCAAGGAAATGGACGTCCCCTCTCATTCGAGCTCCGGCCGGCGGCTCTGGTGGCCGTTTGTGCTGCTCTGCTTTCTCGGCGGCAGCCGGTGGGCTTTGTCCGAATCGCTGCCCGGCTCTGTAACGACGTTCGCGTCAGCCTCGCTGGGATGCGGCTCTGCGGCAGCGTTCTATCTGCTCCTTACTCGCCCGTGGAGACGAAGCCGCGCGGTTCGCACGCAGCTCACGCGCTCGGCTGTCGGCGGTGCGCTGATGATCTCCGGTCCGCTTCTCATGCTGCTTCGTCCGCGCTCGATTCCCGCCGGCAGTCACACCATGGCGCTGGCACTTACGCCGGTTGTGATTGCGGTCGTCGAGTCGGCCACGCGTCACGACAGCGAAACCCTCGCCGGCCGGCTCTGGCCGGGCCTGGCCGCGATTGCGGGCCTGCTTCTGCTGCTCGCTCAGCCCCGGCTCACAAATCCCGGCGAGGACATCCTGCTGGTACTCACTCCGCTGCTTACCGGGATTGGCGCCGTGCTCTTCTGCTCATCGCGCGAGAGCGCATGGCGCGTCCCTGCAGCTCTGCTCGGCGCCTGTGCATCGCTCGGTCTGGGTGCTCTCGTGAATCTCGCGACACACACTGGCGGCTTCTACGAGATGGCCGGACTGGCCGCTGGATTCGATGCTCTGCAGGCCCTGCTGTCGATCGTCGCGATCTCGAAGCTGTCTGCAACGCGCTGGTCCGCGCAGTTTGCGCTCGTTCCTCTGCTGGTGCTTCTCGAAGGGCTCGCGTTCATGACGGCGGGCATTCCTGCGCGCATGATCGTCGGGCTGCTGCTGCTCGCGATCGCAGGTATTGCGCTGCTGATCCCGCCTACGGAAGAGCCTCGGCTTGAGCTGGGGACATCCGCCTCGCCGCAGCGACCCGGGTCATTGGGGACCCCTTCACACGTGCATTCCTCCCGCCGGTAATCTTGCGCCATACACACACCCCGCAGTTACACTGACGGGAATGGCAGCGTCGATGTACATCGTGGTCGAAGGCGACGACCCGGGCTTCAACATCTTTGTGAACGGCCGTGCGCTTGCGCGTTTCGAGAGCGCGGTGGAGCGGCTCGCGCTCGAGCTCGGCGTGCGCCCGCTGCTGGAGTTCTTCTCCGCGGACGAGAGTTCGATGGCTCTGCTGATCGAGGAAGGCGCCGGGAATCCTGAGCTGCTGAAAAAACTTCCGCCTCCGCAGTGGTACCGCGCCGAAGACGGTCTGCGCTCCGTCGAGGCCCTGATCGAATCTCTGACCAACGATCCGCACCAGCTCGGAAGCGAGGGCAATGAGGTTCTCGCCGAGTTGCTGGAGTATGAAGAGGTGTTGCGCAAGACGGCCGAACACGGATTGCGCTGGCATCTGGCGGTGAGCTGGCGGTAGAACAGGTTCTAAGTTGTAAGTTGTAGGTTGTAAGTTTCGGCTCGAAGCGCGTAGCTACGAGCTCGGAGCTTCTGATTTGTGCAGCTGCGGTTCGATTTGTAACTATGCGCAGTTGTTGCGTAGTCCGCGTGGTTCGGGCGATGGCCGTTTATCTGACGTCAGCTAGAATCTACGACCTACAAACCTAGAACTTACAACTTACAACCAGCTCAACCTGCAACTTACAACTTACAACCAGCTCAACCTGCTCTCAGTGCACCGACAGATTGCCATCGAAGTCCACCGCCAGATCCGGTCCGGTCACCTGCATGGAATGGATCTTCAGATTGTCCAGCTTGATGTCGTAGCCGGTAGTCTCGACCGATTTTGAGAGTACCTGGCGCAGAAGTTCCGCCGCGTTCACCTTCATCTGCTGCGGCAGCTTGCGCGAGAGAAACGGCTCGAGAAAGAAGTTCAGTTCGCGCGATTCGCTCAGGTGCTCCACGCGCGCATCGCGAAAGCCGATCGTTTCGCCCTGGCCGTCGGGAAGAACGGAGACGTCGCCCTCGGTGTTGAGTACCACTCCAAGACATGCTCCATGCAGGCTTGTGCCGAGCTTTGCGTGCGCCTTCACGTGCACGACGACGCGGTCGCCGTTGAAGCTCACCTTCGGATCTTCCGCGTAGGCGTAGCACGCTGAACCAGGCTTGCCTTTGAAGTAATACCGTCCGTCCTGAGTGAAGAGCTGCTTGTTCAGTGTGCGCTCCAGCGCCTGGGACGAGATGTTGAGCCCGATTGCGGATGCAGGAACTGCCACCAGAGCCAGGCCAGCAAGAGTGATCAGCGTGCGAAGGTGCATGAAGTCAGCATACGGTCGGCGGCCGCTCATTCCGTGTTGACGGAGTTTGGACGCGCGCGAGCAAGCTGCGATATACCTGAGATGTTCCTGTCAGACAGGTTCTGGAGAGAGTGTGAACCGGAAGCTTTCAACCCTGCTGTTTTCAGTTGTGACGTTTGCCTTGGTTTCGGCTTCTGCGATTGCTCAGGACACGCGAACCGTAACCGAGCCGCGGATTCCGCCGGTATGTGCGACGGTGCGCGCTGGGCTCACAGGGCCGATCGCGCCGGCCGATGAGGCGAAGCTCGATACGGAGCGTTTGCAGCAGGCGATCGACGGGTGCGCTGCCGGGCATGCGGTGGAGCTCGCAGCGGATGGTGCACACGACGCGTTCCTTTCCGGTCCGCTCGAACTGCGCCGTGGCGTCACGCTGCTGGTAGACCGCGGCGTGACGCTCTACGGCTCACGCAATCCGGCGGACTATGAGACGCGTCCGGGCAGTTGCGGAATCGTGACCAGGGAACATGGGGCCGGCTGCCGTCCGCTGATCCATGCTGACCACGCGGACGATGCCGGGATTATGGGCGAGGGAACCATCGATGGCCGCGGGGGCGAGAAGCTGCTGGTCGACGGAAAGCCTGGACCGGAGAGCTGGTGGGATCTGGCGGAGGATGCGCGGAAGGGAGGCCATCAGCAGGTTCCACGCTTGATCGTCTTCGACGCGAGTAACAACGTGACGATCTACCGGATCACCCTGAAGAACTCTGGGTTCTTTCACGTGACGTTCAACAAGGGCGATGGCTTCACGGTGTGGGGATTGCGCATCGATACGCCGAAGAACGCGCGCAACACCGATGGAGTGGATCCAGGAAACGGATCCCGGAACGTGACGGTGACTCACTCCTTCATTCGGGACGGTGACGACAATATCGCCATCAAAGGCGGAGCCGGGGGCCTGACCAACATGACGGTGAGCCATAACCACTTCTACTACGGGCATGGGATGTCGATCGGGTCGGAGACGTTTGGGGGAGTGAGTAAGGTGCTGGTGACGGACCTGACGCTGGATGGGGACGACAACGCGCTGAGGATCAAGTCCAACCCGACGCGGGGCGGCATCGTGCAGGATGTGACGTACGAGGATGTGTGCATCCGGGACTCCAGGAACCCGATCCTGCTGGATACGGCGTACAGCTATCGCGGGGACGGGCAAGGACCTGTTTCCGGAGTACAGGGATATTACGTTCCGCAATGTGCGGATCTCGGGTGGAGGGAAGCTGCAGTTTGGGGGACTGGATTCGGTGCATCGGGTGGGGGTAAAGCTGGATGGAGTGGAGCTGATGGACGGGGCGGCGAAGTACAGGATTACGGCGGCGCACGCGGATGTGGAGCTTGGGCCGGGGCCTGTGGATTTCTCCGTGGCGGGGGACGATGTGAAGGTTACGGGCAAGGCTGGTCGCGGCAGGCTCAGCTCGTGTTCGGGGCGGTTTGTGGCTTTTCCTCGGTAGCGTCCCGTCTGTACCCCCTCCCCCCGTCACTTTTTGCGCAAAGTCTTCGGGCGATGCGGGTTAGGTCCGGACTTCAGTGTGCAGATTCGGGCCTTAAGCAGCGCGCCCGGCTGTGAGCCGGGCGGGAGGAGTTCTTAGGTTAAGTATATCGGGCGAGTCAAGTATCGCGGTCAAGCGGGGTTGTGGAATTCTCGCGCAGTTGGCCCGATGTGGCGCTACTGCTGGGGACCGAGGCCGAGCTTGATGAGGGCGCGGGAGTCGGGAGTGATCTTGGTCTGCCAGCCGTTATCGGCCTGAAGGCGCTGCATGGCGGCCGCGGATTGTGAGTCCCAGACGCCGGAGGGCTCGCCGGAGAGGTAGCCCTTATTGATGAGGGCCTGCTGGATCTGGCTGGCGCGTGCTGGATCCATGCCTTCGTGGCGGATCGTCGCGTGCGCGCTGTGATGCGAGCGGAGACTGGCGTGGCGGATGTTCGCAACGGCGTGCATGGTGTGGCGGGCCGAGGCGGCCGCGGGCAGGGTGGCGCAGATCAGAACGGCTGTCGAAAGAATCGAGAGGGTGCGCATCCGGCGTTATCACCTCCGTTAGGGATCGCTGGCGAAGAGTTGCCTGCGTTGTCTTTAAGCGTAATGAATGGTTTTGACGCGAGCAAGTGACCGTGTGCATAGGTGGGTACATAATTCGTAGCGTGACGGAAGTATTACAAACGGTAGGGACCTTTGGGTCGGGCGGGCGACCGTTCGGCCCTGAAAGAGGGGTCCAGGGCGTTTGTTTCTCGTGTGATGGGGTGAAACTCGCAACGGCGGCGGCAAAGGCCAAAGCGGCGGCAAGAGCCCAAAGCAACGGCGACCGGTGGTGCTGGTCGCCGTTGCTGATTGTCGCTGTTGATTCTGGGGTTAGGGGAGGGTTCCGCCGATGAAGGTGTCACCGGGGTTCTGGCCCTGGGGGTCGCGGACGGCGAAGACTACGTCGTCGCCGGACTTGAGGGAGGAGACCACGGAGCGGTAGCTCTGCTCGTCGGTGATGGGGTGACGGTTGATGGCGATGATGATCACGTTGGTGGGCAGGTTGACCTCGTCGGCGAAGGAGCCGGGCCGGACGCTGGTGATGGTGACGCCGCCCCGGATGCCGAGCTTGTTGGCGACGGCGGGGCTGGTGGGCTGGACGGTGATGCCCAGCTTGTTCTGGCCGACGTCGTTGTTGTCAGGACCGGCAGGGGTCTCGCCACCGTTGCCGAGATTGGCGAAGAGCTTGTCGCGGTCCGCGATGCCGACGTCGAGCGTCATGGGCTTGCCGTTGCGCAGGATGCCGAGGCGGACGGTGGAGCCGGGCTGCCTGTCGGAGATGATGCCGACCAGTTCATCGCCGTTCTTGATGGGCTTGCCGTCGACCGAGGTGATGACGTCCTGGGCCTGGACGCCGCCCTTGGCGGCTGGGCCGTTGGGCGTGACGGTGGAGACGAGGACGCCGCCGTTGGCGAAGCCGTACTCGCGGGCGACGGCGGAGGAGGTTGCGGCCTGGAACTGAATTCCGATGGAGCCGCGAACGACCTTGTGGGTGGGACTGATGAGCTGGTTGTAGACGCGGATGAGGGTGTTGGACGGCATGGCGAAGCCGACACCCTCAGAGCCAGCGGACTGGGTGTAGATGGCGGTGTTCATGCCGATGACCTGGCCGGCCATGTCGACGAGCGGGCCGCCGGAGTTGCCGGGGTTGATGGCGGCGTCGGTCTGGATGAAGCGCTGGAACTGGCTCTGGTCGATGTTGCCGGCGCCGGCGTCGGGGATGTTGCGGTTGCGGGCGGAGACGATGCCGGCGGAGACGGTCTGGGAGAGGCCGAAGGGTTCGCCGATGGCGAGGACCCAGTCGCCGACCTGGGCGCTGTCGGAGTTGCCCATCTTGATGACTGGGAAGGTCTGAGGCCCTTGGGGTCGATCTTGATGACGGCGATGTCGGTGGCGGGGTCGGCGCCGACGACGGTGGCGGGACGGCCCTGGTCGCATTCGTCGGTGGGATCGGAGGCGAGCTTGACGAAGATGTGGTCGGCTTTATCGATGACGTGATTGTTGGTGATGATGTAGCCGCGCGGGTCGACGATGAAGCCGGAGCCGAGGGCTTCACGCTTGCCCATGTCGGGCATCTGGCCGCCGTTGCCTCCGCCGCCGAAGAAGCGGTTGAGGAAGTTCTGCATGTCGTTGTTCTGGTCGTCGTCACCGCCGCCGCTGCCGTCATCGGGAGAGTTGGGGCTGGGCAGCGCGTGGCGGCCGCGATGGTTGTTCTGCTTGGGAATGTAGTCGGTGTTGATGTTGACGACAGCGGGCGAGACCTCTTTGACGATGGTGGAGAAGCCGTTGGAGAGGTTGACGGGATTGGGAATGGCGAGGGGGCGCGCGTCGGTGGAGTCGATGCGCTGGCCTTCCTTTCCGCTGACCTTTCCGGTGGCGATGGAGCCGAGCAGGATGCCGACGGAAAGAACGGCGAGAAGGGCAAAGACGGCGGGGAGATTACCGCTGCGCAGGCGGGCTACGAAGCTCTGAAAGCCGCGCTGAGACGGTTTGGGTGTGTCCATGACTTTTGTATTCCTCACGCAAGATGTCGCGCGCTGGCGCTGGCGACGGGGAGATCGCGCGCCGTCCCGAGGGACAACTGGAACCACCCCAGCGAACAAGTACGCCGGGGGCCCCGGACGGCGGCTGCCATGTTTTATTAGACGCCTGAAGGTGGGTAATTGTCTTCCACCGGCGGTGGGAGTGAGAGTGGGGGTTGAAGTGGGAGTGGAAGGGTGCGGAAGTTAGGAGTGAGGAGTTAGGAGTGAGAAGGATTATGCGGGGGCGTTGGCGGGGATGGGGGTGGAGGTGCGGAGTTCGGCGAGGAGGATGCCGGCGAGGATGAGGGCGGCGCCGATGAGTTCGCGGCGGGCCGAAGCGCTCGTGGAAGAAGAGGAGAGAGGTGAGCGCGGCGAAGACGGGCTCGAGGGTGAGGATGAGTGCGGTGTGAGTGGGTGGGAGGAGTTGCTGCGCCCAGCTCTGGATGGTGAAGGCGGCGGCGGTGGCGAACAGTGCGGTGATGGCGAGGGCGATAGCGGCGATGGGGGTGAGGTGGAATGTGGGGTGGCCGCCGAGTGGGAGCGTGAAGAGCATGAAGACGGCGGCGAAGGCGATCTGAAGCGTGCCGAGGCGGCGAGCGGAGAGTTGTGGAGCGGCGTGGGCGAGGGTGAGGAGATGCGCGGCGAAGGCGACGGCGCAGGCGAGGGTGAGCCACTCGCCGAGGTGCATGCCGGAGAGGATGGCGGCGCCGGTTCCGGGTTGCGATGTGAGGAGGATGAGGCCGGCGAAGGCGAGGATGGCTCCGAGGAAGACGAGGGTGTTGGGGCGGCGGCGCGAGGGTGGGGCGATGCCGGGGATGAGGCTGAGGATGGGGACGAAGACGACGACGAGGCCGGTGAGGAAGGCGGATTTTGAGGGTGTGGTGTGGGCGAGGCCGGAGGTCTGGAACTGGTAGCCGAGGGCGAGGAAGAGGCCGGCGGTGGCGGTGAGGCGGAGCTCGGCGCGTTTGGGTTTTTGGCGGTTGTGTGTGAGGAGGATTGCGAGCATGACGATGGCGGCGATCGACATGCGGAGGAGGTTGAAGAGGAGTGGGGAGATGTCGTGGAGGGCGGCTTTGACGAGCGGGAAGGTGGTGCCCCAGACGAGGACGACGGCGATGAGGAGGATGTGGGCGAGGAGTTCTCGCGGCGATGTGGAGCGCTGCATTCGGGAGTGTCGGGTAGGAGTGGGAGACGCCAGTGCGGGCATCCGGCATTGCGGTGAGTGCGGGCAGTTAGATGGTGGCGGCGCGAGCGGTAGCACGCACCGGTCTTGGGCGCGATCACGCTGGAACCAGGTGCCAACTAGTCCCGATGCACTCCGTCGGTGGCGGTGATAGCGGGTGACGCCGCCGACGACGGTGCGGAGGACGCGGGTGTGGAGGATTTGTTGGGGAGTCGAGGTGGTGAGGTCGTGGTCGAGGACGACGAGTCGGCGAGGAAGCCGGGGGCGAGTTGGCCTTTGATGTGTTCGCGCCACTCGGCGAAGGCGGAGCCCTGGGTGTAGGCGAAGAGGGCTTCGTTGATGGTGAGGCGTTCGTGGGCGGCGGTGGCGGGGTCGAAGGTGTCGGTGCCGGCTTCGTTCATGCGGGTGATGGCGGCGTAGAGGCCGCGCATGGGGTTGATGGATTCGACGGGGTAGTCGGTGCCGAAGGCGAGGGGGACGTGGTGGTCGAGGAAGCTGTGCCAGGCGTAGGCGCGGTGGATGCGCTCGGGACCGAGGCGCGCGGGGGCCCAGGCCATGTCGGTGAGGAGGTGCGAGGGCTGCATGGAGGCGATGACGCCGAGGTCGTGGAAGCGCTCGAAGGCGCCGGGGGAGACGACCTGGGCGTGCTCGATGCGGAGGCGGAAGTCGGCGGGGGCGTAGGGGCCGGGGTTGCAGGGTGGCGGGGCGGTGACGATGGCGTCGGGCGGGAGCTTGCGCTCGGCGGCTTGCGTCGCGTGCGTGGCAGAGGAAGTCGGGGGCGGGGATGCCGGCTTGTTCGGCGGCGGCGAAGGCGTTGAGGGCCATGTCGTTGGCGCGGTCGCCGATGGCGTGGAAGCCGAGCTGGAAGCCGGCGGCGGTGCGGGCGGAGGCCATGTCGTTGAGGTTGTCCTGCGTGTAGCGCGGGATGCCGGAGTTGGTGGGGTCGTCGGTGTAGGGGTCGTTCATGGCGGCGGTGCGGGAGCCGAGGGAGCCGTCCATGAAGCCTTTGAGGAAGGTGAGGTGGAGGAGTGGGTCGTTGGGGTCGTGGGAGGCGCGGCGGGTGTTGAGGACGGCGACGGGGAGGTTGAAGTCGATCCACTCGGCGACGCGGAGGGGGAGTTTGTTTTCGTGCTCGAGCTCTTCGTAGATGAGCCAGTCGTCCCAGGTGGAGAAGTCCTGGATGGAGGTGACGCCGTGGGCGAGGGCGTCGGCGATGGAGAGCTGGAGGGCTTGTTTGCGGGTGTCGTAGGCTGGGCGGCGGGATGTGTTTTTCGAGGAGGGCGCGTGGCGGGTGTTTCGCGGATGATGCCGGTGGGTTGGCCGTGGGCGTCGCGGTCGATGTGGCCGCCGAAGGGGTCGGGGGTGGAGGCGGTGATGCCGGCGGCGGCGAGGGCGGCGGTGTTGGCGACGGCGATGTGGCCGTCGACGCGGAAGAGGAAGGCGGGGTGGCCGGCGGTGACGGGGTCGAGGTCTTCGCGGGTGGGGAGGGTTTTGGTGGGCCAGTTGGTGTGGTCCCAGCCGCCGCCGAGGATCCATGCATTTTTGTCGCGGGAGGGTTTTGGCGTAGGCGGCGATGCGGGACTGCATGTCGGCGAGGGAGGTGGTGCCGTTGAGGTTGGCGGAGAGGCGATCGAGGCCGGCGTCGGCGGTGTGGGTGTGGGCGTCGTTGAAGCCGGGCATGGCGAAGGCGCCGTGGAGGTCGATCTTTTGGGTGTCGGGAGTGGCGCAGGCGAGGACGGCGGCGTTGGTGCCGGTGAGGACGATGCGGCCGGCGGCGATGCCGAGGGCCTGGACGCGCTGGGGGTGCAGGTGGCCGTCGTCGAGAGCGCTGGAGGCCGACGCCGGTGAGGATGTTGCCGTTGAAGAAGATGGTGTCGCAGTGCTGGGCGTGGGCGGCGCGCTGGGGTGAGCGGAGAAGGAAGAGGGCGAGCGTGGTGAGCTTCACGTGGATGAGTTTAGCGGGAGAGGCGGCGGCTAGTCGGCGGCTTCGGGGAGTTTGGCGGCGGGCTGGGCGTGGATGTTGCAGGTGTCGAGGAGCAGGAGGAGGATGCGGCGGAGGGCGAGCTCGCGGTTTTCGGGGGAGTACCACTCGTGAGTGGTGTGGATGCCGCCGCCGGTGCCGCCGGCTCCGATGGCGAGGGCGGGGATGTTGAGCGAGAGGGGGAGGTTGGCGTCGGTGGAGCCGATGCGGGATTCGGTGCGGAGGTGGAGGTGGCGGTCGACGGCGTGGAGGCTGAGGGCGAGTGGGGAGTCGGGGGGGAGGGCGCCGGCGCGGCGGTCGCCGATGCGGCGGGCTGTAAGGCGCAGGGCATCGCGGGTCTGGGAGCTTGCGGGTGTGGGTGTCGCGGGTGCGGCCGCGGCGGGCTTCGGCTTTGACGCACTTGGAGAGTGTGGAGAGGACGAGGGATTCGAGGCGAGTCGAGCTCTTCGGCGGAGGTGGAGCGGAGATCGAGGTCCGCGGTGGCGGAGGAGGGGATGGAGTTGACGGAGGTTCCGCCGGAGATGGTTCCGCAGTTGAGCGTGGTGCGGGGGTTCGAGGGGAGTGAGAGCTGGGTGAGGGCGGTGAGGGCGGAGGCCAGGGCGTTGATCGGGTTGGGGCGGCCGGCGTCGGCCCAGGAGTGGCCGCCGGGGCCGGTGATTTCGACGCGGAGACGGCGGCTGCCGAGGGCGCGGTCGACGACTGTGGCGGAGCCGCCGCCTTCGAGCGCGATGGCGGAGCGGATGCGTTGCGGCGTAGGGCGATGCGCTGAAGAGATGGCGCATGCCGCGGAGGTCGCCTTCGCCTTCTTCGCCGACGTTGGCGGCGAAGAGGATGGTTGCGGCGGGTGTGATGTCGGCGTACCTGAGGGCGGCGGCGATGGCGAGCAGACCGGCGAGGCCGGCGCCGTTGTCGGTGGCTCCGGGGCAGAGGAGTTTGCCGTCTTCTTCGCGCGGGATGCAGGGTGTGCCGGCGGGGAAGATGGTGTCGAGATGCGCGGAGAGGAGGATGACCGGCGCGTCTGGAGCTGCGGCCAGTTCGGCGAGGGCGTTGCCTATGGTGTCGATGTGGGGGTTGGCGAGGTCGAGCTCGGTGAAGCGGGCGAGGAACCATTCGGCGCGGGGCTGTTCGCCGAACGGAGGGGCGGGGATGGCGAGGAGCTCGCGGTGCCACCGGGCGATCTGGGGTTCGTGGAGGTGAAGCCAGTGGAAGGCGCGGTGGATGGAGCGGTCGGAGGCGAGGGTGGTGATGCGGGTGTTGGCGGAGGTCATCGTGTGACCTCGTCGTTTGTGAATTTGAGGTCCTCGACCCCGGAGCGTTGGTGATCCGGAGCGTTCGGCACACCACCCATGACGCTGACTTCGTCAACGTCATGAATGGGGCGCCCCTGGTGCTGGGTCGATTGGGAATCGTAGATGACTTCGACGAGATAGAGGCCGCGGGCGGGTGCGGTGGGGCCGGCGGCGGTGCGATCGCGGGCGTTGAGGATGCGGGTGAGGTCGGAGGGTTCGAGTGAGCCGCGGCCGATTTCGACGAGTGTGCCGACGATGTTGCGGACCATGTGGTGGAGGAAGCCCGATGCCGGAGATGCGGAAGCTGAGGAGGTCATGCCTGTTCGGGATGTGGGGGGCGGGTCCAGTCGGCCTGGGTGATGGTTTTGATCGGATTGATTTTTGTCAGCTGATGCGGAGCGGTGTCTTCGTCGGGGTCGCGCTGGCTACGGTCGGGATCGCTCGCGGCCATGGAGGTGAAGTCGTGGGTGCCGAGGAGGAGTTGCGCGGCTTGTTGCATAGCGTCGAGTGAGAGGGGCCAGCGGCAGTCCCAGACGAAGGGAGCGAGGAAGGGAGAGCAGATGCGCTCGATCGCCGGCTGGCCGGGGGTGGGGCGGATGCGGCGCTCTGGTCTACGTTCAAAGATGCGGTACTCGTAGGTTTTGCTGCGGGCGCTGTGGCGTGCGTGGAAGCTGTCCGGGACTTGCTCGACGGAGAGCACGCGGATTGCGGCGGGTAGGATGCGGTTCAGGGCGCGGTGCAGGTTGGCTGCGGGGACGGGAGCGGCGAGCGCGGAAGCTGCAGACCTGCGCGAGCGCGTGCACGCCGGCGTCGGTGCGGCCGGAGCCTTGCGGGAGGACGGTTTCGCCGGTGAGGCGTTCGATGGCTTGCGAAAGCGTTCCCTGAATGGTCTTGAGGCCGGAGCCACCCCCGCGAACGAGTTCGCCGGACAGCCCCGTGGACTGTGCAGCCTGGATCTGCCAGCCATGGAAGCCGGAGCCGTCGTAGGCGAGCGTCAGCTTCCAGTTGGTCTTGTGGATGGACGGCGCGGCCATGGATAGAGAGTAGAGGATAGACGGTAGAGAGTAGAGGCGAAGCGGACGATATACTGTAGCGACTCTTTGCCTTCTGTTGGCCGGGTGGAACTTCGGGCCCGGGTTGGCCGTATTGAAGTGAAACGGCAAGAGATTTTCTGTCGAGTGCAAAGGTCCTGAACCAGAGCCTGGAGAAGCGAACGTGAGATTGAGGGATTTGCAGGCTGCGGCGTGCGTCGCCCTGATGTTGAGCAGCGCAGCGGCACAGACGCCGACTGCGCCCGCGACCGACCAGACCGCGCCGGCGGCGCAGCAACAGCAGACGCAGCCGGCAGGACAGCCGGCTACCCAGACCGGAGTGGGTGAGACGCCGGAGGCGCAGCAGCCTGCGGGCACGGTGAATCCTACCGCTCCGGCCGCGCCCGCCCAGGTGCAGAACGACACGACGGGAACGCCTGGTTTGCCGCAGGCGCCACCGCCGAAGCTGACCGAGCCGCTTTATCTGCGGCCGACGGGCAAGGACTATAGCGACCCGATTCCGTTTTTCCCGAATCCGTTGAAGGACTACACGGCGCAGAACTATCCGGCGCCGCGGCTTTCGAACACGCCGGACCTGCGCGATCTGCTGCGGGACGGAAAGATCTATCTCGGGCTTAACGATGCGGTGACGCTGGCGCTCGAGAACAACTACGACATTGCGATTGCGCGGATCAACCTGGACATTGCGGACACGGACATTCTGCGCGCGAAGGCGGGATCGTCGCTGCGCGGCGTGTCGAACGGCGTGGTTGCGAATACGCTGGGCGGTTCGACCTCAACGATTGCGGGCGGCGGCGGACCGGGTGGAACGACGAGCGCGGCGGGCGGCGGCGGCGCGGGTGCGAACGGGCTGGTGCTGAGCACGAACGGCGGGGGGCCGCAGCCGGAGCAGCTCGATCCGCTGCTGACGGGGACGCTGCAGTATGAGCGGGCGAATACGCAGGAATCGACCACACTGCTGACGGGAACGAACACGTTGGCGCAGGACACTGCAACGTACAACTTCGAGTATCAGGAAGGATTTCTGACGGGCACCGCTCTGACGGCGACGTTCGACAACTCGCATGTATCGACGAACAGCCAGCGTACGAGTTACAGTCCTTTGCTGCAGTCGAGCCTGCGCGTGCAGGCGACGCAGCACCTGCTGCAGGGATGCTGCCTGTGGGTGAATGAGCGGTTCATCATCCAGGCGAAGAACAACCGCAGGATTACGGATTCGGCGTTCCGGCAGCAGTTGATTTATACGGTCGGCCAGGTGGAGAGCATCTACTGGGCGCTGGTGAGCGCGTATGAGGATGAGCAGGCGAAGGAGCGCGCGCTGCAGCAGTCGACGCAGCTTGCCGCGGATAACCGCAAGCAGTTGCAGATTGGAACGCTGGCGCCGCTGGATGTGGTGAACTCGGATGCCGCGGTGGCAAGCGACAAGCAGGCGCTGATTACGTCGCAGTCGAACCTCGAGTATCAGCAGCTGCTGATGAAGCAGGCGATTGTGCGGAACCTGAATGATCCGCAGCTGGCGAATGCGCCGGTGGTGCCGACGGACCGGGTGAGCCTGGCGCGGCTGCCGGAAGAGGACATGCAGACGGAGGATTTGATTCGCGAGGCGTACCAGAACAATCCGGAGATTGAACAGGCGACGCTGAACATGAAGAACAACCAGATCACGATCCGGGCGGAGAAGAACGGGCTGCTACCGGTGCTGGACGCGTATGCGTTCTACGGCGGCAACGGTGTCGGTGGATCGCAGAATCCAAACCTGAATTGCGGCGGGCTGACGGGAACGTTCCAGTCCTGTCCGTCGGGACAGTATCCGAGCTCCGGATACGGGACGGTGTTGGGGAATACGTTAAACAATACGTCGCCGGATTATGGTGTGGGTGTGAACCTGCAGATTCCGATTCGCAACCGGACGGCGCAGGCCGACCAGGTGCGGTCGCAGATGGAATACAGGCAGTCGCAGATGCGGCTGCAGCAGCTGTACACGCAGGTGCGGATCCAGGTCATCAATGCGGTGTACGCGATTACGAACGACCGGGCGGCGGTGCAGTCGTCGCAGTCTGCGCGGGATTACGCGGCGCAGGCGCTTGAGGCCGAGCAGAAGAAGTACAGGCTGGGAGCATCGACGACGGCGAATGTGCTGCAGATGGAGCGCAACCTGGCTACGGCGGAGGACAACATGATCTCGGCGACGGCCGCGTATGCGCGCGACCGCTCGAGCATGCAGCAGATTGTGGCGAACACGCTGGACAAGTACGGGATCAGCATTACGGAGGCGGCGAATGGGAATATCAGCCAGAGGCCGAATATTCCGGGATTGACGCCGCCGGTGCCGCCGGCTCCGCCGAAGCCGCTGACGGAGACGCCTCCGCCGATGCCGCAGTAGAGCAGACAGTAGAGGGTAGGCAGTAGAGAGTAGAAGGCCGCAGCGAGAGCTGCGGCCTTTTCTCTTTGCGTCGCGCGGAGTATGCAAGTGTGTAGATTTCCTAACTTCCTAAGTCCTCACTCCTGACTTCGCGCGTGTAGGCTGGGAGTTTGGAGTGAGTGGGATGAGTGAAGCAATCGAGAATGGGCTGGCGCGGTCGGCGTCGGCGTATCTGCGGTCGGCGCGGCATCAGCCCGTGCAGTGGCATGAGTGGGGAGCGGAGGCGTTTGAGAAGGCCAAGCGCGAGAACAAGCCGGTGCTGCTGGATATCGGCGCGGTGTGGTGCCACTGGTGCCATGTGATGGACCGCGAGAGCTATGAGGACGCGGAGACGGCGAAGGTGCTGAACGAGCATTACGTTGCGGTGAAGGTGGACCGGGATGAGCGACCGGATGTGGACTCGCGGTATCAGGCGGCGGTGGCAACGATCAGCGGGCAAGGTGGATGGCCGCTGACGGCGTTTCTTACGCCGGATGGGAAGCCCTTTTTTGGGGGGACGTACTTTCCGGCGGACGAGCGGTATGGCCGGCCGAGCTTTCGGCGTGTGCTGCTGACGATGGCGAGCGCGTTTCAGGAGCGGCGCGTCGAGGTGGAGGAGTCAGCGGGAAGCGTGCTGACGATGATCGAGCACAACGAGAGCTTCTCGGGACGGAGCGGGGAGCCGGGTGCGCCGCTGCTCGCGAAGATCATTCAGCCGATTCTGCAGATGTTCGACGCACGGAATGGAGGGTTTGGGTCGCAGCCGAAGTTTCCGCATACGGGAGGGCTGGATCTGCTGATTGATGCGGCGACGCGCGGCGGCGAGGATGCGGAGGCGGCGCGGAATGCGGCGATTGTGACGCTGAAGAAGATGGCGGCGGGCGGGATTCACGATCAGCTTGCGGGTGGGTTCCATCGGTACTCGGTGGACGAGCAGTGGATTGTGCCGCATTTCGAGAAGATGGCGTATGACAACAGCGAGCTGCTGAAGAATTATGCGCATGCGTTCCAGAGCTTTGCGGATCCGGAGTTCGCGCAGGTGGCGAACGGGATTCTGCGGTGGATGGATGAGTGGTTGAGCGATCGGGAGCGCGGCGGGTTTTATGCGTCGCAGGATGCGGATGATTCGCTGGATGATGATGGCGATTACTTCACGTGGACGCGCGATGAGGCGCGGGGCGTGTTGAGTGCCGACGAGTTTCGGGTTGCGGAGGCGTGGTTCAATCTGCGGCCGGTGGGGGATATGCATCACAATCCGGCGAAGAATGTGCTGCACACGCCACGGCCGTTGAGTGAGGTGGCGAAGGCGTTGGGGATCGATGAGGCGAGGGCGCGTGAGTTGGTGAAGGCTGCGAAGGAGAAGATGTATGCGGCGCGGCTGAAGCGGCCGACGCCGTATGTCGACAAGACGGTGTACACGGGATGGAATGGGATGTGCATCTCGGGGTATATCGCGGCGGGGCGGGCGCTAGGGTTGAGTGAGCCGGTGGAGTTTGCGGTGAAGTCGCTGGATCGCGTGTTGCGCGAGGCTTGGAGCGATGCGGGGCTGGCGCACGTGGTGGCGTATGGCGAGGGTGTGGCACCGGAGCGGGCTGTGCCTGGGGTGCTCGAGGATTATGCGTTTGTCGCGAACGCGGCGCTGGATGCGTGGGAGGCGTCGGGTGAGATGCGGTACTTCGAAGCGGCGCAGCGGATTGCGGATGCGATGCTAGCGAAGTTTTACGATGCGACGGGCTGCGGGTTCTTCGACACGGAGCCCGACGGAGGCGAGAAGATTGGCGCGCTGGCGGCGCGGCGGAAGCCGCTGCAGGATGCGCCGACGCCTTCGGGGAATGCGGTTGCGGCGACTGTGCTGCTGCGATTGGCGGCGCTGACAAATGACGAGCGATACGAGGTGCGCGCGCGGGAGACGCTGGAGACGTTCGCGGGGATCGTGGAGCACTTCGGGTTGTATGCGGCGAGTTACGGGCTGGCGCTGCGGAGGTTGATCGAGCCGCCGGTGCAGGTGTGTGTTGTGGGTGAGGATCGCGCGGCCGAGGAGTTGCTGGTCGGCGCGATGGCGCGGTTCCAGGTGAACAAGAGTGTGATTCAGTTGACTCGACGAGCAGATGAAGACTTTGCCGCCGGCGCTGGCGGAGACGCTGCCGAATGTGCCAGTGAGCGAGGCGAGCTTCGCGCTGGTGTGCAAGGGGAATACTTGTTTGCCGCCGATCAGGGATGCGGAAGATCTGTACGGCGGCGATTTAGATGCGCGGACTCAGGTTGTATGGTGCAGCAGGGCGGGCGCGAGCTGCGAGAGGCCGTTCCATGCGATTTGTACGCCGATGCACAGGACGATGAAGGCGACAACGCGAAGGATGCCGTTTACAGTTGCAGGCGATATGGCGCGGGTGAGGCGCGGCGCGTTGGCGTAGCAAATGTAAACAAAGAGGCTGAGCACAAGGATGGCGGCGAAGAGCGCGCCGTGGCGGAGCAGGTTGAGTCTGATGCCCCCGCCCTGGGCGCGCGCGGCGAGTGTGAGAGTTACGGCGAGCGTGCCTGGCCCGGAGGTTACGGGGAAGGTCAGCGGATAAAAGGCCTTCTGCTCGACGGCCTGGAAGCTGTCGTCCGGGCTGAGCTGGACCTCGGCAGACTTGTCGCGCGTTTTCCCGGTGGAGTCCTTTTCGTTGAGCACGGACCAGCCGATGGCAGCGATGACGATGCCGCCCGAGACCTGCACGATGGGCAGCGAGATGCCGAAGAAGTGCAGGATGGCGGAGCCGAGGAGTTCGATGATCGCGAGGAAGATGATGTTGTTGATCGCGATCTTGCGCGCGAGCGGACGGTAGGCGGCGAGCGGAGCGTTCCCGACGAGACCGAGGAATACGAGCGCAGAGCCGACCGGATTAATGAGCGGAAGGAGCGCCGTGAAGGCGAGAAGGAATGAGTCCCAGAACTCGAGCGCATCTTTCACAATGCGATAGTAGCCGCTGCGGTTGTGGAGGATGACGCGAGCTGGAAGGCTGGGCCTAGGTCATTCCCTTTGCAGCAGCGGCTGTGGCAGCTTGGGCGGGGTCAACTGAGTCCGGTGGATTGCCGGGTGCGGGTGGGGAGAACGCGGTGTCGGGGCGCTCGAGCACGAGGGTGCTGGAGGAGGTGCCGAAGGTGATCTTCTCTTTTTCGAAGGCGCGCAGGATGCGGCGGCGGAGTTCGCGGAGGACGCCGTCGCGCTGGTTGACCTGCACGCGAATGTTGATGGGATAGATGACCTCGTGGCCGCTGATCTTGTCGACGCCGGGGATGTCGGGTCGGCGATGACGACGTCCTTGAAAGCTTCGTCGGCGCGGACCTCAGCGGCGAGCTTGCGCAGGACGTTGAGGACGTGGTCGGGATCTGCGGTCGTGGACACGCTGACGGAGAGTGAGGCGACGGAGAAGTCGCGCGAGAGGTTGGAGACGGTGGTGATCTGGCTGTTGGGCACGATGTAGAGTGTGCCGTCGCCGTCGCGCAGGGTGGTGACGCGCAGGGTGAGGTTTTCGACCGTGCCGGTCAGGCCGGCGATCTTGATGGTGTCGCCGATGGCGTACTGGTCTTCAAGGAGGATGAAGAGGCCAGTGAGCATGTCCTTGAAGAGGGACTGTGCGCCGAAGCTGATGCCGAGGCCGATGACGCCGGCGGCGGCGATGAAGGAGCCGAGCGGAACGCCGAGTGCGCCGAGGATCTGAATGAAGACGTAGAAGCAGATGAGGGCGTAGCCGGTGGCGCGAATGATGCCGGCGAGGGTGCGGAGCTGCGCGGAGCGATGCGCGTTGCCGACCATCGCACCGGCGCGCTTGCGCAGGCGTTTGACGAAAAATGCGAGGATCTGCTGGGCGATCAGCGCGAGGATGATCGCAATGATGATCCTGGGAATGCCGTGCTGGACGAAGCCGATGAGGTCAACGTGCCAGCCGTGCTCCAGGGTGCGAGAGGGAGCGTTCCTCTTGTGGAAGTCTGGGCGTCGGGGTAATCATCAATAAAAATCCGGTCTACTCGGCAGAATTGTAGATGGTAGTCAAGGGTAAGACGGGTGGTCCGGGGCAGAGGTAGCTTTGGGCCAAAGGGAGGGTGCGATGCAGCCGACGAGAATCAGCCACATAGTGACGGTAACGGTGATGAGCGCAACGCTGCTGGTGCTTTCGGCAGCTGGAGCGCGGCAGAGCGGCGTGAGGGCGGCGCAGCACAGCGGCGGAAGTGGAGGAACGGTGGTGACTCCCTCCGGACTACCGACTGGATTGCCTCCGCTGGATGGGCCGGCGAACGCGGCTGATCCGGACCCTGAGGTGCGCGCGCGGATGGAGCATGAGCGCGAGAAGGCCCTGAACGACGACCGGCACAAGCGCCTTGCGGCGGATGTGGACAGGCTTGTGGCATTGACCAATGAGCTGAAGGTCGACGTCGACAAGACGAACAAGGATGAGCTGTCGGTTGAGGTGATCAAGAAGGCGCAGGAGATTGAGAAGCTGGCGCACGATGTGCAGAGCCGGATGAAGAGCTGAGGGGCGAGTTAGGGAGTTAGGAGTGAGGAGTCAGGAGTCAAAAAGTCGCGAGCGCGGCGGCTAGGTTGAGTTGGGGCTCCGGCATGGTGGGCAGGGATGTGGCGGAGGAGCGCAGCGCGTTGACGATTTGAGTCGCGGTGAGGTCGGGCCGTGCGGCGCGGAGGATGGCGGCGGCTCCGGCGGCGAGCGCGGCTGAGGCGCTGGTGCCCATGGCCTGAACGTACGCGCTGTGGCCGAGGTTGAAGCAGCCGAGGCTCTGGCCGTTTGCGGGAAGGCCGTCGGTGGTGTTGGGTGAGGCCGGAGGAGCAGGCGCCGGTAATCCAGCCGTGGCGCCGGAGGGGGCCGCGCCGATTCGGAGATGGTGGCGCCTTCGGGATAGCTGCCGCCGGGAGCGGCGATGGCGTTGCGGCGGGCTCCGTAGTTGGAGTAGTAGGGGCGCGTGACGGGGCCGGGTGCGCAGGCGGCTCCGGCGGTGAGGTTCTCGGCGCAATCGGGGTTGGTGGAGGCGGTGATGGCGAGCACGCCGCGGGATTGTGCGGGGAGTTCGACGAGCGTGCCGGTGGAGAGATCGAGGCCGTCGTTGCCGAGCGCGGCGATGATCACAGAGCCTGCCTGTGTAGCGGCGAAGGTGGCTTGATCGAAGGCGGCTTTGAGGCCGGCGCCTTCGCCGGTGGATGTATCGACGAGCGTGCCGAGCGAGAGGGAGATGATGTCGGCGTGGTTGGCGACGGCGTCGTCGATGCCCTGGAGGACCCAGGTGAGGAGGCCGCCGGGCTGGCCGGCCTGGCAGGCTGGCGGCAGTATCGGAGATGCCGGTGGCGGCGGGCATGCGTTCGAGGACTTTGATGTTGAGTATGGTGGCTTGCGGGGCTACGCCGGCGACGTTGCCGGTGGTGGGGCCGAGGGCGCCGGCGGCGAGGGAGGCGGTCCAGGTGCCGTGGCCGGACTGGTCCTGCGGGGAGCCGTCGTCACAGGGACTGGGAGGGCGGTCTGGTTGATTTCGGAGAGATTGAGGGCGAGGTTGGGCGCGATGTCGGGGTGGTTTTGATCGACGCCGCTGTCGAGGATGGCGATGCGGACGCCGCGCGCCGCGCGTGGTGGACCATGGGCCGGTGGCGGGGCCGCCGGGAATGTTGTCGCCGTAGCCTCCGGCGGCGCGGACGGCCCAGCCCTGGGGTGAGTTGTAGAGGTTGTCCGTGGGTGCCGGTGTGGGTGCGGTTGATGTGGATTGTGGAGTGGATGGGGTGGTGCTGGAGTTCGAGGCGGCTGAGGAGTTCTGGGACGGGGCGGGGCCAGCGCCTACGTTCACGGTCGGCTTGAGAGGCTTGCGAAGGATGGAGCGGGTGTCGGAGGCTGGTGCGTTCGGGCTGGCGGCATCGAGTGCGGTAACGAGTGGGGCACGGCGCAGGAGGAGTGCGTGGCCGGTGACGTACCGGTCGTGGAGAACGTATGCGACTTGCGGGTTTTGGGCGAGTTGGGCGATGGCGCGGCGGCTCGTCGGCCGCGGCGACGGAGAGCGTGGTCAGGCCGAGATGCGCGAGGTGGTGGATGACTTGTGCGCGGGTCGAGCGCGCGATTGCGTCAGCGCGGCGGGGAGGATGGGACGGCGATAGACGACAATCAGGCGACCGGGAATGGGTTGCGACACCGGCAGCGGACCGCTCATCTCGATGCCGGATTGCGCGCGGCCGATACCAGCGCAGAGAACGAGAGCGGTGAAGATCGCGAGTCGGCGGAGCATGGGCATCTGGCGTCCTGGCCGCGGTGGCGGCTGGGTTGTGTATCGGCGCGAAACAGTGGATTTCAGGGTCGTGTGGCGAAGTGAGACAGGGGTAAAGCGGACGAGTAGAATCATCGAGGCTGGAGCGGCTCGGGTGAGCTGAGAGCGCCTGGCGGGACTCTGGTTTTGGAGGGTGACGGCTTGGCGGAGAAGAGGTCTGGCAGGCAGGCTTGCGGAGCGCGGGCGGGATTCAGCAGAGCGCGGTGGTGGCCGCGTCGCAGAACGGGCTGAGCAGGGGTCAGGGGAACGGGTTGTTGCCGCGGGATTGACGGCGGCGCAGCTGGTTGAGTTCTACCGGCTGATGTATCTGTCGCGGCGGACGGATGACCGCGAGATCATGCTGAAGCGGCAGCAGAAGATTTTCTTCCAGATTTCGTGCGCGGGGCATGAGGCGCTGCTGGTGGCGGCGGGGATGGCGATGAAGCCGGGATATGACTGGTTCTTCCCGTACTATCGCGACCGGGCGATCTGCCTGGCGCTGGGGAATACGGTCGAGGAGCAGTTGCTGCAGGCGGTGGGCGCGGCGACGGATCCTGCGAGCGGCGGGCGGCAGATGCCGTCGCACTGGACGAGCGAGCGGCTGAATATCGTGTCGCCGAGCTCGTCGACGGCGACGCAGTGCCTGCAGGCGGTGGGATGCGCGGAGGCGGGGCGGTACTTACGCGAGCATCCGGACGCGGCGAAGCGGTCGAGTGATGGTGTGGATTATCGCAGCTTCAAGGATGTGCGTTTCAGGCGGACGAGGTGGTGTATGTGTCGATCGGCGAGGGGTCGACGAGCCAGGGCGAGTTCTGGGAGTCGCTGAATACGGCGTCGAATGAGAAGCTGCCGGTGCTGTATTGCATCGAGGACAACGGGTATGCGATTTCGACGCCGGTGGAGGCGAATACGCCGGGCGGAAATATCTCGGCGCTGATTGCGAACTTTCCGAACTTCCACTTCTGCGGAGGTGGATGGGACCGATGCGATTGCGAGCTATGAGGCGATGGCGGAGGCGGTGGCGTATTGCCGCGCGGGCGAGGGGCCGGCGGTGGTGCATGGGCATGTGATGCGGCCGTACTCGCACTCGCTGAGCGATGATGAGCGGCTGTACCGCAGCGCGGAGGAGATTGAGGCGGACGCGCTGCGCGACCCGATTTCGCGGATGCAGATGTGGCTGCTGCGCGAGGGTGTGCTGGATGCGCAGGGGATCAATGAGCTCGAGCGCAAGGTGGATGAAGAGGTGCAGCGGGCGGCGGACCGGGCGCTGGCGGCCGTGCTGCCGACGCCGGACACGATTCTGAAGCATGTGTACTCGGAGGATCTCGACGCCGACGGATGCGCGGTTTGACACGAAGCCTGCGGCGACGGCGGACGACACCGAGCGGACGATGGCGGACCTGATCAACGCGACGCTGAAGGACGAGATGCGGCGCGATGAGCGGATCGTGGTGTTCGGCGAGGATGTGGCCGATGCGACGCGCGATGAGGCGCTGCGCGAGGGGAAGATCAAGGGCAAGGGCGGTGTGTTCAAGCTGACGGCCGGGCTGCAGAAGGAGTTTGGCAACGACCGCGTGTGGAACTCGCCGCTGGCGGAGGCGAACATTACCGGGCCGCGCGATTGGGATGGCGGTGCGCGGGATGAAGCCGGTGGTGGAGATTCAGTTCTTCGACTACATCTGGCCGGCGATGCACCAGATGCGCAATGAGCTGAGCGTGATGCGGTGGCGGTCGAATGGGCAGTTCTAGCTGCCCGCTGGTGATGCGGGTGCCGATTGGCGGATATCTGACGGGCGGGTCGATCTATCACTCGCAGTCGGGCGAGAGCATCTTTACGCATACGCCGGGCGTGCGGGTGGTGATGCCGTCGAATGCGCTGGATGCGGCGGGGCTGCTGCGGACGGCGATTCGGTGCGATGATCCGGTGCTGTTTCTGGAGCACAAGCGGCTGTATCGCGAGACGTTTGGGCGCGCGGCGTATCCGGGGCCGGAGTATGCGATTCCGTTTGGCAAGGCGAAGGTGGTGCGGCGAGGGCAAGGACCTGACGGTGATCACGTATGGCGCTGTGGTGCCGCGGGCGCTGCAGGCGGCGCAGCGGATGGAGCGCGAGCTGAAGGTGGATGTTGAGGTTGATCGATCTGCAGGTCGCTGAGCCCGTATGACTGGGAGGCGATTGCGGAGTCGGTGAAGAAGACGAGCAAGGTGATTGTGGCGCATGAGGACATGCTGAGCTGGGGATATGGCGCGGAGATCGCGGCGCGGATTGGCGATGAGCTGTTCCATGATCTGGATGCGCCGGTGCGGCGGGTGGGCGCGATGGATACCTTTGTGGCGTACCAGCCGCTGCTGGAGGATGTGATCCTGCCGCAGCCGGAGAGATTGTTTGCCGCGATGAAGGAGCTGGCTGAGTTTTAGGCCACCTGCGCTACTGCGACGCGGTTCGCGCCACGGGCCTTCATGCGGCGTCGAACGGGTTTCAGGTCAGGGAGTTGACCGCTGGTTCGCAACTTTCGCTGGGTTTCCGGGGTTTCATTGGACAGGCCCATTGGGAGCGAGCTTCAGGAGGCGTACGCGTGAGCCGACGTGAAAAATGGATGCGAGAGGCGGGGCGGACGGCGCTCACGGGTATGATGTGCGCCTTGATGGCGGTGCCGCAGGCGCGTTTGGCGCGGCGGGCGCCGACTCAAAGGCGAGTGTGCTGAAGCGGCCGGAGAAGCTGGCACCGCTCACTGAACAGGAGCGCGTGCTGCATGCGCTGAACCGGTTTACGTTTGGGCCGCGGCCGGGAGACGTTGCGGCGGTCGAGAAGATGGGGCTGCAGAACTGGTTCATGCAGCAGATGCAGCCGCAGAAGATTGATGACTCGGCCTTTGAGCAGAGGATGAGTGAGTTTCCGGCGATGCGATTGACGCAGGCGGAGCTGATGCAGAGGTTCCCGTCGCAGGCGATGGTGCGGATGGCGGACCGCAGAGATGTGCAGGTTCCCATTGCGCGCGATCGGGTGACGCAGGCGATCTTTGCGGATGCGAAGTTCGAGTACGACGAGCGGCAGAAGGCGAAGGCCGTCGATGTCAACCAGGCGCAGCCCGCGAACGCGGAGCAGGCGATGAGCGGCCAGCAGAGTTCAACAAAGAGCGCTCAACCGCAAAATGACATGCAGGCCAGCATGGATATGGCCGGTGGCGGAGCCATGGAGCGCGTCTCGCTCAAACTCGAGCTGAATAAGAAGGGGAAGGCGAGGGAGCTGGCTGAGCCGCTGCCCGCCGACGAGGTGCAGGCGGTGCTGGCGATGGCGCCGGAGCAGCGTCTAGAGCGGCTGGTGGAGATGCGGCCGGAGGAGATGTTCGCGTTCAAGAGCGCGCTGAAGCCGATGCAGAAGCTGCTGCTGGTCCAGGGCATGACGCCGGCGGAGCAGGAGATTGCGGAGTCGTTTGTGACGGCGCCGGAGCGTGTCGTGGGCGCGGAGATTCTGGAAGACGCGGATGGAGCGGGATGTGTTCAGCGAGCGGCAGTTGCAGGCCGTGATGACGGACTTCTGGCTGAACCACTTCAGCGTGTATCTGCGCAAGAACCAGAATGAGCCGTACTACCTGCCGGCGTATGAGCGCGACGTGATTCTGCCGAATGCGCTGGGCAAGTTTGAGAACCTGCTGGTGGCGGTGGCGCAGAGCCCGGCGATGCTGATGTATCTCGATAACTGGGAGAGCGTAGGGCCGCATTCGGAGCAGGCGAGGCGGAGCGCGCGCAGATGTTCCGGCCGAATGCGAAGAAGCAGCAGCCGAAGGGCATCAACGAAAACTACGGGCGCGAGCTGATGGAGCTGCACACGCTGGGCGTGAACGGCGGGTACACGCAGCAGGATGTGATCGAAGTTTCGAAGTGCTTTACGGGATGGACGATCGATAAGCCGTACAGGGCGGCGGGCTTGGGCAGGCGATCTTCGACGAGAAGAAGCACGAGCCGGGCACGAAGACGGTGCTGGGGCACAAGATCAAGGAGAACGGGCAGCAGGAAGGCCTCGAGGTTCTGCACATTCTGGCGACGAGCCCGGCGACGGCGCACTTCGTGAGCCAAAAGCTGGCGGTGCGGTTTGTGAGCGATGATCCGCCGGCCGCGCTGGTGAACAGAATGGCGGCGACGTTCCTGAAGACGGATGGGAATATCCGGACGGTGCTGCTGACGATGTTCCGCTCGCCGGAGTTCTGGAGCCCGCAGGTGTACCGCGCGAAGGTGAAGACGCCGATTGAGTTTATGGCGAGCGCGCTGCGTGCGAGCGGAGCGGATGTGAAGACGCCGCTGGCGCTGGTGCAGGCGATGGACCGGCTGGGTATGCCGATCTATGGCATGCAGACGCCGCAGGGATACTCGTGGAAGAGCGAGGACTGGGTGAGCTCGAATGCGCTGATCTCGCGGATGAACTTTGCGCTGGTGCTGAGCGGGAATCGGGTGCCGGGCGTGAGGACGGATTGGCCGGAGCTGTTGGGTGCTTCGGGTGCTTGCGGATTCGGCGGATGCCATAACCCCGAGTGTCGAGACGGAGAACAAGCTGGAGATTGCGCTTCTGGGGCAGCCTGCGTCGGACAGAACGCGGTCGACGGTGCTGGCGATGTTTGGCGATCCGACGGCGCAGCAGAGCGCGGAGGAGGCGTTTCGGGCGAAGCCGGCGGAGGGTGATGCGGCGATGGTTCCGGCGGCTGGCTTGATGCGCGCGAAGGCTGGGCGCGGGCCGCAGCCTGGGCCGGGATCGCCGCTGGATACGATGGCGGGGCTGTTGTTGGGGTCGCCGGAGTTTCAGCGGAGATGAGGAAATTAGGAAGTTAGGAGTTAGGAGCACGGCGATGGCGAAGAGGATGCGGTTTACGGATGCGAGCGACTGGGGATGCGATATGTGCGGGCGCGATGTGGCGCGGCGCAATGGTGTGACGCGGCGCGGATTTTTGCGCGGAGGTGCGCTGGCGCTGGTGGGGACGTCTGTGGTGCCCGCGTTCCTGACGCGCGCGATTTATGCCGAGGTGGACCGCGCGGCAGCGCAGCGGAAGAAGCTGGTGGTGATCTTTCAGCGCGGAGCGTGCGATGGGCTGAACGTCGTGGTGCCGCATGCGGAGAAGAACTATTACAGGATGCGGCCGACGATTGCGATTCAGAAGAATGAGGTGCTGGATCTGGATGGATTTTTCGGGCTGCATCCGGCGATGGGTGCGATGAAGCCGCTGTACGACCAGGGCCATCTGGCGATTGTCCATGCGGCTGGATCGCCGGATCCGACGCGGTCGCACTTCGATGCGCAGGATTTTATGGAATCGGGCACGCCGGGTGTGAAGAGCACGCCGGATGGATGGCTGAATCGCGCGCTGCAAGTGGATGGGAGTGAGAGCCGGAGTTCATCACCATTTCGCGCGGTGGCGTTGAATGCGGAGGTTCCGCGGACGCTCGAGGGCAAGGTGCCGGCGGTTGCGGTAGCGAACCTGCAGGACTTTTCGGTCGGCGGCCGGGGAGCGCAGGGGTCGGCTGTGTCGAATGCGTTTGAGGCGATGTATGACGAGTCGACCGATGCTGTGTTGCATGGCACGGGCGAGGAGACGTTTGAGGCAGTGAAGATGCTGAAGGCGGCGAATCCTGCGCAGTACCGGCCAGCGGCTGGTGTGGTGTATCCGAACGGTGCGTTCGGCAACAGCATGAAGCAGATTGCGCAGTTGCTGAAGGCGAACCTGGGTGTGGAAGCGGCGTTTGCGGACATCGGCGGATGGGACACGCATCAGAACCAGGGCGGCGCGAATGGACAGCTGGCGAATCGGCTGACGGAATTTTCAGAGCGGCATTGCGGCGTTCTGGCGCGACATGGGCGACGAGGCGGAGAACGTCACGCTGGTGACGATGTCGGAGTTCGGAAGAACGGCTCGGCAGAACGGCACCGGCGGAACGGACCATGGGCACGCGAATGCGATGTTTGTGCTGGGCGGTGCGGTGAAGGGCGGCAAGGTTTACGGCGCGTGGCCGGGCGTGAACGATGAGCAGTTGAACGAAGGGCGCGATCTGAAGGTGACGACGGACTTCAGAAATGTGCTCGGCGAGGCGGCGTACAAGACGCTGGGCGCGCGGAAGCTGGATGTGGTGTTTCCGGGCGCGCAGCTGGATGCGGACCGCTTTTTGAACTTTGTCTAAGGATGATGCGTAAAGAACAGTGTTGCGCAGCGCATGAAAGGTTGCGCGCGGACGTGTCATCGTTTTGTAAATTTCACTGTCTTGAACGAGAGCACGCGAGGTGTGACATGCGCGAAAAACCCGCTCAAGATGCGGGTTTGCGCGTGTGTGTTGCCTCTCGTTTGGAGAGTGGGTTCTCACAGAAAAATCGACGCGAAGAGCAAAACCTTTTGTGCGATAGTTCGTCTGAACAGATGTAACAACTGCTGGAGCGCAAGTCCCCACGGCTCTGGCTTCCCCTAGCCGCACCACCCTCCCCACCTGTTACCAAGGCTGCCTGAACACCGGCGGCCTTCTCGCCTTTAACGCGTGCGTGTTCACTTCTAATGACCGGTGTGAGTGACGTAGGTGTCGAGGAAGCGCCGGATGTATGCGGGAAGTCTCGGATCCTTGTGCGATGGGAGTTCGACCGTCATCGTCGACAGGCGCAATGGGCTGGGCGGCGCGAGGGCCGGTGGAATAGGTGATGAGCAGCTTCGGTGCGCTGACGTGAGCAGTGGAGCCGCGAGAGGAAAAGACTCGTTGAAGAGGAGGCGTGCGGGCACCAGGCGAGAGCGCGGATCATGGGCGGCGCGTGCGTAGAGGTCGCCATCGGGTTCGTCGAGGATGAGAGCCGAGAGCTCGTGATGCTGTGCGGCCAATTCCCCGGCGAGAGAGGCGCCGATGCCTTGACCGTAAAGGACGATGTGCTGCGGTGGAATGTGCTCGGTGTTGATGAGGAAGTTGAGCGCGGAGGCGGCGTCTGCCTGCATCGAGGCCTGGGTTGGATGTTGAGCTGTGCTCTTGCCGTAACCGCGGTAGTCGAAGAGCAGAACGTTTAGACCGGCGTTGTGCAGGGTAAAGGCGCGGGGAAGCGCGTCCGCCATGGAACCATCACCGCCGTGCAGCATGAGTGCGGTGTCTGCGCTGGTGGCGTTGGCGGCGGGGATATACCAGCCCGTGAGCTGTGGCGTGCCGGTCGCATCGACGCCGAAGTGAAGATCGGTGAAGTTCAGGCCGAGGGATGCGGGCGTGACGGCGACGGTGCGGGATGGATGCAGCACGATCTGCCACTGGCCCTGGTAGTAGAGCAGGCACAGAGTGGCGCAGGACAGGAGTAGCGCGACAGCGAAGACGATGCCGAGGGCTTTGAGCAGCCAGCGCGGATCAACCAGTTCTGGAGCTGCTGGTGGCGCCGAGGAGTTCGGTCTGCGCGGAGCCGGCGCATTTGGCTTCGCTGTGACCGGAGTCGTTGCGTTTGCGTGGAGCGGGCATGAGTCTTATGTACAGAGTTCAGCATCTCATGCGCGGGCTCAGGCACGAACACGCCGCGAACGGAGAGAGATGTGAGTGAGTGGGTGCGGTTGTGCGCTGTGAGAGAGGCGCCGAAGCCGGGCGAGGTGACGGAGGCGGAGGTGAATGGCGTGCCGGTGTGCCTCGCGAATGTGGATGGGCGATTGTGCGCATTGAACAATGTCTGTCCGCATCGCGGAGGGCCGCTGGGACAGGGATGGCTGGAGGGCGAGGCGGTGGTTTGTCCGTGGCACTCGTGGGCGTTCGACACGCGAACCGGTGAGGCGTTGCCGCCGGATAGAGGCGAGGTAGATGTGCTGGAGCTAAAGGTTGACGGCGAGGATCTGCTGATTGAAATCGACTGAACGGACGCATTCGTGTGGGCGGCTTTGGGCAACCTTTGTGCAGTTTCAGAAATTTTTCTGCTCACGCGTAGATCCGGCGCAGGAGTCGGGCTTTTTTGCGGGTGCGAAGCAGCGTGCAACGGGGTTTGTGCATTCTTAGGGGTTGAGCCCGGGCGAGGAAGCCCGGAGAAAAAGGGAGAACGATTATGAAGCGAATTGTGCTGGGGGCTTTGAGTTTGTGCATGTTGCTGGGCGTGGCGGGTACATCGCAGGCGCAGCATCGGCACCGGCACTGCTGGTGGCGCCATCATCACCGGGTCTGCCGTTACCGCTAGTTGCGCGGGGAGCTGTGTTGACCGGAGCCCGGCTGAGGCCGGGCTTCGTGCTGTCTGCGCCGTGTGGGATTTCAGGTCTGCAGGCCTGTTAGGATAGATAGAGTCCACTCCCCAAGGGAGATTCCATGCAGGCAATTCTGGCGCTCGAAGACGGGCGCATCTTTCGCGGCCGAGGTTTCGGCGCGCCGGTGGAGCGCGTAGGCGAGGTCGTTTTCAATACCTCGCTGACGGGATACCAGGAAATTTTTACTGATCCGTCGTATGCGGGCCAGATTGTCGTTCTGACAAATCCGCACATTGGGAACTATGGGACGTCGCCGAGCGATGCGGAGTCGGCGCGGCCGTACATCGAGGGCCTGGTGGTGCGGGAGTTTTCGCCCGTGGCTTCGAACTGGCGCTCGACTGAAGTTGCCGATGAATATCTCGAGCGCAGCGGTGTTCCGGTAATCGCGGAGATCGATACGCGGGCGGTAGTGCGGCATCTGCGGGCCAACGGGTGTCTGCGCGGCGTGATCTCGACCAATGTGGATGATGTCGATGCGCTGGTCGCGAAAGCGCGGGCACATAAGACGATGGACGGGCACGGACCTGGCGAGTGTGGTGACGACTCGCGAGAGGTACGAGTGGAGCGCCGACGAGGTTCGGAATCAGAGCGGAGATGCGCTGCTGCCGGCCGAGGATGGCGCGGCGAAGGACCAGATGCATGTGGTCGCGTATGACTTCGGGATCAAGCAGAACATTCTGCGGATGCTGGCGCGCGAGAACTGCCGGGTGACGGTGGTTCCGGCGACGACGCCGGCTGCGGACGTGCTGGCGATGAATCCGGACGGGGTGTTCTTCTCGAATGGCCCGGGCGATCCGGAGCCGCTGGAGTATGCGGTTGAGAACATTCGCGAGTTGAAGGGCAAGAAGCCGATGTTCGGGATCTGCCTGGGGCATCAGTTGTTCGGGCTGGCGCTGGGCGGCAGGACGTACAAGCTGAAGTTCGGGCACCACGGCGGCAACCATCCGATCAAGAATCTCGAGACCGGCAAGGTCGAGATCACGGCGCAGAACCACAACTTCAATGTGGATCCGGCGTCGCTGCCGGGCGATGTCGTGCAGACGCACGTGAACCTGAACGACAACACGCTTGCGGGGCTGAAGCACAAGACCGATCCGATGTTCAGCGTGCAGTATCACCCGGAGGCGAGCCCGGGACCGCATGATTCGCATTACTTGTTTCGCGACTTCAGAAAGATGATGGAGGAGTGGAAGAAGTAGATGCCGCGTAGAAACGATATTTCGAAGATTCTGGTGATTGGCTCCGGGCCGATTGTGATTGGGCAGTCGGCGGAGTTTGATTACTCGGGCACGCAGGCGTGCAAGGCGCTGAAGGCCGAGGGCTATGAGGTCGTGCTGGTGAACTCGAACCCGGCGTCGATCATGACGGACCCGGAGATTGCCGACCGCACGTATATTGAGCCGTTGACGCCGGGTATCTGGAGGAGATTCTGCGCGTCGAGGCGGAGTCGCTCGATGCGAGCCAGGGAAGTTTGCGGTGCTGCCGACGGTGGGTGGGCAGACGGCATTGAATCTTGCAGTCGATCTGGCGGACAAAGGCGTGCTCGATCGCTATGGCATTGAGCTGATCGGCGCGAAGCTGGAGGCGATCAAGAAGGCCGAGGACCGGCTGCTGTTCAAGGATGCGATGACGCGCATCGGGCTCGACATGCCGAAGTCGAAGCTCGTGAACAATATTCGCGATGGGCTGGAGTTTGCCGGCGTGCTGGGCTTTCCGGTGGTGATCCGGCCGAGCTTCACGCTGGGCGGATCGGGCGGCGGCATTGCGTATAACCGCGAAGAGCTGATGGAGATTCTCTCGCGCGGATTGGATCTTTCGCCGGTGCATGAGTGCCTGCTCGAAGAGAGCGTGCTGGGGTGGAAGGAGTATGAGCTCGAGGTTGTCCGCGATCTGAAGGACAACGTCGTGATCATCTGCTCGATCGAGAACTTCGATCCGATGGGCGTGCACACGGGTGATTCGATCACCGTCGCGCCGGCGCAGACGCTGACCGACCGCGAGTACCAGCGGATGCGCGATGCGGCGATTGCGGTGATTCGCGAGATCGGTGTCGAGACGGGCGGAAGCAATGTGCAGTTCGCGGTGAACCCGCAGAACGGGCGCATGACGGTGATCGAGATGAATCCGCGTGTGTCGCGAAGTCTCCGCGCTGGCCAGTAAGGCGACGGGATTTCCGATTGCGAAGATTGCGGCGCGGCTCGCGGTGGGCTACACGCTGGATGAGTTGCAGAACGACATCACCAAAGCGACGCCGGCGTGCTTTGAGCCGACGATTGATTACGTCGTCTGCAAGATTCCGAAGTGGCAGTTTGAGAAGTTTCCCGGCGCGGATGAGACGCTGGGGCCGCAGATGAAATCTGTCGGCGAGGTGATGGCGATTGGGCGCACGTTCAAAGAGGCGCTGATGAAGGCCGTGCGTTCGCTCGAGACGGGGAAGAAGTCGGGTGCGGACAATATTGACCCGCGCAGATTGCGGCAACGGCTGGTCACGCCTTCGCCGGAGCGGCTGGCGTATCTGCGCTATGCGTTTGAGACGGGCATGAGCGTGCGTGAGGCGGCGCGACTGACGGGGATGGACCCGTGGTTCCTGCACCAGATGAAGATGATTGCGGACGAGCTGCAGCGCGTGGAGTTTGCGGGGATCGATGGGCTCGAAGCGCATGACCTGCAGATGGCCAAGCGCATGGGGTTGAGCGATGAGCGGCTGGCGGTGACGTTCGGCAAGGACGGCCGCGAAGGTGTCGCTGAGGTGCGGGCGCTGCGGGAGAAGCTTGGCGTCAAGCCCGTGTTCAAGCTTGTGGACACGTGCGCGGCGGAGTTTGAGAGCTTCACGCCGTATCTCTACTCCTGCTACGACGAGGAGGATGAGGCGCAGCCGACCGATCGCAGGAAGATCATCATCCTGGGGTCGGGGCCGAACCGGATTGGGCAGGGCATTGAGTTCGATTACTGCTGCTGCCATGCGGCGTTTGCGCTGCGTGAAGACGGCTACGAGACGATCATGATCAATTGCAATCCGGAGACGGTGTCGACCGACTACGACACGAGCGACCGGTTGTACTTTGAGCCGCTGACGTTTGAGGACGTGCTCGCGGTGTATGAGCATGAGGCTTCGAGCGGCGCCGAGATTGGAATGATTGTGCAGTTCGGCGGGCAGACGCCGCTGAATCTTGCGCTGCCGCTGAAGGCTGCGGGTGTGCCGATCATTGGGACGTCGCCGGAGTCGATTGATCTTGCGGAAGACCGCAAGCGGTTCGGGAAGCTGATTGAAGAGCTTGGGATTCCGCAGCCGCCGGGAGCGATGGCCACGAGCGTGGATGAAGCGCTCGCCGGCGCGCGCAAGGTGGAGTATCCGGTGCTGGTGCGGCCGAGTTATGTGCTGGGCGGCCGCGCGATGGTGATTGCGTACGACGATGCCGAGGTGGTGCGGTATATGTCGACCGCGATCGAGTACTCGCAGGAGCGGCCGGTGCTGATCGATCACTTCCTGGAGGACGCGCAGGAGGTTGATGTCGACGCGCTGTGCGATGGCAAGGATGTGGTGATTGCCGGGATCATGCAGCACATCGAAGAGGCTGGCGTGCACTCGGGTGATTCGTGCTGCGTGCTGCCGGCGGTGGATCTGTCGCCCGAGGTGATGAAGACGCTGCGCACGTACACGCGCAAGCTGGCGCTGGCGCTGAACGTGATCGGGCTGGTGAATCTGCAGTTCGCGGTGCAGCGCGGCAAGGTGTTTGTCATTGAGGTGAACCCGCGGGCTTCGCGCACGGTGCCGTATGTGTCGAAGGCGACGGGCGTGCAGTTGGCGAAGGTCGCGTCGCGGCTGATGACCGGGAAGACGCTGCGCGAGCTGCTGCCGGAGCAGGTGGCGAGCGGCGAGGACCTCGGGACGGGCGAGCACTTCTTTGTGAAGTCGCCGGTGTTTCCGTGGGGCAAGTTCCAGGGTGTGGATCCGGTGCTGGGGCCGGAGATGCGGTCGACCGGCGAGGTGATGGGCGTGGCGACGACGTTCGGCGAGGCGTTTGCCAAGGCGCAGACGGCGGCGGGGCTGCACCTGCCGACGGACGGCACGGTGTTCTTCAGCGTGAACGATCATGACAAGCGGCAGGTGGCGGCGCTGGCGCGGCGGTTTGTCGAGATGGGATTCAAGCTGGTGGCGACGTATGGGACGGCGGCGGTGATTGACGGCGCGGGGTTGCAGGTGGAGCGCGTGTATGCGGTCAAGGAAGGGCGGCCGAATGTCGTCGACCTGATCAAGGGCGAGAACATTCAGCTGATCGTGAATACGCCGCAGGGGCAGGACCGGGTGTTCGATGAGCAGGCGATCCGTCGCGCGGCTGTCGCGGCGCGCGTCCCGACGATTACGACGATGGCGGCGGCGAAGGCGGCGGCGGATGGCATCGAGGCGCTGCAGAGGGGCGAGTACCACGTGAGCTCTCTGCAGGAGCTGCATGCGTCCCGCTGTTCACTGAAGACAAGGCGGTCACGGCCTGATGCTGCTCGAGGGGATGTTTATTCCGGTGACGACGCCGTTCTATGCGGATGGCGCGTGCTACTGGCGGAAGCTGGAGCACAACGTGGACCGGTACTCGCGGACGCCGGCGGCGGGATTGGTTGTGTCCGGGCCGTGCAGCGAAGCGAGGGGGCTGAGCGATGACGAGCGGCGAGAGTCGCTGCGTGTGGCAAGCGACGTGCGGCTAAGGAGAAGGTGCTCGTTGCGGGAGTAGCTGCGGAGAGTGTTGCGCGTGCGGTGATGCAGGCCGAGTGGGCTGCGGAGGCGCGGTTTGATGCGGTGCTGGCTGCGGCGCCGCTCGGATGGCAGCGGCTGTTGCGAGGCGGGTTCGCCGGCGCAGGTGGAGCTGTTCTTCCGGGCTGTGGCGGATCGGTGCGGCCGCTGCCGGTTGTGCTGTGGAGCGATTCGCGCGTGGGTGGGTTTGAGATTCCGGTGGAGATGGTCGGAGCGCTTGCGCGGGCACCGGAATGTGATTGGCTTGATGGATGCGGGCCTTGATGCTCCGCGACTGAGTGGTGTGCGTGCGGCGACTGCGGCTGTGAAGCGGGAGGTGACGGTCACGACGGTTTTCGCGGCGGTGACTGCGGCGGATGCTGGATGTGGAGCGCGAGCCCGCGGCGACGTTTGTTGCGGCGGATGCGCTGTCCAGTGGAGGAGCGTCGGTGGCGGTGGCTCCGCCGAAGCCGGCGCTGAAGACGCGGACGAAGACGGTGGGGTTTCAGGTGATTGCCGCAGGCCCGGCGAGTGGGGCGGTTGAGTTGCTGGAGGCGTGGGGTGCAGGGGGTTGTGCCGGAGGTGGCGGGGTGTGCGCCGCAGGGGTGCCATGAGGTGTGGGCGGCGTTCAAGGATGGGGATCCGGGGCTGGCGAGGCTGAAGGCCGAGCGGCTGCGTGGAGGCGGATGCTGTGATGGCGGAGCTGGGTGTTGCGGGTGTGAAGTATGGGTGCGATCTGAATGGGTATTACGGTGGGGCTCCGAGGCTGCCGAGAGTGGGGCTGACGGCGCGAGGAGAAGCAGCGGGTGGAGCGGGCGTTGCGCGAGGTTCGGAACTAGCTTTCGAGGGGAGTACCCCCTCCCCCGGCTAAAATTGCGCAAAGTCTTCGAAGCAGAGACTTTAGGGGTGGACTTGTGTCCAAATTGCAACACGGGTGTGGTGAATTGTGCTCAGGGTGGGCCGACTAAAGTCGGCCCTTTTCTCTGAGGAGCTTTTACGGCCCATCTAAAGATGGGCCCTTCCGATCTCGGGGCGCTGCGAGGAGGCGGCTAGCGGCGGGCGGCGAGGGAGATTTTGGCTTTGGCCTGGGCGGCTTCGGGGGAGTTGGGGAAGCGCTGGATGAGGAAGCGGTACTCGCGGATGCCGGCTTCGGTCTGGTGCATGGCGACGAGGGCGTCGCCTTTGTGGAGGTGGGCGGCGGGGATCTTGGAGTTGTCGGGGTAGTGCTCGAGGACGTGGTCGTAGTCCTTGACGGCGCGGCCGGGCTTGTTGGAGCGGAGGTCCATCTCGCCGATGTAGTAGTAGGCGTTGCCGGCGAGGTTGTCGTCGGGGTAGGCCTTGATGAGGTCCTGGAACTCGCTGGCGGCGAGGGAGTTTTTGCCGGCCATGTAGTCGCCGTAGGCGGTGCGGTACATCTCGGCGGACGGACGGGCCGGCGGTGGCGGCTGGGAGCCGGGGCGGCCGTCGTTGCGGGTGTGCCGTTCGCGGCTGAGCCGAGGGGCGTGCCGGGAGCCGGGCCCGCGCTGGTCGGGCCGCGCTGGGGTGGCGCCGGCGGGCGGGACGTTGCCGGGCAGATTGCCGAGCAGGGCGTTGGTGGACTGCTGCGAGGCCTGGACGTTGCCGAGGGCCTTTTCGATGCGGTCGAGGCGGGCCTTGAGCTCGTCGAGGGAGTCGTTGAGGGACTGGACCTGGCCGGAGAGCTGGTCGTTCTTCTGGCCGGCGGCGTCCTGCAGGTTCTGCATGCGGTTCTGGAGGCCGGTGACGACGACGGACATCTTGTTGACGGAGTCGGTGGTTTGCTGAACGAGATCTCTTGAGCACGCCCATGCGCTCGTCGTTGGATCTGCTGGAGCCGGGCGACGGCGTCCTGGAGCTGCTGCACCTGCGTCTGGAGCTGGATCATGTCCTTGCTGACGGCGTGGGCTTGGGGGCGACGCCGAGGAGGAGGATGGCAGCGAGGGAGAGCGGGATGAGGCGGGTGCGCATGGTGGTTGGACTCCTGGGATGCAAGTCTAGTCTCGTGTGAGGTGGTGCGAGAGCGGGCGACTCGGTCATTCTGGGCGTTCTGAAAAGCGTACCTCAGCGGCTAAAGCCGCCACCGTTCCGGGGTGCTTACGGCACGGCTGAAGCCGTGCCCTTAACGAGACCACGCTCCACCGACCTGTTCGGTGGAGCGTAGCTTTGGTTGGCTTTCAGCGGTCGACGTTGAACTGGGCGCGGCGGTTTTGCTGCCAGCAGGCTTCGTTTTCTTCGGTGCAGAACTGGCGCTCCTTGCCGTAGCTGACGACGCGGATGCGGTCGGCGCTGACGCCGGCGGCGACGAGGGCCTGCTTGGCGGCGTTGGCGCGGTTTTCGCCGAGGGTGATGTTGTACTCGGCGGAGCCGCGGTCGTCGCAGTAGCCGGCGATGAGGACCTTGATGTTTGGGTGTGCGTTCAGGTAGGTCGCGGCCGCGGTGATGGCGCCTTCGTCCGTCTGGCGGATGTTGTAGCTGTCGTAGTCGAAGAAGACATCCTTGACGGCGGCGTGGAAGGCGGCGTCAGCGCCGTGCGTCGCCTTCGGTGATGTTGCCGGTCTCGGGGACGGTGGGGACGCGGACGGTGACGCGGACGTTCGCTTCGGTGGTGCCGCCGTCACCTTTGGCGACGAGATGGAAGTTGGTCGAGTTCTCGGGCGTGACGGTCTGGGTGCCGTTGGTCGCGACGTTGCCGATGCCGTCGATGGAGACCGAGGTGGCGCCTGAGGTCCGCCAGTTGAGGACGACGGACTGGCCCTGGTCGATGGCCATGGGGTCGGCGGTGATGGAGGCGGTCGGAGCGGCGAGACCGGACTCGGGCGGAAGCGCGCTGGGCGGCGGGAGGGTCTTGGCTTTCTTGTGGCAGCCGGTCGCGGCGAGCAGAACGAGCGAAGCGCTGAAGAGAATGTTGGTCAGCTTTCGCGATGGGAGGGATTGTCGAGAGATCATCTTGTCCTCTGTTGGGGGATCCGCGTTTGAGCTCGCAGCCGAGCCAGGCTAAAGGTTCTCGAAGTTCGATCTTATGTCTTTTAGTTTAGGGCCCGATGGAGCGTGCTGACGCGCTTGAGGAACATGGCATGATTCATGCCGAGTTCCGGGTTTTGTTTCATCGCCAGCTCCAGTTCGGCATGTCGGTGCCGGAGCCGGTGAGTGCTCGCTTCTGGGTTCCGTCGGCGAGCATGGTCATGATGCGTGTGTGGTCGGCGCGGCCGTCGGGCGAGTTGGCGTAGACGAGGTGACGGCCGTCAGGAGACCAGGCGGGAAAGTCGCAGCGGCCTGTGTCGTGGGTGAGCTGAATCCAGCGCTTGGTGGCGATCTCCATGACGTAGATGTCCTGTCCGCCGGGGGCGCCGGGGCCGTACTTGCGGTCCCAGGCGAAGGCGAGGAACTGGCCGTTGGGAGACCATGAGGGAGAGCTGGCGTAGCCGCCGTCGGTGAGACGCTGCACGCCGGAGCCGTCCGATTCCATGATGTAGATCTGCGGCAGGCCGGTGCGGCCGGAGACCCAGGCGATCTGCGCGCCGGTCTTGGGGTTCCAGGTGGGCGAGACGTCGGGGCCGCGGAAGTCTGTGATGCGATGGGCGGATGTTCCCTGGGCGTCAGAGACCCAGATCTCCGGGTCGCCGGTGCGGGAGCTGGAGAAGGCGAGCTGCTGGCCGTTGGGCGCCCAGGCAGGCGAGACGTTGGTGCCGCCGGTGTTGGAGAAATTCACCTTGCGGTTCAGGAGCAGCGAGAACATGCCGATCTGAAAGCCGCTGGAGCGGCCCATCTCAGAGAAGGCGACGCGGGAGTTGTCAGGCGAGACGCGGGGCGAGATGGCGTAGCCGACGTGGGTGATCTGGTGCTGGTTGGCGCCGTCGTAGTCCATCTCCCAGATCTCTTTGTTCTGGCCGGTCTGCCTGACGTAGAAGATCTTGGTTTCGGCGATGCCGGTGACGCCGCCGCCGAGGCGGGCGATGATCTCGTCGGCGAAGCGGTGGGCGATGGCGCGGGCGCTGTTGTCGCTGGCGGTCTCGGAGTACTGGCGGGCGAAGACCTGCGGGTACTGGGGGTTCTTGGCGTCGTCGAGGAAGCCGTTGACGACGAGACGGCCGCCCGTGACGGCGAGATTGCCGAAGGCGACCATGGAGGCGTTGGCGGGCGCCGCGGCCCACTGGGCGAGCTGGATCTCGGACTGGCCGCCGGGCGTGGACTGCGGGGCCATGGTTTTGGAGACGAGATCGAAGATGCCGGCGTTGGAGAGGTCGTTGTAGAGGGTCTGGTCGAAGACTGCCTTTTGCGCGGAGGTGTCCGGGCTGGAGCTCGCGGGCTTGAAGTTCGCGACGGCCAGCCGGGTCTTGCCGCCGGCGGTGGAGGTTTCAAGGTGAAACCAGTCCTGCGCCTGAAGGCTGAAGGGGAGCGCGAGCAGAACGGCGAGTGCGGCGAGGAGGGTGATGTTGAAGTTGCGGGGTGCACCACGGTGGGGGCCAGGTTGCATCGTGTCGAGACCTTCTTCCTGAAGTGTAGAGGAAAACTTTAGCGCTCGCTGTGGATTTTATGGCTGCTTGTAGTCAAAGGCGTATTCCACAGTTATGTGATCTCCGGCGGGCAAGGGGCCGAAACTCTCGCTGCGTTGGATGGCGTGGAGGGCCGAGGCGTCGAGGGAGGGGGAACCACTCTTGGTTTCGATGCGGATGTTTTGGGGTACACCGTCGCGGTTGATGTCGAAGAGTACGGTGACGCGCTTGCCGACGGAGGAGGTGGGGTCGGCCTCCTGGGTATACCAGTTTTGCGCGACGATCTGGCCGACGATGCGGAGGTAGTAGGCATAGCGCAGGCCGAAGGTCCGGTCCTGAACGGTGGCGGTGGCGGTGCCGTTTTTGAGCTGGTTGACGGACTGCGGGAGCTGCGTGGCGGCGTCCCCGGAGGCGGCTTTGGGGGTGGGCGGCGTGGGCTGCGGGTGCTTGGGCGGTGTGGGATGCTCGACGGGTGCGACCTTGGGAGGCGTTTTTTCGGGCGCCTTGATGAGGAGGTCGGTGGGCTTGGGGGGAGGCTGGGTGGCTTCCTTGGGCGGCGGCTTGGGCGTGGGCGTGACGTTTTCGCTAGCGAGGACGGATTTCTGGACCGGCGGGATATTGGTCGGGAGCGGAATGGCCGAGACCATGGAGGCCTGGATGGCGCCGACGGAGCTGGCGTTCTCGCCCCAGTGCTGGGTGCGTTGGGGGACGAACCAGGCGAGCGCGACGAAGAAGCCGGCGATGAGGATGTGCACGCCGATGGCGCGGGCGAATCCGCTGCCGAACCGGTCGGGGTTGTTGTCGTCGAGGCTGGCAAAGACGCTCATGAGGACGGGCTAAGGAGTGTTGCCCTCGATGGGCCGGGTGACGATGGAGATGTTGGTGATGCCGGCCTGCTTGACGGCGTCCATGACGGAGGCGAAGGCGCCGAAGGGGACCTTCTGGTCGGCGCGGACGAAGACGACGCGCTTGGAGTTGGGGGTCTTGGGGTTGGATCGGAGAGCAGGCGCGGGAGGTCGTGGATGTTGACGGGCTTGTCCTGCAGGAAGACGTTCTGATTTTTGTCGATGGTGATGATCGACGTGCTCTTCGGTGATCTGGTTGACGGTGCGGGTCTGCGGGACGGCGACCTCGATGCCGGACTGCAGGACGGGCGCGGTGACCATGAAGATGAGCAGGAGAACGAGGACGACGTCGACGAGCGGCGTGATGTTGATGTCGGAGAGCGCGGACTGGGTGCGTCCGTTGGCGGAGAATGCCATGAGTTATGACCTCCGGCGCGGGGCGGTTTCTTCGTAGGCGGGCGGGTGCGTGGGCTGGCTCTGCGAAGTGACGAGGGCGGCGTTCTCGATGGCGTTGAGGAGCTCGCGGCCGAAGTCGTCCATGCGGGCGGCGAACTCTTTGAGGCGCTGGGTGAGCTGGTTGTAGCCGATGACGGCGGGCACGGCGACGACGAGGCCGGCGGCGGTGGTGATGAGGGCTTCGGAGATGCCGGGAGCGACGGCGCGGAGGGTGGCGGCGCCGGCGGTGCCGAGGCCGTGGAAGGCGTCGATGATGCCCATGACGGTGCCGAAGAGGCCGACGAAGGGAGCGCACTGGGCCGTGGTGGCGAGCCAGGTCATGCGGCGTTCCATGATGGTGAGGGACTCGGAGGCGGCGGTTTGGGCGGCGCGCTCGAGGGCTTGCGGGTTGGGCGGTGTGCCGCGGCCGCCGGCCTGGCGCTGGTACTCGTCGTGGATCTCGTGGAAGACGGCGACGAGCGGCGAAGGCTTGAACTGGTCGGCGATGGCGGCGATTTCGGAGAGGCGGCCGGACTTGCGGAAGGCGCGGAGGAAGCGCTTGCTCTGCACGTCGGCCTCGTTGAAGGCGCGCCACTTGGTGATGATGATCGCCCAGGAGAGGATGGACGCGATGAGCAGGATGCCGAGGACGGTGAGGGCGGTGGTGCCGCTGGCGTGGACCATGTCCACGAGAGCGTTGGAATGGGGACCAGCGAGCGGACCGGAGGGCGCGGCGGCGTCTTGCAGGAGGAAGAGAGCGAGGGGAGGGGACGGTCATGGCTCAATTTCAGTGTAAACGCGGGTGTGCGATTGACAGTGGCCCGAATGCGGGGATGGGGACATAGTCAGGCACATGTGCGGGCCGAAATTGCGGCAGACTGCGGGGCTGCTATGCTCTCGGTGACGAGACCCTGAAGATGCTGCTGGAACTGCGCGCGGAAAACTATGCGGTGATCGATCATGCTGTGGCGGAGTTTGGCCCGGGGTTGAACCTGCTGACGGGAGAGACGGGCGCGGGCAAGTCGATTTTGATTGATGCGCTGGTGCTGCTGCTGGGTGGGAAGGCGTCGAGCGATGTGGTGCGGTTTGGCGCGGAGAAGGCTGTGGTGGGGTGTGTGTTTGAGGCCACGCCGGGCGCGGAGCAGATTCTCGAGGACAACGGGATTGATCCGGAGGGAGATGAGATTCTGCTGCGGCGGGAGATTGGCGCGAGCGGCAAGGGACGCGTGTTTGTGAATAATCAGCCGGCGACGGTGAATGTGCTGCGGCAGCTTGCGCCGGAGCTGGCGCTGGTGCATGCGCAGTCGGAGACGCTGGTGGCGTTCGATGCGGCGCAGCAGAGAATTTTGCTGGATCGATTTGCGGATTTGACGACCGATGAGGTGGGTGCGGCGTTCGCGAAGTGGCGCGAGGTGCGGGAGCGGATCGAGGAGCTGAGGGCGGCGGAGGCGGACAGGTTGCGGCTGCTGGATCTGTGGAGCTTTCAGGCGCGCGAGATTGAGAGCGCGGGCATTGTGGATGCGGAGGAGGATGTAAGGCTCGAGACAGAGAAGCGCGTGCTGGCGAATGCGGAGCGGCTGTTTACGGGAGCGAATGCGGCGCTGGATTTGTTGTACGAGGCGGAGGTCTCGGCGGAGTCGCTGCTGGGCGGAGCGCTGAAGCATGTGGAGGATCTGGCGAAATTTGACGAGCGGTTTCGGGAGACGGTCAGTGCGCTGGGCGCGGCCAAGGCGAGCGTGGAGGATGCGGCTGCGACGCTGCGGGATTTTGCGGGGGATGTGACGGCGTCGCCGGAGAGGCTGGGCGAGATTGAGGACCGGCTGGCGGCGCTCGAGCGGTTGAAGCGCAAGTACGGTGCGGGAGCGGGCACGACTGGACTCGGGCAGGTGATTGCGTTCGGCGAAGAGGTGCGCGGGAAGCTGGAGGAGCTGGAGAATCGTGAGGCGCGGCTGAAGGAGCTGGAGGCCGAGCTGGCGGTTGCGGCGAAGGGATATCGAGAGGCGGCGCGGAGATTGAGTGAGCAGCGTGCGGCGGCGGCGAAGAAGCTGGCGAAGCTGGCGGAGAAGCAGATCAACGAGCTGGCGATGAATGCGCGGTTTGCGGTGGATGTGAATGCGGAGGAGCAGGAGTCAGAGCTGGAGCGCGAGTGGGTGGGACCGCGTGCAGGCGAGGATTGCGACGAATCCGGGCGAGCCGATGAAGCCGCTGGATGAGATTGCGTCGGGCGGTGAGATGAGCCGGGTGATGCTGGCGCTGAAGGTTGCGGTGGAGGAGGGCGCGGCTGGCAGCAAGAAGCGGAAGACGCCATTGCCGCGGACCCTTGTGTTCGACGAGATTGATATCGGCATTGGCGGCCGTGCGGCGGAGGCGGTTGGGCAGAAGCTGAAGGCGCTCGCGAAGGGACAGCAGGTGATCTGTATTACGCACCTGCCGCAGATTGCGGCGTTTGCGGACCAGCATTTCCTGATTGAGAAGACGGAGCGGCGCGGGCGGACGCAGACGGGTGTGCGGCGGATGGAGCAGAAGAAGCGGGTGGAGGAGATTGCGCGGATGCTTTCGGGCGCGAGTTTGACGGAGACGTCGCGGAGGCACGCGGAGCAGATGCTGGCGCAGAGCCGGTAGGGTTCCTGCGAACCCACGTCTCAAAAGCGAGACGTGGGGCACCCGGTGTGTTGGTGTGCCCTCGCAAACGTTGACCTCAGCGGCTGAAGCGGTGCCCTTAAGGAGACGGGGGTCGGAGCCAAGCAACCCGGCGGGACGGGTGCCTGTCTGAAGACAGCAGGTTTCGGAGGAACGATATGGCGGAAGCCAAGAAGTGCGCTCACACCGGTTGCAGCTGCGTATGTACGGACGGGAAGAAGTACTGCTCGCAGTATTGTGAGGATTCGGCGGGGAAGACCTCGCTGGCCTGCCACTGCCCGCATGACGGCTGCTCCGGCCACGTGTAGGCGAAGGGCGAGGGTGAGATGACTGCTCCTGAACCGGAGCAGAACGTGACGGTTAGCGATGCGCTGGCGCGGGCTGAGTGCCAGCGGGGTTGCACCGTTTCTGGTTCATCCGCAGGGGTGCTTCGGACGCCCGAGGAGGGTATACTGGGAGACGTGCCAAGCCCCGTAGCCGCCCCCATCGAAACCGAGAACTTAGACGCCAGCAACGCTGCAAAGCGCATCCTTCTGCTGAAGCCCCGCGGCTTCTGCGCCGGGGTGGTTCGGGCGATCGATATCGTGCAGATTGCGCTGGAGACGTTTGGCGCGCCGATCTACGTGCGCAAGGAAATTGTTCATAACAGTTATGTTGTGAACGACCTGGCGCTGAAGGGCGCGATCTTCGTCAATGAGCTGGACGAGGTGCCGGAGGGCGCGCGGGTGATTTACTCGGCGCACGGCGTTTCGCCGGCTGTGCGGGCGCGGGCCAAGGAGCGCGGGCTGAAGGTGATTGACGCGACATGCCCGCTGGTCACGAAGGTCCACATGGAGGCGATCAAGTTCTCCCAGAAGGGCTATTCGCTGGTGCTGGTCGGGCACCGGGACCATGAAGAGGTTGAAGGCACGCAGGGCGAGGCGCCCGATGCGACGCAGGTCGTTTCGACACCGGAAGAGGTGGAGAACCTGGTGGTGCCGGACCCGAACAAGGTGGCGTACCTTACCCAGACGACGCTGTCGCTGGATGAGGCGGGAACGATGATTTCGGCGCTGAAGAAGCGCTTCCCGAATATTGCCGGGCCGCACGCGCAGGACATTTGCTATGCGACGGAAAACCGCCAGACGGCGGTGAAGAACGTGGCGCACGGAGCGGATGTGGTGCTGGTCGTGGGATCGCGGAACAGCTCGAACTCGAACCGGCTGGTTGAGGTTTCGCGCAACCTGGGCACGAGCTCGTACCTGATCGACAAGGCGGACGACATTCAGCCGGAGTGGCTGGAGGGCGCGGCCACGGTGGCGATCACGGCGGGCGCGTCGGCGCCGGAGATCCTGGTGAAGGATGTCGTGAGTTTTCTGCAGGGCAAGGGTTACGGGTCGGTTGAAGAGGTTGAGGTGATGCCGGAGAACGTCCGGTTTGGACTTCCGCCGGAGATTGTGCAGGCGATTGCCGCCGCGCCAAAAGCGCAGGCGTCTTTGTAAGCAGATCGAGAGCCGCGGCCGTCCGATTTTATGGCGGACGTGAGAACCAGGAGCAGGATCAACCGGCTGTTACGATTTCGGGCCACTAAGACCAGCGAATGAGTACATCTCCCAGAGAGACGAAAGGGCCGGCACAGCCGAGATTCGGCCGGTTGGACCTCGCGATGGATCGCGTGCGCGACGGCGTGCGGCGGTCGGTGGACTGGCTGCTGGGCCAGCAGCACGAGGATGGCTACTGGTGCGGCGAACTCGAGGCAGATTCGATGCTCGAGTCCGACTACATCTTCATGCACACGCTGCTGGGGACGGGGGATCCGGGCCGGATGCAGCGCGCGGTGAACGAGATTCTGCGCCACCAGAATGAGGACGGCGGATGGAGTTTGTATCCGGGTGGGCCGTCGAATGTGAACTACGGCGTGAAGTGCTACCTGGCGCTGAAGCTGATGGGCTGGAAGGCCGATGATCCGGTGATGGTGCGGGCGCGGGAGAAGGTGCTGGAGCAGGGCGGCGTGGTGCAGTGCAACACGTTCACGAAGATGTATTTGTGCGCGCTGGGCCAGTACGACTATGACGCGGTGCCGGCTGTTCCGCCGGAGATCGTTCTCTTTCCGAACTGGTTTTACTTCAACATCTACCAGATCAGCGCGTGGTCGCGGGCGATCCTGGTGCCGCTGTCGATCATCTACGCGACGAAGCCGTTCAAAAAGCTGCCGGAAGAGCAGGGGATTGATGAACTTTTCCTCGGTGGGCGGCAGAATTCGAATCTGCATCTGCGGTGGGATAAGAAGCACTGGATATCATGGCGGAATTTCTTTCTGTTTCTCGATCGCATGACGCATTGGTTTGAGCGCGTGCATGTGCGGCCGCTGCGCAAGGTGGCAATCAAGCGCGCGGAGAGATGGATGCTCGACCACTTTGAGCGGTCGGATGGTTTGGGTGCGATCTATCCGGCGATGCTGAATGCGATTGTGGCGCTGCGGTGCCTGGGGTACAGCTTTGACGACCCGCAGATGATTCGCGCGATGGATGAGTTTGAGAAGCTGGGAATTGATTGCCCGGATGGCGAGCCTGGGTATCCGACACCGACGTTCCGGATGCAGCCGTGCTTCTCGCCGGTGTGGGACACGGCGCAGGTGCTGTCGACGCTGGCGGCGTGCGACATTGCGAAGAATGATCCGCGGCTGGTGAAGGCGGCGGACTGGCTGCTGTCGAAGGAGATTCGGTACAAGGGCGACTGGTCGCACAACGTGAAGATTGCGGAGTCGAGCTGCTGGTGCTTCTTCTTCAACAACGATCATCAGCCGGATGTGGATGATACGGGCGAGGTGCTGCTGGGGCTGAAGGCGGTGGATAATCCGCGCGAGCGCTACCAGTACGAGGTGACACAGCGGGCGATCGACTGGGTGTTTGCGATGCAGTCCAAGAGCGGCGGATGGGCGTCGTTCGACAAGGACAACACGAAGAAGATCTTCGAGTCGATTCCGTTTGCGGATCACAACGCGATGATCGATCCGCCGACGGTGGACATTACCGGACGGCTGCTGGAGATGCTCGCGGAGTATGGCTACACGCGGCGCGACAAGCGGATCGAGAAGGCGATCCAGTTCATCCTGCGTAACCAAGAGCCGGACGGAAGCTGGTTTGGGCGCTGGGGCGTGAACTATCTGTACGGGACATTCCTTGTACTGCGCGGGTTGGAAGCGATGGAGTTCGGGTACAACGAGCCGGCGGTGCAGCAGGCGGCGGAGTGGATTCGCATGGTGCAGAATCCGGATGGCGGATGGGGCGAGACGTGCGGAACGTACGACGATGCTTCGCAGCGCGGCGTTGGGCCGTCGACGCCGTCACAGACCGCGTGGGCTCTGTTGGGATTGCTGGCGGCGAATGATACAAGGTCGGATTCGGTGGCGAAGGGGATTCGCTGGCTTGTGGAGCGGCAGCATGAGGATGGAAGCTGGGATGAGTTGATGCCCGGGCGCAATGGCGAGAGCTACTACACGGGGACAGGATTTCCGCGCGTGTTTTATCTCGGATATCACTTGTACAAGCAGTATTTCCCGCTGCTGGCGCTGACGACGTATGAGAAGGCGATTGCGCGGGAACAGGCCGAGGAAGCTGCGGCGTAACAACAAGTTTGTTGGAGTGTTTGGAGGGTTTAGGAATGGCTGTACCGGTATCGCAGGCGTGGACAGTTGCGACGTACGTCCTGAAGCAGAAGCTGGCGGGGCGCAAGCGGTATCCGCTGGTGCTGATGCTGGAGCCGCTGTTTCGCTGCAATTTGGCGTGCGCGGGATGCGGCAAGATTCAGTATCCGCCGCACATCCTGAAGGCGCAGCTGACGCCGGAGCAGTGCTTCAAGGCGGTGGAAGAGTGCGGCGCGCCGATGGTGTCGATTCCCGGCGGAGAGCCGCTGCTGCATCCGCAGATGCCGGAGATTGTGGCCGGGCTGGTTGCGCGCAAGAAGTACGTGTACATGTGCACGAACGCGCTGCTTCTGAAAGAGAAGCTTCATCTGTTCAAGCCGTCGAAGTACCTGAGCTTTTCGGTGCACCTGGATGGCGAGAAGGAACACCACGACTTCGCTGTGTGCCGCGAGGGTGGATGGGACATCGCGATGGAGGGCATCAAGGCTGCGGTGGCTGCGGGGTTTCGCGTGACGACGAACACGACGCTGTTCGATGGCGCGGATCCGAACTCGGTGCGGCGGCATTTTGATCAGCTGATGGAAGCTGGTGTGGAGTCGATGATGGTGTCGCCTGGATACACGTACGACAAGGCGCCGGACCAGAGCCACTTCCTTGGGAAGGCGCGGTCGCGGAAGCTGTTCCGGATGATTTTGTCGAACCGGAAGAAGACGTGGGAGTTCAACACGCATCCGCTGTTCAGCGAATACCTGATGGGCAAACGCGACTTCGAGTGCACGCCGTGGGGCATGCCGGCGTACTCGATCTTCGGCTGGCAGAAGCCGTGCTATCTGCTGCAGGACGGATACGCGGACACGTACCAGGAGCTGCTGGAGGCGACCGAGTGGGCGGAGTATGGCGCCAAGAGTGGCAATCCGCGCTGCGCGAACTGCATGGTGCACTCGGGCCATGAGGCGAGCGCGGTGGATTACAACTTCGGGTCGATCAAGGGATTCCTGACGACGGCGGCGAAGTACATGTTCAAGCCGATGTATGAAGACGAGGGCGCGCAAAAGATGCTGAATGAGTGGAAGCCCGCAGGGCACGCGCCGCTGGTTCAGATTGGCGGCTCGGACACGGCGGTCGTAGTGACAACGTCGGTGAACGAGCGGATGACCAGCGTGGCGGGAGAGTAACGATGTCGACGGCACAGCAGGAGCACGGAAAGCTTGAGCAGTTGCAGCACGCGAGCGCGGATGAGCTCGAGGTGATGGCGGGGCGCGAGCGCGAGAACCTGGAAGGATGGGTTCCGCAGCTTGCAGGCGAGCAGGAAGTTCGCGAGGCGCTGGAGAAGGCGTTCGACTATCGCGGGGATATCACGATCACGCGGCGCGATGGCTCGGTTGTTGAAGGGTATTTGTATGACCGGCGCAATGGATCGACGCTCGCCGATTCGGTGGTGAGGATTATTCCGACGCCGAAGGAAGGCGCGCCGACCGAGCGGATGATGATTCCATACAGCGAGGTGGCGGCGCTGAAGTTCAGCGGGCGCGACACCGCGGCCGGCAGGAGCTTCGACGCGTGGGTGAAGAAGTACTGGGAGAAGAAGGCCGCCGGCGAGAAGAATATCGGGATTGAGGCGGAGAAGCTCGACTGAAAGCAGTCACTACGTTCGTGCTTGCTGCGGTGGTATCCGTTTGCGCGGCTCAATCAAGGCCGTCCTTCGAGGTCGCGAGTGTTCGGCCCTCCAGCGACGATACGAATGATGGCTACTGGAGCCCTCCTGGGCGACCGAACTTCACTGCGCATAATCTATCGCTCACGTGGCTCATCGTCCTGGCGTACGGCATAGACGCCAATCAGATCGCTGACAAGCCGTCGTGGCTGGACTCCGTTCACTTCGACATCGAGGCAAAGCCGTCCGGGAACGTTTCACTCACGCGGGAAGAGCTGAGGCCGCGGCTGCAGTCGTTGCTCGAGGATCGTTTTCATCTGGCGACGCACACGGAGACGCGGTTGATGCCGGGCTACGCTTTAATTGTCACGAAGGGTGGACCAAAGCTTGAGGCGACGAAGGGGTCTGCGTTTCCTGGATTTCGCGTGAACGTCAGCGATGGGGAATTGAACGGGCTGAATTGGTCGATGCCGTTTCTTGCGACGATGCTGCAGCATCCGTCCGGCCGGCCGGTGGTGGACGAGACGGGGCTTAGGGGGAGCTATGACATCAAGCTGCACTACTCCCCCGACACGTCTACGAACAGCTCGGATCCATCGATCTTTACTGCACTGCAGGAGACGCTCGGGTTGAAGCTGGTACCGAAGAAGGTCCCCGTAAGCGTGCTCGTTATCGATCACGTCGATCGCGCTCCGACAGCGAATTGAATGCGGTAAGCCGCACGTATGATGGTCTCGATGAGGCTATTCATTACGGGTGCGACGGGGTTTGTGGGGTCGCATGTGGCGCGGATGGCGGCGGAGCAGGGTGCGGAGCTTCGGCTGCTGACGCGCAAGACGTCGCGAACGGAAAATCTGCCGAACCGTGCGGAGCTGGTGCAGGGAGATTTGCGCGAGCCGGCGAAGTTTGCTGCGGCGCTCGGTGGGTGTGATGCCCTGATTCATGTGGCCGCGGATTACAGGTTGTGGGTGCCTGATCCGGCGGAGATGTACCGAGCCAACGTAGAGGGTACGCGTGAGCTGCTGCGACTGGCGCGCGAGGTGGGCGTGCGGCGGGTGGTGTACACGTCGAGCGTGGCGACGATGGGGTTTCGCAAGGATGCGTCGATCGTGGATGAAGAGACGCCGGTGAGTCAGGCGGACATGATTGGGCATTACAAGCGATCGAAGTGGATGGCGGAGCAGGAGGCGATTGAGGCGGCGCGGGCGGGGCAGGAGGTTGTGATTCTGAACCCGACGACGCCCGTGGGATCGATGGATGTGAAGCCGACGCCGACGGGAAGGATCATCGTCGATTTTTTGAATCGCAAGTTTCCCGCGTATGTGGACACGGGATTGAACCTCGTCGATGTTGATGAGATTGCGCGGATGCATATTGCGGCGCTGGAGCGCGGACGATTTGGCGAGCGGTACATCCTGGGCGGAGAGAATTTGACGCTGAAGCAGATTTTGGATCGGCTGGGGGCGATGACTGGGTTGCCGTCGCCAACCATGAAGGTGCCGCATGCGGTGGCGATGGCGTTTGCGTTCTTCGATGAGACGATCACGGGCAAGCTGCGCGGGAAAGAACCGCGCGCGACAGTTGAGGCCGTGCGGATGGGGAAGAAGATGATGTGGGCGAGCTCGGCGAAGGCGGAGCGGGAGCTTGGGTGGCGCGTGCTGCCGGTGGATGCGGCACTGCGGAGCGCAGTCGAGTGGTTCGTGGCGAACGGCTACTCGCCGAAGCCGCCGAGATTACTTAGCGCGGCGATGTCCTAGCGCGTCCTGACGGCACAATCCGGTGGTTGGTTGCCGTGATGCCGATAGATGGGATGGCAGTGGTGCGCGCGGACGACGTAATGGCCGATCATCCAGCCGGCGGCTGAGCCGAGGAGGACGTCGGTGGGGAAGTGTTTTTCGGCGAGGACGCGGGTGACGGCTGTGGCGCCGGCGCCGGTGTAGACGGCGGCCTGCTTCCATGGGCTGGGGTACTCGGCGGCGATGACCGCGGCGCTCGACCAGGTGAGGATGGCGTGGCCGGAGATGAAGGACGAGTCGGCGCCGGCGGAGGTCTGGTAGAAGTCGCCGGCGTAATTGCTGAGGGGCGAAGGACGCTGGCGGAAGGACGCGAGCTTGACGATCGTGTCGAAGATCTCGGCGTCGATCTGGGCTTCGCCGGACAGAAGGCCGGTCTCGCGAAGGTGGTCGTTATGGCTGAACTCGCCGGCTCCGAACATGGTGACTGAACCGGCGATATAGCTGTACATGAAGTCGTAGGAGACGTTGTCGGCGGTGTTGTTGAAGCTGGGATTGTGGCTGACGACGTCGCGGGCGACGTGAGTGTCCTGCGAGAAGGAGACGGCGGCAGCGGCGGTGACGGGGAGCATCCATTTGAGGTCGCCGGCGCGGACGTAGATGGGCGACGTCACGGCGCGGTAGGTGTCACCGAGAATATTCAGCGGAATCTTCTGTATCTCGACCGGCGGATGCGGGATGTCCTGCAGCGGGATCTGCCCCTGGCCGTGCGGTTTCGCAGTGATGAGCGATGAGGGCGCGTTGGGCAGGTTGGCCTGGGTGGCCGGGTTGGTCTGGGGCTTTGGCGTTTCCTGTTTCTGATTGCCCTGCTGCTGCGGCGCGGGCTGGGCCTGGTCCGCGGGCGGCGTGTCTTGTGCGCGCGTGAGGGACGGGATGAGAAGGAGGGCCGATAGGGCGAGCCGGGTCAAGCCGTTCATGGTGTTTGTGATGCGAGGCAGAATTGGGGTACTGGATGAATGAACGAAAGTTCATCCGGGGAGTAAGCCGGCGGCCTACCGATCTCTACTGCTGCGCGAACTGTTCGGCCTGCTTGGACATCTTGGCGGTGCGTTCAAGCTTGTCCCAGTTGAAGGGCTTGCCGTCGATGGCGCGTTTGACGGTCTTGAGGAGCACCCAGGAGAAGAGCTGGCGGTACGTGAAGCGCTGGATCCAGATGTGGACGAGGAGCCAGGCGTCGCCCTTGGAGGCGGGGTGCTTGCGCTCGAGCATGAAGGCGAGCCCGGAGGCGGCGAAGTCGATGACGAGAAATGCGCCGAAGAAGACGAGGAGCTTGACGAGGTCGGCGGAACTGGTGGTTTCGGGGTGGAAGTGCTTGTCGATGAAGTAGTGGATGACACCGGCGACGAACATGAGATCGATGAGCGGCGAGACCAGTGGAAGCAGGATCTGGAAGATGAGGATGTTGGGCAGTGCGAAGAGGCCCATGGCGCGGCGGTTGCGGATGGCAGCCTTGTGTTTGTAGAGCGCCTGCAGGATGCCGAAGGACCAGCGGAAGCGCTGGCGGGCGAGGCCGTTGGCGTTGACCGGAGCCTCGGTGAAGGCGAGTGCCTGGTCTTCGTAGATGACGGCATAGCCCTGCTCGAGCAGGTTCATGGTGAGGTCGGCGTCTTCGGCGACAGTGTCGGGGTGGTAGGCGCCGCCGGCTTTTACGGCGGCGGTGCGCCAGGCGCCGATGGCTCCGGGGACGACGGTGACGACGTCGAAGAGATCGAGTGCGCGGCGTTCGAAATTCTGGGTGGTGATGTATTCGAGTGCCTGCCAGCGCGTCCAGAGGTTTACGCGGTTGCCGACCTTGGCGTTGCCGGCGACGGCGCCGATGCGCGGGTTGGCGAAGTGGCAGACGAGGCGCGAGATGGCGTCGTGCGCGATGACGCCGTCGGCGTCGATGCCGACATAGACCTCTTCATCGGTCTGTTGGAGCGCGAAGTTGAGGGCTTCGGCTTTACCGCCGTTGGGCTTGGTGAGCACCGTGACGCGGCCCTGCTCGATCTCGCGTGCGTAGGTCTCAGTGGCGATCCGGTAAGTGTTGTCGCGGGACCCGTCGTCGATCACGATGACGCGAAGCTTCTTGTAGTTGGACATGAGCACCGAGCGAACGGTGCGGGCGATGACCTTCTCTTCGTTGTAGGCGGGGATGAGGACGGCGACGCGAGGAGCGTAGGCACCCGAGGGATCGTCGTGGCGGCGACGGAAGCGATCGATGAGCGCGCAGATGCCGATGACGATCAGGCGCAGGCTCATGAGGAAGTCGCCGATGAAGAAGACGTCGATGACGATGTGATTGAAGAAGGAGATGAAGAAGAAGGCGACGGAGTCGACCATCGCCTGGTAACGCTGGCGGCCTGCCAGCGGGGGCATGACCTCCGCGCGTGTTTTGCCGACGAGCTGCGAGACGGGAACGATGGTGTATCCGTGCGCACGCAGGGCTTCGATAAGCTTGGGCAGAGCGTCGACTGTAGGCTGGCGGTTGCCGCCGCCGTCATGCATGAGGATGATGGAGCCCTTCATCCAGGTGTGGGTCTGGGCGAGCTCGATCTGCTGGAAGACGGAGTCGATGATTTCCTGCGGTGTTTTGCGTGGGTGCTCGTCCCAGTCGTTGGTGTCGATCTTGTCGCCGATGATGGTATAGCCGAGCTGCTGAATGTGCTCGACGGGCGCGGCCTGATCGTTGGTGTCGGGCTCCTGATCGATGGAGTAGGGCGGCCGGAAGTAGACGGGTTGCACGCCGAGTTTGGCGGCGAAGAGGCGCTCAGTGAGGTTGAGTTGAAGGTCGACGGAGCGCTCCGAGATTTCGCTGATGTCCGGATGCGTAAAGGTGTGATTGCCGATCTCGTGGCCTTCGCGGAAGACACGCCTCATGAGGCCGACGTTGTCCTCGGCCTCTTCGCCGATCATGAAGAAGGTGCCGACGACGTGGTACTGCTTGAGGATGGCGAGGATCTTCGGGGTCCAGGTGGGGTCGGGGCCGTCGTCGAAGGTGAGGGCGACTTCCTTGGGGTGATAGCCGTACTGCGAGACGGTGTAGGGCAGCGGGTACTTGTCCATCGACTCGGAGACGACGGAGAGGAACTGCGACGGGATGGTCGGGTCGTCGTCGATGGTGAGGGTGCGATGGCCGTTCTGGGGCGGTTTGGTGACGCGAAGGATGTCGCCGTCGCCTTCGGTGTCGACGTCCCAGCCGGGTGCGATGTCGGCGAGAGCTTTTGCGGGGTCGACCTTGAGCGGATTGTCCCAGACGTTCCAGAGAGAGGCGTCTTCCGAGCCCAGCCGCCACAGCGCGAACGTTTGTAGACCGAGGGCGCGAGCGACGCGCATTTCGTTGAGCGCGCTGACGGCATCAAGCAGCCAGACCTGGTGGCGGACGTGCGCGTCTTCGTCGACGTACGCGAAGTGTGGATTCAGCGAGGTGTCATCGAGCTCGATCTTCGCGTCGGAGTCTGAGGCGGCCTGCCAGGCCTCCTGGGTGGACATGTAGTACGCATTGACGTCGGCCTGCTCGGGCGATGGAGGCTGAGCTTTGACGTGGCGCCTGATGTGCGCGCGAGTCCTTTTGCCTTCGTTGGGAGCGGGAGTTGGCGTGGCGGGAAGAGGAGTGGTCCAGTCGTAGGCGTAGTTGCCGATGGAGCAGATGATCTTCTCGCGCGGAATGGCAGCCGAGTGCAGTGCGGAGGTTGTTCTCAAACCAGTCCTGACCGGCAATGGGACCGGGTTGGGTTCCGGTCTGGTGCTGGTCGTAGTTCATGAGGACGACGCCGTCGGAGTTGGCGGCGATGAAGCTGAGCACGGCCGGTGGCGCGCTGACGGCCACGTTGACGTAGAGGCGCAGATTGCGCGGGTGGAAGTCGGCGTAGAGCGCGGCGATGAGCTGGTTGTAGTTGTTCTGGTCGTTGGGCCCGAGCGCCTGGAAGTCGAGCGTGAGGCCGCGGTAGAAGGTATTGGCCGCGAGGAATTGATCGACCTGGTGGAGGAAGTTGGCGCGCGCCTCGGGCGAGCCGAGGAACTGGCCGACGTTGTCCTCGAAGGCGCCGTCCTTGGGGTTGTAGTTGTTGACCATGGGGAAGATTTCGGTGTCTTCCTTGGCCGTGGTGATGATGTGCGCGACCTTGTTTTCGCGGTCGACGCCGTGAACACCGGCGGAGTCGATGACCGGGAACGGCGCGTTGTCGGCGGAGAAGGCGGTGAGGCGGCCGTCAGGCGTGATGACGTGCAGCCACTCGGGAAAGAGAAGGTCGATCTCCTTGATGTGCTGTTTGAGCGAAGCGTAGGCCGCGGGGTCGACGTCGGTGTAGAAGGCGGCGCGCAGACCCTCGGTCGTGTTCAGGACGACGTCAGAGGGCTTGAGGTCGGTTTTGCGATGAGCGGATTGGTGCAGCTTTTCGCGCGGCGTGAGCTCGGGCGCGGGCGGGTTGGAGAGCGCGCGGTAACGCTTGGTGGTGGACTGGAGGTCGAGGCCGTGCATGGGACGCATGCGCAGGAGGCCAATAATGAAGATGATTCCAGTGATAGCACCGAAGAGCGCGAGAAGATCAAAGACCCTGCGTAGCCGTTTCCAGCGCTTTCGTTGGGGGTCGTAGAAGATCTGCTTTGGCATCAGGGTGTGTGGGTTCTGGAACGGATCGATCTCTTGGGGCCATGCTATTGAGCGACTTACGCCGCGTCAATGCGACGGGCGAGTGAGGTGCACGAAGGTATGATGCGTTAGACATGCGGAGGTTAGCGAGCGGTAGAGCGAGCGTGGCAGTTGCCCTGGTGATTGGGTTGGTGCTGCGCGCGCTGTTCGTGTGGCGCCACCCGCCATTCGCCGGGGACGCGCTGATCTATGGCGAGCTCGCGCACCATCTGCTCAAGGAGCATGTCTATGGGCTGATTGATGCCGGCGTGCTGAAGCCGACGCTGATCCGGCTGCCGGGATATCCGCTGTTTGTGGCCGCGTGCTTTGCCGTGTTTGGCGATGCGCGCTATGTCGCGGTGCTGTGGGTGCAGGTGCGGTGGACCTCGCGACGTGCGGGTTGATTGCGGCGACGGTGCGGCGGATGGCGGGAGCGCGTGCGGGATGGCTGGGCGCTCTGGCTCGCGGTGTTGTGCCCGTTCACGGCGAACTACGCCGCGGTGGCAGTGGCTGAGTGCTGCAGCATGTTCTGCGTTGCGTTGGCATTCTATGGCCTCGCCCGGTGGAATGGCGCATGGCGGGCCGGCGAGGAGTGGATGCGCTGGGCGATATTGGTTGGGCTGGCGTTGATGGCGGCTGTGCTGCTGAGGCCGGATCAAGGGTTGCTGGCCGTGGCGATCGTCGCGGCGATGTTGTGGGTGGGATGGAGATCGCGCGAGAATGCGCTCGCAGTGAGGGTTGCGCCCGCAGTGGTCGCGTGCGTGATTGTGGTGCTTCCGCTGTGTGGATGGGCGGTCCGGAACTGGCGGGTGTTTCATGTATTCCAGCCGATCTCGCCGAAGTATGCGAATGATCCGGGCGAGGAGGTTGCGTATGGGTTTATGCGGTGGTATCGCACGTGGGCGGTCGGGTTTCCCGCGACGGTCAAGGTGTACTGGGAGTACGACGGCGATCTGATCTCGATGAAGGATCTGCCTGCGCGGGCGTTCGACTCGCCGGAGCAGCGGGCCCAGACGGCGCAGATTATCGCAAGGTACAACGAGGATTCGTCGTCGACTCCGCCGGTGGATGCGGCGTTTGCGCGGCTGGCAGAGGAGCGTGTGCGGGCACATCCGTTCCGGTATTACGTGGAGCTTCCGGTGGCGCGGCTGGCGGATATGTGGTTCCGTCCGCGGATTGAGTACATGCGGATTCCGCTGGATTGGTGGAGGTTCGGCGCGCATCCGTGGAATTCGCTCCGAGCGTATGCGATGGGTGCGCTGAATGTGTTGTATCTGGGGCTGGCGTGCGTCGGATTGTGGCGATGGCGGCGAGGGGGAGTTGTGGTGTGGGCGATGGTCGCATTTGTGGCGCTGCGCTGCGCGCTGTTGCTGACCATCGACAACTCGGAGCCGCGCTACACGATGGAGTGCTATCCGGTGGTGATTGCGTTGGCGGCTCTCGCGTTCACACAGCGGGGCAGACCGGATCTCAGTGCGTAATGACCGAACGCACTCTTCGGAATGTTGTAGGGCTTCCTGTTCACGCTGGTGTTCAGGCGGATGTTCGAGTAGTTTGCCGTGCGGTTGTCGCCGTTCGGAGCATAGAAGATCTGCTTGAGTGAGACGCCGCGCGCCGGGTCGATCCAGATGGTGATGTGCGTGAACATGTTCTTCACGCTGGGATCTTTGCTGACCAGATCGAGCTTCTCGGTCTTGATCCCATCGACGGTATCGGGGCCCTGATCGGTGATGTTCCAGGCGCGTTGAAGATCCTTGCCGCTACCGCCGAATCCGAGCGTGAGAAAGCTGTCGTACCTGGCCTGGTTGGCGCCGGCCTTGAAGAGGTCGACCTGGTTGGTCCCGACGGTGAAGATGCGCAGCGTTCCGCCGTCGAAGTTGACGATGCGGGCCGGCTTGGAGCTTGGCTTGCCGTCGGGGCCGGCGTTGTAGAAGACAGCGCCCATCTGCTCCGTTGAGCCGGTGCGCTCGATGAAGATGGAGCCGGTTTCGATGTCGTGGTCGTTGACGACGCGCGTGTAGTTGTCATAGCGAACGTCAGCCTGGGCGTTGTGGAAGCGTGCGCTGGCGGCGTCCATCTGGGAGAGAACCGAATTCAGCTGAGACTGAGCGGTGGCCGCGAGTGGGGCGACGATCAGGGCGGCGGCGAGCGAGAGATGGCAAAGCTTCATGCGGAATCCTCTGAGCCAGCGATTGTTTTCCAGAGAGTTAGATGACGCGGAGTGTCGAAAAAGCAGACTGCCTGCGAGCTGAGAGACAAAAAAGCTGCTCAGCGGTGCACCGTGACATCGTAGGCGACGACGTGGCCTGCCGTGTCCTCCACCGGCGTGATGCGCTCGACCGTCACGGGCCCGGAGATCGGCTGAATGATCTTCATGGCCTGGTCCTGCAAGGCCGGGCCGCGGAGGCCCTGGAGATCGGCGGCGCGCACTGTGTAGACGAGGCGTTCCGAGCCGGCGTTGTAGCCTTCATGCCGGACCAGCACCTGCGTGGGCTGCAGCCCGACGTCGGCGACCGGGCGGTCTTTGAAATCGATGAAACGCGGGGCAAGGAAGAGGAACAGCAGAATGAGCGTGACCATCACGTCGTAATGCAGGCTGCCGCGCTCGTAGGTCCAGAAGAGATAACTGCGGAGGATGCGCATCAGGAGATCCCTCGGACGTGCTGCGGTGTGATGACCTTCTCGCCGTTCATGTAGGGCTGGAGAGCGGCGGGGATGCGCACAGAGCCATCCGCCTGCTGGTAGTTTTCGAGGATCGCGAGGTAGGTGCGGCCGACCGCGAGAGCGGAGCCGTTCAGAGTATGGACAAACTCTGGCTTGCTGCCGCCGCCCGGCTTGTACTTGATGTTCGCGCGCCGGGCCTGGAAGGATTCGAAGTTGGAGCAGGAGCTGATCTCGCGATAGGTCTGCTGGCCGGGGAGCCAGACCTCGAGGTCGTATGTTTTGGCTGAGCTGAAGCCCATGTCGGCGGTGCAGAGCAGCATGCGGCGGTAGGGGAGTTCGAGGATTTCGAGCACGCGCTCGGCGTCGCGGGTGAGGCGCTCGTGTTCGGCGTAGGAGTCTTCCGGGCGCGTGAATTTAACCAGTTCGACCTTCTGGAACTGGTGCTGGCGGATCATGCCGCGCGTGTCTTTGCCGTGAGAGCCGGCTTCGGAGCGAAAGCACGGCGTGTAGGCGGTGAACGAGATCGTGCCCTGGCTTAAGTCGATCGTTTCGTCGCGAAAGATGTTGGTGACGGGAACCTCGGCCGTCGGGATGAGCCAGTGATCGGAATCCTGCGGCTCGCCGGGGTAGGGGCCGCGGTCGTCGCAATGGAAGAGGTCCTGCGCAAATTTGGGAAGCTGGCCGGTGCCGAAGAGAGATCTGGAGTTGACCATGTAGGGCGGCAGCACTTCCATGTAGCCATGCTCACGTATGTGGAGGTCGAGCATGAAGTTCGCGAGAGCGCGCTCCAGGCGGGCTCCGGCGCCGAAGTGCAGGACGAAGCGTGCGCCGGAGATTTTCGTCGCGCGATTGAAGTCGATGATGCCGAGAGCTTCACCAATCTCCCAGTGCGGTTTCGCGGGGAAGTCGAACTGCGTGGGTTCGCCCCAGGTCTTTTCGAGCTTGTTGTCCTGCTCGGACGCTCCGACGGGAACGGAGTCGTGCGGCAGATTAGGGATCTGCTCGAGCAGGGTTCGCATTTCGAGATCGAGGTCGTTCGCGCGGGCTTCCAGTGCGGCGATGCGGTCCTTGAGGGAGGTGGTCTCAAGCGTGACGGCGGCAACGTCCTTGCCTTCGCGCTTCAACTGGCCGATCTGCTGCGAGAGTGCGTTGCGTTGCGCCTTGAGGGTCTCAACTTCCGTGATTGCGGAGCGGCGGTCGCGATCGAGCGTGACGAAGTTCGAGAGAAGAGAGGTGTCCGCACCGCGCTGGCGCAGCTTTTCTTCCACCAACGGCAGGTTGGCCCGGACAAAGGCGAGATCAAGCATATCCGCAATAGTTTAGCGTGCCGGGAATCACACCAGCGATGGTGGCCTCGTACCGCGACGGTATACTCGGGCGCATGCGGAAGCTGATGGTGTGGTGCGTGGCCGTAATCGCGGTAGCAGGTGTGTGCTGGTCCCCGGCCTGGGGAAGCGCTTACGATGCAAAGCCCAAGCTGGTCGTGGTGCTGGTCATCGACCAGTTTCGCGGCGACTACCTGGACCGCTATCGAGCGGACTTCAAGGCGGAGGACGGGTTCAATCTGTTCCTGAAGAAGGGCGCGTATTTTCCGCAGTGCTACTACGGCTACGGCAACACGATGACGGCGCCGGGGCACTCGACGATTGGGACGGGAGCGTACACGAACGGCCACAACATCGGCGTGAATGAATGGTGGGACCTGAGCCGCTCGACGACGCACATGGTGTCGTCGGTCGAAGACAACGCCTATCCGCTGGTGGGCGCCAGCTCGGAAGCGGCGCTTGGAGCGTCACCGCGCAATGAGCTCGCGTCCACGCTGGGCGATGAGGTGGTGCTGTCGACGGGGGGCAAGGCGAAGCTGTTTGGTGTTTCGCTGAAGGACCGGGCGGCCATCCTGACGTCCGGGCACGCATCGGCCGGTGCCTATTGGATCGATCGCGCGACAGGGCACTGGGAGAGCTCGACGTACTGGGTGAAGGACTTGCCCGGCTGGGTGAAGGCATTCAACTCGGCTGATTTCGCCGAGCGTGCGCGGAAGGCGGCGGGCGTCACAAGCGGCGATTTTTACGAGAAAGTCGGCGCGACTCCGGCGGCTGTCGAGTACGAGCTGAACTTCACGAAAGCGCTCGTAGCTGCGGAGAAGCTGGGCCGCCATGATGTGACGGATGTCCTGACGGTGAGTATCTCGTCGACGGACATCCTGGGGCACGCCGTGGGGCCGGACTCGCCGAGACAGCGGCAGATGATCGACGCGATGGATGGCCAGCTCGACGACTTTTTCCGCTTCCTGGATGCGCATGTGGATGGCGGGCTGGCGAACGTGTGGGTGTCGCTGACGGGCGATCACGGTGTTGCGACCTCGCCGGCCGCGGCTGCGAAAGAGGGCATGCCTGCGGCGGTGTTCCCGTATGCGGCAATGAACGCCGAGCTGAACAAGGAACTCGATGCGAAGCTCAAGCCGGGAACAGACACGAAGTTTGTGCTCGGGGGCGGCCTGCCGTTTGTGCAGATCGATGAGAATGCATTCGCCGCGGTGAACATGGGCGAGCGCGCGGCCGAGCACGTGGTCGCGGAGATGATTCCCGACGCGCTTGCGGCCGCGCAAGGACAGCCTGCTCCGGCGCAGAACCACGCACTGCAGCCGGCGACCATCCGGCACGTCTACACCAAGCTCCAGATGCAGGCTGGTGATGTGCCGAACACGGAAGAGGGACGGCTGATTCTGCACAGCTTCACGACCAACGGCGGATGGTGGGTCTATGTCACACCGGGCTTCGACAATGTGCCGGGCGAGCATGGCGGCACGGGAACGGGTCACTTTTCGCCCTACAGCTATGACCGGCACGTGCCGCTGGCGTTCTTCGGAAGCCCGTTTGTGCCCGGGACGTATCTGGAGCATGCCGAGCCGGTGGATATTGCCGCGACGTTTGCGGCGCTGCTGGGTGTAAACCGGCCGAGCGCCTGCGTTGGGCGCGCGGTCACGGAGGCGATTCGCGTACAGGACGGCGGCGCGAATTCTTCCGGGCGATAAACACACGTTTGCTTGGCAGGGAGCGCGGTTCACCCGGATAGAATCAATATCAGAATGAGTGATCTGAAGGTTGTGCGCCGGGCCCTGCTATCCGTCACGGACAAGGCCGGGCTGGTTGAGTTTGCAAGAACCCTGAGCGAGTTGCACGTTGAGCTGGTATCGACGGGCGGAACATCGAAGGCGCTGCGCGATGCCGGGCTTGCCGTGAAGGACATCAGCGAGCTTACGGGGTTTCCGGAGATGCTCGGCGGCCGTGTGAAGACACTGCACCCGATGGTGCATGGCGGAATTCTGCATCGTCGCGCAGACCCGGAGCATGTGGCTGCAGTTGAAGAGCATGAGATTCCGCCGATCGACATGGTTGTGGTGAATCTGTATGCGTTTGAGAAGACCGCCGCGAAACCGGGAGTGAAGTTTGAGGAGATTATCGAAAACATCGACATCGGTGGGCCGTCGATGCTGCGGTCTGCGGCAAAGAACTTTGAGGATGTCGCTGTCGTGTCGCGCGTGGAGGACTATCCGGCGATCGCCGACGAGCTGCGGGCGAATGGCGGTGCGCTGAGTGGCGCGACACGCTGGCGCCTAGCCAGAGCAGCCTTCGCAACGACGGCGGCGTACGACTCCGGAATTGCATCGACGCTGGAGTCGCTGCCGGAGGAGCCGGGCAGCGTGGAGCGCAGTGCGGAGTTTCCGCGCACGCTGCGCGTTCAGGCGGAGCGCAAGACGGTCCTCCGTTACGGAGAGAATCCGCATCAGCGCGCGGCCGTATATATCGACGGCAGCGGGCAGGGAATCGCGGGAGCCGAGCAGCTGGGGGGCAAGGAGCTCAGCTATAACAACCTCGTCGATCTGGACGCGTGCTGGGCTCTGGCCAGCGAGTTCGAGCAGACGGCGGTCGCGATTATCAAGCACACGAATCCATGCGGTGTAGGGCAGGGGAGTTCAGTGCTCGAGGCGTACAAGCGCGCGCTGGAGGCCGACCCGGTGTCAGCTTTCGGCGGCGTAATTGGCATCAATCGCACGGTGGATGCCGACGCCGCAGCGGAGATCGCGAAGCTGTTCGTCGAAGCGATTGTCGCGCCGGAGTTCACTCCGGAGGCGTTGCAGGCGTTTTCCGCAAAGAAGAACCTGCGCCTGCTGAAGATCAAGCCCGGCAAAGTCGACCGCGTGTTGAAGCAGATCTCGGGCGGATACCTGCTGCAGGACGAAGACGCGGGCGGTGACGACAGCCGAAAGCTTCAAGGTCGCGACCGAACGCAGGCCGACGAAAGAGGAGACGGACGCGCTGTTGTTCGCGTGGAAGGTGTGCAAGCACGTGAAGTCGAACGCGATCGTCTATGCGCGCCTGGAAGGTGGATTCGGCCAGACAGTCGGCGTCGGCGCCGGCCAGATGAGCAGGGTGGATGCAGCGCGCTTCGGGGCCATGAAGGCTGTTCTGCCGCTGGAGCGAACGGTGGCGGCCTCGGATGCGTTTTTCCCCTTCCCGGATGGCGTGGAAACGATCGCCAAGGCAGGGGCGACGGCGATCATTCAGCCTGGCGGGTCTGTAAGGGATCCCGAGGTGGTGGAAGCCGCCAATCGGCTCGGTATTGCAATGGTAATGACAGGGTTGCGTCACTTCCGGCACGGGTAGGTTATAGCGTGCTATGAAATCGGGTATATCGCATCCAAATTCTGTAGACTACAGTCTAAAGATTAAGCGGTTGAACTCGGCGAAAGCGACCAATTGAAGGCGGCCCGGAACGTGCGCATAACCAAGACGATTTTTCACGCAACTCTCTTTCTGGGCTGCGCGCTGATGCTGCCTGTCGGAACAGCATCTGCACAGGGCAGCCCCGCGCCGTCTGCGGCCGCGCCGAGTCAGCCCGATCACGCCGCCTCTGCGACTCCCGACCATGCGTCGTCTTACTATCACTACGGCCTGGCGAAGATCTATGAGGACCAGGCTGTAGCGAACGGCCGCCAGGACCTGGCGACGCAGGCGATCGAGCAGTACAAGCTGGCACTCGAGGCCGACCCCGATTCGGAGGTGCTCGCCGATGGACTGGCGAATCTGTACTTCCGCCTGGGACGCATCCGCGAGGCTGTTTCGTCGGCGCAGGACCAGATCAAGCGGCATCCCGATGACGTCGACGCGCACACGCTGCTGGGCCACGTGTACCTGCGGTCGCTGGGCGATGGGCAGAATCCGCAGTCGGGGGAGATGCTGCAGGCTGCGATCAAAGAGTACGAGACAATCGCCAAGCTGAAGCCGAACGACATTGAAACGCATTTGCTGCTGGGGCAGCTCTACGGATTCGCGCATGAGTCGGCCAAGGCAGAGGCGGAGTTCAAAGCCGCGCAGAAGATCGATCCGAACTCCGAAGAGGTAGTGCTGAGCATGGCCCGGCTCTACTCGGAGCGTGGCGATCTGGCGCAAGCGGCGAGCGTGATCGACGCAGTTCCCGCAGATGATCGCAGCGCGCGTATGGACTTCGCGCTGGCCGGCATCTACGACCAGCTGAAGCAGCCGAAGAAGGCCGTGAAGGCATATCAGGCGGCCGTGAATGAGGATCCGGACAACACCGACGCGAAGCGTGGACTCGCTTCAGCACTCACCGCTGCAGGCGAAATGGATGCAGCGGCGAAGATCTATGCGCAGATTCTCGGCAACGATCCGCAGGATGCGCAGGCTCTGATTCGCGAGGCAGATATCCAGCGGCAGGAGGGCCATTATGAGCAGGCTCTCGCGACGCTGAAGAAGGCGCAGGGTCTGGTCTCGGACAACCCGGAGTTGAGCTACAACCTGGCGCTGGTGTACGACGCTCTCGGCCGCTTTGATGATTCGATTCATACACTCAAGGGGCTTTTGACAGCGACGCTTCCCGTGGATGGCAAGTACACCGAGGGTGACCGCAACAATCGTTGGCTCTTTCTTGACAGGCTCGCGATTGTGGACCGTGAGGCAAATCACACGGACGATGCTGTTGCAGCGTACAAGGACATCGAGCTGCTCGGCGGCGACTACCAAGCGCGCGGAGCGGAGGGCATTGTTGATGCGTATCGCGACGCGCACAACTGGAAGGCTGCCCTGGATGCAGCGGCGGCGGCGGCAAAGGCAATGCCGGCCAATCACGATATTCAGCTGACCTACGCACGACAGCTTGCGGACTCCGGCAAGGTGGACGAAGCGCTGAAGCTCGCGCATGCGCAGCTTGCAGGAACTCCCGATGACCGGGACGTCTACTTCACGATCGCTGACATCGACACGCGCGACAAGCGCTGGAAGGATGCCTCGGCGGCAATCGACAAGGCGGACGCTCTATCGACCAAGCCGGAGGAGAAGGCTTTCGTTGCGTACTACCGCGGCACGGTGGCCGAACGGCAGAAGCTCTTTGACCAGGCAGAGGCCGAGTTCCGCCGGGGGCTGCAGCTTGTGCCGGACTTTGCGTACATCGAGAACTATCTCGGCTACATGCTTGCGGAGCGCGGCCAGAAGCTCGACGAGGCGGTCGCGATGTTGAAGAAGGCCGTCAAGTTCGACCCGCAGAACGCTGCTTATCTCGACTCGCTGGCCTGGGCCTACTACAAGGAAGGGCAGTACACGCTCGCCGAAGACCTGGAGCACAAGGCTGCGCTGCGAATGTCGAACGATCCGACAGTGCTCGATCACCTGGGTGAGATTGACGCCAAGACGGGCAAGCTGTCGCAGGCGATCGACGAATGGCAGCGCTCATTGCAGCAGTACGCAACGTCACTGCCGCCTGAGGCCGATCCAGCCGATGTTGCCAAGGTGCAGCATAAGCTCGAGAACGCCCGCGTAAAGCTGGCCCACCTGAACACGCCGAAGTAGGACCTCCGGATAGACTTACCTCAGTGAAATTTGATCTCCACGCCTGCGGCGTTTTCGGCGCCGAAGAGCATCGGCTCGCCGTACGCGCCTATCCCGCGCCTGCCGGAGACGGGCGCTCTCCGTTCGAGCGCGACCGTGACCGCGTTGTGCAATCGCGCGCGTTCCGCCGGCTGGCAGGGAAGACCCAGGTATTCACCACTCGAGCGTCCGATCACTTCCGCAGCCGGCTCACCCACACGATCGAAGTCGCACAAGTGGCACGGCAGGTTGCAGCCGCGCTGGGATTGAACGTTGACCTGGCGGAGACGCTGGCCCTTTCGCACGACATCGGCCATCCACCGTTTGGGCATGCGGGAGAGCGCGCGCTCGACTCCTGTCTCCAGCGCTACGGCCTCCGCTTCGACCACAATCTGCATGCTCTGCGGATTGTCGAGCAGTTTGAACAGCGCTATGCCGGACACCCAGGGCTGAACCTGACGCTTGCCACGCGGGAGGGCATCATCAAGCACTCGCGCGATTACAAGGACGAAGAGCATCCGGAGCTCGCTGAGTATTTCCTGTCCGAGAGGCCGCCACTCGAGGCGCAGATTATTGACCTTGCCGACGAGATCGCCTATCTCACCGCGGATCTCGACGACGGCGTCGAATCCGGGCTCCTGGACGTGCAGCACATTATCGAAAACGTCGGCATTCTCCGGCGCAGCTACGAAGCGGTGCGCCGCGCGCATCCAGCGGCGGAAGAAAAGTACGTCTTCCATGATGCGCTGCAATCGATGCAGAAGACTCTGGTCCTCGACCTCATCCGCCAGACTGCCGAAAATGTGCTCGCGAGCGCAGCACAGTCGGTCGCCGAAATCCGCAGATTCCCGCGCCGCGTTGCAGAGCTCTCCGCCGCAGGCCGAGGCGGAGCGCGCGGAAGAGAAGCACTATCTGTATCAGGCGCTGTACACCTGTTCGGAGCTCGAGCAGGAGCATCGCAATGCCGGCCAGGTCGTGACTGAACTCTTCGATCTCTGGGTGAGCGACCCGGGCCGCCTGCCTGAATCGTACGTGGCCGATGTCGAAGGTTGGGGCGCGCCGCGCGTGGTCGCTGATTACATCGCCGGAATGACCGACAACTTCATCCTCCAGCAGTACCGCGACGCCGAACTTCGTAGCGTAGAATGGAATAGTCGCGCATAGCGCTCGCGTCCCCGTCGTCCAGTGGCCTAGGACATCGCCCTTTCACGGCGGTAACACGGGTTCGAATCCCGTCGGGGACGCCAATTAGTCCGATAATTTAGCTGGTGCGATCACAGGCACACCCGAATCTGGTGACGCCGTGGTGACTAAACGGCACTATCGGGGACATCATCGTCCCCATGATTCCACCCAGTTTGCCAACCGCACCCGCCGCAATGAAACAAGCGGAAGGGGAATGGTGTCACCGCGCGGCCGAAAGGTCACACGCCATCCTTTCGTTTGCACCTTAGGTACCCATTCCTCATATCATGCCATCTGACATCACATGGGCTATGTCCATAGAGAGATGGTATTGAATGAGGACTTCCCCAGCACGAGCGATCCAATTCGCTTCCTTCGCGCTCTGCGCGATGCTTGCCAGCGGCGTCATGGCGCAACAGACAGATCCGGCAACCCCGCCTCAAGTTCCCGCAGCTAGCCAAGCCGATCCGGCTGCGGCAACGACCGCGATGTCACAGCCGCCGTACACAATGACCAGGAAAGAACTGAAGCGACAACGAAAGCAGCAGAAGCTTGACGAGTCCTCAGCCAACGCGACGACCAGGGCCGCCAAAGCGCACGCTGCTGTTGACAAGGCGAATGCCAAATCCAAGCGAGCCAACGATCAGGAGTTGCAAGCCCAGGAGAAGGCTGGTCAGGTCACATCGGCCGAGCCCGCTACCATCCCAGCACCCGCCTCCCCGGTGCCTGAAACGGACGCCCAGCCGCACTTAATATAAGACGAAATAGTGTATTGGACATCAACCGGCTGGCTTTCGATTGGCGCGCGAGAAGCTCAACTTGGGCTCTTGAGAGAACGTGAGAACATCGCGCAGTCTAACTTCTCAGAGACTGCGAGGAATGCACGTCCTTAGGAAGCTTGGCCTCTGCTGCTTGCGCTTGATCACATTCCGTTTCCTGCTGCGATAGCACGTCGTCGCTTGATCCTACGCGCGGGTTATCGACACAAACTGGAGCGACAATCTCCTGAGTGTTGAAAGAAGTGAAGGCAAACGGGTGGTCTACGGTTTCTCAAAGCTTCGCGGCATCTCGGCATACAGAGAAATGGAACGTGACTTCGCCATCGGCGACCGCACTCAATCGACGGCACCGAAGCGGGCAGCTTGGCATCGCCAATCGCGATCTCGGCACGCTGGCGCCTGCATGCCGGACTGAGTATCGCTCGGAGGTGATCGACGAGAACGCGGACGAGCAAACGCGTTCCAGATCAGCTACCTGCGACGGATGACCCTTCACCGCTCACGTATTTACGGTGCATTCACAAGTAACTGCAGTCATGCGAGTTATAAAGTTACCAAGCCCGCATCGCGTTAGCGGTAAAGTCACTTGACAGAAGCACTCGCCGACGCCTAGCGTTCGTCGCATAAACAATTTCAAACCGCTGTCTCGCTGTGTCGGGTCTACGGGCACAGGGTGGACCACGGATTATGCACCTTTGGAGGATGCCGTGAACGCAGTGCTGCACAAAATCTTGGGGGGCGCTTCCAAAGCATTTCTGCCGGTCGCCTGCCTGCTGCTCGCAGCCATGCCCGCGCTCGGCCAGTTCGGTTCGGCGTCTGTGCTCGGCTACGTGCGCGACAACACAGGCGCACTCGTCTCAGGCGCGACGGTCACTTTGACCAATATCGCGACGAATGTTTCGAAGACGGCTGCCACCGACAAAGAAGGCAAATACGAGTTCGATTCAGTCCCGATCGGCAACTACCAGATCACAACCGAAGCTACCGGATTCGAGCGGGCGAAGACGGAGACCTTCAACCTGTCCACCGACGCCCGACAGCGCGTCGACGTCGCCGTGAAACCTGGAGCCGTCTCTCAGGTGGTCGAGGTGACCTCTGCTGCCGAGTTACTGGAGACGCAGACCAGCTCGCGCAGCCAGGTGATCGGCACGAAGGAAGTCGAGAACCTCCCGCTCAACGGCAGAAACTATGCCGATCTCGTTCTGCTCGCGCCCGGCACACGCAAATCCATGCTCGAGAACCAGACGGCATCCAGCCGAGCCGATTCGTACAACATCAACGGCATGCGCTCCGAGTTCAACGAGTTTCTCCTCGATGGTCTGGAGAACTCGAACTACGGCACCTCGAATCAGGGCTTCGAAAACGAAAACATCGCCCCGTCGCCTGACGCGGTCAGCGAGTTTCGCCTCGAAACCAACAACTACTCGGCCGAGTACGGCCGCATGCCCGGCGCTGTCATCAACGTGTCCACGCGCAGCGGCACCAACGAATTCCATGGTCGTGCGTGGGACTACATTCGCAACACCAGCCTGAACGCCGTTGGTCCCATCGAGCCGGTCACCAACACCAAGCCCAAGCTCATCCGGAATCAGTTCGGCGGAACCTTTGGCGGTCCCCTCATCAAGGACAAGGTCTTCTTCTTCGCCGATTACGAGGGCCTGCGCCAGATCTTCAACTATCAGCTGGCTCCCGTCACTTTGCCCAATACCGAGCAGCGCCAGGGCATCTTCCTGCTTCACCGCGTCGACGGATCGACCGCGCCGATCCCGCTGTACAACCCCATCACGGGCACCATCTATACCTCCGGCAACATCTCCGCCGCCGCGACACCCTTCGCGCTTGCTGTTATGAGTTATCTGCCGTCGAACAACGTCGGCGGCAGCTCCGTCGCGTACTCCAACATCACCAACAACTATTCGAACGCGCCACGCGGCACAGTCAACGACGATAAGGGCGACATTCGTGTGGACCAGCACTACGGCAAGTGGCAGCTCTTCAGCCGCTACAGCGAGCATCAGGGCTACATCTTCGATCCTCCAACCGTCGGTGGCAACTCCGGCGGCAACGCGAATTCGAACGTGTATATCAAGAATCGGCAGATCGCCGGCGGTGCCACGTGGACAATCAGCGCAAACAAGCTGCTCGACTTCCGATTCGCCTGGACCGGCAACAAGGGCGGCAAGACCCCGTACCTCGCCGGCCAGCCATCCCTCGAATCGCAGTTCGGCATCACCGACGGTTTCCCATCCGATCCTTCGCTGAGCCGCCCGCTCAACGCGCAGTCGATCACCGGATTCACGCAGCTCGGGGATCAGCCCTCCAGCCCGCAGTTCCAGTGGCCCACCATCTACAACCCCAAGATCAACTTCACCTGGGTTCGCGGCAAGCACTCGCTCAAGTTTGGTTACGAGCAGCAGCTGATTCACACCACGGTCAACGACTTCAACCCGAGCTTCGGCCAGGACAACTACGCCTCCAAGTTCGCGGCAGGCCCGTCCACCGGCGGCGTTTCCTTCTTCCCGACCTGCACCAGCGGCACGCAGACCGGTTGCATCCCCACCGACACCGCAAGTGGCAACACCGCTTCGACACAGGTCGCGCAGGCGCAGGCGCTCGCCGACTTCCTCTTCGGCAATCGCAGTTCGTACTCACTGACCAACTACACCATCGTTCATCTCCGCCAGCGCTACTTCGCCGGCTACGTGCAGGACGACTACTCGATCTCTCCGAAGCTCACCGCAAACATCGGCCTGCGCTACGAAATCATGACGCCGCAGTTTGAAGCCGACAACAAGCTGGGCAATTTCAACCCCTCCAACAACACCATCACCCAGGCATCCAACGGCAGCATCTATGACCGCGCCCTGGTGCATGTGCCTACGCACAACTTCGCACCCCGTGTCGGCTTCTCCTACGCTGTCGATCCCAGGACTGTGCTGCGTGCCGGTTACGGCCTCGTTTACGTTCAGTACAACCGCGAAGGCGGCGAGAACAACCTCACCTACAACGGGCCGAATGTCGTGAATGCGGCAATCAACAACCCCAGCCCGTTCGTCACTCCCATCGGCTCCAACAAGTGCACCAGCGACACGCAGAATCAGGCGACGTGCTTCCGTCAGACCCAGCAGGGCTACGCTGCCGGCCTCACCAGCCCGGCGAACTTCAACCCGCTGCTCGTAAACACGCGTTACATTCCTCCCAACTTCACCACGGGATACGTGCAGAGTTACTTCCTCGATCTGCAACGTGAATTGCCGAGCAAGATTCTGCTCGACGTCGCATACGTCGGCAGCGTGGGCCGCCACATCCAGGTCCTTGCCGATTACAACCAGGCTGCGCCCTGCCTCGCGGCATCGCTCTCCGCCTGCCCCAGCTATCAGTCGCGCCGCCCTGTGCCTTCCTTCGGAGACATCGAAGTCGCGCTTCCGATCGGCACCTCCAGCTACAACGCGCTTCAGGTGAAGGTTGAAAAGCGTCTCGGCGCGCTTTACCTGCTGAACTCTTTCACCTACAGCCGCGCATTCGATATCGCCTCCGGTCATCTCGAAACCGGCAACGGCGACAACTCGCGCGTCAATATCGCCAATCCCGCAAACGACTACGGCCCATCCAGCTATGACCAACCGCTCGACAACACTACCTCGGTTGTTTGGGACCTCCCCTACGGCCACGGCCAGCACTGGGGCCAGGGCGCGAACGGCCTGATGCAGCAGGTCCTCGGCGGCTGGCAGCTCACCATGATCAACACCGTGACCAGCGGGCTTCCGCTCAACATCACCTACTCCAGCTCGACAACGAACGGCACGACCGGCATGCTTTACACGACCGATCTTGTCACCCTTCGTCCGCAGCACATACCCGGCACGCCGCTTCGCAATCCGCAGTCTTCCTGGAAGAAGGCGTCGAAGTACTCTGGCCTGACCAACTACCTTCCGCTGTCGAGCTACGCGCTTCCTTCCTACGCCCTCTACGGCAACACCTCGGCCTACGGAAACGTCTCGCGTAACATCATCCGCGGTTTCCCCTACTACGACACCGACTTCGGTCTGCACAAGCAGTTCGGTCTCGGCGTAGAGCGCGTGAAGCTGGACTTCCGTGCCGAGGTATTCAACGCCTTCAACGTCACTAACTGGCAGGCGCCCGACACCTCCATCACCGATGGCAGCGCCTTCGGGTCCATCACCAGCTACTTCCCGGCGCGTCAGATGCAATTTGCTGCGAAGATTCTCTTCTAAGAAAACGACACACGATAACTCTTGTAAGAAATCGCACCATGCTCTGAAAGGACAGCAATCCGTGGCTTCAGTTCAACCCACAGCGGCGTCTCCTGCATGCAGGACCGCCGCTTTCCTTTTGGCCGCGTTCTTCGCAGCTCAAGTCGCGGTCGCGCAGTCAACCGCGTCACAGGACAAGCTCGTCCACCTGAATCAGATTCAGGTGATCGGCTCGCACAACAGCTACAATCTCGGATTCGCGCCCAGCGAGGAGAAGTACGCTCGCAGTAAGAACGAGAAAGCATACGAAAGCCTCGAGTACCATCACGCGTCTCTCACGGCCCAACTCAATGGCGGCGTTCGGCAGCTCGAGATCGACATCGTGCAGGACCCGCAAGGCGGCCGCTTCGCTCATCCAAGGATCGTCGAGCTCACGAAGCAGGCCGGACTTCCGCCCGATCCCGACTTTGATCCGAACCACGAGATGGAGAAGCCGGGCTTCAAGGTCGTCCACATTCCCGATCTCAATCAGCGCAGCTCCTGCCTTCTGCTCACCGACTGCCTGCGCGAGATCCGTTCCTGGTCCATCGCTCACCCGCAGCACGTTCCCTTGTTTCTCCTCATCGAGACCAAGCACGGACGCACAGAATCGATCCCCAACAGCGTCGAAGCCGAGCTCTTCACGACGGAAACTTTCGACCGCCTCGACAAGGCGATTCGTTCGGTCTTCCACGAAGACGAGATGGTTCTGCCCGACGAAGTACGCGGTCGTTACCCCACACTTGATGCCGCGGTTCGTGCAGGGAACTGGCCGACGCTGGCACAGAGTCGCGGCAAAGTTATCTTCCTGATGGACCAGAAGAACGCCGGGCCTGCCTACACCGCGGGCCATCCTGTTCTCCAGGGCCGCGTCCTGTTCACCAACTCTGACCCCGGCCGCCCGGACGCCGCATTCGTCGAGGAAAACGAAGGCACTCCCCAGGTCATCGATCAACTTGTGCGCCAGGGCTACATCGTTCGTGCGCGCGCGGACGAAAGCACGATCGCCGCTCGCACTGACGACACCACTCGTCGTGACGCTCTATTAAACTCCGGCGCCCAGATGATCAGCACCGATTACCCCTTGTCCGAACCTTCAAAGTGGACCGGCTACAGCGTAGGCTTTCCGAGCGGTCTGCCCGCGCGCTGCAACATCATCAACGCTCCTCCCAGCTGCCGGGATAATCTGCTCGAGCCGGGCGCAAAGAGCGGAGGGACTGCTTCACCCGAACATCATCCTGCAGCGGAGGCTAACGCGCGCTGACGCGTTGAATCTATTTCGCCCGCCTGAGCATCCTTAACCCAGGCGCCACCCATTGATCCTCACAGCCTGAACGGCGACGGAGAGCGTTCGTTGGCCATTCGTCTCAAAGACATTGCGCGCGATCTCGGCATTTCGACCGTCACCGTCTCCAAGGTTCTGCGCGGCAATCGTGACATCAGCGAAAAGACGCGTGCGCTTGTCCTCAAGCGCATGCAGGAGCTCAACTACAAGCCCAACATGCTGGCGCGGGGACTGGCCGGCGGCCGCACCTTTACGATCGGGCTCGTGGTGCCGGACCTCGTGCATCCGTTCTTCGCGGAATTCGCCAAATCACTCGCCGGCACTCTTCGCAGCTCGCAGATCGCTTTGTTGCTCGCCTCCTCGGAAGAGAACCCCGAGATCGAGCACCAGGAGATAAGAACGCTGCTCGGGCGCAACGTCGACGTTCTGCTCATCGCCTCTTGCCAGGTAAAACTGAAGAGCTTTTACGAGCTCGGGGACGAGAAGACTCCCTTCCTGCTCGTCGACCGAAACTTCCCCTACCTCTCCGCGCATTACATCGGCTCAGATGACTATGAGATAGGCCGCCTCGCAACAGAGCACCTCGTCAGCATCGGACGCAAACGAATCGCCCACATCGGCGGCGGTGCCATGAGCCCATCGGTGGAGCGCGTCCGCGGGTATCGCGAAACGTTGCTGCATCACCAGGTGGTCTCGCCCGAAGAACTCATTGTCACGCTGGAACGAGTGGAAGAGCTGGGCGATGAGGCCGGCTTTGCGGCAATGAACCAGCTGCTCAAGCTTCGCCAGCGGCCTGACGCAGTCTTCTGCTACAACGACCTCACGGCGATCGGCGCGATGGAAGCCGCTCGCGCTGCCGGTTTGTCGGTCCCCGGCGATATCGCATTCGTCGGTGCCGGCAATCTGCGCTACGCGAAGTACCTGCGCGTTCCTCTCACCAGCGTCGACCAGCAACCTGAATTGCTGGGCCACCGTGCCGGCGAGCTCGCGCTCGAACTGATGAACAAGCCAGATATGGCGCCTGCAAGCGTGCTGCTGCCCCCGAAGCTCATCGTTCGTCGAGTCCACCGTGCGCTGGAGCTTCAGGCCAGGACTGACGCGGAGGAACGCTTCACGAAAACCGTGTCTGCCGATAGAGCCGATATCCGCATCCCGCCAGGCTCAGCACCAGTACGGCCGTCAAAACAGCGACCCAGCGAAGATTCATCTGCAGCGGCGGAATGGTCGCGGTCGAAGCCAGCCAGACGAAGACCGCCACCGCGGCGATGATGATTGCGTAGTCCCACCAACGCCTGCCGGCTCCTTCGCTCAACTCGTCTCCACTCTGCGCCAGCAGCGCTTCGTTGTAATCCAGGCCGTAGCGGTTGCACTCGCGCTCAAGTGCTTCATTGCGGGATGTTTGCTCCCCACCAGACGCCTTGGCGGTGCTGATGAAGAGCGCCCCGACGATCATGATCAGCGATCCTCCGAGCACGAGCAGCTTGTGGCGCGCGTCGGCGCCGGCAAGCTCTCCGAAGACCAGAGCGCCCCAGGCAAGGCCCCAAAGCTGGTTGGTGTTCGACAGCGGAATACCTCGCCCGATGCCTAAGTATTTGGCAGCAAACTGCTGAAACATATCGCCGATAACCCAGACGAAGCCGCCGAGGAACAGCCAGAACAGCACCTGCCGGCTGTGCACCAGTTGAAAGACAGAGGAGTGCCGGCCGCCATCGAGAGTCCATGTAAGTACGCAGCATCGTAACGAGTTCGCCGACCGTAAACACCGTGACGAACGACAGCGGGTTCATTCCGCTCAGGTATGCCTTCCGGTACGGGACATACATTGTGCCCCACATCAGGCTCGCGCCGAGGGCGGCCAGCACGCCACCGACAGCGTTGTGGTTCGTCGCACCGCCTCCGTGTACTGTGCTGAATCCAAGCATGATAGCTGCGATAACAATGCAGACTGCGCCTGCAATCGACCTTGGAGATTGTTCGGCCGTCGGCTCCATCCAGCTCACGAAAGAGGACACGTCCCCAGAGCAGACCGAAGAGCGAGTTGGTGTTCCACATGGGGAAGGCGACGGAGAGGCCGACGTCGCGGATGGCGAATACTGTCAGTGTGTTAGCGACCGCCCAGAGTGCGCCGGCGAGGATCGCCCAGACCAGGAGGTGCTTGCGGCGGCGCAATGTCCGCGAAGACGTAAGTTGTTCCTTTCAAAAGGGTTGGGAAGCTCCAGCGAGCTGTAAAAACTCCCGCGACCATGCACAGGGAGATCGCAAAAGGGGAGAAACCGGCGTGGACGAGCTTTGTGGGGGCCTCGGCGGCGCCGAGCCAAACGCCCGCGGTGAGGCCGCAGAGGACGCCGAGGACGTGCGTGGAGCCGGTGCGGGTGTATCGCGGAAGTGATTGGGTTGCCATAGTTTGCGGTGCTCAGTGCAGCCAGACGAGAAGGGCGAGGCCGAAGAGGAGAACGAGCGACCGGGATCCAGAACTGGACGTCAGTGAGCACGGCTTTTGCGTTCGTGAGTCGCACTTCTGGAAGCTCCTGGGCGCGGATTTAGTTACCGGTTACGCACGTTCGTCACGCTATCGATTAAGGGTGTTTTTTGTCAATCAAGAAAGGTTCTGAGCGTTTTTGATTGCAAATTGTGGGTCAAAAAATCTATAGTTACCGCTAACGTAAACCGCCGTCTTCGAGAGGGAACCCGATGAGCCCCACAACGCCGCTGTCCGAGGTTGAGCAGAAACCATTATCCAATGACATGGAGGAGTGGGAAGAGTTCCTCGAAGGACGGTACAAGGAAGGGAAGTCCCAGGAGGAGTTTCGCCAGTACGACGCGCAGGCGAACCCCGGCGTCGCTGAATTCTACCGTCTGAACCACACGTACCAGACGCGTGAGTATGTGCTCGCGAAGGAGAAGGAGTACTTCGGACTGACGCGTGGCGAGAAGAGCATCTGGGACGCGGCGGAGTATTTGAACACGCTGGTGGATGACAGCGATCCGGATACGGACCTTACGCAGCTCGAGCACCTGTTGCAGACGTCCGAGGCGATTCGCAGGGATGGGCATCCGCGCTGGATGGTGGCGACCGGTTTCGTTCACGACCTGGGCAAGTGTCTTTGCCTGTACGGCGAGCCGCAGTGGGGCGTGGTGGGCGATACGTTTCCGACGGGCTGCGCGTACTCCGAGCTGGTCGTGTTTCCGGAGTACTTCCGCGACAATCCTGACTATAAGAATCCGCTGTACCAATCGAAGTATGGAATCTATGAGCCGAACTGCGGCCTGGACAAGGTGAAGATGTCGTTCGGACACGACGGCTACATCTACGAGGTGATGAAGAACTACCTGCCGATGGAGGCGCTCTACATGCTGCGCTTCCACTCGTTCTACGCGTGGCACCGGCATGGAGCGTACGACTACCTGTGCAACGAGCAGGACCGGGCGATGTTGCCGTGGGTGCTGAAGTTCAATCCCTACGATCTGTATTCGAAGGGGCACACGAAGCCGAACCTGAAAGAGTTGAAGCCTTACTACGATGATCTGTTTGCGGAATTTTTTCCGGCGAAGATTGCGTGGTGAGAGGGAAGGCGAGTGAGGAGTTAGGAGTGAGGGCCGAGTGGTCAGCGGGTCGTAGTTAGTGGGTAGTAGATGTTCCGGCAGAGACGGTCACCGCGTTGGTGAGGACATTGAGCTGCATCGCAGGCTCGGCGGTTTCGTCGTAACGGGGATGCGTTTTCATGAAGTCGAGGACGGCATCGAGAGTGGTGATGCCGCCGCGTGCGCCTTCGGCCATGCAGTTCATACCTGCAGCGGCGCAGGCAAAGTCGAGCTGGCGCTGAAGCTCCCAACCCTGCAGAAGACCGAAGATGAAGCCGGCATGAAAGATGTCGCCGGCGCCCGTCGTGTCCACGACAGGAACGCGATAGGCGGCGGCGTGATGAATGTCGTTTCCATTCCAGGCGAGGACGCCGTCAGGACCGAGCGTCGCAGCGGTGAGTTTTGAACCGTAGCGAGTCTGCATTTTGCGCAGTGCTTTCGCAAGATTTTTCTCACCCGTCAAGCGGGCGGGGAAGTCACGGCTGACGATGAGATAGTCAATGTTTTCGATCAGGCTGTCCACGCCGGGGTAGATTTCGTCGAGATCGGCGACCACCATGAGACCGGCTTCGCGCGCCCAGCGTGCCGCCGTGGTTGCGGCTTCCGTGTCATGGCCGTCCACGTGGATTGCACGAGCACTGGTGATCCATTCCCGCTGGAGCTCTTCCGGCCGGAGAGTGAGGCGTTCGTCGCGACGGCAGAGCACGGTCCGCTCGCCATCGTGATCAACGAGGATGAGCGACTTCGGGCTGGCGGCGTCGGCGACATGGATGAGTTGAGCATCGACACCGGTCCGCTGAAACTCGCGCACGTGGAGACGCGAGGCATCATCGTCGCCGAGCTTGCCGACGTAACGGGTGCGCAGGCCCCATGTCTGGCATGCGATGACGGTGGATGCGACCTGTCCGCCGGGCATGACGTGCTCGAGGGCGTACTCGAGCTTGGAGCCGCGCTGGGGGAATTCGGGCAGGCGAATCAGGGTATCGGTCGCGTTCAGGCCGACTCCCACAAGATCGACCCGGGTGGAAGAGCTCATCGTTTGATTGTAGTCAGTTGCGATGGGGTGTGGATGAAACGAGAGGAAAGTTCCACCTGGCATTGCGATCGTTGATCAGTTTCTACTCTGCGCGGACGAACAATGTAGATTTTTCTCAACAACTCCGTTGAAGAGCCGGTCAGCCGATCCGGAGAAAAATGCGTTTGCGATAGAGAGGCAGGACAAGTAGCCAGCAGATCAGCAGATATCCCAGGGAGTACAGCAGTGAGGCCCAGGATGGTGGCAGATGTGAGGCTATGGCTCCATAGGCTGCATTCTTCAGGCTGGCGCCTGATCCGGTATGGAACCTGAACATGAGACTGGCGCCCAATTCGGAGATCATGTAGGCGAGAATTGCATTCGTGCCGAGTACGAGCAGGGGCTTGTAGAGCAAGGGATGCGATGTGCGTTCCGCGGTTGCGCGATCGTTGGCCCTTCGGCCGACACGCCAAATGTCTATCAGCAAAATCGAAGCGGCCAGCAGCAACAGCGTCCAGCCGCCCGCGAAGAGGGTGAACGAACTCGTCCAGAGTTTCTTGTTGATTGGGAACCATGGGTTCCACGCCAGCGCCAAACCGAGGAAGACGAGGCCGACGATTGCGAGCATTGTTGCTTTGCGGCTGGCGGCGTGCCTGGTGCGTAACCACAGGCCCGCGAGCATTCCGAACAGAGTGGTTGCGATCGCTGGAATCGTAGAGAGAAGACCTTCCGGGTCTCGCGTGTGTTCGTATAAGTGCGGCGCGCTGAAGATCTGGCGATCGAGCCATGCAGCAAGGTTTCCATCGTGGTCGTTGATGACGATGTTGTGCGTGGGGACACCGAATCCGGGTACAGGGACGAAACGCATGAGCGCCCAGTAGGCGACGAGACAAAGGACGGCGATGACAACCTTGTCCTTCCAGCCTGGAGAGATCAGATAGAGCGCGGCAACGACGAAGTAGCACAACGCGATTCGGGGAAGAACGCCGTAGTACCGTGCCGTCGCGAGATGGAAGAGAGGGAAGTTGTTGACGATGAAACCGAACACGATGAGCAGAACCGTGCGACGGAGCGTATGAACGAAGAGTTCGCGGCGTGTTGCTCCGCGGGCGAGCCGGGCAGCTGTTGAAAGCACGGTGGAGATGCCAACCAGCAGAAGAAATGAAGGGAAGACGAGATCTGTGGCCGTAAAGCCATTCCACGAAGCATGAACGAGCTCACGAAACGGCACAGGGCCGGCCTGATCGTTGACCAGGATCATGAAACCGATGGTGAGCCCGCGCAATACGTCGAGTGAGAGCAGGCGTTCCGGCTTCGCCGCAGCCGGCTTCTGCACGATGTCGGAATCGATCGTCGATGCAAAGACTGGATCGGCGGTCGTCATTGCAGTCTCCGGGGCGCGAGTGCAAGTGCTCGCGCTATCTCCATGCTGGCGGCGTACGTGTCTCCGCTGGGTTCAGCGGCATATTGCCTGGTTGAACGGTTCCACGCGTCACCGAAAGCGTACCAGTCAATCGCGGCAGGCGCAGAGCCATCTTGAAGCGACTTATCGAGCGCATCGAAATATAACTTCCAGCGCGGAGCGTAGTAGCCGCTGACTAATCCGGCCCAATCGCGATTGCCATATTCATGCAGGCTGGCGCTGGCCGTGCGATCGCCCCATGTAGTGAGGATGGAGTGCGCGTCGTATTCGATACGGCTGAGATCTTCGGGCGAACTAGCCCATGCAGGGACATAGCTGAGCCAGCGGCCGAGCAGAAAGTACTCGTTCGTGCTGAGGAGGCGGTCTTCCATGGCCATATCGCGCATCCACTCGTGTGTGAGCGCGTGAAATTGCGGGATGTCTTTGGCCTCATATGCGGCGCGAATCAGCGGCAGCAAACGCCTTCCGTCGTCAGCGAGCACCTGGCGCGTCACGTTGGTGAGGTCGTAGCGATAACTCGCGGTTGAGCGCAAGGATGGCGCCACCTGCAACAGTTCTGTCAGCGCAGGCTTCAAATCCGCTGGGTTGTAACGAGGCTCGTCTGGAGACCAGGTGCCATTGCGCCGGGTGGTCAGCGACGGCTGTGCGTTGAAAAGCGATTCCTGCGGAGCGTCTCGCTCACCATGGTTTCTGACACCGTCCGCGCGATAGCCGAAGGAGGTGTGCAGCAGGATGTTCCACGCTTTCGCAGCATGGGCGTCGGCTGCGCCGTAACGCCGCAGCGCATAGTCCGCGGTCCAGCGATCAAGATCGACAGGCTGCGTTCGCCACGCCATCTCTGAGTAGAGATCGAACGCAAAGGGATTGGTGTCGAGGCCTTCGGTAAACAGGGCGGTGCCGGAGAGATGGTTGCCCGCACGCGCGGCGGCGCGGGGCATCCGTTGAGCGTAGTCATAGAGCGGAGCGCCCATGGTGGTGCGGCCGCCGAACTCCCATAATCCACCGAAGAGCCAACGCGCACCTTCAAAATCCTGATCACGAGTTTCGCGCGGGACGCGGCCTTGCTCTATATCTGCGATGAGGATGTGACTGCGATCAACAGCGTCGATCAGCTCCTTTCGCGGATTTGTCTGCCAGGCCATCATGAACCACAGAGCGCCAGGATGCGCATCATTCAAGGCCTTCTGAATCGCGCGGGCGCCGTCGCGAACAGGTACATCTCCTGACCCGCCACCCTCCTGAAATGTTTCCATGTCGTAGATGGTGGAGTCGCCGAAGAGGGCCTTCTGATGGTTGTAGAACGCGGCTGCCAAGCGGGCGAATGCGGGATCGCGCGGATCCAGCCAGCCAGGCCGCTCAAAACCGTTCCAGGGATTGGTTTGGACAACCACGTGAGCGCCGGGTACATGCGCTGCGAAGTCCGCCGGCACGACTCCCCAGAAACCCGGCAGCACCGGCGTAATGCCGAGGCTGCGAAGTTCATCCATGATTCTGCGCGCCGAGGCCGCGCGCTTCTGCATGAGAGCGAGCGAGATCGGCTCGATAAAGCAACACATGTTGCCCATCAGTTGCCAGTTCTGATGAGCTGGCTGGGTGATCCATTTGCGAATATCTGCATCGGTATATCCGAGGTCGCGAAACGCCTGATAGACGGCGAGATCGTTGCCACGCTGAATCAGCACCGCGTTGAAACCGGACAGTGCGAGGATATCTATCTCGTGTTGCCAGCGGGCGAAGTCCCAGTAAGGCGTCGTGTATCCGTCGGTGTTTTCATTGAGCGCGTAGCGAAACGGGTATGGCGCCGGCCGCGTAATCTCTCCATCGACGCGCGGCAGCCGCATGCCAGCAGAGCCGAGTTGGCTGCCGTTGGTCGAAACATTCAAGTGGGCGACATACTTCAGATACCAATTGACGCCGAACAGCAGCGCAGGGACGGTCGCTGCCTCGACGTGGATGTTGCCCTGGTCTCCACGGATACGGAAGCCGTCCGGCTTTCCGGCATAGTTGCCGCGGACAAGCGCCAGGTGTATCTGCGGAGCCAGATGCGGCATCTCGCGTTGCAGAACGGAGCGCGCTGCGGAGATCGAGCCCTGGCTCAGCGCCAGTGGAGCAACTGTCCAGAGAGTCAACGCAGCGGCAAGCTGTCTCCATTTCATGCGGGTGCTCCTGGTTGGCGGACGGATTTGTACCTGGGCGAGATTAGAGTAGCTGGATGGGTTACGGAGCTGTGCGATGTCGTCAGACTAACGCCTCTCCTCCGAGTCGACGGCGGTCTGGCTGCAGGCCGCGGGCGAATTCGCCGGATTGCAGCGCGCGACCTTTGCGCCCTGCGGCAGTGCGACGGAGAAGTGCCCGTCCCAGGCGGCCGGTTCCGACGCTGGATAGTCAGTGCTGAGAATCTGCGCTCCGCTCGCGATCATGGCGTCGCGGCGCGCGGTGTCATTCGCACGTGCTTCCTTGGTATCCGCATCGGTTCGCGTCCGTACGAGATATCCCATGCGCACCAACTCCGCTATCTCTCCTGCCGGTCCGTCGTTGCGTTCCAGGAACGCGGCGTCCGGCTGCCCAGGATCGGAGTTGGTGAACAGCACGCGGCCGCGCAGCGAAGGATGGCCCTGCAAATATATCGGCGTCACATCGTGCTGATCCATCAGAAACACAACCTTGCCTCGCGCCGCATCCAGTGAAGGCCATTCGCCGGCCAGAACAGCCTCTTCGAGAGAGTCGTGCTGGCCACGCACATCATCCGGCACAATCATTTCGCCGGCGCTGAAGACGGATCGTATCTCCGCATCCAGCGCATCGAAGGTGGCCGGCGTAAATGGCTCCGGTGCGGTGAGTGCCGAGTTCCTGGGCGGCGCCTGCTTCGTTTCAATCAGCAGGAAGATGGGAATGTGCCGGGGATGCGCCCTCGACCACGCATGCACCTCTTCAAGGCACGCGATGAAAGGCTGGCAATTGCTGCGGTAATCCACGTCCTGAACATGCATCACCTTGAATCCGGGCCTGGTCATCACGCCTTTCGGATCGAACTCAGGGTCTGGGGGCAGCTTCGCTGCGCCTACCTGCTCCGGCCCACTCGGATGCGCGTACCGGCCGCCCTTGGTGTCGGCAAATACATCAAGCTCGAGCTGCCGCACGCCTGCATCGAGCTGCGCCGTAAGCGATGGATGCGTGTACTCGAGCGCCGCGTACAGCTTCGGGTTCTTCTGCTGCCACAGCTTCGTCTCACTCGGCGCAATTCCGGCATGGTAGCTGTTATGGGTGCCGATCACCTGGATCTGATTCATCTTGACCGTACCGGGCGGCTGCACTGCAATGATGGGCTCACTCTCCGGCGCGTTGGAGTGAAACGCGGTGTCAGACGCCGCTTGCGCGCACAGCGGCGAGACCGCGTCGGAGAGGGACGGTGGCGGATTGCGTGTGCCCCAGTCCGATGGAGACGGCCCCATCGTAAGCTCCAGGGTTCCTCCGTTTGCGATCTTGTCATGACGGAACCACGACTGATCGAGCGGCGCTCCATTCAAGCGTCGCAGACTGCACATAGTGGTTCAGGTGCTCCGCATCGAGATTCTTCGCGATGATCCGCAGCGTCTTTCCGTTTGCGAGGTGAATTGCGGCGTCCGGGAACGAAGGCGTTCCGATGAGATAGACATCCTGCCCGGCGTTGGGATAGAACCCCAGCGAATTGAAGATGAACCAGCTGGACATTGCCCCGGAATCGTCGTTCCCCGGGATGCCGCTTCGCTCGGCGGTGAAAGCCTTCTCCAGCAGTTGGCTTATCACATCTGCCGTATGGTCCGGACGCCCCGCCCAGTTGTAGAGCACGGGCATCAGGAACCCGGGTTCGTTCGTCACATCGAAGTGTCCGCGCAGGAAGATGTTGTCCAGCCGTTGCACGAACGTTTTGTCACCGCCGCTGAGCGCGATCAACTGCCGCACGTCCTGCGGCGCGTAAAAGGAATAGGTCCACAGATCGCCTTCGTAGAAGAAGTCCGGCCATGTACCGCGCACCTGCAGGTCCGGGGCAGCCCAGGAACCATCCGTCTTGCGCGGACGAAGGAAGCCCTTGAATCCTTCCGCGCTCAGGTTCTTGTCCCACAGATTCTGCCAGTTGTTCGCACGCATCGCGAACTGCTTTGCCTCAGCGGGGCGGTGCAAACCGCAGGCTACCTCCGCAATGGTGAAGTCGTCATAGGAGTATTCCACGGTGCGGGATCCGGAGCGCTCATCGGCAAGCGTGATGTAACCCTTGGTGTTGTAGTCCACGATGCCGCCGCGGCCTTCCTTCTGCGGATTGGCCGGCGGAACACTCGCGTCCTTCAGCATGGCCTGGAACGCAGTGTTGTAGTCCACGCCATCGAGATGCTTTACAAAGGCGTCAGCGACCATCACGTTCGCGTTGCTGCCTCCCTGTGTTCGTCCGTTATCGTTGCCGCTGCGAGCATCCGGCATATACCCCGTGTGACGGTAGATATCAATCAATGAACGGAGAAGATCGCGCTCTCGTTCCGGAGCGATCAGCGTCAGCAGGGGAGCCGAGCTGCGGTACGTATCCCAGATCGCATAGTAGTCGTCGTAGTAAGGTTCACTCGATTGCCAGTATGGATTCTCGCCGGTGCGATCGGTTGGCATCAGCATGGTGTGATACATGGCGGTGTAGAACTGGATGCGTTTGGAGTCGCTCTCTCCCCGGATGTCGATCTTCGAGAGCGCCTGGTTCCAAACATCGTGGCTTGCCTTGCGTGCTGCATCGAATGGCCAGCCCGGCGCCTCCTCGCCGAGCGTGGCACGCGCCTGTTCGATGCTGACAAACGAGATTGCCACCTTCGCCTGCACCACCTCGCCGGGATGCGCCGTGAAATCGAAGCTCGCACCTAGCGGCTGATCCGTATCTACGTTTGCCTCTTTCGCCGAGGACAGCCCCGCCTTTGTCCACGTGCGTGTGCCGGTCGCCGGCGTGTCCAGCACGATGGCGAAGTACACCCGATACTCTCCACCCTTGTTCCATCCACCGGCGTAGCGGCCCATTCCTTCGGCCTCGTGATCGGAGACCATGCGCACTTCGCCGCCTAGAAACCGCTGCGCCTCGGAGCTCAATCCGCGGCCGAGGCAATGGTCGATACTCAACGTGATGTGCGCTTCACCTGGCTTAGAAAATGTGTACCGATGCAGACCCACGCGACGCGTTGTCGTGAGCTCTGCTTTCACTCCATAGCGCGTTAGCTGTGTCGCGTAGTAACCCGGATGATTGATCTCTTCATTTCGCGGGGACTTGATGTCGTTCAGGTTCAGGGGGCCGGTGACCGGCATGACGAGCACGTTTCCGTACTTGCCTTGCGCTCCGCTGAGATGCGTGTGACTGAAGCCCAGGATCTCGCCGTCGGTCCAGTAGCCGAATCCTGACGCGCGCCCGTCGAACGACACCATGTCGGGTCCAAGCTTCACCATTCCAAACGGAAGCGACGCGCCGACGAATGTGTTACCGCCCCAATCCACGCCCAGGAATGTGTAGACGTTCCGGGTGTAATCCGTGGCCGGCTTCGCGGTCTGCGCGGTGATTGCGGCGTTGGTTGCAACGCAGAACAGCAGCGATTGCAACAGCCTGCGAAGGAACGCGGCACCATGACGCATGTTCCTGCATCTCCTGCTTCGAAGGGAAGCCGGCTCTAATGAGTCAGCTTCGGGTTGGAGGTGCTGCCGAGCGTATCGAACAACGGCTCGGCCGGTGTGGTGACGGGATTCTCTTGTACGGCGGTGATCGCAAGGATGCGGATTTTGTCATTCTTCGGCAAGGTGATCGACCGCGCGCCTGCGGGGACGTCGAGCGCATACGCGAAGAGATAGGAGTATTGGTACGGAGCGTTCAGGCCGTCGGCGGTGTGATGGTGCGAAGCGTACCACGCCAGCCCTGCGGGCTTGACGAATCCCTTCTCCAGCCCGACATAGTCGTCGGGGTAGCTTGGCGAGGGCCTCCGCAGCTCACGCTCGTCGACATCCTTCGCCGGCCATATAGCGTGATGCGCAGAGATGTCCCAGTTGAAGTGCGGTTCGTTCTTCCATATACGGGTATCCCACTGGCCGATGAATCCGCTCCAATCCTGTATCGTGACGTCGGTTCTGCTGCTGCCTGCGCGGAACGTCACTTGCTGGTCTCCGTCGGTGGCTGCAGCGAGCACGTACAAGCGATTGAATTGTGCCGCAGGCAGGGCTATCTGCTGGCCATCCGCGGCGACTGCATTCAGCGTCCCGGTGGCGGCCGGCGCAAGCTTGAAATGCACGCCGTGATAGTCAATGTCCGGCGGCAGCATCTCGGCAGGGAGAGCATTCCCGTTGCCATCGAATCCACCACCCGGAGTCTTGGTGTCATCATTCGTCGCTACGGCGAGCGTGTAGTTGAGCGCAACCGGCTGTGAGCTCACGGCCGCTGCGCTGACCTTGCCGGGCGCCAGCTTCAGCGCAAACGTTCGCGGCTGATAAGGGCTGAAGCTCGTCACCAGCTTGCCATCGACGACGTCTGCCGAGCCGATCGGCTGCTCCTGCGCGTTGATTTCGCGCGCAGACGAAACGGCTCCTGGGAAACTGAAGTGCACGCCAGCAGCGGGCTTGCCATCCATCTCCACGGCGCGCAACACCACTTCATCGGAGTCCTCCGCATGCTTGAGGGCGAAGACACGAATGCGGGGATGATCGACGCGCAATATCGAGAAGCTCTTGCCCAGAGCACCCGGATGAGCCTCGGTTGCGAAGGGCATGATCGGATCGTTCAAGCGATATCCCTGCCAATCGGTCTGCGCCTCGCGCCATCCCTTCGCATGACCGGCAATGGCGTAGACGATCTCGTGGTGTCCCCAGTCCTGGTTGGCCTGATCGCTGTACGCTCCCGGTGCCCGCGTTGCGGTCGGCTGAATACCCGGCGAGCGCAGCAACGTAAGCCGCAGCGTGTGATCGTCAGGTTTGTCCGATCCATTCTTGTAGTCGGTCAGCAGTGTGACGCCGTAGGCTCCGGAGTCGTCAGTGAGGTCGATCCAGCGGTGCGATCCAACTTCGAACTGTCGCGGAGCCGCGGTGGGACGTTCGATGGTTCCGAGATCCTGGTTGTAGGTGGCGTTCTTATTCGAAGCTGAGAAAGGGAAGACCGCCTTCAGGTTGGAGGTCAGGCCGCGCCAGTCGATCGCGTTCTTCACCTCAACGCGATCACCCGCGTCCCCGGTGCTGAGGCTGATGGTCTGCACAAACGTCGAGCCTTCCGTCTCGCGTGAAACCTCGAGCGCTACACGCACGGGCCCGCGCTCCACGATGCGCACCTTCACAGGTCCTGCGACGTACGCGCGCGGAGCCGCTTCGACCTGTTCATAGTCCATGTTCCAGGCGGGGTACTGCTTCGGGGAATCCGTCGTGATCGCCAGCCGCGCGGGCGCCGAAAGCAGCTCCTTGTTGAGCTGCTTGTCGAAGATGCTCGAGATGTCGCCGGCAGAGTTGATCTGCACGCGATAACGTGCGTTCTCGAGCGAGGACTCGCTAATCTTCAGCTCATTGTCCGCGGGTGCAGATTTGGCCGTGACAACGTGGTATACCGCGTATCCGACAGACGGGGTCCTCGCAACGAACAGCACCTTTCCGTCGTTGATCTGTACGGGCGATCGCGTTCCATCCGGCGCGATTGCGACTGCCGCGGAAGGAATGCCGCCACCCGGAAACGCGACTGTCGCTTCGACCAGGTCTGCGCGGTCCACGTTCAACGGATTGAAGAGCACCAGCGGAACGCCTGCGCCGCGGGTATCCATGCTGGAGGCCACCGCCTCTGTCGCACTTGTGAGTACACCTTCAAACTGGTTCGCAACGATTACGTCGTCGTTCCACGCGTAGCGGTATGTCTGCGGCGTTGCTGTTCCGGCGGCGGTGTCATGAAAATGGCCGCCAAGCGCAAGCGTCCACGCATCCGTAAGGCGGTGTAATGGATAAGGACGCGCACCGAGCCAGGCCGCTGCGATCGAAGACTCTTCCGCCGCATTCGCCAGGGACTCATTCCGCATCACCCAGCGCTTGTGATAGCCCTCGGACGTGAGCGAACCCGCGGAGTGGTTGATCAGTTCAAGATCGCCGGTATATCCGGGCAGACGGCTCTTATCCAGCGGCCGCATGTCGCGGAACATCTGGTCCGCGGTCGCGATGATTACATGCACCGGGCCTTCGCCGACACGCACGGGCGTTGCGCTGTATGTGCTCGACTCCTTCAGGAAGCTAAGCTGCGGAGGCACCGGCAGCATCGTCGCGCTCTTTGTCGCAATGGCTTCGAGCAGCTTCACGGTGGATTCCTGCGTTGCTCCTCCAATATCGCCCGTTCCGACGTAGTGGTAGTCCGCGTAGATGCCCGTCACCTTCCCGTCCAGGTCGATGCGCTCCACCCAGTTCGGCTCGATCTGGCGCCTCTCGTACCGGCGAACATCCGCGGGACTCAGCCTGGCCTTCTCCTCCGGTGTCAGCGTTGGAACTGCTGAGGACGCCGGTGGCTGGCTGAGATCGGTGTATACGTTGCTTCCATACCCGCCGGGATTCAGCGCCGCGATAACCGTTTTCCCGTCAGGCCCGGTCCACAGGCCGACATTGAACGGAATTCCCTCTGGCGTCTTCTCGGGTGAGTCCGGACCTCCGACCAGCGGCGACGGTTGCCACACCGCGTTCAGCTTCTGAGTGGAGAAGCCCATCACACCGGCATGAGCCAGGATGCTCGGCAGTGACGCCGGAAAGCCGAAGCAGTCCGGAAGCATATACTCGGCACTCGCTTTGCCAAACTCATGGCGATAATACTCATTGCCATAGAGCACCTGGCGGAAGATCCCTTCGGCGCTCGGGAGATTGACATCACCCTCTTCCACGGACGAACCGGCCGGATACCATCGGCCTGCGGCAATGTATTGCTTCATGCGCGCGTAATCGTCCGGGAAGTACTCCTTCATCAAGCGGTAACGATTCGATCCAGTCCAATTGAACACATAATGCGGATAACGATCGATGTACTCGAAGTTCACGCGCATCGTTTTCAGCAGGTACTCGCTGATGGTCTGCGGCATCTCCCAGCGCCACTGCGTGTCGAGATGCGCGTAGGGGACCACGTAAAGTGTTGGGTCGCGGGTGATGTCCGGAGCCTTCATGGTCTGAGCCGCCGCGGGCGCGGGCAGCAGAAGGGCAGCGGATGCGGCGACGGGCAGGAGGGCGGAAAGAGATTGGCGAAAGGCCGATCCCTTCCGGCGTCGCGTGGCGGCGTCCCGATTACGCCGATTCCAGTTCATGCGTGGCTCCATGATTGCGTCAGGGTCTGGTGAGAACTTTTCGCGCAGAAGAGAAGGTGGGTTTAGAGGCGCAGCCCGCATGGAGATCCAACTCCATGCGGGCTCTTCGATGCGCTTCGAGGCGGCAGCTAGTACCTGATGTGAAGTCCGACCTGCAAGGTGCGAGGATTGCTGGTCGACTTGCTCGTGACTTCTCCGAACTGTCCGGACGTCGGGTTCAGGTTCGGTCCGGACCAGTTCGGGTGGTTGATGAAGTTGTAGGCATCGGTGGTGAACTCCGCGTTCAAGCTCTCGGTAAGGACGAAGTTCTTCTTGAGTGAGAGATTCCAGTCCTGGTAGCCAGGCTGATAGATCGAGTCGCGGACTTCTTTCTGCAGGTTGAAGGTTCCTGGAGCGGGTGGAGTGAAGATCGGCGATCCGTCGGGATTCTTGGTGCTGAAGTACTGGGCTGAACCGCCGTAACCGGCGAACCCATGAAGGATGCGGGGTGTTCCGTTCTTGACCCAGAATTGTCCTTCCGAGCCGCAACCGAAGCTGCCTTGCTTCGCCAACGCCTGCAAAGTCGTTGTTGTTGGTACCGATGCCGCAGGGAGCGCCGGTCTGGAACTGCACTACACCGGCGATTCGCCATCCTCCGAGCAGTCTTCGAAATGAAGGTGTGCTGCTCACGAAGGAAGGGCAGTGACCAGACGTAGTTGATGACCAGCATGTGGCGAGCGTCGTACTCGGAAGGAGCGTAGAGATTACTGGTGTTGTAGGTGTCAGGAACGATGTCGCGATAGTTTGAGCTGTCATCCATGCTCTTGGACCACGTGTAGCTGACGCCGTAGCTAAGATTGCGCTCGGTTCTCTGCCAAAGCGCCTGCAGAGAGTTGTAGCGCGAGCGTCCGTCGCTGACTTCCTGCTGAATGGCAGCGTAGCCCTTGTAGGGGCGAAGTGCGTTCACGTTGTAGGCGGTGCCGTGGGCTGCCTTGGAGGCCTGCAGCGCGCCTACAGTCGGCTGGTTGATGTCATACACGCGCCAGTTGTGAATTCCACGGCCGCCGACATAGGCAAGCGTGAACATGGAATGGAATGGCATTTCCTGCTGGACGGCAAGGTTCCAGTTGTAGCGCGTGGGCGCAATAAGGTTGCGGTTTAGTGTGGTGACGGTGAGGGACGGAGCCGTGCTGCTGGTGAGAGCGAAGCCAGGATTGTCCACCATCTGCGTGAGGTTGCCAGTGATGTCATTCACAGTGACGAATGGCTGGAAGGGAGGGTTGCCGCCGGGGAAGATGTTGTCGAGCAGCCCCATGCGGGTAGCGAATGTGCCGAAGCCTCCGCGCACAACCATGTTCTGGTGCGGCTGGTAGGCGAAGCCAAGACGCGGCTGGTAGATCCATGAGGTGTTTACGTAGCCCTTCGGCAGATTGGGCGCGAAGAGGCCAGAGCAGGGAGCGTTGTCGCAGGCTGTGTTGGTGCTGGACGGCCGTGGCGCTAACCACGCCATGAGCAGCGGCGGAGGAAGGGAAGCTGGAGTAGCCGGGAATCACCATGCCGTCATACGGATTGCCGGTGCCCAGAAGGACGTTGCCGGTGGATGTATTCACTTGAGGCGCTGATGCCGCGCTGTACGATGCGGGGTCGAAGAAATCAGCGTTGCCCCAGAGCGGCTTGTAGGCCGTGAGAGCGGTGACGCGAAGGCCGTAATCGAGGTGGAGGCGCTGGGTGACCTTCCAGGAGTCCTGTGCGAAGTAGTCATACGACTGGCCGCGCCAGGCGGTGTAGGACTTGGGACCGATCTCGGTGTAGCTGTCGGAGAGGCCGAGCGCGAGGTTCGCCAGAGCGACGCCGCTGGTGTCGTTCAAGCCGTTGTGGTTGTCGCTGAAGACGAAGCTGCCGTTCTGGTTGTTCGCGCCGCCGGGCACGGTCGAGACGTTGATCTGGTCGTTGTCATTCTCGCCCGAGAACCATACCGAGACGCCGGCTTTCACCGTGTGATTGCCGAGCACCTTGGTGAAGCTGTCTGTGTACGTATAGATTGGGCCGCCGGAGTGCGATGGGTAGGGTCCACCTGCAAGCCCGTAGAAGGTTCCGAGTCCGCTCACGGTCGGGATCTTGTTCGGCGCCGCCTTTGCGCCAGGAATGATGTACGGGAAATTGATGCCCAGCGTCTGCCGGTTGAAACCTGGCAGAGCCATGTTCACGGGGATGTACACCTGGTCGAGGCTGTAGGTCACGCGCGCCTCGTTGACTGTGCTCGGGCTGACGATCCAGGTCCAGGTAAGTCCGTTGGTCTGGTTCGGGCGATTGAAGTAGCGGCCGGTTAATCCCGAGCCCTGATCAAAGGGAAGGTACTCGTTGTAGGTGACGTTCTGGCGGCGGAAGGCGAGATGATGATGATCGTTGATCACGACATCAAAACTGATCTGCTGTTTGCGCTGATTGATGGGGTGCGCGGCTTGTGAGATCCAGTTGGCCGAGGAGCTGACGAACCCTGGCGTGGGCGCGGGATAGGCATTGATGATTGCCATTCCGTTCGCGCTCTGGAGATTCTTGGGAATGGTGTTGTTCAAGAACGCTGTGCATCCTGCGGCGCCGACGATGTGGCCGCTGACGTTGCTCACGCCGGTGCAGGTGGACGGATCGTAGACGTAGGTTGGAGACGCGTAGAAGGGATTGGCTGTGAGCAGCTCGCTGAAGTTGCCCTGGCGCATCAGGTTGGTGGGAACCCATTGCGTCTGGGTATCCGTGAAGCGATAGCGAATCCAGTCTTCCGCGACGAAGAAGAACAGCTTCTCGCGGTATTTATCGGTCCAGTGCATTCCCGGGATCCAAACGGGGCCGCCGAAGGTGAAGCCAAAGTTGTTGTAGCGGAATGGCGAGGCGAACCTTGTCGTGGGGCTCTGGTTGCGCACCCAGGTGTTGGCGTTCATCGCGGAGTTGCGGAGATATTCATAGGCGGTGGCATGGAAGTTTTTGGTGCCGGACTTGGAGACGATGCGCATCTGGCCGCCGGCCGAGCTGCCGTATTCGGCCTGGTAGTCAGACGTGAGAATTTGCATCTCTTCGATGGCGTCGGGGTTCGCCACGCCGATGACCTGGCCCGAACCGCGGGTACGCACGCCGGGTGCGCCATCGAATGTCACGAGCGTGTCCTGCTGACGGGCGCCGTTAACGTTGAACGGCACCGAAGAACCGATGGCGAAGTTGAAGTCGCCGAGGGTTGTGCTGCTGCGCATTCCTGGAATCAGCGATCCGATGAATAGCGGGTTGCGGCCATTCAGTTGCTGATCGGTGATGGTCTGGCCGCTGATCTCGCTCTGCATCGAGCCGGACTCGGTCTGCAGCACGGCAGCGCTTGCAGTCACCTCGACCGTCTCGGTCACCGCACCGGGCGTCGACCGTTCCATCAATCGCCAGCGCCGTGCTGGCGGCGAGGGGATTGTGCACACTGATGAACTTGGTGAAGCTCGGCGCCAGCACCTCCATGGAGTAGGTCGCCGGCGGGAGGTTGGGGACCGTATAGTGGCCGTCCGAGTCCGTCGTCACCGTGAAGGCCTGACCCGTTCCCTCGTTGGTGATTGTGACCTTTGCATTCGGGATGATAGCTCCCGACTTATCCCTGACGAACCCACTGATGCTGCCGACGTCGGACTGTGCTCGTCCGTATGGGCAGGTGAGGAACATGAGTGCCACGAACAGCTGTAAACACACGGCCTCCAGCAACGCTTTGCCTTTTCATTGGCTCTCCTTGAATTGAGCAGTTTCGTTACACGACAGGGTTTCCGAACGCATAGGATCGGCTATCACAAGTTTGTGGACTTGTACTCCGCACGAAATCGATTGTCAATGAATTTCGCTGATTTCCGGCTAAGTTAGCGTAAACGCCGGTTAGTTTTCAGGTGAACGTCTGACGAAAATCCGCCTGGATGCAGCTAGCTCTCGATCGGGGGAGAGCAACGGTTGGTGACCTCGCCAAGCCCGCGGGCGCCGCGACGATGAGGTATCGGTTGCATCAAGTGCCAGGCGTCCGCCGGCGAACAGCCGGGAAAGCCCGTTTGTCCCCATGTGCGAGTTGGGCAATCTGCTCAATCTGGCCGCGGGGATGCTCCCGGCCAGCGCCAGACATCCTCCCGGCTAGTCGGCTCGCAACGTCAGCCCTGGTCTCTGAACGTATGCCGCTGGCTCCAGCTCGCGGCAGAGAAGGGTGGCTATCGCGTATGGCGCGCAGTTTCCAAACGGTGGTCTGTCAAAGGAAAGGCGGAGCTCGAGCAGAGGACGCACCAGCCCCATAATGAGTTACCGGTAACGGTCGCTTGCGTCAGGTCCGCGGCCACTGTCTCAGTTCGTGATCGCTGCCTATGACAAATTCGTATACTTGGCTGCCATGAAGATCGTTCGTGTGACCATTGCACTTTTTTTGGGGGCGACGTCTGTCCTGGCAGCGCAGACGCAGGATGCGGTTTCCATGGTGAATCCGCTCATCGGGACGCAACGCAGCACCATTGGCTATGGCGGAACGATGCCCTTTGTGGCGCCGCCATTTGCGATGACGGACTGGACGCCCCAGACGCGGCAGAACAAAATCAGCGGCGTCAGCTACAACTATGACGATCCGAAGATCACAGGGTTCATGGGCACGCATCAGCCTGCGATCTGGATGGGTGACTACGGGTTCATCACGCTGATGCCGCAGATCGGCGAGCTGCGATTGCTGCCGGCTGAGCGTGGGCTTGCGTTCCAGCATAGCGACGAGACTTCTCGGCCCGACTACTACAGCGTGTGGATGACGACCGCGAGGGGCGAGCGCATTCATGCAGAGATGACAGCCAGCGACCGGTGCGCGCTGATGCGATTTACGTTTCCGAAGGGCATGCGGAGTCGCATGCTCGTCGATACAGCGCGGGCCGGGTTCGACGGACACGCCGCCTTGAATCGCGAGGCAGGTGAGATTACCGGGGACAATCCGCAGCGCATGGACAGCCACCTGGGTCCGTTTGCGCTGCCGCACTTCCGCGGCTACTTCGTGGTGCAGTTTGAACAGGCACTGACCGGAGGCGCGGTGTACGGCGATGCTCCAGGAGCAAAGGAACAGCACGGAGCCTATGCCGAGTTCGCGGCGGACACGGTGCTGGTCCGCGTAAGCACGTCGTTTCTGAGCGTGGAGCAGGCGCGGCAGAATCTTCGCCGCGAGATTCCGGACTGGAACTTCGATCGCGTGCGCGGGACTCTGCATGATGCATGGCAGGAGAAACTTGGGCGGCTGAGTATTCGAGGGAGCGACGCACGCTCGAGCAGACCCGGCTGTACACCGCGCTCTATCACGCGCTGCTGTATCCGCGCGAGTTTTCAGAGTATGGCCACTACTACAGCGCATACGACGATACGGTGCATGCAGGAGACGAGCTACACGTCCTTCTCGATCTGGGACACGTTTCGGGCGGAGAACAGCCTGCTGACGCTGGTTGCCCCGGAACGCGTCGACGGCATGATCAACGCGCTGCTGCAGGACTACAAAGAGGGTGGCTGGATGCCAAAGTGGCCGAACCCGAGCTACACGAACATCATGATCGCCACGCATGCGGACTCGCTGGTTGCAGAGGCCGTGCGTAAAGGCTTCCATGGATTCGACAGGGACACGGCATGGGCGGCCGTGTACAAGGACGCGATGACGCCGCCGGACGGTGACACCTCGCGGCGCTGGCTGGATCGGGAACCTCACACGCCCTACGAGGCTCGCGCCGGACTGACGTACTACAAGCAGCTTGGGTACATTCCGGTCGACAAGACCGATGAGGCCTCGTCAAGCACATTGGAAGACAGTTACGACGACTGGTGCGTGGCGCAGATCGCGAAGGCGTTTGGCAGATCGAAGGACTACGTATTCTTCCTGCGGCGTTCGCTGAACGACCGCAACCTCTACAACCCTGCGTATGGATTGATGAATGGCCGCAGGTCTGACGGGAGCTGGGCGCCAATCGGATCGGACCGCGATTCGCCGGCGAACCGCTCGGAGTCGGGGTGGACGGAAGGAAGCGCGTGGGTCTACACCTGGGCGCCGTTGCATGACCAGGCCGGATTGCTGCAACTGATGGGAGGTGCAGACAAGTATGCGGCCAAGCTGGATCAGCATTTCGCCGGCGGACACAACGTGCACAGCAACGAGCCGAGCCATCACTACGGATACCTGTATGACTTCGCCGGGCAGCCCTGGAAGACTCAGGCGAAGGTGCGCGAGATTGCAGCCAGGGAGTACGGATTCGGACCTGGCGGCCTGGATGGCGATGACGACTGCGGGCAGATGTCCGCGTGGCTGCTGTTCACTGCTTTCGGCTTCTATCCTGTGAACCCCGCGAGCGGCGAGTACATGATCGGAAGCCCGCTTTACCGCAGACATGTCGCTGAGGTTGGCAAATGGACGCACCTTCACCGTGGACGCTGAGAACAACTCTGCGGAGAACGTATACATCCAGAGCGCGACGATCAACGGGAAGCCGCTGACGGCTCCGGTGATTACGTGGGAGCAGATTCAATCGGGAGCGCATGTGCAGTTTGTAATGGGGCCGCGGCCATCACAGTGGGCCTCGCATTGGAGGCCAGAGGCGATTCCGGTACAACCGCTGATTGCCGTGCCGGGCCGGTGAGCAGCGGCGAACGCCGGCGCGCCGGTGAGTTAGCGCTCGATACGCCGACACTTACCTGCTGTGCTGGTTCAGTCGGGCAAGTACCCCTTTCAGCTGCTCGAGCTTTTGGCCGGCTTCGGCGAGCTTGCCTTCCGCAGTGAGCCGTTGGTAATCGTTGAAGTCTTTGCCGGCTTCGGCGATCAGCGCATCGGTATCCGTGGAGGGTGCTGCCACCCCTGGCGCCGTTGCTGGAGTTGGTGCAGATGGTGCCGCCTCCGTCGGGTTCAGCGACGACGCCTCGCCGCCGAACAGCGATCTGAGCGCCGCGTCAAACGTCGTGCCGTACGCCAACTTATCCTGCAACGCGAGCACGACCAGCCGCAGCTCAGGCATCGGACTCTGCTTCGCCTGCAGGTAAATTGGCTCTGCATAGAGCAACGCTCGCCCCGATGGTATGACCAGCAAGCTTCCTCGCAGGACGTGTGAACCCTGCTGATTCCAGAGCGTCAATTGTCCGGAAAGCTGCGCGTTCTGGTCGATGCGCGCCTCGATCTGTTGCGGACCGTCGATCAGTTTCGTCTTGGGGAAGTCGTATACAACGGCTGTTCCGTAGTTCGCGCCGTCGCAGCGTCCAGCGATCCATCCAATCAAGTTGTTCCGGTTCGCTGGAGTGAACGGCAGTATTTCAACGAACTCTTCACTGGCGCCTCCCGGCAGCTTCATCAGGACGAAGTTCGGTTGCATGGGCTGTATGGCTTGCTCGCCTTCGCTGTCGGTCCCGGTTTCGGTAGCTACCGTCCATAGATCCTCGCGATTGAAAAACACCTCCGGATTCGTCATGTGATACAGCCCATAAACCTCCGACTGCAGCGTGAACAACGACTCCGGATAACGAACATGCCTGCGAAGATCGGCCGGCATGCCAGACGCGTCCTTGAACAGACTCGGAAAAATCCGACGGTACGTCGCCAGCACCGGATCCGCGCTGTCGAAAACATAGAACGTCACCGTGCCGTTGTAGGCATCCACAACCGCCTTGACGCTGTTCCGCATGTAATTAACCGAGTTATCCCCAAGACCATAATGCGTCGAATAGGGATAACTGTCGGACGTCGTATAAGCATCCAGAATCCACGATAGCCGGCCGTCCTCACCCACCACTAGATATGGGTCCTGATCAAACGTCAGAAACGGCGCCAGCTTTACAACCCGCTGGCGAATATTCCGCCACAGAAGCATGCGGCTCTGCGGGTCGACGTCATCACTGAACGGCAGCGTTGCTACATCATCGCGCGCAATTGCCAGCAGCAGCCGCTTCCCGAAACCTCCCATCACAATCCCACCCGTGCCCTGGTAGGAAGTAAGTGTGTTGTTCTGCCCCTGTGGATAATCAAACTCCTGCTGCCGAGTCTTCACATAAACGTCCGTATCTGTAAGTTCGCCAAAATAGATCTCCGGGCGAGTTACTTTCAGTCCAGGAACTGTGCTCTGCACAGGCATGTTACTCAGCAACAGGATCGGCAGACCTTCCGGCGTAAATCCGTTCACTGGATTCATCGTCACGCCATAGCCATGCGTGTAGATCAGCTTTTCGTTGATCCAGTTGCGACTGCTCTCCGGCAACCGGTCAACATTCAGTTCGCGTCCGGCGAGCATCACCTCGCGCGTCGTGCCGTTCAGATCGTAGCGATCGATATCGATGTCCGGAAAATCGTAGTAAGTGCGGATCTCCTGAATCTGCCGCAGAGTGTCCTGCAGCGCGTGCCAGTCCCACAGCCGCACATTCTGCAGCGTCGCCTGGTTATTCGCCGCATCGGCGGCCTCGGGAGTGGTATCGGCGGGAAACTCACGCTGCGAGAACCGGTCAAGTCCATAGGCGCTGCGGGTCGCTTCGATATTGTGCGCAATGTAAGGTTCTTCGCGGTCCAGCTGGTTCGGATTCACGATGAAGTTGCCGACGTACCACCCAATCACCCCGACCGCGATGTAGCACACTATAGCGGGTGCGATTGCAACCAGAAGCCTGCGGCCGCGCGACTCTCGGGCGGCGTTGAATGCCGCGATCACCGCTCCCAGCAGCAGAGCAGCACAGATAACGAGCGCGCCCGGAATCGATACATGGGCGTCGGTGTAGTTCACTCCGTCGAAAATCGTGTGATGTTCCAGTAGTGTCTGGAAGCGGTCGACGTAGACGGTCATCGCCAACACGAGCAGCAGAAAGGCGACTGTAAGGGATAACCCGCGCCACGGCGACGGGCCATAGCTGAGCTTTCGGTTTTCGAGCGTGCGCGAGCCGCTTGTGATGAACAGAAACAGCACCGCGACAGCGCAAGTCGCAATAGCCAGCGTTAACAGCCAGCTATTGACGATCTGCCATGCAGGCAAAGTAAAAAGAAAGAAATTGAGCGGTTTACCGAAGATAGAGTCGGTCACACCTCCCGTGGTATGCGGTGCATACCAGAACAGCCCGAAGACCGGCCACTCGGCCAGCATCGTGGTACCGGCTATCAGGGCGAACACAATTGAAACGCCCAGGGAGATGAACCGTAACGCGGGTTCTACCGAGAACCGTACCGGCTGTCCTCCGATGATGATTGCGTGAGCGGTCGGCAGATTGCCCTGGTGTGACCGCCTGATTCCCCAGAAGGCCACATACAGAACTGCAAATGTGACTACGGCGGCGACAGCAAAAACAATCACCTGCAGCCAAATCGTCGTCCAAAAGACCGACGCGTAACTGAGTGACCGGAACCAGAGGAGGTCGACCCAATTGGCCAATGCAATCCGGCCAAGAATAAAGACCACGACAAGCAGGACTGCGATTAGAACCAGCTTACGACGCCTTCTTCTCCATTCCGGCGGCACGGCCGGATCGATGGTGGTCTGCAACTTCGCCTCCGCGTTCAATGACTATGTGGAACACCGCGATTGTATAGGGCGCCATACTGTCCCATTCGGATAGCTCATCAATGATTAGCGCGCCTCGGACTGTGTCATCGCCTCCGTTCCGAGACTCGCCGCCGCCACAGCGGCACTTCGGCCTAAAATTGGAACTTGCTTAGTTCCACACCCGCAAGCCTAAATAGCTGCGATGGCCGAGCTGCGATGGGCCGCGGGGGACGCGATCAAAAAGGGACACCGCGAGCGCTGCGACTTCATTGGCACTCTTGGACGGAAGTCGAAGAAAGGCCGCGGGGACGCCAAATCTTTAGCGCCTAAGCTCGCATGCATCGCGACGTTTCTGGTACCGCTCTACTTCGTCTCCCTCGTAATCGCATCCGCAGCGTTGCCGGCGATCACCCAGTTCGCCGACCCGGCGACGACCGCTTCATCCTCGAACCACAGATATCCGAAGTCGTCGATGCACTCCGGAAAATCCGGCTTGATGATGACGTATCCCGGAATCACCGCGCCGGGAATGTAAGAGTTATCGGCGCGGTTGTTGCTGTAGGTCTTCGTCTTCGAAACGGTACCGACGCCTGCCACATACGATGTGCTGGAGACAGGGTGCGTGCCGAGGATGTAGTTGACGGCGCGCAGTGTATATTCCGGGCCGACGAGATCCGGAAATGTTTTGTGCAGGAAGTACATGCGGACCGCCATGTCGACGACGGCGCCCGATCCGCCCCACGTGCCGAGGCTGGGCGGCACGCCGAACGGGGTGGCGTCGAGTTCCTTGTCGAGACCGGCCATGTAGGTCTTCACGGCTTCGCGCATCTGCTCTTTCGCGCCCGGGTCTAGATAAGGCAATGCGCGGACCGCCGTCCAGCCGCGGAAGCCCATCTGCTGCGGCGTGATGACCTCGGGGAAGAGCTCTTTGAGGCGTGACCGGTACGGCTCCGCGCCGTGCGTGGCGATGGTGAGCTCGAGCGCGGCGGCCCAGTCCATGCCCGACGCCGAACCTGCCGCGACCGAAACCGGCCGGCGGAGCTGTCTGTGCGCTGGTGGTGCCGGAGCTTGTGGGAGCGCCAGAGGTGCCGCGGGCGTTGCGACTGGTGTGCGTGCCGGATACCGCACCCTGAGAGGCTGTCAGCACGCTGGCTGCGGGGGCACCCGGCATAGGCAACTGATTGGGCGTTGGGTGAGCCTTCTGCTGGTTCCATGCCTTGATCGCGGTGTCGAGGCAGTCTTTCGCTAGAGCGGGGTCATAGTCTTTCAGCACGTCGGACGCTGCAGCGAGCGCTGCGATCGCGTTCCACTCGAAGAACGGGCTGTCGCTTGTAAAGATCCAGCGGTCGTCCGGCCTGCCGGAGTAATCGCCTTTGACTTCGTTCGGACCGAGCTTCGGGTCATAAATGCGGCCGTCGGTCTTCGACGCTCCGTCGCCGACCTGCGTGTATTGCCGCAGATCCGGTTCGTGCGTGCCGCGGATCGCATGGCCGATGTTGTGGTACTGCGCCAGGATGTACAGCGCGCCGTGCTTCACCTGCTCGACTGTATCGGGCACGCCGTCGGGGCGGTGCATCTCAACCTGGCGCGCCGCTTCGTTCACCGTGAGCTCGTCGTACTTCAGGTTGAATTCGCGATACGCGAGAGCAAGACTCTGAATCACGCTCAGCTGTGCAGGCTCCTCCAGATCGAAGTCGCCGGCGTCATACCAGCCGCCGACATTCATCCCGGGGATATGATCGCCGCCCTTGTACTTCCCGTCGGTTGCGGTGGCCTGATACCAGCCGTCGAATTGTTCGCCGACGACGGGGGCCATGCGGCCATCGTCGAGATGCGAAGCGCCGTGCCACATGCGGTAGGCTTCGCGCACGGACACGTGATCCATCTGCTCGGCAAGATGATGGTCGAGGCTGTCCTGCCAGATCTTCGCGTAAGCATCCTTGGCGATAGGGAAGGGCGCCGTGCGTTGGTCCGCATACTGGATTACATAGAGTCCAGGCTCCTTGACCGGGGTGAAGTCGAACTTCGAATACACGTAGCGCAGCCACGGGGTTGAAGGCGTAATCGGCCCTTCGAACACCTGCTTGTACGATCCGTCCTCCATCAGGCGAAGCACCTTGGCCGTCTTCGGGCCGTTGTACTTCGGGTCCAGCTCAAGCACCGCCACTTTCGAGAAATCCGGCGCATACCCGACCTGGCTGTGCGCGATCATCGGCGGACGCGTCCAGTTCGGAATCACGTCCGGCCTGATGTGCCACACGATCGCGCCGGTCGTCTTGCCTGTTGGGATCAGCGAACGCAAGACAAACCAGCCGTTCTGGGCGCGATCGCGTCCGTCGAACAGCATGAGGTTGCCGGTCTCCGACGTAACGTTCACCCGCGCCAGGTTGTCGTCGACCCCTAGCGTGATGCTCTTGCCCTCAGCGAACGGCAGCGGCTGAGTGTATCCCTTCGCCTTGTCCCAGTCTTCCAGGTAGTACGCCTTCTTTGGTTCGTCCGGCAGCGGCAACACTTTGATCATCGGATCGTCAGGCGTTCGCGGGAAGATGCCGGCTTTCGTTCCGTCCACGAGATAGGCTTTGCCCATGTAGATCGAGGGCAGGAACTCCAAATTGAAACCAGCGCGCCCGGCGAGTTTCTCCGGCAGCGGCTTGTCCAGGTTGATGCTGACCTTCACACCGCCCGGTTCCGCGGCCACTTCCAGGGTGTAACTGAGACCGAATGTCGGAAAGGCAAGATCAGCACTCAGAGTGTTATTCGCCTTGTCGACGTGGCGGCCTTTCAGGGTTGCCACCAGGTCCCACTGCTCGGGCGTGGGCATCAGGCGCACGTCGCCGTTGGTGGCGATGCGGTGATCGTGGAGAATCATCTCCATCGCCGTATTCTTCTGGTCGACGAAGACCGGGTGATAGGTGCTGTCGTAGAGCAGGACGCTGAAACCCTGGGTATCGAGGTAGTCGTTGTCCTTCACCTGCATGGCGAACTGGGCGAACAGGCTGGAGCCGGAGGTCAGGGCCAGGAGCAGACAGGTTGTGATTCGGGTGAACATATGGGTCAAACTGCTCCTTTACCTGGACGAGATCTAGCCAGCATCGCCGTGAAGCCAGTCGGGATTGTCGCCCCGCCGTCCACAAGTGCAACGCTCGTCATTTTTTGTATATCGCACTTTAACATTTTTGGGGCTTCGGCCGACTGCCTCGCCGTGCTGCGCCCGCGATGATACCTGAAGAGACGATTCCAGTGCATACGCCCGTTTGCAGGACCGTTTATCGGCAACACCTATCAGCGACAGACTCCTTACCCGATCCAGCGCTAGGGGGGCCTTCGAGAAGTATCGAGCAATTCGATCATCCGACTCCAAATTTAAAATCATTGTCGTTTGTAGTTCCTGATGGATATATTTGCCCTGTGCAAATGATGCCCCAGGAAGTCATCTGGAAGTACCTTGCACAACGCCGCTAGCTGAGGGGAAAGAATGAAACTGAAACAGTTACTCTGCACCGCAGCAACGGCAACGGTTCTCGCGTGCGCAGGTCCGGTCTCGGCACAGGTGCAGACCATCGTCCCTGCGCCAGTCCCTGGTGCGAAACCCGTAACCGTTGAGCACATCAAGATCCATGGCGCCGCGCTTGAGGGCAATCTCGAAGGCGATGCCGTCGATCGGGACGTGTTTGTCTTCCTTCCGCCGAGCTACCAGAAAGAATCGAAGCGCCGCTATCCGGTCGTCTACGCGCTGCACGGGTACTCCATCGGCGCGGAGCAGTGGACGCACGAAATCCACGTTCCGCAAACCATCGAAGGCGCCTTCGCACAAGGCTCGCAGGAGATGATCGTCGTCGTGCCCGATTCCAAAACCATCTACAACGGCTCGATGTATTCGAGCTCTGAAACGACCGGCGACTTCGAGAGGTTCATCTACCACGACGTCGTTGCCTACATCGACGCGCACTATCGCACGATTCCCGACCGCCAGAGCCGTGGCCTGGTCGGCCACTCCATGGGCGGCTACGGCGCCTCGCGCATCGGGATGAAGCATCCCGATGTGTTCGGCGCGCTCTACATTATGAGCCCCTGCTGCATGTCGCCCATGACCGGCAGCGGCCCCGGACCCGCCGATCAGGCCCGGGAGCGCGCGCTCGCCGCAGAGAAGAAGGTGAGCGAGGCGAAGTCTCCGGCGGATCTCGCCGCACAATCGCCGGGCTTTGGCGCGGCTCTTTTTGCGACCGCAGCCGCGTGGGCGCCCGACCCCAAAAACCCGCCGCTGTACTTCGACCTGCCGACCAAAGACGGCGTTCCCCAGCCCGACATCGTCGCAAAGTTTATCGCCAACGCACCGCTTTCCTTTGTCGACCAATACATCGGAAACCTGAAGCAGTATCGCGCCATCTCGATCGACGTCGGCGATCAGGACGGCTTGCGCTTCGATACCATCAAGCTGCATAACATCCTCGATAGCTACGGCGTTGCAAACGGCTTTGAGATCTACTCCGGCACGCACACCAGCGCGGTCGCCGACCGGTTCCAGAATCACGTCCTGCCATTCTTCAGCAAGAACCTCTGCTTCACCGAAAGCTGCCGGTAACTGATCGGTATCAAACCGCCCTCAGGAGATTGGAAACAATGAGAACGAGCTTCGCGCCCATTCTGGTCCGAGTCCTTGCATGCACAGCAATCTTTGTTTGCGGCGCAGTTCCGCCGTCCGCGAATGCGCAGGATTCTGCGACCCTCCCGTACATGAATCCGCAGCTTTCACCGGAGCAGCGCGCGACCGATCTCGTCCGTCGCATGACGCTCGCTGAGAAGGCCTCCGAGATGCAGAACAACTCCGCCGCCGTGCCGCGGCTCAAAATTCCGGCCTACCAGTGGTGGAGCGAAGCGCTCCACGGCGTCATCAACCAGGGCGTTACCGAGTATCCCGAGCCGTAGGCCTCGCCGCGACATTTGACGCGCCCGGCATCCACACCATGGCCGGACAGATCGGTATCGAAGGCCGCATCAAGCACGTGCAGAACCTCCGCGAGCACCACACCGGCATCATGGGTGGCCTCGACTTCTGGTCGCCCAACCTCAACATCTTCCGCGATCCGCGCTGGGGCCGTGGCCAGGAGACCTACGGCGAAGACCCGTTCCTCACCGCCCGCATGGGCGTCGCCTACGTAACCGGCCTGCAGGGCGATAACCCGAAGTACTACCTCGCCATCGCCACGCCCAAGCACTTCGACGTGCACAGCGGTCCCGAGCCCACCCGCCACTTCGCCGATGTCGATGTCAGCAAGCACGACGAGGTCGACACCTACGAGCCCGCCTTCCGCGCCGCGATCGTCGAAGGCAAGGCCGACTCCATCATGTGCGCCTACAACGCCATCAACGGCGAGCCTGCCTGCGCCAATCAATATCTGCTGCAGGATCAACTGCGCGGCAAGTGGGGCTTCCAGGGCTACGTCGTCTCCGACTGCGACGCCGTGCGCGACGTCGCCGCCAACCACCGCTATCGCCCCACGCAAGCGCAGGGCGCGGCCATCTCCGTGCTGCGCGGCATGGACAACGAGTGCGTCACCTTCACCTCGCGCTTCGGCGAGCCCGTCGACAAGGCCTACATCGATGCGGTGCAGCAAGGCTATCTGCCCGAGAGCGCGCTCGACACCGCGCTGATTCGCCTCTTCACCGCGCGCATGAAGCTCGGCATGTTCGACCCGCCCGACATGGTTCCCTACACAAAGATCGACGAGAAGGAGCTCGACAGCGCCGAGCACCGCGCCCAGGCACTCAAGCTCGCCAACGAGTCCATGGTGCTGCTGAAGAACGACGGCATGCTTCCGCTCAAGCCAGAGATTCGCCGCATCGCGGTCGTCGGTCCGCTCGCCGATCAGACGCAGCCGCTGCTCGGAAACTACGCCGGCCAGCCTACCCACATCGTCTCCGTGCTCGACGGCCTCCACGCTGAATTTCCCAACGCCACCATCACCTTCGTTCCCGGCACCCAGTTCCTCCGCGCCGACGGAACGCCCGTCCCCGCCGCTCTCCTTACGACGCCCGAAGGCAAGCCCGGCCTGAAGGCCGAGTACGGTGAAGGCCGCCGCGGCCCGGACGAGAAGGCCAACCCGCTGCTCACCCGCACTGAGTCCAACGTGCACCTCACCGAAGCCGACCTCCCGAAGGAAGTCGCCGGCAAGAAGAGCTTCGGCGTCGAGTGGTCTGGATTTATCACACCCACCGAGTCAGGCGACTTCCTGCTCGGCGTCCGCGCCCAGGGATTCGCCCGAGTCACCGTGGACGGCAAGCAGGTTGCCATGTCATTCGGCGGCGGCGAAGCTGCAGCCTCGATGGGCCGCGTTCATCTCGAGAAGGGCCGCAAGGCTGCGCTCGAAATCATGTACGGCTCACAGAACGGCAAGGCCCACGCCGAGCTCATCTGGGAGAAGGTCAACAACGCCGTCTCGCCCGAAGCAATCGCCGCCGCGCGTAACGCGGACGCTGTGATCGCGGTCGTCGGAATCACCAGCAAACTTGAGGGCGAAGAGATGCCGGTCAGCGAACCCGGCTTCCTCGGCGGAGACCGCACCAGCATCGACCTCCCGCAGCCCGAGGAAGATCTCGTCGAAGCGGTCGCCGCGACAGGGAAGCCGCTCGCCGTGGTTCTCATGAACGGCAGCGCCCTCGCCGTCAACTGGATCAACGATCATGCCAACGCCGTGCTCGATGCCTGGTACCCGGGCGAGGAAGGCGGCGCAGCCGTCGCCCAGACCCTCAGCGGTAAGAACAACCCAGCCGGCCGCCTCCCCGTAACGTTCTACAAGGGCGTGGACCAGCTCCCGAACTTCGAAGACTACGGAATGGCGAACCGCACCTATCGGTACTTCACCGGCAAGCCGCTCTATCCCTTCGGCTACGGTCTCAGCTACACGAAGTTTTCCTACAGCGACCTCAGCATCCCCGCCAGCACCACAGCCGCCGGGCAGCCGGTCGATGCCGAGGTGACCGTCACGAACACCGGTAAGCTAGCCGGCGATGAAGTCGTTCAGCTCTATCTCAAATTCCCCGACGTCAAGGGAGCTCCCCGCATTGCTCTTCGCGGCTTTGAGCGCATTCACCTCGACCCAGGCGCCAGTCAGAAGGTGCACTTCCACCTCAAGCCGCGCGACCTCGGCATGGTGACTGAGGATGGTAACCCTATCGTCGCCCAGGGCGACTACACCCTCAGTATCGGAGGAGGACAGCCCGATACGGAAGCTCCAAGCGTGAGCGGCCACTTCCACATCGACGGCCAGTATGCACTGCCGGAGTAGCTTGCCCACGGCGCTTGAGTGCGCAACCAGAAGAAGCGATCACGCGAGACTCGGCGCGCGTGCTCGAAAGATGATCGTGGAATCCGACCGAGCGTGAAGCTGGCGCTATTCGCGGTCACGCGGAACGTTCACGGATGTGACAGCGAAATTCGGGGCTGAACAGTTCGTGTTTTGTTACGTGCTGGAAGGCGAGGGAAGTGTCGCAGCAGAGAAGGGAAGCGGCAGCCGAAGTAGTTGCCGCGAGGGGCTAGCGGAAGCAGGATGCTCACTTGGATTTGAGCGTGTTGTACGTGGCCAGTTCGTCCTGCGCGCGTTGATGGTTGCCCAGGCGGTCGTACGCTTCCGATAACGCGTGGTGAACGTCAGGGATCTCCGGGTGGGCGTGCTCGAGCGTTGTGAGGCGCGCGACGCCTTCGTTTACTGAACCGGTCTTGATGAGGGATTCGGCGTAAGCGTACTCGATCTGTGGAGCGAGGTCGCTGGTCGTGGCAATCGGTGCAAGCGTGGCGCGTGCCGCCCGGTAGTCGCCGGTCATAAACTGACTGAAGCCAAGCGCGCCGCGTGCGCCGGCATCGCTGGGGTGAGTCTGGGTGTAGCGAGAGAGCGGCGCAATGGCCTCATTGAACAGGCTGCCTGCGAACGCGGCGCGTCCCCAGTTGAAGTCCAGCCCTTCGAGCTTGGGGTTCCACAGCGCGGCGTCCTTGAAGAACACCACCGCAGTGGCGAAGTTGGACTTGGTAGCAGCGATCGCGCCCAGGTTGTTGTAGGCGTCCGCGACCGCGGGCGCGAGGCGGCTCCGTGCGGCTTCAACGCGGGCGAGCGCGGCAGGATCCTTTGCGGTCGTCGGGGGACCCGGCGTAGTGGGCTGCGCCGCCGATGCAGCTGCGTCCTGCGGCGAGCGCGAATCCGTCAGTGCCGCAAGCTTCGTCTTGTCCTGCGCGAGCGTCTTATCGGCGAGGTCGCGCGAAATAGTCATCTCAGCGTGCGCGGCCTCGGGCTTGCCCTGCTTCATAAGAATGCGCCCGAGCAGGTAATGCGCCTTCTGAACCTGGAAGCGATTGCGCGAGACGTCCGTCGTGAGTGCGATGGATTCACGCAGGGCGGATTCGGCTTTGTCCGGTTGGTCAGTGTCGAAGTAGAGCTGCCCAAGGTAAAGATAAGCGTCGGGATCTTTGGGCGCGAGTGCGATGGATCGCTTGAGAAAGCCTTCGGCCTCCGGGTAGACCTTTTCCGCCAGTTTGATTTTGCCGAGTGCGGCATAGGACGTTGCATCGTTGGGCCGGAGCGCGAGCTCTTTTTTGAGTTCGGCTTCCGCGGCCTCGAGAGGTGTGGCGGCGTTTGTGGTCGCGAGGAGAAGAGCCGCGAGCAGGTAATGCTCGCCCGGCAGACGCGGATTGAGTTCGATGGCGCGGTGGAGCTCGGTGATCGCGCGCGGCTGGAAGTCAGAGTCGCCGTAGGCCCGCGCGAAGGCAAAATGGATTTCGGCGGTGTCCCCAAACGAGCGCTGCATCTCGGCGAAGATGTTGACCGCGCACTTGTCATCATCGAGATCGAGGCAGGCAACCGCAAGGTCGTAACCGTTGGCGAAGGTAGGATCGAGTGCAACGGCGGCTTCGAACTCTTTGCGGGCGTCCTGGTCGCGAGTGAGTTTAAGCAGAACGCGCCCGAGGATCTGGTGGGCTTCGGCGAGCTGCTGCGGAGTTGCGGCGGGACTATTGACGAGCGCGGAGGCAAGCGTGCGGGTATGCGGAAGATCGCCGGCCGCAAGCGACGTGTGCGCGTACTCGAGCAGCAGCGAGGGTGAATTGGGCTCGAGCGCGAGGACGTCATCGAAGAGTGAGAACGCACTCTCGTAATCGGGAACGACCGCGTAGCCCATGGCGAGCTCAGTCAGGGCCGAGCCCAGAAAAGCGCGATACTGCTGGGCCGCGGCGGTGAGATTGCCATCGCGCTGGAAGCTTTGCGCGCTGAGGTACTGCTGCTGCAGACTGTCGGCGGATTGCCGGGGTGCCTGCGCGCGCGACTGTGAGACAGCGTGCTGCGACAGAACAAGCAGGGAGGTGGCGAGGAGTCCGGAGCGGAGGAGCATGTGGGGCCGGTGGGTCAAATCTTACTACGCGCAGAAAAGAAACAGCGGAAGATCAATTTGCATTGACCTTCCGCTGCGGAGGTAAAGTGTGACTGTTAGAAGAAGTATTTGACGTTCAGCTCGATGATGCGCTGGTACGGAGCTTGGGATTTGGTGTCCATGACCCCGAAGCTGTTGGTGTCGTAGTTTTTGGTGATGGCTTTGGACGCGTAATCGACGTTGTAGGCCAGGGTGAGCGGCTGCAGTGAGCTGTACTGCGGCAGCGGATGGTTGAGCCAGTTGAACGCGCTGATGCGGAACTGGATCTGGTGGTTTTCGTGGATGGCAAACGACCGGTAGAGAGCGAGGTCGTTATTGAAATAAGCGGCCATGCTCATGTACGGGTAGTTCTGTCCGCCCTGGTGGCCAACCGCAGGCGCGTTGAAGCAATTGCCGTTCACGCGCTGGTAGGTCTTCAGGTTAGAGGTGGGGTTGCAGGTGAGGACCGGCATGATCGGCAGATTGGCATCAGTGCCGAAGTAGGTCGCCGAGCCAATCCCCGTGGTGACACCCTCACCGGGAGCGAGGGAAATTCCGGCCCCATTCGCGGGCAGACCCGTGTAGGTCAGGCCGAGGCCGAAGTTCGGGACTCCGTTGCCCAGGAAGGACGGGATGTAGCCGCCGGCCTGCCAGGTGGAGATACCGGAGATGGTCCAGCCGCCGAGAGTTCCGTTGACGAACTCGTTGAAGGCGTGGATCTTTCCAGTGGAGTAGTAATAGCTGGCGTTGAAGACGAATGGCCGGTCGACGGACGCGGGACCGTAGTTCAGGCGAACGTTATAGGGGTTCTCCTGAAGGCTGGTGGCGAGCGTCTTGGACCAGGTGCCGTTGATGTTGTAGCCGAGGTGCCCCGTGTTCTTGATCCAGGAGACCTGGAGGGCGTTGTAGTTGGTGTAATCGAGGCCCTGGTTCATGTAGACGTTGTTGGTGCCATAGGCGTAGCCGTAGGGATGGTAGTCTCCCAGCTGATTTCCAGTGGCTTGAGCGCACCCGGTGTAGGTTACCGTGTTACCGGTTTGGGTTGCAGTGCACGTTCCGGGGGTGGGATTTTTGGTGACGTTCTCCGGGTTGGTAGCAGTCACACCGGTGTACGGGTCCGGATTGAACAGCGCACCAATCGGCGTCTTGTTCTGGTCGGCAAGAGCGCTGAAGTTGCTGCCCTCAATGCCTTCGCTGTTGTCGGAGAGCTGATGAGTCTGGCTTCCAACGTAGGCGACGTCAAGCAGCGAGTTCCATTTTAGCCTGTGGTCGATGGTCAGGTTGTACGCCATCGAGACCGGCTGGCTGTAGTCGCTGGGGTCAAGACCCGTCTGCGATGAAGCGCAGGTTGGCGCCGGATTTCCATTCTTATCTAGAACGTGAGAGCACGGAATGCCAACCGGGGGAGCCGCGTTGATGGGCGCCGCAAGCTGGCCAATCTGCGACAGCATGATGTTCTTGCCGCCGGGAAGGTTATAGCCCTGCACGTGCTGCGCAGTGACCAGGGCAGCCGCGACGTCGTTGGTCTGAGTGACGAAGCGATAGATGCCAAAGCCGCCACGAATGATTGTGGTTCCGTTGCCGCGGACATCATAGGCGACGCCAAAGCGTGGAAGGACGTAAACCGGACGGTTGGGCTGCCCGCTTAGAGGAACACCCTCATCGATGGCGTGCCAGTAGAAACCGGGGGCGTACTTGCCCGAGTTGTAGTCGGAGAGGACGCGATCAGGATAGAACACGGCCATACCGATGCCGCCCCTGTCGTACCAGTGAGTGTCATGCTCGAAGCGCAGACCGAGATCGAGCGTTAACCGGCTGGTGGTCCGCCAGTGGTCCTGCACGAAGAGTGCGTTCGACTGGTAGGCCGTGTCCGCGATCGGCGAAGCATTGTTTTCGCTGTAGCCAGAGGCGATGCCCATTACAAAGTTTGCGACCTTGTTGTGTGGAGACCCAATCAGATTGCCTGTGAGGAGGTCAGGGTTCTGACCACCGAAGCTGATGTTGCCATCCTGATACGTGGCGAAGGTGCTCTGGTAGTTATCCGTGTTCTGCGCGAAGCCGCCCATCTTCACGGTGTGATTACCCCACACCTTCGTGAAAGTGTCTTCGAATTGCGGAGTCTGCTTCTTCACCGCGTACTTGCCCGGGGGGTTCTCGAAGATCGACGCCTGCGAGAAGTCAGGGAAAGTCTCGTTTCCGCCGCTGCCATAGGCCGGGATAGCGATGGACGAGGTCTGGAAGACCTTGCCGTACGTGTAACCCAAAGCCGCGCGGGAAGCCGCGGCCGGATCCGGTTGAACGAACGGGAAGCTGCCGTAAGCCCACGCCGCCATAAAGTCGTTGGTGGAGGAGGCGCTGAAGCTGTGGACGAAATGGCCGGCGATTGTCTTGCCGTCGAACGTCTGCTGTTCGCCGCCGCCGGGATAGGGAATCGCGTTGCCCGGCGTCCAGTAGAGATGCGCGCCGTTGCCTGAAGCGAGCTGGGAGTTATGGGCCTGCGAGTAGGTTCCGTAGATCTTCGTGTTCTGCCCCAGCTGGTAATCCAGGCGAACGCGGTAGAGCCAGCCATTGTTGACGTTCGGAATCGGCTGGTAGTAGTTAACGTTGCCGGGGCTGGTGGAGATGTCGTTTACATTCGCCTTGGGCCAAATCTTCGCCAGGGCTGCGGCACCCGGATCGAGGAACTGCGACGGGATCTTTTGGCCTACGTCTCCGCCGGCCGTGCCGTAAGGAGCGAGGGAGGCAGAGGGAATAGCCGAGCTGCCATCTGGATAAATAGTGCCGCCAAGATCGCTGCACCAGTTGCCTTGCGGGTAGCCGGACTTCGGCGTGGCGAAGAATCCGTTCGGGCAGAGCTTAAGATTGTCGGCGTTATCAGTACTGAAGTCACCGGCCATCATTTCGGGTGTGGGGATGTACGAGCTGAGTTTGTTCGCGTTGCCTTGGTTCTGGAGAAGGCGCTCATAACCGCCCCAGAAGAAGAAGTGCTTATGCGTCAGTGGAACCGGCCCGCCTATGTTTCCGCCGGGGTAATAGTAACTCTGCGGTCCTTGGGGTGTGCCCTGGTGATTGGACTGCCAGTCATTAGCGTTCAGAACGCTGTTGCGCGCGTCGAAGTAGGCCTCACCGTGATAGCGGTCGCCGCCGGACTTGCTGATAGCAGAAACGACGACTGGACCGAACGCGGTGTCGGCGCCGAATGCGGACGCCTGGACCGTGACCTCAGCAGTCATCTCAGGGTTAATGATGGTAAGAGAAGAGGCCATGTCGCCGGGGTCGATGACATTGACGCCGTCGGAGAGAAGCGCCGTGCCGCCGCGATTCACAGCACCGTTGATGTTTATCCCCGAGCCGACCGCGCTCTGCTGCACGCCGACATTGAGATCGCTGTATGAGGGAGAGGTCTGGGTGAGGCCGCCGGACATGGTGGTTGCGCCGGGAAGCACCTTCAGCAACTCGGTGACATCTCGACCCTGAAGGGCAAGATTTTCAATTTGCTTCGAGTCTAGGTAGTCCGAACGCGCGCCGTTATCCGTCGCGATCATCTCGCTGGCGGCTTCTACGCTGACTGTCTGGTCCTCAGCGCCGACCGGGAGCGCCATCGTCGGAACCGTCCCTTCGTCACCGGCGTGCAGGACGATACCCGTGAGCTCCTTGGACTGGAAGCCCTTCGCCGTGGCTTTCACCTTGTAGACGCCTGGTGTGAGCGCTGGGAACGCGAACAGGCCGGCATGGTTGGTTTGCACGCTGCGACTGAGGCCCGTGGCTTGATCGGTGAGAGTGACATCCGCGCCGGGGATGACAGCGCCTGAAGCGTCAGCGACCGTGCCCGTAAGTTGGGCGGTCGTCTGCGCAGAGCACATGGCCCCGGAGAAGAGCAGCGCGACAGCCGCCGTAAACGCAAGAACCCATCCGCTCGCACCGCGGCAGACTCGTGTAAGTAGGGGGGATGTTGGAGTTCGGCCGCGCATACCGCAATTCAATGCCGGGGCGCAGTTTTGACTAAGCATCGACGTACCTCCTGAAAGGTGTTACTTGGGAGCCCGACTGCTTGAGTTATTTCTGGATTACAAATTTGTCGGCAACCGGAACTATAGGGAAGGCGTTTTGCTGTGTCAACAGGATTTTGCCGATTACTCAAATTCTCCAGAAAACGTGCCTGCCGATGTTCCCACAGCACCGCGGCAGGGAAGCAGACTACCTGTCAGACAGGCCCACAAAGATCGCTTTCCGGTTGCGGGAAGCCGCGGCTCGTATCACCGCGAGCGCTCCAGGCTAACGTTTCACTGCGCCGGTTCGCCGCCCCCGGGCCACCGTTTAATTGTGAGTCGCAACGAATGCTTCGAGCGTGAAGTAGATCGTGGCTCCTTTTTCGACTCCGCCCTCCGCCCAGATCTCGCCGCCGTGCCGCGCCACAATCCGCTGCACTGTGGCCAGGCCAACGCCGGTTCCGGGAAACTGGTCGCGGCCGTGCAGTCGATGGAACGGCTGGAAGATCTCCGCGGCCTTCTCCGGATCGAACCCCGCGCCGTCATCACGCACGAAGTAAACCATCCGCTCGTTCTCGAGCCTTCCGCCGAACTCGATGCACGCCTTCGCATGATGCGACGTGTACTTCCACGCGTTGCGCAGCAGGTTGTCGATCACAATCCGCAGCAGAGCTTCATCCGCTTCAATGACCGGCAGATCGGCGATGTTGAACGTCACGTCACGCTGCGGGTCGCTGGCCTGAAGATCGGCGGCAATACCACGCGCCATGGCCGACAGGTCCACACGATCGCGCTTCACCGCGGCAGTGGATGCCCGCGAGAAGTTCAGCAGGTCATCAATCAGCGCCGCCATGTTGCCGGTCGACTCCTGCAGCCGCCCCACCATCTCCCGGCTGTTCGGGTCAAGATGGCCCGGAGCGCCCGAGAGCAGATACGCAATCCCTGCGATCGAATCCAGCGGCCCGCGAAGGTCGTGGGCCACCGTGTAGGAGAACGCCTCCAATTCGCGGTTGGCCGCCTTCAGTTCGGCCGTCCGCTCTTCCACGCGCTGCTCCAGCTGATCGCGCGAATGCCGCAGCGCGGTCTCACTCTGCTCGATCTGCTGCAGCATTTCATTGAACGCCCGCGTGAGAACCGCCATCTCCACGCTGTCACTGGATTCCGACGCACGCACCGTGTAGTCGTGCTCACGTGAAATGGAGCGCGCCGTTTCAGCCAGTGAGCTGATCGGCTGAGCCACCAGTCGCCGTGACACCGAGCTGATCAGCAGCGCCGCGAGCATGCAGAGAACCAGAATGAGCGCCGCGATCACCAGATAATGCCGCGCCCGCTGACCGGTTTCGCTCAACGTCGCAGAGATGTACACCACACCCAATGGCGATCCCTGGAAGACGATGCGGTGCGCGAGCACCAGGCGACGCCCCTGCAGCCAATCGTGCTCCAGCTCACCGCCCGCGAGTTTGTGCGCCCCACTCAGCGCCTCGGCAGAGGCGCTGTCCCCGTACGTCGCGAACACCATGCCGTCTTCCGTGGTCAACGCCGCGGCCACAATATCCGGCGACCGGCTGAGGCCTTGCAGCGTCGCGGCTGCGCTCACCGGGTCGTTGAAGGTGAGCGCGGAGACGCTGTTCGCTCCGATAATCTGCGCTTCCGCTGAAAGATTCCGCACCAGGCTCGCGCGGAACGAGAGCATGTCATAGGAGAAGAACGCCAGCACAGCCAGCACCAGCACAGAGCCGCTGACGATCAGATTCATCCGCGTGATGCGCCCCGAGATCGTCTGCGTGGAGTGGGTCGGCGTCATTGCGCACCCCCGTCCAGCCCCTTGCCTTTTACACGCAGCGCAACCTTCAGAAGCTCGGAGCTCATGGCCAGGTGCCCGCGATTGACCGCGTCCAGATCCACCGAAAACCGAATCCGATTGCCCACAAGCTGCAACTGGATCATCCCGCCACGCGTCAGGAAGTCTCCCAGGTCGCTGACGGTGAGCGTTGGCTTCCCAGCCACCCCGGCCAGCAGCTCGTCGGCCCGTTCGCGTTCGGAGGCGTCAATGAACAGAATCGCGCAATCCGACTCGTCTTCCGGACGGAGCACGCGGCGCACCTCAAGCGAGCGCCCGTTGATGTTCTCGTTCGCGACAATCTTTTCCAGGCCCGCCTTGAAGGAGTCGCTGCCCGCGATGCAGATACGCATCGGTCCCTGCGCCGCGCCTGCCGGCCAGCGGACAAACTTCCCGAAGTCGAACAGATATACCGCTTCGACGTCAGACTGCGAAGGCTGCGAAGGAGCAGCCGCGACCGACCCGCACGCAGCAAGCATCAGCCCCGCCGCCGTCAGGCGTCGCAGCCAGGATGCGCATTGTGAGCGGCCCATGAGCATCTACCAGGTCCACGTGGCGCTGCCGAAGATGCTGCGGCGGATCCCAACCGCGTTGTTATTGTTCCCGGCGAACTCCTGGTGATACGGCTGCAGCAGGTTGCGCCCGGTCGCCGCAATCGCGAGATGATCGCCCGCATGGTAGATCGCGTTCAGGTCAGCGGTGTTGTAGCGGGGAACCTTCTGCGCCGGCAACGCGCTTACGAAACGATAGTCCGGAACGATCTCGAACCCGTGCGGGAACGTGAAGACTGCCTGCACCGCAACCTGGTGCTCGGGGCTCGACCCTTCATAACCCGACGCGTAGTTGGCCTGGCTGAAGCCCGGCTTGGAGTGCAACGAGATATGCAGGTGCGAGTAGTTGCCGCGCAGCTCAAACCACTTCGCCGGCTTCCAGTCGGGCGCCACCTCAACTCCGCTCGAAACGCCGCGCAGCCCATTGGCATAGGGCTCCGTCAGCAGCACATGAGCGTACGGCGTCGTCGGAACGGTGATGCCGAGCGTTCCGTAGCTTTCGAGATTGTCGTATTGGTTATGGAAGGTCGCGAGATCGACATAAAACTGCGGCCGAATAAGTTGCCGGTACCCAGCCTCCCATCCGATCAGGACCTCGGGCTTGAAGTTCGGATCACCGGCGATCTCGTCAAAGATCTGCGGATTGTGTCCGGGGATATAGCCGACTACGGTGACGTCGCGGTCCACGCGTCCCGGCGTGCGCAACGCTCGCGAGACCGCGCCCCACAGCGTCGCATGTTGCCGCGGCGTCCACAGAATTCGGCCGGTCGGCTGCCATCCCCAACCGCTGTAGTTGTTGTCCTCCGCCTTCATGCCCGCGGTGAACGCGAGCTTCCTGGGCACAATCTCGATCGTGTCCTGCCCAAACAGGCTGTAGACGTAGTTGTTGATCCGGTGCGGCTCGAAATCTACCGTCGCGACCGTCTGGGTAATGTTGCTGGGGCTCTCGCGAATGCCCGCGCCGAAGAGGAAGTTGTTCCGGTCGACACTCGCCAAGTGATATATGAAATCGAAATCGATTGTGTCGCGCGTCTCGTGGAACTGCGAGGTCGCGCGGTTGGTGCGATCGAAGTAGCCCTGCAGATAAAAACTTGATCCGCCCGCGAGCTGCCGGTCCCAGCGGATCCCGACGTCGCCGCCCGAGACGAGCTGCTGGCCATCCACACTGAGCTGCGCCGGGGGAGAGAACTGGCCGATCGCAACCTGGTTACCGCTCGCTCCGCCATACACCACAAGGTGCGCGCTGATATTGTCCTTCGTGGTGGGCTGCCAATCGACGCCGCGCTCCGCCGCGCTCCTGGTGCCAGTCGTCGTAAGGATCGCCGCCCGGATTCCTCTCCGGCCCACGGTTGAAGCCTTTCGCAAACAGCCGGAACTGCACGTTCGACCGCGGCGCCGCGCCCCAGCGCACCTGCCCGATGAAGCGGTTCACCGAGCCTCCGCCGGAGACGTTCACCAGAGCACCCTGCGTATCGCGCGCCTTCTTCGTAATGATGTTGATCACGCCGTTGACCGCATTCGGTCCCCAGATCGTGCCGCCCGGCCCGCGGATCACCTCGATGCGATCGATATCCGCCAGCACCAGGTCCTGCACATCCCAGTACACGCCCTCGAACAGCGGCGTATACACACTGCGCCCGTCGATCAAAACCAGCAGACCCTTGGAGAACTGGCTGTTGAATCCGCGCACAGCCACAGCCCACTGGTCGCTCTGCTCGCGCGCAATGTTGACTCCCGGAAGCAGTCGCAGCAGCTCCGGAATGCTCGTCGCTCCCGAGAGCCGGATGTCGTCCTGCGTCATCACCGCCACCGCCGCGGGCGTCTGCCAGACCTCCTCCGGCTCCTTCGTAACCGTAGTCACTTCCACATCGCCGAGCTGCGCCAGCGACATCTGCTTCAGCTGCTGCTCGGGCGCCGGCTGACGAGCGGCAACACACTCCATACTCGACAAACCAATCGCCGCAAACGCGAGCAACATGCGGCCGGCCCATCGATCGTGTCGTCTGCTTCTCAACTGGTCCGTATCCTCTCAGCCTTCAGACAGCGATCCACCTTCGTCCGTCTGCCCAAGCTGCCGGGTTACCGTTTTCACCAGGCGCGCAGGATCACCCTTGCGAATGAAGCCGTCTACATGGGGTCCAATGTCATCCGGCATCACCATTGCATCGGACAGCACCAGGATCGGCGCGCTCGGATATGTCTGCCGCACCAGCTTCGCAACCGCCGGTGCCTCCATATCTCCCGCCAGGTGATAATCCAGCAGCACCAGATCGACATGCGCGGAGGGCAGCGCCAGCTCGCCGACACTCGCCAGCGTAGTCAGCGAGTCAAACCCCGCGGACTCCACAATCCATCCGTAGATCCGCAAGTGAGAGGGATCGTCATCAATAATGAGGACGGCTGGTTTCTGCATCGGTCCCACCGGATTGGCCTTGAGAGGCGGAATACCCCTCCGCTGAACACTATAGCGGAACGACAGCATAGGGGAACGACAGAGAAGCTGCAGCTGTGCGAGCCCCAGCTTGGCGTCACCGCCAGCCCCCTGAGCACTCACTCGAACCTCAACTCCACCACGAGACCTTCATCCAACTCTCACTGATCAGCAGGAGACCTGAAGTGATCACTGACACACACACAAGACCTGTCGCGCCGGAGTGCTACAGCGGTCCGCTTGGCCCAGCCCAAAACCCACAAAACCCGAACCTGCGGCTACGTCCGATAACACATATTCTGTATCGTGGCAGCCAGCAGCGACCACCAAAGCCCTCACCTCACCCGCCTACCGTCTCGCCATCGCCCCCGTCCGCTCCACCGCCTGCTCCAGATCCACCGCGTCAACTGCTGCCCCGCCGCAAAATTCTCTTCGCCCAGCGGATTCTTCCGCCCATCCGTGTACTCGTTGTAGACCCACGGATCGACATTCGCGAACACCAGCCCGCGGCCCACATGCGCCACCGCCATCACCGCATCGCCATCCGCATCCGTCCCGCTCGCCCGCAGCACCACCGTCGCCGGCGCCGTCGCCGTAATCGTGCAGATCTGCTTCATCAAACCCTTAAAGCTCTGCGTGAAGATTCCACCCGTACCCGCAGGCACCGGCACGATCGTATTCACATAGCTGCCGTTCAGCTCATCCTGCTTCATCACCGGGTTGAAGTGAACCCCGAACCGGTCGCTCAGCAGGTCGAAGTGCACCTGGTCGGCCCGTTCCACATCGTTCTCCATGATCACCAGCACGCCCCCGGCCTTCACCCACGCCACAATTGCATCCGCGCTCGCCGCATCCATAAAGTGCGCCTGCGGATTCAGCTTCAAGTTATCCGGAGCCGCGATCACATACACCGCGGCGCCCCGCAGATCGGCCGCCGTCGGCGCCTCCTCCAACATCTCCGTTCTCACCCCGTACTGCCGAAACATCTCCCCCCACGTCGAGTACCCGCTGTTCGCCTCATCCGTCCACTTGTAGTGAAACAGCTGCTCGTTCCCAGCCGCCGTTTTCCGCCGCTGCGACTCAAACCACGCATCCACCAGCACCGTCTTGCCGCGCGCCTTCGCAAACAGCGCGCCGGCGCGCTCATGCTGGATCATCTCGCTCTCGGCCAGCAGATACGCTCCCACGCCCTTCGCATCGTTATCAGCCGTAGACTCGCCCACGTAGTAGTCGTACGTCCCGCTCCGATACGGCGTCCCTCCCAGTCCCGCAACCTTCACCGTGCCGCTCAGCGTGCCATCCGGCTTCACAAAGCGCTCGTGAATTCCCTTCCACCCACGCTCCGCCGCGGCCTCATCCGCCCCCGGCAGCACACCCAGGCGCACGCCCTTGGCAATCGCATACACGAACATGCAGCTCGCCGAAGCCTCAAGGTAGTTCCCTTTCTGCCCAGCCTTATCCATCACCTGCCACCACACGCCTGACGTCCGGTCCTGATACCGAATCACCGCACCCAGCGTCCGCCGCGCATCCTCCTCGAGCGCCGGCCGCCGCGCGTCATTCGCCGGCATCTCCTCCAGCACATCCACCAGCGCCATCGAGTACCAGCCCACCGCCCGCGCCCACACCTCCGGACTCAGCCCCGTCTGCTTGTCCGCCCACGCCATCTGCTTACTCTCGTCCCACCCATGCCGCAGCAGCCCCGTCTTCGCATCGCGCATGTGCGCGCTCATCATCAGCAACTGGTCGGCCGCCGCATCCACGCCGCCGTCCACCGCAAACTCCCGCGCATACCCAGCCATAAACGGCTCCGCCATATACGCCCCATCCAGCCACATCTGGTTCGGATAGATCTGCTTGTGCCAGTACCCTCCACTCGCATTCTTCGGCTGCTGCATCACCTGCTCGTGCAGAAACTCCGCCGCCTTGTAATACCGCGGCTGCTGCAGCACCCGATACATCGCCAGCACGCTCCGCCCCATCTCGATGTTGTCCAGCGAATGCGCGTCCACCGGAAACGCCTTACCGTCGGCCATGTGAATCGTGCCGCTCGCATCCACTGACCGGTCCACCGCCGCCTTCACATACCAGAACAGCCGGCCATCGCCCGTCACGCGCCACATCGCCGTCACGCCATCCAGCAGCACGCCTTCCTCATACGCCCACTCGCCGGGATTCTTCACCGTCGAAACTCGCCCCTCCGGCCACTCCCGCAGCACGCGCTCCAGCACCGGATCATTCGCCGGCAGACCTGTCGCCTTTGCCTCCGCCTGTTGCTGCTGCGCACCCGCCAACCCGCTGACACATCCGGCCATCACCATCGCCGCAACCCAAAGACGCATGAATCTTCCCTCTCACATTTGAGAATACCGATCCCCAGCCAAGCGCGTCCCACGCAAAAATCGGACAGGTTGTCGGCAGGCATCTGACTAGGCGTGGCTACGAAGAAGAAACCGCCGGTGATGACGGAGTGCGAGGTGAAGGTGCGCGGCCGTTGGCTGCCGTGCACCATCTTCGAAGCCCTCACGGAACGCGATCAGCTCATGCGCTGCAAATATTGCCACGGCCCCGTGCAAGCGTTGAAACAATCCAGCACCGGCGGGCGTGCCCACATCGAACACCTGCAAAGCCACCCCGGCTGCAGATTTCCGGTCAGCAGGTTCTGTGGAGTCGAATCCAAACACCCACTCGCCTTGAAATAATCGTCCTCATCGACGGGTAAATTAGAAACTCCGCCCAGGCAAAGCCTGGAAGGACACCCTTAATCAGCGGGTCATATAGACTGCAAGGCGCGAGCCGGACTGACCTTCAGCGGCAGCCAGGAGACTAAAACCACTTCGCCCGGAACTATCTCTGGCTCCCCGAGAGAGTCGACTTGATCAACTTCCCATGAAAGGTGGTGATATGAAAACCGTCTCTCCCCTACGCCTGAACTTGCTGCGCCTCTTCTATCTCATTCTGGTCATCGGGATTGGATTGGGAATGCATGTGTGGTCCCTGATGATTCACCAGGTCTATTCAATGGAAATGGACTCCGGGGTCAAGACCTGCATGTTATTCGCTCTCTCCGTCCTCTCCATCCTCGGCCTTCGATACCCATTGCAGATGCTGCCCCTGCTGTTTTGGGAGTTCACGTGGAAGGCCTCCTGGCTGCTCGCCGTGGCTCTGCCGCATTGGCTTCGCGGCCAATGGAGCCAGGATCTCGGCGCGAACACATTCGCCATCGGAATGATCGCAATTTTTATCCCGCTCGTCCCCTGGCGATATGTCTTCGATCACTACGTGAGGAAGCCGGGTGACCGGTGGCGCGGCCGCGCCGCGGTCCCTCCAGAGGAGGCCCTATCCAAGGGGTTCTGACAACCGCCTTATGAGGCTCTCTTCATGGCGAATGGCTGCACGCTGCCAGGCCTGATATATGACTCAGAAAATAGCCTTAGGCCGCGAGAAGCGCGCATAGCTCGGTACATAGCCCGCTCCGAGCCAAAGGACACCTGCCGAATGCGACAAGGTTTCACCAGAAGACCGAAGATGCAGGAGCCCGCGCCGGTCCACGGCAAGAATTACATCACCCCGGCCGGGCTCGAGCGCCTCAAAGCTGAGCGCCAATTCCTGCTCACAAAGGATCGCCCCGCTGTGGTCGAGGTCGTCGCCTGGGCTGCCGGCAATGGCGACCGCAGTGAAAACGCCGACTACCAGTACGGCAAGCGCCGGCTCCGCCAGATCGATGGACGCATTCGCTTCCTGACCAAGCGAATCGAAGCCGCGGAAGTAGTCGATCCGGAAGCGCCGAGAACCGGCCTGCGCGCGACCAACGCGTTCTTCGGAGCCACCGTGCGCTATGCCAATGCCGCAGGGGCCGAGCGAGTTGTCAGCATCGTCGGCACAGACGAGGTCGATCTCGACCGCAACCACATCAGTTGGGTCTCTCCTCTCGGACGCGCATTAATGAGAGCGGCAGAGGGTGACGAAGTTCTTCTCCACACGCCGGCCGGCACCGAAACCCTGACCGTGATGGAAGTGCGCTACGAGCGCATCTCTGTAGAACCCTTCCTCGAACCACCTACGGCCGAAAATCTCGACAAACAAGCCTGACGACTAACGCCACCCATCCCTGTTGGCGCGTGCCCGGCCGCAGAGAAGATGACTCGACGAAACGCGTGTTCCGTCAGGAATGCTGCTGGATGCATGCCAAATCGGCAATGCGCTCGCGGAGGCTGAACGAGTGCATTGGCCTGTTATCGCCGAATGGATATTGATTCCCAAAGGGTGCGGGTTTTGAGACACGCCGAAGGACGACAGATCAAGCCCTGTCAGGCGCCTGAAACAGGAAAATCGAACTTGCGGGATGTATCATCCGCCGACCAAGTGCATGCCTTGTTCGGAGATTAGCAATTTGAGCACTGCTGCTTCGGGTGGAAGCCTATCTCGGTGGCCGAAGCTGAATGTGGTAGTCCTGGTAATCGATCTTCACGACTGTCTGGCCAAGCATAGAGCTGTTGGAGACCGCTCTAACGTGGGTGGCCTGCGCGAATCCGCTTACGTTTGCGTACTGACGAGTAACCTGCGTCGGCCCCGTCAAGATGGAAGAACTCTTGGATGCTGTTCCCTCCAGCTGAACGATCGATCCATCCTTCGAATCAACCCACAGAGTCCCCTCGATAAGATAAGGCGCCTTGCGCCTTGGGGTCAGAGCCAGAACATCACAGTCCCGCCCGTTCAGCCGCTGGATTCCGCCGGGCTTCAATGTCATCTCATAATTGGCTGAGGTGATCCAGGTCCCCTCGCGAGTGCCGGGCTGGTTGAGAAGCTTCTCGTTATCCAGAATTGCGCCCAATACGAACTTGCGAACGATGCTGGATCCGGTCTGCGAGAGGATCGTGTAACTCTTGCCCGAATCCTTCCGGTAGGTCGTCATCACCGTCATCTCGGCTACTGGATGGACTTCGTCTTTGCTCCTGTAAACGCTATAGTGCTCGGTCACAGAGTATCCCTCAACATTGTCCGTTCTGGATTTCACCGCGGCGTCTACCTGGTGAATGATCGATGTCGTGGAGACCTGTTGTGCCAGCGCCATCGTGCTTCCCAGAAACGCAAACATGATCAAGGCGGACCGTAAGCCCGGAAGAAACCGGCGCCGGGAAAATCTGATCAGCACCAATGTCCCCACCGCTATTCGCTTGCCTCTGCCTGATCCGGCAACGGCGCTGCGGCTTGCAGTCCGGCTAGACCGGTCAACACAACTTGCCAGCGAGCCGCATTCTTCCTGGTCTCGATTGGAAGCGAAAGATCGGAATAGAACGCCAGGATGTTGGTGCGCAGCTCGGGCGTAGTGGTATCGAACTTACTCGCGGACAGCTTGGCTAAAAGACTCGCATAGGCGTCGTCCGCCAGCGTGTATTCCGCGGCTTTGGTTGTCTTGCCATCATCAAGATCGCAGTTGGGCAGGGCCAGGGTGCCTGCTCGTACTTGTTCGAGCAGCGCGCGATAACTATCGACCGTCGCATTGATGCTGGCTATGTAAAGGTTTTCCGTTTGCGCAGTGGGGTTATCGAACCCTAGGCCCTTCAAGGGACCGACTTTCGGCATGTACTGCAAGAGCGCCGATATTACACGGGTGCCGAAGTCGGGCTTGGTGTAGGTCTTTCCCCACTGCCGCTCGTAATCGGAACGGGACAGACGATAGAGGAACTTTCTTTTGGCAAAGTTGGGCGTCTCCCGCATCAGATCCTTCTTGTGAGTTTGCAGGGCGACCTTTGTCATTTGCGGAATCAAACGGCTGACGGAAAAGCGATACGAGCCGACGGCCAGGTCCTCGTGCTTGAGCACATCCTTCAACTGCAGACCGTACACGATCGGAAACGTCCGCTCCAGCAACGGCAGCGCAACCTGGAAGCCGATGAAGCTATGGTACTGGTCCGAGGGGTAACGGTTTTTCGCAACCTGCAATGTGTCAAACCCGAACTCGGTCTTCAAGTGCGCGGTCGTGTCCTGCGCATAGCGAACGGATTTGCCGTATTTGGCGCGCAACTTGGGATAGCGGAGCGCGACGGCCTGATTGACCGCCGGATGCCCGTTGATGTCTGCCGTATAGTGCGACAGCGCACCCAATGCAAAGGCGTACTCGTCGGCATCCTGGCTCTGACGAAGCAGTTCGACGACAAAATCTCCGCTGCGGACATAATGCACGATGTCACTGAACTCTTTGTCGCCGAACGGATAGTAGCCCAAATCCTGGATGACCGACCCTCCATAGGCATAGGCATGCGCTTCCGTGATCTGGTCTTCGGTCAGATCTGGAAAGCGACGCAGCAGAAGGGCACGGATCTCGGGTGTCCAGGCTAGGTCGACGATTTCTTCATGGGTAAGAACGGAGTAGGCAAACGACGGTCCGCTAGACATCAGAGCAACGAGGATGAGTAGCGCCGCGCGCGCAACGAACGAATTCCAATTTCGGATCAGACGGGACATAATCGGCCTAACTATCGAATGCGATCAGGAGCCCTATTTGGGTGTGGAGCACTTCCTGCCACCTCACCAATCTTCTGGCATGGAAGCTAAGTGACTCTCCCATGAAGGCCCAGGGATGCGCTGGCGTAAAGGTGTAGTTCACGGTGCACGTCTGGCCTAACGTATAGGCTGCGCTGGCTGGGCAGGTTCGGCAGAAGCCCTCGCTGGAACGTCCTCGGGGCCGAAGCGCCGGAACTGTGTGAGGACCGTAGGCCCTGAGGGAAGGATCGACGCGAGCTGGGGTTACGTTATGCCGATACCATGCGCCAAAGAGTGTCGGAGCCAATCTAGCGATCCGTCGAATGACTCGAATCAGCTAGTCAAAGGTAAGTATGTCTCAGAAAGTAAAAAATGCAATGGCACGAATTGTGCAGGATATATATGTTCTGCCGCGCATGGCGTTCCAACGGCATGCTCGTAAAGACCTCGGCAATGTGGGATCGAGCAGGCAATTGAATGAGAGCTATCCAGAATTCATGTCTCAAGTGGCGGTACAAACCGTTCGCACGGCTGCAAGGACAAGCGGTATAGACGAAACTAATGGCCGGCGTACTTGATCTTCTCAGTTAGAAAGACCTTGGAGGTACTGCTGGAAAACGGAAGTAATCCGGCGCCAGCTCAGTTGTGATAAATCGCCAACGCACTCACCGAAGCGCATTCCGTAACTGGAACTCGGTTTGTCGGCACTCACGCAAACCAGCTCCCATGACCTCGGTTCGCTTCCCCTCTTGCTAAACTCAGCGAGAGCCCGCGCCGAACCCATGCAGATCGTCCAGACCGTCTTCGGCGTCTTCCACCACTTCGAACTCGCCCGCGAGCTCTCCGAGCGCGGCCACCTGCGCCGCGTCTACTCCACCTGGCCCTGGGCACGCCTCAAGCGCGAAGGCCTCCCCCGCAACAAGGTCGAAACCTTCCCCTGGCTCCACGTCCCCGAGTACCTCGCCTCCCGCGCGCCCGTCGACCTCACCTGGCTCCGCGACCCGCTCGGCTACGCCAACGCCCTCGCCTTCGACCGCTGGACCGAATCCCAACTTCGCCGCGAACTCCGCCGCAAAGGCCCCGCCGGCCCGCAAAAGATCGACGCACTCATCGGCATCTCCGGCTCCAGCCTCCGCGCCGGCGCCCTCATCCAGCGCACCGGCGGCGTCTTCATCTGCGACCGCGGCTCAACCCACCAGCGCTTCCAGGAGCAGATCCTCGCCGACGAGTTCCGCCGCTGGGGCGTCCACATCCCGCCCTCCGACCCCCGCGACACCCGCCGCGAAGAAGCGATCTACGCCGCCTGCGACGCCATCACCGTCCCCTCCACCGCCGCCGCGCGCTCCTTCGCCGAGATGGGTGTCCCGCCCGAAAAGGTCCACGTAATCCCCTACGGCGTCCGTCTTGAAAGCTTCCGCCCCACGGCCGAGCCCGACCTCAATACCTTCGACGTCCTCTTCGCCGGCTCCGTCGGCCTCCGCAAAGGTGTTCCCTACCTCCTCGAAGCCTTCGCGAAACTGAGCCACCCACACAAGCGCCTCCGCCTCGCCGGCACCATCCAGGAAGACATCCGCTCCATCCTTCCCCGCCTCCCCATGGACCACGTCGAGATCCTCGGCCCCATCCCCCAGGCCCAGCTCGCCACATTAATGAGCCGCAGCCACGCGCTCGTCCTTCCATCCATCGAGGAAGGCTTGGCACTGGTCCAGGCCCAGGCCCTGGCCTGCGGCTGCCCTGTCATCTGTTCAACCAATACAGGAGGTGAAGACCTCTTCACGGACGGCGTAGAAGGCTTTATCGTCCCGATCCGCGACCCATCCATGGTCGCCGACCGCCTCCAGCGCCTCGCCGACTCCCCCGCCCTGCAACACTCCATGCGCGAAGCCGGCCTTCGCCGCGTCCAGTCCATCGGAGGCTGGAAAGAGTACGGCGATAAATGGGAGAAACTGCTCCACTCCATGCCCCAAATCCGAGCACATATCCTGTAAGACCCAAGATCCTTCAAAATCAAGACCTTGCAAATTGAAGTCCACCCATAAAGTCTCCGTTTTCTAGACTTTGACACACTTTAGCCGGGGTAGGGGGTCTAGCTGCGCCCACCGCCCACGAAGTGCACGATTTCAATCTTGTCCTGCTGCGCGACCGTGAGCTCGCTCCACTTCGCCCGCGGAGCAATCTCCCCATTGAGCTCCACCGCGATCCGGTCCGCACGAAGCTCGAGCCGTTCCAGCACGGACGTCAACGGCGCGGGAGCATCGAGCCCCTCGAGCGTCCGCGCCTTGCCGTTCACGATCAACCGTAGTTCCGATGCCATGATCTCAGGCTATCAGCGGCGCGGCGGCCCGGGCCGGAGCGTCCAGAGCAGGTCGAGCGGCCCCCGGCCGTGCCCGATGCCTGGTGCGCGCCGAAGTGCCTCGGTGACATAGGCTTTGGCGTGCCCCACGGCGGTCCCGGGCGGCTCGCCGTCGATGAGTTGCGAAACGAGCGCGGAGGAGAACGCGCAGCCGGTCCCGTGCGTCGAAGTGGTCTCGATGTGACGGCCGCGAAAGGAGCGGACCGCGCCGCCGGGAACGCGGAGCAGATCGACCGGCTCCTTCTGGTCGCCGCCGGTGACCACGATATGAAGCGCGGGGTGAAGTTGCCCCAGCGCGTCCGCCGCGCGATGCGCGTGCTCGAGCGAACGCACTTTCAGACCGGTCAGTGCGGCCAGCTCGGCCCAGTTCGGTGTCGCCCAGGTAACCAGCGGCAGCAGCTCGTCATGGAGAGTTCGCAAGGCTGTGGGATTTAGGAGTTCCCTGCCTGAGCTCGACCGCAGGACCGGATCGAGGACGACCGGAACCTTGGAAGGCGCGAGCCTGAGAAACCCAGCTACCGTCCGGACGATCTGCTCGGTGGCAAGCATCCCGATTTTGATACCTGCGGCGGGCAGATCGGCGGATACGTGGTTAGCAGTTTGGAGCAGCCAGGCGGGATCGACCGGCTGGACGGCCTCGACTCCCAAGGTGGACTGGACGGTGAGTGCCGTAATCACTGCTGTTCCGTAGAGTCCGTGCGCGGCAAAGACAGCCAGATCCGCGGACACCCCGGCGCCGCCGGACGGATCGAACCCGGCGATCGTGAGGGCGACCGTTGGAGAGGCGGCCTGCGGCGGCCTGGAGGAACGGGAGGAGCGCAATCGATCCCTTCTAGGAACTTACCTGTTTGGTTCGGGATTGTACCCTTTTGGCCTAGCATACAAGGCTGCTCGGCGCAAGGTACGAAGGTAATGTAAGTAGTTGAAGGATGTTTGACTTAGGTGGGATGAACCATAGACAATATATGTATGAACGATACCTCGAGAACTTCAGTTCGAGGGATTCGGTCGAAGTGGATGCGTCGGCCTCTTCATGCCGGCCTCCTGGCCGCTACCCTCGGCGTGACGGCAAGCATTATCGCCGCTCCCGCCAAAGACTACGCGCCAGTGCCGACCAACACGGTCAAGCAGCATCACTGGTATCAAATCGGCAAGGCTTCGTGGTATGGCAAACAGTTTCAAGGCCGTACGACGGCGGACGGTGAGAAGTTCGACATGAACGCTTTCACCTGCGCCCACCGCACCCTCCCGCTTGGGACGTGGCTGCGCGTGACGAACCTTCGCAATCACAGATCGGCCTTTGTCCGCGTCAACGACCGCGGTCCGGTCCCAACCAGTCGCATTCTGGATCTTTCGTATGCGGCTGCCCACAAGCTGGGCGTCGGCGGTCTGGCCGAGGTCAAGATCGAGCGGGTTAGCCCGAACGATCCGGCCCTCACCGATCAGCTCGTCGCTCAGCTGGAGAACCCGGCAAACCCGATTAGCGTCAGGTAAGTCGATAAAGGCAGAGATCAGACGGTAGAGGATAGAGCAGAACTGGCGTTGCTCTTCATCAACCCGTCTGGTTCAGTAAAAATAGGCCCCGCTCCTCAAACTGAAGAGCGGGGCCTTCCCTCTTTGGACAAACCTTCAAGTCCTCGTTGAAGTTCAGGCTGCGCGGGCCGGCCGGATGACTCCATGCGTGACCGGCAGGTCGCTGAGCCGCAGGGCCAGTGCACCCGCGCCACCGCCGCCCTTGATGAACTCGCTGAGCTCGAGCTGAACGACGTCGAAGTTCAGATCGAAGAGCTGTGTGGCCAGTTCGCGGCTGACCTCGCCCGTGAAGATCGTGCGGCCTATGTTCAAGGCGCAGCACGCCATGCGGGTTGCGTCGGCTTCGGAGACGGCAATCCTGCGGTCGGCCGGATAGACCTTCTCGATCTCGGCGCGCGAGGCAGCGTCGAAGGCTCCCGGGTAGTAGAGCAGGAAGCCGCCGTGCAGCGGAGCGAAGCAGGTATCGAGGTGATAGAAACGCGGATCTACGAGATGGAGCGAGCGGACGTTCACGTGCCAGGCGTCGGCTACGTGGGCATGCGCTGCCCGGCAGGTGCGGACGCCATGGGCGGCCCAAAGGATCTTGCCCTCAGCGTCAAAGGCGCTGTCACCCTGGCCCTCGAACGCGGTCTCGCGGGGCGTCTCCCAGAGCAGGAAGCCCTGGCTGACCAGCCACTGCTTGAGGAAGGCGCTCTCAGGGCGGCGCTGGGTCGGGCTGAAGCTCGCCAGCGCAGCGACGCCGTGATTGATGAGCGCACCATGGGCGAGGAACACCATGTCCGGACAGCCGGGCTCAGGATGCAGCAGCCGCACATCGGCGACGCTGTGAAGGATGTTGTAGAGGCTCTTCCACTGGGCGAATGCCAGGTCGCGGGAGGACCGGTTCACATTGCCTGCCATCCAGGGGTTCAGAACGTAGTCCACCCCATACCACTCGGGCGGACACATCAGAAAGGTGGGGCGGCTGTAGTGAGGAGTCGACTCAGTGCTCTCTTGGTGCTGCGGTGCAACGGTGCTGCTTGTGGCCATAATTCTTAATTCCCTACTTTCCGTCAGGGAGTCTGCCTAGGCGCGACAACCTTAGTCAAGTGGGTCCTGCATGAAGTTGATGCCTCTTTTGGGGACACCCATACCACCTTGGATGCAAACAACAGAAAAGGCCCAGCTTAGCAGCGGACCTTTTCTGTGCAAATTTGTCGAACAGTCGACGAAAGTTTATGGTTTTCTGGCGGAAAGCAGGATCAACTCTACAGCTTCTCGTAGAAATCGCACGCCGAGCAGGAGATGTAAACCCCGCCCGGGACGCCGCGCTCGCGGTCCTTCACGCGCTTCACGATGCGGGTCGGCTTCGAGCACTTCGGGCAATCGGTGCTCTTCTGTGTATCCATGACCTTCTTGCGGTCACCGGTCTTGGCAATCTTCGCCATGGCAAATCCCCTTCAATCAGATATCCGGCGTACCCGAATCGCGTCGCACGCGCACGCGCACTCATTCAAACGACTCACTGCAGGCTGCATTTGTTGCCGGACAGGAGGGATGGATGGCAGGCGCGGGTACTGCTCTCATGTCTAGGATACACGAGTTGAAATGGTCTCTGAACTACCTGCTTGTGGCGACGAGTTGTTGTGAGCTCGCGGGTCCGGCCGTGGAGGGGGACAGCGCCGGCGGAACCTGCTGCTGAGCGGGCGCCGGGCTATTCTGTCCGGGGGGCTGCTGGCCGGGCTGCTGCGTTGGTTGATCCGGAGCGGGTTCTTTGGCAGGCAGCTTCACCTTGCCCATGCCCGGAACATTCTGCGCGCCGTCGAGCACCTCGCCCGGGCGGCGCAGCGTGGGCGCCGGAGCGCTCCCGTGGTCGCCCTCCGCAGAACGCTGCACATCGCCATTCAGGATCGTCCGGGCCTGCAGGGTTGGTTCAGGTTCTCCGCCTATCTCGTTCTTATCGTGGACAACTATGGGTTTGCCGATCGCGGCAATTTCGAGCCGCACGACGCGGCCGTTGCGGAAGCGCACGAACTGCGTCGCTTGCGGTGGATCGCCGTAGATCCACTCCTCGTACATCGGGCCATCCTCGTCGGTGCCCCCGCTGCCGGGGACCGCTGCGTGCTCGCGTTCCTTAGTCTTGGGCTCGCCCATCGAGGCAAGCACCATCCGGCGGCTCATGCCCACAAGGACTTCGTGCGCCTCGACCGCCTCGCGGACCTTGGGCGGCAGCGTGTCGGCGTACGCCTCGGCGCTGGACTTGGCCCGGAAGTCCACCACGGGATCGAGCAGCGCCTTCACTTCAGCCGCGGTGACCTCCGGCACGCCGCCCTCGAAGACCAGCGTGACGCGGCAGCCAGTCGCGATCGGCCCCTCCGGAGCGAGTTGGATGTCGTTGATGGAAATGTGGCTCAGGAACCGATGCTTCGCATACGGGCCGCCGTTGAAGTCGATGATGATGCGATCGCCGCGAAACTGGAGCGCCGTCACCTCGACGCGATCACCGGCCGCCGCGGACTCCCCTTTCTGATAGAGCATCTGGCGGTACTCCTGATCGCGCGGCGACATGGTGCCGTTGGCGACGAGCGTCAGCCCTGCGCCCAGCGGGAGTTCGCGGTGCGCGAAGCCCTGCTCGGACTCGAGATCGCGGATGAGTTCCTGGCGGCCGCGCTCGTCGAGCGGTTCGGCGGGCAGCTCGACGCGCGTGGGGTGAAAGTCAGTGTTGACGTCGGCGGTCGCGGTCTTCATCCCAACCGTGAAGACCTGCGCGTGCGTCCCGGGGGCCGCCCACAGCACCAGCCCGCACAGGATGCTCCCGGCGAGTGGAGAAAAGACCTGCGGCGTGCGTGCGCGTGGGCCCATGCAGTCACCTGCGAATACCCACGATTGTGCGCCTAGTTTTTTGCGTGTGCAAGCGGCAGTTTTGGGGAAGCGAAAAGCCGCGACTAGAGATGGTGCGCAGGTTCGGACGGCGAGGGGCGCTCGGTACCGTTGCTGCCCGGCGGAGCCGGCGCAATCTGCACAAGCGTCGGCTGATTCTGAGCCGTCTGCTGCTCCATCGCGGTGTGGGCCGGCGGAGGCGCAACGTCCATCGGATAGCCGGCGGGCACGATCACCGGATGCGTGTAGTTCCACGCGTAGTCTCGCGTGGCGCGGTACACAACAGCCATGGCAACGAGGAAGATGAACGCGGTAAACAGCGCGGCTTCGAGCCCATACGCTCCGCCGGTAAGCCACTGTGGGCCGCCGACGTTGCTCTGGACAATACCGGAGTAAGTTGCGTCTCCGGCGACCGGCAAACCGAAGACGAGCGCGAGGGCGGCGAGCCAGGCGAAGTGGAGACCCCAGCCGAGCCAGAGCGCGTGGGTTCTCAGGTAGGCGATGGAGAACAGCACACCGCCGATGAACATAACGATAAAGCTCAAGCCGCTGGCGTTGGGACGCAAGCCTCCGAGCAGCGCATAGATGCCGGAGAGCAGGATGGTCGCAGCCGTGGGCCCGATCACGTCGATAAGCCTGCGGAACAGAAAGCCGCGGAACGCGACCTCGATGGCGAGCGCGGCGAGGAGAAGCGAGACCAGCGACAGCAGTGTGGCCGCGACTGCCGAGCCGGACCAGAAAAAGCTCGGGTGCAGCGCGCCGAGGATCACCGTCGGAATGACGGCAACCAGCGCAGCGGCCCAACCGATGATCAGTCCGCGTGACCACTCCTCCCGTGACGTGGTGCGGCGCGGAAGCGCGTTGGCAAGGCGGGCACTTCCGTCGCGGGTGCCGATCCAATGGAGCGCGGTGAACCCCAGCAACAGCAGAAAGAGCAGGAAGAGATTGCTGAGAAACTCCTGCCCGACGCTGCTCCAGGTAAGCCGAGCGGCGATTCCGCTGGCGGCGCGGAAGGCCGTCGTTTGCGCGGCGAGCAGCCATAGCAGGCCCGTGAGGAACAGTGCCAGCTGAAGCGATCGCGGAATGACGACTGTCCCGCGGGAGGGCGGGATTGGCGAATTGGGCGGCGGCGGAGCTGCGAAATTGGAGGACGACAAGGGTGCTCAGACTCCTTCGAACCGGCCCACACCGCCGGTCAGCCGCTTGCGCTCAGGCCGTCGTATAGAACTGCGCGATGTTACGGAACTTGGCGTACCGCGCCTCCAGCATCTGCTCGAGGCCGAGCGAGCGCAATTCGCGGAGATGCTGCTGCAGGCTTGCATCCAGCAACTGCATCGCGCGCTCGGGGTCATTGTGGGTCCCACCCTCGGGCTCTTCAATGACGTCATCGACGCAGCCTAGCTGTTTGACGTCCACGGCGGTGTAACGGAGAGCCGCGGCGGCCTGCTGCTTCTTGCTTGCGTCCTTCCACATGATGGACGCGCAGCCTTCAGGCGAGATCACCGAGTAGATCGCGTTCTCAAGCATCAGCACGCGGTCCGCAACTGCAAGAGCCAATGCGCCGCCCGATCCCCCTTCGCCTGTGATGGTCGCAATGGTAGGCACACGCAGGCGCGACATCTCGAGCAGGTTGCGGGCGATCGCCTCGCCTTGCCCACGCTCCTCGGCGCCCAGGCCGGGGTTGGCGCCGGCAAGATCGATGAAGGTGAAGACCGGGCGGTTGAACTTCTCGGCAATCTTCATGGCGCGCAGCGCCTTGCGATAGCCCTCGGGATCCGGTGAGCCGAACTTGCGCGCGACGCGCTCCTTCAGGCTGCGTCCCTTGAGGTTGCCGATCACCAGCACCGGCTCGCCGTGGAAGCGCGCCATCCCAGCGGCCATCGCGCCGTCATCTGCAAACTGACGGTCGCCGTGAATCTCGCTGAAGTCCGTGAAGAGCGCCTGAATATAGTCCATGGGGTACGGACGCTGCGGGTGGCGCGCTAACTCTGTTTTGAGCCACGCCTCGGGAACGGCTGCTGGGGTCTGGAGCGGCTGCTTGGGCTGCGGGTTCTCGGCCATCGGTATACCTCTGAGATTGTAAGCCACGCCGCGCCGTCAGCCGCGGCGAAAGAGCGCAGGCCAGCTTCGATCGAGCTGCGGGCGCGCATAAAGCAGCAGCGCGAGCACGAGGCCGTACAGCAGTTGCTGGCCGGCGACGTTCCACTCCTGCTTCATCGTGACTCCGAACATCAGCAGCATCATGAGCAGCATCGCGACGATCAGCGCGTAGCGAGTCGCCAGGCCCAGCAGAAGCAGGACGCCGATCGCGAGCTCGACGCACGGGACGACATAGCCGGTGCCCAGCACGAGCGCGGGCGGCAGCGGCGCCTTGACCATATCGCCGACCATCCAGTGCGCGAATCCGCTGAGATGCGTACCCGTGAAGATCCGCGCGAATCCATGGCCGAAGAAGTCGAGGCCGGTGATCAATCGCAGCAAAACGTAGGCAAGCCGCTGGTCGCGCGAGGCTGCCACGACATTGTTCATGCGCTTTGGATGATCTTGGCCGCGATTGCGGATGTGCGCTGCGCCGCGAATTGGATTCTTGCGTACGGCGGGGGCGGACGTCACAATGAGGGAATCATCACGTTCGCTCACAACCGCTGTTTCGCTTCCCTTGCCGCTGGCTTGGTGCGTCTCTTCGCGCGCTTCCCTCACCTGGTGGCGTTCTCCGTAATCTTGCTTGCTTGCGCCGGCGCGCGCGCTCAGCAGGCTTCCCCATCACCGGCCAGTTCGCTCGCAGACATTCTCAAGAGCCACAATGCCCGGCGTCTGCACATTCTCTATGTGCACGGAATCGGAGACGACGGCCCCACCGATCGCGACTCGTATTATCTGCGCCGTGGGATGTGCGAGACCCTCGGGTGCCCGCGTGCGCACCGCGACGGCGAAGAGACCCAGGCTCCGGTCTTCGCGAACAGTGGCCCGTTTGCCGCACAGTCCACGCCGCCCGCGCTCACGTTTCTCGGCCAGCCGATCTTTCCGACCGATGCATCGGGCCACTCGGAGACGTGGGATGCGTCGGCTCCGTTCTTTCGCCGTTACAAGCTCACGCCCGCGGAAGGCCAGTCGGTCTACGTCGACGAAGTGAACTGGTGGCCGCTGGTCTTCGCGGTGAAGTGCCGCTACATGGTCGCGGAGGATGCGAAGCTGCTCGGCATCGATGCGCCCAAGAAGTCCACTCCAAAAAAGCCGCGGAGCTCGCCACTCAGCGACTGCACCCAACCGGCGGTGCAGGATCCTGCCACGGGACACTACTCTTCGTATCCCTTCATTACGCAGCCTGAAGAGCAGCGGCTTCTCGCGCTCGACCATCGCGGCGCGCACATCAATCGCGAGATAAAGGCCTCGCTGCTGGACTGGGGATTCACGGACGCCGTTCTCTCGCTCGGCCCCATGCGTCAGCTTCTGCTCGAAGGGCTGCAGCAAGTCATTCAGCTCGCGGTTCCGCTGCCCCCGGACCCGTCGCTCGATCCGTCGCAGCCGCAGGAGTTCGTCATCGTGACGCACAGCCTCGGCAGCTATCTAATCTTCGCCGCGCTCGACAGTCCACCGCAGAGCAGCGGCGCCACGCCATACGATCTCAACTACGTCCTCGAGCACACGTCGCACGTCTACTTCTTCGCCAATCAGCTTCGTCTTCTCGAGATGGCAAACCTCGACCTCGCCAGGCCCAATCTCACGCAACACCTTGCCGCATGGGTGAACGCTCGCAACCGTCGCATTGCATCCTCCGGGGCGGAAGCTGAACCGCCCGCGCGCATCATTGCCTGGAACGATCCGAGCGACCTGCTCACATGGGAGGTCCCGCCGATGTGCGGCCTGGTTGTCGAAAACCACATCGTGAAAAACAGCTTCAGCTGGTTTGGCCTGATCGAGAGCCCGACAAAAGCGCATGACTACTATGGCCTGAACCGCAGAGTGATGCGCGACATGCTCTACGCACGCGAACGTTCTGCGCCTGTGCCGCCCTGCCCGGCCGCACCGCGGACAACAGCGCCTCAAACGGCAACTGCTGCGCAGTAGGCTATTGCGCCAGAAGAACAATCCGCAGCATTTCGACTGCCTCCGGGCCGCTGCTCTTCGCCTTCGTCGATGTTCCCGCCGGCAGCCACGCTGCAGGTTCATCAAGGGTCAACGGTGTGCGTTGATTTGCCAGCTTCGCGGGCGAAAGCGCCACCAGCACCGAAGGCGCACTCTCCGATACGACTGCGCAATCCGCACGCGCATTACACACCACGCGCTCGATACGCAGCACCGGGTTCTCATACTCGATCTTCGTTCCCTGCACCAGCGTCGCCGGCGCGGCCTCACGAAATTCGCGCTTGAAGGTACGCATCGGAATCTTCTTCAACTCCACCCGCAGATAATCCGATGGCCGGTCACTGAGATTCGTAACAGTATGCCGCTCTCGCCGCCCCGGGCTCACGCGATATGCTCCCGCGTGGGTCGGAGGCCGCGTCAGCACAACATTCTCCGGCTCATGCACAAACCGCACCGGGCCGGAATCGTTCAGGTAAATGTATATGGTGGGATGATCCGAGTGATCGTGGACGCCAACGAATTCATGCGGCCGGTAATGAACACGCACAACCGTGACGTCTGCGTTGTCCAGCACCTTGCGGTAGTTGTTCGGAAACGCGATCGTCGCATCTTGAGCAGCAGCAGCGCTGCACAGCAGCGCGACAGGAAGAATATGTCGAAGTGCCATCCGCAACGGCAATCGCCTCCTGGCCAGCCTCTCGATACACCGACAATCAGATGACCTGCACTGCACCTCGGCCCACAAGCGCTTCCACGCGCTCAATAAACTGCACATCTGCCGCAACCGAAAATCCCTGCGGCTCCAGCACCGCGCAGAACGCCCCTGGCTCCTCCAGATTCAGCAGCAGCTTTCCATTGCCGGGAGCACCCCTGAAGATTGTCTCCAGCTTTTGGAACAGCGCATCATCGGGACTGTGCAGGGGAACCTTAATCCGCAACGCATCCGGCAGCTTGATCTTGACATCTTCGAGGGCGGTGATCTGCGAAACGGACAGCTTGGGTGCTGAGTCCTCCTCGCCGCGGAGCGATCCGCGCACGAGCACGGGAACGTCAATCTTCACCTTCTCGGCGAGCTTCTCGTAGTTCTGCGGAAAGACGATGAGATCGATCTTGCCGAACTGGTCTTCGAGGCAGGCCTGGGCATACATCTCGCCCGACCGCTTCGATTTTGCGACCTTGAGGCCGGTTATTACGCCGGCGATCTGGATCTCGTTCTGCGGCTCCATTTTGCCGCGCGAAAACACCACCGGCTCGGGCTTCATCTCGCACGCTGTCGCCGTATCGACCACCTTCAAGTTGCGCAGCTTCTCGCGATAGCGATCCATTGGGTGCCCCGAGACGAAGAACCCAAGCACCTCTTTCTCATTCGCCAGTCGCGTGTGCTCATCCCACTCCGGCGCAGGAGGGAGCGCGTCCTCCTTTGCGGAGGCGTGGGTGTCGGGCTCGTCGGATGAACATCCCGAACAGCCCGTGCTGCCCGGCCGCGGCATCGCGCTGAGTCTTCTGCGCGCGCTCGATCGCCTTGTCGATGGCGGCCATTACCTGGGACCGCTTGCCGAATGAATCAAGGGCGCCGGCCTTGCACAGCGACTCCAGCACACGCTTATTCATCAGTCGCAGGTCGATCTTCTCGCAGAACTGCCAAAGCGAGGTGAAGCCAGCCGCTTTTCCGGAAGCCAGCCCTTCGGCGCGCAGGGCTTCCCTCGCCTGCACGATGGATTCGATGGCGTTGTGGCCGACGTTTTTGATCGCCTCCAACCCGAAACGGATTGCATCGGCCGTCGGCGTGAACGTGGCCGCGGAGATCTGCACATCCGGCGGCAGCACCGTGATATTCATCTCTCGGCACTCGCCGATGTACTTGACGACATTTTCCGGCTTCGACGTTTCGCTCGTCAGCAGCGCCGCCATGAACTCCACCGGATAATGCGTCTTCAGCCACGCCGTGTGATACGCCAGCAGCGCATACGCCGCCGAATGCGACTTGTTGAAGCCGTATCCCGCGAACTGCTCCATCAGATCGAACAGCGCGCCGGCCTTGTCTTTCGGAAACTTGTTCGTCGCCGCGCCGGCCATGAAGATGTCGCGCTGCTTGGCCATCTCTGCTGGATCTTTTTTGCCCATCGCGCGGCGCAGCAGGTCCGCGCCGCCGAGCGAATACCCGCCGATGACGGAGCTGATCTGCATCACCTGCTCCTGATACACGATGACGCCCAGCGTCTCGCGCAGGATCGGCTCGAGCTCATCGAACATGTACTCCACCGCGCGTCGCCCCCACTTGCGCTCGATGAAGTCGTCGATCATGCCGCCCTGGATCGGCCCCGGACGGTACAGCGCATTGAGCGCGGTCAGGTCTTCTACCGTTGTCGGCTTATAACGGCGGAGCACATCGCGCATGCCGCCGGATTCAAACTGAAACACGCCGCTCGTCAGCGCCTTGTGAAAGACCTGCTCGTACGTGCGCTGGTCATCCAGCGGCACCGTTGCCATCTCGACGTCTTCCCCGCGATTCGCCTTGATCAGCTTGAGGCAATCGTCGATCACGGTCAGTGTTGTGAGGCCGAGGAAGTCCATCTTGAGCAGGCCCATCTTCTCGACGGCCTTCATGTCATAACTGGTGACGACCGCCTCGTCCTTGGTGCGCGTCACTGGAACGAGCTCGGTCAGCGGCTCGGGCGCAATCACCACGCCCGCAGCGTGAACACCGGCGCCGCGCACCAGCCCTTCGAGTCGCTGCGCTGTGTCGATCAGTTCCTTGATCTTCGCGTCGGAGTTGTAGGCCTGCGCGAGCGGCGGCGAATCCTTAAGCGCCTGCTCGATCGTGATGCCGATCGTCCCGGGAATCAGCTTTGCGATCCGGTCGACCTCGCCATAGGGCATGTCCATCGCGCGGCCCACGTCCTTGATCGCCGCCTTCGCCGCCATCGTGTTGAACGTGATGATCTGCGCGACCTGGTCATTGCCGTAACGCTGCCGAACGTACTCGATGACCTCCCCGCGCCGGTTCATGCAGAAGTCGATATCGATATCGGGCATCGACACGCGCTCCGGATTCAGGAAGCGCTCGAACAGCAGCTCGTTCTGCAGCGGATCGATGTCCGTGATCTCCATCACATACGCGACGAGCGATCCTGCGGCGGATCCGCGGCCCGGCCCTACAGGGATGTTGTGCTCCTTCGCGTAACGGATAAAGTCCCAGACGATCATGAAGTAGCCCGGGAACTTCATCTGCTTGATGCAGTCGATCTCGCGCTCGAGCCGCGCCTCGTACTCCGCAATCGTCTTCCGCAGAATCCCGCGGGACTCCAGGTGCGCGACCGCAGTCTCGCGCCGCTTCTTCCACCCGGCGCGGCACACCTGCTCGAAGTAGCTGTCGATCGACTCGCCGTCGGGCAGCGGGAACTTCGGAAACGGATTCTTTACCTTCGAGAGCTCGAGATTGCAGCGCTCCGCAAACTGCATCGTGCGCGTGCAGACCTCAGGTGAATCTTTAAAGAGCCGGTGCATCTCCTCCGCGCTCTTGATGTAAAACTCCTGCGTGTCGAACTTGAACCGTTTCGGATTATTCATCGAATCGGCGGTCTGAACGCAGAGCAGCACCTCGTGCGAGCGCGCGTCCTGGTCCTCGATATAGTGCGAATCGTTCGTCGCAATCAGCGGAATATTGAGGTCCTTCTCCAGCCGGAACATCGCCTCGACAACCTTCTTGTCCGGCTCCAGCCCATGGTCCTGCACCTCGAGGAAGTAGTTCCCGCGCCCGAACAGCTCCTCGTAGAAGCCGGCGCTCTTCTTGGCGGCCTCGTAATCGCCGGCCATGATGTGCTGCGAGACCTCGCCCGCCAGGCAGCCCGAAAACCCGATCAATCCTTCCGCATGCTCGGCGAGAAACTTCTTCGATACACGCGGCTTGCGATAGAACCCGTGCAGCGCCGCCTCGCTCGTCAGCCGAACGAGATTCTTGTACCCCGCCTCATTCTCCGCGAGCACCAGCATGTGGTTGTACTTCGAGTCCGGATCAGGCTTGCCGCGATGATCCTCTTCCTTGCACACGTACAGCTCGCAGCCGAGAATCGGTTTCAGATTGCGCTTCTTCATCGCGTCGAAGAAGTGCACCGCGCCAAAGATATTCCCGTGGTCCGTAATGGCCGCAGAGTTCTGCCCAATCTTCTCGAGATGCTTCGCCAGCTTGTCGACATCGCAAGCCCCATCCAGCAGCGAATAATCCGTATGAAGATGGAGGTGGGTAAACTCGGGAGCCATATCTCAAGTTTACTGCCGCCTCGCGTCGCCAAAACTCGTGGGAAACCCGGTACGAAACTCCAAAGATTCGCGTCCAATCAGCCATCCCGGGGCATCATCCTATCCTGCCCAGGTTGGCAAAATTCCGAATCGAGTGCCCGTCTCGCTCATCCAACCTCCGTCCAGGTCGCACGCAGGAGCAGGTGCATGAACGTCACAGGCAACACCATCCTAATCACCGGCGGAGGTTCCGGCATCGGCCGCGGCCTCGCCGAAGCCTTCCACAAGCGCGGCAACCAGGTCGTCATCGCCGGCCGCCGCCAAACCGTTCTCGACGAGACCACCGCCGCGAGCCCGGGCATGAAGTCTCTCGTGCTCGACATCGAGAGCCCGGAGGCAATCAAGTCTTTCGCGGCAAAGGTCGCGAGCCAGTTCCCCTCCCTGAACGTCCTCATCAACAACGCCGGCATCATGCGCACCGAAGATTTAGCCGCTGAGGCGATCGATCTCTCTACCGCCGAGTCCATCGTCACCACAAACCTCCTCGGCCCGATCCGCCTCACCGCCGCGCTCCTGCCCACGCTCAAGAAGCAGCCGCGCGCGACCATCATGACGGTCAGCTCCGGCCTCGCGTTCCTTCCGCTCAACATCACGCCGACTTATTGTGCGACCAAAGCGGCGATCCACTCATGGACGCAATCGCTGCGCTTCCAGCTTCGCGAGACCAACATCGAAGTCCTCGAGCTCGCGCCGCCTTACGTCCAGACCGAGCTCATGGGCTCCCAGCAGGCCGCCGACCCGCGCGCCATGCCGCTCGCCGACTACATCTCCGAAACCATCCAGCTCATCCAGGACCCGCCCGCCTCCGGCGAGATCCTCGTCGAGCGCGTCAAGCCTCTCCGCTGGGCCGAGAAGAACGGCAACTTCGAACAGATCTTTGAACAGCTCAACGGCAGCTTCCACGAAGAGCTCACCTCCGCTCGCACATAGCGCGCGATCCTCACCTTGCTGGCAGCCATCGTGATGGCGGAAATCCGCGCCGCGTGAGCTGCCAGCAGCTCTTCATCTCGCCCCAGTAGATCGCGCCGATCCGCCCCTTCGTGTACTCCGCCGGCCATCGCGCCGCATGCGTTCGCCACGCAAACCTGTAGTGCTGCAGAATCAGCCCGGTCCGCGGCAGATGCGACGGCGAGCTCACGACCTCCGCGGAATTCCAGCCACGCTGCTCCATGATGATGTGACTGAACCAGATGTTCTGGATCGTGTCCTTCGCCTCGGTCTCCTCCACCACATCATCGGCCGGCACGCCCTCACTCACTGCAAGCTGCTTCATGCAATCCGCTTCCACGAAACGGTTGTGCGCCGCGCCACCCGTCACGATCATCCGCTGCGCCACGCCCGCGCGGAACTCGCGCACGCCTTCGAGCACCCGCTCCCGTTGTTCCGGCGAAGGCTTCCCCTCCGCCGTGCACGGCGTTCCGAGCACAACCAGCGTGTCAAAGTGTGTCACCTTGGTACTGCTGGATGGAATGGAATTGTAGTTCGCGACAATCAACCCGAAGACGACCGCCGCCTTCAGGATCGATGCGCGCGCGATCATGAGCCCGACGTCAGCCTGCGCGCGAGCTTCACATATAACCCCACCGCGTCCAGCAGCTCACGCTTCGCAATCCTCTCATCGGGCGTGTGCGCCACGTGAATGCTCCCGGGGCCCAGCAGAAACGGCTCACCCCAACGCGTCAGGCTCGGCACGTCGGTCGTAAACTTCGCGACCATCGTCTCGAAGCCATCGAGCGCCCGCATCTGCACGAACGGCAGCTCCAGCGAGAACACAACCTCGCACCTGCCTGCGACCGCATCCACGATAGCCTTACGAATTCCCTCAGCCGGTCCCACCAGCCGCACCAGCATATGCGCCTCCGCCTTGTCAGCAATCACATTCGGCGCGCGCCCGCCGGAGATCAGCCCGACATTCAACGTGGTCTCTCCAATTCCCTCGACCACCGGCAACTTCGACGCCTGCACATCGTGCAGCGCGGCCAGCAATTTATCAATCGCCGAATCCCCCAGCTCCGGATAAGCCGAGTGCGCCATCTTCCCATGCGCATACAGCTCCACACGCAGACATCCCTTGGACGCCAACGCAAGCCTGTTATCCGTCGGCTCACCGTTGATCAGGAACCGCGATCCACGCGGACTCTCATTCGCCGCCTTTGCGCCTGCGGAATCCCGCTCTTCGCCGACCACAAACAGCAACCCAACCCTCACGCGCTCCGAGCGCAACTGCTCCGCGGCGGCAATCTGCGCGGCCGCGATTCCCTTCGCATCACACACGCCGCGCCCATAGAGAAATTCATCATCCTCTGGCAAGGCCCGAGGAAAGGCGGCACCGTGTCGATGTGGGTCGAGAAGACCACGTCCGGCACAACGCCCTCCATGGCCGCATAAACATTGAAGCGCAGTCCATCGCCGGCCCCGGGCGCGCGCTCCGGCTGTTCCACCTTCTGCCTCTCGACATTCCACCCCTCGCCCGCAAGAAACTGCGCGAGGAACTCCCCGCACTGCCCCTCGTGATACGTCGTCGACTCGATGTTGACGAGCCGTTTGGTCAGTTCAATGGGATCGATTGCCATGAAGCTCCAGCATACCTTCTCGTGTAGGCATCCTCCCCCGCCGTCCGCCCATCTGCCTATGCAGGCTGCGCCAGCCCGCCGCTTGAGGTGTCCGTGACTCCATGCACTGAACGTGAATCTCCGCCCGGCGAAATCCTCACGCCGGAACACGACCTGGAACTCACGCGCCGGCAATTCCTCGCCGCCTCCAGCGTCTTCTCCGCCGGTGTCGCGATCGGAATCTCTCCCCGCGCTCTGGCAGAATCTGCGCACAATGGCTCCCCAGCCGCGGACCCGGTAATGCTCCCCATCACCATCTCGATCAACAAGCAGCAGCACACGCTGTCCATCGACACGCGCACCTCGCTGCTCGATCTCCTCCGCGAGCATCTCGACCTCACCGGCAGCAAGAAGGGCTGCGATCACGGACAGTGCGGCGCCTGCACCGTGCTCATGGATGGCCGCCGCATCAACTCCTGCCTCACCCTTGCCGTCGCCGCGCAGGGCGCCGAGATCACCACCATCGAAGGTCTCGGCACGCCCGACAACCTCAGCCCCGTGCAAGCCGCATTCCTCCAGCACGACAGCTTCCAGTGCGGCTACTGCACGCCCGGCCAGATCTGCTCGGCAACCGCCGTCATCGAAGAAACGCGACGCGGCGACCTCTCCATGGTCTCGTTTGAAACCGGCCACGCTCACCCGCATCCTGAGATCACCGATGACGAAATCCGCGAGCGCATGTCCGGCAACATCTGCCGCTGCGGCGCCTACCCCAACATCGTCGCGGCCGTTCGCCAACTCACTCGTGCGAATTCGGGAGGAGCGGCATGAACCCCTTCACCTACACCCGCGCCAATGCGCCTGACGCAGCCGTGCACGCCCTCAGCTCTGCCGCGACCAAATGCCTCGGCGGCGGCACCAACCTCATCGATCTGATGAAGGACGGCGTCGAGCACCCGGCGCACCTCGTCGACGTGAATCACATCGGACTCGACCAGGTCGAAGCGTCCGCAAACGGTGCACGCATCGGCGCCTCCGTTCGCAACTCCGACCTCGCCAACCATCCCGGCATCGTCGAAAATTACCCGCTGCTCTCCTTCGCGCTTCTCTCCGGAGCAAGCCCGCAGCTTCGCAACCTCGCCACCACCGCCGGCAATCTCATGCAGCGCACCCGCTGCTACTACTTCATGGATACCAACTTCCCGGCCTGCAACAAGCGCGCGCCCGGCACCGGCTGCGGCGCACTGAGCGGCATCAATCGGTACCATGCCGTCCTCGGCCAAACCGACCAGGGTCCGCGCTCACCGCACTCCTGCATCGCAACGAACCCGAGCGATATGAACGTCGCGCTCTACGCACTTGATGCGCAGGTCGAAGTCATGGGCCCGCACGGCAAGCGCACCATTCCCGTGGTCGACTTCCACCTTCTCCCCGGCGACGACCCGACGCGCCACACCGAACTCCGCGCCGACGAGCTGATCACCGGCGTCACTCTGCCCCCCGCGAGATTCACAAAGAACTCCTGGTACCTCAAAGCCCGCGACCGCCAGAGCTACGCGTTCGCGCTCGTCTCGGTCGCCGCGGGTCTCGAACTCGACGGGAACACCATCCGCTCGGCCGGCCTCGCGCTCGGCGGCGTCGCGCACAAGCCCTGGCGCTCGCACGAAGCGGAAGCCGCGCTCGCGAACCAACCGGCGAACCCAGATACATTTCGCCACGCCGCCGAGGTCGCGCTCCGAGGCGCGCACGGCTACAAATACAACGCCTTCAAAATCGAGCTCGCCAAACAGTGCATCGTGCGCGCGCTCACGCAAGCAGCACAAGGAGTTCAGCAGGCATGAGCGAACCGCAGCAGCAACAACAGCCCAAGCCGCTCCCGCAGCCGCCGCACCGCTACGACGGCCCACTGAAGGTCACCGGCACGGCCAAGTACGCCGCCGAATTCCGCGAGCCCTTCCCGCGCAAGGACCTCGTCTACGCCTTCATCGTTCAATCGACGATCCCCGCCGGCACGATCAAATCCATCGACACCCGCGCCGCCGAGCGCGCATCCGGCGTCCTCCACATCCTCACTCCGTTCAACGCGCCCAAGCTCCCTATTGGCCCGCCCAAGCCTCCCGGCAAGCGCAGCCTCTCCGTCCTGCAGGACAACGAAATCCACTACAACGGCCAGCCGATCGCTGTCGTCATCGCACGCACACACGTCGAAGCCATGGCTGCCGCGCGCCTGCTCAAGATCACCTACGACGAGCAGCCCGCTAAGCTCAACTTCTTCGATCGCCTCAACGAAGCGCGCCAACCCAACCAGCCCGGCAAAGAGCCCGCGCAACAATCGAGCGGTCACCCCGAAGCCGCAGCCAACGCCGCCGTCACCATGGAGCACACCTACATCACGCCCATCCAGGTCCACAACCCCATGGAGCCGCACGCCACCATTGCCTGGTGGGAGGGCGAAAAGCTCTCGGTCTACGACGCCACCCAGTACATCTCCGGCGTGCGCATGACGCTCGCCAACATCTTCAGCCTGCCGCTCGAAAACGTGCACACCATGGACCCGTACGTCGGCGGCGGCTTCGGCTGCAAAGGATCCACATGGTCGCACGTCCCGCTCTGCGCCATGGCCGCGAAAATCGTCCAGAAACCCGTGCAGCTCGCGCTCGAGCGCCCCCAGATGTTCGGCCCCGTCGGCCATCGCCCGTGCACCGTCAACGACATCAAGCTCGCAGCCGATTCCAGCGGTAAGCTCCTCCTCATCCAGCAGAACGTACGCGAGACCTCTTCCGTGATGGAAGATTTCGTCGAGCACTCCGAGTCGCCCGCGCGCAAGCTCTACTCGTCCGCCGGCATCGTCACCTCGGTCGGCATGGTCGAGATGAACATCGGCGTCGGCACCTTCATGCGTGCGCCCGGCGAATCCTCCGGCACGGCTGTGCTCGAGATCGCGATGGACGAGCTCGCCGAAAAGCTCAACATCGATCCCGTCCAGCTGCGCATCATCAACTACGCCGAGCGCGACCCCACCGAAGACAAGCCCTGGAGCTCCAAGCACCTTCGCGACTGCTACACGCAGGCCGCCGAGCGCTTCGGCTGGAGCAAGCGGAACCCCAAGCCGGCCCAGATGCGCGAAGGCAACAACCTCATCGGCTACGGCATGGCGACCGCAACCTACCCCGCCAACCGTTCCGCCGCGCAGGCGATCTGCCGTTTCCTGCCGAACGGCCGCGTCTTCGTCGGCTCCGGCACGCAGGACCTCGGCACCGGAACCTACACGATCATGCAGCAGACGGCGGCGCAGGAGCTCGGCCTCGACCCGACACTCATCGAAGTAAAGCTCGGTGACTCCGCGCTCCCCAAAGCTCCCGTCTCCGGCGGCTCGCAGTCCGCAGCCTCCGTCTGCCCTGCCGTGCAGGACGCCTGCAAACAGGCGAAGCTCGCCGCCGGTGCCCTCGCCGTCGGAGACGCACAATCACCCGTGCACGGCGCACTCGCCGCAGATGTCGACGTCCACGGCGGCCGCGTCTTCCTCAAAAAAGATCCATCCAAGTCTGAAGCGATCACCGCCCTCATCGCACGCAATGCCAACAAGCCGATCGAAGCCCACGGCTCCGCCGAACCCGGCGAAGACAAATCCGCAATGACGGAGCAATCCTTCGGCGCCGTCTTCGCCGAGGTCGCCGTCGATCGCGACACCCACATGCCGCACGTCCGCCGCATCGTCGCAACCTATGACATCGGCACGCTGATGAACCACCAGACGGGCATCAATCAACTGCAGGGCGGCATCGTCTGGGGCGTCGGCTTCGCGCTCCACGAAGAGGCCATGCTCGACCCCATCACCGGCCGCACCGTCAACGAAAACCTCGCCGATTACCACGTCCCCGTCAACCGCGACATCGGCACCATCGACGTCACCGTCCTCAACATTCCCGACACGAAATTCAACCCGCTCGGCGCGCGCGGCATCGGCGAAATCGGCATCACCGGCGCCATGGCCGCCGTCGCCAACGCCGTCTACAACGCGACTGGCAAGCGCATCCGCGACTATCCCATCACGCCGGACAAGATCATGCTCGCCTGATTCGCGCCGCCCGCGCCGCTACAATCAATCCATGCAGTTCCACTGGCTTCCCGTGCGCGAAGACTTCGACGCCGCGCTCCGCGAAGTGAAGACCCTCCCACCCGCCGAAGCCGCTCGCCGCCTGCGCGAGCTAGCCACATCCCGGCTGGACCTCACGCAAACCACGAAGCTCGACCGCGCCCACCTCGCTGCACAAAAATCGTACGGCCAACTCCCCGGCCTCGAGCCCCTCCGCCTCGCCATCCTTGGCTCCGCAACCACGTCGCATCTTCCCGCCGGCATCCGCGTCGCCGGCCTGCGCCGCGGCCTCGGCATCGAGATCTACGAAGCGCCCTACGGCATGTACTTCCAGGAGCTGATGAGCTCCGTCCCCACCGGCCTCAGCACCTTCAACCCGCAAGCCATCCTCCTCGCGCTCGACGCCCGCCACATCGCCTCGAACACCAGCGCAGACGCCGCACTCGACCTGCTCCAATCCTGCTGGCGCCGCGCCCGCGAAACCTTCCACTGCCAGATGATCCAGCAGACCATCATGCCCGTGCTGCCGAACCTCGTAGGCAGCAACGAAGACCGCATGCCCAGCTCCCCGGCAGCGATCGTCGCGGAGATCAACCGCCGCCTCCCTGCACTCGCCGCGCAAGAATCCGTCGACCTCCTCGCGCTGGACCGCATCATCGCCGGCGAAGGCCTCACCTTCTGGCACGACCCCGCGCTCTGGCACCGCTCCAAACACGAGGTCCATCCGCGCGCCGCCGCGCTCTACGGCGAACACCTCGCGCGCCTCCTCGCCGCCGCGCGCGGCCGCTCCGCCAAGTGCCTCGTCCTCGACCTCGACAACACGCTCTGGTCCGGCGTTATCGGCGACGACGGCCTCGAAGGCATCGTCCTCGGCCAGGGCAGCGAACTCGGCGAAGCCCACGCCGAGCTGCAACGCTATGCCCTCTCGCTCACCGAGCGCGGCATCATCCTCGCCGTCTGCTCCAAGAATGACGAAGCCAACGCCCTCGCACCCTTCACCTCACACCCGGAAATGCTCCTCAAGCGCGAGCACATCGCTTGCTTCGTTGCGAACTGGCAGGACAAAGCGACCAATCTCCGCAATATCGCGCAACAGCTCAACATCGGGCTCGAGGCGCTCGTCTTCGTCGACGACAACCCCGCCGAGCGCGCCATCATCCGCCAGGAGCTCCCCGAGGTTCACGTCCCCGAGCTCCCTGACGACCCCTCCGCGTTCGTCCCCACACTCGCCGCCGCCGGCTACTTCGAAGCGCTTCGCCTCACCGCCGACGACCGCGCCCGCGCTTCGCAATATCAAGCCAACGCCGAGCGCGAACGCCTCAAAGAGTCCGCCACCGATATGGACGCGTACCTGCGCTCGCTGCGCATGACCCTGACTGCCGGCCCCTTCGACAACCTCAACCTCGCGCGCATCACGCAGCTCATCAACAAGACCAACCAGTTCAACCTCATGACCGAGCGCCTCACGGAACCGGAGGTAACTGCGCGCATGAACGACCCGCAGTGGATCACGCTGTACGCTCGCCTCACCGACCGCTTCGGCGACAACGGCCTCATCGCTCTCCTTATGGCGCGCCTCCAACCGAATCCCGCTGGACAACACGAGGCGGTCATCGAGACGTTCCTGATGAGCTGCCGCGTTCTCGGCCGCGGCGTCGAGCAGGCCTGCCTCAACCTCCTCGCCGCCGCCGCACAGCAGCGCGGCGCAATCGGCCTTATCGGCCAATATCGGCCCACCGAAAAGAACTCCATGGTCCGCGACCTGTACACCAGGCTGGGCTTCACGCCACTCGACGCTCGCGACAACGTCACGCGCTTCAAGCTCGATCTCCGCACCTTCACACCGAATCCCGTCCACATGGAGATCAACCATCTCGGCCAACCGTCCCTAAGACAAGCCGCACTCGTATAGCAAAATATTGATGACGGCGTTCGCTATCACCCGCCGCACAACCGGAGCCCCAATGACCCAGCAGGAGATCTATCCCCGCCTCACCCAGATCATGCGCGACGTCTTCGACGACGACGAACTCGTCGCCACGCCCGAGCTCACCGCGCATGACGTGAAGGAGTGGGACTCCGTCAATCACGTCACGCTCGTCGTTGCCGTCGAAGAGGCATTCGGCATCAAGTTCAAATCCGCCGAACTCGAAAAGATGAAGAACGTCGGGCAGCTCGTAGAACAGATCGAAAAGAAAACTTCCTAACTGAGCCGATCCGGAGAGATGCCCGACACATCGCAACGTGAACGCGACGACTTCGGCCTGGACGTTACCGAGGTCCGGCACGAACCGCTCGCCAGCCCAACGCGCCTTCGGCTTTACGTCGCTGTGCTCTGCATCTTTCCCTTCGCGCTCATCGCCTTCACGCTCTGGTGGGTAACAACGGACAGCTATCTCCGCCACATCCCGTTCCCCTACATCTCCAACACCGGCTACGGCTCGAAACTCCAGCACGCCGACTGCGACGTTGTCATCGACGGCGACTCCACCGCCCTCATCGGCGTCCTTCCCCGCATCATCCACCAGCGCACCGGCCTCAAGACCTGCAACATCGCTGAGGTCGCCGGCATCAAGCTCGTCAACGGCAACATCGTGCTCGAGGACTACCTCGCGCACAACCGCCGCCCACGCTTCCTCGTCTTCCTCTTCGCTCCCGAGAACCTCACACCGCCTTCCACCTGGATCTCCGTCGGCGAATTCGAAGGCTGGTTCTACCGCGTTCGTTTCCACCGCGACCGCGTCTTCTGGCGCAACATGCTCCACAACCCGGACGACACCTTCGCCAACGTCGAGCTCGCTTTCCGCAATGGCCTGGAGTGGCTGCCGAAGCATCCGCTCCCGCCCGATCTCGCGAACGAGCGCGCGCTCAACGATGGTCACGTCACCGAGCCCGGCGCATCCCTCGCCCGATGCGCGGGCGATACGATCATTCGCCCACCGGACGCTTCCTGGCTGCAGCACCTGCGCAGCACTTACGGCGTGGACGGCACGCGCGTCCTCATTGACGTGACACCCATGCCGCCCTGCGACGAAGGCCTCGCCTTCTACCGCGCCCGCCTCCACGGCCTCGTCGACAACTCCGTCGACACACTCCCGATCGACAACTACGAGGCCTCAGGCCGCCTCCACACGAACTCAGTCGGCACCGCCGCGTTGTCACAGCGCATCGCCGACCAAATCGCCGCACTGAACACGCAGCCCACCGCGCAACGAGGAGATCACTAGCGAATGCTCTTCTCCTCCAACGTCTTCCTCTTCTTCTTCCTTCCCGTCGCGCTGCTCGGGTTCCACATCCTCGGCCGCTTCGGCCGCCGAGCCGTCTTCGGCTGGCTCTCGCTCGTCTCACTCTTCTTCTACGGCTACTGGAACCCCAAATTCCTCTTCCTGCTTGCCGGCTCGATTGCGCTCAACTTCATTACCTCACGCGTCATCGCGCGCGTCTCTTCACAGCGCACCAAAACCGTCGCGCTCATCTCCGGCATCACCGCAAACCTCGGCCTTCTCTTCTGGTTCAAGTACCTCTTCCCTCTTCTGCACTTCTTCCACGGCGTCGGGTGGCTCGGCCGCAACTACGGCAGTGTCGTCCTCCCGCTCGGCATCTCCTTCTTCACCTTCACCCAGATCGCCTACCTCGTCGACCTCCGCCAGGGCGAAGCGGAGCCGCAGAGCCTGCTCTCCTACACCCTCTTCGTCACCTTCTTCCCTCACCTCATCGCCGGCCCGATCATCCACCACTCCGAGATGATGCCGCAGTTCGAAATCCAGACCAACGCCCACCGCCGCACCGGTCTCCGCGCCGACGACCTCTCCGTCGGCCTCACCTGGTTCCTCCTCGGTCTCGGCAAAAAAGTCCTCATCGCCGACACCTTCGGCCCCATCGCCGACTCGCTCTACGCCAACCCGCACCGCTTCGGCCCCCAGGCCACCTGGGTCGGCATGCTCGCCTACGCCATCCAGCTCTACTTCGACTTCTCCGGCTACTCGGACATGGCGCTCGGGCTCGCGCGCATGTTCTCCATCACCTTCCCGGTCAACTTCAACTCGCCCTACAAGGCCGTCAACATCATCGACTTCTGGCAGCGCTGGCACATCACCCTCACGCGCTACCTCAACCTCTACCTCTTCAATCCCATCGCGCTCAATATGACGCGCCGCCGCATGCGCCTCGGCAAAAAGGCCAACAAGAAAGCGCAGCGCACCTTCTCCGGTTTCACCCAGCTCATCGCCTTTCCCATGCTGGTCACGATGTTCCTCGCCGGCGTCTGGCACGGCGCCGGAATGCAGTTCATCCTCTTCGGCCTCGCCCACGCGGTCTATCTCAGCGGCAATCACGCCTGGCGCGTCTTCGTCCCAACAGACTCGAAACTCCAGAAGCTCCTCCCCCTCCCGGTCAGCATCCTCATCACCTTCGCCTGCGCGCTCGGCGGCCAGATCTTCTTCCGCGCCGCCAGCGCCCGCGACGCCTTCTACGTCTTCGGCTCGCTCGCCGGCCTGCACCGCGGTGCGGGCCTCGCCGCCTTCGCCGGCGTCCCCTCGCGCTCCAACTTCGCCCTCCACGCCGCGCACGTCTGGCTCGCGATCGCCATCATGCTCGCCATCTGCTGGGCGCTCCCCAACACGCAGGAGATCCTCAACCAGGTCGAGGACGGCGAGCGCACCCGCTCGCTCGGCATGAACCTGCTTCGCTGGCGTCCGAATCTCGCCTGGGCCTGCGCGATGCTTCTGCTCACCACCGCCGCGCTCAGCTACCTCTACGCCAGCACCAGCTTCCTCTACTTCCAGTTCTGAGCCGTACTCACTCCGGTTCTCGCCGCGTTTTGCACGGCGAAGACTATGCGAACATAGCCCCAGCCCATGCCCGCATCCGGCCCCAGCATCACCCCCTCGCTCCCCGAGCTCCTCCAGCGCATCTTCGGGCACCGCGACTTCCGCGCCCACCAGCGCGAGGTCTGCGAAGCCGCCGCCTCCGGTCGCGACGTCCTGCTCGTCATGCCCACCGGAGCCGGCAAAAGCCTCTGCTACCAGCTCCCCGCGCTCGCCCGCAGAGCGGCCGGAGTGAACGCCACCGCACTCGTCATCTCGCCTCTCATCGCCCTCATGGACGACCAGGCCGCCAAGCTCGCATCCCTCAATCTCCGCGTCGCCCGCATCCACTCCGGCCTCGATCGCGACACCGCGCGCGCCGCCTGCCGCGACTACCTCACCGGCGAGCTCGACTTCCTCTTCATCGCCCCTGAGCGCCTCCGCGTCCCCGGCTTCCCCGAGATGCTCGCCAAACGCAAGCCCGCACTCATCGCCATCGACGAAGCGCACTGCATCTCGCAATGGGGACATGACTTCCGGCCCGACTACCGCACACTCGGCCAGCATCTCGCCGCTCTCCGCCCCAGCCCCATCATCGCCCTCACCGCCACCGCCACCCCTGCGGTCCAGCGCGACATCGTCCGTCAACTCGCGCTTCAAGACCCCGCAATCTTCATCACCGGTTTTCGCCGCTCCAACCTCGCCGTCGAGGTCCTCGAGCTCTCCAAGCCGCAACGCCCCGAGTTCACCGAGAAACTCCTCTCCAACTCCGCCGCGCGTCCCGCCATCGTCTACGCTCCCTCGCGCAAATCCGCCGAAGAGCTCGCCACACGTCTCAACACAAAATTCCGCAGCGCCGCCTACCACGCAGGTCTCGACCCCGCCACGCGCGAGCGCGTCCAGCGTGACTTTCTCACAGGCAAGCTGGACGTCATCGTCGCCACGGTGGCCTTCGGCATGGGCGTCGACAAAGCCGACATCCGCACCGTCGTCCACGTCGCGCTGCCCGGCTCCGTCGAAGGCTTCTATCAGGAGATCGGCCGCGCCGGCCGCGACGGCAACGCCTCGCGCTCCATCCTGCTCTACAGCTTCGCCGATCGAAAAACCCAGGAATTCCTCCTCGAGAAGAACTACCCTCCCGCGGATGACTTGCAACGGGTGTTACGGGCGTTATCTGCCGAGTTCGTCTCGCCCGACTATCTCCAGCGCAAACTCAAGATCGACCAGGAAACTCTCGAACGCTCGCTCGAAAAGCTGATCACCCACGGTGCCGCAACCTCCGACTTCAACGGCAACGTCCGGCTCGCCGACGAGAACGCAATCAACAGCAAGCAGCCCGACTGGCAGGACGGCTACGAGGCCCAGGTCACCGCGCGCCGTCGGCAGATCGATGCAATGATGGCCTTCGCCGAAGGCGCAACCTGCCGCATGACCGCACTCGTCGAGCACTTCGGCGACCGCAGCGACCCACTCCGCTCCTGCGGCGTGTGCGACATCTGCCAGCCGTCCAGCGCAACAGGTTCCGCAATGCGCCAGCCGACCGCCAGCGAGTGCGACGACCTCCGCGCCATCCTCACCGCCGTCGCATCACGCAGCACCTCAACCGGCAAACTCTTCACGGACCTCGCGCTCACCAAAGACCGCAAGCAGTTCGATGCGCTCCTCGACGGCCTCGCGCGCGCCGCACTCATCGCGATCACGAACGACACCTTCCGCGCCAGCGACGGCCGCGACGTCACCTACCGCAAGGTCTCGATCACGCACGAAGGCCGCACGCCCGATGACGACACGCTCTCCACCGTCTGGGTTCGCGACACGTCGTCATCCACCACGAAGCGTTCCTCGAAGTCAAAGCAACGCGCCGCAAAGCATCGCTCGACAGATCGAACACCGGGACGCGCACGTGAACCGCAAGCGCAACTCCCGATACCTCGCCGCGAAGTGACCGCATCAACACCAGCTCGCAACCCCGCACGGAAGGTCGCAGCTTCACCACAATCCATCGAATTCAATGCCGCACAAACCGAACTCGACAACCGCCTCCGCACCTGGCGCAAAGAACAGGCCCACGCAGTCGGCCTCCCCTCTTTCTTCATCTTCAGCGACACAGTCCTACGCGATATCGTCCTCACCTCACCCGCTTCACTAAACGATCTCCGCACCATCCGCGGCTTCGGTCCCGACAAGCTCGAGCGCTTCGGCGCCGCCGTCCTCGAGCTCTGCCGCGCCGACTGATTTCGTTCTCTACCGTTACCCCCTACCCCTTACCCTTACCCTTACCCCTTACCCTCTACCCTCTGCTCCACCACATGAGAGGATTAACCCCGTATGCAAACCACCTCCTTCGGCGTCGTCATCATGGCCGCTGGCAAAGGCACCCGGCTCAAATCCCGCCGCCCGAAAGTTCTCCACGAGATCGGCGGGCAATCGCTCCTGTTGCACGTCATCGCCGCCGCCCGCACCATCGTTCCCGCGGACCACATCTACTGCGTCATCGGCCATGAAGCCGATAGCGTCCGCCAAGCCGTACAGCACACCGGCGTCGGCTTCGTCCTCCAGGCCGAGCAGCGCGGCACCGGCCACGCCCTCCAGATGGTCAAGGCCGAGTTCGCCCTCAGCAACACCCACGCACCCGCGAACCTGCTCGTCCTCTCCGGCGACGTCCCGCTCATCCGCCCCGAAACCATCCGCGCCCTGATGGACTTTCACGCGAGCGAACGCGCCGCCATGACCATCCTGACCGCGATTCCTCCCGACCCAACCGGCTACGGTCGCGTCCTCCGTCACAGCAGCGACGCAAATGCGGTCCGCGCCATCGTCGAGCAGAAAGACCTCAAGCCCGGCGACGACTCCGCCGAGATCAACTCCGGCATCTACTGCTTCGATACCGCCGCACTGTTCGACAACCTCGACCGCCTCAAAAACCAGAACGCCAGCGGCGAGTTCTACCTCACCGACGTCGCATCACTTCTCGTCTCCGAAGGCAAGCGCGTCGTCGCGACGGTCGCGCCGCACATCGACGAGGTCCTCGGCGCCAACACGATCGCCGAGATGATGCACCTCGACGCCGCCATGCGCTCTGCCACCGCGCGCCGGCTCATGGCCTCCGGCGTGACGATCTTCCGCCCTGAAACCTGCGTGATCGACGCCGCCGTCGAGGTCGCCCCCGACACGGTCATCGAACCCTTCGTCCAGATACTAGGTTCCACGCGCATCGGCCCCGACTGCCGCATCCGCTCCTACACCGTCATCCAGAACTCGGAAATAGGTTCCGGCGTGCTCATCCGCAACGGCTGCATCCTCGACGAGGCCGTGGTCGCAGACGGCGCGCTCCTCGGCCCGTACGCGCACCTCCGCCCCGGCAGCGACATCGGCCCGCAGGCCCACATCGGCAACTTCGTCGAGACCAAAAAGGTGCGCATGGGTCGCGGCTCCAAGGCCAACCACCTCACCTATCTCGGCGACGCCATCATCGGCTCCGGGGTCAACATCGGGGCGGGCAGCATCACCTGCAACTACGACGGCGCCCACAAACACACGACCACCATTGGTAACAACGTTTTCGTAGGATCGGATTCCACGCTCGTCGCTCCCGTGACGGTTGGAGATGGCGCCTATGTCGCAGCCGCATCCTGCATCACAGAAGACGTGCCGCCCGATGCACTCGCGCTCGGCCGCAGCCGCCAGGTCACCAAGGAAGGCTGGGTGTCCGCACGCAAGGCGCGCAAAAGAAGCTCCACGTGAGCTTAAGCTCCAGCACGACAGGAGGCCGTATGACCAGGCTCACCGACGACCAACTCCAACACGCCCTCCAGCAACTCCCTGGCTGGAATCTCGAGAACGGCGAAATCGTCCAGCAGCGCACCTTCAAGGATTTCGTCGCCGCCATGGCCTTCGTCAACGACGTCGCCCAGCTCGCCGAGGCCGCTGGCCACCACCCCGACATCGACATCCGCTACAACCGTGTCCGCCTCGCACTGGTCACCCACGACGCTGGCGGCCTGACCTCCAACGACACGAATCTTGCACAGAAAATCAACAACTTAGCCCACTAGTGGAAAATCCACGACGTCCGGAGATTCCCCGCTTGAGTCCTTGCCCGACACTGTGCTACGCTATGGCTCTGCCGTTGAGCCTTAGGGTCCGGCAAACGTTTTCCTGAGTCCTTCAAGCTCAGGCACAAGTTGCGTCACTGGCCTCCCGGCACGAATCAAAACACCGTTCGTGCCGCCTTTTTTGCCCTTTTTTGACGTAAAAACGCATTATTCGCAATCAGAATCCCGCCCGCACTGCCCCGCATCTATAATAGAAACAGTTCTTTGAGTGCCACAGCAATGTTGAACCAGCTCCAAATGGGGGCGTCACGGCTTCGACGGGATTGCTTGCGGCAGAGAGGCATGCCGGGGTGTGGGCACCCGTAATCGCTCACAAAACCATAAGTGCCAACAACAATCTGGCTCTTGCTGCTTAATTAACTAAGTAGCCGATCGCTCCTGCTTCGCCTATGGGCGGGTACCGATCGTCGCACAGTAGGCTGGTCCGCGGGGTTCCGCCTGTACGCCAAGGACGAGATCAATCAGGCTGGTGGCCGGCGCATCTTCGCCCGTTCTAAGCTCCGGCTACGAGACAAATCAGAACTGGGAAAAGCATGAATGCTCTCTGTTGTCAGCTTTTTCGGACGCGGGTTCGACTCCCGCCGCCTCCACCATACATAACTGGTTTATTTTCATCATTTATCTGCACCTTGTTTTCCCGTGTACGATACACGTACGATAGATCCGTCATGCTGACGCTCTATCGACGCCATCTCAAGCGTTGTTCCAAGACTTCAGACAGGTTCTATAAGCGGTGCTCCTGCCCTATGTGGGTGGAGGGCACAGCCCGTGGCGAATACATCCGCCGCAGCCTGAAAACGGGAAGTTGGGAACGTGCCGCGGAGCTCGCTCGGGTTATTGAAGACTCGGAGGAGCCGAGCAACACGCCGGAACGCAAAGAAGAACCCGTAACGGTGGAGCAGGCCGTGGCGGAATATCTCGCGGACGCGAAGGCGCGCGAGTTGAGCGAAGCGACGCTCTATAAGCTGGACATCTTCTTCCGCAAACAATTCCTGTCCTGGTGCAAGTCGGAGGGATACAAACTGCTGCGCGAGCTGAACCTTCCAGCCGTGCGTTCCTTCCGCGCTTCGTGGAAGGACGGCGCAATGGCCAAGAAGAAAAAACAGGAGCGTCTCACCGGGTTCTTCTGGTTCTGTATTCGCGCCGGTTGGATCACGACGAACCCCACGCACAACCTCGGCCGGATTGCAGTCAATCAAGCGCCCACCGATTACTTCACGCGTGAAGAGTTCAATAAGCTGCTCGACTCCACCTACTTGTATCGCGAGAGTCGTTCGGACGATTCGATCGGTGGCACGAATGGCACTCGCCTTCGGACGCTTCTGCTGCTGATGCGTTGGAGCGGGCTCCGCATCCGCGATGCCATCACGCTCGAACGTACGCGTCTCGTCGGTGACAACCTGCTGCTCTATCAAGCAAAGACCGGCACGCCCGTTTATGTTCCCCTCCCCCCGCAGGTGGCGCAGGGGCTGCGGGATGTGCCCGCCGGCAACAAGCCAAATCCGCGGTACTTCTTCTGGTCCGGGAATGGTCTGCCGAAGACGGCCGTTGCTGATTGGCAGAGGAGTTTCCGGCGGCTATTCACGCTGGCCGGTCTCGAGAAGCCGGATGGCACGGCAAAACGCTGCTTCCCTCACATGCTGCGAGACACTTTTGCCGTCGAAATGCTGCTCGCTGGCGTGCCGATCGATCAGGTCTCGATGCTCCTTGGACATTCGAGCGTAAAGATCACGGAGAAGCACTACTCTCCCTGGGTGAAGGCACGGCAGGAGCAGCTCGCAGCTAGCGTGCGAAATGCCTGGGGCACCCTCGGCGCGGTTCCTCCTCCGAAGCCGAAGAAAAAGGCTAAAGTGCTTGCGATGGCTGGCTAACAGATGCGGCTGTCGTCAGGCGCGCTCCCGCCGCTGGTGAACGCGAATAAGGACGCTCTGCGGCACGCGCAGGTTGTGATAGCCGCGTTTACGAGTGGTTTCGTCGCTGCCCCAGCGAAGGACTCCGTCCTCTTCATCAAAGAGGCGGCGCACGGTCTTTTCACTTACTCCCCACAGATTTGCGATCTCCGGAACGGTGTAATGACGCTCTAGCGCAACCGAATGAATGCCTTCGCTCTGCACCGGCTTCCTATCAGTGGGATCGATAGTCGATGTATTCCAAGGCATCTTGGCCCCCGTGCGTACATAATTTTCCGTGCCGAGGCGTGCTGTCCAATGATTTGCGCGACATGCGTTATGACGCCGACGCATACCAACCGCTTTTGCGAAGCCGGCGTTAGACGCCGGAACCCGCGTAGGCGATGCCGGGCCGGCAACCTGAAAAGTACAAAGCGTCTCTAAGTCATCACGATCTCGACCCAATCTGTCGCTGGATGGGCACTGATCGCACGGTCTCTCATCAGGGGAGGCGGACCATGCAGAGGTTAACTGAGGTTCGCTTATTAGTTGCAATCGTCACTCTCTCGGAGGAGTTGAACTTCACCCGCGCAGCGAAACGTCTCGGCATCAGCCAGTCCGGCCTGAGCCGAAGAGTGAGCACGCTGGAGACGAAGAATCGAATCAAGCTCTTTGAGAGAGACCACGCCAACGTAGTGCTCACAGAGGCTGGTCGGGTGTTCGTGGAGGAAGCGAAGCTTTCCCTGCTCCATGACGAGCGCGCTATGCAGTCGGCAAGGGCGGTTGCGGAAGGTGTGGAATCCGTACTGGCGATTGGCAGATCGCCTTACACAGATCCCTTCCTCACCTCTGCCCTTTTGTCGATCCATCTTCCGCTTTATCCGCACCTGCAGATTCAACTCCATAGCGATTTTGCTCCCGAGCTGATTCATGATCTGATCGTGTCCAAGCTGGATCTCGCGCTCATTGCAAACCCCGGTCCCAATCGGAAGCTGACCACGACAAAGGTGAGCGAGGCACCGATGTATGTGGTGCTTCCCGACAACTGCCCGCTGGCGGCTCAGGAAGCCGTGGCTTTGGCCGACCTGGCCAATTACAGCTGGATACTCTTCGAGCGGAAGGCTCATCCGGGGATGTACGATGCCATCCTGAGACGCGCCGACGAAGAAGAGATTGTGGTGCGCAGCTGGCAAAAAGTGCTGACGGCAGAAGACGCGGCGCAACTTGTTTCAGAGAATCTTGGCATTGCGTTCGTGAGTATGACGGGAGCGCAGCGGATCGCTAGGCAAGGCGCTGTCGTCCGTCCCCTGACGGACAAAGAGCTGCAGCATCAAGTTTGCCTTGCTTCGCGAGCAGACAATCGATCGAAGCTGGTCAGTGAATTCGCCCGCGCTTTCATGCGGCGCATCTCACAGGTTAAAATTCCACCCCAGAGCGCGCGCCCGATGGAGCAGACCGACAGCATAGGCCCACGGGTAGCGTAGAAGGCCACGCGCGGTATAGATCAATCATCCGGAGCGAAGTAACTGAGTGGTTTGCCGTAAATCCTGGAGAGTTCCCACAATTCGGCGATATCGATGACGCGTTCACCGGATTCGCACTTGTTCAGAAATGAGTGTGACATCCCCATCCGGATAGACACATCGCGTTGGGTCAGACCGGATTCCAGGCGCGCAGCGACCAATCTCGACAGAACACGATCGTAATATGCGCGCAACCTGGCGTTCCGGCCCTTTCGGGATCGCCTCGCCTCCGGTTTTGCACGTGCTGCCACACCCTGAAGTGTGGTGAACTCTTGACGAATCCCCTAATAAGGGACACCCTTGCCAGAGAAATCTGAAGGATCGCAGAAGAGATGGAAAATGCAGCTATCGAGTTCCCGGAGGTGGCGGGGAAAACTATCAAAGAAATGGCCGTGCACGATGATCCGCTGTACGGACGCGAAGTGCTGGCGCGGTTCACGGACGGAACTCAGTTCTCTATCTGCATCGCTGCCAAGCAATCGGTGGAAGCACGGTATTGCGAGGAAGATACTCCCGACGAGCCAATATTCATTCGTCAGGACTAGAGCCTTCCTTGTGAACTCGACGATCAAGGATTGGAACAATCCAAGTCCGTCCTTGCTTGGACGGCCAGACTGCCCCCATTCCCTGACGCCAACGACACGGAATTCGCTCGCAGTATCGGTCCAAGGGCCGGGACGCTCAACACTATCCATCATCTCTGGGTTCAGAGCTTAATGCGGCGCCCTTGATGGTGGGCGGCTCTCTTTCAGAACTTGCTTCACACGCCGGCGCAGAGCGCGACCTGCCTCGTAGAGGATCACGGGAACGGCTAAACCTTCCGTCACTCGCCCGAGTCACAAGAGACTTCTCTGCCGGTCAGTGCCGCAAGGTGATCGGTGCGAAGTACATGCCATAGTACTGGAAGGAGGCGTAATTGCCAGTCCACATGATTGTTGGTGCCGTTCCGCTGAACGCCGTGTCCGAGAGAATAATCGGGTTGTAAGCACCGCCGGACGGGCCGGAGAACTCCTGCGCAAACACTTTTGTCCAAGGGCCCCACGGATGCGGCGATTCATAGATCAGCCATTCGCAGTCGAGTCTATTGCCGCCTGCTCCGACGCCGGTTGGATAGAAAAACGTAAGGAGCACGTACCTGTTGAGCGCCGGGATATATACGACGTCGGGTGTGCCCAACTCGCCAGGATTCGAGAGCATAGGTTCTGCAGCAGATTCGGAGTTGCTCCAACTGGAGTCTAGATTTCCGTCGCCGCCCGTGTACCACTGCCAATCGGAACCGTTGAGATTCTGCAGCTTCGCCCGCGACACACGCGCCAGGTACAAGACGTTGCCGCCTGTACCACTGCCCGTGCCGCCGCCGTTCCATACGCCTTCATTGAACACTGTGTACGCGAAAGCGTTGCCGTTGTCGTGCTGATTGCGCGTATCGAAATAACCGAGAGTGCCGTCGTCGGGGCCGTACTTCACGAAGGCCATACTGGCCATTGTTGCGGGCGAACCGGGCCACATGGACGAACTGAGCGGATTCGGCGGTGCCCCATCCTTCGCGAAAACGCCGGGGTTCTGAGGATTGTCGAAGCTCGCACCGTGGTCCGCAGACATCAGAATGTTGCCGTAATAGTCGGGATGGGCAGCAGTCCTTTGGCTTTGGTCCAGCCGTCCGTAGCTGAGGAAGAGCTTGCCGTCCATACAGAACAGTCCGAATCCTTTGCTGCCCAGGCCGTCCGAGAGGAACCCCGAAGGTGACTGAAAGTTCGTGAACCGCTGAATCGTTTGAATCGTCAAGGGCGATTCATTCATTACCCGCATCAACGACATTTCCGCGAACGCCGCCGACGGCTGCCCATCGATCAAGAATCCGGGGTTGTCGTTGCTCACCATGTAGGTGTAGCCGTCGTCGGACTTGCAGTTGTAGAACGTATCTCCGTTGCCCTGGTTACTCGGATTTATCGAATTGTAGGGAGTAACTGATCCGAGCGTGATGCCGGTAATCAAGTCGTCGCCAGTGTCGCCGCTGTCGTTATCGAGACTTTCGATTGTGCCGACTCTGCGGTATTTGCCGCGCCGATCTGGCAATAGTATGTCGTCGAGGGCGTAAGGTCGCCCGCTACAATCTGCACATGATTCAGCGAACTATCGGCATCGACCCCGTTGTCTTTTGCGATGTGGTCGTAGCTGCGAGACGAGAGGCCGCAAGCCAGCGAGGGAGTTGCATCACTGCTCGTAGTAAAGCTAACCGCGATTGTGGTGTCGGTTGCTTGCGCGGCGACATTCGTGATGGTGAGGCCCGACCCAATGGAAGAGGTCGACGTTGAGTCCGCCCCCTGCACGTTGCCGCAGCCTGAAAGCGGCAGCAATGCAAAGAACAGCACAGATAAGAGCATCGTGCCGATGCGGTTGACCTGGCGGCGGGTTCTTTTCAGTTGTACGGCCGGCCCCAAGGCCACCTGAGCCCCACCCCTGGACCAAAAAGAGACTGAAGTTAGCCGCTACAACAACATAACGATCTTGGGACATGGTCTCTCCTCGAGCTGCGAGCATCTCGGGGGAGCCAGATCATACCCGATCTTGCCTGAAAAGGACAAGAAATTAGAGCTGGCCGGGAGCCGACTCGAATTCCATCCTCGTTGAACGATGCAAAGTTAGAATCTGCCACACACACTCGCGTCTATGAGATTGTGAGCACTCAGTCGAGAAACCAATCAAATGGCCGCGTTATGGCGCATTCGTTGACGACATAAAGCGGAAACGGAAGGAACCCCGGCCGCCTTTGTGTGCCTTCGCGCGCGCACTTGTCCAGACCCGCCGCCCTGGGCTTCTTCTTGCGCTACCGTAAAACCGCCTGGGACGTACCTCAACAATCCGCAGATGCGGTCTCTTTTATGGACTCCACAATTCGCGGCAGCCCTGTTTCGTCGGCTGTTCTCAGGCACCCGACACTCTCGCGCGTATTTAGGAAATAACTCAGGCCGGTTTCTCTTCCGCTACCGCAAAGCGGAACGGGCGCACCCCTCATTTTCGGCGTTGTTTTAGTGTTGCTCTCACGCGGGGTGTGCGAGTTACGCTCCTTGGTGGCCGCAT
>CAVZPQ010000004.1:0-524760 GCA_963777205.1 uncultured Acidobacteriaceae bacterium | reverse complement strand
GCAATCTCTCTCAGAGGTGGTGAGCTGATGGCCTTTGCGGGTCTCTGGGACAGGTCCAAAGAGCCTAAGTCAGGGTTTCGGTTCTTGTCATCCGGACCATATGCCTAGCTGTTTGGTGCCACCCTGGTTGAGCGCTCACCCATACGTCGCCCCAAAGGATCAGCGCCCAAGTCTTCCGATCAGCCTCCGTCCGCAAGGCTTGGGCAATCCAGAGGTCAATCCTTCCGTTTGGCGGTTTCGATTTCGACCACCTCTGAACTAGCGTCAACCTGCCGCCATTCAGATGTCCAGCTACACCCTCCCGCTGCGCTTCGAGACGTAAACCGCTCGCGCTGTGGCGGGTCGTTAAAACGCGCAGATTAGAGAATGGCCTTCTGGCTAGCCGTCGCTGCATTGGGTATGGGGATAGTAGGTAGTTATTGTGGGACAATCCTATCCATTCTCGGGAATGACTCTGCTTTTCGCTTGACGACACCATTGTCGGAGGTGATGATTCCATTCCAACCGTCGCGACTCTAGCCCGCCATGCGCGTTTTGACCGAGGCTCAATCACTGTGGTTGCAGTGACGGACCCTTGCCGCTCGGAATAAGTGAGAAAGCGGAGCAATACCAATGATTCCTGTGTCGAAAAAGCCTGAAGACACTGTCATATGCGACCGCTTTGCTGGCGGGTCTCCGCAGCCCATGGGTTCTTCGCAACCGGCATTCGCGCAAGACCACACCGTTACACCGCTCCTCGTGATGCGTTCCAGCGGGCCGATCCTGATGGCCGCAGGCGAGACAGTCCTGGTCTGCGCGGGAAATAACCAGCTGGGCGAGCCTGTTGCCGCCGCCACCAGCGACAACTGCAGCGGTCGGCTCCCTCTGCAGGCCGTCACAGCGTTGAACGTCACCCTGCAAATCCTTCAACGGCTTGACCGGAGCGGTCCTCGCGCAATCGCAGATCACGCTTCCGCCCCTGGGCAGTACTGAAGCACCACCGGATCCCTGTCTGAAGTTCTCTGTAGCCCCCGCGACAGTTGCGGCATTTGCCAATCTTTTCGTCGTCCGGGTGGTCTTCAACCCACAGCCGCTGCCACCAGGAATCTGCGCAGCGCACGCCCTCTCGGTTTCGTTGCAGGTCTTCACGCCCGATACCAGCGGAAATCCAACCAACATTCGCGCGATCAGTTTCGAGCCGCCCGATCCATGCATTCGATAGATCAGGGCTTCAGACGGCGCTAAGCGTGTGGAGGACTAATCGCGCTCAGCGCCCACTATCGGACGCTACACGGGATCAATACAACTGTCACTGACTTTCCGCTCGCCGCGCCGACCGAATACGCCGGGCACCTCAATAATCTCCAACATCGCACGGCTCTTAGGGACTAAAGAAATCTGCAACCGCGCGCGCGCGTACTGACCGAAAAACCTCACGGCCGGGTGCTCTCGTTGATCCTTTGTGATTCAACAAGCCGACGGGGAAGAAAAATGGCAGACATCCGGGTGGCCAGGCTATCCGGGAGTTGCTCTATGATGCTCCAGTCACGATCCGGTTAACGCGCCACTCTACGGTGAGCTAAATAGATGCAATGTCTTTGCGAACGCTTTCTGCGTAAATAATGAGGAGGCAGGCATCTGAATGCTTCGCCGGCCTGCAATTTACCGTCGCACTGCCAGCGCTTATCCTCGCCGATCTCGCAATCATTGCTGTCGCCGTAGGGCGGTATCCGGCTATACTTTCCCAGCCAGGAGCACATACTTTTGTAGTGGAGCCGATCTGCGTATTGGCCGTATATGCTGTTGCCATTTTCTGCTTCGCACAGCGGCGCGGTGCAACGTGGGAAACGATACTGCCGACTGCAGTGACCTTCGGCCTTCTCACCGGAACTTTCGTAATCGTCTGGACATTGGGATCGAAACGGAATCCCCTTCCCAGTCGATGGCCAATGCTCCAAATCGGCTCTATGCTGACCATCTTTACGTTATGGGGGTAGCGGGTGGCCGAACCGCACGCGCTCTCAACTCGGTCCGTGCTACTCTACGCGGCAGTTCCCAGTGCAGGGATTTGTATGCTTATCGGGGTGACGGCGGGCTTGGTTCTTCAATTGTTCCTTGCTCCTCCTGACCCGGCATATGTTGCCACGTGGGCAGAGTTCAAACGGAGCGAATGGACGGATGCTCGGGCCTTTGGGCTGGCGAACACACTCGATTCCGGATTCACGCATCTCGTCGTTGCTCCATCGTCGCGGTGACCTTCGGTGGCATTGTCTCTTTGTTCGCGCAATCCTTACCTTCGAAATCTGCTCCAATTGCGCCGTAGAGGCGGGGCGCGCAGCCTCGAACGGCTGCTGTCACCCTCATAGTTCGCAATCTGTAAACACGGCCCCGCGGAACGTTCCGGGAGCCTCTTCTTTGCTCCTAACCGTGATCGGGCGCCGATGCGTGAGTACGCGGCGAATACGCCACCTTCAGCGTGACGCTCCAGCCTCCTCTCCCCTCCAGCCAGGTGCGGCAGGCGCGCCGCGTTTCTCGCATCGCTTGAGCTGGTCTCTCAAACTCTGTCGGCTGTAAGTGGAGCTTGCCCGAAGAACAGAGCAGCGCCGCTCAATGGACTGCAACCTTGTCCGACACGACTGTGACGCTGACAGTCCCTTCGATGTCAACTCCGGACGCGAATGCCGTACAGATAATCCGCTCTTGGACGCGCCCAAGAGCGGTGCCGGAAAAGTCGCTGTGACGCACCAATCACCCTTGCTCGGAAGAATGAAGTGGGTGACGGCTCCCTCTACTCCAGTTGATGCCGCTGGGGTCGGCTCATCCTGAAATTGGAACAACACAACAATCCGCACGGTTCCCTCCTAACCAGGGTCTACGTGCGTCCCTTCCAATTTCGATGCCTCGCTCATGAAACATGCAAGGACACTCGTTCCCGGAGCACGGGCAATCGTTTGTCAGCCATGCCACATCGCGGGCACGCCGTCCACCAGCACGTGACTTTAGTGGGGTCCAGCCCACGAACCAGATGAACGTCTGGGTTATACGGCTGCCATACCCGGGCGGGTGTTTTCCGCGATAGCCCGCCGAATCTCGCTCACCGGAATCAGCAAGCGCGCGCCGATCTGCACGCTGGACACTCGCGCGGGGGGAGCAGGGCGTCGGTTCCTGAGAACAGGCGACGAAAGAGGCTGAAGGGATTTCCGATCAGTACGCGCGCGACCGCCCGGACGGCAGCGCTAAGCCCTCTCCTCTCGAAAAACTCCGATCGGTGGAGACTGAACGAATACCCGGAACGTCTCGACGGAGTTGATCCACATGTGAGGCATCCGGAGCCTCGTGAAATAGACGCGCTCGTCCTAACCGCTAACCATTGCTTGATCATGTCGGTTATCAGCACGCTTGATGAGCCTCGTTCGCCCGTCGTGATTATCTGAACAATAAGAAGAGTGCATTCCATGATGTCTTATTTCATTATACACCCCCCCCTTTTTTTTTTTAAAAAAATCGAAACCGAGCGGATAGGGCAATGGTGTCACCGCCCGTCAGAAGGGTCACACGAGAATACTTCCGTTTGCACCTTACGTACCCATTCGTCATCACATGCCATCTGCCCATCAGATGGGCTGTATCCCATAGAGACATGGTATTGAATGAGGACTTCCTCAGCACGAGCAATGCAATTCGCTTCTCGCGCTCTCGTGATCTTCGCCAGCGGCGCCACGGCGCAACGACAAATCCGGCAACCCCGTCACAAGTCCCCGCCGCTCAACCCAGCCGATCCGGCTGCTCCAACAACCGCGATGTCGCAGCCGCCCTACACGATGACCAAGAAAGAACTGAAGCGGCGACGAAAACAGCAGAAGCTTAGCGAGTCCTCGGCCAACTCCACCACCAAGGCGGCCAAGGCGCACGCTGCTGTTGACAAGGCGAATGCCAAATCCAAGGTCCGCGAACGATCAAGAGTTGCAGGCCCAGGAGAAGGCCGGCCAGGTTGCATCGTCCGGGCCCACTACCGTCCCCGCCCCCGCCTTGCCGCTGCCTGAAACCACGACCCAGCCGCCCTTGATATAGAGTGAACCGTGGCTCAATATCAACCGGCGCAGAACGCGGAAACAGCGTGGCTACGTAAAATGGCGGGGACGGCCTCCAATTTGCTCGCACGCAGCTCTGGCTGAGCCACGGAAGACGTATGTGCCGGTGTACCAAAGAGAGATCGAAAACGGGTGGTAGACAGCTAAGCGTGAATCGAAACAACATCTCTGCGGGAGCCATCCCGAGCCTCGTGAAGTAGACGCGCTGATCGTGCACGGCAAGCACCTTCACTCGATGGCCAAGAATTGCCAGGGCTGAGTGGTATCACCCGCGACGAGCGCCGCGCGCAAGAAGTAATCCGTCCAGCTTGCCGGCCGCCCCGGCCACGTAACCGGGTGTAGATGGACCGCTGAGTGATACATAGTGTGTTTGTGGCCCAATATCCGCCCAACCGCAGAATCGGGGCGGCTGGCTTTTCAAAAGTCGAGCGTCAATGCAAATGCCAATGCGAGTTGAGTGCCGCCCTGCAGAAGACTTATTCCATTTGACGTCGCAATTTACTGCATTTTACCCACAACGTTTCCTCGCAGCCGCGAGTGTTCATCGGGCTCCCCCGATTGGCCCCTGGATTGCATGGTCATACTCGTCCGGCTCATAGCTCAAGCGAGGACCGCGATCTCTGTTTGGTCCGATCAGCCATTGTGCGGCGTCTGGGCGGAGACAATGTTGGGCTGTAGTTTCCGGGCTCTATGGACTAGTACCTGCAAGTGAAGGTTGGTCCGACAGGTCTTCTGGCGTAGGCCGTTGTTATTGCCAAGCCAAGTTCCCCTCTCGATTCACCCTCCGGGGCCCCGCGAAAATGCTGCGCGACAGCCTCCATCTTCCCTCTTTAAGGAGAATGCCGAAGTCGTGCTCAGATCAACCCCTTCCGCCTGTCGATCAGGTTGGCGGATCAGTCATCGTGTCACCAATGAAACAACGTTGCCGGGATTGTGAAGCAAATCCTCTGTACTCTCGTTTCGGCGTCCCTTCTTGCTGCAGGCGTTGGCATGGCGCAGGGCGACCACTCTTCGAAGAGCAAGCAGACCAAAGCGCATGCGATTAGTGATAGTCAGATGCGCGATGTAACTGCCGGCCAAACCGATACGTCCGTGGCCACTGCGGGTTCGACAGTCACTTCGACGAATTCGCAGACAACGACCCTGGCCGGGAGCTCGCTTAGCGGCGCAACTGGCGTGAACGTTGTAACAAGCTTCAGACAGCTCCGTTGCCAACAGCGTTAACATCTATGCCGCGACGCTCGGCACGCAGGGTGGAAACAGCGGAGCGACGGTGAGCCAAAGCAACTCGGTCAGCCAGTCCGATCCGTCTTCGACTGCAAAGTTGTCGTCATACAGCAACGGTCCTGACGTCACAGTAAACAACACTTACTCGAACACTCACAGCACGACCAACACGAGTGCGGTGAGCGATAGTTCGAGCTCCAATCACACAACGACGGACACCGCTTTGTACTCGAACACCGGGACGCACAGCTATAACGCGAGCACTGCAACGACTGACAATCACGCCTTCACCGGCACCGAGAGTTCGAGCGCAGGCGCATCGCACTCGAACACCGGTAGCCTGTCGAACACGGCGGGCGGTCAGAGCGCCTCGAGCGGAAACCTGAGCGCTAGTTTGACCGGATCGACGACGACGAATGGCTGATCTAGCACCGCTCGTTCGAGCCAGACCGACAAGGGCGGCGCGTCGGGTACAACGACTGCCGGGAACAGTACATCCTTCTGAAATCCGTCCTCGAACGGATCGAATACCGGAGCATCGACCACGTACGGGACCAGCAGCGACACGGCAAGTGCAGCACCTGGCGGATCGGTTACGAACGGCAGCTCTAACGCCTCAAATGATGCGTTCGCACACGGCCAGCCTGAACGGAACATTGACGGCAGGGACAACGCACAGCTCCAGCTTCGGTGATACGTTAACGGCGACCCACAGCAACACCGGGTCCTGGGGTGCACAGCAGGCGGCTTCTGTGAGCAACAGGAACGGCAACTGCCAGGAAGAAAGCAGCCGAAATTTTCACAGTCTCTCATTCGCGCCGCGCGCGCGCCTGTAAACGTGTTTTCACAACCAACCGACCGCTGGGCAGGGGCACCCCCACCGCAAGCAACAACTTCACCCTGCACAACAGCACGACGAGCGACACGCTGGCGCTGACTTACATGGGACCGACGACAATCGGCTCTGCGTCCGGTCAGAACATCGCTGTCAACGGTTCCAAATCACGTCCAGCGACACCGACTTGCTCAGCCTTTCAGGCTCGGCAGAGGCTGGCGCTACCGGGGTGAACATCGTAAACGCAGTGGCAAGCATGGTGACGAATGGCGTCAATATCGGCTATACGTCCAACATGAATTCCGCCCCCAGCCTTACCCAGACCAACTCGATCGTCCAGACGCATTGATTCCAGGCGGCGGGGTTGCTTTCCCCAAGGAGAGTTGCTCCGCCGCACGGTTTTCAAGCGAAGGAGAGATATTATGTATCGCACTCTTTTGGTCTTGGTGCTCCTGCTGGCGACACAAACTGGCGTGTCGCAGTGAGAAGAAGAAGCCTCTTGATGACAGCATGCTCGACCGGGTGACAGCGGCTGGTGTAACTGTAAGTGTCTCGCCAGCCGGCGTCATGAACTTTACCGGCCAGGTCCCAACAACAAACGGCCTTGTGACGGGGAAGGGTTCGCTCGTCATCCAGGCGCCGGGCAGCAGTACATCGACAACCACGACAGAATCGATCAATCTCAACGGAGAAATGTCTGGCGGAATTGTAGATTGCTCTGATCAACATTAATGCCGTGAATTCACCCGTTAATGTGCTGCTGAATCTGAACATGAATATCAACTCAACCATTGGAACAATTTTGCAGAGCAACCTGAATGGAAAACAGCACTGATGCGATCCGTCAACAAGATTATGATCATGTTTCTGCTGAGCCTCTCATCCGTCGTCGGCGTAGCGCAGGGGGACAAACGACCTGCGTCACGCAGCGACGATGGGTGGGGCAAGCCCATTCGCTCGATGGAAGAGATCCGCAACCAGGGAGTCGTGCGCCAGCGTTGGGATATAAGCTGCGGCGCCGCGGCACCATCAGCACCCTGCTCACATTTCAATTCAAAGACAACACGCCTGAAACGGACATCGTTGTCAGGATGTTGCACCGCACGGATCCAGCTCGATGCCGCGCAAGACATGGATTTTCGCTATTGGACATGAAACGTTTCGCGCTGGCGCGCGGCTACACCGCCGAGGGCTTCAGCGACATGTCGATCCAGGAGTTGGCGGACCAGCAATCGGCCGTTATTGTGCCGATCCGTCTGAAAGGGTTGACCATTTTGTCGTTGTCGAAGGTGTTGCGGACGGCAGGTGTTTGTCGCTGATCCCGGATTCGGTATACCACAATGAAGACCGACGAGTTTCAAAGGCTATGGAAGAACGGGATTGTCTTCATTGTCCATCCGCCAGACATCAGAACCCACATCAGCAAGGAGATCAGCTCTTCCACCAAGCTGATTCCAGATGAAAGTCTTATAACGCGCAGCATTGGAGTTACAACACCCATCAACGGCCTGTATCAGAACGGGAATCCTGTTATGTTTCGATGCTCGTTTCTTCTGATTGCAATTCTTGCCGTCACGGGGACCCTGGCTGCGCAGACGGAGACTGCGAGCTCCGGCGTGGCACTCGCCGACCCATCGGCACAAACAGCCCAACACGCGGTCCAGAGCAGGGCGCCTCAACCTGACATTGTGGATATAAGGATCCAGCTGGCGCTTCGGGAACGTGACGCGATTATCCGCAACCTGCTGGAGCGCGTCGAGGAGCTTGAATCCCGATTGGACACGGGCAATGCAGCGGTCGCGGGTCATTCGGCTACGGCCGCATCTCCAGCCCCGCCGCCTGTACCCGCCAGTGCTCTTGCAGCCGTGACCAGGGCAACCTACGATGAAACGGAGAAACATGCGTCCGCGGCCCTTGATCAGCAGCTTCTGGTTCGCGGCGGCCTGGTGCTACCCAGCGGCATGCTGGAGGTCGATAACATTGCCTCGTACTACAGCCTGTCCTCCGATCACGTCACCGTCGACGGCTTCGCGCTCTTCCCCGTGCTGGTCGTCGGCGATATCACTTCCGAGCGCTTACGACGCGATATTCTGATCCACACGTTGACGACACGCCTTGGCCTGACGAAGCGCCTGCAGATGGATTTTTCTCTGCCGTACGGCTTTGTGCTGAACCGTACCGTTGACGCGACCAATACGGCTACCACGCAGAGTCAATTCGGCCTGGGCGACATTTCAACCGGGCTTTCAGATCAGGTTGTGACTGAGCGCGGAAGCATGCCCGACTTGTTGGCAAGCGTCCATTTCAAGTCGACAACCGGAACAAACTCTTACGATCTGCAGAGTGCGGAGACGTCCTTGGGTACGGGATTCAATTCGCTTATCGGCCAGATTACAGCTGCCAAGACAAACGACCCGGTTGTGTTCTACGGTAGCTTGAATTACACGAAGAGCCTGCCCGCTCATCACACGATTCCGGTGAGCAATCCAGCTGATCCGAGCGAGACGAGTACGCTTGGATTCATTCGACCGGGCGACGCTTTCGGTTTCCAGCGGGCTCGGTGCTGGCGCTCAATCCGGAGACCTCGATGACGGTCGGCTGGGATCAGCGATTCACCGAGCAGTCGAGGCTAAACGGTCAGCCATGGCCCGCGACTTACCTTGTCGAAGGATCTCTGCGCATAGGGACCTCTTACATGTATGCGCCTGGCGAATGGTCGACTCAGCTTCGGGGTCGGACTCACGCCGGACACTCCGAACCTGCAGTTCTCGGTGGGCTTCCCCTTCCGTCGCATACTCTGGCCAGCTCCCAGGTAGAGGTTGGCCAGAAACGCACCAAGGAGCTGGTGCTCTGTGAGCGCTTGCATGCGAACCTCACTGACTTCGATGCAGCAGGCCGGATAGCTTCGGGCTGCTGGGCCGTCCAGAAGGCTTGAGGTTCGACTCAAATTCGTACGTGAGAATGTCGCGCTGAAAGAGGGCGGCCCGATTTGAATTCCGTGGCTGAAGCTGTACCGGTATCCCTAACACTTCAGATACCAAGGAGTGTTCAGGACGCATATGTGATGATTTCCTTCCATCAGAAGCAGTGCCTTCAGAAGAGTGGCACGTTGGCTATGAAGGAAATAGTGGTACCACCGTCTTCTACCAACTCCGGCACCACAGCAATGATCTGGCGATCAGGGTTCTCCTGCGCAAGCTTCACAACATAGTTGACGATCGGACTAAGAATGAACCGATAGGGCGACTCCAGCGCCACTAACTCAGGAAATCGGCAGGTTTGCGGCCCTCGTAGGACCTTCGACGAACTCACTCCACTTCTGCGGAAAATCGTCGGTCAAGGCGTCGTCGGCTGCATGCAAGACCTTGATGTCGCTGGAGAGATATCCGCGGTCGGAGAACGTGCAGCGTCGGTACCCCTCCACCTAGACGTTCGGGATTCCCGAGGGAGCAAGATAAGACCTGCCGATTTCATTGCCGGGCCTCAGTAGTAGCCCTCCAATTCACCAGGGTTGCAGCGAAGCGGTCATCGCCGGATGTGGAATATCTTGGCTACGATTGCTCCGCTTCCCCTTTACGGAACGGCTGCAAACGGATCGGATCGTTCATCTCGGGCAATTTGACTCTCCCAACGAAGAACGAGATGTAACAGGTCGTGGTGAGCGCTTGATAATGCCGTTGCATTAACAAGGATCTGATTCTGGTTTACAGTGACTCGCACGATGGACAGCCGAAGCGCAGGAAAACCTGAGGTTAGAATGATGATGTGGAGTTAGCTTCCAATCTCACTTGGCTCGGCGTCTCATTGGCGCTTCTTGCGCTTACATGTTCGTCCGTACGTCGCGGAACAGTGCGCATCTCGTCAACCTCGGCGGTGATGGCCACGCTCCTGGTCTGCTTTCTCCTGCTCCCCGTAATTTCTGTCAGCGATGACCTCATAGAGGCCCGTCAGGCTACGTTGCCGCTATCAGCGCAAACGTGGCACCTTGCTTCGGAGAGCGCATCGATCGGCCTGGAAGCAGTCTCTCTTATTGAGGTCGCCTTTCTCCTATTGCTCTGCTGCGAGTCCGACAAGCTGCAAACGCTCAATGATCGAGAGCAGAGCTGTCGGACGCTGGAGGCATGGCTTACGCCATGTCAGCGGTTCCGACCACCGCCTGTCTTTCTCTCCTAGCACTTCCTCACGTTGTCTGATCGAACTGCGATGCAGTTCCAAATGAGCGAGGTTGCAGTCGTGCGCCGATGTGTCTTACCGCTTTTACTCACTTGTGTGGCCACGAGCGGGTGGCCGCAGTCTCCGCCACCTACTTCGCAGATCCCCGCGAGTATCACGGCCTCGACGTCGGCGTCGAACGCCACGCCCCTGACTCTTGCGCAGGTATTGGATGTGGCCCACCGGCGTAATCCATCCCTCCTCGCCGGAGCGCAGCACGTTTCCGCGGTACGTTCTCAGGAGATCACAGCGGGACTTCGTCAGAATCCTGTTGGCACTGTCACAGGCCAGATGGTCACGCTCTACCGAGCAACCCTAATGGTCCTGACTTCTACAGCGCCGGTGTGCAGCGATTGTTCGAACGGGGCAACAAGCGTGAACTCCGGTTAGAGAATGCCCGCTCCACAACGTCGTTGACCAGTTTCCAGCTTGACGATCAGCGCCGGCAGACGGATCTTGCGATCCGTCAGGCATTTTCGCGGATGCTCTATGCGCAAGCGGCGCTCAATATCTCTCGCGACAATCTCGAAGGTTATCAAAAGACCGTCGATCTCATGAAAGTACGGCTTGATGCCGGGGACATCGACCGTACCGATTTCGATCGTGTTGATCTTCAGCTGGCCGGCTTCGAGTCTGACCCGGCGAATGCGGAACTTACGCTGAGGCAGGGGAGCATCTCTTTACAGACACTTCTTGGACTGGCGACGCCGAGCGACAGCTTCGCGATCACTGGAAGCCTTGCTCCTCCGAACATGCGCAGAGAAGAAAACCCGCGATTTCGCGGGGCTTTCAGCCATTCTGGCAAGTGCATCGGACGGCTTAAATCCGCAGACGCACCCGTGACTACCTTCCCGTGACCATCAGAACAACCGGCTTCTGCTAATTGAGCAGTGGTTTGGGGCAATGTGAACGGGATTATTGCACGACGGCACTGATCCAGCCATTAGCTTGACAATTCCTTTTTACGTTTTTACAGTTTTGGTCAGTTGTAAGGGTTGTCGGCGACTGGAAACCGCTGGCATTCGCTGGAATGAGCGCTCGCTCAAATCGAGCAGGATGAGAAGCTTACGGCCGTAATCACCTGATTCGAAATTGATTGCGGCTGCGGCAGGAAAGAATCCCTCCCTCTCCGCCATCAGAGTCAAGGGACTCGCCAGAGATGGCGAGTTTTCTTATTAGCTGATCGTCGGTGCTTGACCAGCTCTTCTGCCGTAGGTGGCGGATACACAAGCTGGCGATAGAGAGCGATTCGGTTGTTGGGTGGCAGAGATCTTCTCGTTATCAGGAATACGATCTCGCGGATTCTTCCTCGCTATTTTTCGTAGATCGCATTCGGTGTCCGAAGGTGACGCTCGAACAGCTTGACGAATGTGGCAACATGCGAACCATCGACTAACGCATGGTGTACATGGATGGAAACCGGCATTGTGCAGCGGCCATCTGCCTCCGAGATCTTTCCAAACGTGATACGGGGTGCGGTGTCAGCCTTGGCCGAGTCCATCGCGTGGGAGAGTGATGTGAAATCCAACCACGGCAGCACAGAGAAACGGATGATGTCCTGGCCATGGTATCGCTCGACGTCGTCTCGGAGCTTGACGCGTTGCATCTCTGGTGATGCTTCTGTCACGAAAGCACCTAACGATTCTCTGAAAGGGAAGTGCGCAAATCCGATGGTTCCGTTTTCTCGGCCCACCGCGGTGCCGGCGTGGATCGTCTCGTATTGCCAGACTTCGCCGCCAGTAACTCTTAGCTTCAAGTTGTCGATCTCGTTGGCAGCCACCAACGCCCGTTGAACTAATGACAAGAAGACGGAGAGGTGTTCGCGTTTTGCAAGCCGGAACGTCTCCGTACAATCCACACGAACGCAAACGCTGTGAAACGGATCGCTGAACGTGCGGAAGAACTCGAAAACCGAGCGACGTTCCCACGTTGCAATATTTACTCGTTGTGCTTTGCCGGGCTCAGAAATCATGCTGATCACTGTCGGCTAGCAGTTCAGATCACCAGCCACTTCTCTCATGCCAGGTAAGGCTTTCACTTGAGTCTGTAACCGGCGTTGTGATGAATCTAGCTCGCCGAGTTCATTACGCCGCGCAGCGTCTCCGCTGCGGATTCAGGTGTGATATCGCGCTGGGGCGATCCGAGCAGCTCGAACCCAACCATAAATTTCCTGATCGTGGCCGAGCGCAACAACGGCGGATAGAAGTGCGCGTGCAACTGCCACTCAGGGTGTTCCTCGCCATCAGACGGAGCTCCATGAAAGCCCATTGAGTATGGAAACGGAGCATTGAAGACTCGGTTGTAGCCTGCCGTGACGGTCTTCAGGATTTTCGCCAGGTCATCCCTCTGGGCCGACATCCAGCTCGCGCAGAGTGCGGGAATGCTTGCGCGGTACAAGCAGCAGTTCAAACGGCCAAACCGCCCAGAAAGGAACGAGAGCGACCCAGGAATCGTTCTCCGCCACAATGCGCTCACGGGCGTTCAACTCGAGCTCAAGATAATCCATAAGCAGCGGACGTCCATGCTCGGACAGATATGCAGATTGTGCTGCAAGTTCAGCGATCGGCTCGTCCGGAATATGTTCGGTGGCCCAGATCTGCCCGTGCGGATGCGGGTTGCTCGCGCCCATCATCGCGCCGCGGTTTTCAAAGATCTGCACGTAGCGGATGTCGTCGCGCTCGGAGAGATCGAGTTCTTGCGCCGCCCATACATCTACGACCCGGCGGATCGCACCAAGCTGCATCGTGGCCAGAGTCAGATCATGGCGCGGGTCGAAGCAGAGGACCCGGCACACGCCGCGCTCTGTCGTCGCGCGGAGCAGACCGGCCTGCGTTGAGATCGAACTCCGCCGGCTTCACATCGCTTTTCAGCGCGGCATAATCATTTTCAAAGACGAAGGTCTCGGTGTACTCCGGCGTGCGATGTCCACCGGCGCGCATATTGCCCGGGCAGAGATAGCAGTTGGGGTCATACTGCAACGCGGCGGGAGCCGGTGTGTCCTCCGTCTGCCCTTGCCATGGGCGCTGCGTGCGATGTGGCGAGACGATGACCCAGTCGCCTCGCAGGGGGTTCCAGCGACGATGCGGAGATTCTTTGAAGACGTCGATCATCAGCGGCCCTCCTCAGAGTGACCGTGCAGCGCGGCCGAATTTCTTGCGATCGCGCCGTCGACGGCCGCGCACACGTAGGTCTGCAGTTCGAGCGCGTATCGCTCCTTATAAGCTGCCCGAACATCGCGGATGAACTGATCCACCTCGCTCGCATTCACCAGGTTTACGGTGCAGCCACCGAAGCCTCCCCCGTAAGGCGTGCGCCATAGCAGCCGTGCAGAGCGATGGCTTTCTCGACCAGGAAGTCGATCTCCTCGATGCTGCATTCGAAGTCGTCGCGCTCGCTTGCATGCGCAGCGGTCATCACTTTGCCCAGGCGGAGCGGGTCACCGGCGAGCATGGCCTCGCGTGCTTCGCGCACGCGCTGATTCTCCGTGATGATATGGCGGCAACGGCGAAAGCTCTCCTCAGACATCGCCTGCTCGCACGCTGCAAGCTGATCCATCGTGGCATCGCCCAGATCGCGCAACTCAGGAAAGCGCTGCCGGAGCACCGACTGGCCTGCCTCCACCTCGCGGCGACGCTGACCGTAATCTCCGGCGGCTATCGAATGCTTCACGCCCGAGTTGGCTATAACGATTCGGCACTGCGCGAGTTCGCCCTTGTTCATCGGCAGCAACTCGAAGGTGAGATCACGCGTATTGAGCAGCAGCGCGTGCTCGGCGATCGCGGCCGTGACGACGAATTGATCCATGATGCCGCACGGCGAGCCGACGTATTTGTTCTCAGCGCGCTGGCAGAGCGTTGCGATCTGCTCCGTTGGTAGCATCTCGTTTCCGTGTGCAAGAAGTGCAATCGCGGTGGCGACTTCGACCGATGCGGAAGAAGACAGCCCGGCACCGAGCGGAACATCTCCCGTAAGGTGCAGCGAGAACGGCGGAACGTGAATCCCGCGCTGCTGAAGCTCGCGCAGCACGCCAACCGGGTAATCGCTCCAGTCACCAACGGCAGCGGAGCGGTCCTCCGGAGTCATCGACCGCGTGGTGGGGAACAGTCCGCTTGAAAAGGTATACCGGCCATCGTTCGCATCGCGGAGTTCCGCGACCGTGCAGAACGGAATTGCCATCGGCATCACGAAGCCGCCGGTGTAGTCCGTGTGCTCCCCGATCAAATTCACACGCGCGGGCGCGCTGAACCGATGCGCTCGGCCATTCAGTGATGCGGAGACAGGTTCGGATTGGCTCTTGCTCGCGGGGTGCTGCACGAGACTACTGTAATCGGTTACACGTATTGCAGCCAGAGCAGGGAGTGAATACGCGGGCGACGGAGCATTCGATCCGAGCCGCTATTCATCTTCAGTTCATTTCCAATGCAATGATTCTCCGCATCGGGTTCCAGGCGCTGTGGCCTATGCATACCGGTTCATCGGTGTCAGGCGAGCCCTCCGCGTTTGATGACGTCGCGGTAAAAAGCAGCGCTCATCTTGGGCGTGCGTTTCTGCGTGGCGTAATCCACGTACACGATGCCGAAGCGCTTCCCGTATCCGTCCGCCCACTCGAAGTTGTCGAGTAAGCTCCAGACGAAATAGCCCTTCACGGGCACGCCCTCTGAGATCGCACGCTGCAGTTGCCCGAGGTAGTTGCGCAGATACATGATGCGGTCGGAGTCGACAACCATCCCGTCCGGCTGCAGAACATCCGATGATGATGCGCCATTTTCGGTGATATAAAGCACCTTCGGATCCCACAATTCGTTCACAAGTCGGGTCGCCCAGTAGATTGCCTCCGGACCAACATACAGCCAGGGGCTGTACATGTGCGGGAAGGATTCCGGCGGATTCACCACGGCATAGCCGAGCGGGGAATTGTCCGCGCGCACGTACGTGGGCTGATAAATGTTCAGTCCGATGAAGTCCAGCGGTGACGAGATGATCTTCATCTCTTCGGGCGTGAACTTCGGAGCGTTTGCCCCAAGCCTGCGCAGATACGCATCGGTGTAACGCCCCTCGCGAATCACCGTAAGGTACTGGGCGTTCTGCTCGCGCATCGCACGCCTGGCAGCGGCGATGTGCGGCTCAGTTTCGATCAGCGGGGTCGTTGCCTGTACGTTGTCCGCCAGCCCGACCTGCGTGCCTGGACGCGCCGCTGCGCGGATGGCCTGCACGGCGAGCCCGTGCCCAAGCACAGCATAGTGGTTCAGTTGAGCCACTCTTGCAGCGTTCAGCTTCAGGCCGGGAGCGTGCGTGCCCTGCTGATACCCAAGCTCGACGAACGTGCGAATTTCGTTCATCGTCATGAACTGATGAACGCGGTCCGAAAGCTTGCTCGCCATATAGCCCGCGTAATCGGCGAACGCGCGTGCAGTGTCGCGGTTCTCCCAACCGCCCTTATCCTGGAGGGCCTGCGGCAGATCCCAGTGATACAGCGTGCAAAACGGCTCGATATTGTTGGCCAGAAGTTCGTCGACGACCCGGTTGTAGAAATCGAGCCCCTTCGGGTTCGGGGTTCCAGTTCCGGTAGGGAAGATTCGCGACCACGCAACCGAGAATCGGTAACTGCGCAGCCCGAGGTCCTTCATCAGTGCGATGTCCTGCTTGTACCGGTGGTAGTAGTCGGTGGACACATCGCCCGTGTCTCCGTTCGCAACGGCTCCAGGAAGATGGCTGAAGGTGTCCCAGATTGTCGGCCCGCGTCCGTCCTCGTGCACGCCGCCTTCGACCTGATACGAGGCCGTTGCCGAACCCCAGAGGAATCCCGGCGGAAACGTTCTGGGCGTGGCCCGTATTTCGGGAGCTGTCGCTTTCGGCTCCGCCCATGCTGCGGGGACCGATGCCGATCCTGCCAATGCGGCGATGAGACGCGCAAAGGTGCGTCTGGAAAATGAGTTCATCAGTTCAACTCCCCCTTGGCTGCGAGCGTTATCAGCGACACACAGACCACGAAACATCGTTTCCTAAAAGTATCCTGGATGGCAAGAACAATCGTTTGTCTGGAGCATCAGGCGGCAGGAGGCTGGGCGACTCGCTTTTCGCCTCGCAGGCGCATGTACACCTTGTGCTGACAGATCCGGCACTCCCACGGAAACAGGCCGAGCAGCGGCAAGATCGAGCGCTCAAAGATCCCTTCCCGCGGAACGCGCCGATACTCCTGATGACCGCAACCTGGACATGGCCGCACGAACGGACCTCAAAGGCCTGAGAGCAGGCGAAAACACACACGATTAGAGGGCAGGATACCCTAAACATGTCCGACCGCGCCGGAGTATCTGGGTCTGCCTCGGAATCCAACCAGGCCGCCAGATGAGCATCACCAGCACAGACCGCAACTGGATCGAGCAACAGGCTTTGACCGCTGGTTTTGACCTGGCGAGCCTTTCCGCCGTCCCAAATGATGCCGCCGAAACTGAATCCGGCCGCCGCTTTACAGAGTGGATTGCGGCGGGCCGCGGTGGAGACATGCAGTGGCTGAAACGGAGAGACGACGGCGGCGATCTGGTCCGGACGGACGTGCGCCGCTCGATGCCCTGGGCGCGATCAGTCATTGTCGTGCGCGATGAACTACAACGCGGACGCGCCGCGTTCGATTGATGACGCAGCCGTGGGCTCCGGCTGGATTGCGCGGTACGCATGGAGTCGCCGCGCGGACGATCCGGCGCGCCCCAGCGATTACCATGACGTTCTGCTGCCGAAGCTGCGGGGCCTCGAGGCAAAACTGCGCGAGCGCTTCGGCGCTGAGCTCGAGACGCGCTGCTACGTCGACACGGGGCCCATCATCGAGCGCGACTATGCTCAACGTGCCGGTATCGGCTGGATCGGCAAGAACACCTGCGTGCTCAACCAGACGCTCGGTTCCTGGCTGCTGCTTGGCGTGATTGTCACCTCACTCGAGCTCGCGCCTGAGGCGTGGGCGATTCCCGCCGCCGACCGCTGCGGCACGTGCACGCGCTGTATCGAGGCCTGCCCGACAGGCGCGCTGATCGCCCCGCGCGAGATGGACGCCAGCCTCTGCATCTCGTATCTGACCATCGAGAAGAAAGGCCCGATTGACGAATCGCTGCGGCCGCTTATGGGCCGGCAGGTGTTTGGCTGCGATATCTGCCAGGACGTGTGCCCGTGGAACCGGAGGGCGCCGGTTGCGTCCTCCGGCGCACTGCCCACGCGCCCTGAGCTCGTGAATCCGCCGCTGGAGTGGCTCGCTTCGATGGACGGCCCGGCGTTTAACCGCACCTTCCGCGGCTCTCCGCTCGAGCGCACCGGCCGCAAGCGCCTTCTTCGCAATACAGCCATCGCGATGGGCAACAGCGGCGACGCGAGCTTCATCCCGCGCCTGCGCGAACTTGCTGAGCATGATGACGCGACTGTGGCAGAGGCGGCACGCTGGGCGCTCGATAGACTGACTGCATGAGCGGAGCGGATAAAGCCGGCGAGGAACCTGTGTCGCCGACCCTCGCTGCAGCGCCTTCCGTTCCGGTCGCGGCCAGCGGCTCCGGAAATCAGACCTGGGGGCAGCTGAAAGCGCTCGCCCATTACCTCACCAAGACCGAAGTGCACACCTACGCGTTCTCGGTCGCCGCTCAGGCGATCCTCTCTCTGTTCCCGTTCATCGTGCTTCTGCTGACGCTTTCGCAGCGCGTCTTTCACTCGCCACGGATGGCCGACGTCGTCGGCGAGATGATGTCGAACTTCCTGCCAAACAATCAGGACTTCGTGATGCGCAACATGCGTGCGCTCGCCTTCTCACATGCGAGGGTGCGCATCATCTCCGTCGTGATGCTGCTCATCACCGCGACCGGCGTTTTCCTTCCGCTGGAGGTCGCCCTCAACAGCGTCTGGGGCGTGAAGAAAAACCGCACCTATCTCCACAACCAGCTCATCTCCATTGCGTTGGCCGTAGGTGTCGCTCTGCTCGCGATGGCCTCCGTCGCTCTCACGTCCGCTCAGCGGTCCGTGCTGCAGTGGGTCTTCTTCGGCCACACCCAGAACATCGTCTTCGCCTTAGTCGGCAAGGCCTTCCTGCAGATCGTCGCGCTCATCGCCAGCATCGCTCTCTTCTTTCTCATCTACTGGGGTCTGCCGGCGCGCAAGATCCCCGCGCGCGCCGTGCTTCCAACCGCGATCGTGATGGGCATTCTGTGGACCGCCGCAAAATACCTCTACATCCTCGTGCTTCCGCATCTCGACTTCCGCGCGGTCTACGGCCCGTTTTACGTGTCCGTAGGACTTATCACCTGGGCGTTTATTTCCGGGCTTTTGCTGCTCGGCGGCGCGTACGTTTCGGCCACGCGCCAGGCTCTGCGCGAAACACGCGAGGCAGAATCACAGCATTAGTGCCGCGAGCGGAATGACTTCACGACGATATCGTCAGGCTTCGCGCCCGCCGGCAGCATGGTCACCAGCGACGGCCCATTTTTGCTGTCCGTGCGAAAGACCGCTACGTCAGACGAGCCGGAGTCCACCACGAGCAGCAGATGCTCGTCGGCTGAAAACGCGAGCGCATCCGGCCGTGATCCCGTCCGGACTCCGTCCTCCATGCGCCCGTCGTCAATCGAGTACATGCTCGCAGAATCAGCGCCGAAGTTCGTCGCCCACAGCGTCGAGTCATCGCGGCTGATGATGGCACGCGACGGCTTTGCGCCGATCACATACGTGCCCAGCACCTCGTTCGTCCACGTCGATATCTCGGAGATCGAATCTGAATCGAAGTTGGTCGTAAACACCTCGCCGCCATCGGGCTTCAGCGCAATGTGAGTCGGCGTGTTGCCGACATCGAGCAGCGCCAGCATCTGGTCATGCTGCAGCGAACGCATCCTGCTTTCCGCGCCACGAGTTCGGCGCCGCAGCCAGCCAGATCGCCATCACCTGATGTCCACCCGAGCACGCCACAAAGGCCTTCGACGAGTCCGGCAGGATCGCCACGTCGGTCGCACCCGGACACCCCGGAAACGCGCTCCTCAGCGTCAGAGGTGTCCCGGATTCATTGATCGAGTACACGGACACGCTGCCGGCCTGCTCGTTTGTTACGACCAGTGTGCGGTTATCCGGCGACACACGCGCCACGCCCGGGCCTTCGCCGGCCGCGATCACCGCAATCTCCCGGCGGCCATCGAGGTCCAGCACGCTCACCGTGTTCGACCCCGAGTTTGGCACGTATCCGCGTTTGCCATCCGGCGAAATCGCGATGAAGTACGGCCGCTGCCGGACTCCGATTGTCGCAACCACCTTGTTCGTTGCGGCATCGATCACCGTTACCGAGTTGCTTCCGGTATCGACGGCGTAGATCTCGTTGCGCAGCGGATTCACAGCGAGCCCGGTAGGATTCCGCCCGACCTGGAGCACACGATCCTGCCGAAGATACACGAGATCCAGCACGGTAACGGTATCCGATCCGCCGTCACTCACATATGCAAACTCGTGATAGTTTGCCGGATACTCCGGGAAGCCTCGATGGCTGCATCCGCTCAGCAACACAGTCGCTGCCGCAACGAAGGCGGCGGCACACGCTGCGTGTTGAAATCTCAGTCGGATCAGGAACACGTCTCCAGAGTCTATGGTGCAGGTCGCACAGCCGCAATCTTGGAAAGAATTTTCTCCGCAACTGCCTGCCGGGGTCGGGGTTCACCACATGGACGAGGCTGCCACACTGAGCATCCCGTCATAATGCGACTCTCGGATTGGCAAGATAGCTCAACGGAACAGCGCTACCCGCTCTGTTCCGTTGCTTTTTTGTCTTCCGGCAGCCTGCTGCGTCGCCACTGCACGGCAAGCCAGCCCGCATAACCGAACTGCAGAATCCAGACCGCACAGTAGGCATACACCAGGTGCCGTTCCGAAAGCGTAGAGAAGGGAATCATCGAACCTCCAGAATCGGTTGTGGGACAGCGCTCGCGATCGCTGCAGTGGCTTCGCCGAGCTGGTGCTGCCGGCGGCGCTCAATCGCATAACGCAGACCCAGCAGAAACGCTCCCCACATCGCCCAGGCCGCAAGGTTCCAGAAAACTGCCGGCAGCATGTGCGGATCGATGCCGGAATCCGCGCCGCCGCCGAACACGGGAGCAGGGTGCTGCGTCCTCCACCAGCGGATCGACATGAAGCAGATGGGAATATCGATCGCTGCAAAGATCGCGAGCACCGCGGAGAAGACAGCCTTCTGATCGCCCGTCGTGAGCCGGCGCAGCAGCAGATAACTCACATACAGCAGCCACAGCAGGAGATACGTGGTCAGCCGCGGATCCCACGTCCACCAGATTCCCCAAGCAGCCCGTCCCCAGATCATTCCCGTCGCGAGGCCCACGGACGCATAGAGCACCGTCAGCTCGGCTGAGGCAAGCGCAAACGCGTCGGCCTTCAGCGCGCGTTGCGCATTGTTCCTTCTCCAGAACAGAAACAGGAAGGCTGCCACGCAATTCATGTACGGGAAGACGAAGCTGAGGATCGTGTGCGGAAAGTGATAGAAGAAGACGCGATAGAGATTTCCCATCGTCGCCTCTTTCGGCGCTGTCATGGCTTCATAGAAGCCGATGATCAGCACGACGAATGTAAGCGCTAGATAGAGGGTCGCCCAGAGTGGAAACCTGCCCGGGGCGCGTCGTGATTGGCTGCGATTGTTCACTGCACCTCAATTTTATCGTGCGCGAGCGCCGCACAGGGCTGGATTGCTGTGCTCAATCGCCCGCGTTCAGCACTGTTTCAAACAGCAGGACACAGGCGATTGTGAACACGATGTCGTACCCCACGAGCACCTTGATCCATAACGACGGCGGATAATCTCCGGTAAGCACGTTCGTGGTCGCCTGGACCATTGCCAGCAGCGCCGGCATCGCAATCGGACAGAGCACCAGCGGCAACAGCAGCTCGCGGTTACGCGTGCGCAGGCTCAGCGCGGCGAAGAACGTTCCGTTGACCGTCAGGCCCCAGGTGCCGAGCGGAAGAATCAGCAGCAGCAGCCAGGCATTTCCCAGCGGATGGAGGTTGTAGAACACGGCAAAAACCGGAGCGAGTACAACCTCAATGACGCTCACGAAGATGAGGTTCGCGACCGCCTTGCCGATGAAGAGCGCTGAAGCGGGTGCCGGCGTCATCCGCTGCGCCTCCAGCACAGAGTTGTGCAGCTCGCGGGCCCAGCTCTGATTGAGCGCTGTAATCGAGGCAAAGAGCAGTCCCACCCAGAGCAGACCGCCGGAGATCTGGCGTGCAATCGTCGGATACGCTGCCGGATCAAATGCAAGCGAGAACACCACGACCACCAGCAGTGAAAAAAACAGCATGCCGTTGATCACCTCGCGGGCACGCCACTCGAGCCGCAAGTCCTTCGCGAGATGTGTCAGCACATGCCGCGCGTAGGTCATCCGTGGACTCCTTGCGTGCTCTGCGCGGGCGCTTTGGTCAGGTCCGCGATGGTGGCTTCTGTTGCGCGGAGATAATCCGCTGGCGAGAGCACGATCTGCTGTCCACGTTGTCCGGCTGAGATCGAAATCCGATCGAAGAGCTCGATGGTTTCATCCGCGAACGCGCGGAATGGTTTTTTGGCGGCGAGCACGGTCACGCCGCCGCGCACATATCCGGTCAGCGGCTCGACTTCTTTCAGTGCGGCAAGCTCCGCCTTGCGCGCTCCCGCTGCGGCCGCAAGCTTCTTCAGGTCGAGCTCGTCGCCGCCGGGAACAACTGCGAACAGATACTCTCCGTCGGACGTGCGGGTTAGCAGCGTCTTGAACACCTGCTCAATCGGCATCTCAATCTTTCGCGCAACAGAGATCGCAGTCAGGTCCTCGGGATCGACCTCGTACGTGCGAATCTCGTATGCGATACCGAGTTTGTCGAGCAGGCGTGCGGCGTTCGTCTTCATCCGTCCTCAGTTGCGCGTCGTAAGCTGGCCGGCCATCAGCACGAGCGTGGTCGTTGCCAGCGGGCGCGCCAGCTCCGCCTGGTGGGTCGTCACGAAAAGCGTGCGAAGCAAGCCATTGCGTCCTGGCTGGGCGAGAAATGCTCGCAGCCGCTCGATCATCGCCTGCACGGACGCGGCATCCATGTTCGAGAACGGCTCATCCAGCAGCAGGAGGTCGGGCTCAAGCATCAGGACGCGTGCGAGCGATGCGCGCTGCCGCATGCCCTGGGAGTACTCGCCTACATGGCGCGGAAGCTGCGGGTCCAGACCGACGTCACGCAGGGCCTGCTCGGCTTGTGAGCTTCCGATCCCGTAGAGCGAGGCGAAGTAGCGCAGGTTCTCGATGCCAGTGAGCTCGTCGTACAGCATCGGAGCGTGGCTCATGAATGCCACGCGATCGCGTTCCGAACGCGGCGTTCCGCCGAATACGGTCAGCTTGCCTTCACTGGGCGATGTCAGTCCGGCGATGAGCCGCAGCATCGTGGATTTTCCGGCGCCGTTCTCTCCCAGCAGCAACACTGAAGCGCCCGGATGAACGCGCATTGAGATGCTTTTGAGTGCCGCAAAACTGCCATAATGCCGCGAGACGCCGGAGAGTTCGACCGCAGGCTGTGTGTTGGGAGATGAGGGCATCGCTGCTATGCGAGTATAGAGCCACCACAACATGCGATATACGAGAGGCAACATGCGGGATTCGAGAAAAGCTGTGCTTACGGTCAGTGCGGCCACGGCGCTGCTGATTTGTAGTTCGTGTGCATTGGCGCAGAGTGCGCCGGCATTACCGCAGCAGGATCGCGCGCTCGCGCACGACATCTTCAAAGAGCTGATCGAGACCAATACGCAGGACTCGAACGGCAGCGTCACGGCGGCGGCGGTGAAGATGCGGCAGAGGCTGCTCGATGCGGGATTCCCGGCTGAGGACCTGGTGCTCGCCGGACCGAACGATCGCAAGCAGAATCTTGTTGCCCGGTATCGTGGCAAGCCGGGATCGACGCTGAAGCCGATTCTCACGATCTGCCACCTTGATGTCGTCGAGGCGCGTCGCGCGGACTGGACGACCGATCCGTACCAGTTTGTTGAGAAAGACGGCTACTTCTACGGGCGGGGCACCCAGGACATCAAGGAGGAGGACGCGGCTCTGGTCGAGAGCTTTATCCGGATGAAGCGCGAGGGCTACGTGCCGGACCGGGATCTGGTGATTGCGCTGACGGCGGATGAGGAGGGGGGTGCGTCGAACGGCGTGTCATGGCTGCTGGAGCACCGGCCGGAGCTGATGCGGGCGGACTTCGTCATCAACCCCGATGCGGGTGGGCTGGAGCTGCGCGGCGGCAAGCCGACCGAGCTGGATGTCGAGGCGACGGAGAAGCTGTATGCGGACTTTGAGGTGACGGCGACGAATCCCGGAGGGCACAGCTCGCAGCCTCGGCCGGACAACGCCATCTACGAGCTGATGCATGGGCTCGAGAAGCTGGAAGCGACACCGTTTCCGGTGGAGCTGAATGCGGTCACGCGGGCCGAACTGGAGGCGAAGGAGAAGATAGCCTCACCGGAGCGGGCGCGGGTGATTCGTGGCGTGCTTGCCGGGGACGCGAAGGCCGTTGCGGAGTTCGAGAAGGACCCGACCGACAATGCGACGCTGCGAACCACCTGCGTGGCCACGATGGTGAATGCGGGCCACGCGCGGAACGCCCTTCCTGGGATGGCGAAGGCGAATGTGAACTGCAGGATTCTGCCGGGGCACTCGCAGGAGGAGATTCGGCAGAAGCTGATTGCGATTTTTAGCGATCCGAAGCTCACCGTGAGCTATGTGAACGATGCGGGCCAGACGGTGGGGTTGGGGTCGGCGAAGAAGAGCATGGAGCCGCCCCCGGTGCGGGAGGATGTGTTTGGGCCGCTGCGGAAGGTGACGGCGGAGATGTGGCCGGGGGTGCCGGTGGTGCCGGTGATGTCGACGGGGGCGAGTGACTCGATCTTCACGGCGGCGGCGGGGATTCCGAGCTACGGGATCAGCGGGATGGGGGTGGACTTCAACGATGACCGGGCCCATGGGCGGGATGAGCGGATCCGGGTGGAGGCGTTCTACCAGGGCGTTGAGTTTCGGTATTTGTACATGAAGGCGCTGACGAAGTAGGGGTACCCCCCTCCCCCCTGTTTTTGCGCAAAGTCTTCGGAGCAGAGACTTTAGGGGTGGACTTTATGGGGGGCGCTGGGAACAGTGGATTAAAACGCCCCCTTCTCGCGGGGCGAGTTTGTCAAGCAGGGTGCTTTAATTTTTTGGTTGGCCGAAGGATGGCGATGCGGATATCCAGGCGGGATTTTCTGATGGATGGCACGCTGGCGATCTGCGCTCCTGCGTTGGCGCAAACCGGAAGTGCGGCATCCGGCTGGCTGGCGAGCAGGGTGCACCCGGTCCGGAGCATCGATTTCACGGACCAGGATTTTGCCGACCTGGAGCCGCTAGGAAGAGCAATCGGTGGGGCCACGCTGGTGCAGCTTGGCGAGCCGAGCCATGGTGCGGGGTCCTGTTTTGCGGCCAAGGCGCGGATTGTCCGCTACCTGCACGAGCGCCATGGATTCGATGTCCTGATATGGGAGTCGGGCATGTACGACGTGGCTTTGGCCGAGGCCGGTATGCGCGGCGATGAGGACGGAGTGAAAGCGGCACAGCGCGGCATTTTTACGCTGTGGTCCATGGCGGCGGAGGTGAAGCCGCTGTTCGAGTACATCAAAAGCAGTCAGCAAACCACCTCGCCGATGGAAATGGCGGGTTTCGATCTGCAGGTGACGGCTGACGGGTCGATGAGCGCGTTTCGGAAATACCTTCAGGCGTTCGTCGGGTCGTTGCCGGAGGGAAGCGTCCGCGATCGCGCAATTGGACTCGCGAATACGGCGCTTGCGGCGCGCGACAGTTTGCAAACCTCGAAGTTCGCGAGCCAAGCTGACCTGGACGCGCTGACCGACGCATCGCAAAAACTTATTCAAACAATCGAGAACAATCCATCCGCTTTCGCGGAGGCGCATGGCGCTCTCGATATCGCTTTCGCGAAACGAGCGATCGGGAACATGCAGGCGGATGCTGCGTTCCGGCACGAGTTTGCGATCGCCCCCGCGACCACCGCAGTGCGGGAGAGTATGCGCGACTCGGTGAATGCGGCGAATTTGCGGTGGCTTGTGGAAGAGCAGTATGCCGGGCGCAAGGCGATCGTGTGGGCGCACGATGTCCACGTGATGAATGCGTACTATGACAAGGATTTTCGAGCCGTCCATCCGACGTACGAGCAAGGGGATATGAAACCAACCGGCACGTTTATCGCGAAGTGGTTTGGCGATGCCGTCTATACGCTCGGCATGACGACGTTCGAGGGCGAAGACGGGTACTCGGTGGGCGGGCCGTCGAAGCCGGTTCCGGCAGCACCCGAGGGTAGCCTGGAACTTGAGCTGCACCGCCTTGGTCAGCCCTACCTGTTCCTTGATGCCGGGACGCTGGGTGATGCGCGCGTTAGAGCGCTGTCGATCCGGATGCCGAAGTACGACAGCAACAGAGTTGCGGCACCCGAACGTGTGTATAGCGGGCTGATCTTCATTGACCGGATGAAGCGGGCGACGCACGTGTGAGACGACGCCGGAACTTTTGGAGGCGCAGACTCCGCCGCCGGCATAAGAGCGTGGGTAGGACGGGTCCTTCGAGTGCGCACCTTCCTGCCCCAGCCAGCAAGCTGGCCGGGGACCCCGTTCGGTGCTCCGCTCAGAATGAGGGTGTTCTAAGCACCAGTTATCGAACGGAGGCGGTTGTGGTGAGGGGGGCGGTGTTGCCGGTGGGGGTCGTGGACCCGGGTTTGGCAGGGGCGTACTTGGAGGCGCACTTGGCCTGGAGCTGGGTGGCGTGGAAGACGCCGTCGCGGCCGTAGGTGCCGATGGCGAGCGCCTGCGCCTCGTCCTTGAAGGTGTCGGGCGGGGGCTCGGCGCCGATGTAGTCGACGCGGAGGGTCTTATCGAGCTCGACGAGTGTGAAGCTGGCGTTCGGGCCGGCGCGGTGGATGCTGCCGGGCTGGACGTTGCCGGCGACGCGGAGGTTCTCGTGGTAGGCCTTGTTGCCCATCTTCTGGAGCTCGGCGATCGTGACGTAGTAACTCTTGGCCTGCTCGCCGGCCGAAACGGCGATCCAGACGATGACGGCGACGACGATGGCGCCGGCGATGACGAACTTCCAGGGAGAGCTTTGTTGCGGGACTGCCATTGGGATTAGTTTATCGCGGTGCTTACGGTTGAGGCCATCCGGCAGTTGGAAAGAGAAATGCGCAGTTAGAAAGACAGGCGCGCGCTTAGCTGGATCTGGCGCCCGGGATCCATTGCATCGGTGATGGTTCCGAAGCCCGCCGTATTGACGAAGCGGTTCGGCGTGTCGAGGTTGACCTTGTTGAGGGCGTTGTAGACCTCGCCGCGGGTTTCGAGGGAAACGCGCTCGGTGATGGGGAAGGCGCGGACGAGGGCGAAGTCGAAGCTCTGCATGCCGGGGCCATAGACGGAGTTTCGGCCTACGTTCCCGAAGGTGTAGGCGGGAGGAGCGGCGAAGGCGGCGGTGTTGAACCACTCCATGGCGGTGTGCGTGCCCGTGGTAAAGACGGGCTGGCCGGTGTAGTTGGCGCGAATGGGGTTTTCTCCGAGCGCGGTTCCGGCATTGGCGGTGTCGCCGAAGACCGAGATGGTAAGTGGGTAGCCGGACTGGATCTGGTAGATCGTCGAGAAGCGCCAGCCTCCTGTAACGGCTTCCGCGAGGTGCGACTGTTTCCATCCGGGGATGTCGTAGACGCCGGTCAGCACGAAGCGATGTTTGATGTCGCAGCCGGGACCCTTTTCCGCCTCGAGGTCGTTGTTGTTCTGCGGAATGGCTGACTCATACATCGGGGAGCGGAAGTCCGGCGCGTTGGAGAGGTTCTTCGCGTAGGTATAGCTGGCGACGAGCGTGAGGCCTTGCGCGTAGCGGTGCCGGAAGCTCGCGTACCCAGCGTCGTACCAGCTTTGCGCGGTGTTCTCGAGCAGGTTGATGGTGCTGACGGGTGTGACGAGAGGATTGGCGGGATTGGCGACAGTGACGGTTGAAGGAAGAACGGTGCCCGGGACAAAGGTCATGGAGGTGATGGGACGCCGCGGCTGAATGAGCCCTGGGCCCGGAGGCGCATTGTTGATCAGGTGGGCCCGCTGGAGATGCCATCCGCCGGAGCCGATGTATCCGATCTCGACTGTGGACTTCTGCCCGATGCTTTTTTCAAAGGAGGTGCTCCACTCCTGGATGTACTGCGGAGCAGGGTGCAGGCTCATGCCGGTGAAGCTGACCACAGTTTTGCCGAGCACGGGCGGAGCGAAGTTGTAGTTGGCGATGGCGGCGTTGGGGCTGTAGTTGTCGCTCTGCGCGGTTTCGGGGAAGACGTACGGAACATTGTGGCGTTGATTGCACCAGGTGTTCATGTCGACCGGCGTGTAGAAGATTCCGTAGGCGACGTGCCAGACGAGACCGAGGTTGCCGAAGCTCTGCGCGAGACCGAAGCGCGGGGCGAAGTCGGCTTTGTTGGGGTACATGAGGCCGCGGGGGTAGCCGTTCTGGCCGCCAACGAAGGGTGAAGGCTTGCCGTTGGTGAACATCAGATTGCTGTTGGTGTAGGTGACGTCCCAGAGGGGGCTCATGTACTCGTAGCGGACGCCGTAGTTGATGGTGGTGGACTGGGTGATGCGCCAGGTGTCCTGCGCGAATCCGTCGGCGTACCACTGGCGCAGATTCATCTGGGGGATGCCGGCCTGACGCTGACGGACGACGGGCATGCCGAGCAGGAAGCTGGCGAGTGCGGAGCCGGTGCCGTCGTTGGTGAGGGTCTGGGTGGTGAAGCCGCTGGTGAACTGGTAGTAGCCGCGGTTCTGGAAGAAGCCCCACATGGGCCAGATGAAGTACTGGTAGACGCCGCCGAACTTGAGGGTGTGTTTTCCGGTCTGGAGGCTGAGGGAGTCGCGGCCTTCGATGAGCGTGTCCCAGGCGTGCATGGGTGTGGCGGAGTAGCTGTCGCCGATGGGCGAGAAGCCCTGCACGCTGAAGTAGGGCGCGCCCCAGGCGCCGGGGCCGCCGAAGCCGATGCCCTGGATGCCGAGCTCACCGACGATGTCGTTCTTGTTAGCGCTCTGGGTCCAGTGATTCATGCTGAGGCGCGAGATGGCGAGCGTGGCGGTGTTCAGCATTCTGGAAGACAGGACGGTGCTGAAGCCGAGCACACCCTGCTGCGCGAGATTGTCGTGCAGGTAGCCGAAGCCGGGGAGGTTTTCGGGCATGAAGCCGTGCTCGCCCTGCGCGCTGTAGCGGAGGAAGACGGTGCTTCCGGCGGTGAAGTCGTGGTCGACGCGGACGGTGCCCTGGTCGGTGTAGTGAAGCTCGTTGGGCAGATCGAGAAAGTTATTGGAGTCATTGCCGGCGCCCACCACGCCCGGCTGCCCGTTCATGGCCATGCCCATGCCGCCCATCTGGTTGGGCCGCGGAACGTATTTGTTGAGCATGATCTGCGACGCGGAGTTGAGGCGATCGGGCGGGATGACGTTGAGCTTGCCGTTGTACTGGAACTGCTTGCGCAGGAACTGCGGGTTGGAGGCGCTGGCAGGGAGGGAGGCGTTGTAGTTCGGATTGGCGTAGGTGGAGGACGGATCGTAGATGTTGACTCCGCTCGAGGAGAAGTCGCCGGACGCCTCGGCAGCGGTGGGGACGGTGTCGGTCATGGGATCGACGGCAGCGCGGCGGAAGGCCTCGTAGTTGACGAAGAAGAAGGTCTTCTTTTTGTAGACGGGGCCGCCGAGAGCGGCGCCGAAGTTGTTCTGGACGAGATGCTTGCTCATGCCCATGGCGCCGAAGGTGAAGGCGTCCATGGCGCCGTTGCGGAGGAACTCGTAGACGGTGCCGTGGAAGGTGCTTGTGCCGGAGCGGGTGGCGATGTTGATCTGGCCGCCGCCGGCTCCGCCCATGTCGGCGGAGTAGCTGCCGATCTGGACCTGGAACTCCTGCACCATGTCGGGGTTCGGGTTGAGGTTCTGGGTATTGAAGGTGGGGTCGGTGTTGGTGGCGCCGTCGAGGAGAAAGTAGTTGGCATTGGGGCGGGCGCCGGCGATGCTGACGGCGGAGAACTGGCCGGGGCGCCAGTAGAGCGGGTTTACGTTGCCTTGCTGCGCGCCCATGCTGACGTGAGCTCCGGGGACAGTGGAGACGAGGTCGATGAGCTGGCGGCCGTTGAGCGGGAGCTGCTGCACGGAGCGGCGGTCGACGACGGCGCCGACGGTGGCGTCTGCAGTGCGGAGGAGCTCACCGCTGGTGCTGACGTTGACGGATTGGGCGACCGCGCCTACGGCGAGGGAGACGTCAAGTGTGGCGCGCTGGCCAACTTCGAGCTGCAGCGGCTGGGCGGCGTGGGCAAAGCCGCTCTTGTCGATTTCGACCTGGTAGGCGCCGGGCTGCAGTCCTGCCGCGACGTAGAGGCCGGCGCTGTCGGTTCTGACGTCACGCGCGGCGCCGGTCAACGTGGAGGTGATCCGCACGTTGGCGCCGGGTAGAGGGAGGTGCTGGGGGTCGGTGATGGTGCCGCGCAGGGTGGCGTAGTTGCTCTGGCCTGAGGCGGCCAACGATACCAGCGCAGTGACCAGGCCCAAGGCAAATCGCTTCCGCATCCGGAGTCCTCTCAAGGATCAAACGTGAAGAGTGGACCGACTATAACGGAGAGTGGTGCTGCTGCGCCTCCGTCATCTGGAGGGCGCGCATCTCCAACTTTTGATCTACTCCGGTTGCGCTGATGGGTGTGTACGCACGTCTCGAGAGCAACGGGTGCGCGCGTCTCAAGCTCGAGACCCGTTCGGCTGCGCTCAGGGCAGGCTGGGCACCCGCCGATGCTATTGGGGGGAACTGGTGGCGAGGGCTTCTACCGAGTCGAGGAAGACGGTTTCGGAAAGTTCGCCCTGCTCGGTCAGCGGAGCTGTGGCGAGAGCCTCAATGAGAGCGGGGTGGAGCAGGACGAGCTTTGGATCTTCGGTGCAGGGCATGATCCAGCGTTCGACCGCTTTGCCGGCCGTGCGCTCGGTGAGCAGATAGAAGTTCAGGACGCGGGCGCAGATGGAGGTCTGGTGGGGATGGCCGCGATGGAGCTGCCAGATGACCAGAAGCACACGCCCGAGAGAGGTGTCATAGGCGATGGCGTCACTGGCGGGCGCGACGGGGGGCTGCTCGCCGGCACAGAGCCGAGAGAGGAGTCGCAGGCAGTCGCTGAACTCCTCTTCTTCCTCGCGGGAGAGTGGAGCACGCGAAGGCGAGCCGAGCTGCCCCTGAACGACGCCGACAAACAGGGCGAGTGCGAATGCGATCTCTTCCGGCGGGACGGGAGGAAAGTCCACGTGAACCGGTTCCGCGGAGACCATTGAGACCTCGACCGCTGCGGGGACGGCGGGAACGAAATGCGGAGTAAAGGAAGGAATTCTCGCCATAGTAGTCAGCACCCCCAGAGTTCTTCTCTGGACTGGGAAGGACGCCATGACGGCATCTCGATTGGAGGGAAGCTGCTCCGCTGGCCAGTAATTTGCTTCGACGCTGCGGTCCTGGGCCGCGCTGCCGTGTACTGATAGAGAGTTTAGCAGCCCCGGTTGAGCTGCCTGCATCGCGACGCATCCATTGATGCGGTGGAAATCGCGTTTGACGGTTCAGGGCGGAGGGATGGGAGGAGTTCCGATCTCGCGGCCCGGTGGTGTAAGGGCAACGGGCAAGCTGGTGATTCAGTTGTAGATGTTCTGAAGCAGCTTTTGGGTGATGGGGAAGCACTCGCAGGCGGTGTCTTCGAGCTGCTCGCGATTCAGGATGCGGATGTTGCCGCGCCGATACTCGATCATGCCACTGCGCTGCAGCGCGCCGGCGGCGATGGTGACGCTCGCGCGGCGGGAGCCGAGCATGGCGGCGAGAAACTCGTGGGTGAGTTTCATCTCTTCGCTGCCGATCCTGATGGCGACCATGAGGATCCAACGGGCTAGGCGCTCCTCGATGCCGTGGAGGCGGTTGCAGCCGGCCAGCTGCGCGGTCATCAAGGCCTCGTACTGGACGTGGCGGAGAGCCTGGCGGCGCACGGCTTCACGGGCGTGGAAGATGCGCTCGAAGCGCCGGAAGTCCATGCGGAGGGCGGTGCCTCCGATCTGCATGAAACAGCGGACCTGGCCGGTCTGCGGGCCGAGCAGGAAGAGGCTTTCGGGAAGGTCCTCGCGCCCGGCGAGGCCGACTTCGAGGCCGTCTCCGCGGGACATTTCGGTGACGGTGGAAGCGAGGCCGGAGGTGATGAAGTGCACGTAGCGGGGCAGCTCACCCAGGCCGTAGAGCTCGGTTTTGACGGGGAGCGGGACGGGCTCGACCTGCTCGAGGACGTGGGATCTGTCGTCGGGAGGAAGGGATTCGATGAGGAGATTGGAAAGTGGAGGGGCCATGGATGCCTCCCTTGTGCGAGTTCGCAAGGGACATCCGTCAAGTGCGGGCGGGGGAAATTGCGGACGAGACGAACGTGCGCGTCTCTAGGGGTTACTATACGCCGCAACAAACAACCCCGATGTACGTGGCGTACACCGGGGGAAGAAGCGGGGAGACGCTAGGCTTTTGAACGAAGCGGCTTGACCTGATCGGCCTGGAGGCCCTGTTGACCCTTGATGATGTCGAACTCAACGGGCTCGCCCTCTTTGAGGGTTTTGTATCCGTCGGCCTGAATGGAGCTGTAGTGCACGAAGACATCGGGTCCGCCGTCGCGGCCTAGAAATCCGTACCCTTTTGCGTTGTTGAACCACCGAACTTGACCTTTGTATTCCGACATGGGAGTGTCTCTCCTTCTCAGCTACAACCCATGTTCCATGGCACGAAAGTTGCAGTCAGTACGGTTTCGAACAAATTCTTCAACAAAGGTTTAGCTCTGGGTTGAAGACGTGCATGTCGTTAGTGCGTTTTCAAAAGCGTGAGCGCAAGAGGCTGGTTCCGTTCGTCTTAACCCCAGCCGGCTTGGGAATCAGCGCGGGTCCGTTTGGTGGATGTCCATGCGCTGGATGAGGCCGTTGGCGAAGGTGTAGACGTGCCAGACTTCGCCGTCCAGGAGGACGGCTCCGGTGAGGTCTTTGATCAGCTGGTGGACGCGGACGGTGGTGTGGGTTTCGGGGCCGTCGGTGATTTCGACGGGATCGACGTGCGGGTCGATCTCGGCCCACTGGCGGGTCCAGTAGCCACGGACCTCTTGCTTGCCGAGGGCGCGGCCGGTTTCGGAGCCGCGCGGCCAGTCGACATCGTTGGTCATGAGGGCGAGGACGGCGTCGATGTCGCGGCGGTTGAAGGCGGCGTAGGCGCGGGTGATGAGGGCGTGGGTGTCGGGCTGCGGGCTGTCGGGAGGTGATTGCGCGAGCTTGCGCACGATGTTGGTGGTGGAGAAGCCTTGGACGGTAGGAACGATGGCGACGCGGCCGCCGGCGGCGAGGACTTCTTCGTGGCCGACGACGGTTTCGATGGTGTAGTCGCCGCCTTTGACGAGGACGTCGGGGCGGATCTCGCGGATGAGCTCGAGGGGCGTGTCTTCGGAGAAGAGGACGACAGCGTCGACGGCGGCGAGCGCGGCCATGACGCGGGCGCGTTCGCTCTCGGCGACGATGGGGCGCGTGGGGCCTTTGAGGCGGGAGACGGAGGCGTCGGAGTTGAGGCCGAGGACGAGCTTCGAGCCGAACTTGCGGCAGTCTTCAAGCAGGGTGATGTGGCCGACGTGGAGGAGGTCGAAGCAGCCGTTGGTGAACACGATCGTCTCGCCTGATGCCCGCCAGTCGGCGATGCGCGCGGCGAGGTGCTGGCGGTCGAGGATTTTTTCGGCGCCGGAGAGCGGTGTGGACGGCGTGAGGAGCGCGATGAGCTCGTGGTGCGCGATTGGCGCGGTGCCGATTTTGCCGACGACGATGCCGGCGGCGAGGTTGGCGAGGTCGGTGGCGGTCTGGAGGTCGAGGCCGGCGGCGATGGAGGCGGCGAGGGTGGCGATGACGGTGTCGCCGGCGCCGGAGACGTCGAAGACCTCGCGGGCGCGGGCGGGGGAGTGGATGATGCCGGCGGCGGAGAGGACGCGGATGCCGCGCTCGCTGAGGGTGGCGGCGAGGAAGTCGAAGCCGTGTTCGGTGCGCTGGCGTTCGGCGGCGGCGAGGAGGGCATCGAGGTTTTGGCTTGAGACGCCGGTGGCCTGCGAGAGCTCGTGCAGGTTGGGGCAGACCATGGTGGCGCCGGAGTATTTGCTCAGGTCGGAGGTTTTCGGGTCGACGAAGACGGGGACGTTGACGCGGCGCGCGGCGCGGATGACGGCGGCGCAGAGCTCGGCGGTGAGCGCGCCCTTGGCGTAGTCGGAGAGGACGACGGCGTGGACCTTTTCGACGAGCGCGACGACGCGTTCCTGGAGGCGCTGGAGGTCTTCGGCAGAGGGGGCGTCGCGGGATTCGATGTCGAGGCGGAGGAGCTGTTGCGTCCGGCCGACGATGCGGGTCTTGGAGATGGTGGGCAGCGAGCTGGTGACGACGCCGGTGGTGTCGATGGAGGCGGCTTCGAGTGCGGAGGCGAGTTCGCGCTGCTCGGTGTCGGCGCCCCAGAGGCCGGCGAGGAGGGCCTGGCAGCCGAGGCCGGCGAGGTTCATGGCGACGTTGGCGGCGCCGCCGGGACGGTGGTAGCGGTGCGCGTGGCGGAGGACGGGGACGGGGGCTTCGGGAGAGATGCGGTCGACGTCGCCGACGATGTAGCGGTCGAGCATGAGGTCGCCGACGACGAGGATGCGGAGGTCGCGGAAGCCGCCTTCGAGGAGCGAGAGGACGCGGGGGAGATCGGGAAGCATTCGAGGGTTAGGATACAGAACAACTTCCGGTTGATATTGACCTTCTATCTACATAGGTTGGCCGCCGAGAAGAGCTTCGAACGCACGATATGAGCGATTACATTATTCGGTTTCTGGTGGGCGGCGTGGTGGTCAGCTTCTTTGCGATGCTGGGCGATGTGCTTTATCCGAAGAGCTTCGCGGGGCTGTTCAGTGCGGCGCCTTCGGTCGCGCTGGCGACGCTTGCGCTGACGATTCATAAGGAGGGGAGGCTGTACGCGGGGCAGGAGGCGAAGACGATGCTGCTGGGGGCGGCGGCGTTTCTTGTGTATGCGGTGCTGGTGAGTTTTGTTTTGAGGCGCTACCGGCCGAGCGCTTATGTGACCAGTATTGCGCTGATGCCGGTGTGGTTTGCGGTGTCGATTGGGTCTTGGATTGTGCTGAAGGGGAGGTGGTGATTGATTGGAGCCAAGCTATCGCGGCTGAAGGAGACGAAGTGGCATGAGTACCTCATGCGGTTTGTGTTTGGAGGAGCGGCTACCGTTCTCGCGGGATTTGTTGCGAAACATTTTGGGGCGGGTGCGGGCGGGTTGTTCCTGGCGTTTCCGGCGATCTTTCCGGCGACGGCGACGCTGATTGAGTCGCATGAGAAGAAGCGGAAGGCGAAGATTGGGGCGGACGGGACGCAACGGGGGCGATGGGCCGCGAGCATCGATTCGGCGGGCGCCGCGCTGGGGTGTTTTGGGCTGGCGGGATTTGCGGTGGTGCTGTGGTGCCTGCTTCCGCGGCATAACGCGGCGCTGATTCTGCTGGCGGCGATGGTGGTGTGGATGGCGGTGTCGATGGCCTGGTGGGAGCTGCGCAAGAGACGGGTGTTCGGGCTTCGGCTGCGCGTGCTCCGGTGAGTGGGGGAGACGTTAGCGGGGCGCGGGCTTGGGGGGTGCGGTCGTGCTCACGGATTGCTCTGTGACATCGAGGCGGGCCTTCCATGGGTCGGGTTCGGCGACTGGGCCCTCGGGGGTGAAGTTCATGATCATGTCGGTGGCGGGCGAGTAGCGCGGCCAGGCGGGCGTGTTGCCGGTACTGGGATCGCCGGTTTTCGCGAAGGCTACCCAGTAGTTGTGCATGGCTTCGGCGATGCGCTCGTCGTTGGGCGCGAGGTCTTTGCCGTACTTGGTCGAGACGGTGTCGAAGACGAAGGGTATCTCGGTGGCGTGAGGCGCGCCGGGCCATTGCTTGCGCATGGATTCGGCGACGTAGGAGAAGCGGTACTCGTAGCTGGGGACGCCTTCGGAGGCGAAGACGGAGGCGACGAAGCGTGCGGGCTCGATCATCATTTTGTCCATCGCGACCTCGTACTGCACGACGCGGAGATCGCCGTTTCCGGTCGGATCGTAGGCGGCCTCGGCCTGCTTGCGGAGGATGCCGAACGGAGCGAAGAGGGCGTCCTTGTCGTGGGCGAAGCCGAAGCCGATGTCCATGCTGTTTGCGCCGATCATGATGGGCACGCGCCAGCCGGCGCCGGCGAGATAGAGCGATTGCGGATCGGCGATGACCACCTGGCCGTCGATCATGGGGCCGGCGTATCCGGGCTGGTTCATGGAGGCCATGTTGAGATTGCCGCGGACCTGTCTCGGCGGAGAGATGGCGGAGTTGATCGAGGGCTTGTTTGCCGGTGCCGTGAATGCCCTGGCTTTCGGCGAACTGCACGCCGGCTGACTCGGCCGACGCTGGGCCGTTCGGAGCTTGTGTGTTCACGAAGCGCGGGCCGCCGAGGTTGGTGCGTCCGCCGCCGGATTCGATGATGGCTTTCGAGAAAAGCCCGCCGGTGAGCGGCGAGGTGAGGAGCATGCTGACGGAGAAGCCGCCGGCGGATTCACCGAAGACGGTGACATTGGAGGGGTCGCCGCCGAAGGCTGCGATGTTGCGCTGCACCCACTTGAGCGCGGCGATCTGGTCCATGAAGCCGTAGTTGCCGAGCATGCCGTCGGCGTTCTCGCGGGTGAGCTCGGGAAAGGCGAAGAAGCCGAAGCGGCCGAGGCGGTAGTTCGCGCTGACGAACACGACGCCTTTGTTCGCGAACTTTTCTCCGGAGTAGACCGCGGGCGAGCTGCCGCCGTTGACGAAGCCGCCGCCGTAGATCCAGAACATGACGGGGAGTTTGGCGCCGGGAGCTGTGCCTGCGGGACGCCAGACGTTCAGGTACAGGCAGTCTTCGGCGGGCGCGGTGCCGAGCGGCGCGGCGTCGCTGGGGAAGGGAAGCTGCATGCAGTCGGCCGAGTATGCGGTCGCGCTGCGGACGCCTTTCCATGGCGTGATGGGTTGCGGCGCGCGCCAGCGGAGATCGCCGACTGGAGGAGCGGCGAACGGGATGCCCTTGAAGGATTCGACCTGGCCCTGCACGTCACCGCGCAGCTGGCCGCTGTCGATGGTGACCGATGGTGATTGTGCTAACGCTGTCGTCGCGGCCAGCGCGGACAGCGCCAGCATAGCCCGTGTGATCCCTGCAAACATGAATTCTCCTGTCACTGCATTGTGCCTGAAGCAGTCGATAGCTTTCACGGCGGGTGGTTAGTGATGCCGACCCGAGATCGGGCGCGGGCCGGGACCGGTGGTGGTCATACGGATCGGCTGTATATCGCCGTTGGCATCGAAGGTGAGGCGGTCGATGGCCATGACGCGCTGCTCGGCGATGGTGGTGCCGAGAGGATGGCGGTGATAGACGATGTACCAATCGTCCGTGCCCGGAATCTGCAGGACGGAATGATGACCTGGACCCATTGCGACTGCAGGATCGGACTGCAGAATCCTGCCGACGCGAGTGAACGGGCCGAGGGGACTGGTGCCCTTCGCGTATGCAACGCCGTAGCTTGAATCTCCCCAGTCACCTTCAGACCACATGAGGTAGTAGACGCCTTTGCGCTTGATCACGAAGGGGCCCTCGACGTAGTGGGCCGGCGTGATGTCTTTGTAGAGCTCGCCGTCGGGCAGCGGAACGACGTGGGTCAGGTCCGGCGAGAGGCGAGTCACGACGCAGTGTCCGTGGCCGCCGTAGTAGAGGTAGATTTTGCCGTCGTCATCACGGAAGACCATTGGGTCGATCGGTTGAGCGCCGAGATGGTACTCGCCGATGAGAGGCTTTCCGAGCGCATCGTGGAACGGGCCGGCGGGAGAGTTGCTGACGGCGAGGCCGATTCCACCGGGAAAGGTGTCGTGCTCCTGGATGTCATTGGCTCCGAAGAAGAGATAGTACTTGCCGTGGAGCTGAATGGCGGAAGGCGCCCAGATTGCGTACGCAGCCCAGGGGACATCTTTGATGTCGAGAATGTCTTTGTGCTTCGTCCAGTGGACGAGATCGGGCGAGGAAAACGCGTCGAGGGACGTTTGGAGGAGGTAGGTCTTGTGGACCACGCGATTGCTCCGGAGCTGGGCCTGCAGCGGGGTGAGGACGGGCTTCTGTCCGGTGTCCTGATAGAGGGACGACGTGGGATAGATCCAGTATTGGCCCGCGAAGAGGTGTATCTCGGGGTCTGCGTACCAGCCCTGGTTTGCGAGCTGGACGTTGGCCTGCGAGTGTGCGCTGAGTGCGAACCACAGGACGAAAGGAATCAGGACGAGGCGCGGGATGCTCATTGGCGGGCCTGGCGAGTTGAGTGCGGAGTGGATGGCGGCGAGGACCTCGTCTGACGTGATGGAGAGGATGCATTTTTTCTGCTGCTCGATGCAGGTTTCGAGGCCGCAGCCGGCGCACTCGACGCGGTGGTAGAGGATGCGGTGGTGGGGGCCGTAGGGGAACCACTGGCGCGGGATGTTGCGGGCGGCGAAGATGGCGACGCAGGGCGTGCCGACGGCGGCGGCGAGGTGCATGGGGCCGGAGTCGTGGCCGATGAAGAGGCGCGCGCGGGCGAAGGCGGCGGCGGATTCGCGCGGTGTAAGGCGGCCGCAGAGGTTGACGACAGGACCACCGCCGGACGCGCGCCAGTCGGCGGCGGCGAAGTCGGAGGCTTCGGATTCTTCGGCGCTGCCGGCGAGGAGGAGGGCGCGGTTGGGGAAGGCGCGGGCGAGGCGGGTGAGGAGGGCGCGCCAGTTGTCGCGGCCCCAGTCTTTGGCCTGGACCTTTGTGCCGACGCTGACGGCGAGGATTTCGTGGGCGAGAGCTTCGGGGCTGATGGCGCGGGCGGCGGATTCGTGCTCGGCGGGCGTGAGGTGGAGGTCCCAGGAGGCGGGGTTGTCGAGCTCGGCGTCGCCGAGCTCGCGGATGTTGCGGGCGAGGCGGGCGGCTTCGGGTTCGAGGTCGGCGTCGGGTGATGCGGGAGTTTCGCCACCGAAGAGGTTGAGCTGCGCGGCGGTGGTGAGGGGAACGCCGATCTGGCGACGGATGCCGCAGAGGCGGAAGAATTTGGCATCGCGCTGGGCGGCGCGGATGCCGCGGGCGCCGGCGAGGTAGACGAGGACGTCCGGGTTGAAGCGGCGGATCTGGACGGCGAGCTGGAGGAGCTGGCGAACGTTGCGCGTGCCGGTGGTGTAACGCATGTAGGCCTGGATGAGGCCGGTGTGCTCGAGCACGGCGGCGGCGGGCGGGGCTTTGGCGGCGATGGGAAGGTTGGTGAGGAGGCGGCGCTCGGCTTGCGGGAAGGCGCGGGCGATGAGGTGAAATGCGGGGAGAGCGATGAGAGTGTCGCCGAGTGAGCCGAGGCGGTAGACGAGGACGCGGCGGACGGGGCGGGACATTCGTTTCAGTGTAGAGGGTAGAGGGTAGAGGGGTAACGGGTAAGGGGTAGGGGGTAAGCCGTAAGGGTACAAGGTCGAGATTGGTTATGCTTAGGGCTGTTGATGGTGGATGCGAGCGAGATCGTGAAGCTGCAGGCGGACACTACGCGGCTGTGGCATCAGGACGGCGAGCTGCCGGGCGGCGCGAGTGAGTTCGAGTGCGTTGTAGTGGAACAGCATCGTGCGAACTTTGATTTGTGGCACGAGGAGGACAAGGCGCGCGATCCCCAAGTCACGGGCGAGGAGATGGTGCGGATCAAGCGGGCGATCGACCGGCTGAATCAGCGGCGGAACGATCTGATGGAGCGGATCGACCGGATGCTGCTGGAGGAGGCGGGTGACCAATGCGCTGAGGCTCCGCTGCACTCCGAGACGCCGGGGATGATGATCGACCGGCTGAGCGTGCTGGAGCTGAAGCGCTACCACACCGAGGAGGAGATTGCGCGGGCAGATGGGAGCGGGAATGAGGAGCATGCGCGGCGCAACCGCGAGCGGCTGGCCGTGATCGAGGAGCAGCAGCGGGATTTGCGCGATGCGCTGGGCGCGCTGTGGGCGGAGGTAATGTCGGGCCGGCGCCGGTTTAAGTTGTACCGGCAGATGAAGATGTACAACGATCCGGCGCTGAATCCGGTGCTGTACGGAGCCGGAGGAGCGAAGTGAGCGGCGGACCGGACCGCTATTTGGGACGCGAAATCAACCACGACATTTGACCTGAGAAGGCGTTAACCGTATAAATCCGAAGCAAGTGTCCCAAACTAGAACTGCGAAGTAAGCTCCGCGAATTTTTCAGTAACGAGGCCTCCCCGGGCCGCGAAATTTAGAGAACGCTATGGCCACGAAGTCCGCATCCCCCGCTGCGCACACAAACTCTTCCGGTAAGAACGACGGCAAGTCGAACCTGCGGCGGATGCCGCGGACGCTGGCGGGCAACTCGCCGTCGCTCGACGATGCCGCGCGGAAGCAGACCCTGGCGATGTATGAGAGCGCGTTGAAGCTGATGCAGAGCGGAAAGTACGACAAAGCTCATCAGGCATTCACGCAGATGCTGGAGACGGCGCCGCAGGACCTGGCAGACCGGATCCGGATGTACATCTCGGCGTGCATCGGGCAGATCGAAAAGGGATCGAACCAGTTTCAGTCCAACGAGGAGCGGTATGACTACGCGATCTCGCTGCTGAACCAGGGGCAGTATGACGACGCCCGCGCCCACTTCGAGCAGATTTTGAAGCAGAACGGCGATGCGGATTATGCGTTCTACGGCCTGGCGCTGCTGGCGAGCATGACCGGGGACACGCAGGGATGCATCGAGAAGCTGCGCGAGGCGATCCGGCTGAATGGGCAGAACCGGCTGCAGGCACGGGCGGATTCGGACTTTGAGAGCGTGGCCGAGGACCCCAGGTTTACGGAGCTGCTGTATCCGGAGGCGTAGCGTTGCATGCAGCGGAGACGCGCTTGGCGCGTGAGAGCGGAGTAACGGAGACACAAGTCACGAGCCGGGGCGAGAGTCCCGGCTTTGCTGCGTGTCACCGGGCGCGACTCTATTCCTGACTCCCTAACTCCTACTTCCCAACTTGCTGTCTTGCTGGCTTGCTGAGTTGCTGTGGAATGCTCTGCGCTTACACTGGAGGACACGCATGTCCGATCGAGTCCTTCCTCAGTTTCGAGTGGTGGCGATCGGCGGCGGCACCGGGCTCTCCACGCTGTTGTTGGGATTGAAGCGCTACGTTGCCACGCCGGGGTCGCCGACCGGGTTTGACCGGCGCGGCGCCGGGCGTGGGCGTGCGGCGGTGAACAAGTGCCCGGACGCGCCTTGCCTGATTCGCGAGCTGGCTGCCGTGGTGACGGTCACGGACGATGGCGGCTCTTCGGGGCGGCTGCGCGAAGACCTGAAGATGCTTCCGCCGGGCGACATTCGCAACTGCATGGTGGCGCTCAGCGAGGATGAGCATCTGCTCTCGCGGCTGTTCCAGTACAGGTTCGAGCATGGCGATCTTGAGGGGCACAGCTTCGGGAATCTTTTTCTCGCGGCGCTGAACGGGATCTCGGGTGACTTTGCGCAGGCGGTGCAGACGTCGTCGCAGATTCTGGCGACGCGCGGGAGGATCTATCCGGCGACCACGGCGAATGCAACGCTGACGGCGCAGATGGACGATGGGTCTGTGGTGCGCGGCGAGACGAATATTACGGCTTCGAAGCGATCGATCGTTGAGCTGATGCTGGAACCCGGCGGCGGTGGATCCGCTGCCCGAGACCCTGGAGGCGATTGCGCATGCTGACCTGATCACGCTGGGGCCCGGATCGCTGTATACGTCGCTGATCACGAATCTGCTGGTGAGGGGGATTCCGGAGGCGATTGCGAAGTCGGGCGCGGTGCGCGTGTATGTGTGCAACCTGATGACGCAGGCGAACGAGTCGCTGGGCCTGACCGCGTCGCAACACATCGAGAAGATCCTGAACCACTGCGGGCGGGCGAAGGGCCAACGAATTTTTGATTATGCGGTGATCAATACGGCGCCGATCCGGCCGGAGACGCTGGCGAAGTATGCGCGGGAGGGCCAGGAGCCGATTGAGGCGGACCTGGACCGGGTGCGGGCGCTGGGGGTTGAGCCGATTGCCGGCAATTTTGTGCATGAGGGCGAGGTGCTGCGGCACGACTACGAGGCTGTGGCCCGGGCCCTGATGGAGCTGGTCGGGAACAGGGTCGCGAGCGCCGGGGCGATGGCGCAGGAGCGGCCGCCAGAGTCTCGCGATGCAAAGCAAAGACCGGCGGCCCGGTAAGCGCGTACAAGCGATGGGTGAGCGGGTGCGGCGAAGGTTGCAGACGAAGCCGTTCGGGCCGGTCCGGCAGGTTACTAAAGTGTCTACTGTTGTCTCCTGAGTTAACGCCATATTGGAGCAGGAACAGGGCCAATTTGCGCGGGGTAATGGCCCGTAGGGTTCCGCCTACGTGTTACTTAGGGTGCATTGACTGGCAAAAATGGGGAACGTAGCCTCACGGTACTGGCAAGGGCTGGATAGGTGTCTCTTGCGGGAACTCCGGATCCCGGCGGATTTTCGCTCCGGGAATTTGAGGCAGGGATGGACGGGCACAAGCCGGAGGCGGTGGACGAGCAGACGCGCGCGGAGAACCCCGAGGACGTAGCGGTCCTGTACTCGTGGGCGAACCTGCAGGGAGCGCGGTACCGGGATTTTTCGGGTGCGCGGCGGGAGTCGCGGGCACTGATGCGGCAGCGCGCCGCGCAGGAGGCCAGGGATGCGGAGAATCGTGCGGCGGCGGAGGCTGCGGCTGCAGCCGCGGTGGCGGAGCGTGCGGCGCGTGAGGCGGAGGAGATCGCCCGGCTGCACGAGAAGGCGGCACGCAAGGCGGCCGAGGCGCGGCAACGACGGGACCTGGAGCTAGAAGAGGGCGCACGGGCGCTGGCGATGCGGCAGGCGACGGAGCTGAGCCGCAAGGCGGCGGCGGAGCGCGTGCAGGCGGCACGACGTTCTGAGGCGGCGGCGGCGGCGGATGCCGCGGAGAGGCGCGAGACGCGAGAGATTGCGGAAGCGAGAGTTTCGGCGGAGCGGCAGGCGCTGCGGTATGCGGAGGCAGAGATGCGGCGGCGCAAGCTGGCCGGACCGCAGCCGGTGGCGAAGCTGCCGGGCGAGCTGACGGATCCCTACGAGCAGACACGTGAGCCGGACCGCGCAACTCCGGAGAAGCTGTTTTCGACATTGGTTACGCCGGAGCAGGATATGCGGCCGGCACGGTATCCGCAGCGCGATGCGCGGACGGTGCTGCCGCCGACCGGCGTGGCGGACGATGGACCGGCCGAGGATGAGGACGAGGCGATTGTGGCCGACCCGATGACGGCGGCCTTTGCCGTGACCGATCCGGAAAGTACGAGCGGGCGAGTTGCAGACAACGGCGCTGCGAGACAGGTTGCTGCTGCGGAGAGCGCGTCAGCGGATATTCCGGTTAAACCGCAGGTCACGGCGGAAGAGCAGCAGATTTCGCTGCCGATAACACCGGACGATGCTCCGAAGCCGGAGTTGCGGTCGCCGGCGGCAGCGCGCGGCGCGACGCCGATGCCGGCGTGGCTGGAACAGGAGCGGCCAAAGCCGAAGGCCGAGCCTGCTCCGGAATCTGCGGTGGAGGACACGCTGCAGCACCAGCGCGAGCGTGTGGCGACGCGGTGGTTTGCATTGCGCGAACTTTTCGAGCAGGGACCGGCGGACCAGACTGCGGAGCCGCAGCGATCGTCGACCGGCGAGGTGCCGGTGCTGGCGGTGTTTTCGCTGGCGGGCGGTGTGGGCAAGACGAGCATGGTCGCGACCCTTGGACGCGCGCTGTCGTCGAGCGGCGAGAAGGTGCTGCTGACGGATACGACCTCGCATGGGCTGCTGCCGTTTTACTTTGGCGCGAGCGAACTGAAGCCGGGCATGGTGCGGACGTTTTCGCCGCCGGTGGGAAGCGCGGATGCGCCGATTCATCTGCTGAGCCTTGAGGTCGGGAGGGATCTGCTGGAGAAGAGCGGCGATCTGGAGGCGCAGGAGTGGCTGTCCGAGGAGCTGGCCAAGAACGGGCAGGGAATGCAGCGGATCCTGGTCGATATGTCGCCTTCTGTGCCGTGGGTTTTGCGCCGCGTAGCCCGGATGCACTCGATTGTGCTGGTGCCGATGAAGCCGGATATGAGCTCGGTGATCACGTTGAACGTGGTGGAGCGATTCTTTGCGGATGTGACGGACTCGAATGGAAGGCCGGTGCATCCGCGCTACGTGCTGAACGGATTTGATGCGTCGCAGCCGCTGCACCTGGATGTGCGCGAGGTGCTGAGGCAGCAGCTGGGCGACCGGTTGCTGCCGTTTGTGATTCGCAGATCGCCGGCCGTGAGCGAGGCGCTGGCGGAGGGAATGACGGTGATGGACTATGCGCCGGAGGCGCCCGTGGCCGGTGATTTCCTGAATCTGGCTTCCTGGCTGCGCACGCAGGCCGCGCCGGCGGTCGGATTCCGCAAGGCGCGGTGGAGCGAGCAATGACGCGATCGCCTTTATGGCGGGAGTTCGAATCGAGTGACGCGCTGCTGCCGTGGCTGCTACGGTTTTTGATCGTCACATGCGGGACGACATTCCTCATCGCCGCGGCTGCGGTGCCGTTGCCATGGCCCCAGCAGGCGATGCTGGGCGGCCTGCTGGTGCTCACGGCGTTGTGGCTGCACCGCGGTTCGGGGTCGTATCTCACCACGCTGATGCTGGTGCTGCTGTCGTGCTTTGCGACGGTGCGGTACGCGATCTGGCGCGTGCATGCGGTGGAGCGCTACTTCCGGTTTCACGATGCGACGTGGAGCAGGCTGGACGGTTTTTTTGTCATCGTCGTGCTGGCTGCTGAAGCGTATGCGTTTGGAGCGCTGCTGCTGGGCTACTTCCAGACGCTGTGGCCGCTGCGGCGCACGCCCGTGCCGCTTCCGGACGACCCGGACAAATGGCCGGAAGTAGACCTGCTGATTACGACCTATAACGAGCCGCTGCGGCTGGTGAAGCACACGGCGCTGGCGGCGCTGAACATCGATTGGCCGGATGGCAAGTTGAATGTTTACCTGCTCGATGATGGGCGCCGCGAGGAGTTTCGCGCGTTTGCCGAGCAGGCGGGCATCGGCTACATGACGCGCTCGGACAATGAGAACGCGAAGGCGGGCAACATCAATGCGGCGCTGAAGCGGCTGGATGCGCCGTTTGTCGCGATCTTCGACGCCGATCACGTGCCGACGCGAAGCTTTCTGCAGTTGACGATGGGGTGGTTCGATCGCGATTCGAATCTGGCGCTGCTGCAGACGCCGCAGCACTTCTACTCTCCGGATCCGTTTGAGCGAAATCTGGACCAGTTCCGGCATATTCCCAGCGAAAACGAGCTGTTTTATGGCGTCGTGCAGGACGGCAACGATCTGTGGAATGCGACGTCGTTCTGCGGGTCCTGCGCGGTGCTGCGGCGCCGGGCGCTGAATGAGATTGGCGGGCTCGCGACCGAGACCGTGACCGAGGACGCGCATACCTCGATTCGGCTGCAGAAGGCCGGATGGAGCACGGCGTACATCAATATTCCGCAGGCCGGCGGGCCTGGCGACGGAGCGGCTGAGCGGGCACATACGGCAGCGCGTGCGCTGGGCGCGCGGAATGACGCAGATTCTGCGGCTCGAGAATCCGCTGTTCGGGCGCGGTTTGAAGGTTGCGCAACGGCTGTGCTATCTGAATTCGGCGGCGCACTTTTTGTTTGCGCTGCCGCGGCTGGTGTTCCTGATGGCGCCGCTGATTTACCTGATCTACGGCGGAACGAACCTGCCTGGGACGTGGCAGCTGATTCTGGCATACGCCGCGCCGCACCTGATCATGCTGTACCTGACGCATCTGCGCATCCAGGGAAGGCACCGGTACTCGTTCTGGAACGAGATCTATGAGACGGTGCTGGCGCCGTATGTTCTGCTGCCGACGATTGGCGCGTTTCTGTGGCCGAAGAAGCCGCGCTTCAACGTGACGGCGAAGGGCGGAACCTTGCAGTCGAGCTTCTTCGACCGGAAGATTGCGCGGCCGTTTCTGCTGATGCTGTTTGTGAACTTCATCGGTCTGCTTTGCGCGATTCCGCGGCTGCATCTGTTTTCGGCTTCGAGTGCGCCGGGCCGAATGGGATGGCTGCTAAGCGTGCCGCACCGGATGTACGACCCTGGCCACTGGGGCACGGTGATCGTGAACGTGGCGTGGACGCTGTTCAACATGATGCTGCTGAGTGTGGCGACCGCGGTGGCATGGGAGAATCAGCAGCGCCGTCGTGCGGTGCGCGTGAATGTCGAGGTCCCGTCGGGAGTGATTCTGCCGGACGGCAGCGTGATGCAGGGGCTGACCGGCGATCTTTCGAGCACGGGCGTGCGGTTGTGGACGGGCTCGCGGCTGAATATTCGGCCCGGCGATGCCGTGCGGATTGTGCTGCCGGTGCTGGATGGCGATGCGTCGTTGCCGGCAACCGTGGTGCGGGTAGAGGACGAGTCGCTGCGCGCGCAGTTCGATGCGCTGTCGCTGGCTGAGGATGAAGCGCTGACGATGGTGCTGTACTCGCGCGCGGACACGTGGCTGGGATGGGATGACAGCCGGGAGAACGACCATCCGGTGCGGAGTCTGGTGCGGATTGCGCGGCTGGCTGTGCGGGGATTGCGCCATTCGCTGCTGCCGGGCAGTCGGCGGTCGACCGACGGGCGCCTGATCACGAGCATTGTGCCGCTGGTGATTGCGGCCGTGCTGCTGCCTGCGTGGGCGCGGGTGAGCGGCGCAGGAGACGAGTCCGGCGCCGGCCCCGGCGATACAGGCTGACGCCGGCAAGAAGCCGGCTGTGGCGAGCGCGAAGCCGGACGTTTCCGGAGCTCAGCCGAGCACTACGGAGAAGAAAGCGGAGCCTGCCGCAAAGCAGCCGAGTTCATCCGCCAAGCAGCCGGACGTCGGCGGCGAAGCAGAACGACGGCGATCGGCGAAGTCGAAGGAGCCGGCGCTGGGCAAGACCGCGGATTCAGCGGCGAAGCAGGATTCGGCGGAGAAGCATGACCCGCCAGCGGTAAAGAAGGACGCAGCGGCGAAGACGACTGACACGGCGAAGAGCGAGCCGGGCGCGAAGAAAGATGCTGCGGCGGTGACGAAGGACTCGGCGGCGAAGCCGCAGGCCGCGGCGAACACGACCAGCCCGGGCAAACAGGCAGATTCGTCTGGCGCGCAAAAGGGAACGCGCGGCGAAGACGGCGGATTCGATAGCGAAGCAAGCCTCAGACGCTGCGGGCGTGAAGCAGAGCAAATCCGACGATCATGCAGCCGCGGGGAGCGCGACGACAATTGCGAACGGCGGACACGCGGCTGATGCTGCGAAAGGTTCAAGTACGCAGAAGCCGGTGGACGCATCTGGGGCGGCGCAGCCGGGCGCGGCGAAGACCGCTGTGGTGGCAAAGGATGGACCATCTGCAGCTGGGAGCAACAGTGCGATAGCTGGCCTGGCCAAGGCAGATCCGTCAGCGAAGAACGCGCAGGCAAATAAAGCTGCCGTCTCTGGAGCCGTCGCGATGAACGCGCCGGCACCGAATGTCGTCGATCCGGTGGTTCAGAACGGTCCCACCGCGCAACCGCCGGCCGCAACTGTTGATGCAAGCACCACGAGTGCGGTGGCAGCGAACGGCACGGCGACCGCACAGATTGAGAAGATCTATGAGGCACGCGTTTTGCCGGTATGGTGGCGCGCGTGTGCGTTGGCAGCGCTCTATCCGTGGGGGCTGCTGATCCTGGTGGTACTGCAGACGTTTCTGATTGCGGTGCTGCTGAGGGCGGCACTGCGGCGGCGCGCACGCGAGCGGCTGCTCGGGCATATTTGAAGCCGCGTTCTGCCGAACCCATTCAGGGTCGTTGAGCTACGGCTCGAGTCTGCAGACCTTGAGGCCTCCACTGTTGTAGGGGCAGTCGAGTGCCGCGGGCGAGCTCGAGCGCAGGATGACCCAATCAGCTCCAAAAGGTTTGAGCCGCGCGCGAAGCTGCGCTGCGGATAGCTCATCCAGGTTGAGTTGTGCCGTGAAGCCGGAGGCCCACTCGTTCGCGAGGCGCGGTGTGATGGCAGCCTCGCCGCCGTCCTTCGAAAAATCAGGAAGCGCGCTGCGCTCGGCGATTGCGCGGAAGGTCTGGGCATCCTCGCCGTGGGCGGTGATGTAGTGTGCGTCCATGGCGAAGAGTGCGTTCGGAGGCGTGTTGTCGCGGCTCCACAGAAACGCGCGCACCCACGGGTTGGGGCTCGACTGCGCGCGCCAGGGAAGCTCAACGTGACTCGATGCGGGGAACGCGGAGCGCTGCGCGAAAAACATTCCGAATCCAGCGGCGAGCAGGACGGGGAGGAGCACGAGGCGGGTCACGCGACGTGATGGCGAACGCCGCGGCTCCGTCATCAAGGAGCTGCTGCATGCACGCGCCGAGCAGAAGCAGCATGATCGCGTAGATGGTTAGAAAGGCGCGCAACGGCTGCAGCCGGCCGATGATATGGGCATGGTAGCTCTCATGCGCAAACACGAGAGCAATTGCCGTCGCGAAGCAGCCGTAGACGATGCAAGCGATCGCGAGCGCACGTGCGGAGTTGTTGAGGCGGGCCGGTGTGAATCGAAGCAAAGCGAACAGCACAAGCAGCGGACCGGCGAGGCCAAAGAGCTCGTACCAGTGCCACTGCGCGAGAAACCAGTAGTAGCGGCTGTGTGCGGCGAGGGCTTCGGCCGCTGAGTCTGCGGGGGCGTGCGCCTGGAGCAGCGCGCACATTGCGAAGGTGAGGATTGCGAAAGCGGCGAGCAACAGAACTATGCGCGGGCTGCGCAGCGCGCGGACGGTGATGATCAGACCGACGGCGTAGCCGGCCATCAAGGGGTGAAACGCTGCAGCAAAGATAATGCAGACGATGCAGCCGATGAGTGCGCGGGTGTTGTGTTTCCAATCGTCGAGCGCGAAGGCTATGGCCCACAGCGACAGTGGCGTCGAGAAGCTGCGTGCCGTCACGTAGGGGTCCATCAGGAGCAGTGAGCTGCCGGCGACGGGCACGGTCCACAGCGCGGCGAGTGTAGCGATGCCGGCGAGTTGCGCGCGCTGATTGCGCGTGATGCGCCGCAGAATGGCCAGTGCTCCAGTGAGCGTGAGGGCGATGCTCGCGAGGTTGAGCATGAAGAGAACGGTGAGCAGACGCACATGCGTGAAGCGCACGAGATCGGCGACGAATGGAGCGAAGATGGAGAAGCGCAGGTGCTCGGAGACAAACGCGGTGAAGTGCGGAAAGAGCGATGGATCGAGTGTCCACTCGACGCCGGCCGCGTAAAGCCCGCCATCTTCAGCGAGGGGATGGAAGCCATGGATCAGGAGCGTCGCGAGGGTGAGCGCGGCGACGAGCGCGGTCCAGCGTAGTCGAGACCAGCGCGTGAATATGTCAGCGTTCGCGGTGTTCTCGCGGCTCTGGAACGGTTGATGTGGAAGGATGGCCAGTGGTCAGTTGCATCTGAAGTGTGAGACGGCATTCCGGAACGTGCCGGGACACCTAACTTCAGACGGTACAATGAAGAGACGCATTGATGGCTGCTCTTTCGACAACTCTGCCGGGGAATCCTCGGCCCTTAGCGGTGAGGACCTCGCGATGAGTCGTGAGCGGCGGCTGAACCTGCTGAAGATGGTCCCGGGGCTGCTGATCAGCGCCTTCTTTCTGTGGTGGACGTTTCTGCACAGACACGCGGATGGCACACGTGGCTTTGAGCCCTCGGCGTTTGCCGGAATGCGATTTGTGGCCCCGGAGTGGATTGCGGGTGTGGTGCTGTTCAGCGTGGCCGGATATACCATCCGGTGCGTGCGGTGGTGGTGGATGCTGCGCAGCGTCAAAGCGAGGTTCAGTGACTGTGCACGCATCTTTATGACGTCACTGGCGGCCAATAACATTCTTCCGCTGCGGATTGGCGATGTCATGCGAATCTTCACCTACGCGCCGGATGTGAATGCAACGCCGTCCACGGTGCTGAGCACGGTGATTCTGGAGAAGCTGCTGGATGTGTTCACACTGGCCGTGATGTTTGCCGCCACGATGCATTATGGCGCAGCCGTCTCGCACAAGCTGCGGGTGGGCGCCGAGATTGGGCTGCTGATCTCGACCATTGGCCTGCTGGTGCTGGTCTTTGGAGCGCACACCCTGGTGGCTCCAGTGAAACGGATCCTCGCCACGAGTAGAAATAAACCGCTCAAGAAAGTCGGGCACTGGGTTCTGCTTGCGATGGAATGCATCGAGCAGATTGGGGTCGGCGGAACGTTGCTGCTCATTGCGCTAGCATGGTGGCGTGGGCCTTCGAAGGGCTGATCTATGTCTCTGCGGCGAGGCTGATTGCACTGAAGACAGACATGGTCGGCCCGTGGCAGGCAGTCTCACAGGCGAACCTATCGTTTCTGATTCCGAGTTCGCCGGGCGGAATTGGGCTGTTTGAGGCGGCTTGCCAGGATGCTCTGGTGCGGCATGGCGCATCGTCGGGTGTTGCCGGGCTATTCGGGCTACTGATTCACGCATGGCTGTTTGTGTCGATCACCGGAGTGGGCGGAGCGCTGTTCCTGGCGCATCGCTTGCGTCGCGGGCGGCGCAAGCCGCTGGGCGAAGAGCTGGAGACGCTTCCCGCGCAACTGCCGTAGAGGCAGACAGTAGATGGTAGGCAGTAGAGAGTAGACGGCGAGCGCGTTGCCATGCGCTGCTGTTACTGAGATCGGACGAATGTACAGGATTCTGCAACAGGCGATTCAAGCGCGGATACAGCAGCTCGTGAGCGAGCGCTACGGTGTGGAGCTTTCGCAGCTCGCGGTGGAGCTGCCGCCGAAGCTCGAGTTTGGCGAGATGGCGCTGCCGGTCGCGTTTGAGCTGGCCAAGCGGCTGAAGAAGGCGCCGCGTGCGATTGCACAGGAACTGCAAGCCGAGCTCGCGAAGATCGACGGCGTAGCAAATGTCGAGGTTGCGGGCGCGGGCTATCTGAATGTGAAGCTCGACCGTGCGGCGATGGTGAAGCGCATTGCAGCGGACGAGCATGCGCGTGTAGGTGGCGAGGGGTTTCGCCTGATCGAGCACACGAGCATCAATCCGAACAAGGCGGCGCATGTCGGGCATCTGCGCAATGCGATTCTCGGCGACAGCTTCGCGCGGATGGTCCGGCCGGATGACTACAAGCCCGGCTATGCGACCGGCGTGCAGAACTACATCGACAACACCGGCGTGCAGGTCGCGGACATCGTGGTTGCGGTAACGGCTCTGGAGGGAATGAATCTTGAGCGTGTCCGCGGGTGGATGGACGAGCTGCTCGAGACCAACACGCGGCTCGATTACGTTTGCTGGGATTTGTATGCGCGGGTGTCGCAGTGGTACGAGGTTGAGCCGGATGAGGTTGCTGCGCGGAAGAAGCTTCGGCTGGATACGCTGCACGCGATTGAGGCCGGCGGCAATGACACAGCGACGATTGCGAACATCATCGCGAATGGTGTGCTGCGGCGGCATCTCGAGACGATGGAGCGGCTTGGGATCGAGTACGATTTTCTGCCGCGTGAGAGCGAGATTCTCCACCTCCACTTCTGGGAGGCCGCGCGCGCGCTGATGGTCGAGCGCGGCGTGCTCTACAAGGAGACCGCGGGAAAAAATGCCGGCTGCTGGGTGATGAGACGCGCTTCGAATTTGGCCGCGGGCGCTGCGCCGCCGCTCTCGCCGGGCGAGGTGGATGAGGACGCGAAGATCATCATCCGGTCCAACGGCACGGTGACGTATGTCGGCAAGGACATTGCCTATCACCTGTGGAAGTTTGGTTTGCTGGGGCGCGACTTTGGCTATTCGAGATTCCGTGAATATCCGCACGCAGACGTGCTGGGTTTCGACGATGCACGGCGAGGACCCGCATCCGAGCTTCGGGCACGCGGATGCGATCTACAACGTGATCGATTCTCGTCAGGATGATCCTCAGACGCAGGTAAAGGAGGCGCTGCGCGCGCTGGGGTATGAGGCGCAGGCGGAGCGCTACACGCATCTGAACTATGCGTTTGTCGGGCTGACGGCGCGCACCGCGCAGGAGCTCGGGTATGTGCTGAGCGAGGAGGACAAGGGCCGGGCGTTCATTGAAGTGAGCGGGCGCAAGGGCTTCGGTGTAAAGGCAGACGATCTGATCGATCGCATGATTGCGGCTGCGCGTGCCGAGGTCGATGCCAGGCATCCGGAGCTTGAGGACACGAGAGCGCGCGGAAATTGCTGACACGATCGGCGTGGGAGCGTTGCGCTACTTCATGCTGCGGTTCACGCGGAACACGGTGATTGCGTTTGATTTTCGCGATGCGCTGAGCTTTGAAGGCGAGACCGGGCCGTATGCGCAGTATGCGGCAGTGCGTGCGGCGAACATCTTCCGCAAGGGCGAGGCTGACGAGACACGTGTGCTGGCTGAACTGCAGGCGCTTGATCCCGCAGTGATTGCGCCGCTGCTCGAAGGTGAAGAGGGAACCAGCGTGTGGGAGGTGTGGCTTGCTGCGTCGCGTGTTTCGCTGGTGCTGGAGCAGGCGATTGCGGCGGCAGAGCCCGCGCTGCTCGCCAAGTATGCGTTCACGCTCGCGCAGAGCTTCAACAACTTCTATCACCGGCATCGTGTGCTGACTGAGACCGACCCGGCGCGGAAGACGCTGCTGTTTGCGACGGCTGCCGTGGCGCGCCGCGAGATCACGCGCGTGCTTGGCTGGCTGGGGATTACGGTTCCGAGCGCGATGTAGGCGGCTCGTCCGGCATCAGCAGGCGCAGCGCGTTGGGCACGAGCTCAACCTGCATCGGCAGCGTACCAATCCATTCGCCATCAGCCTGGACGTGAACGCGATCGTCGCCGAATGGCCTGCATGAAAAGCTGGTGGCGCGCAGGTGCACCGTGTACGGATTCCAGCGATGCATGCGCGTCCAGCTTGTGGCGAACCATGCAGGCAAGGTGAGGTGGTGCGGCGGCTCCGTCACGGTGAGTTGCAGCGTTTCGTCGGTCGGTGAGGCGCCGCGGACCAGCGGACTGAAGATGCCCCCAAGATCAGCGATGCGAATCGCCATCGCACTGATCGCCTCGCGCTCGCAGTGTTGTGCCGTCCTCGAATGTGCCGTGGAAACTGAAGTTCGGGAACCGCGAACCGAGGAAGAGTCGCGCGGCACGGATGTAGTACATCGAGCGGCCGAGGCGGTGTTTGCTCTTAGCGAGCATGCGGTAGACGAGCATGCCATCCGGGCCGGCGCCCGCCATCACGGCGAAATAGCGCGAGCGTGGACCGTCAGCGCCGGCGCATGTCACGCGCCCGAGCGGGATCGTGCGCGGACTGAACGCCAGCTGTTGCCGGATGGCTTCCGCCGGGTCGAACGAGAGACCGAGGTGACGTCCGAGTGCGTTTGCGCTGCCGAGTGGAACAATGCCGATCGTCACGTCGAGGGTTGTGCGCCACGCCCTGGATAATGTCGTGCAGCGTGCCATCGCCGCCACATGCAAATACGAGATCTGCGCCGCGCTGGACGGCATCGGCAGCCTGCTGTCCGGCGCGCCCCGGCCCCTCGGTTGCGAGTACCTCCGCATCGATGCCGTTGCTGCGCAGGACGTCCGCCGCACGCTGGACCCGAGCAAGCCGCCCGGAGCCGCCCCTGCCGGCGTTTGGGTTGAAAAGAAGCACTGCGCGTCGCATCTCTTTGAGAGTACGTCCGAGCGGCGCGTGCGGGGGTCGCTGATTAGTGCGACGGAGGAGCTTCGCCGCCCGGCGCGGGATGGGGCGCCTCATGATGTTCCTCGCGCTGAGGAACAAACGGCGGCGGCGTGGACATGCCGCGATGGCATGTGCCGCAGCCCACTCCGTTCTCCGGTTTGTGGTCCATCAGCTGGGTGAGGTACTCCGAGTTGATGGTGTGCGTCATCCGAATCATGATCCGCGCCTGGTCCTTCATCGGATTGGCGTCGGAAGCGAAGTCGGGATGGTTAGTGGCTGGATTCCTGGCGTGGCAGTAAGTGCACTCCACCCCGAGATCGCCTTCGAACTTGCGCATGATCGCGATGACCTGCGGTCCCGTTGTGTCCTTGGGCAGAACCTTGAGGTTCGTCGGAGCCGGTATCTGCCGCCGCTGCTGCGCCGGAGGATTGGACGGCTGAGCAGAAGGGTTTGAGGATTGCTGAGCAAAGAGCGGACACGCGGCGATGACAGATCCGGCGGCGAATAGGCACAGAGAGCGGCTGGTCATGAACGTTCCTTTTGATCGCTGCTACGAGCTGACTTCGTTCTGCGCCGCAGTTTAGCAGGCGACAGGCTGCTGTGGAACCTACTTCGCGTAGCTCCGGACCCATTCCGTGATGCTGCGCACGCCGATACCGCTAGGGCCTTTCGATTGCCACGGCTTCTGGTCGTCGATCCATGCCGTTCCGGCGATATCGAGGTGAATCCACGGAGTGTCGCCGACGAATTCCTTCAGGAACATCGCGCCGGCGATGGCGCCGCCGTATCGCGAGCCGCCGGTGTTCATGATGTCGGCGATGGAGCTCTTGATCTGCTCGCGGTAATCGTCGGTGCAGGGCATCTGCCAGAACTTTTCGCCGGAGGTGGGGAGCACGTCGAAGAAGCGCCGGGCGGTCTCGTCGTCGTTCGAGAAGAGCCCGGCGTTGAGCTGGCCCAGAGCGATGCCAATCGCGCCGGTGAGCGTGGCGGCGTTGATGAGCCGCTGCGCGCCGAGCGTCTGGGCATAGTGCAGTCCGTCGGCGAGCACGAGACGGCCCTCCGCATCGGTGTTGAGCACCTCGATCGTCTTGCCGGACATTGCGGTGAGCACGTCACCGGGCTTGTAGGCGCGGCCGGAGGGCATGTTCTCGCACGAGCAGATGACGCACACAACGCGGACGGCGGGCTTGAGCAGCGCGATGGCGCGCATGGCGCCGAGCATCGCCGCGGCACCGGCCATGTCGTACTTCATCTTGTCCATGTTGTCGGCGGGTTTGATGGAGATGCCGCCGGTATCGAAGGTGATGCCCTTGCCGACGAGCCCGAGCACAGGGGTGCCTTGTTTGCCAGCGGCGGGCGCGTTCGGTCGGCTCGTAGCGCAGCACGATCAGTGCCGGGGGTTCGGCGGAGCCTTGCGCGACGGCGAGGAAGGCGCCCATCTTGAGCTCCTTCATCTTGTCCGTCGAGTGCACCTCGCAGCGAGAGCCCGTGCTCTTTGGCCATGGCGGAGGCGCGGCGGCCGAGCTCGGTCGGCGTGAGCACGTTGCTGGGCTCATTCACGAGAGCGCGCGTGAAGTTCTGGCTTTCGCCGAGGATGATGCCCTCGTCCCATCCACGCTGCAGGTCCTTGCGGCTTTCGTCGTCGCCGTCCTGGAAAAGCACGGTGATCGAGTGAATGCTGAGGTCCTTGCGGTCGTTGCGGTAGGTATCGATGTCGAAGTCGGCGAGGACGGCGCCTTCGGCGAGCGCGCGCGCAGCGAGATAGCAGGGCAGGGTATCGATGTGCTCGTCGGCAAGTGCGCGGTCCTCGGGGAAGGCGATGGCCAGGTCGCGGTGCGCACGCGGACGCGCAAGGCGGATGGCGGCTCCGCTGGCCTTGCGAAGTTCGTTTGCGGTAAGCGCCTTTGCCTTTCCGAGGCCGACGATCAGCAGGCGCTCGGCCTTTACGCCTTCGGGGCGTCGCAGCAGAATCTGCTCGCCGAGCGTGGCCTTGAACTCACCGGAGCCGAGCCACGGCGCGGCGGCCGCGGCGAGTGCGTCGGAGGTGGTGAGCAGTGCAGGGGAGGCCTGGTCATCCTTTCCGGTTGCGATGTCGACGGCGAAGACAACGAGCAGAGGTGTAGCGAAGCCCGAGGGGTCCTGGAAGAGCAGCTTGGAGGTCATGGATAGCTCAATGGTATCGCGGCGGCCTATGAGGAAGGAGTCATTCTGCCGGTACCTTCAACGGCGCTGGCTTCTGGCAACCGCGGCGCGGGCTTCCTTGTCGGCCTCCCGCTTGCGTTCCGTCTCGCGCTTGTCCCACTGCTGCTTGCCGGTGGCGACGGCGAGCTCACATTTCACGCGGCCGTTGCGGAAGTAGAGCCGCACGGGAATGAGCGTGGTGCCTTTGCCCTGGGTCGCGGCGGAGAGCTTCTCGATCTCGCGTTTGTGCAGCAGCAGCTTGCGTGTGCGCAGGCTCTCGTGGTTCATGGCGTTGCCGTGCGAGAACGGCCCGATGTGCGCGTTCAGCAGAAAGGCCTCGCCGTCCTTGAGGAGACCATAGGCGTCTTTGAGATTGGCCTTCCCCTCGCGGATGGATTTCACCTCTGTGCCCCGGAGGGCGACGCCGCACTCGAAGCGGTCGCCGAGAAAGTAGTTGAAGGTGGCCGACCGGTTGAAGGCGGCGTCACGCTGTCCGGCGGCGACGGGGTCCCGGTCCTTGGCCTTGACGGCAGCTTTGGCCGGTGCCGCCGGCGTGGTCGGGTTGGAGAGCGAACGTGGCATTCGAACCTTCGATGCTAGCAGAGCGAAGAGGATGCGCCTCTGCGGAGGGGCAGCTACCGCCAACGTTGTACCGACGCCTGCGTGGCTAACCTGGCGGTATCGTTGACTTCACGCAACCTGCTCCGTCCAATCCCACAGGTCAAGCCAGGAAGAAGGCAAGGATTCTGATAACGCGATCTGCTGCTGATCTCCGCGGGCACTCTGGACTTAGGATCAGCAGGGTCAGAAGGCGTGCAGCAGGTTCTCTGCAGGGTTCGGGATGCGGTTTTCGACGACTGGGAGCGCGTCAAGGCGATGGTAGTATGGAGCGAGCCCGAACATCCGCTCGAAACCGCAGCAGATTCACCCCGGAAGCGCCATGTGCGCCGCTCCGGAGGCTTCCTCCGGCGGCGTCGCGAGCCGACAATGCGGGATAAACGGGAGCGGGCACAAGGAATGACAGAACGAAAGAGCGGCAGGTTGCGCAGAACGCCGGCGGCCCGGTGGGCGAAAACGGCGGCGGGGCTGTCTCTCCTTTTCTGCCTTTGCAGCGGATTGCTGGTGAGCACCGCGGATGCGCAGTCCGCCGGCACGTGGAATAAGCGCGGCCAGGCTGCTGAAGCCCGTGAGGACTACGACGCCGCGTTCGAGGCGTACCGGCAGGCGTGGCTGAAGAAGCCGAAGGACCTCCGCTACAAGGAACGCTACGAGCGGCTGCGCTTCCAGGACGCCAACCAGCACGTGGACCGCGGCCGCGTTCTGCGGCAGTCCGGCGACATCGGCGGGGCAATCAACGAGTTTGCCCGCGCTCTGCAGATTGATCCCGGCAACCAGGCCGCAGCGCAGGAGCTGGAGATTACGCAACGTCCGCCTGCTCCGGCCGGGCAGGGTGCCGGCGCTGCGGCAGCTCCGGCCACAGGAGCAGGGGCGCACAGCATCAACAACCAGGCGCTTTCAAACGCCGGCCCGGAGGCGCAGGTGTTGGTTCCGGGCGTGGACGAAGAGACGCCGCACCAGCGCGAGGTCCAGCGACAGATCGACCAGCTCGCCGGCCCTGTGCAATTGCAGCCCGTCTCCAACGACCCGATCACGCTCAACATGGTCGAAGACGTAAAGAACATCTACCAGGCGATCGGCAAGGCTGCCGGCCTGAACGTCATCTTCGATCCAAAGTATCAGTCCCCGCGGATTCCGGTGGACCTGAGGAACGTCTCCCTGTATGACGCTCTGCGCATCGTTGGAACACTGAGCAAGACGTTCTGGAAGCCGGTCACGCCCAACACCATCTACGTTGCGGAAGACAATCAGACCAACCGCAACGACGTGAGCGATCAGGCGGTGCAGGTCTTTTACCTGACCAACGTATCGCAGCAGAACGATGCCAATGAGATTCTCATTGCACTGCGCAACCTGATGGATACGCGGGTGAAGCTTTACCTGATTAACAGCCAGAATGCGATTGTTCTGCGCGCCACGCCAGATGAGTTGGTGCTGGCGGAAAAGATCATCAACGATCTTGACCGCACCAAGCCGGAGGTCGTGGTGGATGTGGCCGTGCTTGAGGTGAGCCGTCAGAAGGAACGCAACCTCGGCATCACGCTTCCGACAAGCTTCGGGCTGACGCCGCAGGCGAGCAACTACAACCAGAACAGCAACTCCACAACCAGCACCACCGGTATCAATAACACCGGCACAAACAACAGCGGCAGCACACTCCAGGGAACGACCAACGGCCTGACCCTGAACTCGCTGGGGAACATCAACGCCACCAACTTCGCGGTGACGGTCACGGGTGGACAGGTAAACGCGCTGCTCTCCGACGCAGATACGCGCATCCTGCAGAATCCGCGCATCCGGGCCACGGATGGACAGCGTGCGACGCTGAAGATTGGCTCGAAGATTCCGGTTGCGACGGGCTCTTATAACGCGGGCGTTTCCACGGGTATCGCCAGCCTCGGCGTGCAGACGCAGTTCCAGTATCTCGATGTTGGCGTCAATATCGACATCACGCCGACGGTGCACTACGACCGCGAGGTTTCGCTCAAGTTGAAGGTTGAGGTCACGAGCCAGAACGGAAGCTCGACGATCTCCGGTGTCACCGAGCCCATCATCTCGCAACGCAGCGCCGAGCAGACGATCCAGCTGAAGGACGGCGAGCCCAGCCTGTTGGCCGGCATCCTGTCGAACCAGGACACGCACAACGTCGCCGGAACGCCCGGCCTGGGCGAGCTTCCGATTCTGAAATACTTTTTCTCGAGCCAGGACAAGATCCAGCAGTCCGACGAGATCGTCTTCCTGGTTATTCCGCACATCGTCCGCGACTCGATCCTGACGGACGAGAACACGCGCGCAATCTCCGTCGGCGCCGGACAAAATGTGGAACTGATGCGGACCGGCAGCGAGGCTCCGGTCCTGGGGCACGGCGGAAGCGCTTACACGCCCACTCCGACTTCAAGTACCACGGCAGCGAACGCCGCCTCGGCCATGCTCGGCGAGATTGCGGCTGCGAACCGCCCGCCCGCGCCGCCGGCTTCGTCCGCAGCGCCGGCCGGCAATATTCCGCCCGCGAGCGCGCAAACGCCGCTGAACCTGGCGGTGATCGCACCGGCGCAGACGGCGGTCGGCTCGACGTTCCAGGTCACCGTCGAGGCTTCGAACGCGCATGATCTCTTCGGTGTTCCCCTGCAGATGCAGTTCGATCCGAAGGTCGTGGCTCTGGTGAACGTGGATGCGGGCCCGATGCTGGGCCGCGACGGACAGGCCGTTGCGCTGACGCACCGCGACGACGGACAGGGTGCGGTCTCCATCAACCTTGAGCGCCCGCCACAAACGAAGGGCATTGACGGGCAGGGACCGCTCTGCGTACTCACGTTCAAAGCCATGGCCCCCGGCAACTCGCAGCTTGCATTGGTTCGGGTTGGAGCGCGTGACAGCCATCAGCAGAACATGCCGGCGCTCGGCAGTCAGGCGAATGTTCGCGTGACTGCAGCCGCCAGCGGACCGGGCCCAAGCCACTGAGGCGAGTATGATGCAGCGCTTGCTTACGAGGCGGATTCATCCCAAGCGGTCGAGCTCAAACGAGGCTGGTGTAACGGGCGAAGCCGGCGTGACATTGGTCGAGCTGATCATCGTCATTGCGATTCTCTCGATCCTCGCCACCGCCGCGCTGCCCGTCGCGCGCTTCGAGGTGAAGCGCCGCAAGGAACGTGAGCTGCGCCGCGACCTGTGGGAGATGCGCGCGGCTATCGACGCCTACAAGGATGCAGCGGACAAGGGCGGCATCCAGACCAAGGCCGACTCGAACAACTACCCGCCCGACCTGCAGACGCTGGTGGATGGCGTAGACATCCAGGACCACAAGGTGCGCTTCCTGCGCGCGATTCCCGTCGATCCGATGACGAACTCGACCGAGTGGGGCCTGCGCTCCAACCAGGACGATCCCACCTCCGACAGCTTCGGCGGGCAGAACGTCTTCGACGTATACACAAAGAGCCAGGGAACCGCGCTGGACGGAACGAAGTACGACACATGGTGACGGCAGCCACATTCCGAAGAACACGTCCATCGGGCGCCAGGCGAGACCACGGCTTCACGCTGGTTGAGCTCATCATTGTGATGGCGATCATCAGTATCCTGCTGGCAATCGCTGTCCCCCGCTACACCATGATGGTGCGCCACGCCAGGGAGGCGACGCTCCGCGAGGACCTGTTCACGATGCGGCAGGCCATCGACAGCTACACGGTCGACAAGGAGAAGGCGCCGCAGTCGCTGGATGACCTGGTGCAGGCGGGCTATCTGAAGTCCATCCCGGTGGACCCCATGACCGGCCGTGATGACACATGGATGCCGGACACCTCGGACACCTTGATGGACATCGACGAAACGGCCGGCGGGATCGACAATGTGCACTCCGGCGCCCAGGGGCTGGCCACCGACGGATCGAGCTATAACCAGTGGTGATTCAAGTGAATAGTAAGAATGAATAGTGAATAAGGCGACTGCAGCGGCGGCCGGCTATGCCCGGTGGGCTTATTTGGCATTCGTTAATTGCCGTTCACTCCCTGCATTGCCGCAACCGCCAGTCTGAAAACCCGTCTACAATGGAACACGAGTGCTGTGCCTGAAAGGCAGGGCCTCCGGCCTCCGGGAGTTTCCCATGCGCGTCCCTCTTCTCCTCGCCTTCGCGGGTCTTTCCAGCACGCTTGTGTTTGCACAGCAGCCCGCGCCGGCTGGCCCGACAGGTGCGAGTATTCCCGCTATCTCGCAGTCTCCGACGGCAACGCCGCCCGGTCCTGCAGGAGCTCCGCCAGCGGCGCAGACGCCCACGCCGCAGCAGACTCCGACCGGCACCAGTCCGAGTACGGTTCCCGGCACAGCTCCAAGCAACACGCCCGATGTGACCGCGGAGAACGGTGGCAAGAAGCCGGATGTGAAGCCGTCTACAAAGTCCAAGGACAAGAAGGGCGATCTGAACGCCGAAGACGCAAAGGCCGATTCGATTCCCACTCCCGGCGAAGAGCTCGATCCACACATCAAGAAGGGCAGTGAAGAGGACGTAAACGCCGTCGGCGAGCGCAACATTGGTGGCCGCGGTCTGGGCAACTGGTACTCGACAAACTGGGAGATCGGGACCGGCAAGCAGTACTCGATGGAGATCGAGAAGTCGTCGCACCTGGTCACCGACCCGGTTGTGGTTGAGTACATCAATCGGATCGGCCAGAACATCGTGAAGAACTCCGACGCCAAGGTGCCGTTCACCATCAAGGTGCTCGACACGGACGAGATCAACGCCATGGCGCTGCCGGGCGGCTTCTTCTACGTGAACTCCGGGCTGATACTCGCCTGCGACTCCGAGGACGAGCTTGCCGGCGTAATGGCGCATGAGATCTCGCATGTGGCGGCCCACCATGCCGCGCGCGAGATGACGAAGCTGAACTACATGCAGCTCGGGCAGATCCCGCTGATCATCTTCACCCAGGGCACATGGACCGGCTACGGCATCTACGAGGCTTCGCAGCTTGCCGTCCCGCTCACCTTCCTGCAGTTCTCGCGCGAGTACGAGGCCGAAGCCGACTACCTCGGCATCCAGTACATGTACAAGGCGGGCTACGATCCGCAAGGCATGGTGAGCATCTTTGAGAAGCTCGCCGCGCTCGAGAAGCACAAGCCCGGCGCGCTCTCGAGGGCCTTCAGCGACCACCCTGCCACTCCGGACCGCATCGCCGCCGTCGAGAACGAGATTGCGACCATCCTTCCTGCGCGGCCCCAGTACATGGTCACGAGCTCCGAGTTCGACATGGTGAAGGCGCGGCTCGCCCGCATCCAGAACAAGCGCGGCCTCAATGACCGGAAGAACAACGGTAAGCCCACACTGCGCCGCGTCGGCGGAAGCAACAACGACCCGAACGCCCCGAATAATCCGAGCACCTCAACGGACGATCGGCCGACGCTCGGACGCCGTGACTAAATGTTTGGGAGCAGAGGGTAGAGGTTGAAAATCCAAGAGGGGGAGCTGAGGCTCCCCCTCTCGCTTTTGTGCCGCGGACTTCCGAACCGATGGGTTAGTGAGGTTGTAAAAGCCAGTGACCCTATATGGGCAGAGGTAAAGCGGGTTCCGCCCCCGATGTGGAATTTGAACGATCGTGACGGCTCAATATCCTCGGACCGAAGAGATGGGGATAGCAGGCTTTGTCCGGTCCAACATGCAGGAGAACAACTCGCTACGTTGACCTCGCGGCGCTCGCGGTAAGCGGAGTCGCAGCAGCCGTGGCGCCGATGCAAGTGTTCCTGTTCTCCTTTGCGGTGCTGGGGCCGCTGCACTATCTCACCGAGATTGCCTGGCTCGAGAAGAAGAACTTCTACCTGAAGGACAGCGCTGTACCGTCATGGGGCTACCTGCTGGCGGGGCTTGGCCGCGGTCGTGCTGAGCCTCGCGAGTCACCTGATAAAGCACGATCTCTGGTTCTGGACCGTGGGCGCGATGCTGTTGATCTCACTCTCAGTCTGGATTCGGAACGCTTATGCCATTGCCTCCGTTGCGGTCGCCGCGGTTGTGACATCGCTCTTCCTCAAGACATGGGTCTTCTTTGTTGCGGCGATGGTGCCCACACTCGTACACGTCTTCTTCTTCACCTGGACATTCATGGTGAGCGGAGCGCTGCGCGAGCGGAAGAACACGATTCGGGAAGTGGGTGAATCCGCTGCTAACCGCTGCGATTCCTGTGATCCTGATGTTTCTGCCAATGCATTATGGGCAGCCCGGCGGATTCTGGCTGAAGGCGGAGTCGATGACGTTTGTCTCGATCCACTCGAAGCTGGCCGGAGACCTGCACCATACGATGGTGCTGAACGGGACACTGCTCGCTGACCCGGTGGTTGCGGGCCTCATGCGGGTGTTTGCGTTCGCGTACCTCTTCCATTATCTGAACTGGTTTGGCAAGACCGAGCTGCTGCAATGGCACAAGATTTCGCGGCGCGGATGGATGTCAATCGCCGTAATCTACGCCGTCTGCCTGGTCAGCTTCCGGGTGGACCTCCGGTTAGGATTCCTGGTTTCGTCGTTCCTCAGTCTGCTCCATGTCGTGCTGGAGTTCCCGCTGAATTGGCACACGCTGCGCTTCGTGGCGGGTGAGCATGGAGTGACGCCGGCGAAGCGCTGGCTTGAGGCGCGACTTCGACCGGCGGCCGACGCCGTGTGGGCGTCTTCGGCGGCCGTGCGCAGTAAGGCATAGGCGGAACTGGCCGGCTTCATTTGAGAAAATAGAAGCATGGCAGAGACGAAGTACACCACTGGCTACACCGACGACCACGCCAAATCAGGCCTCGACACAAACTTTCCGCCCATCGAGACGTGGCGCAATCAATTTCCGAAATACGAAATCCTCATCGACGACCCTGAGTTCACAAGCGTCTGCCCGAAGACCGGGCTGCCGGACTTCGGCACGCTGCTCATCCGCTACATGCCGCGCGAGAAGTGCCTGGAGTTGAAGTCGCTCAAGGAATATCTCTTCTGCTACAGAAACCTTGGCATCTTCCAGGAGAACATCGTCAACCAGGTGCTTGACGACGTCGTGAAGGCGACTGACCCGGTGTGGGCTGAGGTGAAGGGCGACTTCCGTCCGCGCGGCGGAATCTCGACCGTGGTCACCGCGCGCTATCCGCGTACTGAGGAGATGCGCTAAGCGGATTGCGTCGCCGCGGCCTCGGCAGGTGTGGCCGGGGCAGCCGGTTCGGTGCGCATCTCATACGGCAGGAAGAAACGGAACTCCGTCCCCGATCCGCCGTTGTGAGAGGGGCTGACGAAGGTGAAGGTTCCGCCGTGCCGCTTCAGGATTTCGGCGCTGATCGAGAGCCCGAGCCCCGTTCCGCTTAACCCCTTGGTCGTGAAGAACGGCTCAAAGATTCTCTCGCGCATCTCAGGCGGAATCCCGGAGCCCGTGTCCGCGACTGTCACCTGCAAGCCGTCCTGCTCGACGTGTATGCCCAGCCGCAGCGTTCCGCCGGCCGGCATCGCGTCGATCGCGTTGCTCACCAGATTCGCGATCACCTGCCGGATCTCTCCTTCCCGGCAGAGCACATCGGGAACCGCATCGGGCCAATTTCGCTCCACGCGCACGCTGCTGGCCGTCAGCGCAGTCTGGAACAACGCGATAGCCGACTCAAGCAACTCCGGGATCGAAGACCTGGTCGGCCGGGTCTGCTGCCGATAAAACTTCAGCGTATGCGTCGTGATGTTCGCGATTCGCTTCAGTTCCGTCTGCGCCGTGGCGAGATACTCTCGCTGCTCCGGCTCAAGCTCGCCGCGGTCGATCAGGTACAGCAGATTCGTGACCGCCTCAAGCGGATTATTGATCTCATGCGCCACCGACGCGGCAATCTTTCCCGCAGCCGCCATGCTCTCCAGCCTGCGCGCGGACTCCTGCGCCTCCAGCCGCGCCAGGCTGACCATCTGGATCCACACCACCTTGTCGCGGTAAGAGACCGCAAGCAACGCAATCGTCAGCACCAGAGCGTTGCCCACCCCGATCCGCGCCAGCACCGGTCCATCGAACGACAGTGTCTGGTGAACCGAAACACCGCCGGGATTCGGCATGAATGCCGCCATTCCCGCGTAGTGCATCCCGCAGATTGCGAGTGCGATGGCAACTGACGCAAGCAGCCGTCGCAGGCCGCTCGACACACTCGCATCGCTGCGCTCCAGCATCTGCATCGCCGCCCACGAGGCCGCGATCGCAATCGCCAGGGAAACCACAACCCACCCGCTACGCCACATCACCCCGTTCGCAAAATGCAGTGCCGACATCCCGATGTAATGCATCGAGCAGATGCCGAACCCGACCAGCACCGCGCCGGCAAAGTTAGAGATCGATCGCGTTTCCGCGATATTCCACACGACGAGGTGCATCGCGAGAACAGAAGCGGCAATCGCCACCAGCACCGATAAAACGGTTCGTCCGATCGAGTAGTAGAGCGGGAACGGTGGGTGCCATGCCAGCATGCCGACGAAATGCATGGACCAGATGCCGAGCCCCAGCGTCACGCCGCCCGCCGTTGCCCATCGCCTCGGATGTTCGCTGAAACGCGTGTGATCGATGGACTCGAACGCCACAAACCCGGCGACACATGCAATCAAAAACGACCCGGCTATGGTCCAGGGATCATAGTTGGAGAAGACCATCAAGCGAGCGCACTCCGGATGTCGAAGACACTAAACGAGAACGAACCGGCTCTGAATAGTTCTTCAGCGCCATTGCTGAGCTGCTCGGCCCTACTTCATTTTTGACGCGGTCGGGGCAGATACGAGAGCCGTCTCGCGAGTCGCCTATCCCGGCCCTCCGCGATTGGCGTCGCCGCGCCTGTAGACGACCAGGAACGTGGCGTTGTCCCAGGCATCATGAATGCCGGAGAACAGCATCAGGAGCACGGCCCCGGCAACCTGGAACATTGCGGCGCGCGCGTTCGCTTGAACCACGAGCGCGGCTGCACCCAGCGCGCCGTAGCCAACGACCGGCAGAATCACGCGGTAAAAATAGTCCTCAAACACCGGATGGTAGGCCTTCTGCTTTTTGAACCGCCAGCCCGTCAGCAGCGTGTAGCCGATTCCGAGGATCCCGACCACCGCCCACACCATCGAGATCGCCCGAAGCGTATGCCAGGGCATCACATGCACGGCCGCAAGCAGAAGCACCACACCGAAGCTCACGATGCTCGGCGTCGAGAAGACCGCCACCGCGTCCGGTTCGGAGTCCATCTTCGGCAGGTCGGCCATCAACGCCATCACGACGAACTGTAAGCCGGTCAGAGCGCCCGCGGCCGAGCCGACGATCACGTAAAAGTTCTGCCACTCGCCCAAAGCATTCATGACGCCTGATGCAGCCTATACGGCGGGCGGCGCACGGCACAACCCTCCGCCAGACGATGACCTGAACAACGCCCCGCAGGAGTCCCGCGGCAGCATGATCCGAGCAGTTTTTGAATGGTGGCCCCGGCAGGAGTCCCGCGGCAGAGCATGATCCGAGCAGTTTTTGAATGGTGGCCCCGGCAGGAGTCCAACCTGCGACCTTCGCGTTAGGAGTGCGCCGCTCTATGCATCTGAGCTACGGGGCCATTGCATCCAGTGTACCGTGCGCCCGCATCTCACCCCCAGAGCACGATTCCGGCCGCCGCGCGCGCGAGGGGGTATCATCATATCGTGCCGAAGTACTCCATCGTCGTCCCCTTTCATAACGAGGAAGAGAACGTCACGCGGCTCTACGACCGTGTGAAGGACGTCATGGAGCACGTCGAATCCAGCTTCGAGCTGGTCTTCGTCGATGACGGCTCGCGCGACCGCACCTATCGTCTGCTCGAAGAGATCGCCGCCGTCGACTCGCGCGTTCTCGTTGTGAAACTCCGGCGCAACTTCGGTCAGACCTCCGCACTTGCTGCGGGTTTCGACCACGCCTCCGGTGAGTACATCGTGGCCATGGACGGCGATCTGCAGCACGACCCCAACGAGATTCCGCGCTTCCTCGTGAAGCTTGAAGAAGGCTACGACGTCGTCAGCGGATGGCGTGCGCAACGCGCCGACAACTTCATGCTCCGCCGCGTGCCCTCGCGCGATTGCCAACTGGATGATGGCGCAGCTCTCCGGCGTTGACATCCACGACTTCGGCACCACCTTCAAGGCCTACCGGCGCGAGCTCATCCAGAACATCCCGCTGTACGGCGAGATGCATCGCTTCATCCCCGCACTCGCGAGCTGGTATGGCGCGACCATCTGCGAGGTGCCGATCTCCAATCCCGTCGCGCGACGCCGGACAAAGCCACTACGGGCTCGGCCGCACCTTCCGCGTCTTCTTCGATCTCCTGACGATTCGCTTCCTGCTCAAGTACATGACGCGCCCGCTGCACTTCTTTGGCGGCCTCGGATCCATCGGCGTTCTCTCCGGCGGCGGCATCGCGCTCTGGCTGCTCATTCACAAGCTGCTCTCCGGCCACGACGTCGCCGGCGAGCACGCGCCGATGTTCATCATTGCCAGCGTACTCATCGTCGCCGGCATGCAGCTCATCGGCGTCGGCTTGCTCGGCGAGCTTCAGGTCCGCCACTTCTTCACGCAGTCGCACCGCTCGCCCTACGCGGTCGAGCGCGTCGTGCGCATGAAGTCCTCCGAAGAGAGTCTCCTGCGATAGAGCAGGGAAGCGCCGCATCCAACAACTCCTATGCGTGCAATCCAGGTCAGCAAAACCGGCGGCCCTGATGTTCTGGAGCTCGTCGATCTCCCTCGTCCGGAGCCGAAAGCCGGCGAGGTCCTCGTCCGCATCGCCGCCTCGGGCGTCAACTTCATCGACACCTACCTGCGCGAAGGCCGCTATCCCGCGCCGCTTCCGTTCATCCCCGGCCAGGAGGCCGCCGGCACAGTCGAACAGCTCGGGCCCGGCGTCACCGGCTTCTCCATCGGCGATCACGTCGCCTGGAACGGCACGCGCGGCACGTACGCGGAGTACGCCTGCGCGCCCGCCAAAGACCTGCTGCACGTTCCCGCGCAGATGAGTCTCGAAGACGCCGCAGCCGTGCTGCTACAGGGCCTCACCGCGCACTACCTCATCTACGACACCTACCGCGTGCAGCGCGGCGACACCGTCCTCGTGCACGCCGGCGCGGGCGGCGTCGGCCTCATCATCACGCAGATGCTCAAGATGCTCGGCGCGCGCGTGATCACTACCGTCTCGACTGACGAAAAGGCCGAGCTCTCGCGCAACGCCGGCGCGGACTACGTCATCCTCTACACGCGCGAAAACTTCGCGGATGCCGTAAAGAAGATCGCGCCCGAAGGCCTTCCGGTCGTCTACGACTCCGTCGGCAAGACCACCTTCGAGGACTCGCTCAAGTGCCTGCGCCCGCGCGGCCTCATGGCGCTTTACGGCGGATCGAGCGGCGCGGTCCCGCCGTTCGATCTCATTCGCCTCTCCACCATGGGCTCGCTCTACGTCACGCGCCCGACGCTCAAGGACTACGTGCAAACCCGCGAAGAACTCGAGCGCCGCGCGAACGACGTCTTCAACTGGGTCGCACAAGGCAAGCTCAACGTCCGCATCGGCCAGCGCTATCCGCTAGCCGAGGCGCAGCAGGCCCACATCGATCTGCAGGCACGCAAAACGACCGGCAAAGTCCTGCTGATTCCGTAGACCTGATCCCGTAGCCCGCGGCTACGCGATCATCTTCACGTTCTCCGGTACGGCAATCTGCTCGAACTCCCGCGCAAGCCTCTCCAGCGTCTCGGCGACCCCGCTCCCGCTCAGCGGCTTGCCATGTCCCGGCGCAACCGTGGCCGGCCTCAACGCTGCAAGCTTTCGCACCGAAGCGCCTGCCGCTGCCCAGTCCTGCGTAAAGTAGCTCGGCGGCCCGTGCAGCTCCGCCGGTTGCGTGATGTTCGCATCGAAGAAGCTCTCGGGCTTCGTCGTACAAAACGCATCGCCCACCAGCAGTGTCCGGTCCGCCTCACGAAAGAAGCTCACATGCCCCGGCGTATGCCCCGGCGTATGCAGCAGCTTCCACCCCGGCAGCTCCGCGAGCGCCAACTCCGCACCCTCGCCCGGCAGCGCCCGCAATCTGCTCCCGAGATCCACCGGCCCGCGCGGATACATCGGCGACATCAAGCTCTGCAGCCCGCCACCGGCCGCCCAGTTCGGCGCCGGATACTCCTTCTGCCCGGTCAGATACGGAAACTCCAGCGCATGCGCATAGATCGGCACGTTCCACTCATCCGCAAGCTCCTTCGCCGCACTCACATGATCGAAGTGCCCATGCGTCAGCACAATCGCCAGCGGCGGACGCCCATAGGTCTTCTCCGCCCAGCTCTTGATGCGCGACGCAGAGTAGGGAATCGCCGCATCGATCAGCGTCCATCCATCACCATCCACAGTCACGCCAAACACATTCACGAACGCAATCTTCAGCCCGCTCAGCCCCGCAGCAATTGCGTCAAACGGCACAACCTGATCCTCCGCCACGTCAACCTTGTCCATCGCACAGTCCTCCAGCCCGCCTACAGCCTTCAGCCGCATTTAGATGCGGCACACATTCCGCCGGCAAACACCCTCAGTGACGCAATCAAATGCATCGGCGTCCGCGTGTACACTGTGGATTCACTCCTTCCTGCGTGGCCTGTTCGCAGCCTCGCCCGACCCACAACCGTACCGCTTGGGAATGTTCGGGAAGCGCGGTGAAACTCCGCCACTGCCCCGCAACTGTGAAGCGCGCACCGCTTGTCTCAGCAAGCAGGTGAGGCCGTTCCGGCAGCCTCCACTGATGCATCTCGCATCGGGAAGGAGCCGCCAAAACGAGCAGCCTTGAAATCGCGCCAGTCAGGAGACCGGTTCTCACGCGCGCTGCCTCTGCCACGCTTCCGAAGGGGAAGCGGAGGACCCTATGATCTTCCCGACTCGACGCGGCCCCGCGTCCGTTCTCTCCTCGCGCACTCGCGCTCTTCTCTCCACCCTTGCATTCGCTCTTCTCACCGCATCCGCACACGCCGTCATCGTGCGTGGCCGCGTCACCGACGCTCTCGGCAATCCCATCCGCGGCGCGCGCGTGCAGCTCATCGAGCACGGCAAGGTCGCCGCCATCGGCTACGCAGCCGACGACGGCACGTACGAGATCCGCTCCGCCGACGCCGGCCGCTTCACCCTGCTTGGCTCCGCCGGCGGCTTCCTCCCCGGCATCGGCCAGGAGTTCTACGGCGGCGCAACCGACATCCTCGACCACGACGTCGTTCTCTCCGCCGTTACCGTCCAGCAGGCCATCAGCGTCACTGCCACGGCCATCCCCACACCCGTCCCGCAGCTCACCGCGCCCGTCACCGTCATCCCGGGCAGCACACTCGCGCACCCACGAAGGCATCGTCGACACGCTACGCCAGTCTCCCGGCGTTTTCATCGCGCAGAACGGCCAGTACGGCGGCGTAAGCTCACTCTTCATTCGCGGCGGCAACTCCACCGCAAACCTCGTGCTCGTCGACGGCATCCCCGCTGAAGACGTCGGCGGCGTCTTCGACTACGGCCCCGTAAGCTCCACCGCCATCTCGCGCATCGAGCTCTACCGCGGCCCCGACTCCGCCATCTACGGCACGGACGCAGGCGCCGGCGTCGTCAGCATCGAAACGCCGCGCGGCTACACGCTCAAGCCGCTCCTCACCTACTCCGGCGACGGCGGCACGCTTGCACTCCTACCGCAACGAGCTCACTCTCAGCGGCACCGCCCGCAAGCTCGACTACTTCGGCGCATTCTCGCGCTTCGACACCTCGAACGCACTCCCGAATGACGAGTTCCACGTCGCCACCGCCGCCGCGAATCTCGGCTACGCCTTCAACGGCAATGGCGACATCCGCTTCACCATCCGCAACCAGGACTCCGCGGAAGGCCTGCCCGGCCCCTACGACTTCTACAACATCACCAACACCGCCAAGGAAGGCGACCAGGACCTCTTCTCCGGCCTCACCGCGGAGTACCGCACCACCTCCGACTGGCACAATCTCATCCGCTACGGCATCGCCCGCAAGCGCGAGCAGCAGACCCAGTTCGGCAACGTCGGCAACCCGATGACGTTCAACTTCGGCTACGGCCCGTTCACCGAATACTTCGGCAACACCGTCAACATCCGCGGCGCAAACGGCTACACCGCAACCGGCCAGGCCGCCTTCCTCACCGGCTCCGACGACCAGTCCTCCAACCGCGACCAGCTCTACTACCAGAGCGACTGGAGCCCCAGCCCGTTCTTCAACGCGCTCTTCGGCTTCCGCTACGACAACGAGCGCGGCAGCTACAACAACGCCGCCTACTTCGAGCACGAGGTCATCCAGCGCACCAACTTCGAGTACAACCTGCAGTTCCAGGGCGAGCTCAAGGGCCGCTTCTCCTACTCACTCGGCGGCGCCGTCGAAAAGAACCATCTCTACGGCATCGCCGGCACGCCGCGCATCGGCTTCACCTTCGTTCCCGTGCGCCCGTCTGCGAAGCCGTTCCACGGCACGCGCCTGCGCGCCAACTTCGCCACCGGCGTGCAGGAGCCCACGCTCGCGCTCGAGTTCAACAGCCTCTACACCCAGCTTCAGAACACTCCGGGCGGCGCCGGCAACATCGCGCTGTACCACATCGGCCCGCAAGGGCCCGAGCGCTCCCGCACCTACGATCTCGGCCTCGACCAGAACATCCTCGGCGAGAAGCTCATCCTCCGCCTCGGCTACTTCCACAACATCTTCAACGACCAGCTCGAAGGGGTCAGCAGCCCCGCCCTGTCGCAATACTTCGGCCTCAACCTCCCCGCCATCTACGAGGCCTACCTGAACTCGCTCGCCTACCGCGCCCAGGGCGTCGAGCTTGAAGCCCAGTGGCAGCCCACCTCCCACATCCTCGTCCGCGGCGGTTACACCTTCCTGTCCACCGTCGTCCTGCAGTCCTTCGCCTCGGACGCGGTTGCCGCCAACCAGGGCACCCCCACCGAAAACCCCAACCTCCCCGGCATCGCCATCGGCGCCGAGAGCCCGCTCATCGGCGCTCGCGTCTTCCGTCGTCCGCCGCACACAGGCTTCCTGACAGCACAGTACGCCCGGCCCAAATATTCCGTGCTCTTCCAGGGCGCCTTTGCCAGCCGCAGCGACGACTCCACCTTCCTCGACGGCCTCGACCCCAACTTCGGCAACTCACTCCTGCTGCCCAACCGGAACCTCGATTTCGGCTACGCCAAACTGGACCTCGGCGGCACCTACTCCGTGAGCAAGAACATCTCTGTCTTCGCGCAGATCAACAACCTCCTGAACGACCAGCACATCGGCCCGATCGGCTTCCCCGGCCTGCCGCTCACCGTCCGCGCCGGCCTCAAGCTGCGGCTCGGCGGCGACTAGGTTTTTCGCACGGTGCGGCCGCTTTCATGCCGTCGCACCTGCAACTTCAATCGTTTCTCCCCTGTCTTCATCTAAAGAAGAGTGAGAGGACTGAAGAAGAGTATCTAGATACAGAAGAAGGAGAAACAATGATGTTCAAAGCATTTCCCAAAGCTCTGGCCTTTGCCGCCTTGGCGGCCGGTGTAGCTGTCGCGGCCTCCGCGCAGGAGATCCAGCAGGAAGGTCCGGTCCCCACCACGGCAACCATCATGGTGGCTTCGAAGAACGCGGCTCAACTCAATCCCAGTTCGCTGAGCGTCGAAGTGAACGGACACACCACACCCGTCACCTTCCTTCGCCCGGCCGACCGCGGTCCGGTCGAGATCGCCATCCTCATCGACGACGGTCTGCGCACCTCGTTCGGCCAGCAGGTGGGCGACCTTCAGCAGTTCATCAACTCGCTTCCGCCTAACGCGCGCGTGCTCATCGGCTACATGGAGAACGGCACCGTGCGCTCTGACGGACGCTTCACCGCGGACCGGCAGGAACTCTCCAACCAGCTCCGCATTCCCATGGGCGCCCGCGGTAGCAGCGCCAGCCCGTACTTCTGCCTGCAGGACTTCGTGAAGCACTGGCCTTCCTCCACGCCGGCCGCACGTTTCGTCCTGATGATCACCAACGGCGTCGACCCCTACAACGGCCGCCCGTCGATCATGAACCAGGACAGCCCCTACGTGCAGGCCGCGCAGGATGACGCCCTCCGCGCCGGCGTAGCCGTCTACTCCATCTACTTCCAGGACGCCGGATTCCGCGGCGGCCGCGGCAGCTTCAGCGGACAAAGCTACCTCCAGCAGGTCGGCGACGCAACCGGCGGCGAGCTCTTCAACCAGGGATCGATTCCTCCCGTCTCCATCGGCCCGTTCCTGAACGAGTTTGGCCGCGCCATCAAGTCGAGCTATGAGATCGGCTTCACGGCCGTCACCAACGGCAAGCACAACGACCTGGTCCGCCTCAAGGTGAAATCAAACCAGCCCGGCGTAAAGATCCGCGCACCCCAGGAAGTTCGTCCTGGCGAGAATCTTGCCGGCTCAACCGTAGCTGCGCGCTAATAACTAACGCACCGAAAACAACAGAGGCTCCGCCACCGCGGAGCCTCTGTTCGTTTCCTCTGACCGCTTCCTTCGCTGATCTACGACGGACCAGGTCCATGTCCGTCGCCATCTCGACCGGCTCGGCCGCCCCTGCTCGCATCCTGTCGCGCACCGCGAGCATCCCCGCCGTCACCAGGATCGCCATCTCCGGCTCAATCGGCTGACGGTAGTCCATCGACGCGTGCGTCAGGTAGTAGGGAAGCGGAAACACAATCAGCAGCGCCGCAAACGGAAGCAGCTTATTCCGCTCCTTGCCAGGCCACATCGCAATCCCGAACAGCCCAAAGATCGTCAGCACCGTGCAGAACGGCACATTCGGAACATCCAGCGGCTCCAGCTGCAGATACGCCGGCGAGAAGCTCCAGTACCCGGTCCAGTAGCGCAGCACACGCCGTCCCGTGGCCTCAACAAACATCCACTTATGCTGCCGCACGGATGCAATTGCGAGCGCCTGCTTCTGCGCCATGTACGCCCGCTCGCCCATCTGGTCGTAGAGCGCCAGCTCCGCGGGATTGCTCGCCGGGTGCGCCATCGGCGAGTTGCTGTTCATCGAATCCCCGATATTGCCCGCGTACAGCTCCAGCCAGAACCCATCCCGCAGCGGAGTCATCATGTGCAGCACGCGCTGGTTGCGGATCCCCCACGGAAGGATCACCACCGCAAACGCGGCCGAGGCCAGCACAGCGCGCTTGAACGACGGAACGCCGATCTCCCGCGCACGCCAAACCGCAATCAGCAAAAGGAAGGGAAGCACTGACGCAATCGACGGATTCGACAGCGCGCCGATCCCGAACACCAGACCAAACAAAATCCACGCGCCCGCTCCAACCGTCCTGTGCAGCCGCATCGACCACCAGAAGCAGCACGCAAAAACCAGCGACGTCAGCGCATAATCCCACACCTGCGCCGACGCATAGAAGATCGCAAACGGATAGATCGCCCATCCCAGCGCCGCCCACCGCGCCACCCGCTCACCGGAAACCTCGCGCGCCGCCCCATAAATCGGAATGCACGTCAGCGCGGAAAGCACACTGTTCAGCGTCAGCGCCACAAAGGCAGCCAGCGGCGTATACAGCCCAAACAGCTTGAAGATTCCGGCCAGCAGATACGGATACAGCGGCGGCACAATCGCCGTCGGCCCGGTCAGCGACTGAAACGGTCCGCTGAACCCATGCCCCAGCGCAATCGACCGCGCCGTCCACCCCATCTCGAACCCGAACTCCGCGTGCGCATTGACCGGATCCGCCACGCCGCGAAACGCGCAGCACACCACAATCATCCGGATCAGCAATGCCAGCAGAGTCGCGCCCGCAACCCACACAATCTGCGGCTGGCCATAGACGAAGTCGCCAATGCGTCGAGAGAGCGAGCGTTTCCTCTCGAGTCCTTCCAGGACGATCAAACGACCTCCATAGCCGTCAGCGCAGATTCAGCCTTAAGCATACCCGTAGACGGCGCGCACACGCCGGTCGTCTACAGTTCGCCCGAAAAACCCTGAGCAAAACGTAGCAAACAAAGCTCCCAAAAAAAAGACCCCGGCTTGATTCCATAGCCCGTTCATTCTCAACTTCATCTGATAACGACGCAACGGCCGCTCGCTTCAATACGCCCGACCGAACCTTATCTCCGCGACAAAAAAGGGAAAGGCCCCGGATCTCTCCAGGGCCTCCGCCTTTGCTTTTGCTTTTGCTTCTGCGGCCGAAGGCCGCGTCTCGCCGTCCGCGCAGGACTAGTACATGCCGTCCATGCCGCCGCCGTGGTTGTGGCCGCCGCCCGAAGCTTCCTTCTTCTCCGGAATCTCAGCGATCATCGCCTCGGTCGTCAGCATCAGCCCGGCAATCGACGCCGCATTCTGCAGAGCAGTCCGCGTCACCTTCGTCGGGTCGATCACGCCGGCCTTGACCAGGTCCTCGTACTTGCCGGTCCCGGCGTTGTAGCCGAAGTTCGGCTCCTTCGAGTCGTTGATCTTGCCGATCACAACCGAGCCTTCCTCGCCCGCGTTCTGCACGATCATCCGCAACGGCTCCTCAAGAGCCCGGCGAATGATCTGCGCGCCGACCTTCTCGTCACCCTCGAGCGTCGCGACCAGCTTGTCGACAGCCTTGCCCGCACGAACCAGCGCAACGCCGCCGCCCGGAACAATGCCTTCCTCGACCGCCGCACGTGTCGCATGCATCGCATCCTCCACGCGCGCCTTCTTCTCCTTCATCTCGGTCTCGGTCGCCGCTCCAACCTTGATCACCGCAACGCCGCCGACCAGCTTGGCCAGCCGCTCCTGCAGCTTCTCGCGGTCGTAGTCGGAGGTCGTCTTGTCGATCTGCGCGCGAATCTCCTTCACGCGTCCGGAGATCTTGTCATCGGTGCCGCCGCCGTCCACGATCGTCGTGTTGTCCTTGTCGATCGTCACGCGCTTCGCCGTGCCCAGGTCCTCGATCTTCACGCCCTCAAGCTTGATGCCGAGGTCCTCGGTGATCGCCTTGCCGTTCGTGAGAACCGCAATGTCCTCAAGCATGGCCTTGCGCCGGTCGCCGAAGCCCGGCGCCTTCACCGCAGCGACGTTCAGCGTGCCGCGCAGCTTGTTCACAACCAGAGTCGCGAGCGCCTCACCGTCCACATCCTCTGCAATGATGAGCAGCGGCTTGCCCGTGCGCGCAACCTGCTCGAGCAGCGGCAGCAGGTCCTTCATCGTCGAAATCTTCTTCTCGTAAATCAGGATGTACGGATTCTCGAGCACCGCTTCCATGCGCTCCGCATCGGTCACGAAATACGGCGACAGATAGCCGCGGTCGAACTGCATGCCCTCGACCACATCCAGCTGCGTCTCCATCGTGCGCGACTCTTCAACCGTGATCACGCCATCCTTGCCGACCTTCTTCATCGCCTCGGCAATAATCGTGCCGATCGTCGAATCCGAGTTCGCCGAAATCGTTCCCACCTGCGCGATCATGTCGCCGCTCACCGGCTTCGAGAACTCGCTCAGCGCGCCGCCCTCAACATTGCCGTTCTCATCGCGCTTGCCGATCACAGCCTCAACAGCCTTGTCGATGCCGCGCTTCAGCGCCATCGGGTTCGCACCCGCCGCAACCGTCTTCACGCCCTCGCGATAAATCGCCTGCGCCAGAACAGTCGCGGTGGTCGTGCCGTCGCCGGCCACATCCGAGGTCTTCGAAGCGACCTCCTTCACCATCTGCGCGCCCATGTTCTCCAGGCCCTCCGGAAGCTCAACTTCCTTCGCAACCGTCACGCCGTCCTTGGTAATCGTGGGCGAGCCAAACTTCTTCTCAATAACAACGTTCCGTCCCTTCGGACCGAGCGTCACCTTCACTGCGTTCGCGAGGTGGTTCACACCGCGCAGAATCGCCTGACGCGAATCTTCTCCGTGCAGAATCTGCTTTGCCATTTTTCCTTCTCCGTCTTGAAATCGTCTGCGAGGCGAACCCCGCTCAAAATTTGTCAGCGCGCTTGACTAGCGAATGGCGGCGAAGCCGCGTCCGCTGCATGCAATGCCTACTTCAGGATTCCGAGAACCTCTTCCTCACGCATGATGAGGAAGTCCTCGCCGTCCAGCTTGATCTCCGTGCCCGCATACTTGCCGAACAGCACCGTGTCACCGGCCTTCACGTCCAGCGGAAACACCTTGCCCTCGTCATTCGACTTGCCCTTGCCCACCGAGATGACCTTGCCCTGCTGCGGCTTCTCCTTCGCCGAGTCGGGGATGATAATCCCGCCGCGAACGGTCTCGCCCTCTTCCAGGCGCTGCACCAGGATCCGGTCGTGCAACGGCGTGAACTTATTAGCTGCCATGTTTCTCATGTCTCCTTGTTTGCGGTTTCGAGAGCTGCCTTCAGAAAGCCGGTAGCCCGGCTCCGGGAGTTGGCACTCTCTGCTTCCGACTGCTAATCTAGTCCCGCCAACCCTCCCACGTCAAGACCGAACCGCGGAAATCTTAGTCAAGTACGCGCATATTATTTGCCGGCCAGCGGAGAAGCCCGGCCTCCAGGAGCGCGGGTCGCGGCTCCTTGCCAGCCGCGATACCTCCTCCGTCACGCCTCGAACCTTTACAGAAACCCAGCCTCAAGCCGGAATCCCACCCCGCACGCTAAAATCCTCGCATGCGCTTCACCCGCTTCATGCCCGCGGCCCTTCTCTCAGCCGCCCTCGCCGTCATGCCAGCCGCCGCCCAGGAGCACGGCCGCAAGTGGCAGCCGCCGCCGCCCACCGCTCCGGTCACCATCACCGTCATCAAGGCGTTCAACGGCAAGCCGTTTGAAAACGCCGGCGTCGTCTTCCACGCCATCCGCAACGGCAAGTCCGACGGCAATCTCGAGGTCAAGACCGACCCCGACGGCAACGCCCATATCGATCTCCTCGAGGTCGGCAGCCACGTCCTCGTCCAGGTCATCGCCTCCGGCTACGCCACCGCCGCCACCGAGTTCGACCTCACGCCCGACGGCAAGCAGATCACCCTCAAGCTCGAGCGCCCCCGCGCCCAGGTCTCCGCCTACGCCGACAACGACGGCAAGTCCTCCCAGACCAAGCCCGGCGTCCAGGAGCGCGTCATCCCCAAAGCGGACCCGCCCAGCACGCCCCAGGCGAATCCCGGCCAGCCTCACTAAACGGCACCCACTCTGCTCTCAAATGAAAAAGGCCGGAGGCGAACCCTCCGGCCCTTCCGATTTCAACAACAGGTTTACTTCCGCAGCATGCGGCGCCGAATCGCTCCCGCGGCACCCAGCACGCCCGTGCCCAGCAGCATCAGCGAGCTCGGCTCCGGCGTCGGCGAGGTCGTCACGCCCGTCGTGTCGACCGAGAACGTCAAACCCGATTGCACCTGGTTGATGTCCACGAAGAACAGGTCGAGCGTGTGATTGCCCGCTGTGACCGTCGGCGTTGTGCACGTCACCCCGGTGGATCCGTGAACACCGCCATCATCACAGACCACCTGGCCATCCAAATACACGAACGCCATGTCGTCCGATCCGACCGTGAAGCTGAGCTGCTCGGCCGAAGGCGCAATGAGCGTTCCGGCCATCATCACTGCCTGATAACCAGCGCTACCTCCGTCGCCTTGGGTCCCCGTGCCGTTCGGCGGGAAGAAGTTCTGCGGAACACTGAACGGCAGATTCGCCGTTCCCGTCGAAGTCTGGGTCACATAGCTGTTGTAAGCCGGCGCCCAATACGTGATCTCCCCGTCCGGCAGCACATTGGTAGGTGGATTTGCCGAATAACAATTTGACGTACATCCATAGGCCGCCGTATTCAGAAGCGGCAGCCCGTTGATGCCCAGGGAATTCTGCACCTCGTTACTCAGCAGACCGGATATGCCCAGATTGTTCGCATCCGGATCGCTGCTGCTGATTGTGTAGTAGGTAATTCCCAACGTCTGCGCCTGGGCGGCAACTGCACCCGCCATCAGCGATCCCGCAAACACAGCTGCTAATACTCCAACTTTGAAAATCCTCATTGATCCTCCTCGTTTGCCACATTCGCCTGTCACCAGGCAGTGCATAGCCCGACAGCGAGAGCAGGAAGAGGGGGGTTGTCCTGCTCAAGACCCGTAATGTATGTGAATCCAGCTGCGATGCTACACATTTCCGCGTAAATCGCACCGTTACGGCGGTTTATACCAAATTGTCGCGGTAACACGACGGTCGCTCCAGGCGCTCAAGGAACCGAGGGCGGCTCCGGAAATCCGCGGTACACAATCTTCACCGCCCCGAAGGCATTCAGTTGTTTGTGCACGTCCGAGCTCCGAAAATTGCAGGACATACAGGAGACGATCAAAGTCGCATCATCTTGCCAGAAGACGTCCATTCGGGCAGTGCCGTCTGCATAGAAAACCAGGTACTTCGACCGGTCTTTCTCCTTCATTGCCTTCCCGACCGTCTCGTTGCTCGGCGCCACGATCAGGAACACCTTTTCCAGCTCACTCGAGTACGGAGGCGGAAGCCGGTGGACAAGCACAGCCCTGTTTGCCCCGTCCGGACTCGTCGTGTTAACGGGAACGACTGTCTTTGCATGGTTGTTTGCCAGGTAGATGAGACCGCAGCCTGAAGACAGGATCATCACGGAAACACACGCAAGCGTCACAATCACCGGCGTAAACCAACCGCCGGCGCGAGTCCGTGCCGACATCCAAGCTGCCTTGGCGAGGCCTGCATTTGAATCCCTGGTTATGCGCACGCCCGAAGTATAGGGCGGCGCTAAACCCGGCGAGAGGCCCGGTTGTGACACAACCCATTCTGTCTGAATCAGCTCACCAAAGGCGCTGTCCTCGGAATCGCGCGCAGTCCTCACCACGCGCGCGACATCCGCGCCGCTCGATCAAAGAGCGATCCAGTTCCTCAGCAGGACGGGTTCGGCCGCGTCGCGCTTCCTGCCTCCTGCGTAGGCAGGCTTTGCGGGTTGGGAATCGGATACGCCACGCTGCCTGTCAGCGCATTGATGCAGCCCGTGATCAGTGTGGGATCCGCGGCATTCAGCGTCGGCAGAATCGGAACGGAGTTGTCAGGCTTCGAGAAGTTGAAGGCCGACGTCATATCGCCCACGGTCGAGCGGCGCCACGCCGTGAGGTTCGGCACCTCAGCGCCAAAGCGCGTCTCCAGGAAACGCAGCACCGACGTGTGATCGAACATGTCCGACGAGATGAACCCGCCCCGGCTGAACGGAGAGATGATCAGCATCGGAACGCGGAACCCAAGCCCGATCGGGCCACTGATGCCGCCCAGTACCGATGGATCCGGAACAGGCGTTGCCGTGATGTATTCGCCGGCCGTGCCCGGCGGTGCAGTGGGCGGAGGCACGTGATCGAAGAACCCGCCGTTCTCGTCGTAGGTGAGGAAGAGAACCGTTTTTGCCCACTGCGCCTTGTTCGCAGTGAGCGCGTTGATGATGCTCGCGACGGTGAGCTCGCCCAGGAGCGAGGGTGCGGGCGGGTGCTCGGATTCAACAACGGATGGGGTGATCCAGGAGACTTGTGGCAGATTGCCGCTGGTAGCATCGGCGATGAAGTCGGTGGGGAACTGTGGGCCGAATGCGTTCTTGTAGAGCTGGGTCGATGGATCCTGATAGTTCTTGAAGTAGGGCAGGACGTTGTCGGAAGCGAGGCCGTTACCGATGCTCTGGTCGGCGGTGGTGTAGATCTTCCATGAGATGCCGCGCGTCTGCAGTTGCTCCGGCATCGTGGTGTAGGTGAGCTTTCCGTACATGGAAGTACGGTTGCCGATCAGTGTCTGCAGCAGCGGACCACCGTTCTTGCCATCCGGATCGATGGAGGCCGCCATGGTGTAGAGGCGGTTCGGATCCGTGGGGCCGATCACTGAGCAATGGAAGCTGTCGCAGAGAGTGAAGGCATCCGCCAGGGCGTAATAGTAGGGCAGGTCGGAACGCGTGTAGTAGCCCATCGTGAGCACGGCGTCATTCGCGTTCAGCGGGATGTGCGACGTGACAAACCCGTCCTGGGCGCCGTTGTTCCAGCTCTGGTGCTGTGCAATCCAGCTATGGTCAATGTCGTGCGTGCAGGCCGCATTCCACTTGGAGCTGTCGAGATGAAAGGGATACAGCACGCCGGCAGGTGACGCGGTCGTGTTATTCGGGTCGGGCTGCTTATACGCGTTCGAAGGATCCGAAAAGCCGCGTGCGCCCTTGTAGCTTCCGAAATAGTGATCAAACGACCGGTTTTCCTGGATCAGGATCACGACATGCTCAATGTCCGTGAGCTTCGCGCACGTGGAAGTCGGTCCACCGCTGGCGCCGGAGATCGCCTTGTTGATCGAGCTGCAGCCTGGGATAAAGGAGTACGCGCCCGCCGCGGCGGCGAGCTTGAGGAGGTCGCGGCGGCTGAGATGTCTGTGGCCCATGTTGGCGTTCTGTACCTTCCGATGGTTAGATGCCGATTGGATATATCAGCCTTCGCCGGGTGCCGTTCATGACGACAGTCTCATCGTCGTCATGGGTGGAGTTCAATGCCGCTCGAAACCGCCCCAAGCTATCCTGTCTGAATGAGCTCTCTCGAAGGCGCCCTTAAGGGACATCGCGCGCTGGTCACCGGAGGCGCACGCCGCATCGGCCGCGGCCTCGCCCTCGCGCTCGCCCGCGCCGGCGCCGACGTGGCCATCACCTACCGCGGCTCCGCCGAGGAGGCCGAGCAGACCGTCATCGAGATCGCGGCGCTCGGCGTCAAAGCCCTCGCCATTCCCGCCGACGTCCACCACGAGACCTCCGTTACCGCCGCCATCGACGACGCCGTCCGCGCTCTCGGCGGCCTCGACATCCTCGTCAACAACGCCGGCAAGTTCGAGACCGCCCCCCTCGAAGACATCACCGTCGCCCAGTGGGACGAGGTCTTCGCCACCAACACCCGCGGCCCGTTCCTCGTGGCCAAACATGCCTTCCCGCACCTCAAAGCCGCACGCGGACGCATCGTCAATATCGGCTCGCTGGGCGGCATCCACCCCTGGCCCACGCACGCCCACTACTGCACCTCGAAGGCCGCGCTCCACATGCTCTCCCAGACCATGGCCAAGGCCTGGGCCCCCGAGATTAGCGTCAACTGCGTCGCTCCCGGCATGATCGTCACCACCGGCAAGGTCGACGCCGGCTACGAGCACTTCGCGGCCAAGACGCCCATGAAGCGCAACGGCACCATCGAAGACGTCGCCGCCGCCGTCCTCTTCTTCGCCACCTGCCCCAACTTCATCACCGGCCAGCTCCTCGCCGTAGACGGCGGCCTCGGCCTCTAAACCGGTCCACCCTGCTTGACAAAAGCGGCCTCGCGAAACGGGCCCTCTACGCCGCGTGCGCGCCGGACGCACACCATAAGTCCACCCTTAACCCAAATCACCTGAAGACTTTGCGCAAAAAACCGGGGGAAAGGGGGTCGTCACCGCCGAAACAGCCGGCGCAGCAGTCCCGGCTTCTCCTCCTCGAACTCCTCTTCACCCGCCGCCAGATCAAACACCCCCTGAGGAGCCTCCTGCGCCTCCAGCCCCCGGTTATCGAAGACCGCCTGTGGATTTTCCGTGCAAAGCCGCTGCGCGTACGGCTCGCCAAACCGCCCCGCAATCTGGTCGGAAGCCGCGCGCATCGCCGGCGGCCTCGTGCTCACGTTGTGCGCATCGGTCGCGATGAAGTGCACCCACCGGTCGGCCAGCAGCCGCTCCGCCATCTTCTGCGCCTTGCGCCCCATCAGCCCGGTCACGGACGCCGCCGTCACCTGCGTCAGCATCCCGTCCCGCACCCACTCCTTCAGCCGTGAAGCATCCTGCTGCAGCGACGGATTCCGCTCCGGATGGGTCAGGATCGGCGTCATCCCCGCCAGCCGCAGCGAGTAGAACGTCTCCTCGAGCGTCGGCGGAAGCGCATAGTCCGGCAGCTCGATCAGCAGGTACTCGCCGCCGTTCACGGTGTACTTCCGCGGGTTCTTCAGCGCGTCCTGGACGTTGTCATAGCTCAGGTGGAAGTCGCACGCGCTGCCGAGCACCAGCCGGATCCCCGCCTCGGCGACCGCGTCCCGCACCTGCCCAAGCGCCGCCTGCACCCGCCCCGGATCGAACCTGTACCGGCTGCTGGCATGGGGGGTACACACCACATGCGTGATGCCGTCCTCCGCCGCCATGCGGGCCATCTTGACTGAGGTAGCCAGGTCCGGCGCGCCGTCGTCCAGCCCCGGCAGTAGATGGTGGTGCAGGTCAACCACGCCTTGAGAGTAGCATCGCCCACTCCGGTGCATAACTCTCAGTCCGGGCAGACGTTAAACTCCACAATCAAAGCAGCGTTGCTGTGGAAGTTCGCATCACAGGTCGCATAGGATACTCTGCATCCCTGGGCCGATGCTCCCGTATCATTGCGAGAGTGGGTTATTTTATGGCTGCGTGAGAGCCGGCCCACGAAAGGAATTCTTCTTCAGGGACCCACATGCCAGAAAACAACACGAACAGCGCAAAGCCTCGAGTCCTGGTGGCCGATGATGAACAGGTAATCGCCAACACCCTCGCCATCATTCTGAACCAGGCTGGCTTTGAAGCTCGCGCCGTCTACAGCGGAGAGAAGGCCCTTGAAGCGCTCGACACCTTCAGGCCGGACATGCTCATCTCGGACGTCATCATGACCGGCATGACCGGCATTGAAGCCGCCATCCAGACCCGCGCCAAGCTCCCCAACTGCAAGGTACTTCTGTTCTCCGGACAGGCTGCGACGGCCGACCTCCTCGAACGCGCCCGCGCTCAGGGCCATGAGTTCGAGATCCTCGCCAAGCCCGTCCACCCGACCGATCTGCTCGCCAAACTGCGCGGATAGCGACACAAGAATGCTTAAGAACGGTGGTTAGTGATCAGTCCTCAGCAGTCGTTCAAAACACGACCGCTATCGGCTTTCACTAACCACTAACTACTCACCATTAGCCACTCGCCTCAAATCGGCAGGTTCTCGCGCCGGCGCAGAATCTCTCTCCGCTTCACCTCAATCAGGTACTCGTAGAAGCTCTGCAGCGTGGCATACATCACGCCTGCCCGGCCGTCGAGCACCGCGCCCCGCACGAACATCATGTACATCCACTTCAGCAGCGGGCGCGCCGGCATGCGGTAAAACACCGCCTTCTGCGCCGCTCGCCGGTCGTGGAAGTCGCGCGCAAACAACGCATCCTTCAGCGACGCCTTGCGCACCGCGTCACCCGTCGCGAACAGCTCCGCCTCGGCCGTCGAGTACTGGTTGTGCTTGGTCACCCAGTGCGCGATGCCCTTCGAAAACGGGATGTGATCGAGCGGCGCAGAGAGCTGTCCCGTCTCGCCGTCCACCTCGACGAACTCATTGATATCGCGCGTATAGCTCACGCGGCCGACGCGCAGCAGGCGCACGTAATAGGGCGTGAGCTGCGCATGCTTCAGCCACGTTCCCCACAGAAAGTCCCGCCGCCGCACGCGAAACGCTCCCATGTTCGCCGGCGCGTCAGCGGCGGCCGCGCCGCACCTCGACTCCAAGCTCCGGCGTCGCCCGCTCATCCGCATCCAGCACCAGCACCCAGAGGTGCCGAAAGGGAAGCAGCATCGCCGCGTTGCGCTGGCGCGCGTACGTATCGAACGCTCGCGTGGTCACCGATGCACCGCGGTCACGCGCGATCTGCGCCGTGCGGTCCGTGGAGTTTGAGTCGAACACGTGGATGTCATCGCACCAGGCCACCGAATCAAGACACGCCGGAAGGTCCTGCTCCTCGTTCAGCGTGAGAATGAGCACAGACACATTGCACGGCGGGGTCGTCGAATGCGACGTAGCATTCATAGCGCTGCGGTCTCCGCACTTGGAATGCCAGCCTCGCGGCGCTGCCGCTGCCGAATAGCCTCTGCCGGATGTCCCGAATAGACGGTCCACGGCTCCAGGTCCCGCGTCGCAACCGACCCGAGCCCCAGCACCGCACCCGCACCCACGTGTACTCCCGGACCCACCGAAGCCCGCGCACAGATCCACGCATACGGCTCGATGGTCATCGTGTACGCAATCAGCGGGAAGGCAGGATCGTTGTAATCGTGCGTCGCACCGCACACGTAGCAGTCCTGCGACAGGATGACGTGCGACTCCAGCCGCATCGGCGAAGGGTTATAGATCTCCACGCCGTCGGCTGCCGCCAACGTGATCCGCGCAACGCAGGTTCCACGGCGCCCACACCCGCGACCCCGGATAGAAGTGGCAGTCCGGTCCCAGTGCCGCACCGAAAAGCCGCAGCAGCATGGCGCGCCAGGCATGAAACGGCCGCGGCGATGGTCGATAAAGCAGCAGCCAAGTGATGTTCCAGAGAAGCCGCGCGCAGCGGTTGCCGAACGAGAATGCCGGCCGCGTGTACGGGTCCTCGCCGCTGAAATGCTCGTCGGCGCGGTACTCCGGCTGGCGCGGCATCAGCGTGCCTCCGGAAGTGGGGAGGCGTGGGACGGCTGAGCAGTGCCCGGGTCCTCGAAGACTCGCAGGATCGCCTCGGCGTTGCGGCGCATGTCGTACCGGCGCACAAAGCTCTCCCGCGCGCGTTCGGCCATTTCGGCCCGCTGCTCCGGAGAGAGCGCAAGCCAGCGCGTGAGCAGCCGCCGCACGCCTTCCTGGGTATCCGGCTCAACCAGCGCACAGCCGTCCGCCGCCAGATCCTGCGAGATATTCACCGGATCAGTCAACAGGACCGGCCGCCCCGACGCCAGTGCCTCCACAACTGCCACCCCGAAATTTTCCTGGTGCGAGGGAAGGACGAAAGCCTCGCATGCAGCGAACGCACCCCACTTGGCATCGCCAAGCAGCATCCCCGGCCAGTGAATCCGGTCCGCGCAGCCAAGCTCTGCGGCGATGGCCTCAAGCCGCTCGCGCCAGTGGCCCGGATCCGGTCCAGCCATCACGAGATGCAGACCCGGGTCGCGGTCCTTTAGCTCCGCGAATGCCCGCACCAGCAGATCGCATCCCTTCTTCTCGTTGATGCGCCCCAGGAAGAGCAGAAAGCGTCGTCCGGCAGCCCCGGGACAGGCCGCCTCGAATGCGGTTACGAGCGAGCCCGAATCGGCGCGGCGGCGCCTCGGAGCCGATGGGAACCACCATCGCCCGCCAGCGGTACAGCCAGAAGCTCCGCGCGGCCAGATCGCGCTCGGCTGCGGTGGTGAAAAGCACGCGCTTTGCTCGTCGAAGCACCCAATACTCCGCCGGCAGCCAGTACAGCCACTTCTTAGCGTGCTTGGCTGGGAACGCCCGCCTAAAGTACGGGTCGAGCATTCCATGTGTAAACACCACATATCCTGGGTGCTTAGCTGAAGCCAGCATCGCCGCGAGGCCGGTGAATTCCCACAGGCCGTGCACAATAACTCCGTCAAACCGCCCACGGTTTTTCCTCAGCCAACGAAGCAGCGCCGGACGAAACCACCGCGCGCGGCTCGACCCGAAAGCATGCACAGGGAACGGCAGGTCACGGAGGAATGGAGCGGCAGGATCATCCAGCGTCGCCAGTTCACTCGAGTATCCCGGAGGAGCGTAGCGGATGAGCATCCGGATGACCTCGGTCGGGCCGCCCGCGGCCGGGCTGACCGTTCCGACGATGTGCAGGATTCTCATTCGTGCTGACAGGATATCAAGCGGACTCTCAGGAAACCGGCAACTTACGTGTTACGTACGCGAGCGCCTCGCGCAGCCCGCGAACATCGGCCTCGAAGTCCCAGGACGCGATCCGCCGCCGGGCAGCATCGCCCATCTCGCGGGCGCGTTCAGGGTTGGCGAGCACCCGCTCAAGCGCAGTCGTCAGCGCGGTCGATGTCCCCCACAGGAAACACGAACCCCTCCACTCCGTCGGTCACGAGATCGGCATAGGCGCCCACCTCGTCAGAGAGGACGACCGCGCAGCCTGCCGCCATCGCCTCATTGACGATCAGCCCCCACGGCTCATGCCGCGACGGAAGCACAAACACGTCCGCCAGCGCGAAGAAGCCCGGCAGCTCGGACTGGTTCCGGAATCCGGCGAAGCGGATGCCCTGCAGCGCGAGCTCTCTCGCGCGCGCTTCAAGACCGCCGCGCTGTTCGCCATCGCCGACGATCAGCAGATACGGCTCTCCGCCCGGGTTTCGAGCGCACAGCCGGGCATACGCCTCAAGCAGGTGGTCGGCATGCTTTCGCGGCTGCAGCTTGGAGGCGAACAGGATCACCGGACGTCCGCTTGCCAGGTTGAATTCGTGGCGAAGCGCCTCAACATCCGTTGCCGCCGCGCGCTTCGCGAAGTACGCGTTGTCGACCGCGTACGGCATAGGGAACTGCGGCATCTCAGGCCCGAAGTAGTGCGCCCAGTACTCGCGGTTTCGCGTTCCGATAGGCAATGTCGCGGCAACAGCCGGTCGCAACAGACGCAAAAACATCTTCTTGCCGAGAAGCTTCGGGACACTCCGCGGCCGATCTGCCAGCCAGGACTCCGCCCGCAATAGCACCGGTATGCCCAGCGCGTTCGCCGCGAGAATCCCGTGCAGCGCGTTGACGCTCGCATAACCGTGAACCCACAGCGCATCGAACGCAGCCGAACCATCGGAATTCTGCAATCTGCGCAGAATCCCGCGGCTGATAGGGCTCGCAGCCGAAACAGTACCGGTATCGCGCAGGCGCGGCAGGAACTCGCTGCGGTAGCCGCCGAGCAGCGGAACATCCCACTGAACCTCCACGCCGAAGCCGCGGTCCTTGTAGCCCCGTACAGAGAAGTCCGATCCGTACAGGACGGTGAGGTCGATGTCGGGCTCGCGGGCGATCCGGCGCAGTAGGGGCGCCTGGTATTGAATCGGGTGCGAAACCAGATACGCCAGGCGCACTGGATTGCGTCGTATGCGACTCTCGCCGACAGCCATGCCTTCCAGAGCCTCAGAGCCCTCTCAAACTGATGATCAGCGATGCGACGCCGAACAGTGTGGCCAGGTTTCCATTGACGATGAACGTCTTCAGGCCGTCATCCGGCAGGAACACAATGTCGTTGGCCTCCAGCACCGGGTCGGGATCTTTCCCGTGCAGAATACGTTGAATGTCCAGCTTGACTACGGTGCGATGATCGCCGACGGTCCGAATCAGGCGAACGTCGTTGAACTTGCCCTGGTACATCAGGCCGCCGCTAAGCGCGGTGGCCTCCATCAGGGTCAGTGGTGTGTACTGGGTTAGCGGAATCGTTCCCGGAGTCTTGAAGTCTCCGACCATGTAGACCACGCCGATGCGGCTGATGATGATCGTGTCCCCTGCGAAGATGGGAATGTTCGCCAGGCTGCTGCGGAGAGGATCAGTGCCCAGGTCAACGACGAGCGGTTCAGCGAGGCCCGGCCGGCTGATCGTGATGACGTGGCTGGCCGTCGCAGGCAGACCTCCGGCTACGGCAAGCACGTCGAGCAGACGGCGCGACCCGACCACCGGAACAGCAGCGTGCACCTCGCCCACCACCGCGACCACCTGGTTCTGCCCCTCTGTCAGGGTTATCGTGACCTGCGGATTGCGGAACATCCCCGCGTCTTCAAGACGATGTTCAATGTAAATCTCCGCCTGCGAAATCGTGAGGCCGCCCAGCTTTACCGTCCCGATCAACGGAAGCAGAACAGTGCCATCGGAGCTAAGGCGCACGCCGGGAGCAAACTCCGGCTGACCGTAGATGTGGATCGTGATCAGGTCGCCGGGCTGCAGCTCCGGGTCGTGCGTCTGCGGAAACAGCAGCGACCGGTCTGTTGTGACCGTAGCCGTAGTCGGAGCAGCTACGCCCGGTCCCGGCCCGCTGAACTGCGCCTGCGATGGCGTGGCGATGAGAATCGAAAGCACAACCAGCAGCGCGCCCATGGCACTACGGAACCCCAGGCGTGCAGGACTGCAGAGTGAGAAAGCTCGCGCGATCACCTGGAACCTCCTCTTCGCGAATCGGACTTGTCCTGTTTGCCCTGGGAGCGCGACTCCCACCCCTTGCTGTCCACGCCGCCCGACGCATAGCCCGAGTACCCGGAATATCCGTAGTACGCGTAGTACTCCGGTGAATTCAGGTCTACGGCGTTCAGCGCGGTGCCGGTGATCCGAGTGCCGGCGCGCATCAGGAGGTCCCGCGCACGCCGCACCGCATGCTTGTTGGACTTACCCTGGCGCACAACCAGCACCACGGCGTCGGAGTCGTGGGCCAGCACAACGCTGTCCGTAATTGAAAGCAGTGGGGGCGAGTCCAGAACGATGTGCGTGTACGTGCTGCGGCATTGCGCAATCATCTGCTTCATCGCGTCTGATGCCAGCATCTCCGTCGGGAACGGAGGAACCGGTCCGCTGACCAGAATGTCCAGCGTCGGAAGCTCCGGAACCTTCTGGATCGCCTGCTCCAATGCAACGCTGCCGGTCAGCACCGAGCTCAGCCCGACCTTGCCGTTGATGTTGAAGCGATGGTGAACCGTCGGGCGGCGCAGGTCGGCGTCGATCAGCAGCACGCGGACGTCTCGCTGGGCGAGCACACACGCCAGGTTCATTGCGACGGTTGTTTTGCCTTCGCTCGGAGTCGCGCTGGTCAGCAGAATCACCTGCGGCTCGCGCCCTGCGACCGACAGCAGAAGCGAGGTGCGCAGCGCGCGAAACGCCTCGGCGAACTGCGACATCGGCGCGCCCAGCACACCAAGGTTTCGCTGCACAGCGGTCTGCGATGCCAGCTCGGCCGCCGTCCGGCGGATGCGCGGAATGAGCGCCAGCGACGGCAGCCCGGAGATCGCCTCGATCTGCGCCACCGTCCGGATGCCGGTGTCCAGGCTCTCCAGCACGAAGGCCAGCACAATCCCCAGTGCGAGCATGATGATCCCGTTGACCACCATCATGCTGGACCGTGATTGCAGCGTCGGCGCGATCGCCGGCACCGCGTTGTCGATGATGTCGATCTCGGTCGACTCGAGACCCGCCTCGATGCCCGCCGTGCGCAGCCGTTGCGACAGGCCTTCGTACAGGGAGCGGTTGGATTCGAAGTCCCGCTGCCGCAGCGTGTACTCCACCAGCGCGTCACGCAGCCTGTATGCCTCGGCCTTTTCCGTCTCGAGCGACGCACGCGTCTGCTGCTCGTTCACCTCGGCAGCGACGTAGGCATTCCTCGCCTGGTCGATTAGCCGCTTCTGCTCGTCCCCAATCTGCTTGTCGATCTCCTTGATCTGCGCCTCAAGCGACTGCATCTGCGGCAGGTTCGGTCCCATGATCGGCGAGTCTTCCGCATACCGGACCATCAACTGTTGCCGGGTCGCCCGCAGCGCGCTCAGGCTGGTCGAGAGTGGGCCTGCAGCCTGCCCGCCGATCGTGCCGTCAAGCGCATCCGGGTTCATCGACTTCAGCGTCTTGAACCGCGCCTGCTGCTGAATCGTCGCGATCTGCGCCGTGTCGACAGCACGCGTCAGATCGTCGAGAGTCGCCTGAATCTGGTTGTGCTGGGGATCGAAACCGAGCACGCCGATCCGCTTCTGCAGATCGATCAGCTGCTCCTGCTGTGTCTCCACCTGTTGCTTCAAGTCGCGCAGCTGCAGGGAGAGGAAGTCCGAAACTCGCTTTGTCGCTTCGAAGCTGGATTGCAGGCTGCGTTCGATGTACTCGCTCATCAGGCGGTTCACAATGTCCGCTGACAGCTTCGGATCGAGCGTGGAGCAGCTGATCTGTACCAGGTCCGTCTTCGGCACGACCGTGACCGTGATCGAGCCGTTCATCGCGTTCAACGTCCCCTGCCGGACGTGCAGATCGTCCAGGCTGAGATGCCGGTTCGGTCCGCTGTAGCCCGTAAACGCTGCGTTGTTAGGCAGGTCGAGATCGCGCGCGACCGTCAGCAGCACTGTATCGCTCTTCAGAATGACGACCTGGGTCTGCAGCGACGAGCTCGCCGGCCCATACCCGGTCGAGCCGTTAACGCGAAACTGGCTCGAGGATCCCGAGCGGATTTCGATTGTTCCGGTGGACTGATACAGCCGCGGCTGAGTCGTGCCCTTGTAAAACCCGTAGATAATGCCAAGCAGCGCGATGGCCGCAATAATGTACTTGCGCTTCCTGATAGTGAGAAGCGCCTCCGACAAGGTCGTATCGGCGGGAGTGGTGCCAGCCCCACCCGCCATGTTCCCATCAGCGGGTAGTGGGGTTTCTTCGGGCCTTCCGGAGGTCATTAGCCCATAGTCTACTTGAAAATCACATCTTTCCGGCGCTTGCCGGAACACGCTCATGCAACCGGCAGCCGCCGGCAAGGCTCTACAATGCGAACACAGCAATTTTTCCAGTAGCAACACTTTTAGGAGCATTGGGATGGAAGAGGGTTGCCGGATTGCGGTTGTCGGCTCGGGCTACGTCGGCCTCGTGGCTGCAATGTGTTTTGCCGAAATCGGTCACCATGTCATCTGCGTGGATAACGACGAGCGCAAGGTGGCCGCGCTCGAGGCCGGTGACAGCCTCATCCACGAGAAGCATCTTCCGGAGCTGCTCCAGCGCTACCGGAACACGCGCGTGCGCTTCACGACCGATCTGGCCGAGGCGACCCGCGAATGCGATGCCATCTTCATCGCCGTCGGCACCCCCCAGGGCGAAAACGGCGACGCAGACCTCTCCTACGTCGAGGCCGTCGCCAGCGAGATCGCGCGCCACATCAGCGGCTACAAGGTCATCGTCGAAAAGAGCACCGTCCCGGTCTACACCAACGAGTGGATCCGCCGGGTCATCGAGCGCAACGGCGTCAGCCGCGACGCCTTTGACGTCGTCTCCAACCCCGAGTTCCTGCGCGAGGGAACTGCCGTCGAGGACTTCCTGCACCCGGACCGCATCGTGGTCGGCGCCGACAGCAACCGCGCCGCCGCTCTGCTCAAGCAGATCTACGCTCCGCTCGTCACCGGCGCCTACTACGAGAAGACCGGCGCCATCGACGGCGATTGCTCGACCCAGTCTCCGCCGCCGCTTCTGATGACCTCCACCAAGAGCGCCGAGATCATCAAGCACGCCTCCAACGCCTTCCTCGCGCTTAAGATCTCGTTCATCAATGCGGTCTCGAACCTCTGCGAAGCCGCCGACGCCAACGTCGAGCAGGTTGCGCGCGGCATCGGTCTCGACTCCCGCATCGGCCCGCGCTTCCTTCGTCCCGGCATCGGCTACGGCGGATCATGCTTCCCCAAGGACGTCGCGGCGTTTCGCTCCGTCGCGCAGCAGATGGGCGTGGACTTCAGCCTGCTGAGCGAAGTCGAAAAGATCAACGCGCAGCAGAAGCGCCGCTTCCTCTCCAAGGTTCGCTCGGCGCTTTGGACACTCCGCGGAAAACGGATCGCTGTCCTCGGGCTTTCCTTCAAAGGCGAGACCGACGACATCCGCGAATCCCCGGCCATCGATCTTGTCGAACTGCTGCTCTGCGAGGGCTGCTGCGTCGTCGCCTACGATCCCGCCGCTATGGAGCGCGCCCGCCTGGAACTCCCGCCGTCGCAATACCTGAGCTACGCCGCCGATGCCTACGACGCGGCAAAAGACGCCGACGCTCTGCTCATCCTCACCGACTGGAAGGAATTCGCCTCGCTCGATCTTCGCAAGCTGCACGCGGCGCTTCGCTATCCAATCGTCGTGGACGGCAGGAATCTGTTCGACCCCGCGGTCATGCAGGAGCACGGCTTCACCTATATGAGCGTCGGTCGTCCGGCCGCCGCCCCGGTGCGCGAGACCGTTGCCGCCATCGGCTGACGAACAAACCGCGAGGACAACACACACCAACGCAGCGCCGCACACGCTGGCGCGTGGGGAGTAACGATGGCTCGAAAACGAGTTCTGGTGACAGGCGCTGCAGGCTTCCTCGGATCGCATTTATGCGATGCGCTGCTGGCCGAAGACAACGACGTCGTCGGGGTCGACAATCTCGCAACCGGCAACCCCGCCAACCTGGCGCATCTCGAACGCGAGCCCCGCTTCAGCTTCGAGCAGCTCGACATCTGCGATCCGTTCGACCTCGGCCCCGTCGACTACGTCTTCAACTTCGCCTCGCCCGCGAGCCCGGTCGACTACATGCGGCTCGGCATCGAAACGCTGCGCGTCGGCTCAGCCGGAACCCTCAACACGCTCGAGCTCGCAAAGCGCCACGGCGCCGGTTATCTGCACGCCTCCACCTCCGAGTGCTACGGCGACCCCGAGGTCCACCCCCAGGTCGAGACCTACTGGGGCAACGTCAACCCCATCGGCCCGCGCTCCGTCTACGACGAGTCCAAGCGCTTCTCCGAGGCCGCCGTCTCCGCCTATCGCCGCTATCACGGCGTGAACACGCACCTGGTCCGCATCTTCAACACCTACGGTCCGCGTCTGCAGGCCAACGATGGCCGCGTGATCTCAAACCTCATGATGCAGGCGCTGCGCGGCGACCCGCTCACCGTCTACGGCGACGGATCGCAGACGCGCAGCTTCTGTTACGTCTCCGACCTCATCGACGGCATCCTGCGCCTCTCAAAATCGGACGAGCATGACCCGGTCAACATCGGCAATCCGAACGAGTGGACCATCCTCGAGTGCGCCCGCGAGGTGCAGGCGCTCATCGGCTCGCAATGCGAGATCGTCTTCCGTCCGCTGCCGAAAGACGACCCGAAGCAGCGCCGCCCCGACATCACACGCGCCCGCACCCTGCTCGGATGGGAACCGAAGGTCCAGCTTCGCGAAGGCCTCACACGTTCGCTCGACTACTTCCGCGCTGCTGTCGAAGCCGAGAAGGCCCAGCCGCGCGCCCGGGAAGCCGCGGCCCGGCAGGACGAAGACTACTTCCGCCTCGCCTCAGGCCGCTAGCGCCGCGACGATAGCCTGCGCTCTACCACCAGTTCCGCTTCGCCGCCGGCTCCGGATTCGTGTGCAGCTTCGGATAGAACTTCATCTGCGCAGCGACCACCACGTCGTTCTGCTGTCCCGTCTTATACAGCGGCGCCTTCCAGCGCTCGTACTGCATCCACGCGTGCAGCTGGATATCCTTGCGCAGGTTCTTCACCACATCCACGGTGAACTGGTTCTGCGTCGTTCCCAGCGGGATAAAGTCCTTCGGACCCTTCTTGTTCATGTACTCCAGCTGCACCCACTCATTACCGGAAAGGTGATACGTCAGCCACGCGTTCCCGCCCTTCGCCTCGCGCCCAATCCAGTCGCCGAAGATGTATCCCTTGTTCGTATAGCCCTGCTTCTGAATCGTCTCGAAGTAGTTGAACTGTCCGCCCATGCTGCGCAGCGTCGAAGTATCCGTGCTCGCAGCCTCCAGCGCGCAGGTCCAGCTTCTCCATATGCGGGAAGTGCGACAGGTAAATGCCCGGCCGGTACGCCGCACGCCGCGGCGCGCTGATCGGCGTCACGTCGTCGTGGCATTCCGAATCGGTATAGAGCGTTACGTATTTCCGCATGAACGGCAGCCGGTAGGAGAACGTGAACGCGCTGTAGCGCGCGCCCGGATCGTCACGCGAGTACTTCAGTCCCGGCGTGGTATCGCTGAACGAAAAGAAGCTCTTCAGGAACGTGTGCACCGTGATCGGCTCATTGCACGGCGAAACCGAACCATCCGGGTTCAGACAGCCGTGACCATGTCCGCCCCAGATCACCGAGCGCTGGAAGCTGAAGTCAAAGTTCTTCGTCGGCTTGAACGCGAACACCTCCGAGTGCACCCACGGCGCGTTTGGCGACGTGTGCCCCTTCAGCGAACCCACCAGGAAGTCGTACCGCAGCGGCCCCAGCACCTTGCTCAGCAGAGGAATGTACAGCGGGTCCACCATGTTGATGCGGAACGAGTAGATATCCTGCGCGTTGTTGCTGTACGCCATCCCGCCGCCCATGCCCGGCCCCAGCCACTCATCCGACTTGCCGAACGAAATCTCGTGGTGCCAGATGTGGGCCGACACGTTCGCCTCCTGCAGCGCAAACGTAGTCACAGAGCCCGTGTTGCCGTAAGGAATCGTCGCCTGCGGATCATTCGGCGGTGCGAACGTGAAGATCTGGTCGATGTACGAAAGCTGACTTGCCAGCGCAAGGTTATAGCCGTCGTACGCCGGCGCGTGCTGGAACTCGCCGCGTACGTACAGCGAGAACGGACCGTACTCATTCACGCTCGAAAAACCAGTGACGTTGTTGAACCCCGTCGAATACGGCCGGCCGTAGTCGTTATAGATCGTCTGCCCAAGGTGATAGCTGTCGCGCAACACCGGTCCGCCAATGCCGGTCACCCGCGTGTAAACCGACTGCACGCCATACACCGTTCCGCGCTGCAGATTATTCCCCGGCGTCTCGTCGGCGAGATACTCCTGCAACTTCGCCAGGATCCCCATCGCCTCGGGATCGGCGTCGGATGTAATGTCGTCTGCGCTTTGCTGAAGAATGTGCAGCAGACTCCGCCGCGTCCAGGGCCGCATCGCGATGAATGCCGAATCGAGATAACCCATCGAGTACAGCCGCAGCGCGAGCGGATACACGATGCTGTCGACGGGAATGTACGTCGAGCCCAACGGATCGCCCTCAGTCTCTCCCGGAACAGGACCATACGCCGGAATGCTAGGCACCGAAGCCACCGTCGACGCCGGCGGCATGTACACAGTTGAAGGCTTCGGCGGATTCTGCTGATTCGTCTGCGGCACCTGGATGGGCTGCTCAAGCTGATCCGGCGGCGTCACCGCAGGCGTTCCCGGAGCCGTCGTCGGATTGCCCGCCGGCTGCTGATTCTGCGGTTCCGTCGTCTGCGGGGTCGTCTGTTGCGCCGGCGTTTGCGCGGCAGGCTCCTGCGGTAGCGCGGTCTGCTGCGGCTCAGGCGCAGTCTGGCCGGCAGGCGTGGGCGCAGCAACCGACGGCACGCTGCTCGCCGGAGCCGGCGTTGCGGCAGGCATCGAACTCGGAGCCTGCGCCGAAAGCGGCCTTCCCGCAGGGAAGCATCGCAGCAATCAGCAGCGCAAACAGCACTGCGCAGAAGGTCTGGGGGCGGGGGGACCGCGCAGAAAACATGCAGTCAGTGTACCGGTTCGCGAGCCCCGAAGTCTGTCGCGCTGTTCATCTCATCAGCGTGTTTTTACACACGAATACCGCGCGCTGCCATGTATTGCTCCAGCCGTCGCAGTGGCTGTTGACGCGGTGTAAGCCGCTCCGCGCTGAGCATCGCCCAGATCACCGACGGCCCTCCGCCCGAACGCGCGCGCGCCGCCGTCTCCTGCACGACGCGATACACCGCAACGGCGTCCTCGCCATCAACAGGGAAGTGCGGCAGGTGCATGCCGCGCGCAACCTTCGTCAGCTCCGGCCACGAGAGCGCCGGCGCACTCCGCGCCGATCCTCTCCGCGCAGCCCGCGTCCCATCATCGGCAACCACCAGCAGCAACGGCAGCCGGTCGCGATGTGCCCAGCGCAACGCATCGGCCCACGCCGCCTCCGGCGTTCCCGCCTCAGCAAAGCAAACCGCCACCCGGTCCGTTCCCGCCGTCTGCATCCCGCGCGCCGCCCCCGCGCACAACGGCAGACGCAGATTCGCCGGAAGCTCGTGCGCCGCTTCGCCCGCCGAAGACTTCGGCGCAATCTCAAGCAGCGTCCGATCCCCGGCGCGCCCCGACACAAGATCGCCCGGTGAAAGATGGATCATCGTCGCTGCAACCAGCGCCTCACGCGCGCCCACTCCGCGGCGCCGGTCCATGACACGCACGCGGCCTATCAGCGCATGCAATTCGCGAAGGCGATTCTGGGGCAGCAGGGGATTATCGGCCAAGCGGTCGTTCTCTCCTCGTGAGGATTTGTCGTTCAATTCGATCTAAGCAGTCGCCGGATCCGGCGCCTCGGCATTCAGCCCCAGCTCCGAAAACGCCTGCGTCGCCACCTTCGGCTTGATCGTTCCCTCGCGCGCCAGCTTCGAAAGCGCCGCGGCCACAATCGACTCCGCGTCCACTTCAAAATGCCTGCGCAGATGCTGCCGGTTATCCGACCGCCCGAAGCCATCCGTTCCCAGCGACACCAGCCGCGATCCAAGCCACGGCGATAATGCATCCGGCAGCGACTTCATGTAATCGCTCGCCGCCACAATCGGCCCCTTCGCGCTGCCCAGCGCCGTCACGACATACGGCACGCGCTCCTTCTCTCCCGGATGCAGCCTGTTCCACCGCTCCGCCGCAATCGCGTCGCGCCGCAGCTCCGTGTAGCTCGTCACCGACCACACATCCGCCGCCACGCCGTACTTCTCCGCCAGTATCTGCTGCGCGCGCACGGCCTCATTCAAAATCGGCCCCGCGCCAAACAGCTGCAGCTTCGCCTCGCCTTTCTCCGCAGCCTTGAACTTGTAAACGCCGCGCAGAATGCCCTCGCGCACGCCCTTCAAGATTCTCGGGCGCCGCCGGCTGCGCATAATCCTCGTTGTACATCGTCAGGTAGTAGAAGATGTTCTCGCCTTCCACGTACATCCGCCGAATGCCGTCCTGGATGATCACCGCCATCTCGTAAACGAACGCCGGGTCGTACGTCTTGCACGTCGGAATGGTCGACGCCAGAATGTGCGAGTGCCCATCCTGATGCTGCAGCCCTTCGCCCAGCATCGTCGTCCGGCCCGCGGTGCCGCCCATCATGAAGCCCCTGCCGCGCGAATCCGCAAACGCCCAGGCCATATCGCCGATGCGCTGGAATCCAAACATCGAGTAGTACAGATAGAACGGCACCGTCGGCACGCGGTAGTTCGTATACGCCGTGCCCGCCGCGGTGAAGCTCGCCATCGAGCCCGCCTCGGTGATCCCCTCCTCGAGAATCTGCCCGTTCTTCTTCTCGTTGTACGCCAGCAGCATGTCCGCGTCGTGCGGGACGTACTTCTGCCCCTCCGGCGCGTAGATGCCCACCTGCTTCATCGTCGACTCAAACCCGAACGTGCGCCCCTCGTCCGGAATAATCGGCACAATCAGCTTGCCGATCTCCGGGCTCTTCAGCATGCCGTTCAGCATGTTCACAAAGCCCATCGTCGTCGAGATCGCACGTCCGCCCGACCCCGCCAGCCACGTCTTGAAGAACTCAATCGGCGGCGCCTTGAAGTCGAACTTCGGCACCTTGCGCTCCGGCAGAAATCCGCCCAGCGCCTCACGCCGCGCGAACATGTACGCCATCGCAGGATCGGACTTCTCCGGCCTGTAGAACTCAACGTTCTTCGCAGTCTCCTCCGGCAGCGCGCAATCGAACCGCTTCACAAACGCCGCCAGCCCCTCGTCCGTCAGCTTCTTCTCCGAGTGCGTCGGATTCCGCGACTGCGCCGCCGCAATCCCGTATCCCTTCACCGTCATCGCGAGGATCACCGTCGGTCCGCCCTTGTGCTCCAGCGCGCGCTTGTACGCGTTGTAGATCTTCACCGGATCATGCCCGCCGCGATGCAGATTCGCGAGCTCCTCGTCCGTCTTGTCCTCAACAATCTTCAGCAGCTCCGGATACTTCCCGAAGAACTCCTTCCGGATGTACGCGCCATCCTTCGCCTTGAAGCGCTGCAGGTCGCCGTCGACGCACTCCTCCATGCGCTTCAGCAGCAGCCCCTGGTGGTCGCGCGCAAACAGCTCATCCCAGTCCGATCCCCAGATGACCTTCAGCACATTCCACCCAGCGCCGCGGAACACCGACTCCAGCTCATCGATAATCCGCGCATTGCCGCGCACCGGGCCGTCCAGCCGCTGCAGATTGCAGTTGACGACAAAGATCAGATTGTCGAGCTTCTCGCGCGTGCCCAGCGAGATCGCGCCCAGCGTGTCGACCTCATCCGTCTCGCCATCGCCCACAAACGCCCAAACCTTGCGCTCCGTGTGCGGAATCAGCCCGCGATTCTCCAGGTACTTCATAAACCGCGCCTGGTAGATCGCATTCAGCGGCCCGATTCCCATCGACACCGTAGGGAACTGCCAGAAATCCTTCATCAGCCACGGGTGCGGATACGAGCTCAACCCCGGCTCGCCGCGCAGCTCATGCCGGAAGTTCTTCAGGTGCCCGGCCTCGAACCGCCCCTCGAGATACGCGCGCGCATAAACGCCCGGCGAAGCATGCCCCTGGAAGTAAACGAAGTCGCCCGGCTGCTCGCCCTTGTCGCTCGCATACGACGCGCGGAAGAAATGATTGAACCCAACCTCCAGCAGCGTCGCCTGCGACGCATACGTCGAAATATGCCCGCCGATGCCCGCGTCGTACTTGTTCTGCTTGTGCACCATCGCCATCGCGTTCCAGCGAATCAGCGCCTCGATGCGGCGCTCCAGCGCGCGATCGCCCGGATAGGGCTCCTCATCATGCTTCGGAATGGTGTTCTGGAACGGCGTGACAGTCTCGCCGACAGCCGGCACACCCGCCTCACGCGCCCGCGTCCGCAGCGCCGACAGCAGCGCCGCGCCCTGCTCCCAATCCTTCGCGACAACCTCGTCAAACGCCTCAATCCACTCGGCGACCTCCGCGGTCATGTCCTGCCTGACGGCCTCCTCAAGATTTGTCGCCATCCCACCCTCCATTACGCACACTTATAGCTCTATAGCCACTCTCTACGATAATTCGCCGCGCCGGATTTCTGCACACCCGTTCGGTTACCGCCGTGCAAGCCGGGCGCTAAGTCGAATAATCCGCATTGATCGACACATACTCATGCGTCAGATCACACGTCACAAACCGCGCCCGCCCCTGCCCGCGTCCACCCTCGCCACCCAGGTCAATCGCAATCGTGTACTCCCGCGCCTGCATCGCCGCATGCAGTGCCGCCTCGTCGTAGCGCGGATCCCGCACGCCCTCCGCAAACACCGGCAGCCCCCCAATCGTGATCGTCACCCGCGCCGGATCGAACCTCACGCCCGCGCGCCCCGCCGCCGCCAGCAGCCGTCCCCAGTTCGGGTCCGCACTCGACCACGCCGTCTTGCACAGCGGAGAATTCGCAATCGTCCGCGCAACCAGCCGCGCGTCTGAATCACCTTCGGCACCCGTAATCTCCAGCGTCACAACATGCGTCACGCCCTCGCCGTCATCCACCACCTGGTAGGCAAGCGAATCACACACCCGCTGCAACGCCGACTCAAACAACGAAACCGCGCCACCCTCCGCCGCAACCCCGCTCCGCCCATTCGCCAGCAGCAGCACCGTATCGTTCGTGGACATATCCCCATCCACCGAGATGCAGTTGAAGCTCGCATCCACCGCCTTCGCAAGCATCGCCTGCAACTGCTCCGGCGTCGCTCCAAAGTCCGTAAACAGATACACCAGCATCGTTGCGTGCGGCACCAGCTGCGGCCCGATCATCCCCGCGCCCTTGCAGCAACCAAACAGCGACACCACGCGCCCATTCACCACAACGTTCGCTCGCGCAATCTTCACCTTCGTGTCCGTGGTCAGGATCGCGTTCGCGAACTGCTGCGCATGCTCCTCCGAATCACCCAGCGCATCGATCGCCGCGGGCACCGCCGCAATCAGCTTCTCCAGCGGCAGCGGCACTCCAATAATCCCCGTCGAGGAAGGGAATCACCTCATCAAAGACACATTTGAACTGCTCCGCCACCGCAACGCAGCTCTGCTTGCACGCATCCACACCCGGCTGCCCCGTCGCGCAATTCGCATTGCCCGCATTCACCAGCACCGCAGTCACACGCCCGCCACTCGCAAGCAAATGCCTGCGCCCCACGATCACCGGAGCCGCCACAACCTGGTTGCTCGTAAACATCGCCGCCGCATTGGCGCCGCCCTCAGAAAACGCAAGCGCCACGTCCGGCTTGCCCGAGGCCTTAATACCAGCCGTTACAGCCGACCAGCGAAATCCCAGAGGAAGAACATGCGGAAGAGAATGGGGAAGGGAATCGTTGCTCACGAACAGATTCTAACGGCACAGCCGCTCGAAAATCGGCTGCCTCCATGCGGCGTATACTCACCCAATAACAGCGGCGGTGGGCCGCCCCTCTCAGGAGTTCAGGCCAATGAGCACAAACGCAAATGGGCACGCGACGAACGGCCACGCAGCCGTAACAGATAACTACCAGGTCCCCACCCCGCGCGCCGGCTGGATCGTCAAGCGCCGCGAAGAAGCCGCCCGCACCGGCGACACCAACATGAGCCAGATGCACTTCGCGCGCAAAGGCCTCGTCACCGAGGAGATGGCCTTCGTCGCCCACCGCGAAAAGGTCGCCCCCGAATTCATCCGCGACGAGATCGCCCGCGGCACCATGATCATCCCCGCCAACATCAATCACCCCGAGCTCGAGCCGATGTGCATCGGCGTCAACTCGCTCTGCAAGATCAACGCCAACATCGGCAACTCCGCGCTCGTCTCGAACGTCGACGAAGAGCTCCGCAAGCTCCACACCGCCGTCCACTTCGGCGCCGACACCGTCATGGACCTCTCCACCGGCGGCGACATCCCGATGATCCGCGAAGCCATCCTCCGCCACTCGCCCGTGCCCATCGGCACCGTCCCGCTCTACGAAGCACTCTCGCGCGTCAAGCGCGTCGAAGACCTCTCCATCGACCTCTACCTCGAAGTCATCGACGAGCAGGCCCAGCAGGGCGTCGACTACTTCACCATCCACGCCGGCGTCCTCATCCAGTACGTCCCCATGGTCGCGAAGCGCATCACCGGCATCGTCTCCCGCGGCGGCGCCATCATGGCCCAGTGGATGACCGCGCACCACAAGCAGAACTTCCTCTACGAAAACTTCGACCGCATCACCAAGCTCCTCGCCAAGTACGACGTCAGCTACTCGCTCGGCGACGGCCTCCGCCCCGGCTGCGTCGCCGACGCCTCCGACGAAGCCCAGTTCGCCGAACTCAAGACCCTCGGCGAGCTCACCCGCCAGGCCTGGAAGGACGACGTCCAGGTCATGATCGAAGGCCCCGGCCACGTCCCCATGGACAAGATCAAGGAGCAGGTCGATAAAGAAGTAGCCCTCTGCGACGGCGCGCCCTTCTACGTCCTCGGCCCCCTCGTCACCGACATCGCCCCCGGCTACGACCACATCACCTCGGCCATCGGCGCCGCGATGATCGGCTGGCACGGCGCAGCCATGCTCTGCTACGTCACGCCCAAGGAGCACCTCGGCCTGCCCAACGAGAAGGACGTCAAGGACGGCATCATCGCCTACAAGATCGCCGCCCACGCCGCCGATATCGCGCGCCACCGCCCCGGCGCACGCGACCGCGACGACGCGATCTCACACGCCCGCTACACCTTCGATTGGGAGAAGCAGTTCGCGCTCTCGCTCGACCCCGAGACCGCGCGCGGCATGCACGACGAGACCCTGCCCGACGACTACTACAAGGAAGCTGCCTTTTGCTCGATGTGCGGTCCGAAGTTCTGCTCCATGAACTGGTCCAGCAAGGTCGACAAGTTCAACGAGGAGGTCCACGGCCTCAAGAAGCCGGACCTCACCCAGATCGTCACCGAGCAGATGGCGCTGCGGAACTGACCGCCGCCCCACCGCCCTAAGCCACGACCCTTAAGCCAACGCGCTGTGCGGGCTTCTGTCTGCGCCCGTGCGGCCTCGCGCTTTTGCGCGAGACGCTCCGCAAGATTCAACCCTGCGTTGATCGCAAGGGGCGACAGAACAACCACGAAGAAAGCCGACGCAAGAAACATGTCGTACACCTGAGACCCTCCAGCCGAGCCCATGTCTACTGACATGCTGGCAGCGCCTCTTTTGCCCCGCCATTCAACCGCGGCGGGTACGCGAGCGCTTGTTTTTGCCAGTTCTGTTTCACAACGCAACAGAACTGCGCAGCTGAGGGATGTTTTGCAGAGTATGCGAACAGTTACTCGCGGTCAACTAAAAACTGTGCTACACGCGACAATCAGCAGTAACCACACGTTTGCTCGAAAGTAATCAGCGCCCGTAGCGTATCCATCAATGCCGCCGCAACCACTCAACGCACCGCGCCGCCTCCAGCACCGCCGCCGACCGGTTCAGCGCCTCCGCCAGCGCCGCCAGCTGCGCCGTCGTCCGCTCCGCATCCTTCGCGTCGATCCCCTCATTCACGCCCGGAATCACCACCGCCGCATAGCCCGTGTACTCGCCCGGAGCATAGATCAGGTGCCGGTACCACGGCCGATGCGGAAGCCCCGCCTCGCTCAGCAGCGCGCCCTCCGCATTGCGCAGCGCATCATTCAGCCTCGCCTTCGCCGCATCATCCAGCGATCCCGCCGCCGTCTGCTTCGCCATCACCGCCGCGCCGGCCGCCGCAAACCGCGCCGCCGCCGCATTCGCCTGCGCAAAATCCACCTGCAGATGCGCCTCGGACGCCCGCTGCTGCGCCGCCTTCAGATACCCGACCACATCGCTTCCATACGTCTTGTAGTCATACGGCAGCACATCCGCGTCCGCCATGTGCAGAATCTCCAGCCCAAACACCCGCGCCTGCTGCTGCTCATACACAAACGTCGGGTCCGCATTCTTGATGAACCAGTTGTAGTCGTCGAACGTCGAGTGATACACGCCGTACGGCCCGTCCGATCCAATATCCGTCGACGGCACGCCCAGGTGCTGAATAAACGGCGTGTAGTCCGACCCCGACCCCAGATCACCCACCCGCACGCCCTGCTGCTTCACCGTCGAGTTCGAAGGCGCATTGAACGGATTCGCGGCGCCCACGCCGCCGCGGATTCTCCGCCTGCGTCTTCTGCCACTGCTCATACACCGTGCCGCCCTTCGGGCTCTGCACCTCGCGCGTCACATCCCGCACAAACTCCTTCAGCGACGGCACCGCCGACGCATTGAAGTCCGGCCCCGAAACCCCCACATCCGTGTTGAAGTACGCCACCGCATGCGCCAGGTGCTCCGCATGTCCCTCGGCCCACTCCGTCGAGCCCATCAGCCCCTCTTCCTCCGCGTCCCACGAGCACACCACGATCCGCCGCTTCGGCCGCCATCCCTGCTTCAGCAGCACGCCCAGCCCATGCACCGTCTCCAGCATCGCCGCCGTTCCGCTGTTCGGGTCCACCGCGCCATACACCCACGCGTCGCGATGATTGCCCGCAACCACCCACGCGTCCTTATCCTCATGGCTCGCCGGGTCCGGCTCGATCGTCCCAATCACATCCCAGATCGTCCGCAGCGCATAATCCTGCTCCAGGTGCATATGCACCTTCACCGCGCCCGTCCCGCCCAGGTGATACGTGAACGGCAGCCCACCCTGCCACTCGCGCGGCGTCGCCGGCCCATCCAGCGCCTCCAGAATCGGCGCCGCATCCTTGTAACTCAGCGGATTCGACGGAATCGACGGTTGATTCATCTTCGCCGGATCCATCATCCGCTTCGACTCCGGCAGATCCGGCGTCGCCGCAATCCCCGGCGTCGTCGGATCACCCGCATAGATCGGCAGAAACTGCACCGACCCGCGCTGCACGCGCGGAGTCCGGCCGCATCGGCCCGCGCGGATACTTGTCGCCGCGATCGTACCCATCGTCCGCCGGGTCCGAGTAGATAATCACGCCCGCCGCGCCCCTCTGCTGCGCGATGTACACCTTCACCCCGCGGAAGTTCTGCCCATAGCGCACGATGACGATCTTGCCCTTCACATCCACGCCCAGCTGCTTCAGCCGGTCGAAATCCGCCAGCGTCCCGTAGTTCGCATACACCACGTCCGCCGTCACATCGCCCGACGGCGACGACCCATTGAACGCCGGCAGAATCCGCGGATCATTCTGGAACGGATCGCCGCCATACTCCGGGCCCACATGCTCCGGCGTCGGCCCGCTCATCAACTGCTTCCCGCTCGCGTCCATCGCCGTAATCTCAATCTTCTTCGGCTTGTTCAGCCAGACGCGGTACTCCTGGATGCTCGTCTCGAGCCCCGCCGCCGCGAAACTTCTGCGCCACATAATCCGCCGTCTTCTTATCCTCCGGCGAGCTCGCCCAGTGCGGCTCCGCCGTCAAAATCCGCAGGTGCTCACCCGCGAGCTTCGCATCCGGCACCGCCATAAACGTCTGGTCCCACTTCGCCTGCTGGCGCAAGTCCGCATACCCGAAAACGTGTGCCGGCGCGCTGGTCGGGGTTGCGCTCTGTGCAGTTAGAGCGAAAGGGAAGCACGCCAGGCATACTCCGGCGACACAAAGAACACGGGAATGGGTCACTGCAGATTCTCCTGGGATGCTTCGGCTAAGGCTGGATGCTTCGGTGAAATCTGTGATGCTTCGGCGAAATTGCAATCTGTGCGGTCATTCATATCTCGTTAAGGGCACGGCTTCAGCCGTGCCGTAAGTGCCCTGCTCCCCAATGGGGCTTTAGCCCCTGAGAGACGCTAGCTTCCGCTACACCGGCTGCGTGCAGAACTTGCACCGCGTCGCCGCAGCCGGAACATCGCTCAGGCACTGCGGGCACGCCTTCGTCGGTGGCGGCGCGGCCTCCTGCGGCTTGAACTTCGCCAGCAGCCACTGCGTCGGCAGCACCAGCAGGAAGTACACCACCGCCGCCAGAATCAGAAAATTGACGCACGCCGTGATGAAGTTGCCGTACTGAATCTTGCCGCCGTGGAAATACGCCACCAGGTATCCAAAGTCCGGCTTGCCGATGATCGCGCCCAGCAGAGGCTTGATGATGTTATCCGTCAGCGCCGTGACGATCGCCGTAAACGCCGCGCCGATGATCACCGCGACCGCCAGGTCCATCACATTGCCGCGCAGAATGAAGTCGCGAAATCCCTTGAACACTTTGACCTCCGTCTCTTTCAACTTCTTTGTGTCCACTACAAACCCGACCTCCACAGCATTTGCGTCCCAACGTCCGAATTCGCAGCCGAGTATATCCCAGCCATCCGATCCACTGCCGCGCTGCCGTATCCTATCTCGCATGCGGATTCGCCTGCTCTCCTTCGGCCCACTCAAAGCCGCGCTTCCTCCTGAAGGCGCCTGGCTTGAGCTCGCCGGCGACCCGCACACACACCGCGTCTCCGACCTCCTCCGCACGCTCATCGACCGCGGCACCTTCACCCCCGCCGCCCTCCGCTCCGCCGCCGTCGCCGTCAACCACGAGTACGCCAGCCCCGACCACCTCCTCACCGACGGCGACGAGGTCGCCATCTTGCCTCCCGTCAGCGGCGGCGCTCCTCCTGTAAGCGCCGGCAGCCTCGACCTCGTCCAACTCGTCACGGAGCCCATCGACGCCCACATGATCGTCAGCGCAATCAAAGCCGGCAGCGACGGCGCAGTCTGCGTCTTCGACGGCATCGTCCGCGACAACACCCGCGGCCGCGCCACCCTCCACCTCGACTACGAAGCCTACGAAGACATGGCGCTCAAACAAATGCGCGTCCTCCGCGAAGACGCCCTCACCCGTTTCGCCGTCCGCGAGATCGCCATCGTCCACCGCCTCGGCCGCCTCTTCGTCGGCGAAACCTCCGTCCTCATCGCGGTCGCCTCACCGCACCGCGCCGCCGCGTTCGACGCCTGCCGCTTCCTCATCGACACCCTCAAAAAAACCGTCCCCATCTGGAAGCGCGAGCACTTCGCCGACGGCGCCGTCTGGGCCGACGGCGAACCCTTCCCCGATACCATCGCCTCCCCCGGAGCCGCCGGATGACTCGGGCACGCAAGCTCTCCTGGGCCACACTCCTCACTCCACTCCTGTTCGCACTACCGCCTCGCCGCGCAGCAACAGCAACCCGCGCCCATCGAACGCCGCGGAAACCCGACAACGCAAGCCCCCACCCTCCACGTCGAAACCCGCCTCGTCTCCATCGCCCTCAACGCCGTCGACGAAAACGGCTCACCCGTCGGCGGCCTCACCCAGGACGACTTCCAGATCTACGAAGACGGCAAGCCCCAAAAAATCGCCATCTTCGAAAAAGAAGCCACCACCCCGCTCGAAATCGTCCTCGCCATCGACGCCTCCGGCAGCACCCTCGGCGACGAGCCCCTCGAAGTCAAAGCCGCCAAGTCCTTCGTCCGCTCCATCCTCCGCCCGCAGGACTCCATCGACGTCATGGAGTTCGCCGACGACGTCACCGAGCTCGTCCCCTTCACCAACGACCAGCACCGCCTCGACTCCGGCCTCTCCCACATCCAGCACGGCGACGCGACCGCCCTCTACGACGCCATCTACCTCGCCGGCCAGCGCCTCTCCGAAACCCCCTCCAACCTCGGCCAGCGCCGCGTCATCGTCCTCATCACCGACGGCGAAAACACCACCCGCCACGGCGCCTACGACACCGCGCTCGAGCAGGCCCAGCGCGCCGGCGCCATGGTCTACTCCCTCATCATCGTTCCCATCGAAGCCGACGCCGGCCGCAACACCGGCGGCGAGCACGCCCTCATCCAGATGGCCCGCGACACCGGCGGCAAGTACTACTACGTCGAAGACAAGCACGACATCGCGCCCGCCTTCGCCCACGTCTCCGACGACCTCCGCACCCAATACACCCTCGCCTACTACGCTCCGCAAAAATCCGCCGACCCCACCGGCCTCCGCCACATCGAAATCCGCCTCAAAGACCCCACCCTCGCCGCCAAATACAAACTCCGCTACCGCACCGCTTACTACGGCAACCGCTAGCTCCCAGCCTTCAACTCCGCCGCCATCCCCACTCCATCCATCACCATCGCCGCCCCGCCATGCGCGGCCTCGCCCGTCACACCGCTCATCACCACCCCGCCACACCCATGCATCTCCACCGCCGCGCCATAATACTCCGGCCGATTCGCTCCCCACTCCACCCGCACATCACTCATCGTCAACCCGCTCACATCCTCCGCAAACACACCCGCAATCGCCCGCTTATCCAACCCGCTCGCCCCCGGCGTATCATCCGGCCGCACATCATAAAACCCGCCCGGAATCTCCGTCGTCTTCTCAATCACCAACTCCACACCACGCAGACTCACATCCCGCAGCGGCACCTCACGCGTCCCGCGCAGATAAATCCCGCTCTCGCCGCGACACTGCAGATTCGCAAACTGAATCCCGCGAAACGTCCCCACCGCCGCTCCCGTCACGCGCGGCGCCGCTGACACAAACACCGGCTCACCCGATCCCCACCACATCATCGACCGCATCCGCGTCTCAATCGTCATATCCGTAAAGATCAAATCCTCCACCACCTCGCCATCACGATTCGTCAGCGAAATCCCCCGATTCGTCCGCACAATCGTGCAATTCGAAATCACCGCCGACCGCAGCGGATACGCCCCCTCATTCCCAATCTTGATCCCCGCCGAGCTCGACTCCAGCGTGCAGTTCGTAATCGTGATCCCCTCACACGGCCCATACTCACCAAAGTTCCGCGACGCCTTCAGCACCAGGCAATCATCGCCCGCCACAATATTGCATCCCTCAATCCGCACATTCCTGCAATGGTCCACATCGATCCCATCGCAGTTCGGAATCTCCAGGTTGTTCAAAATCGAAATCCCGCTCACCCGCAGCCCATCGCACCCAATCGGATGAATCGTCCACGTCGGGCTCTCGCGAATCGTGAAGTCCACCAGCTCCGTATTCCGGCAGTTCACCAGCAGAATCATCCGCGGCCTTCCATCCTTCGGATTCCGCGCCGCCGGCCCATACAGCGGATCGAACGGGCCCAGAAAAGGGGAGGGAATCGCATACCCATTCGGCCCCTTCGGCGGAAAGAACGCGGCAAAGTTCCCATCGATCATCCCCGCCCCGCTCACCCGCACATTGCGCGCATCCTTCGCAAACAGCAGCGCACCCAGCTTGCGAAAATCATCGCGCTCCCCACTCGCCCGCAACACCGCACTCGCCGCCAGGTGCAGCTCCACATCGCTCTTCAACTCCAGCGTCCCACTCACAAACGTATGCCGAGCCGGCAGCACCACCGTCCCTCCACCCGCCCGCGCACACGCATCAATCGTCCTCTGCAACGCCGCCGTATCGTTCGCCACACCATTGCCGCGCGCTCCAAACGCCAGCGGCGTCCACACACCAAACTCACCCCGCCCAACACGCGCCACTTGCCCCACCCCGGTTGAATCCCACAACCCAACCACCGTCGCACCCGCCAGCCGCGCCACCACCTCACGCCGATTCAATCCACAACCCTCCGCACACATCGCGGAGATTGTACGTGCCCGACAAGACGGCGCCCCTAACTCCCTAACCGCTAACTCCCGAACTCGCTCCCGTACAATCTCCTCATGCCGATCAAGCGCCGCAAAGGTCCACCGACCAACGAGACCGGACAGGAAGCGCTCTACCTCAAATCCCTCAGCGACCGCCAGGTCAACGTCGCCATCAAGCTCCGCGACGGCGAAGTCGTCAGCGGCTGGATCGAATACTTCGACGACATGATGCTCCGCCTCACTCGCGAAGGCCGTCCCAATCTCTTCATCTACAAATCCCAGATCCGCACCATCACCGAGACCACCTCCCGCCGCACCCACCGCGAAGAATCCTCCGCCGAACCTAGAACCTAGAACCTAGAACTTAGAACTTACAACCTCCCGCCAAGGACCCGAATGCCAGACCTCCTCCCCACCGCAGAAGCCATCGCGCGCGAGGCCGGCGCTCTCCTCCGCGACTTCTTCCACCGCGGCGTCCACACCGAATACAAAGGCGACGTCGATCTCGTCACCGAAGCCGACCGCGCCAGCGAGCGCCTCATCACCGAGCGCCTCCGCTCCGCCTTCCCCTCCCACGGCATCTACGGCGAAGAGGGAACCCGCACCGCACTCGACAGCGAATTCCGCTGGTACGTCGACCCGCTCGACGGCACCACCAACTTCGCCCACGGCTTTCCCATCTTCTGCGTCGTCCTCGGCTGCGAGCGCCGCGCCCCCAACCTCCGCGCCGACGAAGACGGCGAGATGATCGCCGGCGTCATCTACGACCCACTCCGCGATGAAATGTTCTCCGCCGCCCGCGGCTCCGGCGCCACGCTCAACAACAAACCCATCCACGTCTCCCGCGTCTCCACACTGCAGGAATCCCTCATCTCCACCGGCTTCCCCAGCAAGAAGCGCCACGAGAACCCGAACGTCCACTTCTACCAGCAGTTCACGCTGCGCTCCCACGGCGTGCGCCGCGCCGGCTCCGCCGCCATCGACCTCGCCTACGTCGCCGCCGGACGCCTCGAAGCCTTCTGGGAGTTCAACCTCAACCCCTGGGACACCTCCGCCGGCTATCTCCTCGTCGAAGAGGCCGGCGGCCGCCTCTCGCACTTCAACGGCTCAAAGTTCACGCTCGACTCCCGCGAAGTCCTCGCCTCCAACGGCCTCATCCACGACGAAATGACCGCGCTCTTCACCGACATGTTCGCCGGCCGCAACCTCACGCCCATCCCCACGCCCGCCGAATTCGCCGCCCGCCGCGCCCGGCGCGAGACATAGCCGTATGAGCCGGAGAACCCTGGTGTTCCTCTCAATTACGCCGGTTCTGATCGTAGTTGCTTGGTTCTGGTGGTTCCTGAGAGTTCCGGCCGACTGTGACTTGGCCGTGGATGGACCTTGCAACCTCACGATGAGCGTGCGCCTGATTCGATCCGTTATAGGCGCAGGCATATTTGTCAGCCTTTGGGTAGCCATCCTGCGGTACATCGACAGAAGACAGGGCGCCCGAAAATCACAGTCATAACCCCGCCGCAACCTACCTGCCGGCCGCACCACCCGCGCCCTTGCCGCCCTGAAACAGCCTCGGCGCAAAGTCCTTCAGATCCCGCCGCCACGTCTGCCACTCATGATTCGTCCCCGGCGATTCATAAAACACATGCTTCACATGCGCCTGATCCAGCGCCGTATTCAGGCCCTCCAGCGAGCTCTTCATCATCGCCGGCTCGTCTGTCCCCACACCAATCCACAGCAGGTGCACGCGCCTTGCGAACGCCGCAGGATCGGCCATCGCTCCGTGAAACGCGGTCTTCGTATCCAGCTTGCCGTTTCCGTTGAACACGTTCACCGCTCCGCTGAACCCGCCAATATACGAGAAGAGATCCAGATGATCGAACGTCACCTGGAAGGTCTGCATGCCGCCCATCGAAAGTCCCGCCATCGCGCGATGATCGCGGTCCGGCAGCGTGCGAAACGTCTTGTCCACAAACGGAATCAGCACCTGCACCATGTCATCTTCGAACGCGCCCATCCGCTCCTGCATCACCTTCATGAACGCGGGTGAGCCGAACGCCTCGTGCGACAGGTCAGGAACCTGGTAGCCCGCGCGCGTCGCATACCCGTTCGCCATCACGACGATCATCGGCTTCGTATTCCCGCTGGCAATCAGGTTGTCGAGAATGAAATTCACCTTGCCCTGCCGCACCCATCCCGTCTCGTTCTCGCCGCCGCCGTGCTGCAGATACAGCACCGGATACCGCGCCTTCGAGCTGTCATAGTTCGGCGGCAGGTACACGAACGCTCGCCGCCACGTCCCCGTCACGCTCGAGTGATACCAGACCTCACGCACCTGTCCGTGCGGCACATCCTTCGGCAGGTAGAAATCCACGCCCGCCTCCGGCACCTCCACCGCGCTCGCCCACTTGCTTCCGCCGAAGTACGCCGTGCTGTCCGGGTCGCTCACCTCCGCGCCGTCCACGTTGATCGTGTAATAGTGCAGCCCGGGAGCCATCGGCGGCGTGGTCACGGTCCAGAAGCCGTCCGCCTGCTTCTGCATGTCCACCTTCGGGCCGCTCCAGAAGTTCAGCTTCACCTTGTTCGCATCCGGCGCCTTGAAGCGAATCTCCACGCGCGAGCTGCTGTCCACCATCGGAAACTGCGAATCCAGAACATTCGAAGGTGCAGGTTTGAAATCTCCCTGCTCCTGCCCAAAGCAAAGCGCTGAGCTCAACAGCATCGCCATCACAACCAGCTTCATCGATCACTCTCCCGAGTCCTTCTCGAACTGCCATTACACATCGCGAAATAAAGCCAGAAAATCTCACCCGGGATAATACCGCGAGCGAGCGCAACCGCGGCAACCTCATACCTTGAACCGCCGGAAAGCCCAAAACTCATCTAAATTCCTGCGCTGTCCGCCATCGGCACCGTAGATATATTTGCGAAGCGCAAACCGACTCCTGCGAACCCTCGTCGGCGAACCCTTGCGCTCGCTGCATTTGGCCGATCCTGCGTCAGCCCACAACGGAAAACCCGCCTCCGCAGATACGCCGGGATTTTGTTGTTAGAATTTACTTGACCACCTAACAGAGCTTAGGCAGCCGCTCGACATTTCACAGAGACCAGGAGAATTGAAGTTATGGCGTACGTGATTGCAGAACCGTGCATTGGAACCAAGGACCGGGCGTGTGTGGATGCCTGCCCCGTCGACTGCATTCACCCCAAGGCCGATGAAGCCAACTCCGATGCCGTCGACCAGCTCTTCATCGATCCCGTAGAGTGCATCGACTGCGGCGCCTGCGTCCCCGTCTGCCCCGTCTCCGCCATCTACGCCGGCGACGACCTCCCCGAAAAATGGGAAGAATTCCGCGAAAAGAACGCCGGCCACTACGGCCGCTAACCCCCGCGTTCCCCTATCCCAGCAGGCGCTCGGCTCAGCCGCGCGCCTTTGCTTTTGCCCCGGGCTCTACTTGACAAAACTCAGCCCCCGGGAACGGGGTCCGCATCCATCCTGCGCCAACTCTCCGGCTCACTCCCTGCACACTGAAGTCCACCCACAAAGTCTCTGAATCGAAGACTTTGCGCAAAAAAGCAGGGGGGAGGGGGGTATCCTGCTCCCGGAGAAACTTTCCGTGCCTGAAGGTCGCCAGATCCCGCACCACGACGAAGCCATCGTCCTGCGCACCTGGCCCTTCCACGAAGCCGACCTCCTCGTCAGCCTCTTCACCCGCCAGCGCGGCAAGGTCAAGGGCGTCGCCCGCCACGCCATGCGCTCCCGCCGCCGCTTCGGGGGCGCCCTCGAGCCCGCCACCCAGGTCCACGCCCACTACACCGAGCGCCCCCGCTCCGCCAACGCTCTCGATGCCGACCTCGTCCGCCTCGACTCCTTCGAGATCGCCTGGTCCCCACTGACCGCTCCCGTCGACGCCCTCCGCGCCGCCGGCTTGCAGCTGGTGGTCGAGATACTCGACGAGGCCATGCCCGACCTCGCCCCCGACGACAACGTCTTCCGCCTCGCCGTCGCCACCCTCCGCGCCATGCAGCACCCCGAGCACGTCCACACCGCCGTCACCTACTTCTGCCTCTGGATGGCCCGCCTGATGGGCTGGTGGCCCGAACTCGCCCACTGCTCCGCCTGTGGACTCGACGTCCATGGAGCAGACGTCTTCTGGTCCCCCACGACGGACGGCGTGACCTGCGCCGACGACCGCGGCCCTTCCAGCCAGCGCCTCTCCGCCGCCGCCGTCGCCGAAAGCTACCGGATGGCCCGTATCCCGCTCGACCAGCTCCTCACCGAAATCAATCAAGGCCGCGAGCTCTTCCAGGATCTCGGCGCTCTCGCCATCGCTGTCCTCGAGCGCCACCTCGAGCACCGCCTTCGCAGCGCTGCTTCAATCACTTGATCCATATTTCATCAGCCGTTTGTCGCTACACTGGATGAAATGAATTCAGCGAGTAAGAAGAAAGCCCTCACCTTCCAGGAGCTGCTTTTTGCCCTCGAAGACTTCTGGGCCGGGCACGGCTGCGTGCTGCCGCAGCCCTATGACCTCGAGGTCGGCGCCGGCACCATGTCGCCCGACACCTTCCTGCGCGTCCTCGGCCCGCAGCCCATCCGGATCGCCTACGCGCAGCCCTCGCGCCGCCCCGCCGACGGCCGCTACGGCGAAAACCCCAACCGCCTCTTCAAGCACACGCAGTTGCAGGTCATCCTGAAACCGCCGCCGGAGAACGTGCAGGAGCTCTACCTCGAGTCCCTCGCGCCATCGGCATCGATCTCCGCGAGCACGACATCAAGTTCGAGGAAGACAACTGGGAGTGGCCCGTCGGCGGCGCCTGGGGCGTCGGCTGGCAGGTCATGCTCGACGGCCAGGAGATCACCCAGTTCACCTACTTCCAGCAGTGCGGCGGCATGGACCTCGACCCCATCTCCGGCGAGATCACCTACGGCATGGAGCGCATCGCCGCAGTTCCTCCAGGACAAGGACTCCATCTACGACATCGTCTGGGCGCGCGATCCAGATCACCGGCACGGAGCGCACCTACGGCGAGGTCCGCCTCCATGAAGAGCAGCAGTTCTCGGCCTTCTCGTTCGACTACGCCGACGTGCCCACGCTCTGGGAACACCTCGAGCTCTACGAAGCCGAGTGCCTCGACCTGCTCGACCGCGCCAAAGACAGTTCTGAGCGAGAAGAACGAGGACGAGCTCAAGCGTCATGCGCTTCCCGACGCTCGGAGCCTACGAGCTCGCGCTGAAGTGCTCGCACACGTTCAACCTTCTCGACGCCCGCGGCGCCATCAGCGTCACCGAGCGCGTCGGCGTGATGGCGCGCATCCGGAACCTGATCGTCGGCGTCGCAAAGATCTATGCGCGAGCAGGTCGCGGCTGAAAGCCGCGCTCGACGCAGCAGAGTGAAGCGGTGGTGGGATAGTGGCAGATCTTCTTTTTGAGATTGGTTCTGGAAGAAGTCCCCGCGCGCATGATCGCCGCCGCCGAGGCGGAACTCGCACGCCGCACGCTCGCGCTGCTCGGCAGGGAAGGCGCTGCTCGAACACGGCGTCACGCTCGACAGCGATGCCGTGAAGAGCTTCTCCACCCCGCGCCGTCTCGCCGTGCTCGTCGCGCGGTGTGAAGTCGCAGCAGGCGGACGTTACGGAAGAACTCGTCGGTCCGGCAGTCAAGATCGCCTTCAAGGACGGCAAGCCCGGCCCCGCAGCCGAAGCGTTCGCGCGCAAGAACGGCGTCAGCGTCGATGCGCTGAAGACCATCGACACACCCAAGGGCGAGTACGTTGCAGCGAGCTGTGACGAAGAAGGGCCGCAGCGCCGCAGAGGTAATTCGCGCGGAGCTTCCGAAAGAGATCGCCGCGATCTACTGGGCGAAGAACATGTACTGGCGTGCCGGCAAGCCCGAGCGCTTCGTCCGCCCGGTGCTGTGGATGCTCTGCCTGCTCGGCGCGTGAGGTTGTCCCGGTGGAGTTTGCCGGGAAGACCGCCGGCCGCGAGACCTTCGGGCATCGTGTACTGAGCGACGGCAAGCCGATCGTCATCGCGCAGCCCAGCCGAGTACGCAGCAGAAGCTAGAAGCCGCCTTCGTCCTCGCCGATGTTGAAGCGCGCCGACAGAAGATCCGCAAGGCGCTCGATCGAGTCACGCGCAAGGTCGAAGGCGCGCGCTGGCGCGAGGACGAGCCGCTCGTCGATACCGTGACGCACCTGACCGAATGGCCTACAGTTCTGCTGGGCGGATTCGAGCCCGCGTACCTCGAGCTTCCCGAAGAGGTGCTCGTCACCGTCATGCGCGATCACCAGAAGTACTTCGCCGTGGAGGACGCAAACGGCAAGCTCGCTCCGCACTTCCTCGCCGTGCTCAACATCGAGCTGACGCCGCAGAACGAAGCCATCATTCGCCAGGGCAACGAGCGCGTCCTGCGCGCACGCTTCAACGACGCACGCTTCTTCTGGGAGTTCGACCAGCGCGTTCCGCTCGATGAAGCGCCTGCCGCTGCTCGAGAAGGTGACCTTCCAGAAGGACCTCGGCAGCTACGCCGCCAAGACCGAGCGAGTCCATGAGCTGACGGTCAAGCTCACCCAGCTGCTCGCCGTCCGCGGAACGATGCTCGATGCCGAAGCGGCGCAGGGTGCGGCTCTGCTGGCGAAAACCGACCTCACGACAGAGCTGGTGAAAGAGTTCACCGAACTGCAGGGCGTTGTCGGTGGACTATACGCACGCGCACAAGGATTGAAGGCGAACGTCGCGGACGCGATCTACGACCAGTACAAACCCGCGAGCGCGACGGACACACTGCCGCGCTCACTCGAAGGCGCGCTGTTGGGACTCGCCGATCGCGTCGACACGCTCACGGGCATGTTCTCGCTCGGCATGGAGCCGACCGGATCAAAGGACCCCTTCGCGCTGCGGCGTGCCGCAAACGCTATCGTTCGTCTGCTGGCCGAGACGGGCCTCCCGCTCGGGCTCGACGAGGTGCTGCACGCTGCCGGCCGGCACTCCGACGAGCTGATGGCGCGGCTGCGGCTCTTCTTCGACGAGCGCATCGACTTCTATCTCCGTGAGGTCCGCGGACAGGCATACGATGTCGCCAAGGCCGTGATGGTCTCCGGCCACGACGATCTCCGCGACCTCATCGCGCGCGCCGAGGCCGTCAGCTCCATTCGCAACAGCGAAAACGCAGCGACGTTCCTCGCCGTTGCTGCAGCGTTCAAACGCATGCGCAATATCCTCGAGCAGGCGTCTGATCGCGACGAGCCGGTTGCCGCCAGCGTTGATCCGAAGCTGCTGAAGGACGAGGCCGAGCGCGCGCTGAATGAGACAGGCAAGATGGTCGCCGAAGATGTTCAGTCGCTCGCTGCACGCCGCGAGTACGGTCCCGCGCTCGTCGCCATCGCAGGCTTGCGCCCGGTCGTCGATGCCTTCTTCGATCGCGTGATGGTGATGGCGCCGGAGCCGGAGATCCGCGCCAACCGGCTCGCGCTGGTTGGCAGAACGGTGAAGGACTTCTCCCGCATCGCGGACTTCTCGGAAATCGTGGTGAGCTGATTCCCATTCCGTCGCGAGTAGCGCGTTCAACAGCCCAGAGTTTGGTTGCCTTGCCATGAGAGTGGAAACGCGCGCGTCATTGGCGTTGAATGGAAGCTGACGAGTTCGCAGGAGGTGCGATGAGCCCGAAGGAGCGGCCGGCGATAGTGCCGGATGGCGCGAAGGAGAGCAGCGACGGGCGCGGAGTGCAGCCGCCGATTCTGTTTGAGCGCACGCAGCAGGTCCTGCAGCGCATCGAGACTGAGCTCGGCGAACCAATGCTGACCTACTGGAACTCGAACAAGGGGTCGATCTGCCAGAACGACGTCGCAGGCCTGTATGGCTTGCTCCAACGTGTCGGCAAGGTCGACCGGCTGTCGATGTTCATCAAATCTGACGGCGGTTCAGGACAAGCTTCGCTGCGGATGGTGAACCTGCTCCGGCAGTACACCAAGCACCTGACCGTGCTGGTTCCGTTCGAGTGCCAGAGCGCCGCGACCATGCTCGCGCTCGGCGCCGACCGCATTCTCATGGGACCGATCGCGCATCTTTCCGCGGTCGACACGTCGCTGACACACGATCTGTCGCCCATCGATCGCGACAACGATCGCGTGAGTGTCAGCCAGGACGAGCTGCAGCGGGTGGTGACGCTGTGGCAGAAACAAACCACCAGCGAGAGAGCGAACCCGTATGAGTCGCTGTTCAAGTATGTCCATCCGCTCGTGATCGGGGCGGTCGATCGCTCCAGCGCGCTCTCGACCAAGCTGTGTCTTGAGATTCTGTCCTATCACATGGAGGACGTCGAGAAGGCGCAGGCGATCAGCGAGGTGCTGAACTCTGGCTATCCATCGCACAGCTATCCGATCACGCTGCGCGAGGCGCAGCGGATAGGTCTGCACACGGATCCGATGCCGGATCCGATCAGCCATCTGCTCTTCGACCTGAATGAGATTTACGCCGAGATGGGCCAGAACGCGTACGTCGACTTCGACGAGCGCAACTCGCACGACAACAGCATCTCGAACGTGATGGAGGCGAACGGCTTCCAGGTCTTCTTCCAGCTCAACAAGGACTGGCACTACAGGACCGAAGAGCGCCGCTGGGTTGCGCTGAACGACCGCAGTGGATGGAAGCGCGCGCAGATGATGGACGGAGCCGTTTCAGTGACCGGATTCCACGTGCGCTAAGCGGGCTTAGTTCAGCCGTTGCAGACGCGCAATCAGTTTCTCCGCCAGCGGTTCACCGGACTCGGTCCAGAGCAGCCGGCTTGAAATCCCGCAGTGCTTCTCGATGGACAGCGTGAAGGCAAGCAACTTCTCGACGTTCTGCTGGATTCGCTTCGCGACGTCAAGATCGGGGGCTTCTCCCGGTTCGCCATTCGGGTCCTGTTCATCCTTATCCTCGAGATCGCCTTCAAAGGTCCACGGCGTATCGAGTCCGAAGTCCACGCGGATGTGGCCGTTCTGTTCGTACGAGCCAAGGTCGAAGTTCGGACCGAAGCCGACCACGCGCACCCGCGTGGGCTCCAGCCGCCAGCGCGTGTCGAGCCCCACGGCGCTCGCCTCCGGGATCCACAACCGCCACTGCATCTCGAACTCGTAGGCGCTGTCGTCGTGCAACTGCTCGGTAGCTTCGGCGACAGCGCTCTCCGGCAGCGATGCATCCGCGTCTGAACCTTCGCTGCGATCATCGTTGACGAAGATGCGCTGGAAGATCGGCGATTCGGTCCAGTCGATCGGATATGCGCTCGCGGCGGCCACACGCGCGAGCTCGGGCTGAGCGCCGCCTTCGCGCGAGACCGCAACGAACTGGCGAAGCACGCACAGCAGGGCGTCAGGCAGGGACTGCAGACGGAAGTTCGGAAACCAGAGGCTGAGGTAAAGCTGGTCGGCCATGAAGGTGATTGTAGTGTGCGCGGAAGATCGCGCTGTCTGCGCGCTCAGGAGAAGCCTGATGAGAAGATGATGAGAGGCGTGCGTGCCGTTCGCACGAAGTACAACAGCGATGCAGTTGTCGGTGGAACGAATACGGTGGGGACTGCTGGCCGGCGCTCTGCTGCTGGTCGTCGTGCTTGCCGGTGTTTTGAGCTACGGCCACTATCGCGCGGTGCGCGCGTGGAAACAGATTCTGGCGCGGTCCGGCGCCACCATCACGCATGAGACGAACGGCATCACCTGGTCGCAAGCCGTCGGCAAAAAGCAGATCTTTACGCTACACGCGAGCCACGTCATTCCTCACGGCCAGGGGCGCTACACGCTCCAGGACGGGAAGCTCGTCTTGTTTGGAGCGAACGGACAGCCCGCCGACCACATCTCTGCCGCGCAGATGGACTACGACGAAAAGCAGGGTATCGCGCACGCCGCCGGCGAGGTTGACATGGAGATTGAGCCGCCTGTAGCGCTCGCGTCCGGCCGGCCCAATTCTCCGGCCAATGCTGCGCCGGACATCTGCAGCGCAGGTAATCCACGTGCGCACCAGCGGCCTCACGTATGTGAAGAAGCTCGGCGTCGCAGCGACTGACCAGGATGTCGAGATCGATTATGCCGGCATCCATGGGCATGCGCGCGGCGCGGAGTTCGATTCGGGCCGCGACCTCGTACATCTGCTCGCTGACGTGCGTGTGACCGGAGATCTTCGCGGCGCTCCTGCATCACTCACCGCAACCAAAGCGGATCTGGACAGAAATCAGGACCAGATCGCGCTCGTCGCGCCGGTCCTGCAGTCAGGCGCGCGCACGTCGTCTGCGGGCCACGCCGTGCTGCACGTTCGAAAGGATGGCTCGCTCGAGCTCGTGGACGCAACGGGGTCCGTGAGCCTTCGCGAGGGAACCCGCACGGTCACCACGAGTGCTCTGCATGCAGTGATGAACGAGCGCTCGCAACCGAAGAGCGCGGAGCTTGCGGGCGGCGTTCAACTTGCCGACACGAATGCGGCGCGGCCGGTCGAAGCAGCGGCGCAGACCGCGAAAATCGCATTCGATGATGCGGGATATGCTACGAGCGCGATCGTCGTCGGCCCGGTCTCGGTGAAGATGCAGGATCGCAGCCTTGCCGGGCGTATGTTGCAGCGCCAGATGGGCGCCCAACGCGTGATATTGACGATGGAGCGCACGCGGCGTGGCACTCGCGTGTCGTCGGTTGACGCGCAGGGGAATGCATGGGCGCGCGGAGATGCCGTCGCACACGCGGCGGATGCCAAGTCCAGTTCACTCAAAATCACCACCGTCGCCGGTGATGATCTGCGCCTCGCACTCGCGCCGGATGCCGCCGGCAAAGACGAGCCGCAGACCCTCAACGGCGCAGGCCACACCCGTATCGAGCAGAAGATGCCAGACGGCACCGTGCAAAGCAGCATCGGCGATACGCTGCAGGCGCGGTTCGCCTCGCAGCCGCGCGGTGGTCTCGAGATCGCGGCGGCGGAACAGACTGGCAACGTGCAGATTCGAAGCCTGCCCGCAAAGCCCGGAGAGCCGCCGAGCGAAGCTGTTGCAGAGCGCGCTTCGTTCGATGGCGACGCAGACGTTCTCACGTTGTTCGGTCATCCGCGGCTCACGCGCGGCGATACCAGCGTCGCCGCGGATACCATCCGGATGATGCAGCAGACGGGCGACGCGGCAGCCTCCGGAAACGTCGATGCTACATTCGCCGCCGCGAATGCAAAGCCCGGTGCGGCGGTAACCCATGTACTTGCCGCCGACGCGGTACTGCACCGCGCCGCGCAGACCGCGGAGTTCCACGGGACGGATGCGGCGCCCGCCCGGATGTGGCAAGCAGCCTCGCAGATCCAGGCCGCGAACCTGCTGCTGGACCGCCAGCGGAATTCCATGCAGGCATGGCCGCGCACGCCGCAGGGCAAAGTACGCGCGGTTCTTCGCGAGTGCAGAGTCCGGCAGCGAACCGGCTCGCACCCGAACATCCCCTGCCCAGGCTGACGGGCCGCACAAACCCAATCCCGCGCCCAGCCGAGAACACGCGATCACCGTGACCAGCGCGCGCATGGACTACTCCGGAACGGCGCACGAGGCGGTCTTCACCGGCGGAGTGCTCGCGCAGGGCCAGGATGGAACCATCCGTGCCCAGCGCGGAGTCGCCTTCCTCATGCCCCGACAGAGCGCAGCGGCCGGCACTCCAAAGAGCACAGCCGGCAAATCCGACCCCGACCCGGTCGGGTCGTCCATTCAGAAGATCGTCTTGTCCGGCGGTGTCACGCTCGAGCAGCCAGGCCGCACGGCGACCGGCGACCAGATGCTCTACACCGCCGCAACCGGCGAATACGTCCTGACCGGCACGCCCGGCCATCCGCCCCACGTAGTTGACGACAAACAGGGCAGCATCACCGGCGCCACGCTGTTGTTCCGTTCCCCGGATAGTACGATTGTGGTGGCGGGTACGGCGCCAGGCGAGCCCGGGTCCCACCGTGTCCACACTGAAACAACCATAAAAAAGTAGAACTCCTCGCCCCAAGCACCCGTCTGGAACATCGCGTGAGTATCGGCATCGAATCCCGAGTGAGCACCCTGCCCAGCAATGGGATCAGCCGGCATCCGAGCGCCCCGATGCGAACCCTGACCACCGAGCACATCACCAAGGCCTACGGCGGCCGTGAGGTGGTCCGTGGTGTCGACCTCGAGATTCACCAGGGCGAGGTCGTCGGCCTGCTCGGCCCCAACGGCGCCGGCAAGACCACCAGCTTCTACATGATCGTCGGGCTCGTCCGCCCGGACGCCGGCAGGGTCCTGACCGACGGAATCGACATCACCCGCACGCCGATGTACCTCCGCGCCCGCGAGCACGGCATCAGCTACCTTCCCCAGGAGCCCTCCGTCTTCCGCAAGCTCACAGTCGAGGAGAACATCCTCGCCGTCCTCGAGACCCTCCACATCACCTGGGAGGCCCGCCGCAAGCGCACCGAGAACCTGCTGGCCCAGCTCAACCTCGGCCACGTGCGCAAGACTCGCGGCTACGCCCTCTCCGGCGGCGAGCGCCGCCGCGTCGAAATCGCCCGCTGCCTCGCCATCGAACCCGCCTTCATCCTGCTCGATGAGCCGTTTTCGGGCATTGACCCCATCGCCGTACTCGACCTCCAGCAGATCATCTTCGACCTCAAAGCCTCCGGAATTGGCGTCCTGATAACCGACCACAACGTCCGCGAGACCCTCAATGTCACCGACCGCGCCTACATCATCAACCAGGGCGTCATCTTCCGCGCCGGCACCCCCGGCGAGCTGGGAAGGGACCCCGAGGTAAAACGCGTCTATCTGGGCGAAAACTTCTCGCTGCGATAAGGGTTCCTGAGAGGTATGGCGCAGTAAGGTCATGTTCGTATCCGAGAGTTTCTTCCACCTGCCACGTTCTGGTGAGAACGGTTTTTTGCTGCCGCGCGATAAACTGGCCCTGAACTTGCTTACGGGGGCGAAAGCCCCGTAGCAGGGTCGGAAGGCGCCGTAAGGCGTAGTACGAGGTCCCCGGTTGTTACAGCCCCGTCTGAACATCAAGCTCTCGCAACGCCAGGTACTTACGCCTGGCCTCGTGCAGATGGTCAGTGTGCTTGCGCTCAACAAGTTAGAGCTCAAGAGCATGATCGATGGGGAGCTGGTCGAAAATCCCGTGCTCGAAGAGGTGGACGAGTCCACCGAAACCCTCGACGAGCGGGCCGCCAGGGAGGGTGATCGCGAGCGCACCGCCGAAGAGATAAACGCTCCCGAGCGCGACGAGAAGGACCCCTTCGACGAGGTCGACTTCGGCAGCTACTTCCAGGAGTACCTCGACCCCGGCTACAAGACCGGCGGCAGCCTCGACGAAGGCGATCCCGACCGGCCATCTTTTGAGAATTTCCTGTCCCAACCCAGCACACTGACCGACCACCTGCTGTGGCAGATCGGCTCCATGCCGCTCTCCCCCAAGCTTCACGCGTGCGTCGAGCTGATGATCGGCAACCTGAACGAAGACGGCTACTTGACGGCAACAGATGAAGAACTGGTTCATGGAATTACCGGGCACTCGACCGGCAATGAAGACGTTCTCGCGCTCGTAGAGGAGGGCCGCAATCTCATGCGCCAGCTGGATCCGGCTGGCGTCGGCGCACGCGACCTCCGCGAGTGCCTTCTGTGGCAGATTGAGGCACAGCGCCGCGAAGCCGAGATCCTGGCTCACCGACCCGGAAACGGCCACGCCGCTCAACGGCACCGGCGAGGTCCTCCGGATCTTCGACATCGCCGCGGCGATCGTCGAGAACCACCTGCCGCTTCTGCAAAAGAAAGACCTTCGCGAGATCGCCCGGGTCACGCATCGGCCGCCGGAGCTGGTCCAGGACACGGTCGAGTTCATCCGGCGCCTGGATCCCCGTCCCGGCCAGCGCTATAACCAGTCGACCACCCGGCTCATCGAGCCGGACGTGGCCTTCGTAAAGCGCGGCGATGAATACGTCGTCGCAATGAACGACGAGAACATGCCGTCGCTCCGGCTGAACAGCGGCTACCGCAAGATGCTCCGCGAGAAGGGAACCGACCGCGAGGTCCGCGAGTACGTCAAGGAGCGCTATCGCTCGGCGATTCAGCTGCTTCGCAACATCGAGCAGCGCAAGAACACCATCGTTCGAACCTGCGAGTCGATCGTGCGCCGCCAGCAGGAGTTCCTCGAACGGGGTGTTGAGGGTCTGCGCCCCATGATGATCAAGGAGGTCGCCGAGGAGATCGGCGTCCATCCTTCCACCGTCAGTCGCGCGGTCGCCAACAAGTACGTGCATACGCCGCAGGGTGTCTACGAGCTCCGCTTCTTCTTCTCAGAAAGCGTCAACGGCCCTGAAGGCGGCGAGCTTCCACTCGTCCTGCTGAAGCGTCGTGTGAAGAAGCTGATCGAAGAAGAAGATGCGCGCAAGCCTTTCACCGACGAGCATCTCGCAGCCGAGCTGCAGCGCCAGGGCATTCAGGTGACACGACGCACAGTCGCAAAATATCGCGAAGATATGCAGATTCCTTCCACACACCAACGGCGCGTACGATAGCGGGCATCAAACTCCGACAGGAGGATGTCTGATGATCGTTGAGTACACGGGCCGCCGAACGGAAGTTACGCACAAGCTGAAGCAACTGGCAGAGGAAGGTCTCGCAAGAATTGAACGCGTGTCCAACCGCTGTACAAGCGCCCACATCATCCTCACAGAAGACAAATACAGACACATCGCAGAGATAACCGTGCAGTGCCGCAACGAAAGCCTTGTCGCAAGTTGCGAGGCCGCGGACATGGAGCAGGCGCTCCGCGAGGCCCTCGCCGCAATCGAGAAGCAGGCCGTCAAGTCCAAGGAACGATTCACAACCGCGCGAAGCCATTCGAAGCCCACTCAGGCGATCTCGGCTTAGCCGCTCACAAAAAAGGACAATTCCAGGCCCGCGCGAAACGCGTCACGAAACGGCATCGCGAACGCTGCGAAACGGCATCGCGAACGCTCACGAAACGGCATATAGACGAGCGAATCTCCTCCGAGGTTTACGCGCCCGAGGAGATTTGCGCGTCTCGCGTGATGCCGCTTCCGTGCAGCGTTGAACGCCGCGCCCGCAATGCTACGATGGCGCGTATGGCAAAGCAGCGCGCCGAAAAGCACGCGAAGACGAAGCAGAAGAAAGCCGGTTCTGAGCGGGCAAATGCGCAGCGCGAGCTGGTCGTCCTGACCGGCATGTCCGGCTCCGGCAAGCTCTCCGCGCTCAAGGCCTTTGAAGACCTCGGATTCTACTCCGTAGACAATCTGCCTCTGGAATTGATCCCACGATTCGCCGACCTGGTGCACGGCTCAGGCGAGATCACGCACGCCGCTCTTGTGATCGACGTCCGCGAGGGCAGCCGCCTGGAAAACTTCCCGGAGATTCTGAAGCAGGTCCGCAAGGTGCTGCCCACCCGTGTCGTCTTCCTCGAAGCCAGCGAAGATGCCATCGTGCGCCGCTTCTCCGAGACCCGGCGCCCGCATCCACTCGGCCGCGGCGAGACGGTCACGTCGCAAATCCGCGCCGAGCGCAAGCGGCTCGACCCCGTGCGCAACGTCGCCGACATCATCATTGACACCACCAAGTTCACCGTCCACGATCTGCGCGCGCACATCACCGCGCAGTTTCAACGCCACGGCGGAACCGACGATAAGAACCTCACCATCTCGGTCACCAGCTTCGGCTTCAAGAACGGCGTGCCCTCGGATGCCGACATCGTCTTCGATGTAAGGTTCCTTCCCAATCCGCACTTCATCCCCGAGTTTCGCAAGCTCACCGGCAAGCATCCCGAAGGTCGCGAAATACGTCCGCGCAGTTTCCGCAGACCAAGGAGTTCCTGGACAAGGCCGCGGACATGCTCACGTTTCTGCTTCCGCATTACATCAAGGAAGGCAAGAGCTACCTGACCGTCGCGGTCGGATGCACCGGCGGCCAGCACCGCTCCGTGATGATCGCCGAAGAGCTCCGCAAGCGCCTTCACGCCGCAGGTTACCGCGTGAAGTCACAGCACCGCGACATGCCGCACTAGCGTGAGTGCAGTCGTACACTGGAGTCCGATGAACGCAGGACCAGCCCGGCACCAGCGAGTGGTTCGATGAAGCGCATCGGGCGCCTCTTGCGGTATCTCCGGCCCTACGCGCTCATCTCCGTGCTGTCCGTTGTACTCGCCGCCATCGTCGGCGCCATGCAGGCCTTCCGCGTCCTGCTCATCAAGCCCATCATCGACAACGTGCTGAGTCCGGCAGCGTCGCCCGACCGCGTGCTCGTGTTCCCCATCCCGCGCACGCACATACGCATCGATCTGCAGCACGTCATTCCGCATTACTTCCACAACGCCTGGACCGTCGTCGCCGTCGCCCTCGTCGGATCAGCCGTCATCAAGTCCGTCTGCGACTACGCCGGAACGCTGCTGACCAACAAGGCTGGCTTCGGCATGGTCACCGACCTCCGCAACGAGCTCTACGACTCCGTGCTGCGGCGCTCAACCGCCTTCTTCCAGCGCCACAGCACCGGCATGCTGATCTCGACGTTGATCAACGACATTGAGCGCGTGCAGAACGCCATGTCCACCGTCCTCGCCGATTTCCTGCAGCAGATTTTCACGCTGCTCTTCATGATCGGCGCAGTCGTCGTGGTCGGCGGACGCATGGCCTGGGTGCTGCTCTTGTTCGTCCCGGTCATCATCAGCTCCGCGCGGCGTATCGGCCGCGGCGTGCGCAAGACCACGCGCAAAGGACAGGACAAGCTCGCCGAAATCCAGAGCATTGCGCACGAGACCATCACCGGAAACAGCATCGTCAAGGCCTTCGGGATGGAGCTCTGGGAGATGACGCGCTTCCGCAAGGCCGCCGACAAGCTGCTCTCAGCCAATATGCGCGCCGTTGCTGTGCAGTCCATCTCCTCGCCGCTCATGGATTGGCTCGGCGCCGTTGCCATCGCCGGCCTGCTCTTCTTCGGCCGCGATCGCATCCTGCACGGCCACTGGACCCCGGGACTCTTCGTCGCCTTTCTCGCAGCCGTAATTCTGCTCTACGATCCGGTCCGCAAGCTGCCCATCTACTACAACAGCTTCCAGCAGGCCGTCGGCGCCAGCCAGGAGGTCTTTCGCTTCATCGATGCGCAGGACGAGGTCCACGAGCGCAAGGGCGCCATCAAGCTGAAGTCGTTTTCAAAAACCATCGAATTCCGCGATGTGCACTTCACCTATGAAAGTGAAAGAGAGTCGCAGGAAGGTTCCCTACGGGAGCAGCATGAAGCTCTCCGCGGCATCTCGCTGACCGTGCAGCGTGGCGAAGTCGTGGCGCTCGTCGGCCCCAGCGGAGCAGGGAAGTCGACCCTCGTCAACCTGCTGCCGCGCTTCTACGACGTCACCTCCGGCGCCATCCTCATCGACGGCCACGACGTCCGCGACCTCACCATCGCTTCGCTGCGCAAACAGATCGGAAAGGTGACGCAGGAGACCGTCCTCTTCAACGACAGCGTCCGGAACAACATCGCCTACGGCCGGCCCGACGTTCCGATGGAACGCATCGAAGCCGCGGCCAAAGCGGCCCGCGCGCACGACTTCATCATGCGCTTGCCCGACGGCTACGACGCCCACATCGGCGAGCGTGGCGCAAGGCTCTCCGGCGGCGAGCGCCAGCGCCTTGCCATCGCCCGCGCGCTCGTCAAGGACGCGCCCATCCTCGTGCTCGATGAGGCGACCTCGGCGCTCGACACCGAGAGCGAGGCGCTGGTCCAGGCCGCGCTCGCAACCCTCATGCAGGACCGAACCGTGCTCGTCATCGCGCATCGTCTTTCGACGGTTCGCCGTGCCGACCGCATCGCCGTCGTGGAGCACGGCCGTATCACCGAGCTCGGCAGCCATGAAGAGCTGCTCGCCTTGGGCGGAATGTACAGCCGCCTCTATCACCTTCAATTTGGAGAAGATGACACGCTGGTCCCAGCCGGCGAGGTCGGAACCGGCGGCGTAGAAGGCACCGCCTAGCCTGCTCAATCCCGACGGCCGCAGCATTTTTCTGAGGGAAACTCGGTCATAATTCCAACCCTGCATGGAACGGGGGATGGACGCCGCGATAAACTAACCGAAATACTCGATCCAGACGAATGGCCGGAATTCTATTCATCATCTCGGCACCCAGCGGCTCAGGCAAATCCACGCTCGTAGCGGAGGTGAGGCGCCTCGTCGAAGGCCTGGACTTCTCCATCTCCTACACCACCCGTAAGCCGCGCGGCTCCGAAGAGGACGGCCGCGAGTATCACTTCACCAGCGTGGAGCGTTTCCTCGAGATGGTCGAGCGCGGCGAGTTTCTGGAATGGGCCGAGGTCTTCGGAAACTACTACGGAACCGCATGCAATGCGCTTGACCATGCCGCACACGCCGGCAAGGATCTCCTGCTCGACATCGATGTCCAGGGAGCCGTGCAGGTGATTCACAAGATGCCGGAGGCGGTCTCCATCTTCATCGTTCCCCCCAGCCCCGAGGTGCTCGAGCGGCGCTTGCGCAACCGCAGCCAGGCCGAGGGCGTAACCGACGAAGCCGTAATTCAGCGCCGCCTCGCGCAAGCCAAGCAGGAACTCCTCACGCTGAACAAGTACAAGTATGTGCTGATCAACGACGTGCTCGATGAAGCCGTAACCGAGTTGCGCGCGATCGTTCAATTTGAGCGCGGCGAGGGCGGAGAGCCGGCGGCAACAGTAGCGCAGCAATGCAGAACGACCGTACATTCACCACGGCTGGAAGCCGTCCTGAGCAGCTTCGAGGTTTCGGTCGCGGGTGTCTAAAGTTTTCGCGCAGGCAGACGCTTTTCGCATTGCGCAACGAGATGGAACGTAGCAACATGATTCAGCTTGGGGAGGCTTCACGCATGTCAGATCTTTCGCTGTTCAACAACAAATACAGCCTTGTGAAAGGCGCGGCCCGCCGCGCACGGCAACTGCAATCGGGCGCACCGCCGCTGGGTGTTTCGAGCTCCATGAAGGCCTGCAAGGTCGCGCAGGACGAGATCAAGCGAGGCAAGGTGACCTACAGCGTTGTGGAGAAAAAGCCAACGCCGCCTCCTGCTGTATCGTTTGATTGATGAGCCTCACCCCGGAGCAGCAGCTGCGCGCCTACGTGGATTATTTCCGCGATCTCGGCGTGCATGAGCTCTACCGGCACGAGTCGCCGCAGGTCGCGATGCCCGACCGCTGGCGCGATCTCCTGGCGCATCCAAAGCCGCCCGCCGCACGCGCTGCAGCGCCCGCACGGTCATCCCTGGCCGCGCCGCCGGCCGCCGCGAGCACACCACTCTCGCAGCCCCGAGCAGCCTCTGCACCGAGCAGGCCGGCCGCTGCGCAGCCACGTCCGCCCCTGCAGCCGCATGCACCGCAGGCATCCCAGCCCGACCCCGAGCGAACCTACTTCGAGTCGGCTCTGCCGCAGGAGCTCCAGGCACCTATGCCCAAGCCGGTTTCGTTCGACGCACTCGCGCCATTCCCGGCGGAGATCATCCCCGCGGCCCAGCGCCTCGCCGCGCTCGAAGCCGTCAGAGCCGAAATCGGCGACTGCACCCGCTGCCCGCTCGCCTATGCCGGCCGCCACACGATCGTCTTCGCCGACGGCGACCCCAACGCCTCGCTGATGTTCGTCGGCGAAGGCCCCGGCGCCGACGAGGACGCGCAGGGCCTCCCCTTCGTCGGCAAAGCAGGGCAGTTGCTCAACAACATGATCACGGCCATGGGCCTCAAGCGCGAAGAGGTCTACATCGCCAACATCGTCAAGTGCCGTCCGCCCGGAAACCGCACGCCGGAGTTCGCCGAAGCCACCACCTGCTCGCAGTTCCTTCTCAAGCAGATCGACATCGTCCGCCCCAAGGTCATCGTCGCTCTAGGCGCAACCGCCGCAACCTACCTGCTCGGCGTACGCCAATCGCTCGCCTCGCTGCGCGGCCACTGGCACTCCACGCGCGGAGCCAAGGTCGCCGTCACGTACCACCCGGCATTCCTCCTCCGCGACCCCCGCCAGAAGGGCGAAGCCTGGAAGGACCTCCAGATGGTTATGGCCGAACTCGGCCTCAAAGCCCCCGCGAAAAAGAGCTGACGCGCTAGAACGATCCGTCGCCCCCGCCCCCATCGTCGAACCCTGAACTCGAGTCGTCGAAGCCCGCGTCGTCGAATCCGCCCGAATCCACAAAGTCGCTCGAATCTCCGCCGAACCCGCCAGCATCACCGCCCGAATCCCCGCCGCCTGTATCCGCAAAGTTCTGCCCCGCCTGATCCCCCAAATCCCGCTGACCCAAATCCTGCCGGCTCGCATCATCATTCGGGTTATAGAAGTTCGTGTCGTCCACGCGATGCTCATGCTGGCCCGCATCGTCGTAGTAGTTGTTGATCACCGTCTCGCCCGGCCGCCCGCCGCCATAACCGCCACCGCCGAAGCCGTGAAACAGCGACTCCATGCTCTCGAACGCCATCTCTCCCATCGCCACACCGGCCGCCGTCTGCATCGCGCCGCGCAGAAATCCGCCTCCACCGCCGTACCCCACCGGCTGCCCGTACACCGGCGCGTACCCCGGCGCGCCGTACCCCTGCGGCGGATACCCCTGCGGCGGATACCCCTGCGGCGGATACCCCGCATTATTCACCGGCTGATACGGCGGCTGCTGTTGCTGCTGACCCGACCCGCCACCAAATATCTTGCTCAAAAATCCGCCGCCGCCGCCCTGCTGCGCATGCTCCCGAGCCTCATCCAGCGCTGCCTGCATCTGCTGAATCTGCTGCTGCGCCTGCTGCAGCCCATACTGCTGCACCAGCACCGTCTGCGCCAGGATGTACAGCGCGTCCGGGCTGCCCGCGAGCCCCTGCTGCAAATACCTCTCCGCCTCCAGATCCTTGTCCTGAACCTGCGTGCTCCGAATCCGTTGAATAAGCCCATCGATCATCTGCTGCTCTTGCGCTGTCATCTGTGCTCCGTCCTCTGGCTCTCCTGTATACGATGCCGCGCCCGCCCCGGTTCTCACCGCCTCCGCGGTTTGGAAGCCCGCCAAAACTCCTGTTAGACTGACTCAGTCGCAGATCGCGCGCGCCGACCACCAGCGCGCTGGATCCGCAGGTGTGGGGCTGTAGCTCAGCTGGGAGAGCGCCTCGTTCGCAACGAGGAGGTCAGCGGTTCGATCCCGCTCAGCTCCACCAAATCCGACCCCGGTGGATTTCTTCCCACACGAATACTCAAACATCACCGGCATCTGGCCACGCGCGCGCACCGCTCGCGCCCAGTCATGTTCATGATGTGAAAGGACCTTAGACAGGTTCTCCCCGTCAGGCAACCAGAAGGTTTGTTCCCACCGTCACGTCTTCGTACACACCAACCCCGCAGCGCTCGATCCTGCGGTCCCCCCAATGTCTTTCAACGGGAGGTTTGACCGGTTTGAGCACTTCCACCGTTGAGCATCGCCTTACGACGCTATGGGAGACGCCAAAGACCCTCTACGGCTGGCTCTCCACGGTGGACCACAAGACACTCGGCATCCGCTACCTCTGCACCGCCTTCGCCTTCCTTGTCATCGGCGGCGTCGAGGCTCTCATCATGCGCCTGCAGCTCGCGCAATCGGACCTCGCGCTGCTCTCGCCCGAAGCCTACAACCAGATCTTCACCATGCACGGCGTCACCATGATCTTCTGGTACGCCTCGCCCATCCTCTCCGGCTTCGCGGTATTCCTCGTCCCGCTCATGATCGGCGCGCGCGACATGGCCTTCCCGCGCCTCAACGCCTTCACCTACTGGACCTATCCTCTTCTCCGGCATCTTCCTCTACATCTCGCCCATCATCGGCCAGGCCCCGCACGCCGGCTGGTTCGCCTACGTCCCGTACACGCTGCCGACCTTCTCGCCCTCGCTCGGCATGGACGTCTACGCGCTCTCGCTCATCTTCCTGACGATCTCCACCACCGGCGGCGCCATCAACTTCATCGTCACCATCCTGCGCCTGCGCGCGCCCGGCATGGCCATCAGCCGCATGCCGCTGTTCCTCTACAGCACCCTGACCGTCTCCTTCGTCATCCTCTTCTCGCTCCCCGCACTCACCGCCGCCTGCCTCTTCCTCGAGCTCGATCGCCGCTGGGGCACGCACTTCTACGGCATCGTAGGCGGCGGCGACACCTTCCTCTGGCAGCAGCTCTTCTGGTTCTTCGGACACCCCTGGGTCTACGTCATCTTCCTGCCCGCCACCGGAATGCTCTCGCTCATCATCCCCAACTTCTCGCGCCGCGCCATCGTCGGCTATCCCTACGTCGCCATCGCAACCATCCTCACCGGCGTCGTCGGCTTCGGCGTCTGGCTGCACCACATGTTCACCGTCGGCATGTCGCAGATCGCGATGAGCTTCTTCTCCGCCGGCTCAATGACCGTCTCGATCTTCACCACCATCCAGGTCTTCGCCTGGCTCGCCACCATCTGGCGAGGCCGTCCCGTCGCGACTGCGTCCATGTACTACGCCGTCGGCTCCATCGTCCTTCTCGTCATCGGCGGACTCAGCGGCGTCTTCACCGGCATCATCCCCGCCGACTGGCAGGTCCACAACACCTACTTCGTCGTCGGCCATCTCCACTACGTGCTCATCGGCGCCAACGTCTTCCCGGTCTTCGCCGGCTTCTACTACTGGATCCCCAAGATGTCCGGCCGCATGCTCAGCGAGCGAATAGGCAAGCTCAGCTTCTGGATCATGTTCATCGGCTTCAACGTCGCCTTCTTCCCCATGCACAACCTCGGCCTGCTCGGCATGCCGCGCCGCATCTTCACCTATGCGCAGGGCATGGGCTTCGACGGGCTCAACATGACCGTCACCATCGGCGCCTTCATCTTCGGCATCGGCATCCTCCTCAGCATTCTGAATCTCTTCACCAGCCTCCGCCATGGCGAAATAGCCGGCAAAAATCCCTGGAACGCCGACGGCCTCGAGTGGGACACCGACTCACCGCCCAAGCCCTACGGCTCCGTGCACATTCCGCTCGTCGCCTCGCGTCATCCGCTCTGGGACGACTTCGACGAAGAGGAAGACCCCGACGACGATCGCGTCCTCGACCGCGGCCGCCTCACGCCCAGCACCACCACGCTCGACGCCATCCCCATCGCCATCTCCACCATCCCTGAAGACTCACTCGCTCCGCTCATCATGAGCATCGTGCTCTTCTTCTTCTTCTGCGCCATCCTCGTGCAGATGGTCTGGACCGCGCTCATCCTGCTCATCGCTCACCTTCCTCATCGGCTGCTTCTGGATGTGGCCGCGCACGGAAAAGGAGGTCCTGTGAGCTCCACCGTCCAGATCCGGCCTCCGCACGTCTGCCTCGCTACGCTGCCCATCGATCAGGAGCGCGGCCCCTGGGGAATGTGGTGCGCCATCGCCACCGAGGCCATGCTCTTCATCTGCATGTTCGGCGCGTACTACTATCTCGGCTCCAACAAAGACCGCTGGGCTCAGGAGAATCCCTCTCCGCTGCACTACCCCATCATCCTGCTCGTCATCCTTCTCTCCTCCAGCATCGTGCTCTGGTGGGGAGAGAAGCAGGTCAAAGTCGAACGCTTCGGCGCCGGCGCTCTCGCGCTCTGGATCACCGTCGCGCTCGGCTTCATCTTCCTCGGCGTGCAGGGCCTCGAATACCGCTCCCACTGGGCCGAGCTCACGCCCTACTCCAACTCCTACGGTTCCATCTTCTACACCATCACCAGCCTGCACGCCGCGCATGTCATCGTCGGCCTGCTGATGCTCATCTACGTCGGCATCCTTCCGCGTTTCGCAAAGGCCCTCCGCACTCCCCACAAGGCTTACAAAACCGTCGCGTACTACTGGCACTTTGTCGATGTCGTCTGGATCTTCATCGTCGTCCTGCTCTACGTCATGCCCCACTTCCAGATTCACCACCACGGCCATGCCCGATAGATCCACAACCCGCGGAGAACACACCGAGCATCACCAGTACGAGCCCGTGCACCCGGCCGTGCCGCCGCACAGTCTCTGGTTCGGCTTTGCATGGTCGGCCTTCGCGCTGGGTTCTGCTCGGCTGCTTCGACATCACCGTCACGTGGCGCGCCTGCATGCTGCAGGAAGAGTACGGTGTCCCCAAAGGCCATCCCACCGCAACCGCGCTCTACCTCATCGGCGCCTGCGTCCTGCTCGCGACCACCATCTACGCCGGCTTTACCTCCTATCGCAACTGGCGCTTCTACGCCAGCATGCACGACATCTACGACACCCACGCGGTCGGCCGCGGAGAGTTCATGGCCGCCGGCGGCGTGCTCGTCGCACTCACCATGGGCATGGGCATCCTCTGGCTCGCACTTCCTCCGCTCTTCCTCGATCTCTGCTGGAGGGCACACTAATGCGCGTGCTGATGCTCTCCGCCCTGTTTCTCGCCGCCGTCCTCTCCACCGGCTGCAACGCCGGCCGCGCCACCCGTCCCTACATCGTCCAGAGCGGAGGCAATCCCGCACACGGCAAGCAGCTCATCCACGACTACGGCTGCGGCGCCTGCCACATCATTCCCGGCGTGCACGCCGCGCGCGGTCTCGTCGGGCCGCCGCTCTTCTACCTCGGCCAGCGCACGATGATCGCCGGCGAGCTGCCCAACACCGCCGACAATCTCGCCCACTGGATCGAGCACCCCAAGAGCGTCAATCCGAACACCGCGATGCCCGACCTCGGCCTCTCCGAAGATCAGGCATACGACATCGCCGCTTACCTCTACTCGCTGCAAGGACCGGAGCAGTATCAATGGAGCAACTGATCGAAATCACGAAACGATCTTCCGCCGCGCTGATTTTCTCAGCGGCAATAGCCGCGCTCTGCATAGCAGCGACGCCACTCTCCGCGCAACAGCAAACCCAGCAGGCCGGGCAGGGAACCACCAACAACATCCCCGGCGCTCTGCCCGGAATCCACATCGTCTCGCCCGTCGCCGACGGCCAGTGGACCATGCCCGCCGGCGACTACGGCAACACGCGCTACACGCCCGCTCAACCAGATCAACAGCACCAACGTCCAGAACCTCAAAGTCGTCAGCACCTACTCCACCGGAATTCCGCACGGCCACGAAGGCGGCCCGCTCGTCGTCGGCAACACGATGTACATCGTCACGCCTTATCCCAACAAGCTCATCGCGCTCGATCTCACCCAGCCCGGCTTCCCGCAGAAGTGGATCATGGATCCGCACCCGAACATCCAGTCCGTCGGCGTCGCCTGCTGCGACACCGTCAACCGCGGCGCCAGCTACGCTGACGGAAAGATCATCTACAACACGCTCGACAACAACACCATCGCCGTCGACGCCAACACCGGCAAGATCGTCTGGAAGACCCAGGTCGGCGACATCCACTTCGGCGAAACCACCACCATGGCCGCCATCGTCGTGCACGACACCGTGCTCGTCGGCAACAGCGGCGGCGAGCTCGGCGTCCGCGGCAAGCTCACCGGCCTCGATCTCAAAACCGGCAAGATCAAGTGGGTCGCCTACTCCACCGGCCCCGACTCCGACGTCCGCATCGGCCCCGACTTCCACCCCTTCTACGCGAAAGATCAAGGCAAAGACCTCGGCCTCAAAACCTGGACGCCCGGCCAGTGGAAGCTCGGCGGCGGCACCATCTGGGGCTGGATCTCCTACGACCCCGAGCTCAACCTCATCTACTACGGCACCGGAAACCCGGGCGTCTGGAACCCCGACATGCGCCCCGGCGACAACAAGTGGTCCTGCACCATCTGGGCGCGCGACCCCGACACCGGCATGGCCAAGTGGGCCTACCAGGTCGCTCCGCACGACGGCTACGACTACGACGAGATCATGGAGAACATCCTCGTCGACATGCCCTGGCACGGCCAGATGCGCAAGCTTCTCCTTCATCCCGGCCGCACCGGATTCATGTTCGTCATGGACCGCCAGACCGGACAGGTGCTCTCCGCCGAAAAATTCGAGCCCATCAACTGGGCCTCCTACATCGACCTCAAGACCGGCGCGCCGTAGGAAGACCATGTCCAAGCGCCCGCACTTCGGCAAGGAAGCCACCGACATCTGCCCATCCTCCACCGGCGCCAAGGACTTCATCCCCTCATCCTTCGATCCGCAGACCGGCCTGCTCTACATTCCCGCGCACAACACCTGCATGGACTTCGAAGCCACCGCCGTCAACTACATCGCGGGCACGCCGTATCTCGGCGCCGAGGTCCGCATGTACCCCGGCGAAGGCGGCTACCAGGGCGAGCTCGTCGCCTGGGACGTCGCCAACGCCAAAAAAGTCTGGGGCATCAAGGAGAAGGATTTCCCCGTCTACTCCGGCGTCCTCTCCACCGGCGGCAATCGTTGTCTTCTACGGCACCATGGACGGCTGGTTCCGCGCCCTCGACGCCCACACCGGCAAAGTCGCTCTGGCAGTTCAAAACTGAATCCGGCATCGTCGGCAATCCGATGACCTTCACCGATCAACGGCAAGCAATACGTTGCCATCTACTCCGGAATCGGCGGCTGGATGGGCGCCGTCGCGCTGCCCATCCGTCTCCACCGACGACCCCTACGCCGCGCTCGGCGTCGTCGGCGCCATGAAAAAAATCAAGTCGGCCACGCAGCCCGGAGGCACAGTCTATGTGTTCAGCTTCTAAGCTCGCACTCCTCGCTGCCGGCCTCGCGCACCCTCGCCACCCCCGCGCTCGCACAACAAGAACTCCGAGTCTGCGCCGACCCCAACAACCTCCCCTACTCCAACCAGCAGCAGCAAGGCTTCGAAAACGAGATCGCCACACTCATCGGCCACGACCTCAACCGCCCCGTCACCTACTTCTGGTTCCGTCAGGGCGAAAAATTCTTCTCGAGTCCACCCTCGACAAAAACGTCTGCGACGTCGTCATGGGCGTTCCCGTCGGCATCGACGCAGCCGCAACCACCGCGCCCTACTATCGCTCCTCCTACGTCTTCATCACCCGCCGCGACCGCGCGCTCCACATCACCAGCTTCGACGACCCGCGCCTCCGCACCCTCAAGATCGGCGTCCACGTGCTCGGCGAGCAGGACGACAGCGTTCCTCCCGTCCACGCCTTCACCTCGCGCGGCATCGTCCAAAATCTCGTCGGCTACAGCATCTTCGGCAACCTCAACGAAGCCAACCCGCCCGCCGACCTCATCAAAGCCGTCGCCAATCGCTCCGTAGACGTCGCCGTAGCCTGGGGCCCCATCGCCGGCTACTTCGCCGAGCACTCCTCCGTCCCGCTCGACCTCACACCCGTCACCGCCGACACGCGCAATCCATCCCTTCCATTCCACTTCGACATCGCCATCGGCGTCCGCCCCGCCGACACCGCACTCCGCCAGCAACTCGACGCCGAGCTCATCCGCCGCCACACCGAAATCGCCGCCATCCTCACCAAGTACGGCGTCCCCCAACTCCCGCTCGACGTGACATCCGCTCAGACGGCAGCCACCACTCCCGTCACAACCGCCGCGAGGAAAGGAGAATGAGCATGCGCACCTTCCTCACCCGCCTCGGCATCGCCATCGCCTGCGTCACCATCCTGATCCTCGCCTTCGGCTGCCGTCGCACCCGCACCACCAGCATCTCCGCCGGCGGCCCGGCCATCACCGCCGACCCGGTCGGCCCTGTTCCCGGCGCGCCCACCAACATCGTCTACCGCAGCAACCCCTACTCCAACGATCCCGTCGCGCTGCAAGACGGTCGCCGCCTCTTCAACTGGTACAACTGCTCCGGCTGCCACGGCGGACACGCCGGCGGCGGCATGGGCCCCAGCCTCCGCGACCCCGACTGGCTCTACGGCGACCGCGACGACCAGATCTACGACTCCATCGCGCACGGCCGCTCGCAAGGCATGCCCGCCTGGGGAACCAAGATTCCCTCCGCGCAAATCTGGGAGCTCGTCACCTACATCAAGTCCATGGGCACGCCGCAGGAGCCCGACCCACCCGTCGAACCGCCCAACGAGCAGGTCCCCAACCCTGACAACAACACACCGCTCGGCACAGGCACGCAGACGCGCATCGCGGGGAGGCGCTAGTTGCCGCGACGCCCTCACATCCCGCGCCCGCATCCCCGCGCTATCCGCCCTCGCCGCGTGCGCGCTCCTCTCCGGCTGCCACTCTGCCGTCTCGCCCTTCGCTCCGCACGGCCCCGCCGCCCGCAGCATCAGCCACCTGATGCTCTCCATGAACATCCTCTTCATCGTCATCACGACGATCATGTGGCTGCTCTTCGCCTTCGCCTTCTACAAGCGCCGCGGCACCCTCGCCCTGCATGACCCCATCGACGAGACCGGCGGCGAAGCCTGGATCGTCATCGGCGGCATCGCCGTCCCGCTCATCGTCCTCACCGTGCTCTTCGTCGTCGGCCTCGGCCTGCTGCGCGACTTCCCCATCCACGGCATGCACGGCGGCGGCGCGCGCCACATGGAAATGGTCAAGAGCATGAAGCCCGAGATCAAAATCATCGGCCACCAGTGGTGGTGGGAGATCGAATACCTCAACGACGATCCCTCCCAGCAATTCACCACCGCCAACGAGCTCCACCTCCCGCAGGGCCGCCCCGTCAACATCGAAGTCGTCACCCGCGACGTCATGCACTCCTTCTGGATCCCGCAGCTTCACGGCAAGGTCGACCTCATTCCCGGCATGACCAACTACATCCGCATCGAGGCCACCGACGCCGGAAACTACAGCGGCCAGTGCGCCGAGTACTGCGGTGAAGAGCACGCCCGCATGCGCCTCTACGCCGTCGTCGAAGACGAAGACTCCTATCAATCCTGGAAGCAGCACCAGCTCGCCAAGCGGCGTGCAGCCCACACCCGACGAGCCCGTCGCCTTTCAGGGCCAGCAGGTCTTTCTCAACGGCCCCTGCTCCATGTGCCACACCGTACGCGGCACGCAGGCCGCAGGCAACGTCGCGCCCGACCTCACCCACATCGGCAGCCGCGCCTACATCGCCGGCAACAGCTACATGAACAACGACGCCTATCTCGAAGCCTGGGTCACGCACGCGCAATCGCTCAAACCCGGCGCCCAAATGCCGAACCTCACCCAGTTCACCGGCCAGCAGCTTCGCGAGCTCGTCGCCTATCTGCGCCAACTCCAGTAACGCAAAGGAGCACACACATGCGTCCTTCACGCACTGCATCCCGCACCATTTTTCGGATCACCTGCAGCCTCGCCATCGCCCTCAGCACCGCACTCGCCGCGCACGCGCAAGCCAAGCCCAACTGCGCCGGCCTTCCCGATGCCGGCCGCCTGAAGCAGGTCGTGCAGGGAATCGTGCGCCAGGGCTCATCCAAAAACGGCGGCATGGGCAATCAGGAGTGGGCAGCCGTCGTCAACCGCGATGGCATCGTCTGCGCCATCATCTTCTCCGGCACAACCCGCAGTGACGAGTGGCCCGGCAGCCGCGTCATCGCCGCCGAAAAAGCCAACACCGCCAACGGCCTCTCCAGCCGGGACTACGCACTCTCCACTGCCAACGTCTACGCCGCCTCGCAGCCCGGCCAGAGCCTCTACTCCCTCGCCACCAGCGCGCCACCCAATCCGCAAGCCGTCTTCGGTCCCGACCCCGCCGCGCTCGGCACACCCAACGACCCCATGGTCGGCAAACCCATCGGCGGCATCATCGTCTTCGCCGGCGGTCTCCCGCTCTACTCCGCCGACGGCCGTATCGTCGGCGGCCTCGGCCTCTCCGGCGACACCTCCTGCACCGACCACATCATCGCCTGGAAGGTCCGCCACGAGCTCCATCTCGACGCCGTCCCCATGGGTCCCTCACCGGATCACAACGACAACCTCATTCTCGACTTCCACAACGGCGTCAGCGCCAGCGGCTTCGGCCACCCGTCCTGCAAAGGCGGCACCGCCCCCGACAACATCGTCAACAGCCTCTCCCACGATTTCCCAACCGGCCCCCGCCACAAATAACGCCTGCTCTTGCATCTAGGTAACCCGAGCCTTTAGGCTCGGGCCTCTCCGCGCACAATAAGAAGTGGGGCTTTAGCCCCCGGGGTATGCGCTTGCACCCAACCCCGCCGACAGCTACATTGACTCCCAAGATGAAAGACTCCCCCTCCGCCAAGATCGATGACAAAATCGCCAACCTCACCGACTGGCGCGGCAAAACCCTCGCCCACATCCGCAAGCTCATCTTCGCCGCCGACCCCGAAATCGTCGAAGAGTGGAAGTGGGCCAAAGCCACCTCGCCCGGCGTCCCTGTCTTCTCTCACAACGGAATCATCTGCACCGGCGAAACCTACAAGATCCGCCGTCAAGCTCACCTTCGCCAAAGGCGCCTCACTCCCTGACCCCGCCCACCTCTTCAACTCCAGCCTCGAAGGAAACGTCCGCCGCGCCATCGACCTCCACGAAGCACGACAAGATCAACGAGTCCGCCTTCAAAGACCTCATCCGCGCCGCCGTCGCCCTTAACCTGCAGAGAAAACGAAATAGCCCACTCGCAACTCCTCGAATCCTCAGACCGGGTGCCCACATTTCGCGGGACCAAGATGTGGGTTCGCAGATGCTCAACGGCTGCATGTATCGTCATTCCTAATCCCTAATCCCTGATCCCGTAATCCCTGACCTCTGAGGCCATCCATGAAAATCGCCGACATCCTCCTCCTCGACTTCGACAACGAAATCTCCAACACCCGCCGCACCCTCGAGCGCATCCCCGACAACGCCGGCTGGAAGCCCCACGACAAATCCATGCCCATCGGCCGCCTCGCCATGCACTGCGCCACCATCCCGCTCTTCGGCCACTACATCATCGAAGACGAGGGCATGGACATGGCCGCGCCCAAGCACCCGCACCCATCATTCGACTGGAAGGGAAGCGCCCACGCCGTCGCCACCCTCGACGACGCCGCGCAAAAATGCCGCGCCTCACTCGCCTCCGCCACCGATGACCACCTCATGACCACTTGGCGCTTCACCGCCGGCGAGCAGCTCATCGGCGAAGACTCACGCGTCTCCATGTTCCGCAACCTCTTCTTCGACCACCTGATCCACCACACCTCACAACTCGGCGTCTATCTCCGCCTCCTCAACATCCCCGTCCCCGCCCTCTACGGCCCCTCCGCCGACGAGCAGTGGTCCCCAAAATGAAACGTTCTCGTCACGATCCCGCCTCTCCCAACTGCGAACGGTGAAATCAAAACTGCGGACTTAGCGGCTATCCCCAAGTAGCACGGGCACAGGCATTTTCTTCTCGACATCGCGGACATCGCCCGGTATGCTGCCCGCAATCCATGAAGACTCTGATCGTTGTCTCCTGCGCTCTTCTTGCGGGCCTGCCTGCACTCGCTCAATCCGGGCCCGTCACCTGCAAGTCCACTCCCACCACGAAGACGGACGCCGACGCGGCTTACATCGCGGAACACTTCCCGGAGGCCGAGAGCCTCTACGCGCAGCAGGTCAGTACGGCTCCCACGGAGGCCGCCTGGTCAGGCCTTGTGCATACGGAGATCCAGCGCAACGAGGTCGCCGAGGCTCTCGCATCGGCCAATCGCGCTCTGGCTGCCCTACCCAAATCCGCCCAGGCTCACGTGCTGGCCGGGGATGCCGAGCTGCGCGCCGGTCATCTTCCCGAAGCCGCCGCGGCCTACGCCGAAGCGCGCTCACTCGATCCCTGCTCCGCCGGTGCGCACTTCGGCAACGGTCGGCTGCTGCTGCTCTCCTCCATGCGCCTGAGCGCCCTCAAGGAGCTTGCCTTCGCACATCGCCTGGCGATCGGCGACACCGAGATTAGCGAAGCTCTCTTCTCGCTTCTTCCTCCCGCCATGCATGCCAAAGGGTTGCGGAACCTGCTCGCCTCCGCTCCCGATCTCCCGACATCCCATCGCCAGCGCCTCGAGCAGCAAGCCGCTTTGCTTGAAATGGGAGCGACCTGCCATCCCCTTGAAATGCCGCCCGTCGCCAAGGTTCCTCTCATTCCCGTTTTCTTCAACGGCGTCTACACCCGTGACTACGCCATTCGCCTCGCTCACGACGATGCGGCGACCAATCTCGAGCTGGACTCAACTGCCTCCGGCATCGTCCTCATGGCCTCGGATGCGAAAAAGTTGAATGTTGCCCCAGCCTCCCCCGGCCAGAACACCGCTCCCTATCTGGGCTACGTCGACTCACTTCAGATCGGTTCTCTGCATTACGGCAAGTGTGCAGTCTCGGTCGTTCCAGACGCTACGCTGGCCGGCCGTTACAGCGTCATCGGCATGTCTTTCTTCCAGGACTCGCTCATCCATCTGGACTGGCCCGCAAAGGAGATGACGTTGAGCGCCTATCCCGGCGCCTCCGCCTCGGACGCTGAATCAGGCCCCATCGATGCTTCCGTGCCTTCCTCGGAAAAGGCCTGGGTTCATGCCATCGTGGACGATGGACGTGTGCTCGTGCCGGCCGCCGTCGAGAAGCACCCCGTCGGACTCGTCATGCTCGACACCAGCTGGACCATCAACATGCTCTCTCCCTTCGCCGCCGCGACCGCGTCCCTCAAGACTCAGCCTGATGTCACCGTCAGCGTGGACGGTGTCTCCGGTCCTCTGGTGCGCATCTTTCGCAAAGACGGCGGCGGCAGTCTCTATCAATCCAACGTCCTGTCATCCGAGGCGAAGAACGTACCAATAAGAATCATCGGCGAGCGGGTGACCGTGGCCTTCGCCACGACTGAGCCGCCCGATTTCAGTCTCTTCAGCTTCGACAATAGCCAGGCCAGCCATGCCGCCGGCATGGAGATCAGTGGCATGATCGGCTACGCGGTCCTCCGCCAGTACTTCATCGACCTCGACTACCGCAATGGCCTCTTGAATCTCAAATATGACATCGGCTTTCCCTTACGCGATTCCGCTAAGGATCCCGCTCTGCCGTCTCGCTGAGAGCGGCGTCGCGGATTTTCACCATCGATCGCATCCACGCCTTACTCTCCGGCACCGTCAACATCCCCGAAACATATACAGCCCGGAAAGCTGCCGCCCACCGTACCCGGCACGCTCCTTATCCACACCCACCCCTTGACCCGCCCGATACAATTAACTCAAGGACACAAAGACCCGGCTCAGGCCGGGTTTCTCATTGGCCGCTCTTTCTAAACTGAATCTTCTGAAGACTTTGCGAGCACAACCCGCAAAATATCAGGACTTCGAGACTGCTGCACACCTCAGGTCCACCGATAAGCCTTAACTTCTGAAGACTTTGCGCAAAAAACGACGGGGGAGGGGAGTGGTACCCTGTTGCCCACCATGAAGACCCCGCTCCTCGCCGCCGCGCTCCTGCTTCCGCTCCTCGCCCCCGCCCAGCAGACCCAGAAATCCACAGTCCTCCACGCCGCTCACCTGCTCGACGTCGCCGCCGGCAAGCTCATCTCGCCCGGCGAGGTCCTCGTCACCGGCAACCGCATCACCGACGTCGGCGCCGCACGTCTCGCATCCCGCCGACGCAACCGTCCTCGACCTCGGCGACACCACCCTGATGCCTGGCCTCATCGACGCCCACACTCACCTCTTCCTTCACCCGGGCAACGAAGCCTTCCAGACCGTCGAGGAATCCGTACCCCAGCGCACCCTGATCGCCGCCGCCCAGGCCAAGGCCGACCTCCTCGCCGGCTTCACCGCGGAGCGCGACATGGGTACCGAGGGCGCCTTCTGCGCCGACGTCGCCGTCCGCAACGCCATCAACTCCGGCCTCATCCCCGGCCCCCGCATGCGAGTCTCCTGCAACGCCATCGACATCAACGGAGGCCACGAGGACGCCTCCGGCCTCAACCCCGAGGAGCACCTGCTCTCCAACGCCGACCGCGCCAACACCGCCGACGAGGTCATCGCGGTCATGCGCGAGCAGCGCAAGGAAGGCGCCGACTTCACCAAGATCTACGAGACCGGACGCGACCGCCTGACCTTCGAGAACGGCCAGGCGGTCTTCTCCACGCCCTACCAGTACAACGAGGCCCAACTCGCGGCCGCCGTTCAGGAGGCCCACCGCACCGGCTCCCGCGTCGGCGTCCACTGCACCGGGGAGCCCGGCGCCCTCTATGCCGCCGAGGCCGGCGTCGCTTCCATCGACCACGCGCTTGATCTCTCACCCGAAACGATGAAGCTCATGCACGACAAGCAGATCTACGCCGTGCCGACCTTCGCGATCTTCGAATACTTCGCCCAGCACGCCGACTCGCCCGCCGCCGCCAAGCGCGAGAGCGACATGCTCGCGTACCACGCTGCGCAGTTTAAGAAGCAGATGGCCGCAGGAGTTCCGTTCGCCGTTGGCTCGGACGTTGGCCCGTTTCCGCACGGAACGCAGGCCCGCGAGTACGAACTGATGGTGCAGTACGGGATGACCCCCGCAGACACCCTCCGCTCCGCGCTCATCAACGGCGCAAAACTGCTCGATTGGGCCGATGAAATCGGTCAGCTCAAGCCCGGCTTCTTCGCCGATATCATCGCTGTTCCCGGCGATCCGTTGACGGATATCTCAGCGGTGACGCATGTGAAGTTCGTGATGAAGAACGGCGAAGTGATCCGGAAGGATTAGCTCAGCCGGCCTTTTCGCTGAGCTCCACCCAGCGCTCCAGTATCCGGTCGTGCTCAGCTTGCGCAGCTTCGAGTTCGGCAAGCGCATCCGTCAGTGCTGCGGGATCGATCGCGACCGCAGGGTCTTCAATCCGCTGCTTTGCGGCCGCGAGGCGCTGGTCGGCAGCTTGAATCTCTGCATCGATGCCGTCGAACTCACGTTGCTCGATGTAGGAAAGCTTCTTCTTGGCAGGCGCCGGCATCGCGGCCTTCGCAGGCTGGCTCGCGACCGGCTTCGGCGCAGCCGGAATCGATGTCGCAGCACGCCACTGCTCCCACTGCAGGTAATCCGCGAAGAGTGCGGCGTTGCCGCGGCCGTCAAGTCCCAGCACGCTCTCCGTGACGCGATCGAGCAGGTGGCGGTCGTGGCGTGACGAGCACGACCGCGCCGGAGAATTCCAGCAATGCGTCTTCGAGAATTTCCAGTGTCGGGATATCGAGGTCGTTTGTCGGCTCGTCGAGGATCAGCACATCCGCCGGTTGCAACATCAGGCGAGCGAGAAGCACGCGCGCACGTTCGCCGCCGCTGAGCCGTTCGACGGGCTGGCGAAGCTGGTCGCCGCTGAAGAGGAACTTCGCCGCGTAGCTCGCAACGTGCATCACGCGGCCCTGATACACAACGGCGTCGGAATCAGGAGCGAGCGCCTGCTGCAGCGTCAGCGATGGATCAAGCTCGCGCATCTGGCTGAGGTAGACGATGCGCAGCCCGGGCGCACGCTTCACGTTTCCTGCACTCACTGGAACATCGCCAGTGATGGCGCGCAGAATCGTTGTCTTTCCAGCGCCGTTCGGCCCAATAATGCCGAGCCGTGTGCGGTTGGTCAGCAATAGATTCACATCGCGCACGATCTCGCGCTCCTCGTACCCGACGCTCACGTGTTCAAGTTCGATGAGCCGCTTGGTCTCGCGGTCCGTCGCGTCAAAGCTGATCGAAGCTGTTGAAGTGCGCAGGCGCGCGTCCACTTCGGCGAGCTTTCCGATCAGCGCATGCGCGTTGTCTATGCGCGCCTTTGCTTTCGTCGCACGTGCTTTCGGACCGCGACGAAGCCACTCGATCTCCGTGCGCACGCGATTGCGAAGGCCTTCCTGCACACGCGTCTGCGATTCGATATACGTCTCACGCGCCTCCAGAAAATCAGAGTAGGTGCCGCGCACCCGAAGCAGACCTTCTGCATACGTGCGGTTCAGCTCGATGATGTCGTTCGCGACACTCTCGAGAAAATAACGATCGTGCGTGATCACGACGACAGCGAACCGCGCTCCGCGCAAGGTCTCTTCCAGCCACTCGATGCCATCAATATCGAGGTGATTTGTCGGCTCATCCAGCAGCAGAACATCCGGCTGCTGCACCATGCCCTCGACCAGCGCGAGCCGCTTGCGCCAGCCGCCGCTGAGACTCGCAGCGGCAGCATGGAAGGACGCGCCTTCGGCGCCGTCTTCATCCGTGAACCCGGCGCGGCCGAGCGTCTCACGCAGCCGCTGCTCGCGTTCATTCGCCGGCACGCCTGCGCGTTCCATCGCGTGCTCGACGATCTCGCGGACGGTGATTCGCGGGCCAAAATCAGAGACCTGCTGAACGTAGGTGACCCGCGCGCGCCTGCGCAGGCTGACTTCGCCCGCGTCCGCCTGCTGCTCACCCGCGAGCAGCGCAAGCAGCGTGGATTTCCCCGCGCCGTTCGGCCCAACCAGGCCGATGCGATCTCCATCGTTCACCGCGATCGAGAGGTTCTGAAAGAGCGGTACCGGACCGAATCGCTTCGAGATTGCCTGGGCTGTAAGGATGGGTGGCATAGCGGGTGCGCGTTCTGCGGCCGCCTGAGCGAGTCAGGAGGGAAGGTGGCGGGAAAACAATGCGAGGAGTTGGTGCCGGGAGGGGGGGTCGAACCCCCACGATCGCAAGGATCGGCGGATTTTGAGTCCGCTGCGTCTGCCAGTTCCGCCATCCCGGCGCACTCTTTCGAGTGTAGCAGGCAGTCTCGTTACTGCGGCCTGTCGGCGCGCACTGCCGCGAGCTCTTCGGCGCATGCGACGGCATTGCGCGCGGCGAGCTTGAGGTTGTCGGCAGCGGCCCAAAGCCAATAGCCGCGGGCATTCGCCGGCCGAGCAGAGTCTTCGGTGAGCGCGATCGAGATCCCGGGTTCCTGCATGACACTTTGATTGCTCGGCGAATCCTCTGCAGCATTCGCCAGCGTGATCGGGGCGCCATGGAGCGCGTCCCGCACAGAAGCGGGATCCGCGTTCTCCGGAAGCTCGACGTAGATCGACATCGTGTACCCGTGGAAGACGGGCGCTTGGACGAGTTGAAGCGCGATGGCCGTTGCGATTTGTTCCCCCGCGACCGTTTTGACGTGGCGGCGAATCGTCGAGGCGATTTCGCCGAGATCTAGTTTTGCGGCCTCGCCGAGGTTTACGCGCAGGTTGAATGCTACCTGCGAGTCGTAGATCTCCTGCGGAAGCGAGTGCAATCCGAGCAGGCTAACCGTCTGCTGATGCATCTCGTCGAGCGCCCGGCTTCCTTGTTGCGACGCCGGCTCAAGTACGGTCGCGGCGAGGTGGACGTTTGCAAATGCAGAACGAAGCCGGGCCGCGATCACGCCCAGGATGATAGCGGCTGGATGCGCGGGGATGACGATATTGATGTCGGTCGTGAGTGCCGGTGCGCTGCCAATCCCGGCCGCAATCCAGGGAGAACGCACGATCGCGCGCGCTTCATTTTCGAGAGCGCCCGTGAGGTCCACAATCGACGCACCTGCGGCGGTAGCCTGCTTCCAGTGAGCGCGTGTGGTGTGTGCGTCTGCGGCGAAGAAGACAATACTGCAGCCCTCGAACATCTCCGGGCTGAGCGGCTGCACGACGAGTGCTTCGTCGCCGGCCGCGGTGAGCTGTGCATTGGCTTGCGCAGTGTCGGCGAGGCGCAGGTCCCATGGCCTTCCGGAGGCGCTCAGCTCCTCGGTGAGCTCTTTGCCAAGCAGCGATGACGCGCCTACAACAAGGCCGCGAAGATTCGTTGCCATCATATGTCTCCTCTGGTTCTCTGATGCTATGCAGCGCGTCGAGAGCGCCACTTCCAGGAGTAGGCCAGCCGCGCGAAGACGCCGGAGACGAGATAAGCCATCGCGATCACAATGAGAGCGTATTGATGCCACTCAAACACGATGGCGAGCAGAACCATCAGGAGCACGAGCAGGCGCCCAGGGCGGCGGGAGCTGAAGTCGATCTCTTTGCCGCTCCAGAACCTCCAGCTGCTGACCATCAAAAAGCCGGTGAACGCCACGAGCGCGATCCAGGCCACAGATGCCCACAGTTCATGCACGGGAGAGCCGGCCTCAAAGTGAACCACGGCGGCGATCACGCCGGCCCCTGCGGGGATGGGCATACCGACGAAGTACTTGCGGCCGGGGCGGCCCGGGTTGCGCGGCTTGGGGTCAACGCTGATGTTGAAGCGGGCGAGCCGGCACGCGCCGCAGATGAGAAACAGGAAGCAGATGACCGCGCCGAAGTGCTGTACGCGCCACTCGATGATCGGGAAGCCCGACGGCACGATCTGGCGCACACCCCAGAGATACGCGAGCAGGCTGGGCGCAACGCCGAAGGTGATGACGTCGGCAAGCGAGTCGAGCTCGCGCCCGAAGGCGCTGGACGTGTTCGTGAGCCGAGCGATGCGGCCGTCCAGCCCGTCGAATAGCACCGCGAGCACGATGGCGATAGCGGCGCGGTCGAACGCTGCAGGATCCGACATGTGCAGACCGCGGATGCTCTGCAGGACGGCGTAGTAGCCGAACGCGATATTGCCTGCCGTGAAGAGCGAGGGCAGGACGTACATGCCGTGACGAATGGGATGCAGCTTCGCGGGCTGATCGGTCATCCGCGCCCGTCCGTCCCTTGCGGCTGAACGACGCCGAGCACGGAGCTGCCACCCTTGACGCGATCTCCGGCTTTGACCCGGAGGTCGACGGAGGCGGGCAGCAGAACGTCACAGCGCGATCCAAACTTGATCATCCCCATGCGCTGGCCGCGTTCGACGCGCTGCCCCGGCTTGAGATTGCAGACAATGCGGCGCGCGAGCAGACCGGCGATCTGTTTGAAGCTGACCGTGTAATTCGGATTCTCAATCGTGACGAGCGTCTGCTCGTTGTGGACGGCGGACTCGGGCTTGAGCGCGTTGAGGAAGTCACCCTCGCGGTACTCGACGAGCGAGATGACGCCTTCGGCCGGGACGCGATTCACGTGCACGTCGAAGACGTTCAGGAAGATCGTGACCCGCACGCGGCTGCCGGAGGTCGTTTCGATCCAGTCGGCCTCTTCCACTTTGCCGTCTGCAGGCGAGACGATAATTCCTTCGCCCTGCGGGATTTTGCGCGCCGGGTCGCGAAAGAACCACAGAAAGAAGGCCGCCAGCAACAGCGGAATCAGGGTCAGGCCGACGATATGCGTCGCCACCCAGACAATGATTGCGACGGCAATCAGTGCAAGTCCGTAGAAGAGCCCATCGCGCACCATAGCCACACGATTATAAATGTGCGGCGGAGGTCAGCCGAGGCACACAAGAGAAGGATTGCCTAGAGTGCCGTCGTCATAACCAGCGCGTCTTCAGGCGGATCCTGGTAGTAGCCGCGGCGAATGCCCGATTCCTGGAAGCCCAGAGACTTGTACAGCGACTGCGCGGAGCCGTTGGACACACGCACCTCGAGGAAGGCTTGAGTCGCTCCGTGGCGCGCGCGCCCACGCCAGCAGCTCGTTGCAGATCTCGCGGCCGAGACCGCGTCGCCTCCACGTGGGGTCGACCGCCAGGCTCTCGATCTCTGCGGAATCGTGCGCGCGCCCGAGCACACCAAACCCGATGAACTCGTTGGCACTCTCGGCTACGAGCACGACACGCTGCCCGTCCGGACTCGCTGACGCGAGGACGGACTGCCAGGTCTGCGGCTTCCAGGCGGGTGCACCAGGGGACGCCTCGCACAGTCTCATCAGGGCATCCGCGTCTGAGCTCTCGGCAGAACGGATTGTGATCTCAGGTGTCATCCGTGTCATGCCGTGTGCGGGCGTGGGCGTCTGTACATGTCGCTCTCCGAGAGCACATAGTTGGCGTCCGCGAGGACAACGTTGCTCCCGCCCTGAGCCAGGCAGCGACGCACCGGCCCTAGAAGATCAATCGGGTGCAGCTCACGCACCACAGGTGCGAGCCGGTACAGCCGTTCGGCGATGCGCTGTTGAGCGACGACGATCGGTGCACCGGCGGCGGTGTGCTCGAAGGACTCGAGCGTCGTCAGGAACTCGCGAGGATCTTCCGTTCGTCGCTGCTCGCGAACGTAAAATTCGCCACGACCGGCATCCAGAACAGCGAATCCCTCCTCGAGCTCCGCAGCCTCCGCGAGCACCTGCAGCCGCGATACCGCCGCAAGAGGAAGATTCGCGACCTCGCACAATGCCTTCGCCATCGCCAGGCCGGTGCGCACGCCTGTGAAGGACCCAGGCCCCGCGACCACGCCGATTGCATTCAGGTCGCGGACTCTGAGGTTTTGCGCACTCAACATGCGCTTGAGCTCCGGAAGCAGAACGGCCGAGGCGGAGCGCAGCGGGAACTCGGCACTCGCGAGCACGCGATCGCCTTCGGTCAGCACCGCGCCTGGGGCGTCGCCGACAGTATCGATCAGCAGGAGTTTGCCTTCGGAGCGCATCGTGCTCAGGATACCGTCAGCTCGCCAGATCCAACGCCGGGCTAGATCCCCGTGGCGTTGAACCCGCAATCCACGAAGGTGATTTCGCCCGTCACCGCGGACGCCAGCGGGGAGCAGAGGAACAGCGCGGCCCCCCCGACCTCTTCCTGCTCAACGTTGCGGTGGAGCGGAGCGCGCTGCGTTACCGTGTCGAGAATCGTGGCGAAGTCGCCGATGCCGCGCGCAGCCAGCGTGTTGATCGGGCCGGCCGAGATGGCATTCACGCGAATCTTCTTCGGTCCAAGCTCCGCGGCCAGGTAGCGCACCGCAGCCTCAAGGCCTGCCTTGCAGACCCCCATGATGTTGTAGTTCGGGAAGACCTTCTCGGCGCCGTAGTACGTCAGCGTGAGAATGGCAGAGCCCTCCGGCATCAGCGGAGCGGCAGCGCGAGCCAGCGCGATCAGCGAGTAGACGCTGATGTCATTCGCGACGGCGAAGTCCTGGCGCGTCGTCGCGAGGACAGGGTTCTTGATATTGGGCGCGAACCCGATCGAGTGAACAAGCGTGTGGATCGCCGGAAACTTCGACTGGATCTGCGCGATCGCGGCGTCGATCGACTCATCCTTCGCGACGTCGCACTCAACCAGCAGCCCCGTCTCCGCCTGCCCGAGCGAGGCCAGGAGCTCTTCAGACGCCCTGCGAAGCCGGTCGGATTGGTACCCGAGCACGAGCGTGGCGCCGGCCTGCGCAAGCTTCTCCGCGATAGCGTACGCGATGGACCGCTTGTTGGCGACTCCGAAGACGACGGCGACCTGGCCTTGCATGTTGATCATTCGTTTTGCTCCTGTTCCGTGGGTCAGGATAGCAGGGGTAAGCGTGGATGGATTTCTTCTAACCGTCGAGCTTGCCCGGCGCCCGGTCAGCCGTTGACCAGCCACTCGAACTGCGCGTCAGTGAGCGGCACCACAGACAGCCGAAACTGCCGAAAAAGTATGGAGTCTTTGAAGACCTTCGCATCGCGCATCTCCGCGAGCGCCTTTTCGCGCTTCAGGCGCTTGCCGGCTTTCAGCCGCACAATCGGCGTCTTCCCGTCGGAATCAAGTTTCACCGAAGCCACCTTCGCCAGGCCCACAGCCGCCTTCCCCACATTCGAGTGATAAATCACGCACTGCTCGCCGGGCTTCATGTTGCGCAGCGTAATGAGCGCCTGCGGATTCTTGATGCCGTCCCACGTCGTCTCGCCATCACGGAGCAGATCGTCGAAGGAGTAGACGTCGGGTTCAGATTTGAGCAGGTAGTTCATGGCAGCAGGGTACAGCCTCCCAAGCCCAGCGACTACCCTCCGAGATCGAGCAGCGTGACTTCCGGGATGACTTGCCCGAGGAACGCGGACCCCAGCCGCGCGAACTTTTCCACCGAATCCGTCGCATAGCAGCGAAAGCTGGCGCGCGCGGCATCGGCCTGCGCGCCGCTGTAGCCAAGCGAATGCGCTGTGTGGTGCGCCGTCGTCTCCGCGGAGTCGATCACGACGGCCGACGACCCAAGCCCCCGCAGCGTCTCGCGAATCGCATCCGCAATCAGCGGATAATGCGTGCACCCCAGGACCACGGCCTGCGGCTGCACCCGCGCCAGCGCGTCCGCCAGATAGATCCGCAGGACCTCGCGCGTGACCGGATGATCCACCCAGCCCTCTTCGACAAGGGGCACCAGCAGCGGCGTCGCGAACTCGGTCGCGTCGACATTCAGCCGCGCACATTCCGCTTTGTAAGCTCCTGATGCCACCGTCGCCGCCGTGGCCAACACCAGCACGCGCCCCTCATCGCCGACCGCCAACGTGAGCCGCAAGCGCGCCCGGTTCGATGACCCCGAACACCGGGATCGACACCGCGGCGCGAATATCCTCGAGCGCGAGCGCCGTCGCAGTGTTGCACGCGATCACCAGCGCGTCCGCTCCCTGCTTGGCGAGGAAGCGCGCCGACTCGACAGCATAGCGCGCGACCGTCGCACGCGATTTCGCTCCGTAAGGAAGCCGCGCCGTATCGCCGAGATAGATGTACTGCGCGCCGGGAATAAGCGGCAGCAGCGCGCGCAGGACAGTCAGGCCGCCGAAGCCGGAATCGAAGACGCCGATCGTCGGCGCCGCAGAAGCAGTAGTCTTCATTGATTGTTGCTGGACGTATCCCGCGACGGGTACGTGCGAAGAAGATCGGCATGGCCCGCGAGCGTCTCCCGCGTCTGCCCATCCACAAGGAACCGCACCTGCTCGATCTGCGGCAGGTTCGCGTGCAGGGTGCCGATCATCGAGGCCAGTGTGAGCGTTTCAACCTCCACGCCGGAGGGGTGCTGATTGACGAAGCTGCCGCGAAGATCAATCACCGCAAGCTCGCCGCCCGGCGTATGGGGCGGGGTCGCGGCCGGAGTATTAGCCTCAGGCGGCACCAGAACCGTCGGTGTGCGGCCATTGGGCTCAGTCGTGGCGTTCGGGTCGACGGCGTGCCCGACCACCGGAAGCGGCAGAAGGAACACCTCATTGATCGCAGCGCCGGGCTGCAGCGGGTGCGCAGAGCCGGCCAGCGCGTACTCGGTCACCAGGTGATCGAGCAGAGCGCGTGCGCGCGCCGTCGTCTCCGAGGGCAGCGCAAGCTGCCGCGTCTGCGCTGTTACCGTCCCCTCAGCGTCGTTTGCGAGCAGCAGCGTAACCGGCTCCGTATCCGTGTAGGGCGCGTCGAGCGGAGCATCGTCCGCCAGCCGTTCCACGCGGCCGCGACGCTCTTCATGGTGCGCGAAGAGCAGCGACCCCATGGCGATGATGCCGAGGACCATCAGCCAGAAGATGACGCGATACGCGCGGATGCTCATCGTGCGCGTCCCCCCCAGGCCAGCCTCGGGTGCCGGCGGAGTAAGCCGCGGCGGCGGCTGAACATGGTCCTTCCACAGGATCAGCGCGTTCGCCGCGGCCTGCGCGACCGTCTGCTGATAACCATCGTCGTTGATCGTGTCATCGTCGGCTGTGCGCGGCGCCAGCTCAAGCACAAGCGCGGGGCAGGTAAGCGAGTCCAGCGGGCGAACCGACGCGGACCCGTTCACCAGCGGAACACGTGAACGGTTGAGCGCGTCACCGATGCGAGAAGCGAGCGCCTGGCTATCGCCGACCCACGGCGCCTGCAGCCTCAGCCATGGGGCCGCCGGAAGCTCGCCGGCGGTCGGCGCGAGCTCGGACGTGTAGAGATGCACACCAGTGCCCGCGCCGGTCGCGTGGATCAGCAGGCACGCCGAGGGGCGCTCATGGTTGGCGATGCCCGCGCGATCGTCAAGGCTCAGCGGCGCAAACGGCGGTGTCGGATTCGTCGCCTTGTCGTCCGCGCGCGTGAGAACCACATTGAAGCCGCGAGCCGTCAGAAGTGATCGCAACCGGAGCGCAAGCGCCAGCGTGACGTCCTTCTCGACGATCGTCTCGGAGATCCGCGAGCCGTTGTCCGAGCCGCCGTGGCCCGGATCGATCACAATCGTCGCCAGCATGGAACGGCAGCGGAGGAAGCGAGATGAGCGCGGAGTGCAGCCGTTCCGCCGGCGACTTCGGCTTAGTCACCGGAACAGCAGCGGCAGCCGCGGGCGTCGCGCTCGTCGAAGGAACTGTTTGAGCTCTAGCTGGCGTCGCCGATGTCGCGCTCGTTTGCCCGCCGAGTGCTCGTGGCGCTAGCGACAGGAGCACGACCGTGCCGAGCAGGGCGGTGAGTCGTGCCGAAGTCGTTTGTCGAGAGGTCAAGCGCTCGCCCTGGGTGCCAACGTGGTGTCGGGTTGATTGTACCGGGTGAGATGCGTGCTCCGCCTTTGGTGCGCCTTGTCAGACCGGCCCAGAGGTAGACTGGTGGCAGACATGCGCGTGTTCGGAATCGACTGCGGAACGGAGTACACGGGTTACGGCGTCGTTGAGGTGGATTACACGGCGCGCAACCCGCGGCTGAAACCTCTCTGCGCCGGCGCAGTCAAGCTGAACAAGAAGGACCCCACTCCGGTGCGGCTGGCGCGCGTCTATGCCGAGCTCACCGCTCTCCTGGAGATCTGGGAGCCGCAGGTCGTCGCCATTGAAGACGTGTTCTTCGCGGCCAACGCGAAGAGCGCGCTCAAGCTGGGCCATGTGCGCGGTGTAGCCATGCTGGCCGCCGCCAACCAGGGTCTTCCGGTCGCGGAGTACGCGCCCCTTTCGATCAAGAGTGCGGTCGTGGGCTACGGCCTCGCCGCGAAGGAGCAGGTGCAGTTCATGGTGGCTCGGCTGCTCGATCTCGAGTGCGCGCCCGAGCCGGCCGATGCGGCGGACGCGCTCGCGATTGCCATCTGCCACATTCATCACGCGCAGACCGCGGAAGGGTTGCAGCGATGAGGCGCGGCGCACTGTTGTTTGCATTTGCGGCGTTTCTGATTGCGATGGCAGCGCAGGCAAGCGCCGCGCCTGCGCTGAAGTGGACCGTAGTGGAGCTGTCCATGAAGCCGCGCAGCGATGATGCGGTGCCAGCGTGGACAGTGCGGCTCCAGGCCGACGGTGCGGGAACCTACAGCGAGAGTGGGGTGTCCGATTCCAAGCCCACGCCCTTGACCGTGAGCGCGGCGACCCTGGAGCGTCTGCGCGCCGGAGAGCACGCCGCAAAGACCGGCAAGTGCGAGACAAGGTCGAAGAACATCGCACAGACCGGCGAAAAGACCATCCGCTATGTTGATGGTGACCGTACTCTCGAGTGCACGTTCAACTACTCGGAGGATGCCGGGCTGATGGGAGCGATGGCTACATTCCAGGCCATTGCAGAGACGATGCAGCGTGGTGAGCGCCTTGAGCACGATCTGCGCTATGACCGCCTCGGACTCGATGCGGAGATGGAAGCACTGGTTGCGGCGAAGCAGAATGGAAGCGCGATTGAGATCGAAAATATCGCGCCGGTGCTGCAGGCTCTTGTCCAGGATGATCGTGTGATCGACCGCGTGCGTCGTAGAGCCGCGCGGCTGCTTCAGGATTCCGGCGCGCCGGTACCCTCCGGATACGACGCCAGCGAGCGATAGAGCTCGGCCATCGATTCAAGCGTCACAGCTTCAGCCCGCACTTGCGCCGGCAGGTCGTGCGGCCAGCCCCGTTCCACTTCAGCAGCGCTGTAACCCGCAGACCGCAGATTGTTCGCAAGCGTCTTTCGCTTTTGCGCAAAGCCCGCGCGCAGAAAACGATTGAAGCCTTCCGGATCCACCCCTAGCTCCGCGAATCGCGGCGCGAAGTCAAGCCGCACCACAGTGGAGTAGACCTCCGGCGGTGGCGAAAACGCCGACGGTGGAAGCGTGAACAGCGGCGTCGCGCGGGCGTGTAGCTGCGTAAACGCAGAGAGCGCGCCGTACTCGCTCACCCCTGGTGCGGCCGTGATCCGGTCAGCAACTTCGCGCTGCATCATCAGCACGGCACGGCGGAGCAGCTGCCGCCGCGCAGCCGAGTAGAGGTGCAGCAGGATGTCAGACGTTATGTAGTACGGGAGATTACCGAGCACGTCGAGCGGAGGCGTTGCTTCGGTTGCTTGCTCTGCGAGCGAGCCCAGGTCAAACGCGAGGATGTCCGCGTGATGAATCGTGACTCGCGGATAATCCCGGAACTTGAACGTGAGCTCTTTCGCAAGCGACGGGTCGAACTCGACGCAGTGAAGCTGCGCGCAACGCGACGCCAGGATTGAAGTGATCGCCCCATGCCCTGGACCGATCTCCACAACCGTGCGCTGCGTCACGTCCCCGAGTGCGTCGGCAATACGCAAGCACGCCGCGTCGTCGATAAGAAAGTTCTGCCCGAGCTTGGGTTTCTTCGAGGACATGACTAACTCGTGCGCTGCTGGCGTGCGCGCATCCACCAATAGATTGGCACGCCCAGCAGAATCACGCCTGCGCCCGCAACCGAATTGCGCGGTTCCGTCACGAAGCTGAAGACGATCAGCATGATCGCCGCCAGAATGAAGAGGATAGGCGTGACCGGATATCCGTTCACGCTGTACGGCCGCTGTCTTGCAGGCTCGCGCCGCCGGAAGACGAACACGGTAGAGACCGTCAGCGCATAGAACAGCCACTCCGAAACAATCGCGAGCGAGAACAGCGCCTGGAACTTGCCCACCGCAAAGAGCAGCAGGGAACTGAGCACCGCTTGAAGAATCAAACTCGCAGACGGAGTCTGAAAGCGTGGATGAATCGCTGCCAATGAGCGCGGAAAGAGATGATCGCGCGCCGCGGCGAATGGAACGCGCGCACCCGAAAGGGAACTGCCCACGAAGGTTGCGCAGATGCTCACGGCCATGCCGATCGTAACCAGCGCAGCGCCGCCGGCCCCGCCGATCACGCGCAGCGCGTCCGCCGCCGGACGCTCAGACATCGCAACCACTCCCGCCGGCAGAATGAACTGGATCGCACCCTGCACCAGCATGTACAGCGCCCCCACGATCGCCACGCCACCCACCAGCGCCAGCGGCATCGAGCGCTGCGGGTTGCGAACCTCGCCCGCAAGCTGCGAGACATCCGACCATCCGTCATACGCCCACAGCGCCGCGATCAGCGCAATCATGAACCCTGTCAGCCCACCGCGCGCGCCCGAGTAAACACTCTCCAAATTGTGCAGGCTCCCGTGCCGCAAGCTCGCAAAGCAGACCACCGCGATCCCGACGATCAGCAGTATCTTCAGCCACGTCAGCGCAGCCTGCACATTCGCAGACTCTCGCGTGCTCACGATATTCAGCCCTGTGATCAGCCAGGTAACGACAATCGCTGCAATCTGCGACCAGTAGAGATGCGCAAACGCAGGCTGCGCCAGAAAGCTCAGCGCCGAAAAGCTACCCAGCACGCGCATCAGCCCCGCAGCAATCGTCGCAATCGACGCCGGCTTCGCGATAATCACCCACGTCCACGTGTAGAGAAACGCCGGCATATCCCCATACGCCTCGCGAATAAATGCATACTCACCGCCCACCCGCGGACGAAGCGCGGCCACCTCCGCATAACTCATCGCGCCGAACAGCGACAGCAGCCCGCCCACAATCCACACCGCATACACCACGGAGACGCGGCCCGTCGCCGCCATCATCTCGCGGGGAACAAGAAATATGCCCGAGCCGATGACGATCCCCACCACGATCGAGATCGCATGCCGTGCACTGAGCACCCGCGGCAGATCCCGCGCGTGCTCCGCTCGCAAATCTTCCGGAGATCCGGCTGCCTGCATTGTGTGCAGCCTATCAGAGCTCCGCAACCAGGCTCCGCCCAGCCGCTCGCTTACGTGTAGTTCACGATCTTCGCGAACGTCTCCGGCACCAGGCTCGCGCCACCCACCAGCGCGCCATCAATTCCGTCCTGCGCCATCAGCTCCGAAATATTCTCCGGCTTCACCGAGCCGCCATAGAGAATCCGCGTCCGCTCCGCCATCTCTCCGCTGCAGCAGTTGCCGAGCTCATGACGAACGATCGCATGCGCCTCCGCCGCAATCTCCGGCGTCGCCGTCGATCCCGTCCCGATCGCCCACACCGGCTCATACGCAATCACCAGCCGCCGCGCCTCCGCCGACGACACATTCCGCAGCGCATTGCGAATCTGCGTGCGGATCGTCTCTTCCGTCCGCCCATCCTCGCGCTCCGTCAGCGTCTCACCCACGCACACAATCGGCGTCAGCCCATGATTGATCGCAGCCTTCAGCTTCAGGTTCACGCGCTCGTCCGTCTCGTTGAAGTACAGCCGCTGCTCCGAGTGCCCAAGCAGAACGTGCCGGCAGCCGATCGACATCAGCATCGTCGGCGAGATCTCGCCCGTATAAGGTCCCTCGTTCAGCCAATGCATGTTCTGCGCGCCGGCGTGAACATTCGATCCATCCGTAGCTTCAATCGCCGCAGCCAGCGACGTGAAAGGAGGGAACAGCAGGATCTCATCCCGCTCATGCCCCGCCACCAGCGGCAGAAACGTTTCGATGAACGCCACCGACTCCTTGGGCGTTTTGTACATCTTCCAATTGCCGGCAATAATCGGCTTGCGCATGCGTAATCGAGCTCCAAAATCGAGTGAAGTTACTTGTCATCCAGTGCAGCGATGCCGGGCAGCGTCTTGCCTTCGAGGAACTCGAGCGACGCCCCGCCGCCTGTTGAAATATGCGTGATCTTATCCGCCACGCCCGAGTTGTTCACCGCGGCAACTGAATCGCCGCCACCAACAATCGAGATGCAATCCTCGTTCTTCGCGATCGCCCGCGCGATAGCGTTCGTTCCCTTCGCAAACGGCGTCAGCTCGGCGACGCCCATCGGCCCGTTCCACACAATGGTCGCGGCGTCCGCAATCTCTGCAGAGAACAGCTTGACCGTCTCCGGCCCAATGTCGAGCGCCATCATGTTCTCCGGAAACGGCTCATCACCCGAGAACAGCGTCGTCTTCGCATCTGCCGCAAACTTGTCCGCAAGGCAATGGTCCACCGGCAACAGAAACTTCACCTCGCGCTGCTCCGCCTTCTCCATCGCCGCGCGCGCCACCTCAATCTTGTCCGGCTCCGTCAACGACTTGCCCGTCGCCTGGCCCTTCGCGTTCATAAACGTATAGGCCATCGCGCCCCCAATCAGCAGCGCGTCAACCTTATCGAGCAGCGAGTTCACCACCTCGATCTTGTCCGAGACCTTCGCTCCTCCAATGATCGCAACGAACGGCCGGTTGGGATCGCTCACCGCCTTCGACAAATACGTAAGCTCCTTCTCCATCAGCAGACCGGCAGCGCACTGGCCGCCCTTCTCTTTCACAAACCGCGTGATCCCTTCCGTCGACGCATGCGCGCGATGCGCCGCGCCAAACGCATCATTCACGTACACGTCGCACAGGTCCGCAAGCTGCTTCGCAAACGCCGGATCATTCGCCTCCTCGGCGCTGTGAAACCGCAGGTTCTCGAGCAGCAGCGTCTGTCCCGACTCCAGATTTCCGGCCATCTCGCGCGCAATCTGCCCCACACAGTCCGGCGCAAAGGCAACGTTCTCCCCGTCTGACAGCACGTTCTCCAGCAACTGCCGCAGCCGGTCGACCACAGGCCGCAGGCTCATGGTGTCCACGCGCTTGCCCTTCGGCCGGCCAAGATGCGCCGCGAGAATCACCTTCGCCTTGCGGCGCAGCGCATACTCAATGGTCGGAATGGTCTCGCGAATGCGCGTGTCGTCAGTGATCGTGCCCTCTTTCGAGAGCGGCACGTTAAAGTCAACGCGGATGAAGACACGCTTGTTGGCGAGGTCGAGGTCACGGATGGAAAGCTTGGGCATTTGGTGCAGGATATACGACCGGTGGGGAGGGTCTGCCAGTGGAAAGCCACTTTTCGTGAATAACTGTTACGGAATCACCGCTTCCGCTTCCATCTCCACCCTCCACCCGGGGTTCAGCAGTTCCTTCACAACGACCATTGTCGCGGCCGGACGGATCTCCGCAAAAACCTCACCATGCGCGCGGCCAATCTCCTCCCAGTCCTCCGCGTCAGTGATGTACATCCGCGTGCGCACAACGTGCTCAAAGCCGGCGCCCGCCTCGTTCAGCGCTTTGCCAATCAGCGCTAGCGCCGCCCGCGTCTGCTCATACGCGGAGAGCTCCTCAGCACCCACCGGTGCTGTTCCCGAGACATGAACCACGTTTCCAATCCGTACCGCGCGGGAGAAGCCAATGATCGGCTCGTAAGGAGAGCTTCCGGCGATATTCGTGCGTGCCATGTCGCCGATCCTACAGGAGTCGCAACCGCTCGATTCCATACGCGCGTATCGGTCAGCACCTTGCCCGCATCTGCAGCCCGTATCTCTTTTCGCCTCGTCTTCGCCTATGATGAGAGCGTGCCGTCCGCGCTTCATAACGAAATCCCCGCTGGAATCGGTCTGCGCGCCGAGTTGAGTCTGCGCGCGATGCGTTGGGCCGCGCGGCACTCGTCGACGTACGAGCGAACCGACGGCGCGGTGCCCAGCATCGTCTTCGCGCGCACCGAAACCGGGCATGGAAACTTTCATCCGCACGCGTACGCCGCAATCTCCGCGAGGCCCGATTGGGCGCGCCGATTAAGCAAGGTCCATACCGCCTCCAGACGCGTCAGGACCCGGGCTGACTGGCGCTGGATGGAGCTCGATTGTGCAGTCAGCTCCGATGCTTTGCTGATGAATGTGTTTTGCTTTCCCGGCGTCACCGATTGTCCCGCAATCCGCGCGATGCTTGGTATCGAGAAGGGCGCCGTTCCCGAGTTCGGAGTGAAGCCCCGCACCCCGCTGATCAGCGGGAAGTACGACAACACAGAAGTGGATATGCGGCTCGGCCCGTTGCTCGTGGAAGCGAAACTTACCGAATCAGACTTCCAGAGCGCCAAAGCAAGCCTCGTGGAGCGCTATCGCGACTTCGATGAAGTGTTCGACCGCGATGAGTTGCCGGTGCGCGCAGGCCGTGTGCTGGGCTACCAGTTGATTCGCGGCACCCTCGCCGCGCACGCAACTGGCGGCGACTTCGGCGTGCTCTGCGATGCCAGAAGGCCCGATATGGCAGAGATGTGGTATCGGGTAATTCGTGCGGTGCGCTTGTCCGATCTGCGCTGCAGGTTGAAGCTGCTCACATGGCAGGAGCTCTCCGCTGCTGTACCGCACGAGCTCGCCGAGTTCCTCGGGGAGAAGTACGGCATTTAGAGTGGTCACGGGCCAGCCATTAGTGATCTGATGGGCGTGTTTGTCTTTCGCTGTCTACTAACCTCGAACCACGAACCACTCGAAATAAGGAGAGATCGATGCAGCGGACATTCGCCGGCCTGTTAGTCGCGTGTTGTTTGGTGGGAACTCCGGCATGGCAATCGCATGCGCAAACGCCCGCAGAGATTCAGCAGGCCGCCGCGCCCACTCACGACGAGACCTGGTGGAAGCACGCCGTCCTCTACGAGATCTATCCGCGCAGCTTCCAGGATTCGAACGGCGACGGCATCGGCGACCTCAACGGCATCCGCGAGCGCATGGGATATCTCCAGGCCCTCGGTGTCGATGCAATCTGGATTGCGCCGATGTATCCCTCGCCGCAGGTCGACTTCGGCTACGACATCTCCGACTACGAAAACGTCGACTCGCAGTACGGAACGTTGAAGGATTTCGACGCGCTCCAGGCCGCCGCGAAGCAGCACAATGTGCGCATCATCCTCGACATGGTCCTGAACCACACCTCCGACAAACACAAGTGGTTTATCGAGTCGGCGAGCTCGCGCACCAATCCCAAGGCGGATTGGTACGTCTGGAACGATGGCGTTCCCGCAGACACGCCCGGCGTCACGCCGTATCAGAAGCGCTTTGAGCATGACGGCCGCGTGCCGCCCAACAACTGGGAGTCGCTGTTCGGCGGCTCCGCATGGGAATGGGTGCCCGCCAGAAAGCAGTTCTACTATCACCGCTTCTACAAGCAGCAGCCGGACCTGAACTGGCGCAATCCAGCCGTCGAGAAAGCGATGTTTGACGCCATGCGCTTCTGGCTCGACCGCGGTGTCGCCGGCTTCCGCCTCGATGCCATCCCCGAGCTCTTTGAGGATCCGCAGCTCCGCAACAACACCGAAACCGGCGGTCTGAATGCGCAGGGCGATCCGAACATGACCAGCACCTACGTCAGCAATCTGCCGGAGGTGCACGATGTCATGCGGCGCATGCGCGAGATGGTGAACAGCTATCCGGGCAATCGCGTTCTAATCGGTGAAACCTACCTGCCCAATGTGACTGAGATGCTCAAGTGGTACGGCGGCGCCGCGGCCAATGAGCTGCAATTGCCTATGGACATGCTCGTCGGTTTCAGCGACGGCTACTCGGCCGCGCACTTCCGCGAGACCATCGGCCAGGCCGAAACGCAACTCGATGGCGCGCAGCCGCTGTTCGTGTTCGACAATCACGACAACATCCGGTCGATCGACCGCTACGGCGACGGCGTGCATGATATCGCGATCGCCAAGACCGTCGCGACCATGCTGCTGACCACCAAGTCCACCGCGCTGACCTACTACGGCGCAGAGATTGGCATGCGCACCACGCCGCCCACGCGCAAGGAAGACGTCAAGGACCCCATCGGCATCACCGGCTGGCCGAAGGAAAAGGGCCGCGACGGCGAGCGCACTCCGATGCAGTGGACGGAAGGCGTCGACGCCGGCTTCTCCACAGCGAAAAAGACCTGGCTCCCGATCCCTCCGAACTACAAAACCATCAACGTCGAGGATGAGACCAAACAGCCCGACTCTCTCCTGAACTGGTACAAGGACCTGATCGCGCTGCGCAGAACAAACCCGGCACTGCACGACGGCGGATTCGTCATGCTCGATGGCGGCGACCCGAACGTGTTCGCCTACCTCCGCACAGCTCCGCAGGGAAGCGCGCCGGTGGTCGTCGCGATCAACATGAGCGCCAGCCCCAAAACGCTCTCGCTGGACCTCACGGCGCAAAACGTGACCGGCAAGACTGTCAGGACACTCGCAGCCACCGACCCGTCCCTGAACACCGCAACCACATTGCAGAACGTAACGCTGCCGCCGTTCTCATCATGGGTCGCAGAGGTCCACTAACGCCGCGGGCCGCCCTGGCTGATAACTCCTGCCCCTGCGCAGCAGATCACTGCTGCAGCACTGCAACGCCATACTGCGCCAGCGTGACCGAGCTCGTCGTCCCTCCCGCAAGCACATCATGCATCGCCGACGGCAGCGCGATCGTGACCGGCTGCGCGTTGTAGTTCGTCAGGATCACGATGTGCTTGTTATCGCCGGACCGAATTCCCACATCAACCCCCTCCGGAACATTCGCCAGCACCGGCGCCAGCCCCGCATCCGACAGCATCCACGCCGCCGCCCGCTTCAGCGCCGCCGCATCCATCGACGCACCAATGTACGTAATCGACCCCCGGCCCACCTTCCGCGTAACAGCAGCCGGCTGCCCATCCAGCCACCCATTCGACTTGCCGTAACGCATCAGCACCTTCGTGTCCGGTGACTTCACTCCAAGCAGCTCGGCCCAGAGATCGTCATGAGCCTCTCCCCAGTCGCCCGACAGCGGAACCGTCGCATCAAGCGCGTAGAACTCCTCCACCCGTGCCCCCAGCAGCGGCATCGAGCGGCCCCGGCTGCCGTTCCGGCCACAGCGAGTTGTCCTCATCCTTCATCCCGGACCGCGGCCCAAGCACCAGATGCCCCCCATTCCGCACGTATTGCTCCAGATTCTTCGCTGCCTCTGGCGTGATCAGGTTGAGCGCCGGCGCAACAACCAGCTTGTATTGATCCAGCGGCACCGTATCTTTCACCACGTCGATCGACCGCACCGCATCGTGCAGCGGCGTGTAGAAGCTCATAAACGCATCCACAGGATCGAAAGCTTTGTTGTGACGCTGCCAGTCGATCGCCCATCGTGACGGATAGTCGTTCAGCAGAGCGACCTCCGAATGCACTGTCGTCCCCGCGAGCGCCGGCCCGGCCTTGTCGAAGTCCGCGCCAATCTGCTGAATCTCGCTGTAGAGCGGAACCGGCGTCCCATCCGGCCCCACCAGCGTCCCGTGGTACTGCTCCTGCCCATTCAGCGCCGAGCGCCACTGCCAGTACTCGACCGCCTCGCTTCCATGCCCGATCGCATTCCACGCCATCGCGCGCACCTCGCCCTTATTCAGCGAGTTGTTGTCCGAGTGCCAGTTCACGAACCCGGGCTGCGTCTCCATCACCCAGAAGTTCTTGCGCAGAAAGCCGCGCGTAAGATCATGCGTCGCGCCGTTGCGCTCAAAGTTGAGGTGGCCGGAACCGACGTAGTCGTCCCATGACGCGAGCGAGAGATCCTGCGAGACGGTGTAATGGTCGTAGGCCTCGAACCAGCCCATCATGTTGGTCGTGATGAACTGCCGCGGATCCGAGTGCGCGCGGATTTCATTCAGCTGGTTCGCCTGGTAGCTGCGCCACGTATCCGATACGAACTCGCGCCACGCCAGATTCAGCCCAGGGTTCTCGGCCCGGTCAGACCGAGGAATATTGATCTGATCCCACGCGTTATAAGTCTGCGACCAGTACGCCGTCGTCCACCGCGTATTCAGATTCTCCAGCGTCTTGTACTTGGCCTTGAGCCACTGCTGAAACTGCGCGCGGTCATCCGCGCCCTCGCTGTCCGCCGCATATTCGTTATCGATCTGCCACCCAATCACATCCGGATCATGCCCGAAGCGTTCCGCAAGCTTCCCTGCAATGATGCGGCACAGCTCACGATACTTCGGATCAGCGAAGTCGAACTGCTGCCGCCCGCCGTGCGTATCCTTGCGTCCGTCAGCCATCGTGCGCAGCGTCTCAGGATACTTCTGGGTCAGCCATGCAGGCGGCGCGGCAGTCGGCGTGCCGATCACGACCGCGATGTGGTGCTTCTCAGCAAGGCGTATCGCTCGATCCAGCCAGTCGAGCTGAAAATCGCCTTCGCTCGGCTCCATCGTCGACCACGCGAACTCACCCACGCGCACAAAATGAATGTGCGCCTGCTCCATCAGCGTGAGGTCCGCGTCCCATCGGGACTCCGGCCACTGCTCCGGATACCATGCTGCGCCCAACTCGAGTGGAACCTTGTGCGGCTCAGGCGGAAGCGGCTGTTGTGCGTAGAGCGCAGTAGCGCAGAGTGTGCAGGCGGCGAGCAGGACAAGCGTAATCTTGTTCATCGATTTATTCGTGAATCTCTCTTCCGTTGCAGGTTCTCGTTCGTTATGCCGGGTTTGAATTTGCGCCGACAGCTTCGGCCTTTTCCGCGCCCTGTCCGTACGTAGCGTTCGCGCCATGTTTGCGGAAGTAGTGACGGTCCAGCAGCGCCTGCGAAACCCCCGCAGCTTCTGCCTTCAACGTCAGCGTGCGATACGCCATCCTCGCCACAGCTTCGAGCACGACGGCGTTGTGCGCCGCATCGTGCGGCGTCCGTCCCCACGCAAACGGCGCATGCCCGGCCACCAGGCACGCAGGCATCGCGAGTGGATCGAGCGCCGGATGTCCACCCTGCGCGCGAAAGCGGTCGACGATCGCGAGACCGGTCTCATGCACATATCGGCCGAAGATCGCGTCGTCCGTCAGCGGAGCCGTAACCGGGATCGGGCCGTAGAAGTAGTCCGCGTGCGTCGTGCCGAGCGGCGGGATCGGCATCTCGGCCTGCGCAAACGCGGTCGCGTACTCGGAGTGAGTGTGAACGACAGCGCCAATCGATGGAAACTCGCGATAAAGCAGCGTGTGCGTATCGAGATCGGAAGAGGGGCGAAGCTCGCCTTCCACAATTTTGCCGTTCAGGTCCGTGACGACCATGTGACCCGGACGAAGCGCCTCGTAATCAACGCCCGAAGGCTTGATGACAACCAGCCCCTCCTTGCGGTCGATGCCGGAAGCATTGCCGAACGTGTACAGAACAAGTCCGCGGCGCACGAGTTCGAGGTTGGCCTCAAGGACCTCTTCGCGAAGTTGTTTAAGCAGCATGGCGTCATCCTTTGTCAGCTTTTAAGCTCTGGCTTTAGGCGTGCGTTTCGGTTGCGTGGTTCGTTCGTGCTTCGGCGGCAATCTCCCGCAGCGCGGGCAACACGTCTGCAAGCCGGCCTGATGACGAATCATCGCCGAACGCAAAGTATACGCGCCTGTAGAGCGGATAGAGCTTCTCGTAGACCGCGACCGCGCCCGCTTCCGGCGTGAAGACGCGATGGTCAGGGCACATCTTTTGCTGCGCTGCTTCGATCGACGGAAAGATGCCCGCCGCGAGCTGCGCGAAGATCCCCGAGCCGATGCTGGTCGGCGGCGCCGACGGAACGAGCACGGGTTTATTCAGCACGTTCGCGTAAACCTGGTTCAGCACGGCGTTGTTCTGCGGTATGCCACCGGCATTGATCACCCGCTCAATCGGCACGCCGTACTCGGCCAGCCGCTCCAGGATGATGCGCGTGTGGAACGCCGTTCCTTCGATCGCCGCGAACAGCTCGTCCTGCGCGGTATGGAGCAGATTCCAGCCAAGCGTAATGCCGCCCAGCTCGCTTTTGACCAGCACGGTCCGGTCGCCGTTGTCCCACGACAGACGCAGCAGCCCCGTCTGCCCGGCGCGGTACTGCTCCAGGCCTTCAGAGAGCTTGCGCACGTCCGTTCCGGCGCGCCGCGCAATCGCCTCGAAGATGTCGCCCACCGCCGACAGACCGGCCTCGACCCCCGTCAGCGCCGGATGCACGCTGCCCGGCACAACACCGCAGACGCCGGGAATCAGGTTCACCCCGTGGCCCATCGCAATGATGCAGGTCGAGGTCCCCACAACGTTGACCACGTCGCCTTCCCGGCAGCCCGCGCCAATCGCATCCCAGTGCGCGTCAAACGCACCAACCGGGATGGGAATACCCGCACGCAAGCCGAGCTTCGCCGCCCACTCAGGAGAAAGACGTCCAGCGATGTGATCGGACGTGAGCACCTGGTATTCATTATTCGGGCCGGCCATCTTCTCGCGAACGCCATCGAGCAGCGGGTCGAGTGCAGAGAGGAACTGCTGCGGAGGATAGCCGCCCCAGCGCGGATTCCAGAGCCACTTGTGTCCCATCGCGCAGACCGACCGCTTCACCTGCGCAGGGTCCGTGATACCCGCCAGCGTGGCCGCGACCATGTCGCAGTGCTCGAACGCGCTCGCAAATTGCGCCCGCTTGTCAGGATTGTTTCGCAGCCAGTGCAGCAGCTTCGCCCAGCCCCACTCGTGCGAGTAAACTCCACCGCACCACTCAATTGCCTCGAGCTTGCGCGCGTGCGCCAGGGCCGTGATCTGCTGTGCTTCGCGGAGCGCCCGATGATCGCACCACAGGTAATACTCATCCAGCGGTTGCATCTGCGCATCGACCGGAATGACACTGGACCCAGTCGTATCCAGCGCAATAGCTTCAATCTGCTCGCCGGAGGTGCCGGTCTCCGCAAGCACCTGGCGCATCGCCGCAACCAGCGCGGACATCTGGTCCGCATGCGATTGGGTGGCGTAGTCGGGATCTTCGCGCCGGCGGTGAAGGGGATACGCCGCAGACGCTGTACCCAGCCGGCCCCGCTCGGAATCGAGCAGGGTCACGCGGGTGCTGAGGGTTCCAAAGTCGACTCCGGCAACAATACGCATGGGAAAAAAGGTCCTCGTGTGCGCCTGAAATCGATTTCATGGCACGAGACCAATTTATCTCACCACGCCAGAGGATGACGTCAGCGCACAGTCACGGTCGCCGTCGTGCCCTGCTGCAGCGGAGTTGCCGACCCATACTGCGTGGCGGTCACCGTGTAGTTATAAGCACCCGGAGTGAAGCCCTGCGGAGTGCTGCCGCAGCCGGCAATCGAAGACAGCGGAATCACCGCCGCGAAAACCAGCAGCAACGTGAGCCGCCGCGCTGAACGGCGCCGGACCGTAAGCCCGCCCAGCAGCGCCACGGCCAGCAGAACCGCAATCATAGGGTGATTGGCCGGCCCGAAGCCCGCGGGCAACGGCGAGCCGTAGGCAAACAACGTGATGGTGCCGGTGACGACCTGATCGGCGGCCAGACTGTAAAGCCGAACCGGACCACCGCCACAGACCGGAATCTTCACGCCTGCGGATACGCTCGGCGGCTCACATCCCACAACGATCGATCCGGCGAAGCCGTTTACAGACGTGAGCGTGAAGGGAATTGCACCACTCCCAGTTGGAGCGATGCTTACACTCCCTGCGCTGATCGTGAAAGTGCCCGCAGGCGCCTGAGCGACAGCGGAAAAACATGCGACGGCGAGGGCAAAGGGCAGCAGCGATGCGCGGTAGAACAATGCGCGATTCACGGTGCGCAGGAAGCGGGGCATGGCGGCCTCCAGCCGCAGAAATCCACAATCTGCGAGCGCTTCCTTTATGAACTTTTGGGCTGGCGAGGTCAAACGCCTGAACCGCCGGTGGCGGGACCGTGCGCTAGCCGTGATTACTGAGCGCCACGGCGGCGAACGATCGTCTTGATCGTCTCGAACATGATCAGAAAGTCGAGCCCCATGGATTTGTGCTTCAGGTAGTAGAGATCGTAGGCAAGCTTCTCGCGCGCCTCGGCCAGCGTCGCGCCATAGCCGTAGCGCACCTGGGCCCATCCGGTCAGTCCCGGACGCGCCATATGGCGCAGGTTATAGAACGGAATCTCCTGCGCGAGCCACGAAGTGAACTCCGGGCGCTCAGGCCGCGGGCCGACAAAGCTCATCTCTCCGCGCAGCACGTTCCATAACTGTGGAATCTCGTCGATACGCGTCTTGCGGAGGAAGCCGCCGATGCGGGTTACGCGGGGATCGTCCTTCGTCGCCCAGCGCGCGCCCTTTGCTTCGGCGTCGGTGAACATCGTACGGAACTTGTGGACTTTGAAGGTCTGGTTATCCAGCCCGACGCGCGTCTGCGAGAAGAAGATGGGCCCCTTGGAAGAGAGCTTGATGGCGAGCGCGACGAACGGGAAGAACGGAACAAACAGCAGCAGAATGATCAGTGCTACGACAAACGAGGCGATGCGCTGCGTGAGTTGCAGCGACTGCTTCATGTTGAAGCCTTCGCAGAAGAGCAGGTTGCTCGGACGCAGCCCCTCGAGCTGCAGCTTGCCGGTGAGTCGTTCCAGCAGGTTTCCAACCTCCTCAATCTCAACCCCGCGCATACGCATGGCGAGAAGGTCATCCACCGGGAGCTCGCCGCGCCGCTCCTCCATCGCAATCACGATCCTGTGGACCGGCGGCTTGAGGCTCAGCACGCGCGTGATCGCGTCATGGTAGGAATAGGCACTTCCATCCGGTGATTGCAAGAGCGGGCTGTTGAAGTCGATGACCTCCATGCCCGCTTCCCTGCGATTGCGGATCGCCTCGATCAGATGCTCCGCAATATCGCCGTTGCCGAGCACGAACACCCGCTCCTGGAACATCGCTTTGCCGCTGATCCACTCGAACGCCCGCCGCCAGACGATGAGGAACGTGACAACGAGTGCAAGTCCGAGCAGAAGCACGTAACGCGCAATGTCCATCTGCGGGAACATGAACAGGACCACTGACAACAGAAGCGACAGGCAGCCGATGACCAGCAAAAGACGGAAGTAGATCTCCCACGGCGCCGAGAGCTGCTGGGGTTCGTACAGGTCGAAGTAATACGCGCACAGGATCGTAATCAGCGTCAGCCCAGCAATCTTCGCAAGCCCGTGATGGTCCGTAAGAACGTCCATCGTCGATGGCCCGAGCACCAGAAGCGATGCGGCGATGAAGCACCCGCAGACGATCAGCGCCTCGCAGAAAAGCAGGATCACCGTTCGTGTGGGGTAGTAGACGTTCAGGAATCGGATCATGGGTGCGAACTAGTTCACTGCGTCGTAGGTGTAATAGCTGTCCGGGGACGGCGGATTCTTTACGGCGTTCAAAACGAAACCAATGATGTTCGAAGCCTTCAGCTCGTGCTGTGCCCGCTGCGCGACGGGGTAGCTGGTGAGACCGGCACGCGCGACCAGCAGGACCGCGTCACAGGCTCGGCCCATGCTCACCGAGTCCGAGACTGGAATCACGGGAGAGGAGTCCACGATAATCCAGTCGAAGTGATCGGAGGCAGCGCGCAGCAGCTCTTCAAACCGCGGGCTGCCGGCCAGGTCCGCCGCCTTGTCGCCCACGCTGCCGCCGGGAATCAGAGCCAGATTATTCAAGAACGGTGCGATCAGGCGCGACGGTGTGCTTGTCTGCGAGGGCCGCTGGACGACGTCAAGGATGTCGCACTTGCCGGACAGATAGTCCGACAGCCCCGGATGCGCCTGGCAGCCGAAGTACTCCTGCAGCGTAGAGCGGCGCATGTCGCCATCGATCAGCAGGACCTTGCTGCTCTTGTAGAGAGCGAGTGAGAGCGCAAGATTCGCGGCGATAAAGCTCTTGCCCTCCTGCGGAACGCCGCTCGAGACCAGCAGCGACTGCAGCCGGTTCATCGCGCGGAACTCCTGCAGGCGCGATCGTAGACTGCGGAACTGCTCGACCATCGATCCCCGCTGTTCGAGGGCAGGGAAGCGTTCGACGGCCAGAGTCCACTCCGTAGACCGAACGCCACCCCATGTGATTCCGCTGCTGCTTCCGCTGATTACAGCCGGCGCGCCAAAGGTATCGTTGAAAGACGTGACCGGCTCAAGCACCGGGGTCGAGACCCGATCCATCGGCCGCGAGAAGCGCTCGCCCGGCGACGGCGGAATGAACGGCTGCGGTTCGGGCGTGTCCATACGCTCAACCGCGGGCCTCGCGATCACAGGAGGCGGAACCGGCTGCACGCGCGGCGGCGGCGGAGGCGGCGTCTCCGTCTGCGCCTCAGGCGGCCCGGTAAGCACCGCGCTCGTCGAGCTCTCCTCCCGCTCGGCCTGGCGCTCGGCTTCGGCTCTTTGCAGTGCTTCGTAAATACGGCTCATCGGACCTGCCTTTCCGCAGTTCGACCAAAGAAGTGAATTGGGCGGGAATCTCCAGGCCCTGAACTGATACGTGAATCGTCGATCTCGTCCTTCGGCGCAATCATGAACGACTGCATTTCCAACTCGAGATCGCCCGCGACCGAGTTGATGGTCGCGGCCGTGATCTGCGGCGCCTGCTCCACATACCCGAGAATGAGCGCGTGTTCGCAGATCAAATTAATGAGCCGGGGAATGCCGCGGCTGTGCTGGTGCACAAGCTTGGCTGCTTCAGGCGTGAAGATCGGCTTCGTCGCCCCGGCAATGCGCAGACGCTCGACAATGTACTCCGCCGTCTGATCGGCGCTGAGCGGCTGCGTGCGGCACCAGAGAAAAATTCGTTGCCGCAACTGGCGCACGCTGGGATGGCGCAGCTTTTCTTCGAGCTCCGGCTGGCCGGAGAGGACGATCTGCAGCAACTTCTCCGAAGAGGACTCCAGGTTCGTCAGCAGCCGAATCTCTTCCAGCAGCTCCCACGAGAGGTTCTGGGCCTCGTCTACGACCACGACACAGGTCTCGTTCATCCGAAAACGTTCGATAAGCCACCGGTTCAGCTGAAGGAGCATGCCACTCTTTGTACGCGAGGTCGGCGTGAGACCGAAGTCCGAGAGCACGAACTCCAGAAAATCCAGTGGTTCCAGCAGTGGGTTGAAGACAAAGGAGGTGTAGACCCGCTCCTGGCTCAGCGCACTCAGTGCACGCCGCAGGATCGTCGTCTTCCCCGTGCCCACCTCGCCGGTCAATACCGTGAAGCCTTTGCGCGCGAAGATTCCGTACTCAAGTCCAGCCAGGACCTCGCGCGTGTGAGGCATCATGTACATGAAGCGCGGGTCGGGGCTGGTGCCGAACGGGCTGTTCTGTAGACCGAAGAACTTTTTATACATGGCTCATCCACCCACATTCGCCAGCGGCGGATTCGCCGGTTTGAGGCGGCGCTTGAACCAGCTTCCGTCCCGGGCCACTGCCGCGTTGGCCGCCGGACTTAGCGCGATAATGCCAAGGGTAGGCAGTTTCGTGAACGCCCACACATCGCGCTCCGAGCGAAGGGACTTGTCGCGGTATTCGAGGTAAGCCGCCATAAGAATTCCGAGACCGATGCCGATCGCGAGTCCGCCAATGGCAAACATCGGGCGCTTCGGCGAGGTCGGCTGTTCCGGCAGGTTGGCGGCGTCCATCAAGCGAAACTGCTCTCCCTGTTGCTGCAGCTCGAGTTCGGTCGCCATTGCAGACTGGTCCTTCTTGGCCAGAAGACTATTGTAGGAGTCCAGCGAGGTCTGATAATCCCTCGTAAGTTCCTTGTATTTCGCAGCCACCAGCGGGCTGGCCTGCATACGCCCCTGGTACATCCCGATCTGGTGCTGAATATTGGCCTGATCCCGCCGCTTCTGCTGGATCGCGTCGTCGAGCCCGGAGATCTGGAGCCGAAGCTGCTGCACGCCCGGTGCTTCGACCCGAATCGGGGCCCCGGAAGGTCCGGTCGCGCGTCGTAGAGTTGTTCTGTGCAATCTCCTTTTTGAGATCGGCAATCTTCCGCTTCACGGTGATCACGTCCGGGTAATCCGGCGTATAGCGGCTCGCAAGATCGGCCTCCTGCTGCTGGAGTGCCTGTAGCTCGGTCGCCTGTTCCTGGGTCGCCTGAGGCGTGGACGGATGTGCCGCCCCCCGTTTTTGTCCAGGTTCCGGAAGCGAGGCATCCCCGCCGCGCTCCGACAACAGCGCTTCGCGATACGAGCGCTCCTGCGACAGCCGCATCAACTCCTGGTTGGCAGTATCCAGTTGCGTGTTGAGGGTCGTCAGCATGTTCATGTTCCCTGCCTGATCGTCCGGCAGCGTGCCGAGGTTCTCCCGCTGGAACGCAGCCAGCTTCTGATCCTGTGCATCCAGATTGGCCTTGGCGCTGTTCAGTTGCTCCTGAAGGAATTCTGTGGTTCCCTCTGCCGCCTGTTGCTGGTCCTTCAGGTTCTCGCTCGTGAACATCGACGTGATCTGGGCGCATACCTGCTGGGCAGTATGGGGATCCCGCGCCTTAAACGGAGATGAAGAACCCGGGAAGCCCGCCGGCTCCCGAGATCTCAGAGTGAATCGGCCTGATCTCGATATCCTTTTGCACCTGTACGACGCGCGCATCCATATCGGCCTTCGGATCGCCCAGGTCATACTGCTTGATAATCGGCTCGATACGCGATCGGCTGAGGATTTGCTCCTTCATCGAGGCCAGGCGCGTGTCCAGGTTGTCCGCGATCACGGGCTTGATATACGTGTCCGGCACCTTAGGTTGATCGATCAGCACCAGCGTCTGCGATGTGTAGACCGGCGTAATGCGGTAGCTGATCGCATAGCGCAATCAGCGGAACCACGACAGCCGGAATGACAATGAACATCCAACGCCGCTTCAGAATTGCCAGATAATCTTCGATCGTGAGTGTACGGTGACCAAGCATAAGTAAGTACCTTATCGGCCGCTGATCAGCGGCGCGGGAGCGAATGTGATGCCAAATCCAACGACCTCATATCGTGCCGTTGAACGCATTGATGCCGACGTTGTTCTGAGAAGACTGATTAAGTACCGTGAAGCTTCCATAACAGGAGAGAGACTCAGTGAGCCTGCGGCTCAGCTGGGCTGCTCCGAACTCCGTATCGTAACGGGGCAGGACACCGAGATAGTTCCGCCAAACCGACATTCCGGGAGTAATCCCCGCTCAGGGACAGCTGCCAGTCCCGGTTTATCGGCCTGGTCACTGAAACACTGACTGTATCTGTCATTGCGCCGAAGGTGACACCGGAACCCGCGTTCACACCCCGCGAATAGTCGACCGTCAGGCCTGTTGTGCGGGTCGCATAACTTCCGGAAACGTTTGCCGAAAAAGCTGTTCTGGCCGGAATCTTAGAACTCGTCTGGCCATGCGTGATCTGCGGGCCGAAACTTAACGTCGTGCTCAGGCGGCGTGTCCACGATCGGGTGAAATTCAAGTTCACCCCGTCCGTTTCAATTCTGTACCTCACTGAACGCCGGATAGCTGAAATAGTTGTAGTAGGCGTCGGCGCCGAATGAATCGCGTACATCAATACGATAGTTCGGACCGAACGTGCCCGAGTAAGTCTTCGAGTCCAGCCCCGGATTAGCCGCGCCGGTGAAATGCAGTACCTGCCAGGATGCAGAGCCCTCCAGGTCCAGGCTCGGGCCGATCTGCCAGGTTGCGCTGCCGTTAAGACCATTGCTGATCCGGTTGGAATAGTTCGTCAGAATGTCCTGCGCGGGACCGAGCCCAGTCTGCACCGGAGAGACACCCACATCGCCCACGCCTGCCACACCGGATAACCCGGTGGTCGGCGCCCCGGGAAGAAAGCTGAGGCCGTCGGAGACCACGAAAACCCAGGCACGCGTTCTCAGTACCTGCGAAAAAGCAAGGTCTTGAAACGTAGACGAGGAGCTGCCGCCCGGCACCGTACTGAACAGATATCCGCCGCGTAGACCAGGCTGAAAGGGTCCCGCTCGCTGTTTGAAATGTAGGCCAGATCTCCGCTGAGCGACGTGCTGGCGTTCACTCCATTGGAGTAGCCCGTCTGCAGCATCTCCGAAGCGCTGAGCCCGTACGACAGCGTACCCAGGTGAGTCGGCAGATTAAAGCCGAAGTTCCCCGTTGGCATCGTGTTGGTGACAGTCGCCGGAGCATCCGCCTGACCCCGCACCGACAGCGGCAGGCACACTACGGATGCTAGGCACGCTGCAACAGCGCTGATGCGCAATTTCTTCATGGAACCACGACCGTATCGCCCGGCTGCAGAATCACGCCTTGGTTGTCTCCGCGCAGAGCCTTTTTGTAATCGAATCGAATCTTCTGCTGGTTTCCTTGAGGGCCACGCAAAATATAGATGCGAGTTTTGTGCGCATAGGGGCTCAGGCCCCCGGCAGCCGCGATCACCTGCAGCATCGTCATTCCAGGCAGCATTTGGATCGGCCCCACGCGATTGATCTCCCCAACCAGGTAGATGTGCTCGCTGTTAGCTCCTTGGACGCCAACAGTTACGAGCGGATCCAGAATGTCCTTCTTGTACAGTTTGGTGAGCTGGTCAGCCAGTTGGAGGGGCGTCAGCCCTGCTGCCTTCACATCCCCCAGCAGCACCATGGAAATCATGCCGTCGGGGCGGACCGGGAAGCTGCCGGACAGTTGCGGCTCCTTCCACACCGTTATCTGCAGCACGTCTTCCGGGCCGATCACGTAAGTAGAGGGGTCGACAGCGACGGATCCCGCAGCAGCTGGCGCAGCGCGGTGCGCTCTGGGCGGCCGGCTGGGGAGCAGGGGTAAGGATGGGCTTCGCAACCTGAGCGGGCGAGTTCACCGCCATCCCGACGCAGCACGTCAGAGACATCGCCGCGCACCACAAGACAAACCGGTTTAAGTTTTTTCCAACGGACGGGTACATTGCCCTCACGAAATACTCTCCTGCCTGGCAAGCATGCACAATCGTTGCCAAAGTTCTGGTTTATGTACGGTTGAGGAGGCAATCAGGTAAAATTCCGCTACCCAGGTGCCATGAAGGCCTCCCTGTACGGAAATTAACCCGAGCGTGGGAGAAAAGAGCGCCACAGGCCCATATTACCCTTGGGCTAATCAGCCCCCAATAGTGGGAAAAGATTTGCCACTCTTGTGCAAGAAGATTCTCAATGTTGAGCCTCTCAAGTGCAGTAGGCTGGGGGGACTGGGGATTTCAGGGCAAACCGAAAACGGCAGACTAATTGCTCGTCTCATCTCTGGAGAGGATCCTCCACCCATGATGGTCACTCAACCCGCCGTCCATCCTGCCCCCGCGGCCCCTTCGTCGCAGGAGCGAGAGATGAGCTCCGTGCGCTCCCGATGGCAACAGCGGCTGCCGTTCTTGATTCTGCTTGCGCTTGTCATCGCGATCTACGCGGGCGTGGTCGTCAAACTCGTCGAGAACTGGTACGTCGACCCGGACTTTTCCCACGGCTTCCTGGTCCCGTTGTTCTCGGCATACCTCCTCTGGACCAAGCGCGACGCCTTGCGCAGTACGCCCCTCCGTCAGAGCTGGGGCGGAGTATGGCTGGTCGTGCTCGCGATCTTCACTCTGTTCCTCGGAGTCTATGGCGCCGAGCTGTTCCTGTCCCGCATCTCGCTGATCATGTTGCTGGCCGGTCTGGTCTGGACCATGTGGGGACCTGCGATGCTCCGCCAGGTTCGCTTCCCGCTGCTGGTCCTCTTGCTGGCGGTGCCCTGGCCGGCCGTCATATTCAACCAGATCACATTCCCGCTCCAGATGTTCGCCTCCAAGGTGGCAGGCGCGGTCCTGCCGCTGTTCGGTGTCCCGGTCCTGCGCGACGGCAACATCATTAAGCTTCCCTCCATGGATCTGGAGGTGGCCGTCGCGTGCAGCGGTATCCGCTCCCTCATGAGCCTCGTCACCGCCGCGATCTTCTACGGTTATTTCCTCGAGCCAAGCACGAAGCGTCGTGTCATTCTCGCCCTTGCCGCGCTTCCCATCGCCGTCATCGCGAACGGCGCCCGGATCGTCGGCACAGGGCTCGCCGTCCAGTATTGGGACCCCGACAAGGCCCTCGGCTTCTTCCATGAGTTCTCCGGTTGGCTCATCTTCGTCATCTCGCTGCTTTGCCTCTACCTGCTCCACACCCTCATGAACATGCAGGCCAGGGCATCGCGGAGGCGCGCATGAGATCGTCAAAGTTCTGGGTTCTCGTCGTCCTGCTGGCAGCCTGTCTCACAACACTTCGGGTTCGCGGCGACCAGGACCGCGTCCCACCCACGCCTCCGCTGGATCTCCTCCCCGCAACCATTAACGGCTGGACCGCGCAGGATGTCCCGCTCGATAAGGAAACGCTCGACGTGCTCGGCCAGGGCCGCTTCCTCAATCGCGTATACACCGACGTCGGCCCGGCCGGACGGCCGCTCGATGTTCCCGTCTCCCTGTTCATCGGTTACTTCCCGACCCAGCGCACGGGCCAATCCATCCACTCGCCGCAGAACTGCCTTCCCGGCTCCGGCTGGTCCTTTCTTTCGTCAAAGGTCATCGACCTGCCGTCGCCGTCTGCTCGCCCCTATCAGGTCGGCGAATACACCATCGGAAATGCAGGAGAGAAGCAGGTCGTGCTGTACTGGTATCTCGCGCACGGACGCAGCATCGCCAACGACTACGTCGCCAAGGCCTACATGATGCTCGACGCGATTCGCTGGAACCGTACCGATGGCGCTCTGGTGCGAGTCGTTACTCCGGTCGGTCCGTCCGAGTCTCTCCAGCATGCCCAGCAACGTGCCATCTCATTCGCAAACCATGTCACGCCGCTGCTCCCGCGCTTCATCCCAAACTAACCGTGTTCGCCTACTTCTTCAGATCGACTCGAAGCGCCTCGGACTCCCAGGTCAGGCCTGCTGCGGGCTGAATTGTTCACCGTCTTGCGTTGAGTATCACGAGCGCGGCCTAAGCCGCGGCTTCGGGAAGGAACTCTTGAAAGCCATGTCGTCCATCCATCGAATGAACCGGTTCTCGGCCGTCGTTTCACTCACTCTCCTTGCTCTGCTAGTGCAGGGTTGCACCCGCGACCCCAACGTGCGCAAGCTCAAGTACCTGAACAGCGGCAAGGCCTATGCCGCGCAGGGAAAAGAGAAGGAAGCCGTTATCCAGTTCTCCAACGCCATCAAGATCGATCCGCATTACGCGGCCGCGCACTTCGAGCTTGCCAAGGCGTATCTGAAGCTGGGCGTTCCCATGGGCGCCTACACCGAGCTGATGCGCACCGTCGCTGCTGACCCCAAGAATGTGCAGGCGCGGCTCGATCTCGGCCAGATGCTGCTCGCCGGTCGCCAATATCCCCGTGCGCTCGACCAGGCGAATGCCATCCTCGCCATCGATCCGAAGAATGGCGACGCCTACGGTCTCAAGTCCGCCATCGCGATGGCCAATAACGATCGCCCGGAGGCCCTCAAAGACATTCAGCAGGCGCTGGCCATCGATCCCAACCGCGCCGGCTTCCACGCGCAGCTTGGATTGATCCAGGGCGCGAACCCGGCCCAATCCAAGGAAGCCGAAGAGCAGGTACGGGACGCCGTGAAGCTGGATCCGAAGAACGCCCCGCGCCCACCTGCTCTTGTCAGCGCATGCTGCAGCGCAAGGGAGATACGGCTGGCGCTATTGCCGAGGCCCAGGCCGCCACTCAGGCCGACCCGAACAACATCCGTGCCTGGGGCGCGCTCGCCGCATTGGACTTCCAGACCGGTGACAAGGCCAAAGCCGAGTCGACGCTGATGCAGGCCACCGACCAGCTCCATGACACAAACGACGGCGCCGCACTCCTCTACAACTTCTACCGCCAGACCGGGCAGCTCGACCGCGCCACCGGCGTCTACGCCAACCTCGTCAACAAGTACCCCAAGAGCGTTCCGCATCAAGCTGGTCTACGCGCAGGTCCTCACCGATACCGGCAACTTCGGAAAGGTGCAGCAGGTCGTCGACGAACTGAACAAGACGAATGCATCGGACCCGCAGATTGCAGGCGCTCAACGGCATGCTGCTGCTCGCGCACGGCAAGGCCGACGACGCCCTCACGCTGCTGCAGAAGGCCGCCAAAAATGCGCCCGACAATATGCTCGCTGAAGTTCTGGCTTGGTGAAGCCTTCAAGGCCAAGGGCGATGTCCCCGGAGCGGAGGAGAACTTCCGCGCGGTAACCCAGGCCAATCCCGGCAACCTGCTGGCCGAAAAGGAACTGGCCGGCATTGCCTCGCAAACGCACGATAACGCCCTGCTCGAGCAGGTGGCGGGCACACTCATCACCCGCTTCCCGAACCTCCCCGATGGCTACGTCTGGCGCGCCGTGCGCGAGGGCAACCAGAGCCAGATGGACCAGGCCGAGGCCGATCTCGAAACCGCGCTCAAGAAGAATCCGAAGGACTCGGCGGCGCTCGTCATGCTGGGCGAAATACGCTTCCACCAGAAGCGCTTCCCAGAGGGCGCGCAGATGCTCCAGGACGCGCTCAATGACGATCCGCACCAGATCACCGCCGTCCAGATGCTCGTCAACTACTACATGTTCCAGAAGCAGCCCGACAAGGCGGTCTCGCTCGTCCAGCAGCTGATTGCGAAAGACCCGAACAACAGCGCGTTGTATGACGTGCTCGCCGAGGTGCAGTTGGGCAACAAGGACGTGAACGGCGCCGTCAACTCGACCCAAAAGGCGATGCAGCTCAATCCCTCTGACGGCGCGGCGCTGATGATCTATACGCGCGCTGCGACCGCAGGCGGCTATCCCGCCGCAGCCATCGCAAAATGGCAGACCTGGGCAGGTGCGCACCCCACCGACTCGCGCGGCCCGGTCATGATGGGCACGCTCGAGGAGGCCCGCGGAAATGACGACGGTGCTATCGACGACTACAAAAAGGCGCTCGCGATTCAGCCCGACCAGCCCGTCGCGGAAAACAATCTCGCCTTCCTGATGCTCGAGAAGGGTCAGGATGTCGATGTCGCGCTTTCCTACGCTGAATCAGCCCGGCGCGCTTTGCCGCACTCGCCCGACACCGCAGACACACTGGCCTGGGCCTACTACAACAAAGGCGTTTATGGCTCCGCGCGCGATCTGCTGGAGGACGCCGGCAAGACTGACCCGAACAATCCCTCCATCCAGTTTCATCTTGGAATGGTCTATTCCAAGATGGGCAATAAGGATGCCGCGATCGAACATCTGAAGAAGGCCGCCAGCCTTGCTCCTGACAGCCCGTCTGGAAAGGACGCAAGCAAGGCGCTCAGCACGTTGGGCGCTTGAGAGCTTCGGAGCCCACAGCCGCGGTTTTTGGACACAACAAGGGTCATGAGAGTCATCTCTCATGGCCCTTGTTGCGTTCACGCTGGAGATCGCGCAGCCGCAAGCGGCCGAGCCTCCGCCCCATTCGATGCGACAATCCTGAAGTCCGGCTGCCGTGTGGCCCCGTTACGGCTTCGAATGCAATCGAGTTCAACCTCGACCGAAGTCATGTCCGCCGGTCTCACGCACTGTGACATGCCGGCCCACGTTCGCAGGCGGATGCTCGCACGCTCCGCCGATCGGCTGACCGCAGTCCCGTGCGCGGCAAACGGCACGGCGCTCGACCGTTATCCTGGCGTCCCGACGTGGGAAGTGCAGGGAAGCGTCCGGCCAGGGCATGTCACCTGCGCGTATTTCGCTGTTGAGCAGCAGCACAAGAAAAATCAGGGAGCCCCGAAGGGCTCCCCGTGAGGTTAGTTGAGTTAGAAGGAAAGTTAAGCCGAGAAGCGAGCGCTGAAGCGACGGCGAGCGAGAGCGGCCGCACCCAGCAGACCGGTTCCCAGCAGAGCCAGGCTGCTCGGTTCCGGTGTGGGAGCCGCAATTCCCGTGCCGGAGAACGATCCGCTGACAGTTGACGTCGCATTGTTGATGGTGAATTCGAAGTTGCCCGGCGTCGGAGCATAACCGGTCAGGGTGAATGTACCTGTACCGTAGACGTCAACGCTGGATAGCCCGTCAAACGACGACGGAATGTAGAACTCCGATGCCAGGGTAAACGTAGCCGTCTGTCCGCTCTCCGTCACCGAGAAAATCGGCAGGCCGCCGGGGCCAGGAGAGTTGTAGACGGGCGACGACATACTCGAGCTCGGGTTGCCGAGAGTAATCGGTCCCAGTCCCTGGAGGAACCAGGTAATCGGCTGCCCCGGCGTGAAGGGCGAGAAAGCGCCCGTGCTGCCTATGCCGTTGATCGAGTAGAGATCACCGGGTGCCGGCGGCTGTGGGCTTGCCGGGAATTCGACCGTCTCCGCTGCCTGGTTGTACAGGCTGGGTCCGGTCACCGAGATGCTGCTGTTCCCCGGGATCTGGCTGGCCATTGCTAATGTCGCTGAAGCCGCGAAAACGGCTCCAAGGGCCAAAACTTTATACAACGATTTGTTCATAGTCCTCCTAAACTCCGCCTCCAGCGAAGTGCCTGAAAGTTGCTGCCACCTGAGCTGCAGACCCTCCCCAGGAACGAAGCCCATCGGAAAGTGTTCCCCTCTGGACTTCACTACATCTGCAGTGCTCAAGAACTTTGAAGCAGATAGTTTGCTGAACGTTGTTTAGGTGTCTGAAGTACTTGAGTCACCACTTCGAGGTGACCATGCAACAAATTGCACAATGTTGAACAATGCTTTCCGCAACGAGCTCATCTGACGGTCCGAACATATTGTCGACGGGCTCCCCATCGAGTTTTCGATGCATTTTGCGCGCAAAAACGCAGGGAGCCCGAAAGGGCTCCCTGCGTTGGCTTCGGTTAGGTGAAGTGGACGAGTTAGCGCGACATGAAGCGGCGACGCGCAATGCCGGCCAAGCCGAGCAGGCCGGTGCCGAGAAGCGCGAGGCTGCCGGGCTCCGGTGTCGGGGCGGCCGTCAAGTACCCGAGTAGGAAACTCGTCCGCTCGTGCCCGTCGATGGAGCCGATAGTGACGTGCTGACTGCTGAATACGTAACACCCGCGTTCGGTGAATGTACATCGGTGCCGGAGTTATCGATCCAGCATGCCGTACACGGTATGCCAGGTACGGGCTCGCAGTTGTAGGTACACCAGCGTCGGCGTTGTAGTGTTCGTGTCCGAGAAGGTCGACCGTGCTGCATCGTCGTAACTGTTGCTGATTGCCGCCGCACCGGAATCGGGTCCGTGTCGGAAACGCATGATACCGTGGTCGTGCTGCAGCTGAAGTCGTCCGCAGCGTCGTGATCGCTTGCCGACAGAGTTGTACGCGCTGACGATCGGTCCTCCATCCGTCGTGCCGTGTACCACCGTGAAGTCCGACCGTAAACGCTCGCCGACGATGGTCAGCGTCAGTACTGTCGAATCGCCGATCGCTCGACGGTCCGAAATTGCGATGCGTAGCCGTAATAGCTGTCCGCCTTTGCCATGGTTGCTGAAGCCGCAATTGCGACTCCAAGTGCGACTAACTTCAACGCATTCTTCATATTTCTCCTAACTCCGCCCCTAGCGAAGCCATACAGTTTGGTAGAACCGAGCAGGAACCCCCTGCCACTGCGCAAGAGCACAGCATGCGCCGAAGCGCAGTCGCCAAGCACAGTGTTGCTTTGTGATCGTCTGCTAGTTCTGCCTTCATAGAAGCACTTCGCGTGCCATAGTTGGATTTCAGGAAATCAACAACTTAGCAGTGGAGGAGGGAAGGTGTGTGCAAATGTTTTCACACTTTCCCTGGGAATTTACCGGAATGTCCCACGGAAGGGGCATTGCCAGGGCCATTCAACGGAAAGGCTAGTGGACGATCGGCAGGAAACCCGCGGCAGTCTCGTGTCCGGCGTCCTGCTTGCCCGACAGTTCAAAGCAGCCCTGCAGCTGCAGACGCTGCAGCTTCTCCGCCACGGCCATCACCAGGAACAGGTTCAGCGAGACACATTCGCGCGACGCCATCTCCTCAGCCCGCTCCCGAAGCGGTGCCGGCAGATGCAAGACGAAATCCTCGATCCCTTCGCGAACTGCCATGGCTGCGCCCTCGCCGAACTAGCCTTCACCGCCAGTATCCGCGCGGCGCCCGGTCCGTCCCAATGGCTCGATGGTTGTAAAGGCAACTTACAATCGAGGGCAACCCGTCACCTCAGCGGCTCATCCAGCCGCCATCCACGGTCACCACCGTCCCCGTGATGTAGTCGCTCGCCGGCGATGCCAGGAACACCGCCGCCCCCGCAAGATCCTCCGGCTGCCCCCATCGTCCCGCCGGAATCCGCTCCAGGATCTGCCGGCTGCGAACCGCGTCCGCCTGCAGAGCCTCCGTATTGCTGGTCGCGAAGTACCCCGGCGCGATCGCATTCACCTGGATATTGTGCGCCGCCCACTCATTCGCAAGCGCCTTGGTCAGCTGCGCGACACCGCCCTTCGAAGCCGCATAGGCCGGAACCCGAATCCCGCCCTGAAAGCTCAGCAGCGAAGCAATATTAATGATCTTGCCCCCAGCCTTCCGCCCCAGCATGTCGCGCCCCGCCAGCTGCGAAAGCTGAAACACGCTCGTAAGATTCACCTGCAGCACCCGCTGCCAGTCCTCCAGCTTGAACTCCTCCGCCGCATCCCGGTGAATCGTCCCTGCGTTATTCACCAGGATGTCCACCCGCCCGAACCGCTCCTTCACTTCCCCGAACAGCTTCTCCGCCGCGCCCGTATCGCCCGAGGTCCGCCTGAAACGCCGCCGCCGAGCCGCCCGCCACCGAAGCGCAGATCCCTGCCGCCGTCTCCGTCGCCGCGCGCCGATTCCCATGCACTGCTACCTCCGCGCCCGCCTGCGCCAGCGCCACAGCAATCGCCGCGCCCAGCCCACTCGCCGCTCCGGTCACCAGAGCCACCCGCCCGTCCAGGCGAAAAAGATCAAGAATGCTCGCTGACATGGTTCTCCTGCACTCTGATAAGAGTCACGTCCAGACTACGGCACACTCCACCCGATCGTCTGCCCGCGCCGCCTTCAGCTCTTCCGTTTGCGCGCGCGCGGCGCCGCCGAACCCGCGTTGTCCGCCGCCGCAGCCGTCGACTCCCGCACAATCAGCTCCGGCTGCACCTGCAGCGTATCCGGCTGCTGGGCCGTCTCGCGCTCCTGCCGGGCCATCTTCTTCAGCAGCGTCGTCGCCGCCAGCGCGCCCATCGCGTGCAGCGGCTGGCGAATCGTCGTCAGGCTCGGCACGTGGTAGCTCGCCGACTGAATATCGTCAAACCCGATCACCGAAACATCCTGCGGCACACGCAATCCCGCATCGTGCAGCGCGCGAATCGAGCCAATCGCCGAAATATCGTTGAAGCACACCACCGCCGTGAAGTCAGTCGCGCCGCCGGGCATTCCGCCGGGCGTAGCGGCGCGGCGACGCATCAGCAGCTGCTGAATCACCGGGTACCCAAGCTCCGGCGACTGCACATCCTTATCCAGCTGGATCGTCAGGTCCGCCGAGACGCGCAGCCCCAGCGTCCTGGCCACCTGCACCGTGGCGCGCCACCGTGCATTCGAGTCCGAGCTGAACTCCTGTCCACGCATGAATGCAATCTTCCGATGCCCCAGCCGGAACAGATGCCCCAGCGCAAGCTCCGCCGCCCGCGTGTGGTCGAGCAGAATATTCGTCACCCCGGGCACCGACGTGTGCGAGGCGACCGCAACCGTCGGCGCCGGCGGCGGCTCGCTCAGGTGCGTATCAATCGCCAGGATGCCTTCAACCCCCCGCGAGTGCAGCAGCCGCGGGTACTCGCTCACCAGGTCCGGCCGGTGCCGGTGGTGCGCCGTAAAGAAGAAGTAGCCCTCCTGCATCAGCACGTCGGCCGCCCCCGCCAGCACCTGCGCGTGATACCCCTCGCCCAGCACCGGCAGCAGCACGCCCACCGTGCATGTATTCGTCCCGCGCAGCGAGCGGGCAATAAGGTTCGGCCGATACCCAAACTTCCGCGCCGCAGCCTTCACGCGCTCGCGCGTAGGCTCGGGGATGGACCGGTTCGGCGCGTTATTGAGCACGAACGAAACCGTTGCCGGCGAGAGATCGAGGTACTCGGCGAGCATCTTCAGGCTGACCCGTGCCCCCGGCGGCGGCGTGGATTTCTCTTTCGGCATTTTGGGGAGTAGTGTACCCCGCCCGCCTCTCCCGCGCGTCCGGCCTCCCTCAGCCCGCCACAACACACCCTCTGTTCATCGGACTTCAACGAATCCTCCGCTTCCGCGAAAGCATTCTCGATTCCCGCATCTCATCCACTGATACACTGACCGCCTTTTGTCAGCGGCTTCCGCTACACAAAGGCGTTCTCACAGCGGCTGGATCTCCCTCGCACATCGCCTTGTCACGGCAGTGCAGGCATCCGGCCATTTTTATGAGGTGAATAAATGTCCAGGATGTGCACGCCGTTCCGAACGGCTATCGCAGCGTGCGCGCTTCTTCTCGTCAGCGCATCGCCTATCGCAGTGCGAGCGCAAGACCAAAGCTCGTCTCCCTCCTCAACCGCGGCCGACAACTCCGCGCGCAACAAGAACCACAACACTACCGCGGACCAGCAGGCGAACAACAAGTCCGACACCGAAATCACCCGCGAGATCCGTCGCGCGATCGTGTCCGACAAGTCGCTCTCCACCTACGCTCACAACGTCAAGGTCATCACCCGCAACGGTGCCGTCACCCTCAAAGGTCCCGTCCACACCGACGAAGAAAAACACGCCGTAGCTTCCAAAGCCGCCGACGTCGTAGGCCAGGACAAGGTCACCGACCAGCTCACCGTCAAGCAGTAGTCACAGCTGTTAGTCACAGCTACTCACGGCTTTCCAGACCCACGCTTCACAAAGTTTCTCGAACACCACATCAGCACCAGGAGATCTCCCATGGCAGGTAAAAACACAGCCGCTTTCGCAATCTTCCCCAGCCGTTCAGCAGCCGAGTCCGCAGTCGACCGTCTCGTCGCCGCCGGCTTCTCCAATCAGGACGTCTCCGTCCTCATGTCCGACACCAACAACTCGCGCGAGTTCGCCACCGAGAAGAACACCAAGGCGCCTGAAGGCACCACCACCGGCGTCGGCGTCGGCGGAGTCGTCGGCGGAACCCTCGGCCTCCTCGCCGGCATCGGCGCGCTCGCCATCCCCGGCGTCGGTCCGCTCATCGCCGCCGGCCCCATCATGGGCGCACTCGCCGGCCTCGGCGTCGGCGGCGCAGTCGGCGGCCTCGTCGGTGCCCTCATCGGCCTCGGCATCCCCGAGTACGAAGCCAAGCGCTACGAAGGCCGCGTCAAAGACGGCGGCATCCTCGTCTCCGTCCACTGCGACACCTCCGACGAAGTCTCCCGCGCCAAAGACGTCCTCAAGCAGGCCGGCGGCGAAGACATCGCCTCCTCCGGCGAAAAGAGCGTCAGCACCCACACCGCCAACACCGACCGCAACTACAACTCCAACGACCGCGTGGACACCACCGGCGACCCCACCTACAAGCGCGACTCAGTCAGCGACCGCACCGTCCTCGACGACGACCTCGTCTCCGACCGTCGCAACGTCCGCTAGCGCATAGCTGAAAAACGTATCGCTGAATTGAACAAGCAAAGCGGGGCATCATGCCCCGCTTTCTTTTTGCCCGACCACTCATCTCCCAACACCCGCCCATGGAAGGGGCACGGCTTCAGCCGGGCCATAATCCCGCCGCGCCGAGCGCCTTCCGCTCTGCCGAAGGCCCAAGCGAAGTCCGAAGGACGAAGCGCCTGAATTGCCTTCGTTGGGACCACGACAAAGTGCGCCCAACACCCACGCCGGGCAACCTGCTAACCTCAACGTCATAAATGCCCGGCCAGAAGAACAAGCTCTACTACGGCGACAACCTAGACGTCCTGCGCGACTACATCGCCGACAAATCCGTCGACCTCATCTACCTCGACCCGCCCTTCAACTCCCGCCAGGACTACAACGTCCTCTTCGCGGAAAAGGACGGCTCGCGCTCCGCCTCGCAGATCACCGCCTTCAAGGACACCTGGGAGTGGAACCTCGAAGCCGAGCGCGCCTACGAGATCGTCGAGCGCGGCGGCCGCGTCGCCGACGCCATGCTCGCCTTCCGCACCCTCCTCGGCGGCACCGACATGCTCGCCTACCTCGCCATGATGGCCCCGCGCCTCCTCGAACTGCGCCGCGTCCTCAAAGCCACCGGCTCCATCTACCTGCACTGCGACCCCACTGCCAGCCATTATTTGAAGCTGCTGATGGACGGCGTGTTCGGCCCAGACTGTTTCAACAATGAAATTATCTGGAAGCGGACGACCGCACACAACGATTCAGCGAGGTATGGCCGCGTTCATGACAGGCTGCTCTTCTATCGGCAAAGGCGACAGGACAACATGGAATGCACTCGATCAGTCCCGATCGACGAGCTATTTCGAGAGCGCACGATTCGTATACGTGACGAAGGTGGACAGTTATACGAAACGACGACCTTGCACGGCCCAGGGCGGGCCAAGGGTCAACTCCGGACATATAATGGAGAGGCAAAATGCCGCCCAGCGGAAGGCTCTGGAGCTTAACAGCGAGGAAAAGATGAGCTAATTGAGAGGCAAGGTCGGATCGTGTTCTCGAACGACGGCGGCATGCCACAGATTGAAACTTTATCTGGATGACATCAAGAGGCGTAGCTGTTCAGAGACGTCTGGGACGGATATCGCCCCGGCTCAATTCGCCGCAGCCGAAGAACGCCTCGGCTATCCGACACAAAAGCCCGAAGCCCTTCTCGAACGCATCCTCAAAGCCAGTCTCCAACGAAGGCGACGTCGTCCTCGACCCGTTCTGCGGCTGCGGCACCACCGTACAAGTCGCGCAGAAACTCAATCGCCGCTGGATCGGCATCGACATTACCCACCTCGCCATCGGCCTCATCAAGAACCGCCTCTACGACACCTTCGGCCCGACGTCCGCAACACCTACGAAGTCATCGGCGAACCGACCGACTTCGCGGCGCAGACAACTCGCCGATGAAAACAAATACCAGTTCCAATCTTGGGCGCTCGGCTTGGTCGGCGCGCGCCCCGCCGAAGGCATAAGAAAGGCGCCGACCGCGGCATCGACGGCCGCCTCTACTTCCACGACGACAACTCCGGCAAGTCCAAGCAGATCATCTTCTCGGTCAAAGGCGGCCAACATCGGCGTCCCGAAGTCCGCGACCTCATCGGCGTCCTCGAACGCGAGAAGGCCGAGATCGGCGTCTCATCTGCTTCGACGAACCCACCAAGCCCATGCAGCAGGAAGCCGCCGAAGCCGGCTTCTACACCTCCACCGACGGCGCCAAATACCCGCGCCTCCAACTCCTCACCATCGAAGGCCTGCTCAACGGCACCGAGCGCCTCGAACGCCCGCTCCACGTCCGCGACGTCACCTTCAAACCTGCCCCGAAGCACCGAGCCGCAGCAAGCGAGAACCTAAATCTTCCGCTGGAACAGGAATAGGAATGCCCGCGATGGAAGCGTGGCGCAGCATCGTCGCGCCGCAAGGTAAATTGGTGGTTCCGCTATTTCACGGGACGAGCAGCGTCTTTTTGCCGTCCATCCTCGAGAACGGACTCGGTGGCGTCAACATCCACGAAATGTACCGGACGCGAGAAATAGCTAGCCGACTTCTCGCACTCAGCGAACCGTTCAAGGAACGCGATGAGTGGAAATTCTCGCGCTACTGTTGCGACCGACTTGCTGGAGAACCGTCGCCGGAATACTCGCAGCGCACGGCGGGGTTCAGCTATCGATACGGCGGGGCGTTCGTCACTCCTAGCCTACAGACGGCAGTCCGATATGCCACTCGGACGCGCTTTGGTTCGGAGGCTATTCAAATTATCTATGACGATGCTCAGGCTTCTCTCCGACAACAAGGCCCCGATGACGATGGAGAGTCAGCAGCTCTTAGGCACTCTCAACGCGATTCAGTCGTTCCCGGTTCTAATTATGATCTGCGGAGCTCCTATAGATAATTTACGAGCGGAACAGGGGGGTCCGCCGGACGAAGCACTGTCCGAAATCGCGAGCTGTCTCGCTGACGGAGACACTGACGTGTACGGGATTATGCCTTCAGCAGAGCAACTTTGAAATCAACAAACCGGTCTCCCCGAAGGACTTCAAGGCCTTTCGCATTGAAGCTTCGGCAAGTGATTACCCGGCTTACCAAAATGCAAAGTATTACGAACTTCAGACCTGAGCACCTCGCCGGGCATCAGTCGCTTTCGCCGTAGCTAAGCCGGATCACCCATTTCGCCGCCACCACCAAATCCCCACCCCCACCACCCCTACCAAAAACGCACCCGGATAAAACGCATCCCCCGGCCTGTGCAGTACCACCGCGAGAATCCCCACCGCCGCCGCCATCGGAGCCGCCAGCAGCCCCATCCCCGCCCGCGTCACCCGAGGCACCATCACCGGCACCGCCCGCAGCACCTCCACAACGCCCGCCGCGTACCGGAACCACCGCCCCCACCCAATCTCCTGAAACATCCGCACCCAATGCGGATCGTTCCCAAACTTCTCCGTGCCGAAGATCAAAATTCCTGTCAAGCCCCCGCCGCCGTGGAAATCCCCCGAACCCCAACAAACCAAACCCACAACTCTGCGACAAAAAATCCGGAATTAATTCCACTCAGTTTTCTACAATAGAGATACAGACAAATTTCCAAGGCAGCCGGAGAGCACTCTCCGCGCCTCTTCCAAAAATCCTGTCAAGCCCCCAAAACAGTGGAAATCCGGGGAACTGCAACAAACCAAACAGAAAAATCGCGCAAAAATCAGTACAAGATAATTTCACTCAACTCTCTACAATAGAGATATAGACAAATTTCAAGGCTGCCGCAGGCTCACTGCCCCGGCAGCCTTTCCCTTTTAACCCAAACTCACCGAGGCCGACCCATGAAACACCTCCAGATCCACACGCAAGCGCCATCCACCCGCCGCACCACGCTGCCCGATCACGAACACGCCGCCCGCCGAGCCCGCGCCCAATCCCTCGGCCTCCCCCGCAAGCAAAAACCCACCCCGCCGCCACCACCACCCGCACTCTTCCTCCGCCACCGCCTCGCCCAACCCGACCTCGGCGGCCTCGACCAGCCACTCTAGCCATCCCCGGGTGCCCCATTCATGACGCGCAGCGGCATGGGTGGCATCCGCCCTGCCGAAGACCAGCTTCTAGCTAACCCGCTTCTAGGTAACCCGAGGCTTTAGCCTCGGGGCCGCTCGACGCGTCCGCTCTCACATGCCGAACCGCAACAGCGCTTCCGCTTCTTCTTGACCCGCATACTGCCGTCAGAGCGTCCGCTCGCAAGCTGCGTAGCGCGCAGCACGAAGCGACTGAATTGCCTTCCCATCCGCCGCCACAAAACCTGAAAGGAAAACAAATGTACTCCGAACTCCTGACTCCCGAACCCACGAAATTCCAATGCCGCCACATCTTCACCGACGGCCGCCGCTGCGGCAGCCCCGCCCTCCGCGGCCCCGAAGGTCCCGAATCCTTCTGCTACTACCACCACAACTCCCGCCGCGCCATCCAGAACGCGCCCACGCGCAAGCGCCGCCAGTCCCGCTTCACCCTCCCCATGCCCGAAGACCGCTCCGCCGTCCAGCAGTGCATCGGAGAAGTCCTCCGCCGCATCGCGGCCAACGAGATCGATCCCCGCCGCGCCAGCCTTCTGCTCTACGGCCTCCAGACCGCCAGCCTCAATCTCTCCAAAGCGACCCTACCCGATCAAACCGCCGAACCCGTCTGCGAGGTCACCCACGACCCCGAACACGGCCTCCTCGCCCCACCCGCCGAGCTCGGCCACGACAGACCCAAAAGCTCCATCGAACTCCTGCTCGACCAATTCGACGATGGGCTCGACAACAAACCCCACGACAACCGCGAAGACAAACGTGACGCTCAGCCCGTCCACAAATCCGCCCACGTGCCCACCATCGACCTCCAGGCCAGCGCCGAACCCAACACCCTCCCCGGCACCCTGAAGTCCACCCGTAAGCTCATCCCGATGAAGACTTTGCGCAAAAAAGTACGGGGTAGGGGTCTCCGCCGATCACTGTGCGCACACACGACGCCCTTCGGCAGAGCGGAAGCCCCGTCAGCTCTCGGTGTCGTGAGCGCTACTGCCAGCCGCCACCGAGCGCCGAGTAGAGCTGGACGAGGGTCAGGGCCTCGTTCTGTTGCGCGGTGATGAGCGAGAGCTGCGCGTTGAAGAGGTTGGTGTCGTTCGTGAGGACCTCGAGGTAGCTGGTGGCTCCGCCGTTGTAGCGGTCGCGCGCCAGCCGAGTGGCGTCGGCCGCCGCGGCCACGAGTTTCTCCTGAGCCTCACGCGTCTCGCGGGTCTTCTGCGCGGCGATGAGCGCGTTCGAGACGTCGCGGAAGGCGCCGAGGATGGTCCGCTGGTAGTTCAGGACCATCTCCTGCTTCTGGGCTTCGGAGAGCTGGAGCTGACCGCGCAGACGACCAAACGTCCAGAGCGGCTGCGCGATCTCGCCGGTGCCGATGACGGCCGAGAAGAGGTTGGCGAAGTTGGCACCGCCGGCTCCGGCCTGCCCGCTCAGCGTGAGGTTGGGGAAGAACTGCGCGCGGGCGACGCCGATGTTGGCGTTGGCGGCCATGAGCTGCGCTTCGGCCTGCTCGATGTCAGGGCGGCGCTCCAGGAGTTGTGACGGCACGCCGGGCGGGAGGTCGGCCGGCGGAGGCGCGAGCGCGGCGGGGTCGATGTGGGTGACGGGGCCGGGCGTTTGCGCGAGCAGCAGCCGCAGATTGTTTTCGGTCTGCTGGATCTGCTGCTGGAGTTGTGGGACCTCGGCCTGAGCGGTGTAGAGGAGCTGCTCGGCCTGGCGAACGTCAGAGAGCGGGGCGGCGCCGCCGGTCTCAAGCTTCTGAGTCAGCGAGAGCGAGTTCTGGCGGGCGCCGAGGGCGTTCTGGGCGACGGCGAGCTGGGCGTCGAGCGCGCGGAGCTGGAAGTAGTTGGTGGCGACTTCCTGGACGAGGGTGACGCGGACGGCGCGCTGCGCCCACTGCTGTTCGAGGAGGATGTCGCGCTGGGCTTCGGTCTGCTTGCGGTAGAGACCCCAGAAGTCAGGTGTCCAGGAGCCGGAGAGGCCGAAGCTGACGGGCGGCGTGGTCTGGAAGCCGGACGGCAGGTTGGTGCCGCTGCCGATCATGCGAGGCGTTGAGCTGCGGGAACTCCTGCGCGCGGGTGATGCGGACCTGGGCCTGCTGCTCGAGGATGTGCTGCGCGGCAATGCGGAGGTCGAGGTTGTTGTTGAGCGCGGTGCGGATGAGGTCCTGCAGTTCGGGCTCGTGGAAGATGGCGGACCATTGCTGGTCGGCGATGGAGGTGGGGTGAGGAGACGTCGGTGTTGTCGGGGCCGCGGAAGGTGGGTGGCGCGGGGACGTTGGGGCGCGTGTATTTGGGGCCGACGGTGCAGCCGGTGAGGGCGAGGAGGGTCACAGTCGATAGCGCGAGCATGCTGCGAACCCACATCTCGATACGTCGATGATGTGGGGCACCCGGTTCTTGGTGTTTGGGAGTATGCGGAAGGAGGGCATTAGTGGAGGCCTCCTTCGTTGCGGGGGGCGGCGTGGGCGTGCGGGCTTTCGAGGGCGGCGCGGCGGCCGAGTTCGCGGGGGTCGAGGTCGTGCTTGGAGTCCATGGTGGTGCCTTTGCCGCCGCGACGGAAGCGATGTGAGACGTACTCGACGACCGAGAAGCTGACGGGGATGAGGAGGATGCCGAAGAAGGTGGCGAGGACCATGCCGCCGATGACGACGGTGCCGAGGATCTGGCGGGAGACGCCGCCGGAGCCGGAGGCGATCCAGAGCGGAATGCAACCGAAGATGAAGGCGAAGGCCGTCATCACGATCGGACGGAAGCGGAGACGGGCGGCGCCGAGTGCGGCTTCGGAGATCGATTGGCCTTGCTTGTAGTTCGAGACGGCGAACTCGACGATGAGGATGGCGTTCTTCGCCGAGAGGCCGATGAGCATGATGAGGCCGATGGTGGCGAAGATGTCGTTCTCGAGCGAGCGCATGGAGATGGCGAGATACGCGCCGAGGATCGCGACGGGCGTCGAGAGCAGGACGCTGAAGGGAAGCGACCAGCTTTCATAGAGCGCGGCGAGGATGAGGAAGGTAATCAGGATGGAGAGACCGAAGACGGCCCACGTGGGAACGCCCTTTTCGGCCTGCTGCTCCTGGTAGCTCATGCCGGAGTAGTCAAAGCCCATCGTGGCGGGCATGGACTGCTGGAAGGCCTCTTCGAGCGCGTGACGGACCTGGCCGGAGGAGTAGCCGGGCGCGCCGGTGATGTTGAGCTGCGCGGCGGGGTACTCGTTGTAGCGGAGGATGAACTCGGGGCCGGTGATCTGCTTGACGTGGACGAGCGAAGAGAGCGGGACCTGGCTGCCGTTGGCGCTGCGCACATAAAACTGATTGATGTTCTGGATATTCGTGCGCGAGCTTCCTTCGGCTTCGACGTAGGTCTGCCATTGCCGGCCGAAGCGGTTGAAGTAGTTGACGAGATCGCCGCCCATGAAGGTCTGCATGGTGGCGTAGATATCGGAGAGCGGGACCTGTTGCTCAGAGGCTTTTTCGCGGTCGACGTCGGCGTAGAGCTGCGGCACCGCGGGAAGGTAGGACGGGATGGCGGCGGCGATCTCTTTGCGTTTCGAGATGGCGCCGAGGAATCCGTAGAGATTTTTCGTGAGGAAGGCCGGGTCGTCATTGCCGGAGCGGTCTTCAAGGATCATGGTGACGCCGCCTGAGGTTCCGATGCCGGGAATGGCCGGGGGCGGGAAGGTGAAGGCGAGTCCCTGGCTGACGCCCATGAGCTTGCGCTGCACGGATTGCTGGATGGCGGCGAGCTGCTGGTCATGCGATTTGCGCTGATCCCAGGGCTTGAGCGTGACGAAGAAGAAGGCCGTGTTGGTCTGCTGGGTGAGCGTGAGGAGCGAGAAGCCGTTGACCGCGACCACGCCCTGGATGCCGGGAGTGTCGAGCAGCGCCTTGGTGATGTGCTGCGCGGCGTCGTCGGTGCGCTCGAGCGAGGAGGCGTCAGGCAGTTGCAGGGCGCAGAACATGTAGCCCTGGTCTTCCTGCGGGATGAAGCCGGTGGGGAGCTTGGAGCCCATGAAGACATCGAGCAGCGCGATGACGGCGAGGCCGATCATGGCGAGGCTGGACTTGTGGATGAGGACGCTGGAGGTGTGGACGTAGCTCTCGGTGGTGCGCCCGAAGAAGTTGTTGAACCAGCCGAAGAAGCGAGCGAGCGGGCCGCGCTTGCGGTTGGGGTCGCGCGGCTTGAGCAGAAGCGCGGCCAGCGCGGGCGAGAGCGTGAGCGCGTTGAACGCGGAGATGAGGACCGAGATCGCGATGGTGATCGGCGAACTGCTGATAGAGGCGGCCGGTGATTCCGGGGATGAAGGCTGTGGGGATGAAGACGGCCGCGAGGATGATGGCGACGGCGACGACGGGGCCGCCGACCTGCTTCATGGCCGTGATGGTGGCCTCGCGCGGCGAGAGGCCGGTGTCCATGAGGTGCTCGACGGCTTCGACGACGATGATGGCGTCGTCGACGACGAGACCGATGGCGAGCACGAGGCCGAAGAGCGAGAGCGTGTTGATGGTGAAGCCGAGCGCAGGGAAGATGATGAACGTGCCGATGAGCGAGACGGGCACGGCCATGAGCGGGATGATGGTGGCGCGCCATCCCTGCAGGAAGATGTAGACGACGAAGATGACGAGAGCGAGCGCGATCAGCAGCGTGACGACGATCTCGTGAATGCCCGCGGTGACGGCCTTGGTGGTGTCGAGCGGGATGTTGTACTGCATGCCCGCGGGGAACTTCGTGGCGAGCTGGTCCATGCGCTCGCGAACGCGTTTGGCAACGTCGACGGCGTTGGAGCCGGGCAGCTGGTAGACGGCCATGACGCCGGACGGGTTGCCGTTGTAGCGCGCGGTGAGGTTGTAGACCTGCGTGCCGAGCTCGATGCGTGCGACGTCGCGGAGGTGGAGGACGGAGCCGTCGGGATTGGCGCGGAGGATGATGTCGCCGAACTGCTCGGGCGTAACGAGGCGGCCCTGGGTGCGAACGGTGTAGGTGAACTGCTGGCCGGCGGGAACGGGCGGGCCGCCGATCTGGCCAGCGGGATAGACGTTGTTCTGCGTCTGGATGGCGTTGATGACGTCGGTTGCGGTGACGCCGAGCTGCGCCATCTTGTCCGGCTGGACCCAGACGCGGATGGCGTACTGGCCGCCGAAGATCTGCACGCGGCTGACGCCGGCGACGCGGGTGATCTCGTCCTGCAGATTGATGATGGCGTAGTTGGTGAGGAAGTCGGGACCGTACTTGCCGCCGGGCGAGTTGAGGCTGATGAAGAGCAGCGGCGAGTGCAGCGACTTGAGCACGGTGACGCCGGCGGTGTTGACTGCGGGAGGAAGCTGCGACTGCGCCTGCGAGACGCGGAGCTGCGAGAGGACCTGATCGGTGTCCGGGTTGGTTTTGACGTCGAAGTCGACGAGCAGCGTGGCCACGCCGTTGTTGGCGCTGATGGACTGCATGTAGAGCATGTTGTCGACGCCGTTCATCTGCTCTTCGAGCGGCGTGGCGACGGACTGCTCCAGTGTCTTTGCGTCGGCACCGGGATAGATGGCCTGGACGTTGATCTCAGGCGGAACGATGTCGGGGTATTGCGAGATGGGCAGGTTGAGCATCGACACGAGGCCGATGACCACCGTGAGGATGGCGATGACGATGGCGACGATGGGACGCCGGATGAAGAAGTTCGACATCTGGGCTAGCTCCCGGCGGTGGTTGAAGCGGAGGTCGGCGGGCGGCTCGGTCGACCAGTTGCGGGCTGACGGGCACGCCTTCCTTGCAGCTTCTGGAGATTGTTGAGGATGATGCGTTCGCCGGGTTGGAGGCCGGAGCTGATGACCCAGTCCTGTCCGTGCTGCGGGCCGAGTGTGACGTTGACGACGTGTACCTTGTTGTCCGGGCCGACGGTGTAGACCTGCTCGATGCCCTGCAGTTCCTGCACGGCGGACTGCGGGACGAGCAGCGCGTTGTGGATGACGTCAGTCTGGGCGCGCACGCGGCCGAACTGGCCGGGGCGAAGAAGGTTGCCGGGATTGGGGAAGGCGGCGGCGATGCGGATGGCGCCGGTCTGCTGATTCATCTGGCGGTCGACGAAGATGATGCGGCCGGTGTGCGGGAAGGTGCTGCCGTTGGCGAGCGTGAGTGTGAGCGGGATCTTTGCGGAGGCGTGGAGGAGATCGCAGTCCGAGTCGAGCGGCGGGAGAGCGCGAGGTACTCGTCGTCGGAGATGGAGAAGTAGACCTTGATGGGGTCGAGCTGCGAGACGGAGGTGAGGACGGACTGCGGGCTGACGAGGTTGCCGACCTGCACGGTGGCCTGGCCGGCGACTCCGGTGATGAGCGAGCGGACCTGCGTGAAGCCGAGGTTGAGCTTTGCGTTGGCGACGGCGGCCTGCGGCGGTGGCGACCTGGGCCTGCGCGGAGCGGACTGTGGCCTGCGCCTGAGCGGCGGCCTGCTTCTCTGTGTCGAGCTGGCTGGTGGCGATGGCGTGCTCAGCGGCGAGCGGCGTGTCGCGGTTGACGTTGATCTGCGCGAGCTGGAGCTGTGCCTGGGCCTGGCCGACGGCGCCCCTGGCCTGGCCGAGCTGGCCTTGGCTTGTTGGAGCGCGGCTTCGAAGGGGCGCGGGTCGATCTGGAAGAGGACCTGGCCTTTCTGCACGACGGAGCCTTCCTGGTAGAGCTGCTTGATGAGATAGCCGGAGACCTGCGGCTGGATCTGCGCGTTGACGAAGCCGTCGAGTGTGCCGACCCACTCGTTGGTGAGCGGGACGTCGGCCTGCTGAACGGTGGTGACCTCGACGGGCATGGGGCCGAAGGCGGCTTGCGCGGGCTGCGCGTGCTGGCTGCTGCAGCCGCCGAGCAGAGTGGCGGTGAGAGCGGCGGAGGCCAGGCTCAAAAAATTTGGGCTCGACGGGAAGTGATGCCCGTCAGGACGAGTACGGCTCATCCAGACCTCTCTGGTCACGCGGAAGGCGTGGGAAGTTTTCAAGGGTTATAGATTCCCGGGGGTTCGACGGGATGCAAAAAGTTGCGAGTTAGCGAGTTAGCGGGTTAGCAAGTCCGCGGGTTAGGGAGTTAGCTCGGTGCGTTTGTTTAATGGCCTGGCGATAACAGGTTAACGCAGATGCTGGCTGCGATGCTGGCGAGGAGGGCGAGGGGCATGGCGAGCGAGGCCGGCTTTGAGGAAGTCGAGCGCGGTGACGTTGAGGCCTTCGCGGCGGAGGGCGAGCAGCCAGAGGATGGTGGCGAGCGAGCCGGTGACGGAGAGATTGGGGCCGAGGTCGACGGCGATGAGGATGATGTCGCGGAGCAGACCCTGCGTGTGGGTGAGGGCGAGGGTGTTGGCGGCGATGAGGCCCATGGGGAGATTGTTGATGAGGTTGTTGGCGATGCCGACGGTGAAGCCGACGGCGAGGGCGGCGATGGGTGCGGCGAGATGTTGCGCGGCGAGCAGAGCGTGTTGGGTGAAGGCGAGTGCGCCGATGCTCTGGACGGCGTCGACGAGGATGAAGAGTGCGGCGACGAGGGCGAGGGTGCTCCAACTGATGTGCTTGAGGAGAGGGATGGGGCTGGAGCGGGTGCGGATGAGGAGCACGGCGGTGATGAGGATGGCGGAGATGAAGGTGGGGAGCCCGAGATTGCGGTCGAGTGCGGAGGCGATGAGGAGGACGGCGACGATGATGCGCGAGGCCGATGAGGACGAGACTTGCCGTTGGGCGTGAGTATGGCGTGTTCGGGTTCGTTCGCGGGCTGCAGTGACGCGGTGAGGGTCGCGGCGGAAGTAGAGGCGAAGGACGATGTAGGTGACGAGGATGGAGGCGAGTGAGGGCGCGAGGAAGGAGATGAGCCAGCGGCTGAGCGGGGGAAGGCCGTTGTGGAAGACGACGAGGTTTGCGGGGTTGGAGATGGGGAGGACGAACGAGGCGGCGTTCGCGATCATGGCGCAGGCGAAGAGGAAGGGCACGGGGTTGATGCGGGCGCGGCGGACAGAGGCGAGCACGGCGGGTGTGAGGACGATTGCGGTTGCGTCGTTCGAGAGACAGATGGTGACGGCGACGCCGGCGAGGTAGAGGAGAAGGAAGAGGCGTGTGGCGGAGCGGCGGGCGTGGGTGACGGCGACGGAGGCGATCCAGTCGAAGAGGCCGTGGGCGCGGGCGAGCTCGGAGAGGAGCATCATGCCGGCGAGGAAGAGATAGACGTCGGTGCCTTCGGCGATGGCGCGGCCGGCGAGTGAGAGCGGGATGAGCCGGGTGAGGACGAGGAGGAGTGCGCCGGCGCCGACCCAGTAGACCTCCGCGATGTTGCGCGGGCGGAGGAGCATGAGGAGGATGCTGAGGGCGACGATGGCGATGAGCAGGATGTGCGCGGCGAGCGGGGGCATTCTTGCGGCTTTCCTCCGGGGTGGAGCGTATCAGAGATATAGATGCGGGCTGGGTTTTTTGCCAATCGCCTTGGTGCGGCGGGAGAATGGATGCAGATTCTCTGAGGTGATGAGGAGGAGCGATGGCCAAGGGAACGGATGAGGCGCAGGAGAAGGGACCGGGCGAGGTTCAGGAGAAGCATAAAGGGGTCAGCCGGCGGTCGTTTCTTTCGGGGCTAGGTGCGGCGGGTGTTGCGGTGACGGCGCAGCCGCTGATTGCGGCGGTGCCGGAGATTGCGAAGCAGGAGGGTGAGGTTGCGGCGGAGCCCGGGACGGTTCCGCTGACGCTGAAGGTGAATGGCGTGGAGCATCGGCTGAATGTGGAGCCGAGGGTGGCGCTGCTCGATTGCCTGCGCGAGAACCTGCACATGCCGGGGACGAAGAAGGGATGCGATCACGGGCAGTGCGGCGCGTGCACGGTGCATGTGAACGGGCGGCGCGTGCTGAGCTGCATGAGCTTCGCGGTGATGCATGCGAAGGATGAGATTACGACGATTGAGGGGCTGGGGTCGCCGGAGAAGATGCATCCGATGCAGGCGGCGTTTGTGGAGCATGATGCGTTTCAGTGCGGGTACTGCACGAGCGGGCAGATTATGTCGGCGACGGCGCTGCTGAAGGAGCCGGTGGGGCCGAGCGATGACGATGTGAAGCATGCGATGTATGGGAATATCTGCCGGTGCGGCGCGTATCCGAATATTGTGGCGGCGGTGCAGCAGGTTCGGCGGTTGAGCTAGGCAGTTGCGAGAGGGCGAGCATGGAACAGTTTGGATTTGTAAGTGCGACGAGTGAACCGCAGGCGTCTGCGGCTGCGGCGCGGAGTCAGACGGCGCAGATGGGCGCGACGGTGAGGTTCGTTGCGGGTGGAACGAACCTGGTCGACCTGATGAAGCTGGATGTGGAGCGGCCGAAGCAGGTGGTGGACATCAATGCGCTGGAGATGAGCGGGATTACGCCGCTGAATGGTGGGCTGCGGATTGGCGCGCTGGCGCGGAACAGCGATGTCGCGAATGATGCGACGGTGAAGCGCGATTATGCGGTGCTGAGTGAGGCGATTCTTTCGGGCGCGTCGCCGCAGATTCGGAATATGGCGTCGACGGCGGGGAATCTGTTGCAGCGGACGCGGTGTCCGTACTTTCGCGATACGGCGCACCGGTGCAACAAGCGCGAGCCGGGCAGCGGATGCGATGCGATGGATGGGTACAACCGCATGCTGGCGATCCTGGGCACGAGCGAGCATTGCATTGCGACGTAATCCGTCGGACCAGAATGTGGCGCTGACGGCGCTTGAGGCGACGGTGGAGATTCGCGGAAGCGAAAGGCGAGCGCAAGGTTCCGATTGCGGAGTTTTACAAGCTGCCGGGGAACGACGCCGCATATCGAGACGGTGCTGGAGCCGGGGGATTTGATTACGGCGGTGACGCTGCCGGCGCCGGTGGCGGGTGCGAGGTCGACGTATCTGAAGCTGCGGGATCGTGCGGCGTATGAGTTTGCGCTGGCGTCGGCGGCGGTTGTGGTTGGCGTGAGCGGCGGGAACATTACGCATGCGCGCGTGGCGCTGGGTGGCGTGGGGACGGTGCCGTGGAGGTCGCGTGAGGCCGAGGCGGTGCTGATGGGCAAGCCGGCGACGCGCGAGACGTTTGTGCGTGCGGCGGAGGCGGCGATGAGGGATGCGAAGCCGCGAGTCGGAGAAACGGATTCAAAGTGGAGCTGGCGAAGCGGTGCATCGTGCATGCGCTGACGACGGTGACGGCGTAGGCGAGAGACGCGCAGCAGGAGATCGCGAAGGAGATGGCGATGCAGGAAGAGAACGCGAAGCAGGCTGAGGTGAGGACGGAGTTTCCGCCGGTGATTGGAGCGGCGCTGCCGCGCGTGGATGGGCCGCTGAAGACGACGGGAAGCGCGCAGTATGCGGCGGATTACAACTTCCCGGGATTGGTGCATGCGGTGCCGGTGTGCGCGACGATCGCCCATGGGAAGATTCGCTCGATGGACACGGCGGCGGCGGAGAAGATGCCGGGCGTGGTGGCGGTGCTGCATCACGGCAACATCGGACCGCTGTATCACACGGCGCCGGATCGCACGGCGGTTTGAATGAAGAGCGGCAGCCGTTTGAGGATGACGCTGATCCACTACTGGGGACAGTATGTGGCGCTGGCGGTGGCGAACACATTGCAGCAGGCGCAGGCTGCGGCGGCGGCGGTGCGCGTGACGTATGACGCCGGAGAGGCCGAACGTTTCGACGAAGCTGGACGATGCGGATGTCCAGACGCACACGATGAGCAAGCGCGGCGATGTGCAGGCGGGATTCAGCGGAGCGCGCCGGTGAAGGTAGATGAGACGTATGCGACTCCGGTGGAGACGCACAACCCGATGGAGATGCATGCGACGACGGCGGTGTGGGACGGCAAGCGGTTCACGCTGTATGAGTCGACGCAGGGAGTGATGGGGCACTTGAATTCGATGGCGCAGGTGCTGGGCGTGCCGAAGGAGAATGTGCGCGTGGTGTCGCGGTTCATCGGGTCGGGGTTTGGAGGGAAGCTGTCGCCGTGGCCGCATTCGGCGATGGCGGCGGCGGCGTCGCGCAAGCTGAACCGTCCGGTGAAGCTGATGGTGACGCGCAGGATGATGTTCTGGGATGTGGGACAGAGGCCGCGCACGCAGCAACAGATCCGAGTGGGAGCGACGCCGGAGGGCAAGCTGGTTTCGCTGGAGCAGCACTACAGGAACCACACGTCGTTCGTTGCGGATTATCACGAGAACTGCGGCGAGGCGACGCCGTTCATTTACAGCACGCCGAACCTGGAGGTGACGTCGGCGCTGGTGAAGCGCAATGTGGGGACGCCGTGTCCGATGCGCGGCCCGGGAGCGGTGCCGGGATTGTTTGCGCTGGAGTCCGCGATGGATGAGCTGGCCGTGAAGCTGAAGATGGACCCGGTGGAGCTGCGGCTGAAGAACGACACGCTGACGGATGAGAGCAATGGGAAGCCGTTTTCGTCGCGGCATTTGAAGGAGTGTCTGCAGGTTGGCGCGGAGAGGTTCGGGTGGTCGAAGCGCAACCCGGAGGTTGGGTCGATGCGCAACGGCGATGCGGTGCTGGGGTGGGGCGTGGCCGCGGCGACTGGGGTGCGTGGCGAGGATCGTGCGCGGCGACGGTGACGCTGAAGGATGACGGCACGGCGACGGTGAGCTGCGCGGCGCAGGATCCGGGCATGGGGACGTATACGATCCTGGCGCAGATTGTGAGCGACAAGACGGGTCTGCCGGTGGACAAGATTGAAGTGCTGCTGGGCGATACGGACTTTGCGCCGGGTGCGACCTCGGGCGGATCGACGCTGACGGCGACGATTATGCCGGCGGTTGCGGATGCGTGCGAATGGCGCGGTGAAGATGGTGTTCGCGATGGCGACGCGGCCGGGTGCGCCGTTTGCAGGCAAGAAGCCGGAAGAGCTGATGATGAATGGCGGGAGCGTGCACCTGAAGGCGAACCGCGAGGTCGAAGGTGCCGTTTGAGGAGGTGCTGCGCGCGGCGAAGGTTGGGTATGCGAGCGCGGATGGGCGCTCGGGAGGGCTGGGATCGGACACGAAGGCGAGGGATTATTCGACGCACTCGTTTGGCGTGCAGTTTGCGGAGGTGGAGTGGCGGCCGCAGATTGCACAACTGCGCGTGAGCCGCGTGGTGACGGTGATGGATGCGGGACGGATCATCAACCTGAAGACCGGGACGAACCAGATTGCCGGCGGCGTGGTGATGGGGATCGGGATGGCGCTGCTGGAGCAGACGGTGTATGACCCGCGGAATGGGCATCCGATCAACGACAACTATGCGGACTACTTGGTCGCGACGAATGCGAGATGCGCCGACGATCGATGTGCATTTCCTTGGCATTCCGGACCCGATGATGGGCGAGTATGGCGCGCGCGGGATCGGCGAGATTGGGCTGGCGGGTGTCGCGCCGGCGATTACGAATGCGGTGTATCACGCGACGGGTGTGCGGGTCCGCGAGCTGCCGGTGAGGATTGAGGATTTGCTGCGGTCGACGGTGTCGGTGTAGGAGAGTTAGTGATGTTAGGTTGTGGGTGGCGTTGGCGGCTAGCGTGAGGTGGAGTGGCTGGTGGCCGGGGCGGTCGATGGTGATCTGTGACGGCTGTGCCTGTATGCCGAGGAGATGGCGCGGCTCGCCGGTGAGCTGGTGACGAGGCGCGCGGTGCCGTGGATGCGGGCGAGGAGTGCGTTGTTGAGGCGGAGCTCGGCGGAGTTCTGCGTGTAGCGGAGTTCGGCGGTGCCGGATTTGAGCGGGAGCCGGAAGGTTGCGTTCTGCGCGGCGGCGCAGGTGGGGCGGATATTCCAGTGGAGTTCGGCTGTTTCGCTGCGCGCGTCGACTTCTCTGCGGACGCCGGCGAGACGCCAGGTGTAGTCGTAGAGCACGAGCGCGCAGGGTGAGTAGCTGGCGGAGCCGGACTGCGTGAAGTCGCCGGTGACGGGATCGAGCTGCTGGCGGAAGGATGGGTCGCGGAGAATGGCGTCGGTCCATTGCTGCATCATGTGGGCGAACTCGGCGGAGCGGTGGTAGTGATCGAACCAGCGGCCGGCGCGGAGTGCGGTGAGCGCTTGCGATGGGCCTCCCCAGGAGTTGCGCGGGATGGGGCGGACGAAGGTTGGGTCATTGAGCGCGGAGGAGGGCAGAGGGTACGGCGCCCAGAAGGCATGCGGGTTGCCGAGCTGGCGCGACCACAGCGTCTCGAAGAGTTGCTGGTCGGGGATGTGTTCGCCGCAGACGCGCGAGAGGATGTCGCAGTCGATTTTGACGAAATGATTTTGCGCGTCGAGGTCGTAGAAAGCGGCGTCTTCTGGGACGTAGAGTTTCGCGAGGATGAGGTTGCGGATTGTGTCAGCGCGCTCGAGCCATTCGTCGGATTCGGAATTTTTACCGAGAGCGTCGGGCCATGGCGGCGAGTGCGATGCGTGCGCCGTAGGTGGTGGCGGAGAGATCGGGACAGAGGCGCGGGAGGGTGGGGACGGCGGCGCATTTGCGCGCGTCTTTGTCGGGGCATTGGCGCGGCATGCCGGCCCAGCGCGGGCTGTTGTCCATGCCGGTGTCGTAGGTGCAGAAGCCTTCGATGAGGCCGGTTGCGCGCGTGTTGCGATAGCGCATGAGCCAGGCGTCCCAGCGCGAGCAGGATTTGTAGGCGGTGGTGAGGAGTTCGTCGTCGCGCGGTGTTGCGGGCGAGCTCCCATGCGGTGGCGGCGATGGGGACGACCATCTGGATCTGGCCGAAGCCGGTTTCGCTGCGCTTGTTGTTGGCGGGGAGCTGGCCGTCTTCATGCTGCAGGGCGAAGAAAGTCATGTGGGTGTTGCGCGCGACGTCGGGGCGGAAGAGCGAGTAGACGAGTGATTCGTGTGGGCCGCACTCCTGCCAGATGCCGGCGTACTCGGCGCCTTCGATGAGGACGGGGCCGGGGAAGCGTGGGAGGATTTGCACGTTTGCGGCGAGGACGGCGAGGGCGCGGTCGTAGGCGTGCTGCCAGGTGGTGTTCGCGGTGGTGAAGGTCGGGGAGGTTGCTGCGGGTGCGGTGTGTTGTGCGAGCGCGGCGAAGGGGCGCGTTGTGTGCGCGAGTGCCGTGAGTGCGGCGGACTTCAGGAGTTCGCGGCGGCGCATGTGGGATCGGGCTGCTGGGCTGCGGTGTCGGTGTGGAGGAGTGTCGCGGCCCAGGAGGAGACTGCGTCGGCGAAGGCGGAGGTGTCGCCGCGGTGTGGAGTTTCGAGCGCGGCGAGCTGCACGGCGAAGTTGCCGATGGTGGAGCTTTCGGGTGCGCCGCGGCGGACGGGGAGGCGTGTGCGCTCGGCGGTGAGGCGGCAGAGGAGCTGGTTGCGGCAGCCGCCGCCGACGATGACGATCTCGGTGGGTTGGTGGCCGGTGTGACGGCGGAGTTCGTCGAGCGCTTCAGCGTAGGCGGCGGCGAGCGAGTGGAAGATGAGCGAGGCCATGCGTGGAGCGCCGGCGGGAGATTCGTCGAGTGGCGCGTGGCCGCTGCCGCGGAGCTGGGCGTTGATGCGCGCCGGCATGTTGCCGACGAGTGAGAGCTCGGGTCGGCGACGTCGAGCAGAGCCGCGGGAGTCGGGCTCGTGTTCGGCGGCGGCGATGAGTTGTTCGATGGTGAAGGATGTGCCGGCGTTCGGACCAGGCGTCCATGCACTGCTTGATGAGCCACATGCCGTTGAGGCTCTTGTGGAAGAGTGTGCGGCCGCCGACTGGCGCCGAGGTTGGTGAAGTTGTCGGCGAGCGGCGGCGGGTGTGGCGCAGGGCTGCGCGAGTGGAGCGCCGATGAGCGACCATGTGCCGCAGCTGATGTAGGCCCAGTGCTCGGCGTGGGTGGGGATGCCGGCGATGGCGGAGGCGGTGTCGTGGCAGGCGGGTGCGATGAGTTCGGTGTCGCGGAAGGCGGGGAGTTGTGCGAGTGGGCCGCGTGAAGTTTGCCGACGCGTGTGCCGGGTGGGGTGAGCGGGGCGGCGCGGCGGATGTCGAGCTGCGCGGCGGAGAAGATCTCGGCGCACCAGTTGCGAGTGCGGAGATCGATGAGGCCGGTGTGGGTGGCGTTGGTGTACTCGGCGAAGGGCGCGGCGCCCCAGCGGGTGAGCATGTACTCGGGGAGATTGAGCCAGCGCGTGCCGGGTGCGAGGTTCGCGAGTGAGTCGGCGTAGAGCTGGTAGAGCGTGTTGATGCGCGCGAGCTGGACGCCGGTGAGCTCGTGCAGGCGCGTCGGGGGAGATCTTTGTGTGGAGCTGATGTTGCGCGGCGATGGTGCGGTCGTCGCGATAGCAGAAGGGCGCGGCGAGCGGGTTGTTGTCGCGCGTCGAGGCGGACGTAGTCGACGGCCCAGCCGTCGACGGCGATGGAGCGGATGCCTTCGGGGGCGAGCTCGGCGGCAGCGGCGCAGGCCTTCGTCGATGCCGGAGGTGATGGTGTCGAGCGGCCAGTGGATTCCGTCGGGCTGCTGGACGGGGCCGTTGGCGAAGCGGTGGACGAGTGTGATCTCGGGTGCGTTGTTTTGCCAGCGGAGGAGCGAGACGCGGCAGCTCTCGGCGCCGAGGTCGACGGCGACGAGCGCGCGTGCGTCCTGCGGCGCGGTGAGAGCTGGCGGAGTGCTCACCGGAGATAGGCCTCGACGAGGCCGCCGTCGACGGGGATGAGGTGGCCGGTGGTGCAGCGGGAGAGCGGGCCGGCGAGGAAGAGGATGGCTTCGGCGCAGTCTTTCGGGTCGATGGGCTGGTGGGTGAGCGTGCGCTTGGCGTAGAAGCGCGCGAGCTCGTTGCGCAGATCGTCGTCGGTCGCGGACTCGTTGAACGGGCAGGTTGTATTTTTTGAGCGAGGCGATGACGCGGTCGCGCGGGAACATCGTGGAGCCTTTGACGACGGTGGCGGGGCTGATGCCGTTGACGCGAGTGCGCGGGCGACATGCTGACGGCGAGCTCGCGCACGAGATGGCTGAGTGCGGCCTTCGAGACGTCGTAGGCTTCGCTGCCGCGCTTGGCGACGACGGCGTTGGCGGAGCTGGTGAGGACGATGCTGGTGTTGAGGTCCTGCGCGTCGAAGATGTCGCGGGCTTCGTCGGCGAGCAGGTAGTTGGCGGTGACGTTGATCTCGAGCGTGAGGGCCCACTGGGCGTCGGTGATGATGCCGTCGGGCGAGGAGGGGAAGATGGCGGCGGTGTTGATGAGGATGTCGACGCCGCCGTAGCGCAGGATGGTGGCTTCGAGCGCGGAGCGGATGGCGGCGCGGTCGCGGATGTCGATGGAGGTGAAGTCGGCGACTTCCTTGCCGTGCTGCTGCTGAACTTCTTTGGCGACGGCTTCGGCGCCCTTGGTGTCGCGGTCGGCGACCATGACGTGTGCGCCGCGCTCGGCGGCGAGGAGAGCGACTTCGCGGCCGATGCCGCTGCCTCCGCCGACGACGAGAGCGATCTGGCGGCGAGAGCTGCTTCTCGGGTGGCTGGCGGCGGATCTTGGCTTCTTCAAGCTGCCAGTACTCGATGCGGAAGGCTTCGCTGGGCGGGAGCGCGACGTAGTTGTCGTGCACGGTGAAGCGGTCGGACGGGATGCGCTGCGGAGGCCTGCGGGACGGCGGTGCACGGCTGGTGCTTGTCACCCGAGCGCGCCGGCGCCCTGCATCACGCCGATGGCGTTGGTGTAGAACTCGCCGGTGATGCGCGATTCGGCCTTGTTCTTGCCGAAGGAGAACATGCCGACGCCGGGGATGAGGACGACGGTGGGGCTGGCGTCGCGCTGTTCGGGCGAGTTGGGCTCGGCGTGTTTGGTGTAGTAGTCGGCGTACTCGGCGCGGTAGGTTTCGAGCGCGGAGTCGAAGAGCGCGGGGAGCTGGGCGGGGTCGCTGCTCGGGTCCCAGTTCGACGAAGAGCGGGCGGATCTTGGTGCGGATGAAGTGGTCGGGGCAGCTGGTGCCGAGGTGCGCGAGCTGCTGCGGCCGCGGTGGAGTTGACGAACTCGAGGACCTGCGGCGAGTCGGTGAAGGTGCCGATGAAGCGCTGCTTCTGCGGAGACGGCGCCGCGCAGGCGGGGCATGATCTTTGCGGCGATCTGCTTGCGGTCTTCGCGTGTGGAGACGCGTGCGCCGCCGAAGCGCTTGTAGCTCGGCGCGTGCGGCGTGGCGCTCGATGAACTGGCCGATCTGGTCGATGATGGTGATGGTGTTGAGGTAGCACTCGCGCTGGGTGTTGCCCCAGGTGAAGAGGCCGTGGCCGCCGAGGATGACGCCGTCGCAGCCGGGAGTTTCGCTGCGACGATTTTGCGGAGCATCATGCCGAGCTCGAAGCCGGGGCGCTGCCAGGGAAGCCAGGCGAGCTTGTGGCCGAACTCTGCGTTGAACTCCTCCATGCGCTGCTTGCCGTTGGCGGAGGCGGCGAGGGCGATGGCCCAGTCGGGGTGCAGGTGATCGACGTGCGGGAAGGGAAGGAAGCCGTGCAGCGGCGTGTCGATGGAAGCGGCGGTGGGGTTGTTGCCGAAGGTGACGAGCGGGTAGAGCTCGACCATGGCGTCCTCTTCGTCGACGCCGCGGTACTGCTTCTCGAGCGCGAGGAGCTTGTCGAGATAGAGCGTGGCGAAGCCGGAGCGCTTGATGCTGCCGAGGTCGCCGCCGGAGCCCTTGACCCAGAGCACGAGCTTCTTCTGGCCGTCGACGGGATCGACGGTCTCGAGCTTGGAGCTGGTGTTGCCGCCGCCGAAGTTGGTGAGGCGGAGGTCGGAGCCGAGCAGGTTGGAGCGGTAGCGGAGGAGCTCGGGCGCGTCGAGGGTCTGAGGCGTAGGTGTCGTCCCACTTGTCTTCGAGGAATTTGAGCTGAGCTGGAGCGGCGGATGGAGGAAGGCATAGGGAGCTCTCGCGAAGAGAAATGCCCGACCATTTTCACACATTGAACAGCAATAGAGCAACAGTTTCTTATTTGAACTTTCAGGCGTTGCAGCAGCGGTTGCGTTCTCGAGCACAGAGCGGCGCGTGACGAGCGGTGCGTGACGTAGTTGTAGGGAGGAACGGTCTGGCCGCGGAGCAGCGCGAGGCCAAGATTCATGAGCGCGGGGCCGTAGGCGTTGGTCTCGTGCGAGACGGAGCCGATGAGCGGGGAGGAGCGGCGGCGCATCTCTTCGATGGCTTCCTGGATGCAGTCCTGGCCGACGACGGCGATGTGGCGTTCGCGCTTGAGATCGCGGGCGGCGTCGATGGCGCCGAGGGCGCTGGAGTCGTTGGCGGCGGCGATGAGGATGTGCTTGTCGCGGCGATGGCGCTCGAGGAATTCGGAGATGACCTTGCGGCTGCGCTCGCGAATGCCGCGGCCGTCGATGCGGACGAAGGTTTCGACGGGGAGATCGCCGAGCGCGGAGCGGATGGCTTCGAAGGCGCCGGAGACGCGGCTCTGGACGAGCAGGCCGGCTTCGGGAAGATCGAGGCCGATGACCCAGTCGACGTTGCCGTGCCACTCGGAGAGCGCGAACTGCGCGAGCGCCTCGCCGGCGGTCATGCCGACGCGGTAGTTGTCGACGCCGAAGAAGGTGGCGTGGGGATGCGGGATGTCGATGGCGATGAGCGGGATGTTGGCGGCGGCGATCTTGTCGCCGATGATGGGAGCGACCTCGTGCTCGACCTGGAACTCGATGATGAGATCGACGCCGGCTTCGATGAACTGCTTCGGCGTTCTTGATGGCGGTGGGGCCGTCGTACTTGTTGTCGAGGACCATGAGGTCGACGCCGCAGCCTGCGGCGGCTTCGATGAGGCTGTTGGTGACCTCGATCGGAGAAGGGCATGTCGGCGCTCTGGCCGGCGAAGCCGAAGCGGAGCTTCTTGGGGCGCGAGACGTGGCGATAGGTGCCGTCCTGCGCCTGCGAGATGTAGCCGCGATGCGCGAAGGTTTTGAGCACGCGATAGACGGTGGTCTTGGAGACGCGCGTGCGGCGATGGATCGCTTCGAGCGTCATGCGGCTGATTTTCGTTTTGCAGCAGCTCGAGGATGTCGAGCGCTTTGGAGAGGACGGGGATGAGGTAAAGGCGCGGACTGGATTTGGCCAACGGTGAGCTCCCGAGCGAAATTGTGATCCAGCTCCGGATGATACAGTTTCGCTATTGAATTGTGGAAGAGCTAAATTCGAGATTACGCGCAAGTTGCCCGCGGTCAGGCGTAGGTGGCGGTGGACTTGCGATTGCGGTCGCGGCGCTCGCGGCTGATGCGATCGACGTAGCCGCTGGCGGCGAGCTCGGCGAGCGGGTCGGGCGTGAGGCCGCGGCGCTGACGCCACTCGCGGATGGCGGGGCGCACGTCGGTCCAGAATGCGGAGCGGAAGAGCTCTTCGGCTTCGACGAGGCTGGCAGCGGTCCTGGAGTTCGGCGAGGCGATTGAAGTCGATGAGCGCGGCGCGCGCGTAGAGCTCCTGCGCGGTGACGACGCTCTGGATCATGGCTTCCATCTTGCCCTTGAGGTTGTGGCTCTGGTCGATCATGAAGGCGATGGAGTCGGCGCTGCGCGTTGGCGGCGAGGATCTCGGCGAAGATGCGGAAGAGCTGGTAGGGATCGATGGAGCCGAGGGTGAGGTCGTCGTCGGCGTACTTGCGGTCGTTGAAGTGGAAGCCGCCGAGCTCGTTGGAGTGGAGCAGCCAGGCGACGATCTGCTCGATGTTGGTGCCCTGGTAGTGGTGGCCGGTGTCGACGAGGACCTTGGCCTTGGGGCCGGAGGCGCGGCAGAGCAGCGTGGCCATGCCCCAGTCGGCGATGTCGGTGTGGTAGAAGGCGGGCTCGAAGGGCTTGTACTCGATGAGCATGCGTTGATTTGCGCCGAGTGCGGCGTGCGTGGCGCGACATCGCTTCTTCGAGCCAGCCGATGCGGCGGCGGATGGATTGCGTGCCGGGGTAGTTGGAGCCGTCGGCGACCCAGATGGAGATGTCGCGCGATTCGAGCGCTTTGGCGATCTCGACGGAGTCGAGCATGTGCTGGATGGCGGTTTGGCGGATCTCGGCGGACGGGTTGCAGATGGAGCCGAACTTGTACTCCTGCGACTGGAAGAGGTTGGGGTTGATGGAGCCGGCGCGGACGCCGTGCTCGCGCTCGAGGTTGCGGATCGTGGCTGACGTCGGCGAGGCCGTTGGGCATGTCCCAGAGCACGTGGAGAGCGACGGTGGGCGTGATGCCGGTGAGGCGAAAGACTTCGCCGGCGTCGGCGAATTTTTCGGCCGTGGAGGTTGCGGCGGCGTCCTGGATGAACTTGCCGAAGCGCGTTCCGGTGTTGGCGAAGCCCCAGGAGGGGATCTCGATGCGGAACTGATCGAGGGCTTTGTGGATGCGTTGTGTGCTGTGGTCTGTCATGGCGCCCCGTGCGGCTAAGTCGAATGAGAAATTCAGTACCTATTGAAACTTCAAGCTTCGCGCATCTTGCGTGTGTTGTCAAAGCATTTCGTGCGTGGGCGGCGTTGCAGGGTCATGGACGAGCAGGATGTGGAGGAAACGCGGGCCGTGGACGCCTTTGATTCGGGTCATTTCGATGTCGGCGGTGGCGGATGGGCCGGAGACGAACGTCAGCGGCTGAGTGGCAGACGGCGCGAGGCGCGCGAAAGCTTCGGGAACGGTGGCGACGACGTCGTCGGCGGCAGGATGCAGATGTGGACGTCGGGGACGAGCGTGGCGGCGCGGCGGCCCTGGCCGGCGAGGCCCTGCAGGACGAGCGTTCCGGTTTCGGCGATGGCGAGCGTGCAGAGGGTGATGGTCGCGTCGAAGCGGTCGAGCTCGGCGGGCGAGAGGTTGTGGTCGGCGGTGATGTCGAGGCCGGTCGGGCAGGAGATCCGAAGCGGAGATCGGCAGGGACGAGGATGCGTTGCGCTTTCTCGCTGTGCGAGTGCGGCTTGGATTGCGGAGGGGATTTGGTCTGCGGTGCAGGGGACGACGTGTGCGTTGTAGTCGATGAGGCGGTCGGTGAAGAGCGCGATGATCTCCTCGCGCGAGAGCGAGGAGTGCTGGGTGTAGGTGCGCGGGATTTGTGCGTAGTCGCTCGCGGCGAGCGCGGCTGTCGGTGGTGCGGCCGTTCGCGGAGCGGATGGCGGCGAGGATCGCGGAGCGCGCGGCGGCGGAGCTATGGGCGGGCATTCCGGGCGCTCGCTTTGCCGGTGCGGTTGCGCTGCTCCCACCATTCGCGGAAGGTTTGCTTGGGGAGTGCCTGCGAGGTCGCGCGATTGCGTCCAGCCGCCGAGCATGCCGGGGAGCCAGTGGATCCAGCGTTGGCCGTCTTTGTCTTTGCGCGTGAGCGGACGATCGGCGTTGCGGGCGAGGCGCTGTGCGGCGCGGAAGCGGGATTCGCTCTGGAAGATGTGGCTCATCGGTCTTCATCGCGAGCGGCTTCGGGGCGTGAGCGCGCCGAGGCCGCGGGTGTCGTGCTGGACGACGCGATGGCGGAGATGGATGAGGATCTCGGGGATGTTGATGCGGACGGGGCAGACCTCGTAGCAGGCGCCGCAGAGGGAGCTGGCGTAGGGCAGGCTGCGCGCGTGCTCCATCTGCTGAAGCTGCGGCGTGAGGATGGCGCCGATGGGGCCGGCGTAGACGCTGCCGTAGGCGTGGCCGCCGGTCTCGCGGTAGACGGGGCAGGCGTTCTGGCAGGCGCCGCAGCGGATGCAGTTGAGCGTCTGGCGGCCTTCGCGGTCGGCGAGCACGCTGGTGCGCGCGTTGTCCATGAGGATGACGTGGAACTCGCGCGGGCCGTCGTTTTCGTAGACGCCGGTCCAGATGGAGTTGTAGGGGTTCATGCGCTCGCCGGTGGCGCTGCGCGGCAGGAGTTGGAGGAAGACTTCGAGATCGCGGAAGCGCGGGATGACTTTGTCGATGCCGGCGATGGTGATGAGTGTGCGCGGGAGCGTGAGGCACATGCGGCCGTTGCCTTCGCTTTCGACGATGCAGACGCCGCCGGTTTCGGCGATGAGGAAGTTGGCGCCGCTGATTGCGGTCGGGACGCGGAGGAACTTTTCGCGGAGGAAGACGCGCGCGGCCTCGGCGAGGGCTTCGGGTGAGTTGCCGAGCTCGGGCAGGTTCATCTCGCGCGCGAAGATGTCGTGAATCTGCTGGCGATTTTTGTGCAGCGCGGGGACGACGATGTGCGAGGGCTGGTCGTGGCCGAGCTGGATGATGAGCTCGGCGAGGTCGGTCTCGTAGGGGCGGATGCCGGCGGCTTCGAGCGCGGAGTTGAGGCCGATCTCCTCGGTGGTCATCGATTTGATCTTGATGACCTCGGGTGCTGGCGGGTGAGTTTTGCGCGATCGACTCCTTTGCGAGGCGGACGGCGATCTGGCGGGCTTCTTCGGCGTCGCGGGCCCAGTGGACGATGCCGCCGGCGCGTGTGCAGTTTTGCTCGAACTGCTCGAGGTAGGCGTCGAGGTGCGCCATGGTGTGCTCGCGGATGTGCTGGCCGGCGAGGCGGAGCTGCTCCCAGTCGGCGAGTTCGGCGACGACGCGCGCGCGCTTGTTCTGGATGACGGAGGTCGCGTGGTGAACGTTTTTGCGGAGCTGCGCGTTGCGCGAGAAGATTGTGCGCGGCTTTCGGGAAGGGTGGCGCGGTGCGAGGGTCGAGTGTGGGTCCGCTCATGCGGTGGTGTCCTCGTCACCGGCGAGGATCTCGGCGATGTGCATGGTGCGGACGGGAGCTCCGCGGCGATGCAGGCCGCCGTCGATGTGCATGAGGCAACTGTTATCGCAGGCGGTGACGATCTCGGCGTTGGTGCTGAGCACTGCGTTGAGTTTTTCGTCGAGCATGGCGCTCGAGACGTCGGCGTTCTTGATGGCGAAGGTTCCGCCGAAGCCGCAGCAGCGCTCGACGTCGGGCAGCGGGACGAGATCGATGTTGCGTACGCAGTTCAGCAGGGATGTTGGGCCGTCGCCGAGTTGAAGCGTGCGCAGACCGTGGCAGCTGGCGTGATAGGTGACGCGATGCGGGAAGACGGCTTGGAGATCGGTGATGCCGAGGCGTTTCGTCAGCAGCTCGGAGAACTCGTAGATGCGGGGAAGAAGCGCGTCGAGTTCGGCTGCGAGGCCGGGGTGTTTGCCGGTGGCTTCGAGCTGGCGTGCCATGGCGGGGAAGTGTTCGCGCATGTGGGCGACGCAGCTTGAGGAGGGAATGACGACGGCTTCGGAGTCGCGGAACTGCTCGACGAAGCGGGGCACCAGAGGGAGCGCTTCATCCCAGTAGCCGGTGTTGACGTGCATCTGGCCGCAGCAGGTCTGGCCGGCGGGGAAGTCGATGGTGTGGCCGAGGCGCTCGAGCACGCGCACGACGGCTTGTCCGGTTGCGGGGAAGAGCGTGTCGTTGTAGCAGGTGATGAAGAGCGAGATGCGCAGGGCGCGGCTCCTTCGAGTGGGCAAAGTTTCAATACAGATTCTATTTCACAATGGTAAGCGGCTTTCGGTAGGATGATGTCCTACTTTTTCAGCGCACGGAGACTTTGTGGGAGCCAATCCGTTTCGTTGGACTGATTTATCACTGGATCGGCGGGTTCGCGTCCGCTACCAACTTTATTCCGTTTCGCCAGATCCGGCGCTGGTCGTGGGAGGTGTACTGGATCATCCAGGGATTCGCGGCGTGGATCGTCGCGCCGATTGTGCTGGCCAGCATCTTCGTGCCGCATGTGTTTCCGATGCTGGGTGAGGCGTACCGGGCGCATCCGCGCGCTATGCAGTGGGCGTTTGTGTTTGGTGTGCTGTGGGGCGTGGGCGGAATTACGTTTGGGCTGGCGATCCGGTACCTGGGGATTGCGCTGGGGTATGCGATTGCGCTGGGACTGTGCGCGTTCTTCGGGACGCTGGTGCCGCCGTTTGTGAATCGGCTGCCGCCGCTCAATCAGCGCGAGATCTTCGTGATGGCGCATGCGACATCGGGCAAGGTGATCCTGCTGGGCGTGCTGGTGTGCGTGCTGGGCGTGGCGGTGAATGGGGCGGCGGGGTATTGGAAGGAGCGGGAGCTGACGCCGGAGGCGAAGGCCGAGGCCGGCGAGCGTGATTACAACTTCGCGAAGGGGATCATGATTGCGATTCTGGCGGGCTTCATGAGCTCGTTCTTTGCGTTCGGGCTGGCGGCAGGCAAGCCGCTGGGGGATATTGCGAAGGCGCAGCTTGCTGGCGGCGGGACATCTGGATCTGTGGCAGAACCTGCCGATCCTGATCGTGGTGCTGTGGGGCGGGTTCCTGACGAACTTTGTGTGGTCGGCGATTCTGATTATTCAGAACAAGTCGGTGCGGCAGTTTGCGGGGGAGCCGGGCATCGAATCCGATGCGGGCGTCGCACGCGACGGGGGAGACGCTGGCGGACTTCGATCCGAGGGACCCGTCAGAGCTTGCGGCTGTCCGGGCGGGCGCTGTTTGGGAACTACGTCTTTGCGGCGATGGCGGGCGTGATCTGGTACTTCCAGTTCTTCTTCTACTCGATGGGGCAGACGAAGATGGGCAAGTACGACTTCTCGTCCTGGACGCTGCACATGGCGTCGATCATCATCTTTGCGACGCTGTGGGGGCTGGTGCTGCATGAGTGGCGGGGGACGAGCCGGACGACCAAGCTGCTGGTGACGCTGGGGCTGGCGCTGCTGATTGGGTCGACGGTTGTGGTCGGTTACGGGAATTATCTGAAGGTGCAGGAGACTGCCGCGGTCGCGGCGGCGCAGCGGTAGAGCGGGGTACCCCCCTCCCCCCGGTTTTTGTGCAAAGTCTTCGCAGGATTTGGCTTAGGGGTGGACTTCTGGTGGGCGGGAAGGGGCAGGCATGCGGGCTCGCGTGCAGCATACCCCTTTCCGGCGCGCGGTTTTGTCAAGTAGGGTGGGGCCGGAAAGACGCGTGGGAAAAGAAAAGCCCCGGCGGCCGAAGCTGCCGGGGCGTGGCAGTAACTAAGGGTTAGAAGGTGAAGTGGCCCGCGAGCTCGAAGGAGCGCGGCTTGTTGGACGCGCCGCTGATGGTGCCGAAGGCGGCCGAGCCATAGACCGCGTTCGGGTTCGAGAACAGAGTGTGGTTGAGCGTGTTGAAGGCGTCGACTTCGATGATGAACGCCATTCCCTCTGTGATGGGAATGCTGCGGCGGAGACCGGAGTCGACGTTCCACTGAATCGGGTTACGGAGGTCAAAGGCGCCGGTGCGCGGAGCGTTGCCGATCAGGTTGAGGGGTGCGACCTTGGCCGTCGCGTTGACGGTCTGGGGCGTCGGTGAATGCGGCCGGGGTGATGTACTGCACGTGGCCGAGGTTGGCGGCGGTGCGGCCGCTTGGGCCGTCGCCGTAGCCGCCATTGATGCGAGCCGAGCCGATGAAGCTCGGATTGCTATCCGGCATGCACTGCCCCTGGAGCGGTGTTGTGCAACCGCCGTAGGTGATCTGCACGGGTGTTCCTGAGGCGTAGGTGAAGATGCTGGAGAGCTGCCAGCCGCCGGCGATGGTGCGAACCGCCCAGTTGTTGCCGCCGATGTGGCCGCGGCCGAACGGGAGGTCCCAGACGCCGAAGGCGTGGACGACGTTGGGTGTGGAGACGGTGGTTTCGCTGCGGTCGATGCGGTTCTGCTTGAAGGATTTCGTGGTGCCGGAGACGGATCCTGAGGGCAGATCGAAGCCGGTGCGATAGGGGCCGTCATCGCCGATGTTGCGTGCCCAGGTGTAGTTGATGTTGAAGGTGAGGCCGTGGGCGAGGCGCTGCTGGAGCGTGACCTGCAGGGAGTTGTAGCTGAAGTTGCCGACGTTGCCCCAGGTGTCGGAGACGCCGGAGTACTGCGGGAAGGCGACGAGGCCCTGCGCGATGGTGGCTGTGGTGTCGCCATGGCTGGCGGCGTTCTGGAAGAAGGCCGGGATGCTGACGCTGGACATGAGGCGCTTGTGCCTTGGCGACGTTGGCCGGAGTGGCGGGCGCGGTCAGCAGGGGCAGTTTGCCGGTAGTGTCAGTGGCCGCGCCGAGACCGACGAGGTAGATGGGATTGAGCTGATTGGACCAGTAGCCGCGGGCGGTTCCGGTGCCGGTGTTGGTGGAGTTGATGAGGTGATGGCTCTCATTGCCGACGTAGTTGATGGCGAGGGTGAGGTTGTTGGTGAGCGCGCGCTCCAGCCCGGCGTTGTAGAGGACGAAGTCGGGAGCGCGGCTGGAGAAGTACGGGTCGGCATAGGACACGGACGACGGCGTAACGACCTTGCCGGTCGTGGGGTTGACGTAGTGGCCGGCGTTGAGGGCTTCTGATGCCGCGCTGGGTGCGGGAGCCGTGGGATACGAATAGCCGCTGCCGAAGACATCGGTGTTGGCCAGACCGACAGACTTGAAGTAGGGGCTGTTGTTCAGGTAGAAGGACGGACCGGCGCCTCCGCCGGTGGTGACCTCGGCGGGTGCGATAGCGGTGGTGTTGAAGCCGAGCTGGCCGGTGCCGTTGAAGGCGCCACCGCGGCCGCCGACGCCGCCGCCCTGGGAGAAGACGCGGCCGGCGCCGATGCGGAAGACGGTCTTCGGATCGGGGGAGTAGGTGATCCCGACGCGGGGTCCCCAGTTGTTCCAGTAGGTGTGGACGGGGGTGCTGCAGTTGCAGCTTGCTCCCGCTCCGCCGTAGTTACCGGCAAACTGGATGGCGCCGGGGGTCTGGGTGGCGGGGTTGATGAGGGTGGGGTTCATGAAGCTCCAGCGGTTCTTCACCTCGTGATAGGGCGGGAGGTAGTCCCAGCGGAGGCCGGCATCGATGGTGAGTTTGGAGTTGACCTTCCAGGTGTCCTCCACGTAGGGGGCGATGGGACGATAGCGTCCGCCGACCTCGTTGACCGGCTGCAGCCCGAGTGAAGGCGTGCCGCCGACGGCGCCGAGCAGGAAGTCTGCGTAGGAGTAGCCGGAGTTGGTGTTGCTGATGGCGCTTCCGGTGAAGTTCGCGGTGGAGTTGCCGTTGTAGGTGAAGGACATGATGCCGGTGTAGGTGGCGGGATTGGCGTTGTTGATCTCCTGCCACTGCATGATGACGCCGAAGGTGAGCGAGTGCGCTCCCTTGACCCACTGCAGGTTATCGACGAGGGCGAAGTTGTTGGGCGTGGTGACCTGAGTTGCAACCGAGTTGCTGGGCGCGGAGGTGGTGCCGGTCCAGTACTGCTGCACGGTTCCGAACTGCTTGGTGGCGCTGAAGACGGCGCCGGGGAACTCGGTACCCGCCTGGCCGGCCGGGAGGTTGGTGATGCCGAGTGCGGGCGCACCGTAGGTGGCCGAGTTCTGGGTGTTGTTGTGGATGTTCTGGTAGAAGCGAACGAAGCCGAACTTCAACTGGTTCACGATGGAGTTCGAGAAGGTGTAGGCGTCCTCAACGTCGAAGTCCTTGGGAAAGATGTTGGCGAGATCGCCGCCGGTGTAGGGAAGCGGCAGATATGGAGTGTTGAAGTTGTTGAAGTAGTTGACGGTGCCCATGGCGCCAACGGTGGAGATGCGGTGCCTGGAACTGAGGTCGAAGTCGACGCGCCAGTCATAGAGGTGATTGTCGAAACCACCCGGCTCGCCGGCTGTGTAGTTGTTCACGACGTCGTTGTTGGTGGGTGCGGGCAGCCACTGTTCCTCCGCCAGAGCGATCGGCGAGATGTAGCTGGTGGGAATGACGTTGTAGGTGGCGACGCCGTTCTTGGGGCCTTGGAACGGGACACGGCTGCAGCTGGGGGTGCAGGTGGTGGTGGTGGGATCGAAGAGATACGGCGTGTTGGTGATGGTGGTGCCGCCGTAGGTGAAGGTGCCGCCGGTTCCGGTGGGGCCGCCGGCCTGGGCGCATGCGAGGCGGTCGGCAGGCGTTGGTGATGTTGAGGCAGGCGAGCTGCGAGAAGTCACCCTTGCGCATCTGCAGCGTGGGGATGGTGGTGGTGACGGGGTTGTTGTAGGTGCGGTTGTGATAGCGGTCGTAGGCGAAGAAGAAGAACAGGCGATGAGTGCCGGGCACATGGCCGCCGATGGTGGCGGAGAGCTCGTTCTGGTGGTCGACGGGCTTGGTGGCGCCCTTGTTGAACTGCCAGGCATCGAAAGCGGTGTTGCGGATGAAGTCCTGCACGCTGCCGTGATACTTGAGGCCGCCGGACTTCATGCTGAAGTTGGCGGCGCCGGCGCCGGAGTACTCGGCGGGCGGGGTGGAGGTGACGACCTGCATCTGGTCGACGGCGTCGACGGAGACGGCCTGGGAGACGAGACGGTTGTCGCCCTGCTGGCTGACGGTCTCGGCGGGCAGGCCGTCGAGATAGAGCTGGCCGAGGTAGTTGCCGGTGCCGCCGATGATGGGAAGACGCGCACCGCCCTGGGCTCCGGGAGCGAGTGCGGCGAAGGCGGTGGGATCGCGCTGGGCGCCGTTGAGCTGCAACGGAAGATTGGTATACGCCGTGTTCTCGATGGTCATGCCGAGAGTGGCGTTGGTGGTCTCGAGCTGCGGGGGCGCGGTGGTGACGGTGACCTCGGTGGTGGCGAGGCCGACGGTGAGGGTGATGTCGAGCGGGGTGAGCGCGAGCGCGTTGACGGTGAGGTTCTTCTGCGTGACGGTGTTGAAGCCCTGCGCGGTGGCTGTGACGGTGTAGGTGCCGGGCAGAATGGGCGAGATGGTGTAGAGGCCGGCGCTGGTGGTCTGGCGCTTCTCGGAGACGCCGGTGGCGTTGTTGGTGGCGGTGACGGTTGCGTCGGGGATGGAAGCGCCGGTGGCGTCGACGATGGTTCCCTGGATGCCGCCTTCACCGCCGGTCTGCGCGAGGGCGGGGAGGGCGAAGCAGAGGCAGAGAACGAGCAGGGGAAGAAGGCAGAGTTTCCGGAGCCCGTGCGTGCGGGCTGCATCTGGGGAACTCTTGCGAGATGCTGTGGTGTGGAAGGGGTGCATCGTTGGTGGCCTCCGAACGAGACTTGTATGTAACGTTGGCGAGAACTCTACGTTTCGCGGAAGACGAGTGTCAATAGAAGAACTATTCCTAAATGCGTTTAAGCTCTTGTCGAATCACGATATTGCGGACGTCTGAAAGAGACACCATCCAAATCAGAATAAGTATCTGTATTGACACTTAATGGTTGAGACCAATAAAGTTCGGTGCACGACGACGATGGGGTTTGAATTGAAAATGCGTTCGATGAGGAGCGCTCCCGCGCTGCTGTGGGTTGCGCTGGCGTGGGTGGCGCTGGGATGGACGGCGGCTGCACAGACGGACATTGCGGGGCTGCGCTCGCAGTTTGTGTCTCCGCCGGCGGATGCGCGGCCGATGGTGCGGTGGTGGTGGTTCGGGCCGGCGGTGGTGAAGCCGGAGCTGGCGCGCGAGCTGGACCAGATGCATGCGGCGGGGATTGGCGGCGCGGAGATTGCCGCGGAGTACCCGATGGCGCTGGATGATCCGGCGAAGGGGATTCTGAATCTTCGCTATGGCTCGCCGGAGTATGTGGACATGCTGCGGTTTGCGAATGAGCATGCGAGGGCGCTGGGCATGCGTGTGGACCTGACGCTGGGGAGTGGGTGGCCGTTCGGCGGGCCGGATATTCCGATTGATCTTGCGGCCGGCAAGCTGCGGTTTGTGGCGGTCGCGCTGCCGGGGATTGGATGCTGCGATTCCGAAGCTGGCGGCTGGGTGACAGCTTCATTGCGGCGTTTGTGGCGAAGGGGACGCCGCGGCATTTCGATGCGGCGACGGCGCGGCGGGTGCCAGGGGATGCGCTTCCGGAGAAGCTTGGCTGGTGCGGAGGGCAGCCGGGCCGGAGGTTGAGCTGTTCTTTATCTCCAGCCACACGCGCCAGCAGGTGAAGCGCGCGGCGTATGGCGGCGAGGGATATGTGCTCGACCACATGGCGCGGCCGGCGATTGATACGTATCTGCGCACGCGTGGGGATACGCTGCTGGGCGGATTTGCGGGCAAGCCGCCGTATGCGATCTTTTCGGATTCGCTGGAGGTGTACGGGTCGGACTGGACGAAGGACCTGCCGGCGGAGTTTGCGCGGCGGCGTGGGTACGATCTTGTGGCGCATCTGCCGGAGCTGGTGCAGGGAGGGACGCCTGAGGCGGAGAGCGTGCGGCGGGATTGGGGGCTCACGCTGTCGGAGCTGGTGCGGGACAACTACCTGCGGCCGATGGCGGATTATGCGAAGGCGCATGCGACGCTGTTTCGCTCGCAGACGTATGGCGAGCCGGCGGTGACGCTGGCGGATGAGCACGTTCCGCAGCTTCCGGAGGGCGAGGGGCCGCAGTGGCATGCGTTCTCGTTTACGCGATGGGCGAGCTCGGCGAACCATGTGTATGGGAACCGGATTACGTCGGCGGAGACGTGGACGTGGTTGCACTCGCCGGTGTTTCGCGCGACGCCGCTGGACATGAAGGCGGAGGCCGACCGGATGTTTGTGGAGGGAGTGAACCAGATTGTGGGGCATGGCTTTCCGTACTCGGCGCCGGGGGTGGAGGAGCCGGGGTGGTCGCTGTATGCGGCGGCGGCGCTGAATGCGCATAATCCGTGGTGGCCGGTGATGCCGGATGTGATGCAGTATCTGCAGCGTGTGAGCTGGGCGTTGCGGCAGGGCGAGCCGGCGAACGATGTCGCGCTGCTGCTGCCTGAAGACGATGCGCAGGCGGCGTTTCGGCTGGGACATGTTTCGGTGACGGACGAGATGCATACGCGAATCTCTTCAGAGCTGATGGGCGCGATTCTGGATAGCGGGTACAACGTGGATTACATCGATCTGGCGGCGGTTGCCGACCGCGGGTTGCACTATCCGGTGGTTGTGGTGCCGCCGACGGAGCGGATGCCGCTGAGCGGTGTAGAGGCGCTGGAGAAGTATGCGGCGGGCGGCGGGAAGATTGTGTTTCTGGGGCGGACTCCTGATCGCGCTGCGGGGCTTGCGGATGAGGCGGACACTGCGGAGGTGCAGAGGCGGGTTGCGGCGCTTGTCGCGAAGTGTGCGCACGTGGACGATACCGCGGGGTTGGCTGCGGCATTGCCTGGTGTGCTGAAGCCGGACGTGGAGCTTGGAGCTGCGGGCGGAAAGGTTGGATTCATTCATCGGCATCTGCGCGGCGAAGATATTTACTTCTTCGCGAACACTACGCAGCAGCCGGTTTCGTTTGCTGTGCGCGTGCGGGCGTCGCGGCGCAGCGCGGAATGGTGGGACGCGGACTCGGGCAAAGTTGAGCGGGCTGAACTTGGCGCGCCGATTACGCTGGCTCCGTATGGGTCGCGACTGCTGGTGCTGTACGACGGCGCGAGTTCGCGGGTCGCGCCAGCGACTCAGTTCGTTGCTGATTCGAAGCCGGCGGTCACGCTGGGGAACTGGACGGTTTCGTTTCCGGGCAGCGCGGGTTCTCGAGCGGAGCCGACCGAGCACGATGTTCAGGACACGCTTTGGACGGATTCAGCGGCGACGCGTTTCTACTCGGGCGAGGTGCGTTACACAACGTCTTTCCACGCGGGCGCGTTGCGTCCCGGCGAGCACGTTGAGCTTCAGTTTGCGCCGGGCGATCCGCTCCAGGACAACCAGGGCCCGGGAAAGCCCGGGATGCGTGCGTGGTTGGATCCGCCGATTCGCGAGGCCGCGATTGTGGTTGTGAACGGAACTCGCGTGGGTGCGCTCTGGCATCCGCCGTATGCGCTGGATGTAACCGGAGCGTTGCACGCGGGCGAGAATACCGTGGAGCTGCGCGTCTTCAACACGGCGATCAATGAGCTTGCGGGTCAGCCGCCGCGGGACTACAGCGCGCTGAAGGCAAAGTATGGAGATCGTTTCCAGATGCAGGATATGAATCATCTTGCAGCCGGTGCCTTCGGGAATTCGCGGACCGGTGCGGATTGTTTACGGCGCCGAGGTTTCTAATGCCGGGGCTTCGAATACGGGCGCGAACGCGGGCGCTCGATGAGGCGCACGCTGCTGGGTTACACCATCTTGCTCGCGCTGCGGGCGTAGCACTTTCTGTACAGGTTTGAACTGCTTTTTGCCGGAGACAATGCATGCAACGATACTGCCAGTTGATTGGTTTGCGGCCTGAACGCCGCGAAGAGTACGTCCAATATCACCGGGATGTCTGGCCGTCGGTGCTTGCAACGATCGAGGCCTGCAACATTCGCAACTACTCGATCTTTCTGCATGACGATCTCCTCGTGGCGTACTTCGAGTATCACGGCAGCGATTTTGAAGCGGATATGCGCAGGATGGCTGCAGACCCGGAGACGCAGCGCTGGTGGTCGATTATGGATCCGATGCAGCAGCGTCTGGGCGGCGTACCGACAGGCGAGAAATGGCTTAACATTCCGGAGGTATTTCACTTCGATGGAAGCCAGTTACGAGGAGAGACGGCATGAGTGGCATCACCAGAAGAAGATTCAGTGCGTCGATGCTGCTGTCAGCATCCGCCATCGTGGCTCCTTCGATTGCGCGTTCAGAGAGTGTGAATCAGCAGGCCGCGGGTTCCGGCACACCGGCGGGTTCGGCGGACCTCCACGCAGTGGCCGCAGGGGTATGATCCGCGTGAGCTGGGGACGAAGGTAGCGGAGCACTTTCTCACGTCGCCGCACTTTCATCCGGACCGGATCGTGTATCCGGAGGTCTGCGTATGGTATGGCGCGCTGGAGCTGGCGCACCTCACCAAAATACGGACCTGCTTTCAAAGCTGCAGGCGCGCTTCGATCCGCTGTTCACGACGGAGGCCGCGTTGCTGCCGCCGCAAGGGACAGCACGTCGACTACTCGATGTTTGGATCGCTTCCGCTCGAGCTGTACATGCTGACGAAGGACAAACGCTATCTGGATCTGGGGCTTGCAGTATGCCGACGCGCAGTGGAGCAAGCCGGATGCGCAGGGGCTGACGGACGAGACTCGCTTCTGGGTCGACGACATGTTCATGATCACCATCGTGCAGGTGCAGGCGTTCCGCGCGACCGGTGATCAGAAGTACCTGGATCGCGCTGCAACGGAAATGGCGGCGTACCTGGATAAACTTCAGCAGCCGAATGGGCTTTTCTTTCACGCGCCGGATGTGCCGTTCTACTGGGGACGCGGGAATGGATGGTTTGCGGTGGGAATGACGGAGCTGCTGCGCGATCTGCCGCGGCAGCATCCGCGGCGTGAGCGCATTGAGCGCGGCTATCACACGATGATGGCGGCGCTGCTGAAGTATCAGCCGGCGGCGGGAGCGTGGCGTCAGTTGCTGGATCGCGAAGAGGCGTGGCCGGAGACATCGGGCACGGGGATGTTCGCGGATTCGCTGATCTCGGGTGTGCGCACCGGGATGTTGAGTACTGGAGAGTATGGCGCGGGCGCGCGGCGGGCGTGGATTGCGCTGGCGGGCTACGTGGATCAGAACAATGATGTAACGAGTGTGTGCGAGGGGACGAACAAGAAGAACGATCTCGAATACTACCTTCTGCGCAAGCGGCGCACGGGCGACTTCCACGGACAGGCGCCGCTGCTTTGGACCGCGGCTGCGCTGCTGCGTCCTGCCTGACCGCATTCGACGTGTGCCTCTGCTCGCGATTGTGTAGGATGGGCCGAAGCACACCGCATGCGGGAGGGATTGTGAATGGGCGCTGGAGTACGCCTCAGCTATCAGGGATACGGCCGGCTGATGCTGCTGGTCGCGGGTCTCGGAGGCCTGCTCTACGGCATTGACGTCGGGATTATCGGTGGAGCGCTGCCTTATCTTGAGGCGACCTCTAACCTGAGCCGCGGACAGATCTCGATCATTGTCGCGGCGGTGCTGCTGGGCAGCGTCTTCTCGACTCTGTTTGCGGGACTGCTGGCGGACTGGATGGGACGCAAGCCGCTGATGCTGCTGAGCGGTGTGGCGTTCGCGGTCAGCGTGCCGGTGATTGCGCTGTCGCAGGGGTTCGGGCCGCTGTTTCTGGGCCGGCTGCTGCAAGGTGTGAGCGGCGGGCTGGTGGGGGTTGTGGTGCCGCTGTACCTGGCGGAGTGCCTGTCCGCGGACGTGCGCGGCAAGGGGACCGGCATCTTTCAGTGGCTGCTGACCCTGGGGATTTTTGTCGCGGCGCTGATCGGGATTTATACGAGCTATCACGTCGCAGATATTGCGAAGACTGCGTCGGCGGCGGCGTTGTTCGCAGCGAAGGACCGCGCGTGGCGGAGCATCTTCTGGATGTCATTGCCGCCGGGGCTGCTGTTTGTGTTTACGGCGTACTTTATTTCGGAGTCGCCGCGGTGGCTGTTCCGGCGCGGGCGGGTGGAGGCGGCGCGAGCGGCGCTGGAGCGCTCGCGCACACCGGAGCAGGCTGCTCTCGAGATGCACGAGATGGCGGAGATTTCGGGTCACGGCAAGGCTGGAATGGCGTACAAGGAACCGCTGCTGAGCCGGCGGTATGTGCTTCCGTTTCTGCTGGCGTGTGTGATTTTGATCTGCAATACGGCGACGGGTATCAACTCGGTGATTGCGTACAACGTGGACATCCTGATTCAGAGCGGGCTGACCGATGTGCTGGCGCACTGGGGTTATGTGGTGTTCACGTTCGTGAACTTCCTGATGACGGTGGTGGGGCTGCAGCTTGTGGACAAGAAGGGGCGCAAGTTTCTTCTCGTGATTGGGACGTCAGGTGTGATCGTTTCGCTGGTTGCGGTCGGTACGCTGTTTCTGCATACCGAGAAGGGACGTTACGACGCGCGGGCTGCGGTGCAGGGCCTGGTGACGAACGGCGATGCGGTGAGTGTGAAGTTCGACCGCGCGGAGGCGAAGCAACTGGGCGCGCCGAGCGTGAATGGGCAGCAATCACTGGCGATCATCTACTCCTACGGTGACTTCACATCGAGCACGAAGCCCGTGCTGCTGGGCGATCCGGAGGGCACGGCGGTCGATCGCGGCAGCTCGATTCCTTCAACGAAGGTGGCGGCGTTCTTTCAGAATCCGTTTGCCAATCTTGACGCGGCGCGCACGGCCCCGCTGACGATTGAGCATGCTTACATCACGCCGGTGCCGAGCACGAGGAATGGGTGGCTCGTTGCTTTGTTTCTGTATGCGTTTGTGAGCTTCTTCGCGATGGGGCCCGGCGTTTGCGTGTGGCTCGCGTTGAGTGAGCTGATGCCGACTCGGATTCGGTCGAACGGGATGAGCGTGGCGCTGGTGCTGAATCAGACGGTTTCGACGACGCTCGCGGCGATCTTTCTACCGGTTGTGGGCAGGTATGGCTACTCGACGATGTTCTACCTGTTTGCGGCGTTTACGGTGGTGTACCTGATTACCGCTGCGTTCTTCCTGCCGGAGACCAAGGGCAAGACGCTCGAGGAGATCGAACAGATATTCGATCGCGGAGGAAGGGCTTCGACGGTGTCGGCCTAAGCTCCGCGGTTGGTGCTTGTGATGCTTGCGGAGAAAGCTGCTGAGCACGACGGCGTTGTTGTGCTCAGTATCTTTTGCGCCGAATAGCAGCGTGACGTGGTGGTTGCGTGCGGGCTCCAGGATGGGCTGCCATGCGGCGGTGTTCTGCTTCAACTCGCTCCAGATAGCGGCGTTCGAACTCAGTCCATCGCTTCGGGTCATGGCCGAACCATTTTCGGAGCTCGGCGCTGGGAGCGACGTCTTTGAGCCACATGTCGAGCCGAAGCGACTCCTTTGAGATTCCGCGGGGCCAGAGTCGATCGACGAGGATGCGAAGGCCGTCTTCCGGTGAGGGCGGATCGTAGGCTCTCTTGATCGATATTTTCATGGCTCGGCCTTCGATGAATGCGTTCGCTCAGGGTTGGGCGGCTTTGATCTCGCGCTCCTCCGACTCTTCTTCCATCAGCCAGCGGCGAAGCTGCAGGATGTCGTTTGCACGCGCGATTCCTATCGGTTTGCGTCTGTCCTCGGGGTCGACGACGATGACGTTCTCGGTGTTCTTGAGCATCATCTCGCGGTGAACCTGGTCGACGGCTTCGCCAAGGTAGGCGAGAACGTAATCTTTGCGTGCAAGCTCTCGCATGGTGAAGTGATGGTCCGGAGGCTCGGTCCGCAGGAGATCGTGCGGCTCGACAATGCCGACGAGCCGGCCATCATTATCCACGACAGGAATGAAGCCGATGCCGCCGGGGACAAAGGTCTGCAGCACAGAATGCAGCTCGTCGTCTGCTTTCAGCAGATTGAATTCCTTGTGCATGACCTGGTCGATGCGCGCGCGCATGAGCACAGGAACGGAGTAGTCCTGCAGGATGACCAGGCCGCGCTTCACGAGCTTGACGGTCATGATCGAGTCGCGGCTGAAGAGGCGTACAACGCCGTCCGAGATCATGACGCAGACGATCAGGGGAAGGATTGCGTTGGAGTTGTGGCTTAGCTCGATCAGAAAGACGATGCTGGTGAGCGGCGCGCGCGCGATCCCGCCGAATACAGCGGCCATTGCGGCGAGCGCGTAGAACGCGGGATCGCTGACCAGGTGTGGCGCTACATGCTGGAAGAGGATGGCAAAGGAAGCGCCGAGGCCTCCGCCGACGACGAGTGAAGGAGCGAAGACGCCGCCGGTTGTTCCTGAGCCGAGGGAGATGACGAGTGCCCAGAACTTTGCGAAGGAGATGCCGGCGAGGCTGCGCGCGGCGATGTGGTCGTTGAGCATGTTCCGGATGGTGTCGTAGCTTGTGCCCAGCACCTCCGGATAGAAGTAGCCGATGACGCCGAGGATGATTCCGCCGATGACGGGGGACCAGATGAGCGGCGCTCTGACGGGAAGCTCGTCGAAGAAGTCTTCGAGCCAGGCGAGCACGCGAATCATGATGATCCCGACGAAGCCCATCAGGATGCCGAGCAAGGCGAATAACCAGAGCTCGTTGACGCTGGTGAGTTTGAACATCGGCGCGGGGAAGAGTGGCGCCCATCCGGCGAAGTGAATGCGAACTCCGGTGGCGACGCAGGCGGCGAGCGCGACGGGGATGAACGAGCGCGCGCGCAGTTCGAACAAGAGGAGTTCAATCGCAACGAGAATCCCGGCCATGGGCGCAGTGAACGTCGCTGCCATTCCGGCTGCTGCGCCGGACGCGAGCAGGACGCGGCGGTAGTAGGGGGTCAGGCCGATCGCCTGTCCGAAGAGCGAGCCGAGTGCGGCGCCGGTCTGGATGATCGGGCCTTCGGCGCCGAACGGGCCGCCGGTTCCGATGGCGAACGCCGTCGCGAGCGGTTTCAGTATGGCTACGCGGAGGCGCATCCTGCTGTGGCCGAAGAGGACGGATTCCATGGCTTCGGGGATGCCGTGGCCTTTGAGCGTCGGCTCCCAGAAGTGGATCATGATGCCGACCAGCAAGGCGCCGATGGGCGGAATGGCGATTACCCAGAGACCGAGGTGGTTGTGCGCTGGACTGCTGGGCGCGAACGTGGCCTTCCCGTAGAAGAAGATGTTGGTGAACAGTTGAATCAGTTTGAGCAAGCCTTCAGCGACGAGGCCGGAAACCAGACCGACGAGGAGAGCACAGCCGCAGATCCGCAGAATCTCCGGCTCGAGCGCGACGCCAAACTGTCCCTTCTTGCTGGACTGCTTTTCCGGAACCGATGCAATCTCCGGAATCGGGAATTCGGCCATCGCGCAACCTCCTCAAGCTGGATGCAAGCTACTTCAGAGAAATATCCTCAACTCTCGACGGCGGCAGTGATTTCTGCCGGTTTCACAGCCGTTGTCCGGTCCTTCAGCACGCGAAGAATGTCTGTTTTCGTAACGATCCCTTGAACCTTGCCTTCAGAGACTACGAGAAGCATAGTCGAGCGATGCTCGTCCGTAAGTAACCGGAGCGCTTCCATCACATCACAATCCGGAGCAACTGTGCCGACGCGCTTATCGAGAACCTCGCGGAGGCGCGTGTGTGCCCATCGTTCGGGCGGCACGTGCGTGATACATAGCGGGCTTACGGTGCCGACCAGGGTGCTGTTTTCGAAAACAGGAAATGCCTCGTGATTGTCGTCGGGCGCCATCATGCGCACGAACTCTGCCAGGCTTACGTCTGCCGGGGCTGAGATTACATGCTGCTGCATGATCTCGCTGACCGGGATGTAGCTCAGCGGCGAGGTGCGCACAGCTTCATGCAGGCGCTGATCTCCGGATGCAGAGGCGTCGCCCGACACAGCGTAGGCCACTGCGGCGCCGATGAGCGCAGGGATGATGAACGCGTGGCCTCCCGTAGCTTCCGCGACGAACACCACTGCGGCGAGGGGGGTCTTGTAGCCGGCGGAGATGAACGATGCCATCCCGACCGCCGCAAACAGGCCCAGTGACGGGCTGTGGACGATGGACTGCGCGAAAGCTGTGCCCAGGCAACCGCCGGTAAGGAAGAGCGGAACGAACATGGCGCTTACGCCGCCGGACGCGAGCGTGAAGATGGTCGCGGCGAGCTTCAGACCGCTGAAGACCAGCAACTGTGAGCTGCTATGCGTCCGGTTGAGCACATCGCCGACAGCCTCGTAGTTCGGTCCGATGGGGACAAGCGATCCGCCGTAGATGTGCAGGAAGATCACCGCGCAGAGGCCGGTGAGCAGACCGCCGATCGTAAGCTTGAGCCAGTGCGGAATCCGCCAGTTCACAAAGAACACACGGACTCTGCGGAAGGTCACGACAAATGCCATCGCAATAATTCCGATCAGAAGTCCCAGCAGGGCGCTCCAGTAGAGATCGTTGCGGTGATACGTCACGACGCCATGGAAGAGGAACAGCGGAGTAGATCCGAGGAACGACCCGAGCGTTACGTAGGACACGACCGAGGCGATGAGCGAGGGCAGCAGCGCCTCGTGCGCAAGGTCATCACGATAAGGCATCTCCAGCGCAAAGACGACGCCGGTGAGCGGCGCGCGGAAGACCGCCGACATGCCGGCGGCGGCTCCGCAGATGAGCATGATGCGGCGATCGCGCGCCGTAAACCGAAAGCGGTTCAGCTTGGTCCACAGCCAGGAGCCAATGGCAGCGCCTCCGTAGATGCTGGGACCCTCGAGCGCTGCGCTTCCGCCAAAGCCGACGCACGTAATCGCGGCAATCAGCTTGGCTGCGAAGGGACGCATGTCGATATCGCCCTCATGTTCGTGGTAGGAGCGGATCACCTCTTCGGTCGAGTGTTCGTCGGGGTTGGGCGTGAAGTACTGCATGATGAGGCCTGTCACCGCGAACGCGACGGCAAGGCTGGGCACGATCGCCCAATGATGGCCGAGGTAGTAGTTCAGGACCGCCGGCCAAAGCTTCCCCAGAAGCAGCGCGGCGATGCCGGTGATCGCGAGGCCTGTCGTAATTCCTATGACAGGTGCAATGACCATCCACTTCTGCAGATCGCGTGAATACACGGCGGTGAGGTCCTCATGGACCAGCGGCAGATATCTGCGCAGAAATGGGTGTTGCAGGAATCGAGAGCGGTTTCTTGTCATTGGTGTTCCTTACTAGTCTGGCTCATCCTGTTCAAAAATATCTCCACGAGCTTCTATGTGATGGAGCTCTGATAGCGGTGCAGCACATCTTCAAGCGAAACGATGCCCTCGAGCGTGCCGCGTGATGCGCGATTGGAAACCGGCAGCACAGGCCAGCGCTGGAAGAAACGAAGCGCGCTGGCGAGCGGCTGGTCCGGAAACACCAGCGGTGTCCGCTCTTTACCGAGGAACGCTTCGAGGGCGCGGTGCGCTTCGGCACGATCTGGATCACTGCCGAACTCTGTGAGTAATTTTTCCAGCTCGTCTTTACGTGCAGCGTACCATCCGTTGCTGCACTGCACGAGAATTGCCGGAGCATTCCCTATTGTCTGTCGCATGGAATCTGCTGTAGCGATCTGGCGGATGGAATCCGAGCCCTGGAGGATGGGAACCTGCACCGGTTCCATCGCATCCTCCAATGTAAGCTCACTCTCTTCACGTGCCTCTTCCATCGAGGGCAGATAGAGGCCGTCCTGCTGGGTAAGCAACTCGAAGATGGGCACATGCTGCAGGCTGCGCGCGATGAGATAGGCGATTGTGTTGGCCAGAATGACGGGCAGAATGAGCGAGTAGTTTCCGCTCACTTCAAGCGCCATGAACATGGACGTGAGTGGAACGCGCAGAAAGGCCGCGAACAGCACACCCATGCCGACCAGCGCGTAAGAGCCGATGGATCCGGTGAGGTGAGGGAAGAACATCTTCTCGAAGGAACCGACAGCGGCGCCGAGCATGGCGCCGATGAACAGCGTGGGTGCAAACATGCCGCCGGGCATGCCGCTCGAGAAAGACAGCGTTGTCGCGACAATTTTGAAGACGGCCAGCAGCACCAGAATCTTCAACGCGAACTGCGCGTGCATTGCCTGGTCGATCGCACCGTAACCTGCGCCCATGACCTCGGGGAGCCCGAAGTATCCGATGCCGCCGACGAGCAGGCCGGCGATGGCAGGATGCGACAGCTGCAGCAGCTTCGGCTGTTTGCGAAGCCAGGGGCGGAGCGAGCCGATGCACTTGGCAAAGATCAGCGAGGCGAAGCCGCCGATCACACCGAGCGATGCATACGCGAGAAGCTCGCGGGGGTCGCGCAACGTGATCGAAGGCACGCGAAACATGGGCTGTGAGCCCCAGAACCAGCGCGCGACAACGACGCTCGCAACGGCGGAGAGGACGATAGAGCCGAGCACACCGGCGGTCCATTTTCCGATGACCTCTTCAATGACGAACAGGATTGCGGAGATGGGCGCGTTGAAGGCTGCCGCGAGGCCTGCGGCGGCGCCGACTGGAGCGAAGAGCCGCAGCCGCGCGCGGGAGAGTCCGACGCGGCGGCCGATCAACGATGCCACGCCGGCGCCGATCTGAAGCGACGGATCCTCGGGCCCGAGCGAGTGGCCGCTGCCGATGGCGAGCGCTGATAGAAGAAATTTTCCGATCACCGTGCGGACGGAGATATAGCCGTTGTGGATGTAGAGCGCGGCCTTCGTCTGGTTCACGCCGCTTCCGCGAACGCCAGGAAAGACGTAGCGCGTAAACAGCGCGACGACCAGGCCGACGATGGTTGGAATCAGGAATAAGCGCTTCTGTCCCGGCGCGGGAGCGACGCCCAGCAGCAGAATGCTGAACCACTCGATGGCCATCCGGAAGGACACGACGAGCAGCCCGGAGATGACACCGATGAAGATGGAGAGCAATAGAAACAGCCGCTCCTCGCGCGCGGGGAGTGCGGTCGCGAGCTCCGGCGCGCGATACCGGGAGCGCTGCTGTGTCCGCGTTCGTCACGTGTGCGCTCACCGCACACCATGCGCGGAGTTCGCAAGCTGCAGCAACAGGGCATCGTCTCCAGATGGGTTACCGCACAGCTTGGCGGTCAGGATCTCTGTATCGAAGATCAGCTTCACGAGGCCGTCCTGCTCCGGTGCGTCCTGAAGCATTGAGCGCCGCTGGCGCAATTTGTATGCATCCTTCCAGCCGCCATCGAGGCCTTGCAACTGCTGCGGCATCTGGCCGCCGCCAATCTGCGCTGCACAGCTTTCGAACCGCGCCTTCGCAATCGGCAGCGCTCGCAGGATATGTTCCGCTCGGTCCTGCGGATCTACGTCCGGCGAGAGCGCGAGCTCCTGGATGCGGCGCGAGCTCTCGAGCAAGTTGTCCAGCTCATCTGCACCTTGCTGGCCAATGGCTGCGGTGTCTCTTCGTGCAATCGAGAGCAGCCGGGCTGCCTCTGCATATTCGCCAAGCTGAAAGGCGAGACGGCCGCCCTCGAAGAAAGCCGGCGCATCCTTCGGGTCGAGCTTCATCGCTGTCCGGTACATATTCAGCGCGTCCGAGGCATCGCTTGCCTGCTGAAATTTCTGCGCCAGCATGGAAGCGACAGCGGCCTCCTGCGGCGCATCGGCTGCGGCGATCAGGAGCTCCGCCCTTGCCGCGGGGAGATCGTGCTGCTGGATCAGATAATTCGCGAGCTCAAGCTGGACACGAAAGCGTTCGTCGCGTGAATCGTCGTTCCAGTTTCCACCCGCGGCCGCGCGGTAATAATCCAGCGCCTCCTGGGTTTCGTTCTTCTGCCGGGCGAGGCGCGCAAGCTGCAGGTTGAGAAACCCGTCTGCAGGCGCGGTGTCCAGCAGCGTCAGGAAGTAGCTGCGCGCCTCGTCCGGGTGGTGTGCCTGCGCGAGCGCTTCGGCCAGCAGCAGGCGATTGTTCGTGGCATCAGGCGCATAGTCGAGTGAAATGCGGAGGTCGTGAATGGCCTCCTGAGCGTCTCCGCGGCCGAGTGCAGCCTGACCTTCAGTGGCAAATTGCCGTCCCAGCTCCGCCCGGCGCGCCGAGAAACTGCGGAAGAGAAACGACGTCACCGCATACAGCACGATTGCAGAGAAGAGAAGCACCAGCACGGTGACGGTGTCTCTGAGGAGTAGCCTGCGCTTCGGACGAAGTCCGGAAGCGACCGTCGGTACATCGGCGGAATGTGATGGCGTATCGATGACTTCCTACTCACGAGAAGGCGCGATGAAGCGGACGGCGGCAGATGTTAGTTTATCGTAGTGCGACACGGGATTGCGACGTGCTCTTATCTGTGATGATGCAGTCTTTTCAGGTCGCGGCGAAGCAGCGAAATCGCTAAACGGAGTAGCGCCGCTGGTGCCACTCCCAGGCCGAGTGAAGAATCCTGTCGATCTCGGGAATCTGCGGCTTCCAGCCGAGCTCGGCATGCGCGCGCTCGGAGCTTGCCACAAGGCGGGCGGGATCTCCGGCTCTGCGTGGCTTGATCTCAACCGGAATGGGATGTCCGGTGACTCGTCGCGCAGCTTCGATAACTTCTTTTACGGAGAAGCCCTGCCCGTTGCCGAGATTGCATATCAGGCGATCGCGCGTGGCGAGTGCATCGAGCGCGCGGATGTGCGCGTCCGTGAGATCGACGACGTGAATGTAGTCGCGGATGCATGTGCCGTCGGGCGTGTCGTAGTCCTCGCCGTAGATGAAGATCTTTTCGCGGCGGCCGAGGGCTACATCCAGGATCAGCGGGATGAGATGCGTCTCGGGTTCGTGCGCTTCGCCGCGCCCGGGTAGCGCGCCTGCGACGTTGAAATAGCGCAGGGAGGCGTAGCGGAGTCCGTGGATGCGATTCAGCCACACGAGGACCTGCTCGACCAGCAGCTTGCTTTCGCCATACGCGTTGGTCGGCGCGAGCCTGGCGTTCTCGTCAATCGGCACGCGCTCGGGTTCGCCATACACCGCGGCAGTGGAGCTGAAGACAAGCTTCTTCACGCCGGTTGCGTGCATGGCTTCCAATAGAGCGAGGGTTGAGGCCGTGTTGTTGCGGAAATAGATTTCGGGTTTCTGCATCGACTCGCCGGCCTCGATCAGCGCGGCGAAGTGCAGCACACCGTCGGGCTGGAGATCGCGCAGAAGCTTCTCAATTCGCGGCCGGTCGGCGATGTCAGCCTCGATAAACTCGGCGCCGGCGGGCACCTCGTTGCGTTTGCTGTGGCAGAGGTTATCGACAATCGTGACCTCGTGTCCCGCCTGCATGAGGATTGTCGCAACCGTGCCGCCGATATACCCGGCCCCACCCGTCACCAGAAGCTTCATGAATCTCTCCACTTCGAATTTTCTTTAGGGCCGCGCCGCATCCGGCAGATCGCGCCGCTCATGAACGGTCGTCAATGCGAGCAGCACGAAACATCCGATGAGCACAGCGCCCTCAACGTCAACCGAGCGGGAATGCAGGCGATCAAAATCGCGTCGCGCCGGATTGTCCCTTGCGGCCGCGTTCACATCGCCTCCCAGCGTCAGGCGGTCCGTCTCCATCCGCGGAATGATTGACATCTGCGAGTACGCGGTGAGAATGAGCATCGCAACAGCGATTGCGATCTCGATGAACCGGACGCGATGCCGGTCGCGAGCCATCGCGAGCAGCGCCAGGGTTGCAAGCAGGTAGACCGCGCCGCCGTACATTCCGATCCGATGCAGAGCGAGGAGCGTGCCGCGCACGACCATGCCGGCGGTGTGCGCGTCCGGCAGCACCTTGAACGAGATCCCTGCGGTGACAACAAAGAAGACCTCACCGCCGGCCCATAGGGCTAGCGGATACAGCCGAAGGATGCGCAGGAAAGTGGTCATGGTCAGCGCGAGATCAGCTCCGCCTCGTTGCTGCCGGCACGCGCCAGCGCGCGGCGGAGCACGAGCTCGAGTGCAGCTTTCTGGGCGACGTAATCTTCCTCGGAGATGCGCTGCTGCAGATGATCCGTTTCGAGCGCGAACATCTCCTCTTTGAGCACCTGCAGCAACTGCGCTGCGTGCGTCTGGGGCGTGGCGCGTAGGCCGCAGCGGTCGCCGGGCGAGTCGGATCGACCGGCGGCAGGTTCGCGCGAAGCAGGCGCGGTTCCCGGAGCAGGCTTACGCAGCAGTACGCCCGCGGCGGCCGCCAGCAGGACCGCAATTCCGGACAGAATCCACCACTTGTACTTCGCCCACGGATCGCGGTTGCCGCTCTCGTCGAGCGGATTGCCTAAGCCGCCGCCGGGGCGCGTGTCGGCGGTTGCGGATTGGCCGCCGTTATCCCCGCCCGCGGACTGAGCGCCTTCGGCGGACTGGCCGCCTTGCGTGGGTGCGTTGCTGTCGCGCGGCAGCTGGCCGGTTCCGGTCAGCGTGAACCCGAGCGGCTGGTCCGGCGAAACGTTGCGCGCCACCAGCGTGTGCGCGTTCACCTCATCGTCGATCGGGCTGTACGGTGCGCCTGGAACCGGAGCGAAGGTCATCGACTTCGGAATCATCACGGCGACCGTATCGGTCGGCATCGTTACCTTCGGCTGGATCGCGAGCTTGCCGGTGTAGGGAAGCCGGTACGTGATCTGGAACTGAGTCTCACCGGGACGAATCGGAAAGAGGAACGTGTAGTGGCCCTTCTCCGCAAGCGGCACCGGCGCCTGTCGCACGGGCATGCCGTCGGGCGACTCCGCGGCCGCGCCCTCGATGATGGCGCCATCCGGCAGCCAGAAATCAAATGGCTGCTTCGAGAACTGCGTCATCGGCGGATGGGAGTCGTTCTTCAGAAAGAAGTGATCCACGACGTGCAGAGCGGTTCCGCTCGCATCGGTTTCAATTCGCAGCACCTGCGCTTCGCTGGTTACGCCTTTCACCTTGGCCGCGGCGTTATAGACGTCGATGTCTATGGTCGCAGTCCCCGGGGTAGCGGGCTTGAAGTAGTTGGCCAGGTCATGCGTCACGCGCACCAGGTGGATGCCGTCGTCCGGCACATCCAGCGTGTAATGCCCGTGCGCGTCGGTGGTGGTGTGGGTCGCCTCCTGCATGCCCTGTGCAAGCCGGATCAGCGTGACGGTGTCGCCGGCGGACGGCTTGCCGGTCGTCTTGTTCATCACGACGCCGGTGATCGGCGTCGCGGCAAACGCGATCGAGCAGAGCACAGACAGAGAAGCGCAAAGACTGCGAAGGATTTTCTGAATTCGAGGCACAATTCAGGATACTTCAGCGCCGATGCGCAGCGCTAACGGCAGGATTGCCTCAGCCGCCCAGCGATTCCATCTCAGACATAACGCTCGCCGCCTCAGTCTCCAGCGCCTCGCGCTGCGCGGCGTAGTCGGCCTCCGGATACTTGCCCGCCTTGTACTCGAAATTCAGGTCGCGCAGGTTCTCGTAGATCACGTCCTTGCGCTCGCGGAGGTAATCCAGCCGCGTCTTCTCGGGAGCAGCAGCCAGCCGTCGCTGCGGCCAGAAGATATACGCGCCGCAGGCTACGAGCAGCAGAATCGGCGGAAGCACAATGGACAGGTTCATCGGTCTGGTTGGTCGAATCCGGCGAGCGTCGCAATGTGATGCGGGGCCGCCAAAGGTATAGTGTATCTGTGCTTCGCCGCTCGCGCTGCGCCAACCGACTTCTCCTCCGACGATTGGTGTGGCTGTTGCCGCTCTTCGGCTCTCTGCTCGCGGTCCGCCCAGCTTGCGCCCAGCCGGCGAACACTCACACGTACCCACTGAATCTGGACCCGCTGGTCCGGCAGGGCTACGAGCATTTCTACAATCTCGATTTCGACGGCGCGCTCAAGGACTTCGACCAGGTGCTCGAGCAGCATCCGCAGGACCCGATGGCGTCGAACTACATCCTGGTGGTGGACATCTTCCGCGAGCTCTATCACCAGGACCTGCTCGACACGACCTACTACGCGCACGACAGTTTTCTGTTTTCCAGGCGCGAGATCAACATCTCCAGGCAGGCGCGCGACCAGATCAACTCGCTCACGGACAAAGTCATCAGCCTCTGCGATGCGCGCATCAATCAAAATCCGGAGGACAAGAACGCGCTGTTCGCGCGCGGATATGCCAAGGGCATGCACGCCGCGTTCATCACCCTGGCCGACCACTCCTTCACGGCCGCGGCACGCCAGGGGTTACAGGCGCGCAATGACAGCGAAGCGGTGCTGAAGATCGATCCGCAGTATGCGGACGCCGACATGGCGATCGGGATTCAGCAGTTCGCGGTGGCCAGCCTGCCGCGCTTCCTTCGCATGGTGGTCGGAGTCTTCGGGGTGGGCGGCTCGAAAGACCGGGGAATCGCGCTGCTGCGCAACTCCGCCGCCCACGGAGTGATCACGAGCGTGGAATCCCGCACCGCGCTCAGCCTGTTCCTTCGTCACGACGGCCGCTACAACGAAGCGCTGCAGGTGGAGCGCAGCTTGACCGAGCAGTACCCGCACGACTATCTGTTCGCGCTAGAGGTCGCCAATCTCCTCAAAGACGAGGGGCACGGGTACGAGGCCATCGCGGCATATAAGCAGGTGCTTGCCGACGCCGCTAAGCCCGGCTACTTCATCGATCCGCGGCTGCAGATGGCCTGGTTCGGCCTCGCTGAAACCGAGCGCGGCTACAACCAGCTTCCCGACGCCGTCAACTCCTACATCCAGGCCGCCGAGCAGCCCAACTGCAGCGACTGGCTGCGCCGGCGGGCGCAGGTCAACGCCGGGCAGGTGTATGACATGCTGCATCAGCGCGCGAATGCCGTGAAGATGTACAACCTGGCCGCGTCCGGCGGAGACCCCTCGCAGGCTGAGCTCGCGCGCAAGTACCTCAAGACGCCGTACTCCGGTAAGTAGGACATTTGCCGCAAGGGAACCGCCCGCGCGCGGCATGCGTATGAAAAGATGTGTCCTGAGGAGGCGAAGATGACCTGTCCGAACTGTCAAACGAATCTGAACGAGAGCGCAAGGTTCTGCAGCGCGTGTGGCTGCCCGCTGTACGGCCCGTCCTATGCCCGCCAGTGGCCTCGCCTGGAGCGCCCGCGCCAGGGCCGCAGGATCGCAGGCGTGTGCGCAGCATTGGCGCAGAGGTTTGGCTGGGACCCGCTGATCGTCAGGCTGATTGCTGTGCTGGCGATCTTCTGCGGCATCGCCACTCCGATCGCCTACATCATCGCCTGGATCATGATTCCCAACGAGCCTTACTTCCTGCCGCAACCCACAGGTGTAACGCCCGCGTGAGTGAATTCCCAGCGCCCAGGCCTTTCCGGTACATCGCGAATGGCACTGCGAATGCCGAACTTTGTTGCGGCGGGGTAAAGCTCAGCGACCTCGCTGCACAGTTCGGCACGCCCCTTTACATCTACTCCGCCGACGACATCCGCGAGCGCGTTGCGATGCTGACGCGCGAGTTCGCAGGGCTGCCGCACACGCTCTGCTACGCGGTGAAGGCGAACTCCTCGCTGGCGATTCTCAAGCTGCTGGCATCGTTCGGGTGTGGTTTCGATATCGTCTCGGGTGGCGAGCTCGAGCGCGTCCGCCGGGCCGGCCTTGCAGCTGGAGATGCGGAAGCCCTTTCGCGGGTCGTCTTCTCCGGCGTGGGCAAGCAGGCATGGGAGATTGACGCGGCGCTCGAGGCCGGCATTCTCCTCTTCAACGTTGAAAGCGAAGCCGAGCTGGAGCTTCTCGCGGCGCGAGCCAAGGCCCTGAACAAACAAGCCCGCATCGCGCTCCGCGTGAATCCCGACGTATTCGCTGAGACCCATCCGTACATCTCCACCGGCCTGCGGGAGCACAAGTTCGGCATTGCGATCGAGCGCGCGCGCGAGGTCTACCGCCGCGCCGCGCAGCTCCCCGGGATCACGCCCGCGGGGGTCAGCGTGCACATCGGCTCGCAGATTCGGGACACGCAGCCGTTCGCCGAATCCGTCAAGCGCGTCCGCGCGCTGATCGAAGACCTCCGCCGCGATCACATCGACATCCAGTACCTTGACGCGGGCGGCGGCTTCGGTATCGAGTACGGCCGCGCTCCTTTTGACCCCGCCGCACGCGCTCGCGAATACGCTGGCGCCATCCGCTCGGCGATCGACGGCCTTGGCGTCCATCTCCTGCTTGAGCCCGGCCGCTTCCTCATCGCACAAGCCGGGGCGCTGCTCACGCGCGTGCTCTACACCAAGCAGAACGGCACGAAGCGCTTCATCATCACTGACGCTGCGATGAATGACCTCATCCGCCCGGCACTCTACGGGGCGCACCACGAGATCGTCCCTGTCGTTCAGCCTGCGCCGACCGCGGCGAAAGAGATCGCCGACATTGTGGGCCCGGTCTGCGAATCGGGCGACTTCTTCGCGCGAGATCGAGAGATCGAGGCGCTCCAGTCCGGCGATCTCGTCGCGCTGCTCGACGCCGGGGCGTATGGGATGAGCCTGAGCTCGCATTACAACACCCGCGTCCGGCCGGCGGAGGTTCTGATTGAGAACAATACCGCGCGCCTCATCCGCCGCCGCGAAACCCTCGACGACCTCCTCGCCCCCGAGCTTCTCTAGCAGCCCGTCAGAAGCGCCACATGCTAAAATCACCAACGGTGCAGACGTCCCGTTGAGTGGCATCCGAGCCGTTCCGGAGCCTGCAAACCAACTTTCAGCACGAGGTTTCTTCTCATGTCCGGCCACTCAAAATGGGCGACCATTAAGCACAAGAAGGGCGCACTCGACGCCAAGCGCGGCAAGATCTTCACGCGCCTGATCAAGGAAATCATGGTGGCCGCGAAGTCGGGCGGCGGAGATCCTGACGGCAATCCGCGCCTGCGCACCGCCATCCTGGCCGCCAAGTCCGAGAACATGCCCAACGACAACATCACGCGCGCCATCAAGCGCGGTACGGGTGAGATCGAAGGCGCAAGCTACGAGGACATCACGTTCGAGGGCTACGGCCCCGGCGGCGTCGCCATCATCGTCGAGGTCCTCACCGACAACCGCAACCGCGCCGTCAGCGAGATTCGGCACGCGTTTTCAAAGAACGGCGGCAACCTCGGCGAGACCGGTTCGGTCGGCTACATGTTCTCGAAGAAGGGTGTGATCGTGGTGGCGAAATCCGCGGCCGATGAAGACAAGCTCACCGAGATCGTGCTCGAGGCCGGCGCCGACGACCTCAACAACGATGGCGACTACTGGGAGATTCTGACCTCGCCCAAGGACTTCGAAGCGGTGCGTGATGCGGTCAAGGCGGCGAAGATCGAGCCCGAGTCCGCTGAGGTCACGATGGTGCCGTCCACGTATCAGAAGCTCGAAGGCACGCAGGCCTCCGCGATGATGCGTCTGCTCGAAACTCTCGAAGACCTCGACGACACGCAAAACGTCTACTCGAACTTCGAGATGGACGAGGCGCAGGTTCCCGCGTAATCATCTAACCAGCAGAACGAAGCGCAGAGCCGCCATCCTCGTGGCGGCTTTTCACTGCAAAGGAGCGAAGCGTGAAGGTAAAGCAGATCGCAGGTGTGCTTGCTCTTCTTGCTTCATTGGTCGGCTCCGCGACGCTCAACGCGCAATCCAAGGCGGGGGCGTCAAGCGTTGCCGACGCGTCCCACGCCAACTGGAACCTCGGCGCGCTTGTGCAGAGCGGCTTCGGTGTCACCGAAGACCGCGGCAGCTTCAAGTTCCTTCTGGTCGGCGGGCACGCCGGCCGCATCCTCACGCCGAACGTCGGCGCGGGCTTGCTCCGCGGCAACTTCGAGTACGGCGTCGAGGTCTTCCCGCTCTGGCAGTCCTACACGCCCAAGTTCCAGCGCGCGAAATGCGTGCAGGCATTTCCGCCGGTCAGCCCACCGCCGGGCACCTATGCCAGCTGCTCGCCCGAGTACACCGTCGGCGGCACATTTACCGGCGTCAGCGTCACGCCCATCATCCTCCGCTGGAACTTCACGCACGGCGAGCGCTGGATGCCGTGGATCCAGGGAGCGGGCGGAGTCGTCTGGACGAACCACAAGTATCCGGCTTTCGGGGTCGCGACCGGTTTTCCAGGAGGAGTCTCTGCCGTCGGTCCTCCTGACGGGCAATACTTCCTCGACAACGACGGCCCTAACGCGGACACCAGCGTCTGGAACTTCACGCCACAGTTCGGCGTGGGTACGCATTACTTCGTGCGCCCGAGAAGGTCCATTGACGTCAGCGCCAACGCGGTTCATATTTCCAGCGCAAGCCTTGGCGACAAGAACCCCGGCGTGAACGCAAGCGTCCAGTTCTCGATCGGCTACAGCTGGTGGAAATAGGGAAGCACCTGATGGAAATGCAGCAAAGCAGTCAGGCTCTGGTCGAGACACAGCCAGCTCAGTCCACCTCCACTCCGATTGTTGAGTGCGTCCCGAATTTCGCTGAAGGCCGCGACCGTGACAAGGTATGCGAGATTGTTCGCGCGATGCAGGTGGCCGGCGTGCACCTGCTCGACTGGTCGCTTGACCGTGACCACAATCGCTCGGTCGTAACGATCGCCGGGTCGCCCGAAGCAGTCGTCGAGTCCGCCGTGCGCGGCGTCGCGAAGGCGGCCGAGCTCATCGACCTCACGGAGCAGAAAGGCGAGCACCCACGCATGGGCGCCGCCGACGTCGTCCCCTTCGTTCCCGTCAGCGGCATCTCGCTGCCGCAATGCGTTCTGCTCGCGCGCCAGGCGGGGATGGAGATCTGGAAGCGCTGCGGTGTTCCGGTCTACTTTTACGAAGCGGCTGCATCGCGGCCTGACCGCATTCACCTTGAAAACGTGCGCCGCGGCGAGTTCGAAGGCCTGCTGAAATCTGCGGCTAAGGATTCCACGCGCCAGCCGGACGTTGGCGGTCCCGGCATCCACCCCACCGCCGGGGCCACTGCCGTCGGGGCACGACAGTTCCTTATTGCCTACAACATCAGCCTGGAGACGCGGCATGGGGCCGCTGACGTTGGGCTCGCGCGCAGCATCGCCAAGGAGGTTCGCGCATCGAGCGGCGGCCTCTATGGCCTGAAGGCTATGGGAGTTATGGTCAACGGCCATGCGCAGGTCAGCATGAACGTGACGGACTTTCAGCGGACGCCGATGGGGCGGGTGCACGCTGCGGTGGCCGAGAGCGCGCACCGGCACGGCGCGATGGTCGGCGAGGGAGAGGTAATCGGCCTGATTCCCGAGCAGGCCTATGAGCCAAATGCCGATTGGGTTCGTCAAATAGTCGGGTTTAATGCCGAGGAGAGGGTGCTGGAGCGCAGGTTGCTGCATCCTTTGGCCTGGCCGTGAGCTGCGCCTTGAGCAGAAACACGGGATGAGCCAAAAGCACCAGCGATGAAACAAAAGCAGTATCCCTTGCTTCTTGCAGGTCCCTTGAGTTCAGGAAAGAATAGAAACGGGCTGCAGCGCAGCCTTTCCCCGGAGTACGCAGAGTGATGATGCCCAAGATGTTGAAGCGTGGACTAACAACCGCCGTTCTGGCCGGCCTGGCCGCCGTTCCGTCGATCGCGGGAGCAGCGCAGCTGAGCGGCGACGCCCGCGCCTCCATTCCCCGCGACGTGCAGCAGATCATCGTCGTCGACTACCGGGCGATGCAGAACTCGCCGGCGGCGATGCAGCTGAAGGACCGCGTGCTTCCGCCGGAGCTGAAGCGGCTCGAGACGTCGCTCAAGACCTCCGGCCTCAAGGTCGACCAGGACGCCGATACGCTCGCGTTTGCCGCGTTCCGCGCTCCCGGCAGCGACACGACACGCATTCTCGGCGTGGCGCAGGGACAGTTCAACTATCAGGGAGTCCTGGCCGACTTCGCGAAACGCAAGACAAAGCCGGTAATGCTTCGCAATAACGCCATCTACCCGATGGGCGCGGCCGGGATGAGCGTTGCGTTCCTCAATCAGACGACCATGATCTTCGGCGACCGCGACTCGGTGAAGGCGGCGCTGGATGCCCGCGACGGCCTGGCGCCGAACTTCATGCAGAACGGCGAGATGATGAACGACATGAACATGGTGGACACGCCGTCCGGTGTGGAGCCTGCTGGATCAGAAGGGTACGCAGACCATGATGAAGAGCGTGCTTGGCGAAGCCGCGCAGCTCGCCGACTACGACACGGTGAAGAACCGGATGAAGAGTGCACGCTACACCATGGACTTCTCGAACGGCGTGAAGTTCGACATGGCGGTTGTGATGTCCGACACGATGACGGCGGCTACGGCGGCGACACTGATGAAAGGCGTTGCCATCCTGAAGCGGACTTCCGGGTCGCCGGTCGAGAAGAGTGCGATGGATGACACGACGATTGACTCGGAGTCAGGCACCTTGACGGTGGAGTACTCGTCGTCGGATAGCCAGTTTGCCGGGCTGCTGACCTCTCCGCTGTTCCAGCAGGTTGTGGTCAAGTAAGCAAAGTTCAGCAATGAGCAAAGGCGGCCTTCGGGTCGCCTTTGTTTTTGGTCGCCCCCCTCCCCCGCCACTTTTGCGCAAACTCCTGGAGCGAAAGAGTTAGCCTTGGACTTCTCGCATCAACAACGAAGAGGTTGATCGCTTAGCAGCGACGCCCGACGCTTGGCCGGGCGGAAGGGCCCCTTAAGATCCCTGTATCAACTGTGTCAAGCGTTTCTCGATGGAGCGACGGCCGTTTCGCGCGCTAAAACGCGGCGCTACATTGTATTGCGAGGGCTCAGGGCATCCTGGATGCCGAGGTAATCTGAGGGGATCGAAGTTCAGCATTTTCAATGGGCTTCAGGAAAACGATGACTCGCCGCTTCGCGCAGTTCCGATGGTCGCCTTTTTGCTGCTTGGGCGATTCCGGCCGCCTTCGTGTACGTCCCGAAGTTCGCTACTGCAACTCCGCTGACGGATGAGTGGATCATGCTAGGGGCGGCGGTTGATCTTCACAAGCACGGCTGGTCGCTGCACGCACTGCGATCCATCCAGTTTCAGCTTGATCAGCATCTGATGATCGCACCTTACCTAATCTACTTCCCGGTGGAGGAGTTGTTTCACTTCGATACCCGGGCGCTGATCGCCGTCACGCTGATATGCTTTGCGGTTCAGCTCGCGGTTTTTCGGGCGCAACTGGTAAAAGACGACTTGGCTGCGGTTCCAATCGCGCTGCTGCTGTTTAGTCCGTCGCATTACATGGAGTTCCACTGGGGATTTCAGTTTGTGCTGACCATGTCAGTCACATTCCCGATCGTGGCGCTCGCAGTCCTGAACCATGTCGGCGATGGCCCCAAGGCTTTGAGCATTCGCCATTACGTGATTGGACCGTGCTCCTGGTGGTTGGGGCGCTGTCTGCCGCGCCTGGTTATTTTGGTTTTCTGTCGGCAGTTGTGCTCATCGCGTTGAAGAGGCTTCCGTCCCGAATAAAGCTTGTGCTTGGCCTCTCGTGGGTGTTAATTCCGGCGTTGATCTATTTTGGGATCGCGAACCCGCGGCACTCCGGGCACATTCTCGGCATTGTCAGAGAGATCTTCTACGTGCTGACCGCACTTGGCGCGGTGATTTGGGGTTCGCCGGTGGGAACCGTCCGGTTCGGAATGGGCAGAGACAGCCTGACTGGATTGGCGCTGATCGTGGCCCTTATCGTTGTACTCGCGCGCATGCGGCAGCGATTGTCGGTCCTGGCCCTCCCGATTGCGCTTATCTCGTTCGGTTTGATAGGGATCGCGGCCGTGGGAATCAGCCGCTCGTACCTTGGAAACTGGCATATCCAGCTGGTGCTGCCGGCGGTGTGCGGGATTTACGCTGCGGCGTACATCGTCTGGCGACGGGAGCGGTCCCGGTTCTCCAAAATTGTTTTCTACGCTGTCACGCTCATCCTGCTGTTGAACGTTTACGGGTCTTTTCTCGGCTTCACCGTGTATGGCCCGAGTTACCGCGCCTATGTCGGGAAGGTGGAGGACTACATCCTCTCGTACACACCCACACTGGAAAAGCCGTTTCCTCATCCGGGCGACCGCGACATTGATGCCGAGATGATTCATTTCTCCGCGAAAAACATCATCCGCTCTTCGCGGCAAAGAGCCGGCATTGAGCCGCGGCGCCGCGATGGTCATTGCGGAGGGAAGAGAAGAATTTCGTGATCAGGGGGGTAGCACGGGAGAAGCCGAGCTGTGTGCGGGTCAAGAGGAGCGGGTGGAGGCGTCGCGCATGAGCTCGGCGTGGAGTTTGGCTTTGGCTTCGGCACCTTCTTTGGAGGCGTTGCAGCGGGCCATGATGGCGGAGCGGAGGCGGGTGGAGAGGTCTTCCGGGAAGTCGTACGGCTGCTCGTGGCGGTAGATGTCGATCGTCTTGCGGGTGGTGTTCACGACGACTTCGCAGTGGTGGCAGCTTCCGAGGTGTTCTTTAACTTCGGCGAGCAGTTCGGGGTCGATCTGACCGTCGAAGTAGTCGGTGAGTTTAGCGAGAAAGTCCGTGCAGTTCACTTCGAGCCCTCATTGGCGGCCTTGCGGAAGTAGCGGCTGAGGCGCTCGCGCAGTTGCAGACGCGCGCGCAGCAGACGTGACTTCACAGCAGGGACGCTCAATCCTAACGCCTCGGCCGTTTCCTCAGTCGACAGGTTTTCGATGTCGCGGAGGGTGAAAACGGTTCGGAAACCTGGAGGCAGACCGGCGATTGTTTTGCGGAGAATGTCGCCCAGCTCACCTTGCGAGTAGATCTGCTCGGGATTGGGCCGCCACTCGGCAAAGTCGCGGGGAATCGAGCCCTCGTCGGTCTGGACGTCCTGGTCCATGGAGACGGTCTTTGAGGTCTTGCGCTTGCGGAGGCGCATGAGGCTCTCGTTGACCGCGATGCGGACGAGCCAGGTGGAGAACTTGGAGTTGCCCTGGAACTGCTCGAGCTTCTGGAAGGCCTTGAAGAAGACGTCCTGGGTGATGTCTTCGGCGTCCTCGCGGTTCTGGGTGATGTGGAGGGCGGTGCGATAGATCTGGCGGTCGTACTGCTTTACCAGTTGCTCGAAGGCAGCGGTATCGCCGGCCTTGGCACGCTCGACGAGCGCGAGGTCGGGGTGGGGCTCGACGACTGCCGTGGGCTGGCTTCCCACCTCTTGAAGTCCGGCGGGCGAGTCTGCGAGCGAGGATGTCTGGGCCGCCATAGGGTTCAGTTTACAGGACGTTCGAGACGGGTGAGGGCTGCGGTTGTGAGGGCCGATAGGCTGGTTGCGCGGACAGGGCGGTTGTTGATTTCGCGGAGTGCTATCTGTGAAGGTGACGGGTCTGGCTGTATTGCTGTTGTTTCCACTCGCAATGAGCGGGCAAAACGTTTCCAAGCAGCGGATGTCTCAACCGGCGGGGGATGCGGCCGCGTTTCCGCTCAAGCTGCATGTTACCCGCAGCTTCGGTACGGAGGACGGCGAGGTCGCGTATCTGCACCTAGCAGGGGTATTGGACGGGCAGGATGTCGAACTGGCAACGTTGGCGCCGCGCGGAGCGACGCTGCTGAACACGCCGCTGGTTCCGCTGGGAGACTATGCTGCGCGGCTGACGGGACAAGACCAGAAGAAGAATGGGGCTGTGCTTCGGCAGTACGATCTGCTACTGGCGAATGGACAGCATGAGATTTTCGCGCTGGTCGCTATGTCGAGATAGCGGGCTGCTCGAGGCGGCGGGTTTGACGTGACACGAACAGGCGGATGGAGCGCAGACGAGGCCGAAGCTGCCGGCTCGCTTCGGTCATTTCGCGCTTACAGTTCGAGGCGGGAGTCTTCGATGGCGAGGCGGACGTTGCCGTCGGATTTCTGGAGGCGGCGGACGGCTTCCATCTTGTCGACGTTGGCCTTGAGCATGACGACGGCGATGGGGATGGATTTGCCGGCGGCCTTGATGGTGCGGATGGCGGTCTCGCGGTCGATCGCGCAGAGCTTCATGAGGACGCGGATGCCGCGCTCGACGAGCTTTGCGTTCTTCATGTGCACGTTCACCATGAGGTTGTCGTAGACGTAGCCGAGCCGCGTCATGGCGCCTGTGGTGATCATGTTGAGGATCATCTTCTGCGAGGTGGAGGCCTTCATGCGGGTGGAGCCGGAGATGACCTCGGGCCCGACCTCGGCGCAGATGGTGATGTCGGCGACCTGGGAGAGGTCGGAGTTGGGGTTGCAGGTGATGGCCGCGGTCTTGGCACCGCGGGCGCGGGCGTAGTCGACGGCGCCTACGACGTAGGGGGTTCGGCCCGAGGCTGAGACGCCGATCACGATGTCCTTGCGCGTGGGGCGGCGGCGGGCGATGTCACGCTGGCCGAGCTCGGGGGAATCTTCGTTGACGTCGGAGGCCGATGCGAGGGCCTTGGGACCGCCGGCCATGATGTATTGGACCTGCTGGGGGGCGGTGGAGAAGGTTGGGGGGCACTCGGAGGCGTCGAGGGCGGCGATGCGGCCGGAGGAGCCGGCGCCGACGTAGATGAGGCGGCCGCCGTCGCGGAGGGAGCGGGCCACGGTGTCGATGACCATGGCGATCTCGGGGAGCGCTTTTTTGACGGCTGCGGCGACCTTGGCGTCTTCGTGAGCGATGATGCGCGCGATGTCGATGGCCGACTTGGTGTCGAGCCCGTGGGAGGCCTCGTTCGGGGACTCAGTGGTGAGGCTATGGAGATCGGTGACAGGGTACGGGAACGACTTCTCAGTTGAAGTCGGGGACGGCATGGTGAGTGTGGCCATAGGATTCCGTTAACACCTAATTCTAAATCATCCCGAAGGGAATGACTGCCAAAGACTTTGGACGAGGGATGGCAGCGTTCGATGTACTCTGCTCGGTGCAAGCGATTGTTGTGTAAGGAGGCTGACGGAGTGAGAAGGCTGGGTTGTCTGGCAGGTTTGGTTGTGGCGATTGTGGCGAGTGCGGGAACGGCGGCGGCGCAGCAGGCACCGGCGCAGCAGGGAGCGGCGCAGGCGGGAGCGGATGCGGCGCTGGTCGCGACGCTGAATGGGATGATTCAGCAGCATCAGGGCAAGGTGGCGGTGTATGCGGCGGAGTTGACGACCGGGCAGCCGGCGCATGAGGTCGCGATTGATGCTGACGAGCCGGTGCAGACGGCGAGCGTGATCAAGCTGGCGATTCTGTACAACGCGATGGTGGACGTGCGCGAGGGCAAGGCGAGCTGGGACGAGAAGCTGACGTTGAAGCCGGGCGATCCGGTGGGCGGGTCGGGGATGCTGCACTTTTTCGATACGCCGCTGACGGTGACGCTGAAGGATGTGCTGACGATGATGGTGATCGTGAGCGACAACACGGCGACGAATATGGCGATCGACCGGTTTGGTGTGGATGCGGTGAATGCGCGGGTGGAGTCGCTGGGGCTGAAGAACACGCATTTGTACAAGAAGGTGATGAAGCCGGCGACGGGGCCTCTGCCGGAGGATTACAAGAAGTTCGGGCTGGGGAAGACGACGGCGCGGGAGATGGCGGAGCTGATGGAGCAGATTGGGGAGTGTCATCTGAGGCGGGCGAGCGGGGTAACGGCAGGGCTGACCGGGTGGGCTCCGATGGATGACAAGGACAAGGCGGTGTGCGACGTTGCGCTGACAATGCTGAAGGACCAGTTCTACAGGGAGACGATTCCGCGGTATCTGCCGAATGGCGGAGATCAGACGGTGGCGAGCAAGACGGGGTCGCTGAATGCGGTGCGAAATGATGTGGCGCTGGTGGCGGGGAAGAGCGGGCCGATGGTGATCTCGATATTTACGTGGGACAACGAGGACCATGGATGGACGGTGGACAATGCGGCGGAGATGCTGATTGCGCGGATGGGGAAGGCGATTGTGGATGCGTGGTCGCCGGATGGGCTGGATGCGAAGGAGATGGTGCCGGGGCTGGGACTGGAAGGCAAGTAGTTCGTGGATCGTCGTTCGCGGTTAGTAAGGGACTGAACCAATTGCGGGCGTTCGCTCGTCTAAACTGTGTGTAGGTCGCGGCGCGAGAGTGCGGCGACCGGAGAACCGATTAATCGATGCAAGAGTCATCCGACGAAAAACCTGGCAGCGAACAGCCCGGCAGTGAACACGCTGGCAACGCACAGCCAGGTAACGAAGAATCGAGAGAACAGGGCGTGCCGAGCCGCGCGCGGGAAGAGGTGTCGCTGCCGAGGCAGGGTGGGCGTGGCCGCGGGCCGGAGAAGGGATGGCGGCCGTGGACGCGCGACCTGGTGATCTCGGTGATGGTGTCGGTGTTCATCATCCTGTTTCTGTACCAGCCGGTGCGGGTGGAAGGAACGAGCATGCTGCCGCAGCTCGAGGATCAGGACCGGCTGTTCATCAATAAGTTTGCGTACCGGATCGGCGACATTCACCGCGGGGATGTGGTGGTGTTCCGGTATCCGTATAACCAGAAGGAGAGCTACATCAAGCGCGTAATTGCGCTGCCCGGCGACGATCTGCGGATCGACCATGGCGTGGTGTACGTGAATGGCAAGCAGTTGAAGGAGCGCTATGTGCCTGTGCCGTACAGGGACGACCGCTCGCAGCCCGAGATGGTGTTACCGGAAGGTGAGTACTTTGTGATGGGGGACCACCGGTTGATATCGAAGGACAGCCGCGATTTTGGGCCGGTTCCGCGGGATTTGATCTATGGCCGGGCGGCGTTTGTGTACTGGCCGGTGGACCAGGCGGGCGTGATCCATTAGGCCGTTCTGCTGATACTTAGCCGCTGGTGAGTGGTGCGGGGGCGGCGTCGCAGGTGGGAACGGCGCAGGCGCGACATCAGCGCTGTCCAGATTCTGAAGAAATCTTTCGTCGCACACCGAGGCCGTGACGCTGCCGGGGAATCGTATGTTGCTAACGGGGAGTACCGTGACCTTGGTGTAGGGAATACAACGAAGAGGCAGTTGGAATCCACTTTGATTCATTTGGAGCTTCTTCCGTGACTTCTCGCAGCAGAATTGGATGGTTCGTCCTGATGGTGATTGCGATCATCATCGCGGCAGTCGGGAGTGTGGCGCTGACCTAAAGAGCAGTTTCCCTGAGATGCGGAGCACGAGATTTTCTCCAGAGCCGTTCCGTTGAGGAACAAAACGGCCGGAAGCTCGTCAGCTCACGGGATCATGTCAGGGAAGCTGCTCCGGCGGCGTTTGTAGGTGGCTGCTTTTTCGTGCAGGCTTGTACCTGTCTTGCATCCTAGGACAGGGAGGCGTGTACGTATGGAATGGCAGCCCGGCCAGATGAGCAGTGACATCGAGGATCGCAGGGGCGATCCGGTGGGTGGCTTTAATTTTGGTGGCGGCGGGATCGGGATTGTGGGATTCCTGGTGCTGCTGGTGATCAGCCTTGTGACCGGGCACAACTTTTTGGGTGCGTTTCTGGGTGGCGGCAGCGCCGCACCGACGCAGCAGGTGCAGGAACAGCAGCCGGGCGAGCCCGTCCAGCAAAGCGCGGCGGAGGATCGCGATGCGCATCTGGTGTCGTTCGTGCTGGACGACGTGCAGAAGACGTGGACGGGTATCTTTCAGCAGAAGGGCTGGCCGGCGTACCGGCATGCCAAGCTGGTGCTGTTCCGGGGAGCGACCTACTCGGGCTGCGGAACGGCGCAGGCGGCGACGGGGCCGTTTTACTGCCCGCAGGACCAGAAGGTTTACATCGACCTGGATTTCTGGGACGAGCTGAAGAAGTTTGGCGGGAGCACGGCGGATTTTGCGCAGGCGTATGTGATCGCCCATGAGCTGGGGCACCACGTGCAGAACCTGATTGGGACGGAGCAGAAGGTAGAGCAGCTGGACCAGGAGCAGCCTTCGCAGCGGCTGCATCTGTCCGTGGACACGGAGCTGCAGGCGGATTGTTATGCGGGAGTGTGGGCGCACTCGGCGCAGCAGCGCGGGATTGTGCAGGCGGGCGATGAGGATGCGGCGCTGAGCGCGGCGGCGGCGGTTGGGGATGATCATCTGCAGAAGATGAGCGGGCGCGCGGTCAGTCCGGAGACCTGGACACACGGCTCAAGTCAGCAGCGAGAGACGTGGTTCAAGCGCGGGTTCGAGAGCGGGGATCCGAGTGCGTGCAATACGTTTGGCTCTGCGGTGCAGTAGATCGCCCTTTCGGCCTTTACAGACGCCTCTTTCCTCTGCTACTTTAGGAGAGAAAGGAGCGACATAATGAAAACCGGCTGGAGTGATCGTATCCGCGACCTGGCGGATCGGGAATATGTGAATCCGGCAAAACGGCACGGCGGCACGGTTCGCATCCGGGTCGGTGACATGCAGAGGAAGCTTAAAGAGCAAGGATTTCCCGCCGGATACACCAATCAGATTCTGACCTCGCTTGAATCCGAGAGGTTTTGGAAAGACAGAGGCCTGGAAATGGATAGTCCTGCAGGCCAACCGCGGCGACATGAGACCGTGTTGACGTTCCATTTCAAAGACGACAATGCGCTGCTTTCAAAGGCGACATCTGATCCGCTGCTGGAACTGGCGGGGATTCTCAAGGGAGCTATCCAGGAGGGTGCGGACGCATTCGTTCGTGAACTGCGCCGGGACAAGGCAGTTTCTCGATGACGCGCGTGTTCTGGGACACCAATCTTTTCATCTATCTTCTGCAATCACATCCTGAGCACGGTAAGCGAGTTGAGTACCTGAGGCGGCGGTCGCTTGATCGGGGGGATGAACTGTGTACGAGTGCGCTCGCAGTAGGCGAGGTGCTCGCGGGCGTCTATCGGGATAAGACCGAAGAGGACGCTACAGCCGTGTTGAAGGGCATTCAGCGCACCGTGACGATCTTTCCGTTTACGACCGAAGCGATGGACCTGTTTGGGCGGCTCAGGGCAAAGCATAGGACATCTGCGGCAGATACCATTCATCTCTCCTGTGCTGCTGTTGCAGGCGTCGACTTGTTTCTCACCAATGACAAAGACCTCGTGAAGCTGCATGTCCCCGGCATTAAGTTCATTGCAAACTTCAACAGCGATGTGCTGTGACTATTCGAGAACTACGAGGTCTGTCGTGTTCGTGTGCGTCTCCTGATTGAAGAAGCGCTTGATCTTTTCGGCCGTCGCTTTGTTGACGACGGCGGTGAGGGCGTCGGGATTTTTCTCGGCAGCCTGGCGGAGGGCGCGGATCGAGCCGAAATGCGTGAGAAGGCGTTGGCGGGTGGTCGAGCCGACGCCGGGGATCTGGTCAAGTTCGCTGGTGCGGTCGCGCATCTCGCGGCGCTTGCGATGGTAGGTGATGGCGAAGCGGTGTGACTCGTCGCGGATCTTCTGGATGACGTGCAGGATGGGCGAGCGGCGGTCGAGGACGACGGGCTCGTCTTCCTGGCCGTAGACGTAGATGACCTCTTCGCGCTTGGCGATGGATGCCAGCGGGAGTGTGGTGAGGCCGAGTTCCTGCAGCGCAGAAGCGGCGGCGTGGAGTTGGCCGAGGCCGCCGTCGATGAGGACGAGTGAGGGAAGCGTGGCGTCTTTGCCGGTCGGTGTCGCGCCGTTGCCGAACTTGGAGTAACGGCGAAGGACGACTTCGCGCATGGAGGCGAAATCGTCCACCCCAGTGACCGAATTGACCTTGAATTTGCGGTAGTCAGATTTCTTCATCGCGCCCTTTTCCCAGACGACGAGCGAGGCGACGGTTTCGGCGCCCTGGATGTGCGAGATGTCGAAGCACTCGATGCGCGCGGGCGGCTCGGGCAGGGTGAGCGCGTCCTGCAGGGCTTCCTGCATGGCTTTGATCGAGGGCTGGAGGACGCGGAAACGCTGGTCGAAGGACTGCTTGGCGTTCTGGCAGACGAGGTCGACGAGGGAGCGCTTGTCGCCGCGCTGGGGAACGGCGATCTCGATCTTGTGGCCGGAGCGCTCGCGAAGTGCGTCGGCGAGGAGCTGGCGGTCGGGGAAGTCGACGGGAACGTAGATGTGGCGGGGGACGTAGGTCTGGTCGAGGTAGATCTGTTTGAGCAATGCGGAGAAGAAGCCCGATGGCGAGAAGTTGGCGGGCGGAACTGGGGGTTCGGTTGACGTTGCGACTTGCGAGCGCCGTGAGTTGCGAGTTGGGCGGCGGCTCGACGCAGCAGTCCGCGACGACTGGCGATTGCGGCAGATCGGATTCGAAGGGAGATGCGAGGACGGAGTGCTGTTCGGATTCTTCGGAGTCGCCGATGACCTCGGGTGCGGGATAGTTCGGGTTGGGCTCGAGGTGGGGCTCGTTGACGAGGTCGGTCGCGTTCTGCGTCTTCTTCGGCGAGTGAGGCGGATGTTGCGTGTTCGAATTCCGGGAGGTCTTCCCAGAACATGTCGCGACGATCGACGATCTTGCCGGCGCGCATGTGGAAGAGATTGACTGCGAGCATGTCGTTTTCGAAGTGGAAGCCGAAGACGTCGGCGTCGTCGGAGGAGTCGGCGGAGGCGATGCGCTGGCGCTCGCCGGCCTGATGGACGGTGACGAGCTGGTCGCGGAGGCGCGCGGCGAGCTCGAACTGAGTGTTCTCTGCGGCGGAGTTCATGCGCGTGGTGAGGCGGCGCTCGAGCTCGTCGGATTTGCCGTCGAGGAAGAGCTGGACGTCGCGGATGACCTGGCGGTAGTCGTCGGTGGAGATGAGGCCGTCGACGCAGGGGCCGAGGCAGCGCTTGATGTAGTACTGCAGGCAGGGGCGCGGGTGGTAGCGGTTGAGGTCGACCTTGCAGGAGGGGATCAGGAAGCTGCGGTGGATGACGTCGACGAGGCGGTGCGCGAGATTGCCGGGGAAGTACGGGCCGAAGTACGCCGAGCCGTCGCGGCGAAGGCGGCGGGTGACGAAGACCTTGGGGTGGCGGTCGGCGAGCGTGAGCTTGATGTAGGGGTAGGTCTTGTCGTCGCGGAGGAGGATGTTGAAGCGGGGCTTGCGCTGCTTGATGAGATTGTTTTCAAGCGCGAGCGCTTCATGCTCGTTGGCGACGGTGATGTATTCGAGGTCTACGGCTTCGCGCATGAGCGAGCCGGTCTTCGCGTTGGCCTGTGAGGCTGCGAGGAAGTAGCTGCGGACGCGCGCGCGGAGATTCTTCGCCTTGCCGACGTAGATGACCTCGCCCTCGGCGTTCTTGTAGAGGTAACAGCCGGGGCCGGTGGGCAGGGTGCGAATTTTCTGCTGGAGATCCATGAAGGCAGACAGTAGCGATTAGACAGTAGAGCGTAGAAAATACGAAACGCGCCCGTATAGATTCGACGCGCTCGAGCCTTTCAGGATGCTACTGCTGGGCCGCGGCGGCTGCAGGTAAGCTGGAGGATGTGACTGAGAAGCTGAAGCTTGAGCAACAGGCTGGGGCCGCCGCGGCGGTGGGCCGGGCAGCGGCGATTATGGCCAGGTTGCGCGCCCCCGGTGGATGTCCGTGGGACGCGGAGCAGACGTTCGATTCGATCAAGCGGCATACGCTCGAGGAGACGTACGAGGTCTTTGACGCGATTGAGCGGAGGGACTGGGCCGGGCTGAAGGATGAGCTCGGCGATCTGCTGCTGCAGGTGCTGTTTTATGCGGAGATGGCGCAGGAGGCGGGGTATTTCACGCTTGAGGATGTGGCGGAGAACCTGAGCGCGAAGCTGGTGCGGCGGCATCCGCATGTGTTTGGTGAGGTCGAGGCTACGGACTCGGATGCGGTGCTGCGGAACTGGGAGCAGATCAAAGCCGAGGAGAAGAAGGCGCGCGGCGCTGAGGGCAAGCGCGAATCGATGCTGGATGATATTCCGCGGTCAATGCCGGCGGTGATGGAGGCGGCGAAGCTGGGCTCACGCGCGGCGAAGGTGGGGTTTGACTGGCCCAGCGTGGATGGCTTGTTCGATAAGCTGGCGGAAGAAGCGGGCGAACTGCGTGACGAGCTTGCGCACGATGCGAAGAGTGGGCGCGTTGAAGAGGAGCTCGGGGATCTGCTGTTCACGGCGGTGAACCTGGCGCGGCATGTGCGCGTGGACCCGGAATTTGCGCTGCGCGGAGCGAATGCGAAGTTTCGGAGCCGGTTCGGGGCGATGGAAGTTGAAGCGGGCGGGCGCGAGAGGCTGGAAGGGACGTCGGCCGAAGAATTGGAAGCGCTTTGGACGCGGGCTAAGAAGACGGAGGGCCGTGGTATGAACACTGAACCGGTTGCAGGGGAAAAGAATTGACGAGCACGGATGAACACGGACTGCAGCAGGCGTCCGCTGTGGAGATACGTCCGCTGGCGGAGCTGAGGGAGTTCGATCTCTGCGTGGAGATTGAGAAGGCGGTGTGGGGATACGACCCGGGCGACATTATTCCGCGAAGGATGTTTCTGCTGGCGTCGCGCATTGGCGGGCAGGTGATGGGCGCATTTGCCGGCGGGGTCATAGCGGGATTTGCGATGGCCCTGCCGGGGTTTCGGAACGGGCACTCGTATCTGCACTCGCACATGCTGGCCGTGCTGCCGGAGTTTCGCAACCACGGGCTGGCACGGAAATTGAAGCTGGCGCAGCGCGAGGATGCGCTCGGGCGCGGGATTGAGCTGATGGAATGGACCTTCGATCCGCTGGAGATCAAGAATGCGCATCTGAATATTGCGCGGCTGGGTGCGGTGGTTCGGAGGTACAAGCGCAATTTTTATGGCTCGTCGAGCTCGCCGCTGCAGGGCGGGCTGCCTACAGACCGTGTCTATGCGGAGTGGTGGCTGCGTTCGCGGCGTGTGTGCGGTGTGCTTGCGGGCGAGCAGCCGCAGTTTGAGGTGCTTGAGCAGGTGAACGTGCCTGCGGCGGTCTACGAGTGGAAGGCGCAGGAAGCGATGCGTGCCGAGGCCAGGAGGGTGCAGCAGGAGAATGCTGCCGCGCTGGAGGATGCGTTTGCGCGAGGGCACACAGTACTTGGTTATCAGCGAAATGCTGCTGGAGATGGTAGCTTTCTGCTTGGCAGGTGGGACGAGGCGCTGGGCTATTGAAGGGCCCCTGAATTGAAGAGATAACACCGCTGACCTGAATAAACGCGGGATTGAAGGAAAGAAGACCTGATGAAGATTGAGGCGATAACACTGCGCGAGATTAATATGCCGCTCGCGCATCCGTTTGAGACGAGCTTCGGCGTGACTACCGGACGCCGGATATTGCTGGTGGAGGTTGAGTCTGAGGATCTGAGCGCGTGGGGTGAGTGCGTTGCGGGCGAGCATCCGTACTTCTCGGATGAGATGGTCGATACAGCGTGGCACATCGTGGAAACGGAGCTGGCGCCGCGGCTGTTGAGGGCTGAAGTAGAGAGCGGACGTGATTGCCCGGGGCTGTTTGAGCAGGTGCGTGGACATCGTATGGCCAAGGCCGCGCTTGAGAATGCGGTGTGGGAACTGGACGCAACGCGGCAGGGAGTTCCGCTGGCGAAGTTGCTGGGCGGGACGCGGAAGAGAATTCCGTGCGGGGTTTCGATTGGCATTCAGCCGACGCATTGAGCAGCAGATGGAGAAGATCGGGACGGAGCTGGAGGCGGGATATCAGCGCGTGAAGCTGAAGTGCAAGCCGGGCTGGGATGAGAAGGTGTTCGAGTGTGTCCGCGAGCGGTGGCCTGACATCCTGCTGAGCTGCGATGCGAACTCGGCCTACAGGCTGGAGGATGCCGACCGGATTGCCACGTGGGACCGCTTCAAGCTGCTGATGATTGAGCAGCCGTTGTGGTACGACGACTTCTATTTTCATCGCGAGCTGCAGAAGAAGCTGAAGACGCCGATCTGCCTGGATGAGTGCATTCGCAACCGGCGCGATGCGCAGGCGGCCTTAGACCTGGGCAGCGGGCGCATCCTGAATATCAAGGTCGGACGCGTGGGTGGGTTCACCGAGGCGATTGCGATCCACGATGTGGCGAAGGCTCATGGCATTCCGGTTTGGTGCGGAGGGATGCTGGAGACGGGAATTGGGCGCGCGCAGAATATCGCGTTGTCGTCGCTCGAGAACTTCTCGCTTCCGGGGGATGTGTCGGCGTCTGCGCGGTATTGGAGCGAGGACATTATTGACCCGGCGGTGACGGTTTCGGCGAACGGCGAGATCGATGTGCCGTGGGACAAGCCGGGCCGGGGTTATGAGCTCGATCTGGATCGCGTGAAGCGCGTAACGGTGCGGCGGCTCCGCTTGCAGGCGTAGTGCTTTATTGCAACGGTATGTGCTGGGCGAGCAGTGTGCGCACGGCGTCCTGAACGGACATCGGCCCGCGGAGTAGCTGGAAGTTCCACGCGCTCATTTTCGTCTTGTCGTTCACGGAGCGGAGCATGACTTCGCGGACGTTAAGGTCTTCGTCGACGTGCGAGAAGGCCCAGCGCGTGCCTTCGACGCACGTCTGTTGGAGTTCAATGTGGCCGCCCGGATAGATGTGTGCGATCACCCCCCAGCCGAAGTTTACCGGCCGGAGCACGTGGCCCTCAGCGCGGGTCATCGTGCCTGTGGCTGCATCGATCCAAAGGCGCCCTGCGAGGCCCGTGAGCACCTCGGAGACCAATGTTGGCGGATGGAAATTCGGGTCCGGGTGGAAGTCGATGACGACCTGCGACGATGTGGCTCCGGCGGGCTGCGGCTGGCCCGGGGCGTAGGTGTAGATCATCGCGGACGGCATAAGTTTGATCAGCTGGATGGCGTACGTGCGGGCAGCGCTGTCACGCCGCTCGTGCTTCAGGAAGTCGTTGGGGGAGGAGAGGATCGCGTTCAGGCGGCTGCGTTCGGCGTCATCTTCGGAAGACGTGATCGGTTTGCCATCGCGCTCGATCAGGCGCGCAACGTTGCCCTGGGTGCTCTCGATTACCTCGCGGGTGGTGTCGCCGTGACGGTCCTGTTTGCGGACCAGGTAACGGAGCGGGTGCGCGTCGTCCTGGATGATGGCGAGTTCCTGCTGCTCGGCGCGGTCGACCCAGGACCTCGGGGTTCCCGCCGGCGTGGACTGCGGAGCAAACGAGGGCAATGAGCCGTGCTGCGCCCGCACGGGTTGCGCGTGAGCCAAGCCGCAGAACATCGCTGCACTCAGGAATAACAGAGTGAGGATCCGGAGTGTGTGGCTTGGCCGCTGCAGCAAGGTAGAGTCACTCAGCGATTAGACGTACCACGTGAGTCAAAAGATGATCCGGCAATCCGTTGATATTCTTTGAGGTATATTGCGGAAGCGGGACCGCACGCGAGGCTCACACAATGTTCAGCAGATTCGGCAAGGACCGCGCACAGGGTGGCGGGCACAGCGCAGAACGGAGCCGGCCATCGCGCGGGTGGGCGGAGGTGCTCGCGTTTCTGAAGGCGGGCGACGGGCTGCGTGTGCTGGACTTCGGGACAACGTCGCCGGCCAATATCAACTTCCTTACCTCGCTGGGGCACAGCGTTTACATGGCGAACGTTGTCCAGGATGCGAACCGGCCGGAGTGGAAGCTGCCGGCGGATGACAGTGGGGCCGAGGCTTACGATATCGAGGGATTTATCAAGTCGGCTCTCGATTTTTCCGGGCGAGACTTCGACGTCATCCTGCTGTGGGATACGGCAAATTACCTTCCGGCGCCACTGGTTGCGCCGATGTTCGAGCGCCTCCATAAGGTGATGCGACCGCAGGGAAGGATGCTGGCGCTGTTCCATGGACGCACCGAGGGACCGGAGACTGCGTTTTCGCGATATCAATTGACAGACAGCGATCAGCTGAACGTGGTCTCGGCAGGAGAGTATCCGGTGCGGCAGGTTTATCAGACGCGGCAGATCGAAAAGCTGCTGGAGAAGTTCTCGACGACGCGGTTCTTTCTCGGCAAGGATAACGTGCGTGAGGTTACGGCTACGCGCTAATTGACTTTCTGCCGAGTTAGTCGAGAAAAGGGGAACCCGTTGGGGTTCCCCTTTTCTCTTCCGAGTGAAACGTTTACTTCGATTCTTTCTTGCTGGAGCTCTTGGTAGAGGCGCGGCGTTCGGCCCAGCGGCGCTTCATCGCCTCTGCGATGCGCTTGCGGCCTTCGGGTGACAGGTTCCGCTTGCGGCGCGGCTTTGCGGTGCTCTTGTTTGTGCTTCCCTTAGGACGGCCGCGCCGGGCAGCGACGGTGCCGCTGCCGGCGATTGCGGTTAAGGCACTGCGAGCCTGCTGCAGGCGAGCTATCTCGGCGTCAATTTCCGAAAGAATGCGACTTACATCCATAATCTTCTTTTCCTTTGGGCGAAGGAGCGATGAAGCCGCTGCATTCACCTTGTTTTAGGTCCAATTAACTCTACGGCTGACGGAATGACTTATGCAAATGGCTGGCTAACCGTACCGATTTGGATAACTGACAAAAGGGCGTAGTTAGACCAAGGGCGGTTCCCGTTAGTGCTGCAATGGAATGGTAGACTCGGGGCGTGCGCCGGATTCCCCCGCATCTTTATATTGTTTCCTTGCTTTCTGCGGGTCTGCAGGTGCTTCCATTTCCTATTGCCGGGCCTGTACCCCTGTGGCGACGCGCTATCTGCTGGATCTGTCTTGTTCCGCTGCTTTGGGCGCTGGCTGGGCGTCAGCGCGACGGCAAGCCACTCGGAACAGGACAGAGTGCTCTGCTGGGGTACATCTGCGGGATTGCCTGGTATCTGGGAAATTGTTACTGGATTTATCCGACCATGCATCTGTACGGAGACCTATCCGCGCCCGCAGCCGTGGGCGTGCTGATTCTGTTTGCCTTGTATCTAGGGCTTTACCTGGGGCTGTTCGGAGTTCTGTTCGCCGTTCTCCGAAGAAGATGGGGAGTAACGGTTGCGCTGCTAGCTTCCCCGTTCGTATGGGTCGCCGTTGAGTTCGCCCGCGCCAGAGTTACAGGATTTCCATGGGACCTGCTCGGCTATACGCAGATCGATAATTTCACGCTGGATAAGATCGCGCCATGGAGCGGCGTGTTCGGGATTTCCCTGGTGGTTGCGATTGTGAATATGCTCTGGGCGCTTGCGGCGGCGAAGTGGCGGAGCAGGTCGAGAATCCTGATGCTGGCGTGCGCGGCCGTTGTGAGCGTCGCGATGATTCTGGTTGAGTTCGAGGGGCCGTCTCCAGGTGCAGACCAGGCGAGCGATACGGCTGTGCTGGTGCAGGAGAATCTGTCCGTCGGTGCGGGCATGCAGAGAGCTTCTGAGAGTAAGGATGCGATGCTGTCTTCGTTTCGAGCGCTAAGTCAGCACCCGAATTTTGGAAAAACGAGCGCGGGCGCAGCACCGGAACTTATCGCATGGCCGGAGTCGCCCGCCGAGTTTATTGACTCGGATGCGGGCTATCGCGAGTTCATGGAGAGCTTGGCGCGAAGCTCCTCCGCGCCTGTTTTGGCGGACGATCTCAGTTTTGGACCGAGAAATCAGGATGGGACTTACAGCCTGTATAACTCGGCGACCTTTTTCCGACCCGACGGAAGCTACGGCGGACGCTATGACAAGATTCACCTTGTTCCATTTGGCGAATATGTTCCTTACAAGCCGCTGTTCTTTTTCACGGGGCATCTTCTTGATGGCCTGCCATTCATCCCGGGAACGCAGCGGGTGTTATTCGGCGAAAATGGAAGGAAGATCGGCGTATTTATCTGTTATGAGTCGATCTTTGGTGATGAAATCCGTCAGTTCGTGAGGGAAGGCGCGCAGGTGCTTGTGAACCTCAGCGATGACGGCTGGTACGGGGACACGAGCGCGCCGTGGGAGCACCTGGACATGGTGCGGATGCGCGCGATCGAAAACAGGCGCTGGGTTCTGCGTGCGACGAACACGGGCGTGACGGCTTCGATCGATCCTTACGGTCGGATCGTCGATCAGATGCCGCGGCATGTGCGGGGCGCGTTGCTCGCGAGGTTCAACTTCCTTTCGGGCGAGACGTTCTACACGCGTCACGGCGACTGGATTGCATGGTTGTGTGCGTTGGCGACGGCGGCCCTGCTGGCGCCCAGCCTGATGTGGATGCGTGCTGCGGCGGCAAAGACAGTAGACTAGAAGTATGTTGAACGATCTGGAATTTGCTTACTCCCCGGTCCGCGAGAAGGTGCGTGATCTGCGGGAGTATCTTTGACTCGCCCCGACTGAAAAGAGAATTGGCTGTTGTAGAGGAGAAGGTTGCTGATCCGTCGGTCTGGGCGGATGCAGCGAAGTCGCAGCCTTTGATGCGGGAGCGCAGCCGGCTCGAGGAGCAGCTTAGCTATGACGCGGAGCTTCAGCGGCGGAGCGAGGACGTCGAAGCGTACTTCGAGCTGATGCGCGAAGGTGAGGCGTCGGTTGAGCCAGACCTGAAGCGGGAGATCGAATCGCTGAGCGGGTATGTAGAGCAGCTTGAGTCGCGCACAATGCTCAGCGAAGAGAATGACGCGCTAAACGCGATCGTGACCGTGCATCCGGGCGCCGGCGGGACCGAGAGCCAGGACTGGGCGGAGATGCTGATGCGCATGTACCTGCGCTGGGCCGAGCGGCAGGGGTTCAAGACGGAGATCAACGAACTGCAGGACGGTGACGAGGCCGGTATCAAGTCGGCGACGTTTACAGTCACCGGCGAGTATGCGTTCGGTCTGCTTTCCGGGGAGACGGGCGTGCACCGGCTGGTGCGCATCTCGCCGTTTGACCAGGCCAAGCGGCGGCATACAAGTTTTGCGAGCGTTTTTGTCTCGCCGGAGATCGACGATTCGATCCAGATCGATATCAAGCCGGACGACATTCGGACGGATACCTATCGCTCCGGCGGCAAGGGCGGCCAGCATGTGAACACGACCGACTCGGCGGTGCGCATTACGCACATTCCGACGGGGATTGTGGCGGCATGCCAGAACGAGCGGTCGCAGCACAAGAATCGCGAGAGGGCGATGAAGATGCTGCGCTCGCGGCTGTACGAGTATGAGCTTGAGAAGAAGCGGGCGGCGAGCAAGAAGCTTGAGGATTCCAAGCTGGAGATCAACTTCGGCTCGCAGATTCGCAGCTATGTCCTGCAGCCGTATCGCATGGCAAAGGACCTGCGTACGCGCGTGGAGGTGGGCGATGTGGACCGCGTGCTCGAGGGCGACCTGGAGCCGTTCATTCGTGGATATTTGAAGATGCGTCGCGAAGGCGGAGTGCCGGCGGTGGCTGTTGGCGAGGATGAAGAGGTCGCCTGAGTTCGTCAGAACGCGTGTGCGGAACGCATCTAAAGAACGCATCTGGGGACGAGGACGTATACTTGAGTTATGTCGATTCTGCGGAACGCGGCTGCGATTGCGAAGGGAATGAGCATCACGCTTCGGGAGGGCTTCGCGCCCACGGAGGTGGAGAACTATCCGGACGGCAAGGGGCCCCTGCGCGGTGCGGTTTTCCAGGAACGCTACCGCGGCAAGCACCAGTTGCAGCGCGATGAGAACGGGCTGGAGAAGTGCGTTGCGTGCTTTTTGTGCGCGGCGGCTTGCCCTTCGAACTGCATTTACATCGAGGCGGCGGAGAACACGGCGGAGAAGCGCATCAGCTCATCGGAGCGGTATGCGAAGGTTTACAACATCGACTACAACCGCTGCATCTTCTGCGGCTACTGCGTAGAGGCTTGCCCGACGGATGCGATCACGCATGGCCACGGATTTGAGCTGGCCAGCCTGAATGCGACCAGCATGATCATGCGTAAGGAAGACCTGCTGGTGCCGGTGCCGAAGGCGCTACCGCACAGCCAGGATGAAGAGGCTGAGGTGCTCGCGTAGCGTTCGGGAGCTTGAAAGAGCGAACGGCGAGCCTCAGGGCTCGCCGAAGTTATGATGGGCACGTGAGAGCGCGTGCAGGGAGCGGGAGGATATGAGACAGAGGCATCCGCTGGAGAAGATTCTGGAAGAGCGCATCGCGATCATCGATGGCGCGATGGGCACGACCATCCGCACGTATGGCATGAAGGAAGCGGATATTCGCGGCGAGCGCTTCAAGAATGCGACGAAGGACCTGCTGAACAATGGCGACCTGTTCTCGCTGACACAGCCGAAGATGATCGGCGATATTCATCGGCGCTTCCTGGAAGCGGGCGCAGACATTCTCGAGACGAATACGTTCGGCGCAACGACGATTACGCAGAGTGAGTTCTTCGTGGAGGATCCGCGTGAGAAGGGCGGCCGGAAAGATCCGGAGTTCTATCAGCGCGTGATTGAGGATAAGTTTCTGCAGCAACTGGCGTGGGAGATCAACGAGACGAGCGCGCGGCAGTGCAGGGAATGGGCGGATCGCGTAGCGAATGAGACTGGACGGCAGCGCTTCGTTGCCGGAGCGATTGGACCGCTGACCGTGTCGCTTTCGAACTCGCCGGATGCAGACGATCCGGGATTCCGGGTTGTTACGTTTGACCAGGTGAAGGCGGCCTATGCGGAGGAGGTTCGTGCGCTGATCGCCGGCGGTGTCGACCTGCTGCTCGTCGAGACCATCTTCGACTCACTGAATGCGAAGGCTGCGCTGGTGGCCATTCAGGAGGTGTTCGATGAGGATGGCTTTACAGCAAAGGGCACCGAGTTGCCGGTGATGATCTCGGCGGCTGTCGGCCGCGGCGGCGAGACGCTGATCTCGGCTCAGACGACCGAGGCGTTCTGGAATGCGGTGCGGCACATCCGTCCGCTGAGCGTAGGGCTGAACTGCTCACTCGGGCCGGAGCTGATGCGTCCGTTTCTGGAAGAGCTGTCGGACAAGGCGGATGTGGCGATCTCGTGCTATCCGAATGCGGGGCTGCCGAATCCGTTGTCGGAGACGGGGTTTGATCTGAAGCCGGCGGACATGGGACGGTTCCTTGGAGAGTTTGCGGGCGATGGTCTGGTGAACATCGCGGGCGGATGCTGCGGAAATACGCCGGAGCATATCGCGGCGATCGCGAAGGCGGTTGAGGGAGTCGCGCCGCGCAGCCTGCGGAAAGAGTTGGTGGCCGCTTGAGTCTCGGCGACAGTAAGGTCTGGAAGCCGCTGCGGCTGTCGGGGTCGCAGCCGTTCACGCAGCAGCAGGGCGTGTTCATCATGATCGGCGAGCGCACGAATGTGGCGGGTTCGCCGAAGTTCGCTGCGCTGATCAAGCAGGGCCGTTACGAGGAGGCTGTCAGTGTGGCGCGCCAGCAGGTGGAGAATGGCGCCAACGTGCTCGACATCTGCATGGACGAGGGCATGATTGACGGCGTGGCAGCGATGTCGCGCTTTCTGCTGCTGCTTGGGAGCGAGCCCGAGGTGGCGAAGGTGCCCTTCATGGTGGATTCCTCGAAGTGGGAGGTCATCGAGGCCGGCCTGAAGTGCCTGCAGGGCAAGGGCATTGTGAACTCGATTTCGCTGAAGGAAGGCGAGGAGAAGTTCAAGCAGAATGCGCGCACGGTGCTGAAGTACGGCGCTGCCGTCGTGGTGATGGCGTTTGATGAGCAGGGACAGGCCGCGACGTATGAGGACAGGATCCGCATCTGCGAACGCGCGTACAGAATTCTTGTGGATGATGTCGGCTTCCCGGCGGAGGACATCATCTTCGACCCCAACATCCTGACCGTCGCGACCGGGATGGAAGAGCACAACAACTATGCTGTCGATTTCATTCGCGCGACGAAGTGGATCAAGGAGAACCTGCCGAACGCCAAGGTGAGCGGCGGCGTTTCGAACATCTCGTTCAGCTTCCGCGGCAACAACAAGGTGCGCGAGGCGATGCACGCCGCATTCCTGTATCACGCGATCGGCGCGGGGCTCGATATGGGCATCGTGAATGCGGGCATGCTCGAGGTGTATGAGGAGATCGAGCCGGAGCTGAAGACGCTGGTCGAGGATGTGCTGCTGAACCGCCGGCCGGATGCCACGGAGAGATTGGTCGACCTCGGCGAGAAACTGAAGGCCGCGAGTGCAGGCGCGACCGCGGTGGACAAGAAGGCAGAAGAGTGGCGCAACGGCACGGTGGAAGAGCGCATTACGCACGCGCTGGTGAAGGGAATTGACAGCTACATCGAGCAGGATGCCGAAGAGGCCCGCGCCAAGTTGGGCCGCCCGCTGCTGGTGATTGAAGGCCCGCTGATGGACGGCATGGGCGTCGTCGGAGACCTGTTTGGCGCGGGCAAGATGTTTCTGCCGCAGGTTGTGAAGTCCGCGCGCGTGATGAAGAAAGCGGTCGCCTACCTGACGCCATTCATGGAAGCCGAGAAGGCCGAGATGGCGGCCGCAGGGCACGAGATCAAAGCGCAAGGAAAGATCCTGCTCGCGACGGTGAAGGGCGATGTGCACGACATCGGCAAGAACATCGTCGGCGTGGTGCTCGCCTGTAACAACTACGAGGTGATCGATCTTGGTGTGATGGTGCCTGCCGAGAAGATCCTGGAGCGGGCCAAGGAGGTCGGCGCGGACATCATCGGACTGAGCGGGTTGATTACGCCCTCGCTGGACGAGATGGTGCATGTGGCGCGTGAGATGGAGCGGCAGCATTTTCGGGTTCCGCTGCTGATCGGCGGAGCGACGACGAGCCGCGCGCACACTGCCATCAAGATTGCGCCGCATTACTCGGAGCCGGTCGTGCACATCGCCGACGCGAGCCGCGCGGTCCCGGTTACGACGAGCTTGTTGAGTGACGAACAGCGCGCGCAGTTCGAAGCGGACTACCGGGCCGAGTACGCCGCCATTCGCAAGCGGCATGCGGCGCCCAAGCAGAGCGTCGTGTCCATCCAGGAGGCGCGCGCACGACGCACGCCCATTGATTGGCGGGCCGAAGACCTGGCGCAACCGGAGTTCACCGGTGTGCGTGTGCTGGAGGATTTTCCGATCGACACACTGCGCGAGTACATCGACTGGTCGCCGTTCTTTCACGCATGGGGGCTGAAGGGAATCTATCCGCGGATCCTGGAGCACGAGGGCCACGGTGTGCAGGCGCAGCAGATCTTCGATGATGGACAACGGCTGCTCGATCGCCTCGCTAAAGAAAAGCTGATCACCGCGCGCGCTGTGTATGGTCTGTTCCCGGCGAATGCAGTCGGCGACGACGTGGCGGTCTACTCGGACGACCGCGGCACGGACGAGCTGGCGCGGTTTTACTTCCTTCGCCAGCAGGCGAACCGCGAAGGCAAGGAGCCCTGCCGCTCCCTGGCTGACTTCATCGCGCCGAAAGAGACGGGCTTGCGCGATTCTATCGGCGCGTTTGCTGTGACCAGCGGCATAGGTCTCGGCGAGGTCATCCAGAGATTCAAGGCCGATAACGACGACTACAACGCGATCATGGCCGAAGCACTCGCTGATCGTCTTGCGGAAGCGTTTGCCGAGTACCTTCACAAGCAGGTTCGCGATGCGTGGGGATACGGACGGGCGGAGAAATTCGCGCCGGAGGAGCTGATTCAGGAGCGATATCGCGGGATTCGTCCAGCGCCCGGGTATCCTGCCTGCCCGGACCACACGGAGAAGGGAACAATCTGGCGGCTGCTGGATGTCGAGACGAACACCGGGATACAGATCACGGAATCGTACGCGATGTGGCCTGGATCGAGCGTGAGCGGGCTTTACTTCGCGCACCCGGAGTCGCGCTACTTCAGCCTGGGAAAGATTGATCGCGACCAGGTGCAGGACTACGCCGCACGAAAAGGAATGCCAGTGGCAGAGGTAGAGCGCTGGCTCAGTCAGAGCCTGAACTACGATCGGGCCGAGTAACTCGCGCGCCTACCAGAGCCAGTAACAATCGCAGGTGAAGACGGACAGCAGCGCTCGGCAGATGGCCTCCAGAAGCTTCACGGAGGACTCCTTTTCGCCTTACGAGATATTAGATGGCTCCTGTGAAACCGCTGTTGTCAAGCCATGGAAACGAGTTGCTTGGCGCATTGACAAAACTTTCACGCGGGTGGGAGCATTACGTCAGCGAACACCTGCAAAACAGATGGCTGCGCTTCGCCCGAGGCGGCCGGGTGCCGAGGAACAGTGATGTCCAGACCTGCCGCAAAACGTGCCATTCTCCACGTGTGTACGCGCGAAACGATTCGCCCGCTGCGCGACCATGTTCTACGCCTGAAGGGGTTTGAGGTGGAGTCTGCGCTTTCGGAAAAGGAGGCTCTGGACAAGTTCTGGGGCGCGCGATTACGACCTCGTGCTGATTGATGTCGAGGGCGACGGCGGCATCGATTTGGCAGAGAAGCTCTGCTCGGATATCAAATCGGCCCAGCCGGAGCAGCTGGTCGCTTTTGTATGCAACTGGCGCGTGGCCAACCTGACGGATTGCCCGGATGAGATCGTCCGCACGGAGTTCGATCCGGCGGCGTTTGCTGATGGCGTGCAGTCGATTGTTCCCCCGGCTCAGACAAATTAGCGGCCTGTGGATTTGCCACGCCGGGGCTCCTGTGTTACAAACAAAACATTCCATCTGCCGCAAGGCAGGTCGAATTTCATGCAGAGTGGCTGAGGGACGAGCCCTGAGACGCCACGACAACCGGACAGAACAAAGGCGTACCGGTGTCAACTCTCTCCTGGGATCCAGGGAACATGAGATTCGGTGATAGCAGTTTTTGACTAACTGCATGCCGCGTTCTCATTTCCCTCCACCGAACGCGGTGACTTCCCAGAAAAGAGCAAGTCTCAGGCGCCGCACCCCGAAGGCCGCGGGAGTGTTTTGCGATGAGTTCTTCTTTGGAGTCTGCCTGTTCGACACAAACAGTTTACGAGCTGCGCTGCAACGAGTGCGGCAAGAGCTTTGGCAACCGGCCGCTTTCGGCTTGCGATGATTGCCTGGCTCCGCTCGAGGTGCAGTATGACCTCGAGTCCGTTCGCGGCCGCTTCACGCGCGAGAGCGTGGCAGCGGGTCCGGCGAACATCTGGCGCTACAAGGCGCTGCTTCCGATTCCCGCAGGCTTTGAGCCGGATCTCCCGGTGGGCTTCACTCCGCTGGTCCGCGCCAAGCGCCTCGGTGAGCGCATCGGCTCCCGCAATCTGTACGTGAAGAATGATTCCGTTTGCTTTCCCACGCTGAGCTTCAAAGACCGTGTTGTGAGCGTGGCGCTCGCGAACGCGCAGGCTTTTGGGTTTGATGTTGTCGGCTGCAGCTCGACTGGCAACCTCGCCAACAGCGTCGCCGCGCAGGCAGCGCGCCTGGGCCTCAAGGCCTGCATCCTCGTTCCGGCTGATCTCGAACCTGCCAAGATCCTCAACACCCAGGTGTACGGCGCGCGGCTGGTTCGCATCGACGGCAACTACGATCACGTCAACCGCCTCTGCACGCTGATTGCGGACGAGTACAACTGGGGCTTTGTGAACGTGAACCTCCGGCCGTACTACGCGGAGGGATCGAAGACGGTGGGTTACGAGATTGCCGAGCAGCTCGGATGGCGGCTGCCCGATAACGTTGTGTGCCCGATGGCCGGCGGATCGCTGATTCGCAAGATCAAGAAGGCGTTCGACGAGCTGGTTGCGCTGGGCCTCGTCGAGGCGAAGGACGTGAAGTTCTTTGGTGCGCAGGCGACCGGATGCTCGCCGATTTCGCAAGCCGTGAAGAATGGCCGCGAGGATGTCGAACCGCAGCGTCCGCTCACGATCGCGCGCTCGCTCGCGATCGGCAACCCCGCGGACGGGCCGTTCGCAGCCAAGATGATCCGGGCCACGGGCGGTTACGCCGAGGATGTCTCGGACGTTGAGGTCGTCGCCGGCATCCAGGAGCTCGCCGAGACGGAAGGCATTTTCACTGAGACGGCCGGCGGCGTTACGACGGCGGTCACGGCGAAGCTCATCGCGCAGGGCCGCATCGGCGCAGACGAGACGACGGTCGTGTGCATCACGGGCAATGGCCTCAAGACGACGGACGCGCTGGCCGGCCGCTACACCCAGGACCGCGCCGTGAAGCCGAAGCTGGCTGAGTTCGACTCCTACCTTCGCGAGGTCGACGGCTCACTGGTGAGTGCATCGGCGGACGCAGAGCTGGAGCTCGCAGGAGGTGTGCGTTGAGCGTAAAAGTCACTCTGCCGACCGCACTTGCCCGCCACACCGATGGGCAGAAGAGCTTCGCGAGCGAGGCCAGGAATCTGCCGGGTCTTCTTGCGGAGTTTGACCACAAATTCCCGGCACTGGCGCAGAACGTGAAGGATGACAACGGCAATCTGCGCAAGTTCATCAACGTCTACGTGAACGATGAGGACATCCGGTTCCTCGGGGGCGACACGCATCAGTTTGAGGATGGCGACGAGGTCATGCTGATTCCTTCGATCGCGGGTGGCCGGTGCGGGCAGCGCCGATTCCTGACACTGCCGTACGACGAGTCGATTCTCGAAGGATGTTAATCGGGGTCTAAGAACGATACGACCGCCCTCGGGCGGTCGTTGTCGTTTGTACCGTGAAACTGGTTGCGTCAGGCCCGTTGCGTCACGGAAACGCGGCGGCGATAGAAGAAGGCGCACGCCAGCAGAGACGAGCCAAGCAGGATGAAGCTGGACGGTTCCGGCGTGGCTTTCACAGATGCTGCACCCGTGAGGTCGTTGTAGGCCAGCGTTGCGACCAGCGAATCGGCGTACGTGGTGGGATGCAGGTCATCCCAGAAGAGAGCCGAGTTCGGATCGCAGCCCGCCGTCGTGTCACAGGCAGTGGTGACGTTCGTAAATCCATACGCCGTTGGATCGGAAAGAATTGAGTTGAACAGGTCCTCGACGTTCACGCCGATCACGTTGATTCCGAGCGCGTCAAGATTCGCGAGGTCTGCGGCCCACGTCGCATCGAACTCCTGCGAGGCAAGGTCCGCGAGCGTCGCCTGGCCGGGATTGCCATTGAGTTCCGGCACGGAGCCGAGGTTCGGCAGGTTCAACCAGAGGAAGTTCTTGCCTCCCTCGGCCGCGACCTGCTCGATCTCCGACGCGACGTTATTGGCTGCGTTTACGGCGTTGCCACCCTGGAGGATGTCATTGGCTCCGCCCCAGAACGTGTAGAGATTATTCGAAGCCGCATGGCCGAGGTTTACCAAAGAGAAGAGGCCCACCTGGTACTGCATGTCCTGCAAGCTCGCGCTGCCGGTCTGCGCACTCGCGACCGCGAAGTTCGTTCCGCCGGCGAGAGCGGGCGTCGAGGAGGTGCCCAGCATGGCGGCGAACTGATCGATCCAGAGGCCGGCCGGTCCGGGAGGAACCTGCGGGTTCGTGAACTCGCCCGGAGCGTACCCCGGCCCGGGAACCAGGCCGAACGTCGCGATGGAGGCATTGCCGGTGTCGCTCAGACTGTCGCCAAAGGTCACAACCTGGTTTACCTGGCTGGGAGATACGGGGGTTTGACCGGTTGCAGCTATGGAGCCGCACGAGAGAACGGCTGCTGCCGCGAGAAGGAAGCTGACGCGCATGGGACTACCCTCCGCTGATTGCTTTTCAGGCTACAGACGATAAGAGGCGCAGCCCGCTGTGCCGGTTGTTCAGGCGGAAGAGAAGAGGGAAGAAAGTAGCGGGGAACCCGATCGCGGAAGAGTTCGGCGTCAGCGCGGAGCGCGTCCGCGATATTCAGCCACGGTATGCATCGAGGCGCCGGCAGGCCTCAGCAAGATCCGCATCCTTCTTCGCGAAGCAGAAGCGCAGCAGGCTCTCGCCACGGTTGCGGCCTTCCGCGTCCACTCCGAAGAACGCCGACCCCGCAACCGCTGCCAGGCCGGTGTCAGCGAGCAGCCTGCGCGCCTTCGCCTTGCTGTTGGCGCCCGGAATCCGCGACACATCCGCCAGGACGTAGTAGGCTCCTGCCGGAACGGACGGTGTGAGCCCCGCACGTGCGAGCGCCGCGCAGAAGAGATCGCGCTTGGCCTGATACTCCGTGGCGAGCTCATGATAGAAGCTCTGCGGAAGCTCCAGCAGACCGGCTGCAGCGCCGTGTTGCAGGGGTGACGGCGCGCAGACGTACAGCAGGTCGTGGAAGTAGCCGATTGCCGGAATCCATCGACTCGATGCGCTGAGGTACCCGAGCCGCCAGCCCGTTACCGAGAAGGTTTTCGAGAACCCGGAGATTGTGATCGTTCGGTCGGCCATGCCGGGCAGTGTGGCGAGCGAGATGTGGCGCTCGCCGTCGTACAGGAAGTACTCGTAGATCTCGTCGGTCAAGACGAAGAGGTCGTTCTCGATCGCAATCTCTGCGACAGCTTCGAGCTCCTGCCGCGTGAAGACCTTGCCGGACGGATTTCCCGGCGTGTTGAGGATGATCGCTCGCGTTCGCGGCGTGATTGCAGTGCGGAGACGGTCGAGATCGAGCGCCCAATCCGGCTGGGCGAGCGAAACGATGACCGGCTTCACGCGCTGCGAGTTCAGGGTCGCCGTGTGGTAGCCGTAGAACGGCTCGAAGACAATACACTCGTCGCCCGGGTCGAGCAGGGCCATCACGGCCGCATGCAGCGCGCCGGTGGCTCCACTGGTCACAAGCACGTTCGCATTCGGATCGGCTTCGATGCCGTTGTAGCTCGCAACTTTCTGCGCGATGCCCTCGCGGAGCGCGCCGATCCCGTCCAGGCGGACGTAGATGTTATGCCCGTCGCGAATCGCCTGGAGCGCACCCTCGACCACCGGATGCGGAGGGTCGGTATCGCACACTCCCTGCGCAAGGTTGATCCCGCCCACGTCGGAGCAGGCGACCGTCATTGCGCGGATCTCAGACTGAACAAGGCCCGGCGCGAGCTCACTGAGCCGAAGACTGGATGGATTCGAGGGCGCGGTGACCGATGCTGACATAGAGAAAAGGGCGCGCCGAAGCGCGCCCCTCCATCGTACTCAAACTGGCCCGGTGTGTGCTGCTAGATAACGTGGAGCAGCCAAAGGATCACGATGATGAGCAGAATCGTGCCCAGACCGCCGGAGGGGTAGTAGCCCCAGCTCCGCGAGTATGGATAGGTGGGGAACGCTGCAAACATCAGCACAAGCAGAATGATGATAATGAGAAGCAAGGTCGTGCCTCCGGGGAGCGCGTACTATCGCTCTGGGGCAAATAGATGCTGATCGTCATCTGACCGTTATCTTGTTCCAACAGAACATTTGCGCCGGCGAGCGGAGCAACGCGTCAGCGACAAAATGTCTCTCACTAGCGGGCAGGTGCCGGGATGCGATCCGGCGAAGCTGCCACGGAAAGCAGGTGAGAGATGTTTCTAGCGGTGGCCATTATTCTCGCGATTCTCTGGATCATTCTTTTCTTTGCGCTGCATCTGACAAGCTTCTTCATCCACATCATCATCATTCTGGCAGTCATTTCGCTGATCGCGCACCTGTTCACCGGCAGAAAAGCAGTCTAGCGCTCCCGGACAGCGATTGAGATCCAAAGAACGACGGCTGCAGCGTGGCTGCAGCCGTGTCATTGGGTCCCACGTTTTTACTGACGCGCAACGTTGCGGGCAGGCTCCTGCACGGGCGGCGGAAGGGGTGCGTTTGCCGCGAGCGCCTCGGGTGTCTCTTCGGTCAGGCGCGGCAGCTTGGCGGCCAGTGCGACCTCCAGCACCTCGTCCATCGTCTCGACCCAGTGGAGCTTCATGGAGCTCTTGATCAGGTCAGGCAGATCAGCGAGGTCGCGCTTGTTCTCTGCCGGAAGAATGGCTTCGAAGATGCCGGCACGATGCGCCGCGAGGAGTTTCTCCTTGAGGCCGCCGATCGGCAGGACCTTGCCGCGCAGCGTAATCTCTCCGGTCATCGCGACATCACGCCGCACCTCGATCTTGGTGAGGGCAGACGCGAGTGCGGTCGCGAGCGTAATTCCTGCGGACGGGCCGTCCTTGGGGATCGCGCCCTCCGGCACATGGATGTGCACGTCGATATTGCGATAGAAGTCCCGCGGCAATCCGAGATGATGCGAGCGCGAGCGGATGTAGGTGAGCGCGGCCTGCGCGGACTCCTGCATCACGTCACCAAGTTGCCCGGTTGCGGTCATCTTGCCCTTGCCGTCGAGCACCTGCACTTCCGTCTGCAGAATCGAGCCGCCGACCTCCGTCCACGCCAGCCCGGTGACGAGCCCAATCTCGTTCTTCTCATGCACCTGCGAGTCGCGGAACTTCGCGACGCCGAGCAGCGTTTCGAGCGACTCCGATGTGACCTTCTCGACGTGTGTTGACTCCTTCACCACGCGGCGCGTGACCTTGCGACACACGTTGCCGATCTCGCGCTCGAGATTGCGCACGCCGGATTCACGCGTGTAGTGCCGAATGATCTCGCGCAGGGAATCGTCGGAGAAGCTGATCTGCTCTTCCGTCAGGCCGGTGGCTTCCCGCTGCTTGCGCACCAGGTACTGGCGGGCGATTTCGAGCTTCTCGAGTTCCGTGTAGCCGGTGAGGCGCAGGATCTCCATGCGGTCCTGCAGCGGGCCAGGGATCGTGTGGAGCACGTTAGCCGTCGCAACGAAGAGCACCTGCGACAGGTCGTACTCCACGTCGAGATAGTGGTCCTGGAAGGTGTTGTTCTGCTCGGGGTCCAGGACTTCGAGCAACGCGCTGGCCGGGTCGCCGCGGAAGTCCGACGCCATCTTGTCGATCTCGTCGAGCATGATGACGGGATTCTTGGTGCCGGCCTTCTTCATCGACTGGATAATCTGGCCAGGGAGCGCGCCGATGTACGTGCGGCGATGCCCGCGGATCTCGGCTTCGTCACGAATACCGCCGAGTGACAGCCGAACGAACTTCCGTCCGGTCGCCTTCGCGATCGACATGCCGAGCGAGGTCTTGCCTACGCCCGGAGGTCCTACGAAGCAGAGGATCGAGCCCTTCGGATTCTTGACGAGCTGTCGAACTGCGAGGAACTCGAGGATGCGCTCCTTGATCTTTTCGAGGCCATAGTGGTCTTCGTTGAGGACCTGCTCGGCGTTGTCGATGGAGCGAATCTCTTTGCTGCGCTTCTTCCACGGCACGGCCAGGAGCCAGTCGAGGTAATTGCGCGAGACGGTGGACTCGGCAGACATCGGCGGCATCGCTTCGAGCTTCTTCAGCTCCTGGATCGCCTTCTCCTTGACCTCGGCAGGCATGCCGGCATCTTCGATGCGCTTCTTCAGCTCATCGAACTCCGACTTCTCGCCGCGGCCGAGCTCCTTCTGGATCGCCTTGATCTTTTCGTTGAGGTAGTACTCCTTCTGGGCGCGCTCCATCTGGCGCTTTACGCGCGATTGAATGGTGCGGTCAACGTTCAGCTTCTCGATCGCGATGTCGAGCGTGTCGGCGATCCGCGAGAGCCGCACCTCCGGGTCGAAGACCTCCAGAAGTTGCTGCTTCTCCTCGATCGTGAGCGGCATGTTCGCCGCGATGACGTCGGCCAGCTTGGCAGGTTCGTCGGTGCGCAGCGCCGCTGCGGTCTCCTGATTCAGCGACTGCTGCAGCTTTGAATACTGCTCAAACAGCTGGTGCACACGGGCGACGATCTGCTCGGTCTGTGGAGTGGCCTGCAGCTCTGCGCGAGAGGTCCGCACGGTGGCGACAAAGAATCCATCGTCGTCGTTGACCTCAGTCGCGCGGGCGCGTTCCACGCCTTCCACAAGCACCTTGATGTTGCCGTCGGGCATCCGGACCGACTGCACGATGTTGCCGATCGTCCCGACCGTGTAGATGTCGTCAGCCGTGGGCTCGTCCACCGAAGCATCGTGCTGGGTTGCGAGAAAGATCTTGCGGTCGCCGTTCAGCGCCTCTTCAAGCGCACGCACAGAGGACTCGCGACCCACTACGAAGGGCGCCATCATGTGCGGGAAGATAACCATCTCTCGGATGGGCATCATCGGGAGCTTGCGTTGTGTTCCGTTCAGTATGTCTCTGTCGTCCTGATTCATGGGTCTCCCGATTAGACGTGTCGCACTGTGCAAACGATGCGAAGCCCGGCTTTGGTGGGAATTGTACGCGCTTTAGGGGGAGCGTCTATGGCTTAGGAGTCGCAGTTTGTTCAGTTTGTGCAAAGCATGGTACGTACCTGGGAACACACTTCACTTCGCCGAGTTTCGGTGCGTCCAAAGCTGCGTTTTAGCAGGACTGAAAACAGAAGGACGGCCCGAGGGCCGTCCACTGCGTAGGTGTGGTGAAGATATTAGCCAGCCTTCTCAAGGACAACCGGAAGGGTGATGTCGCGGTTCTTCACCATCTCATCGGTGATGATCAGCTCCTTCACCTTCTTGTTGCCGGGGACGTGATACATCAGGTCCAGCATGAGCTCCTCGAGGATCATACGCAGGCCGCGCGCGCCAACCTTGCGGTGCAGAGCCTCGCGCGCGATGGAACGGGCCGCTTCGTCCGTCCATGTAACCTTCACACCCTCATACTCGAACAACTTCGCGTACTGCTTGAGGATGGCGTTGCGCGGACGCGTGAGAATGTCGATCAGAGCTGCCTCATCCAGCTCGTCGAGAATGCCCAGCACCGGCAGACGCCCGATGAACTCCGGAATCAGGCCATACTTCAGCAGGTCCTGAGGCTCAGCCTGGCGGAGCAGCTCGGTGTCGCGCTGTGCGCGGATCGGTGTGATCTCGGCGCCGCCGTTCGCATCGCCATCCGCGACCGTCTTGAACCCGAGTGCCTTTTTGCCGATTCGCCGCGCAATGATCTTTTCGAGGCCAACGAACGCTCCACCGCAGATGAACAGGATGTTCGTCGTATCAACAACCGTGAACTCCTGGTGAGGATGCTTGCGTCCGCCCTGAGGTGGAACATTGGCGACCGTTCCTTCGAGCAGCTTCAGCAGCGCCTGCTGAACGCCCTCGCCGGAGACGTCGCGGGTGATCGAGGGGTTCTCGTCCTTGCGGCCGATCTTGTCGATTTCGTCGATGTAGATGATCCCGGACTGGGCACGCGCTACATCGCCGTCGGCCGCCTGCAGAAGCTTCAGGATAATGTTCTCGACGTCTTCGCCGACGTAACCGGCCTCGGTGAGCGTCGTGGCGTCGACGATGGCGAAGGGAACGTCCAGCATCTTCGCCATTGTCTGGGCCATCAGCGTCTTGCCCGAGCCCGTCGGACCGACCAGAAGAATGTTGGACTTTGCGAGCTCAACATCGCCCGTGCGCGAGCGGTTCATCTGGATGCGCTTGTAGTGGTTGTAGACCGCGACCGCGAGCTTCTTCTTGGTCGTGTCCTGCCCAATGATGTACTCGTCGAGGAACGCTTTCACCTCGGCCGGCTTGGGCAGATGCGCTGGAGCTGACCCCGGTTGCGCCTCGCTCTTGTCGTCCTCCAGGATCGAGTTGCAGACGCCCACGCACTCATCGCAGATGTAGGCCCGTGGATAGTCCGACGGCGATGAGATGAGCTTCGCCACGGCGTCCTGAGACTTATGGCAGAACGAGCAGCGAAGGGAATCGTCCGAGCCCCGAGAGGTCTTCATATCAGAGAGCAGCTCCTTGGAGCACCGCTGCCGGGGAGAGCGCGGACACTCATGCAAACATCCCCAGTCTACACCGGACAAGCACGTGCAAACGTCACGTCCGTGCCATACAGACGTTACTTGAGTACGGGTGTCCAAACCGATACGGGGCAGGGTAGGTCCGGCGAAGCGTCATGCGCCCGCGCGAACGCGGCAAGACACACCGTTGGTAACGTACCGAGAGCCAAAAAACGCTGTCACGCTAGGAGATCAGGCGGAAGCGATGAGGGTTAGCGAGGTCGCCGCAAGCTGTTCGAGAGCGTAGTGCCGGAATTCCGGAGCGATTTCCATCCGCTGCAGCTCACTCAAGTGTTCAGGATGGGCGTTGTACTCGGCCGAACTGATCCGTAAACCGCGATTTTCCGCCATCTCGATGAAATCGATTGGGCGGAGGCGGTTCTGGTACTGAATCGAATTGTTCCAGCGCTTCCACTCTTGCTCGGAGAACCTGAAATAGTTCACCTGCGAGATGGCCTTGTCGGCATAGGCGTAATGGTCCCCGCAATTGACGCAATGCAGGACACTGCCGCCCGGACGTAGGAGCCGCTTCGCCTCCCCAAACAGCGCAAGCAGCCCGGGCGCGGGCACATGCTCGAAGACATTGTTGGACGTGATCAGATCCATGCTGCCCGCCGGCCACTGCGTGGCCCCTGCATTGCACGGAGCGACATAGCTGATACCCGCCGCAGAAAAGATAGAAGCACTGCGCGAAAGGCGGTCGAAGTTTGCCTCCACCTGTTCCGACGTTACGAAACAGTGGAAGATCGGGTGATAGATGTATTGCCGAAGCGCCGAGAGCGTACGGCTTATCGCCGCCTCCCGCAGGTGCGGGTACAGATCAACGGTAAAGATGTTACCGAACCCCGCCAATGCGAGGCTGAGAGGAAGAACGGGCAGCCATCCGGTGCCGATCTCCAGGATCCGGCTGTGGCGGGGATCCAGATTGAGCCGGGCCATGCGTTCGAATATGACGGTGACGTCTGCCTCGAACACTTGTTGAATCGCCGCATCGGTCCGCAACTGACCGACCGTTCGCTGCAGCAGACAGTTGCACTGCGAACCGTAAGGGAGAGAACTGAGTGCCCTCTGGATCAATCCCTTGGTCTTCCAGTTCATGAGCCCCTCTTCGGAAGCATTTTCTCCCGCGAATGACTAAGTTCGCGGACGGTCGATGATGTCGTCGATAATACCGTATTCCTTCGCCTGCTGCGGCGTCATGATGAAGTCGCGTTCCACGTCGCGCTCAATCCGATCGAGCGGCTGTCCGGTGTTCAACGCCATCAGCTTGTTGGTGAGCTCGCGGATGCGCAGAATCTCGCGCGCGTGGATGTCGATATCTGTCGCCTGGCCCTGCAGTCCGCCCATCGACGGCTGATGAATCAGGATGCGCGAATTCGGCAGCGTGAACCGCTTGCCCTTTTTGCCCGCCATCAACAGAAACGCGCCCATCGAAGCAGCCTGCCCGATACAGAACGTCACCACATCGTTCTTGATGTACTGCATGGTGTCGTAGATCGCCAGGCCCGCCGAGATCGATCCACCCGGCGAGTTGATGTAAAGCTGGATATCCTTCTCCGGGTCCTCGCCCGAAAGGAACAGAAGCTGCGCGATGATCAGGTTCGCGACGTTGTCGTCGATCGGCGTCCCGAGGAAGATGATGTTGTCGCGCAGCAGACGGCTGTAGATGTCATAGGAGCGTTCGCCCCGGCTCGTCTGCTCGAGCACCATCGGTATGAGTCCCATAGCTCTCTCTTTCTTGTATTGCGTGCTCAGAATACCGCGACGCGATGAGGATGTGGGCAGAGTAAGCCAGCTCGGCAACCCACCTTCGCAGCGTCACTGATGGCGAAGGTGGGAGCCCGGCCAGTGCAGCGTGAGAACTAAGCCGCGAGCTTATCGAACAGCACGGAGCCGGTCTTCTCGCGACGGAGCTGCTCGCGAATACGATTCAGCGATCCATCCTCAGATAGACGCTTGCGGAGTGTCTCGACCGGCTCACGCTGTTGCAGCGAAAGCATCAGCAGTTCGCGCTCGAGGTCCTCATCCGATACGGCGATGTTCTCTCGCGCGGCGATCGTGTCCAGCAGCAGGGAAGCCTTCACCTCGTTGACAGCCTGGTCGCGCTGCGCGGCGCGCAGACGACCGAAGTCAAGCTGTCGCATGGCATCAGCGGTCATGCCCTGCTGGGCAAGCGCGCGCAGACCGCGCTCCAGCCGGGCATCAATCTGCTGCTGCACAAACGTCTCGGGAACAGGGAACTGGAATTTCGCAATCAGCTCGTCGAGCATCTGGTCGCGCGCCTGTGTCTCGAGCGCATTCTTCTTGCGCGAAGCGACACGGTCGCGGAGCTTCGTCTCGAACTCACCCCAGCTGTCGTAGTTGCCCAGCTGCTTGGCGAACTCGTCGTCGCGCTCCGGGTACGTCTTGCGCTTGATCGCCTTCACCGTCACGTCGTAGCTGACGGTCTTGCCTGCAAGGCGCTCATCGCCGAACTCCGCCGGATAGCTTGCCTCAAACGTGAGCTCCTGGCCGACCTTGGCGCCGCGCAGTGCCTCAGTAAAAGCCTGCACCGTGTGCTTGCCGCCGATCTCAATCAGCGCGTCCTCACCCGTAAGCTCCGGCTGCTGGCTCTTGTTCTCGACGCCCTCTTCGGTGACGGTCTGCGCGAGGTCCTGCACCTGGCCCTTGAAGCTGATCTCCGCCCAATCGCCGTCCGCCAGCGGACGGTCTTCTTCAACCGGCTCAACTGTGGCGTGATGATCGAGAACGGCATCGAGCTCAGCCTGATACTCCTCGGCCGTCAGAGACGCGTCCGGACGCTTCACCGAGATCGCATCGTAGCCGTCCACGTTGACATCGGGCAGAACTTCGAAGGTCGCCTTGAACTTCAGTGGCTGCCCCTCAACGAGCTGCATCTCCGATACCTGCGGCTGCGAGATCGGGTTCAGCTTCTGCTGCTCCAATGCCTGGCGGAACTTGTCCGAAACCAGCGACTCGAGCACCTCCTGCCGAACTTCCTTCGCGAAGCGCGACTTGATCAGCGACTCCGGCACCTTGCCTGCGCGGAAGCCCGGGATGCGCGCCATCTTCGCGTACTTGCGCGTCACCTGGCGGAATGCCTTGTCCACATCAGCGGCAGGCGCTTCCACTTCAACCGAGCGGGTCAGCTCGGGGTTCAGCGTGGGTGCGGGCTCGTGATGATGGTGCTCGTGATCATGGCCGGCGTGGTCGTGGTCGTGGTCATGCGCGTGATCGTGCTGGGCCTCGGCCGATGCCGTCTCAGGGTTCGCGGCAAATGTCTCTTCGTTGGTGGTCTCTGTGGGGCTCAAAAGTTTGTCTCTCGTAGTGGGAAATTATGCGAGCGGAGGTAAAGCTGCCGGAAGTGGCTCATGCCGAGCCTGTGAATGCCGGCTACGCGGGAGCTCTGCTTTGCTGTTCCGCACCGGCCGTGGATCGAGCGCCTGGCAGCTTCGCAGGTCCTTTCAAAGGATACGGTGCGCGGGGTGGAGGGTCAACCGCGCAAGCTACGGCGTGCTTCCGCTGTTTGGTGTAGCTGCGGGATTCGTCGAGGGAAGGGGAAGGGCCGGCGTCGCGAGCGAGAAGATCTCCAGCCGAACGTGCCACTGCAGGGTATCTCCGGGCTGCAGGCTTACCAGGCCCGTATCGTCGGGATTCGGCCACTCGTGCCCGAACGGGTCGTCCACATTGGTGTCCGGCTCAATCGAGATCCACTGCGCATCAGCTGGCGCGACCACGCGCATGAACTTGATGCTCGCGGTCAGCGGCGTCAGCCGAATGCCGTATCCGGCGGCGGGATCGCGAATCTCTGCCACCGGCCCATCTCCCAGGATGCCCGCTTGAAGGTTCGTGTACGTGTCATTCAGGTTCATATCATCGAGCCGCGTACCACGCGCGCGCAGCAGGTCGGCCGTCGTGCCGCCCGTCAGAACCGTCTTTCCGGTCGGAAGATTCGTGCGACGGTCGACCTCGATCTTCGTAATCGACGGAATCGTGACCCGCGCGTCAGCCCGGTTGCCGGAGATCGCGAACACAGGATGCCACCCGATCCCCGCCGGCTCCGGAACCTGCCCGGTGTTCTGTTCCGTGATCGTGAGGTCGAACACCCTGCCGGCCAATTCCGCACGCACCGTAATGTCCATCATCGAGGGCCACGCGCCTGAAAACGAACCTGCGTGATAGATAGCGGTTGCCGCTCGTCCGTCGGGGATTGTGTCCGTGCTGACGCTATCGGCCTGGCGATCCAGCATCAGCCCCATGGTCGAAATGGTGTTTCCAAGGCGTGAGGGCGGAAACGTAATCCGTTCGCCGTCCCACACGCTCTCGAGCGTGGACGCGCTGGATGTCGGCGCGCCCGTCAGCCGCCCGGCCCAGGGCGCAAGGATCGCCGCGCCGAAGGTTGTGCTCACGCTTCCGTTGGCATCCTCGCCGGCGCCCGTCAGCACGCGGCTGGCGTCTTCAAGACTGGGTGACAGCAGAATCGGCACCTCGCCTTTGCCCGGAACCGCCGCGGTAAGCTGCAACAGGTTCATGCCGCGGCCAGGCAGCAGCGTCGCTGAAAGAAACTCCGGCTCTCCGTCGATCGCATCCGCCGAGCGCCGCAGAATGACCGGCTCCTGCCCTCCGGGACCGGTCGCCAGGTTCGGCTGATTGTTGACTGGAATCACTCGGTCGCGCAGCTTGTGGTAGTGGCCGCGCCCGCTCTCATGCGCCGCAATCAGCAGGATCACGCAAAGCAGCGCGATCAGGCTCGGCGTCAGGTACCCCGACTTGGAGAATCGGCGGAGAGGCGAGGGCTCTCCAGCTTCGTTGAGCTGCCGATTTCCGAGGTTCATTGTTCTCCGTTCCAGTGCGGACGCGCGCCAGCGCACACGCCTAAACGCGGCGCCTCCACGATAGTATCGTTACGAGGGACGCTGTTGGTTAGACGGGAATCAGATGCGGTTCGGGTGCGCGGCGCCGGACTGCAGGTTTTGCCAACCCTGACAGAACTGCATCAACGAATCGCCGCATGTGAGCGCTGCGCTCGACTTCGCGAATACTGCAAGGACATCGGCGAACGCAAGCGCCGCGCCTACATGGACCAGACCTACTGGGCGCGGCCCGTCCCCGGTTATGGCGATCCCAAGGCTCGCGTCCTCACTCTCGGCCTCGCACCCGGAGCTCACGGGGGCAATCGTACCGGGCGCATCTTCACCGGCGACGGCTCAGGCGATTTCCTGTATCCCGTCCTGCACGACGCCGGCTTCGCCAGCCAACCCACCTCGACTGGCTTGAAAGACGGGCTCAAGCTCCGCGGGATGTGGATCAGCGCCGTCGTCCGGTGCGCGCCACCAGGCGACAAGCCGACGCCGGAGGAGATCCGTAACTGCGCTCCGCACCTGGCCGACGAGATCGAGTTGCTGCCGCGCGTGAAGGTCGTTGTCTGTCTCGGCAAGGTCGCCTGGGACGGCTACCTCGCGCATCTGCTGCGAGCGGGCGTGATCGAGCGCCGCTCTGCTTTTCTCTTTGGCCACGGAGCCGAGTACCGCCTGCCGAACGGCATCACGCTCCTCGGCAGCTACCATCCGTCGCTGCGGAACACCAACACCGGCAAACTGAACCGCCCGATGCTGCTGCGGATCTTCGTGAGGGCGAGGAAACTTGCCGGACTTTCCTGATATCTCCACAGTCCAACCTGCCAGTGCTGACGGGAATCCAAACCAAAAGAAGTGTTGGGAGGACGACCTATGCGTCAGAAGACGTTTTGGATTGCTTTTGGACTGGGAATGCTTGTCGGCGGAGTTACCGCCATTCTTCTGGCGCCGCAGTCCGGCGAAGTTACGCGCAAGAAGCTGCGCCGCAGTATGGAGGACCTGAGCGACAACCTGCAGGACGCGGGTGACTACCTGAAGGATCAGGCCGACCGCCTCACCAAGCAGGCGCAACAGCTGATCGCCACCGGTAAAGACCAGTTCGGCGGCGTCATCGATACCGCGACCGGGTACGTGAAGAATGCAAGCAAGGCAGCACAGTCCGTCAGCACGCGGCTAATGTAACGCCTCAAGCACCACGTTGAGCTGAAAGCCGTACGAGCAGCAAAGAAACAGGGCGCGCCGCGATTTCATTTGCGGCGCGCCTTCGTTTTGCCCGCTGTATCGAGGTCTTCCAATTACCTTCGTACTAGTCGCTCAACGACATGCGCGAATATTTCTCCGTTTGACCACAACACGGTGCAAATCCTCGTGTCTGGGGTGTGCAGGCACGACGCGACAGGTGGCAAAAGAGTCGCAGTGCGCAGCAAAAAAAATATAAGGGGCAAATTCTGATGAAAGTCACAACGCTTTCCATTGCCACCGCACTCCTGGCGGCCTCCGGCGCCATCTACGCGCAAACCACAACCTCAACCTCCACCACTGCGGCCGCCACCACAAGCACATCGACTGCGACGAACGCGACGATCAACCAGCGCAAGGAAAATCAGCAGGACCGCATCTCGCAGGGCCTGAAGAGCGGGGAACTGACCGCCGGCGAAGCTGCCAGCCTGGAAACGCAGGAGACCGGCATCAACAAGGAAGAGCGCGGTATGCGTCAGCAGGACAACGGCCATCTCACGGCGCAGGACAAGGCCGTTCTCAAGTCGCAACTGAACACCGAATCGAAGGACATCCACGCCGACAAGCACAACTCCGCAACGCAGCAGCCGGAAAAAGGCGAGGTCAATAAGCGTCTCGAGAATCAGCAGGACCGCATTGTCGCCGGCATGAACTCCGACAAGCTCACCGATGGTCAAGTCGCGAAGCTGGAGACGCAGGAAGCTGGCGTCAACAAGGAAGAGAACGGCATGCGCGCGCAGGATCACGGCAAGCTCACCGCGCAGGACAAGAAGCTGCTTAACAAGCAGCTCAATCAGGAGTCGCGCCGTATCAACCGCGACGAGCGCCGTACGCACAAGAAGTAGTCGTGCTAACGAGGGCCTCGGCAGATTCCCGAGGCCCTCTACAAATGCAAATCATCGACGGAAGCGAGCGCTGTCCCATGCACTTCTCAGGCACCACTTCGCTGAAGGTCACTCTTGTGATTGCTCTCGCCTCCCCGAGTTTGCTCACGCAGCGCAGCCAGGCACAGGCAGCGGCGGCCGGCAGTTCTCTCAAAAGCACCACCACAGCGCAGACCGACCTCGTTGCTCCGGTGAACGGCCTCAACTTCATCCTCGACGAGACCGGACAACACAATTCTGCGACAGGCTGGTCCGTCGTTATGACTCCCGCGCTCTCGCTCCGCTTCAACAGGCATTTCTCGCTGAGCGGTTCCGTCCCGTGGTACTCCACCATTAATGCCTTCGTCCCGGTCAAAGTTAACGGCAAATCGGTCGACGAACTCAGGACGGGCAACAATCTTCTCGGCGACACCACGCTCGCCGCAACCTACGAGCTCTCGCACACTCATCTGAACGACACGGCGACCGCGTCTGGCGGATTTCCGACCGGCAATGTCCGCTTCGGCCTAAGTGCGGACACCGAGACATACAACGTCACGAACCACGTCGACTACCAGATCGGCCCCTTTGATCCCGACATTGAGATCGGTGAAGGAGACTCCTCCAGCCTGGTGAACAAGGCTGTGAAGAAGCCTTACGTTGCAGTCGGTCCACTTGCGAACTTCCAGGCAGGCTCGTCCATCGACCTTCCGCTCGGCCTTAACCTCGACCTTGAAGCCTACGAGGAACTCCCGATCGGCGACCAGAAGGTCTACGGCAACGTCAAACGCAAAAACAAAAAAGGGAAGACTGTCACTGTCCAGGTTCTCGAAGGTGCGGGAGCAGCCGAAGACAACGGCGCATTCGCCGAACTCGATCTGCCGATCGGAACTCACCTGATGCTTACCGGGACTTACGAGCGAAGCTTGCGCCAGAGTCTGGACACAGCCGCCGTTGGACTGACTTGGGTTCTGCGGAAGCCGAAGATCAGGGCCGGGCTCGCCACCGAATAGTTCGCTAAAGTGAAACGCCCCGGTCTGTGCCGGGGCGCCTCGTTGTTTTGATTCCGCTGATTTAGACCGCGCTCAGTGCCAGCCCGGCCAGCTTCTCCTCGCCCTCGCTCGAAACGGGGCGATAGAACAAGTGGTTATTTTCAAGGTAGACCTCAAGGAACGCCGGCCGTTCGAGAATCTGTCCGGCAATCAGCGCCTCTGACAGAGGATCTTCGATAAACCGCTGCAGCGCGCGGCGTAACGGACGCGCACCGTAGTTCCGGTCCGTGACCGTCTTCTCGAGAATCCAGCGCTTGGCGTATCCTCGACCGAGATTGTGATCGCCTTGTGCACCAGGTTGACGTTGAGCTGCTGGACCAGAAGCTCCAGGATCTGCATCAGCTCGTTGTCGCCCAGCGACGTGAAGACGATGACCTCGTCGAGACGATTCAGGAACTCAGGGTTGAAGGTACGCTTCACCTCACCCATCACCATCTCCTGCATCTTCTCGAGCACGACCTCGTCCTTCGACGACTGGAACCCGAGCCCTTCGCGCTTCATCAGGTGCTTGGCCCCGATGTTCGACGTCATGATCAGGATCGTGTTCTTGAAGTCGACCGTGTTGCCGAGACCGTCCGTCAACTGGCCGTCTTCAAACACCTGCAGCAGCAAGTTGAAGACATCCGGATGCGCCTTCTCGACCTCGTCGAGCAGCACAACCGAGTACGGCGAACGCTTCACGCGCTCCGTAAGCTGACCGCCCTCCTCGTAGCCCACGTAGCCCGGAGGCGAGCCGATGAGCTTCGAGACCGAGTGTTTCTCCATGAACTCCGACATATCGAAGCGGATCAGCGATTTCTCGCTCCCGAACAGGAAGTGCGCCAGCGTGCGCGCAACTTCCGTCTTGCCCACGCCCGTCGGCCCCAGGAACAGGAACGAGCCAATCGGCCGGTTCGGATTCTTAAGCCCCGCACGCGAGCGCCGGATCGACCGCGCCAGCGCCGAGATCGCCTTGTCCTGCGCGATCACCCGCTTGTGCAGCTCCTCTTCAACCCGCAGCAGCTTCTGCGTCTCTTCTTCCTTGATCGACGTAATCGGAACGCCCGTCCACCGCGAGACCACATCCTCGATGTCCTCGCGCGTCACGATGCCCGAGCTCGACTCATCCAGGTGATACTTGTCCCGCAGCGCGCGCAGGTTGTCGCGCTCCTTGCGCTCCTCGTCCGAGTAGAACCGCGCCTTCTCGAACTCATGGTTCGCAATCGCGTTCTCCATGCGGTGCACGATGAACTTGATCCGCTTCTGAACCTCGGTCAGTTCCTCGGGCAGGGTCGTCTGGCGCAGCTTCACGCGTGCACCCGCCTCGTCGATCAGATCGATCGCCTTGTCCGGAAGGAACCGGTCGGGAATATATCGGCTCGAGTGCGACACCGAGAAGCTGATCGCGTCGTCCGTATAGCTGACGGCGTGAAACTTCTCGTACCGCTCCTTGATCCCCATGATGATCTTGATCGCGTCCTCTTCGTTCGGAGGCGGCACCTTCACGGCCTGGAAGCGCCGCTCCAGCGACCGGTCCTTCTCGATCGACTTGCGATACTCCGCCGGCGTCGTCGCGCCGATGCACTGAATCTCGCCGCGGCTCAGCGCCGGCTTCAGGATGTTCGCTGCATCCAGCGACCCCTCCGCCGACCCCGCACCCACCAGCGTGTGCAGCTCGTCGATGAACACGATGGAGTTCTGCGACTCCATCAGCTCCTTCATGATCGTCTTCAGCCGCTCCTCGAACTGCCCGCGGTACTTCGTTCCCGCAACGATCAGCGAAAGATCCAGCGACAGCACCCGCTTGTCAGCGAGGAAGCTTGGCACCTCGCCGTCGGCAATCTTCTGCGCCAGCCCCTCGACGATCGCGGTCTTACCCACGCCCGGCTCGCCGATCAGCACCGGATTGTTCTTCGTCCGGCGGCACAGGATCTGGATGACGCGCTCAACCTCGTGATCGCGTCCCACCAATGGGTCAAGCGATTGCTCGCTCGCCGCCTGGGTCAGGTCGCGCGAGAACTCCGCCAGCATCGACTGCTCCTGCTGCTGGCGCGCCTGCTTGCCGCTGGCTGCGGTGGGCTTTTCCTGCGTTGTCCGCTGCAGCTCCTCGCGGATCGCCGGCAGCCGCAGCCCGCGCTCCATCAGGATCTCCGCCGCGAAGCACTTCTCCTCGCGCAGCAGTCCCAGGAGCAGATGCTCGGTCCCAATATGCTTATGGCTCAGCCGCTCGGCCTCTTCAGCCGCGTAGGCGAGAACGTGCTTGCATTCGTTGGAAAGTGGAAGATCAACCGACGTCGAAACCTTCTCGCGCACGGTCGTATGTTGCTCAATCTGCTTACGGATAGATTCAACAGAGGCATGCGAGCGAAGGAAGCGATTCGTCAGTGCTTTGTCTTCGCGCAGCAGGCCCAGCAGGAGATGTTCAGTCTCAATGTACGGCGAGCCGAACTGGCTGGCCTCGTAGCGCGCGAAGAAAATCACGCGCCGCGCTTTTTCGGTGTAGCGTTCGAACATGCTCCCCCTTCGAACTGCACTCCGGTTCTCCGTGGAGCGCCGGAGCGCTTCTGGACCGTGGCCTACGCCGCCTTCTTCTGCGACGCTAACGAAACTGAGTGCCATGAGGCAGCCAGGAGTAGTGCCCACAGTGTAGCTGTAAGAGTGCGGTCCAGCGCCACCCCACAAACGTACAAGGAGCCTTAAATTGGACGCATTTGTGGGAAAACGGATGCAAACCCCATCTAAGCCGGTACAAGCTGACCTTCCGAGAGCCGCAGCACCCGGTCGCAGCGCCGCGCAAACTCTGTGTTATGCGTGACAATCACGCTGGTCAGCCCCTGCTCGCGGTGCAATTGCTGCAGTAACGCGAACACCCGGTCCGCCGTCGCCTCATCCAGATCCCCCGTAGGCTCATCCGCCAGCAGCACCTTGGGTTGCGTAACCAGCGCCCGGGCAATCGAAACCCGCTGCTGCTCGCCGCCGGAAAGCTCTCCCGCCCGATTCGCCGCCCGTCCCGCTAAGCCCACCCGCTCCAGCCAGGTAGCCGCCTCCTGCATGGCCGTCCCTCGCCGTACGCCGCGCGCCAGCAGCGGCAGCGCAATATTCTCCACCGCCGAGAACTCCGGCAGCAGGTAGTGGAACTGCCATACGTACCCAATCTCGCGATTACGAAAGGCGGAGGCCTGCGCCCGCGAGAGCCCCGTCACGTGCGTGAAGCCGCACCACACCTCGCCTGCGGTGGGCGTGTCCAGCGCCGCCAGAATGTGCAGCAGAGTGCTCTTGCCCGCGCCGGACTCGCCGACAACCGCGACCATCTCCCCGGCCGCAACATGCAGGTTCAGATCACGAAAGAGCTCCAAATCCGCCGTCCCCGGCGCAACCGCCGGATACGTCTTCTTCAGCGCCAGCGCGCACAACAGCTCGTCGCAGTCCTTCATGAGCTCGCAACTGCCGCCTGAGCAGGAGCCGCATTCCCCGGACGCATCGCCGGATTCCACTCCGCCCGAAACGCGATCCCGAGCCGGTTCCACGCATTGATTGCCGCAATCGCAAACGTCAGGTCCACAAGCTCTTTGTCCTTGAAGAACTCGCTCACCGCCGCATACGCCTCATCCGACGCATGGCCGTCCTGGATGTTCGTGATCTCCTCCGTCCACGCCAGCGCCGCGCGCTCGCGCGGTGTGAACCCATCCGACTCGCGCCAGTTCGCCACAGCATTGATCCGCGACTCCGGCTCATTCGAATGCTTCAGCTCGCTCGTGTGCATCGCGATGCAAAAGTCGCATCCGTTGAGCTGCGACGCGCGCAAATCCACCAGCTCGATCAGACGATGATCGAGGTTCGTTCCGGTGCGCAGGTATTTGCCCAGCGAAACCAGCGTGTTGTACGCCTCCGGCGCGAGCTTAGGGTAGGAAAGTCGTGGCATCGATCACCTCCTCAGCAGAATACTGCGCTACTCATACCGCAGCGCTTCCGCGGGCAGAATACTCGCCGCGGACTGCGACGGATACAGCGTCGCCAGCAGCGACAAGCCCAGCGAGACCGCCAGCACAATCAGCGCATCCGTAATCCTCGGCGCAAAAGGCAGATAGCTGATCGAGTACACGCTCGGGTCGAGCGGAATGAACCGATAGTGCGCGCCCAGCAAACTTCCCGCATACCCCAGCACCAGCCCCAGCACGCTGCCGATCACGGAAATCAGCAAACCTTCCAGCAGAAAAATCCGCCGTACCTGCGCGCTCGAAACGCCAAAGCTCATCAGCACGGCAATATCGCGCGACTTCTCCATCACCATCATCGTCAGCGCGATCAGAATATTCAGCGCCGCGACGACCACGATCAGCGCCAGGATGACGAACGTCACAACCTGTTCGAGCTTCAGCGCGCGGAACAGCTCCCGGTTCTGATCGATCCACGTCGTCGCCTGGTATCCCGGTCCGGCCGCAAACTCCAGCTCCTTCGCAACCTCCGGCGCCCGATACAGATCATCCAGCTTGAAACTCAACACCGAAATCAGGTCCGGTTCGGAAAACAAATGCTGCGCATCCGTAAGCCGCATGAACGCATACGCCGAGTCGTACTGATAAAAGCCCGAATCGAAGATCCCGGCCACTCGAAACCGCTGATACCGCGGCACCAATCCTAAAGGCGTCAGCTCACCTTGCGGACTCGTAACCAGCACCGTGTCGCCGACACCCGCGCCAAGCGTCACCGCGAGATCATTCCCAAGCACGATCGGCGGTGGCTCCGGCCCTAGACTCGCATCCAGGGTTCAACTCCGCATACGATCCTTGCTTCACCGCCTGCAGCAGATTCCCGACCCGCAGCTCATCCTTCGGCAATATCCCCTTAATCAGCGCCCCACCCGACCGCGCACCGCGCGAGATCAGCACCTGCCCATATAGTCCCGGCGCCACCGCAACCACATGCGGCTCCTGACCTAACTTCTCCATCAGCGGCCGCCAGTCCCGAATACCATCACCCGCCGTTCGCATCAGCTCCACATGCGCCAGCGCGCCCACAAGCCGCTGCTGCAGGTCCCGCCGCATGCCGTTCGTAATCGCCAACGCAATGATCAGCGCAGCAACCCCCGCAGCGATTCCGACAATAGAAATCCCCGTCACGATGCCCGCGACCGCATGCCCGCGCGCACCGGCCCGGCGTCGCCGTGCTCGCAGATACCGCGCCGCCATGAATAGCTCAAAACGCATCGAGCATCAGAATAGCCGCACCTCGCGCAAACCGTTCCACGTAACCCGGTTGTGTATAGCCGTCCTCCTCGCCATTTGCGACAATCATCCGCGCACTTACTGGAGCCAAGCACCATGCCGCTCGACCGCACCAGGAACATCGAAATCATCGGAGTTCCGCTGGACCTGGGCCAGCAGCGCCGAGGCGTAGACATGGGCCCCTCGGCCCTTCGCGTCGCCGGCCTCCAGGCCAAGCTCGAATCCCTCGGCCATCAAGTCATCGACCGCGGCAACGTCGCCGTCGCGGTCGCGGAAACGAAAGATCGCGGCGACAAGCGCGCCCGCTTCCTCACAGAGATCGCCAAGAGCGCCGAGGCCACCGCCAAATGCGTCCAGGAGGCGCTCACGCACGGCGCGACACCCATCGTGCTCGGCGGGGATCACTCCGTGGCAGCCGGCACTGTCGCCGGCGTCGCGAACTACTTCCGCACGCACCAACAGAAGATCGGCCTCATCTGGATGGACGCCCACTCCGACCTCAACACCCCCGACACCTCGCCCTCCGGCAACGTGCACGGCATGCCGGTCGCCGCCCTCCTCGGCATGGAGCCCGCCGCCCTGCGCGATCTGCTCGGCTGGGCGCCCAAGGTCCTGCCCGAGAACACCGTCATCGTCGGCGTTCGTGACGTCGACGAGACCGAGCGCCAAAACATCCGCCGCGCCGGGGTGCGCGTTTTCACGATGCGCGACATCGACGAGCTCGGCCTGCGCACCGTCATGGAGCGCGCCATCCCTATCGCCGCCAATGGCACCGCCGGATATCACGTCTCGCTTGACCTCGACTGGGTCGATCCCGAAGAGGCCCCCGGCGTGGGCACGGCCGTCCGCGGCGGCGCCACTTATCGCGAAGCCCATCTCGCAATGGAAATACTCTGCGACCACGGCGGCATGCTCAGCTTTGAACTCGTCGAGGTCAACCCGATTCTCGACGAGCACAATCGCACCGCAGAGCTCGCCGTCCAGCTACTCTGCTCCGCCTTCGGGAAGAAAATCTTTTAAGCGAACGGGCCAGCTTACTCGTGCCTTAGCAGCGGCCCCAGCCACCGGCCCGTGTGGCTCTTCGGATTCGCCGCAATCTCCTCCGGCGTGCCCACGCCAACAATCTGCCCGCCCCCCGAGCCGCCCTCCGGCCCCATGTCGATCACCCAGTCCGCCGACTTGATCACATCCAGGTTGTGCTCGATCACCAGCAGCGATCCGCCGCCATCAATCAGCTTCCTGAACGCCGTCAGCAGCTTCGCCACATCCTCAAAGTGCAGCCCCGTCGTCGGCTCATCCAGGATGTAGAGCACCCGCGAGGCCGCCCGCCGCGCCTGCCCGTTTTGTCCCGCGCCGCCCGATACCGACCGCACCGTCGCCAGATGCTGCGCCAGCTTCACGCGCTGCGCCTCGCCGCCCGATAGCGTCGTCGCCGACTGCCCCAGCCGCACATACCCCAGCCCAACCTCGTCCAGCACCGCAAGCTTGTCCACAATCTTCGGATGCCCCGCGAAGAAGTGAATCGCTTCGCGCACCGTCATGTTCAGCACGTCGTAAATATTCTTGCCCTTGTACTTCACCTCGAGGATCGACGCCTTATACCGCGTCCCGTTGCACTCCTCGCACGGCAGCTCCACGTCGGCCAGGAACTGCATCTCCACCGTGACCGTCCCATCGCCCTCGCACACATCGCAGCGCCCACCCGGCACGTTGAACGAGAACGATCCCGCCGTAAAGTTCTTGCGCCGCGCATCCGGCTGCGCTGCAAACAGCTCTCGAATCGCATCGAACGCCTTGATGTACGTCACCGGATTCGAGCGCGGCGTGCGCCCAATCGGCGACTGATCCACCAGCACAACGTCGTTCAGATACTGCGTTCCGCTCAGCTCGCGATAGATGTTCGCGAGATCCCCGCCTTCACCTTGTCCCAGCGCCTGCAGCAACGCGCGATACAGCACCTGGTGCACCAGCGTCGACTTGCCCGATCCCGACACACCCGTCACGCAGCACAGCAGCCCCAGCGGAATCTCCACATCCACACCGCGCAGGTTATGAATGCGCGCGCCGCGCAGCACCAGCTTCTCGCGCCCCGGCTCACGCCGATGCCGCGGCACCGCAATCTGCGCCCGCCCGGAAAGATACTTGCCCGTAATCGAGTTCGGATTCGCCGTCACCTCCTCAACCGTGCCCGCCGCGAGCAGCTTGCCGCCAAGCTCGCCCGCTCCCGGCCCCAGGTCCAGCAGATGGTCCGCCGCCCGAATCACATCGGGATCATGCTCCACCACCAGGATCGTGTTCCCAAGATCGCGCAGCTCTTCCATGATCCGGATCAGCCGCGCCGTATCGCGCGTGTGCAGACCAATCGACGGCTCATCCAGCACATACAACGCACCCACCAGCCGCGATCCCAGCGACGTCGCCAGCTGAATCCGCTGCGACTCACCGCCCGACAACGTCGACGCCAGCCGGTCCAGCGTCAGGTACTCCAGCCCAACCTGCTCCAGGAACTGAATGCGCTGCCGCACCTCCTCAAGCACCTTGCCCGCAATCTCCTCCTGCGACGGCGTCAGCTTCAGCGCATCAAAGAACTCCCGCGCCTCCGTGATCGTCAGCGCACATGCCTCGCAGATATTCTTCGTCTCGGTCCCATTCGACAGCATCACCGCGCGCGCCTCCGGCCGCAGCCGCTGCCCGCGGCAGTCCGGGCACTTCGCATACCCGCGATACTTCGACAGAAACACCCGCACATGCAGCTTGTACTTCTTGCGGTCGAGCTGCTCGAAGAATCCGCGCACGCCCGGCCACGCACCGCGTCCGTCGTACACAAACCGCTGCTGCGCGTCCGTCAGGTCATACCACGGCACATCCAGCGGAATGCCCTCCGCCTTCGCCGCGCGCTTCATCTCCGCATGCCACGGCGACCGATACTTCGGCTTGGTCCACGGATCGATCGCGCCCGCGTCCAGTGAACGCGAGCGATCCGGAATGATCAGGTTCGGATCGAAATCAATCGTGTTTCCAAATCCCTGGCAGCGCGGGCACGCGCCGTACGGATTGTTGAAGCTGAACAGCCGCGGCTCCGGCTCGCGATACGCACGATGGCAACTCTCGCACTCGAACGCCGTCGAGAACCGCAGCGTCTGCGCTTCACCCTCGCCCTCGCGCGGCACACTCCGAAACTGAATCTCCCCGCCTTCGCGATATCCCGTCTCGATCGCATCGACGAGCCGCGCGCGAATCTCCCGCGACAACGCCAGTCGGTCCACCAGCACAAAGATCGGCCGCTCGCCCGTCGCCGCAGCAGGGAAGTCCAGCTCCAGCAGCGACTCCGGCGTCGAGAACTCCACGATCTTTCCAACGCGCGGGCCTTCGGCGCCAGCACCCCCCGGCTCCGGGCTCTCCTGCCACAACCGGTTGAAACCCCGCCGCGCAGCTCGCCCAGCCGCTCCTTCAGCGCATCCGCAATATCGAACCCCGCCGCCGCAGACTCTTTCTTCTTCGCCGTCTTCTTCGCCGCGCGCTTCGGCGCTTCAGCTCGCAGGCTGACCTGCTGACTCGCTGACTTGCTGACTCGCCGGCCTGCATCGGCTCCAGCTTCACCTCGCGCCGCTGAATCGGAAACAGCGCATACACCCGCGTTCCCTCCGGCAGCGCCAGCACGCGCTCCACAATCTCGTCCACCGAATCCCGCCGCACCACACCGCCGCAGTGCAGGCACGTCACCGTCCCGCAGCGCGCATACAGCAGCCGCAGATAGTCGTAGATCTCCGTCGCCGTCGCCACCGTCGACCGCGGATTGCGCGTCTGGTTCTTCTGCTTGATCGCAATCGCCGGCGCCAGCCCATCCATGTGGTCGACATCCGGCTTCTCGATCCGCTCCAGAAACTGCCGCGCATACGCCGACAACGACTCCACATACCGCCGCTGCCCCTCCGCATACACCGTGTCAAACGCCAGCGAGCTCTTGCCCGAGCCCGACACGCCGCTCACCACCGTCAGCGCATTATGCGGAATATCGACATCGATGCCTTTCAGATTGTGCGTCCGCGCGCCGCGAATCGTAATCTGCGACTGCTCCGTGACCCTCTGCTGCGAGCTCTGCTCAGCCGGGAGATCGATGACCTCGTTTGTCTCGACAGCAGCCATCCTTTATCTCTTCGTTCCATGCTGCGGCCGCAGCATTTCGATGAGCAGCAGCACCGCTCCCACACAGATCGCCGAGTCCGCCACATTAAAGTCCGGCCAGTGGTAGTGCACGATGTGCACCTCAAGAAAATCCACCACATGCGAGAACCGCACCCGGTCGTACAAATTGCCCAGCGCTCCGCCCAGAATCAGCGCCAGCGAAAAGCTCACCAGCGTGAACTCGCGCGCGAACTTCCAGATCAGCACCAGCACAACAATCACCGCAACCACCGAGAACGCGATCAGCAGGTTGCGCACCAGCGCCGGCGACGCCGCGCCTTCAAACAGGCTGAACGCCGCGCCCGTATTCAGCACGTGCGTCAGCCGGAACACGTGCGGAATAATCACGCGCGCGTGCCCCGGCCGAATATTGTGCACAATCCACAGCTTCGTCCAGCGGTCGAGCGCAATCACCACCGCCGCAATCACCAGAGTCAGCCACCGCGCGTCCCGCAGCTTGCCCCGAACCGCCACTACTTGGCCTCCCCTTCGATTTGCAGCAGAGAAGCCCGCAGCGGGAAGCCCACGACCGCCAGCGCCTCCGCGCATCGCGCACACACCGACGGCCACCGCGCATCCGCGCCCACATCCGGCACCACCCGCCAGCACCGCTCGCACTTCGCTCCGCCCGCAACCTCCGCGCGCACCATCACCGCATCCCATCCGCATCTTTCGGACCGGCCGCGCCTACCATCTGCACGCTCACCTGCGACACATTGAAGAACTCCGCCAGAGCATCCTCATAGCGCCGCAGCACCATGCCTTCGTCCGAGCCTTCCGTCGCAATCACCGTCACGCCCGCATCCAGCCCCTTGCCAATCGCCTTGTTCGCGCGCAGCGTCTCCAACTCCAGATTCACCAGCTCGCGAATCGCAAGCAACTTCTCCCAATCCTCTTCCAGCCCCGCCACACGCCCCGGCACAATATCCGCCACATCCGGAAACAGCGCCAGGTGCACACTCGCCTCGCGGCCCTCCAGCTTCGGCAGATACTGCCAAACCTCATCCGCCGTGAAGCTCAGGATCGGAGCAATCAACCGCGTCAACGCCTCCGCAATCCGCCACAGCGCGGTCTGCGCACTCCGCCGCGCCGGCGCATCCGGAGCCAGCGTATACAGCCGGTCCTTCACCACATCCAGGTACAGCGCGCTCAAATCCGTATTCGTAAACTCATTCAGCGCCTGGTACGCGCGATGAAACTCAAACTCGTCGTACGCCTCGCGAATCTCCGCATCCAGCTCCGCCGTCCGCGCCAGAATGTACTGATCCAGCGGCTGCAACTGGCTGAAGTGCATCGCATGCTCGCGCGGCGAAAAGTCATTCAGGTTCGACAGCAGAAACCGCAGCGTATTCCGCAGCTTGCGATAGTTGTCGCTCACCCGCTGCATCAGGTTCTCGCTCGCCGCAACGTCCTCGCGAAAATCCACGCTCGCCACCCACAGCCGCACAATCTCCGCGCCCAGCCGGTTCGCCACGTCCACCGGATCAACGCCATTGCCCAGCGACTTCGAAAACGCGCGCCCCTGCTCATCCAGCGTCCAGCCCGACGTAATCGTCATCCGGTACGGCGCCTCATCGCGCAGCCCCACCGCATTCAGCAGCGACGACTGAAACCATCCGCGATGCTGATCTCCACCCTCCGTATACATATCGGCAGGGAACTGCAGCTCCGGTTCCTGCTCCAGCACCGCCAGCCAGCTCGCGCCCGACTCAAACCACACATCCAGGATGTCCATCTCCTTGCGGAACGCTTTGCCGCCGCACTTCGCGCACGCTGTCTTCTTCGGCAGCAGCGCGGCGACGTCGTGCGTGTACCACGCGTCCGCGCCCTCCCGCTCAAACAGCTCCACAATCGAGCGATTCACCTTCGCATCATTCAACGGCTCATGACAGCCCTCGCACAGGAACACCGCGATCGGCACGCCCCAGATCCTCTGCCGCGAGATCGTCCAATCCGGCCGCGTCGCCACCATGTTCGAGATGCGCTCCTCGCCCCAGCTCGGATCCCACGTCACGCGCTTGATCTCATCCAGCGCGCGCTCCCGAAACGTGGTCTGCTTCTTCTCCTTCGGCGAGAGCACCGGCGTCTCCATGCCGATAAACCACTGCTCCGTCGCGCGAAAGATCAGCGGCTTGTGGCAGCGCCAGCAGTGCGGATACGAGTGCGTAAGATCATGCCGCCCCATCAGCGCTCCGCGCTCGCGCACCAGCTCCACGATCACCGGATTCGCCTTGAACACGAACATCCCATCAAACGGCAGCCCTTCGTAATTCCGCAGCTTGCCGTGAGCATCCACATTGCACGTCAGCGGCAGTCCATACTTCTGCCCGGTCGCAAAGTCATCCGGCCCATGCGCCGGAGCCGTATGCACCGCGCCCGTTCCTTGCTCCGTCGTCACATAATCCGCAAGCACACCGAGAATCTCGCGCGGCTTCCCACCCTCGACCACAAACGGATGCGCAAACGTCACGCGGTCCATCTTCGAGCCGGGAAAGCTGGCAATCTCCGTCGCGTTCTTCAGCTCGCCCTGCTCCGCGCACGCCTCACGCGTAGCCGCCGCCAGCTCCCGCGCGACGATGTACACGCGCTCGCCGTTGTCCAGCGCCACATACTCAATCTCCGGATTGAACGCCACCGCCATCGACGCCGGCAGCGTCCACGGCGTCGTCGTCCAGATGATCGTGTACACCTCGCGCCCCGCAAGTCGCGGATCGATATTCTCTGGCGGCGAAGTCAGCCGATACCGCACATACACACTCGGCGACGTGTGCTGCTCGTACTCCACCTCAGCCTCGGCCAGCGCCGTGTGGTCATGCCAGCACCAGTACACCGGCTTCAGTCCCTTGTAGACGAAGCCCTTCTCATAGAACCCGAAGAACGCCTCCGCAATCCGCGCCTCGTACCCAAAGTTCATCGTCGAGTACGGCTTCTCCCACCGCCCCAGCACACCCAGCCGCTTGAACTGCGTCCTCTGCAGGTCGATGTACTTCTGCGCATACTCGCGGCACGCCTGCCGCACCTCAATCGGGTTCAGCTCCAGCTTCTTGCCGCCCAGCTGCTCATCCACCTTGATCTCGATCGGCAGCCCATGGCAGTCCCACCCGGGCACATACGGCGCGTCAAACCCCGCCATCGTCTTCGTCTTCACGACGAAGTCCTTGATGCACTTATTCAGCGCATGCCCCAGGTGGATCGCCCCATTCGCATACGGCGGCCCATCGTGCAGGATGTACTTCGGCGCTCCCTCGCGCGCCCGCCGAATCTGCCGCGTACAGCCCCATCGCCTCCCACGCCGCCAGGCGCTCCGGCTCGCGCTGGGGCAGGTTCGCCTTCATGGCAAACTCTGTCTTCGGCAGGTTGAGCGTGTCCTTCAGCCGCTTTTTCGGCTGACCCTCTGACTCTTCGCCTGGCTGGGTGGCAGCCGGTCGTACCTCAGGCATGAACTCTCCAGACCGCGGGATTGCCTCACGGACCCTCCGCCGGGCATCGCGGCCAAACCTTTATTGTACGGCGGCCGCGCAGCTTAGCCCCGCTCGCGCCTGCAAGTCGCCCGTCACAATGCGCGCGACTCTTCGCCTCTTTCCCCGTCTATATGGAAAAGCAGGAAAACCGGGACCCGTCTACAATAAATAAAAGTTCCGGAGGTCGCGGTGCCTTACGTCAAATGTGCGTAGCTCTACCGCAGAAGGAAGCAGAAACCGCAGGCGCTTAACATCCTCCTCCCATGGCTGATTCAAACTTTCTCCCGCCCCACTACGACCCCAGCGCCCCGGCCCGCACTCTGCGCCCCGACATCGAAGAGCCACACCTCACCGGTGAGATCAAGGAAGAAGGCGTCTTTCAGTCGCTCATCTCCAACATTCGCGACGCCTTCTTCGCGCCCAAGCTCCCGCCCCTCGTCCTCGAGTCCAAGCCCGTTGCCGTGCCGGACCGCATGGCGACCAACCGGAGCCCGACCTCAACCGCAGTCGCCGTCGGCATACACGCCGTCATCATTGCGATCATCGCCATCCTCATCGCCTCGAAGGTCCCCATCGCCGCGCCGGTGAAGCAGGCGTTCGTTGCCCTCACCACGCCGCCTCCGCCGCCCATAGCGCCTCAGGCCAAAAAGATCGGCGGCGGCGGCGGCCAGCACGATCTCGGCCCCGTAACCCAGGGCCATCTCCCCAAGCTCGCGCAGACCCAGATCGTTCCCCCCAAGGCTCCGCCCACTATTCCCCCCAAGCTCGCGGTTGAGCCCACGGTCGTCGTGCAGCCGAACCTGAAGCTCGCCGACAACACCATGCCCAACCTCGGCATGCCCAACTCCACCCTCAAGGGCTTCTCCATGGGCAACGGTAACGGAACGGGCATCGGCTCGGGCGACGGCGCCGGCATCGGCCCCGGCTCGGGCGGCAACATCGGCGGCGGCGTCTACCAGGTCGGCGGCTCAGTCCGCCCGCCCATCGTCACCTACCAGGTTGACCCCGAGTTCTCCGAAGAAGCCCGCAAGGCCAAATTCTCCGGCAACGTCGTCGTCTCCCTCATCGTCGGCGCCGACGGCCGGCCCCGCAACGTGCACGTGCTCCGCGGCGTCGGCATGGGCCTGGACGAAAAGGCCGTAGAAGCCGTGCAGCAGTACCGCTTCAAGCCCGCCACCAAGAACGGCAAACCCGTCGACGTCTATCTCAACGTCGAAGTCAACTTCCAGATCTTCTAGAGGCACGACAGTAGAGCAGCAGACGGTAGACAGTAGAGAAACGCAAAGAGCGCTCCGCTATGGAGCGCTCTCGTTCTTTTCCGCCTCTCAGTTCCGGCGCAAGCCAGTCGTCTACTGTCTAGCCTCTACTGTCTGAATCTCCTCAAACGTCAAATTCTCCGCCGGGCTATGCACCCTCGCCTTCCAGCCCAGGAACAGCATCCCGTAGCTCTCGATCGTGCACTGCTCCGGCCTCACGCCCAGCCGCTCGCGCATCTCCTCAATCCACTCCGGCGGCCCCTCGAGCTCCGCATAAACCCCGATCGGCGTCTCGTCCAAAAAAATGTGGCCGGCCCCGCCGTCCCACTCCGTCCTGTACTTCTCATAACGGAACACCGGCTTGTACCCCAGCTGCGTAAAGATCTCCGCCAGCGCCGCCGCATCTTCCACCGCGCTCTCCGTCTCGATCCGCACCTTATATCGCGCATCCGCATCGTTCGACGCCACACGCTTGTGCGTCACGACTGACCGCCCGGCGTAATCCCGCAGCCGCAGCACCTGCCGCCTCACGCGCAAATCGCGCTCCGGCGTGTCATACAGCGTGTTCGCCTCGAAGCCCCGCGGCATCACCAGCTTCAATCCCAGTGACTGCACCTTGGCGCGGAACCGCTCAACATCCTCCACCGCAAACTTCAGCTCAATCTCGGGCGCATGCATGCGCACAAGTATACGAGCACCACCGGCGCAGCAACATCCTGGCTCCTTACTCCGAACTCGCTAACTCCCTGACTCCTAACTCCGCCCGCGCCAGCTACCATAGAGCTACGCAGATGGCCGAGACGTTACGGTTACGTGCCAGTGATCCCGCCGATGTAGCGCGGGCCGCAGATCTCCTCCGCGCCGGCCGCCTCGTCGCCTTCGCCACCGAAACCGTCTACGGCCTCGGCGCCAACGCACTCTCCGCAGAAGCCGTGTCCCGCATCTTCACCGCCAAGCAGCGGCCCTCCTGGGACCCGCTCATCGTCCACATCGCCGGCCTCGACGATCTCGACCGCGTAGCCACCGTTCCCGCCGAGCTCCGCGAGTGCGTCGAGCAACTCGCCCGCACCTTCTGGCCCGGCCCGCTCACCATGCTTCTGCCCAAAGCTCCCGCCGTCCCGGACGCCGTAACCGCCGGCCGCCCCCTCGTCGGCGTTCGCGTCCCCGCTCATCCCGCCGCACTTGAGCTCCTCCGCGCCGCCAGCATCCCCATCGCCGCGCCCAGCGCCAATCGCTTCGGCCACACCAGCCCCACGACCGCCGACCACGTCCTCAACGACCTCGTTGGCCGCATCGAAGCCGTCCTCGATGCCGGCCCTACCCATCTCGGCATCGAATCCACCGTGATCGACGTTACGCGCAAGCCGATCCTGCAGTACCGCCCCGGCGCCATCACGCCGGAGCAGATCGAACGCGCCTGCGGAATCCGCGTCGAAATCCACACCCAGGCTGCCTCCGCCGACCACGCCCGAGTCGCTCCCCTCCCCCGGCGTCGGCATCCGCCACTACGCGCCGCGCGCCCGCCTCATTCTCACCGGCGGCTCACCCGACGCGCTCCTCCGCAAGGTTGCCGAAATCACCGAGGACATCACCGACCCACCCGGCGTCCTGCTGCCCGTCGGCTGGCGCGCGCCGGAACACGCCGTCATTCAACCCTGGGCCGTCTGGGACGACGCCAGCCGCCTCGCCGCGACCCTCTTCGCCGGTCTCCGCGCCCTCGACGCCCGCGGCGTCCCGCAGATCGTCTGCCCGCTACCCCCACCCGGCGGACTCTACGACGCCATCCGCGACCGCCTCCAGAAGGCCGCCCGCGAAAAATAGCAGGTTCCAGGTTCGAGATCGCACACACACCTAGAACTTAGAACCTAGAACTTAGAACCTTCATTTCATAATCGACGCGCCCGCATGCAGCTCGCTCGTCTTATACAGGTACTTGATCCCAGCCTTATAGATCAGCACCCGCTGCCGCCCCACCCGCATCTTGATCACGCACTTGTCGTACCACTCCAGCAGTCCATGCATCTGCTCGCCGTCTTCGAGCACCACCGTCATATCCGTCTGCTGCTGGATCTGCTTCTGAAAATAGAACGCCTCCGCGTGCGAGGCCTCCACCGTCTGGGTCGCATCCTGCATCGCGTGCGACAGCGGATCTTCGCCATAAATCGGCTCATGCCGTCGTTCCCGCACCGGAAGTTGCGGGCGCACCAGTTTGCGTGTGCCGTTGAAGCTCTCTGCGGAATCGGTTGCGTCACTCACGCGGACTTTCCTTGTCTGCACGGGCATTCGTGACTCCTGTCCCTCCACGCGTGCACGCATGCGCAGATGGGGAACTTAGTAATCGTTCAGGGTTCACGTGTTTGGATGCAGAGACGCACCCGCCCGTTCGTTTGTTTCATTTATCCAGCTTCGATTCTTGTGACCAATCTTACGCCCGGCTGCTCTCCAGCTCCAGCGCCAGAGCATCCAGCGAAAGCCCGCGCAGCAGATTCCTTCGCATCCCGCCGTGCGCCGCATCCACCGCCCGCATCGCCGCCTCCACCCACTCAAACGACACCGTCTGCGCCATCCGCTCCAGGTCCTTGCGGCGGTCGATGTTCCGCACGCGCTCCGGCGCCCCCGCCTGCATCACCAGCACATCTTCCAGCAGACTCGCCAGCGCCCGCAGCAACGCCGCCGTCTTCGCCTGCCCATCCGCTCCCGCGCGATATGTCTCCGTCACCTTGAACAACGAGGAGTGGTCGTTCGTCCGCTCCAGTCCCGCAAGCATCGTGAACGCATCCGCACGCGCCGCCGCATACTCCGCCGAGATCAAACGCCAGCGCCCGCCCCGCCGCACCCTCGCACAACCTTCCAATCAACTCGCGGTCTGTCTTCGACCACTCGGTCCTGCGCGCGGCCAGCAGCTCCGCAATCTCCTCCGGCGGCAGCGCACCCAACCTCGCAAACGCACATCTCGATCGAATCGTCGGCAGCAGCTCTCCCGGATTCTCCGTCAGCAGCATCAGGTGCACATACGCCGGCGGTTCCTCCAGTAGCTTCAGCAGGGAATTCGCCGCCTCCTTCATAAAGTTGGAAGTCGTAACGATGAACACCTTCGCCCGTCGCCTCGCTCGGCAGATACTGCGCCCGCTGAATCACCGTCCTGATCTGCCCCAGCTTGATCATCATCTGCGGAGGATCCGGCGGCACCACCAGCACATCCGGATGCGTCTGCACCAGCACGCGCGTGTCCTTCTTGTCCGTCTCGCGCATCTCCTCGCGCGCCGCAACCGCCTCCTCCACCCGCGCCGTCTAAATCCGCCGACTCCGCAATCCGCGTGCAGTTCCTGCACCGCCCACAAAACCCCGCCAGCTCTCTTCGCGCCGATCCATTCGCTCCACCACCCGCATCCGCCGCAACCTCACGCGGCTGCACCTCGCACTCCAGCGCCATCGCCAGCATCAGCGCCAGCGTGTACTTCCCACTCCCACGCGCCCCCGCAATCACCAGCGAATGCGGCAACCTCCCGCAGCACCGCCGCCCGCAGGTTCTCCACCACCGCCCGCATTACCCAAAAACTCAGAAAACCCAGAAGGGAACACCACGCCTCAACCGCTCTCTACCCTCTGACTGTCTACCCTCTTCCTCTACCTCGCCTCTGCTCCCCATCCGCTCCCGCACCACCCGCAAAATCTCCCCCCCAATCGCCTCAATCGTCCCCGGCTCATCAATCATCACCACCCGCCCCGGCTCCCGCTCCGCAATCACCCTGTACTGCTCATACACCCGCCGGTAAAACTCCTCCCCCTCGCGCTCGAACCGCCCCTCATCCGTCCCACTCTTCCGCGTCTGCCAGTCATTCCTCCGCCGCGCCCGCACCAGTGACTGCTCCAGCGGCGGCAGCAACAGCACCGTGAGATCCGGCTGCACCCCATCGCACGCCGCGCGATGCATCTCCAGCACCCGCTCCGCACCCAGCCCGCGCCCCGCGCCCTGGTACGCCTCCGACGAATCCGTATACCTGTCGCACAGCACAACCTCACCGCGCTCCAGCGCCGGCAAAATAATCTCCTTCAGCGACTGCGCCCGGTCCGCAAACATCAGCGCCATCTCCGCCGCCGGCGCAATCTCCCCCAGTTCCGCCTCGCTCTTCGAATCCAGCAGCACACCCCGAATCCGGTCGCCCAGCCGCGTCCCACCCGGCTGCCTTAGCGTCACCACCCGATGCCCCTCGGCCTCCAGCGCGCCGGCGAGCCGCTTCAGCTGCGTCGTCTTCCCGGCGCCGTCCAGCCCCTCAAACGTGATGAAGAATCCCCGCGTCACGCCTGGAGTCTACTTCACTTACCCCAGGTCGACTGACCCAGCCCATCCCGCATCTTATGGAGTGACAAGAGGCTTCGCCACACCGCACCACCTCATCGCCGCAGCGCCGCCTCATAGGAGTTCCAGATGATTACCTTCATTCTCCTCGCCGCTCTTCGCCGTCATCGGCATCGCGTGGTTCCTCATCGCCTACTCCGCCAACCAGCGCAAGCGCGCCGGCCAGAGCGGCGTAGACGCCGTCAACAACCAGCAGACCCGCCGCCCCCGCGCCACGCCTCCCGGCACCTAGTCACCGCTCTACTCGGCGTCAGATCCGGCGTCCACAGCGCGCCGCCCGGCGTCAATCCAATCATCAGCTTTCCGTGCTGGCCCTCATGCAGCGTCGGCCCCGTCGAGCTGTGTTCCTTCCGCGCCGCATCCGTCCACGACACCTTCACCGCTCCCGCCCCCAGCACCTTGAACCGGTACGGAGTACGTCCGCATTCACCGCCAGCGACTCGGTCCCAAAGCTCGCGCTCGGATAATCCACCTCCACCAGCGACACCGGCCCACCCGTCTCATTCATCACCTTCGCGCTCACATACGGCGACCTGCACCCGGCCAGCAGTAACAATCCCGCCAGCCCAACTCCGCTCAAAACCCGCATCACTTCTCTCCTGCCTTTTCCGACGCCCGCATCTTCCGGATCAGCTCCGGCAGCCTATTCACCGCCGCCACCGTCCGCAGCCACGCCTTATTGTCCATCGCCGGATACCCGCTCACCACCGCGCCCGGAGCCACATCGCTCGGAATCCCCGTCTGCGCCGTCGCCACCGCACCATCGCCAATCGTCAAATGCCCGGCCACACCCACCTGCCCGGCCAGAATCACATTCCTCCCCACCGTCGTCGACCCCGCCAGCCCCACCTGCGCGCACAGCAGGGAATTCTCCCCCACCTCACTCCCATGCCCCACCTGCACCAGGTTGTCGATCTTCGCGCCCTTCCGAATCCGCGTCTCCCCCACGCTCGCCCGGTCCACGCACGCGTTCGCCTGCACCTCCACCGCGTCCTCCAGCACCACCGGCCCGGTCTGCAGAATCTTCGTCCAGCCCACCCTCCGCATTCTTCGCAAACCCAAATCCATCCCCGCCGATCACCGCCCCATTCTGCAGCGTGACATCATCGCCCAGCACGCACCCCTCCCGCACCACCGCATGCGCATGCGCAAAGAACCGGTCGCCCAATCCGCACCCCCGGATAGACCACCACATGCGCCAGCAGCACCGCATCCTCCCCAATCACCACATCATCGCCCACCACCACATACGCACCCACATGCGCCCGCGCCCCAATCCGCGCCGACTCACTCACCACCGCCGTCGCATGCACGCCCTGCAGCCCACTGCCGGGTCGGATGAAACAGCTCCAGCGCCCGCGCAAACGCCAGGTAAGGATTCGCCACCCGCAGCGTCGCCACCGGAAACTCCGGCGCCCCCGGCTCCACAATCAACGCCGCCGCCCTGGTCGTCTTCGCCAGCGGAGCTGTACTTCAAATTCGTCAGGAAGCTGACCTCGCCCGGCCCAGCCTTCTCCAGCCCCGCCACCCCGGTCACTTCCACCTCGCCCGCCGCGCGCCCCTCACCACCCGCCGCCGGCCTAAGCTCAGCCCCCAGCCTCTCCGCCAACACCGCCAGTTTCATGGCGCTGATTGTAGCGCTAAGGAAAGTTAGGAGTTAGAACTGAGGAGTTAGGAATCGCGCCGACACTCGCGCGAGTCGGTCTTAACTCCTAACTCCTAACTCCCTCACTCCTAACTCTCTTCCCCAAACAACCCCGGCTGCGCCTCCTCCTTCACCACCTCGGCCTTCACCTTCGGCTGAATCAACCCCACCGCCTCCACCGTCTCCACCGCCGTCCGCGGCACAAACAGCCGCTGCGTATTCCCGCGCGTATCCGGCGGCGTCACAAACACCCCCGCAGAATCCGCCAGAACATCCAGCAACCCCCGGTTCACCTGCACCAGCCCCTCAATCACATCCCCATCGGTCAGCCGCATCCGGACCCACAACCCTTCCGTCCTCGGCCGAGCCGCAAACCGTTTCCTGTCCAGCCGTTCCGGCACATGCCTGTCCCCCAGGTTGAAGTCCCGGACATACGCAATCCACTTGATCTCGCTCAGCAGCACCGGCGTCACCCGCGCCGACGGATCGATCAGCTCCACATACCCATGCAGCAGCACAATCTCCTGCGGCAGATACCCCCAGTGGATCTGGTCATCGAACTGCCGGATGATCACCTTCTTCTGCCCCGAAGCCATCGCACCCCACGCTCCACCGGATTGTCGCATGCAAAAATGAATCCGCCACTCGCCCCGGAGCGAATCATGAACCGCTCGATCCATCGCTCCACCCCGAAGCACCATCCCCGCAACGCGCTATGGATCATCGGAATTCCCGCCGCCGCGGTAATTGCCCTCATTCTCGCGGGTTGCGCCTACCAGATGCTTGCATCCGCGATGGATGCCCGGCAGAACCCACCCCCGGGCCGGCTAGTCGACGTCGGTGGTTATCGAATGCACATCGATTGCGCCGGGACCGGCACGCCCACCGTCATTCTGGACTCCGGCCTCGGAGACACCTGGCTCACCTGGCACAAGGTTCAGCGCCAGGTAGCAAGCTTCACCCGTGTCTGTTCGTACGATCGCGCCGGCTTGGGTTGGAGCGACCCGAGCCCCAGACCTCGCACCAGCCAGGCAATGGCCGAGGAACTCCACACCCTCCTTCGTAACGCGCACGTTGACGGCCCCTACATTATGGTCGGCCATTCCTTCGGCGGATTCGATGTCAGACTCTACAACGCCGCTTATCCCGGCGAGGTGGTCGGAATGGTGCTCGTCGATGCAACCCACCCCGATCAATACAAACGTCTGCCGCCACAGCTTGAAATTCTGAATAACGATTTCCTCCGCAAGGAGAACATACGTCGAGAGTTGATCCCCTTCGGCATCTCGCGGATTATGGGCTGGTGCGGCCAGGGACCATCCGAACTCCGCGCTATGTTGCGCACCGTCGATTGCCGCCTGCAGCCATGGCGCGAACACCTCGCCGAATGGAACGATTGGAATATCAGCGCAGACGAGGTCAGGAACACTCCTTCTCTCGGCAACATGCCCCTGATCGTCATCTCGCATGATCCTTCTCTGGGGCTAACGAGCGACTTTGACAGAAGTATGAATGCGACCTGGAGCGATCTTCAAAACGATCTGGCAAGCCTTTCAACCGATAGCTCACACGTCATTGCCACGGCCAGCAGTCATGTGATTCAGGAAGACAGACCAGACCTCGTCGTCGCGTCGATTCACCGAATTGTGATGGAGGTCCGTACGCTTAAGCTTCTAGGTAACCCGAGCCTTTAGGCTCGGGCCTCTCACGGTCCGTTGTAAGAATGGGCTTTAGCCCCTGGAGTATGACTTTCTTTGCATGCAGCGGCGCTCGGCCCTCCTGCCGCTGGCCGTGGCTGCTCGCTGGGTTCCGTCAAGGCTGTACATCGAATTTCGCAGAAATACCGCCCAACGCCTTTTGATCGTTCGTTTCGGCCTACAAGCTGCGAGAGAAAATTCCCCGAATTGCCCAATTTGTTGTACAATCTACAGTTGCGGCGGACCGTCAGAGTCTTCTAAACAGCTGAGAGATCGGGACTTACCCCGCCTCCTCAAGCGCGCCCACCGGAGTTCACCGAAACCGATGGCCGATTACATTTACCTCCTGGAGACGCGGCTTACACCAGCCCAGCGGGAGGCTCTCTCACGCGTTCGCGAAGTCGCCCGCACTCATGGTCTTACCGTGTTCCTCGTCGGCGGCGCCGTCCGCGATCTCACCTCCGGCGTGGCCATCCGCGACATTGATGTAGCCATTCAGGGAAACGCCCTCAAACTCAAAAAAGAGTTCGAGAAAGCCGGCGCGCGCGTCATCGGATCGTCCGACGTCTACCAGAGCGTCTACCTCAGCTTTCCCGGCGGCGTCCGCATGGAGGTTGGGACCACCATCGCGGTCACCTTCCCCAAGCCCGGCAAGCCCGTCGTCCGCCCCGCCGGCATCCTCGACGACCTCCGCGGCCGCGACTTCACCGCCAACTCGATGGCCATCTCCTTGAACGAGGGCTCCTTCGGCCTCCTCATGGACCCGCTCAATGGCGTCGCCGACATCGAAAACCGCGAGCTCCGCCTGGTGTCCAACTACGGCTTCATCGAAGAGCCCTCGCGCATGATCCGCGCCGCCCGCCTCTCCTCCCGCCTCGGCTGGGCCATGGAAGAGCGCACCCAGCAGCGCTACGACACCGGCAAGTCCGAGAACTACATCGACGCCCTCGGCTCCTGGGAGCGCGGTTACGAGCTCGAAGAGATCTTCCACGAGGAAGACCCCCTCCGCATCGCCCGCCGCCTCGAATCCGAAGGCTGGCTCAAGGTCCTGTTTCCACAGTGGAGCCCCGCCAAGGCCAACGAACCCGAGCTCGAGCGTCTCCGCGACCTCGTCGGCCAGCTCAACGTAGCCGGCATCTTCCCCGACCCCTCCGCCGCCTTCTTCCCGCTCCTCACCGCCAAGCTCGGCCCCAAGGAGACCGCCGCCCTCAAGCAGGCCTTCGCCCGCCCCGGCTTCGTCGACGAGACCGAAAACCTCGAAGCCCGCACCAAGGCCCTCGCCACCCAGTTCGGCGCCAAGGAAAACGCCGCGCCGTCGGCTGCCTGGCGCCTCCTCTATACCGCCGACCCGCAGGCCGTCCTCGCGCTCTACTTCACCACCAAGAGCGCCGGGGTCCGCGAGCGGTTCGCCCACTTCCTCAACGACTGGCCCCAGGCCCGCAATCGCATCCCCTACACGCTCATGCAGGAGATGCGCATCACGCCGGAACTGCCTGTCTACAATGAACTTGTCGACAAGCTATTCTTCGCCATGATGGACGGGCAACTCGAAACCCCCGAAGCCACCCGCGCCTTCCTCGAGCCCTACTCGCCACCCGCCCCACCGCCGCCGCCCAACCTTCGCCGCCGCCCCGCCAAGCGCGAAGGCCGCGCCTCCAAAAAGGCCGCCAAGTCCGCCGCAAAATCCGCCGCCGTTCCGCCGGCCGAAGGCGAAACCATCGCCGCCTCCGCCGCACCGGCCAAAGCCGCCCCGGCAAAAGGCGCCAAGGGCACCAAGGCCGTCAGCACAACAAAGGCCGTCAGCACCGCAGCCGACCTGGCCCCCACTGCCGGGAAGCCCGGCAGCAAAGCTGCCGCGAAGCAGCCCGCGCCTCCGGCAAAGAAAGCCGCCGCACCGGCAGCTCCGTCCAAGGCTGCGGCAAAGGCACCCGCGAAGGCCGCCCCCGCCAAGGCCGCCAAAAAGCCCGAAAAGAAATCTGCCGGGAAGCCGTCCTCTAAGCCCGCCGCAAAGAACGCACCTGCGAAACCGGCAAAGAAATCCGCACCCGCCAAAAAGACTCCTGCAAAGAAGCCCGCCGGCAAGCCAGCCAAATCCGCAAAGCCAGCGGCCAAGAAGTCAGCCCCGAAGAAGTCCACCAAACCCGCAGCCCGCAAAGCCGCGCCCGCGAAGAAGCCCGCCAAAGCCGCAAAGAAATCCCGCCGCTAACCCTCTGGTAGCCCACCGGGTGCCCCATCCTCGCCGCTGAAAGCGACAGGGTAGGCTATCGCGCGTTAAGGTGCGCGAGTCGCTCCTGCTTGACAAAACGCGCTTCCCAGAACGGCGCCTTAAACGCAAAGCCCCTGATGCCGGTACGTTCCCAGCACACCAAAGTCCACCCCTAACTCTCATCTTCCGAAGACTTTGCGCGCAAACAGCGGGGAGGGGGGAGCCCCACCTCACATCACTCCCGATTCCGCTTCTTGACCTCGATACTCAGCCGCTTGATCTTCTGGTTCAGCGTCGACAGCGGAATCCGAAAGTACTCCGCAGCTTCCGTCTGGTTCCAATTGCACCGCTCCAGCCGGTCCGCAATAATCCGCCGCTCGATATCCTCCATGACGTCGAACAGCGACGCATCCGGCCGCTGCTCCAGCAGGTTCGTCGAGTACGTATTCCCCTTCAGCGACCCCGGAAACAGGTCCGGCCCAATCCGCGCGCCGGTCCCATCCGCCGGCCCGGTCGACAGCACCACGCACCGCTCAATCACGTTCTCGAGCTCGCGCACATTCCCCGGCCACTCATACTCCATCAGCACCCGCAGCGCCTCCGGCGTGAGCTCCGGCATCGGGAAGCCGTTCTCGTCGGCATAAAACTTCAGGTAGTGCTGCGCGAGCAGCGGAACATCTTCCTTCCGGCTCCGCAGCGGCGGAAGCTCCAGAGAGATCACATTCAGCCGGTAGAACAGGTCCTCCCGGAACCGCCCTTCCTTCACCGCCTGCTGCAGATTCACGTTGGTCGCCGCAACGATCCGCACGTCGACCTGAATCTCCTGCGTGCCCCCCAGCCGCATAAACCGGCGGTCCTGCAGCACCCGCAGGATCTTCGCCTGCATATCCATGCCCATCGTGCCGATCTCGTCCAGAAAAAGCGTGCCCTGGTCCGCAACCTCAAACAGCCCCTTCTTCGCCGCTACTGCCGACGTGAACGCCCCGCGCTCATGCCCAAACAGCGTCGACTCCAGCAGGTCCGACGGCACCGCCCCCGTATTCACCGGAATAAACGGCTTATCCTTCCGCGGCGAGTGCGCATGAATCGCCTTCGCGATCAGCTCCTTGCCCGTCCCGCTCTCGCCCTGGATCAGCACCGTCGACCGGCTCGGCGCCACCTGGGTCACCAGGTCGAACAGCTTCAGCATCACATCGCTCTTGCCGACAATGTTCTTGAACGAGTAGCGCTGCTTCAGCGTGCGCTTGAGCTGCACCACCTCGGTCTCGGCCTTCTGCTTGCCGATCGCCGCTCGAATATCCGCCAGCAGCTTCTCGTTGTCCCACGGCTTCTGGATGAAGTTCGAGGCACCCGCGCGGATTGCATCGACCACATTGCCGACCGTGCCATAAGCCGTAATCATGATGATCGGCAGCTCCGGCGCCAGGCTCTTGATCCTCGGCAGCAGGTCCAGCCCACTCTCGCCGGGCAGCGACAGATCCAGCAGCAGCAGGTCGTAGCTGTGCCGCGTCAGCAGGTCCATCCCCGCAGAGCCTTCGGGCGCAAGGTCCACGCCGAACCCCTCCAGCGTCAGCAGCGTCTCGAGCGAGTCGCGAATGCCGCCCTCGTCGTCGATCACAAGAATCCGCGTGTGGGCTGCGGGCTGATTCAAGGGTGCTTCCACTGAGGGTTGCTGTGTGGCCACAGCAGAGCTAGACATGAATGACCTTTCCTTCTTCGACGGGCGACACAGCAGAAGGTGTGCGTGGGCCCGATTCAGCCGCCACCGCGGCATGAGCCACCGCGGGGAAACTCACCTCAAACGCCGTGCCTTCACCCACGGTGCTTGAAACATCAATCGTGCCTGCATGCTCCTGCACAATCCCGTACGTTACCGCCAGCCCCAGCCCCGTGCCCTTGCGCTGCCCGACCGCCGGATTGCTCTTGGTTGTGAAGAAGGGATCATAGATCCGCCGCAGCACGGCCTCGGACATCCCAATCCCGTTGTCTTCAACCCGCAGCCGCACAACTGAATCCTTGTGCTCGGTTGCAATTCGAATTCGCCCGCTCTCGCGCCCCTGCAGCGCGTCCTTCGCGTTCAGCACGAAATTCACCAGCACCTGCTGCAGCTTGCCGCGATTGCCTGAGATCTCCGGCAGATGCTCATCGAGCGAGGTCACCACCTCAACATTCGACGAGCGAAGTTGATGCTCCAGCAGCAGCGCCGTATCGCGCACAACGGCATTCAGATCTACGCGTGCGAACTCACTCGATCCCATGCGCGAGAAGTTCAGCAGGCCATTCACAATCTCCGACGCGCGGAAGGTCTGCTGCGTGATCTTCTCGAGCACCGGCTGCAGCCGCGCGTTCGTTGTCTCATCCGCGCCGATCTGCTTGCCCAGCTGCTTGCTCAGCATCTGGGCATAACTCGAGATCACGGCCAACGGCGTGTTCACCTCGTGCGCCACTCCCGCGGCGAGCAAGCCAATCGACGACAGCTTCTCCGACTGCGTGAGCTGCGTCTCCATATTCACGCGCTCCGTAATATCGTCGATGATCACGATCCGGCCCACAGCCTGGAACTCGCGGTTCAGCAGCGGCGCAATCGTAATATTCGCGGTGCGCAGTTCGGCTGCAGGCGTAGGCAGGCGGAACTTATACAGCGTCGACGCTCCCTGCTCCGCGCGCACGCGATCGAACTCCGCGATGAACTCCGGCGGAAAGACCTGCGCGAGCTGGCGGCCAATCGCCTCGGCCCGCGGCGTCGCCAGCATGACCTCCATCTGCGCGTTCCAGCTTTCGATCGAGTCGTTCAGATCAACCGCGAACACACCCACATTGATCGACTCCACGATGTTCTCGTTGAAGTCATGCAGGCGCTCGAACTCCAGCACCTTGCGCGAGAGCTTGCGATAGAGCTGCGCATTCTGGATCGCGATGCCGATGTACCCGGCGAGCGATTCAAGCAGCGTCATGTCCTCGCTCGAAAGAAAGTCGCCGTCCGTCGTGCGTCCCAGCCCGAGCACCGCAACCGTTGCCGATCCCGTGCCCTCATGCCGCGCCGCACGGCACGCGATGTAGTAGTTCAGGTCGAGCAGGGAAGCGCTCTGCCGCTGCGCTTCCGGCAGCCGCAGCAATGCATTGGGCGACTCGAAGAAGAGATGATTGCCCGCCTCCGCCGAATCAAAATCGAGGAAGCCGAGATCAAGCCCGTTCGGTTGCGCGGTCGCCGACAACCCATGCGAAGCCACCAGCCGGAACGACCTCGCCGAAACCTCATCCTCCACCGGAAGAAAAACTGCAACCCGCGTCACCAGCAGCGTCTGCGGCAGCTTCTCCACGATCGAATCCACCAGCGCGCGAAGATCGGTCTGCGCATTCAGGTCGCGTCCAAACCCTATCAGCGTCTCGCGGTAATCCAGTCGCTTGGGATCGAACACCCGATCCACCCAGGACTGAATCCACCGCTTCAGCGGATCAAACACCAGGCCGGTGATGATAATCGCGGCGACGAGGCCCCACTCCTGAAGCTTCTCGCTCTTCAACTGGTTGTGAATGAACTCTGCCGAAAGAGCGATCGCCCCGAAATAAACGCCGACCAGCGCGCCCGTCAGCAGCGTGTACGTGACGCCGCGCTTGAAGATCAGGTCGACGTCCATCAACCGGTAGCGCACAATTGCCCAGCTGAACGTCAGCGGCAGAAGCACCAGCGAAAGAATCGCCAGCTTTACCAGCGCGCCCGGCGTATTCCAATCCAGCAGGTAGGGAACTACATAGAAAAACGTGAAGGGCAGAACCGTAAGCAGCGTTCCGCGCGAGAGCCACTTCAGCTGCTGCCGTTGCAGCGGCTGCTGCTCACGCCGGTACCGTGACCAGAACACGCCGGCCGCGATGATGTAGTAGATCGCCATGTAGGCGAAGCCAACCTGGTCGAGGCGGTGCTGCAGCAACTCCGTCGGCGACCAGTGCTCGAGCGACAGATACCGCAGCAAAACCAGCACCGCGCCGGGAATGTAGAGCGGAGCGTAAATGAGGCTGCTGCGATCGCGCCGCGGACGCTCGCCAAAGCTCAGCGCGAAGTGCAGAAACAGCGCAGGCTGCAACGCCGCGGCCTGCACATTCGCCCACAAGACCGCCAGGTCCAATCCGTCCAGCACGCCCGTAAAGTGGAACGAGTACCAGACGAACGACATCAGGCAGAACACATAAAAGTGTGTCGACTTCGGCGCCGTCCAGCGTCGAAACAGCACATACAGCCCGATCGCCAGGTAAACCAGCCCGATCAGCCTCTGCACCTGAAAATCTGTGCGGTCCGTCGGCTCCAGAAACACGCCCACATCGAGCGCAATCGGTTTCGCCCAATCCGAAGTCTGCCGCATCACCGAGTACGTCGCGTGTCCCCACACGCCCGTCCGGTACATCTCCTCCGTCGCCGTCGCTACAGACGACGTCGGTATGCTGTCAATCGCTGTAAGGACATCTCCCTGGCGAATACCCGCCTTGTCTGCCGCCGACCCTGCAGGGACCACATACGCCCGCAGACCGCCCGTGGTCTCAATCCACCGCGCCCCATCCGTCGGCGCCGGATAGTTGTTCTCCTGCACCAGGTTTGCGATCGCAAGCCCAATGGCCCCCAGCGTCACCACGGCAAGGAGGATTGCCAGCAGACGGGTTTGGGAGCCGCTTCTCACGAATACACTTTGCCTACCCTGCGGACGTGCTTTCTTAGCGTAGAGCAACTTATCTGCCAAAAAGAATCCCGCGCCTGATAAGGGATTGATTCAAAAGCAACCCCCATCCGGTATGCACAAATCCATAGGCAACTATGGCTTTCGGTAACCCCGCCTAGGCCCGACATCCTTCCGCTTATCGTTATATTCTGCCGTATCCAGCCGGATTCCGCACCTTTCGTGCGCTTGACCCGATAACAGAAGTCCTGTGAACTGAAAGAATCATGGTTGATCTTACGGCAGAATGCCGAGGCCCGTTCCATCCTGGAGCGGGACGGGGACCACTTACTCCCCGTCTACGCCCGCTACCCCGTCGTCATGGAGCGCGGCGACGGCGTCTACCTCTGGGACACAACCGGCAATCGCTACCTGGACCTCATGGCCGGCCTCGGCGTCAACGCGCTCGGCCACGCCCACCCGCGTATGGTCGCCGCCATGGCCGATCAGGCCGCGACCCTCGTCCATCTCTCGCCGCAGTATGCGAACAAGTACCCCGGCGAACTCGCCGAGCGCCTCTGCGAACTGACCGGCCTTAAAGGCGTCTTCTACTCCACCGGCGGCTCCGAAGCCGTCGAGGGCGCGCTCAAACTCGCCCGCACCCACGCCCGCCAGAACTTCCGCCACCCGAAGCACGGCATCGTCGCGCTCAAAGGCTCCTACCACGGCCGCACGTATGGCTCACTTTCCGTCACCGGGCCAGGACAAGTACCGCCTCGACTTCGGCCCCGGTCTCCCGCACGTCAACTTCGTCGAGCGCGAAAACCTCGCGCAGCTCCGCGCCGCCGTCAGCGACGAAACCGCCGCCATCCTGCTCGAACCCATCCTCGGCGAAGGCGGCGTCCACGTCCTCTCCACCGAGTTCCTCACCGAAGCCCGCCGCCTCGCCGACCAGCACAACGCGCTGCTGATCCTGGACGAGATCCAGACCGGCCTCGGCCGCACCGGCGACTGGTTCGCCTACACCCGCACCGGCGTCACGCCCGACATCCTCATCCTCGGCAAGCCGCTCGGCGGCGGCCTCCCACTCTCCGCCATCCTCGTCAACGAATCGCTCTTCGATGCCTTCGGCGTCGCCAAGCACGGCAGCACGCTCGGCGGCAGCCCCTTCGCCTGCCGCCTCGGCCTCGAGTTCCTCAAGATCGTCGAAGACGAAGCCCTGCTCGACCGCGTCCGCGACACCGGCGACTACCTCCTCGCGGCGCTGCGCGACCTCGCCGCAGATCTCGGTCCAGCCCTCCGCGCCGAAGCCCGCGGCCGCGGCCTTCTCCTCGGCCTCGACCTCGCCCGCCCCGCGCGCCCCATCGCCGAGCAGGCCCTCGCCGAAGGCTTCATGCTCAACGTCGTCCAGGGCAACATCCTGCGCTTCCTTCCGCCGTTCCTGCTCGAACGCCAGCACGTCGACTCCGTCATGGAACTCCTGCACCGGCTGCTCCTCGACAACACCGCCGCCGACCCACACGCCGCCTCCATGGCCGGCGCCAGCGTCTGACGAAACAGCCCTGAGCGTCTGACGAAACAGCCCTGAGCGTCTGAATATCGCAGCCCTGAGCGAATATGCAGCTGTGAGCTCGACCCCGCCAAGCACCCACGATCACAGAAGACATGGACGCGCCGCGAGCTCCACGTCCGCGGCATTTGCCTCTCCTATATCGAACGCGAAGCTGCCCAGAGCAGACAGATTCAGCCGAGCGCGAAACCCCGGCTCCGGCCGCCGCCCGCCCATCCTCATGCTGCACGGCCTCATCGCCGGCGGCGACTCCCTCCGCCGCCTCGCCAACCAGCTCCCCGACCAACGCCGCGTCGTCGCCCTCGACCTCCCCGGCGGCGGCTACTCCGACCGGCCGACCACCAACGATTCGACCTTCCGCGGCATCGCCGAACTCGTCGCCGACACGATACCCGCCCTCGGAATGGACCGCCCCGTCCTCATCGGCCACTCCTACGGCGGCACCATCGCGCTCGAACTTGCCGCCTGGCGCCCCGAGCTGATGGATTCCATGATCCTGCTCGCTCCCGCCCATCCATTCTCCCGGCACCAGGACCCGCTCATCCGGTTTTACCTGACGCTGCCCGGCCGCCTGCTTCGCGCACCTGCTCCCACGCCTCCCGCGCCGCGTCCTTTTCGAAGCACTTCGCAACACCGCCCGGCGACCGCAGCAATCTCCGTACGAGCACATCGACACCTACGTCCAGACCCTCCGCCACCCGGGAACGGTCCCGTATCTCCTCCGCCTGCTGAAATCGTGGAAGCAGGACATGCAGAACCTCGCAGCCGCACTCGAAAGCCACACCACCGACGTGCCCGCGCTGCTGATCTGGGGTGACCGCGATCCCGTCGTGCCGCCGGCCACCGGCAGAGCGCTGATGCGCCACCTGGCACACAGCGAGCAGGTCACAATCCCCGGCGTCGGCCATCTCCCCAACGACGAGCGCCCCGAGCAATGCGCCGAGTTGATCCGCACCTGGCTCATGCGCCGTGAGACAAACGCGAACTGCGTATCACCCGATCACGCTAACTCGCTACAGCGGTAAGGCCAAACTGCGCCGCAATCCATTCCCGCAACACCGCACTCATCACAGCCAGCTTCGGCTCCGGACTCCCCGGAATCCCGGCAAAGAAATGATCCGCGCCCTCGACAAACACAATCTCCCGCGGCTGCGACGCCGAAACCAGGTACGCCTCCAGCGTCCCGCGCGGCGAGAACTCATCGTGATCGCCCGAGATAAACAGCTTCGGCACGCCCCCACACGCGGGCAGAAAGTCGTACCGGTAATCCCGCCCCGCAGCGCGCACCGGAAGCCCCAATCCCACCAGCCCTTTCACCCGCGCATCCCCGCAGCACGCGCGCAGCCCCACATTCGATCCAAACGAAAACCCCGCAAACAGAATCGGCAAATCGAATTTGTTAGCCAGCCAATCCAGCGCTGCCCGCACATCCTCCACCTCGCCGCGCCCATCATCATGCGCGCCCTCGCTCAACCCCGTTCCGCGAAAGTTGAACCGCAGCGTCGGCAGCCCGAAGCTCGAGAACGCCTTCGCCGCGTGATACACCACCTTGTTGTGCATCGTCCCGCCGCCCAGCGGATGCGGATGCGCCACCAGCGCCGCATACAGCGCATCGTCCGCGCCCGTATTCAGCAGCGCCTCCAGCCGTCCCACCGGCCCGCGCAGGTCTTCAATCGTCTGAACATGCGATCGAAATGCCATGACAAAATCGAGTCTACCGGGTCTCCGGAAGGGCCCATCTTTAGATGGGCCGTAAAGCACCCCAACAAAAAACACCGAGCCGACTTTAGTCGGCCCTGTATATTCGTCTCCATCCCTTCAGGAGGCCCGCTTCTTGGCGATCTTGCTTCGATCTCTCTCTGTCCTCATCCTCGGAACATCCGTCGCCGCCGCGCAGAACCCGCCTCAGCAACATCAAGAACCGCAGCCGCAGCAGCAGCACCAAACCCAGCAGCCGCGCCGCAGCGAGGAATCCGGAACACCGCCGCGCCGCTCCGACGAGCCCGGAACCCAGCCCCGCCCGGGCCAGCCCGAAGAAGGCGCCGTCCCCATCCCGGCCGAGACCAACTCCCAGACCCAGCACACCTGGTCTGCCGGCGGACGCTCCGTCCACTACACCGCCACCGCCGGCAATCTCCTCATCCGCGACGACGAGGACAAGCCCAACGGAAGCATCTTTTACGTCGCCTACACCGAAGACGGCGCCGACCGCAGCACCCGCCCCATCACCTTCCTCTACAACGGCGGCCCCGGTTCCGCCACTGTCTGGCTGCACATGGGTTCGGTCGGCCCCATCCGCGTCGTCACGCAGAGCCCCGAAGTCAGCGGCCCGCCGCCCTTCAAATGGGTCGAGAATCAGTACAGCCTCATCGACAAGACCGACCTCGTCTTCATCGACGCTCCGCTCACCGGCTTCTCCCGCGCCGTAGGCAAGGGAACCGCCAAGGACTTCGCCGGCGTCGACCAGGACGTCAAAGCCTTCGACAAGTTCATCACCCGCTACATCACTCTGAACCAGCGCTGGAACTCGCCCAAGTATCTCTTCGGCGAAAGCTACGGCACGCCACGCTCCGCCGCGCTCGTCGCCGCGCTCAATAACGACGGCATCCAGTTCAACGGCGTCGTCCTGCTCTCCTCCGTCCTCAACTACTACGTCAACTCTCCTGGCTACGATCTCGATCCCGTCCGCTATCTTCCCAGCTACGCCGCCATCGCCTGGTACTACAAAAAGGTTCCGCCAGAACGGCGACCATGCAGGACTGGGTGCAGAAGGCCCGCGAGTTCGCCGGCGGCGAGTACATGGATGCCCTCCACAAAGGCGACATGCTCCCGCCCGCCGAGTTCAACGCCACCGCTGAAAAGCTCGCCGCTTTCACCGGCCTTCCGCTCGAGTACGTGAAGGACGCCAAGCTTCGCATCTCGCCCACGCGCTTCCGCAAAGAGCTCCTCCGCAACGACGAAAAGATCCTCGGCCGCTACGACGCCCGCTTCGAAGGCGATGACGTCGACGCTGCCGGCGAGAACCCCAGCTACGACCCCTCGGACACCGCGATCAGCGGCGCGTTCATCGGTGCGTTTCACACCTATCTGCAGACCGAGCTGAAATACATGAGCTCCGAACCGTACTATCTCTCCGGGCCCGGCATCATCCAGAACTGGGACTGGCACCACCGTCCCTCCGGCGAGCGGAACTTCTTCGGCGGCGACCGCAACGGCATGCCTCTGCCCGACACCGTCCTCGACCTCTCGGACGCCATGCGCAAGAACCCGTACCTCCGCGTCTTCTCCGCCAACGGATGGTACGACCTCGCCACGCCCTTCTTCGGCACCGAGCACGACCTAGCCCAGCTCATGCTCCCGCAGTCCAGCCTGAAGAACGTCCAGTTCGGCTACTACCCAGCCGGCCACATGGTCTACCTCAACGTCGACGCCCTCCACCAGATGCACGACGACCTGGAGCGCTGGTACGCGGCCGGCCCCCACTAGAACGTCATCCTGAGCCGCAGACTACCAACCCCACCGCCGTCATCCTGAGCCACAGGCGAAGGACCCCTGTATTTGCCTTCGCTTCTAGGTAGCCCGAGGCTTCAGCCTCGGGTCTCCCCTGAGGTATGCCTTCCCAGCCCAGCCGCGATCCCACTTTTCCACACGAAATGCTTGTCAAGACATTCACGCTCTAAGTCTCTGAAAACAGGACCCAAATAGGTGCAATCGAATTACCCTCAATTTGATAAAATAGAAATACAAGGATCACAAAGACAGGCTGCCTAACTGGCGGCCTTTCCCTTTTTATCGGCCGTTTTAGGCTCTGCCGTCGCCCATTGAACCCAAATTCTTCATTCCAGAGATTTTGCATCCTAAATCTCTGGAATCAATATTTTGCAGCCACACCCCTCTCGCAAGTACCTGATTCCAAAGATCAAGAGGGGAGAGGAGGGGGGAGGGGGTACCCCCCGGAATCGTGGTAAACTAAAGTGTTTGCGGCCGTCGAGGCCGCGGGGAAAGGAACCACTCGCAGCAATGGCAAAACGCCGTGGAAACCCAAACTGGGGCAAGCCCGAGCCCATCGGCCCGGTCGTCCCGACGGTCACCTCGTTCGAACAGATCGTAAAGGAATACAAGCTCACCCCCGACCAGTACGTCCGGTCGACGCGTCTGCGCGAGTGGGCCCGCCGTAACAAGAACTCCAAGTACATCCCCGAAGCCCTCCTCGAGGCCTGGGGATTCGAGATCGAGTCCACGCTGTAACTACATCGGCTCAAGTAGACCGGAAACTGGCCGCCATCGCGCGGCCAGTTCTGTAGGCTAAAGAACCGCAGGAGCTCACGCATGGCCGAACTGCCGGGTGGATTCGTCGACGTGCCGGAAGCCATCGCCGAGCTCCAGGCCGGCCGCATGATCGTGGTCGTCGACGACGAGGACCGCGAGAACGAAGGCGACCTCACGCTCGCCGCCGAGTTCTGCACCCCCGAAGCCATCAACTTCATGGCCAAGTACGGCCGCGGCCTCATCTGCCTCACCCTCACCGAGGACCGCGCCGACGCGCTGCGCCTCTCCCCGATGACGCAGGACAACACCTCGCGCTTCGGCACCGCCTTCACCGAGTCCATCGAGGCCCGCGAAGGCGTCACCACCGGCATCTCCGCCGCCGACCGCGCCCACACCATCCAGGTCGCCATCGCCCCCGGCACCACCCCCAACGACCTCGCCCGCCCCGGCCACGTCTTCCCCCTCCGCGCCCGCAAGGGCGGCGTGCTGGTCCGCGCCGGCCAGACCGAAGCCTCCGTCGACCTCGCCCGCATGGCCGGCCTCATCCCCGCCGGCGTCATCTGCGAAATCATGAACGACGACGGCACCATGGCGCGCGTTCCCGACCTCCGCAATTTCTGCAAGACCCACGGCCTGAAGATGCTCACCGTAGCCGAGCTCATCCGCTACCGCCTGCAGAACGAGCGCTACGTTCACCGCGTCGCCGAAGCGCAACTCCCAACCGAGCACGGCGAGTTCCGCATGATCGCCTACGAGAGCGAAGCCGGCATCGGGGAACCCTACCGCAGCGACGCCGACTCCGGCAGCGAATCCCACGTCGCGCTGGTCTACGGCGATCTCGAGCGAGCCCAGGCTTCGGGCGAACCGGTCCTGGTGCGTGTGCACACGCACTGCCTCGCAGGCAATCTCTTCGGCTCCTCACTGTGCAACTGCCAGGCAACGCTCGAAGGCTCCATGCGCGCCATCGCCGAGGCGGGCTGCGGCGCCATCGTCTACCTGCACCACACCCAGCGCGGCCTCGGCGTCGACCGCAGCGTGCAGCCCGCAAGGCTCGCCTTCCATCGCAGCGGTGCCCCCACCGGCGAGCGCAGCGAGGACGGCCATCAGCGCGTGCTCCGCCAGGTAGGCCTCGGCGGCCAGATTCTCTCCGACCTCGGCATCCGCCGCATCCTGCTGCTCAGCAATCACCCCACCCACGTGCCAGCGCTCCAAGGCTTCGGCATCGAGATCGTGGGCCAGACTGCCATTCCGGGCGTAGAAGAGCCCGAACAACGCAGCCGCTGATCCGCTACTTCACCGTCACTGTAAGCACCACGGACGAACTGATCGCCGTTCCGCTCGTTGAGCTGGCTGTCACCTTCCACTGATATGTCCCAGGTGGCGTGTAGAGCAGGTTCGACCCGCCGCCTTGCCGCGGTGCCGCCCCGCCACACCCGCTCAGGCTCGCCGCGCTGAAGCCGATAACTGCAATCAGTGCGAAAGCCGCCAGCTTCCGGCGACGGCGTGTGAGTCTAATGCCGGCAAACGCGAACAGCGGCAGCAGAAGAACACCCGCGAGCCGCAGCGACTGCTGCGGAGTTGAGGTGAGCGTGTTGATTGTCGCCGTGGAACTCTGCGCGCTTCCGCCGAGAGTCAGCGTCGAGACCAGCAACGAGCAGCTCGCGTTTGGAGCGGAACCCAGCGGAGCGCACGTGAGTGCAACAGGACCGCTGAAGCCGTTGGCCGGTGTGGCAGTGAGCGTAAACGCCGCAGGCTGCCCGCTCGCTACGGTCAGCGCCGCGGCGGTTCCTCCATTCACCGACAGGCTGAACGACGGAGTCTGCTGGACGGCGGTTCCCACTCCCGTCAGCGCGACTGTGAGCGGGAGCTGCGTCGCGCTGCTCGCGACCGACAGCGTGCCGATCTGCGCGCCGGTGGAAGTCGGAGCAAACGTTACGGCAAACGTACACTGCGCGCCGGCAGCCAGCGTGCCGCCGGACGCCGGACACGTGCCATTGGTGGCCGAGTATGCGCCTGTCGCAGTAAGCGCACCCAACGTGATCGCCGAGCTGCCGGTGTTCGTTGCCGTCACCGAGAGCTGCTCCCTGCCGCCGACGTTGACATTGCCGAAGTCGAGAGTGGTGGGGCTGAGGGTCAATGGCGCAGGAGTCGAGCTTCCCAGCAGGGTTACGAATTCAAGCGGGTCGGAAGCGTCGGACTGAATCTCGAGTGTGCCGGTCCGGCTCGATTGCGTGCTGAGATCCGTCGGAGTGAACTGCACGCTGATGCTGCACGACGCTGCGGGAATCAGTGTGGTGCACGCGGAGCTTGCGGTGAAATCTGCCGGAGCCGCAATCGAGCCGATGTGCAGTGTCGTGCTTCCAGTGTTGGTCAGTGTGAGCGTCTGTGTTGCAGACACATTGCCGACCTGCGTAGCTGCAAAGGTGAGCGCGCCGGAAGAAATGGTGTACGTGGCGAGCGGAGACGCGCTTGACGGCTGTGCTGCTGGAACCGCATTTGCAGCGCCGGTGAGCTGAAGGACATCGGGGCTCGATGCGGCATCGCTCTCGATCGTCAACACGCCGGTGTCCTGCCGAAGAGAAGAGGATGTGCTGCCCGCCGTGAGTTCATAGACAGGCGCGTAGCTCAGCGATACGGTACAGGCCGCGCCTGGCGCAAGCGCAGCTCCGCAGGTTGTTGTTGCTTGAAACGGCGGCTGTGTTGTGACGCGGTGAATCGTGAGCGCGTCCGTCCCGGAGTTGGTTAACGTGACCTTCTGCTGCGCAGTCTGGCCGGAAGTCACAGCCCCGAAGCTGAGCGGAGAATTCCCGCTTGTAATCGTGAGTGCGCCAGAACCCTGTCCGTACCCAAGCAGATAGGCGAGGGACTGGAGCGCTGTTCCGGCCGCGGGTGTGCCAAGGATCTCTACCGTTCCGGTAAGCGGACCGTTCGTGGCCGGCACGAGCTCGACGGAGAACGTGCAGGATGCGTTGCTCGCAAGCATGCCGCAATCCGTTGCAGTGATGGGGAACTGGCGCGGTGGTGACATGCTGATTGCGAGCGGTTGTGAATTGATGTTCGTGACGGTGAACTGTCGTGTTGATCCCAGCATGCCCGTCGCGGAGGAGCCGATGTTGCTCTCCGCCGGCGTAATCACCAGTCCGGCGGAACTGCTGCTGTACGTTCCCGTGAGCGGGATGCTGTAGGCCGCTGTACTCTGCTGAGTGCCGGAGCCGACGGTTACGGGCAGTATGAGCGTGCTGTGCGGAAGTGTCTCACCGGGAGTAAAGGTTACGGTGACGGTGCACTGCACGGAGGGCGCGAGAGTTCCGCAGTTGCTCGACGCGGTAAAGCTCGTGCTCGCGATGTTGGGTGAGCCGATGGTGACCGACGATGCACTCGTGTTCACGACGGTGACGGTCTGCTGAGTGGCCGCCGTTCCAGCCTGATTGTTGAAGATCAGAGAGGTGGGCTGCAAGGCGAGACCGGGATCCGGCGTTGCCGTCGCGGTGAGTGCGGACGTCACGGTGCCACTGTCCGTAACGACCGTCAGCGTACCAGCGCGGGCGCCCTGCACGGTCGCTGCGAACACGACCTCTATGGTGCACGCTCCGGTGGGTGCGACGGAGTCGCTGCAGTCACCGGTTGACGGCGGCAGCACGGTGAAATCTCCGGTCGCGCTGATGGACTGGATCTTCGCTGTCGTCCCGGAAGGAAGCAGATTCGTGAGCGTGAAGGTCAGCGGAGCCGTGCTGCTGTGCAGCGGCACAGCGCCGAAGTCAGTGGAAGCTGGTGTGAGCAGAAGGCCTGAGGCTGCTGTGGCGGATGCCGTCAGGGCAACGGTCTCCGGAGCGCCGGCCGCCAGCGTCGAGAGAGACAACGTGCCGGTCTGAGTGCCCGGGCTTGCCGAGACGAATTGGATCCCGAGCCAGCAGTTCGCGCAGACGGCCGTTGCGCTGGAAGCAAAGGACGAGGAGGGAAGCGATGGCTCCTCGCCCGAGCCGGTGTTTGCCACGATCGCCACGGAGAATGCCGGATTGCTGCTGCTAATCGTGAGCGAGGGCAGCACAACCTGAATCGGATACCACTGCACAATCGGCTCGCCTGCGTTTGTGCTGCCGAGCGCCAGTGTGCCGTTATTCGCGGGCAGAATGGCCGTCGCGGTGCCGGTCAGCATAACGGTACTGGGCGAGAAGCCTGTTCCGGCAGGAGATGCTGAGCAGGCCCTCGCGCACGCCCGGCTCGGACGGAGCGAAGCCGATGAGCAGGTCGCAGGAAGAGCTTGCAGGCACCGCAGCGGGGCACTGGTTCTGGAGCGTGAAGTCGCCGGTGATAACAGGAGTGATTGGCACCGGCGTTGGGCCGGTATTCGTAATCTGCACAACCTGCGTTGAAGTCGAGAGCTCGGTCACGGTGACGTTGCCGGGGAAGGTGATGGACGCGGGCGAAATCGTTACGTTGGGATCCGCGCTGCTGCCGGAGACGCTCTCGAGCGAGAGGGTCTGAGCTGTGAGCAGCACTGTCATGCCGTCGTCCAGCGTGAGGGTTGCGGAATCCACTGAAGGCGCCGTCGGTGATTCGTAGGTGATCGTCATGCGGCAGACGCTCTGAGGCTGCAGAGTAGATGGGCAGCCATCGCTCACGGTGAATGGCGAACCGCTCGGCAGTACGATGGGGGAATGTGCGACGGCGGCCTGGGAGTTGTTCGACAGAAAAAGATAGCGGGGCAAATGCGGCGCCGATGCGAGCGGCGACTGCTGTCCGAAATCGAGCTCGCTTGCGGACACGGCGAGCGCGGCAGCCTGCGAGAAGCCGGTCAGCGCAAGGTCGTGTGACCCGATCTTCCAGATGGAACTCACAGGGCCGTCGTTGGTGCTCGAGCTTGCGGCTGCCAGGCTGAACGTGAGAGCACAGGAGCCATTCGGCGCAATTGTGTACTGGTCCGGCGCCGCCGGCGCGCAGGTACTGCTCGCGATCGCGAGCGTGTAGGCCGTGATGGACGGGCCAGCATCAATGGACGCGGTGAAGGTCTGCGCAGTGTTGCTGAGGTTGCTGATCGTCAGCGTGCGTGTTGCCGGCGCGCCGGACGTCACAATGCCGAAGTCGAGCTCAGACGCACTGAGCGCGAGCGGATCAGGCGCTGACGTGGTCGCGGGCAGCGCGAGGGTGGTCGACGGGACATCCGACGCGGTGAATGTTAGATCGCCTGGTCCTGCACCGTTGAGATCAATTGCACACTGCGTTCCAGGCGGCAGGGACGCGCTGCAGTTCGTTGCGAGTGTATAGCCGGTTGCGCTGAGGCTGAGGGACGAGACTGGGGCGGAGCCGGGATTGCTCAGCGTAATTGTTGGAAGATCGCCTGCCGAGAGAGTAAGGCTCGGTGCTGAGCTCGTCGGATCGAGTATCGGCAAGCAGCGCTCCCGTCCCGCTGCATTCGCTCGCGCTCCCGCAGGAGGTTGTATCCGGAAGAACGTCTTGGATTGAATTGGGCAGCAGCGCGGTTGGAATCGTGGTCGCGAGGTCGAAGTGCTGCGTTGCGAGCAGGGATGAGTTGAGGCTCAGTGTTGCCGTCCCGGGTATCGCGATGCGCGATCCGTCGGCCGAAACAGCCGGTGTGCGTAGTGCCGTCGTGAGCGAGGCGTAGCTTGCCTCACGAACCGAGCTGCCGCCGACGCGAAGGCTCTGCGAGAAGCTGCCGTTCGCGAGCACGTGCAGCAGAAGGCTGTCGCCGGGCTGCGATGACGCGGCGATCGTCGCAGGCAGCAGAGGTGTGGAGAGCTGCATCGTCACCCATGCGGAGCCATCCGGTGCGGCGGCGACGGTGCTCTGCGTTCCAGGTGCGAGCACGACACCGTTGATGACGGACTGAGCATCAAGGGAGAGCTGCAGCAGCGATTGGTAGGTCGCCGACGTGAGCGGTGAGTTTGTGATGGCCACCGGGAATTGGCCGAGAGCGACGGTCCCTGTAAGCAGGACGGAACTCGGAGCTGAGTCGAGCGCGAGGCCGGTGATGCCGGTCCCGGCGATGAACGTCGAGTAGATGATGCCGTCGCCTGCCGGCGTGAGCTCGGTCAGGAAGCCGGAGGTTAATCCTGCGATCGCAGGCTGCAGCGCGTTGAAGGTCGGGTATCCGGCGGAGGATGTTTCGCCGGCGATGATGGCGTGTCCGGCTCGAGTCGGCAACGATCGCCGCAGGCTCCGTGTCGCCATTTACTCCAGTGAGGTAGCTCGCATACAGGAGCTTCGATCCATCTGAGGAGAAGCACTCGACGAAGCCGTTCGTATTCGAGGCGGCGGCCGGTGATTGCATAACGGCCGATGCAGTGACTGGAAGCGTGTTGCTGAAGATTGAGCCGGCGACGTATACGCCGTTCGCGTTTGCGGCTATGGAGCTCGCGGCGGTATGGCCTGATCCGACGAAGCTAAGAAAGACGAGATTGAGCTGCGGATCCAGTTTGGCAACGAAGGAGTTCGTTGTTGTATCCGATGGCGCAGGGAATGGGACGCCGGCCGTTCCGGCGAGAGCGCCGCTGGTGCTCGTGCCGGTAATGTAAACATTTCCGCCTGGGTCGACAGCCATGGCCACGGGTGAATCACCGGCTGATCCAAGGTGTATCTGAGCCTCAAGATTCGACCCCGAGCTGTCGGCTTTGAGGACACGGATGCCGTCGCTCTCATCCAGCAGAAGGTACAAGCTGTCGTCTGGAGCGAACGCTGAGGCGGTGAAACTGCCGCGATGATTTTGGGTGAGGAGGCCTTCAACGAGCAGCTGTTGAGGAGCCAACTGTGCATGCGCTCCCATATGGATCAGAGCGAAAGCTGCAAAGAAGAGAAGAGTGGCCCGAACGATCTTCATCATGGTCGACGGCTGTTCGCGACACGGCAGCCTTGTATCGATATCAAAGCAAACGATGGAAGTTGTGTTGTCCTATTTTGAGACTACGTTACCCATTCGTTCGTGGCTGTTCCACTTTGGCGCAGGGATCAGAATTTTATCTGCGGGGTCGCGCGAGGGGGCTGCAGCAGCCCAGTGAAGCCTCGCGATTCGAGCTCGCGAGCGAAGCGCTGATGGCTGACGTATTGAATCGCTTGCATGCCGATCCTCTGTGCACCTTCGATGTTCTCCATGCGATCGTCGATGAACAGCGTCTGTTCTGGGGCAACGCCGATTGCCGAGATGGCGTGGTGGTAGATGCGCTCGTCGGGCTTGGCGATGCCGAGGCGATGCGAGAAGGTGTGATGCGTGAATCGCGTGAGCCAAGGGAACCGTTGAAGAATTCCCGTCTCCATCGCGTCGCCCATATTGGACAGGATTCCGGTGACGGTGCCACTGCTTTGCAATGATTGAGCCCAGTCGATCATGGGCTGGTTCGGCTGCGTCCATAGATCGACGTCGGCATGGATCAATGCCTCAAGCTGGTCCTGGTCGAGCGGTCGGTTCAAGTCGCCTGCAACAGTTCGCCAGTATGCCGATCCATCGAGCACTCCGAGATCGTAGTTGTGGCGATGACGCCAGTAGGCGTTGTGAAAATCAGGGTCGCTCGCCTGGAGGACCGTCTCCATCCGACGCCACGCGAGCGGGTCAGGAGAAGCGGACAGAACCTGGCCGTAGTCGAAGAGAACAGCGCGAATGTGCGGCATCGCTGTTCATTGTAGGAGACGCGTTTTTGGGGACGCGAAGGTATTCTCGAAGGCAATGAGGTTTTCCGGCAGAACGGATTGGGAGCTTCGCGAGAATGAGCTGACCCGCAGGGTGCGCGAGCGACACGCACGCGGCGGCGAGGTGCTGGACCTGACGGTCTCAAACCCAACAGCATGCGGCTTTGCATATGAGCGTGAGGAGTTGCTATCGCCACTCAGCCGGCCCGAGGCGCTCAACTACGACCCGCAGCCGTTCGGGTTGCTCAGTGCGCGGGCAGCCGTCGCCGAGTACTATCGCGAGCACAACGCCGATGTACCGCCCGAGCAGATCTGCCTCACTACGAGCACCAGCGAGGCATACAGCTTCCTCTTCCGGTTGTTGTGTGATCCCGGCGATGAGGTACTAATCGCGCGGCCGAGCTATCCGCTGTTTGACTTCATCGCGCGAGTGGACTCGGTGGTGCTGCGGGAATATCCGCTGCTCTACGACCCCGGAGCTTCGGCGAACTCCGCGCATGCATGGACAGTGGATTTCGATGCGCTGCGGAAAGCAGTTACAGAACGCACGCGTGCGATCGTGGTGGTGCATCCGAACAATCCCACGGGGAACTATGCATCCGAGCAGGAGCGCACCGAACTGGAGAGCTTGTGTGCAGAGCTGGGGCTGGCGCTTATCGTCGATGAGGTGTTTCTGGACTACGCGGTTGATGCTCGCGCGAAGCAGACAAGCTTTGTGGCGGCCGAGAGCAGGGCGTTGTGTTTCGTGCTGAGCGGCGTCAGCAAGGTTTGCGGCCTGCCGCAGATGAAGCTCTCGTGGATTGCGGCGCGCGGCCCTGAGCCCGCGCTATCGAATGCGCTGGCGCGGCTGGAGATCATTGCTGACACATTTCTTTCCGTGAATACACCCACGCAGGTCGCGCTGCCGAGCTGGTTGCCTGCCCGTCATTTTCTGCAGGAGCAGATTCTTGCACGTGTTCGGCAAAACCTCGCCAGCCTTGACGCGCGGCTGCGCGGATCGCATGCGGACCGCCTGCCGGTGGAAGGCGGCTGGACCGTTGTGGTGCGCGTTCCACGGGACATCGATGGGCAGCCGTTTGCATTGGCCGCGCTCGATTGCGGTGTGCTCGTGCAGCCGGGTGACTTTTACGGGATGCCGGAAGGGCGCGCAGTGCTGAGCCTGCTCAGCGTTCCGGCAGTTTGGGAACGCGGCCTGGCGCAGCTCCCGATTCTTTGACCAGATCTCAGACGAGGAACGGGTTCGAGACGCGTTCTTCGCCGATGGTTGTTGCGGGACCGTGGCCTGGAATTACGAGCGTGGCGTCGGGTAGCGGAAGCAGGCGCTCACGGATGCTCTGAATCAGCTTGCCGTAATTTCCGCCAGGCAGGTCGGTGCGTCCAATCGAGCCCGCAAAGAGCGTGTCGCCGGCAAGCAGCAATGATTGCGCCGGAACGTGCAGGCACAAACTGCCTTCCGTGTGCCCCGGAGTGTGGAGCACCTGCGCGTCGATGCCGCGGACGCTGATCTGTTCGGTATCGGCGGGCGAGTGGTCCGGCGGGTTGACTGTAGGCGTCTCGACGCCGATCCATTCCGCTTGCATGTCCATCATTGCGGCGAGCGGAAGGTCGGCGGCGTTGTAGAGAATGGGCGCGCCGGTGATCTGCTTCAGATCGAGCGCGCTGGCGATGTGATCGATGTGCGCGTGCGTGACGACGATCTGCCTGGCTGTGAGCTGGTGTTTCGCGAGCGTGGCGAGAATGTGCGGAATGTCGTAGCCGGGATCGACGACGATCGCCTCCCTGGAGGCCTCGTCGCCGAGGATCGTACAGTTGCACTGCAGAAGGCCGACAGGGAAGGTCTCGCGGATCATACAGGCTCCAGTTCGTTGCAAAAGCAAACGCGCAGGCCGAAAGGCCTGCGCTGTTCGATGCTGCGGAAGCTTACTTGTGCTGAGACTGGCTCGTGCTGCCGGAGAGGACCGAGCGGCTCGCGCTCCTGTGCGACATAGCAACTGTGAGCCCGATCGAGGTGAACATGAAGATGATCGCCGCCCAGGTGGTGAGCTTCGTGAGCAGGTTGGCGGCCCCGCGCGGACCGAACGCGGTCTGCGATCCCTGGCCGCCGAACGCGCCCGCGAGATCGGCGCCCTTGCTCTGCTGCATGAGAATTACGCCAATTAGAAACAGGCAGACGATAACGTGGACGATGACGATAAGAATAATCATGCTGGGTCGTTCCCGGACGGGAGATAAATCGAAGCCTTCCTGAATCTTTGGTGCGGAGGAGGGGACTTGAACCCCTATGCCTTGCGGCGCTAGCACCTCAAGCTAGTGCGTCTGCCAATTTCGCCACCTCCGCATGGGCCTGACACACACGCGGTGCGGCAGGGGTGACGGATAATCCGTAAGTCAGTATAGCATTCCCGTCCCTGCCGCCGGTCAGGTGGTCATCGCCTCGGCACCCAGAATCGAATCGACGATTCCCTTATGCAGCCGAACTTCCAGGCTGTTCGACGCATAATATGTTTTCTCTTGTTCACCATACTCATAGACAAGGATTTGGCCGTGGTGCACAGTCGGTCTTCCCAGCCGATGCAGGACCTCGCCCTCGGTGATGCCCAGTCGCAGAGGAGTCGGCGACAGGGTCACGGTCACTCCGGCCGGCAACTGCACGCAGCGTGGGTCAAAATGCGCGTTCGCATCAACGCGCCTCCATTCGAAGCTGCCGATCGTAGGGCCGTCGATCTCGCCGGACGACAACCACAAAGCCCACCTGCCGCCGGCGTCCTGCCCTGCATAGCAGAGCCAACGAAGCGCTGATCCGGCGTCGCCCCGTTGACCCTCCTCACCGCCCATCCGCTCGCGCACCGCCGAGAGCTCGGTCCTCTCCAAACGGATGGACATGGTGCCGAGCCGAAGCGCGGTGACTATTGGCTGTGACACGGTCGGCTTCGGAGCGGGGCCATTTGGAAAATCCAGATCTGCGGGCGGCGCCCACGGCACGTCCGCGAGCTCCGTTCGCTGCCCCAACGCGCCGCACGCTAGAACAGAGAGAACAGCAAAGCCGCAAAGGCATTTGAGCCGAACCGCCATCGGTGAGATTCTAATCTGGCTTTTGAAGCAGGAGTAGAGATGCGAAACAGAACGTGGGTTCTCGTTGCAGCCAGCGCGTTGACGGTTTTAGGGTCGTTGGCCTGCGTGGCACAGTCGGCGGGCACGGTCCCGCTGGTGACGCAGGCACCCGCGGGCAAGTGGGCCATTGTGCTGCACGGAGGCGCGGGTGTGATTCAGCGCAGCTCGATGACACCGGAGCGCGATAAGGAGTACCGTGCCGGGCTAGAAGAGGCCGTGCGCGCGGCGGCTGCGGTGCTGGACGCGAACGGCTCCGGGGTCGATGCGGTTGAGGCCGCACTGAACAAGCTCGAAGACAATCCGCACTTCAACGCCGGAAAGGGCGCGGTGTTCACGGCCGACGGCAAGAATGAGCTCGATGCCGCCATCATGGATGGCAAGACCATGATGGCCGGCGCGGTCGCCGGTGTTACGCGCACGAAGAACCCCATCTCCCTCGCGAAGGCCGTAATGCAGAAGAGCCCGCACGTGATGCTGGCCGGGCCAGGGGCGGACCAGTTCGGCGCGAGCGTCGGCTTGCCGCAGGTTGATCCAAGTTACTTCTTCACCGAGGAGCGTTGGCAGGGGCTCGTGCGGCAACTGAAGCGCGAAGGGCTCCCCATCCCGCCGCGGCCTGCCGGCGCTCCGCCGGAACCAGCCAAGCCGCTCGCGCAGATGGAGACGCCGGATGCCCACAAGTGGGGAACGACGGGAATCGTTGTGCGCGATCGCCAGGGAAACATCGCAGCCGGAACGACGACCGGTGGCGTGCAGGGCAAGCGGTGGGGCCGCGTCGGCGACTCGCCCATCATCGGCGCGGGAACCTACGCCTCGAATCAGTCCTGCGGCGTCTCGGCGACCGGTACGGGCGAGTACTTTATCCGGCTCACGGTCGCACGAACCATCTGCGCGCTCGTGCAGTACAAAGGCATGCGCCTGCAGGACGCGGCCGATGAGGTGATTCAGCGGCAGCTCACGCGCAATGCACGGCGACGGCGGCGTCATTGCGATGACACCCGACGGCCAGATCGCCTGGAGCTTCAACACGCCTGGCATGTTCCGCGCGCGGCTTGTGGAAGGTGGCAAGATCCAGCTCGGCATCTACAAGGACGAGCCTTAGAGCTTGCCTTTGCGCGCGCTTAGTTGGGCGGCTTCACCTGAATCGTTGTCGTGCTGATCGGGTTTGCGGACTTCGGATGCAGCACCGCTTCGCGAAAGAACTCGTACGTTGGCCGCCCAGTCATAAAGCAGCCGGGCGCCGGGCAAAGCGTGCCGTGCACCTGTCCGATGACTTTGCCGTCCGCGTTGCGTGTTTCGGTATAGCTGTCCATCGAGTAGATTCGAACGCCGGCCGCTGCTTGATCCGGATGCAGGCGCGCTAAGGTCAGCTGGTCGACATCGTCGCTTTCCAGTGAAATCCGATGCGTGCGCTGGCCTGCACTGTCGTAGAACTCCGCCATCAGCACAATATGGAACGGGCTCCAAGGCTCGATGTAGTCCCTGATGCGCACGAAGCCGCCATCCGGAGTGGGATCCTTCTCCACGATTACGACCGGCGGCGCGGGCTTGTGTGCGTCGTGTAGTTGCTGCAGGTGCTCGAGTACGGTGTCACGCTTCTGCGGGTCATGTTGTTGGCCATACAGATGCGCCTGAATCCCGAGCGCCTGCGGATCGTCCGGGATGGAGCGCAGAATCGAATCGAGCAGGGAAGAGGCGAATGCAAAGTCGCCGGTGTTCACCGCTGCTTCGGCGGCAAACTTGCTGATCGTGTTGTTCGCCGGAACCTGATCATGCAGCTGGCGCAACTTGGGAAGCGCAGCAGCAAAGTCGCCGGTCGCGAAGCTCTTACCTGCTTCGTCAAACATCGCCTGCTGCTCCGGCGTGAGGCTGGAAGTTGCGCCGGCGGCAGGCGTCGCGGATTCCTGTGACTTTGCGCAAGCCGGAACGGCGGCCGGCATGGCCAGGGCGAAGAACAGCGACAGAAACATCGGTTTGCTCAATCGCATGGCGGAGAGTGTACACGCAGCGCTAGAAATACCGCAGCAAATCGTCAAAGCGGTCCAACTCCAGCAGCCGGCCTGCTTCAGCAGGGCGGTCCAGCACCTCGTGTTCCAGTACCCAGGTATGGTCGTGGGGAAGGAAGACGGCATTCAGTCCCGCAGCCAGCGCGGGGTTAATGTCGGACCGCGGCGAGTTGCCGATCATCCATGTGTGCCGGGCTTCACAGGCGTGTTGCTCGGCGAGTTGCCGATACATCTCGGGTGTCTTCTCGTGCGGCACTTCGATCGCCGCGAACAGATCGCGCAACCCCGAGCGCTCGATCTTATCCTGCTGTTCCTCCAGGTTGCCCTTCGTGACCAGGATCAGCCGGTGTCGCTCGGAGAGCTCGTGCAGCGTTGCCTCCACGCCCGCCAGCAATTCGATCTCCTGCGTGGCGATTGCATCGGTGAAGGAAACGATCTGCGCATGCTTCTCAGGGGTGATGGGAGCATCGGAGAGCTGCTCGAAGCAGTTGATCAGCGAACGCCGGAAGCTGTTGAGCCCATAACCATGCTGGGCGATGGTCTTCCGCTCGCATGCATTCAGGTGCTCGCGGATCTCCTCTCGCGTATGCACTCGATGATCAAGGAAGGAGATGAATGAAGCGATCGCGCGCTCGAAATAGATGTTGTTTTCCCAGAGCGTATCGTCGGCGTCAATCAGGAGAGTTTGTCGACGGTCTCGGCGACGAAATGTGTTGCCGTGCTCTACCCGCGGCGGCTGTGGCGTGGCATCCATGACCGCGATTCTACTGATTGAGCCAGGGATGTCGTTCGTCAGCGGGAACGGCTTTCTATGGTAGATTCAATAGCAGTCACCGACTGGAGAGATGGCCGAGTGGCTGAAGGCGCACGCTTGGAAAGCGTGTATACCGCAAGGTATCCAGGGTTCGAATCCCTGTCTCTCCGCCAGTCTTTTCTGCGAACGTTCGCGGTCCTTCCTTACTCTGCGTGAAACCCCGCACGTTGAAATGCGACGGCAACCTCCGGGTTGCGTGCGAACGTGCTCCACACGAATCCGCTGCGCAGATTCTCAGCCATCACAACGCCGATCCCAAGGTCGATGCCGAGACAATCGGCGTCGTACCAGTTCGCCTGCGGATGAAATGCATCGCAGAAACCGTACCGCCCCCAGGCTTTGTCGGCGTAGTTTTGTTTGAGCGCGCGTAGCACGCGCAGGCAGTCGCCCGGAACAAACGCGAGCGAACCACCGGCAGCGCAGGGCACAACAGATCCGTCGATCGGGCCATGCGCCGGCGGGCCTCCCCATGCTCGATAGCCATGCGGCGTGTCTGAAGCTGTGATGCCCCAATAATCGGCTGAATATGGCGCGCCGAGCGAAATACAGAATGCCTCGTGTGCGCGCGTCGCCGTGATCGAGTTCTGAAAATAATTCGCGAAGTTATCGCGCTTGTGGCGGAAGTCAAACCACGCGTGACTGTACTGGTGGACGAATAAAGGATCCGCCGCAGAGATGTACGTGAAATCCTCAAAGTGCATCACGGGTCTCGCCCAGGCGTTCCAGCACGCAGGGTCGATGGGATGCGTGGGCGATCCCAGCGCGAGCAGGTACATCATCATCAGCTCGCAGTAGTGGTTCCATCGGCCGGACAGGAAGTTGCCGTTGCGCCAACCCATCGCAAACATATCGCCGCCATTGAGCATCCACGGCCAGTCCACGTTGTGATACAGATCCGTCGCGAGCTGATAGATTTCGCGATCCGCGCGGAAGTATTGCCGCGCTGTCAGAACGCCGCACAATAGCAGCGACGTATCGATCGGGGACACCTCGCTGCCCTGATACGGATAGCCTGTCTCAACGTCATTGAAGTGCGTAAAGAATCCGTGGTTCGTCTCCATCTTGTCGTGATGGAAGCGAAGCGTATTGCGTACACGCGCAAGCACCGTCGCGTGCGGGATATACCGTCGGCTGTCTGCGATGCAGAGCGCGGTCAGTCCGAAACCGGTGGCGGCAATCGATGCCATCCGGCGCTTGTCGCGAACTCCCGGCGGATCGAATGCGCGTGCCCGATCCAGAACGCCGCCGCTGGTTGGGCTCGCTTGATCGAGGAAGTACAAGCACCCGCGCCGCTGCATGTCGTCGAGAAACGCGGTATCCGCCGGCGTGAGCGAGTACGCCGGCGCCTGCGCGCTCGCCAGCGCCGACGGCAACGCCGCCGTGACCGCGCCAGCGGCAACAAGCTTCAGAGCGTCTCGGCGATTCATCTCGTGTGTTTGACGAGTCAGCGCTCGATCAGGACGACGGCGAGTCCATGCGGAGGCACCATCAGCTGCAGTTCCCCATGACGAAGGTGGGTATGTTCGGGCGCGGCCATCGCTCCGGCGGCCCGCAGCTGCGCAATCTGCTGAGGCGTCAAATCTCCCGGTGGGCGACCCATCGCGTCGAACGCCTTAATCACATTGCCGTGGTCATCGTCCACGCGCCATATCTCAACGGGTGCGCCCTGCGGGACGTGCTGCAGAGTTACCGTGAACATCTTTGCGGGGCCCGCCGGCCCGGTGGGCTTCGTGTAATGTGCCCCGGTCCCGTCCGGCGGAGCGTAATCCCAGAGCGCCAGCGCCAGCTGTTTGCCCGGCCCGACTGTCGCGAGTGCCGAATCGGAGTCCACGGCGATTCGCTGCGTGCCGAGTTTGTGCAGCGCGCGAAATACGTTCAGTGACGGCTTCGGGATATGGTCCGCAGCGACCAGCCCGAATCCTCCATAAAACGGCGTTCGCACCACGCCCTGCTCCTCGAACACGTCCGAGAACGCCCAGTACGCCATGTTGCTCACCAGGCCATCCACCTGCCGGATGGTGTTTGCGAGCCACGGGCCCATGTAATCGGTGTCCGTCACGTTCGGCTCGTTGGCATAGCTCGCGTTGTACTCGGAGAAGATGAGCGGCAGATTCGGAAACGGCGAATTCGCGATCTCGATCGTGCACCTTCTTCACGGACCGATAGACCATCTGGTCGCGCGGAATCTGCTCATTCGTCCCGAAGACATCCTGTGCGCGATCGTTCCCGTACACGTGCGTCGAGACAAAGTCGATCGGAGCGTTGGCCTCTTTCACATGCTGCAGAAATGGCGTGACCCATGCGGCTTGCGCCGTTGCCGGTCCGCCAATCTGAAGCCGCGGCGAAACGGATTTGATTGCCCGCGCCGTGTGATCGTACAGCTCAAAGTAGGTTGGTTGCTTCGGCTCTCCGCCCCAGAAGTCCAGGTTCGGCTCATTCCATACCTCGAATTTCCAATGCGCAACTTCATCGAGTCCGTAGCGATTAACAAGGTGCTGTGCGAACGCGCGAATCATCGCGTCCCATTCCGCGTAATCTTTCGGCGGCGAGACGTTCGGGTGATACCAGAACGGGTGAAGCTTGTTCGGATCTGCGGCCATCTTCTTCGGCATGAAGCTGAGCTCGACGTACGGACGCACGTGCCGCGCAAGCAGGCCATCATAGATCTGGTCCACATAGGAGAAGTTGTAGACGCGACGAATCGCCGACCGTGCTTCCTGCCTTTCCCGCGGTCTGGGCAAACTCGATGGTCCTGCGATCGGGATCGTAAAGTCCAACCTCGTCGTGAAAGATTGCATGGAACCGAACCGAGTCGAAGTCTGTCGCCTCCTTCACCGTCGTCAAATCTTCGCGATAGCTCTCACGCAGCGACAGGATCGCGCGTCCCGATCCGAAGGTCTGTTCCCAGAAGTGAGGGAAGGGCGTTGTCGGAGCTGCGGCATCAATCGTCAGAGAAACAGGAACCGGGTCCGCTCGTTGTGCGAGTGAGAGCAGCGGGTAGCAAAAGTGCAGTCGAAGCAATTGCAGCCAGCGCACGCAGTTTGTGCATCAGGGTTCACTCCTGTTCATGCGGGAGGCGGTCTAAGCTCTCTGGGCGCACAAACGCTCTGCGGAGGAGGCAAGAGTCGCGCCGGCATTCTGAAAATTGCAGAACGGGCGTGCACCGTTGCGGCGCACCCCGTTCTGCAGGCATGTGGCTAGAACTGGATTCGTCCTTCCAGCTCGATGACTCGGCCGGTATCACCATAGGGCGCGAGGCCGAAGAACGAATTAGTTACATTGTTGTGAACGTTGTCATTGGTGATGGGCGCGGCTTCGTTCAGGTTGAACACGTTGAAGATGTTGGCCTGCAAGTCGCAGCAGCGTGTGATGAGTGCCGATTTCATAGCCAAAATCTTTGGCCAGCGTTATGTCGAGGTCCTGATAGCAGGCACTGCGGAAGCTGTTGCGGCCGATGCCTGGCGTGTAGGTGGTGCCTGCCGGCAGCGTCGTAGCGAAGTACTGCCGCGCCGCCGCTCGGGAAATTTCCGGCGGCAGCGCCCTCGAAAGACTTGGTGGAACAGCTGTTGCCTGCACCGCCGTAATACGCGAGGGGACGAACGATGTTCTGGACTGCGGCGCCATTCACGATAGGCACAGTGGTGTAGTTCGAAACAACCGGAGTGAACGGGAACCCGGTGTTGAAGGTGTAGACACCGTTGAACTGGAAGCCGCTGATCAGCGACGTGAGCAGCGCATTGCCGGTGTGGACTGTGGGCGTCTCGTACAGCCAGGTCGCGACGATGTGATGGCGTACATCGTAGTCGGCCGGACCGTACTCGCTGGCATTGTTGGCGGGATTGGTCTGGTTAGCCAGGCCATTCGCGCCATCGCCGTTCGACACCTGATCGAGCGTCTTGCCGTAGGTGTACGCCACGCTGTAGCCGATGTGGTGCCGCAGCGGACGGCTCACCCGAGCGTTAAGCGCGTTGTAATTCATCACCGAGTCCGTGGTGATGAAGTAGGCAGCATAGACCGGCGTGTTCTTCTGGTTGTAAAGGAAGTTCTGGTCGACGAAACGGGGGAAGTGACGGCCGCTCGCGCCCTGGTAGCCGATCGTCGTCGTAGTTCCCCAGCCGAGCTCATGCTCGATCTCCAGGGAGTACTCGTCAGCCGAGGGATATTTGATGACAGCGCGACTGTCCGTAAACCTCGATGGTCGCACCGTTAGGAAGATTCGGGAACCCATTGGCTTTGGTGCCGACGGCCAGGTTCTGGATTGACCGGGAAGCTGGACGGGGAGCTCGAAGTGCCGAGGTTGTAGACGATGCTCGCCGAGTTCGTCGCACCTCCGCAGCAGAGGCCGAAGTTCGCGACGCCAGGACCATCTTCGACCGCCGGGCTGTAGATAGCGGCGTCCAGGGTGTTATAAGCGATGCCGAACCCTGCGCGCACGACCATCTTCGGACGCGGATTCCAGGCGAAGCCGAGCTTCGGGCTCCAGTTGTTGTGTTCGAAGTTCCACAGGTGATTCGTAGGCACGAGAGCCATGCCGGCGAGTTCGCTGCCGGCGGGCCCCAGAACTGGCTTGTTGACTCGCAATCCCTTTGTTGTCGGGCGGCGTAAATTCCTCCCAGCGCAGGCCGGCATTGAATGTAAAGTTCGGCGTCACCTTCCAGTCGTGCTGAACGAAGGCGGCATAGTCCTGGTCCCGGAAGTAACGCGCCTCGTTCGCGGGCGCGCCGGTGTTCGGGTTGACGGTAACGGACTCGTACACCGAGGCGTCGTTGGCAAACGCCCAGAGGCCATCAAACGCGTAGACCGGCCGCTCGGCGCCGAAGAGGTTGTCGTTGTCCTGCTCCCAGCGCACCTCATACCCGATGCGCAGCGTGTGCGCGCCGAAGGTGTGGGTCACCGTGTCGCGCGCCTCATAGGTGTTTTCCGCGAAGGCAGCGGGTGTGGTGGTGGATTGCGTTACGCCGAACTGGCAGCAGCCTCCGGGGTAGTCCTGCACGTTTACGTAGGGAATGCCGTAGTTGACGGTATTGCCGCCATCGTTGAGCTCATTGTCCGCAAACCGCGTGACATTGGCGCGCGCCTCATTGATCCACGAAGGCGAGAACGTGTGGATGTAGATGATCGTTCCCGCCGAGTTCAGCGGCTTGAAGGGCACATCGCTCTGCGGCCGCGAGCCCGCCGCTCCGCTGGTGCCCAGGTTGTCGAGCTTGGTGAAGTAAACCGATCCGGCCAGCAGGTCCTTCGCGGTCAGCTGATAATCCACGCGGCCGTTGAACTGGTTGCCGCGGCTCTGCTGCGGCGAGAGGATCTGCGCGTATTCCACGTCGGGAACGCCGTCGAAACCGCCGCCGACAAGAAATGGCGAGGCGCCATAGTACGGCGCAGCGCATCGCGGTGTCGATGGGAACATGCCGAGCTGAGCGGCGCCGCCCGGGGTGAGAGAGCCGATATCAAGTCCGCCGCTGACGATCTGGCAGGCTGGAGCCGTCCCGTGTGGTCCCGTTGGCCGTGAAGGCGGTGGCCACCTGTAAGGTGCGGATAACCATTGCAGGCATTTGACGGCGGTGTGAGGACAGTGACCACGCGCGGCTGCGAATTTGCAGCCACAATCGCCGCCGATACGCCGCCGGACCGTTGTGCCTCGATCGCACTCCGATATTGCGGGGTCTCCACATATAGGTTGCTGTAGGTCGGGTTCTTCTGCTTGTATTCCTGGTAGGAAGCGAACAGGAAGAGGCGGTCCTTCACGATGGGGCCGCCGAGCGACAGCGCCCATGTGCGCTGCGCATTCTGATTGCGAACCGTCGGCACGTTGGTCCCGGGACCGCCGTACGTGTTGAAGGAGTTGAGGCCGGGATCGTCGTAGAGGAAGAAGGCCGACCCGTGCAACTGGTTCGTTCCGCTCTTTGTTACGACCTGGATCTGCGCTCCGGTATTGCGGCCGAGCGAGGCATCGTACGACGTCGAGGTGACCGTCATCTGGCCCACGGCTTCGGTGTTCGGCGTCACAACGGCGGCGCCGCCGTGCGACAGGGAGTTCACGCTGACGCCATCGATCATGTAGTCGTTATCGGCAATCCGCTGGCCGTCGGCGGAGATCTGCGGCTGGTTTTCGGTTTGAAATACGCCCGAGTTCGATCCGCCTGGACCGACGCTGTTCGGCAGAAAGATGGCGTTGCCGTTGCCCGCGCGGGCGCCGTTGCCCGTGATTCCGGGAGCGGTACGCAGCAGTTCATAGGGGTCCGCGCCGACCGTCGGCAGCCGCCGTACGGCCTCGCCGTCGATGGTATGGCTGATGCTCGCATCGGAGGTTTGGAGCAGGGGCATGTTCGACGCGTCGACTGTGATCGTCTGAGATTCGGCGCCCGCCTGCAGCGTGACGTTGACGCTGCGACGGACTCTCCGCGGCAACAGGAACGTTGGGGATCACGTTCTGCTGGAACCCTGCGGCCGTCACCTTCAACGTGTAGGTGCCGGGCGGCAGCTCGGTGAACGCATAGGTGCCCGCGGCGCCGGAGGTGACCGACTTGGTCGCATTGGTGGCGTTGTTCGTCAGGGTGACCGTGGCGTTGGGAATCGCAGCCTGGGTCGGGTCGAGCACAGTTCCGCTCAGGCTTGCATTGAACTGTGCATGGGCCGCGCCGGCCAGGCTGAGCATCCCAGCCAGCAGGAGACCGCAAGCGGTGCGAAGGGGAAATCGCATATTGCCTCCAAAGCAGTACAGCGTTCGTCCGGCGATAGAGCCGAATCGTGTATTCCGATTAGGCAAACCTTTGCCTAAGCAGACAGAGTTCTACGCGCTTGCGGGCTATGATGTCAAGAGATGTGAATGGGATGTCAGAAATTCGTCTTGACTATGGCAAACTTCGAAGGTGACCCTGCCTGGTAAAGAGCACGACCGCCGCCGGCCCGCAAGCCTGAAGGTGATCGCCGAGCACGTCGGGCTTTCTGTCGCCGCAATCTCGCGCGTGCTGAACGGCGCCCCGGCCGCAAAGTCCATCCCGAAGGCCACCCAGGACCGGATCTTTGCGGCGGCCGAGGAGCTGAACTACCGGCCCAACGTGCTGGCGCGCTCCCTCCGCCGGGGCCGGTCCATGATCGTCGGCGTGCTCGTCCCGGAGGTCTCGGAAGGCTACGCGACGGCGGTGCTTTCGGGCATTGAGCAGGGACTGCTGCAGGCCGAGTACTTCTACTTCCTCATCAGCCACCATCATCGCCCGGAGCTGATCGAGCGTTCCCAGACCATGATGGTCGACCGCGCCGTGGACGGCATGATCGCTGTTGATACGCCTTTGCTGCAGCACCCGCATCTGCCGATGATCACCGTCTCCTGCCCGGACGAGCACGAGGGGATCACCAACATCGTGCTGAATCACCGCCGCGCAGCCGAGCTTGCGCTCGATCACCTGGCCGGAATGGGCCATCGCGATATCGCGTTCATCAAGGGCCAGAGCTTCAGCTCGGACACCGAGCCGCGCTGGCAGGCCATTCGTTACGCGGCAGCGCGAGCCAAACTCAACGTGGATCCTAAGCTTGTCGCGCAGCTCGAGGGCGATGTGCCGGGCCACGAGCCTGGCTACTTCGCTACCCAGCGGCTGCTCGCCTCCAACACCCGCTTCACTGCACTGTTTACGTTCAATGATGTCTCCGCGATCGGCGCAATTCGCGCTTTGCGGGAGGCAGGCCTGCGCGTTCCGCAGGATGTCTCAGTCGTCGGCTTCGACGATGTGCAATCCGCGGCCTTCCAGAATCCCGGGCTGACGACGGTCCGCCAGCCCCTTCGCACGATGGGAATGCTCGCTGCGGAGGCGGTCGTGCGGCGCATCAACGCTGCGGAGGAGCATCTTCCCGCGAAGCAGATCGTCGTCGATCCAGAGCTCGTTGTGCGCGACTCCACCTGTCCTTCACCGAAGCGGACGAAAGGCTGATGCCGAAGGTCGCAGTCATCGCTGCGCTTCCGCGCGAGATCGCAGGACTGGTGCGTGGCGCACGCGCGGACCACACGCTTCTGCGCAGCGGCGTCCGCTTGCATCACCTCGGGAACGCGGTTGTTGTGTGCGCGGGAATGGGAGCTTCGCGTGTCGTGCTGGCGCTTGATGCAGCCCTGCGGGAGCCCAAGGTCGAGCTCGTTATCTCCGCAGGGCTGGCCGGGTCGTGCTCCCCGGAGATCAATGCGGGAGAGGTCGTTGAAGCAACGACTGTGCTGGATGCGAAAACCGGCGAGCGATTCCAATGTCAGGCTACGGGAGCTACGGACCGTGTGCTTGTGTCCACCGAAGCGATCGCCGGAGTAAAAGAAAAGTTACGTCTGCGCGAGAGCTACCGTGCGGCAATGGTCGATATGGAGGCAGCCACGGTCGCACGGCTTGCCGGGGCGCGCGGTCTGCGCTTCCGGGCCATCAAGGGTATCTCCGACGCACATGACTTCGAGATGGAGTCGATGAGCCGCTTTGCCGATGCACGCGGGCAGTTTCGTACCGGAGCCTTTGCGCTACACACTGCGTTGCATCCTTCGCGCTGGGGTTCCGCGGTGCGCCTGGGACGGGAAAGCAATCGTGGGCTGGCAAAGCTTTGGACTGACCTGGCGGAGATTATCAACGGCATGGGCGCGGACTAGCGTCCTACCGCATGTGCGCGCAGAGCTTTTGTGCTCGTGTGAGGTGAGAGCGTGGGTCTTTTTGGATTTGTGTTCGCGATTCTGGCCGGTGCTGCCAATCCATTCCAGTCCGCAACGAATGCGGAGTTGAACAAGCAGTTAGGGCAGCCGGTCTGGGCTGGTCTGACCGTGTATGCCACCGGGTTGATCGGGATGGCAATCGTTCTCGCCGTCGCACGCCAGCCCTTCCCCGCGGGCAAGGTGGGCGATGTGCACTGGTGGGCGTGGATGGGCGGCTTGATCAGCATCCTGTCCACGATGGCCGGGCTCATTCTGGCGCAGAAGATGGGATCGGCGCTGTTCACAGGCCTCACCCTCACGGCCTCTGTGATCACTTCGGTACTGCTGGATCAGTTCGGGTTAGTGGGTATGAGGCAGCATACGGCTTCGCCTGCACGCATCATCGGATGCGGGCTGCTGATTGCGGGGATCTGGCTTGTGGCGAAGTTCTGACGTTGCGGCTTCGATATCCTTGAAGAGATGAGTGAAAGCTTGCCGCAGACGATGCGGGCTGCTGTGTATCGCGCGCCCGATGACGTGAGAACAGAAACGATTCCCGTTCCGGAGATCGGCCGCGGCGAGGTGTTGGTCCGCATCGACACGTGCGGAATCTGCGGCACGGATCTCAAGAAGATTCATACCGGATCGCACTCGGCGCCGCGCGTGTTCGGGCACGAGATGGCCGGAACCATCGCAGCGGTTGGCGAGGGGGTTCGCGGATTCACGGTCGGCGATCGAGTCATGGCGTTTCACCACATTCCATGCGGCGAGTGCTTCTATTGCCGCAAACACACCTTCGCGCAATGCGAGCGCTACAAAAAGGTGGGGACTACGGCGGGGTTGGGGGAGCCGGCCGGGGGTGGGTTCGCCGAGTACATCCGCGTGATGGACTGGATTGTGGGCGATGGGACCACTACGGCAGGGCTGGTGAGGATTCCGGACGACATCCCGTTCGAGCAGGCGGCGTGGATTGAGCCGGTGAATACGTGCTTCAAGGCGGTGAAGCTGCTGAACCTGCAGCCGGATGAGACGGTGCTGGTGATCGGGCAGGGAAGTATAGGGATACTTCTGGCTGCCTTGGCGGCGCAGACCGGGGCGACGGTGCTGACCAGTGACCTGTACCCGGAGCGGCATCGGATAGCAGCCCAGTATGGCCTGAAGCATCCGCTGGATGCGAGGGGCGATGTCGTCGGCGCGTGCAAGGCCGCAACCGACGGGCCGTGGAGCGGATGTGGCGCTGGTGGCGGTGGGGGCGGATGCGCTGATCGGGATGGCGATGGAGGCGATCCGGCCGGGTGGGAGAGTGATGCTGTTCGCGTCTACGCAGCACGGGACGGCGGGGTTCGATCCGGCGGCGGTGTGCATGGACGAGAAGACCCTGATGGGCTCGTACTCGGCGTCGGTGGCGATCCAGCAGGAGGGGATTGAGTTGGTGTTTGAGGGTTACCGTTCCGGGAGGCTGGATCTGACCAGGCTGATTTCTCACAGATTTTCTTTGGAGGAGGCCGCGGAGGCGGTCAGGCTGGCTTCGAATCCGCAGCCTGACTCGATGAAGATTGTGCTGAAGCCGTAGGGTCCCCCCTCCCCTCCCGGTTTTTTGCGCAAAGTCTTGGAAGCAGAGACTTTAGGGGTGGACTTCAGGTGTGCTTCAGCGGCAAACAAATGCAAAACCCGGCCTTGGCCGGGTTTTGTTGCTCCTATGTTTATTGTAAACGGCGGGTCAAGAGGCGCTACGGCAGGAACGGCGTTTCGGATGTTCAAAAGCGTGGTCAGTCGGGGACGCCGGCTTGGACGGGTTCGGGGATGAGGCTGCGGATGGGAAGCGGTTCGGCGGGGGTGGTGTTCTTAAAGTATTTGAGGCGGGCGCGGTGGAGTTGCTCGATCTGAATGGGGCTGAGTGGGCGGGGTGAGCCGAGCTGGTGGCAGGCGAGGGCGACCTGGGCGAGGTGCTCGAGGGTTTCGGTCCGCATGAAGGCTTCCATGACCGAGGAGCCGGAGGTGACGGAGCCGTGGTTGGCCATGAGGATGGCGTCGTGGATGGGGATGAAGGGAGCGAGGCTGGCGGCGACCTCGTCCGTGCCGGTGGTGGCGTAGCGGGCGAGAGGGACGGCGCCGAGGGTCATGACGGCTTCCTGGCAGAGGTGATCGTCGAGGCCGCGGCCGGAGCAGGCGAAGGCGGTGGCGATGGGCGGGTGGGCATGGACGACGGCGTTGACGTCCGGGCGCAGATGATAGATCGCCAGATGCATGCTGAGCTCGCTGGTGGCATTGCGGGTGCCGGCGAGGAGGCGGCCTTCGAGGTCGACGACGACGAGGTCGTCAGGGCGGACGAACCGCTTGCTCAGACCCGTTGGCGTGACGAGCAGGCGGTCACGGTCAAGCCGGGCGGAGAGGTTGCCGGAGGTGCCGGGAGCGAAGCCGAGTCGGGCGGTGGAGCGGCTGAACCGCGCGAGCTGGTTCCGGAGCTTTTGCTCTCTCGAGTGTGTTCCGGCGTTCTGGTGTGCGTACGTGACTTGCATTTTCATGATCTCCCGGGCTGCCAGTGCGAAGCTCTCTCCGATACAGATGCAGCGGAGAGACAGGGCCTTCTGCGGCAGAGCATGAGTGAGCACTGCCGGCAGAGCGATAAAGGGACACCGGAGAATCAGATGCGCAGAACGATGGAGGAGAGAACCGAAGGAGAAGACGGGCCGGGCGGACGCCGGAAGCAAGGGAGGAAGAGCAAGGGCGATGTGGGCAGCGTGAGGATGGCGGCGTCGCGCGTGACCGGATGCCCGGTGTCATGAGCGAGCCGTTCGCGGACGCCGCGCCGGAACTGGGCCGCAAGCACGAGAACGAGGCAGAAGAAGGCAAGCAGGGCCAGCAGACTGAGCTCGAAGTCCTGTCCTCCGCGGAGGAACCGGTCCCACGTCCAGAAGTGCTCGGTGAAGGAGGAGGCGATGAGGACGATCACGTTGATGATGAGGAGCAGGCGGCCGGCGCGCAGCAGTGAGGGCGGAAGGTGTGCGCGAGAGCGGGAGCGGCGCCTGGAGTGAGCGGTCACACGAACCTCAGTCCGGCCATTGTAACCAGAGAGCGGATTCGATGTATCGAGTGGTACACGTGCAGAGTTTGACGCGTGACTGGTGGAGTCGCGAGGGTTGGCGGCGCATGAGGCGGCGGCCGGTGGTCCCAAACGCGATTCAGTCGTTCCGGGTTTGCCTCCACGGACGGCCTTCGGCAGAGCGAACAGCCTTCGGCGCGGCTTACTACGGCACGGCTAAAGCCGTGCCCCTTCAATTCGGCAGAGCGGAACAGCGTTAGCTGCCGAGGCTGGCGGGATTTTGCATGCCGAGCGAGTCGGTGCGGAGCTGGGTGAGCTGCGGTGTGCGGGCGGGGCGCGGCTCCCAGATGGGGTAGACGAGTTCGGGCATGGGTTTGGCGCGGAAGACCTTTTTGGTCTGGCGGGCTGTCCACCGCGCCCAGGACTTTGCCTTCTGGCGGCGGGCACTGTCGGAGGAGATGCCCGTTCCGGCGTACATCTGGCGGTAGAGCTTGGAGAGCAGAACGAAGGCGAGGCGGGCGCGAAGGGTAGGACAGCAGGCCGACCTGCGCCAGACGGCTGCGATGGTGTAGAAGCGGTCCCAGACACCCTGGGTGCGCTCACGGATCTCGTCGGAGCTCATGGTGGGGTGCGGCGTAAACATTTTGGGGCGGATGGCGATGGGGATGAGCCAGTAGCGAGTGATCGGGATGCCGTCGACGAGGGTGGGGTTGACGGACTGCTCCTTCTCCCAGCGGCCGAAGTCGACTGTACCGGGGAAGGGCGTCATCATGACGAACTGCGCGAAGGTTACGTTGGCCTTGAGTGCGAGCTCGACGGTGGCGTCGAAGGTGCTGGGCCTGTCGGTGGGCAGGCCAAAGATGAAGGAGCCGAGGACGTGGACGCCGTGCTTCTGGAAGATCTGCATCTGCTGGATGAGGCGGTCGCCGGAGTAGTTGAAGTCCTTGTAGACGGCCTTGAGTCCCTCGGGGGTAACGGCTTCGATGCCCACGAGCGCTCCCTTGATATTGGCGCGCTTCATTGCGTCGAGAAATTCGGGGTCTTCGGCCGACTCCATCGTGATCTGGGTGAAGAAGACCATGTCCTTGGGCAGCTTCGCCAGCTCGTTCATTAGGTCGTAGCGCTCCTGGCGAGTGTGTTCGAGCGCGGCGAGCCGTTCCATGTTGTTTTGCTCGCGGGCGAGGCGAAGGTCAGTGAGCGAGACGGGATAGAAGTTGTCGTCGGCGAGGGCGATGAAGCGGAAACCTTTGCGGCGAAGGTCGATGATCTCGTCGATGACGCGCTCGAAGGCGCGCTGGCGGGGCTTCTGGCCGTCGGTGCGCCAGACGGAGCAGAAGGAGCAGTGCTTGGGGCAGCCGCGAATGGTTTGCACGGAGGCCCACATGTACTTGTCGGTCTGCATGAGGTCCCAGCGTCCGGCGAGGAACTGATCGCCTTCGAGCTTGCCGCCGGCGTAAAGACGCTGGGCGCAGCCGGCCTGGAGGTCGCGGAGCACGTTGCCCCAGGCGACGTCGCCGTCGCCGGTGACGACGATGTCGGCGGCGCCGCGCTCAAAGGGCTCGTCGGGAAAGAGCGTGGCGTGGATGCCGCCGTAGACAACGGTGGCACCGCGGGCGTGCGCCAGGCGGCCGACCTCGTATCCGCGCAAGGCGTTGCCGGTGTGCACGCTGATGCCCACGATGTCGCCAGATTGAATGCTCTCGGGATCAAGCTGCTCGAGCGATTCATCGACGAGGATGGGGTCGCCCGCGGATGCCGGGGTGGCGGCGGCGAGCACGAACAGCCAGCGGGGCGTGATGACCGCTGTACCAAAGGAATTATCGCTGGGATTAATGAGCCGAACCGACATTCAGGAAACCCGTGCCTGGTTATCTGCGGGACCCGCTGCGATGGGAGTCGATGAGGATCGAATCGAATCGAGTGGGCGATCTCCCGACGAGATTTGATCGGCATCTGCGAGTGCCGTGACCGGCAGATCGTGGGCGCAGATGTAATTCTCAATATACAGAACGGGAGAAAGTCGATCAGGGTGAAGGACGCGGAGTTGTGATGACAGCGCGGTCATGTCGGTGCGTTGTTGATCACGGTGCGGGTGTGCCGGCGAATCTGGACTGTGTTGCGCGTGGCAGGCGATCGAGCTTCGAGCTTGATTACCAGGCGGGAGGGAGGCCGACCTTCTGGACGATGGCCTGGTAGCGGGGTTCGGTGTGGAGGAAGTCGAAGTCAGCGTCGTTCTGAATCCACAGCATGGCGGGGGCGTGCTGCTGGAGGCCTTCGTTGAGGAACGCGAGGGCATGGTCCCTGTCGCCGAGCTGGGCGTAGAGCTGGGCGAAATCGACGGGTGAAACGTACTGTTTTGCCGCGCGGGCGGTGGTGAATCGGATTTGCCATTGCAGGGCCGCTTTCATGCCTCCATGGGTGAACGCGTTATGGAGAGCGGCGGCTGCGGGTGCGCCCTCGGATGCGCGATAGAAGTTCTCAGTGGCGGCCTCGGATTCCTTGTCCATGCCTTTGAGGCGGTAAATAACAGCGAGGTAGACCTGGAGTTGGGGATCGCTGGGCTCTTTGTCGACTACCCTGTTGATCTCGGTGAGGACGTCGTCGTAGCGGCGTGCCTGAAACAGCGCGTTGATGAGATTGCCCGGACCGCCGGCTGGATCGAGCTCCAGCGACTGGCGTGTGGACTGGACGGCCTCATCGTTGCGATTGAGGGTAGCGAGTATCCAGGCGCGGAAGGCGTACATCTCGCTGCGGTCAGGCTGCTGCTGAATCTCGCGTGAGACCTCCTGAAGGGCGGCGTGGGGATTCCATTTGACGAGGAGATCGTCCTGGGAGAGGTCGCCGAGGGAATCCTGGGACACGTCGTCGAGCTGAAGACATTTCTGTGCGGTGCTATCGATGAGCGCGAGAGATTTCCGCGGATCGAGAATGCCCTCCATGGTTTCGAGGGCGTAGTAGTCGGAGAGGCCGCACCAGGCGCGAGGATAGTCAGGCTGCAGGGCAATGGCTTTCTGGTACCAGGGCAGAGCGGACTGGCCGTTGTTATTGAGCCAGAGGAAGCGCCCCTGGAGATAGGCGTCGTGTGCGGCGGGGTTGACGTAGCGGTGGGAGACGGCAGGGGCGAGAGTGCTGTGGGTGGCGGCGGCGATGGAGGAGGCGACGCGTTGCGGGAGGAGGAGGGCTTCATCGGCGTTGCGGTCGTAGGACTCGGCCCAGATATGGGTGTCGGTGGGGGCCTGGATGAGCTGCACGGTCATGTGGAGGTTGTTGCCGGTGCGGGAGAGCGAGCCCTCGAGGATGCCGTCGACGTGGAGCTGGCGGGCGATCTCGGGGAGGGGCTGGCGGGCGTGCTTGAACTGCATGACAGAGGTGCGGGAGATGACGCGGAGGGAGGAGTTCTTGGCGAGCATGGTGGTGAGCTCGTCGGTCATGCCGTCGGCGAGATAGTCCTGGGTGGGGTCGCCGGACAGGTTGTCGAGCGGAAGGACGGCGATGGAGGTGATGGTGGGTTTGCCGGTGCGGGCGTGGATGGAGTGAACGCCGAAGATGATGGCCGCGAGGACTAATGCGAGGGCGGCGGCGGAGACTGTGAGCCAGAGCGTCCGAGGGGAGGCGATCGGCCCGGTCGCGACTGCGGGTTCGGGCGGTGTAGCCCCGGGTTGGGAAGGCTGGGGCGGGATGGGGGCCGGGATGGGGGCGTGGTCGGCCGTGAAGCTGGCGCCGGTGGTGGCGCCGGTGAAGCGGTAGCCCTTGCCGGTGACGGTCTGGAGGAAGAGAGGGTGGTCGGGGTTTTCGCGCAGGGCGTAGCGGATTTTTCGGATGGCGGTGTTGATGCCGTGCTCGGTGTCGACGAAGACCTCGGTGGGCCAGAGCAGGCGGGCGATTTCGTCCCGGGTGACGAGGCGGCCGGCGGAGGAGGCGAGGAGGATCAGGAGCTCGAGCGGCTTGCGTTCGAGGCGGATGGGATGCGTGCCGCGGCGCAGCTCGAAGCGCTCGCAGTCGAGTTGGAATTCGCCGAACTCGTAGATTGCGGGCGGCATGAGTCGATGGAGACTGGCGCGGAGAAGTATACGCCGGGGTTGCGGGCGGATCGTAAATGCCAGAGCTGCGGGCGGTTGGGGGTTTACCGAAAGTTCACCCGCAGTTCACCTCGCGTTCCTTGCGGGGAGTGGGCGGATCGCGGTTCTCTCATGAGCGCAGCCGGACGACCCGGTTGAAGGAGAGAAACGATGAACACGATGAGTGCGAGATTGACGGGGGTCGCCGGCGTGCTGGCGATGGCGATGCTGACGGCGAGTGCGGGAGCGCAGTGCTTGTCGGCGGCGGGATGGAAGAGCGGACCGGTGGTGCGGCCAATGATGAGCGTGCCGGCGGCGAGCGGGGCGCGGCTGATGCGGGCGGCGTATCGCTCGGATGCTGACGACCACGATTTCGACAGAGGGATTGTGGGGATGTGGCACGTGCACCTGGTCTCGGGCAGCGTGAGCGGTGCGACCGGAGTGCCGCTTCCGCCGCCGGGCGTAGAGATTGACGCCGGCTATCAGCAGTGGCATAGCGACAAGACGGAGATGCTGAACTCGGGCAGGCCGGCGGCGAACTCGAACTTCTGCATGGGCGTGTGGGAGCAGGTGGGGCCACGGACGTACAGGCTGAACCACTTTGCGATCTCGTATACGCAGGGGCCGGCGCCGAATGCGGAGTCGGGGCCGTCGAACATGCTGGTGGGGCCGACCTCGATTGTGGAAGAGGTGACGGTGTCGCCGGATGGGAAGACGTTCACGGGGACGTTCACGATCACGGATTACAAGGAGACGGATCCGCCGAACTCCAGTGCGCCGAAGATCACGTGGCAGGACACGATCTCGGGAACAGTGACGGCAACGCGGATTGAGGTGGGGACCGGGGTCTCGCCGATCTTCTAGCGCGTTGCTACCAGGTTGCCTCCGCCCCGGTCTACCTCGGGGCGGAGGCTTTTTGGGGGGCGGGATTGCCCGGGGTCAGACGTGGTGGAAGGTTTGGACGAGTAGCCAGGCATTCAGGACGGCGATGATGATCGCGACGGCGTAGCCGGCCAGCTTCAGAGTGCGGCCGTTGGTGAACTGGCCCATTTTTGCGCGGTCGCTGGTGAATTGCACGAGCGGGAACACGGCAAAACTTAGCTGCATGCTGAGGATCACCTGGCTGAAGATGAGCAGGTTGGCGGTGCCGCGCTCGCCGTAGAAGAGCGTGACGAAGATGGTGGGGATGATGGCGAGCGAGCGGGTGATGAGGCGGCGAAGCCAGGGTTTGAGCCGGAGATTGAGGAAGCCTTCCATGACGATCTGGCCGGCGAGGGTGCCGGTGATGGTGGAGTTCTGGCCGGAGGCGAGAAGGGCGAGCGCGAACATGGTGCTGGCGCCGGTGAAGCCGAGCATGGGCGTGAGGAGCTTGTAGGCGTCGTTGATCTCGGCGACCTCGAAGTGGCCGTTGCGGTGGAAGACGGCGGCGGCGAGGACGAGGATGGCGGCGTTGACGAAGAGCGCGAGCATCAGCGCGGTCGCGGAGTCGATGTTGGCGAAGCGGATGGCGTCGCGCTTGCCGGCGGGGGTGCGCGGGTAGTCGCGCGTCTGGACGATGGAGGAGTGCAGGTAGAGGTTGTGCGGCATGACGGTGGCGCCGAGGATGCCGATGGCGATGTAGAGCATGTCGGGGTTGGAGACGATGGCACGCGAGGGGATGACGAGGTTGGCGGCGATGGGGAGCCAGTCGGGGTGGGAGCGGACGACCTCGATGGCGAAGAGGACGCTGATGGTGCCGATGAGGGCGATGACGAGGGCTTCGAGGTAGCGGAAGCCGCGGTTTTCGAGCAGCAGGATCAGGAGGACGTCGGCGCCGGTGATGAGGACGCCGAGGATGAGCGGGATGCCGAAGAGGAGTTGGAGGGCGATGGCGGAGCCGATGACCTCGGCGAGGTCGCAGGCGGCGATGGCGATTTCGGCGAAGATCCAGAGAGCGATGGTGATGGGGCGCGAGTAGTGCTCGCGGCAGGCCTGGGCGAGGTCGCGCTCGGAGGCGATGCCGAGCTTGAGCGAGAGGCTCTGGAGGAGGATGGCCATCAGGTTGGAGAGCATGATGACGAAGAGCAGGGTGTAGCCGTACTTGGAGCCGCCGGCGAGGTCGGTGGCCCAGTTGCCGGGGTCCATGTAGCCGACGGCGATGAGGAAGCCGGGCCCGGCGAAGCCGAGGACGCGACGCCAGAAGGAGGCAGAGCGGGTGAGGCGGACGGAGGCGAAGGCGCCGGGGAGGGACGGAGTCGCGGGGGCGGGAGCGATCGGGCGCTCGACGTCTGTCACCGGCTCTGTGGAAGGGGTCATTGTGGGCGTCCGCACGTTGAAGGGCTTAGATGCAGTATGCCACAGGATATTAACCGGGGTTATCGTACTTTTGGTTGCCGGGGTTTTCGGGCGGCAGGCGGGCGGACCCAGATGCGGTCGGCGGCAAAGACGCCGAGGGTGAGTTCGCGGGAGCCGATGCGAGCGCGGAGGGTGTCGTCGTAGTTGCGCGCGAGAGGTGTGACGGAGACCCCGGGGCCGATGCCCAGCGAGTGGAAGAACTCGAGCAGGCGAGAGTCGCGCTCGTAGAGGCTGGAGACGACGGACGGTGAGCCGGTGGGGGCTTCCGAGAGGGGGAGCAAGCCGCGGCGCTTGAGCTGAGCAGGAGTTTCCGGGAGGACGCGATTGCCGTGCGGGCAGTCGCCTTCCGGCCCGAGGCGCTCGAGGAGCTTGGCCTCGAAGGCGGGGGAGATGACGTGTTCGAGGCGCTCGGCTTCGGCGTGAATCTGGTGCCACTCCATGCCGAAGATTTCGGAGAGCATGCGCTCGACGAGGTGGTGGCGGAGGGCGGTGCGGTGCGCGGCTTCGCGGCCCTTGGTGGTGAGCTTGAGCGGGCCGTCGGATGCGGTGTTGACGTAGCCGTCCTCGCGGAGGCGGCGCAGGGCCTTGGTGACGGCGGGCGCAGAGACGCCGAGCCACTGCGCGAGGAAGGCAGGGATGACGGTGTGGCCTTCGCTCTCGGCCTCGATGATGGCCTTGAGGTAGTCCTCTTTGGAGACGGTGATCTCTGCCGGCACGATTGTTAGTTAACCATGGTTCAGCGGGGATGGGAAGCTCGATCTATACATCTTCCGGTTCCGCGGCGGTTGAGGTAGTGAGGTGTTCCCCAAGGAGACGGCTGGGTCTATGGTGGAACGGAGGCGAAAAAGATGCGTGGTGTGGCTGCAGGAGTGCTGTTGGTGCTAAGCGTGGCGGCGATGGCGCAGACGGCCGCGACTGAGCCGAGAACGAGCGCGGCGGCCGGGGCTTCGGGGCCGCGGCACGACAACGAGCTCGACACCGATTCTGGTGGAGCTGTTTACGTCGGAGGGATGTTCGAGCTGTCCGCCGGCGGATGAGCTGCTGGGCAAGATCTCGGGGAAGACGTTGCCTTCAGGGCGGACCATCCTGACCGTCAGCGAGCATGTGACGTACTGGAACCACGATGGATGGGAAGACCCGTTTTCGAGCGCTGAGGCTACGGCGCGGCAGCAGAACTACGTGGATCGCCTGAAGGTGAGCGAGGGACCGTACACGCCGCAGATGGTGGTGGATGGATCGGAACAGGTGTCTGCGAACGACCGGCCGGCGGTGGCCGATGCTCTGAAACGCGCCGACCAGCGATCGAGCAGCGTGGTGCTCATGCTGCGCGAGGTTGCGGTGGATAAAGGAAGTGCGGAGATTCACTTTGAGCTCACGGGCGATACAGGGAAGCCGCGCAAGCTGGAGGTTACGGCGTTTGTGACCGACGATGCGGACCAGGTGCAGGTGAAAGCCGGCGAGAACGCTCACCGCACGCTGACGCATGTGACGGTCGCGCGGGCAATGCAACATGTGGACCTGCCGAAGGGAGCGGCGACGGGCGTGGTGCGGGTGAAGCTGCCCGGAAAGCCGCCGATGGGTGCGGAAGAGGGAAGGCATCTGATCGTAGTGGCGCAGGAAGAGGGCGGCGGCGCGATGTTGGCAGCGGCCACGCGCGCGTTGTGAGCATGTAGGGTCGCGGGCACGGCTTGACGGCTTGGCTATACTGGCTCAGGTTTTTGGAGCGTCCTGCGAGAGTGCATTCTGTGCGAGCGCATGTGGAAGAGCAAAGGAATTCGCTGACGTTCGAGGCTGCGGGACGGACCGATATTGGAATGGTCCGGCGCTCGAACCAGGACGCGTTTGAAGTTGTTGAGGCGCTCGGGCTGGCGGCGATCTGCGATGGAATGGGCGGGATCGCCGGGGGCGAGGTGGCGAGTCGAGTGGCGCTGGAGACCTTTGTGGATGTGGTGCGGCGGGAGATGGAGGCGAGCCGCTGCACAGACCAGGAGCGAACGAGCCGCGCGTTGTGCAGGGCGGCAGCTGCGGCGAACCGGGCGGTGAGGGCACGGGCGAGCTATGACACGCGGTTTCGCGGCATGGGAACGACGCTCGTTGCGGCGCGGCTGGATGGGAATGAGGCGACGGTGGTGAATGTTGGCGACAGTCGAGCGTACCTGGTGCGCGGTGGGGCGGCGCGGCAGATGACGCGCGATCACTCGTATGTGGCCGAGCAGATGCGGATGGGGCGGATGACCGAGCGGGAGGCGGAGAGGTCGCCGATGCAGTCGGCGATTACGCGGGCGATTGGGATTGAGGAGGACGTTGCGCCGGATTTCTTTAGTGAGAGGGTGGAAGCAGGCGATGCGGTCCTGTTGTGCTCGGATGGGTTGATACGGCATGTGAAGGATGAGGAGATTGGGAAGATTGTGGGGGATCCGGCGAGCTCGGCCGCGGAGATATGTGAGCGGCTAATTGCGACGGCGAATGCGCGGGGTGGGACGGACAATGTAACGTGCGTGGTGATGAGGTTTGGAGCCGTAGCGCAGCGCTGACCCGAATAGTGATTACCCCACCCATGCGCGATGAAACGGCGCATGAATGGGGCACCCGGAGCTTTGGTAGTGCGGCGCAGGGTTGATCAGGCGCGGGAGATTTCGTTGGGTGTGGCGGCGATGTCGAAGCCGGTGAAGAGGTCGGCGATGCGTTGGTCGGAGAAGCCGCGCTCGCGGAGCAGGCGTATTTCGTCGGAGAGCATGGCCACGACCTGTTCGGCGGTGAAGCGCTCTTGGGGTGCGCCGGCCGCATCGCGGAGCTCGCGGGCGGCGCGTGCAACCTGGTCGGCGGTGTAGGTGGGCTGATCGGGCATGCGTGTAAGAAGCAGAGTGGTGCGTGCGGGTTGTGAGGGAGTTCACAGATTGCGAAGGGCGGATGTTGCAGACTAGAGGCGGGAGCTATTGGCCATGGTTGTAGTGCAGGAGTTTGTTGAGCTTGAGACGCCGACGGGTGCGATGCGCACGCATATTCTCCGGCCCGCGGGCGAAGGAAGATATCCCGGCGTGCTGTTCTACTCGGAGATCTTTCAGTTGACCGAGCCGGTGCGCAGGCTGGCGGCACAGCTTGCGGGGCATGGATATGTTGTGGCGGTGCCGGAGATCTATCACGAGTACGAGCCGGCAGGAACGGTGCTGGGTTATGACCAGGCTGGGTCGGACCGCGGCAATGCGCTGAAGACGACCAAGCCCGTGCAGGCGTTTGATGATGATGCACGCACGGTGCTGGCGCACCTGGCGTCACGCGCGGATTGCAGCGGCCGGCTGGGAGTGATGGGGATCTGCATCGGCGGGCACCTGGCGTTTCGGGCGGCGATGAATCCGGAGGTGCGGGGAGCGGTGTGTTTCTATGCGACGGATATTCACAAAGGCAGTCTGGGGCAGGGGCGGCACGATGATTCGCTGGCGCGTGCGGGCGAGATCAAGGGCGAGCTGCTGATGGTGTGGGGAAGGCAGGACCCGCACATTCCGACGGAAGGGCGCATGCTGATTCTGGATACGCTGAATAAGGCGGGCGTGAAGCTGAATTGGCACGAGGTGAATGGAGCGCACGCGTTTCTGCGCGATGAGGGCGTGCGCTACGACCCGGAGCTGGCGAGGTCGATGTTTGGGCTGGCGCTGGACTTGTTTCATCGCACGCTTGCGGTGGGGCGTAGCTCAGGCAAATCGAGACGTGGGGCACCCGGCCGTCCGAGCGAAAAAGAAATACAGGGGTCCTTGGACTACGCCTCCGCTGCGCTCCGGCTTCGCTCAGGATGACGGACAGTATGGTCCCGTGTCAGGCGATGAAGCTGCGGAGCCAGGGATCGGTGTTGCCGGTTAGTTCGGTGGTGCTGCCGTCGAAGACGATGCGGCCTTCGTTGAGGACGAGGAACTTTGTGCTGGGATCGATGCCACCGTTGGGGATGAGCTCCATGCAGTTCTTCTTCTGATTGAAGCAGTGGGTGGCGAGGGTGAAGGCGTCCTGGATGCGATGCGTGATGAGCAGTGAGGTGGTTTGTGAGACGTCGCGCTGCTTGACGATGAGCTCGATGATGGTGGTTGAGGTGATGGGGTCGAGGCCGCCGGTGGGTGAGTCGTAGAGGATGAGGTCGGGGTTGGAGATGATGGCGCGGGCGATGGAGACGCGGCGCCGCATGCCGCCGGAGAGCTCGGACGGGAACTTCGCGATCGCGTTTTCGAGCTCGACGAAGCGCAGCGCTTCGACGACACGGTCGTGGATCTCGGGTTGGGGCACGTGCTCTTCTTCAAGGCGGTAGGCTACGTTGTCTTCGACGTTGAGTGAGTCGAAGAGCGCGCTTTCCTGAAAGACCATGCCGATGTGGGCGCGCAGCTCATAGATTTCGCGCGGAGTGAGAGAAGAGAGCGGATGGCCGAAGATGCGGATCTCGCCCGAATCCGGTGTGATGAGGCCGTTGGCGAGCTTCATCATGACGCTTTTGCCGACGCCGGCAGGGCCCAGCAGAATGCGCATCTCGCCGTGCTGCACGGAGAAGGAGATGTCGCGCAGTACCTCGTGACCTTCAAAGGCGAGCGAGACGTGGGAGAACTCGACGACGGGTACGCCGGGCTGGAGATCGGGGCGGATCGGCGCGGCTGCGGCTGTGGCGATATTTCTTCCGCGATCGGCGGTCATTTCTTATCTTCCGAAGATGCCGATCATCATCTTGGTGACGAGGAAGTCGACCAGGATGATGAGCACGGAGCTGACGACGACGGCCTGGGTGGTGGAGCGGCCGACACCGCGGGTCCCGCCGGTGGTGCGCAGGCCGTAGAAGCAGCCGATGGTGGCGATGATGAAGCCGGAGAAGAGCGGCTTGGTGAGGCCTTCGACCACATCGCCGAGGACGAGTGAGCGGAAGGCGGTGTGTAAGAACGCGCTGCCCTTGAGCCCGAGGAGGCCGATGGCGACGAGCGCGCCGCCGGCGATTCCGCAGGCGTCGGCCACGATCGCGAGAAAAAAGAGCATGGAGATGGTGGCGACGAGCCGTGGTGTGACGAGCTTGCGGATGGGGTCGGTGCCGAGCGCGCGCATGGCGTCGATCTGCTCGGAGACTTTCATGGAGCCGAGCTCGGAGGCCATGCCGGAGGCGTTGCGGCCGGAGACCATGAGGCCGGTGAGCACGGGGCCGAGCTCCTTGACCATCGAGAGCGCGACGAGGCGGCCGGTCATGTTGACGGCGCCGAACTGCTGGAGGGAGGTGGCGGACTGCAGGGTGAGCACGCAGCCGGTGAAGAAGCCGGTGAGGATGACGATGGGCAGCGAGCCGACGCCGACGGAATCCATCTGGGTGAAGGTGTCGTCGATGTAGCGGGGGCGCGAGAAGACTGCGGAGATAGCGTGCCAGGTGAGCAGGGAATATTCCTGCACCGAGGCTACGATGCGCTTGGCGAATGCCTCTGGGGAGGGAAGTTTCATTCGGTCCGCTGTGGCTAAGAGTAACAGAGCAAACGAGAGCTTCGGCGCGCGGAAGGTGCGAGAATAGGGTTATGTCCGCCACCATGAAAGCCGCCGTGCTGCGGGGCAAAGAGGACCTGCGGATTGAGCAGGTTCCGGTTCCGCAGGCAGGCGCCGGAGAGCTGGTGCTGCGCGTGGATGCGGCGCTGACGTGCGGGACGGATCTGAAGGTGTTTCGGCGGGGCTATCACGCCAAGATGCTGACGAAAGACATGCTCTTTGGCCATGAGGTCGCGGGCACGGTCGTTCAGGTGGGTGAAGGCGTCTCCGAGTTTGCGGTGGGCGAGCGGGTTGTGCCGATGAACTCGGCGCCATGCGATGCGTGCTTCTTCTGCAGGCACGGGCAGCAGAATCTGTGCGACGACCTGCTGTTCAACAACGGAGGGTACGCGGAGTACATTCGCGTGCCGCAGCGGATTGTGGAGAAGAATACGCTGCGGATTCCGGAGGGAATGCGCACGGAGTATGCGGGCTTGACGGAGCCGCTCGCGTGCGTTGTGCGGGGGCTGGAGGAGTCTGGTGCGCGCGCCGGGCAGACAGCGATTGTGCTGGGCGCGGGACCGATTGGGCTGCTGTTTATTCATGCAGCGGCGATCGAGGGGCTGCACGTCATTGCGGTGGTGAAGCGAACGGACCAGGTGCGGACCGCGAAGCTGTTTGGCGCCGAGCAGGTGGTGCGCATCGGGGATGTGGAGGATGCGGTTGCGGCGGCGCGCGCCTTGACTCCCGAAGGCCGCGGGGCCGATGTGGTGTTTGAAGCTGTGGCGACGCCGCAGGCCTGGCAATGGGCGGTGGAGATGGTGCGCAAAGGCGGCGGGGTGAACTGGTTTGGCGGACCGCCGGCCGGCACTGACGTGACGCTGGATACGAATCGGATTCACTATGCGGACCTGACACTGAAGGCGAGCTTTCATCACACGCCTGCGACGGTGCGGCGGGCGTTTGAGCTGCTGCGGTCGGGCAGGTTCAACGCGGATGCGTTTCTGACGGGGACAGCGACGCTGGACGAGGTGCCGCAGGTGTTTGAGCGCATGCTGACGCGGCCTGCGGAGGGAACGGCGCCGGAGATCAAGACGGTGGTTTATCCGCATGGACGCGCTGCGGAGAAGACGGCGCAAGCGGCGGAGCTTGTAGGGGAGCGGCGATGAGCGTCGGGTCGCAGGAGTTGGTGCATGCTTTCGGCGAACTCGACGGCGCGCCTGAGGTGTATCTGACGCCGGTGGAGCGGCCGTCGCTGGAGCAGGCGACGCTGTGGTGCAAGCAGCTTGCCACGACGCACTACGAGAACTTTCATGTGACGACGTTCTTTTTGCCGAAGAAGCTGCGGCCGCATTTCTACAGCGTGTATGCGTTCTCGCGGACGTCGGATGACCTGGGGGATGAGGTTGGCAGCCGGGAGACGGCGACGCGATTGCTGGGAGAATGGCGAGCGATGTTGCACGAGTGCTTCGAGCATCCGGAGCGATCGCGACATCCGGTGTATGTGGCGCTGCAGCCGACGATTGAATCGTGTGCGCTGCCGATCGAGCCGTTTGACGATCTGATCACGGCGTTCGAGCAGGACCAGGTGTATACGAAGCATGAATCGCTGGCGACGCTCGAGGAGTACTCGCGATACTCGGCGAATCCGGTGGGAAGGCTTGTGCTGCTGATGAGCGGATATCGCGATGAGGCTCTGATGCGGTTGTCGGATGAGATCTGCACGGGGTTGCAGCTGGCGAACTTTTATCAGGATGTCGTCACGGACTGGGTTGATCGCGACCGGAGATATGTGCCCGCGGATGCGATGCGGCGGTTTGGTGTGACGGATGACCAGATTGCCGCGCGCCGTTTTGATGTGAATTTTCGCGCGATGATGCGGTTTCTTGTCGGCGATGCGCGTGCGCGGCTTGAGCGCGGAGCGAAGATCACGAAGCTGGTGGAGCGGGATCTCGCAGCGACGCTGGAGCTGTTTGTGAACGGCGGGCTGGCGATTCTGGATGCGATTGCGGCGCAGGATTACAACACGCTGAAGTCGCGGCCGGTGGTGACGAAGGGGATGAAGGCGCGGCTGCTGGCAGGTGCGGTGATGGGGCGCGTGAGTGCGGCGGTGCTGCCGAGAAGGGAATCGCTGCAGGGACAGGGTGCATGAGCGCGACGCGGACCGAGGCCAAACCGCTGTCCGAACTGGAGCTGGCGTACGCAGCCTGTTGCGAGATCGCGAAGCGCGAGGCGAAGAACTTCTACTGGGCGTTTCGTGTGCTCCCCAAGCATAAGGCGGACGCGATGTGCGCCGTGTATGCGTTCATGCGCAAGGCCGATGATCTTTCCGACGATGAGACGTTCACGCTGGAGCAGCGCCGCGCTGCGATGGCGGAGTGGACGCAGGCGTGGCGGGCGTCGCGGGTTTCAGGTTCGGGTGCAACGCACGATCCGGTTTTCCTGGCCGTGAACGACACGCAGCGCAGGTTTGGGATCAGCGATGAGCTGCTGGAAAAGCTGGTGGAGGGGACGACGCTCGATTTGCGTGAGGATGTTCCCGGTGTAGAGGTTGTGCGCTCAATTCGGATCACCGAGGGTGGACACACGACGAGCAGCTTCCAGGTGTACAGGACGTTTGAAGATCTCTACCGGTACTGCTACCTGGTTGCCTCGGTTGTGGGTCTGGTGTGCATTCGTATCTTTGGCTACACGGATGAGCGTGCGGAGCACTATGCGGAGCACGTGGGCATCGCGTTTCAGTTGACGAACATTCTGCGCGATGTGAAGGAAGATGCGGAGCGCGGAAGGGTGTATCTGCCGCTCGCCGAGCTGCAGCATGAGCGCGTGGAGCTGGAGGATCTGTTGCTTGCGACGCGGGGCGTGGTGATCACGGAAGAGATGGTGGACCTGGTGAAGCGCGAGGTGAAGCGCGCGGGCGTGTTTTATCACGATGCGAATGAGTTGATTCCGTTGCTGGATGCTGATTCGCAGCCCGCGATGCGCGTGCTGGTGGCGATCTATGAGGGGCTGCTGGACCGCATCTCGGCGAATCCGGCGGCGGTGTTTCGCAAGCGTGTGTCGGTGCCGACGGTGATCAAGCTGGCGATTCTGGGGCGCGGATTGTTTGAAGCGTGGCGGCTGCGGAGACGGCAGGCGTGAGCGACATCACCGCGGTGAGTGGCGCGGCAGATGTTGTCGTGGTGGGCGCCGGCGTTGCAGGCCTTGCGGCTGCCGTTGCGCTGAGCGGAGCGGGTGCGCGGGTCGTGCTGCTCGAGCGGAAGCCGTATGTGGGCGGCCGCGCGTATTCGTATCTGCATCCGGCGTTGGGTGAGGTGATTGATTCGCAGCATGTGCTGCTGGGGTGCTGCACGAACCTAGTGGATCTGTGCAGGCTGGCCGGCGTTGAGCGCAAGATTCGCTGGTACGACACGATTCCGTTTTTGGAGCCGGCGCGTGATGGGGGCGAGGCGCGGCGAAGCGAGATTCGACCGGGCGATCTGCCGGCGCCGGCGCATTCGATGCTGAGCTTCTTCGGCGCGCCGATGCTGAGCGCGCGCGACAAGGCCGGGATTGCGCGTGGGCTGATGGAATTCATGCGCGGGATTCCGGCGAGTGATGAGGAGGCGTTTTCGAGTTGGGTGAAGAGGACGGGGCAGACCGAACGCGCGGTGCGGCACTTCTGGGAGCCGGTCATCGTGAGCACGCTGAACGATACGTTTGAGCGGACGTCGACGCGGTATGCCGCGAAGGTGATCTATGAGTCGCTGCTGAAGTCGGCGGAGGGTGGACGGCTTGGCGTGCCTGCCGAGCCGCTGTCGGAGTTCTATGCCGCGATGGCGCAGCTCGCTGAGCGGCAGGGAACGGACGTGCGGCTGCGGTGCGGCGTGGAGCGGATCGAGCGCGCGAGTGATGGCTGGCATTGCGTGACGAGCGATGGGGCTGTTGTCGCTTCGAAGGCGGTAGTGGTCGCCTTGCCGTTTGAGCAGACGGAGAGGTTACTTGGCACAATTGCAGCGCCGAGTGAGCAGCAGCGCCACGTGATGGATGGGTTTGCGCGCTTTGTGCATGCGCCGATTACAACGGTTCACTTGTGGTTCGACCGCGAGGTGACGGAGATTGAGCAGGCGGCGCTGCTGGATACGAGGATTCAGTGGATGTTCAACAAGTCGCGGATTCGGCGGAGTGCGGCGAAGGAGCACTATTACGAGCTGGTGATCAGTGCGTCGCACGCGGAGTTGAAGAAGACGCGCGAGGAGATTCTTGCGACTGCGATTGAGGAGTTCACTCGATTGTTTCCGGCAGCGCGTGAGGCGAGGATTGTGCGCTCGGGCGTGCTGAAGGAGGCTCGAGCGACGTTCTCGGTGGTTCCGGGACTGGAGCAGTTTCGGCCGGCAGCAGATAGTTTGGGCGATGGACTTTATCTTGCTGGTGACTGGACACGGACGGATTGGCCGAGCACGATGGAGAGCGGCGTTCGCAGTGGCCGCCTTGCGGCGGAGGCGGTTACGCGGGACGCGGGTGCGGGCCAAAATTTCCTTCTGCCCGAGCTGCCGGCGCGGGGTCTCATGCGGCTGATCGCGCGATAGCTCGAGTCGACGACCGCACCTTTGTCAATAATCACGCTGACAATGTCGTACAGCCGAGCGTATGATTTCGCGCTGCCGGCATGCTGATGCTCTCGCGTGAGCCGGACATCTCTGCACAAGATCATCTGGGTACGGATCATGTCTATCGGGTTGAAACTTTTCAGGCGCCGGAATATCGGCGCGGTGCTCGCAGCGGCGGGTTTATTTCTTTCGGGAACCGTAGCAATCGCGCAGGCAAGACGTCCGAGCAGCAGCCGGTCTGAGCGCGGCGGCGTGCTCGTGAATGCGCGGACGGTCCTGGTGCTGGACGGCGATGCGAAGGGCCCGGTGCGGCTTGCGGCGAAGGATCTCGCGGCCGATATGGGTAAGGTGTTCGGCCCGGAGCCGCGGATCGTGTCGAACCTTCCGGATGCAGCCGGAAGTGCGATTGTGATTCATGAAGCGAGTGAAGGCTCGCGGCCTGCGGAGTCGTTTTCGATTACGGTTGCGAACGATGCATCGGGCAAGAAGGTGGTGAGGCTCGAAGGCGCGGATATGCGCGGCACCATCTATGCGATCTATCAGTTCTCGCAGGAGTTCCTCGGCGTGGATCCGATGTACTACTGGACCGACAATGAGCCGGCGCGGCGGAGTTCGGTGGTGCTGCCGGCGGATCTGCATAAGGATTATGCTGCGCCGGTGTTCAAGTACCGCGGGTGGTTTCCGAATGATGAGGACCTGCTGACCGGGTGGGCGCCGGATGAGAAAACGGGCATTGCGCCGGCGGTGTGGGAGAAGATCGACGAAACGATTCTGCGTCTGAAGGGCAACATCGTTGTGCCGGGCACGTGGAATTTTCCGGACGAGCAGGAGATGCGGATTGCGGGAGAGCGCGGGCTGATCCTGACGCAGCATCATGCGATGCCGCTGGGCGTGAATGTCGCGCGTTGGCCGAAGGATGTTCCATATAACTTCTCGACCCATCCGGAGATTCTGGAGCGGGCATGGAAGAACGCGGTCGCGGCGGTTCCGCAGGACCAGGAGGTGCTGTGGTCCGTCGGGCTGCGCGGATTGTCGGATGTGAGTTATGCGTCGATGGACCCGTCGGTGGTGAACAACGATCCGCGGCTGGGAGATCTGATCAGCAACGCGATTGCGGAGCAGATCAGGATTGTGCGCGCACGGTTTCCGAACGCGCAGTTTGTGACCGACCTGTGGCAGGAGGGTGCGCGGCTGGAGCAGGAAGGCTATCTGAAGATTCCGCCTGAGGTGACGCTGGTGTGGGCGGACACAGGCTACGGCGATCCGCAGGACAACGGCTTGGTGAAGGCCGGGCAGGGAATTTATTTCCACGTGGCGATGATGAACGGCCGCGCCAATCAGCTCACCGAGATGGTTCCGATCGAGCGGATTTATGAGCAGCTTGGGCGGTATCAGAAGGCGGGAGCGACCGCGTATTTCCTGGTGAATACGAGCGATATCCGTCCGGTCGTGATGACCACGCGCGCGGTGATGGATGCGGTTTGGGAGGGCGCGGACAAGAAGACGCCGGATGAGTTTTACAGGCAGTGGATCACGGAGGAGTTCGGCGCAAACGCGGTGCCTGCGCTGACGGAGTTCTACAAGGCGTACTTCGCGGCGCCGGCGTTGAATCCGTTTGGGCCGCCACGCCCGCAGCAGCAAGGGCAGACGCAGTTCGTGCGCTGGTATGGCGATCAGCTTTATCACACCGAAGGACGCGCGCTGATGCTGAACACGATTCTGCAGACGCCGATTGTGAATGTACCGAGCCAGGCGCCGAAGTGGGAGCCGCCGCGGTACAACACGCGGTTCGGCGGAGCGGAGTGGGCGGATGCGACGGCGAAGCGCGAGATCGCCCAGTGCGGTGAGGCGCAGCCGCGCTGGGATGCCGTGTGGCAGAAGGCGGTTGCGGATGAGGCGCTGGTTCCTCCGGCGCGGCGCGACTTCTACAAGATGGCGGTGCTCACAATGGCGGCGACGAACCGCGACAGCAACCGCATGCTGCTGGAGGTCTCGCGCGCGGTGGAGGATTTGAAGGCTGGCGACAAGGCGAAGGCTGAGGGCGAAGCCCAGCAGGCGGTTGCGGCGATGGATCATCTGCTGACAACGCGCAAGGCTGCAGAGTACGGCAAGTGGAAGGACTGGTATCGCGGCGACTGGCTGAGCGGCGTCGCGCGGACGCAGCAGACGGCGGTGATCTTTGCGAAGTACATCGACGACCCGATGACGCCTGTGCCGCCGGCGATGGATTGGGGATGGGAGGCGTACTACCACATCCTGCATCATGAGGATGATCGCAATGTGGATGTGCAGTAGGGCGAGTTAGGAGTTAGGAGTTAGGAAGTAACGAATAGTGCTCTACCGCGACACGAGAACGACGCCCACGGCGAGGAAACTTGTGGCGAGCCAGCGGCGGCGGTCGACGTTTTCGTGCAGGAACAGCTTGGCCGCGATCGCGTTGCCGACGTAAGTGAGAGAGCCGATGGCCGGCGCCGCGAGCGAGAGATCGACGATGGAGAGCGTGAAGAGCATGGCGAAGAAGTTGAGCGCCATGCAGAGCGCTCCGATGACAAAGATGGGCGACGAGAGCACGGCGCGGATGGGGCCGAGGTAGCTGCGCAGGCCGGTGCCGGTGCGGAGACGATCGAGGTCGCCGAGGCGGCGCATGGCGCCGGCGATGAGGCACTCGCCGGTGATGGCGAGCGCGGAGACAACGAGGATACAGCTCCACGCGCGGGCCACCGCCGAGCCGTGCGCGATCCATGCAGCGAGGCCGACCGGCATCAGCGGCCCACTCCGGAATCCATCACGGGCAGCTCGCGCGGCGCTTCGCCGTCGGGCGGGTGCTCGGTGCGGGAGGGGGAGTCCGCGACGAAGCCGACTGCCGAGGTGATGAGGAGGATGCCGAGCCAGCGGTAGACGGAGAGGTGCTCGTGCAGCCAGAAGCGGCTGAGGAGTGCGATGACGACGTAGCCGAAGGCGGTCGCGGGCATGACGAAGGTGAGGTCGGCCCAGGAGAGCGCGGTCATGTAGCAGGCGAAGAAGCCGATGAGCAGGACGATGCCGAGGTCGATGAACGGATTGAAAAGGGCGCGCCAGAGCAGGTGCAGGTGATGGAGGTCGACTGGGCCGAGCTGGGCCATGCCGCGGGAGAGTAGAGTGTCGCCGACGGATGCGGTGAGCATGACGCAGAGGAGGACGACGTACTGCGAGGGCTTGAGGCGGTGAGTCATGCGGGGCGCAGTCTCAAGGATACAAGCGTGTGCTGCAAATTTTGCTGTGCGATTTGACGGGCCGCGATAGAATTTCGAGCGAATCTGATGTGGTTCCAGACGGGAGCATAGACCGGAGGGCGTTCTGATGGCGACGGTGCGGAGCTCTGTGTGTGTGTTTCGGCGAGTGTGGGTTGTGGCGTTCTGGACAGCGGTCTCCGCCGTATTGCTGCTCTGCGTGCTGAGCGCGGGCGCGCAGGACAGCCCATCGATCGATGCTCCGCCGCAGCCGGATAAGGATGTGCCGGCGGTTCAGCAGGAACCCGCGCCGGTGGAGCGAGCCGGGCCCGGTTCGGAAAACCAGCAGATGCCTGCCTCAGGCGCAGCGCAGACTGAGAGCGCGGGGGCGGTTTCCGGAGCCGTTCAGCCTGACGGCAGCGCGCTTCAACTATTTGAGAACCGCATTCCAGCAGAGCAGATGGCATTTCTGAGCGGAATGAATGGCGTGAGCTCGAACGATGTGATTCGGGACAAACAATTCAAGCACCTGATGAAGTTTTTTGTGCCCACCTGCGAGTTTCACTACGGCAGGGACATGGGGCTGGATGCGGCGCTGCACATGGTGATTGAGGGCTCAGGGCTGCCGGCGCAGATTCGAGACGGACGATACTTCATCATTGCCGGATCGCGTGGGCCGTATCTCGCCGGGCGCGCGATGATCTGGATCGACATGAAGGAGGGCATCGGGCTGGGCGCGTTTTACTTTCAGCCGACGAACGGCGAGCCGACGCCGACGGTGGCTGTTTTCTCGCGGCAGGTGAAGGATAAGGCGCTCGGTATGAGCGATCTTCCGCCGGCGTTCGCCGATGACCTGACGGCCTGGGCGGGAGGATCGCGGGTTCCGGCACTTACGACGACCTACTTCCTGACGGGTAGCAACCTGCGTGTGCTGCTGGAGCATGATGAGGATTTCTGTTCCGGGCCGGCGTTGAGCATGGTCCCGGAGGGTGTGGCGTGCGAGCAGATGGAGGCGGATGCGGCGGACCTGGATGAGGTTGCGGCTTACTATCTCGACCAGGTGCATTACCGCACGAATGCGACGGCATGGATGATCGGGCCGGATCAGCAGCAGTGGCTGATGGTACGGCAGCGCACGTGCGGCGGCGTAGTGGATCCGCTGGGGTGCAGAATTCGGGTGACGCGGGAGCACGTTCGTGTGCTCACGGGCAGGCCACCGCGGCGACCAGGTCCAAGGCCCGGGCCGGTGGCGCACAGGTGAATTACGGGCGTCCGGCTCCGCCGCTCCACGCGTGCGGGGTGGAAGCTCCGGCAACGGGCGGTGATTCGCGTTGCGATGGTTACGTTGGTCTTTGCAGTTTCGCAGGATAGCGAAATCTAAAGAGTTGGCTTTGGGTTACCAATAACTCGCACGCGAGTACCGTATTTCTCTGTTAGGTTGGTTCCAACAGCAATCAACAGGGTCCTTTGACTGAACCGCAGTCTCATTCGTGTGCTGCCGCTATGCGCATGAACCAGCTGTGTGTGGACGGGAAGCGGATTCTGTTGCGAGTGCGAATGAGTTCCTCCGCGGTTGAGCAATCAACCGTAAGGCCTGGTGAAACGGGACCTCCCCAGGGGTCCCGTCATTTTTTTGCACTGGCAATGGTGGGCGGAGGTTGGCGGCTAGAGCTTGGGCTCTAACGACTCCTGAACCGCGAACAGATCATTCCCAACAGTGCGGGTCTTCGCGATGGCGTCCTCGAGAGGAATGTCGGAGATCTGAGTCCCTTTCAGCACCACGAGGCGGCCGAACTTGCCCGCGTGGACGAGGTCGATGGCGGCTACGCCGTAGCGCGTGGCTAGCATCCGATCGTACGCCGACGGGGTTCCGCCGCGCTGGGTGTGGCCGAGATTGACGGCGCGGGTCTCGTAGCCGGTGCGCTTCTCGATCTCTTCGGCGAGCGCCTGGCCTATGCCGGAGAGGCGCGCGTGGCCGAACGAGTCGACCTTGGTGCCGGCGGTGATCTGGCCTTCGACGTGAGGGAGCTGAGCGCCTTCGGCGACTACGACGATGGCGAAGCGCTTGCCGGACTCCCAGCGCTTCTTGAGGAGGGCGACGACGCGATCGATGTCGATGGGGCGCTCGGGGGTGAGGACGACGTCGGCGCCGCCGGCGATGCCGACGGTGATGGCGATCCAGCCGGCGTCGCGGCCCATGACCTCGACGACCTGGACGCGGGAGTGGGCTTCGGTGGTGGAGTGGAGGCGGTCGACGGCCTCGGTGGCGATGGAGACGGCGGTGTCGAAGCCGAAGCAGACGTCGGTGCCGGAGAGGTCGTTGTCGATGGTCTTGGGGACGCCGACACAAGGCACGCCGCGCTTGATGAGCTCGACGGAGATGGACTGGGTGTCGTCGCCGCCGAGGGCGATGAGCGCGTCAAGGTTGTGCTTCTTGATGTTGGCGAGGCACTTCTCGAAGCCGCCTTCCACCTTTTTGACGTTGGTGCGGGAGGAGCGGAGGATGGTGCCGCCCCGGTGCAGGATGCCGCTGGTGGTGGCGAGGTCGAGCGGCATGGTCTTGTCTTCGATGACGCCGCGCCAGCCCTCGAGGAAGCCGACGAACTCGTCGCCGTAGTGGTTGATTCCTTTGCGCACGGCGGCGCGAATTACGGCGTTGAGGCCGGGGCAGTCGCCGCCTCCGGTTAGCATTCCAATCCGCATTTCTGTGGTGTCCTTTTCGTTGGGGTCTCGTGAAGTCCACGATATCAAAGGTGGCTGTGGGGAGGGGGCCCCCCTCCCCCCTGCTTTTTGCGCAAAGTCTTCAGGGCAGGAATGTTAGGGGTGGACTTTTGGTCTCCAGTGCGGTTAATTGCACGCGATTTGACGAGCGGAGGGGGTGGTTTGGGGCTAGATTTTGTCAAGCAGGGGGAGTTTTCGTGAAGAGGATCCTGGTGCATGCGCATCGCGGCGGAAGGGCGTACCGGCCGGAGAATACGTTGGCGGCGTTTGAGTACGGCGTTGCGGCCGGTGCGGATTTTCTGGAGCTGGACCTGGTGGCGACCAGAGATGACGTGCTGGTGGTGTCGCATTCGCCGTTTATTACGCAGCCGGAGGTTGAGGATGCGGAGATGCGGGAGGAGCTGGCGGGTGAGCGGGAGTGCGATGGGCCGCCGGTGCCGCCGGGGACGGCGATTCGGTCGCTGACGCTGGAGCAGGTGAGGCAGTATGACTGCGGGGTGCGGAGGCTGGCGCGGTTTCCGAAGCAGGTGAGCGTGCCGGGGGAGAGGATTCCGACGTTTGATGAGGTGCTGGAGTTGGCGGACCGATATCCGGAGCGGACGTTTGGGTTCAATGTGGAGGTGAAGAGCTTTCCGGCGTATCCGGAGCTGACGCCGTCGCCGGAGGAGTTTGCGCGGATGGTGAATGAGGCGGTGATGCGGCACGGGTTTGGCGCGCGGGTGATTGTGCAGAGCTTCGATTATCGGGTGCTGCGGGCGATGCGGGCGGTGAATCCGGCGGTCAGGCAGGCGGCGCTGTTTGGGGAGTCGCGATATGACGAGCTGATGGGGATCGATGAGCCGGACAGGAGCTTTGCGGCGATTGCGCAGCGGACGGGAGTGGAGATCCTGGCCCCGGATCAGGAGTTAGTCACGGTGGATGAGGTCGCGGTGGCTCATCGGCTGGGGCTGGAGGTGGTGCCGTATACGGTGAACGATGAGGCTGGGTGGAAGCGGATGGTGGATGCGGGGGTGGATGGGATTATTACGGATGATCCGGCGGGGCTGGTTGAGTGGTTGACGACGCAGGGTTTCCCGGTCGGGAGTAACAGAGACAAAGGCAAAGGCACTCGCGCGTCTTAACGCACGATACCCCACCCTTTCGTTGCGTGAAAGGATGGGGCGCACGTTACGGAGGCAGTGGTGGTTAGTGGGACAGGAGGCCGAAGGCGGCGACGCCGTTGGGCGTTCCTACGTAGACTTTGCCGTTGACGACGAGCGGGACGATGAACTTGTTGCCGTTGCCAAAGCTGTCGCGGCCAGAGGGAGCCTGGTTGGAGTTGTAGAGCTCGTGCGCGAGATTGGTGGGGTCATAGGCGTGGAGAACGCCGGGAGAGCCGGGGCTCGATTCGAGCGCCCAGACGATGCCGTTCTGGCTGCCGTTGGCGGACACGGTGGGCGTGGGGCCGGGGTGCGGGAAGTGAATGGCGGTTGCGCTGGAGGGTGAGGTGGCGAGGCGCGCGTTGGTGATGGGGAAGGCTTTGAGTGAGTCGCCATCGGAGGCGTAGTAGAGAACGCCGTTGAAGTAGGCGGGGCTGGAGTAGATCATGCCGGTCATTGCGCCGGAGAGCTGCTGATAGATGTTGGAGGTGGAGGATGAATTGTATTTGCCGAGGTTGTCGCGGTCGGCGAGGTAGATGGTCTTGTCCTTGCCGCGCCGACGATGAGGTGGTGGACGGTGCCGCCGGAATCGGTCTGGTCGGGCAGGAGAAGCGCGCCGCCGGAGCCGAGATCGAGGTCCTGGTTGAGTCGGAGACGCCGTTTGACGATTCGAAGTAGTCGGCGACGGTGAGCGTGTTGTTTGCGGCGGAGAGCTTCAGCATGGCGTTGCCGAAGTCGTGTTGCCCGGGGAAGCCGTTGCTGTCGAGCGTGGTGTCGAATGTGCCGTTAGCGTCGAGGAGGTAGATGGAGCCGTTGGAGTCGGCTGCCATGCCGGCGCCGGACATCCAGGCGGAGCCCTCGTGGCCGTTGGGCGTGAGGTTGAGGACGGCGGTCTGCTGGAGTGAGGACTCGCTGTAGGCGATGACCCAGCCGGTGTAGAGGCCAATGTCGCAGTGTGAGGTCCAGGTGGTGTAGAGGGTGCCGTTGAGGAGGAGAAGAGCGGCGCGCTCGGCGTATTGGCCGGAGTCGAAGACGACGTTGCCGGCATGCGAGTTGTCGCCGGTACCGGGGGAGGTGGCGGAGATTTCGGTGGGGCTGTTGGCGAGCTCGGCGCCGGTGGTGAGGTCGAGCGCATGCAGGCGCTGATGGTAGCGCCCGGAGGAATCCTTGCTCATGCCGACGGTGAAGAGTGTGCCGTTGGGGCCGCTGTGGCGGTCGATGACTGGCGTAGAGGTGATGCCGATTTCGGGCGTGATCTGCCCGCAGCCGTGGTCGTCGCTGGTGGTTTCGCCAGAGGCGAGGACGGAGACGTGCCAGAGCTGCGTGCCGGTGTCGGCGTCGAAGGCATAGACGGTGGCGTGCTCGGTGGCGACGTAGAGGATGTTGTGGAGTGTGTTGCTGATGACGACGTTCGCCACGAAGAGCGGCTGCGCGTCGACGCGGCCGTCTGCGGTGAAGAAGCCGATTTTCCCGAAGGTGGCGGAGGTTACGTTTGCCGGAGTGAGGATGGTCTCCTGCGCGTTGAGGCCGGACCGCGCGAGGTCGTAGTGCCAGGTGGTGACGTCAGGCGCGGCAGTGGTGGTGGCGGCCTGGATGGTGAGCGCGACGGTTGCGGTGTGGGTGAGTTTGCCGGAGGTCCCGGTGAAGGTGAGGGTGGATGTGGAGGATGGCGTGTGATGGGCGCGGAGAGCGTGGTGGTAGCGGAGGGTTGCGCGGAGGTGAGGGTGAGGGTGGATGGATTGGCGGTGACGCCGGAGGGAAGGCCGGAGATGGCGACGGAGATGGAGCCGGTGAAGGAGTTCAGCGCGGAGGAGGTGATGGTGATGGAGCTGCTGGTTGTGCCGGCGGTGAGAGAGAGGGTGGTGGGTGAGGCGGCGAGGGAGAAGTCGGGAGTGGGTTTGGGGGTGGAGTTGCCGCCGCAGGAGATCAGGAGCGTGGAGAGGGTGAGGATGGCGAGAGGCGGGGGGCGTTGGAGAGAGGAGGCATAGGCAGGCCGCGCAGCTGTACGGATGACTATAGCGCGATGGCGTTACTGAGGTGTCATGCGCGACCCCAGCGACTTCGAGGACCTATCAGTCCTTCGTTGAGCTGAATGGCTTTCGATTCCACCTCTGCCATGGCTCACCCGCGACGAGGTAAGGTTGGAAGCGCCACTTCAGCGCGATCTTTCGGCGTACCGTTGATGCTTCTCGGCCGGAGGTTGCGTGGGCTTCCATGACCCGCCCATCCTTTCCTACGACGATGTCGACCGTAACTGAAAAGCTCTGTGTCGGAGATGTTCGATGGCCATTGCGGGAATTCCATATGCAGAGGCTTGAGCTGAACGCCGCGCAGGCGTTGGCGCGTCGATCCGCGTCGCGTCCGGCTGGTGGGGAAAATTTGTCGGGCGAAGCATCGAGCAGGGATTCGAGCACGGTGATGTGCAGGACGGCGTGGGGCAGGCCGCCGTCGGTCTGGACGATCTCAGCGAGGCACGGGTTCGCCTTGAAACGGTCTGATGTCGTTGTAGGCCGTCTGAATCCAGGATGAGGTGTGTGAATACCGGAGAATGTCGCTGCCGGGTTCGAAGCAGAATTCAGTGTTGCTGAAAGCGGAACTTGTGCGTTTGAGCGAAGTGCAAGTGAGGGTGAGAGACCCGGATGAGAGCTCTGCCAGTTGCGGCTCGAAGCCGAAGAGATTCCGAGCGTAGTCGTATGGATCAGTGAATGCCGTCCGCACTGCAAGCTCCTGAGGTGTCGGCCACCTCTGGTCGCCGGAACGGAATAGTCCGTTCTCGGTGACGTAGTCGGTTTGGTTGAAGTGCCTCGCTCTTGTACGTGACACGGTACTTTGCTGACGATGCCCAGAACTCTTCGAGGGTGCCGCTGCTGGTTGGTTTTCCCTCGTGATCGTACAGTTGGTATGCAATGACCGCATGCCATGGATGGAGCTTGGAGGAAGAGAGCGCGACGGTGGGGAGTGATGTGGTCCAACCATGCTCTTGAGCTGAGGCGTTATCCCCTCGGGCTCGCTGTTTGCCTTGTCGATCGCGATGGCTCCCGTCCAGCTTGTGATGGGGCTGATGCTGAAAACCTCGGGTGATGGGTTGGGGTGCGCAGTCACTACGACACGAAAATTCTGTGCGTCAGCGAGTGTCGCGAGGCCGAGAAGCAGAGCGGCAAATTGGCGCATTCGCAGACAGCGTACACGACGTCGCGGTGACGGCTGGTGGTATATGAGGGGGCGGCTTCCCACCAGCGAACGAAAGGAGGCATGGGGAGGGCGCGCGGCGGTAGGAATGAATATAGCGCGATGACATTACTGAGGTGTCACGGAAATCCCCTGGAGCTTCGAGAAGCAGGCGTCCTGATCGGGAAGTGGCTCGCGGGCCAGTGTTGCACCTGCTGCCGTGCGTTCTTCGTAAAGCATCTCGACACAGCTGCGCGCCAAGATTGAGGGGACGCCGCCGATGGATCCCCAGGGGCAGGTGGAGTTTACGAATTTGACCCATTTCGCCTGGCTGCGACCGAGCGCTTTCTGTTGTGGAGGAGGGATGATTTTTTTTGCGTCCTCGATGATGACAGCGAGCTTGTTGTCGGCTTCGCCGATCTTTACTTGTAGGCGATGACGAGTTGCTCGGGCATGACGGGGGCGTCGGAGGGGATGACGCGGGAGAAGCCGGCGGCCTGCGCCATCGAGGAGAGCTCGGCGAAGGTGTGGGCGTCGCCGGCGGGCGTGGAGGCCAGCATGATGAGGCTGAAGGTAGCGGGAGTCGCGGGCGTAACGCGGTCGGGGTTGGGGACGAATTCGAGGATGGCGGCGCGGCCTCCGGGTTTGAGCGACGCGTGCACCTTGCGGAGGAAGGTGATGCAGGTGTCGCGATCGAAGTGATGGAGGAAGTTGGTGATGAGCACGAGGTCGTAGCCTTCGCCGAAGGGAGCCTCAAAGGCGCTGCCGGGGATGAGGTGGTGGCGGTCGGCGACGCCGGCCTGCTGGGCGTTTTCGGTTGCTACCTCGAGGACCTTGGGCCAGTCGAGAGCGTGGATCTGCGCGTCGGGGTTGTGGCGGGCGACGGCGAGGCCGAAGATACCGTGGCCGGCGGCGATGTCGAGGACCTTGTGCACGGGGGCTTCTTTGGTGAGCGCGATGGCGAGGTTCTCGGAGGCCATGCGCATCATGGGCATCATGTTGCGAGCGAAGATGACCCAGATGGGATCGTTGGGTTCGAAGACATGGTTGACGGCGCAGCCGCCGCGGCGGACCGCCTCGCCGATGTTGCGGTGGGCCTCACGGTGATGGTCACTGGCCAGGAAGCCCATGACGCTGCCGAGATAGGCGGGGGAGTTGCGATCGAGGAAGATGGCGGTCTCCTGATCGAGGGCATAGCGGCCGTCCGATTTCGCGAGGAAGCCCTTGACGGTGAGGTAGTCGCAGAGGATGCGCACGCCGCGCTCGCTGGCGTTCACGCTTTTGGCGATGGCGGCGGCGTCAGTTGCGCCTTCTGCGATGGAGGCGAAGACGCCGAGGTCGAATGCGGCCTGCATGGCTTCGGTGAGCTGAAAGGCATTGATCGCGTTGAAAATGCGCTCGGGGTTCGGCGGCACAGATTGAGGCGTGGCAGACATGGGCGGCTCCAGTGTGAATCTTTGAAGTTGGATTGAGGCGCCAATTGTACTGCTGCGGAGTACCGCCGGGCCGACGGCTTTGGTGTAAATGATTCGCCGGTGGATCGATTGGCGATTAACAGGACGGCAGCGCTTAACAGGACGGCAGCGCTGGGTAACATGGTTGGGACTCGGGTAGAGGGACGATAGAGATGACCAGAAACACGCTGCGGGTGGGAGTGATTGCGCTGGGCGCGCTGCTGTGCGGGCACTGCGTGGCGCAGACGGCGGCGATGAACGACAAGAAGGATCCGGCGTTCGATGCGAATCCTACATTTGCGGTGGTCACGGTGAAGCTCAGCCCGGAGAGTGAAGCGGATGATTGGGGTACGCAGATTCGGGGACACCGGTTTGTCGGGACTCACGTGAGCATGGATGATCTGCTTGGGTATGCGTACGGAGTGAATGCTCAGCAGATCGATCATGCGCCGGAGTGGTTTGCGTCGGAGCGGTTCGATATTGAGGGCGTGCCGGATACGCAGATATTGCCGACGCGCGATGAGTATCGGACGATGGTGGAGAAGGCGTTGGTGGAGCGGTTTGGGTTGAAGTTTCATTCGGCGCAGAAGATGCTCACCGCGTATGTGCTGCAAGTAGATAAAGGCGGGTTGAAGATCCAGGAGACGGTGGGGCAGCCTTATGCCGCGGAGACCTGGGGAGTGTCGCGCGGGAGGCTGGGGGTGCGGAATATGAGCTTTGCGGGTGTGGCAAAGATTATGCAGCGGACCGTGTTCGACCGGCCGGTGGTGGATGAGACTGGTTTGAAGGGGCGCTACACGTTTGATCTGCGCTGGCATCCGGATGAGGTGCAGTACGGTCCGATGCAGGGGCTGAGTGTGCCGGCGGATGAGGGCTCTGAGGCCCGGGATGATATTTATACGGCGGCGCGGAAGCAGCTTGGATTGCGGATCGAGGCGAAGAAGACGATGGTGGATGTGATGGTGATCGACGCGGTGTCGCAGCCGGAGGCGAATTAGACAAACGAAAACGGCCAGCGAGTGCTGGCCGTTTCTGTCGTTTCGGGTGAAGGAAGGCTACGCGTTGAGGCTGACGGACTCCTGCTGCTTGACGCTGCGTTCTTCGGCTTTGGCCTTGGCGGCCTTGTTGCGTTGCGAGCGGAGCTTCATGAAGGATTTGGCTTCGGTGTAGAGGCGGGGGACGTCGCGGTTGACGATGGCCTTCCAGACGACGCGCGCGGCGGCCTTGGGGCGGAAGTAGTACTCGTCGTAGAAGCGGTGGACCTGCTCCATGACGTACTCGGTGGGGAGGCCGGGGTACTCGATGTGGGCCATCTGGTGGCCGCCGCCGTCTTCCATGCTCTCGTTGGTGATGAAGTTGTTGCGCTGGGCGAAGTCGTAGAACTCGGTGCCGGGATAGGCGTGGGCGACGGAGACCTGGATGGTTTCGCAGTCGAGCGATTTCGCGAAGTTGATGGTGTTGCGGATGGACTCTTTGGTTTCGCCGGGCAGGCCGAGGATGAAGTCGGCGTGGATGACGAGGCCGAGATCGTGGCAGTCCTTGACGAACTCGCGGGCGCGCTCGACGGTGGCGCCCTTCTTGATGTTCTTGAGGATCTGGGGGTCGCCGGACTCGAAGCCGACGATGAGCAGGCGGCAGCCGGCTTCCTTCATGGCCTTGAGGGTGTCGCGGTGGGTGGTGGTGCGCGAGGTGCAGGACCAGGTGATGTTCAGCGGCTTGAGCTTGGCGCAGAGCTCGATGGTGCGGTCCTTCTGGATGTTGAAGGTGTCGTCGTCGAAGAAGAACTCTTTGACGTGGGGGAAGTTTTCCTTGGCCCACTTGAGCTCGGCCGCGACGTCATCTGTAGACCGCTTGCGCCAGGCGTGGCCGGAGAGTGTCTGGGGCCAGAGGCAGAAGGTGCACTGCGCGGGGCAGCCGCGGGTGGAGTAGAGCGCGATGTAGGGGTGGAGCAGGAACGGGACGTTGTACTTGGTGACGTCCATGTCGCGCTTGTAGATCTTCGTGGCCCAGGGCATCTGGTCGAGCTGCTCGGGAGTGACCTGCGGGCGGTCGGGGTTGTGCTGGATTTTTCCTGAAGCGTCGCGGTAGGAGATGCCGAGGATCTCGTTGAGTGGCTTGCCGTTGGCGAACTCGACGACGGAGAAGTCGAACTCGCGGCGGCAGACGAAGTCGATGACTTCGCACTCGTTGAGGGCGCGGTCGGGGTCGGTGGTGACCGGCGGCCCGACGAAGGCGATCTTGATGGACGGGTTCGCGGCCTTGATGGCGCGGGCGAGGCCGTGGTCGCCGGACCAGCCGACGGTGGAGGTGAAGAGGACGAGGAACTCGTAGTCCTTGGCGATCTGGATGGTCTCGTCGGCCGAGATGTGGTGGGGCGGGGCGTCGAGGAGCCGCGAGCCTTCGAGCATGCCGGCGGGATAGGCGAGCCAGACGGGGTACCAGTAGGACTCGATCTCGCGGGTAGCGGGCCAGCGGGAACTGGCGCCGCCGTCGAAGTTCTCAAAGGAAGGCGGGTTCAGGAGCAGGGTTTTGAGGGGCATACGATAGGTCTCATTTTACCATTTTGTTACGGCGGTGGCTGACGCGCTGGGGAATACAAAGGCATACCCAGGGGAGACCCGAGGCTGGAGCCTCGGGCTACCTAGAAGCAAAGGCAGAAGCAGATTCCCTCCGGGAACGACAGAAAAAAGCAAATGCAGGGGGTCTGTCCGCTCGCGCTGCGCGGTTCGGTCGAGATGACGGGGCGCTGTTTTTATCAGGGCGTGGGTGGGGTGGCAGCGGCGTGGCGGAGCCAGGAGTCGAGATCGCCCTGGGCGCGCATGAGCTGAATCTGGGCCTGTTGGAGGTCGAACTCGGCGTTGACGAAGTCGAGGTACTTACCGCGTTCTTCGACTGCGGCGGTGGCCTGGTCCTTGGGGGTGCGCTGCGGGCCGGGCAGATTGGCGGCGGAGGCCTGGAGCTGGGTCCGGATGGAGGCCAGTTGCTCGGAGGCGAGCTGCTGGGTGAGGCCGGCGACCTCCGCCTTGGCGGCGAGGGTGCGGGTGCTGCGGGCGAGGGTGGCGTGGCCTTCGCGGTCTTTCTGGCGGGCGGTGTCGTAGTCGGCGAAGGCGCGGGCGGCGTCGGCGGCGGACTCCTGGGCGCGGGCCTTGAGGGCGCGGTCGAAGATGGGCCATTGCACCTGGATGCCGATGCCGGCGTTGTTGTACTGGAAGACGGACTTGCCGGTAGCGGGATTGGTGGGGAAGTAGAGCTGGTAGTTATTGAATTGCGCGAACAACGCGTACTGGCTGGCGAGGAAGATCTGCGGGCGGTAGAGCTTTTTGCTGTCGCCCCAGGCGATGCGCTGCTTGGCGACCGCGCTGTCGTACGCCGCGGTGACGGACGGGCTTTGCGGGAGCGGGGATGTCGCGTCATCGGGAGTGGGCGCGGCGACGGCAGGAATGCTGTCGTGAACGGTGGTGAGGTTCGCGGGGGGAAGGCCGATCAGGTCGGCTAGGCGAAGCTGGTCGATCGCGGTCTGGTCCTGCGCGTTGAGGAAGTTGAGTTGGATCTGCGCGGCGGTGAGCTTGGATTGCGTGAGGTCGATCTGGGAGTCGACGCCGGCGTTGAGGCGGTCGGTGGAGATGGTGACGAGCTGCTGGGCGTGGGAGAGTTGCTCGTCGAGGGCTTGCTGGCGGGCGAGATCGCGGTCGAGCGAGAGGTACGTGGTGACGGTGTCCTCTTCGACCTGGGCGCGGGCGTCGTTGTAGTTGAGGACGGCGGCCTGGATACCCAGGCGCGCGGCGCGGATGTAGTCGCGCTGGGCCCAGCTGAGGATGACGCCCTGGAGGGTGGCGTTGACGACCGAGGGCTGGCCGAGCGGATAGCCGTAGGACCAGCCGAGGCCGGAGCCGACGGTGATGGCGGGGATGTAGACGTCCTTGCTTTCTTTGAGGACGGCGGTGGCCTTGTCGACGTCGGCCTGGGCGGCGCGGACGTGCGGGCTGTTCTTGAGCGCGAGGTCGACGGCCGAGACGAGCGAGACCTGGGCGTGCGCGGATGTGCAGGCGAGCACGAGAGCGGCGGAGAGCGCGAGGAGCGCCGGGCGGCTTCGGACGGACTGGTGAGGCCTGTGCATCGTGCTTCGTGTGCCTCCGGGCTTAGCGGGTTGCGACCGTCGTTTGGTGTTCGAGAGCGGCGAGAGCGGCGAGTTCCTTGCGTGCGGGCGCGTAGCTCGAGGCCAGCGAGAGTGATTGCTCGAGTTCGATCTTAGCTGCGGCGGTGTTGCCGCGGTTGCGAAGAAGTTTGGCGAGGGTTACGTGGACCTTGAAAGCGGGAGCGGCGTCGGACTTCGCGGAAGAGTCGAGATAGTCGCGGAGGGCGCGCTCGGCGAGGCGGGGCTCGCGGTTGATCTCGATCAGGGTTGTGGCGGCGTCGACGAGTGTGGTGTCGTGGGTGCGATCGAGCGCGATGGCGTGGCGGAGTGCGTCGACGGCCTTGTCGGGTTCGGAGCAGCGCGCGTAAAAGAGGCCGAGGTCTGCCCAGGCGTTGGGGCGGTCGGCTACGGTGGTGGCGGCGCGGAACTCGCGCTCCGCGGTGGCGTAGTCTTTCTGCTTTTCGGCGAGCATGGCGCGCATCCGGTGGGCGTTTTGTGGGAGCTGCGCAGCGGAGCGGTCGGCGAGGGCCGCGGCTTTGTCGAATCCGCCGCCGACGATCGAGGGCGCGTCGATGTAGTACTCGCTGAGGTCGTTGACGGCTTCGCCGTTCGCCGGGTTCAGACGAACGGCGGCCTCGAATGCGTTGCGGACCTTGAAGGCGAGGCGAAGGCCGGCGATGGGGCCGGCGCTGTCAGCCTGCATGCCGTAGGCGCGGCCGGCCCAGTCCTGCGCGGCGGAGTCGTTCGCGAGCGAGCGGAGCGCGGCAGTGCATTCCGATGCCGCAGCGGCGGCCATGGACTGCGCGTAGAAGGCGCGGCAGAGAAGCAGATGCGCGTTGCCGGATGTGAGTGCGTCCGGGTTGGCGGCGAGGATGGATTTGAGTTGCGCGACGGCGGCGTCGGCGTTGCCCTCGAGCAGCGCGCGCGTGGCAGATGTCAGGGCGGGAGTTCGCGGGCCGGGTTCGGTGGAGTGGGGTTCGGCCGCGCGAATGGAGAACGGAATTGTGAAGAGCGCGAGCCAAAGAAGCGTGCGGCGAAGCTTCGCGGTGGGCAGAGATTTCGACGTGGGTTCCGAGCTGTGCGGTTCCGGGAGGTGCATGGATGGGCTATTCGACCGGCTTGACGGACATGCCGTCCGTGAGGTCGACCTCGCTGGTGGCGCCGAGCGCAATGAGGTCGCCCTCCTTGAGGCCGCCGGAGATCTCGGCGCGCGTGAGGTTGACGACCGCGTTGGGAGCGATCTCGACCGGCGTGCGGACGAGCTTGTTATCGACAATTTTGTAGACGAAGTTGACGGAGCCCTCGGTGTGGAGGGCCTCACGCGGGCACACTGAGCACGTTTTTGTGCTCTGCGGTGGTGACCTTGACGGTGACGTTGGTGTTGGGCAGAAGGTCGCCGCGCGCGTCGTCGACGGTGATGAGGCATTCGCCGACGTTGCGCGTTCCGTAGGTGATGACGGTGGTCGGGGCCTGCTCGACGTGGCCGTGCCAGACCATGTTGGGCTTGGCCTCCCAGGTGATGATGACGGGCTGTCCGAAGGAGAGCTTGCCGATCTCGGGCTCGTCGAAGTAGGCGCGAATTTGCAGGCGGTTGAGGTCGGCGACGTTGATGAGCGGCTGGCCGGCCTGCACGAAGTCATACTGCGCGACGGGAAGGGAGTAGACGGTTCCGGCGAAGGGCGCGTGGACGTCGACGTTGGCGAATCCGCTCTGCGCGGCGGCGAGATTGGCTTGGGCCTGCGCAACCTGCGCGCGCTGCGCGGAGAGATCGACGGTGCCGTAGCGGTCGTGCATGCGCTTTTGCAGTTGTGCGACGCGGTCCTGTGCGGTGGTGACCTGCTGCTGGGCGAGCGCGACCTCGTTGGCTGACGCGGCGCCCTGGGCCTGCAGGCGTCTGGTCGGCGGCGAGCGTGGTCTGGGCCTGCCGGAGCTGGTTTTGCGCGGCGGTGAGGTCGGCCTGCTCGCTGAGACGCTCCTCCTGGGTGCCGCCGTGCTGCATGTTCATCAGCGCGGCCTCGGCGGAATCGAGTGAGGCTCGCGCGCCAACGACGCGGCTGGAGGCGTCGGCGGAGTCCATGCGAAGGAGTTGCTCGCCTTTGGTGACCTGCTCGCCGAGATGGACGTAGAGTTTGGCGATGACGCCGGGATTGGGTGCGTGCGCCTGGAAGTCGAGGATGGGCTCGACCTTGCCGTTGGTGGGGATGGTGCTGGTGAGGTCCTGACGGCTGACGCGCGCGGCGCGGACCTGGACGGCCGGCTTGCGGCGTACGAGGAAGAAAACGACGACCACGATGACAAGGACGAGCAAAATCCAAAGCCACGCCCGTGATTGGGTTTGTCCGTTTTCCGCCATACGCAAAGGGTCAGTATATAGGACGACGCGCGAGGCTCCGGAGGTCCAAAACTTTTATGACAAAGGGATTACGGGGGCTTTGTGAGGTTACAAACTTGATTCGCGTGCGCGGTGGAGCGATGTTTTATTGCAGCCGATGGAGTGCGATGATTTCGAGCTCCCATCCGCCGAAGTCGGGGTGCCAGTTGCGGCGGAGATGATAGGCGACATCGAAGCAATCACCGGGCGACCAGTTCTGCGTGCCGCGACTGTTCTGGCCACGATGTGCGCCGGCTCCACGCGACCCCGCTGAAACGTGCGGCGCCGTCGTGGTCTTCGAGTGAGAGGCGGAGGTGACGCTCGGCGAGGATGCGCGGAGGAGCGAGCAGGCGCGCGCTGCGCGTGACGAAGACCGGGTCGGGGTTGCCGAGGCCGAAGGGCGCGAGTTGCTCGAAGGTGGCGAGGAGGTCGCGGGTGATGTCGGCGAAGCGGAGCTCGAGATCGAAGGAGAATGGGGCTTCGTCGCGGGTCGGAATTTGGTCGGCGGCGATGCGGGCGAGAGATTCGCGGAGTTGCGGGACGTTGGTGGAGGGAAGCGCGAAGCCGACTGCGTGAGCGTGGCCGCCGAAGCGGGAGAAGAGCGTGCCGGCGGATTGCTCGTGTGCGGCGGTGAGGGCGTCGAGCAGATGGAAGCCGGAGATGGAGCGGCCGGAGCCGTGGGCCATCTGAATCTCAGAGGGATCTGCGGTCGCTTGTTCATTGGCGATGACGAGTGCGGGGCGGCCGGTGCGCTCGACGACGCGAGAGGCGAGGATGCCGACGACGCCGCGATGCCAGTTTGTCGTTTCGGTCGAGCTGTCGTCGAGGACGAGGCAGGCGGGGAGGCCGTCGGGGGAGGCGAGCAGGGCTTCGATCTGGGCTTCGATGTCGCGGAGGGCGTTGGCTTCGGTGGCGCGGCGGTCGTCATTGAGGCGGTGGAGTTTTTCGGCCAGTGCGCGTGCGGCGGCGGGGTCGCGTGTGAGGAAGAGCTCGACGACATCGCTCGCGACCTCCATGCGGCCGGCGGCGTTGAGGCGCGGAGCGAGGCGGAAGCCGACGTCGGTGGCGGAGATAGGGCGCGAGGTGTCGATGCCGGCGAGGTCCATGAGGGCGCGCAGGCCGGGCTGCGCGGGGCTGCGGAGCTCGCGCAGGCCGATGTGCGCGATGGTGCGGTTTTCGCCGGTGAGTGGGACGGAGTCGGCGATGGTGGCGACGGCGAGGAGCTTGAGGAAGGACGGGAGAGTTTTGCTGCGGAGGCGTTCGCGTTCGGCTTCAATCTCTTCCGGTCGCTGCGCGCGATCGCGGGCTGCGCCTTCGAGGAGAGCTTGCGCGAGCTTGAATGCGACGGCGGCGCCGCAGAGGTCTTTGCAGGGATAGTCGCAGTGGGGCTGGTTGGGATTGAGGACGGCGAGCGCGCGGGGAGAGCCGCGAGAGCTCGTCGGGCAGATGGTGGTCGGTGACGATGAGGTCGAGGGAGAGGCGCGCGGCCTCTTCGGCGGCGGCGTGGGCGCGGATGCCGGTGTCGACGGAGATGACGAGGCGCACGCCTTCCGCGGCGGCGTCGGCGATGCGGGACTCGCGCATGCCGTAGCCTTCGCGGATGCGATGCGGGATGTGATAGCGGATGTCGGGCGTGACGCCGAGCGCGGCGGCGGTGCGCTCGATGGCTGTCTTGAGCAGGACGGTGGCGACGGTGCCGTCGACGTCGTAGTCGCCATAGATCAGGATGGGCTCGTGCGCGAGGAGCGCGGAGCGGATGCGGGTGACGGCGGGTTCCATGCCGTGCATCGCGTAGGGGTCGTGGAGGTGTGCGAGGTCGGGGCGCGAGGAAGTTGGTTGCGGAGGCGAGGTCGGTGTAACCGCGGGCGATCAGCAGGCGGGTGATGGGCTCCGGGAGATGGAGCTCGCGCGCGAGGGCTTCAGAGGCAGTGGATGGCGCGGCGGCAGCGGTCCATCGTGCGGATGGAGAGGCGGCGGGAGCTGAGGCGAGTTCGATGGGAGCCGTGGCCATATCGGAGCGCGGGTGCTGAGGACATTGTCCACGCTTCTGGACGGGGGTGCGGCGGAAGGATGGTGGATAAGGCGGGAGGAATTAGCTCAGTCAATCGTCGTCGGCGTCGTCGACGATGATCTGGCCGAGTTCGGTGAGGGTTTCCATAAGGTTCTGGAAGGTGTCGTACCACTCGGTGGCGGTCTCGAAGAGGTACATGACGCCGCCGTAGGAGAATCCGAGCTGGAGGTAGCCGGTCTTGCCGACGTGCTCGGTGAGCTCCTGGGCCTCGTGGAGCTCGGGCGCGTCCTGGTCGGGGTAGTTGTGGCTGCGGACCTGCTCAAGGAGAGTGGCGACGTCCTCGGGCTCGAGGACGACCTCGCTCATGCTGATGAACGGCGCGTTGGCGGCCTTGGCGTGCTCGACGAAATCTTTCCAGCTATCGGGGTTGTCGTTTTCGAAGATGACGGTCGGGACGTCCTCGGAGACGTAGGCGTTCATGCGCCGCATGCCGTGGCCGGCGATGAACGCGATCATGTCGTCTTTAACTGCTGCTAAATCGTCGAGAAGCATAGAAGCTCTATTTTCGCAGATTGCAGGCGGCGGTGCGTGACGCGTTGCGGCAGATCGGCACATCTAAACATCCCGAGGCTGTGTTTCTTATTTTTATGCCGAACTTTGAACACCACGTTTTTGTCTGTCTGAATGAGCGCGATGAGACGGCCGCGCGGCCGAGCTGCGGGCACAAGCACTCCAAAAAGATTCGTAACCTGATGAAGGATGCCGTGAAGGAGGCGGGGCTGAAGGGGCGCGTGCGCGTGAATGAGGCCGGATGCTGGATCAGTGCGAGCATGGACCGGTGATTGTGGTGTATCCGGAGGCCGTCTGGTATGGGTTTGTGCAGCCGAAGGATGTCGACGAGATCGTCGAGGAGCACCTGATTCATGGGCGTCCGGTGGAGCGGCTGCGGCTCGCGCAGGGCTGTCTGAACACGAAGGAATGCCCGCACCGCAACGGCTGAGCGAAGCCCGAGCATCGTGCTAACCTATGGCTGCCCATGATTTTTTCGAAGGACTATATTGGCTATCTTGCGCGGCAGACGACGAAGCATCTGATCGCCGCGAAGATGATTAAGACGGACAAGCCGGAGCTGGTGAACCAGCGCGTGGCGGCGGCGCTGATCGAAGAACTTGCGCTCGAAGACCGCATCAATGAAGAGGTTCGGGTGATCCTGGAGGCGTTCCAGGATGACATGCACAAGACCGGCGCGAGCTATCCGGAGATGTTCAAGAAGGTGAAGATGGAGCTCGCGCGCAAGTACAAGGCGGTGCTATGAGGATCAGCCGCGACAAGTTGAACAAGCTGGCCCATACGGTTGCCGACACGCTGGCCGAGATCGACGAAGTCGAGTTCATGGAGGACCGCAACACGATCCGGCAGGAGGCGCGCAAGGCGCTGGAGACGCTGCTGACCCAGGAGACGAAGATCGACGCGGCAGCGCGGCAGAAGATTGCGTCGCAGCGACGGATCATTCCTGAGGGGTCGCAGGAGTGGGACATTCTGTACCGGAAGTACTACAACGACGAGGTCAAGAAGCTCGGGCTGTGAGGCCGTTGCCGACGTCCGGCGGCCGAGGTTCTTTGCTATACTGGATGAGTCGCAAGCGGCCGTTCTGGCCTGCTCTCGTGGCGATATGGTGTAACTGGTTAACACGTCGCCCTCTCAAGGCGAAGAGTTCGGGTTCGAGCCCCGATATCGCTACCAAAATCCCTAATACAATCCAAGGCCTGGGCAACGACAATGCAGAAGGTTGTTGTTTGCACGCCAGTGTTCTGCCGCTTGCTGCCACTCTGTGCAAGTAGCGCGGGAAGCAGCCGGGATATAGAGCCATGCCAAGAAGAAGCGCTCAAGAGACAGGGCCCGCGAACCTGAAGACGGCAAACTATGCAACGCCGGCACTGGAGAAAGGGCTCGACATATTGGAGCTGCTGGCCCAGCAGAGCGAGGGACTGACGAAGAGTCAGCTGGCGAGGAGTTTGGATCGCAGTGTTTCGGAGATCTTTCGGATGCTGCTTTGTCTCGAGCGCCGTGGATATATCGCACAGGTGGGCGGCGAACGCTACTCGCTGACTTTGAAGCTGTTCGAGCTTGTGCAGGAACATCCTCCTACGGAACGGCTGATCGCGGATGCTCTTCCGGTGATGAAGCGGCTGGCGCAAGAGACTGGTCAGTCATGCCATCTGGGTGTTCTGGAGGGCGACAAGATCGTCATCCTGGCCCAGGTAAACTCGCCGACGAGCATCGGGTTCTATGTGAAGCTCGGTGCAACGGTCGACATTATGCAGGCCGGCAGCGGGTATGTGATTCTTGCCCACCAGGACGACCCGGAGCGGCAGCGGATCGTCTCGGAATGGAAGAGTAGAACCGGCAAGAGGGTGCCACACGATCTTGAAGCTCATCTGCAACGAATCCGAAGGGCAGGTTACGAAAAACGCGGTAGCTACCAGGTGAAGGGTGTCGTCAATATCAGCTTCCCGATCTGCGACGAGCGTGGATCAGCGCTGGGAGCGCTGACGGTGCCGTACATCGAGTACAGCACGTCAGCGATGCGGCAGAAGGATGTGATTTCGTCGATGCAAATGGCCGCGGTCGAGATCACCGCAGCCATAGGCGGCAAGGCTGAGCGACCCCAGAGGGCAGTACCGTCAAGTCGAAGCAATTGACGCAGAACGAGAACGGAAGCCGTAGATTGCGACCGCTACATAGCACACGGCAATGGCCGAATATCCAAAGGCATAGCTTCCGGTTTTCTCCGCGATGAATCCGACGAGCGGCGGGACGAGCGCTGCACCAACGACGCTCATGACGATCAGGGAGCTTGCGAGCTTGGTGCGCGGGCCGAGCCCCTTGACGCCCAACGCAAAGATAGTGGGGAACATCATCGACATAAAAAAGCTGGTGAGAAGCAGCAGGCCCACGGCCACGTTGCCGGGGTGCAGAACTGCAAACGAGACGAGGACGATGTTAATGACGGCGTACAAACCCAGCATCCGCGCAGGGTTGAATTTGCCCATGATGGCGGTCGAGAAGACTCGGCCCAGAAAAAGGGCTATCAGATTACCCGTCAGGAAGTATGCGGCGGTGCGCTCGGAAACAGATGTGTACTGCTTCATGTATGGAATGAAGGCTGACCATGTAGCGACTTGTGCTCCGCAATAGCAGAACTGCGTGAACGCTGCGGCGAGGACCTGCGGTGTGCGCAAAAGCGTCACGATCTCACGCGAAAGGTTTCCGTGGCCGAGCGCTTCTTCCTGGGCTGTCGCAGGAAACCGTGTGGCAGCAATGATGGCCGCGAGCAGGAGGACGATGCAGCCGAGCGTGACGTAGGTGGGCACGACGCGCATCAGTTCTGTGTGTAGATAGGCTGCGTAGGTGCCTTGAGCTTTCAGTTCGGCAATTCGCGATTGCGACAGCTCGATACCGGAGAAGATGAACAACGCGCCCACGAGCACACCGGTGATGGTCCCGAGCGGGTTGAAGGTTTGGGAGAAGTTGAGGCGCCGCTCGGAGGTCTCCGGAGCGCCTGCCTGTGCAATGAACGGATTGGCCGTTGTTTCCAGAGTCGCTGAGCCGCAGCCGACCACAAACAGTGCGGTCAGCATCAGCGAGTAACGTCCTATAACGGCGGCCGGCCAGAACATGAGTGTTCCGGTACCGAAGAGCACGAGTCCCGCAAGGATGCTGGCCTTATACCCCCAGCGGCGAGCGGCGATGGCGGCGGGTGGCCATGCAGAAGTAGCCGAGGAAGACGGCCGTCTGTACCAGCTGCGCCTGGAGTTGTGTGAGTTCGAAGGATTTTCTGAACTGCTGCACAAGGATGTCGGTGAGATTGTTGGACATGCCCCACAGGAAGAACAGGGCAGTCACTAAGACAAACGGCGCCAGTTGCCCGGCGGGAAACAGTGGTGCGTCGATGTCATGCGTCGTTGTCTTGCCGGGAGGGGTCAGGGTGTTCATGCGTGTGCGCGACGGGGAAGCCGATACAAGGATAGAGCGTTGCCGCCGAAGATGGCTTTTTGCTCGTCAGACGAAAACGACTGGAAGAAATCCCGGAGCGTCTGCCACCAGCGAGTATAGGAGCCGGCGACGAGGCAGACAGGCCAGTCGGAGCCCGCAAGCAGACGGGCGGGAGTGAATGTCTCGACGCAGGTGTGAATGTAGGGCGCGAGATCGTCTGGCGTCCAGTGCTGCCAATCGGCTTCGGTGATAAGCCCGGAAAGCTTGCAGGCTACGTTGGGACGGCGAGCAAGCTCTGCGATCAGCGTGCGCCAGGGCTCCAGCTGATGCGTTGCAATAAGGGGCTTGGCTGCGTGGTCAAGGATGAATCTCTGGTTGGGGTGCCGATCTGCAAAGCGGATGACCTCGTCGAGCTGATTGGCATAGATCAGAATGTCATAGCTGAGCTCGCGCGCCGTGAGTTCGCGTATGCCGTCGTTGAAGGCAGGTTGATCGAAGAAACCGGCAGGCTGGCCTTGTGCCACTTCGCGAGCGCCGACGAGCAGCGGGTTGGCTGAGTAGCGCTCAAGTTCAGCGTACAGATTCGCCTTTGGGGACTGCTGTGCGTCGGACGCAGATTCGGTCAGCGGGAACCAGCCGACTACGCCGGCAATTCGGTCTGTTTGCGCGGCGCAGTCGAGAAGGAACTCAGTCTCATGTGTCGTGGTTCGTGCCTGAACAGCGACGGCTGCGTGACATCTGCCGCGATCAGCTCCCGCTCGAGATCAGCCGGGAGGAAGTCGCGCCGGAGGGTCGCCATCGAGTCGGAGATCCAGCCGAACTCCTCAGCACTGTAGCGCCAAAGGTGATGATGTGCGTCGATCTGCATGGGCTCGCGAGGATTTGCAGTCTGCGTCATTGTGCCGGAACCTAGGAACTTATGCGTTGCCATACTTCGCCGAGCGGAAAGGAAAAACGGTCGAGGGATGATGGAAGTATCTCGCCGGAGTAACCGGGCTTTTGTGGAAGCATGTAGTGTCCGCGCCGGATGACGACGGGATCGACGAAGTGCTCGTGCAGGTGATCGACGTATTCGATAACGCGATTCTCTAAACTGCAGGAGACGCCGAGGAAGTCAAAGATCGCGAGATGCTGAACGTATTCGCATAAACCCACTCCGCCGGCGTGCGGGCAGACCGGGACGCCAAATTTGGCGGCCATCAGCAGGATGGCAAGGTTCTCATTGATTCCCGCTACACGGCAGGAGTCGATCTGACAGACATCGATGGCTCCGGCCTGGAAGAGCTGCTTGAACATCACGGCATTGTGGCAGTGCTCGCCGGTGGCGATGCGTGTCGGTGCTGATTCGCGGCGAATGCGCTCGTGTCCGAGTATGTCGTCAGGGCTGGTGGGCTCTTCCATCCACCAGAGATTTAGCTCGCGGAGCGAGCGTGTGCGGGCGATTGCTTCTTCGACTCCCCACTTCTGATTGGCATCGGCCATCAGGAAGTTCTCCCAGCCAATTTCCTCACGCATGATATGGCCGCGCCGCAGGTCGTCAGCCGCTGCGCCGCCTACCTTGAGCTTGAAGTGTCGCCAGCCGTCCTTGACGGCGTCGCGGCAGAGGCGCCGAATCTCCGCATCTGAGAAACCAAACCAGCCGGCCGAGGTTGTGTAGGCCGGATAACCATTTGTCTCGAGCAGCTTGACGCGTTCGGACGTGCCCTGCCTCGCTGTCTCGAGGATGGCGAGTGCTTCGTCTCGGCTGAGCGCGTCAGAGATATACCGGAAGTCGATGGCGGAGACGATCTCTTTCGGAGACATATCGGCGAGCAAACGCCAGACCGGTTTCCGCTCTGATTTCGCGTAGAGGTCCCAAACGGCGTTCAGGATCGCGCCGACGGCGAGATGAATGACGCCCTTCTCTGGACCGAGCCGCAGCGGAATTGCGTGTCCCCCGTCAATTCCAGGTAGAGCTGATTGAGATTGGACGTCAGCGAATCAAGTGTGCGGCCGACAACGATGCGCTTGAGGAACTCCAATGCGCCGACCACAAGCTCGGTGCCGCGGCCGAGAGTGAAGGTAAGGCCGTGGCCTTCGAGGGGAGTGTCGGTTTCAAGGATGCAGTAGGCTGCGGAATAATCGGGATCGGTGTTCACGGCGTCTGAGCCGATTGTTCTCGCGATGTAGGGAATCGGAGATCAATCAACCGAGCGTTCGTAATTGTGATGGGTGCCACGAATGCTCCTGCTGACCTGTTCCTCTCCGCGTGAGAGAAAGGGCGGCAGCACTCTCTGACGCCTTTTGTAGATTCCCGTTGCGCCGTACGGGCAAATTCTAACTGACTCAGCGACATTTTCGTCAATGAAAACTGTTTTGCACTGAAGATTGGCGGTTGATTCTCGTAAGCTGTTTTATGCAATGTGGCTGCAGATTGCGCGGCATTGAAAGACCAGATTAGGCCGTGTCGCCGGGAAGGATGTCTTGCGTGTTTCGTCTTGAGGGAAAGAGGGCGGTGATCACCGGAGGCGGCAGCGGTATTGGCGCGGCGATCGCGAAGCTGTTTGCGGAGAATGGCGCGTCCGTTGTGGCGCTGGATCTGAACCCGCAGCAAGCGTCCGCAGCGGCTGAGAAAGGTGTGGTGTCGGTCCGGTGCGACGTTTCTGACGCACAGAGTGTGGAGAGCGTTTTCAATGAGATCGCTTCTGCCGGAGCAGTCAACATCCTCGTGAACTGTGCTGGTGTCGCGCATGTAGGCCGCTTGGACGATACCGCTCCAGAGGATATGGACCGGCTATATCGAATCAATGTGCGCGGCACATACCTCGCGATGCGCGCGGCCATGCCGTTGATGAAGGCTGCAGGCGGCGGATCGATTGTGAACATGGCTTCGATCGCAGCGACAGCCGGCCTCGACGATCGCTTCGCGTATTCGATGACGAAAGGGGCAGTTCGGGCGATGACGTTCTCGGTGGCGAAGGACTACATTCAGGACGGGATTCGATGCAACTGCATCTCACCGGCGCGGGTGCACACCGGCTTCGTGGATGGCTTTCTGGCAAAGAACTATCCGGGCCAGGAGGCGGAGAAGATGAAGGAACTGGCGTCAGCGCAACCGATCGGGCGAATGGGAACTCCCGAGGAGATTGCGCAACTCGCTCTCTATCTATGCTCGGATGCGGCAGCGTTCGTCACGGGCGCGGATTACCTGATTGACGGCGGCTGGATGAACCTCCGCTAGAGGAGTTGGCGTGGACTTAAGTCTGAACGGAAAAGTCATATTGATCACCGGTGGCGCCTCCGGTATCGGCGCGGCGATCACGCGCGTCTGCCTGGACGAGGGCGCGAGCGTAGTCGTCGCGGGCCGCTTGTCCGGCGCGGCCGGCGCGTTTGTGCGGGAGATTGAAGCCACCGGAGCCTCGTGCGACTTTTTCGAAGCTGAGTTGGCGGAGGTCGACCGATGCGAAGCTGCGATCGAATTTGTGCGTGCACGGCATGGACGCCTGGATGGATTGGTGAACAACGCCGGGGTGAATGATGGGGTGGGACTTGAGCGAGGGTCGCCGGCGAAGTTCATGGAGAGCCTTCGTCAGAACCTGCTTCACTACTACGCGCTCGCGCACTTTGCGCTTCCGATGCTGAAAGATTCGCGCGGTTCGATCGTGAACATCAGTTCAAAGGTTGCGCTGACGGGCCAAGGCGGCACCAGCGCGTATGCGGCGGCGAAGGGAGCGCAGCTGGCACTCACACGAGAATGGGCTGCCGAACTGCTTGCGCATGGTATCCGAAGCAACGCAGTGATTCCGGCGGAGGTGTGGACACCGCTCTACGAGCAGTGGGTCAGCAAACAACCTGAGCCCGCCGAATTCCTCGACCGGATTCGCTCGCGGATACCGTTAGGACACAGAATGACGGAGCCGCGGGAGATCGCGGCGACCGTGGTCTTCCTTTTGTCAGATAAGGTTTCAGGACACATCACGGGACAGCAGCTTGTGGTAGACGGCGGATACGTTCACCTGGACCGCGCATTGACCTAGACGCCTGCGAAGACGCAACCGCGGATTTCAAGCGCCATGAGAATCGCCCGATAGAAAGAGGTCCGCTAACCTTGGCGGCGGCGGCAATGTTGCCTGAACAGGGCTCAAGTGCGCACGTTCACCATGATCTTTTTGAATGCGGCCGGCGAGTCGCTCCAGCGTTTCAACATCTCGGGAACCTGCTCCATCCCGATCACACAACTAACTGCTTCGTCGACAGGGAATCGTCCGGATTCGATCATCGCGATGACGTCCTGGAAGTCTTTCGGTAACGCATTTCGCGATCCGTGTATGTCGAGTTCCTTCTGGACGAACAGCCTTGTGTCGTAAGCGACGGGATTTTTCGCATACCCGATGTAGACGACACGCCCACCGAATGCGACCTCCTCTACGGCGGCTGTAAAGGTCTCCGGCAGGCCGATGGCTTCGATGATGACGTTCGGTCCGTGACCGGCGGTTATCTCCTGCAAGCGAGCGTGCATGTTCTCTCTTGAGGAGTGAATCAAATCCGTCGCGCCGACCACTCCCGCGGTGCGAAGTTTCTCATCATCGACATCGACGGCGATGGTACGCGCCCCGCGGAATGCAGACGCAGCCACTGCACCCAATCCAACGCCACCGCACCCAATCACAGCAACAATATCGCCGGACGTGACGCGGCCTCGCGAGACAGCATGAGCCCCTACCGTGAGTGGTTCGACGATGCAAAGCTCCTTGAGCGTGAGCTTCGATGGATAAACCTTCTCGACCGGAACGCAGATCCATTCAGTCAGAGCACCGTTGCGCTGCACGCCGAAAGTCTGATTTCGTTTGCACGCGTTTGGCCGGCCATCGCGACAGGACGAGCACTCGGCGCAGTGGGTGTAGGGCGACACGGTGACACGCGTGCCCGCAGGAAATTTCGCGCTGCCCTCCACCACCGTGGCGGATATCTCGTGCCCAATCACGCGCGGGTAGCTGATCAACGGATTGAGGCCCCTGAAGCTGTTCAGGTCTGTTCCGCACAGGCCAACCATCTCGACCTGAAGCAGCAGCTCGCCCGTCTGCGGCTCCGGCTTCGGTATGTCAATCAACCTGGCGATCCCAGGCGCTTCCAGTGCGACCGCTCTCATCTTCGCCCTTTCGTATCCGCTGCGCGCCTGGGGCTTCGGCGATACAATTCGTGATATATGAACATACGTTTTCAGAGGTAAAATATCAACGGCTGCGAGCAAGGCTGGAGCGGTGATGTGAAAGAGGCTGTGAGTGAACGCCGCCACTGAGCAAGCAAAGCGGGAGGTCGATGAATCGGCGTAATTTCCTCCTGGGCGTCGCGGCCGCCACCCTGTCTCCAACGCAGGTGTTTGGCAGCCAGAGCTCAGCGCCGGTTGCCAGTCTGTCGATCGGTTCCGTTCGAGGCACGCCGGTGCCTGAAGAGTTTGTGGGGCTCTCGTATGAGAGCGCGCAACTCGCGAATCCTGAGTTCTTCTCGCCACGTAATCACGCTCTGATCCGCGTGTTCCGGGATCTCGCTCCGGCCGGCAATCTGCGTCTGGGCGGCGGTTCGAGCGAGTACACCACCTATTCCGCGGAGCAGCCAGCCGGACCTCTGCCATTCGAGGTCTTCGGCGCCGATACTTCAAAGACGGTCAAGACCGGTACGGTCACCTTCAATTTGGCGCTGCGGAATTTGCGTCGCTTCCTTGATGCCGTGAACTGGTCATGTCTTTACGGCTTGAACCTGGGGCAGGGAACCGTCGACAATGCTGTACGCGAATCGGCTGCTGTTCACCGGATACTCGGCCCGCGCCTGCTCGCATTCCAGATCGGAAACGAACCGGATAGCTTTCGCCGCCGCTTTCGTCCGGCGACCTACGGCCCCGCAGATTATCTCGCTGAGTGGACGCGCTTCCACGATGCGATCGTAGCTATCACGCCAGAGGCGCGGTTTGCTGGACCGGATATCTCGAACAAGTTGGCCTATCTCACCGCGTTCGCCGAGCAGGCGCGACAGCATCCCGACATCGTTCTGCTGACGAGTCACTACTATGCGATGGGGCCTGCCCGATCACCCTCGGCCACCATCCAGAATCTGCTTCAGCCAGATCCGCAGACGGCGACCTTGAAGGATCGCGATCTGCACGTGATCGCCGAGGCGCAGCAGGCATCACACTTGCCCTACCGCATGTCCGAGGGCAACTCCTGCTGGGATGGTGGTAAGCCCGGTGTCTCAGACACATTCGCATCTGCTCTGTGGTGCGCGGACTATATGTTGCGATGCGCAACCAGAGGGTGGACTGGGGTGAACATGCACGGCGGCGGAGATGGATACTACACGCCCATCGCCGGTGCTCCCTCCAGTGGCTTTTCGCGCCGTCCGGAATATTTCGGGATGCAGTTCGCACAGCATTTCGTCGGCACACGCGCTGTTGATTGCGAACTCGCGCAGGCGAGCGCACTCGTCGACGCGTTCGTGTTCGAACGGGACGGAAAGCACGAGCTCGCGATCATCAATAAATCGGATCAGAGTTTCCACTGCCGGCTGCCGCAAGGCTCTTCCGGAGTTACCCGCCTCCTGCTCACCGGACCATCCATCGAGGCGCGAGACGGTGTGGAGCTGCGCGCGGTTCATGCGCGGCACAAGCGACAAATTGCGCTCTCCCCCTACACCGCAGGTGTGTTTGAGCTCCGGTATCGGGATCAGGCGTAAAGAGCGGGGGCAGATCACCAGGTATGAAACATCAGCGACCGAACATAACGCGGAGGCGTTTCGTCTCCGGAACACTTAGCTCAGCAGCGCTGCTTACGCAATCGCGTCTGCTGCACGCAGACTCGCCCGCGCAGGCTGCAGGTGAAGTCCCCAGCGCGTACAGGCTGCATTTCGCGCAACCAGCCTCGAAATGGCCGGACGCGCTGCCCATCGGAAACGGCAGATTGGGCGCGATGGTGTTTGGGCTGCCTGCAAACGATCGCTTGCAGCTGAACGAAGAGTCCATCTGGGATGGAGAGCCGAACCGCGACAGAAACAATCCCAGAGCAGCGGCCGCCATCCCGAAAATCCGCGAGCTCCTTTTCGCAGGCGACATCCAGCAAGCCCAGCAGATGGCCATTGACGATGTGCTCTCGATTCCGCGCCGCATGCCGTGCTATCAGACCCTCGGAGATCTTCACCTCGACTTTTCACGTTCAGGCATTACGTCCGACACAGCCATCGATGATTACCGGCGCGAGCTCGACTTGGAAACCGCGATCGCGACAGTGAGCTTTCGACAGGGCGATACTCGCTACCTGCGAGAGATGTTCGTCTCGGCTCCGGACAACGTCATCGTCCTGCGGCTCACGGCGAGCCGCCCCGGCGCGCTCAGTGTACGAGCGTCACTCGATCGTCCTTCCAGCTTCAGCACTGCTCGTTCTGCTCCTGACCGGCTGACCATGGCCGGACAGGCGGTTCCCGTAAACGACAACCCGGGGCTCGCAGTGAAAGAGCATCCCACCGGCGTTCGATTTCACGCCGAGCTGCACGCCATCGCTGAACGCGGAAAAATCGCTCCGCACACCGGCCCTGACGACGCCATACTCGAAATCGTGGACGCTGATGCGATCACCTTCTTCATCGATTGCGCCACAAGCTACCGCTACCCCGCCCACAACGGACGCATCAGCGGCGTGGATGCGGACGTGTTGACCGGCGATCAGCCGGCAATGCAAGCCGCGGTAAACCGCAATCTTGTTACGGCGTCGCGGAGCAGCTATGCAGACCTCCGGCGTCGTCACATCGAAGACCACCAGCGTTACTTCCGCCGCGCCGCCATCACGTTCGGCCCCGACCCGAACGCGGCCACTCCGACCGACCAACGCATGGCTGCCGTCAAGGCCGGCGGCGAAGACATCCATCTGCTGCCGATCTACTTCCAATTCGGCCGCTACATGCTCATCTCGAGCTCCCGCCCCGGCACTCTTGCGGCAAATCTGCAGGGCATCTGGAACGAATCAGTGGATCCGCCGTGGGGCTCCAAGTACACCGTCAACATCAACGCCGAGATGAACTACTGGTTCGCCGAGAGCGCCAACCTCGCCGAGCTGCACCTGCCTCTGTTCGATCTTCTTCATGCCACACGCGCTCCCGGCGCTCTGACCGCAAAGGAGCTCTATGGCGCGCGCGGTTCTGTCGTCCACCACAACACGGATATCTGGGGCGACGCCGGCCCGATCGATACACTCGGCGGCGGCGTCTGGCCGATGGGCGCCAACTGGCTCTCGCTGCATCTCTGGCGGCACTATACGTATACCGGCGACACTCGCTTCCTCGCAGAACAAACCTATCCTGCCCTCCGTGAACACGCGATCTTCCTTCTCGACTACCTGGTGCGCGATCCGCACACGGGCCATCTCGTCACCGGTCCCTCTTGCTCGCCGGAAAACCAGTATCAGCTTCCTGACGGCAAGTCCTACAACCTGTGCATGGGTCCAACCATGGACATCTCCATCGTGCGCGCAGTGTTCTGGAGGCTTCTCGAGAGCGCCGATCGCCTGAAAAGTGACGCGCCCGAACACTACAAGAATCAGGTCGCAACCGACGAAAGTCTTCTCGCCCGTGTGCGCGAAGCATGGGCGCAACTGCCACCCTTCAAGATTGGCCACGATGGCCGCCTGCAGGAGTGGCAGGTGGATTACAAGGATCATGAGCCTGGCCACCGCCACATCTCGCATCTCTTCGGTCTCTTCCCAGAGGACCAGATCACGGTGCAGGGAACGCCCGAGCTCGCCCGTGCTGCGCGCCTCGTGCTCGACAAGCGCCTTGCAGCCGGCGGCGGGTCTACCGGCTGGTCGCGCGCCTGGATCATCAACTGCATGGCCCGCCTGCGCGACGGAGAGGCGTGCTACGAAAACATACTCGCGCTGCTGCGTGTCAGCACGCGCGGCAATCTGCTCGACGTCTGCGGTGTGAAAGAAAACTCGCCCTTCCAGATCGACGGCAACCTCGGCGGCCCGAACGGCTTCATCGAAATGCTTCTGCAGTCGCACGCCGAAACACCGCTGACACCACCACAAGGCTCGACGGAATCCGCACCTCCGCACATCATCCGCATCTTACCCGCGCTCCCGAAGGCATGGCCGAGTGGCAGCTTCCGCGGCCTGCGCGCACGCGGCGGCGTGGAAATCAATGTTGAATGGCATGGCGGCCGCGCGGTGACCGCGGAGTTGCATTCACTCCGGTCTGCAACCCACACCATCATGTCTCCTCCGAATCAGTCCGTGACACAAATTCACATCGGTTCAACAGTCACAAAGCCGCAAATCAATCCTGATCGCAGCGTGAACATCACGCTCGCCGCAGGACAAACGGCTAAGCTGCGCTTCGCCTGATATCCCAACGCAAAAGACAAAGGCGGAGCGCATCACGCTCCGCCTTTGCCGTGTGCTGCTGCTGGTTAGAAGAGGATGTGAAGTCCACCCTGCAGGGTCCTGCCGGAGTTCAGCTGACTGTTGACCACGCCGAAGGAGCCGGAGGTCGGAGAACGTTCGCCGCACCGAACTGGACGTGGTTCAAGGCGTTGAAAGCATCGACGCGCGGCTGCAACACGAAGCGCTCACCCAGAGTGAAGTTCTTCAGCACCGAGAGATCAACGTCGTTGGTCGCATCGGAACGGAGAAGATACATCGGGAACGTACGGTAGTTGTTGCCGTTCGGCTGGTCAGACTTGTTGCGGTCAAAGTTCGCGATGTTGAACGAAGGCTGGCCGTTAGCCTGGTGGGGGTGGTTGTCGAAGTCGTGCCAGTTGCCCGTATAGATCACGCCACCGTCCCCCGTCTTGCCCCACTGGATGGGAGTGCCGGACAAGGCCTGATAGATGCCGGTCACACGCCATCCGCCAATCGCCTCGTCGGCCCAGCGGCTGCCGTTGAGGAACGCCTTGCCCCGACCGAAAGGAAGCTCATAGATCGCCATGACTGACAGGTGCTGTGGGAAGTCCGAGGTAGTTTCTCCGTACCACAGAGGTCCGCCCGTGTTGAGCTGGCTCTGTGCTCCCAACTCGCGCGACCATTCGTAATTGATATCGAACTGCAGGCCATAGGACATGCGTTTCGTCAGGCGCGCATTCAACGCATTGAAGGTTGCGTTCTGCCCCGGGACGAGCTGCTCGGTGACGCTGGAGTACTGCGGATAGGTCTGCAGGAGGGTGCCGATGCCAATGGTCTTGCTCTTATTCAAGCTAACGCTCGAGTACGCACTCGGGTACAGCCCAAGGAACGGGTTGGCAACCTGAGTCGCGAAGAACTGATTCGCCGCGGGATCCAAGTAGTTGGAACGGCTGAGATACGGCAGCAAAGGTGTTGAGCTGATCTGGTTGCTGTAGGAAAGATGGATCGAGTGCGACGTGAAACCACCGATCTCAACCATCCAGTTGTGACCGAATTGCTTCTGCACATCGAGCGTGGCTTTTTCTACGTAAGGCACCTTCACATTGGGGTTGATGAAGACGATGCTGTTGCCTAGATTGACGTTACCGCCAAGCGAATTGCCGATAGGCAGTTGGATGGGGTTCACACTCGAGTCGAAAGGATCCGCGAGTGTGGACGAGGGGATACCCGACGCTGGATAGTCGAGCTGAACGAAGCTCGTGCTCGCGGTATAACCGTAATTCTGGCCAAAATTGTAGTCGTTGAACGGATTGAGGTAGATGGCAAAACCGCCGCGAATCGCCAGTGTGCCGTGGAAGGCATCCGGAGCATAAGAGAATCCAATGCGCGGGCTCGCATAGATCGGAGCGGTGGAGTACGAGGAGCGATGGCCCGGCGTGGCATAGAGCAGCGTGCCGACCGGCTGGAACGCGCTCGCAGGGAGATAGCTGCTGGGCGCTTTCGCGTACGCAGCCTCTGCCGCAGCCGTGACCGCATTCGTGCCGGTCGGGTCAAAACCCACCAGCATCCGGTTGTTGCTCTCTGTAACCGGTGTCTCGTGCTCCAGGCGTATTCCCATGCTGATCGTGAAATTCGGGAGAACCTTCCAGTCATCCTGGGCGAAACCCGCGATGTACCAATTGTTGTACTGATAGCGGTTTGCGATCGCTTCGCTGCCACCGGTCGGCAGCCCCAGCATGAATTGAGCGAAGGCGCCACCAAACAACGGTGCCGGAGCTGACGTTCCATTTGTGATCGGACCACCGTTGCTTACCGAAAACGCAAAGCCCCCATTCGCTGCGCTCGGCGAAAGTGTCGAGTCTTTATTGGAGCGGATATCCGGACCGAACTTTAGCGAATGCCGTCCGATGATTTTGTTGAAGCTGCCGAACAGCTGGATAGTATCGAAATACGCCTGGTTTCCGGGATTCCCGCTCAGGCTCGGGATCGCCGCCCCGTTGTCGGAGAAGGTCAGACCGGGAATGGCGAGGGCGGTCGAATTCGATGCAAGGTAGGAAGCGTAGCCAAGCGAAGTCGGGCTGATGCCAATGCTGTTCGGATTCGAGGTGTTTTCCGAACGAGTGAGGCTCAACCGGAGATCGAGGCTTGTCGAAGGCGAGAAGTTTTGCACATCTTCCGCAAAACCGCCCCATAGAATCACGCGAGAACTGGTGCCCGTCAGCGGGTTGTAGAAGATGTTGCTCTGACTGTTTTGATATCGGCTCTCATGCGCTTCGAACGAGAAACGGTTTCGCGTCGACAAGTTGTAGTCGAAACGGCCTTCGTGCGAGATGTAATCGTCGACCGTCGGATCGCTCGCGAAGTAATTGTTCTCCCCGCTGGCGGTGAGGGACGCACCGGTGTAGTTTGGCAGCGGCACCTTGTTCAGATACGCCTGCGCAATCGGGCTCAGCGTCAACCCGCCAGCAGTAAGGTTGTCATTGGGGATCGGAGTACGCAGATACTGGCCCGGGCACTGCGGATCCGGAGTTGCGCTATAAGGGCTGAAAAACTGGTAGGGGTTGTAGCTTGCCGTGTATTTGGTGCCGTTTACCGTGCAGCGGGTATAGGTCGTCGGCGTCATCGTCTGGCCCAGGTTGTACAGCGCGGAAAAGTCGCCCTGGCGTTCAGCAGCAGTAGGAACGGTGGTGATCGCCGTCGCTGGCTTCGAGCCCTTATAGCCCTCAAACGAGTAGAAAAAGAATGCCTTGTCCCGGCCGTTGAACAAGTGGGGAATCCACACTGGGCCGCCAATCGTCGCGCCGAACTGATTGTAGTGCGTCGACGAAGTCTGCTGGCCGGCAGGCGTGAAGTACGGCTTCGCCGTCAGCGGACGCGACCCGCCGTAATACTCCGACGCCGTTCCGTGGTACTGGTTGGTGCCGGACTTCGTCGTGATATTTACCACGCCCCCCGAGGAATCACCCATCGCCGCGTTCGCGGAGAACAGGTCCACGTGCACGGCATCGACGGCGTCAAGCTCCGGGCTGAAGCCGGCCGTACGGCTCGAGTCCTGCATGTTCGGCGTGCCATTGAGCAGCAGCTCGTTTGATGAAGACGCGCCGCCGCCAATCGAAAAGTCATCCGCCGTTTGGTTGCCAAACGGGGTCGTCTGCGACTGCGAGTGCTTGCCCTTGGCGACTACGCCATATTCGAGGTGCGCAAACCCAAGCGGCGACCGCCCGTTGCTCGGCAGCTCCTCAACCTCTTCCGCCGTCAGCGTCTGCCCCGTGTCGGCCGTCGCCGTATCGATCAGCGGCGTATTTCCTTCCACGGTCACGCTCTCGTTCACCGCGCCCACCGGCAGCGTAATGTTCTCCGTTACCGTCTGCTCGGTTTGCAGCACCAGCCCCGTGTGCGTGTAGTTCTTGAATCCCTCGTGCGTCGCATCCACGCGATAAGTGCCCGGCTGCAGAAACGGCACGTTGAAATCTCCCGCTGAGTTCGATTTCGCGTTCGTCACCACACCGGTTTCCGTATCCGTGACGCGAATCTTTGCATCAGGAATCCGCGCTCCTGATGAATCCGACACGTGTCCGGTCAACGTGGCACGGGTCTCCTGGCCATAGGCGACTGCACTGAAGCAGAGGAGGGCAATAAGGACGCTGCGTTTCATTCGTGGAACTCCTGGAGGCATTTCGGAGGGTTCTATGAGCGTCCACAAAACTAGCGAAGCGCCTGAACGAATGTCAAGCATTTGTGAAAATTATCTTCGGGTAATTGCCACTACACCTGAACACCCTACAGCTTGCGCCCGATCTCCGCCGCCGCCTCCACAACCGCCGCCCGGATCTCTTTCTCCCGCCCGGCATCCATCCTGGTCGCCGGCGTCGATACGCTGATCGCCGCCTTCACCGGTTTCCCCGCAGCCTGCACCGCCGCGGCGTAGCAGATTCCGCCCCGGATCGACTCCTCGCGATCGCACGCGACGCCGTTCTCCCGGATCAGATTGAATTCCTCAAACAGCTTCTGCCGGTCTGTAATGGTGTGCTCGGTCCGCGCGGTCAGGCCGTAAACTTCCAGCATCCTGTCAGCTAAACGCCTGTCCTGAAAGGCTGTTATCGCCTTTCCCAGCGCCGAACAGTGGGGTGGCAGCACGCGTCCGATCTTGTTCGTCATCCGGATCTCATGGAACGTCTCCATGCAGTCCAGCACGTGGATGCGGTCGTCGAACAAGAACGCCAGGCTTGCCGTCTCATTGAACGTATTCACCAGCCGCTCCATCTCGGGCCGCGCGACCTCGCGCGCATGATCCGCCGCACGCACCAGCCAGCCGAAGATGAGCCGCGGCGACAACTGGTAGGTTCCATCGCGGTCCTGCTGCAGGTATTCGTGCCGTTCCAGCGTCCGCAGCACGCGGAACAGCGTCGATTCCGGCAGCCGCATCTTCGCGCTGATCTCCTTCAGCGCCAACGGCGTCTGGCCGTCGAAGCAGTCCAGAACGTCCAGCGCCCGCCCAATCGAACGCAGGTAATAGACCTCATCGCCCTGTGCTCCATCGCCGTTCTGGAGGGCCCACTTTGGGATTCGCCGCCGTACGCTCTTCTTTGTTGCCGAATTGGTCGCCATCTTACCCTTGTCTCTACCCGAACTATGCCGCAGCTTATCGTCGCCGCGTCAGGCGCTCCATTGTAAGATATCGCGTATATTTCAGATTTGGTACATAATTTTCAATCATCACGGCCGAGCCGCCATAGTGTGGTTTAGAAAGGACCCGCATGGATCGCAGAGATGTGCTGAAACTCGGTGGCGCCACCGCCGTCGCCGCAGCCCTCAACACCCAGGTTCTCTCTGCACAAACGGACGTGCCCACCCGCAGAATCGGGCCAAACCGAGCAGTGGGGCCTGTACGAAATCGCTCCTCAAGGGGCCTTCTGCCGGCAATCCATTCCGCGATATCACGCTATCGGCGCAGTTCACCCATGAACACCGCACCGTAGACATCAAAGGCTTCTACGACGGCGACGGCACCTTTCGCATCCGCTTCATGCCGGACATGCCCGGCGCCTGGACGTATAGGACCACCAGCTCCGCGCCCGAGCTGAACGGTCACACAGGCCGCCTCACCTGCACTCCGCCCCACCCAGGCAATCACGGTCCCGTCACCACCGCGCATCAGTTTCATTTCGAGTACGCCGACGGCACACCTTACTTCCCGTTTGGCACCACGACCTACGCCTTCTTCTTCACCTCCGACGAGAACGCCTCAAACTCACTCGCCGGCATGGTGCCGCACTTCAACAAGACTCGCGCCTGCGTTCTCCCCAAGCCGCTCGGTCCGGGCCCGCTCAACGGCGTAGGCATGTTGCCCTTCCCAAGCAACGGCACGCCCGACTCCACCGGCAAAGCCAACGTCTACGACCGCTTCAACCCCGCGTACTTTCAGCGCCTCGAGCGTCGCCTGCTTCAACTTCAGGCCGCCGGAATCGAAGCCGATTGCATCCTCTTCCATCCCTACGACGCGTGGGGCTACAAGACCATGCCCGACGAAGTCGACGACTTTTACCTCCGCTACGTAATCGCACGCCTCGCTGCCTTCCGCAACGTCTGGTGGTCCATCGCCAATGAGTACGACCTCGTGCGCGCCAAGACGATGTCCGACTGGGACCACTTCTTCCGTGTCGTCCAGGCCGAAGATCCTTACCGTCACCTGCGTTCCATCCACCACTCCCGCGTCATCTACGACCATTCCAAGCCCTGGTGCACGCACGCCAGTTTGCAGAGCTACGACTTCGAAAAATCCGCGGAGCGCCGTCTCGCCTGGAACAAGCCCATCATCTACGACGAGATCCAGTACGAAGGCGACGTCGAGCGCCGCTGGGGAAACCTCTCCGCAGAAGAGATGACGCGCCGCTTCTGGCTGGCCACCATCTACGGCAGCTATGCCTCGCATGGCGAGGTCTTCATCTCCGCCGATTCCGGCCCGCATGCGCATGAATCAAGCTGGTCTGACGCCGGCCGCCTGCGCGGCGACTCCGCTCCACGCATCAAGTTCCTCCACGATCTCGTCGCGCGCTGCACCAACGTCGGCCTCAACGAGTTCGAAGGCTCCTACTACCTCTCTGCCGGCACACCCAACCAGATCTATCTCTGGTACTTCGACTACCACCGGCCCGCGCGCTACGAGTTCCCGCTTCCGAACACCGTCACATTCGAAGCAAGCCTGATCGATCCCTTCGCCATGACTGAGCAAAAGCTGCCCGGTACATTCTCCGGGAAATCACGCGTAGATCTGCCGAACAGGCCTTATCAGGCGATCGTCTTCCGCAAGGTCTCCGATGTTGCCGGCAAGCCGGCCGGCAAAGCTCCGACTCCTGAAGTTCCTGACTAGCTCAAGGTCTCACGCATGCGCTCTCTGCTTCTCTCGTTCATCGTTCTTGCGGCGCCGCTCTCTGCTCTCGCCACCGCGAAAATCGAAGTGTCATCGCACGCCACTCCTCGCGAGCAATACGCTGCGGAGCGTCTGCGTGCCGCCGTTGCCAAGCTCGGCGGTAAAGAGCGCATCGTCCTCGCTGTGCAAGGTGATCCGCTGCTCGCCTCGTTCGGCAAACAGGTTCCCGAGCTTTGGCCCGGCGCCAGGGAAGCGTTCGTCCTCAAGCGCATTGGCAACAACATCGTCATCGAAGGCGCCGACGCCTCGGGCGTCCTCTACGGCGCGGAAGAACTGATCGACCGCATTCATGCCTCCGGCGCGCTGCCAAAGCAACTGGAGTTTGAAGACCATCCGCAGCTTCATATTCGCGGCGCCGTCATCGGTCTGCAGAAGCCTGAGATCACCTACGAAGGCGCGGAATACGACTACCCTTACACGCCCAAAAACTTTCCGTGGTTCTACGACAAGCCAGAGTGGATCCGTTATCTCGATCAACTCGCCGAGCAGCGCACCAATGCGCTCTTTCTCTGGAACGGTCACCCATTCACCTCGTTGCTGAAGCTGCCCAGGTACCCCGAGGCGCAGGAGATTCCGTCCGCTCAGCTCGACGAAAACATCGCCATGTTCCGCTGGATCACCGCGGAAGCGGACAAGCGCGGCATCTGGATTCTGCAGGGCTTCTACAACATCCATCTCTCGCACGCGTTCGCGCGCGCCCACAACCTTCCCTACCATCTCTCGGCGCCAACGCCACTGGCCAGCGACTACACGCGCTACTGCATCTCCGAGTTCATCCGTAACTACCCGAACGTCGGAATCTTCATGACACTGGGCGAAGCCATGGGCCCGCACTACGGTCCCGAGTGGCTCTCCAAGACCATCATCCCGGGCGTGCTCGAGGGTCTTGCTGAAGAGGAGAAAGCGGTCGGTCATCCGGTGCCGCAGCCACCCATTGTGGTGCGCGCACACGCCACGGACATCGATGAAGCCATGGCGGAAGCGCGTCCGCTCTACTCCAACATCGACACCATGTGGAAGTGGAACGGTGAGTCGCTCACCTGGACCAATATCCGCGGCAGCGTGAAGGAGAAATTTCAGTCGATGGTGAAGGAGTCGAACGACACCATCGTCAACATCCACTTGCTGTCGAATCTTGAGCCCTTCCGCTGGGGCGACCCGACGTTTGTCCGCCAGACCGAGAGCAACTTCATCCGCCTCGGGATCGGCGGTGTGCACGTCTACCCGTTGCGCTATTGGGACTGGCCTTACAGCGCGGATAACACTCAGCCGCGGCTGATCCAGACCGACCGCGACTGGATATGGTTCGCAAGCTGGGCCCGCTACGCCTGGAATCCTGAACGTGATCCCGCACTCGAACAGGCCTACTGGAGCGAGCAGTTCGCTCGCCGCTTCGCTGTTCCCGGCGGAGTGGATGCACAGGGCCACAGCGATCGCGTAGTCGGCCTCGAAAGCATCCAGACCATTGCGTCCGAGATCCACAAGCCCACGGCCGAGCAGATGCAGACCGGAGCGCACCTTCTTGCTGCCTACGAGCTCTCCGGACAATGCGCTCCCGAAGTCATTCGCCGTCTCGGCATCACCGAGGGAAATCGCGAGGTCCTCTCGCTCGGCATGACCATGCCGCAGCTCATCGACGCCGCGCGCTTCAACCCGGCGCAGACACTTTGGACCGCGGACGCGCCGGATGGCGAACGGCTGGATGAGTGGGTTGCGAACGAAGTGCATGGCGGCAAGCACCACGGTGAGAATCCGCTGAGTGTTGCAGCCGACGCAGCCGAGAAGTCCGCCGAAGCGGTGAAAGAGGCCGAAGCCGCCGGTCCAGGAATCGCTCCCGATGGAAGGCCGGAGTACGAACGCATTGTCAACGACATGCGCGCGATCGCAGTACCTGATGGCCTTCTACAACGCGAAGGTTCAGGCCGCCGCCCTGGTCATGCGCTACGGCTACGACCATGATCTGTCCCATCTCGCCGAGGCCCGCACGTTCCTCGCAGACAGTGTTCAGGAATACGCAAAACTGACCAAATTAACCCTTAAAACGTATCAAAATGCTGCAGGCATGGAGACCTCCCAGCGGCAGATTCCAGTCCGCGGAGGGCCCCAGACCGACCACTGGCGCGACCTGCTTCCCGTGTACCAGAAAGAGCTCGCCACCTTTGATAGCCGCGCTCGCGGCGCTACGCTCCGGGTCGCAAATCTCTGAGACAAAGCCGCATCAGCTTCCGCAGGTTGGCTTCACGCTGCAGCCCGGCGCCGGCGAAGTCTTCACTGTCACCAAAGGTGCGAGCCTGTACAGCGATCAGGATGTGCCGATCGCTTCGGTGGCGCCTGAGCTGGATGGGCTGAAGGGGATTCGGGTCTCGGCTCACCAGGAGACGCCGATTCATTTCAGGCTGGATAAGCCGGCGCAGATCCTGGTGGGGTTCTTCAAGTCCAACTCGCGCAAGCAGGTGAATGTGTCACCGGACACGGAGCAGTGGAATATTTTGCTGCCGGATGGGGTGGCGGGGGCTAAGGGAGTGCCGATCAGTGTGTGGGCGAAGCCGTTGCCGGCCGGGGAGAACGATCTGGATCTCGGCAAGGGAGCCTACGTGGTGCTTGGGTTCATTCCGGAGGACACGCACGTGACTCCGCATGTGAATTTCGATCCCGAGAGCAAGCAGCCGCCGAACCTGGACTGGCTGTTTGAGGACTAGCCCTCGGCTCCCCCCTTCCCCCGTCAGTTTTTGCGCAAAGTCTTCCAAGAAGGCAGCTTAGGGGTGGACTTCAGGGTGCGATTGCTGGAGGGAGTCTTTAGTTGATGGGTGCGCCGAGACGGAGTTTTGTCAAGTAGCCGGGTTATGGAGCCGGGTCGTGGCGGGCGAGGAGGCGCTGGGCTTCGGCCTCGGTGACGCGGAAGAAGCTGCCGTGTTTAGCGGCATCGGGGAAGTGCATCTTGTCGTCGATGCTGGTCCAGTGGAACCAGTCGGTGGTTTCGACGCCTTCGTAGCGAGGCCGGGGCGGGCGGTAGTGGTCGTAATAGACGATTGATCTTGTCGCCGACCTGGATGACGCTGGGGCCTTCCGACCAGGATTCGTTGATGGGGGCGGAGAGCGCGCCCCAGGGGCCGTTGACGGTGGGGGCGGCGGTCCAGCGCTCGTTGTAGCGCAGCGGGTCGGGGGTCTGGTCTTTGAGGACCATGACGACGTCATGCTTGCCGTGGAGGGTGCGGTGGAAGAGCGTGGCGTCGATGACGGGGAAGCCGCGGTCGAAGAATTTTTCGGGTGTGGTGAAGGTCTGCCAGTCCGCGGTGTGGGCGGACCAGATGCGGAGACCTTCGGCGGGTGTGGTTGGGGTGGCGTTGAAGGAAGCGGAGAAGATGATGAGCCAGTCCTTGGTCTGCTCGTCCCAGTAGGTTTCAGGCGCCCAGGTGTTCTGGACGTTGGGGAAGGCGGACATGATCTCGATGCGGCGCTGCGGTGACCAGTGGAGGAGGTCGTCGGAGTCGGAGATGCCGATGGCGTTGCCGTGCCAGGCCCAGGTGAAGACCATGCGGAAGTGGGCGCCGTCAGGGGTGCGGGTGATGTAGACGTCGCGCATGATCTCGCCGGGCTGGTCGGGCTTGAGCCAGGGCTGACCGTCGTTGAGCGGGGTGAAGGTATAGCCGTCGCGCGAGAGCGCGAGGTAGATGCCCTGGTTGCCGGGCTCTTTGAAGTAGGCGAAGACGACGGGGTCGGTCGGGGAGGGCGTTTGGGCGTGTCCGAGGGGAGCGAACGTGAGAGCGACGAGAATGAGGGAGGCGATTCGATGTCGAATGCTCACTGTTGCTCCTTTGAATCAGTTGCTGGCTATGTGATTTATCTCGTCAGGTTCTTGGATTCGTCGCGCATCGGGTGTTCATTCGGCGGCGGGTTCATTCGGCGCCGGGTTCGGGAGCGCTGGTGGTGGGGTGTTTGTCGGGCGCGGTGTCGGGGATGTCGGAGTTGAGGAGAGTTTTGTTGCGCCAGTGTGAGGTTGCGGTGAGGTGGCCCGCGGCGTCGTAGTTCTGCCATGTCCAGGTGCCGTCGGGGTTGTAGGTTTTCTGCCAGATCAGGGTGCCGTCTTCGCGCTGGTAGCGTTCTTCGCCGAGTTTGAAGCCGTTGTGGAAGTGGGCGGTCCACTGGGGGTGGCCGTCGGGATAGAAGAAGCGCTCTTCGCCTTCGAGGACGATGCGGCCGTCGGGGAGGGCGGCGGTGGTCCATGTGGATTTTGTTTTGCTGTTGGGATAGCGCTCGGTGTGGTGGGTGAGGTGAGTTCCAACCGACGTCTCAGAATCGAGACGTGGGGCACCCGCAGCTGACTCCGGATCACCGATGCTTTTGTCGAGCACCCAGGCTTCGTTGAGTTCGATCTCGTAGTTGATGGTGTTCTTGGTTGTGGCGATGTGGATGATGCCGTCGGGGCCCTGGGTGGCGGTGGTGTAGCCGACGGTGAGGATGTTGGAGGGCAGCGGCTTGATGGTCCAGGTCTTGCCGTCGTCGGAGGAGAGTGCAACGTAGGCGCCGTCCTTGTGAATGTGTTTCTGGTTGTGCGGATTGAAGTCGGCGACGAAGAAGAGCTTGCCGTCGAGCAGACGGATGACGGAGGGGCGTTCGCCGCTGGCGAGCGGGTCGAAGGGAAGCTTGGATTTTGTCCAGGTCCTGCCGTCGTCGTGCGAGGTGGCGAGGGGCATACGGCCGTCGATGTTGGAGTTTTTGCCGCCGAAGCCGAGGAGGTCGCCGTTGTGTGCAAAGACGATGGTGGTGTGGCGGCCGGCGGTGCGGCCTCCGGTGTCGGACCATGTGCGGCCGTCGTCGGTGGACTTCCAGACGACGGAGATGGAGCCGTTCCCGTCGGCGTCGCGGCCGGTTGAGTCGGTGGGCAGGTAGATCGCGCCGGCTTGAGTTCCATTTGGGCCTTCGGCTGGACCGCGCACGATGGAGTTGATGGGCTGCGAGACGTAGCGGCCGATGGGCTGCGGGAAGACGGGGAAGTGCGCGGCGGACCACGTGGCGCCGTTGTCTTTGGAGGTGGCCCAGGCGAAGGGTGGAGCGCCGATGAGACGGGCGAATCCCCAGAAGAACCAGACGCGGCCGCCGGGCTCAGACCGGAATTTGGGGTCGTTCCAGATGACGGGGGCGGCGAGTGCCGGCGTCGGCGAAGATGGGGAACGGCTCGGGCATGTCCCAATCTTCGGTGCCGGCGCGGCGGCGGAGAACCATGATGGTCTGGTCAGGGTCGTCTTCGCGGTCAGGCGTGTTGTAGAACGCGGCGAGGAGGTCGCCGTTGGGGAGCACCTGAATGGCGGAGTTGTGATAGTTGATGCCGAGGCCGCGCGCGAGGCCGAGACGCCAGCCGACGGCGGGCATGCTCTTGCCGCCGAGGTTGGGGAAGAGCTCGTGTGTGCGGTAGAAGGGCTTGCTGTTGTCGAGCTGGTCGATTGGTTTCGACAGCGCGGGTGCGCCGGTGATGGCGAGCTGGTGGACGGCAGTTTCGAAGAAGTAGTGCTGCGGCGGGGTCCAGGTTCCCGGATTGTCGGGCGGGTCCGGAGCTTGCACGACGCGGAAGCCGACGTTGCCGTTTTCGGAAGCGTAGGACGGCGGCAGACTGGCGCGGTTGGCGGGGCGCGAGAAGTAAGGGGCCGTCGCCGGGACGTTGAGATCGGGTGAGGTTTTGGTCGCGGTATGGCGCCAGTCGAGGCCGCCGCCGCGAATGGATTTGGTCATGGATGAGGAGGCGCCGCGGGGATCGGTCTGGGGCTGCGGCTGGTAGGGCGCGTAGTTGTCGAGGGTCCACTCGGGGCGGCCGACCTCCTGGTTTTCGACACCGAAGGCGTTGGGCTGGTCGAGCGGGAGCGGCGTGTCGGACGCGCCGAAGATTTTTGTGCCGCCGGCGCGAGCCACGTACTCCCACTCGGCTTCGGTGGGCAGGCGCCAGGGCTTGCCGGTCTTTTCGGTGAGCCAGCGGCAGTAGGCCATGGCCTGATCCCAGCTAGACGCCTGCTGCGTACGCGGGAGTAGACGCGTGCGGCTTGTAGGCGGGATCGAACTCGGCGTACTCAGCGGGCGAGACCTGCGTGATTCCGATGCGGAAGGCGTGGGTGATGTGGACGGTGTGGGCGGGGACCTCGTCGAAGTCACCGTGGACAGGGCGGGTGGACATGACGCCGAAGCCCCTGGTGATGGTGGGCGGGAGCGGGGCGGCGTCGGCGCCCATGCGGAAGGTGCCGGGGGCGACGAGGACGGTTGCGGGGATGCCGGCGGCTGCGAGAGGAGGTGGGGTGCCGGGCATGCGGGCGATGATGCCGTCTTTTTGCGCCGGGAGGATGGTGGCGAGGAGAAACGCGGAGGCTAGTACGAGCATGCTGCGAACCCACGTCTCAAAAGCGAGACGTGGGGCACCCGGGCTGGTCAATCGAGTCTGGCTTCAACGACATCTCCTGCATGTGTTACTTGGGGAGGTTGGCTTCGAGCGGGCCGAGGGTGGGGCGGTGGGCGATCTTATGGCCGTCGACGGCGAGCCAGAGGCCGCGACCGTGGTGGTAGTGCTGGCCGGTGGAGTCGAAGGCGATGGTGAGGAGGTGGCCGTGGTAGGGCAGCGCGTCGATGGCGAAGTAGGTCCAGGATGCGGGCGCGAGCGGGTGGAGGACGATGTGGTTGTCGGCGCGCGGGCGCAGGCCGATGAGGCCGGTGATGAGCGGGTCGGCGAATCCGGAGTGGTTGTAGTAGTTGCCGCGGCCGACCTGCTTGTTTTTGGCGAGGAGCATGCGCTTGGCGATCCAGTCGCCGGTGTCGGCGTCGTAGTCTTCGTCGATCCAGTCGATGCGATGGGGCAGCGGCTTGCCCGCGACATCTACCGAGATGTGCTGCGCGAGGACGTAGCGGGCGAAGAGGGTGTCGTAGGCGGCGCGGTCGATGGTGTGCGGGCCGGAGGAGTTGAGGTAGTCGGCGAGCGCGGTGAGGGTTTGGGTGATGGCGAAGGGCCAGGCCGGGCCGTTCCAGGTGCACTGGTCGGAGGAGGCGAAGCGGAAGCGGGGGCTGCGGCGCTCGGCGGTGGTGGGGCCGAATTTGCCGTCGAAGCCCTGGGGGTCGAAGAGCTGACGCCAGGCGACGGCGTGCGCGGGTGCGGGCGAGGCGTAGGCCCAGGGGTCGTAGCCGATGAGCTCGCGAACGCCGGAGAACTGGAGGACTGTGCCGGGGTCTTTGAACTTCTTTTGCGCGCGGATGCCGGAGTCTTTGGCGGGTGAGACGACCTCGTAGAACTGGTCTTTGGGGTTCCAGAGTCTGGTTTCGATGAGGTTGTTGAGGCGGTCGGCTTTGGCGGTGAAGTCGTCGGCGAGGGCTTGGTTGTTGGCGAGGAGTGCGGTGGCGGCGATGGCGCGCGCGTCGGCGACCATGTAGGAGTTCAGGGTGGGGCGGTAGCCGTCGCCGGAGATGGACTTCTCCATGGCGTCGCGGGTGTCGATGGACCAGAAGAGGCCGTTGGGGTCCTGCTGGGTGCGCTGCCAATCGTGGTAGACGCGGACGAAGTCGGGCAGGAGCGAGGTGGTGAGGGAGGTGTCGCCGGTGGCGAGGGTGACGTTGCGGACAGCGGTGGTCAGGGGTTCGGAATAATTGCGCGGCTTGGATGTGGGGCGGTACCAGTAGCGGGCGTAGTCCTCGGCGATGGCGCGGTCGTGCAGCCAGCGGGCTTCGTTGAGGTGGAAGGGGGCGGCGTCGGAGAGTGTGCCGCGGTCGGTCATCTCGGGGCGGTCGAGCCACTCGGTGATGAGGTAGCCGGTGGGGGTGTGCAGGATGTGCTTTTTGAAGGCGTACCAGCGGAAGTAGTACATCTCTTCGAAGGATTTGTCGGAGCAGTCGAACCAGGGGATCTCGCGCTGCATCCAGGGCCAGGTGGCTTCGGGGGGTTGGCCGGGGGTGGCGGGTTCGCCGTTGTAGATGCGGCCGGTGGCGAGCTGCTCGTCGGCTTCGAAGGTGTGGACGTAGTGGTGGTAGTCGGCGGGGTGCAGGAGGGTTTGCGCAGGGGCGATCGCGGCGAGGAGGAGCGGTAGAGCGGCGAGCGTTGGGAGGCGGGGAGAGGGCATTTTGGGCTGAGCGCGAGGGGAGGTATCTCCGGCGATGGCAGCACTATAGCGGAGGGATGCGGTCGAGAGCAACAAAAGTGAAAGTTAGTGCACGAATGTGGAACTCGGGGCGGGTTGTGAGGTCTCGGATGCGGCGGCGGCGGCACGCTGGAGCCATGTGGCGTAGATGAAGTTGGTTTTGTGGGCTTGCCATTCCGGCAGAGGGAGGACGTCGAGCTGATCGACGGTGAGGTGGGGGACGTCTGCGGCGAGGGCGATGATGCCGGCGTCGCGGTCGGGGCGGTCGTAGTTTTTGGAGAAGCCGGCGCCGACCTTTGCGGCCCAGTCGCCGATGCGGACGGTGGGGAGGGTGTTGGGATCTTTGTCGCGCCAGGCGGGGAAATGGAGTTCGGAGTTTAGCCAGGCGGCGGCGCGGGGTGTGACCCAGGAGGGGCGGTGACTGGCGCCGGGATCGAACCAGGTGGTGAAGACGTGTTTGTCGGAACCGTTGAGCGTGATGACGCGCTGGCGGAGGTTGGCGAAGAAGTCGGGGCCGTGGTGCGGGATGTCGACGACCGTGTCGGCGGTGCCGTTGATGATGAAGGTGTCGCCGCGGCGGGCCTGGAGGGTGAAGAGGACGGCGGGGCGGTCGCCGAGGAAGGCGAGCGAGCGGTAGGGTCCGCCCTGGCACATCATGACGTGGCTTAGGTCCCAGTAGCCATTGGGGCCATCGAGGTCGCCGCCGCCGACGAGGAGGACGGAGTGGATGCGCGGGTCGGCGGCGCCGGTGAGCGAGGAGATGAAGGAGCCCATCGAGAAGCCGAGGATGGCGATACGGTGCGGGTCGACGTCGTGGCGTGAGGAGAGATAACTGACGGCCTGCATGACGTCGGTGATCATGAGGCCGCCCATGCGCTGCGGCATGGATTCCGGGTTGACGACGAGCTGGTCGTGCTCGCCGGTGAAGTCTTTGTGGTCATCGTTGCGCTCGCCTTCGCCGATGGGGTCGTAGGTGAGGACGACGGCGCCGGCTCGGGCGTAGAGCACCCCGGTGTAGTACGAGTACCAGGATGACTTGTCGGCTCCGTGGCCATTGACGACGACGATGGCGGGGAGCTTTGCGGCTGGTGGGTGCGTGGGGCGGTAGACGTCGGCGGGAATGCGGAGGCCGTAGGCGGTGGTGTAGATGACCTTGTCGAGGGTGACGCCGGGAGTGATCTCAGTCGATGAGATGGTTTTTGTTTCGAGCTTCGGGAGAGGGTCGGGGATGAAGAGCGCGCGGCGGATTTCACGACGCCAGTTGTTGACTTGCGCCGTGGTGGCGGGATGAGGAGGGAGTGGGGGCTCCGCGGTGCCGATCATGGTTGTTGCGGGCGTGACGTCGGGCTTGCCCCAGCGATTGTCGAGGAAGTCGAGGTAGTGCTGCCAGTCGAAGGCAGTGACGTCGTGCTTGCCGGTGCGCTCGTGGTACGCGACGAAGCCGTTGAGACCGATGGGATGGTCGAGTTCGGGTTGTGGAGTGTTCGGCGCGAGTGCCGGCTTGCCGAGGAGCCGGTAGACGCGGGAGGCGCTGACGGCGGAGAGGAACTCGCCCTTCGGATCGGACCATTCGTCGCCGACGGCCGAGCCTACGTACAGCGGGCGTGGAGCGATGAGCGAGAGGAGGAGATTGCCGTCGGCGGGGATCTCGGCGTCATGGCCGACCCACCTGGCGTAGTTGGGACAGAACCAGTAGGGGAACGAGTGCTCGAGGTGAGCGACTGTTTCGCCGAGCGCGCGGCGCTGGATGGATTGCCCGCCGTGGCCGCTCTCGTTGGAGAGCACGGCGGCGAAGCGAGGATCCTGGGCGGCGGCCCAATCGGCGGTTTTGCCGAGACGGCTATGGCCGGTGACGGCTACGCGGTGGGGATCGACGCAGGGGATCGAGGACGAGGTAGTCGAGCGCGCGGCTGAGTCCCCAGGACCACAGGCCGATGGCTCCCCAGGCGTTGGGTGCGTTGTCGATCCTTACCCCGGCCAGCAAGCTGGCCGGGGACCCCGTGGGGCCGAAGAGATTGCGCGCGCTGTACTGAGCGGCGTTTTTGAAATCGGGTTCGAGGTCGCCATAGTAAGCGGTAGCGAGGCCGTAGCCGCGGGAGAGGAGCATCTTTACCTGCCACTGCTGGATGGCGCGGCCGCGCGAGTCTTCGGGTGGAGCGATGTGCTGGAGCTCGCCGCCTTTGGGTTGAATCCAGACGGGCGTGGGCTGGATTGCGGGGTCGTCGAGGACGGTTTGATTGCCGCCGAAGTTGAGGCCAAGTACGACGGGAACGGGATGATGCGCGGCTGCTGCGGCGGCGGGGATGTAGATGAGCAGACGCATCGTGTGGAGCACACCGGGAGCGGGTGTGATGCCGGGCGCGGGATCGAAGGTGAGCTCGACCTGCTCGCGGACTGCGAGGCCGTTGAGTGCGTGCTCGTTGTGCTCGATGATGCGGGCGTGGGTGATGGCGTGTTGTGCGGCGGCGGGCGTGACCCCGAAGACGTTGTCTTCGAAGAGGCGGAGGATTTCAGGACGACGCTGCGTGAACCACTGCTGCGGAGTGGTGACGGGGTGGCCGTTCGCGACCCGGAGCGGGTCGAGCATCGTGTAGGGCGGGATTTTCGATTCGTTGTAGTTGTAGCCGGGGACGTGCTGAGCGTGGGCGCAGGTGGCGACGAGCGAAAGAGTCAGGGCGGCGAGAGAGAAGCGGCGTGCGTTGGGCATCGGCGGTCTGATTTTCATTTTTATGCCTATTCCAGATGAAATGGAAATTCAGATGATGAAATGATGATTCGATCAAGGCAGAGGTGAAATTGAGCGGACGAGCGATGTGGAGCGTGTGGGTTGCGATGGGGCTGGTGGTCTGTGGTGTGGCGGCGCACGCGCAAGAGGCGGTGGTGATTCCGCAGCCGAAGGCGACGGCGCAGACGGCGGCGCAGAGGTTCGAGTTTGCGAGCGATGGGCCAGTGGGTCCGGGTTGGGGAAGGCCGGATGCGATTGCGCGTGTGTACTTCAAGGGCGAGCTGCCAGCGCTGTTCAAACGCACGTTGCAATTTGATGGCGAAGTACCGGAGCACACGAAGCTGTCGTGGATATTCACCGGACCGCATGCCGGAATGACTGTGGAGCTGACGAGCTCGAAGGTCCGGCTGGTGGAGCGGTTTTATGACTCGACTGCGCTGGATGGAGGAGGGAATTATCCGGACAAGACGGTGCGCGAAGAGGAGCAGCAGTATGTGGGGAACGCGCGCGCGTTGACGGTTGTGGTGGATGCGCACTTGTCGGTGCAGGTTCTGCTGAACGGCGAGCGCGTGTTGACGGCTCCGCTGCTGTTTGACCTGACGCGGCAGCAGTTGATGTTTTCAGGGCCGCGGAATGAGCACCTCACGCTGGCCGGTGCGCTGATGGACGAGACAGCAGAGGACGCGACGATCACGGCGAATGCGGCGAAGGTGCACCAGGAGATGCTGGGATTTGGCGGGAGTCCGAGCGTGCCGACCTATCGGGAGCTGAGTGACAGGGGCAAGCAGATGTATTGGCAGATGCTGAAGCGGTACAACCTGCTGGTGGATCGTGAGTACCCGATGGGCACGCAGTTGAAGCCGGACTTGTCGAATGTGGAGGACTTGAAGGACGCGACGCCACATTATTACGGAGACAATTTTCCGAATAGCGAGGTGTCGGATTTCGATTACAGCCGGCGCACGCGCGAGCTGGGTGGGATGGTGCTGTACGAGATGTGGGCGCTGCCAGAATGGGCGATTGAGACATATACGCCGCAGGGCAAGCCGGTGACTGATGCGTGGGGCAAGCCCGTGAAGCATGCGGCGAAGCCGGATGTGTATGCGCGGATCGTGGTGGATTTTTGCAGGAAGGCGAAGGAGCGAAGTGGAGCGGCGCCGGAGATTGTGGGAATTCAGAACGAGGTGGAGCAGCCGCCGGAGGTTTTTGCGGCGATGACAAAGGCGGTGCGGAAGGCCCTGGATGCGGCGGGATTTCAGTCGACGAAGATCCAGATGGCCGATGCGCCGTATCTGTGGATTGCGATTCGTCGGGCGGGAGATGCAAAGAAATTTCCGGAGGCGTGGGGCGCGACGGACTTTACGGCGGCGCACCAGTATGACTACCAGGAGTTTCTGGCGAATCCGGATATGTACGACGCGCGGCTGCGCGCGATGCGTGACGCGAGTGCGGGCAAGCCGTTCCTGGCGACGGAGATATGCCTGAACGATGCGGAGTACCAGGAGCCGTCGTACCGGATTGCGCTGCAGGTGGGCCAGTTGTACCAGAAGGATTTGACCGAAGCGGATGCGGAGATGCTGCTGTATTGCTGGCTGCTGCTGGATGTGGAGCAGCCGAGCTTTGGCGGGTCGCGATCGTTGATGGTGCCGGACCGTTCGAACGGCGAGGTGCCGGTGGCGTCGAGCTTTCAGTTGCGGGTGATGGGTGCATTCAGCAGGCATGTGCTGAAGGGGATGCGGCGCGTGGAGACGCAGGCCGGCAATGGCGATCTGCTGACGGCGGCGTTTACGGATGGAAAGCGAGACAGCTTAATTGTGCTGAACCGGTCGACGGAGGCGCAGAGGCTGCGCGTTGATTGGAACGGCGTGCGGTGGACGCGGATGGAGCGCACGAGCTTCTACGACGAGAATATTGAGACGGCGGCGCCGAATGAGGTTGTGGTGGCGCCGGGCGAGATTGTTACGTTGTCGGACTTCAGCGCAGATGAGGCGGCGAAGTGAGGAAAACCGCGGCGGTGATGTGCTGGCTGATGATGGCGTGTGGCGTGCGTGCGCAGGTTTCGCATCACACGGATCCCGGAGTGCACGTTCGGAGTGAGTTCATCTTCGAGCCCGGGTCGGCGCCGTTTGCGGAGTGTCATGCGTCGACGGTTGTGGAGCTTCGTGACGGTGAGTTGATGGCGGCGTGGTTCGGCGGAACGCATGAGGGCGCGCCGGATGTGGCGATATGGACGGCGCGATACGAAAGCGGTGCGTGGTCAAAGCCGCTGGAGGTGGCGCGCGAGAAGAATATTCCGACGTGGAACCCGGTGCTGTTTCACACGACGGATGGAAGGCTGTGGCTGTACTACAAGGCGGGGCCGGACACGGGGAGCTGGTCGGGCGCGCGGATGTGGAGCACGGATGAGGGCCGCACGTGGTCGAAGCCGGAGCGCCTGCCCGCGGGATTGCTCGGGCCGATTCGCGCGAAGCCGCTGGTGCTGGGCGATGGGACGGTTGTGAGTGGGACGTCGGTGGAGGCGTACAAAACGTGGGCGGCGTGGATTGAGCGCAGCACGGATGAGGGTGCGACGTGGAAGAAGATTGGGCCGATCGTCGTGACGGAGGCGCAGGACAAGGCGGAGCCGCCAACGCCCGATCCGCCGATGGACAGCGCGGAGCTTCGTGCGAAGGACCATGCGCCGAGAGAGTTTGAGGGGATTATTCAGCCGTCGGTTGTGCAGTTGAGCGGCGAGCATCTGCGCCTGTATGCGAGGTCGCGGACGCTGGCCGCGAAGGTGGTTGTGGCGGACTCATTTGACGATGGAGTGACGTGGACGAAGACGCACTTCCTGGATGTGCCGAACAACAACTCGGGGCTGGATGCGGTGGCGCTGAAAGACGGGCGCGTGGTGATGATCTTCAACGACACGCCGCGGGGCAGATCGCCGCTGAACCTTGCGGTGAGCAGGGATGGGGAACACTTTCGTGTGTTCGCGACACTGGAGCAGGGCGCAGGCGAGTACTCGTATCCGGCGTTGATTCAGGATGCGAAGGGTGATTTGGAGATGACGTATACGTGGCAGCGGCGATCGATCAAGCATGTCCACCTGCCGCTGAAGGAGGTTCCGGAGCAGTGATGGGGATGGGAACGGTTGGTGTGCTGGGTGCGGCTACTAGGGAACTACGGCACGCGGTTGAGAATCGGTTTGCGCGGAAGCAATGGCGTTCTGTGCGGCGTCGAGCGCGATCTGAGCGCCGGCTTTGAGGCAGACGATGTTGTTGGTGCAGAAGAGGAGGTCGACGCCCAGCCGGACCCAATGGTGGAAGTCAGCGGTGCCACAGGCGGTGATGACTTTCTTGCCGTGCTTGCGGGCGACGTGGACGATTCGCTCGGCAGCATCGAGCAGTTCCGGATGGCCGGTCTGGCCGGGCATGCCGAGGCTGGAGGCGAGATCGGCGGGACCGATGAAGATGTCGACATCAGGAACCGAGGCGATCTCCTCGATCCGTTCAAGGGCTTCCTTGGTTTCAATCTGTGCGAGCAGGGCGAGTTCGGTGTTGAGCTTCTGCTGCTCGGCGGGAACGGAGTCAACGATGCCGTAACGGAGAGCGCGGGAGACGGAGAAGAAGCCGCGTGCGCCGATGGGAGCGAACTTCGCGTAGCGCACGAGCTCGTCTGCCTGTTCAGGTGTGTCCACCATGGGGATGTCGATGATGTCAGGGCCGCATTCGGCGGCCTTGAGGACGCTCTCGCGGCGCGCGTCTGGAATGCGGATCATCGTGAGCATGCCGGTGCCGGCGGCCATGCGGCAGAGGTCGGCGGCCTCGGAGAAACTTATGGGCGCGTGCTCCATCTCGATCCAAACGACCTGGAAGCCCATGTGTGCGGCGATCTCGAGGAAGATGGGATCGTAGGAGTAGAGGGCCGCGCCAAGCAAGGGCTTTCCGGCCGCGTCATTGATGGCCTGGTGAAGCCGGTTCATCGGTGCTCCTGAGTGATTGGATGAGTGGATCATTTTTTCTTAGACTCCGGCCGGAACTGGCATTTGGGATCGACGCCGCCACCCCTGCCAGGTGAGGTCGGGCGCTATGGGTGCACCGGGAAGCAAAAGGCTTGCAGGAATGCCGACGCCAAGAAGAAGCACGTGCCCGATGGCGCCGATCATGTAATCGTGCCACGGAAAGTTCCAGTGGCCCAGGTTGAGGATCTTGCCGCCTTCGGTGAAGGTGGCATAGGCGGTGAAGATCAAGCTGACGATCAGGCCAGCGAGAGCGCCCTGACGCGTGGCTCTCGGCATGAGGAAGGCGAGCAGGAAGAGTCCGGCGAGGCCGCCGGCTACGACGGCCGTGATGGTGTAGTAGAGCGAAAGCGCGCTGCCATGCGTGTGCGCGAGACGCAGGGCGACGGAAGCAGCTGCGAGTCCGCTGAGCGCGACGACGATGCGGCCGACGCGGAGGAGTTGACGATCGGTGCTTCGCGGGCGCGCGAAGCGGTAGAAGTCTTCCACGGCGATGACGGAGAGGCAGTTCATGTCTGAGGCGAGCATGGACATCGCCGAGCCGAGCAGAGCGGCGACGAAGAGGCCGGCGAGCCCGGACGGAATGTGCGTGACGAGGAAGTGTGGAAAGATGCCGTCGGCCCTGGTGATCGACTTCGGGATGGTCTCGCCGGTCAGGCGATAGAAGCTCCAAAGCAGGCTGCCGATCAGCATGAACGCGGCCCAGACGGGGAGGCAGAGACCGGCGCCGAGTGCGATGCCGCGGATGGCCGCGCGGTCGGAGCGGGCGATCAGATAACGCTGGACTACAGTTTGATCCGCTGTGTACTTCTGCAGATAGAAGAAGAAGCCGTAGATGACGAGGACGATGATGGTCGGCTGATCGAAGCGGAATGCAGTGCTGCCGAGGCTCATCTTGTGGTGTGTCCAGGCGTCGGAGAGGACGGCGCGCGGGCCTTGTGCGGGGAGGAACAGAAGATAGCCGAGTGAGACGAAGATGCCGGCCCACAGGACGAAGCCCTGAACGACGTCGCTCCAGACGACTGCTTCAACCCCGCCGAGGAGCGTGTAGAAGATGGTGATGACCGCGGTGAGCGTGATGATCACGGTGATGGGCCAGCCGGTCATGCTGCCGAGAGTCAGTGCGAGCAGGTAGAAGACGAAGCCCATCTTCGCGAAGTGCCCGACCGCGAAGGCGAACGACGAGTAGAGGCGGATGCCGCGGCCGAAGCGGCGGCCGAAGTACTCGTAGGCGCTCATGCATACGACGTGGCGAAAGAAGGGGACGATAACGGAGCCGATGAGGCCGAGTACGCCGATGAAGAGAATGCCGGGGATCAGGAGCGACCAGTTGCCTGCGTAGGAAGAGCCTGGATACGCGATGAATGTGACGCTGGTGATGATGGTCGCGAGCAGCGAAAGTCCCATGGCCCAGCCGGGCACGGAGCGCCCGGCCACGAAGTACTGCTCGGTCGAGCGCTGACGGCGCGCAAACCGCAGGCCGATGCCGACCAGGACTGCGAGGTAAGCGGCGATGACGATCAGATCGAGCGGACGCATGCAGAACCCGGGCTATGCCGTGACGGTGCGTTGAAGACGGTGGCGCGCCATGGTGACGGCCATGCGGATGGCGGCCTTCATGTTGGCCGCGCCGGCGATGTTCCTGCCGGCGATGTCGAAGGCTGTGCCGTGGTCGACGGAGGTGCGGAGGATCGGGATGCCGAGTGAGACGTTCACCGTGGCTTCAAAATCGAGGAGCTTCATGGGGATGTGACCCTGGTCGTGATACATCGCGACGACGAGATCATGCGAGCCGTTGGCCGCGCGGAAGAAGATGGTGTCGGGCGCCACGGGACCTTCGCAGATGATTCCGCGGGCGCGGCAGGCTTCGACGGCCGGAACGATGAATTGCTCGTCTTCGCTGCCGAAGAGGCCGTGCTCACCGGCATGCGGGTTCAGGCCGCAGACGGCGATGCGCGGGCGCGGCTTGCCGAGCAGCTTCATGGCTTCATCACCGAGCTCGATGGTTCGGATGATGCGTTCGGAGTTGAGATTGCAGGCCTCGCGCAGACTGATGTGAGTGGAGACGTGCACGACGCTGAGCCGCTGGCCTGCGAGAAGCATGCGGGAGTCGGGTGCATTGCAGAGCTCCGCGATGTACTCGGTGTGGCCGGAGAACTGGATGCCGGTGAGGGTGACGGCCTCTTTATTCAGCGGCGCGGTGACCATGGCGTCCGCCTCGCCGCTCAGGCACATGAGTGTGGCGTCGTGCACGTACCGGACAGCAGCGGCACCGTATTCGGCGCGAAGGGTGCCTATCGCGATGGGTCTGTCTGGGGAAAGCAGGTGGTATTCGCGAAATTGGACGGGGAGTGTGTCGAGAGAAATGCCTGTGCACTGCTCCGCCGCGGCGACGGCAACAACGTCGCCGAGCACGGTGAAGCGGGCGGAGCTTTGGATTGCAGGGTCGGCGAGCGCTTTGAGCGTGACCTCGCGCGCCCACGCCGGCCGGGTCGCCGAGTGTGATGACGATGCTCGGCGGGAGCTCTTCTGTTGGTACTGTGCGGTGTTTCAAACCACTACCTCGGATGACGCGCGCTGTCGTTCCAGTAGACGACAAAGGAGGTCGGGTTCGCCAAAGCCTCCGCTCTTGAGGACTACCCGAACGCCGTCGAACGGCCCTCCCTCGGCGACGCCGACTGGAACGCCGGGAGCGAATTCATGAAGGAGACGAATGGATTGGATCTCGAGTGCGCGGCAGACGAAATGTGCCGTATTGCCACCGCTCATGAAAAGGCAGCCGGTCTGTTCAGGAGCGTGCGCGGCGATGGCGTGGCGGATGTCCGCGGGTGTTGCTTGGCCGAGTGTAATTGGGACCAGCAGATCGTGTTGAGTGGAATGAATTGAGGGTGTGCGGTGCTCGGCGATTCGCGCGACCCGGCGGAGGTGGTCGACTTGCGCCTGGCTGACCGGGTGCGGGCTGCCGACGAAAAAGATTGTCGCGCCGTGGGCCATCTGCTTCGGTGGGTGCGTCGTCAGAGGCGGAAGCTCCGCGGCGAGAGCTTGTGCGAGGCCGCCAGAGCCGATCCAAAGGATCTCTTTGCCGACCGACCGCGCGCCGCGAACGATGTGCGTCAGGTGAGTGTGCGTCGACGCATCGCAGAGCAGGGCAGTGCTTCCGTTCGCCATGCAAGCTTTCATTGAGGCGGCGAGCCGCTCCGTCGATTCATCTGGGCCAACTCGAACGAGCGAGCAACCTCCCTCAGCGAGGCGCTGGGCGATTGGAATGCTACGGGGCCCGGTGGAGTCGTGAACGTGAAGGACACCGTCGTCAACGATCCGCCCCAGAGCAGGGAACGCAGGCGCAATGATGGCGAGATCGAAGGCTGCGTGTCGGAGCGCCGCGGCAATCTCGAGAACGGTGTTGCCGCGGAAGACAGAATCGATCTTCTTAAAGAGCTGGGCCGTGGCGGGCAATCGCTCTACGATGTTTCGCAGGCGGCGCTCGGCTTCGTCCGGCGGGATCTCGCGACTCTCGGTGGTCAGGGCGCGAATCCGGGAGCTATGCGGCGGTTCACCAGAGATATGCACACGGACGGGGCTGCACGTTGAGGTGAAAGCGACTGCAGCATCGCAGGCTCCGGTGAGGTCGTCTGCCACGATGGTCAGCGGCGGGCACGCCAAGGGCGCGGGCCCAGGGCCATAGTCATTTTCGGCCTTGCCGCACTGCATATTGTGGCTCCGTTACGAGCAGCATTGTTTCAAACGAATGGAAATCATGGCAAGACAATTTTCGAATTATGCGCAAGAATGGAAGTAATCACGGCGCCAACCCAATCGAGGAGTAAAGCCGATTCGATGACGCCGACTTTGCGGCACGTTGCCAATCTGTGGACGCTGATGCAGCACCCCTCGCCAGAGCGCGAGTGGACACTCGAAGAGAAGCTGGATGCGATTCAGAATGCCGGTTTCGATAGCGTATGTTGGGCTCCGAGCGCGGAACTGACCGAGGGCCTCAGAAGCCGGGGGCTGACCTTCGTCGGGGGGCTCGCGTCGCGTGATCCGGCCGAGTTTCCGGGATTGCTGGATGAGCTTCGAGCGGCCGGGGCTGTGCATGTGAACGTGCAACTTGGCGGAGACGAGATGCTGATGCCGGAGGCGCTGCGGCTCACGATGGCGCTGATGGAGGAGGCAAAGGCGCGTGGTTTGCGGGCTGCAGTAGAGTCGCACCGGGGCACATGCACTGAGACTCCGGAGAAGATGTACGCGCTAGCCGAGGCGTACTCCGAGGCGACAGGCGAGTTGCTGCCGATTTCCTGGGACTTCTCGCATTTTGCCGTGGTGAAGCATCTTGTTCCGTCGAACTTCAACGCGCGCCTGCTGGTCCGTCATGACCTGGTGCAAAATGCGCAGCAGTTTCATTTCAGGCCGTTCAACGGGCAGCATATGCAGCTTCCTATCACCGATGGACGCGGCGGTCTGACGAAAGAAGTGAATGAGTGGATCCCGTTCGCTGAGTCGGTGCTGCGATGCTGGCTGGCAGGAAATTGGGCAACCGATCGCGAGATCTTCGTTTGTCCGGAGCTCGGTCCGACGGAAGGTGGATATGCGTTGTCGTCGTTTCCGAATAGCTGGGAAGACGCAAAGGTTCTGCGGGTTGAGATTGAAAGGATGTGGCGCCGGGTCGTCGCGAGTTAGCTAGGGTTGCGGCGACGGTACTCGGCGGGCGAGCAGCCGGTGACGTGCCGGAAGACGCGGTGGAACTGCGGATAGCTGCCGAATCCGGCGGCAAGGGCGTGTTCAAGAAGCGTGCTTCGCCGGCCGGACCCGGCAGCGGCATCAAGTTGTTCAAGGAATGATTGGATGCGCTGACGATTTCGGAACTCGACGATGGAGACGCCGGTCTGTTGCTTGAAGAGGCGGCTGAGCCGTGAAGGGCTGAGCCCGGCACGCCGCGCCAGTTGCGAGAGCGTGAAGCTGTTCTGGTTTGCAAGCAACAGACGCGCCGTGCTCTCAACCGCGGGATGCACGTTGCGCGCAGCAACTTCGCCTGCCTGCTCGAAGCACTTCCATGCATGCAAGAGAGCATATGCGAGAGTTGCATTGACCAGGCCAGGTTCGTCTGCGCATTCCGCCAAGCCGGAGAAGATCTCCTCGAAGCGAGCGAGCGCGGGCGGCCGTAAGCGGCGGCACGCTTCACCGGAAAGGGAGCGCTGCAGTAGCGGACGAGAGCCGGTGTCGACGGCGCTGCGCTTGATGAGCCGACGGCGAAAGACAACGATCCACATCTGGAAGTCGGGTGTCTGCTCGAAAAGCAGATGCTCCTGAGCGGGGAAGAGCCAGAGCAAATCACCGCGGCGGATGCGGTACTGCCGATTTCCAAGCAGATACGTGCCATTGCCATGGGTCACGAGGTTCAATTCGAGCTCTGCATGATGATGCCGACGGTTGGCTCCCGCGGGATTGGCGTACCGCCAGGCTTTGCCGTCCAGGATTGCCGGTAATTTGAGCCGTTGTAGCATGCGACAAAAAATGATAACAACTCCGCGGGAAATGAGAAGCCAAGGGTCGCGAAGGTTGACTAGATTGGCGGGCATGACAATTACCGAGCAGCAGCGCGAGCTCTACCGCAGCGAAGGCTACATGATTCTCCCGGGAGTCATCCCGCCGGCGATGCTGGAGATGCTGCGCGAAGAGTGCTCGTACTACCTTGGCTATTACGACTCGATCATGGATGCCAAGGGTGTGCAGACGGAAAATATCAGCCACCGCGGCAAGCGCTATTTCATCAACAATCGTTACCGGCTCAGCAATCGACTGTGGCAGTTCGTTTTCAGCGATCTGATGGCTGAGGTTGCGCGTGCGACGGTGGGTGATGAGGCGTACCTCTTCCACGAGCAGTGGGTGGTGAAGGGCGCAGAGCAGGGAATGAAGTTCGCGTGGCACCAGGACAGCGGGTATGTGAAGTGGTACAACCCGACTACGCAGCATAAGCCGTATGTGACTTGCTGGTGCACGCTCGATGACGTGAGCGAGGAGAATGGCACGGTTTATCTGTTGCCGCATTCGCGCGGAGGAACCAAGAGCAGGGTGATCGACCACGTAAAAGAGGACGGCACGAACGATCTTATCGGCTACTCGGGAGATGATCCTGGCGACGCCGTCATTGTTCCTGCGGGCAGCATCGTGGCGTTCGACAGCTTCGTGTTTCACCGCAGCGGGCCGAACAAGACAGAGCGCATGCGCCGAATCTATCTGCCGCAGTACAGCGCAAAGCCGATCGACCGTCCGGACGGAAGACCGTGGGCCATGGCGACTCCGTTTCTTAAGGATGGAAAGAACATTTATAACCACGCTGAAGATACAGCGGAACGCTATGGTCCGTTCCCGGAAACAAAAAAGGAGAACGCAGCCTGAATCCGCCAGCATCGGGACGTGCGCCGTGGCTGTGTGAATCGAACGCGGGCGCATGCGCGGTAGAGTCTCGTCACAGGAGAACGGGTAAGCTGACGAAGAGCATTTCATGAAGAGCCAAGTTCTCACGACCCGGCTGAGCTATATGTCCAGCGAGGTCGCGGGGCAGCTTATCTTCTGTGTTATTTCGTTTTATCTGCTCAAGTTCTACACCGATGTCTATGGCCTGAGCGCCGCCGCGGCGGGAGCCATTCTGCTGATAGCGCGCTGCACGGACGCGGTTGACGCCCCGTTGTGGGGGATTGTGTTCGAGAAGACGCACAGCCGGTTCGGCAAGAGCCGGCCGTGGTTTCTCTGGCTGTGCGTTCCGTTCGCGGTTGCCGGGGTGGCGATGTTCATTACACCGGCGATCGGACCAACCGCAAAGGTTGTTTACGCAGCGTGCACGTATGTCATTTGCAGCATTTTGTACACGGGCATCAACACGCCGGTGACGGCGATTCTCGCGTCATTGACGCCGAGCTCACATGAACGCGTGGTCCTGACGAGCTTCCGGATGTTCGGCTCGAAGGTTGGTGTTTTGTTCGTCAACCTGACGGTACTTGGGCTTGTCGCTCGACTTGGCCACGGCGACAGCCGGCGTGGTTTCATGCTGGTGATGCCGATGTATGCGGTCGGCACCGTCCTGCTGTATCTGGTGGCGTTCCGGAACCTCCGTGAGGTGACGCGAACCGATTCTCGGAACAATTCGGTCCGGGGCTCGTTCCGCGCGTTGAAGGGCAATGTGCCCTGGTTGATCATCTTCGTCAGCAGCCTGTTTTTCTGGATCGCATTCATTGCGCGTATCTCAACAGCACCGTACTTTTTTGAGTATGTACTGCACCGCGAAAACCTGACGTCGATTGCGAACAGCCTTGATGTAGTGTCGCTTGCGAGCATTCTGCTGCTGCCCGTGTTCTGCAGGATCACGTCGAAGCGCACTGTCTGGGCGTTGGGCCTGGGGTGCTCTGCGGCAGCGCAGGGTATCGTCTTTTTCGGGGTTCGCGATCACTCCCTGATGTTGGTAATGACGGGATGGGTGATCGGGTTCCTCGCGAGTGGAGTGGCGATGGCCCTGCCGTTTTCCCTGCTTTCGGACAGCGTGGACTTTGGCGAGTGGAGGGGCGGAGTGCGCGCGGCAGGGTTGCTTACCGCAATCGGCGCAGCGTTCTGTCTGAAAGCGGGCAGCGGGTTGGGCGGTGCACTGCCGGCGTGGATACTGGCCCATTTCCAGTACGTGCCGAATGTCCAGCAGAGCGGACGTTCGCTGATGGGCATCGAGTTGAGTTGTATTTGGCTGCCGGCGATTGCTTATCTAATTGCTGCGGTGCCGGTGTTGTTCTATCACCGTTACGAGAGGCTTGAGCCACAGATCCACGAGGAACTGGAAGAGCGCAGGCGTGTGGCTGCGGCAATGAGCAACATCTAGGAGCTCCAACAGCGCGTGATGACGGTTGAACAACGTGCTGATGGTGCGGTATTCCGCGATGGCGACCAGCTTCTGCGCATCCGTTTCGTTACGGAGTCGATCGCGCGAGTTACATGCACCCAGCGGAAGAGAGTTCGTCGGACCGGCCGAGTCGGATCGTTGTTTCACAAGGTCCCGCCGCGCAATATGAACTTCGCCAGGATGACGGGAGCTACGTGCTCTCTTCGGGATCATTGACGATCAGGATGGATAAAAACAGCGGACAGCTTGCGTACTTTAACGCCGCGGGCGAACTGTTGACGCGCGAATCGGAGATCAACGGCAGAACACTTACGGCGAAGCCTGTGACGCGAAATATCTTTGCAAAAAACGCGCAGATCGCGACAGCGCAAAGCATCGATGGGGCACGCGCGGTGGTCGCCGAGCACAAGACTGTTTTCGACCGCTACGCGTTCGAGGCGAAGCTGCAGTTTGTGCTCGCAGCCGACGAAGCGCTCTTCGGACTGGGGTCGCACGAGGAGGGCTACGGCAATTTGCGCGGCAAGGTCCGCGAGCTTTATCAGCAGAACATGAAGGCGGTGGTGCCTCATCTGGTTTCCAGCCGCGGTTACAGTGTGTTGCTGGATTGTTCGTCATTAATGCTCTTCAAGGATGACGAGCAGGGCTGCTCGTGGTGGGCGGATGTTGTGGATGAACTGGATTTCTATTTTGTGTATGGAGGGAACTTCGATGGCGTGATGCGCGGATACCGGCAACTCACCGGAGCGACGCCGTTGCCGCCTAAGTGGGCGTTCGGTTATGTGCAATCGAAGGAACGGTACGTTACAGCAGAAGAGATGCTGGGCGTTGTAGCTGAGTATCGCCGTAGGGAGATTCCGCTGGACTGCATCGTGCTCGACTGGAAGTCGTGGCCGAACGGAGAGGGTTGGGGACAGAAATCACTTGACCCGCAACGTTTTCCTGATCCCGCTGGGTTCGTGGAGAAGTTGCACGCACTCGGCGTGAAGCTGATGGTTTCGATCTGGCCAATCATGACAGGCGGTTGTGAGAACCAGCGAGAGTTGAACGATGGGGACATGATGCTCGGCAATCGGTCCACGTACAACGCGTTCGATCCTCAGGCGCGTGCGTGCTACTGGGAGCAGGCGCGCCGCGGACTGTTCGCGCATGGCGTGGACGCGTGGTGGTGTGACTGCACGGAGCCGTTCGAGGCTGACTGGACCGGCGCGGTGAAGCCCTCTCCTGAGGAGCGGCTCAGGATCAACACAGAGGCGTCGAAGCTCTATCTTGATGCTGGTGAGATAAACGCTTATTCGCAGGTGCACTCGCAGGGAATCTATGAAGGCCAGCGTGCCGTGACGGAAGAAAAACGAGTGCTGAACCTGACTCGTTCTTCCTATGCCGGTCAGCATCGTTATGGCACCTTTACGTGGAATGGCGATGTTTCTGCAACCTGGGAAACGCTGCGCCGCAGTATTCCGGAGGGTGTGAACTTCTGCGCGACCGGTGAAGCCTACTGGACCGTCGATGCCGGTGGATTCTTCGTCGACAGCAAGCCAGATCTCTGGTTCTGGCGCGGAGATTACCCCGGGGGCTGTCGCGGATTGACGCCGATGGACGCACTGTTACCTGATCCATTGGACACGGGATCAACCGATCGAGGCTTCTGGGAGTTGTACACGCGCTGGCTGCAGTACGCCGCTTTCCTGCCGATGTTCCGATCCCATGGCACTGATGTCCCTCGCGAGATATGGCGCTTCGGCGAGCAGCATTCGATGTTCTATGAAGCGATCGCTGCATGCATTCGGCTGCGCTATCAGTTATTACCGTACATTTATTCACTTGCAGCGCGGGTTACCTTCGACGGAGAGGCGATGTTGCGAGCGGTAGCGCTGGAGTTCCCTGAAGATCGCGGCACACACGAATTAACTGACCAGTTTTTGCTCGGCCATTCGCTGCTGGTCTGCCCTGTAACGCAGCCAATGTACTATGCGGCGAATTCACGGCCGCTCACTGCGTCGGCTAAGGTCCGTGAAGTTTACCTTCCTGCTGGAGCACAGTGGATCAACTTCTGGAGCGAGAAACTGCACGATGGCGGAGAGACAATCGAAACCGCTGCGCCCATCGAATGCATTCCGCTGTTTGTGCGTGCGGGATCGATTCTGCCAATGACTCACGCAATGCAGTTTGTAGATGAAATCCGGGACGCACCGTACGAAGTTCGCGTCTACACTGGCGCGAATGCTGTGTTTCTTCTGTATGAGGATGCAGGTGATGGATATGCCTATGAACGAGGCGAATATGCGGTGATGCAGATTGAATGGAACGAAAACGAGCGTGAACTGACCTTTGGCGCACGAAAGGGCGACTTTGCGGGGATCGTTCACGAACGCGAGTTTCGAGTTGTGCTGATCGATGCTGAATCCAGACGAGAACGAAACCTGTTGTATAAGGGCGAGGAGATCAGGCTGAAGATGGATGAGGCAAGCCGGTGCGACTGAGTCTGTTTGCAACCTGCATCGCGTCGGCGTGCTGGTTCGTCCTGAGCGCGCCAGTGCCGGCGGAAAGGAGTTCAGGCGAACACGCGTTCACGATTGCGGTTGCCCTGTCCGGGGATGACAGCGGCCCAGGGACGGTGGACCATCCATTTCGCAGCCTGGAACGCGCGCAGCGTGCTGTCCGTGCAGCGAATCGCGAGCAGGATGTCACCGTTCAGTTGGGAGATGGTGTGTTCCGAATTGACCATCCATTGTTGTTTCGTGAGATCGATGGTGGTCAGAAAGGGCACACGGTCAGCTGGACCGCCGCGCCTAAAGCAAATCCGATCATCAGTGGAGGTATGCCGATCGCGCGGTGGCGCTTATGGAATCGTGAGCGCAATATCTTTGTCGCGGATGTACCGCGTGGACTGACCGCGAGACAGCTCTGGTGCGATGACCGGATGCTGCCTATGGCGTCGGTCGAGCTCAGTAGAAAGGACTGGAGCTTTACGCGCCGTGGGATGGTGCTGCACAATTCCGCGAACAGGCAGCTCGCCGCTCTGCAGCATGCGCGTGGCCTGGAGATTCGCGCGACGGGGTTTTTCACGGAGAGGATTTCTCCTGTTGAGCGTGTCGCTGGCGATGAACTGATCATGCGGCAACCTGCATGGGACAACAATCTCTGGGGATATGACACGATCGAGAAACCGTTCCATCCGGAGTTGTCGCATCTCTATCTCACAAATGCGCTGGAACTGATCTCACATCCCGGAGAATGGTATTTGGATTCCGTGCAAGGAAAGCTGTATCTCTGTCCTCCAGACGGCGTGGACATTGAGAAAGCGGATGTGGAGCTGCCAAGGCTGGATGTGCTTGTTTCCATCGCCGGGACACTCGATGAACCGGTGCATGACCTTTCCTTTCAGGGCATTCGATTCTCATATTCAAGCTGGGCCGGGCCCTCGGGCAGCGAAGGCTATGCGAGCCAGCAGAGCGGAACGTTTCTAACTGGAGTTGCGGCGGCTTATCCTGCTGACCCAATTGCGACGTGTGCGCAGGGATGCACGGCCTTCGAGAGCATGCGCAACTTATGGCACCAGATGCCTTCTGCAATACAGGTCTCTGCCGCCGAGAGGATTAAGTTCCAAGGTGATGTTTTCGCGCATCTTGGGCAGTATGCGCTCGGCATCGGCAATGATGCAGACGCCACGCTGTCGGGGATCGGACTGGCCACCGGTGATGTGGCAGTCATCGCAAATGTGTTTACAGATATTGCCGGAGGAGCGATTCTTGCCGGCGGCGTTCAGCACGATGCGCATCACCCGTCTGATCCCCGGCAGACCAATCGGCAACTCATTGTTCGGAGCAATCGAATCGATCACGTCAGTAAGGATTATCTGGATAACAGCGCGATCTTAAGCACCTATGATCTCGGAGCTGCGATTCTGCACAACGAGATCGACGACGTACCCTACGATGCGATCGATATCGGGTTTGGATGGGGCATTCAGGATCCCGGCGGCAATCCGAACTATATGTTCCGCATGCATGGTTATGAATGGAAGCAGAATCCGATATACCAGACTGCCACTACGCATCGCGATGTCGTCGTTGCGAATAATCGAATTCGCGGAGCGAAGAGCTTCTTTCATGACGGCGGAGCTATCTATAATCTGTCCGCCAGCCCGGGCACGCTCATTACCGAGAATTACATTTCAGACAACCATTCGATGATCGGGATCTATCTGGACGAGGGCTCTCGATACATTACTGTGCGGCGGAACGTGGTCCAGGATCCTGACAGCGAGTGGCTGAATATCAACACTGTGCATGCCGCGTATCCGATGCGAATGTCACCGGATAATACGGCCGTGGATAACTGGCATGACGGCACCAAGGTCGGGGGCATGTGGACGAACTACCAGAATGATCTGATTCTGGACGACCATCTCGTGAAGGAGCAGCGATTGGCCTTCGGAAGCGCAGCAGGTTATGAATGACGCTGGCATCGAGTCGAGCTTCACGCTTCCCTCGTATCCGCCACGGAACTGAGTCGCGGAGAGTTCGGATCACACCGCCGATGTCACTGCCGAAGAGTCCAGATCTGGGTTATGGAACCAGAAGGCATGCTGGTTGCGGCTTGCTTCGAATGAAAAGAAGGAGCCGCCTCGTGCGGAGGCGGCCTGAGTTTCTGACTGGCGTCTGTTATGCGCGGAAGCGGCGGCGAAGCAGGCCAGCCGCTCCCGAGGATGGAGGTGCCGAGCAGAGCCAGGCTGCTTGGCTCCGGAGTTGCGGGGATGCGCTCTTCGGTGATGTCGGCCCCAATGGAATCGGCCGTTTCTGGTCGAACAGCCGCTCCGGTGCCGCAGACCGTGTAGTCGAACGCTCCCGTGGCGATGTTGTACCGCAGATCCATTTCCGTGTAGGTCTCGCTGAGACCCGTGCTGTGGTGCCAGATCGAAATCGAGTCCGTTCAGCGCGAGCCCGGTCAAAGAGCCGTCGGCGAGTTCGTTTGCGCCGCCGAGGCCGTTGTCCTGGTTTCCAATCTTGTAAGTGACGCCACCAATTATGACGTTGCCGGTGACGCCGGTGATCGGGTATTCGTTCGGGTTCAAGATGGTGCCGGGCGTCGGGCTGCCATTGGTCGTGAAGAACACGTCGTGACGCCGGGACTGCTGGTGCCGGCGGAGACGACGGTCGATCCGGAATACAGCGACCGCTGAAGCTGAGAGTGAAGTTATCTGCTTTTGCGACTGGGAGCCGAGATAGACCCGCGAAAAGCGCACAGAAGGACGCTCTCTTCATAGAAGAAACCTCTTTGAAAAATCAGTTGTTTGACATTGAATGCGTAATGCGAAGGAGCAAGTCGAATGCCAAACTGTGCCGGAGCCGGTTGTTCGCAGAAAATCTGCGAAAACCGGGCAAATCTCAGGTAACTAACGCTAAGTACCTGTGCAAGATTTTGCGGGGAAATGTGTTCCTTTAGTTCCATTCTGGCGGTTACCGTGGCCGGACATAGGGACGCTATTCTCGCATTCGATATACTCGAAAGTGACGGGCGATGGCGAAGACGTTTTATCTAGAGACCTTCGGCTGCCAGATGAACGCGCACGACTCCGAGAAGGTCGTTGGCACGCTGGAGCGGGAAGGCTACACGCAGGTGGCCGAGGAGATCGAGGCGGACCTGATCCTGTACAACACCTGCTCGATCCGCGACAAGGCGGAGCAGAAGGTGTTCCACCGTCTGAACGATTACAAGAAGCTGCAGGCCCAAGGGAAACGGTTCGGCGTGCTCGGCTGCGTGGCCCAGCAGGAGGGCGAACGCATCTTCGAGCGCGCGCCGTATGTGTCGCTGGTGGCTGGTTCGGCGAGCTATCGGAATCTGCCGGAGATGCTGCATCGGCTCGAGGCAGGGGAGCGGCGGATTACCGGTCTGGACGACCGCCAGACGGACGAGACGTTCGACACCGAATTTACCGCGCGCTCCAATCCGCACCGCGGCTACATCACGATCATCGAAGGATGCGACAAGTTCTGCGCATACTGCGTGGTGCCGTACACGCGCGGCAAGGAGCGCTCGCGCACGTCGGCCTCCGTGCTTGCCGAGGCGCAGCGGATTGCGTCGCTTGGATATACAGAGATTCAATTGCTCGGGCAGAACGTGAACAGCTATCGCGACCCGAGCGGGAAGCGCAGCTTCGCGGAACTGTTGATTGCAGTGAGCGAGGTGAGTGGGATCAAGCGCGTGCGGTTCACGACCTCGCACCCGCGGGACTTCACGAAGGACATTGTCGACGCGATCGAGCAGCACCCGAAGCTCTGCAACCATATTCATCTGCCGGTGCAGTCGGGATCGACCGATGTGCTGCGGGCCATGCAGCGGGAGTACACGCGCGAGTGGTACCTGGAACGCATCCAGTGGACCAAGGATGCGAGCCGGGATATGTCGCTGACGACCGACATCATTGTTGGGTTCCCGGGAGAGACGGACCGCGACTTCGAGCAGACGATTACGCTGCTGGATGCGGTGGGATACGACGGTGTGTATGGGTTCAAGTATTCGCCGCGGCCGAACACGCCGGCGATCCACATGCATGACTCGATTGCCGACGAAGTGAAGGTGCAGCGGCTCGGCGATCCTGAACGATCGTCAGCGCGAGATTCAGCGGACGAACTACCAGCGGCATCTGGATCAGAAGCTCGAGGTCATGGTGGAGGGCCACAACGCCGCGCGCGGGCAGGTGATCGGGCGGTCATCGCAGAACAAGACGGTGAACTTTACGTATAGCGAGACGAGCGGAAGCGCGGAATCTATAGCCCCGGCGATCGGCAGCTACGTGGATGTTCGCGTGACGAAGATCTTTCCGAACTCGCTGGTCGGAGAGGCGGTGTCGATTCCGGTGGCGCCCTCGGCGGCGCTGCTGGCACACCAGGCGCTGAACGCGCGCGTTCCGGCGTAGGCGTACACTGGAGGCGCGATGAATCTTCCCGGATTCAAGCCGGAACCTGAGACGCAGCGGCCGGCGGATGCCGAGATCGAGGTGCGGATTCGGGGCCTGATGATGGACCCCTCGACGCACCAGCCGATTGTCGTCCTGAACGATCTTGCGGGCGAGGTTGTGCTGCCCATCTGGGTTGGCCTGTTCGAAGCGAACGCGATCGCGCTGGAGATTGAAAAGGCGACGATGCCGCGGCCGATGACCCACGACCTGCTGCGCAACGCGATTCACGGATTGAACGCGCGTGTCACTCGTGTCGTGGTGGGCTCGCTGCGCGAAGAGACTTTTCACGCGACGATCTGGATGGACCAGGCGGGCGAGGTGGTGGCGCTGGACGCGCGGCCGTCCGACGCGATTGCGCTGGCGCTGCGCGCGGATTGTCCCATCTTCGTCAGCAGGCAGGTGCTGGAGCAGGCCAAGTTGGCAGCAAGCGGAGCGCTGAATCCGACGGCCGAAGACCTGCGGCGCTGGCTCGAAGGCCTGAACGATGACGAGATGGGCCGCTACAAGATGTAGGCGGCGCTGCGAACACAGATTGCCTGATGAGTGAAACTCAGATAGCTAAACCCAGTTGCAGAGCTGTGCGACGCGGGCCGCCCATTCCTCTTCGGTGGGGAGATGCGGAAGCGGAGCGTTGAGCTGGGCGCCTGATATTGTGCTGTCGATCGCGTCGCGCAGCACCGGCAGCATGGACTCCTCATTTCCGTCGATGACGAATGCCCAGGGTGTGCGGCGCAGGATGTCGCTCACTCCGGACTGGCGGTGCAGCAGTACCGGAATTCCGCGGCTGAGGGCTTCGATGGCAGGGATGCCGTAGCCCTGTACCGCCGGCATGAGGAACAGATGGGCGGCGTCGTAGAGGTTTGCGAGCTCATCGTCGGTGAGATAACCGTGGAAGTGAACGCGTGACGACAGGCCGAGGTTTGCGGCGAGTTGACGCATTGCATCGAGAGCCGAACCCTTCCCGACGACGTCGAGTCGCCAGTTGATCGATGCGGAGAGAGGCGGCGTGTCGTGCTCCAGTGCGGCAAGTGCGCGCAGAATCCAGTCGATGCGTTTATTCGGCTCGATGCGCGAGACGGTCATCATGCGCAGCTCGGTGGTGACGGGGCGCGGATGGAACGCATCGGTCGCGCGTGAGGCCACCCATGCGCGCGATCTCGGCACGCACGTTGAACTCGCGACTGCATTCGCCGCGCAGGTATTCGCTGGTGACGATTGTTCGGCCACCGCTGCGCAGACCGAACCCGGTGATCGTGTCCGAGACCCGGCGGGCGAGGCGGCGCTTCAGGCTGAGCGTTGCGGCATCTTCAAAGAGGCTCGGCGTGTCGTGCATCAGGCAGTGGAAGCCGCGCAGACCGGCAAGCGTGGCGTGCAGAGCCGGCTGATAGCCCGACATCAGCGGCTTAGGCGCTGAACGCTGTGTCGCGAAGTAGCGGCGAAGTGCAGGCGATCTTGCGAGTGGCGCGCATCTTCGGCCGGAGTTCGATGACCTCAAGCGGGAACTCGGCGTGCTTTGCGATGCCGACGTGATCGATATAGGTGACGATGTGGCTTGGAATGCCCTGCTGGTGTAGCCATCGGGCGAGCGCGAGAACACTCCGCTCGGCGCCACCCATCGCCTCGATTTCGGTGAGGACAATGGCGCGCGAGTTGGGCGGGGGAGCAGGCATGGTCGCTTGAGATTAGAGCGTATGTCTAACGGATGGCCAGCTCGTCGAGCCAGTCGAAAAATTCCGGGAAGCTGATGCTGGCTGCCTCCGCGCCATGAATGGCAGTCTCGCCGGTCGCGCGCAGGGCGGCGATCGAGAAGGCCATGGCGATGCGGTGATCGGAGCCGGAGTCGATCTCGGCGCCGTGAAGCTGCTGGTTACCGGGCACGTCGAGGCCGTCCTCGTGCTCGGTCACCTCGGCGCCCATTGCGCGAAGATTCTTCACGACCAGCGCGATGCGGTCGGACTCCTTGACGCGGAGCTCGCGTGCGTCGCGGATACTAACGCCCTCGCTGGTGTAAGGCGCGATCGCCGCGATAACGGGAAGCTCATCGATGAGCTGCGCCGAGAGTGAGCCGGAGATCGTAATGCCCTGGAGCGTGCGGTTGCGATTCACCTGGATCGTGCCGATCATCTCCCCGTGCTGCTCCTCCACATTGAGCACCTTGATGTGGCCGCCCATCGTGGTGATGACATCGAGCAGCCCAGCGCGGGTTGGGTTCAGGCCAAGCGCATCGAGCACAAGGTTGGAGTCCTCGAACAGCAGCGCGGCGCAGAGGAAGAACGCGGCCGAAGAGATGTCGCCCGGGACGGTAGCCTCAATCGCCTGAAGCTGCTGGCCGCCCTCGATGTAGACGCCGCTCGTTACGACGCACGAGCTCCGCGCCGAACGCTTTGAGCGCATGCTCGGTGTGGTCGCGCGTGCGAATGCTCTCCGCGAAGGAGGTCGTGCCCCGCGCCTGCAGCCCGGCGAAGAGCACCGCAGTCTTCACCTGCGCGCTCGCGATCGGCGCGTCGAAGTCAATGGCCTGCAGTTCGCTTCCGTGGATCGTCATCGGAGCGTGGCCGTCGGTGAGCGTAACGCGCGCGCCCATCTGCTCGAGCGGCTTGCGGATGCGCTCCATCGGGCGCTTCGTGAGCGACTCGTCGCCGATGAAGCGAAATGTTCCACGCTGTCGCGGCCGCAAGGCCGGCGAGCATGCGCATGGTCGAGCCCGAGTTGCCGCAGTCGAGATCGCGCGCGGGCTGCTGAAACTGCCCGCCGGTACCAGTGACTTCAATCGGTGCGGCCGGTCGCGGCTTGTCTGCGCACCAAGGTCCTGCATGCATGCGAGCGAGCTCTGCGGGTCGGCGCCGGTCGAGAAGTTTGCGATGCGCGATGTTCCTTTGGCGAATCCCGCGAGCATGGCGTAGCGGTGCGAGATCGACTTGTCGCCGGGCAGCATCAGCGAGCCGCGCAGGCTGCGTGCGGGAGAGATGACGCGTGTGGTTGCGTTCGTATGTGTCTCGGAAGGCATTGCGCCTATTTTACGGTGAGAACTTCAGTGCTTGCCCAAGGCGGTTGAGTAGGCCAGCGCCAGATCATCGACCAGGTAGTGGTAAAGCCGCTCGTGATCCTGCTCGTCGCGATTGCGCAGAATCGCGGACGGATGAATGGTCGCGATCACCTGCTTGGCGAACGGCGTCTCGCGGATCTTGCCGCGATCCTTCATCACGGAAAACGTGCCGCCCAGCAGCGACTTCGCCGCGCTCGCGCCCAGGCAGAGAATCACGCGCGGCTTTACGGCATCGATCTCAGCCTGCAGCCACGGCCGGCAGGCATTGATCTCGCTCATCCGCGGATTCTGGTGGAGCCGCCGCTTGCCGCGCACGACAAACTTGAAGTGCTTCACCGCGTTCGTGACGTAGACCTCGGCGGGTTTGATGTGCAGCTCGTCCATCGCGCGACGCAGAACACCGCCCGCGGGACCGACGAACGGTTCACCCTGCTTGTCCTCTTCGTTGCCGGGCTGTTCGCCGACGAGCATCAGGTGCGCGCGGCTGGTGCCCGCGCCGGGCACAACCTGCGTGGCGTGCATGTAGAGATCGCAGCCCTTGCACGCCGGCATGGCGTCGACAAGCACGGCCAGCTTGTGCTCCGGAGGAATGAAGGGCGCTGCAGTCGGGAATTCCTGTCGTGTGGCCATCGTCAACAGTTCAGATAGCCGCTTGTTCACACAGGTTTTCTCCGCTGCGCTACTGGTGGGCTTTCACGACCACGGCAACGATGATTCCTCCCACCACCCCAGCAATGATTAGCGCTGCGCGGGTAGACATAGGCGGACCGGGCGGCGGTGGATAGCCCATGTACCGCGGACCGAAGCGGCGATAGGGCCGACGCATCGGATAGCGCGCTGCGGTGGCGGGGCGCTCGGCGCAGGGACCGGCTCAGCGAGGCGCGCATCGACGGATGAAGATTCCGTTTCGATTGCCGGCGGCCCGAGACACGCTCACGGCGTAGGGCACGTAGAAGTTGGGCGCCGTCCGCTCCGCGATCTGCTGAGCGCCGGCCGGAACCATAACGAGAAGCATGCAGAGGACAATCGCCAGGGTTTTCATGCGTACGAGTCTGCGTCACGGCTCGTGCGCTCAGGCGGTAGCTTGTGACAGTTTCGCAACTGTCACGATCGGCTCAGTGTCCGGCCGGCGGCTCCGGGTACAGTCGGATGTCGGCCACCCCGCGATACCGTTCCGCGAAGTCCATTCCGTATCCCACCACGAAACGATTCGGAATTTTGAAGCAGACGTAGTCCGCCTCGATGGGCACGAGCCGCCGTTCCGGCTTGTCGAGACAGGTCGCAATCTTCAGCGATGCCGGCTTGTGCTGCGCCATCAGTTGGCGCAGATAGCTGAGTGTCAGGCCTGTGTCGAGAATGTCCTCGACGAGAATCACGTGCTTGCCTTCGATCGGGTTGTCGATATCTTTGATCAGCTTCACCTGGCCGGAGGAGACGCGTGCGCGCCCGTAGCTCGACACCGCGACGAAGTCGAAGGTGTTGTCGACCGTGATCGAGCGCGCGAGGTCGGACAGAAAGATGGCCGCGCCCTTCAGAACGCCGATCAGCACAATCGATTGGCCGGCGTAATCGGCGGAGATCTGCTGGCCAACGGCGTGCACACGCTCGGCAAGCTGCTCGCGCGAGAAAAGAATCTCCATCTGGTCGGGCGGAACGTAGTCAGGCAAAGACATCTTATTCGTAGGGTAGCGGATGCGTGCGGTGAGGAAAAGGCGTCCCGTTTGGGGCCTTCACGGCGGGCCACACCAGTGCTGGCCGATATACTTGAACTGAATGTACCCGTATATCAACGTCGGCCCGTGGCATATCGGGACCTTCGGTCTGCTGCTCTGGCTGGCCGCCGTCTGCGCGACCATCGTGCTTCATTACAACTTCAAGCGCAACGGGGTCGATGCGGACGCGCTGAATGTCGTCGCGCTCTCGGTCATCGCCGGAATCATTGGCGCGAAGCTCTGGCATGAGCTCCAGAATCCGCATGAGCTTGCTGCGGCGTGGCATCAGATACTGCTGCCCGGAGCCGCGCATTCGTTCGACGTAATCAAGAATTTCTTTGTGTGGTTCCAGGCTGGATTTGCCTGGTTCGGCGGCCTCATTGCAGGCATTGCTGTGCTCCTGTGGCAGGGACGCATCGCTCGTTTCAAGGGACCGCTCGAGGGAACCCAGGGTGCGCGCGTCGGCTCGCATCCGCATGCTGGATCTTGCCGCGCCGGCGGCCGCGCTCGGCTACGGTGTCGGACGGATCGGCTGCCTGCTGTCCGGCGATGGTGATTACGGGATCAACACAACGCTGCCATGGGGTGTGCACATGGCGAAGGACGCGCTTGTGCCACCCAATCCGCCGAACGCGCTGGTCCAGCCGACGCCGATTTATGAGCTGCTCTTCTCGATCCTCATCTTCTGGATTCTTTGGAAGCTCGGCGAGCGGCACAAGCCAGTTGGCTGGCTCACAGGGATGTATCTCGTGCTGAGCGGTATCGGGCGGTTCCTGGTGGAGTTCGTGCGAATCAATCCGAAGCTGTACTTCGGGCATACGATGTCGAACGCACAGGTCGCTGCACTCGGAAGCGTACTGGCGGGAGTGCTGGTGGTTGCGTGGGCTTCCAAGGCCCAGTGGCAGTGGGCGCCGCAACTCGCCGCCGATCCAAGAACCTGAGCCACGATCGGAAGCCGCTAAAGCCGTTTCAGGTACGCGCGCGCCTGCATCAAGCTCCGGGAACAGGCGCTCTTCAGCCTGAAAATCACGTGAGTGCACGCATCGGCGGCCGGCGCGCACGCGCACCGGGTGCTTCAGGTGCAGCATCTCGTGATAGAGCAGATACTCGATGGCGTAACGCGGCGTGTTGGGGCGGTCAAAGACGCGGCTCACCACAATGGTGTTATGCGCGGCGTCGTAATGGCCCAGCATGCGCTTGGCGTAATGCGCGCTCCAGGTCAGCGTCGGCCGCCCGAGCAGGCCGTGAAAGAAGCGCGCGTTCAGTGACTCGAACACCTCTTCCAGATCGTAGATGTGGCCTTGCGCGGAGCTGATGCGTTTGCGCCCGCGCTCCTGCCGGATCCGCTCGGCATGGCGGAGCACGGCGTCTGACTGCGTATAGCGGCGATAGCGATCGGCGAAGTGGGGCACGATCGGTTTGCGGTAGAGCTTTGCCAAAAGGATGTGCGCGATCGCCTGGTGCACCTGCTGGGGCGCGTGCTCCAGCAGGTCCGACAGCCGCACAATCAGCCGGCCTTCACGCAACCGGATGGTCGTGTTCAGGCTGGTGAACCGGCGGAACTTCACCTCAATAGGTGGCATCGGCGCGCGCGGACGAATGGCCCGGTACTCGACTTCAAAGGTCGAGATGAGCTCGTTGGATGCAGCAGGAAGAACAGACCGGGACACGCTGCAGTCAGGTTAACATGCGGTCGAATGTGGAACCCGGCGCTACTGCGGCACAGGGGAGTGCTCCGGATCCGCGCGTTCCTTTTCGAGCTTCGCCGCGTCCGGATGCGCTTTGAAGTAAGCGGCCTGCTCGGTCTGCGCCGTGTCTGCGGTGTCGCGCATGTCTTTCAACGAATCCAGCGCCATCTTTCGCACGACGTTATAGGCTTCGTCCTCGCCGGCTGCGCGCAGCGTCGTCTGCCAGCGCTCGATTGCGTTGACGAGCTTCGGGAGCGACTTGCGGATATCGCGGTGCTTGGAGGAGTACTCGTCCAGGTTGTCGTTGAACTCATCCGCGATCGTGGCGAACTGATCGAGTAGATCGTGCATGTCCTGGTTGAAGCCGGCATGGCGAGGTTTTCGAAGCAGGTCCTCGATCTCGTCGTCGCGAGTGTTGAGAATCTTGATGAAGGCAAGCACACGGTCGTTCGGGATATACGCCGCGTCCCGCAGACCCTCGATCTCCTTCTGGCTCATGGAGCTGTCATCATCCTGTGCGTACGCGCGCACCCCGGGTGCAACGAGCAGCAGCGCGCACACTGCGATCGCAAGCTGACGGACTCTAAAGCGCAGCGTCATTTGGAGAAGATCACCGCCAGCACCTGAGTGTGCAGTTGATTCACACGCGCCAAGGCTGCCTGTGTTGCGCTGCGCTGCTGCGAGGACGCGACATGCGCCATGTCGCTCAAGCCGGCGCGTGATGTGCTCGAGCAGCATCTCGGCGTTTTTCAGGCGCTTCGCGTTTGCAGCCGAAGCCTTCTGCATCTTGGCGGCGACTGAATCGATGTGCGTGAGCGTTGTACTCGCGTCCTGATCATCGCCTGCGGCAATCTCACGGCCGGCCAACTCGGTGAGTCCATGCAGAACCTCGGCGAACATGTAGCACTGATCGCGCGGCTGTGCGGCGTCGGCGCGCTGCTCCATCTGGAGAAGAGCGGAGGCGTCGAGCGGGACCTCGTCGGGACCGCGCGATGCTGATGCGGATGTCAGGGGGAAGAGAAAAACGAGGGCGACCAGAACTATGCCCGACGACCTACGAGCCAGATTCAGGGACCCGGACTGAGTGACCATGGCGCACCCCCTTTCAGGATGCTGCGATGCTCTAACTCTCGTGCATTACCGTTCGCGTTCCAGCGCGATGAGCCGGTGACGTGCCTGAAATTCCTGGTCGGGATATTTGCCGGAGGCCAGGCTCAGGAATGCACGATACGCTCGTTCCGCGTCCTTGTTCTGATGCAGCGAGTCATGCGCCGTTGCCTCAAGGAAAAGGGACGCTGGCGAGTTGGGCAGAACTGTAGCACGCGCCGCCAGCGCTTGCAATGTGAGTTGTGGATCGTGGTTGCGGGAGGCGGCAAAGGCGAGATGGCCTTCGGCTTGCGCCCACTCGGCGTCGGACGGGAAGCTTGCTCGCATTGCGACCGCTTTTGCGAGGAGCGTCTGGGCTTCGGCGAACTTCTGCTGCTGGTCTGTCGCTGTGCTCGCGCCAGCAGTGCTGGCGACGAGAGCACTGGCGAGGTCATCGAGCAGCATCGGGTCGTTGGGATTTTGCGCAATGAGCTGACGCAACAGCGGTTCCGCCTTCGAGTTATCGCCTGAGAGCGAGTAGAGGTGGGCCAGCAGGCGGGTGAGCGCAGGATTGCTCGCGGATGAGGCGTCGGATGCGCGCAGCTTTTCGATCAGCGGAATCGCCTGCTCGGGCTTGCCCTCGGCACCGTAGACGGCGGCGAGTTCGGAAAGAATCTGCGGGTCGGAAGGTGATTCCTTCAGCGCGGCCATCAGCAGGGCTTCAGCGTCGGCCGTCTTCCCCTGGGCGGTGAGGGTGTGGGCGAGGCCGGCGGTGGCACCGGGGTCGTCGGGGTTGACGGCCAGGTAGCGGCGGAAGGCGGCCTCGGCCCCGGGGAACGCGCCGGCGTGTTCGGCGAGGCGGGCGCTGAGGAGGATGTCGGCGGGGGTTTCGGGGGAGAGCTTGAGGGCGGCGAGGAGCTCGTCGCGGGCGGCGTCGGGGTTGGCGTGCTCGTCCAGGACGGCGAGGGAGCGGAGGGCGCGGGCGCGGAGGTCGGGGCTGGCGCCGGCCAGGTTGCTGGCGGCGGAGAGCTCACGGTGGGCTGCGTCGAGGTGGCCGTTGCGGGCGTCGAGGAGGCCGAGGGCTAGTTGGGGCTCGGCCATGGAGGGGTCGGCGGCGATGGCGGCGCGGTAGGCGGCGGCGGCTTCGGTATCGCCGTTAGCCCTTGCTGGGTCGTGCTCCAGGGCGAAGCCGAGGTCGTAGAGGATGTGCGGGTTGTGGGGCTGGGCGGCGGCGAGCGGCTTGAGGGCGGCGATCGCGGCGGGGTAGTCGGCGTGCTCCAGAGCCGATTCGGCGGCGGCGAGCTGGGTGTCGGCGTCGCGGGTCTGGGCGAGCGCGGAGGCTGCGGCGAGGAGCGCGCAGGCGGTGAGGCTGAGGGTGAATTTCTGCATGCTGGGGGTTAGACCCTCCCTCCCCCCGAAATGTGTGCAAAGTCTTCGGAAGAGGGAAGTTAGGGGTGGACTTCAGTGCGCCGGTAGATGTCTTTAAGTGTCGAAGCCCGGCGGTTGAGGCCGGGCTCAGACGGGAATCTCTCTAGGTTTAAGAATAACAGGGGTGTCAAGTGGCTGGGAAGGGCAAAGGCAAAAGCAAAGGCACTCGCGCGTTTTCCACCCCAGCGAGCAAGCTCGCCGGGGACTCCGGTTAACGCGCGATACCCACCCATGCCGACTTCGTCGTCATGAATGGGGCACCCGGGGGTTCGACTTGAAAAAGAAAGGGCGGGCATTTGCCCGCCCTTTTGGTGGTGGATGGATCGAGGGTTAGGGGTTGCTGGGCGTGCCGGGGGTTCCGGCAGGCGCGGCGCTCTGGAGCTGGAGGAAGTTCTTGACGTCGAGGGTTCCGTTGCCGAGGACGGTGCTGTAGGGCTGACCTGGCTGGACGGTGTAGCCGTTGTTGTTGCCCTCGATGTTGCGGTGGAAGTACTGGAGAGGAGCAGGTGCGTTTGCGCCGCCGGCTGCGGTCTGGAGGAAGCCGAGGGCGTAGATGAGCGGGTTGGCGTTGCCTTGACGGCCGTTCAGCTCGACGTCGAGGGCGAGCGCGCCGGCCAGCTCAGGGGATGCAGCGCTGGTGCCGATGAGGAGAGCGGGGCCACCGCCGATCCAGACGAGGACGGAGCTGCGCGGGAGCGTTGCAGGCGCCGGCGGATGAGGCGGCGTCGCCGGGGCAGCCGCCCATCATGAGGGAAGCGTCAGGAACGGCGCGGCCGGGCTTGGCGGTTGGGGTGAGGAGCTGGAAGAGCGGCTTGGGGAAGATGACGCTGTAGCCGCCGCCGGAGCCCCAGGTGTTGTTGTTGACGCTGACGATGTCGCCGGGCGCGAGCTCGAACTCCGCGGGGACGCGGGGATCGAAGTCGGCGTTCTCCTGGTAGTAGGTGGAGTCGTTGGCAGTGGGAGTCGGCACGGTGACGAGATTGGTGCCGCCGACGCCGGTGACAGCGGGATCGGAAGCGGGATACTCGACGCCTTTGACGTAGGAGGTGCCGTTGGTGGGGTTATTTGCGAAGGCTGCGGACAGGCAGGGAACGGCGCCGTTGTCGCCGGAGCTGGCGAGGAAGGTGATGCCCTGCGCATTGCCCTGGAGCAGGATCTGGTGAATCTGCTTGGGGATGCTGGTGTAGTCGACGCCGCCGTTATAGGGAGCGGTGAAGTAGAGCTCGCATCCGCCGAAGGACGAGCTTACGACGTCGACGGAGTTGTCCTCGTCGATGGCCGCGTAGGCGTCGGCGACGGAGGACCAGCTCAGGTCGGGCATGTTGTAGAGGGTTTCCTGAGCGCCGGGAGCGGTGCCGAGGGACATCTGGGTGTCGAGCGAGGCTTCAGGGGCGCTGCCGGAGTTTGGATCGAAGGGCCCGCTGCCGCCGTCTACAGGACGGACGGTGACGGAGGGGACGGGAAGGTTGGAGACGGCGGAGTAGTCCTGGATGTCGATGTAGGGACCGATGTAGACCTCGGAGTTGAAGCTGGCGTTGAGGTCGGCGGGGCTGATGACGGAGTCGATGACGATGCCGATGTGTGCGCCGACGCCGGCGATCTGCTTCTTCTTGGGACCGAAGAAGGACCTGCCTGGGTGGTGAAGGACGGGAAGGAGTAGGCCTCGTTGAGATCGTCCGGGTAGTAGATCAGGTAGGACGTGGAGAGCCGCTGGGAGGGGAGGCGTTCTGGGTGGCGGCGAGCTGCGCGCCGGCCGCGTTGGTGGAGCCGTTCACCTTGGCGGAGTGGACGTGTCGCGGAGAGCTCCGGGTAGAAGGACGGAATGACGACGCCGGCGGCTGCAAGCTCTGCGGGAAGCGTGAGCGGATGGCGGGCGGCGGAGAGCCTGATCTTTCCACTGTGGTGCAGCTTCACCTGATTGAGGCGGGTGGAGAAGAGAGTTTCGACGGCGGCAACCGGACCGGTGACCTCGATGCTCTGGGTGTGCTGCGCGGTGACGGTGAAGCCGGCCTGCTCGAGGCGGCGGGTGACGCGGGCGACATCGCCCGGGTTGGGACCGAATTGGGTGGCGAACTGGGCGGGCGTGAGCCACTGGTGATAGCTGGGCGAGGAGGAGTTGGTCTGATCGTTGACCAGCTGCTCGAGCTTGTCCTGATGGGTGAGCGGGAAGTAGACGGTGAAGTGGGTTGTGGCGGCCGGGTCGGCGGCGCCGAGATCGGTGGCCTGCGAAGCGGTGGTGGTTTGAGCAAGGGCCGGGACCGTAAGCGCGCAGAGAAGGGCTACGGACGCAAGAAGCGAACGACGGGTCATGAAGGGACTCCCTGGTGAAGCAACTCGATTGAGGCGGTAAGACGAGGAAACTATATGGCCCCGGATGGGGGATTGTCACGAAGATGCGACCTGGGGTTTGGGGGGATGAACAACGCAAGGGCGGCTGCCCTTTGTTTGCACAAAGATGGCTCGGGAGCAGGTTAATGGAGTTCGTGAGACTGCATGGTAGACCCGACTGGCAGGAAGGATGCGGAGCGTACGTCACACCGGATTTCGCGCTGCGAGTTTTGAATACCCGGCGGTAGCGGCGACATCCAAGGCAGCATGTTCAACGCCAAGGCTTATTCCGCTGCCAGTGCTGACTCGCCGCTTGCCCCTACTGTGATCGAACGGCGCGATCCCACACAAACAGATGTTCAGATTGAGATTTTGTTTTGCGGGATCTGTCACTCGGATTTGCACCAGGTGAGGAACGAGTGGAAGGACGTGATGCCGACGGCGTATCCGTGCGTGCCGGGGCATGAGATTGTCGGGCGGGTGAAGAAGGTGGGATCGCAGGTGAAGAAGTTCAAGGAGGGCGACCTGGCGGCGGTGGGCTGCATGGTCGATTCGGACCGGACCTGTCCGGAGTGCAAGGCGGGCCTCGAACAGTTCTGCGCGAATCCGACGTTTACGTATAACTTTCCGGATAAACACACGGGGAAGGTGACGTACGGAGGGTATTCGGACTCGATTGTGGTCGATGAGCGGTTTGTGCTGAAGGTTCCGGCGAATCTGGACCTAGCGGGAGCGGCGCCGCTGCTGTGCGCGGGAATCACGACTTACTCGCCGATGCGGCACTGGGGTGTGACGAAGGGCAAGAAGGTGGGTGTGGTGGGGCTGGGCGGACTGGGGCACATGGCGGTGAAGTTTGGGCATGCGCTGGGAGCGCACACGGTGGTGTTTACGACTTCGCCGAGCAAGAAGGAGGACGCGCTGCGGCTGGGCGCGGATGAGGTTGTGATTTCGAAGGACGCGAACGAGATGCAGAAGCATGCTGGGTCGTTTGATTTCATTCTGGATGCGGTGGCGGCAGAGCATGATGTGAACGCGTTGATCAATCTGCTGGCGCGGGATGGAAACCTGACGATGGTGGGGGCGCCGGACAAGCCGCTGCCGATCGGGGTGTTTGGGCTGCTGTTCAGGCGGCGGAGTTTTTCGGGGTCGCTGATTGGGGGGATTGCCGAGACGCAGGAGATGCTGGACTTCTGCGGGGACCGCAACATTACGGCGGATGTTGAGGTGATTCCGATCCAGAAGGTGAATGAGGCGTATGACCGGATGGCGCGGTCGGATGTGAAGTACAGGTTTTCGATTGATATGGCGTCGCTGCGGGAGAGGTAATCAGAAGGACGAACTTTTCACGCCGAACGAAAACCCACATCTCGATACTCGAGATGTGGGGCGCCCGGCGCGTGGGTTATTCCGAGGTGTCGGCGGTGGTTGAATCGTAGCTGGCATCCGGGACTGAGATGTTGAGGGACTGCATGTCCGTCTGCACGGCGAGGGGCTGCTCGGTGGTGCCGTAGGTGTGGAGTGTGGGGTGTTCGGTGTGGGTGCGGGGAATGGCGCCGGGCGCGTTGGGAACTTCGACTTGACCGACGTCACGGGCTTCCTTGACGGAGAGGATGTAGTTGCCTTCGGGGACGTACGGGAAGTGGAAGGTGGAGTCGTCAGGGTTGATGTCGACCTCGGCGAACTGGGAGCGGTCGTCGGCGAAGAGGAGCGCGACTTTGCCGCCGTTGATGGCGTGGCCGTCCTTGGCAACGAGCGAGCCGGAGACCTCATGGAGCTGCGAGATGGGGATGGTGATGTCGATGTCGGCGGCTTCTTCGCCGGCCTCGAGCTTGATGGGCTTGGCGTCGTGGCGGCGGATGACGGAGCCGGAGTAGACGGGGAGCGAAAACAAGTAGTGCGTCACGACCATCTCGACCATGTTGCCGTTGGGCATGGGCATGCGGGTGGTGTCCTGGCTGCTGAGGGTGAGGTTGGCCTGGACGGCGTACTCGCCGGCGGGGAGCGCGTCGAAGCGGTAGCGGCCGTGGTCGTCGGTGGTGAGGGACCAGCGCAGCGCGTTGGCCTGGACGGCCTGCTTGAAGTCACCTTTGGGGTCGCGCTCGAGGACGCGGACGCCGATGCCGATGGCGGGAGTGCCGTCGTCGAAGAGGACGGTGCCGGAGATGGAGGCGCCGCGGCGGAGAGTGGCGTCTGCGGTGAGGGTGGCGCGGCCGGCGACGGTGAGGCGCTGGAGCTCGTTCTGAATGCGCTGCTGGAGCTCGGGCGTGGGCTTGGCGAGCTGGTCGCGGGTGAAGCTGAGGAGCGGGGTGACGTAGCCGGGGAGGTCGATGCGCAGATAGTACTGGCCGGGGTGGACGTTGCGAATGGTGTAGGCGCCGGAGAGGTCGGTCTGGGTGGCGGGGAGGTTGCCGCCGTTGAAGACGTCGTTGGGGTCTGGCTTGGTGGTTTTGGCAGGGCTGATGGTGGCGGGGACGAGGCGGACTTCGGCGAGGCGCGCGGGGCGCTGGGTGTCGGCGCAGATGATGTGGCCGGTGACGGTGGCGAGGTCTTCGGGGTGTGGAGCGGTCTGGGCGAGGGCGGGTGTGGTGGATGCGAGGAGCAGTGCAACAAGGGCCGAGCGCATGCGTGGAAGTGTAGTGCATGCGGTGGGTACGGTTCAGGTGCGAGTTTCGAGTTTGAGAGTCGCGAGTTTTACGGGGTGAGGACGGCGCGGTAGCGGACCTGGTTTTTCTTGACGCGGGCGACGGCGGTGTTGGCGTCCTTCATGGCGAAGCGCTCGGTGACGGCCTTGATGTTGTGGCGGGCGGCGACGTCGAGCATCTCGCGGATGTCGCGGGGGCTGCCGATGTTGGAGCCGGCGACGGCGCGCTGGCCGCCGATGAGCGAGGCGCCGGAGATCTGCAGCGGCGAGGGGCCGGCGCCGAGGATGACGAGCGTGCCTTTGGGGCGGAGGGCGTCGATGAAGTTGTGGAGGTCCTGGTCGGCGGAGACGGTGGAGAGGATGAGGTCGAAGGAGCGGGCGAGCTTTTTGACGGAGGCGGTCTCGCGGGTGTTGACGAAGCGGTGCGCGCCGAGGGAGAGGGCTTCGCTCTGCTTGTCGGGCGAGGAGGAGAAGGCGGTGACTTCGCTGCCGAAGGCTCGGGCGAACTGCAGGGCGAGATGGCCGAGGCCGCCGATGCCGATGACGCCGACGCGTGAGGCGGGGCGGGCGTTGTGGTTGCGGAGCGGCGAGTAGACGGTGACGCCGCCGCAGAGGAGCGGGGCGGCGGAGACGGAGTCGAGCGCGTCGGGGATGGGGATGACGAAGCGGGAGTTGACGCGGACGGATTCGGCGAAGCCGCCGTGGCGGCCGACGCAGGTGGGGACGGCTTTGGGGCAGAGGTGCTCTTCGCCGGCGCGGCACCACTCGCAGATGTGGCAGGAGTCGGCCTGCCAGCCGATGCCGACGCGCTGGCCTAACGTAATTGCGCCGGTGGTGCCGGCGGTTGCGCCGTGGACGGCGGAGCCGAGGGCGGTGACGGTGCCGATGATCTCGTGGCCGGGGACGAGGGGGTAGCGGGAGATGCCCCAGTCGTTGTCGATGAGGTGGACGTCGGAGTGGCAGACGCCGCAGTGAGAGACGCGGACTTCGACGTCGTAGGGGCGGAGCTCGCCGGGGGAGTAGCGGAAGGGAAGGAGCTGGGCTCCGGCGGCGTGGGCCGCGAAGGCCTGGATGTCCGACATGGGGGTGCGTCTCCGACAGTGGGCCCGGTACGACGTTTGAGCCGAATGACTCTGAGGGTACAACAGAGCGGGATGAGGGAGTTTGTGGCGGATGGTGAGGAGATGTGGGATAATTGAAGAGCGCCTCTGGTCGGGACGATCCCCCACCGATCGGTTCCCTTGATAGGAGGCGCTAGACGTACGCGAATGGGCCGCTGGCACCCCCCGGCGGCCCTTCGTGCGTCTGGACGCGACGGCAGAGGGTAGACAGTACACAGTAGAGCGAGGAGCGCAGTTTCGGCTCAGGGATTCTGGCTTAAACCGGGCGGGCTGCGACTCGTCTTAATGAGCAGGTTAGGCGTAGAACTGGAGTAAAGAATCCCGGGTTCCCGTGAGGGCGTTGGAGTAGCAGGTATGAAGAGGGTTTGGGCGTGTGCGGTCGGTTTGGTGATGAGCCTGGCGGCGGGGATGGGTGCGCCGGTTTGGGCGCAGAGCGCGCCGGCGAGTGACCAGACGCAGCAGAAGCCAACTCAGCAGCAGAAGCCGCGCGCAGCCGCAGCAGCCGTCGGCGGATGATAGTGGGCCGGTGACGGGCACGGATGGGATTGTGCTGCCGAAGAAGAAGGAAGAGGACACACCGCCGCCCGCGCCTGCGGAAGAGAAGATCAAGAACCCGGACAACGAGACGTTCTCCATGCGGGTGGACGTGCCGATTGTGAACCTGGATGTGAATGTTCTGCTGGATAAAACGCACCAGTTTGTTCCGGGGCTGAAGGCGGACAACTTCCTGGTGGTGGAGGACGGGGTCGAGCAGAAGGTGACGTCGCTGCGGGTGACGAAGACGCCGATTACGGCGGTGATGCTGCTGGAGTTTGCGTCGAACTCGTACTGGTTCATCAACGACATGCTGAATGCGTCAGCGGCGTTCTTCAGGACGCTGCAGCCGGATGATTATGTTGCGGTGGCGACGTATGACATGCGCACGCACATTCTGTGCGACTTTACGAACGATAAGTCCACGATTGCGCAGTCGCTGCAGAGCCTGATGATCCCGGGGTTCAGCGAGACGAACGAGTTTGACGCGCTGTACGAGATGCTCGACCGGCTGAGCAGGGTGGAGGGACGCAAGTACATCATTTTGATCTCGAGCGGGCGCGACACGATGTCGAAGATCACGCTGGACAAGATGCTGCAGAAGATTAAGGAGACGCCGAACGTGACGATCTTCACGATCAGCACGGGTGGAATGCTGCGCGAGATGGGTGGCATGGATGGCGGCATGGGCATGGGCGGCGGAGCGCGGCATATGGACTACCTGCAGGCGGATAACGAGATGCGCACGTTTGCGCAGATGACAGGCGGGATGTGGTTTCAGCCGGTGTTCCAGGGCGCGCTGCCGGATGTGTTTTCGCAAATCAATGAGTCGATCCGGAACCAGTATGTGCTGACCTACAAGCCGACCAATACGGCGAACGACGGAAGCTATCGGAAGGTGAAGGTTTACCTGGTGGACAACGAAGGCAAGCCGCTGAAGATGCAGGATGAGAAGGGCAAGCCGGTGAAGTACTCGGTGATTTCACGCGACGGCTACAGAGCGAAGCTGCCGGTCGAGTAACCATTGCATGGCCATTGCATGGAGCCGACGCGCCTTCGGCGCCGCAGACAAAGGCGGTGTTACTCGCGACGACGGACGACGCAGGTTGCCTCAGGGGCTAAAGCCCCGTGCTTTATGGGCGATTTTGCGGCATGGCTAAAGCCATGCCCTTAACGAAACAGAGCGAAGTGACGCAGTGCCGAGTGCCGGTGATACGGTGGGTATATCGGTGGAGGCGTGCTCTTTGGATCGACAACTGGATGGTGTACGCAGGTTGCCTCAGGAGCTAAAGCCCAGGTGCTCTTCAGGGCTTTACGGCACGGCTGAAGCCGTGCCCCTCCAAAACAATCGGCGCCGCATTCCGAGGATATCGGCGGGAGTGATTTTGATTTGTACGTGCGCTTGGGGTGCGCTCGCGCAGCGCGTTGTGCTGCAGCGTGACAATGCGACGGTGGTGCTGGAAGGGTATGCGCCGGGGATTGTGCGCGTGACGATGAGTCTCGATGCGGCGGCGGCGGAGAAGGGGCCCGGTGTGGGGATTGTGGCGCAGCCGAATGAGAGCGGGTGGGTTCATTCGAGTTCAGCCGCGGGCGATGAGTATCGGTCGCCGGAGATGGTGGTGAAGGTGGGGGCGTGGCATCCGCCGACGGGGCCGCAGCCGGAGACGGCGAAGTACTTTATTGGGTCGACGCCAGGGTTTGGGTTTGGGATTACGCGGCCGGATGGGAGTTCGGTGCTGTCGATGCAGGGCTGGGAGATGTCGGTGCCGAATCACAAGGACGGCGACGCGCAGATTCTTTATGACCGCAGGCCGGGCGATGACCCTTATTTTCGAGTGGGAGCGACGTTTGCGGCGCCGAATGATGAGCACTACTACGGGCTGGGACAGAATCAGCAGGGTGGGTTGGATCTGCGCGGAAGGTCGATTGAGTGCGCGCATGATTACGACGCGGCGGCGGGGCCGAGTGTGTGCGTGCCGTTCGTGGTGACGAACAAGGGATACGCGATTGTGTGGGACAACCCGTCGAAGACGCGGGTGGATTTTGCGTTCAATGAGCGCACGAAGTGGACCTCGCAGGTGGGGCAGCGGGTTTCGTTTTTTGTGATTGTGGGGGACACGTACGACAAGCTGTATGAGGGATATCGGCTGCTGACGGGCGATGTGCCGATGCTGCCGAAGTCGGCGTATGGGTACATCCAGTGCAAGCAGAGGTATGCGTCGCAGAAAGAAATTCTGGATGTGGCGCGCGGGTATCGCGAGCGGCATCTTCCGGCGGATGTGATGGTGGTGGACTGGTTCTACTTCACGAAGATGGGCCAGATGGATATGGATCCGCGGTACTGGCCAGACCCGAAGGCGATGAATGATGAGCTGCACCGGATGGGATTTCATTCGATGATCAGCGTGTGGCCGCGGTATGTGCCGGAGGACAGGTACTACGCGACGATTTTGAAGAATGGGTGGTTCGAGCATCTAGCCGATGGCACGCCGACGAATGGTTTGCCGTATGACAAGGCGGGGTCGGACATCGATACGACGAATCCCGATGCGGCGAAGTGGTTCTGGGACCGGATCAACGAGAACTTTGTGTCGCTGGGGTTCGACAGCTTCTGGGCGGATGAGACGGAGCCGGACCTGCCGCCGAATGGAAGCTATCTGCATGTGGGGCCGGGCACGGAGTACTTCAATGTGTATCCGTACTTTCATACGAAGGCGATCTATGACGGATTTCGCGCGGACCTGAAGGACAGGCGCGCGCTGATTCTGTCGCGCGATGCGTACCTGGGCGCGCAGCATAATGGGACGATCTTCTGGTCGTCGGATATTTTTCCGACGTGGGATACGCTGCGGCGCGAGGTGCCGACGGGCATTGGATTTACGGCCTCGGGGATGCCGTACTGGAGCACGGATATTGGAGGGTGGCAGTACCTGCCGTCCACGCATAAGCCGGAGCGGCCGGTGCTGATTGATCCGAGCGATGCGCGGGAGGAGGTCGGGCACTATGACGATTATCCCGAGCTGTATGTGCGGTGGTTTGAGTACGGGACGTTTCAGCCGAACATGCGCACGCATGGCAGCCGCAAGTTCAACGAGGTCTGGAGCTATGGCAAGCAGGCCGAGCCGATACTCGAGAAGTATCTGAAGCTGCGGTATCAGTTGATGCCGTACATCTACTCGCTGGGTTGGTACTCGCATGAGACGGGCGCGCCGTTTATGCGTGGGTTGTTCATGGATTTCGGCAGCGATCCGAAGGTGGCGGAGATTGGCGATGAGTATATGTTCGGACCGGCGCTGCTGATTGCGCCGGTGACGGAGCAGGGAATGACGAGCCGCGAGGTGTATCTGCCGGCGGGAACGGACTGGTACAACTTCTGGACGAACGAGCGCGTGCATGGCGGACAGAGGCTGCGCGTGGATGCGCCGATCGATACGATTCCGATCTTTGTGCGCGCGGGATCGATTCTTCCGCTGGGCGTGCCGGTGCTGAGCACGAATGAGAAGCAGGCGATTGCAGAGGTGCGGGTGTATCCCGGGGCGAATGGCGAGTTCACCCTGTACAGCGACGACGGGCAGACGTATGCGTATGAGCAGGGCAAGGACGAGATCACGCATCTGCGCTGGGACGATGCGAGCGCGAAGCTGACGCACAGCGGGGCAGCGGCCTGGAGTGGGCCGGATGCGGCGGTTGTGAAGGTGGTTCGGTAGGGGTGTTGCCTGCAGAAAGCGAGCCGGTGTAGCATGTCGGACGCCGATATAAACGAGGCCCAGGCCGCTCTGTAGGCTGCGGGCGTGAGTCTCGAGCCTCTAGTAAGGAGGAGGTTTTCTTATGCAATGGAAATCTGGAGTGGTGTTGACGATTGCCCTGACAGCGTGTTGCGCGACAGCGGGCGCGCAGATGATTGTGCATGCGGTGAGTGGCACGGTGAAGACGATCAATCCTGCGACGAAGACGATCGATGTGACGGTGGACAGCGGCGATACGAGCGAGTTCAAGCTCGCTCCGAACGCGAAGGTGACGCTGGACTTCGATAACACGCTGCGGTCCGATGCAACGGCGGCGAACAAGTTCCAGAAGGTGGGGGACTACGCCGTGGTCTATTACTACGGCTATGACGACGACCGTACGGCAGTCGCGATAAAGGATCTGGGTGCAGGGCCGTTTCAGAAGATCGAGGGCACGGTGGTGAATTTCGACAAGCACAGCCGGACGATGACGGTTAAGGATGATGCCGGCAAGACGGAGACATTTGTGCTGGGCCCGCACCTTGTGGTGGACCTGGGCATGAGCGTGGCGAGTGGGCGAAGCTACGATCCTCACAAGGGATATAGCGTGCGGGTGACGTATTCGAACGAGGGCGGCAAGAATACGGCGGTCTTTGTGCGGTCGCGCGAGTAGCGGCTCGCGTCTGTCACTCCGGCGTCGGTCGCTGGGTTTGTGGAGTGGTACCGTACCTGCATGTTGCGGTTCATCGCTTTTGCGATTTTGCTCTGCCCTGGGATTCGATTGTCTTCGCCTGCGTTCGCACAGGATGCTCCGCCACCCACACCGGCCCAGACGAACGTGCCGCATAATGCTGCGCTGAACCCGGCGCTTCCCACGGTGTTTATCGTTGGAGACTCGACGGCACGGAATAGCGCGGACCTGGGCTGGGGCGACCACTTTGCGCAGTTTTTCGATCTCGCGCGGATTAACGTGGCGAACCGGGCGATTGCGGGCCGCTCCGCGCGGTCGTACATCGACGAGGGCCACTGGGCAGCGGTGCTGGGCGAGATGAAGGCGGGCGACTATCTGCTGCTGCAGATGGGGCACAACGACGGCGGCGAACTGGGCGGGACGAAACCGCGCGGTGACCTGAAAGGGGTGGGCGAGGAGACGGCAGATGTCGCCCAGACGACCGGACCGTATGCGGGCAAGGTCGGAGACCGTCCATACGTTCGGGTGGTATCTGCGCAAGATGATCGATGACGCCAAGGCGAAAGGCGTGCACCCGATGCTTCTCACGACAACCGTGCGCAATATCTGGAAGGCTCCAGATGGTTCTGGTTGCGGAGCGGCTACGCAGCCTGCCTGCCCGGCCGGCGCCCACATTGAGCGGGACATGGGCTATGACGAGTGGATCCGGCAGGTTGCGGCGCAGGAGCACATTCCGGTGCTCGAGTTGGGCAATGTGGAAGCGGACCGGCTGGAGGCGCTTGGTCCTGAGAAGACGGCGCCGCTTTTTCCCAAGGACCACACGCACACCAGCGCGGAGGGGGCGGATCTGGTTGCGCAGTGCGTCGCGGCGAGCATCCGTGGCTCGGGGACTCCGCTGGCCGGGTATCTGAAGCCCGCCTCATAAAACAGCAACAATTCAGGGGCGCAATCATCTAAACTGTAGATACTGTGGCCCTGCGCACTCGCCATCTCGCCTGCCTGTTTCTGTTGATCTCGACGCTGGGAGCGTCGCAGGCGAACGCGTCTTCTGCGCAGGGCGGGTTCTACGGCCACCATATCAGCGCGCTGCTGTATCGTCAGGCCGCTGACGCGCGCGCCGAGCACCTTGCGCAGAGTATCGCGTTGAGTTCAGCCGCTGATCCGGAGACGCTCCTGATACCAGCGCCGCGCCGCGCCGCGTTCTACTGCACATGGACGATGCGGCCGCCGGCGCAGCACTCGGCCGCCGTGTTCGCGTCGACCAGCTTCGGCCGTAGCAGCGCCGCTCTGTAGGCGCTCTTCTGCGGGCCACTCTGGCCTGTTTTATCCCGCTCGAAATCTGATCGCTTGCGCCAATAGCTGCATCCGCGCGCTGCAAAAAAGGACAACTTCCGTGCTGCTCGAAAAATCTTTCGCCAAAGTCTTCGGCACTGCCAATGACCGCGCCGTCAAGCGCATGCTGCCCGTCGTCGCCGAGATCAACGGCTATGAACCCGAGTTGAAGCAGCTCTCCGACGAGCAGCTTACAGCGAAGACGCAGGAGTTCCGCGCCCGGATCGCCAGCGCCATCGAAGGCATCACGGACCCGGATGAGATCATTGCCGCCGAAAAGGCGGCGCTGGACGAAATTCTTCCCGAGGCGTTCGCTGTTGTTCGCGAAGCCGGCATCCGCGTAGTCGGGATGCGGCACTATGACGTGCAGATGATCGGCGGCATGGTGCTGCACCAGGGCAAGATCGCCGAGATGAAGACGGGCGAAGGCAAGACGCTCGTCGCCACACTTCCTTGCTATCTGAACGCGCTCGCCGGACGCGGCGTGCATGTTGTCACGGTGAACGACTACCTGGCCAAGCGCGACGCCGAGTGGATGGGCAAGATCTACGGCTTCCTCGGCCTGTCGGTCGGCGTCATCGTGCATGATCTTTCCGACGAGCAGCGCCGCGAAGCCTATGGCGCCGACATCACCTACGGCACGAACAACGAGTTCGGCTTCGACTACCTGCGCGACAATATGAAGTTCGACCTCAAGGACACAGTCCAGCGCGGTCACTTCTACTGCATCGTCGACGAGGTCGACTCGATCCTCATCGATGAAGCGCGCACTCCGCTCATCATCTCCGGGCCGACCGACAAGACGACGGACAAGTACGCGATCGCGAACACGATTATTCCGCAGCTCGAAGAGGGCGAGATGATCGAGAACTTCGAGGCGCAATCGAAGACGTGGACCGGCGACTTTGTGGTCGACGAAAAAGCGCGCGCGATCACCATTACCGACCAGGGATGGGAGAAGGTCGAGCAGCTGCTCGGAATCGGCAACATCGCGGATCCTGAGAACTGGGACATGAAGCACCACATCGAGGTCGCGACGAAGGCGCATGCGCTGTACAAGCGCGACGTGGAGTATGTGGTGAAGGACGGCGAGATCATCATCGTCGACGAGTTCACGGGCCGCCTGATGCCGGGCCGCCGCTGGTCTGACGGCCTTCACCAGGCGATTGAAGCCAAGGAAGGCGTCGACATCCGCAAGGAAGATCAGACGCTCGCGACGATCACCTTCCAGAACTACTTCCGGCTGTACAAGAAGCTCGCCGGCATGACCGGCACCGCCGAGACCGAAGCCGCCGAGTTCGAGTCCATCTACAAGCTCGACATCGTCGTCATCCCCACCAACCGCGTGATGCAGCGCCTCGAGAACCCCGACGTCGTCTACCGCACCGCGAAGGAGAAGTACTTCGCTGTTGGTGACGAGATCGAGCGTCTCCACGCCTCCAAGCAGCCCGTGCTGGTCGGCACGACGTCGATCGAAAAATCCGAGCTCCTCTCCGACATTTTGAAGCGCAAGGGCGTGCGCCACGTCGTGCTGAACGCGAAGTTCCACGAGAAGGAAGCCGAGATCGTCGCGCAGGCCGGTCGCCTCGGCATGGTCACGATCGCCACGAACATGGCGGGCCGCGGTACGGACATCCTGCTCGGCGGCAACCCTGAGTTCATGGCGCGCCAGGATCTCGTCAAGCGCTCGCTCGCTCGCGCGATCTCGCCCGCCGAAGGCGCCATTCACCCCAACGCCGCCGCCGGGTTCACGCGCTTCTACTACCAGGGCCAGGAGTTCGAAACAGCGCAGCAGCAGTGGGACGAGATCATCGCCTCGCACGATTCCGCAACCAAGGCCGAGCACGACAAGGTGGTTGAAGTCGGCGGTCTGTTCATCCTCGGCACCGAGCGGCACGAGTCACGCCGCGTCGACAACCAGCTTCGCGGACGCGCCGGCCGTCAGGGCGACCCCGGCGCTTCGCGCTTCTTCCTCTCGCTTGAAGACGACCTTATGCGTATCTTCGCGCGCGAGTGGGTCGGCACGCTGCTGCAGCGGCTCGGCATGGAAGAGGGCGTGCCGATTGAGTCGCGCATGATTTCGAAGCGCATCGAGGGCGCGCAGAAGGCCGTCGAAGCGCAGAACTTCGAGTCGCGCAAACACGTGCTCGAGTACGACGACGTGATGAACAAGCAGCGCGAAGCCGTGTACGGGCTTCGGCGGCAGCTGATGGAAGGCATCGAGCAGAAAGAGCTGATCATCGACGACTACGTCTCGACGATCCTCTCGAACCTCATCGACGAGTTTGTCCCCGAGAAGGCGCACGTTGAGCAGTGGAACCTCACGGGGCTTTTCAACGGCATCGCCGACATCTTCGGGGCAAAGCTCTCGAAGGAAACCGGCGCATCGGACTCGGACGCCATTAACGCGGACGAGCTCTCCCGTCACGATCTCGGGGAAGCGATCTTCACGAAGCTGCAGGAGCGCTACAACGTCAAGGAGCAGATCCTGGGCGCGCCCAACATGCGTTACCACGAGCGCGTCGTTATGCTCTCGGTGCTTGATGGGCTCTGGAAAGACCACCTCCTCAACATGGACCACCTGAAGGAGGGCATCGGGCTTCGCGGCTACGCGCAGGTCGATCCGCTGGTCGAGTACAAGAAGGAATCCTTCACCATGTTCGAGGACATGATGCTGCGCTTCCAGGAGGACACCTGCCGGCACCTGTTCCGCATGCAGATCCTGGCTCCGGACGGCACGCCGATCGAAACGATGGAGCAGCTTTCCACACTGCAGGCCCGGTTCCAGCAAGCACCGCCGCAGATGCCGCCGCCTGCGCAGATGCCGTTACCGTCACAAACGCACTGGCAGCAAAACGGTCAGCAGCAGGCGGCACAGCGTCCTGCCGGCCCCCCGCCGACGGTGCCCACCCGCGCTCCGCAGACGACGATCGATCAGCTGGAGCGCGAGTTCGCCCGCACCAAGGAACGCGAGCTTGCCGCTGCACGACAGGCGGGTGGATCGACCGCGAACGGCAACGGCTCTGCACCGAAGCGTACGGGCGCGAACATCGGCCGGAACGATCCGTGCTACTGCGGCTCGGGCAAGAAGTACAAAAAGTGCCATGGAGCGAATGCCTGATTATTTGAGCGGAGAGGGCTGCTACGCGTCAGAACTCGACGCCTATAACGCCGTGTGCAACTACACGCTCTCGCTGGGCGATCCGGAGTTTCTGCATCAATATGTTGTCGATGCATGGGCGGTTCAGCATGCCTCGGCGCTTACGAAGCGGATCGCGCTGAACTTCGCAATGTTTGGCCTCTACTGCTGCGTGGAGAAGGCGATCTCCGGCCGGCAGGTCCAGCGTTTCCACATGCAGATGGCTCGCCGGCGGCGGGTGTGGCCGGCCGTCCCGCTACCTGAAGGCGGGGCTGCAATCGGTGCGCTGGACGTCATGCGCAGCTCGCCTGGCGGTGAACGCGATGCGATGATTCGAAGCTGGGCGGCCGCCGTTTGGGCATGCTGCGCGGAGGCTCGCCCGCAGATCGTGGAACTCGCCCGGATCGAGTGCGGCATCGTGCCGTGAACAGTCGGCTGAGGCCTTCAAATTGGGAGCGAGGGAGGTCCGTTGAACGAACCTCCCTCGAGAAAACGATGGCGGCAGACTGCGGCGGAGCGTAGGCTCGACGGCACACGAGAGCAGGCGCGGAGGCAGATGCGATGAAGAGCATCGCGGGCCGGGATCCTTTGCAGTCAGCGTTGAGGAAGGCGCGGTGGCGGATTCTTCCGCTGCTCTCGATCTGCTATCTCGTGGCATTCATGGACCGGGCGAACATCAGCTTTGCCGCGGAGCCGATGAACAACGATCTGCACTTTACGCCGTACGTGTACGGGCTGGGCGCGGGGTTGTTCTTTGTTAGCTACGCGCTGTGCGAGGTGCCGTCGAACTGGCTGCTGCTGAAGTTTGGCGCGCGCAGATGGTTGGCGCGGATCATGGTGACGTGGGGCCTGCTCGCGATGGCGATGTTGTTTGTGCGCGGGCATGCAAGCTTTTATGGAATGCGGCTGTTGCTGGGCGCGGCAGAGGCTGGATACTGGCCGGGCGCGATTTACTTTTTGTCGCTGTGGTTTCCGTCGAAGGAGCGGGCGCGCGCCATCAGCCTGTTCTATATCGCGCTGCCGTTGAGTTCGACGGTGATGGGCGCTTTCGCGGGAGCGCTGCTGCGGCTGGATGGCAGACTGGGCATGCGCGGCTGGCAGTGGCTGTTTCTCGTGGAGGGAATGCCGGCCGTAGTGCTGGGCGTGGTGATGTGGTTCACGTTATCGGAGAGGCCGTCGGCGGCGGGTTGGCTGAAGAGCGAAGAACGCGAGGCACTCGAGACGGAGGTTGCGACTGGGACAATAGCACTGAGCCATGGCGATCGCAAAGAGGCGCTGCGGGCGGTGTTTGGCGATATGCGGGTGTGGGCCCTGGGTTTGTTCGGGGTCTGCATGCTGGCCGGGTACTACGCTTTGAGTTTCTTTCTTCCCCAGTTGGTGCGCACGCTGACCGGACTGACGGCGCAAGCCGTCGGCTACCTTATCGCGGCAAGCGGTGTGATGGGCGCAGCGGCGATGCTGTTGAACGCGATGCATTCGGACAGAACAGGGGAGCGGCGCTGGCATGCGATTGTTCCGCTGATCGTACTGGCGTTGCTGATGTTGTTTGCAGGGGTGAATCTGCACGGAGTGTTGGCGGCGGCGGCGTTGCTGCTGATGATTGTGGCGTTCTCGGCGCTGCAGGGGCCGTGGCTGGCGGTTGCGACGGAGCTGTTTCGTGGCGACGAGGGAGCGCTGGCGATTGCGACGATGAACATGTGCGGAATGCTCGGCGGGTTCGCCGGGCCGTACTGGATGGGATGGATGCGGGATGAGACGGGAGGATTTCCGATTGGGATCGGCAGTTTATGCGTGCCGTGGCTGGTCTGCATCGGCTGCCTGGCGTGGGTAATGCGGGCGCGGCCGGCTAATGTTGCGAATGACACTGAACAAGCGGTAAAAATCGCGCCGGAGCCTGCGAGCTGAGGCTAATATGTTGGCGTAAATCGCGGCTGCGAGATCATGCTATGCAAGGAGAACCATATGGCGAATCCGTTTGTGCATCTGGAGCTGAATACGTCGGATCCAGCGAAGGCGAAGCAGTTCTACAGCGAGATGTTTGGCTGGCAGTTCAACGATATGGATATGGGACCGCATGGCGTCTACAGCACGTTCAAGCCGGACAGTGGACCAGGCGGCGGAATGTTTTCGATGCAGGGCGGCGCGCCGGGATGGCTGGCCTACGTTGGAGTCGAGGACATTAAAAAGGCGACGGAGAAGGCAAAGTCTCTGGGCGCGCAGGTTCATGTGAATTCGCAGGAGATCCCGAACGTCGGCTGGTTTTCGGTGCTGAGCGATCCGGCGGGATCCAGCATTGCGATCTTCCAACCGAAGCCCGGGACGATGTAGCTCGCGAGTTAAGTTCCGTAGCCGCGGTGCTTCATGGCGGCGAGCTCTTCCGTGGTGGGCCAGGAGATGGTGAGGAGGAAGGCTGCGTCTTCGAGCGCTTCGACGTCGTGACGGATGGAGGCCCCGAGCGTGAAGAGGCTGCCGGTGGGGAGCTCGTGCGGATGGCCGGCGACGTTGATGCGGATGCGGCCGCGAGAGGACCTGGACGGAGATGGTGCCGTCGGCGTGGTGCTCGTTCATGCGCGCGCCGGGCTCCATGGAGATGAGCAGGATGCGGAGGTCGTGTTTCTTGAAAAGCATCTTCGCGAAGTGACCGGCGGGCCAGGGCTTCTTCTGCGCGGCTTCGGCGATTTCGCTGTTCAGGTCAAATTGCGCAAACTTGTCGACCATGGTGCCGTCGTCGAGTGATGTCGTCATGCTTCCAGGTCTCCTAAGTCCGAGAGTGTACGCCTGTCTCGACACTGAGATGCAAGCCGCAGGCGTGCGGTGCGATACTGCGGGGCAGAGAGGGAGCAGACCAACGAATGAGCGAAACGGCGATTGAGTACGCGCGGAAGAATGGCCCGCGGTTTGTGGAAGAGCTGAAGGAGCTGCTGAGGATTCCGTCGGTTTCGACGGCGCCGGAGCACGCGGGTGATGTGCGGCAAGGCGGCGGAGTTTGTGGCAGCGGAGAGCTGCGCGATGCCGGCATGGAAAATGTGCGGCTGATCGAGACAGCGAGTGACAAACACAAGAATGGACATCCGCTGGTCTATGCGGACTGGCTGCATGCCGGGCCGGGGCCGGATGGCAGACCTACAGCGACCGTGCTTTGCTATGCGCACTATGATGTGCAGCCGCCGGATCCGCTGGATGAGTGGAAATCGCCTCCGTTTGAGCCGGCGGAGCGCAATGGGAACATCTATGCGCGCGGCGCGGTGGATGACAAGGGTCAGCTGATGATTCACCTGAAGGCGATTGAGTCGCTGATGAAGAGTGATGGCAAGCTGCCGGTGAATGTGCGGGTGATCTGCGAAGGCGAAGAGGAGGTTGGAGGCGAGGGAATTGCCGCGTATGTGCGTGAGCACGGTGACACGTTGAAGGCGGATGCCGCGCTGGTGAGTGATTCCGAGATGTTTGCGCCGGAGCTGCCAACGTTGTGCGTTGGGCTGCGCGGAATGATCTACACGGAGCTGGAGGTGCGCGGAGCGGCGCAGGACCTGCACTCCGGGATGTACGGCGGCGTGGCGCCAAATCCGTTTGTGGCGCTGGCGCAGATCATTGCGCGGCTGAAGCGTGAGGATGGGCACATTGCGATTCCGGGGTTCTATGACGGGATCGAAGACCCGACGAAAGATGAGCTGGAGAGCTGGCGCGCGCTGCCGTTCGACGAGGACGAGTATCTGAAGCATGAGGTGGGATCGACGGCGCTGACCGGGGAGGAGATGTTTTCGGTGCTGGAGCGCACGTGGTCGCGGCCGACGATGGATGTGCATGGGATGCCGGGCGGCTTTACGGGTGCGGGTGCAAAGACGGTGATTCCGGCGAAGGCGCTGGCGAAGATCAGCTTCCGTCTGGTACCGGGCATGACGCCCGCGGATACGTTTGCGAAGTACAAGGCGTTCGTGGAGGAGATTGCACCGAAGGGCGTCACGGTTGAGGTGCGGATGATTCACTCGGGTGATCCGATTGTGGTGAGCTCGGATAACGAGTTCATTCGCGCGGCCAAGCAGGCGATGGCGCAGGTGTTCAACAAGGAGACGGTGTTCATCCGCAGCGGAGGGTCGATTCCGATCGTCGGCGATTTTGTGCGCGAGCTTGGGATTCCGACGGTGCTGATGGGGTTTGGGCTGCCGGACGATAATCTGCATGCGCCGAACGAGAAGTTCAACCTGTCGAACTTTCATCGCGGGATCGAGTCGGTGATCCGGTTCTTTGGCATTGTGGGCGCGGAGCGTGGCTGAGAAGCTGCCGGTGCACGGGTTCGTGCTTGCGGGCGGCAAGAGCTCGCGGATGGGAACGGATAAGGCGCTGCTGAGGGTAGGCGGCGTGCCGATGATTCAGATCGCGGTGGAGAAGCTGCGGAGCTTCTGCGCGGAGGTTTCGATTGCGGGCAATCGCAACGACCTCTCTGGATTCGCGGAGGTTGTGAACGAGACCAGAACGGATGCCGGGCCGGCGGCCGGCATCGAGGCCGGATTGCGGGCGGCGCGGGAGCCGTGGGCGATGTTTGTTCCTGTGGACGTGCCGCTGGTGCCAGCGGAGTTGTTGCGCCGGTGGAGCGAAGAGGCTCTGCGGGCGAATAGGAGCGTGAGCTTTCTGGGAGTTGTGCGCAAGCAGCCGGCGTTCTGTCTGTTGCGACGGGAGCGGTCGGACTCGTTTACGCGAGTGGTGGAAGACGGCGAGCGGAGGCTGGAAGTTCTGCTTCATGAGACGGCAAAGGCGGACAACGACGATTCGTGGATGTACGACGAATACGACCTGTACGGCTACCCGGAGTATCGAGGACCGGACGAGCAGACGCTGGAGCGGTGGTTTATCAACGTGAATACGGCCGAGGATCTGGCCGGGGTTGAACGGGCGGTGATCGGCGATACTTAGACCATGCCGCTGCCGGACGGGAGTGACGGGCCGCAAAGGGAGTCTCCGGAGATCGCGGACCAGGCGTCGCCGACGGAGCTGTCGCCAGATGTAGCCCCTGCGGTCGAAGAGTTCATGGCCGAGGCTGCCGAGGCGAACGAGGCAGAGGCTGTGGCGGCCGAGGAAGAGATTGCCTTTGCGGGCACGGCTGGGCTGCACGGGGCGGAGTTTGCTTCGTCAGCCGCAGTCGGACCGTACATCGCGTTTGAAGGCGTGTGTAAGTCGTTCGGCGAGTTTGTGGTGCTCAAGGATGTGAGCTTCTATGTAAATCCGGGGGAAACGCTGTGCATCCTGGGGCGCAGCGGTGTGGGAAAGTCGGTTTCGCTGCAGATGCTGATGGGGTTCTTGAAGGCAGACGGCGGACGCGTGCTGGTGGGCGGCCAGGATATTACTGCGTTCACTGAGCCACAGATGCAGGAGGTTCGGCGAAAGGTCACGATGGTCTTTCAGAGCGGCGCGCTGTTTGACTCGATCTCGGTGGGCGAGAATGTGGCGTTTCCGCTGCGCGAACGCGAGCACATGCAGGAGGACCAGATTCAGCAACTGGTGAAAGGGCTGCTGGAGATGGTGGGCGTGGCTGGGATGGAGGACCTTCTGCCGAGCGATTTATCGACCGGGATGAAGCGTTCGGTTGCGATTGCCCGCGCGTTAGCAGCACAGCCGGCGGCGATTCTTTATGACGAGCCGACGACGATGGTGGACCCGTTGATGGGGCATCTGCTGGGCGAGCTAATCCAACGGCTAAAGATGCAGTTGCATCTCACCAGTATTGTCGTAACTCATGACACGCGGTTCGCCGATAAGCTCGCTGATCGCGTCGTGTTTCTCCACGAGGGCAGGGCACGCTTCTTTGGGACCATGGAGCAGATGAGAAAGAGCGAAGACCCAGTACTTCGGGAGTTTCTCTCCCTGGACGAATTGGTTTTGCCTGGCGCGGGGGGCGCAGATGTGAATGCCCCCGGCCGGCAGTCCCGTGGCTCTGATGGGTGACCAAAAGCGCCAACTGTTGCAAAACTTTACAGGACAGAACGTGTTAGCGTGAGAGTAACGTATCAGATTGAAAATGACCTAGACGCGGGAAGGTAGACCTGCGGGTCTGCGGATCGTACCTCGCAATACGGGAACCCCCAACCTGACTGCTGAAAAGGTTCTTATCCGATGGCGACACCGGACTACATCGAGCAGGTAGTAATCTCGCGGCGGACGCAGCGGCGATCGCGGCCGATAGCGCGCGAGGGAACGACTGTCTCCAGGCCCTCCGTGGTGAGCCTGGTTTGGGTCGTGCTCGACTGCCTGAGCGTGCTGATCGCGGGTTTGATTGCCTTTCGGATCCGGCTGCCCCAGGCGCACACGGCGGAGGGCTCGCTGATCCAGCATATTGCGGGACCGGCGCCCGAGGTGCTGTTCCTGTACCTGCTGCTCTTCTGCGTTTATCTCGTCGTCTTCGCGCGGATTTACGGGCTGTATCGTTCCACGGATTCGCGCAGCGGAATCCATGAACAGCGGATGACCGTGCAGGCTACGCTGACCGCCGGCCTGCTGCTGTGCGGGACGCTCTATCTTCTGCGCGCGTATGCGGTGTCCCGGGTGGTCATGATCAGCACGGTGCTGCTGACCATGGTGATGCTGATGGTTCGCCGTGCGCTGTGGCGGCGGTTGCGCCAGAAGCGGTTTATCGAAGGGCTCGAGGTGCGCAACGTCCTGATTGTGGGCGACGGGCGCGTGGGGCACGCACTGCGGAACCATCTTGAATCGCTGCCGCACATGGGCTTCCGCTTCAAGGGCTTCATCACGATGGACGGGCGCAGCGAAGGCGTGGCGGGATCGCAGGTGGTGGGCAGCATTCGTAACTGCGTGGCACTGGCGCGCTCGCTTTTTGTGGACGAGATCTACTTCTCGACGCCGGCGGATAAGCAGACGGTTATCTCGGTGGTGGAAGACGCGCGCGCGCTGGGCATCGAGGTGCGCGTGGTGCCGGACCTTTACGATGGCCTGGCGTGGAACGCTCCGGTTGAGTACATTGGCCAGTTCCCGACGATTCCTCTGCACCGGCAGGACTTCCCGCGAGACGCTTTCCTGCTGAAGCGCGTCATGGATATTCTGCTGGCCTCGCTGGCGCTGGTGCTTGCGGCTCCGTTTATGGCGGCGATCGCGCTGCTGATCCGCTGGGACTCTCCGGGACCGATCGTGTACACGGCAGACCGGCTGGGCCGCAAGGGGCGCGTCTTCAAGTGCTACAAGTTCCGCACCATGGTGCAGGACGCGGAGAAGCGCCGCGCCGCCCTGCAGCACATGAACGAGCGTGACGGCGTGCTGTTCAAGATCAAGGAAGACCCTCGGCTCACGCGGGTTGGGCGCTGGCTTCGCAAGTACTCGCTGGACGAGCTGCCGCAGTTCTGGAACGTGCTGAAGGGCGAGATGAGCATGGTGGGTCCGCGGCCGCCGCTCGCGTCCGAGGTCGAGAAGTACGATCTGCCTCATCTGCGCAGGCTGGATGTTCTGCCCGGCATTACGGGACTGTGGCAGGTTGAGGCACGGCAGGATCCGTCGTTCGACAGCTACATTTCGCTGGACACGGCGTACGTCGAGAACTGGAGCCTGATGCTCGATCTGCGCATCATGGCGCGCACGATCGGCGTTGTGTTCGGCGGCACCGGAGCGTAGCTGAGGCTCGCAAGGCGGGAGCGCCAGCTCGCGCGGTAGACTTGAAATGTGCGTATTGCTCTGGCCCAGATCAACCCGACAGTGGGCGACTTCTCGGGAAATCTCAAACTCATTACCAGCTTCTACGAACAGGCCGCCGGGCAACCGGTTGAAGAACGCGCCGAGCTCGTCATCTTTCCTGAGCTCGCGACGGCTGGATACCCTCCTGCGGATCTGCTGGAGAAAGACAGCTTCATCCGCAGGGCAGAGGAGTCGCTGGAGAAGCTGGCGGAGCTTACGCGTGAGCGCCAGTGCGCCAGCCATTCTTATAGGTTCGCCGATGCGCTGCCAGCAGGAAGGCGGCAAGCGCGTGCGCAACGTTGCTGCTGTGCTCGAGGGCGGCGAGATCCGCTTTACGCAGACCAAGCGCCTGCTGCCGTTTTACGATGTTTTCGACGAGCAGCGTTACTTCGAGCCGGCATCGCGGCAGGGGCTGACGAAGATCAAGGGCCAGGCGGTCGCGATCACGGTCTGCGAGGACGCGTGGAACGACAAGATGTTCTGGCCGCAGCGGTTTTATCCCAATGATCCTGTGGAAGAGCTGATGAAGCAGTGGGCGATGCTTCCGCAGCCGCTCAGCGGGCACCGACTGATCCTGAACATCTCGGCTTCGCCATTCTGGCACGGGAAACCGGCGGTGCGGCGGCGGATGATCCGCGCGCTGGCGGAGCGGCACGGAGCGACGGTCGTGATGGTCAACCAGGTCGGCGCGAATGACAGCCTGGTGTTCGACGGCGACTCATTTGCGATGAATCCGCGCGGCGACGTGATCGCGCAATGCAAGGAGTTCGAGCAGGATCTGGTCCTGGTTGACACGATGAACGCGCAGCCCGTGGCGGTCACGCACCGCAATGAGGCGATCGCGGAGAGCGCGAGGATGCCGGGCGGCATTGCCGAATGCGAGCGCACGTGGAAGGCGCTGGTGCTGGGAACGCGCGACTACCTGCGCAAGTGCGGATTTCGCAAGGCGCTGCTCGGGTTGAGCGGCGGGATCGATTCCGCGCTGGTGGCGGCGATTGCGGTCGAGGCGCTTGGAGCGGAGAACGTGCGCGGCATCGGCATGCCGAGCGAGTTCTCGTCAGAGGGCTCGGTGAGCGATGCCGAGCGGCTGGCGAAGAATCTTGGGATCGAGTTCGACGTGGTTCCCGTGCGCGCGATCTACGAGCAGTTCTCGCATGCGCTCGAGCCGTTCTTCAATGGCACGGGATTTGGCTTGGCGGAGGAGAACCTGCAGCCGCGGATTCGCGGGAGCCTGCTGATGGCGCTCTCGAACAAGCAGGGCGGCCTGGTGCTGACGACCGGCAACAAGAGCGAGATGGCTACGGGATATTGCACGCTCTACGGCGATATGGTCGGGGCGCTGGCGGTGATCGGCGATCTTTACAAGACAGAGGTGTACGCGCTGAGCCGGTATGTCAATCGCGAGCGCGAGATTATTCCGCACGAGACGATCGACAAGGAGCCTTCGGCGGAGCTGCGGCCCGGGCAGAAGGATACGGACTCCCTGCCGCCGTATGAGGTGCTCGATCCGATTCTGCGCGCGTATGTGGAGGACTATCGCTCGGCCGACGAGATCGCGAAGATGTGTAGCGTCGATCCGGAGCTGGTCCGGCGCATCATCCGGCTGGTTGAGCTGGCCGAGTACAAACGACAGCAGGCCGCACCGGTGCTGAAGGTCTCGAAAAAAGCCTTCGGGATGGGCAGGCGTTTTCCGATCGCGGCAAGGCGTGAGGTCTAACCCGCAGCGCGCCGCGTTGCAGCAACCATGAAGGAGATTCGGACTTGGTAAAGAAGAGATACATCATCGGCCTGGCGTGTGCCACGGTTCTAAGTGCAACGCTGTTGGCCCAAACCACGAGTCCCGCTGCGCCTGCGTCGGCCGCGGAGCCCGCGGCGCCGGCTCCGCAGCGGAGCGCGCATTCGGAAAGCCCGTTTCCTGCCACGAACCCGAAGAACTTCACGGCGGACACGCCGAGTGTGATCGAGGTGAACAGCTTTCTGCGGGCGCTGTGGGGGTACGATACGAACCGGATCTGGGAGGTGGTCGGCATCGTGAAGACGCCGGCGCCGGGCGTCGCGAAGGTGGTTGTGCTGGTTGCGGACAAGCGGGATCCCGGGAAGACGGCGCCGGTTGTGTTCTTCACAACGCCGGATGGCAAACATGCGATTGCTGAAAACGTGATGGACTTCGGCGCCAAGCCGTTCGCAGATGCACGCAAGACGCTCGAGGACCGCGCTGACGGGCCGGCTGCGGGCGCCAGGAGCAAGGACCTGCTGTTCGTCGAATTCGCGGACCTGCAGTGTGAGCGCTGCAAAACTGCGCAGGACAAGATGGATCAACTGCAGCAGGACTTCCCGCAGGCGCGGATCGTCTTTGAGGATGTTCCGCAGCCGGACCGCCCATACGACGAGCGCGCGGCGCTCGACGGGGTGTGCGTGCGCAAGGCCAAGGGAGATGCGGCATTCTTCAGCTACGCGCGTGCGGTCTACGCGAAGCAAGCCGGCCTGACGGCGCAGTCAGCCGACGAGACTCTGAATGCTGCGATCAAGGCGGCGGGTGCTGATCCTGCGGCCATTCGATCCTGCGCGGCACTTCCTGAGACCAAGGCAGCGATCGACGCTGCATCGAAGCTGGACCAGGATCTTGGCGCAGGGCCGGGCCGGTGCTGGCGGTGAACGGCCATATGCTGCCGATCGACTCGGTTCCGTACGACACGCTGAAGCAGATGATTGCGTTCCAGGCAGGGCAGGACGGCATCACCGTCCATCTTCAGCCGACGCTTACAAACTTGAAGTAGCCGGGTGCGCTGCTCGTGCGTTGAGCCAAAGAAGAGCGAGGAGCCGAAGCTCCTCGCTCTTTGCTTCATTCGGGTTTTCGGCGATCAGTAGGATGCGGTGCCGGTTCCGCCGCCCCTTGCCGCCGCTTCCGGAGCCGCCGATATAGCTGCCCGACCAGAAGCCGACAGTCGTGATGTCGAAATAGGCGCCGTCCGGGATGCCCTTCTTGTTGTCTGCCGCGTAGTCGAACTCGACGGAGACGAGATTGAACGGGTTGGAGCTGTAGCCGGAGCTCAGATTTGTACCCGTGCACTCTTTGAGCAGCGATCTCGCACTGGGCGCGATCTGGCAGTGAACAAAGCCGTCGAGGAACTGAAACGTCGTCAGCGTGAACTGAAGGTCCGTTACGGGAGCGCCCGTGTCATTCACGATGACGACCTCGCTGGGAAAAAGCGGAAAGATGGGAATCTGCAGCGCGCCGCTTTCGATTTCGCTGAGGCTGTAGGCCTGCCGGCCGTTGCAGAAGACGAAGCCGCGTCCGCATTGATCGACCTTGGGCGCCGAGATTGAGACGAATTGCGCGCTGGATTTGGACGGGGTCAGCAACGCAGCAAGAAGCGAGAACGAAAACTGAAAGTCGGGCGCAAAGACGCATCCGGTGAACCTCCTGATTGCTCTTTTGGGGGAAGAGCATGAGCAAAGTCTAAGGTGGCTTATGGCGTACCCGGCATCACGCGAGTAATGCGCGGATCTGGTACAGAAGGCTGTCTACTTCTTGTATTCCACAGCCCTTATTTGCAACCTACGTGTCAGCGTGACCGCGTTGAGTTGCACAACACGGGAGATGATGCTGACCCTTTTGTGACACCCGCTGCATCGGGATCTGCGCCGGACAAGTTCCGCGCAGGAGCGAGAGCAAATTCGTTAAACGTGCAAGAGCCCTCCGCGATGGAGGGCTCTTGCTGGTCTAGCGAGAAATTTGGAGGCGCGGGCCGGGATCGAACCGGCGCATAAAGGTTTTGCAGACCTCTCCCTTACCACTTGGGTACCGCGCCTTGCAGCCCACACCGCTTGCCTCGCGTGCAGGACACACAAATTTGACTTGTGGAGTGTACCGCAGAAGGAGGGTGTTTTTGGAGCGGGAGACCGGGGTCGAACCGGCGACATCTTCCTTGGCAAGGAAGCACTCTACCACTGAGCTACTCCCGCCCTGCCACAACTGAGTATAGCGAGAACCGCACCTCGTTTGCAACGCACAGGATCACCCTGAACTACTGCGGAGGAGGCGTTTGCGTGCCGCCGAATGGGGCTGGACTGCGCGGCGGAGCTGTGTTCTGCGGCGGTGTCAGGGGAGCTTGCGGACTCGGTTCGGCCGGGCGCGCTGGCGGGGGCGGCAGCTGCTCCTCGACGAAACCCTGCGCGCTTGGGTGGGGGTTGTAGGGCATCAACAGTGGCCGGCTGGCGATGCGCACATTGCCGGAGCGCACCACGTGTGGCGTGATGGTGATCAGCAGCTCGCCCGTGCTGGTCTGCTTGTTCTCGTTGGTCGTGCTCTGGAAGCCGGGCAGTTCGCTCAGTCCCGGAATGCCTTGCACGGCTTTTGTTTCGGAGCTTGTGACCTGGCTCGCGAGCAATGCGCTCTGACCGGCGGGAATGGTCACAATCGAGGTGAGCTGTCTGCTGTTCAACACGGGGATGTTATTGATCGATCCTCCGCCGAGCGATTCGATCTTGAGGTCGAGCTTCAACTGGACCATTCCCGTGCGCAGAACTACCGGTGTAGCTTTCAATGTCAGGCCAAGATCTTCGAACTGGATCTGCGGAACGGTGACCGAGGACGTGCCTAGATACTTCTGCAGCAGGGAACCGACGTTGGTTCCGTTGATGTTCAGGCCGGAGACGGCCGACGCCACCGAACTGCTGAGCCCGGTCGTGTAGGTAGAGGTCACGATGGGGTAGCGCGTGCCCGCGCGGAACGTCGCATCCTGGTTGCTGCCGGCCCGAAGCTGCACAGCGTCCAGCGTGCGTATGTCACTCGAGTTCAGCAGAAGATTGAAGGTCGAGCCGGAACCGACGTAGAGGCCTGCGAGCGTCAGCCCCTTGCCAAAGGTTCCGAGAAAATTGCTGTACTGCGCGACGTTCACGGTTCCGCTGGCGATGAGAAATCCAACTTCGGTGAGCAGGTCGGTGATGCTGTTGCCGGTGAGCTTGATGAGTCCCGCAGCGACTGCCTGCTGAATGATCGACTGGTTCGCGCTGACGAGTTGTTCGGCCTCCGCGGTGACGGAAAAGATGCCGACCGACGACGGAAGCTGAAATCCGATGTTGCGGGTGTTCGTCCGGTCCACCTCGTACAGCTTGATATCAAGCAGCACATCGGAGCTCCCGTTCAGCATGCCGTTGTAGGTGGCGTTCAACACCTTCAGGGTCTGCGGATCACCTTTGAGCACGATGGTGTCTGTTGACGGGCTGGCCGTGACTGAACGCATGTCGAAGACAGTCCGCGCAAGGTTTGCCATCTCCTGCATCTGCGTCTCCTGCAGGCCGGGCATGTAAAGCGTCTCTTCGACGAGCGGTTGCAGCCGGTCGCGATTCTCCTGGGTGTCGGCTGCGATGAGCGCCTCTTGCGGTTGGATCGCAACGGCGAAGGTGCCCGTCATCTCAGCAGCGATGCGCGCGGCCTGCTGGAAGGTCACGCCGTCGACGTCCAGCTTCACGGGAGCGTACGAGTTCACGGATGAGTCAAACGAGGCGGTGATCCCGAACTGCGCATAAAGCGAGCGAAGGACGTCGCGTGGGGCGCCGCGCAGGTGTACGTCCTGCGTCCCCGGCCTGGGCGCGAGCTGTACGGCACTGCCGAGCGAGGCAGCAATGCGATCGGACGGCTGGAGAACTGACACGCCCGGCGCAGAGAGATCGCCGAAGTGTTGCTTGATGACGGCATTGTCGGGGTCCAGCTTGCGCGCCTCCTGAAGCAGCTCGTCGGCGCGCGCATTGTCGCCGCTTCGGCGTGCGCTGGCGGCCTGCTGCACGAGCTCGCTGAGGCGGTGCTCGCGCGTGACGATCAGCGCAAGCGCATAATCCCGGTTGGCCGGATTCAGTTGCACCGCGCGCGCAAAGCTCTTCTCCGCGGCCTCAAGATCCTTGCGCTCGACCTGCCGGGCGCCGTCCAGGTATGCATCGTCAGCTTCGTGGGCCTGTTTTGCGGAGATTGCCGGCGAAGCTGCCGTCGTAGTCTGCTGCGCCGTTGGGATCGGTTCCTCTGCGCCCGCGGGAACACTTGCCGGGGCATTCCCGGCGGACTGCGCAGCCATCGCAGTCGCGAAGAGAGGCAGCATCGCCGTGCCGCATAGCAGCAGCAGGGCACAGCCGCGGCCTCGGCGCAAAGGTCTCTGGGGCATGATCCTGTAACTTGGACGAACGAAGCCGCAGGGCGTCGTTATCGGCCGCCTACAACCTGCAGGCCGGGCCGTGCGACCGGGCGCACGGAGCGCGGTGGCCGCCGAATCCCTCTGCGGATCTGCGCAGAATCGAGGTCCAGCTCCGCGAGCGTCCGGCTCAGCGTGTTGCGGTGCATGCCCAGCTCCTCGGCCGCCTTACATTGATTGCCGCGGTGGCGAACCAGCACTTCCAGAAGAAACCGCTTTTTGAACTCCCGGACCGCATCGGCGTAGTTGATGCCGGCGGCGTGCATCTGGAGGACGAGATTGTCGAGTTCGCGCTTCACTCGCTCGGTTTCCTTTTTATCTGGCTTAACTGACAGTGTGCGACGAAGTGCCGTAGTTGATCCAGCCGGGAGTTGTGTGCTTGATTCGGTCCAGTCCCTCGACCAATTGGCGCTTCAGGTGTCGCGGCATCACGAAGGATACAGCATGAGCGGCGCGAAGCAAATAGGGAGAAAATTTTGATCCCTGGATCCAGGGCGCGGTGGGCAGGAACGCCGTGATGGCCAACAACATGGCCGCACCGAGCACGATGCCCCGGGCCGCGCCAAAAACTGCTCCGCCCAGCCGGTCCAAGGCGCTGAGCCCAACGGCGGATGCAGTCCGGTGAATCAGCGCGCCGGCAATGGCCGCAATCACCATGACCGCGGACAGGATCAGCAGGAAGGCGCAGAACTCAGCCAAAGGCGGGGAGTTGACGAGGCCACGGAGGTAAACCGCGACCGGCTGGTAGTACCAGCACGCGAGTATGAAGCCAACGATCAGCCCACCGACAGCGAAGAGCTCGCGCACCAGCCCGCGCATCGCCGCCCGCACGGTGGAATAAAGCACCAACAATGCGAGCAGCCAGTCGAGCGGATTCATAGGGCTTCGCCTGAATTCATAGGGCTTCGCCGGGATTCATCGCTACGCCGCTTGCGGGGCCTTCCGCGACTCCCGTCCCTGCGAGCGGCCGCCGAGCGAGACCGACACGATCTTCGAGACGCCCGGCTCCTGCATGGTGACGCCGTACATCACGTCAGCCTGCTCCATCGTGCGCTTGGAGTGCGTGATGACCACGAATTGCGTGTTCTCGCTCATCTCGGCGATCAGTCGGGCGAAGCGCGCGACGTTGGTCTCATCCAGTGGCGCATCGACCTCGTCCAGAACGCAGAAGGGCGCGGGCTGGAACTGGAAGATGCCGACCAGCAGTGACAGCGCAGTGAGGGCCTTCTCGCCGCCGGAGAGCAGAAGCACGTTCTGCAGCTTCTTGCCCGGAGGCGAGGCGATGATGTCGATTCCGCTCTGATCGCTCTTCTCGGCCTCGGGATCCGTCAGCCGCATGAATGCCTGGCCTCCGCCGAAGAGCTTGGTGAACGTCTGGGAGAAGTTCTCGTTGATGACCTTGAAGGCCTCGTCGAACTTCACGCGCGAGACCTCGTCGATCTCCTTGATGGACGCCTGGGTGTTCTCGATGGATTCGATGAGGTCAGTACGCTGCGACTCGAGGAAGCCATGCCGCTCGGCCGTCTCCTTGTACTCCTCGAGCGCCATCATGTTCACCGGACCCATCGCTTCGAGCCGCTGCTTGAGCCCGCGTGCGGCCTCGTCTTCGGCAGCCAGAGCCTCGCCGTCGAGATGCGCGATGGTCTCATCGGCACGCAGCACGGCAGCTTCGAGCGAAAGATCCGCAATGCACGTGGCTTCCAGGTGCTCGATGTCCGAGCTCAGCTTCGCCGCACGGGCGGAGAGCGTCGCGCGCTGCTCGCGAAGCTCCTCGGTCTCGTGACGCAGCGAACGGAGCTTCGCGTCCAGCTCCGTTATGGAGGCCCGGAGCGCAGCCGCTTCGGCGGATAGCGTCTCGCCCTCCGCGATCGCCTGCGCGCGCATCTCGGCCAGCTCCGTCTGCTGCTGGGCAAGCGTGGCGTTCTCTTCTTCGCGGCGCTGCTTCTCGCCGGCGGCGTTCGCAATCTGCTGATCCAGCTGCGCGATGCGCTGCGACTGCGATTCGTACAGGCGATTCGTCTGGTCGAAGTTGGCGTTCGCATTGCGGCGGCGCTCTTCGAGGCCGGCGAGCGCTGCGTTTGCAGCCGAGGCCTCGGCCTGCAACTCCTCACGGCTCGCACGCATGCTGGCGATGCGTTCGGTCAGCTCGGAGACCTGACGCTCGATGGTGGCGCGCTCCGCCTCGAACCGCTCGGCCTCTTCGCGTTTCCGTGCGATGAGGTCCTGACGCGCCTGGCGCTGGTCGCCATTGCGGCCGATCGCGAGCTGCCACTCCTGCAGGCGCCGCTCGATGCGCGCCGTTTCAGATTCCATCTGGCGCAGCGCCGCGCCGGAGTTCGCGCTCTCGCGCTCGGCATCGCGCCGCTCGTTGGTCTTGCCCTCCAGGATCGCGCTCAGCTCCGCAATCTCGCGGGTGAGGGAAGCGGTCGCGAGCTCATTCTGCGACAGCTCAGTCTCGATCGCCGAGAGCTTCGACTGCACGTCGGCCAGATCGCGCTTCAGCGCCAGCGGGCCCTGCTCACGCGGACGTCCGCCGGTCACTGTGACATTGTGGAAGGTCTCACCGGAAGGCGAGAGGAAGAACGACTGCGGGTTAGAAAGCGCAAGCGAGCGCGCGGTCTCAGAGTCGGGCGCGACGAAGCCTTCGCGCAGCTTGGGCAGAATCACTTCAAGCGACTTGCCGAAGCCGTCCAGCACCCGGATGCAGTCCTTCAGCGGAATGATGCCGCGAGTGGTGTGTGTGGCGCTCTGCATGCCCTCGGCGAAGGGGAACGACGCCTGCGCATCGTTCGGATGCACCAGGAAGGTCGCGCGGCCTGCCACGTCGGAGTGCAGCATGCGCATGCCCTCATCGGCTGCGTCCCAGCTCTTCACCACGATGTAGTTCAGTTCGTCCCGCAGGAACTCATCGACGACACTCTCGTACTGTCCTTCAACCTCGAGAAAGTCGGCGAGTGTTCCGACGGGCGCGATGCCGCCCTCGTGCTGCCGCTTCGCGTTTGCGCGGAACAGATTGCGAACGGTATCTGTCGAGTAGCTGTGTTCCCGGATCAGCGCCTCGAGCGAGCTGCGCCGGCCCATCAGCGTTGCCATCTCGGCGCGCAGCTCATCACCGCGACGGCGGGACTGAACTTCCCCGGCGCGCTTCTCTTCCAAGGTGCGGCGCAGTTCAACGATCTCCGCCTCAAGCCGCTTCAGCCGCTCGGTCACGCTCTCGAAGTTCAGCGCCACCTGTCCGCGCTGCGCGCCGAGTGCTTCAAGCTCGCCGCGTGCAGTCTCGGACTCTGCGGCCAGCCGCTCGTTCTCGCGCTCGAGACCCTGCAGGGCTGCTTCGGCCTGCGCAATTTCGTTATTGGCCTGCGCAGCGCGCTGCATCGACTGCATTGCGGCGCGGCGCTGATTCTCCGCCGTCGCTTCGGCGGCGAGCACGTTGCGCGTGGCCTCATGCGCCTGCGACTGCTTGGCCTGCGCGGCATCGCGTGATCCATTCGACTCCGCCGTCGCATTTTCGAGGAAGCTGCGGTGCTGCTCGCGCTCGAACGCAAGCGTCTCAAGCTGGCCGCGCGCGTTCGCGAGATCGTCATTCGCGGTCGTCATGCGCTGCTCGAGGTCGGCGATGCGATCGTTGTTCGCGCCTTGACGTGCGGTGATGCGCTCGAGCTCAACTGCGCTCGAGTTCGCGCGCGCTCCCGCCTCGCGAATGTGGCCGTCCAGCTCGTAGCCGCGGGCCACGCCGGCAGAGTGCTCGGCGTCCATCGTTTCGAGCTCGGCTGCCTGCGAGTCGATCAAACCGGCAAGCCTGGCGATCTCCGTTGCCGTCGCCGTCTGCTCGGCATCCATCTGCGTCAGGCGGCTGGCGATCACGACGCGCAGCTTGCCGCGCAGCTCATCGCGCAGCGCGCCATAGCGCTCAGCCTTGGAGGCCTGCCGCTTGAGCGAGCCCATCTGGCGCGTGACCTCTTCGAAGATGTCGTTCACGCGCGCGAGGTTCTGCTTCGCTGATTCAAGCCGCAGCTCCGCCAGCCGCTTCTTCGTCTTGAAGCGCGTGATGCCGGCAGCCTCTTCGATGATGGAGCGCCGGTCCAGAGGCTTCGAGCTGAGCAACTGGCCGATGCGCTCCTGCCCGATGATGGCGTAGGTCTCGCCGCCGAGGCCGGTGCCCATGAAGATGTCCTGGATATCGCGCAGCCGGCAGATCTTTCCGTTCAGCAGGTACTCGCTTTCGCCGGAGCGGAACAGGCGGCGCGTGATCGTGATCTCGCCGGCACGCACCGGAGCGCGGCCGAACTTGCGGCGGCGCACCTTGAGGACAACATTGCTGCCGGTTTCTGCTTCAGCTTCTGCCGGTGCATCGGCCTTCTTCGCCTTTACCTCGGTCTCGTACGTCTGGCCGGGCTGCGCTTCGATGACAGCCTCTTCGGTCTCTTCTGCAGCCTGCGCGCGCAGCGCAGTCTCGTCCCAGTCGCCGTCGGCGCGAACGAACGCGCCTGCCATGGTCTCGCCATCGATAACAATCTCTGGCTCGCCCTCGGCGAGCGTCTGGCCGTCGTAGACGTCGGGATCGACCAGCGTCAGCGACACCTCGGCCATGCCGGTGGGCTTGCGGTCGCGCGTGCCGGCAAAGATGACGTCCTCCATCTTGATGCCGCGCAGGCTCTTGGCCGACTGCTCGCCGAACACCCAGGTGATGGCGTCCGAGATGTTCGATTTGCCGCAGCCGTTGGGGCCTACAATGGCGGCGATGCCTTCGCCGGCCAGCTGCACCTCCGTCCGGTCGCAGAAGGACTTGAAGCCGAGAATCTGTACTTTTTTGAGCTTGAGCAAGGGGAGGTACCTCGTACAGTTTAAGGGGACGCCTCGCGGACGCCACTGGCTAGCTGAATCCTATGGGCAGGAACCAGCCAAGGCAACATGTGGCATGCGACATGTTGTGGATAAGGCGTCCCAATGTCTACATGTTGCGTTCGGGCGCTCGGGAACCACTATTCCGCGCTCGGCGGAGGCGCGCGTGACAAAGGCCGGCTTTTAGCGTCCAATCATCCTGTGCATGGAGCGGCCCAGAGCATCGATCAGCCGCAGGCGCTCTTACGTGAGGCAAACAGGGGCGTTGGTTGCGCATGGAGCAACACGGTTCATATAATCCGCATCATCGAGCGTAGGTCGAGAGCTGAGGCGCGTTGCAGGCGTCAGGCTGGCGGTGCGCTGTCCCAGGCAGAAACTATTGATTTTTCGAGGAGCTCTCTTTATGAAGAAGGTCGTACTGGCTTCGCTGCTCTCAGCGACCGCTCTGATCCCTTTTGCTGCTAAGCCCGCATTTTCGCAAGCCGCCGCCGCCCCCGGCGGTGGGCAGGTGCAGATGTCGCAGGAGGAGTACGCGAAGTACCAGGCTGCCGTGAATGCCACGACGCCGGCTGCCAAGGCGCAGGCGTTCGAGGACTACCTCAAGGCGTACCCCAACTCAGCGGTCAAGACCGATGTGCTGAACCAACTCCTGTACGCCTACAGCCAGACGGGCGATGAAGCCAAGACGCTGGATGCGGCGGACCGTCTGCTGGCGGTGGACCCGAACAACATCCGCGCGCTGACGCTGGAGGTCTACTACCGGCGCTCCGATGCCGACAAGCTGACCGATCCGGCGGCCAAACAGGCTGCGCTCGACAAGGCTGCGACCTATGCGCAGACCGGCCTGAATGCAACCAAGCCCAAGGACATGTCCGATGCGGACTGGAAGAAGGTACAGGCGCAGGCCGATCCGGTCTTCTCGAGCGCGATCGCTGACGATGACATCGCCAAGAAGGACAACGCCGGTGCGATCAAGGTGATCAAGGCCGAGATTGCCGCGGACCCCGCCGACACGGAGAAGCCGAGCCCGGTGCTGCAGGACGTTTACATCCTGGCGCAGGCGTACTACACGTCGACTCCGCCGGACTACCTGGACTGCGCCTGGTATGCGACGCGCGCGGCGGCCTTTGCTCCGGTCGGGCCCAAGGCGCAGATCGAGCAGCTGGCCACCTACTGCTACACGAAGTACCACGGCTCGAAGGACGGCTATCAGGCGATGCAGGCCGCGGCGCAGACCAGCGTCGATCCGAACTTCTGCCCTGCCTCTTTTGCCACGGGTACAACGGTCGGTACTGGCACGGCTGCGAGCGGCACAACCGCTGCTGCGGGTGCGACTCCTGCTGCCGGCGCGACTCCTGCGGCTGGATCTGCCGGGTGTCTGACGGTGAAGCCGGCCCGAAGCCTGAGGACATCGTCTCGAACCTGATTGCCACTACGCCGGATCTGGCTACACTGGCGCTCAGCGACAAGGAGTTCGTCCTGACCTACGGCCAGCCGGCGGACGCGGACAAGGTGTTTGACACGGTCAAGGGCAAGGCGGTTGAGATTCCGGGAGCGGTCGTGATTGCGGCGACGCCGGATCAGCTTCAGGTTGCGGTGTCGGACGACGCGAAGCAGAGCAAGACGGCTGACTTCACGTTCAACATGAAGGAGCCGCTGAAGACGGTTCCGAATGTGGGCGACACGGTGACGCTGGACGGAACGTATGCGAGCTACACGCAGAAGCCGCTGATGATCACGATGAGCGACGGAAGCGTGGTGACGCCGAAGAAGGCTGCACCGGCGCGGCCTGTGCATCGCGCGCCTGCTCGCCGGCGATAAACTAGCGCAAGCTAATCGAAATGGCCTCCTTCGGGAGGCCATTTCTGTTGGTTTCGCCTTGGGGGTCCCCCCTCCCCCTGTTTTTTGCGCAAAGTCTTCAGGTGATGGAGCTTAGGGTTGGACTTTATGTTTGTGGAGAGGTGATTTTGCGCAAAGTCCTGAGCGCAAACAGGTAATCCTCACAGGGGGTGGTGGTCGCGGCTCGTAAGTTGTTGCGGATTGAGCAGGTTACGGATTCAGCAGGTTGACGAAGAGGCGGAAGGCGCCGGGGACGGCTTCGGGGAGCTGGCGGTAGAGGGCGAAGGCGCAGTAGGTCCAGCGGCCGCGGCCGAGCTGGACGGTGATGAGGCCGCCGCGCTGGGGGGCCTGGGGTTCGATGTGCTCGGCGGGGGCGCCGGGGTCGTGGGTTTCGGTCAGGGCGGTGTAGTGCGGGTCCCAGGTGTCGAGGAAGCCGTGGCCGCGCTCTTCGATCCAGTTGTTGAAGTCGGCGGGGGTGATCTTGTTGGGGGTGGTGAGGAGCGGCGAGTTGGGGTCGAGAATTTGGACGGGGGCGGTTTCGTCGATGACGCGCTCGTTGTGGTCGGTGAGGGGGTAGGGGGCGTCGGCGGCGGTGAACTCGGGGGTCTGGTACTGGACGACGACGTTGCCGCCGTTGCGGGCGAAGTCGAGCAGGGCCTGGGTGGGCGCGCCGTGGAGGTCGGGGTGGGCGTTGTAGGTGCGGACGCCGAGGACGACGGTGTCGAATTGCGCGAGGTTGGCGGGGGTGAGGTCGGAGACCTTGAGGATGGTGGGCGTGAGGCCGATGGAGGCGAGGGCGGCGGGGACGTCGTCGCCGGTGCCGGGGAGGTAGGCGATGCGGCGTTTGTTGGGCTGGCGGGAGCTTGAGGTCGACGGGGACGACGCGGAGGGTTGCGGGTGTGTAGAAGTTGGTGCGCGGGAGGTTGCCGTAGCCGACGGGGCGGAAGCCTTCGGTGTAAGTGGTTGTTGTCGACGATGGTCGCGGCTTCCGCGGTGAGCTGCAGCGGTGTAGTGGGCTCGCGGGGAGTGAGACGCGGAAGCTTTCGATGCTCCGGCATGCAGCGGGTCGGTGCGGTGAGCGGACGGTCCAGTCTTGCGGTGCGCCGCGAAGGCCGAGTGTCAGCCGACGGGGTGGTCTTCGCGTTTCGATGTGGACGTCGATGTCGAGCGGAGTGCGTGCCGTCAGGGATGACCTGTGCGTGGCGGTCGAGGGAGAGGCTGACGGGCGGGATGATCTGGACGGGTTGTGAGCCGGAGTGAACGACGCGACCGATTGTCAGATCGACGCCTTCGATATCTGAGGTTGACCCAGCGCGATCAGCGCGGGCGGAGTCGCCGGTGCGTTGCGCAGTGCGGGATCGCGCAGCTGGTAGACGGGCTGCTCGATGTTGTCGCGGAAGAAATAGGGGCGGGTGTCGGTCTTCGTAACGCTGCGGGGTACGGTGAGATGTCGCTGGTCCGAGTGATCTTGATGGTGTGATGGCAGGGTGCTCCGTTCAGCTGATGGCTCGCGCGTCGACGGTTCCGGTGGCACTGTCGAGTCTGCGATCGGAAGTACGGGATGCGTTCGTCGGAGGATCGTTGTGGCGAGGAGGTGCACGTGACGGCGTGGTCTTTGTGACGAGGTCGGCAGCGAGTTCGTGGTGGCGTCGAGCGAGAGGCCGAGTGCGAGGGCGAGGGCGTCGTTGAGCTGGGCGCGCTTGATGCGGAGTTCGTGAAGGAGGTTTTGCTTTTCTGCAGCGGGTAGCTGCGACGTGTCCAGCCCTCGATGATCTCGATGAGTCATCGATCGGTTCGAGTGAGAGCGTCGGCCAGTGCGGGCGCGATGTTGCCGGGATGGTCCGGTTCGAAGTCGAGCTGTGCGCTCTGCGATGCTGTGCTCGATACCGGCGAGGTGGTCGCGGATGACGATGGCGGTATGCATTGCGGGCGCGAGAGTCGGCGATGCCCTCGAAGCGAGGTGTCGATGCCGTCGAAGAAGGTGGGTTGGTTGGCGAGGGCGGGGTTATAGGGCGCGCCTTCAGCGCTTGGTTCGTTCGTGGCGGCGTACCCAGGGCGTTGCCCTGGGCTGTTATGGGGCGCGCCGTTGGCGCTTTGCCGGCGAATGCCGTTGGCGCTTTGCCATTCGGAGTGAAGCCGCGAGCATCGGCGAGGCGGAGAGCGTTTTCTCGCGCGGGCTCCACCCGTGCCGCTCCGCGTCGAGGGTGGCGGCAGCCCGGCGGTTGTGTGCAGAGGTTGGGAGTGGGGTTGGGGAGGTTGGGGGCGCAGACGCGGGAGCCGTAGAGGTGGTAGCCGACGTCGAAGCGGCCGGGCGCGTGAGATGCGATCGCTGCCGCCGATCTGGGAGCGCTGGAGGCCGAGGCCGATGCGGGCGAACTGGACGTAGCTGAGCGGTGTGCAGTCGGTGGGATTGGCGGCGCGCAGCGAAGCGGGGAGGTCGGCGGGGTTGGCGGCGCAGGTGGAGAGGAGCGGGTCGGTGGCGCCTTCGTGGATGGTGACGTCGGCGGTGGGTTCGGTGGTGAATTTCTGGCCGGTGACGTAGTTGGTGAACTCGGCGGGGACGGTCTGGCCGGTGGCGTAGTCGTAGAGGCCCTGCGGGGTGACGCGGGAGAAGGGGACGCGGGCGTAGACCTTGAGCGGCTGCCAGGGGAGGATGCCTTCGCGGGTGAGCTCGGGGAAGACGTTGGGGTCGCCGGCGGCTTTGAAGACCTCCTGGGCGATCTGGCCGGAGACCTGGTGCTGGCCGTGGCCGTCGGTGACGGCGCCGGAGAAGACGGCGGCGATGACGAGCGGGCGGAAGATGCGGACGGCGCGGACGGCGTCGTAGAGGACGCGCTCGTGGTTCCACTTCTGGAAGGCTTCGGCCTTGGTTTTGGAGAAGCCGAAGTCGACCTCGGTGCCGAACATCTGGGTGTCGACGCCCATGTAGCGGTCGGCGGAGAGGAGCTCCTGGGTGCGGAGGAGGCCGAGCGCGTCTTCGAAGTCGCCGGTCATCTGCGTTCTGGCCGCCTTCGCCGCGGGTGAGGGTGAGGACGGCGACGCGGGCGCCGAGGCCGCGGGAGTAGTAGGCGAGCATGCCGCCGTCTTCGTCGTCGGGGTGGGCGACGATGAGCATGAGCGAGGCGCGGGTGTTGAGCTTGCGCAGGATCTGCGCGAGGCCGAGGGCGTTGTCGGGCTTGCCGTCAGCGCCGATGCCGCCGTCGATGGGGAGCTCGCGGCCGTTGCGGGGATTGGGGCGCTCGCCGGCGAGGTTGGCGGGGTCGGTGAAGTGGCCGGTTGCGGGCGGGACGGTGAAGGGAGTTGGGGCCTGTGCTTGTGCGCAGAGGAGCTGCCGGGGCGGTTGCGGCGAGGAGGGTCGCAAGGGCGACGGGCGCGAATCGGTGCATGAGGTTTAGATTCGCACAGAGCTGGAGGGGATGCGGAGGGTTAGGTGAGGTCGGCGGGCCAGTTGGCGAGGAGCGCTTCAAGCTTCCGAACGCAGCGGGTGATCTCATGCTCCGCGACTTCGCCAGACACGCGACAGGTCGAGCGAGGCGTAGCCGTGAATGAGGCGATTTCGTGTCGCGTACATATCGCTGGAAAGGAATCTCCGGGAAACGCGATCGCCGCGTCTGGACAGCGACTTCGAGTAGCTCTTGCGAGCTTCGCCGAGCACCTCGATATTCGCGAATGACAGCGACTTGCAGCATAGATGTCGTGCGAGAAATCGTCTCGCGTCATGCCCGTCCGTGATATCGCTGTATCTCGAGCAGAACTCCAACATGTCCTCGATGTAGGCGCGAGGTGCGTCGCGCGCGATGGCTCATACAGGAACCGCCTCTGCAAGAACCTGGTCGCCGGAAGGCTGCGGTGGAGGTCGTCGGGAACGCGAACGTCGACTCTGATGCCGATCGCGTCTTCGAGTGCGATCTGAAGGCGCGCGATGTCGAAGCAGGCTCATTGTCGGGCGGTGCATCGACGAGGATGTCGAGGTCGCTGCCGTCGATGTCGTCGCCGTGGAGGGCGGAGCCGAAGAGGCGCGGGTTGGTCATGCCGTGCTCGAGCACGAGCCGGCGAATGGTGTCGCGGTGCTGTGCGAAGGCTTCGGACGGCTTCATGCAGCGATTGTAGCGTGAGGGTCAGGCGGTTCGGTAGACTCGAGCGCGTGGATGCGGAGAGACAACATCTTGAGCGGACGCTGACGCTGCGGGGAGCGGTGACGCTGAACCTGCTGGACATGATCGGCGTGGGGCCGTTTATTACGCTGCCGCTGCTGATTGGCGCGATGGGCGGGCCGCAGGCGATGGTGGGGTGGGTGCTGGGCGCGCTGCTGGCGGCGTGCGATGGGCATGGTGTGGGCGGAGCTGGGCGCGGCGATGCCGGAGGCGGGCGGGACGTATGCGTATCTGGAGCAGATGTATCCGGGGCGTGTGGGCGGTGGCTGAGTTTTCTGTTTGCGTTTCAGTTGTGCTGTCGGCGCCGCTGAGCGTGGCGAGCGGATGCATTGGCGTGGCGATGTATGCGGGTGCGGTGGTGCCGGGCGTGCAGGGCGCATGCGGCGTGGATTGCGGTGGCGAGCGTGGTGGTGGCGGTGGCGCTGCAGTATCGACAGGCTGAGTGGGGTGAAGCGGGTCGCGCAGGCGCTGCTGGTGATTGTGCTGGCGACGATTGCGTGGACGGTGGTGACGGGCGTGTGGCACGGCGAGTGGGCGCGCGTGGTGGCGGTGCCGAGCGGGGCGTTTCAGCTGGATGCGGGATTTTTTGCGGGGCTGGCGAGCGCGATGCTGATTGCGACGTATGACTACTGGGGCTACTACAACGTGACGTTTCTGGGCGGCGAGGCGAGGGATCCGGGGCGGACGATTCCGCGCGCGGTGCTGCTGTCGATTGCGATTGTGGCGGTGCTGTATCTGGCGCTGAATGCGAGTGTGCTGTCGGTGATGGGAGCGCCGGGGCTGATGAAGGCGCAGCAGGCCGGAGATCCGCGCAGGCGATGCTGTCGGAGTTTATGCAGATGGCGTATGCGCCGATCGTGGGCGTGCGCGCGGCGGCGGTGCTGGGCAAAATTGCGGCGGTGCTGGTGATGGTGACGGCGTTCGGGAGCGTGTTCTCGCTGCTGCTGGGGTACTCGCGGATACCGTATGCGGCGGCGCGGGATGGGAACTTTCCGGCGGTGTTTGGGAGGCTGCATCCGCGCGGGCGGTTTCCGTATGTGTCGCTGCTGGTGCTGGGCGGGGTTGCGTGTGTGTTCTGCTTCTTCTCGCTGGCGGAGGTGATTGCGGCGCTGGTGGTGCTGCGGATCGTGCTGCAGTTTTCGCTGCAGCATGTGGGCGTGATGCTGCTGCGGAAGAGGCGGCCGGAGATGAAGCGGCCGTTTCGGATGTGGCTGTATCCGTGCCGCCGATGCTGGCGCTGGTGGGGTTTGCGTACATCGTGTTTGTGAGGCGGGGGTCGGCGGCGGAGTTGATGCTGGCGGGCGCGGTGGTGGTGGTGGGGACGGTGGTGTTTGTGATGAGGGGGAAATCCGAGCCGCGGGTGCCGAGCGTATCTTATAGAGAGGGCGCTGAGGAGTGACGCGTATGTTGATCAGGACGAAGAGCGAGATTCCGTCGTCGGAGATTACGCCGAAGGAGACGTAGCGGGCGTTTCAGATGAGCCGGCGGCGAATGCTGGCGGGCTTGGGCGCGGTGGGCGCGGCGGCGGTGCTGCCGGATGCGGCGTGGGGAATGGACAAGCTGAAGACGGTGACGTCGAACTACAACGTGACGGACCGCGCGGTGACGCCGGAGGCGAAGGCGCAGAGCTATAACAACTTTTATGAGTTCGGCGAGGACAAGGGCGATCCGGCGGAGAATGCGCAGAAGATGCAGATTCGGCCGTGGACGGTGAAGATCGAAGGACTGGTGAAGAAGCCGCAGACGGTGAACATCGACGACATCCTCAACTACCGGCCGATTGAGAATCGCGTGTATCGGTTCCGGTGCGTTGAGGCGTGGTCGATGGTGATTCCGTGGGATGGGTATTCGCTGAGTGAGTTCATCAAGTTTGCGGACCCGCTGCCGAGCGCGAAGTATGTGCAGTTCATCTCGTCGGACAACGGGAAGGGAATGACGCTGCCGAGCGGGATCGAGTTTCCGTACTCGGAGGGGCTGCGGATGGATGAGGCGATGCATCCGCTGACGCTGCTGACGTTCGGGAGCTATGGCGAGGTGCTGGCGAATCAGCAGGGCGCGCCGATTCGCGTGATTGTGCCGTGGAAGTATGGGTTCAAGTCGGCGAAGTCGATTGTGAAGATCAGGTTTGTCGCGAAGGCAGCCGCGCACGACGTGGAATGATATGGCGCCGCAGGAGTATGGCTTCTACTCGAATGTGAATCCGAGCGTGGACCATCCGCGGTGGTCGCAGGCGCATGAGCGGCTGCTGAACTCGAACAGCATTCTCCCGCATGTTGTGCCGACGCTGATGTTCAACGGGTACAGCGAGGTCGCGCCGATGTATGCGGGGATGGATTTGAGGAAGAACTTCTGAAGGCAGACAGTAGAAGGTAAGGTAGACAGTAGAGGTATGTGAGCCGGCCTGGTCGGGTGTCTGGTCTGAGAGCTAATGCCGAATCGAGCGATTCCATATCTGAAGGCACGTGGTGCACGTTCTGTGCCTGCTGCCGTTCATGTATCTGCTGCACGCGTATCAGCGATGGGCAGCTGGCGGCGTATGCCGATCCGGTGAACTACATTACGCACTTCACCGGCGACTGGGCGCTGTGGCTGCTGCTGGTGACGCTGGCGGTGACGCCGGTGCGGAGGCTGCATCGGTCGCTTGCGTGGCTGATCCGGTTTCGCAGGATGCTGGGGCTGTACTGCTTCTTCTATGCGTGCCTGCATCTGGCGACGTATGTGTTTCTGTTCTCCGGGTATGACACGGCGGGAGCGATCGCGGGCTTGCGGGCGGGGCATCTCGGCGAGCCGTTTCGGCAGTTCGCCATGGTCTGGCCGAGCATGGTGGACGATGCGGAGAAGCGGCGGTTCATCCAGGTGGGCTTGCTGGCGTGGCTCATTCTGCTGGCGCTGGCGGTGACGAGTCCGCAGCGCGTGCTGCGCGCGATGGGCGGGAAGGCCTGGAACAGGCTGCACCGGCTGATTTATGTCGCCGGCGTTGCGGCGGTGATTCATTACTGGTGGCTGGTGAAGACGGGCGTGCGGACGCCGTGGAAGGTCACGGCGGTGCTTGCGTTGTTGCTGCTGTGGAGGGCGGGGATTGCGATGAAAAAGCGGATGGCGCGGCCGGCCACAGCGAAGACCGGTGAGGCTGTGCAGCAGAGCTCGTAGCGGGAATTTGCAAGATTTGTCTGACTTGCAGCGGGATGTCACCTTGCGGTGGGCTGTATATAGTCGTGACGACCAGGTTTCGGAGGTGCAGGATGAGGGTTTCTGTTCAGAGAGTTTTGCTGGTGTATTCAACGGTCGCCAGCACGGTGTTGCTTTGCGTCGTTTTGACCGGAGCCAAGAAGCCGGGACTGGTGGAGTTTGATGAATTACGTGTCCACCGGATCGATGTGGTGGAGCCTGACGGCACGCTGCGGATGGTGATCTCGAACAAGGACCGATTGCCGCCGGTGATGGTCAAGGGCAAAGACCATCCTGAGGTGGGCGAGGCGCGACCGCAGGCCGGCATGATCTTTTACAACGATGAAGGGACGGAGAACGGCGGGCTGGTTTTTGGCGGCAGAAAGAATGCGCAGGGGCAAGTTGTGGATTCCGGTGGAAGTTTGTCGTTCGACAAATATGGCGCCGGACAGAACATTGAGCTTGCCGGTGTGGACGACAAGGACAACCAGTTTGCTGGTCTGGCTGTCAGCCAGGGTGGCCAGCGGGTATGGATCGGCCACTCAGATTCCGGCGTGGCCAGCGTTTCACTTACCGATGCGAATGGAAAGAACCGGATTGTGATGCAGGTCGCGAAGGATGGAACGCCGAGTCTAGCTTTCTTCGATGCAGACGGGCGTTTGATCCAGGAGCTGGCGCCGAAGCGATAGGTCGTCAGTCCTGCTCGCCGACAGCTTCGAAGAGATCTGTGCTCGGGCGGGCGGGTTGCGCGGCGATGGCGGCGGCGAGTGTGTAGCGCTCGTCGGTACCGTGCTTTTCGAAGATCGGGATGGCCATGTTCATCAGCGGCGCCTGTGATTTGTGTTGCGCGAAGGCTTCCTTCTTCTTGTCCCAGACGGAGCTGATGTCGAGTGTGTGGGTCCATGGCGCGGGAAGCGGTGGCCGGCGGTCGGGAAGGAAGAAGCTTGCGGTGAGGTAATAGAGGCGCTGCGGCTGCCACAGATCGCCGCTGGTGATGTAGCGCTTCGGTGAGCCGGCCCAGTGGAACGCGGCGCTGGTTGCGACGGAGACCGCGGTGTGGTCGGGGTGCGTGTTGAGCCCGCCGTCCGGGCCGAAGGTGATGACGACGTGCGGGCGCAGGCGGCGGATGTGCCCGACGAGTACGCCGGCGAGGGCTTCGAGAGTTTCGAATTCGAGCTTGGCGTCGTGGTAGTCGAGGACTTCGTAGTTTGTTGCGCCGAGGACTTTGCAGGAGGCTTCGAACTCTGCGCGGCGCGTTGCGCCGAGTTCTTTGCCGGAGGACGCTTCGCCGCGATTCGTCGCGGCCTGGCCATCCGTGAGGCAGAGAACTGAGGTTTCAACGCCGCGCGAGGCGTAGAGCGCGAGCGCGCCGCCGAAGGCGAAGCATTCATCGTCGGGATGGGCGCAGATGCAGAGGAGGCGAAGGGGCATAGAGCGATTGTGCCGATCTGGCCAGTGAACCGCGCGGAAGCAGATTATGGCGCGGCAGCGGCTCGCGGGGGCGCGTCCGAGCGTTCGATCACGCAGGCAAGTCTCCTCGTCCTCTTCGTAGAAAATTCCCGAATGATGATCGAGTGTACGCGCAAAACTCGATGACGTATCCGTGGAGCAGTTGCCGAGTTTCAGCCAGATGATCTTGGGCGGATCATCCTCGAGCACACTGCGTTCCGCAAAATCAGCATCCTTGGACACGATGGCAAATCCGTGGAGACTCGCATGATCCCAAATCTGTCGATCGTCGGCTGCACCGAGCCCGAGATCATGCACATGAGCCGAGCCGGGATACAGAGTCCGACAGAGTCTCTACAAGCCGAGGCGAAAGATTCTCGTCGAGCAGAAGCTTCACGCTGCGACGGTCTCAAGCTTGCGTTCGCGGTCGGCCGCAAACGCGAGGCATGCCAGGATGTCCTGTTCTGTGAGATACGGGAAGTCGCTCAGAATCTGCTCGTGCGTCATCCCGGAAGCAAGGTATCCGAGCACGTCCGCGACGGTGATTCGCAGCCCGCGCACGCAGGCTTTACCGCCGCGCTTGCCTGGCTGCATGGTGATGATCTGGGCGTACTCCATAGGCGCAGGGTAAGCGGAAGCCAAGTTGGTGTAAAGGCGAAAATTCGCTGATCAATTTGCGGCTGCAAGCGGAGCGTCGGACTAAAGCGCAGCGGGTGTCATCGACCACGAACTCTTCCGGTGGAATCTCGTCGAACATGTCGTCGAGATCGAGCTGCGCATCGAGCGCGGCGTTGGGATCGGCTAGCTAAACAGGAGCGAAGCTGCGGCGGTGGAGAGGGCAGGGGCCGTGCTGCTTGAGAGCGGCGCGGTGCTCGGGTGTGGCGTAGCCTTTGTGGCTGGCGAGGCCGTATTGCGGGAATTGCTTGTCGAGCTCGCGGCAGAGCGCGTCGCGGTAGACCTTGGCGACGACGGAAGCGGCGGCGATCGAGAGCGAGAGCGCGTCGCCGTAGTAGAGCTTGGTTTGCGCGCAGGCGTGATCGATGCGGATGGCGTCGATGAGCAGGTGGTCGGGCGTGACGGTGAGCTGCTCGACGGCGAGGCGCATGGCGAGGCGTGAGGCCTGGTAGATGTTGATGCGGTCGATGGTCTCGGCGTCGACGGCGACGACGGCGAAGGCGAGCGCCATGTTGCGAATCTTGCGGTCGAGCTTCTCGCGCTGCTTGCGGTCGAGCTGTTTGGAGTCCGTGAGGCCCATGCGCGAGAGGATGCCGACCTTCTCGGGCAGGATGACGGCGGCGGCGACGACCGGGCCGAAGAGCGCGCCGCGGCCGACCTCGTCGACGCCGGCGATGGTGCGGAAGCCGTGATAGCGGAGGGCCTGTTCGGGCGCGTTGGTGCAGACCAGCTGCTTGAGCATCTGCTGCTTGGCGGTGGCTTTCGTGACGCCTTGGACGGCGGGGATGCGGAAGAGCGTCGGCATCGGGGGTTCGAGTGGGCCTGGGGTCAGCTTTCAGGTTCAAGTTTATTGGATTTCGGTGGGCCCGTCCGGCGGGCGTGAGCAAGATGCGGACCAGCTTTCCACAGGGACATGCAACCAGTGGGGAGTCCGGGTGACCTAAATGCGCCAAATCGTGAGCCGAGGTTGTGCCGTAGGCTTGCTCGGGATGGCTCCCGGCGCGAGCCGAAATTGTAGGAGGGCACGATGGCGGTGCGGACAGTGTTGATGTTGACGGGCGCGATCGCCCTGGCAGGGTGGCAGGCGAATGCGCAGACCACGGTTGTGGCAGAGAATGCGGCGCCGCAGCAGACGGCTGCGCCGGTGAGCGGGCCTTACGGAACGCTTCCCGTTGCGGATGTGCCGGCGTTGAAGGTGAGGCCGAAGCCCGAGGAGAAGGTGAAAAAGGGCAAGAAGGACGCCTATACGGGGCCGAACACGATTGTGGAGCTGGCGCCGACGCCGATGCTCGACGAACAGGGAATTCAGCGGCTGGACCCGGATGGGAAGCCGATGTGGAATGCGCCGGTGAAGCAGCAGCGCGACAAGCACGGGCATCCGCTATTCGACGATAATGGCAAGCCTGTCTTCCAGACCGCGAGCGACCTGGGTTTTGACGAGCACGGCAAGAAGATCAAGGTGAAGAAGGAGAAGGAGCCGAAGAAGATCCCCCTGGCCATTGTGCGCGGCACGATGACGGTGGACGGCATGACCGGCAAGGCGGCGCTGAACTACGACATCGCCGACCTGAAGTACATCTACCTGTATGCGCCGGGAATCGGCGTGGCCGTGGTTTCCAATGAGCCGTTTCCGGGAGCGGTGGAGCAGAAGAACGCGTTCACGAATAACACGCTGACGGTGAACGTCGCCGAGCATACGCTGCAGCTCGCGTCCGAAAAGAGCCTGCTGGGGAAGAAGTCGGAGTCGGCGTACGTGCTGATGGACCGGACGTTCACGCTGCCTTCTCGGTTTCCGGTAATCGGGTATGGAACCCTGCGGAAGGCGCCGTACCAGTGGCCGGGAGCAAGGCCGAACGGCCACGAATCAGATGTGGCCGACTTTGCGCCGCCGCCGCCGGCGGACCTGCTGCCGACAGCAGTTGCTGAGCCCGTGCCCGGCAGGACAGATGCGCAAGCCGGCACCGCAGGCGCTGCCAGGACAGACGCCGGCTCCGCAGCCGTGCGTGCCGATCAAATCGGCAGCGGCAACGGCTTCGCGCCGCCCAGACGAACGTGGCGAAAGATGGATCCAAAGCGGTGATCGCCGCCAAGAACTAAAGCAACCGAGATCGTCGAAGTGCAAAAGCCCTTCCCGCGAGTGGGAAGGGCTTTTCACGGTCACGTTATGTTCGTAACTCACCGCGGTAATGGATGTTGGGTCTGCAGAATCGGATTCGGCGGAACGGAAACGCTGGCGTTTGTCGCAGCTTATGTCTTTTCGCGAGGCGAGGAGGTGTTTGGTTCCTGACTTGCTCTGAACCGGGCTAAGGCCCGCGATGATCCACCGCTACGTCATGCACGCAAAAGGAGCCGCCATTCGATGGCGGCTCGTGGTGTTCACAATCCTTTTGCGGATGTAGTGCTTCAGGCGGTGCGCTCGTCTGGTTTACGCGGTGCGCTCGGCTGTGGTTTTACGCAGTGCGCTCGACTTCGCGCAGACGGGCAGCCTTGCCGCGCAGACCACGCAGGTAGAAGAGCTTCGAGCGGCGCACCTGGTAGGAGCGGATCTTCTCGACCTTGTCGACAACCTTGGAGTTGTAGGGGAAGATGCGCTCGACGCCCTGGCCGAAGCTCATCTTGCGGACCGTGAAGCTGCCCTGCGGTCCCTTGCGGCAGGCGATGACCATGCCCTCGAACGCCTGCAGGCGCTCTTTTTCGCCTTCCTTGATTCGAACCTGCACGCGGACCTGGTCGCCAGGCTTGAAGTCGGGGAGATCGGTGCGCTGGAGCTTGTCCGCCAGCTTCTGCATGATTGGATGGATTGCCATTGATGCTTTCCCTGAAGAGATTCTTGCTTGAAGTCGCAGGAATCAGTGTACCACGAGGTGCCGGGGGATTCGCGTTCGAGTGCACAGGTTTCGGTGCAGCACTTTCGTGCCGAATCCATGCCGCGATTACGGCCTAGCGAGTTGTTGTCGGGAGGGAGAAATCGATTCCGGCCGCGCGGTTGGCTTTGATTGTGGCGGGAATGTCGAGCTCGGCGACGGGGATGTCACGATGGCGCGTGCCGTCGATGACGGTGATTGTCGCGGGGGTGGCCAGGTAGTTCTGGATCTGCTCCGGAGGCTGGCCGTTGTTGAAGACTAGCGTGACTGTTTCGGGATTTGCGGAGGTCGATGGCACTTCATCAACAGCGGGCGGCCGGCCGGGCTGCGGATACTGCGCGTACTCCGCTCCGTAATCGGGATATGGGGAATACGCCGGGTATTCGGCCGGGCCGTAGTCGGGCTGTTGCAAGGCCGTGGGTCCTGAAGGATACGAGAGGTCGTTCCAGGAGTTGTCGTAGAAGCCGGTGTCCGGAAGGAAGCCAATCACGCTGCTCGGATAGGCGATGATGCCGAAGCGGCGAACTCGTCGGCCGGAACGGTAGGTGTTGTTCTTTTGATAGAAGCGTGGCGCCGGTGGAGGAGCGATGATCGGGTAGCGCAGAGCCGGCCGGCGAAGTTGGAGCGGCGCGGCCGGATAGGCGCGGGTGCTGCCGATGAACGGGCGCGGGCTACTGCGGAATCCAGTCGCGGGGGCCATGCGGCTGCGGAAGACTGGAGCGGCGTGCGCGGCAGGCATCGAACGGAACGCCATACCAGCATGTGCACCGCGTTGCGCGCGAGCGGATAGCGCAGTTACGAAGGCAAGCACGAGGATCGCTGAGCGCTTCATGGACAGGAATTTTACGCCGAAGCTTCGAGCGAGTTCAGGAACTCGCGATCGTCCTCGGACAGTTCGGCGTTTTCGAGCAGATCAGGGCGGTTGGCGAACGTTTTTGCGAGAGCGGCGTGGCGGCGCCACCGGCGTATGGTGGCGTGGTCGCCGGAGGAGAGGACGGCGGGGACGGGGGTGCCGCGGAAGTCGGCGGGGCGGGTGTAGTGGGGGTAGTCGAGCAGGCCGCCGGAGCCGTGAGTGGAGCGGGGGACGCCGTCGGGCGTCGGCTGGGAGTTGACGGAGTCGGGCTCGCCGAAGCTCTCGTAGAGGGAGGAGTCCTGGTGCCCGAGGACGCCCGGGAGGAGGCGGACGGTGGCGTCGAGGATGAGGGCCGCGCCGAGCTCGCCGCCGGAGAGGACGAAGTCGCCGATGGAGAGCTCGTCGTCGCAGAGGAGTTCTGGGACACGCTCGTCGACGCCTTCGTAGCGGCCGCAGATGAGGACGGCGCGGTCGAGTGTGGCGAGGCGGCGGGCGGTGGCCTGGGTGAAGGGCTTGCCGCCGGCGGAGAGCAGGATGACGGATTCGCGGGTAATGTCGCGGGTGGGTTTGGGGGTGATTGCCGAGGGATTCTACGCACTCGAAGATGGGCTCGGGCTTGAGGACCATGCCTTCGCCGCCGCCGAAGGGGCGGTCGTCTACGGTGCGATGACGGTCGTGGGTGAAGTTGCGGAGGTCGTGGATGGAGACTGAGGCGAGGCCGGAGCGGAGCGCGCGCTCGAGGATGCCGTAGCGGAGGGTGCTCTCGAAGAATCCGGGGAAGAGGGTGACGATATCGAAGCGCATGGGTGCCCGCGAGGCCATTCTATGGGAGCGCGAGCGTGGGCTCCCCGCTCGGACGTTCGCGCCTATTGGCTCGGGTTCAAGCAGTCCGGCTGGCAAACGCATGGTGATGCGCTTGTTTTGTATGTCGACCGAGTCGATCCAGGCTTTGACGAAGGGGATGAGGGCCGGTTCGGAGGCGGCTGATGGGGCGGCAGGGTCCGTGGCCTGATTACTCTGGGCATCATGCACGGGCGTTACTTCCAGGAGGGGGTGAGCGTCCGGAAGTCGGGTGCGGCCGTCCGGCAGCCATCGGGAATTCGATACCGCTGATTTCGCCGACTAAGGTCGTGTTATCGAAGAGCCGGCAGCCAATGAGGTCGCGGACGAACCAGGTGTCGGGCTCGAGCGCGGGCAGGTCCGAGGTGAGGATGAGGAGGTCGCGGCCGGCGAGTAGCTCGGCGGCGGAGATGGTGTCCGTGCCGGCGAGCTTGAGGACGACGCGGCCGGCGTTGCGGCCGGTAGGCGACCAGCAGGACTCGATGGTGGTCTCTACATTTGGAGTTGCGGCCGGGGGCGCTGCGGGAGTGGCGGCGATGGAGACGCGCCGGCCGGCGGTGAAGAGGCCGGGCACGTCGGTCAGTGGATCGGCGAGCAGCTCACCCCGGCGGCCTTGTGGACGGAGCAGGCGCGCGGCTGGGGTCCAGGAGGAATCGGGCGAGGGCACGTTCTCTGTCAAAAGGGAACCTTCGCGGAGCGTTCAGGGGGTGGATGTATTCGTGTCAGGGAATTATCTGATCAACCCACAGCATTGCCCTCAAGGGCTAAGACCGTTTGATTGCAGTTGCTTTCGGCACGGAGACCTTGGCCGCAAAGGCCAGGGCTACCAGCCGTGCCCTTACAAAACTCTGTCACCGACAAAACTCTCTCGGCTGACTTCTTCACGCTTATTCGACTTCGTCGCCTTCATCGACGCGCTCATCGGCTTCGATGATATCGAGGGCGAAGCGGCGGTGGTGCTTCATGCTGGCGGCGCCGAGGATGGTGCGGAGCGAGCGGGCGGTGCGGCCTTGTTTGCCGATGACCTTGCCGACGTCCGAAGGGGAAACCTCAAGCCGGAGAACGGCCGTGTCCTGGTCCATGACGGCTTCGACGCGGACTGCATCCGGGTCGTCGACCAGCGCCTGAGCGATTTCGCGGACGAGCGCGCTAATCTCGGAGACCGGGTCGGAATCTTGAAACGAATCTGTCACTACTCCACCTCAAAAGCTCGCACAGTTCTCTTCATCGCAGACTTTCTTTACGCGAAAGCGTTAGCAACAAGGACGCACTGTGACCAGGCAGCAAGGAGATCTGTACAACGCAAGGGCCCGGTTCGCAGAGAGTACGCACTTCCGAAGAAGAGCGACTTCTGAGGAGTCTACGTTAAGGCGAGCGGGTCGCCCGAAGTCTTTGGGTCGTACTTCGGTAATGTACCCGCTTACGTTGGAATAGTTGTTGTGGATTACTTAAGCCGCAGGAGCTTCGGCCGGAGCGGCGGCCTGCTGGCGCGCGATGAGCTTCGAGACGGTCTCAGAGAGCTGAGCGCCCTTGGAGGTCCAGTAGTCGATGCGGTCGCGCTTGAGGTTGACGCTGGCGGGGTTGGTGCGGGGGTTGTAGGTTCCGACGACCTCGACCGAGCGGCCATTGCGGGCGCGGTCCTTTTCGATAACAACGACGCGGTAGTGCGGCTGCTTGCGGGCGCCAACGCGCGCCAAACGAATCATCAACACTGGAAAGGTCCTCTCAGAGAAACTCTTGAAATTTTTGGTTCAGGAGCCGCGCTGCTCGGCCGTGGACATTGGTCGACACGGCGCTCGGGCGCGAAAGGTCCGAACAACTAAGTATCGCGAATTTTAGGGGATTGCGCAAATGGACGAAGTGGGAAGTAGGTGGTGTGGGCGGCTAACGGCGAGTCAGGATCGGGAGGGAAGAGGAAGCGGAGGACCTGGTCGAAGCGGGCGGCCCAGGCGGTTTCGCTGTGCAGGCCGTTGGGGACGCGGAGGTAGCGGAGGTCGACCTTGTCGCGCCAGCCGCGGTCGAGCAGCCGGCGGTGGAGGAGGTCGGTGTCGCGGAGGTGGCGGAGGCCTTCGGCGGTGCCCATGTCGAGCCAGATGCGGAGGTCGGGGCGGGTGCGGCCGGTAGAGACGGTGCGGAGGATGGCGCGGTTGTCCCACCAGATGCTGGGCGAGAGTGCGGCGACTTTGGAGAAGACGTCGGGTAGGTGAAGGCGAGGTAGAGCGAGATGAGGCCGCCGAGCGAGGAGCCGCCGATGGCGGTGTGGGGCGCGCCGGGGAGGGTGCGGAAGGTGCGGTCGATGAGCGGCTTGAGTTCTTCGACGAGCAGCCGGCCGTAGAGGTCGCCGTCGCCGCCGCGGAGGCGGAGGTCGCGCGAGGGTGTGTACTCGGCCATGCGGCGGACGCCGGTGTTGTTGATGCCGACGAGGATGACGGGCTCGATGATGCCTTCGCGGGTGAGGCGGTCGGCGGTGGTGTGGGCGCGCCAGGTGCAGTCGGGGACGTAGGAGGTGCGGGAGTCGAAGAGGTTCTGGCCGTCGTGGAGGAAGAAGACGGGGAAGCGGCGCGTGGGTTCGCTGAGGTAGGCTTCGGGCAGGTAGACTTCGATGTCGCGGTCGTCGGGCAGGAAGCGCGAGTGGAAGTTGTTGAGGACGAGATAGCGCGGGTTGTAGTCGAGCTCGTGGCCGGGAGAGATTTCGTTGTCAGGTTCGTTTTCGGGGCGCGGGGCGGGTGCGAGCGGCGCGAAGGGTGCGGTCTCGAGTGAGTCGGAGGAGGAAGTGGTGGGCACGGCGGCGGGAGAATCGAGAGTCAATTCGGGCGGGCGGTCCTGGCGTAGGGATGCGAACGGTGACGCTTCAGGGTATCAAACGGCGGGTGAGCTTTTGGGGTGCGGGAGGGCGGCGCGATGAGGCGTGAGTATCACAAGTGGTACTCGCCGGAGCTGGGCCGCGAGATGGAGCTGCTGGTGTTTGGGCACGGCGGCCTGCCGGCGATTGTGTTTCCGACGTCGCAGGCGAGGTTCTATGAGTTTGAGGACCGCGGATGGTGGCGGCGGTGGCGGGGAAGATTGAGTGCGGCGAGCTGCAGTTTTTCTGCGTGGACTCGCTGGATGCGGAGAGTTGGTACAACCGCAACGTCGGGGCGCGGTGGCGGATTGCGAGACAAGTGCAGTACGACAGGTACATCGTGCATGAGGTGGTGCCGTTTTTGCGGCATCAGAATAAGCAGCCGCACCTGGTGACGATGGGATGCAGCTTCGGGGGCTATCACGCGGTGAACTGCGCGTTGCGGCATCCGGATGTGTTTACGGGATTCTTGTCGATGAGCGGCGCGTTCGATCTGAAGAACCTCGGGTTCATGCAGGGGTATTACGACGAGGATGTGTATTTGAACCAGCCGCTGGACTATCTGCCGAATCTGAATGATCCGTGGTTCCTGGACCAGATGCGGAGACGGACGTATGTGCTGGCGACGGGTGTGCACGACCAGTGCTGGAACGATAATGAGCGGCTGGCCGCGGCGATGCGCGCGAAGGGGATTCCGGTGCGGCTGGATGTGTGGGGAGACAACACGGGGCATGACTGGCCGTGGTGGCAGCGGATGATGCAGGTGTATCTGTGAAGGCGAGTTAGCAGTTAGGGAGTTAGGAGTTAGGAACGACGGAGCGGAGCGAGATGAAGAAAATTGGCGTGTTGTTTGGGATGGAGAATACGTTTCCGGGAGCGCTGGTGGAGCGGATCAACTCGATGGAGATCGAGGGGATTCGTGCGGAGTTTGTGCAGGTGGGCGGCGTGAAGGAGGCGGACCCGAGCGGGTATGCGGTGATCGTGGACCGGATCTCGCATGACATGCCGTTCTATCGGGCGTATCTGAAGAATGCGGCGCTGACGGGGACGGTGATTATTAATAATCCGTTCTGGTGGAGTGCGGACGATAAGTTTTTCAACTACTCGCTGGCGAAGAAGCTGGGTGTGGCGGTGCCGAGGACGGTGCTGCTGCCGCATAAGTTGTTTCCGCCGGAGATCAATGTGCAGTCGGTGCGGAATCTGGAGTTTCCGCTGAACTGGGATGCGATCTTCGACTACGTCAAGTTTCCGGCGTTTCTGAAGCCGCATGATGGCGGCGGATGGCGCGACGTGCATCATGTGCATAATCCGGATCGAGTTCTTCCGGGCGTATGACTCGACGCGCGATTTGTGCATGACGCTGCAGGCGGCGGTGAACTTCAACGAGTATTTCCGGTGCTATGTGGTGGGGCAGAAGGATGTGCAGATCATGCCGTACGATCCGCGGCGGCCGCACCATGAGCGGTATGTGCTGGATCCGCCGGAGTATCCGAAGGGGCTGCTGGAGCGGGTGGAGAAGGATGCGCTGACGTTGTGCCAGGCGCTGGGGTATGACCTGAATACGGTGGAGTTTGCGGTGGAGGATGGCGTGCCGTATGCGATCGACTTTATGAATCCGGCGCCGGATGCGGATGTGCACTCGGTGGGGAAGGATAACTTTGAGTGGATCGTGGACAAGGTGGCGAAGCTGGCGGTGGAGAAGGCGAAGGCTGCGGGTGAGCCGAGAAGGAGCTGAAGTGGTCGAGCTTTTTGGGGCATGAGGCGAGTGGGGTCGCGGCGAAGAAGAGCGCGGCGAAGAAGGCGGCGGGATCTTCGACGCGCGCGGCGATTGCGAAGAATGCGGTGGAGAAGCGCGAAGTGAAGCCGGCGGGGAAGAAGCGGGCGAGTAAGAAGGAACGATGAGACGCTTCCTGCGCAATCTCTGGCGACAGCCGCCTCGTGAAAGGGTGGTCGATGTTGTTGCGCAGGATCCGGATGGAAACATGATTTTAGGAGTTGTTGATCTGACCGATTGGCGCAGTAGGGAAAAATGCCTGATGCTGCAACAGAGAATTGATCTCTGCATGGAGTTTCTGGATAGCGGGCAGTTGTACAGAGAGTATCCGAAGGCTGCGGGGAAACAGGTAACTATCCGGCTTTATCTCGGGGAGCAGCCCGATTCAGAGGGTGAATGGTTTCTTGACGCGGTTTCGGAAAAGATTAGAAGTTTCGGTGTTGGTTTTGAACGCCAGAAGTACGAAGGCTAAGAATAATGCGACCGACGTTTTCGCTGGGAATTGAAGAGGAGTACCAGACGGTTGATCCGGAGACGCGGGATCTGCGGTCGCATATTGCGACGGAGATGCTGGCGCAGGGGAAGCTGCGGCTGGAAGAGCGCGTGAAGGCGGAGATGCATCAGTCGGTGATTGAGGTGGGGACGCGCGTGTGCCGGAATATCGAGGACGCGCGCGAGGATCTGTACGATCTGCGGCGGAACATGATTCACCTGGCCGAGGAGAACGGGCTGATGCTGGTGGCGGGGGCGACGCATCCGTTTGCGGACTGGAGGTCGCAGGAGATCTATCCGGACCCGCGGTACGACAAGGTGGTTGAGGATTTGCAGCTTGTGGCGCGGGCGAATCTGATCTTCGGGCTGCATGTGCATGTGGGGATCGAGGACCGCGAGGCGGCGATTCGGATTATGAATTCGCTGCGGTATTTTCTGCCGCACATCCTGGCGCTGAGTACGAACTCGCCGTTCTGGCTGGGGATGGAGACGGGGTACAAGAGCTATCGCGCGAAGGTGTTTGAGAATTTTCCGCGGACGAATCTGCCGGATCAGTTTTGCGGAGCTACTCGGAGTTTGAGAGCTATGTGAAGCTGCTGATCAAGACGAACTGCATCGATAACGCGAAGAAGATCTGGTGGGATGTGCGGCCGCATCCGTTCTTCGACACGGTGGAGGTGCGGGTGTGCGATATTCCGATGCGCGCGGAGGAGACGGTGGCGATTGCGGCGCTGATCCAGGCGACGGCGGCGAAGCTGTGGCTGCTGCATGAGCGGAATCTGGATTTCCGGCAGTACTCGCGCGCGCTGCTGATGGAGAACAAGTTTCGCGCGGTGCGGTATGGGCTGGAGGGCAAGCTGATCGATTTCGGCAAGGAGGAAGAGGTGCCGGAGCGCGAGCTGATTCTGGAGTATCTGAGCTTTGTGGACGAGGTGGTGGACGAGCTTGAGTGCCGGGAGGCGATCGAGCACATTCGGACGATGCTCGATCGAGGGATCGGGTGCGGACAGGCAGTTGCGGGTGTATCGCGAGACGGGCGATTTGAAGAAGGTTGTGGACTATATGGCGGAAGAGACGAGGGCGGGGTTGTGAGGCAGGTAGTTAGTGGTTAGTAGTTAGTCGTTAGTGAAGACAAGCAAGGCGAATTATTCAGGAGTAGGTGAGATTTTGGAGAGTGCGAGATCGGGTTCGGCTACGAATTTGAGAGAGGTCAAGTTTCCCGAGGAGTTTCGCGCGGGTGCGCGGAATGCGGTGACGACGTGTCTGCGGATTCAGCCGAGTGAGAAGGTGACGCTGATTACGGATGAGGCGACGCAGGAGATTGCGGCGGCGATTGCGGCGGAGCTGGTGGTCATCGGGTGCAGGTGGAACGCATTTGTGCTGGAGGAGCTTGCGGAGCGGCCGCTGAAGGAGATGCCGGCGGAGGTGCTCGAGGACATGGAGAGCTCCGAGGTGTCGATCTTTGCGGTGCAGGTGCAGCCGAACGAGCTGCGCAGCCGCATGCAGATGACGGACGTGGTGAACCGGCGGAAGATGCGGCATGCGCACATGGTGAACATCACGCCGGAGGTGATGGTCGAGGGCATGCGCGCGGACTTCAATGCGGTCGACCGGCTGAGCCAGAAGGTGCTCGAGAAGGTGCGCGCGGCGAAGTATGTGCGGGCGACGAATGCGGCGGGAACGAATATCTTTGCGGAGCTTGAGCCGAGTTACAAGTGGTTCAAGACGTCGGGGATTATCAGCCCGGAGAAGTGGGGCAATCTGCCGGGTGGCGAGTGCTTCACGGCGCCGGGTGAGGTGAATGGTGTGTTTGTGGTGGATGGCGTGGTGGGAGATTTTCTGTGTGCGCGGTTTGGGATTCTGCGCGAGACGCCGCTGACGATTCATGTGGGACGGAACCGCATCACGAGCGTGGAGTGCGCGAACAAGGAGCTGGAGCAGGCGTTCTGGGAGTACACGCACACGGATGAGAACTCGGACCGCGTGGGCGAGTTTGCGATTGGAACGAACATTGGCGTGGCGCGGGTGATTGGGAACATTCTGCAGGACGAGAAGTTTCCGGGGATTCATATTGCGTTTGGCGATCCGTATGGAGCGCATACGGGCGCGCCGTGGAAGTCGACGACGCATATTGATGTGGTGGGGCTGGAGTTCAATATCTGGCTGGGTGATGGGGAGAAGGAAGAGCAGATTATGAGTGAGGGGAAGTTTTTGATCGAGGGGTAAGAGGAGTGAGTTAGGAGTTCGAGTGAGGACTTAGGAGTAGTAGGCTTCGAGCGGCTTCGCGTGAGTGTTCAGTTGAGTTCCGAGTCGCGAGTTTTCGAGTTCTGAGTTGGTGAAGGCGATGGATGCTGGAGCCGTACAGGAGTGCGTTCAACGAGCGGTTCACGCTGGGCAAGTATGCCGAGCTGTTGCGGCTGGTTGAGGAGCGGACGCGGACCAAGGTTGAGTTTCGGGTCGCGAGACGCCGTGCTTTTTTGCGCCGGAGCTGATGGAGCGGCTGGTGCGGACGGGCGAGGAGCTGACCGCGCAGCTGCTCGGGAATGAGCGCTACATGCGGGAGTCGGATGCGGCGATTCCGGCGGAGTATCGGGTGCCCGGTGAGGATGCGCATCCGCACTTCATGACGGTGGATTTCGGGCTGGTGCGCGGTGCGGACGGCGAGCTTGCGCCGAAGCTGGTGGAGATGCAGGCGTTTCCGTCGGTGTTTGGGTACCAGGCGGTGCTGGCGGAGGCGTACAAGCAGGTTTACGAGCTGGATGAGGGGCTCGAGTGGGTGCTCGGCGGGATGAGATGAGGCGGGGTACTGGGATGTGCTGCGCGAGGTGATTGTCGGCCGGCATGAGCCGGAGAATGTGGTGCTGCTGGAGATTGAGCCGGAGCAGCAGAAGACGCTGCCGGATTTTCGCGTGCACGAGGAGCGGCTGGGGATTCGGACGGTGGACATTGCGAAGGTGGTGAAGCAGGGCAAGCGGCTGTTCTATAAACCGGAGGGCGAGCGCAGGGAGAACCGGGCGCTGGTGCCGATCGAGCGGATCTATAACCGCGCGATTGTGGACGAGCTGGTGCGGAAGCGGATCAAGCTGCCGTTTGACTATCGCGATGAGCTGGATGTGGAGTGGGCCGGGCATCCGAACTGGTACTTCAGGATCAGCAAGTTTTCGATTCCGTACCTGGACCATCCCGCGGTGCCGGCGGCGGTGTTTCTGGACGAGTGGTTTGCCGGGTAAGGGGCAGCGAGCGAGACTGCCGGAGGACAGAAGCCGGTGGGTGTTCAAGCCGCTGTATTCGTTTGCGGGCAAGGGGATTCAGTTTGCGCCGAGCGATGAGGACCTGCGGGCGATTCCGGAGAGCGAGCGGCACAATTATCTGCTGCAGGAGCGGGTGCAGTTTGAGCCGGTGATCCGGACGCCGGAGGGGATGACGCAGGCGGAGATCCGGATCCTGTATGCGTGGCCGGATGGGGGCGAGATGACGCCGCTGATCAGCCTGGTGCGGATGGGGCGGGGGTTGATGATGGGCGTGGACCATAATCGGGACCAGACATGGGTGGGCGGCTCGGCAGGTTTCATGCCAAAGCGCGCACTTTAGTCACAAACCTTCGTAACGGGCGCACGCGGGTACAATCGTGCGACAATCGGTGCTGCTGAAAGGCTGAAGCGGAAGAAGGAAGCCGCAAAATGGCGTTGAGTTCCCCTACCAGCGACCCGGTTCGTGCAGCGGTAAGGTTTCCGCTGCGGCTGGATCTGACGCTTACGTCCGACGACCGCGAGTATCACGCGGTGACGGAGGATGTCTCTTCGGCCGGGCTGCTGTTTGAGAGTGACGAGGTGCCGCCAGTGGACAGCACGGTGCATTTTCAGATCAAGATGCCGGCTGCCATTATGGGTGGGACAGAGGACGTACTGCTGGATTGTGTCGGACGGATTGTGCGACACGACTTTACCGCGGGCCGAAGCCGGGCAGCGGCTGTAATCGACAAGTACTCCCTAAGGGCTGACCGCCATGACTGAAGTTCCGAAGAATTCGAACAACAACAATAAGGGACCGGAGGAGGTACCGAGCAACGGACCGACGAATGGGCCGGGGATTCGGGTGATCCTGGCTGACTCCCAGGCGATCTACAGGGTCGGCATGCGCAAGGTGTTTGCGCTGGAAGACGACATCCGGGTGGTGGCGCAGGCGGAGACGCTGGAGAACCTTTACGCCGCGCTGCAGCGGTTTCCGACGGACGTGGTGGTGCTGGAAGGGCAGCTGATCGCGGGGACGGTGGACGCGATCCCGCAGTTTGTGCGGCGGTCGCCGAACGCCAAGCTGATCGTGCAGGTCTCGGAGAACGACGAAGGAAACACGGTGGAGCTGTACCGGCGCGGTGTGCGCGGGGTGGTGCCGCGGTCGATCTCGCCGGACCTGCTGGTCAAATGTGTGCGCAAGATTGCGGCGGGCGAGACGTGGATCGATAACCAGTCGATCTCGTGGGTGATTGATGCGTATCGCGCGCAGGCGGCGTCGCTGACGAACCCGCGGACGCAGCCGCGGCTTTCGGAGAAAGAGCTGGCGATCATCGCGTGCATCACGCGCGGGATGCGGAACAAAGAGATCGCGTACCAGATTGGGACGACGGAGCAGGTGGTGAAGAACTATCTGCGCAAGGTGTACGACAAGCTGGGTGTGAGCGACCGCCTGGAGCTGGCGCTGTACTGCCTGCATCACCAGATTCTGAAGCAGGAGACGGCGGCGGCGGAGATGGCGTACGTGGATCCTGGGGTGCCGCTGCGGGCGAAGCTCTAGGGTTTCAAGAGATGGATGGTCGGCGCGCTGCCGGCGCTCCTCAGGAATGCTTGTGGTGCGCGATTCGATGGCCTCGCAAGCTTTCCACGATCAGCCCGACGAGAGCGTACGTTGCGACGTTCGCGGCAAGAACTGAATACAGACTTATGGGTTCACGCGCGAGCCAACGTGATGGGACAGGTCACGCCTGCAAGAAGCCATACATGCTGCATCGATTCGTTTGCGTAAGGCGCGGTTGTAAAGACAAAGAGCGCCCAGCCACCGGCAACGAGCGAAGCCTGCAACTGCCCACATTGCAATTCTAAATTTCATGCTGTCGCTCCTGCGGTTCGCTGATGTAACAATGAGCGAGTCCTCATCTGACGCGTGAATATACGCCGATTGTTGAGTGATGTCCGCCTGAGGTCTTTGCCCGCATGGTGTTGCAACCGTTTCGATCGCTGACATCAGCGCAGCGGCGCGTGTTTGCGGCGTGCTTTCTGGGCTGGGCGCTGGACGCGTTCGACTTCTTTCTCCTGACATACTGCCTGGATTCGATCGCGTCGACGTATCACGTGAGCCTGGCGACGGCGGCGGACAGCATTACGTGGACGCTGTGCATGCGGCCGGTGGGGGCGCTGCTGTTCGGGATGCTGGCGGAGCGGATTGGCCGGCGGCCGACGCTGATGCTGAATGTGCTGACGTTCTCGATCTTTGAGGTGGCGTCGGCGTTTGCGCCCGGGTTTGGGAGCTTCCTGGTGATGCGGGCGCTGTTCGGCGTGGCGATGGGCGGCGAGTGGGGTGTGGGGGCGGCGCTGGCATTGGAGTCGCTGCCGGCGGAGGATCGCGGGTTCTTCTCGGGGCTGCTGCAGGAGGGGTATGTGGCCGGCAATCTGCTGGCTGCGGCGGCGTACGGAGCGATCTATCCGCATTTGCACGCGCATGGGTTCATGGCGGGCTGGCGGCAACTGTTTCTGCTGGGAGCGGTGCCGGCGCTGCTGGCGGGGTTTATCGCGTGGGGCGTGGAGGAGTCGCCCGCATGGAAGCGCGGAGCGTGCCCGAGGTGGAGGCCAGAGCTATGGTGCGCTGCTCAAGGTGCTTCCCTTATTCGGTTTCCTGGCATTGTTGATGTTCGGGTTTAACTCGTTCAGCCATGGGACGCAGGATCTTTACCCCACGTTTCTGAAGCACGACAAGGGGCTGGACGTTCAGGTGACATCGCTGGTGGCGATTGTCGGGACGGTGGGCGCGTTTGTCGGCGGGATATTGTTTCGGGGCGTTGTCAGAGAGGTTCGGACGCAAACGGACGATTGTGCTGGCGTCGTTGCTGGCGGTTCCGGTGATTCCGTTGTGGATGTGGAGCCACACGGCGGCGATGCTGGCGGTAGGCGGGTTTCTGATGCAGTTCATGGTGCAGGGTGCCTGGGGCGTGATCCCGGCGCATCTGAATGAGCTTTCGCCGGGGCCGGTGAGGGCGGTGTTGCCGGGGCTGGCGTACCAGCTTGGAAATTTGCTGGCTTCGCGGAACGGGCATATCCAGGCAGAGGTGGCGCAGAGAATGTGGAGCGGCCGGCTTGCGCCTGTCATGGGGTGGACGGTAGTGTTCTGTGCGGTGTTCATCACTGTCGCGGTTTCGCTCGGGCGCGAGGCGCGGGGTGCGAACCTGTCGGGCGCGGCGGACGGGTAGGTTGACTGGCCGGGAGCGGGCTTGCGACGCGTCTAAAGGAGAAGAGGTTTGAAGATGGCATCTGGCACTGCAGTACCTGAATTGACGCAGGCGAAGCCGTATCTGATCGAGCAGGACTGGGCGGCGTATACGCCGGAGCAGCATGCGATCTGGAGTGAGCTGGTGGGGCGCAGGATGCCGCAGCTGGAGCAGCATGCGTGCGCGGAGTACCTGGATGGGTTTTCGCGGATTGGGCTGCAGCAGGACCGGTTGCCGAACCTGACGGAGGTGACGAAGAGGCTGCGGCCGCGGACGGGATGGAGCTCGACGCCGGTGAGTGGGTTTCTGCCGGCGGGCGCGTTCTTCGAGATGCTGGCGGCGCGGATGTTTCCGACGACGACGTGGATTCGGAGCCGGGAGTCGCTGGAGTACACGCCGGAGCCGGATATCTTTCACGATGTGTTTGGGCATGTGCCGATGCATGCGCATCCGGTGTTTGCGGACTTTCTGCAGCACTACGGAAAGGTGTGCGCGGCGCTGACCAAACAGGATGATCTGGAGCGGCTGGGCCGGCTGTTCTGGTTCACGGTGGAGTTTGGGGTGATCCGGCAGGAGGGGCAGATCAAGGTGTATGGCAGTGGCCTGATCTCGTCGCATGGGGAGTGCACGCATGTGATCAACGGCGGGCCGGAGATTCGGGAGTTCGATCTGGCGCGGGTGATGGATACGGTGGTCGATGTGGCGAAGATGCAGCCGGTTCTTTATGCGATTGAGAGCTTCGAGCAGATCTATGAGGCGACGAAAGAGGCGGAGTCGCGGGTGGGATAGCGGGTATCCCCCTCCCCCCTTGTTTTTGCGCAAAGTCTTCGATTCAGAGACTTTATGGGTGGACCTTGGCTTCTCGAAAGCCGCGAAATGTGCAAAGTCTTGAAAGCAGAGCAGTAGAGTTCACAGGGGCGTGCGCTCGGGAATGAGGGCGCAGCCGCTGGATCCCGTGGCAAGCAGGGGAGATACTGGCGCTGGAAGAGGGTGCGAGATGAACCGGATCGTCTGGTTGGTGGGAGTGCTTTCGGTGGGCGGGGTTCTGGTGGCGCAGACGCCCGCGCCGGCGGCAGTGCGTCAGTCGGTGCGGCCGACGCCGCCGGTTCGTGATCCGCATACGGCCGGGTTTGTGAAGGCGACGGAGCTGCCGGATGGCGAGGTTCCGCCGCCTGATAAGGATGGGAACTTCATTATTGGGCCGACGCATACGCCGGCGCCTGGCATGGAGGTTTCTGACCCGAGGGGGGAGCTGCGGGGGCAGGTGGTCGAGTTCACGATGAGCTCGGCCGACAGCAAGTACTACCCGGGGATTGCGCGGGACAAGGGCACGTTTGGAACGCCCGATCCGCACGATCCGGCGAAGCTGGTTGTGACGACGAGCCATCCGGCGCCGTGGACGCGAAAGGTGACGGTGTATGTGCCGGCGGAGTATGTGCCGGGGAAGGCCGCGCCGCTCATTGTGGGCGCAGATGGGCCCGACTGGATGCTGTTTACCGCGATCGATGCGCTGATTGCCGAGCACAAGATTCCGGTGATGGTTGCGGTGTCGATCCAGAACGGGGGAGGCGATGCGCAGGGGAGTGAGCGCGGCCTGGAGTATGACACGATGTCCGGCAAGTATGCGGAGTGGGTGGAGAACGAGGTGCTGCCGCGGGTGGAGCGGGAGGCGCATGTAAGGCTGACGCATGATCCGGATGGGCGGGCGACGACGGGTGGGAGTTCGGGCGGGTCGGCGGCGCTGGAGATGGCGTGGTATCACCCGGAGTGGTATCACCGGGTGCTGACGTACTCGGGGACATTTGTGAATCAGCAGTGGCCGCCGAGTGCGGAGACGCCGGGAGGCGCGTGGGAGTTTCATGAGCGGCTGATTGCGGAGTCGGCGAAGAAGCCGATACGGATTTGGATGGAGGTTGGGGACCGCGACCTGCTGAATCCGAATGTGATGCGCGATGGGATGCACGACTGGGTGCTGGCGAATGAGCGGCATGGCGAAGGTGCTGGCGGCGAAGGGGTACCACTACCAGTTTGTGTTTGCGGAGAATGCGGGGCATGTGGATCGCGCGGTGAAGGCGCAGACGCTGCCGGAGGCGCTGGAGTATGTGTGGCGGGGGTGGAGGGGACCGCGATAACAGGCCCTGTGCGAAGCACAGCTACCGTTCGGTCAAGCGAATTTCGCAGGGATCAGCTTCGCTGATACGCTGTGCAGCACGATAGTTTTCACATTCCTATGCTTGCTCTTCTTCTCGCGTTGCAGATCTTTCATGTCGCGTTTCTGGCGCTGCACGACTGGATACCGCTCGGTCGTCTGAATGATGTGCGTGCGGTCCGGCAGGAGAATCCGGGAAGCAAGCTGTTCGTTGCGACGTTCATTAGTACCGTGCTGTTTGTGCCGCCGCTGGTGGAAGGGCTGCGGCATGTTCATGGCCCCTGGCCGGGGTGGGTTTGGATGTGGTTGTGGGTGGGTTACGGGCTGCTGTTTTTGGGTGAGTTGCGGGCGTGGTGGTTGCCGTATTTCAGGGGAACCAGTGAGGAGACGGTGAAGCGCTATGGCACGATGTTCGGCGGAACGCATGCGTTTCTTCGGGCGCGCAATGGCATCCGGATCAACACGCTGCATTTTGTGCTGCATGTGCTGACGTTGGCGACGGTCATCGTTGTGGCGGTCAAGCGGCTGTAGTAGACTTTTATTCATGCAGCGTATGTGCATCATCGCGTGTTGTCTTGGCCTCAGGGCTGAGGCGGCGGCGCGCGTATTCGGGCTGTAAAAGCGTAAACCGACAGCTTCATCCCTGAGTCCCACGAGTGTTCCTCGGGGGCTTTTCGTTTTAACCGGGAGATTTTGTGAGCGAGACGACAGTAGAGACTCCGGCGGCGACCGTGCCAGTGAAAGAGACGAAGGCCCAGAAGGCCGAGCGGCTGAAGCGCGAGAAGAATCCGTGGGATGCGTGGGATGAGGTGCGCGAGTTTGCGCGGCTGGGGCGCGAGAGTGTGACTCCGGAGTGGAACACGTACTTCCGGTGGTGGGGGATCTACACGCAGGGCGATGGCAATGGCGTGACCGGCGGCGTGGGCGGCGAGGGCAAGGCGACGGAGTTCTTCATGCAGCGGATTGCGCTGCCGAACGGGTTGCTGACGGCTCGACAGCTGCGCGGGATTGCGGACATTACGAAGAACCATGCGCGCGGGATTGCGGACCTGACGACGCGGCAGAATATTCAGCTGCACTGGCTGACGATTCAATCGCTGCCGGAGGTGAACGAGAAGCTGGAGGAGATTGGGCTCTCGTCGAAGGGCGCGTGCGGCGATGTGGTGCGGAACGTGACGGGGTGCCCGCTGGCCGGGCTGGATGGGCATGAGCTGATTGATTCGTCGGCGCTGGCGGTGGAGTGCGCGAAGAAGCTTACGGGGAATCCGGAGTTTTACAACCTGCCGCGGAAGTTCAAGATTAGCGTGACGGGGTGCCCGATGTGGTGCTCGTACCCGGAGATTAATGATGTGGCGCTGACGGCGCTGAAGCGAGTGAAGGACAGACGCGAGAAGAAGAAGTCGGCTACAGCATTCGCGTGGGTGGAGGGTTGTCGAACCAGCCGCATATTGCGGTGCGGCTGCCGATCTTTGTCCCGCAGGAGAAGGCGTTCGATGCGGTGCGCGCGGTTTGCGAGACGTTTCGCGATGCGGAGATTCTGCGCGAGAGCCGGACGAGTGCGCGCATCAAGTACCTGTTTATGAAGTTTGGATGGACGGCGGAGACGATGCTTGCGGCGATTGAGGAGCGGCTGGGATATACGTTCGACCGGCAGGAGGAAGGGCCGATTGCGGACGATGTGTATCGCGATCATGTGGGCGTGCACCGGCAGAAGCAGGACGGGGCTGAGCTATGTGGGCGCGACGGTGCTGAACGGGCGGATCAGCCCGGAGCAGATGAATGCGCTGGCGGATTTGAGTGAGCGGTTTGGCGATGGACATCTGCGCACGACGATCGGGCAGAACATCATCATCGTGAATGTGCCGAATGCGAAGACGCAGGAGCTGGTGCGCGAGATTGTGGCGCTGGGGCTGGAGGTGCAGCCGACTGTGTTCTTCCGCGGGGCGATTGCGTGCACGGGGACGGAGTTCTGCAAGCTGGCGATTGCGGAGACGAAGCAGTTCAACCGGTGGCTGGTGAGCGAGCTTGAGGAGCGGGTGCCGGAGTTCGATCAGCAGATTCGGCTGCATGTGACGGGGTGCACGAACTCGTGCGGGCAGGCGTGGATTGCGGATATTGGGCTGGAGGGCAAGAAGATGAAGAAGGATGGGCGGCTGGTGGATGCGTTCTACTTCTGCGTCGGCGGCTCGGTGGGTGAGTATGCGGGAGTGGCGCGGCAGATTGGGTATCGCGCGGCCGCGGAGGATTGCCCGGAGGCGATTGAGCGGCTGCTGCGCGGGTATCTGCGCAAGCGTGGGGATGGTGAGAGTTTGCGTGCGTACTTTCGGCGGACGACGGATGCGGAGCTGCGTGAGGATCTGGCTGGTGAGATCGTTGCTGCGGTGGAGCGCGATCCGGCGCCGGGGCGTGTGCCGGCGAGTGTGGGCTAGGATGGCGCGATGAGCTTGTTCCCGATGTTCCTGAAGCTGACGGCGCGGCGATGCGTTGTCGTCGGTGCGGGCGCGATTGCGGAGGGGAAGATCGAGAGCCTGCTGGCGGCGGAGGCGGAGGTGCGTGTGATTGCGCCGGAGGCTTTGGTGCGAGTGCGTGGGTGGGCTGAGGGCGGCGATGTTGTGTGGGAGCGGCGGGAGTATGCGGCGGGGGATCTGGACGGGGCGTTTCTGGTGGTTGCGGCGACGGCGACTGCGGAGGTGAATCGCGCGGTGTTTCGGGAGGCGCAGGCGCGTGGTGTGTTGTGCAATGCGGTGGATGATCCGCCGTTCTGCGATTTCTATTTTCCGAGTGTGGTGAGGCGCGGCGAGCTGCAGATTGCGATCTCGACGGCAGGGGAGAGCCCGGCGCTGGCGCAGAGATTGCGCAAGGAGATTAACGCAGCGCTGCCGCTGGATACGGGTGAGTGGTTGCAGGAACTGGGACGGTTGCGGCGCGAGGTGACGGCGGTTGAGCCGATCGGGGAGCCGAGGAAGTTGTTGCTGCATGAGTTGGCACAGCGCGAGGTGTGTGGGTTTGCGGAGTGTCCGGCGCGTGCGCGAGCGAGAGAGCATGCGCGGGAGCATGGATATGCGACGGAGCTGGTGAAGGAGATCGCGCGATGACGCAAGCGGAACGCGGCAAGGTTTATCTGGTGGGCGCCGGGCCGGGGGATCCGGAGCTGCTGACGGTGCGGGCTGTGCGGCTGCTGGGGTCGGCGGATGTTGTGTTTCATGATGATCTTGTTCCGGCAGAGGTGCTGGCGCTTGCGAATCGTCATGCGTTGGTGACGAGCGTGGGAAAACGTTGCGGGCGGCCGCGGATTACACAGCAGGGGATTCACTCGTTGATGATCGATGCTGCGCGCGCGGGACAGAGCGTCGTGCGGCTGAAGTGCGGTGATCCGCTGGTGTTTGGGCGCGCGGGCGAGGAGATTGCGGCGCTGCGTGCGGCAGGTGTGGAGTTCGAGGTGGTGCCGGGTGTGACGGCGGCGTTTGCGGCGGGTGCGGCGCTGGCCATTCCGCTGACGGACAGGAAGTATGCGTCGAAACTGATCTTCTGCACGGGGCATCATGCGACGCGGCAAAGATGCGGCGTCGATGTGGTCAGGGGCGTTGCCGGAGGATGCGACGCTGGTGATTTACATGCCGGGGCGGGATACGGCGCGGCTCGTTCGCGAGTTGCGCGAGGCCGGAGTTGCGGGCGATGTGCCATGTGCGGCGGTGTCGCAGGCGGCAACGCCGCGGCAGACGCATGTGGCTTCGCGGCTGGAGGAGTTTGCGGATGTGGAGTGCGGGCCGGCTCCGCTGCTGGTGCTGGTGGGGAGAGCGATGGAGCCGTTGCTGGATCCGGAGCGGCAGGGTGGTGAGGCGGTTCTCAGCGCAGTCATCGCAGGGGCCAGCGAAACAGCAGATCGACCGAAGCTTCAGTTTTCGATGGCTTGGATACGTGATCGATGACGTAACTCTCGACGGAGCCTTTGCCGGGCTGGAGTTTGAGGCCGAGCTGTTTGCGGAGCGCGATTTCGAGTGGGACGCCGTTTGATGTTTGCACGCGTGAGGGGTCGGATGTCACAGGCGCGTAGTCGAGCAGAAGGTCATAGGTGCCGGTGAGGCCGGTTGCGTCGATCACCGGACGTTGCGTGAAGTCAGCTGCTGCGCCGACGCCGAGAGCGATGTCTGCGGCCGTGAGGCGACGACCGCCGACGCGCATCTCGCCTGCCGGGGTGCCGGGAATCCAGACCATCACGCCACAGTAAGCCGGGAAGCCGTCGTGGGTGAGGCCAACGGCTACGTCGCCGTAGGGCGGTACCGCGTCGCAGGGCGGCTCGGTGGCGGCATACGGGCGGATGTTGGGGCCGAGCTTGCCGGGATGGACGAGCTCGAGGCGGAGCACGTCGGTCTTCTGGATTTCGGTGTGGAGCTTGAGCTGAAAGCGGTCTTCGAGCATGGAACGAACCATCGCGCGCATGTCGTCTTTGGTGGGAGAGCCTTGCGTGCGCGCCTCGACATCGAAGCGCGTTTCGCGAGCCCAGGCGGGTAGCTGGCGGCGGAACTCAAGGATGTCGTACATGTTTTTCGCGTAGGCGAAGACGAGGAGTTGCAGCAGCGGAATGTTGCGCGCTCTGAGCAGGTCGCCGTGGTAGTTGTAACGGACGGTGGGATCGAGGGGAAAGTTGGACGGCGAAGGTCCACCCGATCGGTTTTCGCGAATCGAGACTACGTCGAACTGCTTATGCTCCTGCTGTGCGGAGCCTGCAGCGAACGCTCCGAGGAGAAAGAACAGCTGCAGAGCGCTTCGACGATGAATGCGCGTCATAAGTAGCATGCTACATAGGGAACGAACTGATTGCAAGGACTAGTTAGCTGTGGGCATCTCGGCGTGCTCCACGGCGCGCGTGTCCAGTGGATTCTAGTTCGCCTGTATCCATCCTGTTTGCTATGGCACTGTCTTTACTCGCTTCATAGCCCAATCGCCCGTCTTGACGAAAGGGCGGCCGGACGCGCTCACGTAGGCGTCATAGCACCAGCTATCCGGAGAGAGACGGTAGTCATACCGTACAAGGGCATGATGATCGCCGTTATACCAAGCCGTGCCGCGGAGCGTGAAATCGCCATAGCCATTGCGCAGCATGTCGTCTAATCCCTCGGCCGCCAGATGTTCCTTTCCGAAGTGTTTCCGATCGATGAAGACTGTCGATGATGTGGGTTCGATAACCACGTATCGCTTGTAATGGGTGATGGTCGATTTGACGGCTTCGACGTAAACGTATTCCATGTTGAGCCCGCTCTTGTGTTTGTCCCCGGTTACTGTCACGGTCACGCTCGATGTGGTCGCCGGGTTGACTGTGTAGTCATGGTTGATTCCAGCCCAGGTGCCCACAAAGTGATTGTTCAGCGTTTGAAGTGGCGAGCTTGTCTGGGCAGCAAGGAGTAGTGCTGACGAAAACATGAAGAGAGCGAGGGCGGTTGTCCGGAATCGAGGCATCATGTCGCTTCTATTTTCCCCGTTCCGCAGAGGATTGGCGGCTGTACGTCTCTTACGTTTATGAACGTTCGTTTCAGAGCTCGGTTACTGCTTCGGTTCGGATTCGGCGAGGAGTTTGATGAGGTAGTCCTTCCAGATGGCGGCGGCGGTGTGGGTGCCATGGCCGTGCGTCTGGTCGGAGATGGGGATGAGCACGAACTGCGCGTGCGGCATGCGCTTGGTGAGTTTTTCGGCGATGCCGAGCTCGGGTGGATTGATGAAGTCGTCGGCGGAGTTGATGTACATCACGGGGACGGTGATGCGGTCGAGGTGGGGCTCGGGGTTGTAGTTGCGCGAGGAGTCGACGTAGTAGATGAAGTTGTTGGCGTCGGTGTGGGCACTCATGCGATCGAGCACGTTATCGACGTACTTCTCGGCGGCGGCGCGGGTGGGCGCGGCTTTCTGGAGGACGAGTGGAGCGCCTCCCATGATGAAGAGCATCTCGTTTGCGGTGCGGATGCCTTCGGCGGGTTCTGTGGTGTAGTTGCCGTTCTTCCAGGCTGGGTCGCGCTTGATGTTTTCGATGGCCATGTAGCGCATCATGCGATTGCGGCCGGCGATCTCGGTGGGCAGGCAGGCGAGCGGCATCAGTGCGTCGGCGAAGCCCTGGTAGGTTTCGCCCCAGACGAAGGACTGCATGCAGCCCATGGAGGTGCCGAGGATGAGGCGGAGGTGGTCGACGTGCAGACCATCGAGGAGCATCTGGTGCTGCGAGCGGACCATGTCGTCGTAGTCGTAGTGGGGGAAGTTCATCTTGAGGCCGTCGGAGGGCTTGGAGCTGTCGCCCTGGCCGATGTCGTCGGGGAAGATGAGGAAGTACTTGGTGATGTCGAGCGGCTGGCCGGGGCCGAAGAGGACGTCAGAGAAGATGCGGTTGAGGAGCGTGAAGCGGTCGCCGCCGGTGCCGTGCAGGAGAAGGACGGCGTTGTCGACGTGGCCAGCGGCGTTGCGGTGCGGCGTGCCGAGCGTGAGGTAGTGGAGGTTGAGCTCGGGCAGCGATTCGCCGCTGCCGAACTTGAAGTCGTGCGCGACGTAGAGCTCGTCTTTCACTGGCCAGTGGGTCTGGGGGTGTGACGGCGCCGGCGCGGAGGACATCGTCTGGGCTTGCGTGGGAAGGGCAGCGATGGAGGCGAAGGCGGCGATGGCAAGCGTGAGCAGAGTGCGCATACGGTGGCTCCTGAGATGTACCTGCAAAGAAGCAGATCCCCTGCGGGGATGACAAAAAAAGAAAGCGACTAGAAAAGAAAACGGCGCGAAGGATCTTATCTCTTCGCGCCCTAAGTGTAGTACGCGTTAGTCGTTCTGCGGTTTGGTGTGGGTGCTGGCCTGTTCGCGGTCTTTCTTTGCTTCGTCCGTCAGCGGAGTGGTGATCTCGTCGAGGAAGTCCTTCTGACTGTTGTCGCGAACGAGGACGGGGTAGCGCTGGCCGTCGTGATAGTCGATGTTGACGGGAACGATGTAGTCCTGGGTCTGCATGAGGAGGTGAATCGGCTCTTTGCTCGACGGGCCACCGGAATGGGCTGCGTCGATGGCATCGCGGAGTCTGTTCGGCGCTGAAGGTGCGGCCATTGACTGCGATGAGTTTCTGGCCGGGAGCGAGTTTGGCCTGGTCGGCGGGGCCGCCCCAGCGCACGTCGGCGATGTTGCCTTCGCCGCTCACGCGCAAACCGAGGGAGTACCAGACGTTGAGGCTGCCGCCGCCGCGGCGGGATGCACGCGGCCAGCAGCTTCTCGGAGTCGTTGGGGTGATCCTGGTAGACGAGCTTGTATCCGCCGCGCGTGATTCCGTCGAGATCGGCATGAGGATTGATGAGGTCGATGCGGTCGTGCAGGAACTTCGCCCAGTCGTACTTCACGACCTGGTTGAGGTCGTCGATGAGCTCCTGCCGGTTGTAGGTCACGATGAGCGGACCGGTGTTTCCACCTTTGGCGAGGAAGATGTGGAGGAAGTCGGTGAGGGATTTCTGGTCGTTCGTGAGCTGGCGGATGAGCGTGTCGGCGTCAAGCCAGAGCAGCTCGCCCTCCTGGTAGTAGTCCTGCCCGCGCTTCCAGTTGGCCCACGCGGGATTGCCGCCGCGGAGGATGCTGGCGGCGATGGCGGTGTCTTCGGTAGGCCGCCACTCGCGGCCGGGTCTGTTGTCGAGTGAGGCGGCAGACATTGCGAGCAGATCGCGATATTGGGCGGGGGTCTTGAGGTTGGAGCGCGCGGCGAGCACGTTGCCGAGATACTGCGTCATCCCCTCGTAGACCCAGAGAAGCGAGCCCTGCTGCATCTGGTGGAAGTCAGGCTGATAGAGGTTGTAGGGGCGGCGGTACTTGCCGTTCCAGGAATGTGTGAACTCGTGCGAGAGCAGATCAGCGTTGCCGAGGCGCATGCCGGGATTGCTGAAGCCCTTCTCCTCGACGCCGTTGTCGGACGACTGACCGTGCTCGAGGCCTTCGCCGCCAGCGACGTCCGAGAGCGTGAGGAGGAAGTGGTAGACGTTGTAATGGTGTGAGGCGTAGGCGCTGCTGGCTTCGCGGACGAGATTGGAGACTTCGGCCAGCACGTCAGGCTTGAGGTTCGAGTCCTCCGGGTCATCGGAGACGACGTCGATGTAGTGCTTCGGCGTGATCTCGGGAGCGAGTGGGAACTCGTGGAAGTATTCGCCGGCGATGACGGGTGAGTCTTCGAGCTGCTCGACGCTGGTGGGCTGGAAGTCAGTGGTGCCGCCGACTTTCGCGTTGGGGTCGTAGTTGCCGACGGGCTGCAAGCGCGGTGCCGATGCCCCAACCGGCGGGAACCTTCACACTGGGCTGGATGGGGATGTTGCGGACCGGCGTGTTGGCGGGGTAGAGCATCAGCTTTTCCCACTCGAGCACGGCGATCTTGTCGGAGGCGCGGGAGAGAACGATGCAGTCGAGATGCACGTGCACGGTGGTGACGCCGCGCGGCACGTCGACGTGGAACTGGTAGAGGTCGGTGTCGTCACGGCGCCATGGGATGACTTTGCCGTTGGCCGTGAAGACGACGCCGGTGATGTCTTCGGCGGGGCCGGTGGGCCGATGATTGCCGGGGATCCACTCGGGTGTGGTGAAGGCGGCGGGGCCAGGTTTTACGGGCAGGTCGATCTCGGCGTGGTAGAGCTTGCGGGGAGCGTCCGTGAGGTCAGCGGTGATGTGAATCGGGGTCTGGCTGAACGCTGGCATAGTGAGCAGCGACGCGATGGAGAGCAGCACGGACGTGCGAAGCATTTTGAGAGGGGCTCCTGTGGACGACAGTTGGAGATGTATGTGAAAGGAGACGCGCGAGGCCATCCAAAGGACGCGAAGAGGTCTGCCGAATTCAGGCAGCGTTGAGTGCCTGCTCGATGGCGGAGACGAGGCGCGGATCGTCCGGTTTCACGTCGGAGGCGAAGCGCTCGAGCACTGAGCCGTCACGGCCGATGAGGAACTTCTCGAAGTTCCAGAGCAGCTCGGGCGGATCGTTGGGGCCGGGCAGTCCCTGGCTCTTGAGGTAGCCGGTGAGGTCGTCGCGCAGAGCGGTGCCGTCCTCGACCCGCTGCGGATGCGCGCTGATCAGTTCGCGGTAGAGCGGGTGCTTCTCAGGGCCGGCAACGGTGATCTTGCTGAAGAGCGGGAAGGTGACGGGGTACTCGGTGGAGCAGAAGTTTGCGATCTCCTGATTCGATCCGGGCTCCTGGCCGGCGAAGTCGTTGGCAGGAAAGCCGAGGACGACAAGGCCGCGATCCTTGAAGCGCTGGTAGAGGGACTCGAGGCCGGTGTACTGCGGGGTGAAGCCGCATTTCGACGCGACGTTGACGAGAAGCAGCACCTTGCCGCGATAGGTGCCGAGAGAAGAAGGCTGGCCGGAGAGCGTGGTCAGGGGGATGTCGTAGATCTTTGCCATGCGAGCAGTTTACGCGGGTGTGCGCGATCCAGACAGGGCGTGCGGTTCCGTGACCGAGACCTTGGACTTCGGCACCTGGTAGCTGAAGAAGCGCTTCAGACGAAGGAAGCGGGATTCAAAGAACTCATAGCTGATGACCGATACAAGGATTGTTGTGGCGAGTTCAACAGCCGTTGTGAGGAGATGCTGGATGGCAGGGTGAGGCGCCAGAGGAGCGATGAATCCGAGAAAGGCCGACATGTAAAACATCGGAAGAATGGAATGGTAGATGTACATCCCGTAGCTGTATTTGCCGAAAAACCGAAGCACGCGAGTGGAGAACAGACGCGAGACGAGCGAGGTGTTGTCCAGGCAGACGGCAATGAGTGCCGTGGTGCAGAGTGAGATGAGAGTGAACTGAAGCGAGAACAGGGCCGGTGAGGCGGTCTCCCAAAGCAGACCGCGGTGCATGAAGAACAGAACGGCAAGCACGACCGAGAACGCGCCCAGGAGAGCCGGCGCTGCGCGCAGGATGCGATGCCGCACATTTGTATAGAGCAGAATGGCGAGCAAGGCGCCGATGAGCAGGCTATCGGCGCGCGATGCGAGGCTGGAGTAGAGGCCGATGTACGGTGCTCCCCTGGCAGCGAGAACGACGCGCAACACAATCGAAAACAGGGAGAGGGCGCCGGCGACGACGAGCAGACGGCGCGGCTGGCGAAACAGGAAAACAAGCAAAGGCCAGACGAAGTAGAACTGCTCCTCTATATGCAATGACCAGAAGTTGACGAGACTGACGTATCCGCCGAAGTAGAAGGACCACGATGTGGTGTGCAGTGGCGGGAATGGATGGTTTGTGTACGTTAGCAGACGCCAGATCTGCGTTCCCCAATGAATGTGAAGCCAGTGCGTGCAGGCAAGAATGATCAGCAGGACGAGGTAATAAACCGGGAAGATGCGGAGGGTCCGGCGGCCATAGAAGTTGCGGAAATAGCCGGGGGCATCCAGCGTGCGAATGAGGATGCCGGTGATGAGAAAGCCGGAGAGAGCGAAGAATATGTCGACGCCGCACCAGAGGGAATCACGAAGGGCTCGCGCCCAGATGTAAAGGGGAGCCTGATTGGTGAGGTTCACGTAGACGAGGTGATGGCCGAGCACACAGAGGATGGCGAGGCCGCGGATGCCGTCGAGGGCGGGATTGTGATGAGGTTCTGGTGGGGATTGTGGCCTCTGCGCAGAACCTTCGGTCATAGAGCTAATCATAAAGTGAAGCGGTTAGGCCCAAGCCTGTCCGGTTGTGCAGGGTATGATTTCGGGAGGGATCGACACAATCGATTGGAAACTCGTTTGGCTTCTTCGCGCCAGTTAAGGCTGCAAGGCTGGGTGACGTGGGCGGTGGCTGCATGGGCGGCGGTGATGTATGCGCTCATGTTTGTGCATCTGCTGGCGGATTTTCCGCGCTCCGCTCCGTGGAGCGATATGTCGAAGTGCACGGACGAAGGCTGGTATGGCGGAGGAGCGCTGCACCACTTTGTCTTCGGGCACTGGTATCTGCCGTTCTCGTTCAATCCTGCGGTTGCGATGCCGGCGTGGCCAGTGATGCTCGGCGGGTGGTTTTCGATTGCCGGGGTTGGCATGCTGCAGGCGCGCATCCTGACAGTTCTTCTCTACGGCGCGTCGCTGCTGCTGCTGATGAAATTGCTGCGCGAGGCAGGATACCGCTGGGTCACGTGTGCGGTGGCCGTTCTGCTGATGACCGCCAATCCCTTTTGCTATGCGTTCGATCGCATGGCGCTGCTGGAGCCGGTGACGGTGTTCTGGTGGATGGTCGGCGCTATGGCTCGCCGGGCGCGCGGCGCATCCCGCATGGTGGCGAGCAGTGATGGTCGGAGCAGCGATGATTGTCCTGGTGCTGACCAAGACGACGGCGATTGCGCTTCTTCCGTCCATTCTTTTTTTTCTATGCGCGCGCGCTAAGGAAAAGGACTCCGGATGGGTCCGGGCGGGGTTGCTGGCCGTCGGGAGCGCGATCGTTCTATGGTGCGTGTACTTTTTCGCCTGGGTGAGACCGAGATATCTCGCAGACTTCAGGTTTGTGTTTTCGATTAACAACTTTCGATCGCATCTGACGGTGTTACCTCGCGTGCTCCTGGACACGATGGCGGATGGGCTCTGGATAAATGCGGTCCTGGTGCCCCTTGCTGCAGTCCTGCTCGTGATCGCGGCGTTCCGTCTGCGCGAGCTGTGGCGAGCGCCGTTGTTTGGAGCCATGCTGCTGACGGTGGTCGCGGATTCAGCGTTCATTGTGTATCACGGCAATCTGCAGCCGCGTTACTACCTGATCCTAGCGATTCCTGCCGTCGCGTTGGTTGTGATGATTACGGAAAACCTGTGGCTCGGCGGAATGCGGCGAGTGGCGCTTGTGGCTGCGGCCGTGTTGCTCGTGGCCGCCGCGGATATGAGCTTGAAGACGATTCGCTTCGTCCGGCATCCGGAATATACGTATCGAGATATGGCGAACGCGGTGGCGGAGAAGATGCGCAGCGATGGCGAAGTTGCGCCGGTCATCTTCGCCGGCGCAGGCGACGACATCAGCCTGTTTACAGGTGTGCGCGCGATCAGCATGTATGAGCCGGACGGGCTCGAGCCGCTCCTCAATACGTACAAGCCGACATGGATGGGAGTGTGGCAGGACTGGGAGCAGGCCTTCCCGAAGCAGGTTTCTTCGGCATACAACCTGCAGCCTGTAGAGGAATTTCGGGTCTACGATGACCAGCCGCATCATCGAATGTTTGTCCTATACAAGATGACGCCGCGCAGCCGTGCCGCTGCCGGAGCGGCAAGATAAAGCACTTAGGCGGACCCATTGACAGACTAGGGTAGGATATCTAACGGTGCGCCTCACGGCCGCCGAGGTTTTGGAAGGCCATGAGCTTTTTCGATCTTCTGTTTGGGAAGCCGCTGGCGACCAGTGCCGAGAAGGACGAGCACATTGGCGCAGCGGCCGGGGTTCCAATCTTTGGCCTTGACGGCCTGACGAGCGCGGCTTACGGACCGGAAGCCGCCATGGTCCTGCTGATCCCGCTGGGAATGGCCGGGGTGCAGCAGCATCTGATCCCGATCTTCACCGCAATCCTGCTCCTACTGGGCATTCTGTACATCAGTTATCGGCAGACGATCATCGCCTATCCGACTGGTGGCGGATCGTTCACGGTCGCGAGTGAGAACCTGGGCGATGGCGCGGGGCTGCTGGCGGCCGCGGCGCTGATGATCGATTACATTTTGACTGCCGCGGTGGGAATTTCGGCCGGCGTCACTGCGCTCGTGAGCGCGTTTCCAAACCTGCATCCGCACCAGCTGGCGCTGTGCCTGGCCGTGCTGGCCATCATCGTGGTGGTCAACCTGCGCGGTGTAAGGGAGTCGGGCCTCGCGTTCATGCTGCCGACGATCATCTTTGTCACGACGTTGCTGGCGACCATTGCGGTGGGTTTGTTTCACGTAATCACAACGCATGGGCATCCGGTTCCTGTCACCGCGCCGCCGCCGCCGATTCCAGCCACCGTGCAGATCATGACCGTGTGGCTGCTGCTCAAAGCATTCTCCAACGGATGCGCGGCGATGACCGGAGTGGAGGCCGTGTCGAATGGCGTGACCGCTTTCAAGGAGCCGAGAGCCAAGCGCGCCAACCAGACACTGACCGTGATCATTTTCATCCTGATGATCCTGCTGCTGGGGCTGTCGTATGTGGCCAAGGTGTATGGCGTGACAGCCATGGACCCCGACGCCACGAACTACCAGAGCGTGCTGTCGATCGAAGTTGCGGCGGTGTTTGGCCGCGGGTGGTTCTACTTCCTCACAATGGGCGGCGTGCTTGCGGCGCTATCGTTCAGCGCGAATACAGCATTCGCCGGATTCCCGCGGATGGCGCGTGCGATCGCCCAGAAGGACTATCTCCCGCATGTGTTTCTGCTGCGCGGGCGCAGGCTGCTCTTCTCCCACGGCATCTATGCGCTGACGGGATTCGCGGCGCTGATTCTGATTCTCTTTGACGGCGTTACAGACCGGCTGATTCCGCTCTATGCGATCGGCGCGTTCATGGCGTTCACGTTGAGCCAGGCGGGCATGGTTCGGCACTGGATGAAGGAGAAGGATGCACCGCACCGGCGCGCGAAGATGTTCTTGAATGGCCTGGGCGCTATCGCGACCGGCATCACGCTGCTGGTCGTGCTGATGACCAAGTTTATGGCTGGGGCCTGGATCGTGGTCATCCTGGTCCCGCTGATCATTGGGCTGATGGCGGGCGTGAAGCGGCATTATCGCCGTGTGAAGCTTGAGACGGCTGATCCGACGCCGCTGCGGCTGTCGGGGCTTGAGCCGCCGATTGTTGTCATCCCCATGGCGCGGTGGGACAAGATCGGCGAGAAGGCGATGCGCTTCGGGATGCTGATGAGCCCCGTGGTCAAAGTCGTGCACGTCGCATCCAGTGAGGAGTTCGATTCGGTAGAGAAAGTCTGGGATGAGCTCGTACTGAGACCGGTTCGAGAGCATGGATGTGCGGAGCCGGAGCTGGTGACCGTGCAGAGTACGTACCGGACGATTCTGTCGCCGCTGATGGATTTCATTCTGAAGCTCGAGGACGAGAATCCAGGACGCAAGATCGCCGTGCTGTTGCCGGAGCTCGTCGTGCGGCACTGGTGGGAGAATCTGCTGCACAATCAGCGCGTGCAGTTGCTGAAGCTGCTGCTACTGCTCAAAGGCAATCAGCGGATCGTGGTCGTCAATATCCCCTGGTATCTGTAGCCGTACGAGTCACGGGTCAGCCGGTTAGCGAGTCAGCTCACACTGCGCAGGCGGGCCACTGCGGCGGGAATGATTTCGAGCGCTCGCTCGATCTCCTCGCCGGTGGTCAGCCGTGAGAGCGAGAGGCGCAGGCTGGCGCGAGCTTCCGCCGGCGTGAGTCCCATGGCGAGCAGGACGTGCGACGGTTCCGTCGCGCCGGACATGCAGGCTGCGCCGAAGCTGGATGCGATGCCCTGAAGGTCGAGCGCGATCAGGAGCGCTTCGGCGTCGATTCCGTCGACACGGATGTTGGTTGTGTTGGGGACGCGCGGCGCTGCGGCGGAGTTGATCTGCGCTCCGGGGATTGCGGCAAGCAGGCCCTGCTCGAGGCGGTCGCGGAGGGCAGCGAGCTCCTGGGGAGCGTTGCTGGTCAACCACTCCTGCGCGAGCTCCGCCGCTCGGCCGAAGCCGACAATCGCCGGAACGTTCTCTGTACCGGCGCGGCGCTGCCGCTCGTGCGGGCCACCGTAGAAGAGGGGAGTGAGCTCGATTCCTTTGCGCACGAAGAGCGCGCCGGTGCCCTGCGGAGCGTACATCTTGTGCCCCGAAATCGAGAGCAGGTCAACATTCTTGAACTCACCGGACAAATCGAGCGGAAGCTTGGCTGCCGCTTGCACTGCGTCGGTGTGAATGAGGGCGCCGTGTGCCTTCGCAATTCGTGCGATCTTGCCCACAGGTTGAATGGCGCCGGTCTCGTTGTTCGCGAGCATGACGCTGATGAGCTTTGTGTGCGGCCGGAGCGCCGCTTCGACATCCGCGGCGCTGAGCACGCCGTTCCGATCGGGCGCGAGATAGGTGACCTCGATTCCCCGTCGCTCGAGCGACTCGGCCGCGAACAGGACAGCGTGATGTTCGATCCGCGTCGTGATCAGATGCGCCGGTTCACGCCTTTGGAGAAACGGCTGGAGCACGCCGAAGAGCGCAAAGTTGTCGCTCTCCGTGCCGCCCGAGGTGAAGACGATCTCTTTTGCAGTGCAATGGAGCAGGGAAGCGACGGCGTTGCGAGCGTGCTCCACTGCGGCGCGCGTGCGCTGGCCTGCCTGGTGCGCAGAGCTTGGATTGCCGTGGCGCTGGATCCAGAACGGCTGCATGGCGTCGAGCACCTCGGGCAGCACGGGTGTGGTCGCGTTGGCGTCGAGATCGATGCGCATCTGTGACGAGAGTATAGGTTTTCGACGCCCGGTTGTGATGCTGCTCTGCTAGGCTGTTGGCGACACAATCTTTCTATTACGAGGTGATCTATGCGTCTTCGGTACGTTTGTGCGGCCCTGGTTTTGAGTGGATGTACGCTGGCTGGTTCGGCGCAGATGGGCCCGATGCCCAAGGGGCCGACGCCCGGCACGACGGTATCGCCGGCGCAGGCTGAAGATGAGCTGCTGAATCTTTTCGAGCAGGAATTCATGGGCGTGGCGAAGGCGATGCCCGCCGATAAATACAGCTTCGCGCCGGCGTCCGCGAATGGTGCGAAATTTGAGGGAGTTCGCACATTCGCGCAGGAGGTTTCGCACGTGACGATGGCGAATTACTATTTCGCGTCGACCATCCTCGGCGAAAAATTCCCCGTCGATCCAAAGAGCCTGCAGAACCTCACGACAAAAGACGAGTTGCTGAAGGCTGCTGCGGATTCATTCGCGTATGCGCATAAGGCGATCGCGACCATTACGCCTGAGAATGCGTTCGTCTCGATAAAAGGTGTGGACGGCCTGCACACCCGCGCGGTCATCGGTTCGTTCATCTCCGCGCACGGATATGACCACTACGGACAGATGGTGGAGTATCTGCGAATGAACGGCGTTGTTCCGCCGGGATCGAAGTAGCGCTAGCTGCGCTTTTCGATGGGTGTGTAGGGCGCGGGGTATGCCGGTCCGGTGTACTCCGCGCGCGGCCGGATGAGGCGGTTGTCGTCATGCTGCTCGATGACGTGCGCGCACCAGCCCGCGATGCGGCTGATGGCGAAGATCGGCGTGAAGAGGTCGATGTCGATTCCGAGCGTGGTGTAGGTTGACGCCGAGTAAAAGTCCACGTTCGCGTTGAGCTTCTTCTGGTCCTTCACAAAGAGCTCGATCTTGCGCGACATCTCGTACCACTTCGGATTGGCATCGCGGCCGAGCTCCTCTGACATGCGGCGCAGATGCGTGGCGCGCGGGTCCTCGGTTGTGTAGACGCGATGGCCGAAGCCGGAGATCTTCTCCTTGCGCTCGAGCATGCCGCGAACGTGCTCGACGGGATCTTCGCCGGCCTTGTCGATCGCGTAGAGGATGCGCATGACGGCCTCATTCGCGCCGCCGTGCAGCGGGCCTTTGAGCGCGCCGATCGCGCCGGTGATGGCCGAGTGCATGTCGGACAGTGTGGCGGCGATGACGCGCGCGGCAAATGTGCTGGCGTTGAGCTCGTGATCTGCGTGCAGGATCAGCGCGACGTTGAGTGCGCGGGTAGCCGTTTCGGAGGGCTTCTCTCCGTTCAGCAGGTAGAGAAAGTTTGCTGCGTGCGAGAGCGACGGGTCCGGCTCAACGAGGTTCTTGCCTTTGCGGATGCGATCGAAGTACGCGACGATCATCGCAATCTGCGCGGTCAGGTGGAAGCTCTTTTGCAGATTCGCTTCGTGGGTTGTGGAGTTCGCGTCAGCCTCGTAGGTCGAGAGCAGGGAGACGGTCGTGCGCAGCACTTCCATCGGCAGCGCGGTCTTCGGAAGCGTGCGCATGAAGTCGATCGCCTGCGGCGGCAGCGTGCGCGCTGCGGCGAGCTGCTGAGTGAACTGCTTCAGCTCGGACGCGGTGGGAAGCTTGCCATTCCAGAGGAGGTACGTCGTCTCTTCGAAGTTGGAGCGCTGCGCGAGCTCGTGGATGTCGATGCCGCGATAGGAGAGAATGCCACGGGCGCCGTCGATAAAACAGATGGACGACTCGTTCGCGACGACGTCCTGCAGGCCCTTGGGTGCGGTCATTGACATGGAATTGATGCTCCAACTTTGAATTCCAAACAGCGTTATTGATTATCGGAGAGCCGGAAAACGGTTGTCACGACGGAGTGGCCGAATATCGGTGCTCCCGGGCGATTGTCTACACGAGCCGTGCGGGATCAAACGCGCGCATGTCCACGGCGGTTGCCCTTTTGTCCAGCATGGCCGCAATCGCGGCTGCGGTCCCAGGCGCCAGCAGAATGCCGTTGCGGTAGTGCCCTCCGGCGAGCCACTGACGCTGCACGCCGGGAATGCGGCCGATGGCGGGCAGCCGGTCGGCTGTCGCGGGACGCAGGCCGGCCCACGCTTCCACCTGCGGCGCATCTTCGCGCGAACCGAGCGACGGGAGCAGAGCGGCTGCACGGGCGCGCAGCTCATCGAGAGCATCTTGCGACAGATGGAGATCAAATCCGGCGTCCTCGTCAGTGGCGCCGATGACGACAGTTCCTGTCTGGGGGCCGTGCCGACGCGGAACGGCGTAGATGTGCGAGCTGCGATGGACCTCCTCGATCTCGACGCCGGGCGGCATGGCAACGCGGAGCATCTGGCCCTTGCGGGGAACGATGTTCGGGCGGCCTGCAAACCATGCGCCGGAAGCGTGCACAAGCTGCGCAGCCGAGAGCGCTGGGCCGTGTTCGGGTCGAAGCTCGACAGCATCGGGCGACTCGCTGATCTCGATCGGGCCGCAGCCGTCGACAAGCTGAATGCCGGCGTTCCTCACGGCCTGAAGCACGCTCGCGGCGAGTTGGCGAGGATCGACGGATCTCTCCGGTATGCGAATCGCCGATCCATCCTCGAGATACTGGACGGCTGTTTCGGTCTGGTAAGGCACTGCCATCCCGGAGAGCGCTACAACCCGCTGCAGAAATCCGTCGTACAGGGACAGACTCCACATCGAAAAATCCCGCAACTCGGGCGGGTTATGGGGGTCCTCGCCGGCGAGCATCCCGGCCGCGGCAGTGGACGCGCCTGCTGTCGCGCGTGCCGTGTCCAGCACGGCGACGGAAGCGCCGCGGGAATGCAGTTCGAGCGCCACGCTAAGGCCGATGAGCCCCGCGCCGGCGATAACAATCTCTGTTTTCAGCGGGGGAACCATCTCCTCTATAGTCTAGAGGGCAAAGGGTCTGAGAACATTTGGATCAGGCACCCACCTTTTTCAGGGCGGGTGCGTCCAACACCAGAGCCAAGCTGCGCCAGATTTATAACTTACGAAATGCACGGGCGCATCGGGCATAGGAGGATTCAGGGCATGAGCGACTTGGAGCGCGAATATGTGGTGCAGTCCAAAGCCCCAGGATGGTTGATCGGAGTTTCGGTTGTGAGTCTGTTGCTCGCGCTGGGTGCGCTGGGCTGGAGCCTGGGCTTGCAGAATCATCTGACGGCGGCGGAGAACCAGCTGACGGCGGCGACGCAGCAGAATACGCAGTTGAACGAGAAGCTTGAGGACACGAACGAGCGGCTGCGCGCGCAGGGCGAAGCGCTGGGGCAGAGTGTGGGGCTCACCCAGAAGCAGCTTGAGGACAAGTCCAATCAGCTGGTCGCGGCGCAGAAGCAGGCGGTAGCTGCGACGGCTCGCCTTCGCAAGGAAGAGGCTCAGACGCAGGAGCAGGTGGGCGCGGTGAAGCAGGATGTCTCGGCCGTGAAGACAGACGTCGCGAGCACGAAAACCGACCTGACGAACACGCAGAACGATCTTGCGCAGACCAAGGGCCAGCTGACGCGCGTGGTGGGTGACCAGGGCGTGATGAGCGGTCTGATCGCGACCAACCACGACGAGCTGATGGAGCTGAAGCGGCGCGGCGAGCGCAACTACTACGAGTTCACGCTGCAGAAGGGCGGCGCACCGCAGAACGTCGGCACCGTGAAGCTCCAGCTCAAGAAGGTGAACCAGAAGCATTCGAAGTACACGCTGAACGTCGACGCTGACGACCGGGTGATCGAGAAGAAGGACAAGAATCTCGACGAGCCCGTTCAGTTCTACTCGGGCAAGACGCCTGCACTTTACGAGATCGTGGTGAACAACATCAGCAAGAACTCGGTGACCGGATATCTGAGCACACCGAAGAATGCGCCGGCGCCGATCTCTGTTCCATAGCTTCTAGCAAGCGTCGCAAGCAGCAAGGGCTGCATCTCCGGATGCAGCCCTTGGTTTTGCTCGTGGTCCGTAGATCACGGAAGTTTTACAGTCTGTGCGACGTGATCGCGCAAGTCGATCGTCAGCACGGCCGAACCCTTCTTGTTCCACTGGTCCTGGGTAATGTTCGGGAACAGAAGAACGACGGACCCTGAATGGGTGACGCCCGGGTCCAGCTCGTCACCATCATCAATCGGGTTGGTAGCCATCTTTGCGATATCCGGAAACATCTCCTCGAGACGTGGCAGCTGTGACTTGGAGATGTAGGTGGAATCCATGGTTGAGCCGTCCGCAAACGTGACCGTCGCCGACCAGCCGCTGATGAACATCCGCTGCTTCCATTTGTCGGTGATATTGATGTGCGGGATGACGTAGAGGTCGTTCTCCGCCTGATCCGGTTCGCCCACGACGTGGATCGAATTGCCCGGCATTGCCTTGAACTCTGTGTGCGGAGCGAACACATCGACGTTCGTGACCGTAAGGTTCGTGAGTTTGTGGGGAATCAGAAGATAGACCGTGACCGCCACAACCACCATAACGACGACGGCGATAACCACTGCAGTAAGCGAACTGCGATCCGAGCTCGTATCCATGCTGGAAAGGATAACCCTGCTTAGGGCTTGCGTTGCAATCTGGCGAGAAATTCATCTGCGGGGAGCGTGTTGAGGACGTCCGCCGCGCTGAGCCAGGCCCGGCGAAGCTGCACAATGCCGTACTCGAAAAGGTCGAGTTCGTCGATCGAATGCGCGTCTGTATTGACCGATATCTTGCATCCGAGCTCCTTTGCGCGGCGAAGATTCAGGTCCGAAAGGTCGGAGCGCGCTGGAGCAGAGTTGTGCTCGACCGCCACCCCCAGGCGCGCGGCCGCAGACAGCAGAGCTTCCACGTCGATCTTGTATGGCTCGCGTTTCAGCACCTTGCGCCCGGTGGGATGGCCAAGGATATCAACGTGCCGATTTTCGGCGGCCCGCAGCACGCGCGCCGTGACCTCTTCCGCCGTCTGGTTGAACCCGGAGTGGACGCTGGCCACGACAACATCGAGCTGGGCGAGTGTGTCGTCTTCGAGATCCAGCGTGCCGTCCAGCAGGATGTCGACCTCAACGCCCGCGAGAATACGGAAGGGAACTGTCGGCTTCCGCGCCAGCGACTCATCTGCGCGAAGCTGCGCCTCGTACCGCGCCCACTGCGGTCCGCGGCCGGCGGCGAACTCTTCGGCCAATTGGGCTGACGCCTCGCGGATGCGCTTTGCGTGCGCGAGGGTGCGTGCATCGTCCATGCCGTTGGTCATAGCCAGGTTCTTGGAGTGATCCGTGATGGCGATGTACTCCAGTCCGCGCGCGATCGCTCCCTCGGCCATCTCGCGGATGGAGTTTGCGCCGTCGGACTCGAACGTGTGCATGTGCACATCGCCGCGGAGGTCGGCACGCGTGATCAGGCGCGGCAGTTCATGCTTCGCGGCAGCGTCGATCTCGCCGCAGTTCTCGCGCAGCTCCGGCGGGATGTAATCGAGATCGAGCGCGTTGTAGATCTCCTCTTCGGTCGCGGCCGCCACGATCACGTTGTCCTCGAGGCGCAGCAGGGCGTATTCCGAAAGCGTGAGGCCCCGCTTGATGGCTCGCTGGCGTAGCGCCACATTGTGGTGCTTCGATCCCGTGAAGTACTGAAGGGCTGCGCCGTAGCTAGCGCGCGGCAGCAGGCGCACGTCGACCTGCAGGTTATTGCGAAGCGTGAAGCTGACCTTGTTCTGTCCCTTCGCGAGGAGCTTATCGATCAGCGGCAATGCGGCTACGTGCTCGACCGCAGCCGCGACGACGTCCGGCTCGCAGGCCGGCCCCGTGACCAGGAGGTCGAGGTCGCCGACCGACTCGCGTCCGCGGCGCAGGCTGCCGGCGGGCGTAATCGTCTCAATGCCCGGAAACTCGCGAATCAGCGCGTCGATGCGCCCGGCGTGCTCGCGCGCGATATCGATGCGAAATCGCGACGTGTTTTTGCGGTAATCTTCGATGCCCTTCAGCAGCTTGTCCGTAAAGCGCTGGCCCATGCGCGGCAGCGTGAGCAGATCACCGCGCTTGGCGGCTTCTTCGAGCGCGTCGATGTCCGCCACTCCGAGCGCCGAGTAGACCATCGCGACCGTCTTCGGCCCCATGCCAGGCAGGCGCAGAAGCTCGAGCATCGTCGGCTTGTAGCGGGAAAGCAACTGCTCGCGCAGCGGCATCGTTCCCGTGGCCACCAGGTCGCAGATGTTCGCGGCCATGCCTTTGCCGATGCCTGGAATGGACAGCAGCGCCTTCGGATCGGACTCGGCCAGCGCGGCGAGATTCGTGGTCTGCTGCTCGATCGCCTCGGCCGCGCGACGATAGGAGCGCACACGGAACGGGTCGGCCGCGTCGATCTCGAGCAGCGCCGCAGTCTCGTCGAGGAGGCGGGCCAGTGTGATGTTATCCATGAGCGGGCGTTCGTCCGCCCTTTATTGTAGTTGCAGGCTGAAGATGCAGCCCTAAGCTGCAGCTCACGCTTGCTTTACGATGACGACCTGATCCGCCTGCGGCCCCTTCGAGCCCTGCACCACATCGAACTCGATCTCATCTCCCTCGCGAAGGCTCTTGTAGCCTTCCTGCTGGATGGAGCTGTAGTGGACGAAGAGATCCGGCGCATCGTCCCGACCGACGAATCCATAACCCTTGGCATTGTTGAACCACTTAATCGTGCCTTTGTACTGACCCATGGACGCACTCGCTTTTGATTGCCGTGTTAGCGGCAAATGTTTTTCAAAAAGTTAGAGAATCACTCTCGCAAAATAGCTGGTCGGCGGTGTGTCCCGCAAGGTACAAAGAAGCATTTGCTTTTGATAAAGCGAAATGTGACGAGGCCGAGTTTTGATTACCTTGTAAGCAGGCGCCGGTTGGCATAGAAAAGAATTCCGATGAGCGACTTGCCGTCGTGCAGCTTACCTGTCAGGGCGAGCCGCAGCGCCTCCGAAAGAGGCGTTGGATGCAGCTCGATGTTCTCGTCCTCATCGGGCGTGCCTTCGCCCGGCGCGGCCACCAGGTCCTCCGCGAGAAGTATGTCCATGGACTCCGCCACAAAGCCGGGGCTCGCGTAGTACCGCACCAGCTTCGACCAGCGTTTGGCGCGGAACCCGGTCTCTTCCAGCAGCTCGCGCTTGCCCGCAGGAATCAGCTTCTCGCCGGGCTCGATGCGGCCCGCCGGCAGTTCCAGCAGGAACTGCCCAGCGGCGTGACGGTACTGGCGGATCAGGAGAACGTCGGGGTCTTCCGCATTTTTGCGAGCGTCGATCGCGAGAATCACGACCGAGCCGTTGTGGCGAACGATATCGCGTTTCGCCTTGATGCCGCCGGGCTCCACCACCTCATCGCTGGTTACCCAGAAAACCTTGCCGGTGTAAACAGTCTTTGAGGAGAGCGTGCGTGCGCTGCCCTTCAAGTGCTTCTGCGGGGTTGCTGGGTTTGCCTGGCTGTTCTTTTTGGCGGGCTGGCGGGCAGGGGTTGAGCTCTTTTTCGCGGCCATGAAGGTACAGTACACGAGGGGGCCAATCCAACTCTGTTGCATCGAGTTCCGGACCGCTGCATCCAACAGGCTCAGGCTCGCAACAGGCGGAGACGAGACGCATGGACGTTCAGTGTTATCCCATCGCGACGGTGCCGGGAACGAGCGCGCTTTTGCGCGACTTCCTTGACCGTGCGAATGCGACGGACGCGTCCTCGCTGCGCCAGTGGTATCCGGCGGAACCGTTCGGGTTCGGCTGGGCCGAATCATCACCTGAACTCAGCGCAGAACATCGCAGTCGGCTCGCTGAGCTGCTGCTAAACGAGGCCACCCGATTCAACGCCGGCCGCCGCCGTACGCGACAACATCGAGCGCCTTCGGAACGGCGCCGCAGCGGTCGTCACCGGTCAACAGGTTGCGCTGTTCGGTGGGCCGCTGCTGACGCTCCTCAAGGCCGCCACTGCGATCCGCAAAGCTCAGGATGCAAGCGCGCGCACACGGCCGGCCGCACGTTCCGGTCTTCTGGCTGGCGAGTGAAGATCACGACCTGGCCGAAGTCGACCAACTCGCGCTGCCCACGAAAACGGAGATCGAAACCCTGAAGCTCGGGCTTCGCGTCACACGCCCGATTCCCGTCGGCGGAATTCGCATCGAGGGCGACGGCGAAGCCGCACCCGCGCAACTCGAGTCGACACTCGATCGCGCCAGCGAACTGATCGGCTGGGGTCCGATCGCGGACCTTCTGCGCGAGTGTTACGCCGCAGAGCAGGGAACCACGCTCGCGCTAGCCTTCGGCAAGCTGCTGACCGCAATCTTTTCTGAGTTCGGCCTCATCGTGATGGACCCCTGTTCGCGCGGCTTCCACGAGCTCGGCGGCCGGGTTCTGCGCGGCGCCATCGAGCAGGCCGACAGTCTGGAATCCGCGCTGCTCGCGCGCTCCGAGGAGCTGGTCAGGAAGGGATATCACGCGCAGGTGCTCGTTACTCCGGGGCACTCGCTGCTGTTTTTGATCGACGCGGATACCGGCGCGCGCCAGCCGCTCCGGCGCACCGCAGACGCCGAGTGGAAGGCCGGAGGCCGCACCTACTCAAACGCGGATCTGCTTTCGATTCTCGACTCCGAGCCCGAGCGCATAAGTCCCAACGCTCTGCTGCGTCCCGTCTTCCAGGATGCGATTCTCCCGACCGCGGCATACATTGCCGGTCCTGCAGAGATCGCCTACTTCGCGCAGTCTGCCGTGGTCTACCAGCAGTTGCTCGGCCGCGTGACGCCGGTTCTGCCGCGGCTCTCCGCAACGCTGGTTGACCCCTCGCTCGCGAACGTAATGTCCACGCACGAAATCGACATGCCGCAGGTGTGGGAGAGCAAGACTGCCGCCGTCCTCGCCGAGCGGCTGGGGGCGCGCGCGATGCCCGTCGAGCTCAAGCGCAAGCTCGCATCCGCCGGCAATGCTCTCGATGCGGAGCTCGATGCCCTGACGAATTACATGAGCACCATGAGCGCCGAGCTGGGCCGCGCCGCGGGCGTCTCCGCGAGCAAAATGCGTTATCAGATGAACCGTCTGCGCCGCATGGCTGCGAGCTTCCAACTCCAGCGCGAGGCCTCGCTGCGCAAGCACGCGAGCGCGCTCATGCTCCATCTGTTTCCGGAAGGGCACCTGCAGGAGCGCGTAATCGGCGGCATATGGTTCCTGGCCCGCTACGGCGACGGCCTCCCGCGGCTGCTCGTCGAAAGCGCCGCGCAGGAATGCCCCGGCCACCGCGTACTATTTCTTTAGCCGGGTCTCGCAAGCAGGCGGGAACCGCCGGGCCGCGCTACACGTAGAACTTCCTGTTGGAGGTCTTCCGTGCACCTGTTCTTTGGCATTTTCGCATTGCCGTTTCTAGCCATTCATTTTCTGCCGACGATCATCGCGCTCTTGCGGGGTGCTCGCAATACGCTCGGCATCTTTCTCGTGAACCTGCTGCTGAGCTGGACCGTGATCGGCTGGTTCGCCGCCCTGATCTGGTCCATCTGCGCGGCGCCGAGAATCGCCGTCTGGTACGTTCCCGCCCCGCCATACAACGCTCCGCCCGTGCCGCCATACAATGTGAGGTGAGGCAGGTGCGTGATGGGATTGAGCGATCAGCCGTTTGAAGTGATGTGTCCCGACTGCGGGGCGATGCTGAAGATTGACCCGGTCACCCGGCAGATCATCGCCCACACCTCCGCTCCGCGCAAGAAGACCTTCGAGGACTTTGGAGCCGCGGCGCGCGCGCTCAAGGATGCCGACGCGCGCCGCGAGAGCATCTTCGCGCAGTCCGTCGAAGCGCAGAAGAACAAGGACGATGTGCTCGCGAAGAAGTTCGCCGAGGCCGTCAAGAAGGCGAAGGAATCGCCGACGACTGACAAGCCGCTGCGCGACTTCGATTTGGATTAGACATAAGCAGGGAAGTGGTGGACGCGGAAGGAATCGAATAATCCGCAATATGTAGTTTCAATAACATGCAGGACAGCGGATGACACCAAAAGGCCCTGCAAAGCAGTCAAAGTCCAGCTAACGGAGCGCGTTTAGAGTTGCGCAAATTGGTCCTCCAGATGAAGATGCTTGCCTTGGAAGTGGCAGTCACAATTTGAGGTACATCTACTCTGGCACGCTGCTTAGGCGTACGAATCCGTTGAGGCATAATGAATCCGCGGAGTGTCGCAGGTTCACGCCAGAGCAATTCGATGATGGGCATAGCCCACAGTGCAAAAGCCTGTCCACAAGCGTCAGTGATATCTAACTGGATTCCCGCAATACGAAGCGCCTGCCACCGGTATCGAGAGGGCAGGGGCGTTTTTGCTCTTGTTCTATCGAGTTGCCAAGCAAGCCCGCGGACCGGCCGGCAATCGGCGAATATCCCGAGCGGAAAGCGGTGTGCAGCATCAGAAGCCAGAGGGCCGCAGACGGGCGATCAAAGAGCCCGGAAAGTGGGGGACGAATCCGAATGCGTTTCCAAAGAAGACGCTCATCCTAATTGATTGCGTTGAAGGGAGAAGACGAAGAAGGCGAGGCCTTCAGCTTCCAATTCAAAGATCCAGAAAAGGCGAAAGTGGAGGAAGGCGCTCAGTCACGCGATCCGCCGGGCGTCAACACGTGCCATATCCCCAATGCGCTGTTTGAAATCGGATGGAGTTGGAAACGTGCATTGGCCTG
>CAVZPQ010000003.1:0-285171 GCA_963777205.1 uncultured Acidobacteriaceae bacterium | reverse complement strand
CTAGTGCGGAACGCCGGCGCGACCCGCAGGGTCCGCAAGCCGCGCAGCCTCACTGTCGAAGAGTTCCGGGCTCTGTCGAAGGAACTGCGCGAGCCGTACGGGACAACGGCGCTTCTTTGCGTCTGTCTCGGCTTGCGCATCAGCGAGGCGCTCGCGCTTCGTTGGTCCGATGTGGATTGGTTCGGCTCACAGTTGAGCGTCCGTCGAGGCATCGGCAATCAAAGGGCTGCCGATGTGAAAACGGAGGGCTCGTCGAAGACGCTGAATCTCGCGCCCGAGATGCTGGACCGTCTCAAGGCGCGGAAGCTCGCGACGGACTTCGGAGAGCCGGAGCATTGGATCTTCGCGTGCCCGATTCGGCTGGGGCGTCTTCCCTACTCCTATACGGGCGTCTGTGTCGCGTTTCAGAGCGCGGCAACGGCCGCCAAGATCGGGCGTATCGGGACGCACACGTTCCGGCACACTTACCGCTCATGGCTCGACGCCGTGGGAACGTCTGTCGCGGTCCAACAAAAGCTCATGCGTCATTCGGACATTCGGACGACCATGAATATTTACGGCGATGTAGTCACAGACGAGATGACGACCGCGGGGGCGCGGGTCGCACAACTTGCTTTCAATGCGAACGGAGCGCAAGCAGAGCGCAACGGAAGCTAAGTTATTGAGAAATGGCTCCTGAGGTAGGACTCGAACCTACAACCCTTCGGTTAACAGCCGAATGCTCTGCCATTGAGCTACTCAGGATCGTGTGGCAACAGCAGCGTCAGGCCTCCTCGTCATGTACGAAAATCGCGGGCTGCTCTTCGTTTGTTATAGCAAATGGGCCATCGCTGGTCAAAGCTTTGCGGCGCTCGGACTCGCAACGCCGCGCCTACGGAAACAGCATCACTGCAATCGAATACGGCGTGAACGGCCCCGAGCCCTTCGCATCGCACGCGCCCACCGCCGCCGAGTGATACTTGCCGCTCGCCAGCCGCGACCGCAGCGTATCCGGCAGGTGGTCCAGCGACGCCGCCGTGAACCGCATCACAAACCACGGCTTCCGCGCCCCCGCGTATCCGGTGTCCATCGCGCACGTCGCCCGCGCATCATCCACGTTCGGCATCAGGCCACCGGAGCCTCGCTCCGCAGCAACTCCGCAATCGCGCCTCCTGCTCTTCGTAGGTCAGGTTCTCCACCGAGCGATCGAAGTCCTCCACCGCATACAGCTGTTCGCCGCGCCGGTACACGCTGATCCCGACCGCATTCACCCGCCGGTCCAGCAAGTTCGCCCGGTGGTCCGGCGACTGCATCCACGCCTCATGAATCACCGGCGCGCTCCACGCCTCGGCCACATTCTCCGCGATGACCGTGAACCGCGCGCCTGCCGCCGTCCGCGCTCCGCCAGGTCCGCCTCACCGGGATACTGGTGCGAGATCGACTCCCGCGCCGCCATCTCGCCCGCGTGCCGCTGCGCCGCCCGGTACAGCGTCTCGTCCCACCTCAGCGGCGGCAGACCGCGCTGCATGCGCTCCGCGTTCGCCGCACTGAACAGGTACTGCTCCGCAACCGTCCCCGCCGCGGCCGCGGCGACGAAGGCATCGCCGCCATCGCAGACAGCATCGTTGCCGTCAGAACGGAAATCCTGCCCAGAGCCATTGCTCGCATTAACCCCTCATCGCGGGAGAAAGTAGCGATAAAAATTCCAGCAGAAATCGCTGTCTGGAATCCAGCAGAGTCCCCAGCGCCCGGAAATTTATCGCTCCTTCATCCCACTACGCAAGGGCTCTCGAGCCAATTCCCCGAAGGTAGTACCGTTACTTCCCGCGCGCCCGACCAGCTCCGGCAGCCGCTCCCTGTACCGCAGCATCAGCCTCAACAACTTGCGAGCGTCCCAGTACCGCGGCCCAAACCGCTTCGGATCCGCCAGCGTCCGGAACAGCCACCCCAGATACAGCCGGTCCGCCCACACCGGAATCCGCACCTGGTCGCCGCTCAGAAACGCAATCGCCGCCCCGATGCAGTGAATCGACGCCGGATACGACAGCCGCCGCTTCAGATACAGCCCCAGCCGCTCCTGCGTCCCGCCGCCCACCGTCACCACCACGTGCTGCGGCCGCACGCGCTCCACCAGCTCCAGCAGCGCCGGCATCCTCAATCTCCGCCCCGTACATCGGCGCGATGTACACGCACTCGGCGCGGCACCTCGATCCCCTGCTGCTTCAGCCACGCCAAGATTCCGCTTCGCGCTCGCCGGGCTCGCCATGATCCACACCACATTGCCCGGCTCGGCGCACATCCTCGCGCTCAGCAGCTCGCGCATATATGCCAGCCCCGACAGCCTGCGGATCTTCTGCTTCGAGATCCGGTTCCAGATCATCACCATGAACGCCGAGTCCGGAATGCACAGGTCCGCGTTCAGCAGCGCCTCGCGATATCCCGCATTCCAGTCGATATCCTTGAGCGCCGGGCGCCGCCGGCACAACCAGCAGCCCGCCGCGTTCCATCCGCTCCACCGCGTCCTCCACCGGACCGCAGAAGAACCTCACGCCCAGAATTTCTTGAATTCCGGCGACGTTACGAATTCGGGCACGTCCCTCCGGCAGCTTACTTGCCCGACGCCCCGCGCTCGATCTCACCCTCGATCCAGCGATACGTCTTCTCCATTCCGTCGCGCAGCCTGCGTCGAAGGCTCCCAGCCCAGCCGCTCGCAGAATCATCGTGTTGTCGCTGTTGCGCCCGTTCACGCCCTTCGGCGCGCTCAGGTTGTACTTCCGCTTCAGCTTCACGCCGGCAATCTCCTCCACGATGTCCACCAGCTGATTGATCGTCACCAGCTCGCTCGACCCAAGATTGATCGGCTCGTCGACATCGCTCTCCATGATCATCTGCGTTCCCTGCACGCAGTCGTCGATGTACATGAAGCTGCGCGTCTGGTCCGCCGTCGCCCCAGATCTCAATCTCGTGCTTGCCCGAGCGCTTCGCCTCAATCACCTTCCGGCAGATCGCCGCCGGCGCCTTCTCGCGCCCGCCGTTCCACGTGCCGTGCGGCCCATACACGTTGTGATACCGCGCCACACGCGCGACCAGCCCGAAGTCCTCCTCGAAGTGCCGGCACATCCGCTCGCTGAACAGCTTCTCCCACCCGTAGCCATCCTCCGGCAGCGCCGGATACGCATCGCTCTCCTTCAGCGCAACCACGTTCGGGTTCGTCTGCTTCTCGCCGTTGTACACGCACGCGGACGACGAATAGAAGAACCGCTTCACGCCCGCCTCCTTCGCCGCGATCAGCATGTGCGTATTCGTCAGCACGCTCAGCATGCAGAGCGCCTTGTTGTTCTCGATGAATCCCATGCCGCCCATATCGGCCGCGAGCTGATACACCAGCGTCGTTCCCTCGGCCGCGCGATGGCAGTTCGCCTGGTCCTTCAGGTCCAGCGACAGGTTCTCCACGCCCTCGGTCACCTGGTACCACTCATCCAACGGCTTCACATCAACCGCGCGGACCACTTCGACGCCGTTTTCCAGTAGGCTCTTTACCAAGTGGCCGCCGATGAACCCGCCCGCACCACAGACGACCGCCTTCTCGCCCTTCAGATCCATCAACACTCCGCGTCCGCGAATTCAGCGCTCTCTGCGTTTGCTTCAATTTTATCGCGTTCGCCGCGTCTCACGTATCTACCCGCTCTGTGGGATCATGTCGCACGCATGACATCCACCATGACAGCACCGTCACCGTCGCGGGCACACGGCAAACCTGCCGCGCCTGCGCATCGCAGCGCCTTCGCCTCACTCACGCCGCACGCTGCGCACCAACCCGATGGTCGCAACCGGTGTCGCCCTGCTGACATTCTTCACGCTCTGCGCCATCTTCGCCCCGCTGCTCGCGCCGCACGACCCCGCCCAGCTCGACCTCGCGCAGCGCCTTCTTCCGCCCTCCCACGCGCACTGGTTCGGCACCGACGAGCTCGGCCGCGACGTCCTCTCGCGCACCCTCTACGGCGCGCGCGTCTCGCTGCTCGTCGCCATCTCCGTCGTCGGCTCCTCGCTCATCGTCGGCGGCATCCTCGGCTGCCTCGCCGGCTTTTACGAGGGCTGGGCCGACACGCTCATCAACCTCTACCTCACCAACGCCTTCCTCGCTCTGCCCGGAATCCTGCTCGCGGTCGCGATCGTCGCCTTCCTCGGCCCCAGCCTCATCAACCTCATCGTCGCGCTCGCGCTCGCCGGCTGGGTCAACTACGCGCGCCTCGTCCGCGGCCAGGTCATGGCCATGAAGCAGCGCGAATTCGTGCAGGCCGCGCGCTCGCTCGGCGCAAGCGATCTCCGCCTGATGCTCCACCACATCCTGCCCAACATCATCCAGCCCGTGCTCGTGCAGGCCGCCATCGGCATGGCCGGCGCCGTCCTCGCCGAAGCCACGCTCAGCTTCCTCGGCCTCGGCGTGCAGCCCCCCACCGCCACCTGGGGCGCCATGCTCAACGACGCCCGCTCCCACCTCTTCGAATCGCCCTACCTCGTCTTCTTCCCCGCCGCCGCCGTCGCCCTCTGCGTCCTCGCCTTCAACCTCGTCGGCGACGGCCTCCGCGACCTCCTCGACCCCGCACCCGCATCCGCGAAGGCATGTGAAATTAGGAGTGAGGAGTCGAAGTTAGGAATATCGCGCACTTCGGCGGAGTTCACCGTTGCCTTACTCTCTCAGCTACTCACGATCCCACTCAACGTGTCGCTATTCCTGCTCCAACTCCATCTGACTCGCCTTCCCTATGATCGGCGTCCTCTCCGACACCCACGGCCTGCTCCGCCCCGAAGCCCTCGACGCGCTCCGCGGCGCCACGCACATCCTGCACGCCGGCGACGTCGGCGACATCACCATCCTCGACCGCCTACGCGAGATCGCGCCCGTCACCGCCATCCGCGGCAACATCGACACAACCGGCCCCACCGCCCAGCTCCCCGCGACCGAAGCCATCGAGCTCGCCGGCAAGCTCATCTACATGCTGCACTCCCTCGCCGACCTCGACCTCAAGCCCGAGGCCGCCGGCATCAGCGTCGTGATCTCCGGCCACTCGCACAAGCCCTCGATCGACATCCGCAACAACGTCCTTTACCTGAACCCCGGAAGCTGCGGCCCACGCCGCTTCAAGCTCCCGATCACCGTCGCGCACCTGCACCTCGACGCCGACACCGCACGCGCCGAGATCATCCGTCTGCCAATCCCAGACTGAGCTCAGGCTTTACTTCTCCGCCGTCAATTGCCGCCACCGCGGGCCTCGGCTCCGAGCACCGGCTTGGGCTCCGTCTTCGGCGCAGGCCTCTGCACGACCACCGGAGTCGCCGGCGCCGGCACCGGATGCGCTCCCGCCTTCTCCCATCCAGCTGTCACGGTCGACAAAATATCCGCCATCCGCTGGTTCAGGCTCTCGAGCTGCCGCTCCGTAATCTCCTGCGCTCCGCTCGAGATCGCGCAGAACGTATTGATCTCCAGTCGAACCGGTAGCACGACCCCTTCCGATACGCCGTGTACACCTCGTCCCGGCCTCCACGCAGATCTCCCCATGCTCATCGTGGCCGTGCGTGAAGCGCATCCCGCCGATGTCCTGGATATCCGTCGCTTCCTCGGCAGCGCAGCGCTCCGACCGGATACCGCCTGCCTTCGCACACTCCTCGTCATTCGAGTGCGGCGTCACGCTGAAATAAAACACCGCCCCGCTGAGCGTCGAGTACGGATACGGATTGAAGTCCAGGCTCGCGACGCCGCGCACCTGCGCCTTCGGCACGCGGTCCGGGCATCGTTATGAAACGTGCTCACCAGCCCGTCCTTGCGCGTCAGGCTCCATCCCGGCGGCACCTGGAACCTCACACCGAAGTGCCCATCCTTGAAGCCCTGCGGTGCCGCCGTCGCCGGCGGCGCCGTCGGAACCGTAATCTTCTTCATCTTCTGCGCCGCGCCCGACACGGAAGCGCCAGCGAGGCCCAAACCCAAGCCAAGGGAGAATATCGCCAAAAGACCCATTGCTCTTATCGTCGCATCCGCGGGTCGGTCAACCAATACATCCAATCGGTAACCAGATTTACCGCGACGTATGTCAGCCCGACCGCCAGGATGCACCCCTGCACAAGAGCATAATCCCGATTGGAGATCGCCGAAAGTGTGAGTCGTCCGAGCCCTGGCCATCCGAAGATCGTCTCCGTCACAATTGCCCCTGCAAGCAGCGAACCAAACTGCAGCCCCAGCACCGTCAGCACCGGATTCAGCGCATTCCGCAGCGCGTGCCGGTACACCACAGTGTGCTCCGGAAGTCCTTTGGCCCGCGCAGTACGAACGTAATCCTGACCCAACTCTTCCAGCATCGACGTCCGCACCATCCGAGTCAGGATCGCCGCCACCCCCAGCCCCAGCGTGATCGCCGGCAGCACCAGGTGGCGCAGAAAATCCACCCCGCCCACGCCCGCACCCGACACCGGCAGCCACCCCAGCCCGATCGCAAATACAACAATCAGAATCGGCCCCAGCGCGAAATTCGGAAAGCTCAATCCAAACAGGCTCACCACTCCCACCGTCCGGTCCTGCCACCTGTCGCGCCGCGTCGCCGAGTACACCCCCGCCGGAATCGCAACCCCCGCCCCCAGCAGCATCGCCGCCACCGTCAGCGCCAGCGTGTACGGATACCGCTGCAGAATCAGGTGCAGCACCGAGTCATGCAGCCGCAGCGACTGCCCCAGATTCCCATGCACGATCCCCTCCCAATAATGCAAATACTGCGTATGCAACGGCAGATCCGAATCCGTACTGATGCCGCAGGGCCGCAATATCCGCCGCCGTCGCTCCCTCGCCCAGCATCTGCACAATCGGGTCGCCCGGCACCAGGTGGATCAGCAGAAACACCACCGTCACCACCAGCCACAGCACCGGCACCGTGGTCAGCGTGCGCTTCAGCAGCCGCATGCCCACCCGCCTCACCGCTGCGTCTGCTTGTCCTGTCCCGGCCCGCTCGCCACCGTCATCCGGTCATCCTCAGCGCCCGCGGCTCACCGGTTCTCGCCCTGCCTCAGCGCTCCTGGCAGGCGCCTTCTGCATCGGCATCGCTCTCCGGCTCCAGCTCCTCCACGCGAACCTTCGCAATCCTCCTGCGGTCCACCTCCACCACGGTAAACCGCCGGCCCGCCAATCTCCGACTGCCTTCACCCGGCTCAGGAATATGCCCAAACCGCGCCAGCAACAACCCCGCCAGCGTCTCCACGCCCGCCGCGCGCGGCAGCGTCCAGTGCAGCTGCGTCACCAGGTCCCGCAGACTGGCGTTGCCATCCAGCAGCAACGCCTCCGCCCGGAGCGGCCAGCGGCATCACCTTGCCCAGTGTCGAACTCATCCTCCAGTTCGCCCACCACCTGCTCCAGCACATCCTCCGCCGTCACCATGCCCGAGCGTCGACCCAAACTCATCCACCACAATCGCCATCTGCCGCCGCCGCTCCTGGAACTCCCGCAGCAGCTCCACCGCCAGCTTCGTCTCCGGAACCACCAGCACATCCCGCATCACCTGGCGCACCTTCAGCCCCGACTCCGCTGTGTTGCCCATCGACTGCGCCACGCTCCGAAAGTGCATCAGCCGCGCCACATCCATCGAGTGCAGCACGCCGATAATGTGGTCCCGCCCGCGCTCCGGGTCATACACCGGCACGCGCGTATGCTGCTCCTCCACAATGCGCCCGCTCGCCTGTTCCAGCGGCATATCCGCCGGCAGCGAGAAGATCTTTCCCTTGCGGCGTCATGATCTCGCTGACCACCACCTCCTGCAGCTCGATCGACGCGGTGAATCATCTCCTCCTGGAACCGCGGCAGCAGCCCCACTCGCCGCGTCGCCGTCACCATCAGCTTCAGCTCCTCGGGCGAGTGCGCCATCGTCTCGCTTCTTCGCAGCGGCATGCGGAACATCCGCAGCACCAGCCTTCGCCGACACATTCATCAGCGTCACCGCCGGCCGCGTCATCCGCAGAAACACATCCACCGGCCCCGCCACCGCCAGCGCAATCCGCTCCGCCCGCTGCAGCGCCAGCGCCTTCGGCACCAGCTCCCCGAGCACCACCTCAAAATACGTGATCACCACAAACGCGATCGCCACCGCGATCGCATGCGCATACACCACCGCCTGCGCCGCCGGAATCCAGTGCAGCCGCTGAATCTCGTGCAGCATCCCTTCCGCAATGACCGGCTCGCCCAAGCGCGCCCAGCGCCAGCGCTGCCAGCGTCACGCCCAACTGCACTGCCGACAGAAACTCATCCAGATGCTGCTTCAGGTGCAGCACCGTGCGCGCACCCGGCCGGTTGGCAGCGATCATCTGCTCCACGCGCGTCTCGCGCACGCTCACCAGCGCAAACTCCGCGGCCACAAAAAAGCTGTTCGCCAGAATGAAGAAGGCGATCAGACTCCCGTGCACCAGCAGCCACTCAACCATGTGCCCTTAAGCCTAGCGCAAATGAAAAAGGCCCGCAGCTTTCGCCGCAGGCCCTTCCTAGACTTTCCTAAGCTCGGTCGCCTCTACACCAGCACGCGCTTCAGCGTCTGGTCGATCTGCTCCTTGGGCACATAGCCGACGATCTGCTCGGACACCTTGCCGCCCTTGAACACCAGCAGCGCCGGAATCCCGCGAATCCCATATCGCCCCGGCGTCATGTTGTTGCGGTCGACGTCCATCTTCATCACCTTCAGCTTGCCGTTGTACTCCTCGGCAACGGCGTCCACCACCGGCGCCAGCGCACGGCAGGGACCACACCACGCCGCCCAGAAGTCCACCAGCACAGGCGTTTCGGACTGCAGCACCTGCTTCTCGAAATCGGCGTCGTTTACCTCGGTTACAAACTGTCCTGCCATCGCACTCTCCCTCTGAAAGTCTCAGGTCTTGCTCGCTGACCCGCTCAACCCACCCATAATAGATGCCCCGCCGTGGAAAACGGTGCAGGGAGCCCCTCCAGCCGCTAAACTCTTCAATCCAGACTCGCAACTCCTCAAACTCGAAACTGTCGAACCTGAACGCGAACTAGTCCAGCACCTCGCGCTGGACCCCACCCGCAATCCGCACCGGCAGAAGCTCCACACCCTCACCCACCACCTGCCGCAGCCGCGTCTCTGCCTCGATCACCGTCGTCTCCGCGGCCAGCACCACCAGCACCGACGGCCCCGCCCCGCTCAGCGCCACACCTGCAATCTCGCGCTCCGCAGCAATCGGCAGCAGCTTCTCCAGCAGAGCGCACGCCTTCATCCGGTACGGCTGATGCATCCTGTCCTGCATCGCCACCCGCAGCAGTTCCAGCCTCCCCTGCGCAAACGCCGCAGTCAGCAGCGCCGCCCGCTGCACATTGAACACCGCATCCTCCCGCGAGTACCGCTCCGGCAGCATCGCGCGGGCCTTCTCTGTCGCCAGCCCCTCACCCGGCATCGCCAGCATCATCTGCCACGCAGGATCGCCCGCAAACGTCGCCGCCTCCACGCGCCCATCCATCCACATCGCCGACGCCGTGAACCCTCCGTACCAGCACGCCGCCACATTATCCGGATGCCCCTCGCGCTCGGCGGCCTCGCGCACAATCTGCGCCTCGCTCCAGCCCAGCGCACCAAAATGACTCGCCAGCGCCACGCCCGCGCAGATCGCCGCCGCGCTCGACCCGCAACCCATCCCCAGCGGAATCTCGTTATGAATTCGCAGCCGCAGGCACGGCGACTCAATCCCCGCCTGGTCCATCACACTGCGATACACATCGACCATCAGGTTGTCGTCGAGCGCACCGACAACATCCGCGTTCCGCCCTGTCGCCTCGATCTGCCACGCCCGGCGCGACATGCGCCTCCACGGTCAGCCACATCGACAACGCCAGCCCCACCGCATCAAACCCCGGCCCCAGATTCGCCGACGTCGCCGGCAGCCGCAGTCTCATCCCGCGCTTCTCCAACTCCGCGCGCGCTCAAGCCAACTGCCCCGCTTCCTCTCTCGAATCGCCCGCAGCACCACATCCACATCCGCCTCGAGCACCAGCGGCTCCCGCTGCAGCTTCGCAAACCCCGCGCGCTCGGCCGCCGTCGCTCCGCTCATCTCGTCCTCGCTCAGCAGCTCGCCGCGATGGAACTTGATCGTGTACTCCGAATCCTTCAGCGTGTGCCCGGTCAGCAGCAGCACCGCCGTCTCCTCCGGCCCCACGCGCCCATCTGCGACCAGCTTCTTCAACCCCGCCAGCGTCACCGCGCGCAGCCGGCTCACACCCAATCCCCTCCGCGCCGATCTCCGCCTTCGCCAGCGCAATCTCGCGCTCGCTCACCTGCTCGACCCATCCGCCGGTCGCGGCAATCACCCGCGCGGCCTTCTTCCAGCTCGCCGGATTCCCAATCCGAATCGCACTCGCGCGCGTCTCCGCATTCACCGGCTCCAGCGCACCCTCACCGCCCTTCTGCATCCAGCGATACAGCGGATTCGCTCCCTCCGCCTGGATCACCGAGATCTTCGGCACGCGCTTGATGAACCCGAGGTGCTTCATCTCCAGCAAATCCCTTGCCCAGCGCCGAGCTGTTCGCCAGATTCCCGCCCGGCACAATCAGATGCTCCGGCACATGCCACTCCATCTGCTCCAGCATCTCGAACGCCGGCGTCTTCTGCCCCTCCAGCCGGTACGGATTCACCGAGTTCAGCAGATACACCGGCGCGCGCTTCACCACCTCCGCCAGCACCTCACGCAGCCATCGAAGTCCGTCTTCAACTGCACCGTCGTCGCGCCATAATCCATCGACTGCGACAGCTTCCCCCACGCAATCTTCCCCTCAGGAATCAGCACCAGGCTGCGCAACCCCGCGCGCGCCGCATACGCCGCCATCGCCGCACTCGTGTTCCCCGTCGACGCGCACGCCACCCACGTGAAACCCGCGCGACACCGCCACACTCAGCGCCGCCGTCATGCCCGTGTCCTTGAAGCTCCCCGTCGGATTCATCCCCTGGTGCTTCGCCAGCAGCCAGTTCAACCCCAGCGCACTGGCCGCGCGCGGCATCTCGTACACCGGCGTATTGCCCTCGCGCAGCGTCACCACGCGGTCCTCGCTCACAATCGGCAGCAGCTCGCGGAAGCGCCAAACCCCGCTCTGGTCCACCGCCATCGTCGAGCTCCGCCGCTCCTGCCAGAGATGCTTCAGCGCGCCCGGATTCGGCCGGTACGTCGGCTTCTCGCTGCCCGGCGCGCCCGCGCTCCACGCATACTCCACCTCAAACAGGTCGCCGCACTCCACGCAGCGGAAGTTGCTCTGCGCCTGCGCGCCATCGATGCGCACGCCACATCCCGTGCACAACAGCCTGTGTACCGATACATTCATGCGTTCTTCTAGAGTACCGTAGCCGCCAGCAGTCGCTTTGCCGCCTAGGCTCTTCACATGGCGTCCGCTAGACGCCAAACGTCCGCATACAATCGTCGCATGATCGGCATCCCTTCGGAGCCGAATGTCACCTGCTTCGCCGCCTCCTCGCACTCTCCGTCTACGCTCGCTCGGCTCCCGCCTCCACGCGCAGAAACAACTCCAGCTCGCCTGCGCCGCCGACCTCCAGCCCGTTATGCCGAGCCTCGCCGCCGCCTACGAACGCGCCACCGGCGTCCACCTCGTCACCGCGTTCGGCTCCTCCGCCACACTCGCCCAGCAGCTCGCGAACGGCGCTCCGCAGGACGTCTTCCTCTCCGCCGACACCGCGCACCCACAACAACTCATCGACGCCGGCATCGCGTCAGGCCCGCCCACGCCCTACGCGCGCGGCGTCCTCGTCCTCTGGGCGCGCAACGACTCCCCCCTCCAGCCCATCTCGCTCGCCACCCTCAAATCACCGAAGCTCACGCACCTCGCCATCGCCAACCCCACGCACGCGCCCTACGGCCTCGCCGCGCAACAAGCGCTCCAGCACCTTGGCCTCTACACGCAACTCCAGCCCAAACTCGCGATCGCCGAAAACATCGCCCAGACCGCCCAGTTCGCCGAATCCGGCAACGCCCAGGCCGCGCTCATCTCACTCACCATCGCCAGCAGCGCCCACTTCCGCGACCTCGGCACCTTCATCCGCATCCCCGCGGACGACCACGCGCCCATCCAGCAATCCGGCGTCATCCTCAAATCCAGCCATCACCAACAACTCGCCCGCGACTTCCTCGACTGGCTCACCAGCCCCGCCACTCAGCAGCAACTCAAATCCTTCGGCCTCGACCCGGTGAAGTAGCGCAAGCTCCTTTACTGTCTACTGTCTACCCTCTACTGTCTTCTTCATGGACCTCCCCGCACTCGGCCTGACACTCCGTCTTGCGACCGTCACGACCCTGTGCCTCCTCATCCTCGCGACCCCACTCGCCTTCTGGATCTCCGGACTCGCGCCCGCGAGCCCCGCCTCCCGCCGCACGCTCCCGCGCCGCATCGCGCAGGCTGCCGTCGCTCTCCCGCTGGTCCTCCCGCCCACCGTCCTCGGCTTCTATCTCCTCGTCTGGCTCGGCCCAGCACGAGCCCCCGGCCGCGCTCTGATCCACCTCATCGGCCACCCACTCGCCTTCACCTTCAGCGGCCTCGTCGTCGGCTCCGTGCTCTACAGCCTTCCCTTCGCCGTGCAGCCGCTCGTCCTCGCCTTCCAGCACGTCGACCGCAACCTCCTCGACGTCGCCTCCACCCTCGGCGCCTCGCCTCTCACCGTCTTCCGCCGCGTCGTGCTGCCACTCTCGCGCGCCGGCTTCCTCACCGCCGCCGTGCTCACCTTCGCCCACACCGTCGGCGAGTTCGGCGTCGTCCTCATGCTCGGCGGCGACATCCCCGGCCGCACCCGCACGCTCTCCATCTCCATCTTCGACCAGGTCCAGGAACTCAACTACACCGCCGCCGACCGCACCGCCCTCGCGCTCGTCGCAATCTCCTTCCTCGCACTGCTGATCGTCTATAGCCGCAGCACGCAACCGCAGGCGCTCGACGCATGACCAACGAGCAGCCGTCAACGACATCGAAGCTCACACCGCGGGGCGTGCGCCTATCACCATCACATCGAGGTAAGGTGCACGCTCGGCGCTCTGCAGCTCGCCGTAAGCGCCACGTTCGAGCACCCGTGGTCGATCCTGTTCGGCGCGTCGGGCAGCGGCAAGAGCTCCCTCCTGCGCGCTCTCTGCGGTCTTCTTCCCGGCGCGCAGGCGAAGGTCCTCCGAGGCGATCCACCCGGCCAGCAGACCGTAGATCTGACCGGCGAACATCCCCACCGCCGCCAGATCGCCTACGCCCCGCAACAGCCTGCCCTCTTCCCACACCTCACGGTCCGTGACAACGTCGCGTTCAGCTCCTCGCTCCACACACCCGGCCACACCCCAAACTCACCGAAGACGCCCTCGCCCTCTTCGATCTCCACCCCATAGCCCATCGCTCACCCGCACGTCTCTCCGGCGGCGAGCGCCAACGGGTGAACCTTGCCCGCGCCTTCGCCCGTCCGGACACGCGCCTCATGCTGCTCGACGAGCCCTTCACCGGCCTCGACCTCCGCCTCCGCGACCAGCTCATCCAGCGCATGAGCCAGTTCCTCGCGGCGCGCGCGATCCCCTGCATCTCCGTCACGCATGACGTCGACGAAGCCCTCCTCCTCGATGCCGAAGTCTTCCGCATCGACGCCGGCCGCATCCTCGCCCACGGCCCCGCCCGCACCATCCTCGCCGACGAGCGCGCGCGCCTCCTCAACGCCCTCCGCTAGTCCCCTCAACGCGCTCCGCTGGATTCACCAGCAAATCCCCGAGCCACTGCCGCGCACCCCGCGTGTACTCTGTCTGCAACTCTCCATCGGGCCCTGCTGCGATCTCAATTTACTTCCCAGGGAAGTCCATGCTCGACGTCCACCCGCCGCACGAGTCCGTCCACAGCTGGAAGGACTTCCTCATCCACATGAGCGCCATCTGTCTCGGCCTGCTCATCGCCATCGGCCTCGAACAGACAGTCGTGCTTATCCATCACCGTCATCAGCGCAAGGAACTTCAGCAGCAGCTCCAGTCCGACGCCGAGCGCACCCTCTACGACACCCAGCGCGACGAGGCTGCAATGACCGCGCGCCTGCAGTTTCTCCGCGCCCGCGCTGACCAGGTTGCCGCCTCGCTGCAGGGTCAGAAGCTGCCTTCTCCAGCGGCGCCGACAGGTCTCATGGGCGACCTTCCCACCGCTCCCGCGTGGGAGGCAGCGAAGTCCGCCGGGACTTTAGCCGTTCTGCCGCCGGAAGACATCAGGGCCTTCGCCGAGCTCGACGGGATGAGGCACGTGGTCTACGACACTTATAAGCAGTTCGTTGCAGACAACAACAAGCTTGACACCTTCACCTGGAACATCGCCGGAATCGGCAGCCATGACTTCGATATCGGCTCCCTGACCCCGGAACAGAAGCACGACTATCTCCTCCTCCTGATCGAGTCCTATCGTTCCACCCGCGACTCCCGCCTTTGGTTCCGCGAGCTTCATGGAGGAACCCTCGCCGTCGCCGCCGGAGAACGCGACCTCAAAAAGATCCAACTCGCCGAGCGCCAGTTCAATAACCTTCCCTGATCCCGACGGAGCCGACATGATCGACATCCACCCGCCGCACCAATCCGTCCACACCTGGAAGGACTTCCTCATCCACATGAGCGCCATCTGCCTCGGCCTGCTCATCGCCATCGGCCTCGAACAGACCGTCGAGATGATCCACCGTCATCATCAGAGCCTTGCAGCCCAGCTGTCTCTCCACGATCAGAGCATCGCCAATCGCGCGCTGACGCAGCATGACCTAAGCGTCATTGCGGAATGCCGGCTTCTTATTCGTAAGAACATGGACGTTCTGGACGCGGCTCAAGGCCGATCGCCTCTCTCCGGAGCATCGTTTACACCCTTCCTCGCCTCAACCTACACGCCGTCTCCCGAAAACAACGCGTGGCTCGCTCTACGCGACACGGGCGGACTGGACTTGCTGCCGCCGCAGCTCGCCCAGGCCTACGGCAAGGTCGAAGTTATGCGCTCCATCGCGGCATCCTCGAACGAGCTCATCATCACGCGGAGGCAGGAGGTACAGGCCATTCTCCACCTCCACAACACCCCCGCACAGCTCACCTCGGAAGAGCGCGAGCAGCTCCTCGTCGCCTTCAGCAAGCTCGATCAGGCACTGGTGGAGATGCGCAATGCCCTCCTCATATTCAGCGGAGGCAATGAGCTGGCTCTCGCCGGAATTGAAATTTCGCCCGCATCCGAAGCCCCCATCTTTCGGCAACTGCCGCAGCAATGATCCGCAAGGAGCACCCATGATCGACATCCACGCACCGCACGAAACCGTCCACACCTGGCGCGACTTCTTCATCCACATCGCCACGATCATCGTCGGGCTGGTGATTGCGATTGGCCTGGAGCAGACGGTCGAGTTCCTTCATCGCGTCAGCGAGCGGCGCGCGCTCATCGTCGATCTCCATGAAGAATGCGCGCGCAACATGGACGTGCTCAGATCGGACATCGCCACTTTAACGATCAGACGCGCGTGGATGCTCGCGGTCATCGAGACGCTCAATCGCGTACAACCGCAGAATGGCATCGTCACCGTATCGTTGCCGCAGCAATCGACGGTCAAGACCCCGACAGCTCCGTCCCGGTCGGTCTGGTCGGTGGCAAAATCCAATGGGAGAGTGGCGCTGCTGCCCGAGAATATCGCCGAGGTCTACGATCGGGTGGACCACGAGGGCGACGAATTCTTCAGCAGCGATCGCGATACTATGGCGGCCCGAATTCCACTCAGGGAGCTTGCGACACGGCTCGGTGTCCAGCTTACGCCAGGGGCCACGCTGAGCCTCTCTATCGCGGACCGCGACGATCTGGTGCGCGCATATTCCCATGCTTTGGCTGTACAGGACGACTTCACAGGGTGGGCCCAGAACTGGGCCGCAGCATCGCAGGCGGCGCTGGATGGCGTACAAAATCGCGCCGAGATAGACAGATACTTCGCAGCGGCGAGAAAGAAATCGAATCTGTAGATCTCCGATAGCCCATCCCAACCAATCCCAGTCGCCACCTATAGGAATGAAGGACCACCATGATCGACGTCCACCCGCCGCACGAAGCCGTCCATAGCTGGAAAGACTTCCTCATTCACATGACCGCCATCTGCCTCGGCCTGCTCATTGCCATCGGGCTCGAGCAATCGGTCGAGTCCATTCATCACCGCCACGAGCGCAACCAGCTACGCGAAGACCTGCGCACTCAGGCCGAACAGCAGATCCAGATCCTCCATCAAAATCAACTCGTCTGCGCAGAAAGCATCGCCTGGGCTCACGCCATTCTGCGCGCCGGCCGCGACATCCCCCCATCCGGAGGCTTCGTCACCTATGTCCTTCCCCAGCGAAAGGGCGGGCCATCGCTGAATGTGATCGCCAACAGCGTTTGGATCGCCGCCAAGTCCTCCGGCGGCGTCGCGCTGCTCTCCCGGGACGAGATCGCGACATGGGACCAGGTCGACTACCTCGCACAGATCACCGACAAGTCCTTTCAGGACCGCGAGGCTGCGCTGCAAAAGCTCTACGCCATCACCGACCGCACGGACACTTCTGTAAACCCCGGAGCCACCGTCCGTTTCACGGTTGCCGACCGCGATGAACTCATGCGCAACCTCGGCAGCCTGATCGAGGCGACCTGGATGATCGAGAGAAACAGCGCGTTATGGGAAGGTGCTGACCAGGCCGTCCTGCACGGCGCAACCAGTAACAGCGATATGAGGCCCTACGAGGGCCGCGCTCTGGCCGCGATGCCCAAATAGAAACACCCTGAACGGAGCCCGCCATGATCGACATCCACGCACCCCACGAAACCACCCACTCCTGGCGCGACATCCTCATCCACCTCGCCATCGTGATCGTCGGCATCCTCATCGCCATCGGCCTCGAGCAGACCGTCGAACTACTCCACCGGAACCACGAGCGCAGCCAACTCCAGTCCGATCTCCGCGGCGAAGCGGCCAACAATCGCAACATCATCGCGCGCGATCTCCGCATGCAGGCTCTCGAGCCCTGGTTCGATCAGGCCATCGGTGCTGTCGACTCCGCCGCTCCGCAGCAAGGCAAAATCCACATCACGCTTCCATTCGCTCCCTGCATCCCCGGCTCGGTCGGCACCTCGGCCGAGCGCTACTTCGCTCCGTCTGAAGCCGTCTGGACCACCGCCAAAGAGAGCAGCCTCGTCGGCCTCCTTCCCGTCGAGCAGGCCCGCATGTACGCCCGCCTCGCGCACAACTACGACCTGCTCGCCGTAAACCGCGACGAGGTCTACCACGGCTGCACCGCCATCGCCTCCATGCAGCACCGCCTCGCCAGACTCTCGCCCGACTCATCCGCCGCGATCTGGACACTCACGCCCGTACAGGCCGAGCGCCTCGCCCAACTCGCCGGCGATACCCGCACCGCCATCAAGGCCCTCTGTTTCCGCCTCCGCTGGTCCGACATCTACGAGCAAGGCATCCTCGCCGGTGAGACCCGCGCCGATCAGCGCATGATGAGCATCGACCAGGAACGCTTCGAAGACAACCAGGACGCCATTCAGTAGCCGCAGCACTCGAACGCCACGAGGACCGCATGATCGATATCCACCCGTCACAACACGCTCCCATGACCAAGCGCGACTTCTTCGTCCACCTCGGCATCGTCGTCCTCGGCATCCTCATCGCCATCGGCCTCGAGCAAACCGTCGAAGCCCTCCACCATGCCGAGGAGCGCCGCACCCTCATTCGCGACTTCCATCACGAGTGTGCCGAGAACCTCAAAGTCTTCGATTTCGATCTCGACGTCATCCGCCACGAGATTGCCTGGGAGCACGCCGCGCTCGCAGCCCTGCGCAATGCCCAGCCGCACGACGGATACGTCACCGTCACCATGCCTCAAGCACCTGAGCAGAACAACCTCCAGTCTCCATCCCGGTCGGTCTGGTCCGTCGCAAAGACCAGCGGCAAGGTCGAACTCCTGCCGGAAAACCTCGCCGAAGTCTTCGATCGCGTCGATATCGACGGCGGGCATTGGAATGACGTGGTCCAGCCCGCCACCACCGCTTTCCAGCGCGTCAAGAGCTTCGGCGATCGCACCGGGGCACCCCTGAACACCGGAGCGACCATTCACCTCACCCTCGCCCAGCGAGACGAGGCCCTCGCCATCTTCGACAACCACCTCGTGCAGTTCGAACAGGAGAGGCTCTGGATCGCCTGGTGGCGGGGCGCTTCCATCAGCGTCCTCCGCGGCGTCCAGTCACGTGCTGACATGACAGAAGACATCAAGCGCGCCAACCTCGCTTCCCGCCAACCGTGACTTTCGAATGATCGGGAGAACACCATGATCGACATCCACCCACCGCACCAAACCGTCCACACCTGGCGCGACTTCTTCATCCACATGATCACCATCATCCTTGGCCTGGTCATTGCCATCGGCCTCGAGCAGTCCATCGAGGCCCTCCACCGCCGTCATCAGCGCCACCAGTTGGAGGCGCAACTCCGGGACGAGGCGCAGCGCAACCTCGATCTTGTCCAGCAAAACCTGGAGCGCATCAAACTCCGGCGTGCCTGGCTCAACGCAGCGATCATCGCTCTCAACTCCGCTCCCGTTACACAGGGCCACATCCTCAGAAGCGTCCTTCCACCCCCCGGAGACATCTTCGGTGTTGACCTCTCCCAGCCTTCGCAAACCGTGTGGGCCGTCGCGAAAGCCAACGGCACCGTTGCGCTGCTTCCCGAAGATGAAGCCCAGGTCTACGCGCGCCTTGACTACGAAGGCGATGAACTGAACATCGGCAGCAACGACCTCAAACGGGGTTCCGTTGCACTGTTGAGTGCGCGCCGGCGTCAACAGGGCCGCTCGGCCTCGGAGCTTCAGTACATCTCCATCGCGGAGCGGGACAACATGTTAGTTCTGCTCTCCGACGCAGCCGCCCAACACACCTTCACCCTCGATCTCGAACTTAACGAGGGCGGTGCCTGCCGCGGGGTTCTGCACGCCGCTCGCAGCGTGGATGAGATGCTCCACTTCATGCTCCAAGAGGACAAGCAGCGCAATAACTACTGAGTCCCAGCTCCGCCGCTCTACCTCGTCCGTTTACCTGCCGCAGGAGGCCCATGATCGACATCCACCCACCGCAACACGGCGCCATGACACGCCGCGACATCATCACCCACGTCTCCATCGTCGTTCTCGGCATCTTCATCGCCATCGGGGTCGAGCAGACCATCGAAGCCGTCCACCACCTTCATCAGCGCCATCAGCTCGAAGAAAATCTCCGCGAGGAGTTCCGCACCAATCTGCGCCGCGATGCTGACGACTTTCGCATCTTCGCCGGCATTCGCGCCTACACCGTGGAGCTGAAGTCGGCTGTCACCGCTCGCCGCAACGGCAGCACATCACCTCCCGCGGCACCGGCCGCAAATGACCCCCGCCGCCACCGCCTTCCATCCGCCCCGTCCATCGCCATGTGGGAGTCCGCCAGACTCGATGCCACCATTACGCTCCTTCCCGCACGCGAGATCGATGTCTTTCACGGCGTCGTGCTCCAGCACGACCTTGTCTTCGTTGCGCTGGACGATTTCCAGCACAGCGCCTTCGCGCTCGAAAGCTTCGAAGAGCGCTTCGTCGACTCGCCCGGCGCGTTCGACATGGGCTATCCCGCACCGCCGCCGAACCTCGATGCCATGTCGCCCGCCGACCTCGTCCAGTACGAGACGCTCCTCGCCGCATACATCAAATCGGTCGATCGCATCATCGTACGCCTGCACTTCTTCGATGCTGTCACCCGCGCGGTGCTCGACGGCGCCACGAACCACGCAGACATGATTCGCCGCGCCTTCCCCAGCGGAAACCTCCCGCACTCGATGTCCCGCCGCCCACCGAGGAGAGCACCCATCCATGATCGACATCCACCCACCGCAACACGCCGCGATCACCAAGCGCGAGTTCTTCGTCCATCTCTTCATCGTCGTCCTCGGCATCCTCATCGCCATCGGCCTCGAGCAGAGCGTCGAATACCTCCACCATCGCCATCAGGTCGCCGAACTCACCGAACAGATGCGCGTCGAAGCGCAGAACAACCTGCCGCTGATAAGCGACTCCATCGCCAGGCTCAAGGTGCAGGCCACATACATCCTGTCGCTGGAGAGCGCGCTGCTCGCCGGAAAAATCTCCGGCGATTCCATCGACGTGCACGGCATCCCTCCGGACGCCGGCTCGGCCTTCTATCTCTCTCCCTCACGAGCCACCTGGTCGGCCGCTCAGTCCGCCGGCCTCGCTGCGCTCTTTCCTGCTGACCAGGCCAAGCTCTTCGCCCGGCTCGACTACAACACCACAGGGGCGATTGCCGCCGACGAAGACCTGCACCAGGCGCTGCGCACCCTGATCAGCGAATGTGCACGCGCACAGTTTGACCACCTCAACCCGGCCGTTCAGCGTATCAGCATCGCTCATCGCGACGACCTCCTCTTCCAGTTGAAGCAGGTTGAGGGCGCCATTCGCCGCCTCGCCGCCACTCTCGCCCTGGTGAAGGTGGTGACGAGGCGGTTCTGGCAAATGCCCATTCACTCGACCAGATGTACACGTATCAGAAGGCAGCGGTGCGACGAACCCAAATCGAGGCTGACTCCCCGGCCTTCTTTGGAGCTACACAGAAGCCGCAGTCTCACTCGCTTCCAAACCAGCCGAGCGCGACGAACTAGATCCCACGGAGCCCCATGATCGACATCCACCCACCGCAACACGGCTCCATGACCAGCCGCGACTTCTTCGTCCACCTCGGCATCGTCGTCCTCGGCATCCTCATCGCCATCGGCCTCGAGCAGACCGCCGAGGTCATTCACCATCACCAGGAACGCCATCAGCTCGAGACAGATCTTCGAGAGGAGGCACAGCGGAACATCGACACAATTCAGGCCGACCAGAAAAATTTCGCGGCTTACATCGCCTGGTATCGCGACGTTCTGAAGGCTGGGAGAGAGGCGAAACCTGCGGCCGGATTCGTTGCCTTTGTCATCCCGCCAAGAGTCACTCCCGCGGTGGCGCAGCGCCCGATGGACAACGTGTGGCCCGCCGCAACCGCTTCCGGAGCCGTCGCCGTGCTGCCCCGTGAAGAGATCGAGACCTTTGGAAGAATTAGCACCTATGCCAAAATGGCCGAGCGAATCGTAGAGCTTCTTCAATCAGGAGCCGTCGCTGAAAACTCGGTCCTCAATCGGCTCGGTCTCGCCCTCACTCCCGGTACAACGGTGCGAATCACCCCGCAGGACCGCGATGAACTCATGCGCGCCATCGCAACGCACCTGGAACGTTATCGCCAGCTATCGAACGAAGATGCCACATGGCAAGGCGCTTCCGAGGCAGTCCTGCACGGCGCCACCTCGATCGATGGATTTTCTCCTTACATCGAGCGCACCCAGTCCACCCGGCCCAAGTGATGTGAGCGACGGGCGATCCTGCCTTCCCATCCGCACCTCAATATCTTCTGGAGACTACGCGCCGCCATGATCGACATCCACCCACCGCAACACGGCTCCATCACACGCCGCGACTTCTTCGTCCATCTCGGCATCGTCGTCCTTGGAATCCTCATCGCCATCGGGCTCGAGCAATCCGTCGAGCTCATCCACCGTGCTCACAAACGGCAGGAGCTGCGAAGGGATCTCCGCCAGGAGAACGAAAAGGCTCTGCGCGATAACGCCGGTACGCTCCAGTTCACCGCCGCCTACATCGCCTGGTACGACCAGCGAATCGCGTCCGTCGCAGGTGCAATCCGGCAACACACGCCGGTTCCCAATCTTCCACCGCCCGCGGACATCTTACGCTCCTATCCGGATGACCCGGTGTGGCGCGCAGCCAAATCCAGCAATCTCATCGAAGTCATGCCCCAGCAGGACATCAGCGCCTACTCGGAGATCGAGAGTCTCATCAATGACTTCACTAACATCGCTCACGACACTGCGCCCCGTTCCGCTCTCGCCGGCTTCGAACGGCAGTTCCGCGTCTCTGCTCAATCGCGCGACCTCGATCTCTCCTCCGCCTCGCATGCGGATCTCGTCGAGGAGCTGAGGCTTCTCTCCATTGTCAGTTCGCAGCTGTCCACCCTGCACACCCACGCCCTCTACGTCGATGGCGCGCTGCATGCCGTGTTCAATGGCGAGCGCAACCTCGACCGGATCGACGACGCGGAAAACAATGCCGTCGCCGCTCACTGACCCTTGCACCTCAATCGCCGTTGCTGATCCCTGCGCTGCCCTGCACCCGGAGACCTCATGATCGACATCCACCCACCCCAACACGCTCCCATGACCAGGCGCGACTTCTTCGTTCACCTCGGGATCGTCGTTCTCGGCATCCTCATCGCCATCGGCCTCGAGCAAACCGTCGAGTACCTCCACCACCGCCGCCAGCTTAACGAGGCGCGCGCTGCCCTCGCCGAAGAGCATCAGGAGAACATCGCGCGATATCACATCAACGTCCGCGATCATCTCCTCCGCACGGCCAACAACCACACCAACGAATCCGTCCTGCGCTTCTTGCTCGTCCACCCCGGCACCCCCGAAGACAAACTCCCCGCATCCATGGACTGGGGCACCATCACGGTTGAAGAACCTGTCGAATCTGCCTGGCTCACCATCCAGCACACTGACGTAGCTTCCTTGTTCCCACCCGGCGAGATGCGCGCCTACTCCGCCGAATACACCCAGCTCGAACGCGAAGCGAGCATGTTCCACGCCCTTCAGACCGGCCTGGCCGAGTGCGCCTCCTATCTCACCCACACCGCAGATGTCACCACGCTTGCGCCCGACGAACTGCGCCAGACCCTTACCTGCGAGACTCTCGTCCAGTCCGAAGAAGCTGTCTACGGTGATCAGCTCTCCGTCATCGGTCGCATGAAAGACTTCGGGCCGCCCATCGGCTGGTGGGCAATGATTCCCTTCTTCCAAATGAACGAGGCCCACGAACTCTCTCTGCATAACCCCTCTGCAGCCGCCGTAACCAGGGCCAATCAGGACGCGGCGCTCTCCGTACTCCCACCCGAGCAGCGCATCCGCTCGCCTCGTTAATGATCAACCTCCATCACATCGCCGGGAGGCTCGCGCTATGATCGACATCCACGCGCCCCAGCACGCCCCCATGACGAAGCGCGACTTCTTCGTCCACCTCTTCATCGTGGTCCTCGGCATCCTCATCGCCATCGGCCTCGAGCAGTCCGTCGAGTACCTCCACCACCGCCATCTCGCCAGCGAAGCCACGCGTGCGCTTGTCAACGAGCGCCACATCGACGAAACGGCAAACGAGTTCAATATCTTCGCAACCAAACGCCATCAGCGCGACCTCCAGCACGATCTCGCCATGCTGGATGCATTACGAGCCCACCAGCCTTTGCCGCCAGGTCCTTTCATCATTGAACACGTCGCGTATATCTACCCTGGGGCAGAGTGGCAAAACGTCCACCAGTCCGGAACCATCAATTACCTGACCGGCAACGTTGCAGCACTCACCTACCGCTATCACTTCCAGGACCGTTTCCTGGATCTCATAAGCCGCAGCAATGAGGACCTCGGCCGCGCCGCCTCTGTGCTCCGCTCCCCCACCGTTCCGCTCAAGACCACCTACGAAGACAATGTGGCTTTCAGCAACTTCTACAGGCGCCTCGTCGCCGCGCATGAACACCTTCCCCAGCAGGAGATCGACGCCGCCTGGGCCTCCAACGCCCTACCCGCCAACCTCGCCGCACTCTCACCGGCTCAGATCGACTCCCTCGAGCGCGCACTCCAGATCGCTCTTGCCGACGACGACTCCATGCTCAGCGACTGCTTCACCATCCAGCGCAACCTCACCCGCAATCCCGTGCAATAGCAACACCGAACGCCGGAGCCGACATGATCGATGTCCACGTCCCACACAAGTCCGAGCACACCTGGACTGATTTTTTCATCCACATCGCCACGATCGCGGTGGGGCTGCTGCTCGCCATCGGCCTTGAACAATCGGTCGAGTACTTGCACCATCGCCATCTCGCCACCGAAGCCCGCGCCGCGCTTCTCACCGAACGCACCCAAAACGAAGAGGCGAATGAGTTCAATATCTTCACGACAAAGCGCCACCAGCGCGACCTCCACCACGATCTCGCCGTCCTGCACGCTCTTCGCGCCCACCAGCCGCTTCCCGCCGGCCCGTTCATCGTGCGCCACCTTCGCTACTTCTACCTTGAGGACGAATGGCACAAACTCCACCAGTCGGGCACAATCAATTACCTGACCGGCAATCTTCACGCCGTCGACTACCGCTACCAGAACCAGGACGCCTTCATGGCGCGGATCGATCGCAGCAACGAAGACCTCTCTCGCGCCGCCTCCGTGCTCCTTAGCGAGCACGATCCACTGGATAGCAACCTTGAAAGCAATGTCGCCGAGAGCAGGTTCGACACACGCATTTCCGACAGCCACGAGACCCTCAGCCCTCAGGAGATCGATGCCGGCTTCGCGGCCTTTGCCGAACCCGCCAACTTCTCCGCCCTCTCACCGTCGCAGATCGACTCTCTGGAACGCGCCATCCAGTCCGCGCTGGCCGACGACGAGTCCCTGCTCACCTACTGCTTCAACATCAAGCGCAACCTAAGACACAACCCCGCCCATTAGGCCGTGCCGGAGCCCGCATGATCGACATCCACCCACCGCAACACGGCGCCATCTCCCGCCGAGACTTCTTCATCCACCTCTTCATCGTCGTCCTCGGCATCCTCATCGCCATCGGCCTCGAGCAATCCGTCGAGCTCCTCCACCGCCGTCATCAACTCCACGAGCTCCGCGAGGGCGCCATCGTGGACGCCCGCATCTACCTCCACGACGTCGATGAAAATCGCGCCGCCAACACCCGCCAGATCGAAGACCTCACCGCGCGCATTCAGCAGGTTCGTGAAACCATCTCCCAGCATCAACCACTTCCGCCGCCGGCCTACCGCCCCGCGCTGCCAGTCGACACCATCCGTCTCGGCAATCTCTCCGCAGCCAAGGCCAGTGGCCTCATCAATCTCCTCACCACCAATGAGATCAACAGCGCCGGCGACGCCGAAGTCGGTGTCGTTAAATCCGAAGCCCTCAAGGACCGCGCCCAGGAAGCCGCCACCCAGCGGATCGCCTTTGAGCAGCGCTTCCAAACTGCCTTCCCGTCAGGCCCCTTCGACTTCTCCCACATCACGCCCGCGCAGCTCGATCAATACCTCGGCCTGCTGCTCGATGAGCGCGTGCGCCGCACCGAAACCCTCGCCTACCTCGACGAGATGCATCGCGGCACCGAATCCTATCTCAGCGGCCAGCGTGACCTTCAAAAACTTCGCGGAGCAGAAGAAAATTCCTCCCCACACTAAACGGAGCCCACATGATCGACATCCACCCACCCGCCCACGGCTCCATGACACGCCGGGACTTCTTCGTCCACCTCGGCATCGTTGTTCTCGGCATCCTCATCGCCATCGGCCTCGAGCAGGCCATCGAATACGTCCACCACCGTCATCAGCTCGCAGAGGCCCGCCGCGAGCTCGCCACCGAGTACCAGATCAACCTCGCCGTCTACCGCACCCAGCGCGCCGAGTTCAACCGCTTCATCCCCATCCTCCAACGCAACATTCAGATCTTCGAATTCCTCCGCGCCCACCCTGGCGCGCCACCCAGCACCTGGCCCGCTGAGCTGAGCTGGTATCACGCCTTCCCGGCCTACATCACCGCCACCTGGAAATCTCTCCAGGGCACCGACGTCCTCACCCTCATGCCGCAGTCCGAGGTACAACGCCACACCACCCTCTACGACATGCTCACGCGCTTCAACGACGATGCCGGCGCGACAACAACGTCGTTTCTACACAGCGTCAACTACGGCCTTCGCCATCAGAATCCCGCATCGATGACCCCCGCTCAGCTCGACGACGCCATCCAGTCCGCTTCGGGCATGCTCGGCTTCTACTCCAAAATGGTCGACGCGCAAATAAACCTCAACGCCCGATTCAAAGACTTCGCTCCGGCGCCCACCTACGCGGATACCCGCAACATCATGGGTTTACCAACCGGGCTCCATGACCTCGACCAGGGAGTCGCACTCGAGCGCCAGCTGAACGCGGAAATCGCACGGATCCAGGCCGGGACCGACAAGAAAAAATAACCCGCAGCCCACAAACCCGGAGCACCCATGATCGACATCCACCCACCCCAACACGCCGCCATCACCCGCCGAGACTTCTTCATTCACCTCGGCATCGTCGTCCTCGGCATCCTCATCGCCATCGGCCTCGAACAATCCGTCGAGTACTTCCACCATCGCCACCAGGTCGCCGAAACCCGCGAAGCGCTTCGCCTCGAGCGCGACGCGAACATCCACTATTACGCCCTTGCACTCGCCGAGTTCCGCCGCCAGAACGCCCGGCTCATCAACAACCTCGTCGTCCTCCGGTTCCTTCAGCAACACCCGCATACACCGCAGGCCCAGCTTCCCGGCATTCTCCTCTGGCACGCCACCCGCGTAGGTTTCGCCGAATCCGCGTGGAAGACCGCGCAACAAAGCAACGTAACCGCGCTGATGCCCGAGGATGAGCTCCATCGCGATGCCGCTCTGTACGGGCGCATCGACGGCGCGACCAGCGCTTTCGACGCCGTGTGGCCCTGCATCATTCAGGCCCGCCTATACGCTCTTGAAGACCCTGACCCCTCCCATCTCACCCCCGCGCAGCTCGCCCAAGAGATCACCTACGCCCAGAAGGCGATCGTTCAGAATTACATCTACGCCGCTGCTCTCGTTCAGTTGGCCTCTGCCGACCAGGGCTTCAGCCCCAGCCTTACCCCGGAAGAGCTCAACACCCGCATGCATGTCTGGCAAACGGAACATGATCCGGCCCTCGCCGCAGCCATCGCTCGCAGCGACAGCCGCATGGCTCAAGAAATCCGCATTCCCACACCATAGTCCCTCCACTTCCTTGGAGCACCCATGATCGACATCCACCCACCGCAACACGCCCCGATGACCAAGCGCGACTTCTTCGTCCACCTCTTTATCGTCGTCCTCGGCATCCTCATCGCCATCGGCCTGGAACAAACCGTCGAGTACTTCCACCAGCGCCATGAGCTCCAGAAAGCGCGTGAAGAGCTCCGCGACGACATGGACGCGAATCGACGCGGCAGCATCGAGCAGTTAGAGTGCATCCACCAGGTCCAGGCTGAGTTGAACGCCGACATGGCGCTTCTCGTCGCCCACCGTTCCACCAATCAGCCTCTCACCGGCAAACTGCAGTTCGACTGGAGCTTCCGCCGCAGCCGATCGGGCGCCTACAACGTCAACAAACAATCCGGCGCGCTCAACCTGATGCCCCATCCCGAGTTGGCCCATTACGACTATGCCTTCACCGTCACGGACGTGGTCATGGACGCCGCCGCCAAATGGCAGGTTGATCTGGAGACCGCCAGGGCCATCGCGTCGCGCGCACCCGACGGCATCCTCTCACCCCAGGACACCAACGAGCTCATCACCGCCATCTCCCACACGCAGGGCGAACTCGCCCGCACCGAACGGTTGATCTCCTTCGCCCAGGGAGCGCTCGCTGACCACCACTTCGACCATTGATGCGCTGGATCCTCTTCGCGTGACAGCCGACCCAAGGTCCGCCCCTCACCCTTGCCGAGCGACGCCCGACAGGCTCATCATGGACGCTCCTACGGGCCCGCCCGTCAGCGAAACTCCAGCAGGTGCGCCATGACTAACCTTCGCTTCGGTCTCACCGCCGCCGTCGCCGCTACGCTCCTCTGCCTCGCGCCCTGCACTGTCAGCGAGCAAAACAACAGTCCCGACGGCGCGAATCAGGGCGGTGCCGCCGTAATCCACCAGCAGCCCGGCAACGATCCCATGCCGCACAACAACTCGGCCTCCCCTTTAGACCAGATGCGAGCCGCCGAGCGCAACCGCCGCATCGCCGCCGACTCCGCCAAGCTCGTCCAGCTCTCCGCCGAACTCAAGGCCGAGCTCGACAAATCACCCAACCAGATCTCTGTAGACGCGCTCAAGAAGACCACCGAAATCGAAAAGACGGCCCACGACCTCAAAGGCTGGATGAGCTACTAGCCGCGAGGCCTTCGCTTCTAGGTAAACGTCAGCACCGCTACGGTCCCATGATTCTCCGGCCGCTCACTGCTCCTCACCCGAATCGTCCCGCCATTATTCACGGTCAGGTCGCGCGTGATCCACAAGCCCAGCCCCGCTCCCATAATCCCCTTCGTCGACTGGAACGGCTCAAACAGATGCCCCTTGGCCTCTCTGCTGATCCCTGTGCCCGTGTCCGCCACCAGGATGCGCAGCACATCGTCCGTTCTCGAATTGCGGCGCGCACGCAACCTCAACCGCCCGCCCTGGCGCATCGCGTCAAACGAATTCGACACCAGGTGTACCAGGATCTGCCGCAGCTCTCCATCGAAGCAGCACAAATCGAGCGCTTCATCGCATTCAATCTCCGCCGTAATCCCCGCTGCCTCAAACCGCGCCCTGTACAGCGAAACAATCGCCTCAAACACGCTGCGCAGATGCACATTCGCCCGGTTTGAGCTCTGCCGGTAGAACCGCAGCGTATGCCTCGCAATCTGCGAAACCCGCTCCAGCTCCTCCTCTGCCGTGCGCAGCAGCTCTACGCTCTCCGGATCCGTAGCCCGCTCCCGCGCGATGTACACCAGGTTGGTCAGCGCCTCCAGCGGATTGTTGATCTCATGCGCAATCGAGCTCGCCAGCCTTCCCACCGAAACCAGCTTCTCGCTCTGCAGCAGCGCGCGCTCGGCCCGCTTGCGTGACGTAATATCGCGGATCACCGCCGAGAACGCCACCAGCACCCCCGGCGCCTCCATGTGCGGCGTCAGGTGCATCGAGACCTCGATACTCTTCCCCGCATTGGCCTGCGCCTTCAGCTCGCGTTCAACACTCTCGCCGCACTGCAAACGCTCCAGGCTCCGCTCCCGCTGCTGCTCGCCCGGAAACAGCAGCTCAAAAAAATCCACCCCCATCACATCCGTCGGCGCATACCCGAACATCGCCTGCGCGCCCTGGTTCCATGACTCAATCACTCCCTCGGCGCTCAGCCGCAGGATCGCATCCGACGAGCGCCGCACCACCTCCGCCACCCGCTCCAGCTCGCGCCGCCCGCGCAGCAACTCGTTCTCATACAGCTTCCGTTGCGCAATCTCATACACCACCATCGCAATCGCGTCCTGCTCGCCGTTCTCACCTTTGGTCAGCGTCGCATTCACCAGCACAGGCACGCGCTTGCCATTCGCCGAGACAAGATCGAACGAGATCTCCCGCACTGAACCCCGCAGCATCAGCGTCGGCGCAAACTGCATCTCGTAAAAGATCCGCCCGCCCGGCGTAAGAAACTCCTGCACGCCTCGGCCCGTCAGGTCCGCGTCCATGTCTCCCACGCACGATCCGAAGCCGGGATTGGCAAACCGTATCGTCCCGTCCAGCTCCGTCAGCAGATATCCGCACGGCATATCGCGCAGCACACCTTCGTCGGCCGGAGTTCTTGACACGATCACTTGCTCACCCCCGCTGGCTCATTCCAGGAATGCCTCAATCTCGCCAATCACCGCACCCGGCGCACTCATATGCGGGCAGTGCCCCGTCGCGTCCAGAAGCGTGAACTTGCTTTCTTTGATGCCTGCATGCACATACTTCCCAATCGCCTCGCCCGCAATCGCATCGCTCTTGCACTGCAGGATCAGCGTCGGCACCGAAATCTTCGCCAGGTCCCGGCGATTGTCGGAAAGAAACGTCACTCGCGCAAAATGATGCGCCAGGTCCGGGTCCATCCGGCAAAAACTTGCTTCCAGCTCGCCTGACAGCTCCGGACGCGTCGGCGTGCCCATAATCACCGGCGCCATCGCCGCCGACCACACCACCAGGTTACTCTCCAGCGACTCCAGCAATCCCTGGATATCCTCCCGGCTGAAACCTCCATGGTAATCCCCGTCATTGATGTAACAGGCCGACGGGCCAATCATCACCAGGCTCTCAAATCGCGACGGTGCCCGGATCGACGCCAGCGCCCCAATCATCGAGCTCACCGAGTGCCCCACAAAGTTCACCCGCTCGATTCCCAGCGCATCCATTATCTCCAGCACATCCGTGGCATATCCATTCAGCGTGCTGTACCGCGTCCGGTCGAACGCCGTCGCATCCGACGCGCCCGACCCCACATAGTCAAACAGCACCACCCGGAATCGTCCCTCAAAGAACGGATACACATGCCGCCACATATTCTGGTCGCAGCCATATCCGTGCGCGAACATAATCGTCCGCTCGCCGTTTCCCAGCACGTGCACATTGTTCCGCTCCAGAACGCCCACCGCACTCTCCCGGTTCAGTATCGCAGAGCCCTAATATTCTTCCGGTCGGCCCATCAGTTTCAAGATGCGAACGGAATATCGTTTTGCGGCAAAATGCATCGAAGCAAGAGTAGGCATCCATCTGCGGAGAGTGAACGGTTTGGCAATTCAGCTCGTCAACCCCAGCGAAAGCTCCTTCGGCATCGCAGTCATCACTCCGCGCTGGATGTTCGTCCTCGCCGGCGCCACCCCGGAACGCTTCGGCGACCCAAAACTCGTCGACGAGACCCTCGAAAAGATCGACCCCGAGTCCATCCACCCCGGTGACGTCATCGGCATCGGCATCCACACCCTCAACGCGCTGCGCGGGTACGAGGTCGGCCGCATCGCCCGCGAGCGCGGCGCCTGGGTCATCTTCGGCGGCGTCCACGCCTCTCTCTACCCCGACGAGGCCTTCACCCACGGCGCCGCCCACGCCGTCGTCCGCGGCGATGGCGACCTCGCCTGGGGCCAGGTGCTCCAGGATTGCGCCAACGGCGACCCCAAGCCGCTCTACGACGGCGGCCGCCTCCCCGCCGAGCACTTCGCCCAGGCGCGCTGGGATCTCCTCCCCGCCGGCAAATACATGTGGGGATCCGTCCAGACCACCCGCGGCTGCCCCAAGCACTGCTCCTTCTGCTCCGTCTGGCGCACCGACGGCCAGAAGCCCCGCCAGCGCCCCTTCGACCCCGTCATCCAGGAGATCGTCGCCCTCCGCCGCCGCGGCATCCGCTTCATCACCCTCGCCGACGACAACTTCTACCCCGTCTCGCTCACCGACCTCCGCCTCGCCCGCGAGCAGGGCAACGTCGAAAAACTCGCCGAGCTCGAAAGCCTCCGCGCCGAAAAGTTCCAGCTCATGCGCCAGCTCGCCGCCCTCCCCAAAGACCTCGTCTTCTTCACCCAGATCACCATGGAGTCCGCCGAAGATCCCGATTACCTCGAAGCCATGCGCTCGGCCCACATCATGGGCGCACTCGTCGGTGTCGAAGCCGTCACCGCCGAGGGCCTCAAGGCCGTCTTCAAGGACTTCAACCTCTCCGGCGACAACCTCGTCCGCCGCCTCAAGGTCTTCCGCGAACACGGCGTCCACATCCTCGGCTCCTTCATCTTCGGCCTCCCCACAGACAAGCCCGACACCTTCATCGCCACCCAGGAGCTCGCCAAAAAAGCCGACCTCGCCTTCGCCCAGTTCGTCATGCTCACGCCCCTGCCCGGCACCATCGACTTCCAGCGCTGGGAAAAGCAGCAGGGCGACGCCGCGCCGCAGGTCAACGGCGTGCCCGTCACCCGCTACTGGCTCATCCCCGCCCAGCAGCGCCCCAAGATGATCCTCCCGCACCCCTCCATGTCGCCCGAAGAGATGCGCACCCGCACCCAGGGTGTCTGGGACTCCTTCTACAGCTTCAAAGCCATCTGGGACCGCGCCTCCGTCACCCCCAACCTGCGCGCGCGCATGGCCTTCGTTCTCGTCTCCAAGCTCTACCGCCAGATGTATGCCAACACCGGCATCGCCACCGACAGCGCCCGCCGCACCCGCGCCAACCACTGGGCCCGCTGGATCGCCGTCCCCTGCCACAAACTCTTCCAGGCCCGCCCCATGCCCGACCTCCGCGCCCCCATCCTCCAGCACAACCCAGCCGAACCCACCTCCCCCACACTCTTCCCGCCCCCACCATCCGCGACCCCCGAACCCTTCCACATCGTCAACTAACGCCAGCTGCACGCGAACCGGTTCCCCGTTCACGGCCAAGCCGCGGGCACCGTTGAACGCCGCTCCCTCGCGCAACCCTTCTCTTGACAATAGTGAACACTGTTCACTATTGTGATACACGTTCACGATGGATATCCAGCACATACGCGAGAAGAACAAAACCGAAATCCGCGAGCTCATCCTCGGAACCGCGCGCAAGTGCCTAATCGCCGAAGGCTACGACAATTTCTCCCTGCGCAACCTGGCCCAGCGCATTGGATACTCCCCCGCTGCCATCTACCGTTACTTCAAGAGCAAAGACGAGATCTTCGCCTGCCTGACCGCGCAGAGTTTCGACCTGCTGATTCATGCTTCCTCCAGCATCGTCCCGCAACCAGGTGAAGATCCGCTCTCCGTCCTCAAGCGCGGAATGAACGCCTACGTCTCCTTCGGCCTCGAGAATCCGGACCACTATCGCATCGCTTTCTTACTCAACGAGACAAAATCGCCTCAGCGGCCCAGAGCTGCCTACGATGCGCTGCGCGCGCGAGTAAACCGCTGCATCGAGGCCGGCCGCATGCCCCCGGCGGACACCGACCTCATCGCACAATCGCTTTGGGCCGCGGTCCACGGCGTTACCTCTCTGCTCGTGCAAAGACAATCCTTCCCCTGGGTGGAGCGCAGCAAACTCGTCGACCGCGTCATTCAAAGCGCGGTCGATGCCCTGCTGATCGTCCCACAACCCGCACCCCGAAAATCCAGCTCCATGCGAGGCAACGATGACCGCCGCCCTATCTCAAAAAACGGCGCAGCACGAAAACTCCCGCGGAACCCCGCGCGACGCTAGCGCCAACCTCGGATGGCTGATCGCCGCCTGCGCCCTGTTGCTGGTCGCCAACGGCCGGGACACCATGGCCCTCGCCGCATGGCTCGCCCCTGCGTGCCTGCTGCGCTTCGTGCGCACGGAGCATGCCCTCCGCGGCCTGGCTATCGCGTACGTCTGCCTGATCGTCACGCACTCCATCGCGTTCCGTGGCATGATCCCGATCCCCGGAGCCTTCTACTACATCTTCGCCCTCATCTCGGGAGTCGCGGCTCTCCTGCCCTACATCGCGGACCGTCTCCTGGCCAGGCGCCTCGGCAGACTTGCAGGCTCGCTCATCTTCCCCTGCGCTCTGGTGGCCGTGCAATTCCTCTACTCTCACGGACCGCAAGGCAGTTGGGGTTCCCTGGCCTACACCCAGGCCGGCAGCCTGCCACTGCTTCAGCTTCTCTCCGTGACCGGCATCTGGGGAGTCACATTCCTCATCGCCTGGTTTGCACCCGTCGCGAATCTCGCTCTCGATCAGCGCCGCATCGTGCGGCCCCTCGTCGCGTTTGCCGCGGTCTGTGTCGCCGTCATTCTCGCCGGAGAGGCGCGGCTGGCCTTCTTCCCGCCGGCATCCCCCTCCGTGCGAATCGCCTCCCTATCGCCCGCAGCGCAACCCGACCGCCCTCCATTGCACAACCTCGATGCCATCGTCGCCCAGAGAGCTACGCCTGCCCAGGTGAACGCGTTCCGCGACGCCTCCGCCGCCGTAGCCGACGATCTGCTCTCCCGGTCCAGCCTCGAAGCCGCTGCGGGAGCGAAGATCGTCTTCTGGTCGGAAAGCGCGCTCTACATCCTCGCCGAGGACGAGCCTGCTGTTCTCGCCCGCGGCCGCGAGCTCGCACAAACGCAGCACATCTATCTCGGCATGACCCTGGGCACCTGGACGCCCGGCGCAGCCAGGCCCCTCCAGAACAAGCTCGTAATGATCCAGCCCGACGGAAACATCGCCTGGCAATATCTGAAGGCGCACCCCACCCCCGGCCCTGAAGCCGCCGAGGCCCTTCTGTCCAACGGAAAACTGAAGTCCATCGATTCGCCGTACGGTCGAATCATGCCCGGCATCTGCTACGACATGGACTTCCCTTCACTGATCGCGCAGGCCGGCGCCCATCGAGCCGACATCGTCCTCAGCCCCGCGGGAGACTGGCGAGCCATCGATCCTCGCCACACCCAGATGGCCAGCTTCCGCGCCATTGAACAGGGATTCAGTCTCGTCCGCCAAACCAATCAGGGTCTCTCTGCCGCGTACGACTACCAGGGCCACCAGCTCGCCCACATGGATCAATATCAGGCGCAGCAACTCACCATGGTGTCCCAGGTTCCCACTCGCGGCGTCCGCACCCTCTACTCGCTCCTTGGCGATTGGTTCGCGTGGCTCTGCGTGATCGCACTCTTCGCTCTTGTCACGCTCGGCCTCCGGGCCTCCCGCGCGGCTGCCCGATTCACACTAAAGGCCTGAGTAGGATCCGACCCTTCAGCCCCCTCTCGGGTGCCCCACGTCTCGATTCTCAGACGTGGGTTCGCGACCGCCCCGAGAACGCCACACCGTGGCCGCCTTACCGACCGAATCGGCTGTTGTCCCAGCACAATCTGGCTTCTGGGTACCCCGAGCCTTCAGGCTGGGGCCTCGCAAAAAGCTAAAACGAAGGGGCTTCAGCCCCCAAGGTATGCAGTCGCGCGTGCGGCCGTCTCATCCCGGCTCCTCTCGCGCGAATCCTATCCCCGCACCACTTCGTGCTTGCGAACCCCGAAATTCCTGTATAGCGTATTCGCATCCCAGATCGCCCAATCCTGACGCCCACCCGCGGAGGTCCCATGTCCAGCGCCGCATCCCCGCCGTCCCCGTGCGTCGACCCATCCGGCCTCGTCCGCGGCCTTGGCTTTGTGCAAGCCACAGCCATCGTTGTCAGCACCATCGTCGGCAGCGGCGTATTCCTCGTCGCCAGCTCCATGGCCCGGGCGACCGGCTCCGTCCCTATCGTTCTCGCCGGCTGGGGGCTCGGGGCCGTCATCGCCCTCAGCGGCGCACTCTGTTTCGCCGAGCTCGGCGCCGCGCTTCCGCAGGCCGGCGGACTCTACGTCTACCTCACTCGGGCGCTGGGACCCATCTGGGGTTTTCTCTTCGGCTGGATGGACTCCGTTATCGCACTTCCCGTCGCCGTTGCCGCGCTCGCCGCAGCCTTCGTGCGTTTCCTCGGCTTCATCTTTCCCGCGATCGTCGCGCCCTGGCTCACCTTCCATCTGGGTGGCCATCAATTCGCACTCACCACCGCCGAGCCGCTCGCTGCTCTGGTCGTTCTTCTCCTCACTGCTGTCAACTACCTCAGCGTTCGCGTCGGCGGCGCCCTGCAACTGCTCTGCAGTGTCATCAAGCTCGGCGCAGTGCTCGCCATCATCATCGCTGGAATATTCTTCGCAACGCCCTCCACTCACGTCCCCAACCCCGCGCCTGCGCTCGGCGCCTTGGGAACCCTCGGCGCGCTGATCTCCGCACTCGTTCCCGTCATGTGGGCCTTCAATGGAATTCAGAACCTCGGCTACATGGGCGCCGAGGTACGGAATCCGGCCAGAAATATCCCCCGCGCCCTCGTCTGCGGCATCGTCATCGTCAGCCTGCTCTATCTGCTCGTGAACTTCACCTACTTCCGCGTACTGTCCGTCAACCAGGTCGCCTCATCCCAGCACGTCGCCTCGGACGTCGTGCAGTCAGTCATGGGCCCCGGCAGCGCCATCTGGCTCACCGTCGCCATCGCCATCTCGGTACTCGCCACCCTGCACGCCGTCATCATGACCGAGACCCGAATCCCCTACGCCATGGCCCGCAAAGACCAGTTCTTCCGATTCACCGCCCGGCTCCAGCCCCGCTTCCGCAGCCCCTCGGGCGCTCTCTTGCTCACCGGCGTCCTCGGCACGCTCATGGCACTCACCGGCACATTTGAAGAGCTGTTCTCTCTCTACATCTTCGTCATGTGGATCTTCTTCGCGCTCAGCGGCCTCGCGGTCATCCGCCTCCGCGCCCGAGAGCCTGAACTCCCGCGCCCCTACCGCGCCTGGGCCTACCCCATCACCCCGATCGTCTTCGCCCTCGCCGACCTCGCCGTCTGCGTCAACCTCTTAATGGCCCAGCCCGTCCGCTCCTGCATCGGACTGATCTTCATCCTTGCCGGAATTCCCTTCTACGCCTTCTGGCGACGAGGCCAGCTCGCAGCCCCGGTGCCGGTCGAGGAGCTCAGCGCGGGCTAACCCAGCTTCACCGGCTCGCGCTCCAACTCCACCCCAAACTTCGCCCGCACCCCGTCCTGAATCCTTCCCTGCAGCCTCTCAATATCCGCCGCCTTCGCCCCGCCCCGATTAATCAGCGCCAGCGTATGCCGCGACGAGATCCCCGCCGCCCCATCCTCAAACCCCTTCCCAAACCCCGCCCGCTCGATTAGCCACGCCGCGGAAAGCTTAATAGGAGACTTCACCCCGCCGTCCCCGGCCGCCCAATGCGGCACCACCTCTTCGCCGACTCCTGCCGCCTTCGCGACTTCCCCCAACCTGCCCGCCGGAACCACCGGGTTCTTAAAGAACGAACCCGCGCTCCGGCAGTCCGGATCGTTTGGTACGATCAACATTCCTTTACCGTTCCGGATTCTTCTAACGGCGGCAGCAACATTTTCTAAATCAGGCACATCCGAGGATTCAGCAAAGTAGCGCTTGATGTCCCCGTAAGTAACTTGAGCAGTTCCCGCGGGATGTAACCGAAAGTGCACCCGGGTCACAATGTACCGTTCCGGGTCATCCGTGTTGAACAAGCTCTTGCGGTACCGAAACTTGCAAGCCTCGCGCTCCAGGTCCACAAAGTGCAAAGTTTTGCGGTCAAACGCCCGCACCCGAACGATCGTGTCCGCAACCTCCTGCCCATAGGCGCCTACATTCTGCACCGGCGTCCCCCCGACACTCCCCGGAATCCCGGCCAGGCACTCGACCCCCTGCATCCCGGACCTCACCATCCGGTCCACAAACTCGTCCCAAACCTCACCCGCACCCACCTCAAACAGCCCGCCGCCACGATCCTCAATTCCCCGGATCCCGATCTGGACCACCAGCCCAGGAAACCCCGCATCGCTCACCAGCAGGTTGCTCCCACCGCCCAGCACAAACAGCGGCAGCTCCCGCGCGGCGGCCCACGCGACCGCCTCCTCCACCTGCTCTTCCGTCTCCGCAACCGTAAAAAACCGCGCCGGCCCACCCACACCCAACGTCGTCAGCGGCCCCAGCGCCACATGCTCCCGAATCTCCAACTCGCTCACGCTCCCGAGACTACATGAGCTCCACAAAGCCACTCAAAACGGGATCAACTCGAAACCCAAAAGTGAACGAACCCGCACCTCGACCCGCACACCCCTTGACGCCCTTGATAAAATAAAGACAGGAGCCAAAGACGCTCCGGCCTTCTGCAACGACACCTATCGCTGCACTAAAGTCCGGACCTAAAGTCTCTGCTCCGAAGACTTTGCGCAATTTTTGACGGGGGAGGGGGTACCACCACCCTGCACCGAAACTCTCTCTCACCGAATCCAATCCGAAGCACCACTCCAGAAGGAGCCCGAAAAAAATGTACCCAGAGTTGATGGTCATCCCCATGCGCGAGGAGCTCACCCGCGCCGGCATCCAGGAAGCCCGTAGCGCCGACGACGTCGACAACGCCCTCAAGCAGCCCGGCACGACCCTGCTCGTGGTCAACTCCATCTGCGGCTGCGCCGCCGGCAAGATGCGGCCCGGCGTCCGTCTCGCCCTCCAGCACGGCACTAAGCCCGACCACGCCATCACCGTCTTCGCCGGCCAGGACCGCGAAGCCACCGAGCGCGCCCGCAGCTACTTCCAGGGCCACCCGCCCACCTCGCCCGCCATCGCCATCCTCCGCGACGGGCAGCTCGTCTACCTGATGCAGCGCTCCGCCATCGAGACCTCCACGGCTCCCGCCATCGCCCAGGAACTCCAGCGCGCCTTCGACACCTACTGCGCCACCTCGGCCGCCTAACCCAACCCCGACCTCCACGAGGGGTGGACTCCCAACGCAACGGCCCCCGTTGCGGACGGGGGTGCCACCCCTCCTGATTTTTTCCACACTCCCATCTCAAGCTTTACCGCCGCCGCGCCGATGGAGCCTGTGTATGACTCCTTCCCAGGCGCCTTCCGTCACTCCGATCCGCCCCGCCGGATTCCCCCAACGTCCGCACCTCCGGCCTGACGCCGGTCCGGACGCCCAGCGCCTCATCGGCCCCAGCCCCGCGATGGACCGCCTCTGGTCCCAGATCCGCCTGCTCGCCCCCCACTTCCGCGTCGCCCTGCTCACCGGCGAGCCCGGTTGCGGCGCCGACGCCGTCGCCCAGGCGCTGCACGACCTCTCCGGTTTCGCCGGCACGCCGCTCGTGCGCATCCGAGCCACCGACGCCGACCGCCAGCTCCGCCATCCCGGCGCCCTCTTCGGCGACATCCCCCGTGGCGCCCTCTTCATCACCGACATCGACCGCCTCTCGACGGCTAGCCAGAGCGTGCTCCTCCGCTTGATGAAACTGCGCCGGCACCGCCGCATCGCGATCGTCGCGTTCACCAGTGTGGATCTTCGACCGCTCGTCAGCGCGGGCAACTTCAGCGCGGAGCTGTTTGCCAACCTCAGCTCGCTTCGCCTGCAGATCCCTTCCATGCGCGAGCGCGCGCAGGACATTCCCCTGCTCACGCATCGGTTCCTGCAAGCCGAGTCCACCAGGCTGAATCGTTCGCTCCCGCACCTGGATGCGTCGTTCATGCCTGCGGTCATCGAGTACACATGGCCCGGCAATCTGGACCAGTTGCGCGGCGCGATCGCCTGGATGCTCGAGCACCGCGATGACGTACTCACCGCGGCCGATCTGCACGCCGCCATCTCCGAGGTGCGCTCGGAGCCGGAATCCGCTGAGGTCATTCGGATGGTGCCGCTGGATCACGTCGTGCAGGAACACGTGCGCGCGGTGCTGATCGGATGCAACGGCAACAAGCTGCGTGCGGCCGAGGTGCTCGGCATCAGCCGCTCCACGCTGTACCGCATGCTCGATGCGGCCTCGGTTCCGGGCACGTCGAGTCCCCTGGCGGCGCTGCTGGCGAGCTAACCGGCTCGCCAGCAGCAATGGGATGCGTCTCCGCTCTCGCGCCGCTGAGCAGGCACGTTCAGCCGTGCGGCAAGCCAGGGCGCAGTCGGCGATAGGACGACAAGAAAAAATTCACAATCGAGCGAAGAAGCCATTTCCACATTGCTCCGTAAGCTTGTGGTCCGAAGCTCATCCATCACCCCCGGCAGAATCATAGTCGTCGGCCTGCCCGTCTGATAGCCTTCGGGCATGACCGCGAAAAATGCAGAGCAGCACGCAACCTCCGGGCTCCGCATCGCAGTGCTTGGAGCCGGCAAGATGGGCGGCATTTTGCTGCAGGCCTTCCTGCGCACGGGTCTGTTTGCCGCGAACCAGATTGCCGCGACCGTCGCCCACGAGCTGCGCGCCGATGCTCTCTCCAAGCAGTTCGGTGTGCCTGTCACAACAGACAACCGCAAGGCCGTTGAAGGCGCAGACATCATCCTGCTGGCCGTCAAGCCGACGCAGGTGCTGCAGCTTCTTCGGGATGCTCGCGCGCAGTTCAAGCCTGGTGCGCTGCTGATCTCGATTGCCGCTTCTGTAAAGACGGGCGCTATCGAGGAAGCTCTCGGCGACTCGCCTGCGGTGATCCGCGCAATGCCCAACACGCCGGCGATGCTCGGCGCGGGCATCACGGCGCTCTGCGGCGGACAGTTTGTGACGGACGAGCAGCTTGCGCTCGCCCAGAAGATCTTCTTGACTGTGGGCCGCACCGTCGTCGTGGATGAGCGCCACATGGATGCCGTGACGGGACTCTCCGGCTCTGGCCCGGCCTTTCTCTACATCATTCTCGAGTCGCTCGCGGAGGCCGGCGTGAACGTCGGTCTGCCGCGCGAGATTGCAACCCAGCTGGCCGCGCAAACTGCGTACGGCGCGGCCAGGATGGTGCTCGAAACCGGCTCGCACCCAGCGTTGCTCAAGGACGAAGTGACAACGCCCGCCGGCTGCACGGTCGATGGCATCCTCGAGCTCGAAGAGGGCGGCCTGCGCGTGACATTGATCAAGGCGGTAAAGCGCGCGACCGAGCGTGCCCGCGAGCTGGCCGGGAACTGAACCCGCGCAGAAGATCAGAGTGTTGAGGCACGAACGTGAAAGATCTCTTTGTTGTCCTGCTCCTCTCGATTCCTGCAGCTCTGTCGAGCGCGCAAACACAGGCGCCAATCCCGGCGACAACTGCCAAGAGCTACTTTGCCGAGGCGCAGAGCCTCTGCGAGGCTGACAACGGAAAGCTCTGGGGCGTCTCGTTATGCGGACCCATGATGTTTGTTGACGGCGATACTCGCTATCTGGTCGCCAACCAGGCAGATGCGAACGGCATTCTCAAGCCGGACAATGGCGTGTTCATCGGCACGCTTCCGGCCGACCAGCTCATGGCCAACACGGCTGTCGAGTGGTCCGGCGTGCACTGGACGCAGGTGATGTGGCCGTTGCCTGATGACAAAGGCCGCCGCGACACGCTCATCGCACACGAGCTGTTTCATCGCATTCAGGACCGCATCGGCCTTGCTCCCACCCGAAGCGGCGACAACATCCAGCTCGACGGATTAGACGGACGCTACACGATCGGGCTCGAATGGCGGGCGCTTGCGCGTGCACTTCAAGCGGCGTCCGATGCGGAACGCCGCCAGGCAGCGGACGATGCGCTTCTCTTCCGCGCCGAACGCTATCGCGTCTTTCCGGAAGCGCCTGCGGCGGAGCACGCGCTCGAACGCAACGAAGGTCTGGCGGAGTACACCGGCGTACGGCTCGGCAACCCAGCGGCGGAGCAGCAGACCGAAACCGCGCTGCACGACCTTTCCAGCCACGCCAAGGATCCGACGTTCGTGCGCTCGTTCGCGTACGCGACCGGCCCCGGCTACGGCCTTCTGCTTGATCGGTACGACCCCGGCTGGCGCGAGAAGATGAAGCACGGCGCTGCTTATGACGAGCTCCTCGCCGACGCTCTCGCGTTCCATGCTCCGGCGAACCTCCACGCTGCCTTCGAACAGCGCGCTCGAGCCTACGACGATGGAACGCTTCTGAAGACCGAGCAGCAGCGCGAGGTCGTACGCCAGCAGAAACTCGCTGTCTATCGCAAACAGTTCATCGATGGACCGACTCTGACGCTTCCTCTCAAGCACATGCAGGTGCAGTTCGACCCGCGCACACTGCAGCCGGTCGACAAGGCCGGCACGGTCTATCCGGACATGCACATCGTGGACGACTGGGGCACGCTATACGCGCCCAGCGGCGCGCTGTTGAAGCCCGACTGGACTGCGGCGATCGTTCCGGCTCCAGTGTCCGTCAGCGGAACTCATCTGCAAGGCGACGGTTGGACAATCGATCTCAAGCCGGGATGGAAGATCGTTCCCGGCCCTCGCAAAGGCGACTTCGTCGTACAGCCCACGACCTAAACGCGTGAACTATCCTTACGCCGCGACCTTCTCCGCAGGCGCGACCGTTTCTGTTTCGATCTCTTCGAGACTCTTGCCCTTTGTCTCCGGCAGCATCGTTGCCGTGACAATCAAGCCCAACAGGCTGGCGATCGCGGCCGCGGATTCGGCGCCCAGCAAGCCCTTCCAGTGCATGAGGAATGGAAACAGGAAGACGCCGATAAAGCCGCCCAGCTTGCCCATCGCGGCGGAGATCCCGTGCCCCGTCGTACGCACGCGCACCGGAAAGATCTCCGACGGGTAGACGAACGTTGTCGGGTTTGGACCGAACTCGGTGAAAAAGAAACTCAGGCCAAAGATGATGAGGAACGTAAACGTCATCTGCTCGAGATTGGGAATCAGCGCCAGCAGCGCGAAGGTGACGGTCATCATAGCGAAGCCGAGAACCTGGATCGTCTTGCGGCCCAGACGATCCATCGTGAACGCCGCAACGGCGTACCCCGGTGCAGCGAAGACTACAAACACCCCCAGTTGCGTAAGCGTCTTTTGCAGCAGGGTGTGGTCGCCGTGCAGTGCAGAGATGACGAGTGGGCTTGATACCGTGTTGCCGTAATACGCGGCGTCCATCAGGAACCATGCCGCGCTGGCAGCGATGAGCCGCATAAGCAGCCGTCTGTCATTCACGAGGGTATGGAAGCCCTCCCAAAACGCCCCGCGCCGCTTGCCTGGGCCAGAGTGCCTGGGATTGACCACCTTCGCTTGTGCCTCCTGCTGTTTCGCGGCGGCGGCGAGGAATCGCGGCGTCTCCTTCAAGTGGCGCCGCGACCAGTAGACCGCCAGCGCCGGTATCGCGCCGAAGCCCACCAGGACGCGCCAGATCATCTCATGCGACATATTCGTCATCAGCAGAGCCGAAGCGAACAGCGGCCCCAGAATCAGACCTACGGCCTGCATGGTGAACACCAGCGTGACCAGCAGGCCGCGCGAGGCCTTGCCCGCGTACTCGGCCATGATCGTCGCCGACACGGGGTAGTCACCGCCGACGCCGACGCCGAGCACGAAGCGCAGCGCAATCAGCCACCAGATGTTTGGCGAAAAGGCGCAGCCGATGGCGCCGAATGCCAGCAGCAGGACCTCCATGCCGTAGACGCGCTTGCGGCCAAACATGTCCGCGACACGCCCGAACAGAAGAGCACCGAACGCGGAGGCCAGGAGCGCCGTCGCCTCGACCAGCCCCTCCTCCACCTTGTTCACGTGCCACAGAGGTTTGAGCAGCGCCATGACGACGCCGATGATGAAGAGATCGTAGGCATCGGTGAGGAATCCCGTGCCTGCGATCAACATGATCTTCCAGTGCGCTTTCGAGACTCCGGCGTTGTCCCACTCGCTGAAGTCTGGTGCTGGCCATCGAGTTTGCTGCATAGCGGTCGTGCCTACACTAAGAGGGATGCCTGCGAATGTAAATACAGTAGTTTCGGGCCGATACAATCAAAACATGCGCTCTGCTGCCGCGACGACGTCTTCCAACACAGGGCGTGGGCTCTCGGCCTACGCCGCTGTGGTGCTTGGATTTATGGTCCTCGTCATTCTATGGGGTGCGGTGGTTCGTGCAACAGGGTCGGGCGCAGGTTGTGGGGATCGCTGGCCCCTTTGTAATGGCGTTTTCTTCCCGCACCACCCCCGCATTGCCACAATTATCGAGTACACCCACCGCTCCATGAGCGGCATCTGCACAACCCTGGTTGCGGCGTTGATTGCATGGACATTCCTCGCGCGGCCCGCGGGCTGACCGTGCGCGCAAGGCGGCAGTCTGGTCCGGCGTGCTGCTGATTACCGAGGCGCTGCTGGGCGCGCTGCTGGTGCTGGGCGGCTATGTTGACCGCAATACGTCCGACGCCCGCGTGGTTGTGCAGTGCGTTCATTTCACCAACACGATGTTGCTGCTCGCCGCCCTGACGCTGACGTGGTGGTGGCTGCGGAAGCCGCCGTTCGAACCCCGCACGGCCATCGAATCGCCCCGCAGCCGTTCCCTCGCATGGCTCGCGATTGCGCTTACGGTCCTCACCGGAGCAACCGGTTCGGTCGCCGCGCTCGCCGACACGCTGTTCCCTTCACCGTCGTTGCGCGAAGGCTTCATGTCAGACTTCGCGGCCAATGCTCCGCTGCTGCTTCATATGCGCTGGATGCACCCGGCCGCGGCTGTGCTCGCGTTGATCGCCGCGATTGCACTCTGCACGAAATTACCCCGCGCAGGCGCGCGCTGGCTTGGCGCTCTCCTGGTGCTGCAGGTCGTGCTCGGAATCGCCGACCTCGTCTCTCTCACGCCGATCGCGCTGCAGGTGCTGCACCTGCTCGGCGCAGACCTCTTCTGGATCGCGCTGGTCGCGACGGCCTCCGGGCTGATCTTCGCACCACGAAACGCCGAGGCGCTGCCGGACGGAGCCCTCGTCTCCGATCCGCAGCGCCTCTGACGCCTCTTCAGTTCAGTCCAGCCGTCTAGCGCGGTTGATTGTCATCGCTTACAGGCTTGCCGTCGATCCTGCGCGTCGCCTGCTTCGTCCCGTGGACGGTATCGTGGCCCACCGTCCTCGCGCCTTCGTCGGTCTTGTGCGCGGCAACCCTGGTGCCATGCTCGGTGTCACGGCCGGCACGATGCGCAACATGGCCGGTGTCGTGCCCTACGTCCCTCGTGTCCCGGGCGGTGTCGTGCCCGACAACTCTTGCGCCATGCGCCGTGTCGTGACCGGCCGTCCTCGCGCCCTCGTCTGTCTTGTGCGCCGCTACCCTGGTTCCGTGCTCGGTGTCCCGGCCCGCGACCTTCGCCCCGTGCTCGGTCTTGTGGGCCACCTGCCGGCTCGCGTCGGCAGTATCGTGCCCCGCGTCCTTCATGTCCTGCCCGACGGTCTGGGATAGCGCGACCGCAGGCCCAAAGGCAAATGCGCCCAATGCCGCGGTCAGCAGTAAATTCTTGACGTTCATCATGCGTTCTCCTCCGCTTTCTGTTCTTTAGACGCCGCAGGCCGCCATCGCGGCTGGATGGGATGCATGACATATGAGTGCAAACACACTCCCGGTAGGCGATTCTGCAAAGCATGCGGTATATTTGCAACGATCTAGAAGACCGCAAGCTAGAATTCTTCGCAGCCAAAAAAGAAAGCCGCCGCGGCGCGCCTGCGCTCAAGGCCACATCAGGGTGACCCATGCAGCCATTGGCCACAATGCTGTTTTTTCAAAACCGGCAACTCACGCACCTCTCGCCGGTGGACTTCGTCATTCTCCTTCTATATTTCGCCGTCGTTCTTTTCATCGGCTTCTACGTCAAAGGGTCCACCAATACCAGCGAAGAGTTCTTCCTTGCCGGCCGTGAGATGACGGCCTGGATCGCCGGCCTGAGCTTCGTTTCCGCGAACCTCGGCTCGCTCGAGCTGATGGGATGGGCCGGGTCCGCGTACCAGTACGGCATCCTGGCGACGCACTGGTACTGGATCGGCGCGATCCCCGCGATGCTGTTCCTCGGCATCGTGATGATGCCCTTCTACTACATCTCCAAAACGCACTCGGTCCCTGGCTACCTGCAGCTTCGTTTCGGCGAAGGCGCGCGCGGCCTGGCGGCGATCTCGTTCGCCTTCATGACCATCCTGATGTCCGGCGTCAACATGTACGCCATGGCGCTGGTCATGAAGGTCATCCTCGGGTGGGACATCAACTTCTCCATCTGGGTAGGCGCCGCGACCGTCGCGCTCTACGTCATGCTCGGCGGCCTGCGCTCGGCCATCATCAATGAGGTGCTGCAGTTCATCCTCATCTGGGCCGGCGCCGCGCATGATCCCCATCCTCGGCCTCATCGAAGCCGGCGGATGGACCAACCTCAAGCACCAGATCATCGCCAACACCCATTCCATCGGCTACGTCCACATGTGGTCGACGCTCGGGCATTTCAAGAGCAACCCGATGGGCATCAACTGGGTCGGCATCGTCTTCGGCCTCGGCGCCATCATCAGCTTCGGCTACTGGACCACGGACTTCCTCGTCGTCCAGCGCGTGCTCTCTGCGCACAACCTGCGCGCGGCCAAGATGGCCCCGGTGCTCGGCGCGGCGTTCAAGATGGCGGTGCCGCTGATCGTGATCGTGCCCGGCCTGCTCGCGCTCGGCGTGCTGCGCGATCCCCACACGCACCAGCTGATTCACCTCGTCGGCGAAAACCAGGTCGACGCAGCGCATCCCTACAGCTACAACGAAGTCCTCCCGCTGATGCTGATCCGATACTGCGGTCCGGGTCTGCTCGGCCTGGGCATCACGGCTCTGGTCGCCGGCTTTATGTCCGGCATGGCCGGGAACGTCTCGGCGTTCTCGACCGTCTGGACCTACGACCTGTACGGCGCGTACATGAACAAGCGCGCCGCCGATAAGCACTACGTGCTGATGGGCCGCTGGTCGACGGTGGTCGGCATGGTCATCTCGATCGGCACCGCCTACCTGGTCATGCACGCCGCTTCCATCATGGACTACGTGCAGGCGCTGTTCAGCTTCTTCATCGCGCCGCTCTTCGGCACCGTGATCCTCGGCATGCTGTGGAAGCGCGCCACGAACTGGGGTGGCTTCCTCGGCCTGCTCGCCGGAACCGTGTCCTCGATCAGCATGTGGCTCTACACCAACTTCGGCAGCGAGGCCCACAAAGCTGACGCCCTGGCGCACATCGCGCTCTCGCGTGACGCGCAGCCCATGGCCAACGACATGTTCCGCGCGCTCTGGAGCTGGATCATCTGCGTGCTCGTCACCATCATCATCAGCATGATGACGCGCCCGCGGCCGGAGTCCGAACTCAACGGGCTCGTCTACGGCGCAACGGTCATCCCGGACGACGGCGCAACCACCATATGGCAGAAACCGATCTTCTGGGCCTGCATCGTGGCCATCGTCTTCGTCATTCTCAACATCATCTTCTGGTAACAGCAGGGCGCGGAGGTCCGTTCATGGCACAAGGCACAGGACGCGGAGAGATGCTCTCCATCTGGTTCTTCGTCGGCATCATGACGCTGGCGTACGGCGTCGTGCTCCTGCCGTACGGCGCGTGGGAGTGGTTCGGCGGCCACGAGCCCGCAACGGTGCTCAACAACCTGCACCCGACCTTCTGGTGGGGTCTGTTGCTCACCATCTTCGGCGCGTTCTACACCATCCGCTATCGTCCGAAGCCCAGCGATAAAGACGTGACCTAAGCCGGTTGCAAGCGATGCATCGATATCAATGCATCCTGCCGCCGCAGCGCAACGACGCGAAAGCCGCCCACACCGGCGGCTTTCACGTTTAGATAACCTGCAGCAATTACTTACGTTTACCTCGATCAACCGCCCGATGCGCTACCCTTAAGGCATATATGGCGGCGGGAGCGACAGCGATACGACGGCGGGCCTTCACGCGCAAAAAGCGTGCGCCCCGCCCCCCGACGGCACTCGTCGACAGCAAGTACCTGAACCGGGACGAGACCTGGCTCGAGTTCAACCGCCGTGTCCTCGAAGAGGCCGACGACCCCACCAACCCGCTGCTCGAGCGCGTCAAGTTCCTCGCCATCACCTCCAGCAACCTCGACGAGTTCCTCGAAATTCGCGTCGCTGGAATCCTGCAGCAGATCGAAGAGGACCTCGGAGCGATCCAGAAGCTCGACGACACCGGCCTCACCCTGCCGCAGCGCCTTGAGCGGCTCGGCAAACACCTCCACGAGTTCACCCGCGAACAGGCCCTTGTATGGAACGAGCGGCTATCTTCCGCATTGTCCGAAGCCCGCATACGCATCGTCCGCTGGCGCCAGCTCTCGAAGGCCGACCGCGAGTTCGCGATGCGCTACTTCGACGAGCAGGTCGATCCCCTGCTCACGCCGGTCACCATCGATCCCTCGCATCCGTTTCCGCGCGTGCTCAACAAGGCGCTCTGCCTCGCTCTGCTGCTCAAGTTCAAACGCCGCTCGCGCTCCACCGCGCCACCATCGCTCGGCGTCATCACCATTCCGCGCTCCATCCCCACGCTGATCCGGCTTCCTGACGGCAACGGCCGCCGCGACTTCCTGCCGCTCGATGAACTCATCAAGGCCAACGCCGCGCGCATGTTCCGCGGCTACCGTGTGCTCTCCATGGCAGCCTTCCGCGTCACGCGCAACAGCAATCTCTACCTCGAAGAAGAAGAGAGCCGCACGGTCCTCGAGAGCGTCGCCGAGGAGTTGCACAATCGCCGCAAGGGCGACGTGGTGCGCCTCGAGATCGACTCCGCCGCGACCGAGGAGATCATCGAGCGCCTGAGCTCCAACTTCGAGCTCGACCCCTGGCAGGTCTTCACCACCGAGGGCCCCGTAAACCTCTGGCGCCTCATGGAGCTCTACAACTCACTCGAGATGCCGGAGCTCAAGTTCCCGGAGTTCCACGGCCGTCGCGTTCAGCTCAGCAACAAGTCGAATGACATCTTCGACGAGATCCGCAAGCGCGACCTCCTCTTTCATCATCCGTACGACAGCTACAGCGCCATCGAGGGCTTCATTGAAGCGGGCACCACAGACCCGAACGTCGTCTCCATCAAGCAGACCCTCTATCGCACCAGCGCCAACTCGACCATCTTCCGCGCTCTCACCGAGGCCGCGCAGACCATCGACGTCACCGTCGTCATCGAGCTGATGGCGCGCTTCGATGAAGCCTCCAACATCCGCTGGGCGCGCGAGCTCGAAGACGCCGGCGTGCAGGTCTATCACGGCGTCCTCGGCTACAAGACGCACTGCAAGCTCGCCCTGCTGGTTCGCCGCGACTCCGACGGCCAGCTGCGCGAATACGTGCACCTCGGCACCGGCAACTACAACCCCGACAACCGCGCGCTTCTACACCGACATCAGCCTGCTCACCGCGCGCCCGGAGATCACCGACGCCGTCCAGCGCGTCTTCCGCTATCTCACGGCCGAATGGGACACCGGACCCGAAACCTACCGCCCGCTGCTCGTCGCTCCCGTCACACTCGCCAATGATTTCCTCGCTCTCATCGCGCGCGAGGCAGACCACGCCAGGGCCGGCCGCCCCGCGCGGATCATCGCCAAGATGAACGCGCTGATCGATCTCAAGATCATTGACGCGCTCTATGCCGCATCACAGGCCGGCGTCGAGATCGACCTCATCATCCGCGGCATGTGCACACTCCGTCCCGGCATTCGCGGCCTCAGCGATCGCATCCGTGTGCGCTCGATCGTCGGCCGCTTCCTCGAGCACAGCCGCATCTTCTGGTTTCAGAACGGCGACTCGCCCGAGATCTACGCCGGCAGCGCCGACTGGATGCAGCGCAATCTCTACGAGCGCTGCGAAGTCGTCTTCCCTGTCACAGATGAGCCCTCCGCGAATCGCCTGCGATACGAGATCCTCGAGGCCTACCTGCGAGACGACGTGAAGGCCCGCCTCATGCAGCCTGACGGAAGCTACATCCGCGCGCCCCGCAAAGGCAGCGGCTTCGCCGCGCAGGACTGGCTGATGGACCACGCCCACCACCCCGATTCCGCCTTCGACTCCTCCGCCGCAAAACAAACGCCGCAGCCCGCAGTCGCCTAACGACCCTCGCCCGTATTCTCTGAAGACGCCGTCAGCATCGTGTTGTCAATCCACGCAGCGTAGTGCGAGATCCGCGTCGCGTACGATTCGTTGCCGTAGTGGAAGTACATGTACGTCGACACATCGCGGCCCGCAACCTTGCGCGACACAAGCCCCGCCAGCGCCCACTCACCATGTGACTTGATCAGCACCGGCGCGCCCTCATCTCCATCACCCGGCATGCCCTCAAGCGCCTGCGCCGCATGCTTCGAATGAAACTCCAGCGTGATCCACCGCCCCTCGGCATCCTCCACCCGCGTGTACGCGCGCCGCAGCTCGCCACGCCGCGGAGAGCCCGCAGCTTCGCCGGTGACACCGTCGCCCGTCTGCCCCTTGCCGAATATCTCCGCAACCTCACTCTGCTCGGTGTTGCCCCGGTACAGTGACACCGGCAGCACATCCGTCACCGGCTCCTTCAACTGCAGCAGCGCGATGTCATCTAAATCGCTCTCATATACCAGCAGTGGTGCAGCATCGCCTTGCTCCAGCTCCGGATGCACCGGCTTGTATCCGGGATGAATCACCACTCGCGCAACGGCTCTCGGCACGCCGTTGATCGTGACCTCCTGCACATCTTTGCCCGCAACCGCGCGCGCCACCGTCACCACCCACACCGGCGAGATCAGCACTCCTTCGCCCACGCCCGGCAAATCAGCCAACTGTGGAAACGCCTTCGCATCCACGCGGTATTTTTCGTCCGGAACATCGTGCCGGATGATCACGGCGCGCGCGCTCACCGCGCTTACTACAATCCCGATCGCCAGCAGACGAACCCTCTTCACTCGACGCTCCTCCGGTTGAGAACTGCCCCTGAGAACTGCCAACAGAATACCCGGTCTCACCCTCCGCAAGGCTTGGACGCAGCCGCGCCGCATAGCCGCGCGGGCCTTACCGCTATCATGGAACGCAGGAGGCCTCCGCCCGCGTGCCCATCTCCTCGCTCCGCCTTTCCTCTGCCGCAATCGCACTTGCACCTGTTCTCTGTCTCCCGCTTCACTCCCTCGCGCAGGCGCCTCAGCCGCCAACCCATCACGCGCCAGACCATCAGGCGCAAGCTGACTTCGAACAGAACCTCGCCGGTCGCACCACCGTCAAGGTGCTGCCCAACGGCCTCACGCTCGTGCTCTGCGAGCGCCACGAAGCGCCAGTCTTCAGCTTCTTCACCGAGGTCGACGCCGGCTCTGTCGACGACCCCACCGGCGAGAGCGGCCTCGCGCACATGTTCGAGCACATTGCCTTCAAAGGAACCACCGAGATCGGCACCACCAACTACGCCGCCGAGAAGCTCGCGCTCGACAAAGTCGAGGCAGCCTATGCCGCCTACGACGCCGAGTTCCGCAAGCGCGTCGGTCAGGACCCCGCGAAGCTCGCCGCGCTGAAAAAGTCCTTCGACGACGCCATGGCTGCCGCGCAGAAGTTCGTCATCCCGAATCAGTTCTCCGAGATCGCCGAAGAGAACGGCGCAACCGGCATCAACGCATCGACCGCCGAGGACACCACCCAGTACTTCTGGTCGCATGCCGTCCAATCGCCTTCGAGCTCTGGGCCTACATGGAATCCAGCCGCATCGGCTGGCCCGTCGCGCGCGAGTTCTACAAGGAGCGCGACGTCGTCAACGAAGAGCGCCGCATGCGCATCGACTCCTCACCCCAGGGCCGCCTCGTCGAGGAGTTCCTCGCCGCCGCCTACATGGCCAACCACTACGGCACGCCCGGCGTCGGCTGGGAGAGCGACATCACGCAGGTCTCCGCCACCGAGGCCGACGTGTTTCACAAGAAGTACTACGTGCCCGCAAACATCGTCGTCGCCGTCGTCGGCGACTTCAACACGAAGACCGCGCTCCCCATGCTCGAGCACTACTTCGGCGCAATCCCCGCCGGCCCCAAGCCGGAGGACATGACCACCGTCGAACCGAAGCAGACTGCCGAGCGCAACGTCGTCATGCATGAGGCGACGCAGCCCATTTTCCTCGAGGGCTATCACCAACCCGACTACCGCTCGCCAGACGACGCCGTCTACGACGCCATCACCGACATCTTCTCGAACGGCCGCACCTCGCGCCTCTATCGCTCGCTCGTTCGCGACCAGCGCATCGCCGCTCGTCGCCGAAGGCTTCAGCGGCTTCCCTGGCGTCAAGTATCCGGGTCTCTTCGCGTTCTACGCTGTGCCCATGCAGGGCCACACCGCCGCAGAGATGCAGCCCGCGATCGAAAAAGAACTCGACAAGCTGAAGACCACCGACGTCTCTGATGCCGAACTCGAGCGCTTCAAGACCCGCGCACGCGCCGACCTTCTTCGCTCGCTGGGCGACAACGCCACCCTCGCCAACATGCTCGCCGACTACCAGACCCGCTATGGCGACTGGCGCGAGATGTTCCGCGAGCTGCAGAAGATCGACGCGGTCACCAAGGCCGACATCCGCCGCGTTGCGCAACAAACATTCGTCGACTCCAACCGCACCACCGCCCGCATCGAATTCGCTCCACCGCACCGGCCGTCACCGCCGGTCGAACCCTCCGCTCCGCCCGCAACCAACGCGCCCGCCAGCACACCGCTTCCGGCGCCGGGCACCGCTCCGACGGCGTCGGAACCCGAGCCCAAGCCATCGGCTCCCAAGCCGGCAACCAAACCCGCGACACCTCCGCCCGCAACCACGCCGTCGCCGTCCAAGCAGCCGACGGACACAACACCACAAGCTTCGGCCGGCAACGGAGGTGCGCAATGAAAAAGCCATTCATCGCGTCTGCGTCCCTTGCGCTCTGCCTCTCCACCGCGCTGCCGCTCGCGGCCCAGACTCCGCAGCCCATCCAGAACCGTCCCGGCACACAACCGTGGAAGTCGATCCCGATCCCTCCGCTCAACGCCTTCAAACCAGCCGAGCCCACGCGCGTCACTCTACCCAACGGCGTGCAGCTCTTCCTCGTTGAAGACCACGAGCTGCCCTTCGTCACCGGCTTTATCCGTATCCGTGGCGGCAGCCGTGACGAGCCCGCCAACAAAGTCGGCCTGGTCTCGCTCTACGGACGCACGTGGCGCACCAGCGGCACGACGCAAACCTCCGGCGACATCCTCGATGACCAGCTCGCCGCGAAGGCCGCAACCGTCGAGACCGGCGGAGCCGAAGCCTCCACCTTCGTCACGTGGAACAGCTTCGCACGCGACTTCGACTCCGTCTTCGCCACTGCGATGGACCTCCTCCTGCACCCCAACTTCCAGCAGTCCAAGCTCGATCTCGCCAAGCGCAGCGAGCTCACCGCGATTCTCCGCCGCAACGACGACGCCTCATCCATCGCCAGCCGCGAAGCCATCGAGATCGCCTACGGGCCCACAAACCCCTACGGCCGTATCCCCGAAATCTCCACCGTCTCCGCCGTCACCCTCGACGACCTGAAAGCCTGGCACGAGCACACCGTCGTCGGCGCCAACCTCATCGTCGGCGTCATCGGCGACTTCAAAATCCCCGAGATGGAAGCCAAACTCCGCGCCGCCTTCTCGCCCATCCCGCGCGGCACCGAATTTCCCTCGCCGCAGATCAGCTTCACCGAACCCAAGCCCGGCATCTACTTCGCCAACAAATCCGACGTCGATCAATCGAACGTGTACATGGTCGGCCTCGGCACCGAGGAGCGCAATCCTGACTTCTACGCGCTCTCCGTCATGAACGAGGTCTTCTCCGGTGGGTTCGGCTCGCGCGTCGTCCAGGAGGTCCGCACCAAACTCGGCCTCGCCTACGACGTCGGCGGCGAGTTCGGCGCCGCCTACGATCACCCTGGCCTCTTCGCTGTCGGCCTCGGCACCAAGAGCTCCTCCACAGACGCCGCCACCAAGGCCACACTCGACGAGGTCCGCAAGCTCCGCACCGACCCGCCCACCGAAGCCGAGCTCCGCAAAGCCAAGGACGACCTGCTCAACAGCTTCATCTTCAACTACGACTCACCGGACAAGGTGCTCAGCGAACAGGTCACACTCGCGGTCTACGGCTACCCACCCGACTTCCTCGAGCGCTACCGCGCCGGCATCGAGAAGGTGACCTCGGCCGACGTCGCTCGCGTCGCGCAAAAGTACATCCAGCCCGACAAGCTCGCCATCATCGTCGTCGGCAACGAGTCCGAGATCAAGCCGCCACTCAATCAGCTCGGCCCCGTCAAGACGCTCGACATCTCGATCCCCGGCGCCCCACCGCAAGCCTCAGGCATGCAGTAACCAACCCACGACGCGGTGTGCCCCACGTCTCGATTCTGAGACGTGGGTTAACCACGATTCCGCGAGTCGCGCCTGGGGTCGGTCTGCGCGTCTACGGCGTTTTCGTCCTGAACCCCGCCGCACTGCGCTCTCGATGCCGCCAGTGCGACCACCCCAGGAACCACACCACCGCGAACAGGATCACGATAACCGCGTTCGCCACGGCGGCTCCGTTGATCAGTTTGTCGAAGTTCGGCGGAGCCCACGGCTTCACCGTCGAAGCGATCACAAACGTCATCGCCGCCGTCGCGAGATCCGCAATCACCATCGCCCAGCACATCGGAGCCAGCATGATCGACCGCACCACCGTCTCCGGCGCGCGCGCAAACCACCAGCTCGCCGCCACCACGTTGGACAAGATCAGAAACGAAAACCACAGAATATAAACGTCGACGATCGTCCTCGCCCACGCCCCACCATCCATCGGCACTTGCCATCCGGCAGCCTGCATCCTTCACCTCCACGCGTCTCTTCGCAAAGCAAACCGACAGGCCCGAGCTACAGCACGCAACCATAACAGAACTCTGCCGGCAGAATCCGCCCAGCAGAATCCGCCGGGCAATTCACCCCAACGCGGTAAACTACTCGTTGGCGTTCCCGAAAAATCCCTTCTCCGGGGTCCCCGGCGAACTTGTTCGCTGGGGTGGTCCGGCGCCAGCGGAGGTCTCCCTTATGTCACACAAGAACGGTCACAACTCGAACGGCTCCGCGTCCTCGCTCCGCCTCAAAACCGGCCTCGCCGAGATGCTCAAAGGCGGCGTCATCATGGACGTCATGAACGTCGAGCAGGCCCGCATCGCCGAAGAAGCCGGCGCGGTCTCCGTCATGGCGCTCGAGCGCGTCCCCGCCATGATCCGCGCCGAAGGCGGCGTCGCCCGCATGGCCAACCCCAAGCTCATCAAGGAGATCATGGCCACCGTCTCCGCTCCCGGTCATGGCCAAGGCCCGCATCGGCCACTTCGTCGAAGCCCAGGTTCTCCAGGAGCTCGGCGTCGACTTCATCGACGAATCCGAAGTCCTCACCCCGGCCGACGAGCAGCACCACATCGACAAGCACGCCTTCAAAACGCCCTTCGTCTGCGGCGCCAAAAACCTCGGCGAAGCCCTCCGCCGCATCGCCGAAGGCGCCGCCATGATCCGCACCAAGGGCGAGCCCGGCACCGGCGACGTCGTCCACGCCGTCACCCACATGCGCACCATCGTCCGCGAGATGCGCGCCCTCACCGTGCTCGACGAATCCGAGCTCTACGCCGCCGCCAAAAATCTCCAGGCGCCCTACGAGCTCGTCCGCATGGTCGCGCAAGCCGGCAAGCTCCCCGTGCCCAACTTCTCCGCCGGCGGCATCGCCACACCCGCCGACGCCGCACTCATGATGCAGCTCGGCGCCGAAACCGTCTTCGTCGGCTCCGGAATCTTCATGAAGGACGGCGCCACGCCGCTCGATCTCACCCCCGGCCACAAGGAGCGCGACGAGGCCATCTCCCGCGCCAAGGCCATCGTGATCGCCGCCACCCACTACAACGATCCGAAGATCGTCGCCGAAGCCTCCGAAGCCATCACCGGCACGATGAAGGGCCTCGCCGCCGCCGGCATCGAAGAGCGCGACCGCATGCAGACCCGCGGCTGGTAGCGGCGCTTAGCAGCAACTCCTTTTAACTCACGAAGGCGAGCCGATATAGCGGCTCGCCTTTATCTTTTCAGCGGATAACGACACTGCCCACCAGCAGCACCGCAAAGAGCGCCACAAACGCGCCCGTTACCTTGGGCCAGTTGCGCTTATACGCAGCCTCACCCATCGCCAGCAGAACCGAAATCGCAAATGCAGCCACAGCAAAAAGCGTCAACATGCGTGGTTTTTCTCCCGCGCGAAAAGATACGCAAATCGGCCGGCGACTGGCAACAGTACCTCCGTGTAACGCAGACCGCGTTGCCGCTTACCGCACCCGGAACGTCGCCTCCAGCGGCAGCTCCGCCGAAGACGGCCCCGCCATCACGCGATACTCCCCGGCCGGCCTCGTCCACCGCTTCCCGGCCACATCCCAGATCGACTCATACATCGGGTCGACATCCATCGTCACCGTCTTGCTCTCGCCCGGCGCCAGCTCAACCTTCTTGTACGCGATCAGCCGCTTCCACGGCTCGCCCGCACTCTCCGGCAGCGCCGCATACACCTCGGCGACCTCCGCTCCCGCGCGCGACCCCGTATTCGTCACCGTCACTGTCACGTTCTCGCCGTCCCTGCCCACCTTCAGGTCCGAGTACTTGAAGGTCGTATACGACAGCCCGAAACCGAACGGAAACAGCACCGGCAGATGCTTCTCCTCGTACCACTTGTACCCGACCGCCGCGCCCTCGATGTTGTAATCCACGCTGAAGCTCAGCACGCCATTCGTCACCGGCGGCGGAGGTTGCGCCACCGTCTTGCGCGGCAATTCATCCTCGCTCTGCGGGAACGTCATCGGCAGCTTGCCGCTCGGATTCACATCTCCAAACAGCAACCGAGCCACAGCATGCGCTCCATCCGATCCCGCATACCACGCCTCCAGCACCGCCGCCGTGCTATCCAGCCACGGCATCCTCACCGCCGTGCCCGTCTCCAGCACCACAACCGTATGAGGATTCGCCTTCGTCACCGCCGCAATCAGCGCGTCCTGATTCTCCGGCAGCGACAGATTCGGCAGGTCATCTCCCTCCGACTCCCACTGCCACACAAACACAATCGCCACATCAGCCGCCTTGGCCTTCGCCACGGCATCATGAATCTCCGCGCCCGAGCTGAAGCTCACCTGCGCATTCGGCGCCTTCTCGCGAATCGCATCCAGCGGCGACGTCGGGAACCACACATGCTTCCGCCATGGCGTTCCGCCAATCTGTCCCGGCGGGTCCACCTGCGCCGATCCACCGCCCGAGATCATCCCCGTATCCGCGTTCTCCCCAATCACCGCAATCGACCGCACCTGCGACGCATTCAGCGGAAGCACCGCACCCTGATTCCGCAGCAGCACCGCGCTTCCCTCTTCAATCTTCTCGGCCACCTTGAACCCATGCACCGGGTCCACAACACCCCTCACCTGCGGGTGGTCGAAAACTCCGCTCGCAAACTCAGCCCACAGCACGCGCCGCACGTGCTCGTCCAACTCGGCCTGCGAGACCTCGCCGCTCTCGACCGCCTTCTTCAGAGCCTCACCGAAGAACTCATCCATCGGCTGCTCCTGGTCCATGCCCGCATGCGACGCCTTCACCGTGCTGTGCGTTCCGCCCCAGTCCGACATCACAAAGCCCGGAAACTTCCACTCAGTCTTCAGCACATCCTTCAGCAGCCAGTCGTTCTCGCACGCATACGTCCCGTTCACGCCGTTGTAGCTGCACATCACCGCATCCGGATGCCCGGTCTTCACGCCGATTTCAAACGCCAGCAGATCGCTCTCGCGCCCTGCGCGCTCGCCAATCTTCGAGTCAACCTCCTGACGTCCGCTCTCCTGGTCGTTGAACGCATAGTGCTTGATGTCCGAGATCACATGCTCGGCGCCCTCGCAGCGAATGCGCGCGCCCACCATCGTTCCCGCCAGCACCGGGTCCTCGCCCATGTACTCGAACGTGCGCCCGTTGCGCGGCTCGCGCGTAATGTTCGTCCCGCCACCCAGCGTCGTGTTGTAGCCCTGCAGCCGCAGTTCATCGCCAATCAGCTTGCCGTACTCGCACGAAGCCTCAGGATCCCAGCTCGCCGCCGCGCCAAGATTCGACGGCAGCGCGGTCGAGTAGCGCCCGTTCTCCGCGCTCTGCCGCACGCCATATGCCGCATCCGTCATCTGGATCGCCGGAATGCCGAGCCGCGGAACCCCGAGCACAAAACCAGCGCCGCCATTCGACTGCGCCTGCACCGCCTCAATTTCCGGCGGAAGATGCCGCTGCCGAGCCATCCCCTCGCCGTGCAGCATGCTGATCTTCTCGTCCAGCGTCATCTCATGCAGCACCAGCTCCGCCCGCCGCTCCGGCGAAAGCGACGTGTTCATCCACGGCCGGTTCGCCGCACGTGCACTGCTGCTCGTCTGTCCGAAAACCGTTACAGATGCCAGGCCAAGCAATCCCAGCATGGCCGCTCGTTGGGCTACCTTCATGACGCGCGTCGCTCCCATTTTGAAGATGCCGCAAAAGTTTAGCATCATGGACACACGTTTGACCACGCAGTCCGCCAAGAAAAACGATTGTCTCGTCAGACAACGTGCAGAGGAGCGCAATCCCGGATCAGCAGTTACTAACCACTAACTGCTAACCACTCGCCCTACTGATTCACTCCGCTCGCCAGGAATCCGCCATCCACCACCAGGATCTCGCCCGTGACAAACGCCGCCGCATCGGAGGCCAGATAAACTGCCGCCCCAACCAGCTCCTCCGTCTTGCCGAACCGGCCCATCGGCGTGCGCATCCGCAGCTCCTTGCCGCGCTCGCTCTTGTCCAGCAGATCCGCATTCAGCGCCGTCCGAAACACCCCCGGCGCAATCGCATTCACCGTCACGCCCTGCGACGACCACTCCACCGCCAGCGATCGCGTCAGCGCGCCCACCGCCGCCTTCGAGCACGCATACGCCGTGACCTCCTTCAGCGACACAAACGTATTCAGCGACGCGATGTTCACGATCCGCCCATAGCCCTTCTCCAGCATCGTCCTGCCGAAGATCTGGCACGCGCGCAACGTCCCCGTCACGTTCGTATCCATAATCGAGTTCCACTCGTCCTCAGGAAAGTCCACCGTCGGCGCGCGCTTGATCTTCCCCGCCGAGTTGATCAGGATGTCCACCTTCCCAAACGCACCCACCGTCGCATCGCACAGCGCCTGCAAACTCCCGCGGTCCGCCACATCAGACGTCACACGCAGGCTCCGCCGCCCCCGCGCTTCAATCTGCTTCGCCGCCTCGTCCACCTGCTCCTGCCGGCGCGAGCTCGCCACAACATCCGCTCCCGCCTCCGCCAGACCGAGCGCCATCGCCAGCCCAATCCCGGACGTTCCGCCCACCACTACCGCCGTCTTCCCCGTCAGATCAAATAATCCCGCCATCGCCTCTCCTTAGCTCTTCGCCTGCCGCGTGTCCGCAGTCTTGCTCTGCTCGCCGCTCGTCAGCGCGACATGCTGCAAAATCTCATCCACAACCTTCTCCGGCGGGCAATCATTCACAACCCGCAGCGCATCCTTCGGCGGCTCCAGCGTCGCAATCTGGCTGTCCAGCAGCTTCGGATTCATATACGCATGATGCCGCGCCGCCAGCCGCTCGCCCAGCAGCTCCTTATCGCCATCCAGCCACACAAACGTAACCGCATTCCCGGGCATTCCCTGCGCCAGCGTCTCGCGGTACTTCTGCTTCAGCGCCGAGCACGCCAGCACACCACCGGCGCCGCTCTCATGCCAGCCCACCAGCAGCCCGTTCAGCGTCTCCAGCCACGGCTGCCGGTCATCGTCATTCAGCGGAATCCCCGCGTGCATCTTGTCCTTGTTCGACTGCGGATGATAGTCGTCCGCATCCGCGAAGATCGTCCCGGTGCGCTTCGCCAGCAGGGTGCCGATCGTCGTCTTCCCCGACCCGCTCACCCCCATCAGCACCACAATCATTCGGTCCTCTCCGACCAAAGTCTCTCAACCACCAGAAACTCTACACCGTACCCACCACCGGGTGCCGGTCCCCATTCATCCGCGGCCTCATCGCGCACCGGTGGGGGCAAACCTACATCGCACTCGCCCCGAAGAACACCGGCCGAATATGCCGGTCCCACAAGTTCGTCGTCACGTTCTTCGCAATAACATCCTCGTGCTCCTCGAGCTCCCGCGTATACCGCTCGCCCATCTTCGCCGCCACCTTGAACCCCACATGCAGCAGCTGCCGGAAGCTCGGGTTATACGCCGGATTGCTCTGATCATGCCGCAGCGCGCCCGTGTACTGCTCGCTCGTCCACCCCTGAACCTCATCCGGAGACGGCAGCTTCGCGCGATCGATATCGATCACCGTCGCATACGGCGCGCACAGCTCATCCGCATGCGCATACGCCTCGCGGTAGACCTCCTTCGCCAGCTCCAGGCCCGATCCGCCCGCCTCCGCCAGCCCGATCAACTCCTCCAGCCACGTCGTCCCCGCCGTCTTCAAATGCACGCCCGCTTCAAACTTCACCATCGCCGCATGAATCGACGCATAGATCGAAAACTTATCCGACCCCGAGTGCACGCTCAGCTTCAAATTCTCCGGCAGCCCATACCGCTGCACCGCAAACGCAATCGCCGCGATGTCCTCCTCAAACTCCTTCGCAAACTGCTTCACATCGCCGACATAATCCACACCCTTGTTGAACCGCCCCGTAAACTTCGGCGCAATCGTCTGGATCGGAATCTTCTCATCCGCAATCGCCGCCAGGATAATCAGCAGCTCCACCGGCGTCTGCGGCGCATCGGTCTCGTCCATCGAAACCTCAGGCACAAACTTCCCCGCACCCTTCTTCTCCACGAGAAACCGATAAATCTTCCCCGCATCCTGCACCGCCGCCAGAAACTTATTCGCCACACCCTTCACAAACGTCACATCGGTCTTGAACGGCGCCGCAATCCGCGGAATCCTCACCTCACCCAGCAGCTCCGGATGCCGCGCCACAAACGCATCCACATCCTCCGCCTTCGCCGGCTTTCCAATCTCCTCCGCCACATCAATCGTGAAAAAATCGCACGGCTCAAGAAACCGCTCCACGTTGCTCAAATTGATGTGGTCCGCATCCAGAAAGTACGGCTCATCCCACCCCAGCGCCTTCACCGCCGCATCCGCCGCCTTCCGAGTCTGCTTCGGCTCGCTGCCAATAATCGTGTGCTCCCGGTTCGACTTATTCCACACCGGCACCACCTCGCAGCCCGCCTCTTTCGCCTTCACACAAGCCGCCAACTGGGCCTTCGCCTGGTGCGCGAACCGGTCGCCCACTCCCACTGAAAACCTCGGCAAACGCAGCTCACTCGCCATCCGTCAACTCCTCAAAACCTGTCCTGGAAATCTCAGACGCCCGCACACACCTCGACGTCGTCGCGCGTACCAGCATATCGACATCCGGTAAGACAGCGCAAACACACCGTCAGACAGCCGCGCCCGCCGCGCGCCTCAATTCACAAACCTGCCCTTGTACGCCCACAACCCCAGCCCCGGGTTCGAGACAAAAAAGATCTCTTCACCATCCACCACGTTCCACCCATCCTTCAGCTTCTCCGGGTCGTACTTCCGCATGTACTCGCCCAGGTCGCCGTACTCGAAATGCACGCCCTCAACCTCCTCGCGCGTCAGCCCGCCCGGACAATACCGAATCCGAAACCGCCCCTCGCTCGACCCATGAATCAAATGCGCCGCCGCGCTCAGATTGCTCGCCAGCCCCGCATCTTCCTTCACATACTCCAGCGTCGCCGGCGTCCCGCAATACCCAAACTTCCGTATCAGCTTGTCGATCGTCGCATCCTCGCCGAACTCATGCACCCCCGGCGCCAGCACAATCAGCTCCGCATCATCCGCCAGCGCCATCCGCGTCCGGTACACGCTCTTGTTCCCCAGCCACGTCGTCTTGAACTCATGCGGATCAAGAAACACCACCGCCTTCTTGATCTCCCGATCCAGCATCAGAAAATTGCACTGCAAACTCAGCTCCGCCGCGCGCTCAAACGCCTCGCCATCATCGCCGATGAACAACCCGCGCATCACCAGCTCGCCCTGCGCATTCTTGTTCACCACCGTCTGCACATACACAATCGGCAGGTCCTTCGCGAAGTGCTCGCTCGCATAATTCAGCACCCGCCGCACCGGCGTATCCGCGCGGCCCATCATCCGCTCCATCCCATACACCGCGCCCAGAAAGTGCGAGCGATGAATCCCCATCACCCCGCCCGTACCCACAAAAATATTCTTCGACCCATTCGCCATCCCCACCACTTCATGCGGCACCACCTGCCCAATCGACAGAATCAAATCGAACCCACCATCCCGCAGCAGCTTGTTCACCTGCGCCGGCCACGTGTAGTCCACCTTGCCCTCGCTCACCTCGCGCAGAAACTCGCCCGGAACCTCACCCAGCGTCACAATGTCATTGCGCCAGTCATGCACGCGAATGCGATCCTTCGGCGTCTTCGGATACATCGTCGCGAGCTCGCTCTCGCTCATCGGCTTATGCGTTCCCAGCGCCGGCAGCACATCCGTCAGCCGGTCGCCGTAGTACTCAAACGTCATATCCGTCAGCTCGCCGGCCTTCGAGTGAAACCGCGTAAAGTCCGGCGGCACAGCCAGCACCTTCTTGCGCGGCCGCATCTCCTCCAGCTTCTCGAGCGCCTCAAACAGCCCCGCCCGAAACTCCTCCGGCGACATCTCCGTCGTGCGCGATCCAGCAGCAAAGAACAGACTCATAGAGATTTATCTTAGCCCCGTGCGCTACCCACGCTACACTCATCCACAATGAGGCGCAGCTATCCAGACTCGCCTGCAAAGCTCGTCCTGCTCGCGATTACGGGAGCCGCAATGGTTGCCATCCTCTTCCTTGCGATTGGGCATGCCAACAGCTACGACCTGCACCGCACCACGCTGTTTTTCATTGCCTTCGCAGTCTTCCTTGGCGGCGCATCTCTATCGCTGATCTCTACCAGCGCCCTCAGGCGCGGGATCGACAACCACCGCTGGTCCGACTCGCAGCTAGAGGCACTCCGCGGCTACTTCGAATCCCGCGCCTGCAAGGCATCCAGCATCGCCCTGTTCATCGCTTTTGCGCTGCTCGCAATCCCGTTCAAGCGGTTCAGAGCCGAGGGTTGGGTTTGCTTCGTTTTCTTACAGACCATCTCGCAGATCCGCCTTGCTCTCAGGCGCCCACCCATCCCGGCTCCGCCGCCCGAGCCGCCCATCTTCGCCGCCCTCCACTCCGACCACTGGGGGCGGCGCTAACTTCCAGGCCATTCCCCTACCTAAGCCGCGCGCGTCCATCCAGTCGGACCACTGGGACGAGGGTTAAGTGCATTTTTGGCGGCGAAGCCGCGTCCCGCTGCATGCAATCCCCTCCACAATCCCGACCTCGCCATCCACCGCATGCACTCCAGCCATCCGGAAACCCGCCGCCTCCAGCAGCACCTTCCACTCCCGCTCACTCCGCTCTTTGCCGCCCGTCACCGCCAGCATATTCAGATCGCTCATCAGCCGCATCTCCAAATGCCGGTCTGCCTTCGACACCACCTCCGGCAGAATGAACTCAATAATCAGCAGCGCGCCATCCTCCGGCATCACCGCACGGCAGTTCTTCAGCATCGTGATCGCATCCGGATCGCGCTTCCCATGCAGCACATGCTTCAACATGTACACATCCGCACCCGCCGGAACCGCCTGCATCAAATCGCCACCACCAGCTCGCACCGGGACGCCGCCTGTCCCTCCGCAAACCGCGGCCTCGCGCTCTCAATACTTGCCTCCAGATCAACCAGCATCCCGCGGGCGTGCGGATACGCCTCCAGCACTGCCAGGATCAGCGACCCGCCCCCGCCCCCAAGGTCCGCCACAACCTTCGCCCGCGAAAAATCCCACGCCCGCGCAATCGGCGCATAATCCTTCGGCGGAGCCGTCCCCATCACCGCACGAAAAATCGCATTCGCCTGCGGGTCCTGCGACCACCGCGACGGAACATTCGGATCACGCACCTCCATCGCCGGCTTGCCCTGCCGCACGCACTCCGTCAGCTCCGACCAGCTATCCGCCAGCAGGTCCGACCAGAACACCACCGCCGCCCACACCGACCCCGGCACATCCTTCCGCAACGGCCTCCCAAGCGCCGTCAGCCGAAAGCTCCCCGGCGCGGTCTCCACGGTCACGCCAATCGCCGCCAGCGCCCGCAGCAGCCGATACAACGCCTCCGCATTGGCTCCACATATCTCCGCAACCTCTTCCACACTCCCCTCGCCGTCCCCAATCGCATCCGCAACCCCCAGCCGCGCCGCCGCACACAGCACCCGGCTCCGCGAGTACGCCATCGCCATATCGACCAGCCCGGCATTCGCAATCACATTCCCAATCCCGCCGCTTCCCTCTGCCATTTACAAACCTCCGCATCCGTCCCGAACACTACCATCACCTGCATAGCCCGACACACCGGGTGCCCCATTCATGACGACGGCCTTATCGTCGCATGGGTGGGCTTCGCATCGCCGGGTGCCCAAAAACGAAAGGGCCCCTGCTCCGTGCGGGAGCAGAGGCCTTGCGTTGGTGGCAGCGTGTGGAGGATCACGCTGTTCGCAAACCTGGTACACCTTATCTGACAGGCAATCCCACCCCTTGTCACCCGCATCTTGGCCACAAATTCGCCGATTGTGACGCCGTCGTCATCTGCGGTCATCTTTCCACTCTGGCCAAAAACTCGTCGCACAGCCGACAAAGCCCGGCCGCTTGCTCCAGCTCTAATTGCAGGCACCGCGAGACCCCCGGCCGGAGCTACCATCTCTCCATGCCCCGGCTCCTCCCAGCCCTCCTCGTCGTCCTCCTCTCGGCCGCAGCCTCCGCCCAGAACCCCTGGCACCTCGTCTGGTCCGACGAGTTCAACGGCCCCGCCGGCTCCATCCCCTCCTCCTCCGACTGGAACTTCGAGCGCGGCTGGGGCCCCAAAGGCAATCACGAGATCGAGTTCTACTGCCGCCCCACCGACAACGACGGCCCCTGCGACACCCAGCACCCCAACGCCGTCCTCGACGGCCAGGGCCACCTCGTCATCCAGGCCATCCACACCGGCCAGCTCTGGTCCTCCGCCCGCCTCAACACCCAGAACCACCACACCATCCTCTACGGCCGGGTCGAGGCCCGCCTCCGCATGGAGCCCGGCGCCGGCTTCTGGCCCGCCTTCTGGCTCCTCGGTTCCGACATCGACAAGGTCGGCTGGCCAACCTGCGGCGAGCAGGACATCATCGAGTGGGTCCAGAAGTACGGCCCATCCACCACCAGCTCCACCGTCCACGGCCCCGGCTACTCCGGCGGCGCGGGCATCGGCCACACCTTCACCTTCCCGGACGGCGGCAGAATCGACGACGGCCAGTTCCACACCTACGGCATGACCTGGTCGCCCAACCGCATGGAGTTCTACCGCGACGACCCCTCGAAACCCTTCTTCGTCGTCACTCCCGCCAGCCTCCCGCCCGGCACGAAATGGGTCTACGACCACCCCTTCTTCGTCATCCTCAACTTCGCCATCGGCGAGGCCGGCTTCCCCGGCTCAACCAACTCCACCACCCCGCCCACCGGCCGCATGTGGGTCGACTACGTCCGCTTCTACCAGCAGCAATAGGGGCCCGGCCGCCGGAACTCCCGTCGCCGAAATCCTGTCAAGCCCCGGCCGCTCTGGAAAACGCCGCAACTGTCAATCATTCAGCGACTTGCAGCCGACGAGATATCCGGAAACAATTCCACTCTGCCCGTTACAATAGATAGAGAAGGTTAAGAAAGAAAGGCTGCGCATGCCGCAGCCTTTTCTGTTTTCACTCACCGGTCCGAGCCCGATCCGAAGTAAACCCCGCAAATTATTGAAAACCAAGATTTTGCAGCCAAAATCTCTGGAATCAATATTTTGCAGCCACACCCGGTCCGCAACTTACTGATTCCAAAGATAGACCCCAAAACCGAGGGGGGAGGGGGTACCCTCCTCCCGCCGCATTTCCCTACAGCTTGTACGCCTTCCTCACCAGGTTCACCGTCAGGTCCTCGGCTACCTGCAACGCCTCATCCTCATCCAGTCGGCCCTCAGCCACAAGCCTCCCCAGGAACGCACAATCGATCCTCCGCGCCACATCGTGCCGCGCCGGAATCGACAGGAACGCCCTGGTGTCGTCGTTGAACCCCACCGTGTTGTAGAACCCTGCCGTCTCCGTAGCCTGCTCCCGGAACCGCATCATCCCCTCCGGCGAGTCATGGAACCACCACGGCGGCCCCAGCCGCAGGCACGGATAGTGCCCCGCCAGCGGCGCCAGCTCCCGCGAGTACGTCGACTCATCCAGCGTGAACAAAATAAACGTGAACCCAGGCTCGTTGCCGTACTTCGCCAGCAGCGGCTGCAGCCCGCGCACATACTCCGTGGTCGCCGGAATGTCCGCCCCCTTGTCCCGCCCAAACTTCGCGTACACCAGCGCGTTGTGGTTCCGTATCGCGCCCGGATGGAGCTGCATCGTCAGCCCATCCTCCACACTCATGCCGGCCATTTCCGTCAGCATCTGCGCCTGGAACAGCTCCACGTCTCCGGCCTGCGTCTTCCCGCTGTAAATGCGCTCGTACAGCGCCGAGGCCTCGCTGAACGGCAGGTCCGCCGTGCGCGCGGTCAGGTGGCCGTGGTCCGTCGCCGTCGCGCCATTCTGCTTGAAGAACGCCCGCCGGTTGCGCAGAGCACTCAGATACCCCTTGTAGCTCGAGACATCCTCGTTCGCTGCCTCGGCCAGCTTCTTCAGGTTCTCGTGGAAGCCGATGTACTCCGCATCCACGACAGCATCCGGGCGGAACGTCGGAACCACCCTGCCCTTCCATCCACTCTCGCGAATCTTCTTGTGCTGCGTGAGTGGATCGAACGCTGTATCGGTCGTGGCCAGCACCTCGATATTGAACCGCTCGAACAGCGCGCGCGGACGGAACTCCGGTGTGCGCAGGGCCTTGTCGATTGCGTCGTAGTACTCGTCAGCGTTCTCGGGCCGCAGGCGTTCTTTCAACCCGAACTGCTTCTCAAAGGCATAGTCGATCCAGAGCCGCGTCGGTGTGCCGCGGAACAGGTAATAGTTCCTCGCGAAGATGCGCCACACCTCGCGCGGGTCAGCCTTCTGTCTGCCGTCCGACTGCGGAACCCCGAGCGACTCCAGGCTGATGCCCTGCGAGTACAGCATGCGGAAGATGTAATGGTCCGGCTGAATGAACAGCGCGGATGGGTTCGGGAACGGCTGGTCATCCGCGAACCACTGCGGATCCGTATGCCCATGCGGACTGATGATCGGCAGGTCCTTAATTGCTTGGTACAGGCGTGCCGCTACCTTGCGCGCCGCAGGCTCGGCTGGAAATAGCCGGTTTTCATCCAACATGCTCACACCTTCTGACTTGATTCGTAGATGCGCTGACCTCAGCTCCAAAGCGCTACGCTGGAAAGCGTATCAAACATTGCTCACTGCTGTCTGACAGGTCGGTAACCAAGCCGCAACGCCGGCAAATCAGCCGCATGCTTTACTGGAAATGCGGCTCATCGCCCGAAACCCGTCCCGGAGATCTGTTTGACGACGCTGCACACCCCTGCTGTCCTCAAAACTGGCGAGTTCTTTGCCAGAGTCCATGACGCTCACCCTCGCGTCGCTGTCTTCGACTGCGACGGAACTTTGTGGGCGCCTGACTCCGGTTCGACTTTCATGCGCTGGTCCATGGAAACGGGACTGCTCTCGCCAGAGGCTACAGCATGGCTGAAGCAGCGGTACGCCGGATACGTCCGCGGCGAGGTCTCCGAGCTCGCGATCTGCGGAGAGATGGTGCAGGTCTATCGCGGCATTCGCGAAGACAAGTTGCGTGCCGCAGCCGCAGATTTTTTTCGCGAGCACATCGAGCCTCAGATCTTTCCCGAGCTCGTCGCGCTCGTGCGCGAGCTGCAGGCGGACGGCGTCGAGATCTGGGCTGTCAGCTCGACGTGCGACTGGGTCGTCGAAGAGGGCGTCAAGCGATTCGGCATCGCCGCGGACCACGTGCTCGCGGCTTGTGTGGAGTGTGCAAACGGCATCGCCTCAGATCGCCTTCGCGACGTGCCCACTGACGAAGGTAAAGTGACGTCGCTGGCGCGGATGGATATCACCTCTCCGGACGCGGTCTTCGGCAACTCGATCCACGACGCGGCGATGCTCGCCATCGCGCGCCATGCGTTCCCGGTAAATCCGTCAGAGGAGCTTGTGCAGTTCAGCGCTCGAGCGTGGCTGGCCCGTGTACTACCCGGCTGCGTCGCGGCGCTAACTGCCGAGTCTCTGTCAGCGTGAATCAATTGTGCAACTGCATTGCATCCAGTGCCGCCGGTTGCCCGTCTACACTGGCACGAGACGTGAAACGGCCGATACGGAAGCTGGGCTCCAACTCGCACTCGAACTCACGGCCACTTCGCTACGTGGTTGCGGGACTGATCCTTCGCGGTGAAGATTCGAGCCGCGAGGTCTTAATCTGCCAGCGCAGCCCTGACAAGCCGATGGGCTTGAAGTGGGAGTTTCCGGGCGGCAAGGTGGAGGCAGGCGAAAGCGCCGAAGAGGCGCTTGCGCGCGAGCTGGATGAGGAGCTCGGGATCCGCGCGACGATCGGGCCGGAGATCACGGCCATCCGGCATAACTATCGCAACGGCGGCGCGATTCACATTCAATTCTTCACGGTTCCGAGCTTCACGGGCGAGCTCCGGAACATGGTCTTCCAGGACATGCAGTGGACCAGGCTGGAACGGCTTCCAGAGTTTGATTTCCTGGAAGCAGACCTGACGCTGATTCGCGAGCTGGCGCAGGGGAAGCTGCTTTAGGTTTAGCGAACACCTGCTTGACCACGCCGAACAGCATGACTGCAGTAAGGATGGTCGCGAGCGACGTCAGCGTCCACGCGACGATGTTATATGCCAGACCATTGCGCCTGCTGCCCATCAGCGATCTCTTGTTCACGAGAATCAGCATGAAGACGAGCACTGCCGGCAGCAGAACACCGTTGAGCACCTGAGAGAGCACGGCCAGCTTGGCGGGCGGCTCCTTGGATATGAGGATCACCGCCGCGCCGACAATCAGCAGCCCGGTATACAGCCAGTAAAACGCCGGAGCCTCACGAAATTTCTTGCTGAGGCCGCTCTCGAAACCGAGCGACTCGCAGACCGTGTATGCGGTGGAGAGCGGGAGAACAGACGCCGCGAAGATTGAGGCGTTCAACAGCCCGAAAGCGAAGAGCACGGAGGCGTACTGGCCGCCGAGCGGACGAAGCGATTGTGCGGCGTCGGCAGCATCCGAGATGTTGTGGATGCCGCCGACGAACAGGGTTGCGGCGCAGGCGATCACGATGAATCCAGCAACGAGGATGGAAAATACGGAGCCGAAAACCGCATCAAATTGCGCAAACTTCAGCTTGGATTGCGGCGATCCCTTGTCGACCACGGACGCCTGCAGATAGAACTGCTGCCACGGGGCGACGGTAGCACCGATCAGGCCGACAGCGAGATACAGATAGTCGGAGTTTCGCAGGTCGCGCATGCGGGGAAGACGGAGCGTGTCCTTCACCGCGGAGGTCCAGTTGGGGTGCGCGAGCACAGCCGTGATGATGTACGCGATATACAGGAAGCTAAGAACAACGAAAAGCTTTTCGAGCTTCTTGTAGTCGCCGTAAACGACCAGCACCCACACAAGCACCAACACAACCGGGACTGAAATCCACTTGCTGATGTGAAAGAGCTCGGCGCTGGAGCTGACGCCGGCGAACTCGCTCACGACGTCGCCGAGATTGCAGAGAACAAGACCGAACATCAGCATCGCAGTGATGCGCAGCCCGAACTCTTCGCGAATAAGTTCGCTGAGCCCCTTGCCCGTGATAACGCCCATCCGCGTCGAGATCTCCTGCGCGAAGGCGAGCATGATCGCCATGGGGATCATCGTCCACAGCAGCGCGTAGCCGAACTGCGCACCCGCCGCGGCATAGGTGTAGATACCGCCGGAATCGTTATCGACGTTGGCCGTGATAAAGCCGGGACCAAGCACCGCGAGAATCAGCAGGATGCTTGTGCGCCAGCGTCTCCAACGGTTCATCTGCGCGCCTCCGGCGAGTGGATTGCTGCGGAGGCGAGGCCTTCACGCTGCACAAGGTCATAGAGGCGGCGAGCCGGATCCATCCAGGCTCGCGTCCTCTGCTACACGGACATTCTCTCTGATGTGCGCCGGACTCTTGGAGGACACCAGGAGGATGGTGCCGGGATGCAGAACCAGCGCAGCCTTCAGCATAAGCGCAGCAAGGTGTTCGCGTCGCACTAAATCGACGCCGGTCGCGTCGGACCAGCGGCGAAGACGCTCGCCATCGGAGATGAGGTTTGCGTGCAGCGTGTGTAAATGGTCGGTTAACGCTCGGTGGTGAATGTGGAAGGCTGCTGCGGGTTGCTCGGCCGGCTGGAGCACCGACCATTCATGCTGCACAACCCCGCAGTAGGCTGAGCGCTCGCGGAGGAGCGCGGGAAGTTTAGCGCTCTCGCTGCCCACACCGAAGCTGCCGATCTTTTTTTCAGCGACGGCCTGCTGCACGAAATCGAGGAGACCGTCATCGGTCAGGTCGGTGGCTTCGGCTTCGTGCAGGAGCCATATATCGAGGAAGTCCGTGCGCAGCGCGCGCAGGCTGTTGTCGAGCGAGACGCGTGCTTCCGCGGCGCTGAAATGCGACTTTTCTGCGGGTGCAGCAACTGCGCCGGCGGCGCGTGCGAGGCGTCGTTTGAGCGAGGGAATGCGCTGCAGGACTGGGCCCGCGGCGCGGCGGGCGGACCGCAATAGACCGCCGCGTTTTGGAGGAGCGATTCCGTACTTGGTCGTGATCGTGATGTCGCGATGGCGCGCGACGAGTTCACCGAGGCAGCTTTCGGCTTCGCCGTAGCCGTACATCGGAGCGACGTCGAAGTGCCGGATCCCTGCGTCATATGCGGCTTCGAGCAGGCGGAGGCTGTCGCGTCGGCCGAGCGCGCCCATGATGGACGAGCAACCATATCCGAGCCGAGTTGTCTCGCGGCCGCTGTGCGCAACCCTGATCTGTTCCACGATTCCTCCAGCTTCCCTGCACTAGAGTACCGTTTCGCTTAGATGTCGGTCATAGCGCCGCAAGGTGATCGGCGAGGCGCATCGCAAGCGCGAGGATGGTGTGCGTAGGATTCGAGAAGCCGGATGTGGGAAACACCGCGCCGCTGCAAACGTACACATTGCGCGTGCCGTGAAGGCGGAGGTCGGGCGTGACCACGCCGTGCGGTGGGCGAGGAGTTCATGCGCATGCCGCCCATGTGGTGATTGGTGTCGTCGCAACGGTCCAGGAAGGCGGGGTCGCTGTTCAGCAGTGCGGGGTCGATTCGCAATTTCGGCAGTTGCAGCGAGTGAGTTTGATGCAGCCTGCGCGAAGGTGCGGATGGTCTCGAGCTCCAGATCGGAGATTCGCCAGTCGAGACGCGCGCGGAACAGACCGAGCGAGTCGCGCTCGCTGGAAAGCGTGATGGAGCTCGCACTGTCCGGGCGCTGCTCGCAATGAACGCGCAGTCGGATCTCTGAACTTCCAGGATTGTAGACGCGGTGACGGAGAGCATACCGTGCGGCCTGGCGCGTCAGCAGCGGAGTGTAGCGGGCGCAGCGCAGGAGGTCCGTCATCTTGAGCTCGCCGAAGCGGCCGCGCAGGAGATGCTTTGCAGTGGTTTTTGTTGTGGCCAGCGCCTCATCGATGTCGCTGGAGAAGCTCATCGTCGCCGCGCAATTTAGAACTCGCGCGTCACGCTGCGCCTCAGGTTTCAGGCGGAGCTTGGGGTGGTATTTCAACCCACGCAGAAAAACGTTGTCGAACAATTCAGCGAAGCGATTGCGGTTGCGCGGGAGGACGCGGGCAGCATCGGCGTCGACGTGGTCCTGAAAATGCCGGCCCAGCAGGCCGGAGCGGTTCCAGGGTAGATCGCTCGCGCGCGGTTGAAGGAAGAAGCGCACGGATTCGATGGTGCCCATGCAGAAGATGAACTGGTCGGCATGGACAAGGAGTTCGCTTCCCTGCTGCGTGCGGACGCGAACTCCGCGAACCGTCTCGTGTTCGAAGATAAGTTCCGTCACGTTCGCGTGCAGCCAGATTTGCAGGTGGTCGCTGGATTCGAGTGCGGCGGCGTGCAGGCGAGCGAAGTTCGGTTCCGGGCACCAGCGCGTGAAATATGGCTGCAATGACGGAAAGCTGGGCTCAGGCAGCCTTGAGCGAGTTCCAGACTTCCGCGTCACTGCGAAGCACTCGACCGAGTCCCTCGAACTCGAGCGCGCGTTCGTAGAACGGCTCGAGTTCAGCGTGGCTGAATGGCCAGCCGCTTGCCGGAATCCACTCGCGGCTTTCGAAATCTTCGCGATTGAGTTCATAGATCTGGCCGCCCCAGCGCGTTGTGGTGCCGCCGTGCGCGCGGAAGCGGCCGGTGTGAATGCCGCGGTGCACGTGGCCGACGACCTCGCTGCGGTACGGCTCCTGCGCGGCCTCTTCGACGTCCCGGCCGCCGCCTTCGAGCAGCATGACGCTTTTGCCCTGGCTAGCGAGCTCAAGGGCCAGGCAGATGCCCGCGGCACCGGCGCCCACGATGCAGATGTGCGGGCGATAGTCCGCGGAGGGCTTCTCGTGCAACAGATCGCGTATCACCGTGCTGCCTCATCTGCAGCCATGATCGTGCGCAGCCGCGCGATGATCGCAGCGACCTGCGCGTCGTTGTGATAGCCGCTGCGCTCTGCGCGGATACGGCCGGCCGCAGCGATGCGTGCGCGCGCGGATTCATCGGGAAGATAGCGGCGGATCTTTGCAACGCACTCTTCGATGCCTTCGAAGAAAACTGCTTCTTCATCCTCTACGAACCGCGCAAGATGGCCGGGTGAGCGCTCGGCCAGCAGGAAGCCCTCACACGCAGCAATCTCAAAACTCTTGTGCACGAACTCGTCGTGATTCGAATGCGTGAGGAAGCTGAGATTGATCTTTGAGCGCCAGATCCCCTCGCGATACTCGTCGCGGAAGAGCTCGCCATTGCCGCGGTAGAGCTCCGCGGTTGCTTCGGGTCCGAGCGCCTTCTTCCAGACGAGCCCGCCGGAGACAACCACGGGAAATCCGAACTCCTTCCACAGTCGCGTCAGAAACTGCGCGCGATCGTCATAGGGTGTGCCGATGAAGGAGACGCCACGATCGCGATCCTTGTCGCTCCAGCCGGCCGGCGGCGGAAAGTGGATCGTCGGCTCATATGCGGTCTGGATCTTCAGCACATCGCGCGCGCCGTGTTCGCGATATTCAAGCACGTTCTTATCGCGCTGCACGACATGCAGATCAAAATGAGGAAGATCCTTTTTATAGAGCCGCCAGCCTGGGTCGCCACGGACGCCGAAGACATTGTCGATCATGTAACTGACGCTGATCATTCCCAGCCTGCGAAGTTTGTGCAAAGTTGCAGGCTGCAGCGACAGGAGCTTGTCGGCCCAGAAGATCTCTGGCCGCTCGCGCTCAGCGACCGAGAGAATCTCGCGATTGAGGCGCGTGACCCACGGCCCGACCTGTGCGCGATGAACAATCTTGCGCAGAGTCGGACTGGTCGGCTGATACTCATACGCGTTCAGGGGAATGACCGTGTGGCCTTGGCGCTCGAGTGCCCACAGACGATAAAGTGACGAGTCGTTGGGCGAGAGGCCCGAGGCGTAGAGAATCTTGAGCGGGCGTTCAGCAGCCATTCCGCAATCAGCCCTCACGCAATTGCGCGATCACCTGCTCAGCGTGGATCACGCCGGCCACGTGGCGCGTCGTGTTGACGACTGGCAGCGAGCGCAGATTGTATTTATCGAAGAGCTCGGCGACTTCGCTGTCCCGCGCGTGCATTCCGCACGAGACGATATGCCCTTCGGACAGCGAAGAGAGTTTCGCGTCAGGCTGTGCGAGGAGCAGACGCGGAAGCATGACCACACCATCCAGCCTCTTCTCGTCGTCGAGCAGATAAATTTCAGAGATGGTGTCGGGATCGCCCTCACTTTCAAAGTGACGCAGCGCTTCTACGGCATCCGCAACCGTAGCCTCACGCGAAATGCTGATGAAGTCCGTGGTCATCCGGCCTGCAGCCGACTCCGCGGAGAACTCGAGAAGTTCTTCGACGTCCTGCCGCTCCTCGGGTTCCATCTCCTCGAGGATCTTTCCGGACTCCTCCTCGCTCAGCTCAGCCAGCACGTCGGCTGCGGCGCCAGGATCCATCTCCTCGATGATGTCGGCGGCGCGCTCGGAGTCGATGCGTTGCAGAAGTTCCTTCTGCAGACGTGGATCGATCTCTTCGAGCGCTTCGGCAGCGGTCTCCTCCGGAAGGCTGGTGAATACCGCTTCGCGCTCTGCGGGAGCGAGCTCTTCCAGGATGTCGGCAATGTCGGAGGGGTGCAGGCGAGCCAGGCGCTCCTGCCCGATCTTCAGCCGGACGCGCCGCGCGGGATCGCGCTCGATGACATCAACACAACTCCAGGGGATCACCTTGGATGGGAGGCTGCCCACAATTGTGTCCACGGCCGCGACGGGCAGTCCTTTGAGCAGGCGGCGCGCCGCTCCACGCAGCCCGATTTCGACATCCTGAATCAGCAGGGACGTGCCGTCGCCAGAGCCATCGCCGGAAGCCCAGGCAAGATTCACGTCGTTCACGCGCACAACCTTGCGACCGTCAACGTCGATGATCTGCTGGTCGAGCAGGTCGCGTTCCAGAAGCAACGTATCGCTGAGGCTCGGAACCTCCTGAGGGGCGGCAATCGTCCGAAGCTTCCTGTCGCTTGAAGTCGGTGGGTGGAGGCTCCTGACCGGCACCATGGAGCGATGATTGTGGCCGCTATGGTGCTTCAGCAGCAGACCGGAGACGCGGTTCGCGTCTGCGCCCACGTCCACAGCCAATTCGGCAACGTGGCCTATCACCTTGCCGTCGGAATTTTCGACAGGCATGCCCACCAGCATTGCCACACTCGTCGGGTTGGCCGGAGCGCCGTTCATGGCACTTCTAAGCTAACCCATCCCCGGGAATGAGTGCACTGCACCTATGCGCGCGGACTCTCCAAGCAAACTAGCGGAGCGGCTACTTCGAGAAATCAACCGTCGGAGCTTCGGCGCTCTGCGGATTCCCTTTGAAGTACTCGTTGCGCACTGGGAATTTCGAGCCTGCCCAGAGGCTGTTTGGGAACTGCTGCACATACGTGTTGTAGGCCTGCAGAGCCAGGTTGTAGCGGCGCCGGGCAACTGCGATTCGATTCTCCGTGCCGGCCAGCTCATCTTCCAGGCGCATGAACTGCTCATTTCCCTTCAGGTCCGGGTACGCTTCTTGAAGCCGGAACAGAGGCAGCAGCGCGGCATCCAGGTGCTGGTTGGCGGTGATGCTGCTCGCCCGATCGGTGGCGGCAGCGATCACGCCCGCGCGAGCGTTGGCGATGTTCGTCAGGACCGTCTGTTCTTCCTTGACGTAGCCCTTCACGCTGGCTACAAGGTTGGGAATCAGATCCAACCGGCGCTGCTGCTCGATCTGAACCTGCGAATAATCGCTATCGATCTGCTGATTGAGGCTCACCATGTGATTGCGGGAGCTGATGTAACTGCCGCCTCCGAGCAAAACAACGACCACAATTACTAGAAGCGCAATCCATGCACCTTTCATTATTCTTCCCTCTCCTGTGTGCTCAGGTTCAGCTTACTTGAACTACCAGCCCCCGCTCGCGCCCCCGCCTCCGGAGCCGCCGCCGAAACCGCCGCCGAAGTCGCCACCGCCGCCGCCGCCGCCACCGCCGAAACCGCCGCCGCCCCAGCCTCCGTCACGGCGGCCGCCCATCATGTTGCCGAGAATGAACCAGGGCAGCCATCCTCCGCCGCCGCGCCGGCCGCCACCGACGATGAAGAGAAAGATGATGAAGAAGATGATGATGCCGATCCAGTTATTACCGCCGTGCTGGGGTGCAGGTTGCGGCGGCGGGTTCTGGATTCCTGTAAGGGTTACGTGCGCGTCGGCGGCGATGACACCGGCGATCTGTTGCTCGGCTTCGAGCAGGCCGCCTCCGTAGTCATCTCGTTGGAGATATGGCACCATGGTGCGGCCGATGTCGCCGACCTTGGCGTCGGGAAGAATCCCTTCCAGACCGTAGCCGACCTCGATGCGGCGCTTGTGGTCGTTGATCGCCAGGATGATGAGGATGCCGCGATCGCTGCTCTTCGGTCCCACTTTCCACTTGTCTTCAAGGTCGGTGGCGAACTGCTCGATGGATTCGCCGTCCAGGGAGTGGATGGTGACGATCTCGATCGTGGCGTGGGCCTGCTCGTAAACCTCGCGGCTGAGCTGCTCCATCTGCTGCTTCGAGCTCGCGTCAATGACGCCGGCGAAGTCCTCGACGTAGCTGGTCGGCATGGGGAGCTGGCTGACCGATTCGGCGCGGGCCCACACGCAGAAAAATGTGGTGACGAACAGAAGCAAAGCCGTCGAGCGGCGGAGAGCGGTCACAGGGCTATCCTACGCGGGGTACCCCCCTCCCCCCTGTTTCTTTGCGCAAAGTCTTCAGATGATTCAGCTTAGCTTCGGACTTTTTGCGTTTCGGGCAACACGGCAAGCAAAAGGGGGCCAGTGAAGGCCCCCTCCGGTGAAGGTTAGTTTGTCAAGTAGCCAGCTTTGGATGGAGCTGGTGGATTTACATGCTGGGGTTATTGCCGTTTGCCTCAGGCGAGGCGACGCCTAATTTCCCGGCGAGGTGGTCGGCCATCTTGGTGTGCTGGGCGATCACCTTCTCGCCCTTGGCAACAGCCTGCTTGAAATCCGGAAGCTTGGTGGTCTGGTGCTCGCTCTGGAAGTCGGTCAGCGCGACATGATGATCCTTGTCCATTGCGCGCATGTATTCCTTGTCAAAATCCTTGCCGGACAGACCGTTCAGCTTGTCGTACAGGGCCTGGTGCTCGGCATCGAGAGAGGTGGCGGGAGTAAGGCCCCACTTATCTGCAAAGGGCTTCATCTGCTGTTCGAGGCTGGTGTGATCGGTCACCATCCTGTTCGCGAACTCCTTTACGGCAGCATCGTTGGTCTTGCCCGCTGCCAGTTCGCTTAGCTTGATTTCGTCGAAGTCGCTCTGCGAGGCCCGGCTGAGAAAGGCTTTGTCCTGGTCGGTCTGCGCCTTCGCAGCAGGCAGCAGGAGCATGGAAAGAGCTGCTAAACCGATCGTCATGATGCGTCTGCTATTCATAGATTGTTCCCTCCGGCAGATCGATCGCGCTGACTGCCCGAGTCCATAGAGGCCGATTCCGCAGGGGCCCGTTGCACCACCGATGCGCGGCGCGGAATGGCAGAGGCGCAGCTTTCGATGCCGCAAAAGCGAAGGGCTGCAGGATATCCCGCAGCCCTCGATCGATTCGTGATTGCTACAGCTTCTTCTTCAGGTTGTAGGCCATGTTCTTGTGCGCGGCGACCACGCTCTTGCCCTGCTCGACCGCGGTCTTGAACTTCGCGTCCTTGGTGTCCTTTACTTCTTTCGTGAACGCATCGAGGTCGTGGCCGTGATCCGTCACCATGTCGTCAATGTATTCCTTGTCGAAGTCCTTCCCTGACATGCCCTGAAGCTTGTCGTACGCCTTCTGCGCGTCCGAGCTGAGTGCCGTGGGGGCATTGATGCCCCAGGAGGTGGCGAACGGCTTCATCTTTTCGGTAAGCCGGGTGTGGTCTGTGACCATGCGGCGGCCGAAGGATTTGACCGCAGGGTTGGTGGCCTTCTGCTCAGCAAGCTTGCCGAGCTGGATTTCGTCGTAGTTGCTCTGTGAGGCGTTGGTGAGGAACTGCTTGTCCTGATCGGTAGCCTGGGCCTTGAGGCTGGGGGTGAAGGCGGCCGCCGTTGACGCGAGCGTAACGCAACATACAACGTACGTAAGCTTTTTCATTCTTTGTCTCCGGGACGCGGCGTTGCGCTCGCGTCATGAATCACATCCGTTAAGTTGAGAGTCGGCCGGGCAGGCGACAGTTGCATGCCGTTTCGCAACACTATCGATATCCTGTAGATCTCTGGAGACCTATGCAGACGACAGCAGCGCCCATGCCACCGATCGCCGAACGCGAGCCACGCACGACACCCATCCATTCGACTGAGCTCCATGACGATTACGCGTGGATGCGGGACAAGGACAGTCCACGGGTTCTCGAGTACCTGAGGGCGGAGAACGCGTATACGGCCGCGATGATGGACGGAACCGAGGAGCTGCAGAAGCAGCTTTATGACGAGATCCTGTCGCACATCAAGGAAGACGATGTCTCGGTTCCGTACCGCGACGGCGCATGGGAGTACCTGGTGCGGACGGACAAGGGGAGGCAGTATGCGCGGTACTGCCGGAGACCGGCGGGCGCTGCGGAGAATTTGTACTCGACTGAGGTTACGGCGGACGAGACGGTGATCCTGGATGTGAATGAGCTCGCTGAGGGACAGCCGTTCATGTCGATCGGCGACAGCGCTGTGAGCCCGGATGGGCGGCTGCTGGCGTATACGACGGACAACACGGGGTTCCGGCAGTACACCCTGCACATCAAGGACCTGAGTACGGGAGAGGTGCTGGCGGATACGGCGGAGCGCGTGGGATCGCTGGCGTGGGCGGCGGACGCGAAGACGCTGTTTTATTCGACCGAAGATGAGCAGACGAAGCGGCAGGATCGGCTGTTCCGGCATCGGGTGGGCGACGCGGGCGGCGATGTGGAGGTGTTTCATGAGCCGGATGAGCGGTTCAATTTAGGTGTGGGAAGGACGCGTGATCGCGAGTATCTACTGCTGCAGATCGGCAGTCACACGACGAGCGAGACGTGGTACCTGAACGCGGACAGACCAGACGACGATTTTCGGCTGTTCGCGCCGCGCATCGACGAGGAGGAATACTACGTCGATCATCGTGGCAGCTTTTTCTATATTCGGACCAATCACAAAGCCGAGCAATTCCGTCTGATGTACGTCCCTCACGGACTTGAAGACGGCGAGAATCGTGAATTCTGGATGGAGCTCATTGCAGAGAATCCAAGTGCTCCGTTGGAAGATTTCGACCTCTTTCAGATGTTCATTGTCCTGAGTTATCGGGAAAAAGGCCTGCCGGTCTTACGAATCTTTGACTTTGATAGAAAAGACCTGCCAACCGATCCGCGGGACATTCGCTTCCCTGACCCGGCGTACACGGCGTTCGGCGATGTGAACCGCGATTTCAACACGACGATGTTCCGTTACGGATATCAGTCGCTGGTTCGGCCGGCGTCGGTGTTTCTGTACGACGTGGCGACGGGCGAGTCGACGCTGCTGAAGCAACAGGAGGTTCCGGGCGGCTTCGATGCAGCGCATTATCAGTCCGAGCGGCTGTGGTTTCGTGCGCACGATGGAACGGAGGTGCCGGTCTCGCTGGTGTACCGGCGCGACGCGTTTGCGAAAGATGGAAAGAGCCCGCTGTACGTCTACGGCTATGGAAGCTATGGGTATCCGCTTCCGCTCGGCTTTTCGGCATCGCGACTGGCTCTGCTGGACCGCGGAGTTGTGGTTGCCTACGCGCACATTCGCGGCGGCGGAGAGCTGGGTGATCCATGGCATGATGCCGGCAAGATGATGCAGAAGCGCAACACGTTTACGGATTTTATTGAGGCTGTGGAGTTCCTGGGGCGCGAAGGCTATGGCGACCCCGCGCGTGTGGCGATTGAAGGCGGAAGCGCGGGCGGATTGCTGATGGGCGCGGTTGTGAACCTCGCGATTGAGGCCGGAAAGCCGAACCTGTTTCGCGCGGTTCTGTCGCACGTGCCGTTCGTGGACGTGATGAACACGATGCTTGATGCTTCGCTTCCGCTTACGGTCGGCGAGTACGAAGAGTGGGGCAATCCTAACGAGCCCGAGGCCTTCGAGTACATGCGGAGCTACTCGCCGTATGACAATCTGCGCGAGGGCGCGTATCCGGCGATGCTGGTGAAGACGAGCCTCAACGACTCGCAGGTGATGTATTGGGAGCCGGCGAAGTACGTTGCCAAGCTGCGCACGCTGAAGACGAACGACGCGCCGCTGCTGCTGCACGTGAACATGGATGCGGGGCATGGCGGCGCGTCAGGACGGTACGACTACCTGAAAGAGATTGCGTTCGATGATGCGTTTCTTCTGCGCGAGCTTGGCGCGGAGAAGAAGATCGGCTGAGATCAGCGCTCGACCTCTTCCGGCACTCCGCCGTCGCCTTCGCCGGGAGCGAGGAAGAGGTTTGTTTCGAGGCCGTGCTGGCGCGTGTAGAGGTCGAAGTAGCGGCCCGCTGAAGCGTAGAGCTGCTCGTGCGTGCCGCGCTCGAGGATGCGGCCTTCTTCTACGACGAGGATCTGATCGGCACGGCGGATGGTGGAGAGGCGATGCGCGATCACGAAGGTCGTGCGTCCCTGCATGAGGTAGCTGAGGCCGTGCTGAATCATTGCCTCACTCTCAGAGTCGAGGCTGCTGGTTGCTTCATCGAGGATGAGGATGCGCGGGTCCGCGAGGATGGCGCGGGCGATCGAGAGCCGCTGGCGCTGTCCGCCCGAGAGCTTTACGCCGCGCTCGCCGACGATGGTTTCGTAACCCTCTGAGAAGCGCTCCGCGAACTCGTCGACACGCGCGATCGAGCAGGCGTTGAGGAACTGCTGCTCGGTCGCGTCCGGCCGCGAGAACAGGATGTTTTCGCGGATGGTGCCGTCGAACAGGAAGGTCTCCTGCAGCACCACGCCGAGCTGCCGGCGGTAGGTGTCGAGGCGAATGGTTGCCAGATCTTTGCCGTCGATCAACACGCGGCCACTCTGAGCCGTGTGGAATCCGCAGACCAGGCTGATGATGGTCGACTTGCCTGAGCCGCTGGAGCCGACCAGAGCGGTGACTGTGCCGGGTTGCGCGTGGAAGCTGACGTCGTGCAGCACGGGCTTGTCTTCAACGTACGCGAAGTTGACGTCTTCGAAACGCACGTCCCCGTGAATCACGCCGGCGTCGTGGGTCCGCTTCGGATCGGCATCCTCGGCGCGCTCGCTCATCACCTCGCGTGTGCGGTCGAGCCCGGCCATGGCTTCGGTAAGCTGCGTTCCGATCGCGACAAGCTGCACGAGCGGCGCAGTCATGAACGCGAGAACCATGACATACGCAAAATAGCCGCCGGGACTCAGATGACCAGCGGCATGCAGGTGCGCTCCCATCCACATCACTGCAACACCTACGATGCCGAGGATGACGGTTGACGAGAGCGTCATCAACGATTGCGCGGTAAGCGAGCTGATCACGTTATTCAGCAGGCGAGCGACGCCGCCGCCGAAGACCTTTGCTTCACTCTCTTCGGCGTGGTAGCCCTTCACCACGCGCACGCCACCGAGAGATTCAGTTAGACGCCCGGTTACTTCTGCGTTGATCTTCGCCCGCTCACGGAAGATGGGGCGGATGGTCTTGAACGCGCGCTGCAGCACCAGCGCAAACGCAGTCATGATGATGAAGGCAAGCAGCGTCATGCTGACGCTGACATACATGAGATAGGTGAATGCGAAAGCGGCTGTCAGGACACCGCCGACGAAATCCACGACCCCGGTGCCGATAATGTTGCGCACGCCCTCGACGTCCGTCATGATGCGCGCCACGAGAGTGCCGGTACGATTTTCGTCGTAGAAGGCGACAGGCAGGCGGCCGACGTGTTGCTGCACCTGCTTGCGCAACTCGGCAATCATGCGCTGGCCGGACTTCGAAAGCAGTTGGGTAAGCGCATAGGACGTTATGCCCTGAATCAAAGTCGCCAGCAGCACGGCTCCAACGACATAGGGGAGCAGTTCCATGCGGCCGCGCGTAAACACCTGGTCAATGAGCGGCTTGAAAGACAGCGGCAGAACGAGTGAACACGCGCGGTTCACGACCATGATGCAGAAGCAGCCGGCAAGCAGGGAGCGGCGTGGCTTCACGAGCTCGCGGATCTGCGGCCAGACATCGCGAAACTTTACCTTCGGCTTTTTGGCCGTGAGCTCCGCGCCGATGGCTTTGCCTGTGTTGCGCGACGGCCGGTCGGCCGCCTTCATTCCACCACCGAGACCTGCGTGCCCAAATCCGCCCATTCGTCCTGCCAGTGTAGCGTCACGGCGTCCGCTGGCGAAATTGTTCTAAGCAGTGCGCGAGCGTCGCGCGGCGATGAAGCTGCGGACGCAGAGCGCGGTGAAGACGAGGCAGACGATCGACATGAGGCCCTGCTCCTCGACGGCCGCGGGATGCGCGAGCGGGCCGCCGTGTGCGGAAACCCACTCCTTGATTGCCATGACTCCCGGGAAAATGAAGCCAATCAGAGCGATAGTGACGGCGATGTGCATCCACAGCATGCGGCGGCGCGCGTCCTCAGTGACCGCCAGCACGCCGCAGAGGATCAATGCGATGCCGAACCAGAGCGCGATCAGCGCCGTCGGGTGCGCGCTGCCGGTTGCGACGAAGAACGCGATACCGATGATTGCAAGTACAACGCCGAATCCGATTGTGAGCTTTGCCACCTGTCCTCCTATGCCGCTGCGGCGCGCTTGACCTGGTCCAGCACGGTCGCGACGCTCCAATCATTTGTGGGATAGAACGCGATCACCTTGCCGTCTTTGCCGATGATCACCGTAGCGAGCGAATGCTGCAAGGTCCCCTTTTCTCCGGGTGTGACGCCGACGTCGAAGAACTGCTCCATCTTGGGCAGTTCTTTTTCGCTCGGGGCGGCAAACTCCCAATGGCCGAATGTCTCCTTTGAATACTTGCCGGTATACGCGCCGCCATAACTCTTCAGCACCTTGGGGGTGTCGTAAGTCGGATCAAAGCTGACGCTGAGCAGGTGTGTGTCGTGGTAAAGCTTCGGATCAGTCGCGAGTTGCTGATCAATCTGCGCGAAGTTCCGACTCATGCGCGGGCAGTAGTCAGCCAGCGGGCAACGTGTGTAGATGAAGGTCATCAGCAGCACCTTGCCTCGGTACTGCTTCAGGTCTATCTTCTTGTCCGATTGATTGAGCAGCGTGAAATCCGGGACCACATCTCCGGGGGTCGGAACGTGGTACTGAACGGCTTGCCGGTAATCGGGCTTCGCCTGCGCAATCACAACAATGTCGCTGAGCCGCAGATTCACCGGCCCCTGGGCGCTAGGATCTGCGAGCAGTGTAGCGATGATGCGGTCTCCCGGATGCAGCTCGGACAGCGCGGCGCGATCGGTGACCGGATACGGCATGGTCATCGCTTCCATCAGGCCCGGTATTGCCTCGTGCTGAACGGTGACCTGCCCATCTTGCTGGTCCACGCTGACCACGTTTCCGAGCAGGTTGTACTTGCGGCTTGTGCTCGCCGCGGGAGCTGACTGCTTACGGCAGCCGACCGCACTGAACAGAAATGTTCCAACAAGAAGGACAGCCAGCAATATCAGCCTGCCCGATGAGGTGTGCTCGAACCGATGCTTCACACGTTCAATGATAGTCGCGTGCTAACATCTACGCTTTGCTGCGCTTCAACAGAGTCGACCGGGTGCGGCGGCTACTGCGGGCGAGGCGCGGTATCCATGCTGTCCTTCACGGCAGTCCCGTTCTGACACGCACCTTCGGCCGCATGATCTTGCGGGTCTTCTGGAGGAGCGCTTGAGTTCACAGCAAAACAGCTCCGCAATACGCTCGGGACCATCCATCGCATGGCTAGCGGGAGACTTTCTGCTCGCGGGTCTGGGGACCGTGTTGCTGGGGCCGTTGCTTCCGTCGGTCTCGCATGCATGGCATCTCAGTGACGCGCAGAGCGGCGTTCTGCTGCTCACGAAATTCATCGGCGCATTCATTGGCGGGATCACGGTTCCACGCAGGCTGGGGCTCGGCATCTTCGTGGGCTCGCTGCTTGCGTTCGTGGGATTCGGCGCGTTTGCGCTGTCGCACTCTTTGCTTACAGGTTCGCTCGCGCTGTTTGTGAGTGGCATCGGCCTGGGACAGATCATCGCGTCGACCAACATCCTCACCGGCCGGCGCTTCCGCACACACACCGGCTCCGCACTGGCCTCGCTGAATTTTTTCTGGAGTCTCGGCGCAGTCATTACAGGAGTTCTGGTTGCGGCGTTTATTCCGCGGTTCGGTCTGCGCAATCCTCTGCTGTGCTTTGCAGCCTTTTATCTTGTTTGCGGACTCGGCGGTTTCTTCCGCCACGCCGATTCAGATGAGTCCGCATCCGACGACACGGAACCCATTGCTCCGCTGGCCATCAACGCCCTCGTCTATTTCGCGCTGCTTCTGTTTTTGTACGGTGGTCTCGAGACCTGCATGACCGCGTGGATCACCACGTACACGCTGCGATTTTCGAACCTGCATCTGCTGGCCGGCCAGTCGGGAGTCGTATTGCTGTGGGCGGCGCTGACCGGCGGCCGCGCGCTCTCCTCGGTCGCGTTCCGGCATGCAACGGAGCAGGCGGTGCAACGCGCCGGCCTGGTGCTCAGCAGCGTCATGATCGCGGCGCTCTTCTGGGCGCACAACGCAGCGGCACTGTCTGCATGCTGCATTCTGCTTGGGCTTTCGCTCGCGCCCTTCTTCCCGGCAACGTTCGCGATTCTGATGCGCCTGGGCCCATCCGCACGAAGCGCCGGATTCATCCTCGCCGTCTCCGGTCTCGGCGCGGCACTTTTTCCGTGGCTCATGGGAGTGCTCTCGACGCACACCGGATCTCTTCGCACCGCCATGGTCGTGCCCTTGGCGCTAGCCGTTGTCCTTCTTCTTCTAAGCGTCGCGATCCCCTCCAATCACCCGTTTTCCACTCGCCACCAAGGCGAAGGGACGGTGAAAGCGGGCGTATAAAGGATAGAGATATCCCGCTTCAGAAAACAGGGTTCAGAAAGACGGCACGGGCTAATGTCGAAGGCATTCACGGAGAGCTTCCTGCTGGACGCGCTCGGTCGCGGCGAGCTCGTGGTCCTGCCGAACCGCGCAGCCGCTCGAACGCTGCGATCCGCGTTTGAGGACCGGCAGCTCGCCGCTGGCCGGCTCGCATGGGAATCTCCGAAAGTGCTGACCTGGACGGAGTGGGCGCGCGGACTGTGGTCGGACATTGCAATCAGGGGCGGGGAGCTCCGCTTGCTCTTGAATACAGCGCAGGAGCAGAGTCTCTGGCGCGAGATTATTGGCTCCTCTACGGCTGGCAAGACGCTGAGCTCGCCGGACGCGCTCGCGGAGATGGCAGGTTCGGCATGGGCGCTCGCCGCGGCGCATCTTGCAATCTCGCGGATTCGCTCGACGGCGAACACATTCGACAGCCGCGTGTTCGCCGGCTGGGCGGAGGCGTTTGCGAAGACCACGGCAGCGGACGGCTACCTTTCAGGCGCGCTGCTCGAAGAGGCGCTCGCCGAGCATGCGCGCAAGGGCAATCTTCAACTCGATCGCGCCGTTCTGATCGCAGGCTTTCAGGATCTGACGCCAGCGAGGCGAGATCTGCTCGCCGCTCTGCGCGCTGCGGGAGCGACCATCACCGAAGCAGCAGTTCAGCCGGAGTCCTCACGTGTTAGCTCGCTTCGAGCGAGCACGATTGCGGCGACTCCGCGTGAAGAACTGATCCTTGCAGCGCGGTGGATCCGCAGTCAATTTGAGGATGGCGCACCTGCTGATTCCCCGCGCCGTATAGCAGTCCTGATCGCGAACCCGGAAGACGAGCGACCCGAGATCGAATCTGTCTTCCGCGAGCATCTAGCTGCCGAGTTGCAATCGATCAGCGCCGATACCTCGGCCGCTCCGTGGGAGTTTGTGGACGGCGCGGCGCTGGCAGACCAACCAATGGTCGTTCACGCGCTCGCACTGCTTCGTTTAGCTCAGGGTCCAGTTCCTATGGAGCGTGTTAGCGCGCTCCTGATTTCCCCGTTCATTGGAGTCGAATCCGAGCGGCTCGCCGCCGCGCGCTTCGATGCGCAGGTGCTGCGCCGCGGACCGTACGTGCTGCCTGAATTCGATCTGCATGGTCTTACGCGGTTGGTTCGCCAGCAGCCGCGCTCCGGTAGAGCGCCTGCTTACCTTCCCGGCTGGCTGGCTCCTCTCAACGACCTGCGCGCGGCGAAATTGAAGAACTCTGCAACGCGCAGCTATGCGGAATGGGCGGAGCTCATTCGCGAGATTCTTCGCACGGCGAATTGGCCGGGCGAGCGTCCGCCGACAGCCGCCGAGTTCGCCACGGCACGCGCCTGGGACGCGACTCTCGATCTGCTGGCGACGCTTGATTTTCGCGGCTCGCGGATCACCTTCTCCGCTGCGCTCAAGACGCTCGAGCAGATGCTCCAAGCGGCGCGTGTTCAGAGCCCGCCGGCGCGTTCACCGGTGCAGGTGATGAGGCCCGCAGATGCGGAGGGCTCCGTCTTCGACGCGCTCGTCCTGCTGCACGCAACGGACGAACGCTGGCCCGAGTCCGGCCGCGTGCATCCGCTACTCGGGTGGCCATTGCAGCGTGAGCTTGGCCTCGCGGGCACTGATCCGTCGCGAGATGCTGCGCGGTCTCGCGAGCAGTTGGAGTCGCTGCTCCACCGAAGCTCGTCGGTCCTGGCGTTGAGCGCTGCCGCCGACGAGCGCGGCCCGCTGCGTCCGTCGCCGCTCCTGCAACAGCTCGGCATTCCTCCTGTGACAGCCGACGAGCTGATGCAACCAGCTTCGCCGTCATTGCCGCTCACGGAAGAGATCGTTGCCGACGACATTGCTCTTCCGCCGCTTCCTTCTGCCGAGCTTCGCGGAGGTGCGGGCGTCCTGAAGCTGCAGGCGGCGTGCGGGTTCCTTGCGTTTGCGGAGTTGCGATTGCGTGCCGCCGCTGTTGAGGCGTGCGAACTCGGGCTGGACCCAGGCGAACGCGGCAGCCTCGTACATCGAGCGCTTGAGAACTTCTGGACTGCGACGCGATCACAGGCGGAACTGCGCGCGCTCTCAGGAGAGGAGCGAAGCCGTCGGCTCGACGCTGCGATCGACACGGCCTTTGCAAAGCTGCCGCCCTCCGAAGCCGGATGGAGCTCCTCGTACATGCGAGTGCAACGCGAGCGTCTGCACCGGTTGCTCTCGCGATGGCTCGACGTTGAGCTCGAGCGCGGACCGTTCACCGTACAGAAACACGAGGAACGCAGCGCGATTTCGATTGGGCCGCTGCAGCTCGAACTTCGGCCGGATCGCGTCGATGAGGTTGAGGGCGGCGTCGTTCTGGTTGACTACAAAACCGGATACGGCGCGCATTCATCGAATTGGCTCGGAGATCGCCCTGATGATCCGCAGCTTCCGCTGTATGCGCTGCTCACTGAGCCCGGCAAGCTGCAGGCGATGCTCTTCGGCCGCGTTCGTCCCGGAGCTGAGATGGAGTGGCACGGGCTGGCCGCCAGCCGAAGCGTTCTTCCGCTCGAGAGGCGCCAGAAGCTGGTTGACCTCGAACTGCGTCGCCAGGAATGGCAGACAGTTTTGACGACGCTCGCGGATGACTTTGCGGCCGGACGCGCGGAGGTGAATCCGAAGAGTTTCACAGTGAACTGCAAAAACTGCGCGCAGCGGCTGTTGTGTCGGGTGGACTCCGCAGCCCTGGCGTTGGATGCTGCCGAGCAAGACGAGCAAGCCGAGGAGGAGACGAATGTCTGAGCTCCTGCAGTTCCCTCCCCTTGACGCTGCCGACGAACCTGCTGAACTGCCAGATGCGGCGGCACGCAGGCGTGCGCTGGACGTGCGGCTCTCCGCGATCGTTGAGGCTCCGGCGGGCTCCGGCAAAACGGGCCTGCTTCTGCAGCGCTATCTCAAGCTGCTGGCGGAGGGCGGTGTCTCACAACCCGAAGAGGTGCTCGCCATCACGTTCACGCGGAAGGCCACGGCGGAGCTGCGCGAGCGTGTTGTGGAGCAACTGCGTGCTGCTGCCGCGAAGTCTCCCCTGCAAGAGGACGCGAGCAGCTTCGATCGCGAGACGCGCGCGCTCGCAGAAGCGGCACTGCGTGCGGACGCGACCATGGGTTGGCAATTATTGGCGCAACCTCAGCGGCTGCGCATACGCACGATTGACGCGCTGTGCGCAGAGATCGCGCGTACCCTGCCGTTGCTCTCCGGCTCAGGCACAAGCCAGCCGGTTGACTCTGCCGAGTCGCTTTATCGTGAAGCCGCGCGCCGCACGCTCCTCGAGCTGGGCGGGCCCGACAATGTGCTGAACGATGCACTGCAGACGGTTCTGCTGCATCGCGACGCCAACCTGATGGATTGCGAGGCGCTGCTGGCGCGCATGCTGGAGCACCGTCAGCAGTGGGGCGAACTCGTTCCGCTCCATGCCGCGGCCCTTACAGACGAACATCTGGACGCGCAGGTCCGTCCCAGGATCGAGCGCTCGCTTGAGACGATCGTTTGCGAGTCGCTCTCGCGCGCTCTGGAAGCCGTGCCCGCTTCCGATCTGGCCGACCTGACAGACCTATGTACGCGCTTGGGATCAGCACCTTCGTACGAGGCGAACCGGCCCTCGCCTCTTTCGATCTGGGCAAACCGATGCGGTCCACTGGAAGCACGGGCCGAAGATGTTGAGCACTGGATCGCGCTTCTCCATCTGCTGTTTACGAAGCAGGGTGAATGGCGCAGGTTATTCACACCGTCCATCCTCAAGGTCGACATCTCATACGAGGATCGCGGGACGCTTCGCGACATCGTCCAACGCATTCAGAGTGACGAACTCGCCGAGCTGTTGACGTCAATTGGCAGTCTGCCCCCGGCACGCTTTCCTGACGATCAATGGCGCGTGGCTAAGGCGTTGTTTCGGTTGCTGCGTCACTCGCTCGCACACCTGAAGGTGCTCTTCGCAGAAACAGGCCGCTGCGATTTCGCGGAGTTCTCGCTTGCAGCATGTGACGCACTCGCAGCAGAAGACGGCCCAGCCGACCTTGCGCGCTCGCCGGGCGCGCGGCTGACACACCTTTTAGTTGACGAGATGCAGGACACGTCGTCCTCGCAGTACACACTGCTCGAGCGGCTCACTCGCTCATGGGACGGCCACTCGCAGACCGTCTTTCTCGTGGGTGACCCGAAGCAGTCGATCTATCTGTTCCGCCAGGCACGCGTTGAACGATTCCTGCGCACCGTCGCGCAGCGTCGCTTGGGCGATGTTCCACTCGAACCGCTGCAGCTCACGGCAAATTTCCGCTCACAGGCCGCACTCGTCGATGCATTCAACGAGAGCTTCGCACAAATCTTCCCGAGTAACGCCCGCCCCGTGCAGTCGCTAGGCGAGGAACTTCAGGTTCCGTTCGTTCACGCATCTCCGGTCCGTTCCGCTGCTTCGCACCCGCACGCGATCGAATGGCACACCGAGGTGCTCGGCGAGGATTCACCTTCAACCGCTCCGCCCGCATCCGCCGCCGAGCTTCGCGCCGACCGGGCGAAACGCGAAGCCGCCGAAATCCGCCGCATCATCGAGCAATGGCGAGTGCGGCCTCTTCCCGCCGGCCGCACAAAGCCGTGGAGCATAGCCGTTCTCGCCCGCGCGCGGCGCCATCTCAGCGCGATCACAGCAGAGCTCTCCCGCGATGACGGCACTGGATCGATTCCCTTTCGCGCAGTGGATATCGACACTCTGAGCGAGCGCCCTGAGGTGCTCGACGCGCTGGCCCTCACGCGTGCGCTGCTGCATCCAGCCGACCGCGTCGCGTGGCTTGCTGTCTTGCGCGCGCCGTGGTGTGGTCTGTCGCTCGTCGATCTCCTTCGCCTCACCGGCGAAGGCCCCGAGTCCGATGGAGCACTGACCATCGCGGAGCTCGTTGCTGCACGTGCGCCGCTCTTGAGCCCGGACGGTCGAGATCTACTCGCCCGCACTTGGCCGACGCTCGACCATGCGATGAATTCGCGCGGACGTAGCTCCTTCGCCGCTCACGTCGAACGCACATGGCTTTCACTCGGTGGCGATGCGCCACTCTCTCCGGACCGGCTGGCAAATGTTCGTCGCTTCTTTGCGAAACTCCGCGAAGCTGAACAGGAGGGCGCCGGATTCGTCGATGCCTCCGCGCTGACCGCAAAACTCGCAAATCTATACGCCGAAACCACTCCGGATCAAACTGCGGTTCAGTTGCTCACGATCCATAACAGCAAGGGACTTGAGTACGACGTCGTGCTGATTCCAGGCCTCGAACGCGCTCCAAATCACAGCCGCTCGGAGCTGCTCAACTGGCTCGAACTCGATTCTGCCGATGGCGAAGCTGCCCATATCCTGCTCGCTCCTATCGCCTCTCGAGGCGAAGCTTCCGACCGTCTGACGCAGTGGCTTGCAAGCGTTCGGCGGTCGCGTGAAAATGCCGAGCTCCGCCGCTTGCTCTACGTGGCCTGCACCCGCGCGCGTGAGGCACTCCACCTGTTTGCAGCCTGTGAGATGCGCATCGATGGAAGCGTCCGCGTGCCTCGCTGAGGGAACTCTGCTGCGCGCAGCATGGCCTGTTGCCGCAGCACAATTCCGCGCCGCAGCCACGACCGAAGAATCTCTGACCGGCTCTACTCCTGCCGAAACGGCAGACAATCTTCTACCCTTTGCTCCGCTGGCCGAAGGGGAGCAACGGGCTGGCGCTCGCGGCCTCTGCAGACGAGGCCAGGTCTGGATCGAATCTCGCAGTCGTGCACCGCCTGCCGCGTGACTTCGACCCTCTCGCCCGCTTCACATCTGCAGCGAACCGGCGTTTGCCCTACACACCCGCTGTCGCGCTACCCAACGCGCCGTCCTTCGACCGGCCGGAGGGCTCGTTCGCAGTGCGGGCATTCGGCAATGTCGTGCATCGCTTCCTGCAGCTCGTCAGCGCGACTCTCGAAACCGGCCAGAATGCCGATTCCATTGCCGCACAACTGCCCTCATGGCAGCCGCGCATCTCCGCCGCGCTGCGAACCGAGGGTCTGTCCTCTGCGGCGGCGACTCGCGAGACTCCCCGTGTACTCGACGCCTTGCGCAAAACATTGCAAGACCCCGTGGGCAAATGGATTCTCTCTGGTCACGTCCGCAGCACAACCGAATACTCCATCGCGTCCGCCGGCTCCTCGGTTCTGCGCGCAGACCGAACCTTCTCAGCCGGTTCGGCGCCACTCTCGCGGGGCAACGACTACATCTGGATCATTGATTTCAAAACCACCGAGCAGGGTTCGCGCTCGCCCGAACGCTTCGCGGAGGACGAACTCCTTAAGTACCGCGAGCAGCTGGAGCGCTACGCCAAAGTCATGATGGAGCTCACTCCTGAGTTGTCACATGTGATGCTCGGTCTCTATTACCCGCTTATCCCACGTTTGTTGCATTGGACCTTCTGACTGTTTTTGCGTCTTACAGATGCATGTTTGCGCAATGCTATGCTTCTTACGCAAGGCACCGGAGGACACAGGGTCATATGCCAGAATCGCGACGCCTGGTGCTCTGCGTGGATGATGAGCGGGTCGGACTTCACGTCCGCAAGCTCCTCCTCGAGAGATCCGGCTACAAGGTGCTGACCGCCAACGATGGCTCGACCGGGCTTGCTCTGTTCCGAAGCAATCCGGTTGATGCTGTTGTGCTCGATTACGCGATGCCCGGCATGCATGGAGGCGAAGTGGCTGCGCGGATGCGAGCCACCAAGCCCGACGTTCCGATTCTTCTGCTCTCTGCTTACGTCGGTCTGCCGGCCGATGTTACCGGGTTGGTAAACGTCTACATGACGAAAGGTGAGGGCGCACCGGCTCTTTTGGAGAAACTCGACGCGCTTTTTTCGCATATTAACTCGTAGTCATTGCGAATACTCTTAAGTGTCGCGTCTGCGACTACTTAAGCCTTGCTTGCCACGAGCGGGCCGTCGTCTTTTGCGAAGCTTGAACCGTTGTTGTTGCGAGTCGTCGATTGAACCTGAGCCAGCTCAACCGCATACTGCTGCAAACCCTGCTGCTGCCGGTGGTCGCGCTGTTACTCGTCTCGGGCGCGCTCATATGGCAGGTGGGAAACGCTCAGAAAACCGTCGCCGATCTGGAGGCCGCGGACCGTGACATCGCAACGTCGACGTACATTCTCGCGCTGACCGTCGACGAAGAAACGGGTCTGCGAGGTTACCAGAGCACATCGAACGCGGCGTTTCTGGATCCGTTTCAGAACGCGCAGGCTCCCCTGGCCGGCAGCGTGGCGACACTGCGGAAGGATCTCGTCTCCCGCAAACAGGACACAGGCCAGCTTAATGATTTCGTGACCACGCACACTCGCTGGCTTGACACCTTCGCCCAACCCCTGATCGCTCGCGTCCGCAGCGGCGGAGACACGGCCGACGTTGCTCTTAATCTGAGCGGCAAAGAACAGATGGACCACATGCGCGCCGCTCTCCGTGAATTGATCGACGCGCAGAAGGTTCGCCGGCAGAATGAGGTCGCGCATTGGCAGGCCCAGGTGCGGCACACGCTCGAAGCCATCGTGGCCTGCGCCGCGCTCATCGGTCTGCTCATCGGACTTTTTGCGCGCAGCCGATTACACATGGTCACTCATGCGTTCCAGGGGGCCATGGGTGCGCTGCGGAAAAACGCGCAGGCAACCTACGACTCCGAGCAGCGTCTGCGCACCACCCTCACCTCCATCGGAGATGGCGTAGTCGTCTGCGATCAGCACGGACGCGTCGAGCTGTTGAACAGCGTAGCCGAACAACTTACCGGATGGACGCAGGCCGAAGCCGCGCAACGGCCGATCAGCGAAGTCTTCCTTATCGTCGACGAGGGCTCGCGCGAGTTGATGGAGAACCCCGTCGACGCCGTGCTTCGCTCGCATCGCGCCGTCTCTCTCGCCAACCATGCAGTTCTGCTGCGCCGCGGCGGAGGCGAGGTCCAGATCGACGACAGCGGAGCTCCGATCTTCGACCGCTCCGGCGAGCTCGCCGGCGTCGTCATGGTCTTTCGCGACGTCACGGAGCAGCGGCGCACCCAGGCCGCACTGCTGGCCAGTGAAAAGCTTGCCGTCACCGGCCGGCTTGCCGCGACTCTCGCGCACGAGATTCATAATCCGCTCGACTCGGTTGTGAACCTGCTCTACCTGATGAAGAACGGATCCACGCCCGAGGAGACGAGTGAGTTCCTCGATCTCGCCCGCTCCGAACTGGACCGCGTAACGCAGATCAGCCGCGCAATGCTCGGCATGTATCGCGAATCGAAGACGCCGATTGAGATCGACGTGAAGGAACTGCTCGACAGCATCCTTCTGCTGATGCAGCGCCAGATCACCCAGGCAGGCATAACGCTCCAGAAGAACCTCGCCGAAGGTGTAAAGATCAGTGGATATCCTGCAGAGCTGCGGCAGGTGTTTACCAATCTCCTGACCAACGCGATGGATGCCTCCCAGCCGGGCTCGACGATCGAGGTCTCGCTCCGCAAAACACCGTCACTCGATGGTCAGCGGTCGCGCTCCAATCCTGCCGGAGTCACTGTTTCGGTCATCGACCATGGCGTCGGCGTTCCGTCGGACACGCTCAAGCATCTCTTCCAGCCATTCTTCACGACGAAAGGCGAGAAGGGCACAGGTCTTGGGCTGTGGGTGAGCCAGGGGATCGTGCAACGGCACGGCGGCAACATCAAGCTCGACTCGCGAACGACAGACACCGATCACGGCACGACCGTCTCGGTGTTCTTGCCGCAGACGGCTATCGTGACGAAGTCCGAAACAGTCGGCGCTCAGGCCTGAACCGCGGCTCCGCAAAGCAGGTGCTTCAAGACTGTAGCCGCGCGCGTGCAATCTTCTCGACTGACATCGTAATGCGTCACTAACCGGACGGCCCGCGGACCGATCGCGCTCGCCAGCACTCCGTGCTCGCGCAATCTGCGAACCAGCGCGGCCGCGTCCTCTCTCGCTTCCTCATTCAGAGTGAAGATCACAATGTTCGTCTGCACCTCGCTTGGATCAATCTCCGCCGCATCGCACTCGGCAATCGCATCAGCGAGCAGGCGCGCGTTCGCGTGGTCCTCACTCAGCCGTTTCGGCATCTCTTCGAGAGCAATCAATCCCGCCGCCGCCAAAACTCCGGCCTGGCGCATGCCACCGCCGAGCCCTTTACGAAATACGCGCGCGCGATCGATCGTCTCGCGCGATCCGACCAGCATCGAGCCGACCGGTGCACCGAGTCCCTTGCTCAGGCAGAACATCACCGTGTCGAAGCCGCGCGTTAGTGTCGCGACATCAATACCCAGTGCCGCTGCTGCATTGAACACGCGCGCTCCGTCGAGATGCACCGGCAGACCCGCTTCGCGTGCGCCTGCCCAGATCTCCTCGAGAACCTCAACCGGCGTCACAGTTCCACCGGCCATGTTGTGCGTGTTCTCGAGCGAGATCAATCCGGTAGGTGCGCGGTAGTAGATCTTCGGCGCGATGGCCCTGCGGATCGATTCCCACGAAAGCACACCGCGATCGCCCTCGACCGCCCGGGGCACGCAGCCGGAGAATGCCGAGACCATCGCCATCTCCCAATCCAGAATGTGCGATCGCGATTCGCAGATCACCTCCTGCCCATGCTGCGTGTGCAGGCGGATCGCAATCTGATTCCCCATCGTTCCGGTCGGCACAAAGATGGCCGCTTCGCGCTCGAACACCTCCGCCGCACGCTGCTCCAACCGGTTTACGGTCGGGTCTTCGCCGTACACGTCATCGCCTACCTCGGCCGCAGCCATGGCGGCCCGCATTGCGGCAGTCGGTTTTGTCACGGTGTCGCTGCGCAGATCAATTACATTGTCCTTCGCCAATCTTTCATCCTCCTAAGCCATCACGGCGAGCAACTCGCCGAAGATCTCACTCGAGACCAGACGTCCGCGCGTCGTAAGCATCCATCGGCCATCTTCTGCGCGCATCATGCCTGAACGCGCGAGTTGCTGAACGCGCTCGTTGCATTCGTCAATCCAGCCGTTTGGAAACTGTTGTATCAATTCCGCGACCGCTATCCCTTCGTTGAGCCGGAGGCCCAGAAACACCGCCTCCTCGAACGCCTCTCGTTCGCTGATCTCCGTCAATTCCGCCTGTTGGGTTACACCGTACTCTGCGAGTTCGTCCGGATTCGCAAACCGCACCGCTCGCCCGTCCGCGCGCAGCAGCATCGAGTGCGCATCCAGTCCGCACCCGAGATACGGCGAACGCTCCCAGTATTTGCGGTTGTGCTTCGATTCGTGCTCTCTTCCGCGCGCGAAGTTCGAAATCTCATACTGCTCAAATCCGTTCGCGCCCAGGAACTCGCACGCATCCTCATACAGCTCCGCCGCGAGCTCCTCGTTCGCGACAGCCGGCGCGTGCAGCCGCGCACCACCGCCCAGCACCTCGCGCCCGAGCCGCGAGCCCTCATCAATCTCCAGCAGGTAAACGCTCAAGTGCGTGAGCCCCGCATCGCCGGAACCCGCCCCGCACGCCATCTCGAGCGAAGACCGCCAGCTCTCACGAGTTTGGTATGGCAAGCCCGCAATCAGGTCTGCGCCAAGTTCCTTCACTCCGCGCGCACGCAGCCGTCCGAATTCCCGCAGACAATCTTCGCCCGTGTGGCTTCTTCCGACGGCTCCGCTCTCGCGATCGACAAAGCTCTGCACGCCCAGGCTGACGCGGTTCACACCCAATCGCAGCGCCTCGTCCAGCAGATCGTCCGCAATCTGGCCCGGCGCCGCTTCGAGCGTAATCTCCGCATCTGCCTCAACGAAAAACTCGCCGCGCAACGCAGTAAAAATCTCCCGCAACTGTCGCGGCTCCAGCAGGCTCGGCGTCCCGCCGCCAAAATAGACCGTATCCACAACCCGCGGAAGCTCAACTCCCAAGACGCTCCGCGCGCGCACCGGCCTGCGCGATCTCTTCGCACAACTGCCGCACGTACTCCACAACGCGCTCCGCGGACGACACCCCCGAGGCGAAGTTACAGAAGCTGCATTTGGCGCGGCAGAACGGTACGCTCACGTACACGCCCAGCCGCTCCGGACCAATCCCACTCATATTTCCATTCTTTCACGCGACCAAACCGCCCCACTACAATCGAATCATCATGGCCGCCGAGACCGAGGACAAAAAGAGCCAGCCCGAGCGCAGCCGAACAGGCCACGGCGCCGCGCTCCGGTCCCGACGAAGACGTCGTCGGCAAAGCCTATGACTCCCGCCTGATGCGCCGCCTCGTGGGCTATCTCGCCCCGTACAAGCTGGCGGCGGCTGTCTCGGCATCCGCCATTCTGCTCAAGGCCGCGTCCGATGTCGCCGGCCCCTACCTGATGAAGGTCGCCTTCGACGCTTACCTCGCGCCCACCGGAAACCGCGGCTGGCTCGCGCGGCATCTCAGCCCCTCCCCGCTCACCGGCATCACCGAACTCGGCCTGCTCTACCTCGGCGCGCTCTCGCTCAGCTTCGGCCTCGAGTTCATCCAGACCTACCTCATGCAGTGGACCGGCCAGAAGATCATGTTCGACCTCCGCTCGCAGATCTTCCGCCACCTCCAGAGCATGCACGTCGGCTTCTTCGATCGCAACCCCGTCGGCCGCCTCGTCACGCGCGTCACCTCCGACGTCGACGCGCTCAACGAGATGTTCACCTCCGGCGTCCTCGCCATCTTCGAAGACGTCTTCGCCCTCACCTTCATCGTCGTCATCATGATGCAGATGAGCTGGCCGCTCGCTCTGATCACGCTCGCCGTGATCCCCGGAATCCTCTACGCCACAAAACTCTTCCGCGAGCACGTGCGCGACAGCTACCGCCGCCAGCGCACCGCCACCGCCAAGATCAACTCCTTCACCCAGGAGTACGTCTCCGGCATGTCAGTCGTGCAGCTCTTCAACCGCGAGCGCCGCGCCTTCAACGACTTCTCCGCCGTCAACGCCGAAAACAAGCGCGCCTGGACCGACGCCATCTTCGCCTACGCGCTCTACTACCCGGTCGTCGAGTTCCTAAGCTCGCTCGCCATCGCGATGGTCATCTGGTTCGGCGGCCGCGCCGTGCTCTTCTCTGCATTCGTCCGCACCCACGGCCGCTGGCTCGAATCCCACGTCCACGTCTACACACTCGCCACCGCACCAAACACGGTCTACTTCTCCGTCTTCGGCGCCGTTACGCTCGGCACGCTGATGGCCTTCATCCAGTACGCGCAGCGCTTCTTCCGCCCGATCCAGGACCTCAGCGACAAGTACAACATCCTGCAAGCCGCGATGGCCGCAGCCGAGCGCATCTTCCGCCTCGTCGACACAGCCCCCGACATCTCCTCACCCGCCGCAGCCGCGCACCGGCGACCGTTCCGGCCGCATCGAGTTCCGCAACGTCTGGTTCACCTACCAGAAGCTCAGCCCCGCCGACCAAACCATCCTCGCCTCCTCATCCGATCCCGCCACCGATCTCCCCGAGATCGAATGGATCCTCCGCGACGTCAGCTTCACCATCCACCCCGACGAGACCGCCGCCATCGTCGGCCACACCGGCGCAGGCAAAACCACGCTCACCGCGCTGATGATGCGCTTCTACGACGTGCAGCGCGGCCACGTTCTCGTCGACGGCGTCGACGTCCGCGAGCAGGACCTCCTCGCACTCCGCCGCCGCTTCGGCGTCGTCCTGCAGGACCCCTATCTCTTCTCCGGCGACATCCGCTACAACATCCGCCTCGGCTCCGCCTGGATCACCGAAGACGAAGTCGCCAACGCCGCCGACCAGGTCAACGTCGGCGACTTCATCCGCACACTGCCCGGCGGCTTTCAGGAGCCCGTACTCGAGCGCGGCTCAACGCTCTCCACCGGCCAGAAACAGCTCATCAGCTTCGCCCGCGCACTCGCGCACAAGCCCGGCATCCTCATCCTCGACGAGGCAACCAGCTCGGTCGATACAGAGACCGAACTCCGCGTGCGCTCAGCGCTCGAGCGCATGATCACCGGCCGCACCAGCGTCCTCATCGCGCATCGCCTCTCCACCATTCAGCGCGCCGACACCATCCTCGTCATGCACAAGGGCAAGCTCCGCGAGCAGGGCACGCATCAACAACTCCTCGCTCGCCGCGGCCTCTACTACAAGCTCTACCAGCTCCAGTACAAGGATCAGGAACTCGGAACGCCGCTCTCCGAAACCGCCACAGCCTGACCACTCTGCACAGGCCTGCCGCTCAGCACATCCTCCAGCGCCTCATGCACGAACAGCAACGAGCGCGCGTCCCCATCCGTACCCGGCTGCGTCTGCCCCGCGTTGTGAATCAACAGCGCAGGCCGCGGATCGAATCCGCCGCGCGCCGCCTGATCATCCTCATCCGTCCATGCCGGCAAACCATCCCACAGCATCACCCGCCACGAGTGATCGCCCTGCACAATCACCGTCGTGTCCTTCCATCGCGGCGACTGCTCCAGTTGCGCCATTATCCTTCCCAGCGTCTTGTCCGCCAGCGCCAGGTTGTCCAGATACGAACTCCCGCAGCCCTTCGCATAATCATCATTCACGCGGCTCCAGATATTCGGGCTGTGCGGAATCGGCAGGTGAAGAAAGATGAAATCTGCCTGATCCTGCCTTCAGCAGATCCGAGGCATGCTGCTGCAGGTTCAACTGCGTCCGCAGCCGCTGCCGCACATCGAAATCACAGCTCCTGCGGTCTGCCAGCGCAGGCGAGAAAAGCTGTATCGCCAGCGCCTGAAACGGCCGCACGGTGTTCCGCCACACGTTGTAGCGCTGCGCCATGTCGCCGTCCATGCGGTCCAGGTTCGTCCAGTAGCAACTGTCCAGCGCATCGCCATAAATCGTGCAGTACGGGTTGTACCAACCAACCGCGGCCGTCCTCCATCCCGCCCGCTGAGCATCGTGGAAGATCGTTCCGTTCCCATCCAGCGCATGCCATCCATGCACGCCTTCAAAATGCACCTGCAGCGTGTTCTTGAACGCGTAGCGATAGTCGTCCACGGTAGCCCCGCTCAGCAGCGACGGCACAACCTTCACGGTCTTCAGACCAACGGGCTGCATGTTCGTGTACAGCGTGCTCTCGTTCCTCAGCGCGTCGAAGTTCGGCAGCATCAGGTCATGCGCGCGGTGTTCGAAAACCTGGTCGTACGACAGCTCATCAAACAGCACCCACACAACCCGCGCATGATCACGCGGAGGCTGCGGCCTGCCGCTCCATGCAGCTTGAATCTGTTGCCGTCCGGGCTTCCACGCAGTCACCCACAGCAGCTGCACAACACTGCAGAAACCGAAGATCGCCAGAAACACGCCCACCGCGTCCCCCCAACGGATCGCGGTCCTGTACCCACGTGGAAAGCGCAATAGCAGCAGCAGCAAAAGTGCCGTCCAGACAATCCCAATGATCAGGATCACGCCATCTGTCATGCCGAGCGGAATCACCGTGCGCGCGCGTTCCAGCAGATACGGCGGCGCCAGAATCATCACCATCAGCCGTACCCAGGGGTAATAGCTTGTGCGCGCCGCTAGCGCGAACAACGCAAACAACCCGCAGCCCAGCAGAAGAATGTCCAGAACCTGCGCCACGCATATCCCGGTCAGCGCAAACGGCACGTGCATCCGCACGTCTGCTCCGCCGCCCAGCAGATCGCCGTAGTTCACCACCAGGATCAGGCACGCCAGCCCGATACACTGGCACAGCTTCTTCAGTCTGCCGCCACGTGTCACACGCCCTCGCCGAAGCTCCGCTCCATCAGCAGCAGTACCCTTCCGTTGCCAAGCGTCTCTCTTCGCACAACTTCAAACAGCCCCTCGCACGCACTCATCAGGTCGGCTTCGCTCAACGATCCGTACAAATCGTCGCGCCCGCGCATCAGGCTCACAAACATCGGATCGCTCGCCGGAACCCATTCCACCACCACGAACCGCTTCGTCAGCCGGCGGCATAACAATAGGATGGCACGCAGCGGAATCTGCTCCAACAGCAAGAGGTGATGAATCACGGCCAGCAGCATCACGACATCAAACTGCTGTTCGAGCCGCGCCAACAGCGCGCTGGACTCGCGATTCTCCCAGCCAACCGCAGGTGTGGGCCGTGCCAGATCCGCATGGATGGTTTGAATGCTCAGCGACCGCGCCGCACTCATCTTCGCAATCCGGTCGGCCGCATCCGCGTCGCGCTCCAACGCCACAACCTCCGCGCCCAGCTCGGCGGCAAGCGCGCTGAACTCGCCCGTATTTGCGCCCACGTCCAGCACCCGCCCGGGCCGCAACTCGTCAAGCGCCGCACGGATCCAGGCGCGCTTCTGCTCCGTCTGCTCTTTCGTGTAATGCGCCAGCGAAGTCGTGTACTCCGCCCACTCGGAGCTCCCGCTCTTCGGCACAGCCGCGCGCGTGCGCTTCCGCAAGCCCGCAACCGTCCGCTTCAGCGCGTGCAGCGTCAGCTCCGGGTCACGTTTGGGCTGCGCTCGCTGAACGTTCGCCGAGCCCGCCTTCCGCCGGTCCAGCAGCGCCGGAATCGTGACCGGCCACAGCACCTCCGGCGACATCCTTTTCCCCCAGCTCAGCGCGTTGTATAACTCCGAGCGGCTCATATCCGTCGCGCCGGAACAGCGTCATCTCCAGCGGCCAGTTCAGATTCTTTCTCATCAGCAGCGGCAGCAGAAACGTCCGCACATACTGTCCGTACGCCAGCCACAACGCACTGCCCGGATCGCGCTTCTCAAACGAGAGCACATCAACCAGCACCGGCCGCGGTCCTTTGAAGACGATGTTCAGCGGTGTCGCATCCTTCAGGATCCAGCCCTGGGTAACGGACCCATCGCCAAGTGCCTCATCGCACAATTGGAGCGTCAGCTCCGCCGCCGCCAGCCACTGCGTAGGCGTCCACTCCCATGGATAAGAAGCAATCCGCAAACGCGGATGAATCAGTCGGAGCTCATCTGGAGCATCTTCGACGACGCTCGAGACCATGTCGCCGCGGTCCACCGCTCGACGGTAGAAGCTCGATTCCAGGAACTCCAACGCGGATTCGCGAAAAGCGGGCCGAACACGCCGCACAACGCGGTCGGGTTCGATCACTACAGAGCCGGCAGGGTCGCGAAAGGTCGGTTCAGCGGCACTCAAGCTCATGCGACGTTGCGCGTGTCGCCCTTCTCCTCACAAACAGGAACGAATGCCTCAGCCTTGCGACGGAACCCAAAGATAGCACGTATCTTTTTCCGCAAAAAGAACGCTGCGGCGGCAACCACCGACGCTGCCGACTGGATCGCCAACAGGCCTGAACCCGGATCCACATACATGGCCATCGCTCGCTGCTCCGTCGCAACCAAAACGCACACGCAAACGACGCAGCCGAGCGACAAAGAAACCGCATACCCGAATGAAAAAAGCAGGAGACGCTTCATCGATATTCTCCGTACGTCCGGCTGAACAGTCCGCCGGCCGGTATTCAGACTTATTCGATCCGTACTCTTCGGGCGTAAACCGACGCTCTACGCCCCGTCATGCAGCTTCAGTCCGCCTGGCCTGCGACAGACACAATTCACACTCAGAGACGAGCCAGCCTCTCGAAAAGACCACTCCCGGCACAAAGAAATATTTCAAAGTTGTCATAAAGGGCACGTCGGGGACATAAACGATTAACTGAAACGCAAACAGTGCCGCCTGATCTTCCGCGTCTTCAATTCTCCGGCCCGTGCCGCTCGGCCGCATCCACCAGCTTCTGCACGCGCCGTTGCCGCGCCTCCGGACTCTGGTAGTAGTAAACCGCGAGAAGCTCACACCGCCTTTGATGCTGAGTCATGCGCTCCCATCCGAGCTTCGCCTTCGGCCGCCCGCGAAACGCGACCGTCAGAATGGGCGGCATCTCACGCTCGCCCTCCATCGCAAACAGCAGCCGTTCGGCCATCTGCTGCGCCCGCTTCGTTCGCGAAGCCTCACTCTTCACCCCGCCGATCCACTTCCCAATCTCGCGCCGCATGCTCTCGCTCAACGAGTCATAGAACGCCCTTAGACCTTCCCCTTGTAGACCTTGCCCTTGTAGACCTTCCGCTTGTAGACCGTCCCCTTCTAGACCGTCCTCTTCGTCCAGCAGCACGTCCAGCTCTTCCGGGAGCTCCGCCGGCCGTGGCGCCATATCCGGCTCCAGCAAGAACTCCGCCTTCTGGCCCAGCCGCACCCGCCCACCCTTCTCCATCGCCCGGTTCACCAGCACATAAAACCCGCCGCCGCCCCGGTAAGGAAACAGCGACGTCCGAAACGCAAATCCGTTCACCGTTCCCTTCACGCGCAGCCGCACCATCTCCGGCCAGACATCATGCGGTACAAACGGCACGCGCGCGATCGTCCACCCCAGGCCGTTGTCGCCCTTCTCCAGCACCGCCTCAAACCTCTTCGCCTTCACTGCTCCGCGGCTTCCCATCCCGCGACCATCTTAGGCGACCCGCGCCCTCACCGACTACAACATCGAATCCGCCAAAACCCCCGCGCTTGACAAAACCCGCCCTCATCTCACCCCCTCTGCGCTGCCGCGCGGATTCCCTCGCCCCGAAAACGCCGCCGTAAGTCCACCGATAAAGTCTCTGATCCGAAGACTTTGCGCAAAAACAGGGGAGGAGGGGGGGTACCGCCCACATCACAGCCACTTTTCATGGCGAGCGGTAGACTTGCCTCATCGCCGCCGAGCCCAACCCGCGCATCTTCCTCTCCGCCGGAGAGGCCTCCGGCGACGCCTACGGCGCCCAGCTCATAGCCGCCCTCCGCACCCGCCTCCCCAGCGCCACCTTCACCGGCCTGGGCGGCCCCCACATGGCCCGCCAGCACCAGCAGCAAGTCGTTCGAGCTGAAGATGTTGCCGTCATGGGCGTCACCGAGATCCTCCGCCACATCCCGCAGATTTACTCCAGCTACCGCCGCCTGGTCGCCTCTATCCGTAGCGATCGCCCGTCGGTCGCCGTCCTCATCGATTTCCCGGACGTCAACTTCCGCCTCGCCCGTCATCTCCGCCGTGCCGGGGTCCCGGTCGTCTGGCTCGTCTCCCCCCAGCTCTGGGCCTGGAAGCGCCGCCGCCTCCGCTGGGTCCAGGAGCGCGTCGATCGCATGCTCGTCATCTTCCCCTTCGAGGAGACCTTCTACCGCAGCCGCGGCGTGGACGCCGAGTTCATCGGGCACCCCCTCCTCACGCCGGAATCCACATCCCCCCCACTCCCCCGCGAAACCTACGCCGCCCAGCACCATCTGGACCCAGCGAAGACATGGATTGCGCTTCTACCTGGCAGTAGATGGAAAGAGATACGAGCAAATCTTCCAGCTCTGCATGAGCTGGCGATGTCCGACCTCATCGCCTCTGCCGCGGCCCAAACCACCTTCGACGGCCGAAAGATTTCCACACCCCCGGATCCCGCCGCCTACACGCGATTCGAGTTCCTGCTTCCGGTCGCATCCACCATCAGACCTGCTGAGCTCCACGCCTATATCGAGCAACTCAACAAGGAACATCTCAAGTACTTCGGTCCGGAGGCCTCAAGCGTTCGGTTGAATCTGGTGCCCGACGCCCGCGAAGCACTCCACCACGCCCGCGCCTCCGTCGTCGCCAGCGGAACCGCAACCGTGCTCGCCGCGGTCGTGGGAAACCCCTTCATCGTGGTCTACCGCGTCTCGCCCCTGACCTTCGCCCTGGCCAAACGCCTTGTCCGTTATCCCGACGAGTTCCCGGACATGACCGACGCATCCGGCAACCTGCCGGTCGCCATGCCCAACCTCATCGCCGGTCGCCGCATAGTGCCCGAGCTCCTGCAGTCCCGCTTCACCGCCCAGAACGTAGCCGGCGAGCTCGCCCCGCTGCTGGCCGACACCCCTGAGCGCCACGCCCAAATCGCCGACGCTCGCCGAGCTCCGGAACCAGCTTCTCGCGCCCGGCGCCCCGAGCATCCCTCCCCTGGAGCGGGCGGCAGATATCATCCTCGACCTGCTCTCGAGCTCCGCCGATACCCCAGCCGCAGCGGGCCACCAGCCGTAGTCCACCCGCCCTCCGCTCCGTCTAATCTGACAGACACTCGCGGAGAACCCTCGGTCTGCGGTAGCTTTGCCTTAGGCTGCCTTCCCCGCGAATGCGCCAAGGACCCCATGCACTCCCTGCGTTTCACCCTGCGCCGTCTTCTCCCGATCGCACTCCTCGCCCTGACCGCGCTGGCAGTACAGCCGATTCGCGCCGCCATCCCGCTGCGCCAGCAGATCGACGTCGCAAAATTACGTCATCCACACTGACCTCGACCCCGCAACGGGCCGCCTGAACGCGACGACAACCGTCACCTTCACCACGCTTGAAGACCTCACGAGCGTCATCTTCGGCCTCAATAACGGCCTTCAGATCACCTCCCTCACGTCGGCCGACAAGTCGACCCTCACGCCGGAGCGCAACGCGGCGGACTCCACAGTCCGAGTTGCCGTTCCGACGCCGCTTGCCAAGGGCACCAGCTCCACCTGGACCTTCACCTACTCCGGCACACCGACCGTCGATACCAGCCCGGTCGACGGCATTAACTTCGTCCACGTCGCCGACCCGATCAGCATCCTTCTCTATCCCGGCCGCTGGTTTCCCATCTCGCTTCCCGGCCTCTACACGGACCGCTTCACCGCTGAGATCCACGTGACCCTCCCTGCCGGCGAGCGCGCGATCGGCAGCGGCGTCGCCGGCGAGCACACTGCTCCCGGCGGCAAAACCGAGTTCATCTTCGACTGGAAGAGGCCCGGCTTCCCCGGCACCATCGTCGCCGGCAAGTTCCTTCCGCCGGTGCAGGCGGCAGACGCGCCCAACGTTCACGTCTTCCTCACCGAAGCCAGCAAATCCCACGCGCACGACTTCGCCGAGACCGTCGCCAAAGAGTTCGAGTACATGACGAACGAGTTCGGCGGAGCCGAGTCGCCGCTCATCAATGTCGTCGAGCTCCCCGCGGACTCCGTCTCCGCCTCCTGGGCGCCCGAGGTGGTTGCCATCCGCGCCGACCGCGGCAACACGCGGCTGCTCGCCAACACCGTCGCGCATCAGTGGTGGGGTTCCGAGGTCTCGCCCGCCACGCTCAACGACGAGTGGATCTGCAACGGCATGACGCGCTACGCGGAGCTCTTGTACCTCGAGGACCAGAGCGGCAAGACCGCACTCCAGAACGCGATCACCGACACTGAGGCCGCCGCGCTCGCCTACGACACCGAGCCCCTCACCTCGCTCTCGCGCCTCGATCCCTTCTCGCCGCAGTTCCAGAACATGACCTACGACAAGGGAGCCATGGTCTTCCACATGCTCCGCTGGGAGATGGGCGACGACGTGTTCACCAGCTTCCTGCGCGCGCTGCTCTCGCAGAACATCGACAAGTCCATCCGCACCTCGCAGGTCCAGACCATCGCCGAAGCCACATCGCACCTGCAGCTCACACCCTTCTTCTCACAGTGGGTGGACGGCACCGGCGCGCCCGAGTTCGTGAACAATTACCAGGTCTATCGTCTCGGAGACGGCAAAGGCTTCCGCACCATCGGCACCGTCGCGCAGGACCTCGATCTCTTCAAGATGCCGGTCGAGCTCCGCATCGAGACCGAAGGCAAGACCGAGGAGCGCCGCGTCGATCTCTCCGGAACCGAGTCCGCCTACAACGTCGAGACCTTCGGCCGCCCGCGCAAGATCACGATCGACCCGGACAACTGGCTTCTCAAATCCACGCCCGATCTCGCCGTGCGCGTCGCTGTGCTTCGCGGCCAGCAGGACGTCGCGCAGGGCGATCTCCTCGGCGCCATCGCTGAGTACCAGAAAGCCCTCGACCAGGACCGCGGCAGCTCGCTCGCGAACTACCGCCTCGCCGAGGTCTTCCTGATGCAGAAGAACTACCAGGCGGCGGCCAACAGCTTCCGCGACGCGCTCCGCGGCGACGGCGACCCAAGGTGGATCGAGGTCTGGAGCCACATCAACCTCGGCAAGATCTTCGACATCACCGGGCAGCGCGAGCGCGCGGTCAACGAGTACCGCCTCGCCATCCAGACCAACGACAACACGCAGGGCGCGGTGAACGAAGCCCGCTCACTCATGCAGAAGCCCTACAAGCGCGAGGACACCTCCGGCGAATAGCCGCGCGACTAGGGCTGCGGACCGCGGTACACCGCTCCGCTCGTGCACGTCTCGCGCACGACGACGGAGCTCATGCCATCGAGCACCGGCTCGAGCCTCTGCCAAATCCAGCGCGCGAGCACCTCGCTGGTCGGATTCTCGAGGCCGGGAATCTCATTCAGATAGCGATGATCCAGCTGCTCATGGAGCGGCTCAAACGCTTTCTTCAGATCACCGAAGTCGCGCACCCACCCAACTCGCTCGTCGACCTCTCCGCACAGATGAACCTCAACCCGGAAGGAGTGCCCATGCAAGCGCGCGCACTTATGCCCTTCCGGAACATTCGGCAGCCGATGCGCCGCCTCGAAACGAAACTCTTTAAAAATCTCCATCTGCCTCAAGTTTAAGTGAGTCCGCGCTCTACGGGTAAACTGGTGAGATGGCGGAAACAGCCCATACAAGCGTGACAGAGCCCGGGAAAAAGAGAGGCGTCGTTCTGTTGAGCGGCGGCCTCGATTCAACTACCGTGCTCGCAATCGCCAAATCGCATGGCTTCTCCGTGTACGCGCTCAGCTTCGACTACGGTCAGAGGCACAAGGCGGAACTCAAAGCCGCCGCGCGAATTGCAGCCAGCCAGAACGTCGCGCGCCACGTGGTGCTAAACATCGACCTCAGCACCTTCGGCGGCTCCGCGCTCACCGGCGACGCCGCCATCCCGAAGCATCGCTCGCTCGAGGAGATCGGCCACGGCGTTCCCGTCACCTACGTGCCCGCGCGCAACACCGTCTTCCTCTCGCTCGCGCTCGCGTGGGCCGAAAGCCTCAACGCGACGGACATCTTCATCGGCGTCAACGCGCTCGACTACAGCGGATATCCCGACTGCCGCCCCGAGTTCATTCATGCTTTCGAGACAATGGCCAACCTTGGCACGAAGCTCGGAACCGAAGGCCGCCACATCACCATCCACACTCCGCTCATCTCGATGAGCAAGGCCGAGATCATCCGCGCCGGGCTGTCGCTCGGCGTCGACTACGCTGCGACCGTCACCTGCTACGACTCATCAGAAACAGGCGAGGCCTGCGGCTCATGCGATGCCTGCCTGCTGCGCCTGAAGGGCTTCGCCGAGAACTCCGCCACAGATCCCGTGCACTACCGGAACACATAAGTAATGAGCTACGCCGTCAAAGAGATCTTCTACACCCTGCAAGGCGAAGGCGTGAACGCCGGCCGGCCCGCCGTCTTCTGCCGCTTCAGCGGCTGCAACCTGTGGAGCGGCCGCGAAGCCGATCGCGCGCAGGCCATCTGCCAGTTCTGCGACACAGACTTCTTCGGCACCGATGGCGACGGCGGCGGAAAGTTCTCGACGCGGACGAACTCGCCGATGCAATCGCGCAGCGCTGGCCGACGCACGACAGCTCACATATCGCTTCGTCGTCTGCACCGGCGGAGAGCCTCTGCTGCAGTTGGACGCCGAGCTCATCGACGCTCTTCATCAGCGCAACTTCACCATTGCCATTGAGACGAACGGAACCATTGCAGTGCCCGCATGGCGTCGATTGGGTCTGCGTCAGTCCCAAGCAGAACGCGCCGCTCGCAGTTACATCAGGCGACGAACTGAAGCTCGTTTACCCGCAAGGCAATGACCCCAACGAGTTCCTCAAGCTCAACTTCAAGAACTTTTTTATTCAGCCGATGGACGGACCAGACAGCGCAGCCACAACCGCCGCAGCCATCCAGTTCTGCCTCGACAATCCCGCCTGGCGCTTGAGTCTGCAGACGCACAAGATCGTCGGGATTCGCTAGCACGCAAGCTCACCGGAATCAGATTGCGCCGGCGAATCCGGATCCGAACAACGTTCCTCGCCCCAGCAGTTCATCCGGATCGAACCTGCGCTTGACCTCGCGCATTGCCGCGATCTGCTCCGGCGTGTACTGCAGTTCCAGCAGCTTCGCCTTGCGCTTCCCCAGACCGTGCTCGGCCGAAACCGTGCCGCCCAGTCTCACTGCTTCGCGCGCAAACTCCTTCAGCAGCCGAGTGGCGATCTGCGCCTCGTCTGCGGTGGCCGGCAGCATGTTCAGGTGAACGTGCGCGTCGCCGAGGTGCCCGTAGATCACGTACCGCCCGGGCAGTTCGTTCTGCAGGCGCTCGCGATAGTAGCGCAACATCTCGCGATCCTTATCAAGCGGCACCGCGTAATCCGTTCCCATATTCATGAAGCCGCGCTTGCGCATCGTGTCCACGACTGCCTCCGGAAATGCATGCCGGAACGCGCGGAATCGCTCGCGGTCTTTTGCTTCCAGGCCGAACCATGACGCTTCGAGCAACGCATGAGCTTCTTCGAAGCCGTTGCTCCCACGCATCAAGATCATCGCCCTCCGCTTCAATCAACAGCGCCGCCTGCGCCGTACGCGGAATGTCCGGATACTTCGATCGAATCAGATCGAGCGAAGGCCGGTCCGCGTACTCGAGCATGCGCAGCTCCGGCACGCTGCGCCATTTCGCAACCGCATCGAGCGCGTCCTCATCACTCGCGAAGAACACCACACCTGAAAGCAGGTGCTCCGGAATCGGCAGCAACGCAACCTCCGCCTCGAGCGTCACGCCCAGCGTTCCCTCGGAGCCGCAGAACAGGTCGATCCAGTCCATGCCAGCCGAGAGCCGATATCCAGCCGTGTTCTTCGTGGTTCGCGGATTCGGCAGCGCGGGGACATCAAAGTCGATCGCCTCTCCGCGCCGGAACCACCGCACAGTTCCATCCAGAAGCGCTACTTTCAGCGCACGCAGATGCCGCCGCGTACTGCCGAACCGAAAGCTGCGCGATCCGCTCGCGTTCGTCGCAATGCTCCCGCCGATTGATGCTGAAATCTCGGTCGGGTCGGGTGCGTAGAACTGGCCGGTCTTCGCCGCTGCGTCGCGCAGCTCCAGCAGCGTGACTGCAGGTCCAACGCGCGCAAACCCATCCTCGATCTCAAGCTTGCGGAACTTCTCCATCGAGATCGCCCATCCGCCCTGCGGAACGCAGGATCCGGTCAGCCCTGTGCGCGAGCCGAGGATGGTTACCGGCGTCTGGGTTCTGACAGCCTCGGCCAGAATCTCAACAACCTGCTCCTCGTTCTCCGGCACAATGAGTCGTTCCGCCGACCCTTCAAATCCGGACGCATCCGCAATACGCACTGCACTTGCCATCAGCCGGATTCTATCGCGGCGACACTTCTTACGCCGCGATTGAACCCGCATCATAGAAGTCGTGGGACACACAGCACAGACGGATTCGAGCGACCTGGCGCCTCGGAGCGCAACCGCACCGCACCCAGAGGGCGAGTACATCGGCACGTTCGATCCGCTGCGCATCGCTCTGTTCCGCGATCGCTGGATAGCGTCGACGATCTCCGGCGTTGGCACGTGGATGCAGGACACCGCGGGCACGTGGCTGATGACGGTGCTCACCCCATCGCCACTTCTTATTGCGCTCATGCAGACGGCGGCAAGCCTTCCGGTGCTGGCACTCGGGCTCTTCGCTGGTGCAACGGCCGACATCTACGACAGGCGCCGCTTGCTCATCTTCTGGCAGGCATGGATGCTCGTCAGCGTTGCGGTTCTCGCATTGCTCACGTTCACCGGTGTGGTCTCACCGTGGGCGCTGCTGTTCTTTACCTTCCTGCTGAATGTTGGCTCGGCGATGAACAACCCTGCATGGCAGGCTATCGTGCCTGAGCTCGTGCCGATGGACTACATCCCCGCGGCCGTGACGCTGAACGCGGCGAGCAACAACATCGCGCGCGCGCTCGGCCCAGCGCTCGGCGGGCTGCTGGTTGCGGCGTTCCTGAAAGCAACGACTGGCGCAGGCTGGGTCTTTTCGCTCAACTCCGCCTCCTTCGTCGCTGTGATCTGGATTCTGTGGCGCTGGCGGCGAACGCCACTGTTCTCGAGCGCATTGCCGGCCGAGCGAATGCTTGGCTCCGTCCGCTCAGGGCTGCGCTACCTGCGCTACGCTCCCGACCTGCAAGGACCGCTGATCCGCGCTTTCGTCTTCACCTTCTTCGTCAGCGCAATCTGGGCGCTGCTTGCGCTGGTCGCGAAAAACGATCTGCGGCAGGGAGCGATGGGCTACGGCATCCTGAACGGCTGCCTTGGGCTTGGCGCTGTCGTCGCGGCGACCACGCTCGGATGGATGCGTAGGTACGTCAAGGCCGACATGCTGCTCGCGATCACCTCGGTGTACTACATCCTCGCGCTGCTCGTGATTGCATTCGTGCGATCGCCGTGGGCGGTGATTCCGGCACTGCTGGGCTCGGGCTTCTGCTGGACGAGCACGATGTCGACGCTGAACGTGAGTGTGCAGCTCTCGGTTCCGCGATGGGTGCATGCGCGGGCGCTGGGCCTTTACCTGATGACCTTCCAGGGGGGCCTGGCGTTGGGCTCCGTGATGTGGGGAGCGATTGCGCAGCGGAGATCGGTCCGCGAGGCACTGATCTGCGCTGCGGCGGGGATGGCGCTGACGCTTCCCTTCACGTCTCGAATCCACATCCTCAAAGGCTCTCTGCCGGACCTGACACCGTACAAGCCGACGCGGCCGCTGCCTCAACTCCGTGCTGTGCCTGAACCTGATGAAGGTCCTGTGCGGGTCTCCATTGAGTACTGCATTCCTCCGGAGAACTATCCGGAGTTCACCCATGCGGTGCAGGGGTTGAAGGGGGTGCGGCTGCGGGATGGGGCGGTGCGCTGGGGAATTTACCGGGATGCGGCCGACCCGACGCGGGTGAACGAGACCTTCATCATGGAGAGCTGGCTGGAGTACCTGCGGTCGCGGGAGCGGGTCACGGCGGCTGACCAGGCGATCCGGGAAAAAGTCTGGGCGCTGCACAAGGCCGATGGTCCACCGAAGATCAGTCACCAGGTTTGGGTGGCGGAGATACCGGACACCCCCTCCCCCCTGGATTCCGCAAAATCTTGAAAACAAAGGAAGAGCTCCGCAAAATATTGAAAGCAGATATTTTGCGGGCAGAATCTTGAAACAAAACGACTTAGGCGGAAATAGCAATGCCCGGCGGTGGCCGGGCGATGGTCTTTCCCCTAATTTCAGTTTATCAGCGGCGTCAAGCACTTAAGGCTGATGACCGCGGGTATGGACCTTTGCCGAAGGCGCTGCGCGTCGACTAGAGTCGGTCTCATGTCTCGTGTGAAGTGTGGTGTAGCAGCGTTCGCCTTGGTGTTCGCGGGGATCTCTTTCGGTATGGCTCAATCTGCGAAAACGGCGTCCGTGGAGCATGCGGTCGGGCCGGTGACGCGGGCCCAGGAGCGGTGGGCGGACCGGATGCTGCGGCGGATGACGCTCGAGGAGAAGATCGGGCAGATGATCGAGGTGCGGGGGATCTTCGGGTTCTATAACTCGGAGGATCCGCGGTGGACGCAGCTCATCTCGGACATCAACAAGTACCACCTGGGCGCGGTGCACCTGTCCGTGAATACGGATGGGCCGTTGCTGCTGCGTGTGCCTCCGTATGAGGCCGCGATGACCACGAACCTGCTGCAGAAGGGATCGAAGGGCAAGGTTCCGCTGATCTTTTCGGTGGATTTTGAGCGCGGGCCGTCGATGCGGCTGACGCAGGTGGAGGATTGGCCGGAGCCGATGGCGTTTGGCGCGACGGGGAATCCGGCGTACGAGGAGCAGTTCGGGAAGATTGTGGCGGAGGAGTCGCGGGCGCTCGGGATTGATTGGAACTTCTATCCGGTTGCAGACGTGCAGATTAATCCGGAGAACCCGATCATCAATACGCGGTCATATGGCGAGGATCCGGCGGCGGTGTCGCAGTTTGTGCAGGCGTATATTCGCGGATCGCATGCCGGCGGGATGCTGACGACGCTGAAGCATTTTCCGGGGCACGGCGATACGGATGTGGATTCGCATTTGAACCTGGCGCGCGTGAATGCCCCGCTGGAGCGGCTGAAGACGGTGGAGCTTCCGCCGTTTCAGGCGGGGATCGATGCGGGAACGGATGCGGTGATGATTGCGCATGTCGCGTTCCCTGCGCTTGGAGCCTGATCCGACGAAGATTGCGACGACCTCGCACAAGGTGGTGACGGGGTTGTTGCGCGAACAGATGGGATTCAAGGGCGTGATTGTTTCGGACGCGATGGAGATGCATGGGCTGACGAAGCTGTATCCGGGCGATCCGCGCGCGGAGGCCGCGCGTGCGGCGGTGGACACGGTGAAGGCCGGGCAGGATCTGCTGGAGCTGCCGTCGGATCTGGATGGGACGTACAACGGGCTGCTGGCGGCGGTGAAGGCCGGCGAGATTCCGCGCGCGCAGATTGATGCGAGTGTGCGGCGGATTCTGCTGGTGAAGGCGAAGGCTGGGTTGAATACGCCGGGGCGGCATTTGGTGGATCTGGATGATCTGCCGAATCATGTGGGCAAGCCGGAGAGTTATGCGCTGGCGCAGGAGGTTGCGGATAAGTCGGTGACGCTGGTGAAGGACGACAATCATCTGGTGCCGATTGGCGAGCTCCGGACGGGCGAGACGCTGGTGGTGATCTTTGTGACGCGATGCGCATGGCGATGAGGGTCATGCTTTCGAGCGGCAGTTGCGTTCGCGACTTCGGAATGCGCGTGTGGTTTATGTGGACCGGCGATCGGCTTCGCTGGAGGCAGATGCGATTGCGAAGCTGGCGCAGAGTGCGCAGCGGGTGATTGCGGCGGTGTTCAGCGTGTCGCAGCCGGGGCCAGTGGAGGCTGCGGCGACGAGTGCGAGTGGGTTGTCGGCGGAGGGCTCGGCGGGGATTCTGCGGGGGATTCTGTCGACGGCGGCGAGATAAGACCGTTGTTGTCGCGCTGGGGAGTCCGTATGCGATTTTGAATTTTCCTGGCATCAAGAGCTATATGTGCACGTTTAGCTGGGTGACGACTTCGGAGCGCGCGGCGGCGAAGGCGCTGACAGGCGAGATTGGGATTAGTGGGAAGCTGCCGGTGACGCTGCCGGGTGTGGCGAAGCGGGGGGATGGGATGGTGGTGGGGAACCCGGTTCGGCGTGAATGGGGCACCCGGTGATCGTAGTCAGGTTTTCGGCTTGACGGTGTTCGCCCAGGCCAGGCGATTGCCGTGCGTTACGAAGCTGATTTGGAGGTTGTAGCCGTTGGGTGTGGTGGTGTGATAGCTCTTGCACGCTGCAACGTGGATGTCGTCGTGGGTCCCAGTGTCCATGCGCGCCTGGAGGCCGCGCTTTTCGAGTTGGGCCTTTACACCGTCTGTATCCCATGGCGAGATGCCAAACGAGATGTGATCCAGCCGTGCTGCGCGCGCGGTGCTGTCACTTTTGAAATTGGGATCGTTCAGGTTACCTCCACGAATGATGATGTCTCCGACTTCACCGATCTCAAGCTCGTTCTGACTTCCTTCGTCGTAGGTCGGCTTCCATCCCAGGAGGTTGGAGTAAAACGAGGCCGTCTCTTTGTAGTTCGTGACTCGAAAGGAGAGATGATCCAGCCATACGGTCTTCCACCCGGTCGGATCGAACGGCAGTGACGCGGACAGCTTCGCAGTTGCGCGGGTTTTGCGGGCCTGCGCGAGGCCGTTGCCGTTGCTTATCTGAAGATCCCATCCGTCGGGATCTTTTACATGGAAGCTTTCGAATCCGTTGCCGTCGTTGTCAGCCACTGGGGTCAGACCGCGGTTGCGAAGTTCCGCCTCCACGGCCGTGGCGCTCCATGGCTCGATGACGAAGCAGAAGTTGTTCACGATCGCGGCTGCTTCGGCGGGCGCATGTTCGAAGACGGCTGATCCCCAGTGGCCGATATCCAGGACGGCCTTTGTACCGTCATCGCTACGCAGCTTCCAGCCCATGAGGGCGATGTAGAAGGCTGCCTCCTTTTGGTAGTCGGGCATCTGGAATGTGAGGTGGTCGAGCGCCACAGTCTTCCAGCGGGTGGGCGCGAAGAGCGGCTTGATCGGGGCAGTCGCGACGTCCGCAGATAACGGACACGCCGCTGTCTTGTAGCCGTCTCTACACTTCCCCTGTCCGAGTGCGGATGCAGCGAAGGGAGCGCCGGACAGCAATACGCTGAAAGTCCGAAGCATTTCACGACGCGAGATCCGGCCACGGTCGTAGACGTTCTTTTGGATTTCATCCATGAGGAATGACGCAGCAGACTTTGTGCTGACGCCCAAGACTATAGCCTGCGAGCACCGAGAAACAACGCAAAGGCAGATTCCCTTAGGGAGTGACAACGAAAACAACGGCGAAAGGGTTAGCGCGGATTACTCGCTCTCGTGGCGAGTCCGGGTGCTTTGTCTCGGGCGACGTGGACCCCGCCCACGCCTTGCCACCCAAGCGAGCCAAGAGCGCTCGCCGGGGACCCCGGTGCGGCGTGAATGGGACACTCGGCGGAAGGCATACCCCAGGGGCTGAGCCCCCTTTCATTTTTCGTCGTGAGAGGCCCAGCCTGAAGGCTCGGGTTACCTAGAAGCAAAAACCAAAACGGGGGAGACCCGAGGCTGAAGGCGAAGGTTACCTCGGCGGCTAAAGCCGGGTCTTTTGGTGGGTGGCTATGGCACGGCTGAAGCCGTGCCCAGACGAGACAACGGCAACGACAACAGCAGATTCCCTTCGGGAATGACAGAAAGAAATGCAACGGCAAAGACAAAGGCGAATGCAGTCTCCCGGTGTGACGCGGTTAGTCGAGTTGGCGGATGGTGATCAGTTTTTCTTGCTGTTGCGCTCGTGTCGCGCGACGCACTCTTTTCTGATTTTCTCGTAGCGTTTCTCGATCGCGTCGAGCTCTTCATCGCTGAGCGATTCGATGTTCATCATGTCGTCGCCGGCGGTGGCGATGGAACGGATGACTTCGTCGAGCTTCAGGTTGATGGCGCGGGCGTCGCGGTTCTGCGTGTTCTGGATGAGGAGACCATCAGGAAGGTCACGATGGTGGTTCCGGTGTTGATGACGAGTTGCCAGGTGTCGGAGAAGTGGAATAGCGGGCCGGAGGCAGCCCAGCCCACGATGATGAGAATTGCGCCGGCAAAGGCCCATTTGGAGCCGAGCCAGCCGGAGGCCGCAGAGGAGAATCTGCCGAACCTGTCGCCCTTGGTTGCGACGGCGACTTCGGTGGAGACGCGCTTCAGGGCGGGCTCGCGGTTGCCGGCGGACGATCGACGTTTCATGTGGGGACGATTATAGAGAGCAGCGTAAGCGCGCTGGGCGGATGGTGGAAGAGCAAAGGTGAAGGGCCCATCTGAAGATGGGCCCTTCCGGTTTGGCTTAAGGCCGAAGGCGAGGTTGCTTAGAGGCCGAAGGCGAGGTCGATGAGGGTTTTTTCTTCGAGCTCGTGGGCTTTGGGGCTGCCGGTTGCGGGGCTGGCGCTGGCGGTGCGCTTGACCGAGAGGACGGCGCGGTTGCCGGCGAGCTTGCGGAGGAGAGGCATTACGTAGACGAGGGCGCCCATGTTGGCGGGCTCTTCCTGGACCCAGACGATTTCGTGCGCGTTCGGGTGTTGCGCGATGGCGGCGGTGAGCTCGGCTTCGGGCCAGGGGTAGAGCTGGTCGACGAAGATGATGGCGGTGTTTTCGATCTTGCGCTTGGCGCGCTCGACGCGGAGGTTGTGGCCGATTTTGCCGGAGCAGATGAGGACGCGCGGCGGCGTTGGTGACTGATGTGTCGGCGAGGACGGGCTGGAAACGTTCGACGCTGAAGTCGGGGACGGTGCTCATCGCGTCGGGGTGGCGGAGCATGGATTTTGGCGTGAAGACGATGAGGGGCTTGCGCCATTTGCGCATGGCCTGGCGGCGCAGGAGATGGAAGTACTGCGCGGCGGTGGAGGGTTGCGTGATCTGGATGTTTTCCTGCGCGGCGAGCTGGAGGAAGCGCTCCATGCGGGCGGAGGAGTGCTCGGGGCCCTGGCCTTCGTAGCCGTGCGGGAGCAGGAGGACGATGCCGGAGAGCAGGCCCCACTTGGCTTCGCCGGCGGCGATGAACTGGTCGATGATGATTTGCGCGCCGTTGGCGAAGTCGCCGAACTGGGCTTCCCAGAGGACGAGGGCTTCGGGGTAGTCGCGGGCGTAGCCGTACTCGTAGCCGAGGACGGCGGCCTCGGAGAGCATGGAGTTGTAGCACTGCCAGCGGCCTTGTTTGCCGTCGGGTGCGATGTGCGAGAGCGGCGACCAGCGGACTTCGGTTTCGGTGTCGATGAGGACGGAGTGGCGCTGGTTGAAGGTGCCGCGCTGGGAATCCTGGCCGGAGAGGCGGACGGGCGTGCCGGATTTGAGGAGTGAGGCGTAGGCGAGGAGCTCGGCGAAGCCGTAGTCGATGGTGCGCTTGTTGTTGCCCATCTCCGAGCGCTGTTCGAGGAGCTTGGCGACCTTGGGATGGACGTGGAAGCCTTCGGGCGCGTGCGTGAGTTTGTTGGTGAGCGCGGAGATTTCGGTGGCGTCTAGGCCGGTGACGGGGTTGTCGTCGGGCGAGAGCGGGCCGCCGGCGTAGTTGTCCCAGTAGGCGGGGAGCGAGTGCAGGCGCTTCATGACGAATGGCGCGGAGCGCTTGGTGGACTGCGCGGCTTTTTCGTCTTTGGCGTCGGACTTGGCGGCGGCGCGCTGGGCTTCGAGGAGGTCGGCCTGGATCGGCGGAGACTTCGGCGGTGATGTCTGCGCCGAGTTTCTGCGCGTAGATCTTGTAGAGCGGCGCGTGGTCCTTGATGAGGGCGTAGCGGCGCGGCTGGGTGACGGTGGGGTCGTCGACCTCGGAGTGGCCGTGGCGGCGGTAGCCAATGAGGTCGATGACGACATCGGAGTTGAAGGCGGCGCGGTAGTCGGCGGCGATGGCGGCGATGCGGACTACGGCTTCGGGGTCCTCGGCGTTGACGTGGAAGATGGGGATGGGGAGGCGCTTGGCGAGGTCGGAGGCGAAGCGCGAGGAGTTGGACTCCTCGGGGTTGGCGGTGAAGCCGAGCAGGTTGTTGACGATGACCTGGATGGTGCCGCCGACGGAGAAGCCGTCGATGGTGGCGAGGTTGAGGGTTTCGGCCCAGATGCCCTGGCCGGCGAAGGCGGCGTCGCCGTGGATGATCATGGGGAGGATCTGGGCGTTGGCGTTGGGGTCGCCTGCCGCGAGGGCGCGATCCTGACGAGCGCGCGCGCGGCCCATGATGACGGGGTCGGCGGCCTCGAGGTGCGAAGGGTTGGAGGCGAGGTGGAGCGCGACGGTCTTGCCGTTGGCGGTGGTGAAGTCGCCGGTGGCGCCCATGTGGTACTTGACGTCGCCGCCGCCCATGGTGGTCTCGGGCGAGACGTCTTCGAACTTCGAGAAGATCTCTTTGGACTGGCGGCCGACGGTGTTGACCATGACGTTGAGGCGGCCGCGGTGGCTCATGGCGAAGACGGAGCGATTGACGCCGTTCTCGGCGGCGGTGGTGAAGAGCTGGTCGAGAAACGGGATGAGGACGGTGAGGCCTTCGAGGGAGAAGCGCTTGGTGCCGAGATAGCGCTGCTGGATGACCTGCTCGAAGAGGTCGGCGCGGATGAGGTCGGAGAGGATGCGCTTCTGGTCGATGATGCCGGGGCCGGGGCCGGCGTCGAGGCGGGTCGGGTCTTCGAGGCGCTGCTGGATCCAGGCGCGGCGCTCGGGCGAGGGGATGTGCATGAACTCGGCGCCGATGGAGCCGCAGTAATAGCGGCGGGCCTCTTCGGCCGCGGCGCCGTCCGGGGCAGGCGTGGGGAATGGCTCGGGCGGGAGGTACTGGCCGAGCGGGTCGAGCGAGGCCTGGAGGTAGCCCCAGCGGCGGAAGATGTCGAACACGGCCTCGCGGGAGGCGGATTCAGCGGGGGATTTTGGGGTGGGGAGGGACTCTGTCGCGGCCGGGGCTTTGGTAGGCATGGCTGGTTTCTATGTTAAACCTTCGGACGAGCGGACCGGAGGGCACGGGCGGTATTCGGCTGGCGCGTGCACAGGTGGACATCAGGGGGTGATGTCACGCCCTGGTCTGGTTGCGAGCTTCGAGATTTTCCTTCTCCTTGAGGGAGTGGTCGCGCTGCTTGATCGCCTCCACGGCCCGGGGGAAGAGCCGGTGGAGGAGCTTGATAATGGCGACCGGGTCGAAGGAATCGATGATGTGGTCGGCTCCGGGGCATTCGGGACCGCCGGGGCCCTGGACGACGATGATGGGGAGTTTGGGCGCCCGGCTGCGGATCTTCGAGATGACCTCGTGGCAGGGCATGTCCTGGATCGCGGCGTTGAGCACCGCAGCATCAACCGCCGGAAAACGTTCGAGGCTCTCGACGGCCTCTGCGCCTGAAAACGCGGTGATGACGTTGAACTTTTCGGATTCGATGACGAGCTTGCGTGTGGAGATGGTGCCGGAGTGTTCGCGGTCGAGGACGATGAAGCAGGGGCGCGTCATAGATCGATGCTAGCGCGGAAGATGTGTGCGCCGTCGTGCCGTGATAGTTTCGTGGAATGTCTGAGCATCATCGTCATCGTGAGATGAAAAACAATGGGGCTGTCACGAAATCCGGCGGCGGAACGCATGAGGCGCAACACAGCGGATCAGAGGCGCAGGGACAGCACGCGCATGGCCATCAGCAGCATGGCGATCCGGACCATTTTGATCTGGCGCAGGCGGCGCTTGATGAGATGCACGAGGCTGGATTCCAGCCGGAGTTTGGCCCGGGTGTGGCGGAGCAGGTCGAGGAGATCCGCACGAATCTGGCCGCGGAGTTCAAGCAAGGCGCAGCCGGGGTATGGTGTGCCGGATCTGCGGAGCTTGTGCTGGTCATCGATTGATAACGACACGTCGAGGGATCTCGATCAGATTGAAGTGGCCGAGCGGGTGGCGGACGGGATTCGCCTGCACGTGGCGATTGGCGATGTAGCGCGGGCGGTCGAAAAGGATTCGCCAATTGACCAGCATGCGAAGGCGCAGACGCAGACGATCTACACGGCGGTGAAGAACTTTCCGATGCTGCCGCTGGAGCTCTCGACGGGCATGACGAGCCTGAATGAGAACGGCGATCGCATGGCCGTGATGATGAGCTTCACGGTTGGGAACAACGGCGAGATGAGCGATGAGCAGGTGTCGCGTGCGTGGGTGAGGAATCGCGGACAGCTTGCGTACTCGCTGGTGGGGCCGTTCCTGGACAAGCATGCAGGAGCGACGAATGCCGCGGGGATCAGTTTTGAGGAAGTGACGGCGCTGCGCTCCGACAGTGCGCGAGAGGATGACGAGCATACGGCGCCGGCGTTTGCAGACGATGACGAAGGCAGGCGATTGGCTTCAGAACTCGCGGAGCAGTTGCTGCTGCAGGCGCAGGCGACGGATGCGCTGCATCGCGCGCGCGTGCAGAATGGAGCGCTGGAGTTTCATCGCGGCGAGGCTGAGCCGGTGATTGCGGACGGGCACGTCGTGAGCGTGCAGGACGTGATCCAGAACCGCGCGATGTACCTGATTGAGGACCTGATGGTCGCGGCGAATGGTGTGATGGCGCGGGCGCTGCGCAAGGGAGGACGCTCCGGATTGCAGCGCGTGGTGCGCGTGCCGCTGCGATGGGATCGCATTGTCGCGTTGGCGGCGGAGCACAAGGCGGAGCTGCCTGCGAATCCTGATTCGCAGGCGCTGAATAACTTTCTCTCCCAGATGCGCGCGAGCGATCCGGACCATTATCCGGATGTTGCAGTGGCAGTGATCAAGCTGATGGGGCCGGGCGAGTACATGGTGATGAAACCGGATGATGATCCGACGGGGCACTTCGGCCTGGCGGCGCATGATTACACGCACTCGACGGCGCCGAACCGGAGGTTTCCGGATATCGTGACGCAGCGTGTGCTGCACGCGATGATGGACAACCAGCCGGCACCGTACAGCGATGCGGATCTGGCGGCCATTGCAACGCACTGCAATGAAGCGGACAAGGCGCTGCGGAAGATTGAACGCGATATGCAGAAGCGCGTGGCGGCCGTGGCGCTGGCGCATCGCATCGGCGAGGTGTTCCGCGGTGTGGTTACGGGCGCGAGCGACAAGGGCGTCTATGTGCGGGTGATCGATCCCCCGGTGGAAGGGCGCGTGGTGCAGGGCGATCAGGGGCTGGATGTGGGGGATCGCGTGCAGGTGAAGCTGCTGCATACGGATCCGGCGCGGGCGTTTATTGATTTTGCGAAGGTGCGGGGAGCGATGAATCGGCGCCGCAGTCGTAAGCGCTGCTAGCGCGCGGCGCCGTGGGTGGTGAAGAAGACCATGGCCAGGGTGAGCAGTCGCGAGGAAGATTTCGCCGAGCACGCCGACGAGGATGGGGCGCCAGCCCTGGTGGATGAGGTCGCGGAGCTCGGTGCGCAGACCCACGCCGGCGAACGCGGGAAGGAAGGCCCACTTGGACAGATTGCCGAGGGAGCCGAGCTGCGAGGGCGAGAAGAAGCCGGCAGTGGCGAGGATCGAGATTGCGACGAAGCCGAGGATGAACTTGGGGAACTTCTGCCAGAGGAAGAGCGCTTTGTGTTCGACGTGGCGGGCCTGGCCGCGTGATGCCCAGTAGACCGCGTAGCCGAGGACGACGAAGCCGATGAAGGAGGAGCGCGCGGTTTTGGCGAGGATGGCGACGCGGCCGGCTTCGTCGCCGTAGAGCGCGCCGGTGACGGTGGCCTCGGCGGTGTTGTCGACGGCGAGGCCGGTCCAGATGCCGTAGCTTTGCTGGCCCATGTGGAGCGCGTGGCCGATGGCGGGAAAGGTGAACAGCGCGAGCGCGCCGAGCGTGAGGATGGCGGCGATGGCGGTGGAGGTGTCGCGCTCTTCGGGGTCGATGGCGCCCTGGGCGGCCATGATGGCGGTGACGCCGCAGATGGAGCTGCCGATGGCGAGCAGGCTGGTGAGCTTGGGGGGCAGCTTGAAGATGCGGCCGAGCAGCGTCATGACGGAGAGCGAGAGGACGAGCTCGATGGCCACGAGCACGAGAGAGAGCCCGCCGAGATGGAGCATGTCGCCGAAGAGAAACTTTGCGCCGACGAGGACGATGCCGAGCTTGAGCCAGAGCTCGTAGGTGGCGAGGCCGGGGCGGAAGATGGCGGGAAGGCGCAGCGCGTTGCCGATGAGCGAGGCCGAGGAGGATGGCCCAGAGAACGTACTCGATCTGCGGGAAGGGGATGTGGCGCGCGGTGCGGAGATAGTTGCCGAATGCTTCGATTCCCTTGCCTGCGAAGCCGACGGCGAAGAGCAGAGCCGTGCCGGGAATCAGCGCGGCGAGTTGGCGCCAGCGCGGGCGCTCGCGCGTGGGGTTCAGCGGCAGCGGGATGGTGCGGGTGGACACGGCTGGGAGGCGCGCGCTACCAGCCGATGTGCGGAATGACGTTGAGGCGGATGAGCGCGGCGAGCGCGAGCGCGATGACGATGGCGGCGGCGTCGGCGTTGAAGGCGAGGCGGGTGGAGTGCGAGCGGGGGGCCATGCGGTTCTCCTGCTGAACGTGTGGGAGTGCAGGTGAGGAATGGCGCGGGAGATGCAAAATAGAAAACCCACGCCCGGGGAACGGTTGCGTGGGTGCTTTGGGGATCAGCGGCTGCTCAGGAAGAGCTTCGCGATCAGGCCATCAGGACACCGGCGCAACAGTGCATGCGACAACGGCATACAACAGAGCGCGGCGGTGCGGGACGGCGTCATGTGTATGAGGCTATGGGGGCGAGGGCTGGAAGTCAAGCGGGCCGGAAGTGAAGCGCGGCGACTGACACGCGTCAGGCTAGTTGCGTATCCTGTTTGTCCGGTTTGTTCTGAGAGGATGGCGATGCGAAAGACGATTGTTGTCGCGGTGTGTGGGGTGGTGTTCGGCGGCGATGGTTGCGTGCGAGGCAGTGCGCAGCGCGCAGGCTGCGCAGCCGGCGATTACGACGACGCCCGAGGTGCTGAACTTCGATGAGCTGGCGAGCGCGGGAAGGCGCTGCTGGAGCAGGCGCGCAAGGGCACGGGAAGCGCGGGGATTACGCTGGCGCGCTACAACGGCCACTACACGATGCTGACGGCGCGCACGGCGAGTGGCGGCGCGGAGATGCACGGGCACTTCGCGGATTTTCTGTTTGTGATCGACGGTGAAGGCACGGAGATGACGGGCGGGACGATCGTCGATCCGAGGCCGGGGCAGAACGGCGAGGTGCACGGCAAGACGCTCGAGGGAGCGACTCCGCATGTGCTGCACAAGGGCGACGTGATTCACATTCCGGCGGGCACGCCGCACCAGTCGATTGAGGCGCCGGGGCAGACGATTACGATTTTCGTGATGAAGGTGGAGGAGCCGGCGAGTGCCGCTTCTGGTGCAGCGGGGCGCTGAGGGTTTTGCGAAGGAGATGACGATGAAGCTGTTGCAGATGGCGGATCCGGTGCGGTATCCGCGGATGACGACGGAGGAGTTGCGCGAGACGTTTCTGCTGGAGGAGATGTTCCGGCCGGGCGCGGTGACGCTGGCGTATGTGGATCTGGACCGCGCGGTGGTGGGCGGAGCCGTGCCGACAAACGCGGCGCTGAAGCTGGAGACTTCGCCAGAGCTGCGCGTCGGAGTTCTTTCTGGAGCGGCGCGAGCTTGGCGTGCTGAACATCGGCGGCTCGGGCACGGTGACGGTCGATGGCAAGGAGTTCAAGCTGGGCAAGCTGGACTGCTTGTATGTGGGGCGCGGGAGCAAGGATGTTTCGTTTGCGAGTGACAGCGCGGGTGAGCCCGCGCAGTTTTATCTGCTGAGCTATCTGGCGCACGCGGAGTATCCGGCGGCGGTGGTGAGGTTCAGCGAGATTGAGCCGGTGCGGCTGGGCGCGGTGGCGACGTGCAACAAGCGCGCGATCTACAAGGCGATTCATCGCGAGGGCATCAAGAGCTGTCAGCTGGTGATGGGATTCACGCTGCTCGAGGAGGGATCGAACTGGAACACGATGCCTCCGCATACGCATATGCGGCGCAGCGAGATTTATATGTACTTCGATCTTGATGCGGCGCATCGCGTGGTGCACCTGATGGGGCCGCCGCATGAGACGCGGCATCTGCATCATGGCCGACAAGGACATCGTTGTGTCGCCGGGGTGGAGCATTCATGCGGGTGTGGGGACCACGCGGTATGGCTTCTGCTGGGGTATGGGCGGAGAGAACCAGGACTACGGCGATATGGACGGCGTGACCGTGGCGGATCTGCTATGAGGATGCGGCGTGCGGGCTGTCTTCCCTGCTGTGTGTGCCGTGGTGCTGAGCGCGGCGATGCTGCGCGCGCAGACTCAGACCGCGACGCCGCAGCGGCCGAGCGGGAAGGAGCTGCATGATGCCGCCGGAGATATCGCGGCTGATCCGGGGCCGATTGATACTTCTCTTTCGCCGAAGCTGACGCACGAGGATGTGCGGCGGGCGATGAAGAAGGTGGCGGACTGGTCGCTCGAGCACGAGCAGCCGCACTTTACGCAGGACTGGACGTATGCGCCGCTGTACACGGGGCTGCTGGAGACTTCGAAGACGCTGGATGACAAGCGCTATCACGATGCGGTGCTCGCGGCGGCGGAGAAGTTCAACTGGCAGTTGCTGCCGGGGCGGCCGTACCACGCGGACGATGAGGCGATCGGGCAGGCGTACGAGGCGCTGTACGAGGAGAATCATGATCCGATGCGCATCGCCGCAGTGCGCGACAACTTTGCGCTGGTGATGATGCGCAAGGACGACCGGAACAAGGACCTGTGGTGGTGGTGCGATGCGCTGTACATGGCGCCGCCGTCGCTGGCGCGGCTCGCGCACGACACGGGCGATCAGCAGTACCTCACGTTCATGGAGCATGAGTGGGGGCTGACGCAGGGACATCTGTACGACTGGGACGAGCACCTGTTCTTCCGCGATGCGACGTTCCTGCACAAGACGGAGCCGAATGGGAAGCCGCTGTTCTGGAGCGCGCGGCAATGGATGGGTGCTGGCGGGGCTGGCGCATGTGCTGATCGTACATGCCGAAGAACGATCCCGCAGCGGCCGGGGTACGAAAAGCTGTTCAAGGACATGGCGAACCGCGTGGCCGATGTGCAGCCGGCGGATGGTTTGTGGCGGATGGGGCTGCTCGATCCGGATGCGTATCCGCAGGGCGAGATCTCCGGCACGGCGTTCTTCACGTATGCGATGGCGTGGGGCGTGAACAATCATCTGCTGGATGAGGCGAAGTTCCGGCCGGTGATCGAGAAGGCGTGGGCGGGGATGCTGCAGCACGTGTATCAGGATGGACGGCTGGGAGCGATTCAGCCGATCGGCGCGGCGCCGGGTGAGTTGCAGCCGGGATCGACGTGGGCGTATGGCGTGGGTGGATTTCTGCAGGCGGGCGCGGAGATCGATCGCGGGCTGACGCCTGAGGCGCACGTGAAGAGCAAGCGACAGCACAGGCGGACGCGCGGCTGAGGTTCAGATCACGGCTGGGCAGAGGCGGGCGGGTGGTCCATCTGCTGCACGAGGCGATCGTCTGTTTTGCTGTGGAGCTCGCGGACCTTGGCGAGCTCGGCGTTCGCCTCGTCCTTTTGTCCGAGTGATTGCAGGACGCGGGCGAGCCGCCAGTGCGCGTCGGGGTTGGCGGGATCGAGCTTGATGGCGCGGCGGAACTCGTCGGCGGCTTGCTGATAGTGGTGCTGCTGCGCGTCGATGATGCCGAGGTCGAGCGTGGCCTGGCGGTTCGCTGCCGGGCTGGGCGAGCGCGTGCTCGAGGTCCTGGCGCGCGGCGGTGTAGTCGTTGTTCTTGATGGCGATGTCGCCGAGATAGGTAAGCGCGAGCGCGTGGTTGGGCTCGAGGGCGAGCTCGGCACGGAACTCGTGCTCGGCACCGGCGAGGTCGCCTTGCTTGAAGAGAAGATAGCCGAGGCCGAAGTGGACGTCGGGCGTGTTGGGCGCGGCCTGCTCGGCGGCGCGGAACTGCGCGATGGCGCCGGGCGTGTCGCCCTTGGCGTCGAGCGCCTGGCCGGCGATCATGTCGGCCTGCGCGGAGTTGGGATCCTGCTGCAGGATGGTTTTGTACTCGTCCAGCGCGCAGGTGTAGTCGGAGGCGTAGAGGCAGCTTTGCGCGAGCGCGAGGCGCAGGCCGAGATTGGTGGGCGCCTGCGTCGACGCCTTTGCGGAGGTACGGGACGGCGGCGGCGTACTGGCGCGTGCCGTAGAGGCACATGCCGAGCAGAAGTGCGGGGCGCGGGTCGTTGGGAGTTTCGGCGGCCGCGGCTTTGAGCGGAGCGACGGCTTCGGCGAGCTGCTGCTGCTTGAAGAGCGCGAGGCCGAGGTCGAGGCTCACGCCGGGAAGATGCGGGTTGAGCTTCAGCGCCTTGCGATATGCGGGGACGGCTTCGGCGTAGCGGCCCTGGAGCGCGAGCATGAGGCCGAGGTGGGCGTTGGCCTGGGCGTCATCAGGGGACGTGGCGAGGATCGATCTCCATGCCTGCTCGGCCTCGGCGTACTTGCCTGCCTGCTCGAGCGCGCCGGCTTGTTGCGCGTCCTGCGCGAAGGCAAATGCGGGCAGAAGAATCAGGGCGATGAGGAGAGCGAACAGAGACTGATTGGCGCGACGGCGGAGTTGCACGTGACACCCAAGCGTAAGGATAACGCAGGCCGCGAGGCGAGCACTCCCGAGCGTCGAGTGCTGCCGAAGAAAAAAGAACGCAGCAGCCGAAGCTGCTGCGTCGGAGTAGGCCAGTGGAGGCTAGAAGTTGAACTTTGCGCTGAACTGGAAGGTACGTTCGCGGTAGGCGACCGTGCTGGTCACCTGCCCGAAGTTTCCGTCGGCGAACCCCGTGTCCACGCCGTTGAACTCAGTGTGGTTGAAGACGTTGAAGCACTCGGCGCGAAGCTGGAGTCTCGGGCCTTCGTGCGAGGTCAGAAGTGAAGTTCTTCGAGACCATCATGTTGAAGTTCAGCAGGCCGGGGCCGCGGACCATGTCCTTGCCCGCGTTGCCGAAGCCGCTCAAGGGAGTGGCTGCTACCCAGGGAGCGACAGGAGCGGTGAACGCGGAGGTATTGAACCACTGGTTCACTGTCTTCGGCATGCTGATGGCGCCGCTTACGTTCGGGCGGTTGGTGGTGTTGCCGCCAAGGCCGAGCGTATCGGGACCGTTGTAGGTGATGGTGAGGGGAACGCCCGTCTCGGCGACGGTGGTGTCGGAGAATTGCCAACCGCCGAGTGCGGTGCGCTGGAACCCATTATCCGAGTGAGCAAACCATGGAAGGTCATAGATGATGTTGGCGTTGAAGATGTGGCGCCGGTCGAAGCTGCCGGAGCCGCGGTCATAGCGGACGTTGTACGGATCGGAGAGATCTGCTCTGCAGGTCGTCGCTCTTGATGTCGATCTCGTGCGACCACGTGTAGGCGAACTGAGCCGATACGCCATGCCTCTGCTGCATACGGATCTGCGCCTGCAGCGAGTAGTAGTTGAAGTTGGTGGCATTGGAGTATTGAACGATGTTGGAGTAGCCCTTGTACGGCCGAAACAGATTGGGGTTGCCGCCGGTGGCCACCGACTCGCGATCGGCGATGTCGCCCAGCGGAAGGTCATTGATCTCGTGCTCCAGATCCTGGTCCCATCCGTCTGTATTGACCGTCTGCAGGGTGGCCACAATACCTGGCGCAAGCTCATGCTGGATGCCGAGGCTGTACTGGAGGGTGCCGGGGTTGGGGTAGTAGTTGTCTTTGACAGTCAGAGATTGGACCGGGAACGGTACGGTAGCGCTTGCACCGCTCTGGTTATTCCGGGTTGGTGTCGAGAAATAGACCGTGTTCGTACTCGCGGTCGAGGAGAACGGTTCATTCGGCGCGATGTTGTAAATGTCGTTGCCCTGAACGCGCTCGTAGAAGATACCCATGCCGCCGCGGAGAGCTGTCTCTGCCGTTCCCGCTGAGGTTATACGCGAAGCCTAGGCGCGGCTGGATGGTGTAGTAGTCGTTCGCCACTAGCCCGGGGGGAACACCGTTCTGTCCGGCGAGGTCGATCCCGTTGAGGTAGAACGGCGTGCCATTGATCGTCTGCACACCGGGGCCGCTGGGGTTCAGGTCGCCGGTGGCAGGATCGGGCGACTGCGCGTTGGCTGCGCTGTAGTGCGCCGGGTTGAAGTTGGATACGCGGTTGTTCTTCTCGTAGACCTGCGGCAGAGCATCGTAGCGGACGCCTGCGCTCAGCGTCAGACGGCGATTGGCATGCCAGTCGTCATTTACGTAGAAGGAAAAGGTGTTGTTGATGTAGTGGTCGACGGGCTGGTTTTGAAGCTGGCTGTAGCTGCTCGCGAAGCCGAGCAGGAAATTGACGTACGCATCCCCGGAATATTGTCCGTTCTTGAAGCCATAGTTGCCTTGCGTCTCGCCGAAGAGCTGTTGGTTCTTGTCCATGCGCATGTAGGAGGCGCCGAACTTGAGTGCGTGCCTGCCTAACAGCTTCGAGAGATCGTCGCGAACCTCGTAATCGAGGAAGGCATTCTTCCAGGGCCAGTTGCTGGTGGTGTAATCCTGACCTACGGGAGCGGCAATATTGACTTCCGGAAGACGGTTGTCTGTATTGTTGCCCGTATAGAAACTGCCGGCGTTCCAACCGGAGGGCTGCTTATAGGTGCCCTGCGGCGTGATGTTGATGGTGTTTCCGTTGATATTGAACGAGGTCTCGTTGAGCAGTGTGGGCGAGAGCGTCTGCGTCAGCTTGATCACGGCTGCCCATGACGGATTGGCAAAGATGTTGCCGACCGTCACGTAGTTGTCACCGCTCCACATGGAGGGATAGATCGTCTGCGACATCTGGTCGTGGATGCAGCTTCCGAGCAGATGCAGTTTGTCGGTCATGTTGTGATCGATGCGGACGACATCCTCACGCACATAGGTGGGCTGCTTCGGCGAAGAAGTGTACTGATCGTTCGGCGCATTCGGGGCCGGTATGGCACCCGTACCGAGGAAGAGTACCGCGTTGGGATCAAACAGGCTGGTGGGGATGAGTGCCTGGCCGGAGCCGTTGGTCTTGAAGTTGCCGCCCGGGACCAGACCGGCTGCAGTAATCTTGGCGACCTCCGCCGGGTCGGTCGTGTACGGCACAATGGGATTCGCCGTTTCCTTGCCAAACAACGTATACGGCAGATAGCCGCCCGCCTCATTGGCCGTGGTCGGGAAATCGGCCGCGTCGATCGTATTGACCAAGCTCGGATTGGCGCCGGCGATATAGCGGCGCCACTCCTCGCCCCAGAAGAAAAAGGTCTTGTTCCGTGCGTTGTTGTAGACGTGCGGAATAAACAACGGGCCGCCGACAGTGCCGCCGAAGATGTTCAGGCGAAGTTCCGGCTTCGGCTGCGAGTGGTTAGCGAAATAGTTATAGGCGTTAAATGCGTCATTGCGGTTGAACTCCCAGAGCGCCCCGTGGAAGCTCTTGGTGCCCTGCTTGAGCGCCATAGTGATGGTGCCGCCTGAACCGATACCGTAGTCCGGCGGTAGTTGCTGGAGAGCACCTGGAACTCGTCGAGCATGTCGGGCGCGGGCAGAACGCCGAGCTTTCCGCCCGATCCGCGGTCATAAACCTCGCCGCCGTCGATCATCCAGATGTTGTGGCCGGGGCGCATCCCGTTGAAGCTGTAGTTGGCGCTGCTGCCCTGGGCGGTGACGCCATTGAATGCGGTGGCGGTTCCCGACGAAACGCCTGTGCCTAGCGCGGCGACGTCATACATGTTGCGGCCGTTGGTCGCCAGTTGCAGAATCTGCTGGCCGGTGATGAGGGTTGAAACCTCATTCGACTCGGACTGCACCTGCAGCGCCGTGGCTTCGACCGTAACCGTCTGCTGGTCAGACCCGGCCTGGAGCGCAACGTCCTCGCGGAGCACCGCGGCGACGTCCACGACGATGCCGCGCTTCTGGTAATTCGAGAAGCCGGTCATCTGAGCTTTGAGGTCGTACTTTCCATTGTCCAAACCGGTGAAGTCGTACAGACCCTGGCCGTTGGCCGCGGTCGTGCGGCTGACGCCGGTGGCCTCGTTGGTCACCGTCACAGTGGCATGCGGAAGCACGGCTCCGGTCGGGTCGGAGATCGTTCCGGTGATCTCAGCCGTGCCCTGCGCATGAGCTACTCCGGCGGCGAACACGAATCCGAGAACCGCGAATGCCAGCGAAGAGAAAGTCTCCGGGCCGCGCGGAACTTATGAGCAGATGGGTTGAAAGATGCGGCAACTTGACTGCATGCGAACGCTCAAGGTGCGGGGGGCGCTTCTCGACGTCATGGCTTCCTCCAAAAAAGGTGAACACGATTGCTCTCGAGCTGCCGGGGGTCGCAGATTCGTTACCCTCGGGGCCTCTGTATGGCGTGCTTGCCCGCAGGCAAGGCACTGCCGGTTTCAGAACGAAAACGAGCTGTTTACAATTTCTGCGGCATTGTAGGAAGCGAAAGACCCGCGAGGTTCAAGGCTGATACTGAATCAAAAGCGGTACGACGCCGTAACGTCTGAAAAGTATTGAGAAAATTAGCATTTGTACGGACGTATTAACCATCCGCGGCGACCGTACTATACCTTTGCTCGGGACGGCGAGCAAGACACACGTTTTTCTGATATGGTTCCACGTGACCTTCGCTACAGGGCCTCCGGCTGTTGCGAAACTATGGGAAGAGCTTCCACGATTCCGGAACTGGACGTCGTTCCGCTCGATATCTCGCCTTTAGAGATTGAGCAGCAGCTTGTTCGGATCCTGGAGAGCCACCACTTCCGGCATAGCCATCGCTACCCTGCCCTGCTGAAGTATCCTGGTGGAGCACACGCTGGCAGGCCGCAGCGCAGAGCTGAAGGAACGGCTGCTCGGGATCGAGGTCTTCCGCCGCGCACCTGATTACGACACCAACACCGATCCGGTCGTGCGCGTCACGGCCGCAGAGGTGCGCAAACGGATCGCGCAGTACTACCAGGAGCCGGGGCACGCGCACGAGATCCGCATCGACGTGCCGACTGGAAGCTACGTGCCGCACTTCTCGCGCCCGCAGACCACGGGTCTGATGGCTGCTGCGGAGATGCCCGAGCTTCCACCCAGGCTCCCGGGTGGGAAGGAGGACACCGCCGCCGCAGAGCGCCAGTCCGGCCCTGCCGAAGCGACCGCCGCTGCTGCGCCGCCTGAGCCTCGCCGGCACGCCCTCTATTGGCCGCACTTAGTCTTCGCAGTCTGTGTCGGAGCGCTGCTTACGTACGCCGGAGTGCGCATCGCGGCGGCGATTGCGCTCCTGGCGCGAAAGCGCTCTGCGCGAATTCTGGGCGCCGCTCTCCGGAGCGCGATACGCCGGTGTTCATCGTGGTTGGGACGCATACCGTTGGAGCGACAGGGAACGCACTCAGGGCGTCGCAGGGCGAAGCGCTCAACCCGTCTGAAGATGTTCTCCGGCTGATGAATGACTACGAACAGGTCACGGTGAGCGATGTGACGAGCCTGTTCACGATTACCGAGTACATGGTCGCGGCATGAGAAGCGCTACACCGCTGCGGGAGCAGGTGCGGCAAGCCTCGACGACCTTCGCAAAGGCCCAGTCCTGTTGTTTGCAGGACTCGACAACCGCTGGACAATGCGGCTGACAGAACACCTGCCGTACCGTTTTGTCGACAGCGCCGAACGATGCGATTGGAATCATCGAGAACTCGCAGAATCCTTCGCAGCGCTGGCAGGTGGACTTCAGCGTTCCGTACAGCAAGATGCTAGTGGACTATGCGATTGTGGCGCGGTACTTCGATCAATACGATCGAGCAGCCGGTGATTATTGCTGCCGGCGTTGGACAGACGGGCACCGTCACCGCGAGCGAGTTCGTAACCAGCGAGCGCGAGATCGAGGAGATCAAGAAGATCGCTCCGCCCGGATGGAATCAGGGCAACGTCGAGGTAGTGCTCGAAACGAATGTGATCGACGGCCACCCAGGGCCGCCGCACATTGTGGCGTCGCGGTTCTGGTAGATCCGGATGCGTGGCCCGGCTGAGCTGCGACAGGCCTACTTCAAGGGCGCGATGCCCTTCCCTTCCGTAATCACGTAGAAACGATCGACGGCAGCCGGCGGTGCGATGGTTTCCGTGTGGCCGCTGGGCCAGCGGACCTCGATCTTGTCGATCTTCGTTGCTTTGCCCAGGCCAAAGTGCGGGCGCTGATCCGAGCTCGAGGCGAAGCTGCCGCCAGCCATCACGTCCATGCGCTGCGTGAATCCGTTCGCGGTGAGCAGCACGGATGCACCCACTGCATCGCGCGGACTGCCGCGCTTGCCAGGGCCGGCCGCAGGCGCGCCGACGAGCTTGAACGCGATCCAGTGATTGCCGTTGTCGACCACGTTGCGGAGCAGCGACGGCGTGCCGTCGAGGTTGTTGATGACGACATCGATGTGGCCGTCGTTGAAGAGATCACCGTAGGCCATGCCGCGCGCGGTGGTCAGCTCGGCCAGCCCCGTGCCTTCGACGGCAGGGACGAGCTTCAGTTTGCCGTTTTCGCTGTGGAACAGCAGCGGGCGCTGCGCCCAGGTGGTGCCCCAGTTCTGCTTGTCGACCTCGGGATAGACGTGGCCGTTGACCTCCATGAGGTCGAGCCAGCCGTCGTTGTCGTAGTCGAAGAACGCCGTGCCCCAGCCGAGGAACGGAACGGTAGGCTCGGCGATGCCGTCCTGGTAAGAGGTGTCGGTGAAGTTGCCGGAGCCGTCGTTGCGGTAGAGCGGCTTGTAGTCGTCGGAGAAGGTGGTGTTGAAGATATCGACGGTGCCGCGGTGCATCAGGTCGCCGGCGGCGATGCCCATCGAGGCGGTCTCGCGGCCGCTGTCGTTCAGCGCGTATCCGCTCGAGAAGCTGTCGTCCTCGAAGGTGCCGTCGCCCTTGTTGATGTACAGGTAGTTCGGCGTGGAGTCGTCGGCGACCAGCAGGTCGACCTTGCCGTCGCCGTTCACGTCGACGAACAGCGAGGCGAGACCGTAGTAGCGGCTTGTGTCGGAGACGCCGGCGTGCTCGCTGACGTCGGTGAACGTGCCGTCGCCGTTGTTGTGGAAGAGATGGTCAGGTTCGCCGTGCAGGCCGCGCGGACCGCACATCACCTTTACGCCGCGGAACTGGCAGAAGCTGAAGGCGCGCGGCTGCTCGGCCATGTCGTAGTGGACGTAGCCGGGAACGAAGAGATCGAGCAGGCCGTCGCCGTCGTAGTCACCCCAGGTTGCGCCGGTGGACCAGTTGCCCAGCGTAACGCCGGCCTTCTCGGCGACATCGGTGAATGTGCCGTCGTGGTTGTTGCGATAGAGCCGGTTCTTGCCGAAGTTGCTGACGTAGATGTCCGGCCAGCCGTCGTTGTCGAAGTCGCCGACGACCGCGCCGAAACCCCAGCGGTCGTTCGTCACGCCGGCCTTGGCGGCGACGTCCGTGAACGTGCCATCGTGATTGTTGTGGAAGAGCGCGGCATGCGGCGGCGTGGTCTTGCCGGACATCGCGTCATAGGTCGAGCCGTTGACGAGATAGATGTCCAGCCAGCCGTCGTTGTCGTAATCGAGCAGCGCAACACCGGAGCCGACGGTCTCGATGATGTAGTTCTTTTCGGGCGTGCCCATCGTGTGCTTCCACTTCGTGAGCCCCGCAGCTGCAGCGATGTCCTTGAAGATGATTGGGCCGGAGGTGACGAAGCCGCCGGCGGTGATGGGGCGGTGCTGCGCATCGAGCATGACCGGGTGTGGCGCGCCGGTGGACACGCCGCCGCTTGCTGCCGGCTGCGATCCTTCGACGGGCTTCTGCGCCTCCTTCTCGAGCGGGTTCGGATTCTGCGCGCGCAGCGGGATCATGGATGCGCAGCCGAGTGCGACCGCGAGCAGCAGAAAGCGGAGCCGTTTAGCCGTTACCGGATCGTTCATTGCGAAGTGCTAGCCCCCACTTTATCTCAGCTCGCCGGTGCTGCCTTGGGAGCCTTCTTCTTGTGTGCAAGATAATCGACGAGCTTGTGCATCTCATCATTGCTCAGCATGTCGCCGAAGGGCGGCATCTGTTTCCCGCCGTCGCGGATCTGGCGCTCGATCTCGCCCTTGTGCATCCGCTTGCCGACTGTGGTCAGCGCCGGTCCCTTGTCTGTGCCGATGCCGTCCACTCCGTGGCAGTGCTCACATCCTTTGTCTTTGAAGATCTGCGCGCCGGCCGCGCGATCGGAACGCGATGCGATGCTCGAGGCCGGCAGACCAGCGAGGAGGCAACCGACGGCGGCACAGAGCAACATCCTGCCGAGAAGCTGCCGCGCTTTGAATGTTACGGGCGATCTGTCAGTAGATTCTGCGGGCCCGTTCACACCGTACAGCCTCATCTTCCGTTGGCCCCCGGCGATGCGGGCATCGCGTTGCTCGTGCTTGCCGGTGCGGTCTGGAGAATATGCGTATGCCAAGTCACGCTCTCATTCGCGAGCTCTGGATGCTTGCGCAGATACTCAAGCGCGTAGGTAGTCGCGCCGGGATCGTCCTTCTGGTCGGCGAAGGTCCTGGCCTCGATGGCAGCCTTTTGCTTGTCGCCCATGCGGCGGTACAGGATGGCGAGGTTATAGTGCGCGGCGAGATCGTCGGGCGCAATCTGCTGCAGGTCCTGATACTGCTTCATCGCCTCCGCGTACTTGTGCTCCTGGTAGAGCGTGAAGCCGAGCTCGCGGTGCGCATCGCGCGACTCCGGATACTGCCGCGCCATCTCTTCGAAATCCGCGATCGCGCCATTGAGGTCGCCCTGGTTGCGCTCGACCAGCGCGCGATAGTAAAGGGCACGCGCGTTTTTCGGCGAGAGTTCGAGCGCCTGGGCGAGATTCGGCCGGGCGTCGTTGTAGCGCTCCCACTGGATGTCCACGATCGCCATGTTGGTGTACGCGTCGGCATAGTCGGGACGAAGCTTGGCGACGCGCTCGAACGCCGCATACGAAGCAGCGTACTGCTGGGCATCGAGCAAGCCGATACCGTAGTTGTTCCAGCGCATCCATTCCTTGTTCTCGTTCGGACCGGGCGTGGTCGGAGCGTTGTCTCCCACGCGAATCACGCGGCTCTCCGAGACCATATCGACCACCGGCTCCAGGTAATGCTTCGCCATGCCGAAGTCCATGAAGTGCTGATCGAAGCGCCGGTACTTCACGGTTGCGGTCACCGTCACGGCACCCGATGCGTCCGCAGGCATCGCGAAGGTGTAACGGACGACCTGCGAGCGGCCGGACTGAATCGTGTTGTTGTACGCGACGACGCGGTTTGCCCACACCTGGTGCAGATCGTTGAGCCCGCCGTTCACGTTGATCAGGCGGTTCATAAAGCTGTGCGCTTCGGGGTCGAGATCGCCGTTCGGCTTCAGGAATCCGCTTTCGGCGAGCAGCTTGCCGGTCGCGTCCTTCACGGTGAAGTCGACCCAGGACTCGTACATGTCGCGCTGCTCCGGAACGTGGCTGTGACCGATGCCCTTGTTCTGGATCACGACGTCGACCGTGACGTGCTCACCGGGATCGGTGCGGTACGCAACCAGCCCGAGCGGAGCAACCACCTTCTCCGGCGCGCCGTTGGCTTCTGTGCCATGCTCCAGCGCGAAGATGTCGACGTTGAAGACGCTGTTCTGCAGGAACGCCTCGGTGCGCTGCAGCTGCTCCTTGTAGCCGTAGAACTGCGGGATGATCGTGTTCGCGCCGAGCCAGCGGTGCGACGCGAGCTTGCCCTGCTTGGCTCCCTGGTCGCGCGTCTCCACAGCTTCACGCGGCATGTGGCAGGTCTGGCAGGTCGAGACCGAATCCTTCACATAAAACGGCAGCGGAGACTGCTTGGCAAACGAAGACGCCTGCCACTCGTCGTAGAGCGAGATGGCGCGCTGCCACTTATAGTCGTTCAACTGCTTCGGCAGCGCAGCCTCATGGCACGCCGCGCAGAACTGCGATGTCTTGTAGAACGGCTTCATCACGGCCGCGCTGTGGCGGTCGAGATGCGCGAGAATCTCGGCATCGCTCACCGGCCGTGTGATCGGCTTGCCCTGCTCATCGACCAGCACCGCAGGCGTGCCGAGCACGTAGCTTCCTGTGCCGCGCGTGTCCACCTTCTGAATGGAGTGGCAGACGCTGCAGGTAATGCCTTCGTCGTCGTACCACTTGCGCCCGCGGACCTTTCTCGGTCAACGCACCGCTGACCAGCGCGATCGGATCGTGGCAGCCCTCGCAGTGCCGCGAGTACTCGACGCCCTTGCTCTTGTCGAGCAGGGCCACGTTGCGCAGATACCACTGCGGACGATTGGAGTTCGCGTGCGCGGACTGGCGCCACTGCGTGTGCGCCTCCTGGTGGCAATGGCCGCAGTACTGCGCGGTCGGAAAGCTGCTCGGATCCATGAACTCGCCATTGTCAGTCGTGGCGAGCGAAGGAAGGAAATGGGTGCCTACGCCAACACCGAAGCGGTTGTTGTACGTCGCCGCTGTCTTCTCGTTGTACGCGCTGCGCGCCGCCGCCGCGGCTTCGTTCTCCGTACCTGCGTGGACCGCACGAAACACGCATCCCGCGCCCGCCATAATCGAAACGATCAGCAGCAGGCTGAGAGCCCAACGGGAGTTAGTTTGCGAATCCATGCGATTACGAACTGCGGGCGAAGAGGATCGTGCCGACAACGCTTGCCTCCCGCACGCCTTGCTCTTGGAAATTCGACAAATTCTAACAAACTGAACACGACGCTTTCATCCATCGAAAGTTTGACCGGGACTGCGTGTCAGGCCTTTTTTCAACCGTTTGACTACTCTGAGACAACATAGTGCCCGGCGTGATCGAGCACGACGACGCGCCGCGTGCCGCCCTCGGCACTCTCGCCCGCCTCGCTCTTTCCGTTCACCCGGAGAGCCGTGATGCCTGGGCTCGATACCGGAACGGACAGACGCGCGGTCACACCGTCAGGCACGTCGACAGCGATGTCGGTCGCGCTTCCCTTCTTGCGTGCGTCGACCTTGATGAGTCCATGCGGCGTTGGCATCGCGCCGCGCGCCCATTGGAGATCGACCAGGTCCGGGCGCAGATTCACTGTGCTGAATCCGGCGCCTGTGGGTTGAATGCCCAGCACCTCTTCCATCAGCCACGCGGTCGGGCCTGACGACCATCCATGCGCGAGCGACACGTAGTAGCCGGAGCCGTTGTCGGCCTGCAACGAGGCGTGGAAGTCGCCCTTGTACCAGTCGACGTCGTACGCCTCCCAGAAGCTCGTCGCGCCTTCCTCCAGCATGCCACCCCAGAACTGCCGCATCCAAGCGAGCGCGGCATCGCGATGATCCATCTTCGCCATCGCGCGCAGAACGTAGTCGCCGTAATAAGGCGAGATGATCGGCCCGTGACCGAGCCCCGGGCCCGGCGACTTGACCGACCTTCGACAGCGAATCGCGCCAGATCGCGTCATAGCGGTCGGGCCCGGCCGCTCCGCTGATCACAGCCGCCGCATTCGTCTCCCAGCGCGGACCGAAGCTGCCGTCAGGGTCCGTCAGGTATTTGTCCGCCGCCGTCTTCACGGCGTCGGCGCGCTCGCGATACTTCGCCGCGTTCGCCGCATCGCCCGCCTCGGCCAGCAGATACGCTGCCTCGCGATACGCGCGCACAAACTCCAGAGTGGTTGCGCGGCGCGTCTCCGGCGTGTCGCCGTTCAGGTCCTCCGACCAGTCAACGTACAGCCAGCGCTTGCTGTTGTTCGCGTAAATGTTGCGCTGGTCAAAGTCGCTGTCGACAAAGCGCAGCAACTCCAGCATGTGGTCGTGCTCGCGCGCGAGAAACGCCTTATCGCCGGTGTGCCGGTAGAGGTCCGCCGCGCCCGTAAACCAGAACGATGAGTAGCCGGGGATGCCGTTCACGTGTTCGTTCACCGGCTCGTTGCCGTTGGGCGCGAGCAGATGATCCAGCGTGTCCTCGAGCAGCATCTTGTCGCCGAAGACGTCCTCAATCACGGGCCCGCTCACGTCGGTGTCGCCCATCCAGCGGCCGCGGTCGCGCTTGCTCGCGTCCCACACGTCGTCCTGCATGCAAAGATGCGCCGTGTACGCTCCGGTTTCCCAGATCCGGTTCAGCAGCGCGTCCGAGCTCTCGAACGATCCAGCGTATTGGACCGGATAATAGACGTGGTCCGCGTGAATGGATTTGATGTCGCAGATCCGTTGCGCCCGAAAGAAACCGCACCTTCGCATACCGGAACGCAGACTTCGACGAGTGCCCTGTCCCATGCGGCGGAATTACCAGTTGCTCAATCCCGAGATACGGGTCCTTCAACATCTCAGGCTCGGACTCGCCCATCTGCATGGTCACGGTCACCGGCTGGTCAGAGTCCGAATCAACCTCCAGGCGCCCGGTAAGCTCGCGACCGAAGTCCAGCGTGACACTCGGCGCCTCGGCATCGGTCACGTTCCGCAGCAGGCATGTGCACGACCAGCTCACCGCTGCCGCTCTCGAGGTTCTTCAGCCCGTCGATGCTCCCCCGCCCCGCGAACGAACCCAGCACATGCTCAACGTGCAGCGGCATGTGCGCGAGGAAGGGCGATAGCCCGTCATACCCTGGCCAGTCGTACATCCCGGCGTCGGCGTTCCACTGGAACATGTCGATGTTGCTCTCAATTCCACCGGGCGATGTCACTGGTTTCCAGTCCGCATCGTGAAAGGCCGGCTGCTCCCATCCGTTCTCTGCATTCACTGCGCCGCGCCAGTTCGGCCCGCTGTGCATCAGGTCCGGCGCTTCCACGCCCTGCGCAGCCGGCACAATCTTCGCGACCAGTATCTGTCCGGAGTTCACCTGGTTCAGGACTGTGCTGTTCGCCGCGCTTGTTCCTCCGCGCCGGCGCACTGCCTCAATTGCAATCAAGTTATCGCCGGCGCGCAGTGCACGCGCGACCGGAGCCGCGAACACATGGATGCGCAGCGGTGAGTTCGGATCGCTCTCCACCTTTTCTAAAAGCTGACCGTTCAGCCACACCGAGACAGCGCGCGGTCCCGCGATGTAGAGCGTCGCCTCACGTGGAACTGCCGACACGCTGAAATGCGCGCGGAAATAGTGCAGCTCCGGCTCGTCAGCTTTGGCCGACCCGCGCGGAGACGGATTATCTTCCGCCGTCCACACGTACTGCTCGGGAAGCGGCGTGTGGATGCTCTTTTCGAGCACCGGCGCGCTCACATTGCGGGAAGGATCCAGCGGTTCCATGCGGGACGCGCCCGTCTGTCCGCACATATCCGCGCACGTGCACATCAGGATTCCGAACATCGCCACCCGCACTGTAGACATCGCCACTCTTGTCTCCTCTCCAGCACTCGCCCTTATACGAGACCGGCTTCGCCGACGCAACCGTCCGTCCACATTGGTTCGCTATACCATCACCTGATGAGCGACACTCCCGTTCGCGCTGCAGTCCTTGGCTTCGGTCTTGCCGGTAAAGTATTTCACTGTCCGTTCATCTCCGCGGTTCCGGGCCTCGAATTAGCAGCGATCGTCCAGCGCAAAGGCGAGGAGGCGGCGCAGGCGTACCCCTCGGCTCGCATCCTGCGCTCGGCGGAAGAGGCATTCGCTGACGACACGATTGACCTCATCGTGGTCGCAACGCCGAACGAGACGCACTTCGATCTTGGCCGCGGAGGCTCTCCAGTCGGGCAAACATGTCGTGGTCGACAAGCCGATTACGTCATCCGCAAAATCCGCCCAGGCGCTGGCCTCTCTCGCAAAGGCGCGCGGCCGTCTTCTCGCGCCGTTTCACAACCGCCGGTGGGATGGCGACTTCCTCACCGTCCGCAAGCTGCTGCACGAAGGCACACTCGGCCGCGTCGTCGAGATCGTCTCCCGCTTCGATCGCTACCGCCCGCTGCAGCGCGTGAATACATGGAAGGAATCTGCCAGCGCCTCCACTGGATTGCTCGTCGATCTCGGCCCGCATCTCGTCGACCAGGCACTCGCGCTCTTCGGTCCTCCTGCAAGCATCACCGCGATCATCCGCTACGACCGTGAGCGCACGGAGATTGACGATGCCTTCGATATCGTCCTTGAGTACGAAATGGGCTACGCGCGCTCGCTGCACTACTTCTGCCATGCGACGATGCTGGCCGCCGATCCCTCGCCGCGCTTCCTGGTGAACGGAACGCGCGGCAGCTATCGCAAGTTCGGCGTCGACCCGCAGGAGCCCACGCTACTGAACACCGGGCGCAGGCCGCCTTCGCTGGATTCATCCGAAGAGTGGCTGCCGGAGCCGGAGTCGGCATGGGGCACCCTGACGGTCGCGCGCGAGCCGTCGCAGACACCCGAATTGACGCGCTCGCCTTACCCAACGGTCCCGGGGGACTACCGCCAGTTCTATGCGAACGTGCGCGATGCCATTCTCGGTCGCGCGCCGCTGGCAGTCTCAGCCGAAGACGGCTACCGCACGCTGCGACTGCTCGACCTCGCGCGCCAGTCCTACCAGGAACACCGCACGCTTCCCGTCACCTTCGACTGAGGTGGAGAAAGGTTAGGAGTTAGGAGTTAGGAAATCTACGCATCTCCTGACTCCTCACTCCCTAACTCCGCACCGCCGTGTTACCTTTCCTTTCACGCATGAGCAACTGCACGTTCCTCTGCATCAGCACCTACGAAAAAGGCCAGGCATTCTTGCGCGAGCTCGCGCACCTCGGGTGCGACGCGCATCTGCTCACCGTACACAAGCTGCGCGACGCGGACTGGCCGCGCGAGATCCTCGCCGGGCTGCACACCATGCCCGAGGGCCTCACGGCCGAGCAGGCGCTGCCGTACATCACGAACCTCATGCGCCACATTCCGATCGCGCGCATCGTTCCGCTGGACGAGTTCGATCTCGAAACCGCCGCACTCGCACGCGAACACCTGCGCCTGCCCGGCATGGGCCAGACCGCAACGCGCTCCTTCCGCGACAAGCTCGCGATGCGCGAAGGCGCCGCGCGCGGCGGCGTGCCCGTTCCCGAGTTCTCTTCTGTCGCCAATCACGATGCGCTCTGGCATTTTCTGCAATCGACCGAAGGTCCGTGGCTGCTGAAGCCCCGCTGGAGCGCCTCGGCCATCGGCATCCAGAAATTTTCCGATCCCAACGAAGTTTGGCCGCACCTCGAGCGCCTCGGCGATCAGGCCTCCAACCACCTCGTCGAGCGCTTCGTCCCCGGCGACATCTTCCACGTCGAAGGCGTCACCTGGAACGGCGAGGTCGTCTTCGCCGCTCCGCATAAGTACGGTCAGCCGCCGTTCGAGACGATGCACACGGGCGGCATCTTCTCGACACGCGCGCTCGATCGCAACAGCCCCGAAGCCGCCGAGCTCCTCGCAATCCACTCCGCCACGCTGCGCGCTCTCGGCATGACGTCGGGCGTCACGCATTCGGAGTTCATCCGCGCGCACGCCGACGGCCGCTTCTACTTTCTCGAAACCGCCGCACGTGTCGGCGGCGCCTACATCGCCGAGGTCGTAGAGCACGCCGCCGGGATCAACCCGTGGATCGAGTGGGCACGCATCGAGGTCGCACTCGCGCGCGCCGCCGGCGGCTCCGAACTCAAGGCCGAGTACACCCTGCCGCCCATCCGGCCCGACTACGCCGGCAGCCTCATCTCGCTCGCGCGCCAGGAGTGGCCCGACACCTCCGGCTACACCGACCCCGAGATCGTGCACCGGCTGCGCAAGCACCACCACGCCGGCATCATCGTCCGCTCGCGCAGATCCCGCCCGCATCGAAGCGCTGCTCGCGGACTACACGCCGCGCTTCCTCACCGACTTCTACGCCCGGATGGACGCCCCGCCGAAGCCGACCGCTTAGTCAGCCGCTAACGCGCCGCTGCGAACTCCACAAAATCCCGCCCGAGATACAGCCGATAATGCCCGTTCGCTGCCGTGACCACCTGCGAGCGGACGCGGCCGCTGCATGCCAGCATCGTGCTGGGTCGGCGCATGGAACAGCTCGGTGCCGCCAAGATCCATCACCTCGAGCCCGGTCCCGTTCAGGAAGCCCGCGCCATACGCTCCCGGCGGCAGGCGCTTGCCGGCGATCTGAACCGGCACATCCGTCAATATGTAGAACTGATACTTATCGCGCACGCCGCTCGAGTACCCGCCCGTATCCACCATGCCGAAGAGCGTCTGCTTGCCCTCGCTCCAGCGCACGCCGCCCGCATTGCGCATCTGCACCGTTGCCGATTGGCCGCTGAAGTACACCGACGCCGGAAACAGCTGCTGGACCTGCGGCGCATCCAGCACGCCCGTCTTCTGGTTCGCATTCTGCGCGTTCGCTCCCACAGCCAGCGGCAGACACAACAACAACCCAAGCAACACTTTCATTGTGCGAAGACCCTCCGCCAGCCTTTGTACCACGCGTTTACCGCGCGGCATACAATACATCTTCATGCGTGCTCGCTCGTCACACGCGCCGGCCACACTTCACAGGAGGCAACATGAACGAGCCCCACGTCATCCTCGACATGCTCGGCGGACACAGCCGGCAGCCGCGCAGCATCGCCGTGGTCGGTCTCTCGGACGACCCGACGCGTGCCAGCCACTACGTCTCGGCCTACATGCAGCGCAACGGCTACCGAATCATCCCGGTCAATCCCGCCGTGTCGCATGTGCTCGGCGAGCTCTCTTATCCCTCGCTCCGCGAGGTTCCCGACACGCCTGACATCGTCAACGTCTTCCGCCTTCCGCGCCACATCCCCGCCATCGTCGACGAGATGATCGATCTGGGCATGCAGAACCTCTGGGTACAGCTCGGCATCCGCCATGACCCCGCCGCGATCCGCGCCGAGGAAGCCGGCATCTGCGTCGTGATGGACCGCTGCATCCTCATCGAGCACCAGCGCCTGCTCGGGCCGGCCTCGGGGTCCCCGGCGAGCTCGCTCACTGGGGTGACCTCGCGCGTCGCGTGAATTGTCCTGCTTCTCTCAAAACCGCCGCGTGCGTCCTTCTACAATGAATAGGATGAGCTCTGGACGCACAGCCTGGCTGTACACAACCCCGCTGCGCGCGGTCGCCGTCGCGCTGCTCTTGCTTCTCGGGCTCCCCCTGGCGAACGCCCAGATCGTCGAGGTCGGCGACGGTGGCCCCGGTCCCGTCAAAGCTCAGCACCTCACCGCCGAGCTCACTTCCCTCTCCCCACAGATCACGCCCGGCGGCACGCAAACCATTGGCCTCGTCCTCACCATCGAGGAGCACTGGCATGTCTACTGGATCAACGCCGGCGACTCCGGCGAGCCGCCCGCCATCAAGTGGACGATGCCCAAAGGCTTTACCGCCGGCCCGCTGCAGTTCCCTCCGCCGCAGCGCCTTCCGCTCGGGCCGCTGATGGACTACGGCTACGAGGACCAGGTCGCGTTCCCCATTACGCTCACAGCGCCCGCGAATGCGAAGCCCGGGAAAGCGCATCTCGACGCGCGGGTGAGCTGGCTGGTGTGCGCTCAGGTCTGCCTGCCCGGCAAGGCGCACCTCGGTTATGACATGAACATCGTGCGCGGGCCGATTCCGCCGGCGCCGGTGGTGGGAGCGCTCGGCGAAGCACTCAATTCGCTACCTAAGCCGCTGCCCTCCACGATGTCAGCGACCGCAGTCGGCGACGCGAAGCACATCGCCGTAACCATCAAGACGGGCTCCAAAGAAACCGACGCCGAGTTCTATCCCTTCGATCCGGAGGTCATCGACAACGCGGCCGATCAACAGGTGAAGTCTCTGCCTGACGGCGTGCGCATCACGCTGCAGCGCGCCAGCGACTCCACCTCACTCCCCAAATCGCTGCATGGCTTGGTCGAGCTGGGCGGCAGCGATAATTTCGACCTCACTGCCCCGATCACACCCGGCGTGGTCAGCTCCGGTCTCACGCCCGCCGCGAAGGCCGCCAAGCAGACCACGCCGGCCGACGTCACCGCGTTCGGCGCCATCGGGCTCGCGTTCCTCGGCGGCCTCATCCTCAACCTGATGCCGTGCGTCTTCCCCGTTCTCTTCCTGAAGGGGCTTGCGCTCGTGAACTCCTCCGGTGAAGAGAAGCAGCGCGCGCGCCTGCACGGGCTCGTCTACACGCTCGGCATCGTTGTCAGCTTCTGGATCATCGTTGCCGTTCTGCTTGTGCTGCGCGCCGGTGGCCGCGAGCTCGGCTGGGGATTCCAGCTACAGTCGCCTGGCTTTGTTGCCGTGCTCGCGTCCCTCGTCTTCTTTCTCGCCCTCTCACTCGCCGGGCAGTTCGAGATCGGGCTTTCGCTCACCTCCGCCGGCGGCTCGCTCGCGCACAAGCAAGGCTTTACCGGCAGCTTCTTCACCGGTGTGCTCGCCACCGTCGTCGCCACACCCTGCATGGCGCCGCTCATGGGCGCGGCCGTCGGCTTCGCGCTCGCGCAGCCCGCGTGGATGACGTTCATCGTCTTCACCGCGCTCGCGCTGGGCCTCGCGCTTCCTTATCTCGTGCTCAGCATGCAGCCGCAGTGGACCAGCGTGCTGCCCAAGCCCGGCGCGTGGATGGAGACCCTCAAGCAACTCACCGCGGTGCCGCTCTTCGCCACGGCCATCTGGCTCGCGTGGGTGTACGCGCAGCTCTACTCCGGCGAAGGCGTCGACCGCATGGCACGCCTGCTCGCCTGCTTCCTCGTGCTCGCCATCGCCGGCTGGGTACTCGGCAAATGGCCGGCGAAATGGGGCTCCGCGATTGCCGCCGTGATCCTCATCGCCGCCGCGCTTGTACTCCCGCTGCGCAAGCCGAAGCCTGAGACCCTGACGTGGCAGCCCTACACTCCTGCGAGCTTCCAGGCCGCGCGTGCATCCGGCAATCCCGTCTTTATCGACTTCACCGCCGACTGGTGCCTCTCCTGCAAATTCAACGAAGCGACCGTGCTCCGCTCGAAAGAGGTCGAGCAAAAACTGCGCGACGGTCACGTTCAGATCCTCAAAGCAGACTGGACCAAGTACGACCCCGAGATCACACGCGAGCTCTCGGCCATCGACCGCTCCGGCGTGCCCGCCTACGTCATCTATCCCGCGGGCCCCAACTCGAACGCCGATGTCCTGCCCGAACTGCTGACCAAGGACATCGTGCTCAAAGCTCTCGACAAGGACACGCACTCATGAGCACCAACTACGCCTCGCCATCGGACCAGGAGCAGATCCGCGATCTCGTCGCCACCTGGGTGAGCGCATCGCAGGCAAGCGATGCCGACACGCTCGACAAGCTGATCGACCCAGAGATCCTCTTCCACCGCCCCGGCATGGAACCCTTCGGCCGCGAAGCCTTTCTCGACCACGTCCGCCACAACGCCGGCAAGGTAAAGATCGAGGTCCAGGCTGAGGTTCTGGAGGTCGAGATCTCCGGCGATCTCGCCGTCGCGCGCATCAAACTCGACGTCCACGTCACGCCCGAGGGGCGCGAAACAATGCACCGCTCCGGCTACTCGCTCGGCGTCTACCGCGCCAGCGACCAGGGCCGCTGGCGGCTGTGGCGCGACGCCAATCTCACCTGAGAAGCCATCCTTCTCTCATCTATGCGCTAATCGAAGCGCACCGAGCCGCGATCCACAGGAAACTTCGTTTTCAACATTTCTTAGCTACGCACAAATCAATGTTCCACGTGGAACAACGCTGTTCGACGCTTAATCCAGCGCGTGATCCGCCAGCAGATCCACGCCGCTCCACGCCTTCTTCCCACTCCAAGCCGCATCCGGCCCACTCCAAAACTCATCGTCCGGCTGCAATCCAAGCGGCAAAAACGCCTCCGTGCACAGATACAAGCTCCCCGTAGATATGTACGTCTCGCCAATTGACGGCTGATGGCCGCATAGCCCAATCTGCAACCATCCGTGCTCATCGAAGGTGGCGGGCGCAGTCAGCGTCCGCGTAATCACAGCGGCGAGCCCGCATCGCACCTGCGCCGCACTCACGTGCTCCGGCAAGATTCGCCGGTACGCCGCGTCGGCCAGCAGATGAAACGCTCCGCAGCGGTACGCGAGTGAGCGGCCGATCGGCGCAAAGCTTCCGTCCGGCCCAATCGTTCGCTCCTGGATCGCCGCGTAGCGCGTTGCGCGCGCATGCTCGGTCGGGATCATCGCCTTCCAAGCTGGATCCTTTTCGCCCACCGCCTCCAGCACGGCGAGCAGGAACGGATGCATTACGTACGAGTCGTAGTAGTCCGCGTGATAGTGCGAGCCATCGCCGTAAACGCCGTCGCCCACATACCATTCTGCGAGCTTCTTTAGCGCAAAATCGACGCGCTGACGGTCCCAGTCCTCGCCGAGTTGAAACAACGCGACCTCGATCATCGCCGCAAACAGCAGCCAGTTATTCATTGGCGGCGTCTGCTTGCGGGTCGCTCGCATCGCATCCGCCAGCTGGGAGCGCACGTGTCTCGGCAGCGCATCGCGCACGGACTGCGGCGCCCGATGCAGGCCGAGCGCAAGAAACGCCGCATCCACAATCGTCTGCCGCTCCTCTCCGAAGCGCAGCCACCCCGGCGATTTCGGATCGACGCCGGTTGCAATCGCGGCCCGCGCCCAGTCAAGATACTTCGCGCGCAGCTGGCCTTCGGCACCGTTCGCACTCCCATGCTCCAGCCACGGCGCGATGCCGGATAACGTGCGTCCCACCGCTTCCAGATGCGTCACCTTGCGCCGGTCTTCGACATGACCGGGTGCAGCCTCGACGGGCATCAGCTGCTGCAGCTTCCCATCCGCCGCCGCACGCAGCACCGGTCGCGACACCCGATCCAGCAGGTCCACCCATCGCGCCCTCGACATCGCAACCGACGGAGCTTCACTCCGCGCAACAATCGGCGCCGCTTCCGCACCACGACCCGCCAGGGCCGCGCCCGCTCCACCCCACAACGTCCGCTTCAAAAACGCTCTACGCTGCACCTGTTGCCCCTCGCTACTTAGCCCACGCCAGTCCATCGGCGAACGGGCCGGCGTCGATGATCTGAGCGACATTCCAGTTCTTCAGATCGATTGCGGCGACCTTACCGCTCCGATTGCATGACACATACGCGACCGCACCGTCCGGCCGCACCAGCACCTCCTGCGGCGTCGACGGGCACCTTGATCGTCCTCGCGACCTTCATCGCGGCAAGGTCCACCACCGCAACTTCATTCGTCGACGGCACGCATACCAGCAGCCATTTCCCGTCGTTCGTGGCCGCCGCGCCATAGCCGGTTCCCGGCAGCGCAACCCAGCGCGTCACCTTATTCATGCTGGTGTCGATGACCGCTAACCTCGGCTGCTTCTGGTCCGACGTAAATACCCAGCGATCATCGTTCGAAATCGCAATGCGCTGCACTTCGCCCGAGACAGGAATCACCGCAATCGTCTTGCGCCCAAGCATGTCGAGCACGGAAACGCTTCCGGGGCCCACGTTCGCCGTGTAGCCGCGCGTTCCGTCATGAGACAGCACGAGCATGTGCGACTGCTGCGCTCCGGTCGGAACCTTGGCCACGATCTTCTGCGTCTTCGCATCAATGATCGTGATCGCGTCGTCCAACTCCGTCGTGACGTACAGCAGATTGCGCTTCGGATCGAGAACGGGTTCATGCGGACGCACGCCCTGGCCGAACTCCACACGGCCCACCACTTTGCGCGAAGGTACATCGATGACCAGCATCTCGTGCCCGTCGATCCCAGGCTTCCCAACGCCGCTGCTTCCATAGATCGGCAGAAACGCTGTGCGTCCATCCGCGCTCGCCACCACTTCGTGTCCATGTACGCCGGGTGTCTTCTCTTCGATCACGGCGATCTGCTTTCCGCTCGCCGCGTCGATCACGCTTACCGTCGCGTTGCCCTGGTTCGCCACCAGCAGGGACTGCGCACCCGCGCCTGCACACACGATTGCGCCACACACAACAACGCCTATGTAAGTTTTCATAATGCGCCGAAGTATACGCTTACCGTTTCGACTCGCGAATCCGCGCGATCTCGCGCATGCGGTCGGCGAGCAGTTTCTCGCGTCCTTCATTCGTCGGCTGATAGTACCTGCGCCCGGCCAGTGACGGAGGGAGACACTCCATGTCCGCAACCTTGCCTTCTAGATCGTGTGCGTACTGGTAGCCTTTGCCGTAATCGAGCTCCTTCATCAGCTTCGTCGGCGCGTTGCGCAGATAGAGCGGCACCGGCTCGGCCGGCTTCGCTTCGATATCTGCGAGCACCTCTCCGTAGCCGGTGTACAGCGCGTTCGATTTCGGCGCGAGAGCGAGGTAAACGACCGCTTCGCCGAGCGCGAGATCGCCCTCCGGTGAGCCGAGGAAGTGCAGCGCATCGCGCGCGCTCAGGCAGAGGTTCAACGCCTCCGGCGCCGCCAGGCCGATGTCCTCGATCGCCATTCGCACCACCCGGCGCGCGACGTACATCGGGTCTTCGCCCGCGGCGAGCATGCGCCCGAGCCAGTACAGCGACGCATCCGGATCCGAGTTGCGGACGCTCTTGTGCAGCGCGGAGATCAGGTCGTAGTGCTGCTCGCCCTTCTTGTCGTAGAGCAGCACGCGCTGCTGCACGGCTTCCGCGGCCAGCGTGCTCGTAATCACCTTATCGCCACGGCTTTCGGCCAGTTTCGCCGCAACTTCTAACGCATTCAGCGCATTCCGCGCATCGCCGCTCGAGTACGAGGCAATCTGCTCGAGCGCACCTTCATCCGCGCTCAAGCCCATCGCTCCGAGTCCGCGCTCCGAGTCGTTCAACGCTCGATTCAGCAGCGCAAGGACGTCATCCTGCGACAGCGCCTGCAGTGTGTACACGCGGCAGCGGCTCAGCAATGCGGCGTTGATCTCGAAGGATGGATTCTCGGTGGTCGCGCCGATCAGCCTTATCGCTCCGCGTTCAACGTAAGGCAGGAACGCATCCTGCTGCGCCTTGTTGAACCGGTGAATCTCGTCTATGAACAGGATCGTTCGCGAACGGAACTGCGAGGCCTTCTCGGCATCGGCCATCACCTGCTTGATCTCTTTGATCCCCGACAGCACCGCCGAGAACTCAATGAAACTCGCGCTGGTCGCCTGCGCGATGATCTTCGCGAGCGTCGTCTTGCCCACGCCCGGCGGTCCCCAGAAGATCAACGAGGTCGAATCATCGCTCTCGATCTGTGTCCGCAGCGGCTTGCCGGGACCGAGCAGATGCTGCTGACCGACAAATTCATCCAGCGTGCGCGGGCGCATGCGCTCTGCCAGCGGCGCGCGCTGATTTACGCGATCGCCTCCACGCATCGGCGCCGTGTCGAACAGGCTCATCGCGCGACCTCTGCCGGAATCGTGTTCACGATTCGCTGCCGCATCGCCTCATACATCAGCGTCGCGCCGGCAGCCGCCGCGTTCAGCGACTCCGTCATGCATGGGATGTGAATGCGGTCAGTGGCAATCTTCAGTGCCGCTTCCGACAGGCCCGCGCCCTCATTGCCGATCATTACCGCGCAGGGCCACGCGAAGTCTGCGTCGATCGAGGAAACCGCACCGTTGGACCGCGCGACTGCCGCATACACGCGGACTTTTTCATCCGTGGCCCATTGCGCAACTTCGTCGAGCCGCATCCGCCGCACGGGCACACGGAACACGGATCCCGCCGACGCACGCAGCGCCTTCGGGCTCCACGGGTTGACGGTCTCGGGGGTGATCAGCAAGCCTGACGCGCCAAACGCCTCCGCCGCGCGTAACAACGTGCCCAGATTCCCGGGGTCCTGGATCGCCTCCAGCACCAACACAAGTCCACGCTCCGTGCAGTCTTTCCCCGACTGGACCTCTGGGATAGCAATCAACGCTGCAAGGCCCTGTGGCGACTTCGTCTCGACGGCGCTGGCGAAGACGTCACCGCTCAACACAACAGCGGGCACACTATCCAATCCAAGTTCGGCTAGAAGCGGCTCACTTCCCTGCCGCACGAAAACGCTCTCCAGCCGGATTCTTGAGCGAAGCGCCTCGGCAATCAGTGTTGGACCTTCGATCCCCACCAGTTCGCCAGGACGCGCAGCCTTGCCCTCGAGCGCCGCTCGGAGCGCCTTCACCTTTGCGTTCGTTCTGCTCGTAATCGGCGCGGGCAACTGCATCGCCCCTCAGTGTACCCGCGGAAAGCGCTCGGCCGCGGCGTGCGGTAAAGTCATACGGAGGAGATCGCCCTGCCCTTGATTGCAGAGATGCTTCGCATTGATCCGGAGGAACCGCAGCCGCACCTGGTGTCGCGCGTCACTACCGCCCTGCACACGGGCGACGTCGTCGCGCTTCCCACCGACACGTTCTACGGCCTGGCGGTCGACCCGGTCAATCTCCGCGCCGTCGACCGCATCTACGACCTGAAGACGCGCGCGCGGCACAAGCCGCTGTCGCTCCTCATCGAGGATCACACCCAGGCGTACGAGTTGGCGCGCTCGCTCGACGGCGCGTTCGACCGGCTGGCCGAGCGCTTCTGGCCCGGCCCGCTCACGTTGGTCGTCAAGGCCGGAAGCAAGCTCCCGCTGCGCGTCACCGCGAACACTGGAAATGTCGCGCTGCGTGTGCCGGATGCGCCGCTCTGCCGCGCAATCGTCCGCGAGCTCGGCCTGCCGATCACCGCAACCTCGGCCAATCTGCGCGGCCTGCCGGAGTGCACATCGGCCGCCTGCGTGCGCGAGCAGTTCGGCGACAAAATTCCCCTCATCGTCGATGGCGGACCAACCGCACGTTCGGTTGCCACGACGATCGTCGACCTCTCCGGCGGCACAGGTTCCTGGATGATCCTGCGCGAAGGCGCCATCCCGACCCACGAGATTGCGCTCGCGCTGCATCGGTAATCCGAGCCTCGCCGCTTGGTTCTCGACCTCCACTCCAGAATCGCAGATACTACTTGCTGACCCGCCGATGAGTGCACGCACGAGATTCCGCAACGCGACGCCGCGACGCAGCCTGCTCGCGCGTATTGCCGGCTGGACGCTGCTGGTGATCCTACTCGTGGCGGCCGGGTGGTGTCTGTGGGTCTATCGCCAGATCGAGTACACCGCGCACATTGATAACGCCGAGCACGCTGACGCGATTGCCGTCTTCGGCGCGGCCGAGTATCGCGGCCGTCCGTCGCCCGTTCTGCACGCACGTCTCGATAAGGCGGTAGCACTGTACAACCACGGCATCGCGCCGTTTGTGATCACGCTGGGCGGCGGTTCGAGCAAGGACTCCGGCCGGACGGAAGGCGGCGTTGGCCGCGATTACCTGCTGGCCAACGGCATACCGTTCGACCACATTATCGCGGAGACCCATACCTTCGACACGCAGCAGCAGGTTCAGAAGCTCGCCGACATTGCGGCCGCGCACCATTTCCGGACAATTGTGGTCGTCTCAGACGGCACGCATCTGTTTCGCATTGCGCTGCTGTGCCGGCGCGCCGGCCTGAATGTCTACACCTCGCCGCGCGCGACGCTGGGCCATATCGACGACGTCGACGCCGCCGAGCGCGTGCTGCATGAGATCGTCAGTTACACCGTGCTGCGGATGAATCTTTCCACTGCGTGGGTGCACCGGCTGGACAACCGGACAGACTAGAACAGCACGTGCATCCCGGCCTTCGCGACTCCGAAGCTGCCGATCCACTGCGACAATCCGCCAACGAGCTCCTTCTCGGGAACCGTCATCTTCGCCTGCCGGATGGGCCCGACGCCCTGCGCACTGACGATCATCTCGCGCAGCTTGGTCGCGGTGGGCAGCTCGAAGCCCTCGCTGACCCAGACCTCGTTGCCCTTCAGCGAGAGCAGCACATCGCCCTCACCGGTCGAGTACACGCGCTCGTCTGGATCGGTTTCGTCGCTCTGGCGGCGCTTGAGGGTGTCGTATTGACGCGGCAGCTCCTCCTCAAACACGTGGAAGAAGCTGCGCGCTGAATCCGCATTCTTCCAGCGCGAGAGATACAGAATCGCGATCGACTTCGTCGTCTGCTTGTCCGCATCACTCGCGTTCTTGCGCTGCGCGGCGTAGTACACGCCGCCGTCCCACTCAGGAGCCAGCGCCTCCGCGAGCGGCTTTCCGCCAAACAGCTCCGCCGTCATGCGCACGTCCAGCTCGCCCATCACGCCGACGTCATACGGCGTATAACCTGCTTGCTCCAGCGTCGGATGGATATCCGGCAGGGCCAGCACCGGCTCGGGCCTGCGCTCGAGATACGCGTCCGGGTGCATGATCTCCGCGCTGGTATTCGGCGGCGCATCCAGCGCACCCGTAAACGCGCGCTGCGTGCCCCCCTTCTGCAACAGCACCGACTCAAACCTCAGCCCCTGCGTGTACGGAAACAGCAGTGATTCCTGCAGCACCAGCGGAGCGCGCGCCAGCACAGGCGAATCGCTCATATCGCCCGCGCCATTCTCGAGCTGATCGGCGACCTGCGGCACATCTCTCAGCGTCTTGCCGGTGGGCTTCAGCATGTAGTCCGCGAAGCTCACCATGGCTTGGCCTTCGAGCACGGCCTCGCGCGCCGTCTCACTCTCATCCGTCTGGATGTGCTTGGCATCTTCCTCGACGTTCTTCGCGACGCCGTCGGGCTCGATGTCCTCCCACTTCGTCAGCCCGACCTTCTGGTCCTGCAGCGCGTGCGTCAGCTCATGCGCCATTACAGGCTTCTGCTGGTCGATCGGCACCCAGTCCAGCAGGTTCATCGTCTTGGTCTTGTTGTCGTAGAAGCCGGCGATCTGCTCGGTCAGCAGACTCAGCAGAAACGGCCGCAGATTGAAGCTCTGGTCCAGCAGACCGAACTTTTTCAGCACCAGCTCGCTGCGCTCCATGCGCTTGTTGCTCTTGTCTTCATCGAACTTCTTGCGCAGCTCAGATTTCACCTTGTCGCGGGTGATGAAGACCTTCTTCACCGGGCGCTGGATCGGCAGGCCCGTGTCCTTGCTGACGAACTGGAAGATCTCGTCCGCGTCGTTCAGGAGCTGCTTCTCCTGCGCTTTTGTGAGCGGCTGGTCGATGACGACGGTCGTCTGGCCATCCTGAAGCTGCGGCGGCGTGACGCCCGGCGTCGAGAGCGGAACCGGCTGGTCCGGACTCGATGACGGCAGATTCGGAGAAGGCCGATTCTGCGGCTGATTCTGCGCTGGCGGTGTCTGTTGCTGCTGTGGCGTCTGCGTCTGCTGCGCCGCTGCCACTCCCACCGTCAATACACCTGCTGCTACAACTGCCCACCCGCACCGCTCAAAACGAAACCTCACACCGCCTCCGTCAACTGCTTCCAGTGTACGCACCTGCGCTCGCGAAGCTCACGAAGTCGCTACAATTAAGGCGGTATCACGCGCATGAGCCAGACCATACAAGCCGAACGCCTTCGCCGCGAACTGCAGATCATCCTGCACGGGGCCGCCGTTGCTCCGCTCGATGAGCGCGCGTTCCTTCGCGTCACGGGGTCGGATGCGACCCGCTGGCTGAACGGCATGGTCACGAACTCCGTCCAGGCGCTCGCGCCCGGCGAAGGCTGCTACGCATTTCTGCTCAACGCGCAGGGACGCATCCTGGGCGATCTGACGGTCTATCGCGAGCCCGAGCGCGATCAACCAGCATTTGTGCTCGCGACCAGCGAAGCAGCAGATCGATGCGATCCAGACGCACCTCGATCACTTCATTATCATGGACGACGTTGAGCTGAGCTCGATGGACCGCTACAGCCACACAGTGCTCCTCGTCGGCGGCGAAGCCCCCCAGGTTCTCCGGAGAATGGAGAACCCAGGCGCGGGCTGCAGTTCCTTTGCCGATTCCGCTCCGCTGCACCTGCAGTATTATCCGCAGACGAACACGCAGCTCACGACGCCGGTGGGCGGCTGCGTTGCGCGGTTTGAGATATCTCCGACCTTTCCTGTGGACGACCTCCTGGCAGAAGCCAAGGCGGCCGGAGCCGTTGAAGTCTCCGCCGAGGCTCTCGAAGCACTGCGCCTGCTCGAAGCGCGCCCGCTCTACGGCCGCGACGTGACGGACAAGTACTTGCCGCAGGAGACGAACCAGCCGCACGCTCTGCACTTCAACAAGGGCTGCTACCTGGGCCAGGAGATCGTCGAGCGCATCCGCTCGCGCGGCCAGGTCCACCGGAGTCTGACGCCCCTCACGCTCACCGGTCAGCTCCCAAGCGAATTCCCGGCCCCAATTGAAGCAGATGGCAAGCCCGTTGGCGAGATCACGTCCGCGGCGCTCGTTCCACTCGGGGAGCGCGAACAGATACTGGCCCTCGGCTACGTCCGGCGCGAGGCGCTCGACACACACGCAACGCTCACCTACTCTGGCGGAACGGCCACGCCTCGCACTGGTAACCAGGTCCAAGCCGCGGCAGCTGCATCTCAATAACTGATATCTAATCTCTGGCCATATGCTCTCTCTGAAAAATCATGCCTGATAAGACAACACCGTTCGTCGTCAACGACCGCCGCAAGTTCACCTCGGAGGGCGAGCTCCGCCCCGATGTCCCGCACACCGAAGCCGAACGCGACCAGCCAAAATCGCAACCCGTCGCAGCCGAGACGCAGGCCGAGGCGAAGGCGCCGATCCCCTTCCCTGCCGCGGCCACTGACTCTGCAGCCAATCAGGCCGCGCCGCCAACAGGCGAGCACTCGGAGCTGGCCGACGAAGAGAATCTGCCACCGCCGCCGACGGCGGAGCAGAGTGAGGCCGCCAATCGCGCCTACTCAGCGACGGTCGATCGGCTCGACACCGCAGTGCGCGCGACGAATCCCGGCATGGAGCGCATGCCCGAGATGAACTATGAGCGCCTGGTGCAATCGCTCTACATGCAGGCGCTGTTGCAGCTCGGCGGCGCGACAGAGCCCGGCCAGCCGGCGCGCGTGGACCTCCTCGGTGCACGGCAGACGATCGACATGCTCACCATCGTCGCCGAAAAATCGAAGGGCAACCTCACCGACGCCGAAGACAAGCTCACGCAGTCCGCGCTCTTCGAGCTGCGCATGGGCTTCCTCGAAGTGACGCAGGCCATCGCGCGGCAGGCGTCGAAGCAAGGCGGACCTGGCGCTCCACCCACCGGCGGCCCCAGCATCGTCCGTTAGCGAATGCAAGCGACGCTCACCTTTCTCGGCAGCGGCACCTCGATGGGCGTGCCCACTCTGGGCTGTGGGTGCGCCGTCTGCGCGGACGCGCATCGTCCGGGTTCGCTGAACCGCCGCACCAGGCCATCGATTCTTCTCGCTTATAACAACCATCATGTTCTGATCGACACCGGTCAGGACTTCCACGCGCAGGCCGTGCGCGAGAACATCCAGCATCTGGATGCCGTGCTCTACACGCACGGCCATGCGGATCACGTGCTCGGCATGGATGACCTCCGCCCGCTGACCTTCGGTCATCGCGACGACCTCCCGCTCTATGCCGACGACGCGACCGCCGATGTTATCGAGCGCGTCTTCGAGTACACCTTTCGCAAGGTCGATCGCTACCCCACCAGCGCGCGCGTAAACTTGAACCGCATCTCGACGGAGCCCGGGACAGCCATCGATCTGTTCGGCGCAGAATTTGTTCGTGTGCCCGTCAGCCATGGGCGCGAGACCATTGCCGGGTATCGCTTCGGTGGCGCCGCCTACCTCACAGACATGAGCGACATCCCGGAGTCGAGCCTTCCGCTGCTCCAGGACCTCGACATCCTGATCCTCGACGCGCTGCGCCGCGAGCCGCATCCGAGCCACTCGCACCTTGAGAAGTCGATCGCGCTGGTCAACAAAATCGCCCCACGCCGCGCGTTCTTCACCCACATCAGCCACGACCTCGAACACGAGGCGACGAACTTGTCGCTCCCGCCCAACATCCGCCTCGCGCACGACGGCCTGCAGCTCACGTTCGATATCGCGCCCGACGCTTAGCCGCCATGCAAATTCTCCGATCGCTCGACGAACTCACTAACAATCAGCGACGCTCTGTCGTCAGCGTCGGCAACTTCGACGGCGTGCATCTTGGCCACCAGATGGTGCTCAAGTCTATGGTCAACCGCGCCGGGGAGATCAACGCACAAGCCGCGGTCATCACCTTCGACCCGCACACCTCGCACGTGCTTCACAGTTCGCGCCGCACGCCGCTGCTCACACCCCTACCGCAGAAGCTCGACCTGCTCGCCGCAACCGGAATCAATCTCACATTGGTACTGCCGTTTGATGAGCAACTGCGGCGCTGGACCGCACAGGAGTTCGCGCATCGTGTGCTCTGCAATGCGCTGCACACCGTCGAAGTGCACGAGGGCGAGACGTTCCGGTTCGGCTACGGCGCTCAGGGCGACGTCACCAGTCTCGCGGATCTCGGCAAGGAGTTCGGCTTCACCTGCCGCGCCTACGAACCGCGCATCATCGATGGCGCTCCAGTGTCATCCAGCCGCATCCGCGCGCTGCTCGCCGCAGGAAATACCCGTGAAGCCAACGCACTGCTCGGCCGCAGGTTTTCCATCCGCAGCACGCCCGCGCCGGGCCGCGGTTACGGCGCGCGCTATACGGTGCCGACCATCAACCTCGCGCCATACGCGGAGCTTCTTCCGGCGATCGGTGTCTACGTGACGGAGCTCAAGATCGGCTCAGGGGAACACGCGCGCACATTTCAGGGCGTCACCAATGTCGGCAATCGTCCCACCTTCGGCGCGGACTCGTTCGCCGTCGAAACACACCTGCTCGATTTTGAACCGATCGAGCTGAACGAGTCGACGCCGCTGGAATTGAGCTTTCTGGACCGCCTGCGCGATGAGCGCCGCTTCGAAACTCCCGAAGCCCTGCGCGCGCAGATCGCGAACGATGTCGCGGAAGCCAGGCACATCTTCGCGACTGAATCCTAAGTTGTTGTTCCCGGAAATTACTCCTGCTGCTCAGTGTCCGCCTTCGGCGTGGCATCAGCCGGCGGCCGCCGCACAATCGGCGCAGCGGGCTGGGTTGCGGCTCCTGGCTTTGTCGCCGGCACGGTAGACTGCGTTGCTGTTCCCGCCTTTGCCGGCGGCGCAGGCGCGGCTTCATCATCAGGCGTTGCCTGGTCCAACGGCGGAGCAGCAGGCGGCGGTGGCGGAGGCGGAGGCGGAATATCCACGTTGTCGTCGCTGTTTTCGGTGGCGACGGGCGCCGGCGCGGCCGCGGCCGGCTGGTCATCCGGTGGCGTGACCGCGACATCCAGCTTCTTCTTCGGCGCGTTCGCCCGCGAGAACTGCTCGTTCGGCCGGTCCGCAACTGCAACCTTCATGAAATCCATCCAGATCGGCAGCGCGGCCTTGGCACCGGTCTCTTTCTCCCCGAGCGACCGCCGGTCGTCAAAACCGATCCACGTCCCGCATGTTATCGATGGCGAGAATCCCAGAAACCACGCATCCGTGTAATCGTTCGTCGTTCCCGTCTTTCCGCCGAACGCATGATGCATCTGCGATGCCGCCGCCGCGGTACCGTGCTGGACAACCGCCTGCAGCAGAACCATCATCTCGCGCGCGATATCAACCGAGATCACCTCGCGCACTTGCGGCGGATGCTCCGGCATCGGCATCCCATCCGGCGAAGACACGCGCCGAATATACTGCGGCGCGATGCGAATGCCGTCGTTCGGAAACACGCTGTACGATCCCACCTGCTCCGCCAGCGTGATGTCCGCCGCGCCGATCGCCACCGGCAAATATGCCGGAATATCGCTCGTCACACCGAAGCGATGCGCCACCTCAATCACCTTCTTGATCCCAACCTTGTCCGCAATCCGCAGCGCGGGAATATTGCGCGACTGCGCAAACGCATCAATCAGCGTCATCGATCCTGACCACTCGCCACGCTCGTAGTCATGCGGCGTGTACGGTCCGCTCGCGGTGAAGAATGTCGTCGGCGTGTCGAGCACCGTATCGTACGGCTTCATCCCAGCTTCCATTGCAGCCGTGTAGTCGTAGATTTTGAACGACGAACCTACCTGGCGCTCGGCCTGCGTTGCGCGATTGAACTGCGAGAGCGCAAAGTCGCGCCCGCCCACCATCGCCAGCACGTCGCCATTCGCATTATCGATCGCCATCAGCGATGCCTGCGCGCCGCTGTCCTGCTCCAGCACAACGCGCACCGGCGCACTCGGGCCTGCACTCGTCACCTTCACGTAAACGATATCGCCGACCTTCGCCAGCTCCGTCGCGCGCGCACGGCCCGTCCACGCCCAATCCGGATACGTCATCGTCGCGTTCTGGGTGCCGATCTTCACGGTCATCTTCGAGGGCGAGACCTCGGTCACCAGCGCATGGAAGTACGAGCCTTCGACGATAGGGTTGGCCCAGTCCGGATGCTTGTAGCTCTCGAGATCGTTTCCCTCACGCAGCACATTCTCGAGATTGCCCTTCCATCCATGCCTACGCTCGTACGTCGCCAGGTTATCCAGCACCGCCTTCTCGGCCGCACGCTGCAGATCGAGATCGAGCGTCGTATACACGCGCAGCCCCGCGCCATGCACCTCGTCGACGCCGTACTCGCGCTCAAGCTGGCGCCGCACCTCCTCTACGAAGTACGGCGCTTCGGTGTTGGACGGCGGCTCGATGTGCAGCCCCAGCGGAGCAGCCTGCGCTTCATCAGCCTGCTGCTGCGAGATCTTGTGATCGTTCAGCATCTCCTGGATCACCAGGTTGCGCCGCTTCAGCGCGCGGTCTGGATGCCGCACCGGCGAAAACTCCTCCGGGCCCTTCGGCAGCGCCGCGAGCAGCGCCGCCTCCGGCAGCGTCAGGTCGCGCGCATGCTTTGAAAAGTAGTACTCCGAGCCGGCCTCGAACCCATATGTTCCGCGCCCCAGATAAATCTGGTTCGCATATAGCGTGAAGATCTGCTGCTTGGTAAAGTGCCGCTCGATCTCGAGCGTAAGAAAGATCTCCTGCAGCTTGCGACCGTAGGTCTTCTCGGACGACAGAAACAGGTTGCGCGTAAGCTGCATCGTGATGGTCGACGCACCCTGCGCGCGCTTATCCGAATGCAGGTCCTTATACGCCGCGCCGATGACGCGAACCAGATTCACGCCGCCGTTCGTCTCGAAGTTCTTGTCCTCGATCGAGAAGATCGCCTGCCGCAGCACCCAGGGAAACTCCGAGTACGGCACAACAACACGGCGCTCCAACGCGAACGAGCCGAAGATCTTTCCGTGAATGTCGTAGAGCTCCGTCGTCGTGTCCGGCCGGTAGCGCTCGAGCTCGGCCATCTGCGGCAGCGTCACCGAGTACACCAGCACAAGCGCGCTCATCACGCCCAGCACGGCGCACGCGACGAGCACCATGAGGAACGCGGCGCGGCGGCCTACGTTCGGCTCTCCGGGCGCAGGATCGAGCAGCGGAAAGCGGCGCATCGCCGCCCACAACGGGCTGTGCCGCCGCTTCTGCTTCCGTGCTGTCTCCGGTTGACTTAGCGCGGTCTGCACGGTCCCCTCACCCTTACCATGCAGCCGCCAAGGCTGCTATGCGGTCTTCGCCTTCAGCATCTCAAGAGCTTTATTGAGCTGATCGTCCGGCTGATTGTGCTTGATGGCAGGAGCGTTGGTTGCGTTGTCTGTATCGGTTCCGTCGTCGTCGAGATCGTTGGCCGAGGCCACCAGCGTCTTCGGCGTTACAGCGTCATCCTCAAACTTCTTGCCGGCGGGCGAAGCGTACTTCGCCACGGACAGAATGATCGCTCCCCCATCGGCAAGCTCGAAGGTCTTCTGCTGCGTTCCCTCCCCAAACGTGCGCTCGCCCACCAGGTCCGCGCGCTTGTTGTCCGCAAGAGCCGCCGCCACGATCTCCGCCGGACCCGCCGTTCCACGATTTACAAGCACCACAAGCGGCGCCGTCGCGTTCACCGTCTTCGAGGCTTCCGCCGTAAAGGTCTGCTTCGGAACCTTCTGGCCCTCGAGCGTCACAATCGTGCCCGACTGCAGGAAGAAGTTCGCCAGCCGCACGGCCTCGGCGTTCTCGCCCGCAGAAACATCGCGCAGATCGAGCAGCACCTTCTTCGTTCCGGTCTTGTTCATCCCGTGCAGCTTCGACTCGATCTCGTTCACGTGCTCCTTGTCCAGGATGTACGGCTTGAGGTAGAGCACCGACGCGTCGTTGTAGAGCGTGTCGCTCACCGCCGGCTCGGTCACGACGACACGGTTCAGAACCACCTTCTGCGGCTTGGCCTGGCGCGGCCGAATCACTGCAAGGTCGAGCTCGCTTCCCGGCGCACCCTCCAGCATGAGATGAATGACGGCCAGCGAAAGGTCGCGCGTGTCCTGGTTCCCAATCGCCTCGATAATGTCGCCGTCGTTCAGGTTGGCGCGGTCCGCCGGGCTGCCCGGCACCACTGAAACCACAGTCGCGTACCCATAGCGCTTCGAAACGTTGATGCCGACCTGGGCCTTGCCGCCCTTGTCTTCCTTGTAAGCCTTGTAGTCCGTCGGGCTCAGATAGCTCGAGTCCGCATCGAGCGATTCCAGCAGCCCGCGCAGCGCGCCGTTCGTCACCTGCGGAATGTTCGGGTCCACGACATAATCGTTCTGGATGTGCTGCAGCACCTCGCCATAGACGTTGATCTGGCGGTAAGCGCCCTGCTGGGACTGATCTCCGGCGGCCGACACTCCGCGGGCATTCACGCCCAGGAACAGGAACAGGACGAAGACAACAGACAGGGCTAGCAGCGAGATTTTGAGACTCTTGGGCATCGCGGGTTCAGGCTCCGGAACGGCGGCAAAGACACGGCCTTCTCGGCCACAGGTTAGACGTATCCGCCTGCCTGAATGATACTCTCAATGCCGAACATCCGTCCGGCTCCAACCCGTCCGTCAACCCACTCACGCGGCGCAGAACTTTTGGTGGCGGTGAGTGGAATCGAACCACTGACCTACGGGTTATGAGTCCGTCGCTCTAACCATCTGAGCTACACCGCCGGAAGGAACCAGGAGAGAACGGCTGCATCCAGCGGGCGATCCCGCGACGTCAGCCTGATATCCCAGAAAGCGTGCTCACTGGGGTGGAACCTCTATCCTCAATCCTATAAGGGGCAACAACGCAGGTCAAACGTGCACGGGCTCACTACAAATCGAACGGCAACACGCAGATACCTCGCAGTTCCAGGCCTTCTGGCGCTGTTCGCCACCGCCGTCGCGCGCGCGGATTCAACCGCCTGCAGCGCAACTGACACGTCGCTCAACTGCCGGCTCGTCGGCCTGCTGCACTGGCTCGAAGCTGCGGCCACCGTCCTCGCCATCCTCCTGATCGTCGTGATCGGCGTTGCGATCCATCTCTTCCGGAAGAATCGCGTCAGCCGCAAGGAAGGCCGATGAGTTCGACGCAAGCGGAGCCTTCAGCAATCGCGGAGCCTTCAGCAATCTCCGAGCTTTCAGCAATGTCCGAAAAGCCCACCGCAATATCCGCCGACCGCATCCTCGCCGTCATTCCCGCGCGCCTCGCATCCACGCGTCTGCCGCGCAAGGTCCTCCGCGAGCTCAACGGCCAGCCGCTGCTGGCCTGGGTCGTCGAAGCGGCGCTGCGCGTTCCCGAACTTGGCGGCCACACCGGGAGAGTTGTCGTCGCCGCCGACTCCCATGAGGTCGCAGCGCTCTGCGCTTCCCGCCGATGGCCATGCCTCATGACCGCGCCCGAACTCGCCAGCGGCTCCGACCGCCTCTTCGCCGTCTCGCGCGAGATCGACGCCGACATTTACATCAACATCCAGGCCGATGAGCCTCTGCTTAACCCCGCTCACATCGCCGGCCTGCTCACGCCCTTCGCGAATCCGCAGGTCGCCGTAACAACGCTCAAAGTGCGCTGCCCGGAGGAATCCGTGCACGATCCCAACGTCGTCAAAGTGGTCACCGCCCCCAGCGGCCGTGCGCTTTACTTCTCGCGTTCTGCGATTCCGTTCAATCGTGATAAGCAGCCCGTGACTTACTGGAAGCACCTCGGCCTTTACGCGTACCGCAAAGCCGCGCTGACCCGCTTCGCGTCACTTCCGCCCAGTCCGCTCGAGCAAACCGAGCGCCTCGAGCAGCTTCGTCTGCTCGAAGACGGCATCGACATCTACGCCGCAGAGACGGAATACGACACGATCGGCGTCGATACAGAACAAGACCTCCACCGCGTGGCCGCTCTCCTCCGCAGCCCGGTTTAATTTCGGATTCAGCTATTGCGTTTGCCTTGTCAGCAAGCAATTTACTTGACACGACCTTCTCGCCTGCGTAGATTCGCCTAACTTCCGGCCGCGTTCCAACTTTGTTCTGAACGGAGTTCCCATGAACCCACGTTCTCTACGCGTCGCGTCCCGCCTCAGTCTGCTTGTCGGCCTTTTGCTGTGCGCCGGCTACAGCCCCGCAGCCTCGGCACAAGCTCCCTCCGGTGAATGGCACAGCGTGCAGGCGCTGCCCGCGCAGACACTCGTCCGCATTACTGCATCGGGCAGGACCGAAAGCTGCTTCATCGAATCCGTCTCTGACGACCGCATCGCCTGCTCGTCACTGCCGTCGCACTCCGGCACGCACCACGAGTTCTCACGCGACCAGGTTACGACCGTTCGCCTCACCGGCCATTTCAGCGCAGGCGCGGCCGTCCTCACAGCCGCGGCCTTCACCGCCGCCGGCGCAGGCATCGGCGCCACTCAGGGCAAGGGCATTACCACCACGGCCAAGCCCATCGGCGTCGGCGCAGTAGCTGGCCTCGGCGTCGGAGCCGTGACTGGCGTCATCGTAGGTCGCGCGTTCGGCAAATCTCACGGCTCCATCATCTATCGCAGGCCCTAGCATCTCCGCACCTCCATCCCCACTCGTAGCGAGGCCCCGATGATCTCTCCACTGCAAAGGAAACTCGCCGCAACCGTCCTCTGCATCAGCTTCTTCCTCCTGGTCCCCCGCAATGCCAAAGCTCAGACAGGCGGAATAGGCCCAACGAAGGGCCAGGTCATCGGCATCATTGTGGCCATCGTTGCGGTCGGCGTCGCGATCGGCGTCGGCATCACCCTCGCCGTACGCCATCACCCTTCCATAACCGGCTGCACGGCGGCCAACGGCGACAGCCTCACGCTGCTCAGCGAAGACGACCGCCAGACCTACGCGTTGTCCGGCGACATCGCCGCAATCAAAGCCGGCGAACGCGTGCGCCTCTCCGGCAAGAAGAGGTCGGACCATTCCGGCAATCACAGCTTTGAGGTGCTGAAAGTCAGCAAGGACTATGGCGCCTGCCACGCCGCGCCATAATCTCAGCAGGTCTAAGAGAGCAGCGTAAGCGCTACTCCGCTTCGATCACCGCCGCAATCCGTTCGCCGCGGCTCTCCGTCCGCACCTTATCAAGCGAGCTCACAATCCAGTTCGCACCCGCCGCGCGCAGCTCCTCCGCGCTATGCGTTCCGAGCACGCCCAGAACCTTGCACCCCGCCGCGACGCCGGCCCGCACACCGCTCGGCGCATCTTCGAACACCAGGCACTCATCTGCTGAAACGCCGAGCAGCTCCGCCCCGCGCCTGTACGGCTCCGGGTCCGGCTTGCCGCGCTTCACCTCATCGCCGCTGATGATCCGATCCGGCAGCGGCAGCCCCGCCGCCTCCAGCCGGCTCAGCATCAGCCTGCGCGTAGCCGATGTCACAATCGCCCACCGGTGCGCCGGCAGGTCTTCGAGCAGTGACTTCACCCCCGCGAGCACCTTCAGGTCCGCCGTATCGGCCACCTCGATGTCCTCGATCAGCTTCAGCCCCTCGACCGGATCCACATCCGGCTTCAACTGCTTCATGATGTCGACCGCGCGCACACCGTGCGGAATCTCCAGCTTCTCCGGGTTCGGCAATCCATAGTGCTTCGCCCACAGCCGCCAGCTCCGCAGCACGCTGCCAATCGAGCTGATCAGCACACCATCCATATCGAACAACAGCCCGGCAACTTCAATCTCAACCGCCGGAAGAATTCCCTGCACCATTTACTTCTGTCCTTCCATCACAAAACTCTTGGCCACAGCAAGAATCTGCTGCACGCTCTCCGGACTGCAGCTCTCGCAATACACGCGCAGCAGCGGCTCCGTCCCGCTCGCACGCAGCAGCAGCCACGTCTCGGCCGCATTCTTCTTCGATGCACATGCGGGGTTCTCCAGGAAGAACTTGATCCCGTCCAGCGTCTCCTTGTGCAGCACCTTCATCCCCGCAAACGCCACAGTTCCCGGCAGAATCTCCTTCGCGCGCGCAATCGCCGACTGCTTGATCTCCTCCGCAATATGCATGTCCACGCGGCCGTAGTGATGCTCGCCGAACTCCTCCTGCAGCGCGGCAACAAGCTGGCCCAGCGTCTTGCCTTCATCCGCCATCACATTCGCAAGCAGCAAGCTGTTCAGCAACCCATCGCGCTCCGGCAGATGCTTTGAGATCCCAATCCCGCCCGACTCCTCGCCGCCGATCAGCACCGGTCCCGCGAGCATCAGGTCCACCACATACTTGAACCCGATCCCATGCTCATGCAGCTTGCGCCCATGCTTCGCCGCAATGCGGTCCAGCATCTTCGTCGTGTTGAACGCGCGCGTCACATCGCCCGGCCATCCCTTGCGCTCCAGCAGCCAGTTCAGCAGCACCGCATAAATCTTGTGCGCGTCCACCACATTGCCATGCTCATCCACAGCACCAATTCGATCGGCGTCGCCGTCCGTAATCAGGCCCGCATCGCACTTGTGCTCAACGACAGCCTTCTGCGTCGCTGCAATGTGCGGCAGAATCGGCTCCGGATTGATCCCCGGAAACGCCGGATTCAACTCGCTGCGAAACTCCACAAACGGAATCCCCGCACGCGCGAAGATCCCCGCAATATAACCCTTGCCCGCGCCGTACATCGTGTCGATCAGAAACCGAAATCCTGACGCCTTGATCTTCTCCAGATCGACAAAGCTCTCCAGCGCCTTCACATAGGTCGGCGCAAAATCAACCTCTTCAATCTTCCCCGGCCTCTCCGCCTTCGCAACGGGCTGCAACAGCTCGTTCTCGATCGCCGCAATGATTCCCGGCGACCCCGCGCCGCCGTAGCTCGCCTTGTACTTCACGCCGTTCCACTGCGCCGGGTTGTGGCTGGATGTAATCATCACGCCACCCGCCGCTCCGCGCTCGCGCACAGCGAACGAGAGCTCCGGCGTGGGCGTAATCTTCGCCGAGATCTGCACCGGAATCCCAGCCTCCGCGAGCACCTCCGCAACCACCTTCGCAAACGCCTGTGACGCGAACCGCGTGTCCCACCCCACGCAAACGCCCGCCGCCGCGTTCTCGTGCTTCAGCACATACAGCGCAATCGCACGCGCCGCAACGCGCACGTTCTCATACGTGAAATCGTCGGCAATAATGCCGCGCCATCCATCCGTGCCAAACTTAACGACCGTCTTCTGGTCCATCAACTCAATCCCGGTTTGCTGATTTTTCTTTACGTCAGATCATGCCTGCCGGAGTTCTTCAACTCCGCCACAACCTTGCCCACATCCTGCGATCCCTCGCGCGTCGTGATCAAAATCGCATCATCCGTCTCGACCACCACCAGGTCCTTCACGCCGACCAGCGCCACCGTTTTGCCCGGCGAAAACACATAACACCCGCTCGACCCAATCTCCACCTGGTGCTGCGCCTCGACGACATTCGCGTTGTGAGCCTCGCTACGCTCCGCCACATGCTCGTGCAACGCCGCCCACGATCCCAGGTCACTCCACGCAAAATCGCCGGGCAGACAATACAGCTCGCTCTTCGCCTCACCCTTTGCTGAGCGCGGCTCCAGCACCGCATAATCAATCGAAATTGCCTCGCATCGCGGATACAGCTCCGCAAAAACGCGATCGAACTCCGGCGTTCCCCACGCCTCCGCAATTTTTTCCAGCAGCGCCGCCGTCTTCGGCTGATGCTCGCGCATCGCATCCGCCAGCGTCTTCGCTGTCCACAGAAACATGCCGCTGTTCCACACGTAGTTGCCCGATCGCACAAAACGCCTCGCGCGCATCTTGTCCGGCTTTTCTGTAAACCGCCGCACGCGCCGCACCGGAATCGACTCGCCGCATTCCGTAATTGGCCCGGCAGCCGCGCCCAGCTCGATATATCCGTAACCCGTCTCCGGCCGGCTCGGCGGCACACCCAGCACCACAATCGCCGCGCTGCGCCGCGCCAGCTCCGCGCCCGCGCGCACCACCTGCCGGAACCGCTTCACATCACCGATCGTGTGGTCCGACGGAAACACACCCAGCACCGTCTCCGGCGACTCGCGCTCCAGCAGAAACGCCGCCAGCCCGCACGCCGGCGCCGTGTTGCGCGCCGCAGGCTCGCGCAGAATATGCTCTGCCGCAACCTCAGGGAGCTGATCGGCAATCGTGTTCGCCAGCAGCTCGTTCGTGATAATCCACACCTGCCCGGCCGAGACAAGCGGCTTCACACGCTCCACCGTGTTCTGGATCATCGTGCCGCCGCCATCAAGCGACAGCACCTGCTTCGGTCGCGCGCGCCGGCTCCGCGGCCAGAACCGCGTCCCGCTTCCGCCGGCAAGAATCACCGCCGCAAAGCGAACGTCAGCACACTCCGCCTGCTTCTGGACACTGCTCCCGGACTTCGCAGACGCTTTCGCGCGACTCGGCTTTTCGCTCACGCTACTTCAGCCCGCCCAGGAAGCTGCGCATCCGCTCCACGCCCTTGTCGATCACGTCCGCGCTCACCGCATACGACAAGCGAATGTGCTCATCCGTCCCAAACGCCTCGCCCGGCACCGTCACCACGTGCGCCTCGCTCAGCAGCCGCGAAGCCAGCTCGCTCGCCGTCTTCACGCCGCCCTTGCCGAGAAACGCGCTCACGTTCGGATACACATAGAACGCGCCCTCAGGCACCGTGCACGTCAGCCCCGGAATCGTCTTGAACCCCGCCAGCACGCGATCGCGCAGCTTGATGTAATCCGCGCGCATCTCCTTCACGCACTCCTGCGAGCTCGTCAGCGCCGCAATCGACGCCCGCTGCACCATGCTCGCCGTGTTCGACGTGCTCTGCGACTGCAGCTTGCTCATCGCCGCAATCACCTGCTTCGGCCCCAGCGCAAACCCCGCGCGCCACCCCGTCATCGCATACGTCTTCGAGAGCGACCCGAGCACAATCACATGCTCCTTGCACTCCGTCAGCGACGCGCCCGATACCAGCTCGCCGCTGAAGTTCAGATACGCGTAGCACTCATCCAGCCACACATAAATCCCGCGCTCATGCGCCATCCGCACAATCGCGTACAGGTCCTCCTTCGGAATCACCGCGCCCGAAGGATTCGACGGCGAGTTCAGAATGATCGCCTTCGTCCGCTCCGTCACCGCGGCCTCGATCATCTTCGCCGTCACGCGGAAGTTCTCGCGCTCGCTCGTCTCCACGAACACCGGCTTGCCGCCGGCGAACTGCACGATGTCCTTGTAGCTCACCCAGTACGGCGTCGGAATGATCACCTCGTCGCCGTGATCGATCATCACCTCAGCGACATTGAAAATCGACAGCTTCCCGCCCGCCGAGAACACGCACTCCTCAACCGTGTAGTTCGTGCCGAAGTCCGCCGCATGCCGCTCCACGATCGCCTTCCGAACCTCCGGCACCCCGGCGACCGCCGTATACCGCGTAAAGTTCTTCTGGATCGCCTCAATCGCCGCATCCTTAATGTGCTGCGGCGTCGCAAAGTGCGGCTCACCCGCACCGAAGTCCGCCAGGTCAATTCCCTGCGACTTCATCTTCAGCGCCTCGGCGGTAATCGCCATCGTCGCCGAAACTTCAATGCGGTTGATGCGGTCGCTCAGGACCTTCGTCGGGGCTGCAACTGTCGCTGTGCTCATGCCCTTAGTCTTTCAGATTTGGCCGTGCAGATAAAGCCTGCTTCCGGAGCACCCAGGTCGTCATGCACCGGTAATCCTGCACAATCGTGGTCTTCAGCGGATCGACCATCACACCGTTCAACTCGCTTGTAAGTCCCAGCAGCAGCTCCTCATCCACCAGAAACCATTCCTGCCCGTCGCCGATCCGGTAGATGTCCCGCCGCACCTGCTCAAATTCCATCCCGATCCGCGACCCCATCCGCGTGAACAGCAGCCCTCCCGGCCGCAGCACCCGCCACAACTCCTCCAGCATCGAGAGAAAATGGTCCTGGTCCCGCGCAAAGTGCAGCACCGAGCTGCACATCACCACATCCGCGAAACCGTCCGCAAACGGCATCGCCTCAATCTGCCCGACGCGAAAGTTCTCCGCCGGCAGCCCCGGATTCAGCTCCGCCGCAAGCGCGCGCACATGCTCCACACCTTCTGCATTCGCATCCAGCGCATACACCTCGCACCCTTCGCGCAGCAGATGCACCAGGTTGCGTCCATACCCGCACCCCGCATCCAGCACCTTCATCCCCGCCGCGATATTCCCGCGCAGGATCTGGTCAAACACATAGATGTCGATATGCCCAAACTGCTCCTGGACGGTCACTCCGCCCCCGGAACCGCCGCCCCGATCACCTTCTTCGTCTTCAGCCGCTCCACCACCACCGGCGGCACCAGCGACGAGATATCCCCACCCAGCTGAAACACACCCTTGATCAATCGCGAGCTCACATACGTGTACTTCTCCGCCGGCATCATGAACAGCGTCTCCAGCTCCGGATCGAGCTTCCGGTTCATCATCGCCATCTGAAACTCGTACTCATAATCCGAGACCGCGCGAATCCCGCGAATCACCGCCTTCGCTCCCTGCGCGCGCGCAAACTCCACCAGCAGCCCATCGAACGTCGCGACGCTCACATTCCCAAACCCCTTCGTCGCCTCCCGCAGCATCTCCTCGCGCTCGGCAACCGTAAACAGCGGCGTTCCCTTGGAGGCATTGCGCAGAATCGCGACCACGAGATGGTCCACAATCTTCGCTCCACGCGCAATCACGTCCAGATGCCCATTCGTCGGCGGATCGAAAGTCCCCGGATAGATCGCTCTAACCTTCTTGCTCATCGCACCCCATCCCGCTTCTCCAGCCACTCCACATACTCCCGCACGCCATCCTCCAGCGACGTAAACTCCCGCGCATACCCCGCCGCCCGAAGCTTCTCCGTCTTCGCCTCCGTGAAGTACTGATACTTCCCCTGCAACTCCTTCGGCATCTCGATGAACTCGATCTTCGGCTCCTTACCCATCGCCGCAAACACCGCGCGTGCCAGGTCCAGCCACGTCCGCGCCTTGCCCGTCCCGCAATTAAACAGCCCGCCCTCAGCGCCCCCATCCTGCATCGCAAAGTGCAGCGTCACATCCACGGCATCCTTCACATAAATGAAATCCCGCATCTGCTCGCCGTCCTTATACTCCGGCCGATAGCTCTTGAACAGCTTCACCTCACCCGTCTCGCGAATCTGCTCAAAGCTCTTCACCACCACCGACCGCATATCACCCTTGTGGTCCTCAAACGGCCCATACACGTTGAAGTACTTCAGCCCCACAATATTCCCACCTTCGCCGCTGTCAAACAGCCCATGCTTCAGCGCCCATAGGTCAAACATCTGCTTCGAGTACCCATACATATTCAGCGGCTCGAGCGTCGGCGTCACCGCATCGTTATCGTCATACCCATGCGAGCCATCCCCATACGTCGCCGCGCTCGACGCATATACAAATCGCGCCGCCTGCGCCTGCGCCCAGTTACACAGCACGCGCGTGTACTGATAGTTATTCCGCAGCAGAAAATCCGCATCCTTCTCCGTGGTCGCCGAGCACGCCCCCAGGTGAATCACCGCGCGCGCATCCTGGTACGCGCCGTCCTCCAGCAGCCCGAGGAAATCCTCCGGCGAGACGATGTCCTCATACCGGAGCCCCACCAGGTTCTTCCACTTGTCGTCCTTGCCCAAGTCGTCGACAAGGATCAGTTCATCCTCACCGCGCGCATTCAGCTCCGCGACAACGTTGCGGCCGATAAACCCCGCCGCACCCGTAACCACAATCGGCTCCGCCATAGGCTTCATGTTACCCAATGGCTACTCGAGTAGTTCGGCAAGTGAACCGCTAAATTCCGTCTCGCCTTTCCCTGACTCCTGCCCTATACTCCCGCACTGGAGATCCCCGCGCATGTCGAAGCACCGTCTGGAACTGTTCTCGGACGCCGTCATGGCGATCATCCTGACCATCATGGTCCTGGATCTCAAGGCCCCGCTTCAAGGCGGTTGGCACGCGTGGCTAGCCGTGCTGCCGTCCATCGCCGACTACCTGCTCGGCTTCCTCGCCATTGCAAGCATCTGGGTTGTTCACCGCCAGTATTTCGAGCGTTTTCGGGTCATCAACGCACAGATCATCTGGGCGAATTTCACTCTGCTCTTCCTTATGAGCCTCGTGCCCTTGCTCGTCCGTGCCGTGGCCGATCATCCACATGACACCGCGGACACGCTCGCGTTCCTGATCAACTTCGACTGCATCGTCCTGTGCCCCACATGGCTGCGTCACGCCGCCAGAACGGACCACAAGCACGACCCCGAATTTGAGAAGTGGTTCAAGGATCGCGCGAAGCACGCGCACGTCATCTTCGCGGCGGTAGGGTTGCAGGGCGTGGTGGCGTTCTTTTCCCCCGTCACGGCGCTGGCTCTGCTTGCGGCCATGATCCTTCTGATCGCCTGGGGCAGCATCACGCGAACTGAACGCGCGCATTACGCAGCCTCGACCAGCGAATCACACGACGACGCAGCCCTATCCCTTTAGCAACTCCCGCGCAATCACCATCCGCTGAATCTCGCTCGTCCCTTCGCCGATCGTGCACAGCTTCACATCGCGATAAAACTTCTCTGCCGGATAGTCCTTGATGAACCCATAGCCGCCGTGAATCTGCACACCCTCCTCGCAGATCCGGCACGCCACCTCGCTCGCAAACAGCTTCGCCATCGCCGACGCCTTCGTCACCTTCTCGCCGGAATCCTTCATCTGCGCCGCGCGCATCGTCAGCAACCACGCGGCGTCCAGCTGCGTCGCCATATCCGCCAGCTTGAACTGGATCGCCTGAAACTCGCTGATCGCCTTCCCAAACTGCTTGCGCTGCTTCGAGTACTTCACCGCCGCATCCAGCGCCCCGCGCGCCATTCCCAGGCTCAGCGCAGCAATCGAAATCCGGCCGCCGTCCAGCGTGCGCATCGCGTCCTTGAATCCCGCGCCCACATCTCCCACCAGGCAATCATCCGGCACAACGCAGTTCTCAAAGATCAGCTCCGCCGTATCGCTCGCGCGCAGCCCCAGCTTGTTCTCCTTCTTCCCGCTGCGAAATCCCTGCGTGCCGCGCTCGACCAGAAACGCAGAAATCCCGCCATGCGTCGCCTTCTCCTTATCCGTCACCGCCAGCACCAGCGCGCAATTCGCATACGTTCCATTGGTGATGAACGTCTTCGACCCATTCAGCACCCATCCACCATCGCCGCGCACCGCCGTCGTCCGCATCCCGCCGGCATCCGACGCCCGACCCCGGCTCCGTCAATCCCCAGGCGCCCAGCCACTCGCCGCTCGCCAGCTTCGGAATCCATCGCTTCCGCTGCGCATCATTGCCGCCCAGCATGATGTGGTTCGTGCACAGCGAATTGTGGCTCGCCACAATAATCCCCACGCTGCCGTCCACGCGGCTCAGCTCCTCCACCGCGAGCACGTACTCCACATAGCCCAGCCCCGCGCCGCCCAGCTCCTCGGGAAAGATCACGCCCATCAATCCCATCTCGCCGAGCTTCTTCACCACCGCCTGTCGGAAACTCGCTCTTCTCATCCCACTCGCTCACATGCGGCGCCACCTCGCGCTCCGCAAACGCCCGCACCTCACGCCGCAACTGCTCCTGCTCGTCCGTCAACCCAAATTGCACGTGCATCCTCCAGAACTGCTCTATAAGCTGCGCTTCTACATCTATCAGATTTCTGCATAGTCCGGCATCCCTCGGTCGTTCTCAATTGCCGTCATCCTGAGCGAAGCGAAGGAGCCTCTGTATTTGCTTTCGCCCTTCCTTCTGTCATTCCCGAAGGGAATCTGCTTTACCACCCTAACTCCTCACTCCTCACTCACCTCCCCTGATACCATCCTCCCCTCCTCCGGTGTCTATACCGCCAGGCCCCGCAGCACACATCACCGCAAAGGAAGACCATGCGTCCCTCCCCGCTCGCTGCTTCACTTCTCCTCGCGCCCGTCGCTCTCTTCCCATTCCAGACGCAAGCCCAGCCCGCCAATAAAACCACCGCCCACACGCCCGCGACCCACAGCGCCGCCGTCCCTCAACAACAACCCTCCCCGTCACCCGCGTCGCCCTCTACAAAAACGGCGTCGGCTTCTTCGAGCACACCGGCCGCGTCACCGGCGACGCCGCCGTCACCATCGACCTCACCTCCGGCCAGCTCAACGACGTCCTCCAGTCCCTCACCGCCATCGACCTCAACGGCGGCCGCATCTCCGGCGCCGGCTACAACTCCACCACGCCGCTCGACCAGCAGCTCAAAACCCTGCCCCTCGCGCTCGACGACAACCCCACCGCCTCCGACTTCTACTCCGCCATCCGCGGCGCCCGCGTCGAAGTCCACTCCGGGCAGCGTCGCCATCACCGGCCGCCTGCTCTCCGTCGAAGCCCGCACCGTCCACCCCACCGACAACTCCACCGCCACAATCGACCGCTACTTCATCACCGTCGTCTCCGACACCGGCGACACCCGCACCGTCGAGCTCACCGCCGCCACCTCCGTCCGCCTGCTCGACACCTCCCTCCACAACGACGTCTCCCGCTACCTCCAGCTCATCGACGCCAACCGCTCCCAGGGCCTCCGCCACCTCACCCTCACCGACAACGGCACCGGCACCCGCGAGCTCCGCGTCTGCTACATCTCCGAAGTCCCCATCTGGAAATCCACCTACCGCATCCTCTTCACCGACGCACTCCGGACTCAGCCTCGCCACTCCAGGCCACCCTCCAGGGCTGGTCCGTCGTCGACAACACCACCGGCGCCGACTGGAACAACGTCCAGCTCTCCCTCATCGCCGGCGCGCCGCAAAGCTTCATCCAGCCGCTCTCGCAGCCCATCTACTCCCGCCGCCCCGAGATCCCCATCGCCCAGGAAGCCCAGCTCACCCCGCAGACCCACGACTGCAGCATCGAGATGCGACAGAGCGAAGCCGATGCAGCCGTCCGCCGTCACGATCGATGATGCCCCGCTCCCAAGGGCATGGCCGCGATGTCCGGCATGGCCGGCGGCGCACCCGGCGGCATCATCGGCGGCATGCCCGGAGGCACAGGCATCGGCCCCAGGCTCCGGCGGCAACATCGGCGGCGGCGTTGGTCGCATCCGGCGGCCCGGTCACCATCTACGAAGACGCCGCCCGCGCCTCCATCGCCCCCAACACCCAAACCGCCGCCTTCGACGACTTCTTCGAATACCACATCACCCAGCCCGTCACCATCCGCAAAAACGAGTCCGCCCTCGTCCCCATCCTCCAGGCCAAGCTCCCCGCCGACCCGCGTCACGCTCGTCTCCTACGCCAACGGCCGCACCTCGCAGCCCCTCCGCGCCCTCTGGATCACCAATACCTCGGGCCTCACTCTCGACCGCGGCTCCTTCTCCGTCGTCGAAGACGGCAACTTCGGCGGCGAAGGCCTCCTCGATCCCATCCACCCCAATGAAAAACGCCTGCTCTCCTACGCCGCCGATCAGGCCGTCCACGCCACCGTCGAGGATGACAAGAGCTCCAACCACGTCACTCTCATCCGCGGCACCCACGGCGTCCTCAACATCCACCGCGCCGAGCTCCACGAGCTCACCCTCGTGCTCCACAACGCCGCATCCGCTCCGCGCACCATCGTCTCCGAGGTCCCCGTCGTCAACGGCTGGAAGCTCGACGCGGTCGAGCGCCCGGCCTCCACCGACCCCAAACCCGTCGAGACCACCGCCACCGTGTATCGCTACCGCACCCAGCTCGCACCCGGCGATACCACCCGCCTCCACATCGGCGCGACCCGCAGCGGCTACACCACGTTCCGCCTCGCCCAATCCGACGACAACCAGCTCAACTTCCTGCTCGCCACCACCGACCACAACGCCGCTCTGGTCGCCGCCCTTCAGCCCATCCTCGACGCGCGCGCCAAAGTCGCCGACGCCCAAACCGCCGTCGACCAGACCAAGTCCCGCATCGAGTCCCTCTCCGCGGACGAGCAGCGCCAGCGCGACAACATCACCGCCCTCAAGGACGCCGACAAATCCTCCCGCGACCGCTTCGTCTCCGAGCTCAACCACACCGAAGACGCCCTCACCGCCGCCCAATCCGAGCTCACCACCCGCACCTCTGCCCTCGACGCCGCCAAAGCCGCCCTCGCCACCGCGATCGACAACTTCTCCATCGACCAGACAATCTAGCTGCGACTTCGTGGGTCGGTGCTACCCACAAACTGGGTGCCCCAGGTCTCGATTCTGAGACCTGGGTTCCGCTAGCTCTTCTTTCCGAACGTATACTGCAGCCCCGCGCCCAGCCTGGTAACTGTTCTCCGCCTGCCTATTCCCATGCGTCACGTGTACTCCGCCGGCACAACCTCAAACGACAAATTACCCTTCACGTAATATCCGCGCCACGCCCAGTTGCAACGTCGGCTCCCACTGCACCGTACCCGTCGACTTGCTGCGCGTCGCGCCAACCATCGGCTGCACATACGGGCTCACCTTCACGTTGCCCTTCCTCAGCTTCACGGTCGCCCCGGCGAGCCACGCATGCGCGTTCGCGCCCTGACCCTCAAAGTCTCCCCAGAAGCTCTCATGCTCAAAGGCCAGGCCCACCTGTTTCGAGGCCTCCCAGTTCACCGTTCCGTACCATCCGTTCAGGTTCGCGAACCCCGAACCCTCATCGGTGTATCCGTAGTTCCATCCGAGCGATAGATCCACGGGTTTTGAGTTGGACTGGGCGACTGCAAACGTGCTGCAAGTCGCCACGAAAAGGAGTGTGGCGACGAAGCGTTTCATACGCTCCAGAGATGCGGCCCCACATCACCACCGTTGCACGCCGCGCTTCCACGTACGTCCGCAAATCAGCAACTTGCGATGCCGTCACCGAATCCGGCGCCAACCCCCTGTGAGGATTACCCGAACGCACGGCAAGAGTTTTAGCCGCCTTGCAGTTACTGCCCGCCAGCCCGCGCAAAGTTGATGGTCAAATCCACCAGGTGCGTCTGCGAGTCCGCCGCCGCCTGGAAGCTCGCGGTATATCCGGCGAGATTCTGAAGCGCCGTATTGTCGGTCAGGAACTTCGCCGTGTACAGCGGGTCGTAGACCGCGCCCGGCTTCAACAACCATCCGCGATCGAAGTCCTGCTGTGCAGCCGCCGACAGGTTCACCGGCGTAACCGACTTCACGTGATAGATCTCACCCGGCGTGACCGAAAGCGCATAACTGACCGTGTGGGCCGCCGCATCCTTCTGCGGATGCGCATCCACATATGCATCAAGATAGCCAAGATGCAGGTACGCATTCACAATCCTCTGCTCCGTCTGGAGAAGCGCGTTGCGCGAGGCGATCTCTCCGCTGTGCAGCTTTGAGTTCTGATCGAATGCATCCTGCGCATAGATAGACGTTGCTTGCCACGCCACAGTTCCGACCCGGTATAGATCGCCCGACACAATCGTCGCTGTGTAATCAACCGTGTAGCCGGATCCTGCCGGCGATACCGTCCGCATAACCTGCGTCAAATCCGCGTCGACATACCCGTCATTTCGCAAGGGGGCGAGGAGGAAATCCGCGAGCCCTCCCGGGTTCTCGTTGTAAGCCATTCCGGTACTGCGGTTCACGACCATCTGCAGCGCAGAGGCGTCGCGCACAGGAATGGAGCCACCTCGCAGGTGCACCGCGCCCACCCTGACAGCCGGCGATTCCACGTGGAAGTCCCACGCCGCATTCGGGTGTGCATTCGTCGCCGGCACCGAGCCGTTCGTCACCACCGCCTGCACACCCTTCGCCGCAAGCATCGACGTCAGCGCTGCGTTCACGCTGTCCGGAAGATTCCCCGCCGGCGGCATCGCGCCTCGATAGAACGGCACCGCCTTGCGCAGCCCCGCATCGAGCTCCGCCGCTGTCCACCATGGAAAATTCGAAAATGTCGCGGGCACGAGAGAGCTCGCCGCCAGCGGCTTCAGCTCGATCTGCACCGTGCGCGCCAACCCGGTCCCAGTCAGCTCAATCGCCGCATCTGCAAACACGCCCGTATCGAGCAGATGCTGTGCCGCATTGCCCAGGCTGTCGTGCGACATGCGCTGCCCGGCCTGCAGGCCGGAGACAGCCAGAACCTCGGCCTCGGTGTACGGCGCCGCGCCGTGAATCTCAATCTTCTGAATCGAGTACTGGCCCAACGCCGGAACCGCGGCGCTGAAGACCAGAACACTGACAACCCGCAAAATCTGTGCGCGCATTGAAGTCCCTGGTTTGTGCTGTGCTGAAGGCAAATAGACCGTAGCACGACTCGCCGCGCAAACAAAAGAGCACGGCCGTAACCGTGCCCTCGCTGGAACTCACGCCTTCACCTACCCGGCGTTGCCCACCCCGCCCAACTGCGCCATCGTCGTCCGCAAATACTTGTGCGGATTCACCGCCGTCCCACGCACCTGGACCTCATAGTGCAGGTTATTTCCCGTGACGCGGCTGCCGCTGTGCCCGACGTAGCCGATCACCTGGCCCTTCACCACCTGCTCACCCACGGTCACGTCAAAGGCCGAAAGATGCGCGTATAGCGTCACGATGCCATTGCCGTGATCGATCTGGACCTCTCGCCCGTAGCCAGTGCCCCAGCCCGCCCTCACAATTCGCCCATCCGCAGGCGCATGCACCGGCGTTCCGTCTGGCGCGCCGATATCCACGCCTTTGTGGAACTCGCCCTCACCGCCGCCCAGGATCGGGTCCTCGCGCTCGCCGAAGCCGCTTGTAATCGGCCCCAGGATCGGCCACATATCCGGCACATTCGCGCCGCCCATATCCATCCCGCCGAAGCTGCTCAGCGCGGCGCGCTCACCCAGCGAGGGATCCACGTGCATCGTGCCCATCGCCAGCCCCGCGTCCGCCGTCTTCTCAAGCGCCAGATACGTGTCGAGCGACTGGTGATAGCTCTCATCGCTGGACTCATCCGTCTTGAGCGGCGCGCTGGCAGCCTCCTGCGCCGCAGATTTCTTCGGCTTGATCAAGTGTCCGTGCGCCAGCGTCAGCTTGCCCGCAGTCAGCCCATAGATCGCTGAGATCTCGCCCGCCAGGGATCCCAGACTCGCTACCTGAACATCCTTCTCGCGATTCGACTTCTCAAGGTGCGCATAATCCTGGCGGCTCATCGCCAGCTCATCACGCAGCGTGTTCACCCGTTCCGCCTTCACCAGCATGCGCGTGTACGATCCTGCCATGCCCGCAATCGTGAACATGCCAGTCACCGCAGCGGCAATAAAAACATACACATACCGCATCGGGATAGAGACACGATCGGTCGTGCCGTCCTCTCCCTGCGTGACATAGACAATGTGGCGTTTGCGCAACGTTCGGCTCGCTCCGTGCTTTGCCGTCCACGCGCACACTCGGCATCAGCGCAGTTGGAAGGTCTGGTCTTGCCCCGGGCCACGTTGCGCGGCTCGCTGAGGGCAGCAGAACGGAGCAGCAAGCCATTCGCCCGCCGTCTTCCGTGTACCTCCATGGTAAATGGCCGCCGCACGACGGAGCAACCAAATGGCACGCAATTGCAACTTTCGTTCGCAAAGTTTTGCACCGGCCGCACCGAATGCACAGAGGGTGTTAGCTTCCGCGCGCGTATCCTGACCCTCGTATCCGTGCGCCAGACGACACCCATCTCGGCATGACTGACTCTTCAAGATCCATGAACTCAGCCGCGTCCAATCCTCCCCGCAGGGAACTCGCCGGCGCCCCCATCGGGGAACTGGGATGGATTGAGCGCATCCGCCAGCGCGCTGCGGTTACCGCCCGCGGCGCCGGCGCTCTCCGCCTCGGCATCGGCGATGACTGCGCGATCCTTGCCCCGCCCCGCGGTCACGAGATCGTCGTCACCACCGACATGTCGCTGGAGGGCCGCCACTTCCGCCGCGACTGGCACCCCGCCCGCTCCGTCGGCCACCGCGCACTCGCCCGCGGCCTCAGCGATCTCGCCGCCATGGGCGCGCGCCCGCTCGCCGCCTTCCTCTCGCTCGCCGTCCCCCGCGCAGTAGCCGCCGAGGCGACCTGGATGGAAGGCTTCCTCGACGGCCTGCTGGCCCTCGCTGCCACCACCAAGACACCGCTCGCCGGCGGCGACACCGCCGAAGCCGCCTGCGGCGACATCACAATCGACATCGTCCTGCTCGGTGCCACGCCCGCCGGCCGCGCTCTGCGCCGCTCCGGCGCCCAACCCGGCGACCGCATCTTTGTGACCGGCGCCCTCGGTGGCTCCGCCGCTGAGCTCGTCTCGCTTCCAGCAAGCACCCGCCGCGACGCCAAGGCCACATCCAAAACCCCCAGCAGCGGCCACCATCCGCATCTCTATCCGCAGCCGCGCCTCGCCGCCGGCCAAGCGCTTCTTCGCCGGCGCCTCGCCTCAGCCTGCATTGACCTCTCCGACGGCCTCTCCACCGACCTCGCCCACCTCTGCACAGCATCGAACGTCGCCGCCGAGATCGAAGCGGCACGCCTTCCGCTCCACCCGCTCACACGCGCGCAATCACCCGAAGCCGCACTCCACTCCGCTCTGCACGGCGGCGAAGACTACGAGCTCCTCTTCACCGCGCCGCCCACCGCCGCCGTTCCGCGCGCCATCGCCGGCGCAGCTGTCACGCAGATCGGCGAGATCCGCCGCGCCGGCCGCAGCCGCCCGCTCATGACCCTCATCGCAGCCGACGGCACGCGCACGCCGCTCGAACCCTCTGGCTGGGAGCACCTGAAATAAATATCCCAGAGAAGCACCTGAAATAATTTCGCCTGATGTCTTCGCCGCAGCGTATCCACACCGCCGCATTCCCTGCAACCTGGTCCGCTGAGATCCTGGCGGCGCCTCCGCTGATCGCGCCCGCACGCCAGTTCACATGGCCGCAGCGCGTCGCCGGCGAAGACGACACTCTCGCGCGCGGCGCGCTTCTCCTTCAGGTCAAGCCCGCATCCGGCGGCACATTCCTCGTCACTTGCGCAGCGGGATTCAACGACCCCAACGCGCTCAGCGGCATCTGGTCCTGCCCTCGTCCCAACGACATCCTCGCCATCGCCGGCGGTTACGCTTACCTCGCCGACACCCTCGCTCCCGAGCGCTGCACCTTCCTCACGCCGAAGCCTGTCGTCCAGGTCCTCGCCGCACCCGAGCACAACCTGCTTCTCCTCGCCGGGTTCCACAACATCGCAGCCATCGGCGCAAACGGCCCCGCCTGGCAGACCGCCCGCCTCACCTGGGAAGGCCTCACGCTAACCGGAATCCGCAACAACCATCTCCACGGCCTGGGCTGGGACATGCGCACCGACCGCGAACTCCCCTTCACCATCGACCTCGCCACAGGCCAACACACTGGCGGCGCCTTTGGCTGAGCAAGTGAGATTTAGCAAGTCGGCCGCAGAACCTGGTGCCCCGCCCTCGGCTCGCGAAGCGAGACAGGGTCGGGTCTCGTTCGCGGTAGCGAACGAGAACAAGGTTCATCACCTGACACGGTCAGCCGTGCCGCCAGCTCGCTAGCTCGCTAACTCCTCACTCTTCCTGAAAAAGCTCAACGCCGCATCGCCCTGCTCGAGCACCCTGTACCGCTCCAACCCGCCGTACCTCTGCCGCCAGCTCAGCCTTCCGCGCATGCTCCGCAATCACCACCGCATCCGGCGAGAGCATCTCCGCATGCCGGCCCAGAAACTCCATCGTCCGCCTGTACTCCTCAGCGGCCTCATACGGCGGATCCAGAAACACCACATCCACCTCGCGCTTATCCTTCACCAGCGACCCCAACATCTTCGCCACACCACGATCCTCAATGGCATAGCCCCCCGCAATTTTCAGCGCACGCAGATTCGCCCGGATCGCCGCCACAGCCGGCGCTGCATCCTCCGCAAACCAGCAGAACTCCGCTCCACGGCTGATCGCCTCAATCCCCACCGCACCCGACCCCGCATAAAGATCGACAAACTTCGCACCCTGCATCCGCGGCCCCAGCACATTGAACAGCGTCTCGCGCAGCTTATCGCTCGTCGGCCGCGTCGCCATCCCACGCGGCGCCTGCAGCCTTCTTGAGCGAAACTCCCCCGCAATCACCCGCATCGATAGCCTTACCCCCTACCCCTTACCCTCTACGCTCTAGCCCTACCCCTTACAATCTCATCAATGCTCCGCTCCTCGATCCCCTTCGGCAGACTCTTCGGCGTCGAGCTGCGCGTGCACATCTCCTTCCTTCTGCTCCTCGCGCTCTCTGTCGGCTACTCCGGCGTCGTGCTCGGCAGCGTCAGTCGCGGCCTCGCTCTCTGGCTCGCGCTCTGCTTCGCCGTCATCGTTCGCGAAGTGGCCCGCGCCATCGCCGCGCTCTACATAGGGCTCAACCTCCGCGCCATCCTTCTGCTTCCCGTCGGGGGTGTCATGGCGCTCGGCCCACGCCAGCCGGAGGCTCACACCGGAAACCACCTCGGCGCGCGCCCCGCAAAGACCGCCCTCATCACCGCTGCCGCCCCAATCGCGAACGTCGCGGTCGGCCTGATCCTCATGGGCTTCGCCTACGGGCTCGAACCCCACGTCTCCCTGCTGGCGCAGCCCTGGATCGCCTTCCACCACATCCTGCGCAGCACCATCTGGATTCAATTCGTCGTCGCCGCCGTCAACCTCCTGCCGGCCATTCCCTCGCGACGCATCCTCCGCTCGCAAAAACGCCAGCAGGAGCCCGCACCCGTCCTCCGCACCATCAACCCGATCTTCGGCCTCGGCGCCGCGCTTGCCGTCGGCATCGTGCTCGCCGGCTTCGTCTTCTCGAACGTCTGGTTCATCTTCTTCGGCGGCCTCGTCCTCCTCTGGACCCAGCTCCGCATGTCCACTCCACTCGACTCGCCCGAGACCAGCTCCATCCTCGTCTCCGACGTCATGCTCACCGAGTACACCCTCCTCTCCGCGTCCGACACCCTCCGCGGCGCGCTCGCACAAACCACGCACAGCCTGCAGGAGGTCTTCCCCGTTGTCCGCGGCGACCGCCTCGTCGGCACCATCTCGCGCGACACACTCCTCACCCGCCTGCAAACCGAAGGCGATGGCTATCTCCAGGCCGCGATGTCCCGCAACCTCACCTTCGCCGAACCCGCCGAAAAACTCGTCGACGCACTCCGCCGCGCCACATCCTTCACCGCAAACGGCATCGTGCCCGTCATCGAAGACAACGCCATGCTCGGCATCCTCACACCGCAAAGCCTCACCCGCGGCGTGCAGCTCTCGCGCATCACGCGGCCTCCACAAAACGACCGCACCGAGTCATGACCCGCGACGACACCTCAAACGACACCCCACTCGCTCCCGGCCTCTATCTCGTCGCCACGCCCATCGGCAACCTCGAGGACATCACCCTCCGCGCGCTCCGCATCCTCCGCTCCTCCGACCGCATCGCCTGCGAGGACACCCGCCAGACCGCCAAGCTCCTCAACCACTTCGGCATCTCAACCCCGACCGTCAGCTACCACCTGCACAACGAGCAATCGCGCGCCAACGAACTCATTGACGAGCTGAAATCCGGCGCACGCATCGCCCTCGTCTCCGACGCCGGAACACCTGCCATCGCCGATCCCGGCGCCGACCTCGTCTCCGCGGCCATCGCCGCCAACCTCCCCGTCTTCCCCATCCCTGGCGCAAATGCCGCAATCGCCGCGCTCATCGCCAGCGGCCTCTCCACCGAGCGCTTCACCTTCCACGGCTTCCTTCCGTCAAAATCCGGCCAGCGCCGGACAGTTTTGGAACAGCTGCGAGCAGCGCTCTCCGCCGCTCCATCCGCGCATGCAGACCCACCACCCGCACGCACATCTTCTACGAAACCCCGCACCGCATTCTCGAAGCGCTCACCGACATCGCCGCGCACCCTCGGCCCGACACACCGCATCGCGCTCGCCCGCGAGCTCACCAAACTCCACGAAGAGTTCCTCCGCGGCCCCGTCTCCGAAGTCCTCGCCACACTCCAGCAGCGTCCCACCATCCGCGGCGAATTCGTCCTCCTGCTCGACGGCACCCTCACCACCACCGCCGCGCAGCCCACACAACAATCCCTCGCCGACGAAGTCTCACAACCTCATCCGCTCCGGCCTGTCAGAAAAGGACGCGCTCAAGCAGGTCGCCAAATCCCGCAACCTCGGCAAGAGCGAAGCCTACCGCGAATACCAGCGCACCAAACGCTAGGAACTCAGCAGCTATACGGGCTTATCTCGATTCTGACTCACCGTCTGGCCCACATCCGTCTCGCGGCCCTTCAGCCGGTCGTACAAATACCGGTCGCTCACGGTCCCCAGCGACTCGTTGTACAGCACCAGCGCGCCCACATACTCCTTCAGCTCATCGCTGAACTTATGAATCGCACGCAGATGATCCGCGGTCGCCGGAATCTCGAGCCTGCTCGTCTTCAAAAACTTCTGGTACCCACGATCCACCAGCCGGGCAATCTCCCCACCCAGCACCCACCCGGGCTTGCTGATGATCCGCGTATGCGAGAACCTCTGCGGGCCCGGCGCAATCTCCGCCGCGCATCCATACTTCGAAACGCGCCGCGCCCCGGCCGCATGGTTCGCATCGTCGGCCGCCGGCGCAACATCAAACCTCTCGCTGCCCAGAATCGACAGCACATCATCAAACGACTTTTCCTTCGCAAGCTTCGGCATCTTCAGTTCCTTGCATCCGTTTCTGCAGGCTGCGCTCGAATCACCCAACGCCCGCAGTAAACTCAACTCAAGACTACCGCACCCCGCCACAGCCCATTCCAACCGGATCGACAACTCAGAACGGACAACTGAGAACGGACAACTGAGAACCTAGAACTTACAACTGACAACACACTCTTTCCCCCATGCTCTCCGCACTCTCCAAACCGCACACCCAGCACCTCGGCCTCACGGTCCTCGATCGCATCGGCAACACGCCTCTCCTGCGCCTGAACGGCCTCGTCGACCTCCCCGGCATCCAGCTCCTCGGCAAAGCCGAGTGGGCCAACCCCGGCGGCAGCGTCAAAGACCGCGCCGCCTCGGCCATCGTCGCCGACGCCATCCACCTCGGCCACCTCACGCCCGGCTCGTCCAACTCCAGCGCCAGCGGCCAAAATTCAAAAGCCCTGCTCGACGCAACCAGTGGCAACACCGGCATCGCCTACGCCATGCTCGGCGCCGCGCTGCACTTCCCCGTCACCCTCTGCGTCCCGTCCAACGTCTCGCCCGAGCGCAAGCACATCCTCGCCGCCTACGGCGCCAACGTCCACTGGACCGACCCCGCCGACGGCTCCGACGGCGCCATCCGCATGGCGCGCAAGCTCATCGCCGAGTCACCCGAAAAATTCTTCTACGCCGACCAGTACGGCAACGACAACAACTGGCGCGCCCACTACTACTCCACCGCAAACGAAATCTGGCACCAGACCGCCGGCGCCATCACCCACTTCGTCTGCGGCCTCGGCACCTCCGGCACCTTCATGGGCACCACGCGCCGCCTGCGCGAGCTCAACCCCGCCATCCGCTGCATCTCCATGCAGCCCGACTCACCCTTCAACGGCCTCGAAGGCCTCAAGCACATGGCCACCGCCATCGTCCCGCCCATCTACGACCCCACCCTCGCCGACCGCAACATCGACATGCCCACCGAGCGCGCCTACGCCATGTGCCAGCGCCTCGCCCGCACCCAGGGCCTGCTCGTCGGCATCAGCTCCGGCGCCGCGGTCGCCGCCGCACTCGACATCGCCCGCGAAGAATCCGCACGCCCACCGCGAAGCCGTCATCGTCACCATCCTCCCCGACTCCGCCGACAAATACCTCTCCGACCGCTTCTGGACCGAAGAACACGGCGAACCTGATTCCAACCGGGAGCCTCAACCTGCATGAGAGTCGCTGCAAGAACAGTCCGCCAATTCTCGTGTCGATGTCCCGGCTCATCACTTCGTCTTTGCTTCTACGTACCTCGAGCCTTTAGGCTCGGGTCTCTCAGCAGTCAAGAATCAAAGGGCTAGCCCCTGGGGTATGCCTTCCTGAATCAGGCAAGAACAGTCAGAGCCCAACAAAAATGTCCCTCATCCTCACCCGCGCCCTCTACGACTCCCTCCGCGCCCACGGCGAAGAGACCTACCCCAACGAGTGCTGCGGCATCCTCCTCGGCCGCGCCGACGCCGCCGCCATCCGCGTCACGCAACTCCTCCGCGCCGGCAACACCCGCACCGACTCCGCCCACAACCGCTACCACATCGCGCCCCAGGAGCTCATCGCCGCCCAGCGCGAAGCCCGCAAACAAGGCCTCGACATCGTAGGCTTCTACCACTCCCACCCCGACCACCCCGCCCAATGGTCCAAGACCGACTTCGCCGAAGCCCACTGGTTCGGCTGCGCCTACGTCATCACCGCCATCGCACAAGGAAAAGCGCAAGCCACCAACAGCTTCCTCCTCACCGGCACCACCGAAGAAGACAAGCGCTTCGATCCCCAATCCATCGTCGTCGAATAAGCCACACACCCGTATACTTCGGCGAATGGATACTCGCCTCCAGGGAATCCTGCGCTGGCTCCTCGTTCTGATCGCGGTATGCGCCAGTAGCTTCGCAGCTTTCATCCTCGGGATGGGATTGATGCTGTGGCCGGACCGCTCCATCGTCGCTGCGCTTTCCACATCGAGAATCGCGCCAGGTGCAATCATCCAGGCTGCGCACGGGGTGGATGTCTTCCTCGCGATTCTGATCTGGATCGTGCCGCCCACTTGCGCAATCGGCTACGCCGCTCACACTGAACAACGCAGAGCACTCCGGCTGGCCCTCTCTATTTCGGTCCTTCTGTTTGCGGCGTTCTGTTTCCTCCGCGGCCGACAGGATTTCCGCCCAGGCGTGGAATGGACCGCAGTCATCGCTGCGCTGATTGTGCTCACGTCCGTCGCTGTTTCCTTCTCGACCCTCAGCTTCCCTCGAATGGTCACCATCGCGAACGTCATCGCGGGTCTGCTTCTCTTCAGTCCGTCGGCGATTGCACTGGCGCACAGAACAGGCGGCACCGCCTGAAGCGAAAGCGCTGTGGTCGACCACGCTTCAGCACGAACAATGGTTCGACCAATCAATGAATACCGGATCTGAGTACGCAGCGACGCGCCAGGTCGTATTGGCCGCAGACCGCGTGATAACGGTGCTCGACACGGGACTTCAACCCACCCCCCGCCTCCCAAGGAAAGTGGCCAAGTTCGAACTACAGGATTGTGTCTCTGGACGCAAAGACCGGGGCGAGGAAGAATCAGATCGACTTCGTGGGCCGGTGGGGCGCAATGCCGTACATCTACGCAACCAAATCCGGACAGATTGACGTGCAGAGCGATCCCCCGCGCCTTCTGAATCCGGACCTCACTCCTTCCACAGCTTCGCCAGAATCGAGCTCGACCGCGAGCAAGCCCACCGCAAAACAGGCGACCTGTCCGAACTGTGATCCCCCTCAGTACGCTCTAGCGGATAACGAACTGCTCCAGCTACAGAAGCAGCATTTCCGCGTGCTCGACAAAGCTGGGAGAGTGCAAACGACCGGCGAGCTTGTGGATTGGGGGAGCTTCGCCGGCTCAAGCGCCGACGGCCGCCGCTTCGCCATCGACTCCAGCTATACCGAAGGTCGACCCCGACTTCGTTGTCTACGAATACTTCACCATCTACGACATTCAAACCGGCAAGGCCATTTGCCACCATCCACGTCAAAGATCTCCCCGAACGCCAGTCCTGGTCAGCGTTCTCGCCCGACGGCAGATACTTCGTCGCTGGCAATCCGAACAAACTGACAATGTACCTGCTGCCATAGCAGTTGCAACGTACACTGCTCCGGATGCCCACACGCAAGCTCGCCACGCTCACACTCCTCCTCGCCTGCGTCACCGCTCGGGCCGATAGCGCCGCAAGCCCAGCAACCGCGCGCCCTCACCACCGACCCCGCACCCAACCCCGCCTCCCCCACCCAAAACCTCGAAACCGTCCTTGACTCCCACGGCAGCCACATCGACCGGCATGCTCCTCCTCGCCTCCGGCGCCCAGCCCCACCCCGCCGTCATCCTCCTCCACGGCTTCCCCGGCTACGAGCAGAACCTCGACCTCGCCCAGACCCTCCGCCGCGCCGGCTTCAACGTCCTCGCCATGCACTACCGCGGCTCCTGGGGATCACAAGGCACCTTCTCCTTCACGCACTGCATGGAAGACGTCTCCACCATGCTCGACTACCTCACCACCCCCGCCAATCTCACCCGCTTCCACACCGACCCGCACCGCATCGTCGTCATCGGCCACAGCATGGGCGGCTTCCTCACCATCGCCGCGCTCGCGCAACATCCCAACATCGCCGCCGCCGTCGTCATCACCGAAGGCAGCCCCGTCCACGACACCCACGACTACTTCTCCAACATCGACCCCGCCGACTACGCCCCACTCTCCGGCACCTCACCCGCCGCGCTCCAACACGAAGCCCAATCCCACACCACCGACTGGAGCTTCCCCACCTTCGCCGCACGCAGATCGCCGCCACCCGCCGTCATCCCGCGCGCCCGATCCTGATCCTCTCCGCCAACGACGGCCTCCGCTCCTCCAACGAAGCCCTCGCCGCCGCCCTCAAGCACAACAACCTCCCCGTCACCTACCAACACTTCCCCACCGACCACGGCTTCTCCGACCACCGCATCGCGCTCCAAACCACGATCCTCACGTGGCTCCAAAATTCCGTTCACTGATCACGGTTCACTTCGCCTGCGCAGCCGGCAGGTAGTCCCGGCTCATCGCCACGTACCCCTCGCGGGCTGTCTTCCTGCCGCGCTCACGATATAGCGCCTCATCCCGCGGCTGCCACGTGTCCAGGCCGTCGACATACCGATTGAACATGCAGAACGCCGCCGCAATCAGCACCGTGTCGTGAATCTCGATATCCGTTGCGCCCTGCGCGCGCGCCGCCTCCACATCTATCGCGGTCACATGCTTTCCGCCCTTCTGCACCTTCGCCGCAATCACCAGCAGCGCCTTCAGCTTCTCCGAGATCTCCGCCGCCTGAAAGTCCGCCTTCACGCGCTTCACCAGGTCGTAGTCATCGTTCAGGCACGCCGCCGCAATCGAGCCATGCACCGTCTGGCAGAAGTAGCAGTCATTCAAATATGAAACGTACGTCGCCATCAGCTCGCGATCACCCTGCGGCAGTGAGTTCGGCGCATGCAGCAGCGCCTCCGCAAGCTCATTGAGCGGCTTTGCCGTATCCGGCCGAAACGCCATCGCGCTGCGAATCCCCTGCAGCCCTTCGGGAAGAGCAATGTGCGGCATCTGTTCCTCGCAATCTTCAAGTTCGACACGAGCATACTCGACGCACATCGCACTCGCCAGGTGGAGCGCCCGCTCCATCTATTGATCGAAGACAAGGCTCAGCGCGACACATAAAATCCCCCGGAGCCCTGCACGTGTCCTCGACTGAAGCGCACCTCGCGACTACCGATCACGAAAGCACGCTGCGCTACGCCGGCTGGTCCATTGCCGCTGCCGCGTTCGTCGGCGTCATGACAAGTTTCGCGCCCATCGTCCCCTACACCTTCAGCCTTTTTCTCAATCCGCTGCATGCCGCGTTCGGCTGGCGGCGCGAGGCCATGACCGGCAGCTTCGCCCTCGCTGCCATCACCGTTGCGCTCGTCTCTCCGCTGATCGGCATGCTGCTCGATCGTTTCCCGCCGCGCCGCATCATCCTTCCGTCCATCCTGATCTTCGCTCTCGCGCTGGCCTCGCTCAGTCGGCTCGGCCCGGACATCCGCCGCCTCTACATCACCTTCTTCATCCTTGGCCTGGTCGCCAACGGAACCGCACAGTTCGCCTACGCACGCACCATCCTCACCTGGTTTCAACGTCACCGGGGCTTCGCGCTCGCGCTCATTCTCACCGGCAGCGGCATCGGCTCCATACTCATTCCGCCCATCGCCGAGTGGGTCATTGCGCATCACGGATGGCGCAGCGCGTGGCTGCTGCTCGGTGCAATCGCACTCATCGGCTTTCCGCTCACCGCTCTGCTGGTGCGCAACCGCCCTGCAGCCGCCGCCGTCCAGCACGACGCCTCCGCCTCCGGCATGTCCATGCGCTCCGCGCTCGCAAGCGCCGCCTTCTGGCTGCTCTGCGGCATCACCGTCCTCTCTGCCTTCAGCGAGAACGGTCTCGTGACGAATCTCGCCCCCATCCTCACCGACCACGGCGTCACCGCCCGCAGCGCCGCGCTTGCGCTTTCCGTGCGCGGCGGCGCTGGCATCATCGGCAGGCTATGCGTCGGCTTTCTCATCGACCGCTTCTCACCCCAGCGCATCCAGACCGCGATTCTCGCTCTCGCGGCCGTCGGCACGCTGGTCCTCTCCTCCGCAGCCACTACCGCAGTCGCACTGTTCGGCGCCGCGCTGCTCGGGATCGGCCTGGGCAGTGAGGCCGACATCCTCCCGTATCTCCTCGCACGCTACTTCGGCAGAAAACACTTCTCCGTGCTCTACGGTCTCTCCTGGACCGCCTACGCGATCGGCGGCGCTACCGGCCCGCTCTTCATGGGGCATCTGTACGACCGCGCCGGCGCGTACCATCCTCGCTACATCGTCTACCTCGCTGCCTTCGCCTTCGCCGCCGCTGCGGTCAGCCTTCTATTGCGCCGCACGCCTCAACTCGCTCAGCACGTCGCTGACGCCACTCTGTTCTCACCCCCTGTTTCACTGGAGCAATAACATGCCGCACATCCAACTGCCCGCCGACATGCCCGGAATCACCGCCGGCTTCGCCTTCCGTCCCGAAACTGCCAAGCCCATGCGCGAGCTCGCCCACATCCTGCTCCACACCTCCGGCAACGACGGCTTCTCCTCTGCCGACCGCGAGCTGATCGCCTCCTTCGTGTCCTCGCGGAACACCTGCTACTTCTGCCAGACCAGCCACGGCGCCGCCGCCGCCCACCTCCACGGAGGCGATCAGGACCTCGTCACCGCCGTTTGCGCCGACTACAACGCCGCGCCCATCTCCACCAAGCTCAAAGCTCTCCTCGCAATCGCGGAGCAGGTTCAGATCGACGGCAAGCGCGTCACCCCGGAGCTCGTCGAGCGCGCCCGCGCCGAAGGCGCCACGGACCTCGACATCCACGACACCGTCCTCATCGCCGCCGCGTTCAGCATGTACAACCGCTACGTCGACGGCCTCGCCACCTGGCAGCCACGCGACGCCGCCATGTACGCCCAGATGGGCCAGCGCATGGCCGAGCAAGGCTACTCCGTGCCGTCTCAGTCCTGACCCGCACCGCGGGTACTCCACATCTGGGCGCGCCATTCCGACCGTGCTCCGGTCCCTACACCGCCATCTTCAGAACCTGGTCAAGGTTCGCCGACACCTGCGACACAATCTTGATCACCGCATCAATCTTGTCCTGCGCCTTGATCTGTTCATCGAGCTGATCGGTCGCCGTCTGGATCACACCCGCCGCCACCGCGAACCCCGCATCATCCGACTCGATCGTGCTCGCCACCAGCTCGCGCTGTTGATCGTCAAGGTGTTTGCGCAACGCGTAAAGCTCCTGCCACTCAGCCGTCGACGGGTCGCCTATATTCACCAGCGTGACATCCAGCTGCGTCAGGATATCTCCGATCAAACTCACCAGATCTGACTGAGTCACTTACCTTCTCCCGTCCACAACAATCTCGATCACACTGCCTTCGCAAACGCCTGCAGGTTCTCGGCCAGCGGCGTCACTTCAGCCGCGAAAGATTTCACCGCCGCTATAAGGCTCGCGAGCGATTGCTTCTGCTCGCCCTTGGGCGCAAGGATCAGCTTCACCAGCGCATCATGCGCCTTCTGAAACCCCGCTATCGCCCCCGCCGGATCCGCCGCATTCAGCGCCGACTCACTGCTCTGATACTGCTTAATCCGGTCACTCAGCTCCAGCAACTGCGCCGGATCCGCCTTCGCCTTCGCCGCAAGATTGTAGTCAGCAAAGAGCTGCACACCCGTACTGCCCAGCGACTGCTTCTGCCGCTCATATAGTTCCGCCGACTCCGTCTCCATCGCCTGAAAAAGCGCCTCGCACCGCCGGATCATTCTTCGACAGGCTCGCCCTTACCTCAGCCTCGCCCTCGACGCTTTTCAATCAGCGCAATGACCTCACCCGCGCCCGCCACCGCGCTGCTGATCGGCCCCGCAATCTTCGTTGTCGCCCTCGACGGTGCCTTCAGCGCCTTGCCCAGATCCGTCGCCAGCGTATTCAGACTCCCACTCGCCGTCTGCGCATCCGCTCCAATCGACTCCGCCGGCTTCCCCGACGCAAGCGTCGCCAGTGCAGTCGTGTAGTCACACAGCGCCTTGATGGCCGTCCGCCTCAGCTTGATCTCATCCGGCGTCATAATGTCCGCCGCCTGAATATTCCTCAGCGTCAAACTCCCCGACTCAAACACCTGCCCATCAATGTAGTGATTCTCTTCGACCAGATTCGCATTCATCACAAGCATCTGATATGCCTGCTCCAACGTCGCGGAAGCCTGCTGAAACGCACTCACCGCGCCCGACACATTGTCATCCGGCGCGCATCCCGCAACCCACACGCACATCAACACAACCACCGGGCACAGCCGCGACACTCGCATCCAGCTCTTCATACGCAGTCTTTTCTCGCCTCTCTCGAGCCCGACTCCGGACTATACCCCGCCCCACCTGCCCCCACACCAAAAATCCGCGACCCATCCTGTATCATCGGCTCCGCACACACGAGCCCGCATGCCCTCCACTCCATACCATCCGCCCCGCCACCCCCGCCGACATCCCCGCCTGCGCCCAAATCTGCTTCGACGCCTTCGCCGCCATCAGCCGCGCCCACAACTTCCCGCCCGACATCCCCAGCCCCGAAGTCGCCGCCGGCTTCCTCACCTTCCTCTTCTCCGCCCCCGGCTTCCACTGCATCGTCGCCGAGCAGGACGGCCGCATCCTCGGCAGCAACGTCCTCGACGAGCGCTCCATCATCCACGGCATCGGCCCCATCACCGTCGACCCCACCACCCAGAACCGCGGCGTCGGCCGCCTCCTCATGCAGGCCGTCCTCGACCGCGCCGCCAGCCAACACGCCCCCGGCGTCCGCCTCGTCCAGGCCGCCTTCCACAACCGCTCACTCTCGCTCTACACCACGCTCGGCTTCGACGTCCGCGAGCCCCTCGCCTGCATGCAGCGCGCTACATCCAGCGGCACAGAAACCGCCGCCGAAATACCCCGCACCCGCGAGATCCCCGGCTACACCGTCCGCCCCGCCACCCCCGACGACATCCCCGCCTGCGCCGCGCTCTCCCTCGCCGTCCACGGCTTCGACCGCTCCCCCGAGCTCCCCGGCCACATCCACCAGGGCACCGCCCGCGTCGTCCTTCGCGACGGCCGCATCACCGCCTACGCCACCGCACTCGGCTTCTTCGGCCACTCCACCGCCGAAACCCTCACCGACCTCCAGGCCCTCATCGCCTCCGCCGACACCTTCCTCGGCCCCGGCATCCTCGTCCCCACCCGCAACGCCGCGCTCTTCCGCTGGTGCCTCGCCCAGGGCCTCCGCGTCACCCAACCCATGACCCTCATGTCCCTCGGCCTCTACAACAACCCCGCCGGTGCCTTCCTCCCCTCCGTCAGCTTCTAGCTGCAACGCGGATCTGTCTCATCGCGAACAACTGAGGGTTTCCTTACTACAGTGCATGCAATGTCGTTCACGGTACTTAAGTTCGCACGCTGCCCATATTCCTGATACCGGGCATTTTTAGCAGCTTTGGCGTTCGCTGCAGGAGTCTTGGTTTGGCTACCGAGTTGCTCCTTATTCATTGCAATCAAGAAAAGAGGCAGTAATGAGGAGCTTTGCTCTTCTGCTCGTTCTGTCAATAGCCCCATGCGCTCTGCATGCGGATAGCATCAGCCTCGGAACGGCAAGCACTTATGCCGTGCTCGGCGATTCCACCGTCACAAATACCGGCCCTAGCGTTCTGAACGGCGACTTAGGAGTCTCTCCGGGCATTGCCATTACCGGTTTCCCGCCGGGTATCGTCACCCCGCCCTACACTACCCAGCCCGGTACCGCGGCAGCGGCGCAGGCGCAGGCCGATGCCCTCACCGCTTACAACACTCTGCAGGGCCTCACACCTGCGGATGATCTGACCATCTCGCGCCCTGACTTAGGAGTAGGGGGCCCCCTAACCCCGGGCACCTACAAATACGATTCCTCAGCGCAACTTACCGGTGCGCTGGTATTGGATTTCGGAGGCCTGCCTGGTCAGGATTTCGTCTTCCAGATTGGAAGTACGTTGACCACCGCGAGCGCTTCCTCCGTCCTCATCATTAACCCGGGCGTGGACGACAACGTCTACTGGGCGATCGGCAGCTCCGCCACCCTCGGTACAGGAACTTCGTTCGCCGGCGATCTCATTGCGCTCACCAGCATCACGCTGGATACCGGCGCGAACATCAATTGCGGCGACGCAATCGCCCTCCAGGGCGCTGTAACTCTCGACACAAACACCATCAACGCTTGCCCGGCGAGCGGCATCGTTTCAAACACCCCCGAACCCAGCAGCCTCATGCTGCTGGGCAGCGGTCTACTCGGCATAGCAGGAGTTGCGCGCCGCCGTTTCATCCGCAAGTAGTCACAACAACAGAATGCGCACGAGACGAGCCGCCTTCGGGCGGCTCGTCCTGTCGTCATGCTCCGCCGCGCGATGGAAGCTGTGCAGGCGGCGCTGGCGGCCGCTGGAGCCGAGGTCGTGGGGCATATCCCGAACTTCACGAATATTCACCCGGTGATTCAGGTGAATCGGGCTGCGCGCTCGCTGATCTGCCGGCGGCCCATCGAGCCGATGGGACGAGCGAGCATACGCCACTCATCGCGATAAAGCCGCGTGTGAATGCGACAGCCGCCGTCCGTCCTTGACAGATGAGTGGTGGACGAGGAGTATGGCGCTACCAACCCCGGCCCAAAAATCTAAACCTGAGGCGGAATCATGAACTTTCTTCGCATGAGCGGATGCGCTCTGGCGTGCTCGGTTGTCTTTAGTCTTTCCTGCGCAGCGCAGGCTAACCCATGGAACGGATCCTGGAAGATCAATCCGGCAACGGTGAAATACGACGGGCCGACATTCAGCATAGCCACGGATGCGGACGGCTACGTTGTCACCCGCCAGGGCAAGCCTGGACCGAAGACGGTCTGCGACGGCAAGCCGCACAAGAGTCCCACCGATGGTGCGATGGTGACGTGCAACAAGGCAGGTTCAGGGTATGTGCTTGAGGTGAGTAACAACGGAAAGCGAACGAACAAGGTCACGGTCAGCCTCTCTGCAAACGGCAAGATGATGACCCGGAGCAATGAGATCTTCCCTCCGGATGGCAGCAGCTCGTTCACCATGACCAATGACTCCAGGCGGATCTCGGGCGGCCCGGGTGTGAACGGCGAGTGGAAGATGGTGAGCTTCAAGGAGTCGCAGGATAAGGGAATCCTGTCGATCGAGGTGAAGGGTGACACGGTCGCGTTCAAGGAGACCGATAACGACAAGCCGATAGTCTGCAAGCTGGATGGCACGCCGACCAAGTTCAATGACGGAACCATGTCGGTGAAGCCGGAGGGCACGCACACCCTGCGGGTGATCTACGCGGGCAGCGATGGGAAGATGCGGCGCCACAATACCTTCGTGCTGAGTCCGGATGGGAAGAAGCTGAAGGAGACGGATGTAACGCCGAGTCCTTCGCCCTCCACGATGTCCATGGTCTTCGACAAGATGTAGCTTCAGCCATTTTGGTCAGGCGCCCTTGGGAGCGATGCTCTCAAGGGCGTTTTGCCTCTGCGGAGGCGGCCCTCAGGCGCTCATCGCCTCCGCCGACACCTTCCTCGGCCCCGGCATCCTCGTCCCCACCCGCAACGCCGCGCTCTTCCGCTGGTGCCTCGCCCAGGGCCTCCGCGTCACCCAACCCATGACCCTCATGTCCCTCGGCCTCTACAACAACCCCGCCGGAGCCTTTCTGCCGAGCGTCAGCTTCTAGCTTGCGCAGCTATCCAAAGACGTGGGTTCCGATTGCGGCCGCTACCGATCCATCCTCGCCAGAATCGGCCCGAGCACGTACGCCACAAAAAATCCGCCACTCCATATCAACGCCGAACACCACAGAATCACCCGGCTCACTCGGCTCACCTCTCCGCACGTCGTCGGATCATCCGCATCGCAAGCCTCGCCCGAACGCAACCGCGGTGCAATCACGTACGTCATCACAAAGCTGCAACCAATCAGCGCCCCAGCGATGCTGAACGTCCACACTTTGTGCCGCGAGAAGCTCACCAGCCACGGCGCCGCGGACAAAATCGACGCCAGCGCCGTCCCCATTCCCAGCAGCACCAGCACCGACGGCAACGCGCAGCAGATCAGCGTGCTGAACGAACCGAACAGCGAAAAATAGTTCAGCAGGGCAGCGCGCCTGGCCCGCTGCTCCGGTCCAATCGCCATCCCCTCCGTCACTGCGCCACCTCAATCGACGCATAGTTCAGCCGGTCAGGTGTCTTCCCCTTCGCCACCTGGGGAAGCGTTCCCGTCACCGTCACCGTCTTGCCGAGCAGTGAACTCACATCCGCCGCCGCTCCCGTCGGCACCAGATGAAATCTGTCGCCCGTTCCACTCACCTCGAACACCGGAGCAGCAGCGGTTCCCGTCAACTTTCCTTTCGCCACAATCTTGGCGTCCTTATGGGTGAATCCGTTCTTCTCCACGGCTTCATTGAACTGCCGCATTGTCGCCGGGCTTCCGGCGTTCAGCGCAATCGACACCAGCCCGGTATTCAAGTCCACATCCACTTTTTCCACGCCAGGAATCGCCTTCATCGATACATGAATCGCATGCGCACATGGCGCGCAGTCCATCCCGAACACTGTCATATTCACCTGCTCGTACTCCGCATGCGCGCCCATCGCCGTCATACTCACAACTGCAAACACAATCATCTTTTTCATCACAGAATCCTTTCAGTGAGCATTCGGCCGCGCCGAATACCTGAGATAGCTGAAGTTGATGGCGAAGCGAACACGCTCTCGCCCATACACGCTTTCGTTCACGTCGCGATACAGTGGCCCCTGCACTCCGCCTTCAATCGCGACATCCTTCAAGATCGCCAGCACTGAAGGCCCGAGCCACAGGCTCGTAGACCTGCTGTTGGCAACTGTCGCACCACGCTCGACCACATCACCCGTACGCTCGCCCGTGAACTCAACAAGCCCGCGGTAGTCCCACTGGTCGTACCCCCGTCGTAGCCGCGCCGGACGGTACGCATACACCGCGCTCCACGAGACGGTATCCGGCCGCCGGTCTCCGTCCTTCGTAGCAAAGCGCGTATACCCGCCGCCCAGCCAGAAGTACGAACTCCGCGAAGCCACACCTGCAGCGACCGTTCCGGCCACTCCCGGCGCACGCGCCAGTCCTGCCAGAACGCCCGAATCGGTCTGCGGACCCGGCACCACCAGCGCGAGACTCCCCGTTGCTTCCTTCCTCTTGCCGACCGACGTGACCGAATGCAGGAACCTCCACGACGCCCCGCCCGTCCACTCTCCGCCCGGGTAGATGCGCGTCTCCGGCAATGACCCACTGCCGAACGTCGCCGGAACAAACGCGTTCAGCGTCAGGTGAGGGGTTAGTCCGTAACCGATCTGGCTGCCGGTTGAAAACTGTGTGCCGTGCGACCCATACCGGCCAAAGAGTCCCGAGTCAAAACTCATCTCATACTGCGAATTAACAGGTGTGGCGTAACCGAACACGGGTCCGTGGTCAGAGGCCCACGCTGGCGCGGAAAGCGCCAGCAGGCACGCCAAAATGGCGAAATGCTTCATCGATGCTCCTTGATTTCCAGTGAAACGCAGGCACGCGTCTGCGTGCAGGTCACTTGGGTTTCAGGAGCGCATCAGATTCGGAGAAAGATTGTCGAAGCGATCAGAAGACCGGGTGGTGAGTGCTCATCCGGTGCCTGCCACGCAGATCCAGACGACGCAGGCAGCTCCACGATCGGCGGATAGACGATCGCAATAGTCGTAACCGGAAGCAACGCCTTCGTTGTGACACGCGATGGAACCTGCGGCAGGTCGCTTCGGACCTCCACCACGCAGCAGCCCTGCCCTGCCATATCGCCGCAGCTTCCGCGGATCTGCCGGCAGCAGGCCTGCTCCGCTCGCGTGGTCGGAGTCGCAGCGCACGCGAGCACCGGCAGCATCATCACGAAAATGATGAGAACCGCGCCGAAGCTCCTAATGCCCCGCACGGGTCAATTGTATTCCGAATCTTCTAACAACATTCGCAGACTTCGCCTCTCCTTGCTGCTTCAGCTTCCTTCAAAACGATTGGAAGCAACAGAAGTGCAGCAGCCGGATCTGCCCATCTGAGACGGAAAAAGAGATTCAGCAGCAATCCGGCGAGAGCGATCCACGCCATATAGGCGCAGATGTTGCTTTGGGCCGCGTCTGCGTTCAGCGCTCGACTAGCCGTTTCACGAGCGAGCTTCCTCTTGACCCCTCCAAGCAAAGGCATGATGACGGCAGCTGCAATCAACAGCGCGGTTCCGGCCACTGTAGGCTGCGCATCGGGCACTATCCCGATGAGGCTAAGGATTCCGCTGACAAGGATGGAAGCGCCAAGCGCGTACAGGAGCAGCCCCGATATGCGGGCAGCACTCCTCTCTGCTCCCGGTCCAACGGAGAATCTGCGCAGTACGACCACAGCAGACATCAATTCGATCGCACTGTCCGCGCCAAACGCCGTCAGAGCGATGCTGCGAGCTCTTATACCCGAAAAGAGCGCAATACCAAGCTCTACCGTCATCCACCCAATGGTCACGAGTTGGAGGATTTTGACTCTCGACGCATTTTGGTTCAGAACCTGTTCCATAACGTTCCCAGAACCAGCTCACTCCATCGCTTTCCTTCAAACTACAGCGTTTTGCGATGCATACGGACTTACTTCCCCGCCTCGATAGGCATAATAGAACCATGGAGATTCACATCCCAACACCGCTTCGCACCTACACCGAGCGGCAGGAGACCGTCTCGGTCCACGGCACCACCATCGCCGAAGGCCTCGAGGCCCTGGTCATCCAATTCCCCGCCATGCGCCAGCACCTCTTCACCCCCGAGGGCAAGCTCCGCTCCTTCGTCAACCTCTACCTCAACGACGAAGACGTCCGCTACCTCCCCGAAAAAGAGAGCACCCCCGTCGACGACCGCGCCGAAATCACCATCATCCCCTCCATCGCCGGCGGCGCCCCCTCCCTCACCCGCTGTTGTCGCTAGCCACGAATCCCCACTCCCCCGCGCCGCATCTCCATAGCAGCAAGAAGTGCCCTGCTTGACAAAACCAGGGCTCGGATTACCCCTCTGCTGCCATGCCGCAGGCCAGTGGTGCAGCTCAAGTCATTGCATTTCAATATTTTGGCGCTAAAATCTCTGTTTTGAATATTTTGCAGCCCCACCCCAATCGTTTCAATATTTTGCAGCCAGGGAGGGGGGAGGGGGGTACCCCCTCAAAGGACCAAAAATGCCAGCCACACTCGAAGACCCAAAAACAGAACTCCCCAAACTCTCCAACGAGGAGATCGCCCGCTACTCCCGCCACCTCCTCCTCCCCGAGGTCGGCATGGAAGGCCAGCAGAAGCTCAAGGCCGCCCGGGTCCTCTGCGTCGGCACCGGTGGCCTGGGCGCCCCCCTGGCCCTCTACCTCGCCGCCGCCGGCGTCGGCACCCTCGGCCTCATCGACTTCGATGTCGTTGATGAATCGAACCTTCAGCGCCAGATCATCCACTCCGAGAACACCGTCGGCATGCTCAAGGTCGACTCCGCCGAGCAGATGATCAAGGGCCTGAACCGCAACACCAACGTGGTGAAGCACAACACCATGCTCACCTCCGCCAACGCCCTCGAGATCTTCCGCGACTACGACATCATCGCCGACGGCACCGACAACTTCCAGACCCGCTACCTGGTCAACGACGCCTGCGTCCTCACCGGCAAGCCCAACGCCTACGGCTCCATCTTCCGCTTCGAGGGCCAGGCCTCCGTCTTCGCCACCGAAGCAAGGCCCCTGCTACCGCTGCCTCTACCCCGAACCCCCACCCCCCGGCCTCGTCCCCTCCTGCGCCGAAGGCGGCGTCCTCGGCATCCTCCCCGGCCTGGTCGGAATCATCCAGGCCACTGAGGTCATCAAGCTCATCCTCGGCATCGGCGATCCGCTCGATCGGCCGCTTACTCCTCGTCGATGCGCTGGGCATGAACTTCCGCACGCTCAAGCTGCGCAAAAATCCGAGCTGCCCCGCCTGCGGAACCCACGAGATCAAGCAACTCATCGACTACGACCAGTTCTGCGGAATCGAAAAGCCTACCGAGCAAGGGCCGCTCGAGGTCTCGTCTTTCGGCAAGGTCGCGGATCTACCAGTCGTCGACGGCATCCCACAGCTCTCGGTCGAGCAGTTGAAGCAGCGTATTGACGCAGGCGACAAGCCCTTCATCCTCGACGTTCGCGAGCCGCACGAGTATCAGATCGTCAACCTCGGCGCTCCGCTGATCCCCGTCGGCCAACTGCCGCAGCGCCTCAACGAAATCCCCGTCGGCAAGGACGAGGAGATTGTCGTCCACTGCAAATCCGGTGGGCGCAGTCAGAACGCGTCGCTCGCACTCAAGCAGGCTGGCTTCACCAATGTGAAGAACCTCGCCGGCGGCATCACCGCCTGGGCCGACAAGATCGACAAGTCACTGCCGAAGTACTGAGTCGACCCCAAAACTGCGAAGCTCCGCGAATTTCGCGGAGCTTCCTCTTTTGCAGCGATGCGAATCAATCCCCAGCGCGATCCTGGTCCACGAGAATCTCCAGCGCGAGCGGCGGCTCAAGCATAAATTCCATCGAGCTCATCTCGCCAACCGCCCGATCCAGCGTCGATCGAAGGCACGGTTCCGTCGTGACCACAAACGGCAAGCGCTCGCTGGTATGTCCGCGGTGCTGCAGGAGCGAGTCAATATTGATCTGCTCCTTTGCGAGCGCGCCCGCAATGGCTGCAACAATGCCGGGCTTGTCCGCGACGACAAACCGCAGATAGTGCGGTGCATTCACATCGCCTGTCACCGAATGCTTCGCTATGGGCAAACGCACTGCCGCGCTTCCGTGCGCGATCGACAACACGTCGCTCATCACCGCCACAGCCGTCGGATGTCCGCCCGCCCCGTGCCCGCTGAAGACGACATCGCCCCCGAATTGGCCCGTCGTAACAATCATGTTCTGCGTACCGTGCGACCACGCGATCGGTGAAGTCTTCGGCACTACCATGGGACCCACCCGCGCACGCACGAGCTCACCATCAAGCTCCGCGTGCGAGACCTGCCGGATGGTACAGCCGAGCTCCTTCGCATACGGAAAATCGATCGCGCGCACATGCCGGATCGTCTGCGCCGGGACGTCCTCCGGACGAATCTCCGCATGCAACGCGAGACGGGCGAGAATGCACAGCTTTGCGCGCGCGTCGTATCCATCAACGTCCGCAGACGGATCCGCTTCGGCGTAGCCTGCGCGCTGCGCATTGGCCAGCACCTCGCCGTAGTTCGCACCGCTCTCCATCTCACTCAGGATGTAGTTGCAGGTTCCGTTCACGATGCCGCGAATGCGATGAATGCGGTCGCCGCTGAGGCCCTGCACCATCCCCGGAATCACCGGCACGCCACCGGCTACCGATGCTCCAAACAGCAGCTGAACATTATGCTTCGCCGCGAGGTTAATCAGGTCAGTCCCGCGAAACGCAAGCAGCTGCTTATTCGCTGTAATCACATGTTTGCCGGCGCTGATTGCGGTCCGCAGCCAGCTTTCAATCGGGTCCACGCCGCCGATGAGTTCGATCACGGCGTCCACATCGGGCGCGGTCAGGATGTCTTCAACGCGGTCGGTCCACACGGCACTTTCAGGGACAAATCTCGCGCGCTCGTGCGTACGTTTGCGTTCCACGCCGCGGTTGAAGACGCGCGTGATCTGTATCTCCTTATGAGCACCAGCCGCGAGGACCTCTGCGAACGAGCTGCCAACTGTACCGAAGCCAAGCAAACCTACGCGCAATCGTTACTCCTCATTTGATCTGAACTAGTACTGCACCTTATTGGGGCTCGCTTCCCAGGCGGCGAAGCTCTCCCATGCCTCATCCGGCAGCAAATTCTGAATCGGAATCCTGCGCTGATCCAGCGGCTTCCGGAGCTCGTCGTAAAGGAAGGAGTCGTCAAAGCCGACGCGCGCCGCATCTGCCGCGCTGTTTCCAAAGTAAATGGCGCGCACGTGCGCCCAGTAGAGCGCGGCCAGACACATCGGACACGGCTCACAGCTCGAGTAGACGTCGCATCCTTCAAGCCAGAACGTGCCGAGCTTGCCGCACGCTTCGCGAATCGCGACGATCTCCGCGTGCGCGCTCGGATCATTCCATTCCGTAACGTGGTTCACGCCGGTCGCGAGCACCTGCCCATCTTTAACGATGACAGCGCCGAACGGACCACCGCGTCCGCTCACGACGTTCTCCGTCGCGAGTGCAATGGCCTGCTGCATGAACTCGGGCCGGGCCTGGCTCACTCGGTCAACTCTCCTGACACGCTAAAACGGGCATAATCAGCATCATGGTACACGGTCTCAGGTCGCGGCGCGTCGTCACGCCGGAGGGCGAGCGCGATGCGGTCGTGCTCATCGAAGGCGAGCACATCGTTGCCGTGAAAGATCCTGGCGATCACCGACCTGATATCACGGTGGAAGATCTCGGCAACCTTGCGCTGATCCCCGGACTCGTCGATGCACACACGCATATCAACGAGCCCGGGCGAACAGAGTGGGAGGGCTTTGAGACGGGAACGCGTGCGGCAGCGGCCGGTGGATTTACCACCATCGTCGATATGCCGTTGAATTGCCTGCCTCCGACGATCGACGTTGCCGCGCTGGAGCTGAAGCGCGAGGCAGCGCGAGGCAAGGCGATGGTGGATTATGCGCTTTGGGGTGGAGCGGTCGATGGAAACCAGCAGGAATTGGAGCCGCTGGCGCTCGAAGGAGTCGCCGGCTTCAAGTGCTTCCTGATCTATCCAGGCACGGACGGGTTTCACCGAGATTGATCGCGCCAATCTGGAGCGTGCAGTTCCACACATTGCGCGCACCGGACTGCCGCTGCTGGTCCATGCGGAGCTCGCAGCTCCGATTGATGCTGCGGTTGCGCAGTTGAACGCAAGCGGAGCCGACTGGCGCAAATATTCGACTTACCTGGCCTCGCGTCCTGACGAAGCAGAGCTACAAGCGATTGCCATGCTGCTCGACCTCTGCCGCGCGCATCGATTCCGTCTGCACATTGTGCATCTCTCGACCGCGAAGGCACTCCCGATGATTGGCGCCGCAAGAATGGAAGGGCTGCCCCTGACCGTTGAGACGTGCCCGCATTATCTGCACTGTGCGGCCGAGGAGATTCCGGATGGCGACACGCTGTTCAAATGCGCGCCGCCCATACGCGGCCGCGAGAATCGCGAACAACTCTGGCAGGCGCTGCTCGACGGAACGATCGATTTGATCGCAACGGATCACTCGCCGTGCCCGCCAGCGATGAAGAGACTGACTGCAAATGCCCCGGGAGAGGAGCCGGGCCGGTTCGACGAAGCGTGGGGCGGCATACCTTCGCTCTCGACCGCACTTTCGGTTCTTTGGACGGACTGCAGCCGCCGCGGAATCAGCTTGAGCAAACTGGTTGAATGGACGGCCTGCGCACCGGCGAAGATGGTTGGAATACACGCGCACGTGGGCGCAATAGAAGCGGGCATGCAGGCCAATCTGGTGGCCTTCGACACTGAAGCGTCGTTCACTGTTGCCGCTGAGCACCTCCACACCAGGCACGCCATCTCGCCGTATTTAGGCGAGACGCTGCGTGGGGTGGTGCGCTCGACGTGGTTACGCGGCGAGCGCGTCTATGAGAACCGCGATGGGAAAGTAACGTTCGCAGACACTCCCCGCGGACGCGAGTACGCGCTATCCTGTTCGCTCACCTGATGGCTTGCTGCACGATTTACGCCTGTATGCCCGAGACGAATTCAATCCTGACGGAGTGGAACCGCGTGGACGCCGCACGCGCAGCCGAGGCAATTCTGCCGTGCAACGGATCGCTAACGTGGGCGCAGAGCGTTGTGCGGCTGCGTCCATTTCCGGATCCGGATGAGCTTTTCCGCGCCTCAGAACGGGTGTGGCGCGCGTTGCCTGAGAACGATTGGCAGCAGGCGTTTGATTCGCATCCACGGCTCGGCGAAGCGCACGCGAAGAGTGCGACGGCAAGGAGCCTGACCTGGAGCGCGCAGGAGCAGAGTGCGGCAGATCCCGATGACCTTCTGCGCGAGGAGCTTGCGCAGGCGAACCGCGCTTACGAAGCCAAGTTCGGCCGCATATTTCTGCTGTGCGCGACGGGCCGTAGTGCGGCCGAGATGCTCCGGATCCTCAACCAGCGAATGCGGAATGAGGCGGCAACTGAACTGCTTGAGTCCGCCGAGCAGCAGCGATTGATTACAGAGCTTCGATTGCGCAAGTGGCTGGCGATGCCGACGCTGACATGCGCGCAACTCGCAGCGCAGACCCGCGCGGCGGGATAGGAGAGCGATGGGACTTTCGACGCACATTCTCGACACCGCGCTGGGCAAGCCCGCAGCGAACGTGGAAATCCGGCTGTTCCGACAGCGCGAAAACGCGGCGGGTAGCGGATGGGAGCAGATTGGGACCGGCCGCACCGACGCGGATGGCCGCTGCAAAACGCTGCTCGCCGATCAAGCATTGCAGGCCCTCGACTACAAACTGCGCTTTATGACGGCGGCGTACTTCCAGGAGCTCAAGAGCGAAAGCCTTTACCCGGATATCGAAATCGCGTTTACCGTGCGGCATCCTGAGGAGCACTATCACATCCCGCTGCTGCTCGCGGCGAACGGCTACACGACGTATCGAGGGAGTTGATGCCAGAGTCGAAATGCAAGCTCGCCAGCAATCGCTATGGGAAGTCGCGCGTGCGCCTGATGCGCGTGACGCGGCATGAACAGCATCACGACGTCGACGAGTGGACCGTGCAGGTGCTGCTGACGGGCGACTTCGAAACGGCGCACACGGTCGGCGATAACTCGCACATTCTTCCCACCGACACGATGAAGAACACGGTCTATTGCATCGCGCGTGACTCAAAGGCCACGAGCATGGAGCAGTATGCGCAGGAACTGATCGATTTTCTGCTCGCGCGCAATCCCCAGGTGAGCAGCGCGGAGGTGTCCGTCGAATCGCATCTCTGGAAGCGGCTGACCGTGGACGGGCAACCTCATCCTGCAGCTTTCATGCACGGATCCGACGAGCGGCAGACCACGCGCGTGCTGCGAAAGCAGAGCGGAAAGTTTGAAATCGTCAGCGGATTCGACCGCCTGAATATCCTGAAGACGGCGCAGTCGGGTTTCGTCGGCTACATCAAGGACGAGCTCACTACGCTGCCCGAGACTACGGACCGGCTGTTCGGGACCGTAGTGAAAGCCGAATGGCCTTACACCGCGAGCGCGATCGCCGACGGCATCGAGTTCAACAAGGTGCGGCGGCATCTGCGCGAAGCGATGCTGGCCGCCTTCGCCAGGCATGATTCGCTTTCCGTGCAACACACCTTGTTCGCGATGGGCGAAGCTGCGTTGGCGCACACTGACATCATTGACGAGGTCTACCTGTTGATGCCGAACAAGCATAATCTGCTCGTCGATATGAGCCGGTTCGGGCGCGACAATCCGAATCACATCTTTGTTCCGACGGATGAACCGCACGGCACGATCGAAGCAACCGTGCGGCGCGCATGATGAGCTCGACCACAGTGCGCCAACGCGCCCAAAGAATCATCGAGCGCTGCCGCGAACTCTCGCGCATAACCGATGTTGCGGGACAGACCACACGGCTGTTCCTCTCGCCGGCGACCCGCAACGCACACACGCTTGTGCTCCAGTGGATGCGGAGCGCGGAGCTGGAGTGCCGCGTTGATGACGCCGGAAATCTTCGCGGTGTTCGGATCCCATCGCAAAGCGCTGGGCGGGTCGTACTGTTTTCGCACATCGATACAGTGCCGAACGCCGGTGCCTTCGATGGCCCGCTTGGCGTGGTGCTCGCAATCGAGGCGCTCGCTGCGCTGACTGAACAGCAGCTTTCCTTCACTATCGAAGTCATCGCGTTCAGCGAAGAGGAAGGCGTGCGGTTCGGGTTTCCATTCTTCGGCTCAATGGCAGTCACGGGGCAGGTTGTTCCCGCGACCCTCGAGCGCCGCGACGGTGAGCGCATCTCCGTCGCGGAGGCGCTGTATGGCTTCGGGCTTCGCCCGCAGAATATTGCGCAGAGCTGCACGCTGGCGGCCGACGTCTTTGCGGCGCTCGAGGTCCATATCGAGCAGGGGCCGGTTCTGGAGGCGGATAACCTGTCGCTCGCTGTCGTCGAGCGGATCGTTGGGCAATCACGGTTCGAGCTCACCTTCAGCGGAGAGGCAAACCATGCCGGCACCACGCCCATGAGACTTCGGCATGATGCGCTGGCGGCGGCAGCGCAATGGATCACCGACGTTGAACGTTACGCAACAAAATACGAGCAGATTGTCGCTACAGTCGGGCAGGTTGAGGTCTCGCCAGGTGCGGTGAACGTGGTGCCCGGCAGCGTGCGCGCCACGCTGGATGTGCGGCACCCGAAGGATGAATCGCGCCACGCTGCAGTGGCTAATCTGCTGACGAAAGCGGAGCTCGCATCCGCGCAACGAGGGGTCCGCGTGAGCGCGCGGGCGATGTCGAACCAGCCCGCCGTACCGATGCACCGCGAGCTTACGGCGGCGCTCGCACAAGCGGCGAAACGCGCCGGGTATGCCGCGCAGCCAATGTTCTCGGGCGCCGGACACGATGCGATGATTCTCGCGCCGCACGTCCCGACGACAATGCTCTTCGTGCGATCGCCGGGCGGACTCAGCCATCATCCGGACGAGGCCGTGCGCGTGGAAGATGTAGAAGCTGCGTTGGCCACTGTCATGGAGTTCCTGCGCGGGCTTCAACCACCGGCAAGGTAAAATCGAGCCTTCCTATGCATCATCTCGGATTCACACGCAGCAGCAACCGGCGCGACCATCTGCTCCTCACGCCGGATACCTTCGTGCGCACGCCCATTGCCCGGCCTCACCAACGGCATGGTGATCGTGCACGTTTCACCGCAAACAGGCGCGGGCTTCACAATGATGACGATTGAGATGGAACCCGGCGGCGAGCTCGTCCAGGGACCGGCACAGCGAATGCTCTATGTACTCGAGGGCGAGGTCGGCGTGTTTGAGCCTGACAGCCGCACACCGCATCTCCTGGCAGCGGGCGGCTACGCGTTCTGCCCACAAAATCTGGAGCACTCGATCCGCGCCGAAAGCAAATCGCGCGTCGTGCTGATCGAGAAACACTTCCGTCCGCTCGATCTCGACACCGCGCAGAAGATGGCGTCCCGTAAGCAGGCCGATCAACCGTGGTTCCTGTTTGGATCGGAAACGGACGCCGCTGCCACACCGCTGAACGGCGACAACGACCTGATCGTCCGTTCCCTGCTGCCCGATTCACTCGCCTTCGACTTCGCGTGCAACACGATGACGTACCAGCCAGGCGCAGCACTTTCGCAAGTGGAGAGCCACTATATGGAGCACGGGCTGCTGATGCTGGAAGGCGGCGGAATCTACCGGCTCGGCGACAAGTGGTATCCGACCCAGGCCGGCGACTTCATCTGGATGGCGCCATATTGTCCACAGTGGTTTGGCGCGATCGGAAAGCAACCGGCAAAATACCTGATCTATAAAGATTTCAATCGGCACACGCTCGGATGAACGTCGCAATCAATATCGAGCGGCTGATGAGCGAGCTGCACGCTCTGGCGCGCATCACGGATTGTCCACCCACTCAAGACAGCTCGTTGCCACAACCGGCTCAGGCCGTCACGCGGATTGTGTTCACCTCGCGCGATCTGGAAGCGCGCGCCTGGCTGAAATCACTCGCACAGCAAGCCGGCTTCAGCGTGCGCGAAGACCCAGTCGGAAACACTTTTATCCGATGGCACGGCAGCGATCCATCCGCTGGCGTAGTGGGCACAGGCTCGCACACCGATGCGATTCCGCACGCCGGCATGTACGACGGCACCGTCGGCGTGCTCGGTGGACTGGAGGCAATGCGTGCACTGAAAGAGGCAGGATTCCGCCCCAGGCGAACGCTCGAGCTCGTGATGTTTACGAGTGAAGAGCCGACGCGCTTCGGGATCGGCTGTCTTGGATCGCGATTAATGGGTGGCGTTCTCGATCCCGACGCTGCGGACAAATTCCCTGATCGGCTTCCCGAAACAGATCCGAATGCACCCGAAGGCCGCACGCTTCGCGAGGTGCGCGAGTCTGCAGGTTTTCATGGCTCGCTGACTGACGTGAAGCTCAGCAGGGGCGGCTACAGCGCTTGGCTGGAACTCCACATCGAACAAGGGCCGCTTCTGGAGCGAGATGGCGTGCAGCTCGGCCTCGTAGCAAACATCGCCGCGCCCGCAAGCTACCGCTATACCATCGAGGGCTTCGGCGGCCACGCTGGCGCGCTGCTGATGCCCGACCGTCGCGATGCACTCTGCGCGGCTGCAGAGATGATCTTGTCCGTCGAGCGCCACGCCCTTGCAGCCAACGCGAACGCAAAAGCCGAACAACAGACCGGCGTCGACACAGTGGCGACGGTAGGGATGGTAGCCGTTCATCCTGGCGCTGTTAACTCGGTGCCCTCGCGTGTGCAGCTCACGCTTGATATCCGCGATACAGATGTAAACCGGCGCAACGCAGTGATGCGCGCCCTTCACGCCGATATCACGGAGTTGGAGCGTCGGCGCGGGGTTCGCGTCACGGAAGAGCTCATCAATGCGGATCAGCCCGCGCACTCGGACCAGGCCATCCTCGCAACTCTCGAATCCGCCTGCAAAGAGGAGGGTGCGAGCTACCAGAAAATGGTCTCGCGTGCATATCACGACACCAGCTTTATGGCCGCGATCGCACCGGTTGCGATGCTGTTTATCCCCTGCCGCAACGGCGTTTCGCACCGGCCCGATGAATACGCTAGCGCCGAAGCGATTGCGCTGGGAACACGCGTGCTCGCGCGCACACTGGCAAAACTCTCTATGGCTTAATCCGCGTGCGAGGCTACACTGTCCCCAGCAAGCTGAGTTTTTGCGAGCTCCAACAACGGCGCTATGCCTATTCAGTCGCTCAATCCCGCAACAGGCGAGCTGCTCCGCAGCTTTGAGCCGCTTACGCCTGCGGCCGTCGACGCCAGGCTCGCCCTGGCGCACGATGTAAGCCTGATCTATCCATCCGAGCCGCTGACGCAGCGCGCATTCTGGATGCGGCGCCTCGCGCATCTGCTCGAAGCCGAAGAGAACGAGCTCGCCAAACTGATGGTCACAGAGATGGGAAAGACCATCACGGCTGCGCGGGCCGAGGTGGCCAAATGCGCCCGCGGCGTGCAGCTACTATGCCGAGCAGAGCGAGGCCATCCTGGCCCCGGAGTTCATCCAGACCGAACACGCGCACAGCTATGTGCGATGGGATCCGCTCGGCGTCGTGCTTGCCGTGATGCCGTGGAATTTCCCGCTCTGGCAGGTCTTTCGGTTCCTCGCCCCGGCCCTGATGGCCGGCAATGTCGGCCTGCTGAAGCACTCATCCAACGTGCCGCAATGCGCACTGGAAATCGAGGCGCTGGTGCGGCGCGCAGGCTTCCCGCGCGGTGTATTCCAGGCCCTGCTCATCGAGTCCAAGCAGGTCGCAAACGTGCTCGCCGACGACCGCGTTGCCGCAGTGACCGTGACCGGTTCCGAGGCAGCAGGACGCGCTGTCGCGGCGCAGGCCGGCTACTTCCTCAAGAAGTCCGTCCTCGAACTCGGCGGAAGCGATCCGTTCATCGTGATGCCGTCTGCGAATCTCACCAAGGCAGTTGAGAATGCCGTGCAGGCGCGCTGCATCAACAACGGCCAGAGCTGTATCGCGGCCAAGCGGTTTATCGTGCACGAGTCGATCTACCGTGAGTTCGAGGAGCGGTTTGTGGCAGGCATGGCGGCGCAGGTTGTCGGCGACCCGATGCTCGAAGCCACGCAGATCGGTCCGCTCGCGACCGCCCAGATCGCTGACGATCTGCAGAAGCAGGTGGATGCTGCCATCGAAGCCGGCGGCCGCCTTCTCACCGGTGGACGGCGGCTGATCCGCGCCGGCAATTTCTTCTCGCCCACCGTAATCGCCGGGCTGCCGCGCACAGCGCCAGTGGCACGCGAAGAGACATTCGGGCCGCTCGCCTTTGTGTTCAAGGTCAGCTCGCTGGATGAGGCGATTGCGCTCGCCAACGACACGCCATTCGGCCTCGGCGCAAGCTGCTGGACCAGCCGGACGGCCGACCAGCAGCGGCTTGCGCTGGAGTTGCAATGCGGTTCCGTCTTCTTCAATACACCGGTCGCCAGTGACCCACGGCTTCCTTTCGGCGGCGTTAAGCGCAGTGGCTACGGACGCGAGCTCTCCGCCGCTGGAATGCGCGAATTCCTCAACGCAAAAACCGTAGTTGTCGCCGCGACTGCCGTCGAGAAGACCGCAGATGGCGGCTCGACGCAATCAAAGGTGGTGCTTCCGATTCGCGAGCAGCCGCTTGTCGCCGAGAAGACCGGCAGCGCCGCCGCGAAAGCGAAGAAAGACCGCGGCGGCAGTGCGACCCTGGGGCTCACGAATTCCGAGTAGCGTTATGCAGCATGCAGCATCGTCTCGCGCGCGCATCTCTCCTCTACATCCCTGCTCTTCCGCTCACTGAACGCGAAAGCGCGAACGGCTGCGAAAACTCGCAGCCGCTCGCTCCGATCCGCCAAACCGTTAGAAGCTAAACGACGCCTGCAGTGAAATCCTGCGGATCGCCGCGTTCGTCGTATAAGGGCCGCCGCTTAGCTGGGTCTGCTGCCCAAACAGCTGCGACGTGAGCACTCCGTTCGGAGCGGCCAGGTCCTTGTTGTTGAACAGATTCTGCACCTGCATACCGAGTGCGAAGTTGTAGTGTTTCCCGGTGCTCGAACCGCCACCGCCGAAGAACCCACCGCGTCCGCCGCCCTCGTGGCCTCCATGGCCGCCCGGACCGCCGCCGTGTCCACCCGAACCATCCTGGCTCGCTTGTGCGTTATGCGACTCTCCGAAGCCCCAGGTCTTCGTCAGCCGGAAGTTGAACGTGAAGAGGCCGGGCCCGGTGCAGGCATTGATCGGCGCCACCGGAGAACCCGCGGGCTCCGAACCGGGCGCCGCAAACGTGCCGCATCCAGGAATCGTCTTCACCGTGCTCGCATTGGGCGACACGCCTGTCACGCGGTACGGACGATCGTTGAAGAACGTGTCGCCATTGATGTCCTGACCGACGACGACGTTGTATGGTCTGCCGCTCTGCAAAATCATGAACGGGCTGAACTGGATGTACTTCGGCAACGAGATCGATCCCGCGATAAACGCGCGGTTGCGGACATCGAACGACGTACGTCCGTAATCGGCCGCGATATCGTACGGCGTGGAGATCTCAGAACCAGCGCCGGACGTATCACCCTTCGCAAAGTTCAGCGAGTAATACCCGAACAGCGATACGTGACGCCCCGTCGAGACGCGCCCATTCAGGATCAACTGATCCTGCCGGAACACGCCCTCCGAGAAGTACTGATATTCGGCCGGCACCGTGAAGTTCTGCCCCGGAAGCTGCCCCACCGGAAATCCCCGCGGATACCCGATATTCTGCGTCGCGATCTGATGTACACCCTGCGAGTGCAGATAGTTGACCGACAGCGATCCCGCGCGAGTCACCTGTTGATCGAACCCACCAGCAAACTGCGTGATGTACGGTGTGCGCAGGTTCGGCGCCGTGACATAGGTCGACTGCGCGGTGGCCGTTGCTCCCGCGATGCAGACGCTCTTGAAATCCGGATTGTTGGGTGCACAGCTGTGCTGAAGATCGGCTCCCTGCGGAATCTGGCTGCCAGACAGGCTGTACTCCTGCTCGTTGGTTCCGTTGAAGCGCAGCAGGTTCAGAACGTAATTCCCGGAGAAGCGGTCATAGAACAGCCCGAAGCCGCCGCGAAGCACTGTCTTCGGCGCCGTCTTTCCTCTGCCCAGTCCATAGGCGAAGGAGACGCGCGGCGCAAAATCGTGATGGTCTTTGATCCAGTTCTGCGTCTCGTACCTGCCGCCGTAACTCAGCGTGAAGTTCTGCACCGGCTTCCAGTCCGTCTCTGCATACAAGCCCAGATCGGCGACGGTGTAACGCAGCGACGGCTGGTTGATTACCGTGAGGCTGAACTGGCTCGGTGTGCCCGTCTGATAACTGTTGTCCACCACCGTCGAAGAACCCTGCTGGGGCGTGCACTGGTCGACGGTCAAACACGCATAGGTAAAGCTGCCGTTCGTATTCTGAACCGGGCTGGTTGCCTCGCGATTCACGCGCAGCCTGCCGCCCATCCGGATAAAGTTCTTTTTCAGTTGCAGCGAGGTGTAGTTCTGAACCTCCCAGTGGTCTGCATGATCGGAGGCGTTCTGTGACGTGTTGCCTCCACTCGTGAATGCACCTTCGACACTCACCGACGGCGCACTGCTGAGAGCCGCGTTCGCACTGTGCTCGCGCTCGTACTCAAACCGCGTCTCGTTGATCAGCTTCGGACTCCACGTCTGCGTGTCGCTCAACTGGATGATGTTGCTCATGGACGATGTGTTGAGCGCGTTGCATGGCTGGCCCAGGTTGCATGGCAGAGTAAGATCGCCGATACCCGAGTTCGTCGCCGTGTTGTGAACGAAGTGGTAGCGCACCGTGAGAACATTGCGCTCGCCCAGTGCGAGATCCAGGCGCGGACTGATGTCGGCGCGAATCTGCGGGAAGTACTGCGAGTACGTGAACTTCGTCTGCGTGCAGCTCGCATCACCCGGATTGCAAAGCGTTGTCGCGCCGGGAGGCGCCAGGATCAGCGCGTTCACAAGCTCATCATCCTGGATCTGCCGGAAGCTTCCGCCGATGTTGTACGACGCCGACTTGTTCAGCGGCCCCGTCAGGTTTCCGAACATGAACAGCGTGTGATACGGCGGCTGCTGCCCCGCGAACGGGTTCGCCGTGTTGAACTGCGACGGATTTCCGTTGACCTGCAGGTTGCCGTGCAGCTTGTCCGTGCCCGGCTTCGTGAAGACCTCCACGCGCCCGAAACCCAGCCTGTCATACTCCGCCGAGAATGGATTCTGGTTGATACGAATCTCGCGGATCGACGACTTCGGCGGAAGCTGACCGCCGGTGAAACCGTCCACATAAATCTGTCCGCCGCTGGGCCCGGCAGCCGGTCCGGCCAGCGCCTGCAGTTCGCTCTGCAGCTCGTCCGGATCGTCCGACAGCGCTTCGAGGTCCTTACCCTGCAGCACGGTCGAGCTCGCGTTTGAATCAGGATCCACGCTGAGCTGCACAGCGCTGGCCTCGACATTGACTACCGTGTTCTGTTGGCCAATTTCGAGCTTCGCATCCAGAGTCGTGCTCGGCACAGCCGGAACCTTCAGGTTCCTCATCAGGTACGAGGCAAAACCCTGCATTGAGACCAGCATGGTGTACGTGCCCGGCGTGAGCGTGATGTTGTAGGTCCCGTCTGTTCCGGACTTGACGCTGCGCCCGTTGCCCTTTGCCGGCGTAAATGTAATCGTGGCGCCCGGGATCAGATCACCGTCGGGATCCGTGATGGTCCCGTGCACCTTGGTCCCGCCGGTCGAGACCTGCGCGGCCGCGTTCGCCGGGCCCGCCGGCGCGGCCTGCGGCGGCGGTGCAGCCGACTGTCCCCGGCTCGCGGGCGACAACATCAAAAAACACACAAATCCTGCAATCAGCGTCTTCGGCAACGACATCCTTACTCCTCAACGTTCAGCAAATGTTCAAACTGGGTTGTTCGTCCAGACGGCTAAGGAGCGGGGCAGCTCGCCGTCTTCCTATTTGATTCACCCGAGCCCCTGCACTACCGTCCGGGCCCCGCATCACCGCCGCCCATGCCGGTGTCGGGCTCAGAACCCACACTCCAGGGCGTAAGCGTCATGCCCTCGCCGCTTGGCGCAGTCAGAATCGGCTCCACGCCCGCCAGCAGCGTGACTGCAGAGCTCTGCCCCGACTGCGAAGGCGACGTCGCCACAATCATCACGGCGTCTCCCGGCCTCAGCCCGGCGATCGTCTCCTTGGGCAACCGCGGCAGCATCTGCGAAAGCCCAACTCCGGCGCGCCGCGCGCCCTCCGCGCCGCCGCCCTCTTCTGCAGAGGATGCGCCCGCTCCGCCCGGCCGCTGCTCTCCCGCCGCATGACCTCCGCCCGCACGCCCGGCGCCTCCGGCCGCCCCAGCACCGGCAGCACTTCGTCCGCCGGCCGCGCCGCCGCGCATGTGCGCCGCAATCATCTGCGCTTCCTGCGCCGGCAGACGCCGCACATCGCTGTTCGGGGTCACCAGCACAGTCACAATCTTCTTGGTTGCGAGGTCCTTCAGCGTCACCGTCCCCGCCGCCGCGTCAACCGCGGTCAGCAGCCCGGAGTAGTTCTTAAACCCGCCCGTCACAATTTCATCGGCAGCAATCGAGCTTCCGTCCGCCGACCGCGTTCCCCGCACCCGCAGCTGATCCCCCGGCCGAATCGACGCCAGGTCGCTCTTCACCGCGTCCTCGAACCGCACGGACTGTCCCGAGTAACGGCGAATGATCGTCGCCGGTGTCGTCGTCACCGTAATGTTGTGCAGCCCGCTCGAGATCACGATCGTGCCTGCGGCCGGATCGACAGACTTCACGATTCCGCCGCCGCCGCGCGCCCATGCAGCCTCTTCGTCGGCATGCGTCTGCGCAATCGCAGTCGACTTCATCAGGATCACGCGCGCTGCGTTCAACGTCGCGCCGGTGTCGCCTGCCGTTCCTGTCACGAGGGCGCGGTCGCCCGCCTGAACGTCGCTGACTGAACCTGCCGTTGCCGCACTCAGGTTCTTCGCGCCCGGGGGCACGATCAGCACCTTCGCCGCAGCCGGCACGTTCACCGTCACGTCCTGCCCGCCCGCTGTTGTCAGAACGAAGCTGTCGGACGCGGTCGACTTCACCGTTCCACTTTGGTGCGGCGCCGCGGCGGCCTGCGCGTACAGCGCCGTCGCGCCCGCCAGCGCCAGAAGCAGCATCAGCAATGCGCCTGTGAACGACCGGAGAGATTTAATCTGAGAGGTCATTTTCAATATGTTTGAAGAGAGTTCAAGGAACCCGCACGGATTCCGGACCATCCCCTTCCCGGAGCGCTGAAACCGCTTTCCTCCGCGGAATCAGCCCTCAGTGGCAGAGCGGACCTAACTAGAATACGAACCGGTCCCGCAAAAGTTTCGATGCAGGAACCAAACCTCTTCAAACTATTATCGCAAAACGATATCCGCAGCTCACGGGAGCGTCGATCCATCCTCCAGCGGCAGCTCCAGATGCGACGCCGCGTAGATGGTCAAGGTCTCGGCTTTGTAGGCCGAGGCCGGCGCCGTCATGATGTTCGGCACCCAGGTCTGGGGGTTGCGATCGTACAGCGGAAACCAGCTCGACTGAATCTCCACCATCAACCGGTGCCCCTTCAGAAACGTGTGGTCCGCGCCGTGAAGGCTCCACTTGTACTCCGCAATCTCACCCGGCTTTACCGGCTTCGGATCGGTGAAGCTCTTGCGGTAACGCCCGCGCAGAATCTCCTCCGCAACCATCAGCTCGTACCCATCCGGGTACACGTCGATCAGCTTCGCCACCCAGTCGCTGTCTGATCCCGTGGTCGCGGCAAACAGGTCCGCCGTCACATCGCCCGTCACCGTCACGTCGCCCGCGAGCACCGCCGTCTCAAAGTTCGCCAGGTCCTTGCGCCCGGAAACAAACTGCTGATCCTCCACCAGCCACGTTCGCCACTGCGATCCCTGTCCATACGTCGACTGGATCGGCCGGTGCCTATACGGAATCGGGTTCGCCGGATCCCCCACGTACGTTGCAGCAACCTCCGTCTTTCCCTTCGGCGCAGCCAGGCTCAGCTGCTGGTTCGGCTCCAGATACAGATTCGCGGTGTGGAACCCGCGCTTCGGCGGCCACACGTCATAGCGATGCCACTTGTTCTCGCCGGTGCGGAAGCTCGCGGTGTCCTTCAGATCAAACCCCGGCTTGCCCTTGAGATAAAACTCGAAAAATGGCGCCTCGAAGGTCGCGCGGTAGTACGCTCCCGTGTCCTCTCCGCCGAACGTGATGCCACCGTAGTGGCTCATCAGCTGCGAGCCCGGACCGAACGCCCACCCGCCGTGGTTCCACGGCCCCAAAACCATGTACACGCGGTGCTCCGGATCATTCGCATCCTCATGCGGACGCAGCGCCGCATACTCGGCCTGCGTTCCCCACATGTCCTCCTGGTCCCAGTAGCCACCCACCTCGAGCGTCGGCACCTCGGGTTTAGCAAGGTGCGGCTCGACGGCCATATCCTGCCAGAACTTCACGTAGCTCGGCTCCGTCAGAAACACCTTCGCGGTCGGCAGATTCGTCATCCCCGCCGCCGCCGCTGCGCCCGCGAAGTCCACATGCTCCAGGAAAAAGTTGTACTGGTCCTCCTTCGAGCTCTGCGGAACATCCGTCTTCTGCGCCTCGAGCTGCTGCACATAGTCGAACCCATACGTCTCGCGAAACGCGCCATTGTGGAAGAAGTCATCGCCCTTCCAGATGTTCGTCATCGGCGCCTGCGGGCTGATCGCCTTCACCGCCGGATGCGCATCAATGCCCGCCATCATCGCGAGAAACCCCGGATAGCTGACACCCAGCACGCCCACCTTGCCCGAGTTATTCGGCACATTCTTCAGCAGCCAGTCGATGGTGTCGCGCGTGTCCGTCGTCTCATCGATGTCCGTCTTCGACCGATGCGCCACGATCGGGTGGTTCATCACAAACTGTCCGCCAGAGCCATACCGCCCGCGAATGTCCTGGTACACGAAGATGTATCCGCTCGCCGCAAGCTCCGGCTTGGACGTCGTCACGGACTCCGCCGTCGCATGCTCCACACCGTACGGCGTGCGCTGCATGACGAACGGCAGCGGCGGCCCGCTCGTGTCGCTCCCCTCCGGCCGCAGGATGACCGTGTGGAGCTGCACGCCATCGCGCACCGGGATCATCACCTCCGAGCGCACGTACTTCGGCCCGTGATACTCCGGCGCGGGCGGGTGCTGTGCGACGGCTGTTGTAACAAAGGTGAAGCAAACAATCGAAAGCAGACGAAGGCTATACACGCGCATAGAGGTCATTGACTGTTGTTCTTTCAAAGCTGAAATTCTATTGCAGTTCAGGCCCGCCGCCGCTTCCCTGCTCCGGTTCCGCCGTTCCCGTCTTCCGGAATTGAAGCTTGATCACCACGGTGTTCGCCGCCGAGTTAAGCTGTTCAACCGCGTAGATCGACGTGCGCGAATGAAGCTGCCGCACCGCGGCGCGCAGCTTCTCCGTCAGCGCACGATCGCACACAGCACCCGGCGCAACATTCCACGTCCCGCGAAACTCCTGCTGCAAATCGCTCGAGAGTCCCGACGTATCCACCGCAGCCAGATGAAACTGCGCGCCGGGCGTGAAGGTGAAGCTGTAGGACATCGTGTGGTTCGCGCGATCCCTGTTCACCGTCGCGTCCGCCTTCGCCTCCAGATACCCGCGCCCCGCATACGCCCTCGCCAGCGTGCCCAGGGCCACGCGAAAATCCGACGCCGACGCCGGATCGCCCGCCTTGAACGGCAGCACCGCGCGAAGATCTCCGTCCGACAGCGGCGGCTCCGGACGCAACGCAATCGTGCTGATGCGATAGAGCGCGCCCGGATGCAGCATCACCTGCGCGTCCACCACATACTGAGTCAGGTCCTTGCGCGGCGCCGAGAACACCGGCGCATCATTCTTGATGTCCAGATACCCCGCATCCTGAAACATCTCCTCTACCGTCTGCTGAATCGTATTCGTTACATCCTGGCGATCGAAATCCCGTCCGGCAAGCTCGTGTTCCAGCCTGTCCAGCTTCGCCGCAACCCCCGGCACAGCGCCCTCGAAATGCGTCTCGCCGACCAGAATCTCCGGCGACGTAATCGACAGCGCAACCCCGCTCATCGCTCCGCCCGGCCCGGTCGAAGGAATTGCCGTCACGTGCGCATCAGGAATTCCCTTGTCGCGCAGCAGCGCAACCAGCACGTCCTCCACCTCGCCAGTCTGATTGCCCTGCAGCGGAAGCTCTCCATGAAACAGCGGAACGCGCTGCTCCAAAATCTGCATCAGCTCATCGTGCGTCCACCACACGAAGTTCGCGAACCGCACCGGGAGCGCCTGCCCCGCGCCGGCGGGCGTCAGCCGGATCGTCAGCGCCGCATCATTCACGGTGTAGCTGAGGCTGCTGAACGCACCTGAATCGCCCAGCTTCTGCAGCCCTGCTTCAATCTCAGCTTTCGTCAGCGCCGCACCCTGCCGCAGGCCGCTGATCCGCAGCAACTCGGCTGCATCCAGATGCTCAGAAGCATCCGTCGACTCAAACCGGATCGCCTTCGGATTGTATGTCTGCGCGCCAAGCGGCCCCGCCAGCCCACTGGCGAACAACACAACGGCAATCACGAGAAAACACGCAGCCCGACGCATGAGGGATTGCGGTGAGTCTACGGCGTCGGGCTGGTACGTGCAATGACTTTCGATTGTCGGCCGGGTTCTGTCCGCCGGGTTCGCGCTGAGCCCTACGCGTTCTCGATCTTCTTCTTCCAGGGCGTCGCTCCCTGCAACGCGCGGTTCACGTTCTCGATGTTCTCCACACCTGTCGTATTCAGCCAATCACGGAACGCCTGCTCGCCATGCTTCGCGAAGATCGAAATGCCGTCCTTCCACGTCGCACGGCCGCAGAGCACGCCGTTGTACGCGACGCCGGACTCGTTCGCCAACTCCAGCGTCTCGATGAACACCGGATTCGACACACCGGCCGAAAGATAGATAAACGGCAGATTCGTGACCGCCGCCGCATCGCGGAAGTGCTGCATCGCCTCGGCGCGCGTATACGCACTCTGGCCCTTGTTCGCCTGCGACCCCGTGACGAACTCCATCACGATCGGCACCTCAACCTTCAGCACATCGATGCCGTACTTCGGATTCGAAAACTCTTTCATCGACCCCGCCACAATCGACGGCTTCTTGCGCGCGTAGTCCACGCCCTTCTCATCGCCGCCCTCGGCGTCATAGCCCACAAACTCGCAGAAGAACGGAATATCGAACGCGCGGCACTCTGCGCCGATGCGCTCAATAAACGCATGCTTCACGTCGTTGATCTCCGGCACGTCAAACGGCGTGTAGTACAGCAGAATCTTGATGCAGTCCGCGCCCGCTTCCTTCAGCCGCGCCACCGACCAGTGATCCAGCAAATCCGGCAGCCGCCCCGGCTCCGACGCGTCATAGCCGGTCTTCTCATACGCCAGCAACAGCCCCTTGCCATGCCGGTGCTTCGAGGCCGGCAATCCAAACTCCGGATCCAACAGAATCGCCGACGCACGCTGCGTCAGCACCTCCGTGACCACCGTCTTGAAAACTTCGAGATCGTTGCCATCCGCCTGCGCACCGCGCGCCGCGCCCAGCGACTTCTGCAGTGATCCACGTTGATCCATCGCCGCTGCGGCAATCACGCCGCGTGCATCCGAAACTGCGTTAAGCCCGGCGAGCTTTCCTGGGGTGAGCTTCATCGAATCGTTTCTCCTGTTCGAATTGCGCTAATCGCTTTTGAAGAATCCTGCGGAATTCAGACTTCGTTGTAGAACAACGATTGTATCGAACTCGACGAACACCTGGCTCGCGCCCGAATGTCCTCGTCTTAGATGTCCGCATCGCCAACGCCATACTCTTTCAGCTTCCGATACAGCGTCGTCTTCCCAATCCCGAGCAGCCGGGCCGCCATTATCTTGTCTCCATCCAGCTGGCGCAGCGTCGCCAGGATCGCCTGCTTCTCCATCTCCGCAATCGATCGCACCTCAACCGTCAGCGCCGGCCCGGCCTCCTCTAACGCCGCACGTTGATCACGCTCGACGCGCGCATTCTGCAGTTGCGTCGGCAGATCGCCAAGGTGAAGCACCGGCCCGCTCGACAGCGCCATGCCGCGCTCCAGCGCCTGCTCAAGCTCACGCACATTCCCCGGCCACTCATAATCCACCAGCATGCGAATCGCATCCTGAGCGATGGTCACGTCCGCCATCCGCTCGCCCGCCATGCGCCCCAGAATGCTCGCCGTAAGCAGTGGAATGTCCTCCTTCCGCTCGCGCAGCGCAGGAATCCGCAAATTCACCACGTTCAGCCGGTAGAACAGATCCTTCCGAAACCGCCCCGTCTCCACAAGCTGCATCAGGTCCCTGCTCGTCGCCGCCAGCAATCGCGCGGTCAAAGGATTCGCCTCCGCCGAATCAGCCGCTCGAACCTGCCGGCTCTCGAGCGCTCTCGCAAGCCGCGCCTGCAGTTCCACCGGCATCGCCGAGACCTCATCCACAAGCACCGTTCCCGGCCCCGCAAGCAGCCCTCGCGAACCCCCGACCCGAACAGCCGCACGTCAATCCCGTCCGCATCCGCCGTGCTGCAATCCACCGCCGTAAACGGCTCCGCAGCCCGCGGCCCATTCAGATGAACCGTCTCTGCAACAACGCCCTTGCCCGTCCCCGATTCGCCGAGAATCAAGACCGGATGCGTCGTGAACGCAACCTTCGACAGAATCCGGTAAAGCTTCTCCATCCCCGGCGAGCGGCCCGTCAAACGGCCTTCGCCGCGCCCGCTCCGCAGCCGGTCGCGCAGCGCACGCGCTTCCACATCGAAGCTCCGCCGCTCCGCAGCGCGTTCCAGGGTCGCGGCAAGCTGTTCCAGCGTGAACGGCTTCGCCAGATAATCGCCTGCTCCAAGTCGCAAAGCCTCCACCGCCGAATCGACCGTCGCAAAAGCCGTCATGATAATCACCGACACGGACGGATGACGCGACCGGATCTCATCCAGCAGCCCGAGCCCATTGCCGCCCGGCAGCTTCAGGTCCAGCAGAATAATGTCCACGGGCTGCGGAAGCGCCTCGCGCGCCGTGCGCACCGACCCTGCTGAAGCCGTACTGAATCCCCTTGCGCGCGCCACTTCAATGCACGCATCGCGCACCGGCGGATCGTCTTCGATCACCAGCACACGCAGCCGCTGCGCATTGTTCCGTGCAGCCGGAAAATTGGATTGGTTCGTTGCGGACGAGATCTTTACTGCGGAATTGCTCTGTACAGGGGCCGGCATTACAAAAACTTGCTCCGATTCGCCACACGTCACATCCATCTGGCGATTACGTTCAGAACCATAAACCAGCGCACCCCATCGAACAATGCACCGGATAGGGAATCTCCTCCGCACACACAATCGCAAAGCTCGAAGCGCCACCGCGCACCGTCTACAATCACCGGATGGCGAATGATCAAGAACTCTTCCGCAGCGGAGGACGAAGCGCATCCCAGGCGCGCGAGCTGCGGCTCACGCCCGGATTTGTCGCAACCGCAGAAGGTTCCGTCCTGATCGAAGTCGGCTACACGCGCGTGCTCTGCAACGCCACCGTGCAGGAAGGCGTGCCCGGATGGATGCGCAACTCCGGCCGCGGTTGGGTCACCGCCGAGTACGCCATGCTTCCGCGCGCCACGCTCACCCGCACGCCGCGCGAGAGCGAGCGCGGCAAGATCGGCGGACGCACCCACGAGATTCAGCGCCTCATCGGCCGAAGCCTGCGCAGCGTCATCGACATGAAGCTCCTCGGCGAACGCACTGTCATCATCGACTGCGACGTCCTGCAGGCCGACGGCGGCACGCGCACCGCGGCCATCACCGGCGGTTGCGCCGCGCTCGCCATCGCCATCGGACGCCTCGTGCAGGCCGGCACACTCAAGCAGTCGCCGCTCCGCGAACTGGTCGCCGCCACCAGCGTCGGCATCGTCGACGGCCGCGTCCTCCTCGACCTCGCCTACGAAGAAGACGCCCGCGCCGAAGTCGACATGAACGTCGTCATGACAGCATCCGGCGGCCTCGTCGAAACCCAGGCCACCGCCGAGCGCGGGACGTACACACGTGCGCAAATGGATGAAATGCTCGACGTCGCCGAGCGGGGCATCCGCGAGTTGCTCGATGCGCAAAAGAGCTGTCTTGCAGGAGCCTGATCATGACGACCATCGCTCCCTGGATCTCAATCGCGAAAGGCCGTGGACAGGAGGCTGTCCGCTTTTATCAGGACGCGTTCGGTGCCACGCCTCTACTCGTTCTCGACAACCAAAGCGGCATCCACGGCGTTATTGCCCGGCTCAACATCGATGGCGCCGAGTTCTGGCTGGCCGACGAAGACACTGCCAACCGCAACGTCAGCCCTGAATCCGTGAACGCTGTCACCACTCGCCTCATCCTCGTGGTCGACCACCCCGACGCTCTCTTCGCACGCGCCGTCGCCGCAGGCGCCGATCCCATCTGTCCTATGGCCGACGACCATGGCTGGCGCGTCGGTGGAATCCGCGATCCCTTCGGCCACCACTGGGAAATGGCTCGCGAACTCAACAATCCCCCCGAGCCCGCATAATCCACCCTTACAGGAGGCGCCCAATGTCCTGCCACCACTTCGATCACCTGAATCTCCGTGACGTACCCAGCGCCTCAGCAAGCTACTCCAAGGGCTGCGAAGAGTGCGTGAAGATGGGGGACACCTGGGTTCACCTGCGCGAGTGCCTCGTCTGCGGCCATGTAGGCTGCTGCGACTCCTCCAAGAACAAGCACGCAACCAAACACTTCCACGCCACAACGCATCCCATCATGCGCTCCGTTCAACCCGGCGAACGCTGGGGCTGGTGCTACGAAGACGACCAGATGGTCAGCCTGTAAGACTCACAATCAGCGCTGCTATCCTGCGCATAAGGAGCAACAAATGGCAGATGACGCAGTACGCATCACAGTGCGGCCCAACGGTCCCCTCCGTGTAGAAGGCCACATCATTCTCCAGGACGCCGACGGCAAAGAGTGGGACCTCACCGGAAAGCCGGCCGTAAGCCTCTGCCGCTGCGGCATGAGCGAGAAGCGCCCCTTCTGCGACGGCTCACACGCGCGCAACAACTGGCAGTGCATGGCCAGCCCCGGAAACCTCACCGGGCAGTGATCTGTGTGACGGGCAGCTACTTCAAGCTGCCCGTCACACCCTCACCTACCGTAAGCGGCTGCCCATCCTGCGGCACAATCTTCAGCCCGCGCGCCTGCACATCGGCGTAATAAATCTTCCCCGCCTTCGCTGCCTGAATCTGCACATTCTCGAGCACCAGGTTCCTGATCGGCGCCTCCGGCAATCCCTCAATATCAAGCGCCGTCTTCGCCCCGCTCACTTTCAAATTCTCGATCCGGATCCCATCAAAGTGCGGCGTCAGCCTCGTCACAGGAGCCGCACTCGCGGTCACCGCTCCCGCCCTGTCGCCGCCGTAATAATCCGTAATCTGCACCGCGGTCCCGACATCCTCCATCGTGATGTCCTTGTACGTGAAGTCGCTCAGATCGCCGCCGCGATCGCGCCCGCTCTTCAGCCGAATCCCCTGCGTCGTCCCGCGAAACTGCACGCGCTCCACATGCACATGCTGCACGCCGCCCGCGACCTCGCTCCCCACACTCATCCCATGCCCATGCAGAAACACGCAGTCCCGCACCGTAATGTCATGCGACGGTGCATCCGGCCCCGCCGACCCCGGCTGCCCGCTCTTGATCGCCACATTGTCATCGCCCGTGTCAATCGTCACATGATCAATCAGCACATTGCCTGAGCTGAACGGGTCGATCCCATCCGTGTTGTGCCCCGCCGGCGTCGGCGCCAGGATCTTCATATTCCGAAACGTCAGATCATCCGAGTAGTACGGCACCACCTGCCAGCTCGGCGAGTTCTCGACCGTCACGTTCTCCATCAGCACGTGCCTCGAGTGGTCGAACACAATCAGTCGCGGCCGCAACTGGCGCGGATTGACCCACCAGCTCTCGCCGCGCCCATCAATCACGCCACCGCCGCGAATCGTAACGTCCTCCGCATCGGTCGCTGTCAACAGACTCGCGCGTCCCTTCTCCCGGAACACCTCGATCTCCGGGTAGTCGTCGTGATTCGTGCTTCCCTCGAGCGTCGTCCCCGCCGCAATCTCGAGCGTGATGTGGCTCTTCAGCAGCACCGGCCCGCTCACAAACTTCGCCGCACCCGCCAGCCGCACCACCCCACCGCCGCTCGCCGCGCAATCATCGATGGCCTTCTGAATCGCGGCCGTATCGAGCGTCACGCCATCGCCCTTCGCACCGTACTGCTGCACCGCGCAAACCTTCCCACTCTGCGCGGTAGCCGCGCATACCGAAAACGCAAGCACCACGCCCACGCACAAACCGAACCTCAGCTTCATCTCACATTCCTTCTGCACGCCACCGGCGCGCACACTCCCATCTTGTCAGAATCCGGCCGGCCGCTCCTGCGCAACATGGAAGGCTCGCTCTAACGCGACTCCCGCGGCGCATAGCGTCTCCTCATCGAACAATCTCCCGATCAGCGTTACGCCGTGCGGCACCCTGCGTGGCGACGAAAACTTCGGCAGCGGGTGCTTCGGGTCCGGCGCCCAGTCACTCCGCGCCTCACTCACCTCGACAAATCCCGCGCGCAGCGTCAGCGACGGCTGCCCCGTGAAGTTGAAGATCACCAGCTGCTCATCGCGCAGGCTCGGCACCAGCAGCAGGTCCACACTGTCGAACACACGCGCGATCTGCTCGGCGACCTTGCGCCGCAACCGATCGGCCTGCACGAAGTCCACCGCGCTCAAAAACCGCGACTGCCGAAACGTATTCGGCCACGCATCCGGCGTCTGCATCTTCAGCTGGTCCACTTCGCCATCCAGAGTGATCTTCTCGAACGCCGCCGCAGCCTCCGCAAACAGGATGATGTTCAGCGAGTCATACGCCCAGTTCTCGAGCGTCACCGGCACCGCCGTCATGCCAAGCTGCTTCACCACCTCCAGCGCATGCCGGTCCACATCGGTCGCCGGCGGCTCATGCATCCAGCTCTCGATGTACCCGACCCGCAGCGACTTCACATCCGCAGGCTGGGTCGGCGGCGGCGACGGCACACTCCCCGTATCGCTCGGGTCATATCCGGAGATCGCCTCCAGCACCATCTGCGTGTCCTCGACCGCGCGCGCCATCGCGCCCAGCTTGTCGCACGTCCAGCTCAGCGTCATCGCTCCCGTTCGCGGCACGCGCCCGAATGTCGGCCGCAGCCCGGTGACACCGCAGCGCATGCTCGGCGAAATAATCGATCCCTGCGTCTCGCTGCCGATCGCAAACCCCACCAGTCCGGCCGCAACCGCCGCCCCCGGCCCGGCGCTCGACCCCGACGCGCCCTCCTCCAGCAGCCACGGATTCTTCGTCTGTCCGCCGAACCACACATCGTTCAGCGCCAGCGCACCCAGGCTCAGCTTCGCGACCAGCACCGCACCTGCATCGTTCAGCTTCTTCGTAACGGCTGCATCCTTCGCAGGCACACGATCGCGATAAAACTCCGCTCCCCATGTCGTTCGGATCCCCGCGGTGTCGAGCAGGTCCTTCGCTCCCCACGGAATCCCATGCAGCGGGCCGCGAGACTTGCCCGCCGCAATCTCCTTGTCCGCCGCGCGAGCCTGCTCCAGCGCATGCTCCTCGCAGAGGGTGATCACGCAATTCAACTTCGGATTGAACCGCTGCAGCCGATTCAAATAAATCTTCGTCAGCAACTCCGACGTAATCTTCCGGTCCTTGATCATCAACGAGAGAACACTCACCGGAGCGAAGGCAATGTCTTCGTCGCCATCCGGACAGTTCGTCGCACCATCCAACGTGATCGATAACGATCGTCGTGGAGTGATCCTCTACAGGATGTGCATTGCTTCGGCTCACCTGCCCCCTCCAGACGCGGATTCCACACCGTCGCCGGCGCATCCTCATACCCAATCTCCACCTTCCTCGGCCCCGTCCGCCGCTCATACACCGCCGCCATCGACTCCCGCCAGTTCCCGCGCCATCTCCGCCCGGTGCTCCGGCGAGTTCGTCACCTGGACCAGCTTCTCCGCCTCGACAAACGTCCCCGCCGTAACCTCCGGGCCCACCGGAGCCGCGGTGCCAAACGCCGGCGGTGCGCCCGGCGTAGTCGGCGTCTGAGGCGTCTGCTCCGGCTCCGCGGACGCGCCCTCGACCTGCGAGCACCGCACCCAGCAACCCCATCGAGCTCCCTGCGTAAGAAACTCCCGCCGCGAACGTCCCATTCGCTCCTCCACACATCAAATCATCAACCGCGAACACCGCCGTTATAGCACCCAGGCCGCGTCCTAAACTCCTAACTCCTAGCTCCTCAACCCCTAACTCCCTCCCTCATGCCCATCGCCACCCTCACCCTCGAGCTCGCCATCGAACACGCCCAGTCCCTCAAGGACCGCCGCCAGGTCGTGCGCTCGCTCAAAGACAAGCTCCGCCACGGCTTTAACATCTCCGTCGCCGAGCTCGATGACGCCACTCTCTGGAACCGTGCTACCCTCGGCATCGCCGCCATCTCCAACTCTCCCAGCTACTTGGCCGGGCAATTGCACGAGGTCGAGGCCGCCGCACGCCGTGTCGCCGTCGGTCTGGGATGCGACATTGCAGATTCTTGGATTGAAACGGATTTCCCACTCGACTCCCCCGGTTGAGGCATGTCGCGCCTTCTCCTGCGGAATGCTATCCTGCACAGTCACCTACCTATGCCAGAGCAACGAGCCAGACAATATCACCGGGGCCGCGTCGTCAGTACCTTCACGGAAGAGATCACCGCTATGCTCGAAGGCGAACTCTCCGATCCGCGCATCGCGCGCCTGCCACGTCACCGAGGTCGTGCTCGCTCCCGGCGGCAAGAGTTGCCGTGTGTTCATCGCCGTTCAAGGCGACGAGCAGGCTGAGAAGAACACCCTTGCCGGCCTCATGGCGGCGCGCAACTTTATCCGTACCGAGATCCGCGAGCGCATGGGCGTCCGCCACGTCCCGGAGATGACCTTTGCCATCGACCGCTCCGAAAAGATCAACGCCCGCATGGACGAGATCCTCGGCCGCGCCGGCAAGCACCGCGAAAAGATTGAGCGCAGATCGGCTGCCGCCGCCCAGGAGAGCCACCGCTAGCCAATGATGCGCGCCGACTCCATCGCCAGAACTCTACGTATCCTCCGCGACCACGAGAGCTTCCTTCTCACGTCGCACGCACGCCCGGACGGCGACGCGATCGGCTCGGCCCTCGGCCTCATGCATCTGCTCGACGGCTGGGGCAAACGCGTCACCGTCGCCTTCGCCGACCGCATCCCCACCATGTACCGCTGCCTGCCCGGCATCGAGCGCATCGTCCCCAACCTTCCCGCCGACCTCCACGACGTTGCCGTCCTGCTCGAGTGCGACTCCATCGAGCGCACCGGCTTCGAGGCGATCGACGCCGGCATGATGGTCAACATCGACCATCACCAGAGCGGCCGCACCTTTGCCGACTTCAACTGGATCGATCCCACCGCCTGCGCCGTCGGCTCCATGATCTACGACCTCGCCATGGCCTCCGGTGAGGAGATCACGCCCGAGATGGCCAGCTGCCTCTACTCCGCCATCCTCACCGATACCGGCTCCTTCACCTTCGCCTGCACCGACGCCGCTACCTTCGGCGTCGCCGAGCATCTGCTCGAGCGCGGCGCCGACTCCAACGGCATCGCCCAGGCCATCTACTTCTCCAATCCCGAAAGCAAGCTCCGCCTGCTCGGCGCAGCTCTCTCCAACCTTGAAGTCGACGGCGAGGTCGCCTGGACGTTCGTCACCCGCGACGACATGGAGCGCGCCGGCGCCATCGTCGAAGACTGCGAAGGCATCGTCAACTACCTCATCAGCATTCTCGGGGTTCGCGCCGCAGTGTTCCTCCGCGAGCTCCCCTCCGGCGATCGCTTCCGCCTCAATCTCCGCAGCAAGGGCACCGTCGATGTAGCTGAGGTCGCAGAAGCGTTCGGTGGCGGAGGCCATCGCAACGCCAGCGGCTGCACCATCGAGGGTCCGCTCACCGCGGCCGTTCCTGTCCTGGTCAGCCGGTTGCATCTCGCCTGCCGTTCCGCCTGCGCAACTCTGTTAGCCTAAAGCCGCTAACCAGACCGCGCACCACGCGAGCACCAAGGGCGGAGCAACGCACGCAGTTTTGACCGAGAACACCCATCCCGTCGCGATCCCCGATGCTACCCAGCGAGCCCCGTCTCTCTGGAGCCGCTGGCGCGACAGTCTCCCGAGCCCCATTGGGGAATATCTCTGGGAGCTCTTCATCCTCGTCGCCGTCTCGGCCTACTTCCTCTTCTTCGGTCTGGTCCCCTACTTCGGCGGAAACCAACTCGGCCTCGTGGGCGCCGACGAGCCACGTTACGCCCAGATCGCCCGCGAGATGCTTGCCGCCCACTCCCAGGACTGCCACGAGGTCCACGCCCGCATCGCGCCCCACAGTCTCAAGCCGCGCGACCTCCACGCCAGCTACGACTGCCTCATCGGCGGCACCGTCACGCCCATCCTCTACGGCCGCCCCTGGCTCGAAAAGCCCGCGCTCTACTACTGGCGCGCCATGAGCTTCTTCAAGGAGTTCGGCGTCTCCGACTGGACCGCGCGATTACCCTCCGCCACCGGCTGCGGCGCGCTCATCATCCTCGCCTTCCTTCACCTCCGACGATTCCGTCCCGGCGGCCATCTCGACGCCGCGCTCATCATGGTTTCCATGGCCGGAATGGTGGGCTTTGCCCGTGGTGCGTCTACGGACATGCAATTCGCCGCTCCTTTGTCCATAGGCCTGCTCGGCTGGTACGCCTGGTATGAGACCGGCAAAAAGTTCTGGCTGTTCGATCTCTACTTCTTCGGCGCCGCCGCCACCCTCGCCAAGGGCCCCATCGCCATCTTCCTGATGCTCGGCACCATCGTGCTCTTCCTCGGCCTCCGCCGCGAGTGGCAGGCCATCCGCCGCAGCTTCTGGCTCCCGGGGCTCGCGCTCTTCCTCCTCATGGTCCTGCCCTGGTACATCGAGGTCCAGCGCAAGAACCCGCACTTCTTCCGCATCTTCTTCCTCGAACACAACCTCGAGCGCTTCGCCACCGACCGCTACCAGCACTCGCAGCACTGGTTCTACTACGCCATCGTCCTCATCATCGGCCTGCTCCCCTGGACCGCCCTCGCCCTGCGCTCGCTGTTCGACGGCATGGCCCTCTCCATCAACGAGTGGAAGGTCCGCCACAAGCCCCAGCGCTACCTCGGCCACGTCCGCGCCGGCGACGCGTTCCCCGAGTTCCTCTGCCTCTGGGCGCTTCTTCCCGTGGTCTTCTTCTCCTTCTCGGTGTCGAAGCTTCCCGGCTACATCCTTCCCTCCATGCCGCCGCTCGCCATCCTCGCCGGCGACTACCTCTTCCGCGCCCGCCGCACCGGTCTCCCTCACTGGGTCCTGAACGTCCACGCCGGCCTCACCGGCCTCATGACCTTCGTCATCCTGCTCTGCCCGCAGTACATGATCAACCAGCGCATCATCCCTGCGCCCAAACCGCTCATCATCGCCGCGCTCTTCGGCATCGCCGTGGCGACTGTTCATCATCCTGATCGTGCGCATCTACGGCGTGCGCCGCCTGCTCACCGCCACGCTCATTCCCCTCATGGGCCTCATGTTCTTCCTGCTCGGCATGAACGGCCACCTGCTCGACCTCAACTACTCCGCCCGCCCGCTCGCCCGCGAGATCCAGAAGGCCGACCCCTCCGACCAGGTCGTCGCGGTGCACGACGTTCGCCGCGACCTCGACTACGGCCTCGCCTTCTACCGCGACCAGAATGTCGTCCACTACGACACCGACGGCGTCCCCGACGAGGCCCACATCCTCGTTATCCCCACCCGCGAAGCCGCCGAACTCCCCGACCTCCTCCCCGGCCGCACCTGGCAGCAGCTCTTCCTCTACAACACCCAGGGTCTCTCGGTGTATAAGGTTTATCCTCGCGGTTAGCTGACGCGAGCCGCATTTGGCAGCCTGATTCCCAAATTTCCTAACCTCCTAACTCCTAACTCCTAACTCGCATGCCGTCCTCCTCCCAGCTCGAAGTGCTCGACCTGCGCCACTTCTCCGCCGCGCAGCTCCAGCCCCTGCTGCTCGAAGAAGCCGACCGCTGGCAGCGCCGCCTCTTCTGGGACTACTCCGGGTCCACCACCGTCCTGCTGAAGTACCTCGACAGCCGCGTCCTCCCCGGCTTCGTCGCGCTCCGCCGCGGCAAAGTCGCCGGCTACGCTTTTGCCGTATTCGAAGCCGCCAAGGCCGTCCTCGGCGACGTCTACGCCTTTGGCGAAGGCGACGGTCCCGCGAACCCCGTCTGCGAAACGCTCCTCGTCCACCTGCTCGAAATGCTCCAGTCCGCGCCCGGCGTCGACCGCATCGAATCTCAGCTCCTCATGTTCTCGAGCGGCGCCCTCGGCGAGCCCTTCGCCACCCGCGGCTTCGTCCCCTTCCCACGCCTCTTCATGGTCACCGAAGTGTCCGCGCCCGCCGCACGCCCCGCCCAAAGCACCCTGCCCGCCGGCATCACCCTCGAGCCCTGGCAGCCCGCCGCCTACGACTCCGCCGCCGAGCTCATCCATCTCGCCTACGCCGGCCACGTCGACAGCGGCATCAACGACCAGTACCGCACCGTCCACGGCGCGCAACGCTTCCTGCACAACATCGTGCGCTTCCCCGGCTGCGGCATCTTCGACCCCCAAAGCTCCTGGCTTCTCCGCCGCACATCCACCCGCGAGCTCCTCGGCGTGCTCCTCTGCAGCCGAGTCCGCCAGGACTCCGCTCACATCACGCAGCTCTGCATCAGCCCCGCCCTGCGCGGCCTCGGCCTCGGCCCCGCGCTGCTGCACCACTGCATCGCCGGCCTCGAAAACAGCGGCGTCGCCAGCCTCTCGCTCACGGTCACCGAGAGCAACACCGGCGCCCGCCGCATCTACGAGCAATACGGCTTCCGCACGGTCCACCGCTTCGACGCGATGGTCTGGGACCAGGCCCAACCCACGCACCCGCGCAACGGCACCACCGACGTCCGCATCCCCGCGGCGATCTAGCGCTTACTGCGCCGCGCCGACCCCCGCCGCCTTCTCTTCCGCCGAAACATAGCCCCGCCCCGTGTACTGCCGCAACAGCTCCGCCTCGCGCTCGCGATACGGCGTATCGTCGCGTCCGGAACACATCATGAAACCAGATCGTCGGCTCGATCAAAACATACGGCCGCTTCCATGAATCCCACGGCAGATTCGTCTGCGTCTTCCCATTCACCAGCCCCCAATTGATCAGCGCCACATGCTCGCGCTTCCCAATCGGCAGAATCGTGTCAAACGTGCTCCCGTTCCCGCGCGCCATGTACTCCGTGCAGATCAGCGGCCTGTGCAGCGCCCGCAGCTCATGAATGCGCGCCTCAAAAACCTCCGGCCAGTCGTAGTTGTGAAAGCTGATCACATCCGACTCGCCCAGCTGAATCTTCGTCGTCTCGCTCTCCTGCGCCGGATCGCTCCAGTTCCCGCGCCACACCCCACTCGTCAGCGGCTGCATCGGCTTCTCCTCGCGCGCCCACGCAAACACCTTCGGCAGCAGCTCATCCACGCGCTTCACCTTCGCCGGCACATCCGCCGCCACATCGCCGCCATCGTTGTCCGGCTCGTTCCACACATCCCACGCCAGCACGCGCGGATCATTGCCGAACGCACCCACCACGCCCTGCACATAAGCCTTCAACTGCGGCTCGACCTTCGCGATCCATCAGCCGCTCCTTGCCCGGGCTCTGCACCCACCCCGAGTTATGCACTCCCGGAATCGGCGGATGCTGCGGCCCCAGGTGCGGATTCGTCTCCCAGCAGGAATCAAACAGCACCAGGATCGGCCGAATATGATGCTTCGCCGCAATCGTCAGAAACTGATCCAGCCGCTGCTTGAACCCCTCCGGATCACTCGTCCAAAGCTGGTCCTGCAGAAACACGCGCGCCGTATTCATCCCCACCGACTCCGCCAGCCCGAGCTCTTTATCGTTCAGCGCCGGATTGAACGTCGCCGCCTGAAACATCTCCAACTCATTGATCGCGTCCGACGGAACGTAATTCGCGCCCACAAGCCACGGCTGATGGTCATACCACGCATTCGCCTGCGCCTCTGTCCACCGGTGCCCCGTCCCCTGCGCCCCCGCCGCACACGGCAGCAGCGCAACCAGCGCAAACGCAAACCTTACAACCCACCTCTGCTTCCCACCCGCCATCCACGCACCCCCAATACGCCAGAACTTACAACTCACAACCTGGAACGGAAAACGCACAACGGAAAACGGAGAACGGACAACCCACGCCCTTTACTCCACGTGATAATTCGGAGCTTCCCGCGTAATCACCACATCATGCACATGGCTCTCCCTGAGACCCGCATTCGAAATCCGAATAAACTTCGCGTTCGTCTGCAGCTCCTCAATCGTCGAGCACCCGAGATACCCCATGCCGGACCTTAGCCCACCGACAAGCTGATAAATCATCGCCTCCAGCGGGCCGCGATGCGGCACGCGCCCCTCAATGCCTTCCGGCACGAACTTCGCCAGCCGGTTGCCGCCGTTTTCCCGCGCCGTCAGGTCCTTGCGCTCCGAAGCCATCTCGACATCCTGCCCCTGGAAGTACCGCTCGCCCGAGCCTTGCGCCATCGCGCTCAAGCTCCCCATCCCGCGATACGCCTTGAAGCTCCGGCCCTGGTACAAAATCGTCTCGCCCGGGCTCTCGTCTACACCGGCGAAAAGTGAGCCCATCATGCACACACTCGCGCCCGCCGCAATCGCCTTCGTGATGTCGCCCGAGTACTTGATCCCACCATCCGCAATAATCGAAATCCCACGCTCGCGCGCCGCCCGCGACGCCTCCGCAATCGCTGTAATCTGCGGCATCCCGGCGCCGGTCACCATGCGCGTCGTGCAGATCGACCCCGGCCCAATCCCCACCTTCACCGCATCCGCCCCCGCGTCAATCAGCGCCGCCGCCCCCTCATACGTCGCCACATTCCCCGCCAGCAAATCCACGTCGGGGAATCTCTTCTTGCACTCCCGCACCGCATCCAGCACACGCGACGAGTGCCCATGCGCCGAATCGATCGCCAGCGCATCCACCCGGTTCTTCACCAGCTCCGCTGCGCGCTCCAGAAAATCTCCCGTCGCGCCAATCGCCGCCGCCACCCGCAATCTTCCCTGCGAGTCCTTGGACGAGTTCGGATATTTCAACTTCTTCTGAATGTCCTTGACCGTGATCAGCCCCTTCAGCTCATAGGCGTCGTTCACGACCAGCAGCTTCTCCACCCGGTGCTGATGCAGAATGTCCTCGGCCTGCTCGAGCGTCGTGCCCACCGGCACCGTGATCAGATTCTGCTTCGTCATCACGTCCGCGATCGGGATGTCCGTCCGCGAAACAAACCGCAGGTCGCGGTTCGTCAAAATGCCCACCAGCTTGCCGTTCTTGGTCACCGGCACGCCCGAGATCTTGTAGCGCCGCATCACCTCCAGCGCGTCTGCAATCGGCCGCTCCGGCGCAATCGTCACCGGGTCCACAATCATCCCCGACTCCGACCGCTTCACCTTGTCGATCTCGCCCGCCTGCTGCTCAATCGTCAGGTTGCGATGAACGACACCGAGCCCGCCCTGCTGCGCAATCGCAATCGCCAGCCGCGACTCCGTCACCGTGTCCATCGCGGCCGACATCAGCGGGGTATTCAACGTGATATTGCGTGTCAACTTGGTCTGCGTGCTAACCTGCGCCGGTACAACATCCGAATACGCCGGCACGAGCAGAACATCATCAAATGTGAGGGCTTCAACTACGGGGGTGGAGATCATGCGGTTCTCTCAATCTTATGCCCGCATCCCGAAACTGTCCCAAAAGTTGTAAGCAGCCGCCCTCCCCACTCCTCGTGAATAACCTATTCGGTCCATTGAACCGGTTTCATGCCTGCTGAGATAAGAGTGTGTGCGAGGTTTCCCTTGGATTTGACCCTGCGTAGAGACGCCACTTCGGCGCGAGTCGGCCGCCGGCGCGACGGCTCTGTCGCCCACCTTCCGCTGTCCATGGCCTTCCAGCCCATCGTGGACATCCGCCGCCGTACCATCTTCGCCTACGAGGCCCTCGTGCGCGGCACCGAGCAGGAGTCCGCCGGCGCCATCCTCAACCAGATCACCGACGAGAGCCGCTCCGCCTTCGACCAGAGCTGCCGCATCAAGGCCATGATCCTCGCCCAGGAACTCGGCATCGCCAGCCAGGGCGCCCTGCTCAGCGTCAACTTCATGCCCGGCGCGAGCTACTCCGCCGTCGACTGCTTCCAGCGCACCGTCCAGGCCGCCCAGTGGACCGGCTTCCCCCTCACCTCGCTCATGTTCGAGATCTCCGAGATGGAGTCCCTCAACGACACCGACCGCCTTCGCTCCATCGCCGCCGAGTACCGCCGTCACGGCCTCACCATCGCGCTCGATGACTTCGGCGCCGGCAACTCCGGCCTCAATCTCCTCGCCGATCTCGACGTCCAGGTCCTGAAGCTCGACGGCCGCCTGGTCCGCGGCATCCACACCCAGCCCCGCGCCGAAGAGATCGTCCGCTCCACCGCCGCGATGGCCAATCGCCTCGGGATTCAGATCGTCGCCGAGTGCGTCGAGACTCACGCCGAGGTGGACATCCTCGTCGACTGCGGCATCACCCTTATGCAGGGCTTCCTTTTCGCCAAGCCCACCTTCGAGTCCCTCCCCGAGATCACCTGGCCCGAAGCCCACAGCCAGCGCAGCGGCATGGGCCTCAACCTAGGCCGCCCCTCCGGCCTGTCCTCCGTGGCCTGAGCCAACCCTCCCGGATTAGGCAGCGGGCTTAGCTCGCTGCCCCGAATCTCCACCCGAGGAGCCTTAGCCCCGGGCCCCCGCCTTGCCCCCGCAACCCGAAAGCCATAAAATAAAAACAGCGACGAATCATTCCGCCGGGCACCATCGACCGTGAGCAAACCGGCAACTGGCGGAAGGGAGGAGTGGGCGAAAGCCCACTTTTTATTTGCTCCAAAACCGCGCAAAAACGCGTTAAAACACCCGTTTTTTGCACTAAAAAAAATGGCCCTTCCCATCGACACAATCCGCTCCACCGCCGACCGCGTCGCCGCCTCACACGGCTTAGACGTTGTAGATGTTGAGTTTGCGGGCGGCGGCGGAAAGCACCGCGCCCTCCGCATCTTCCTCGAAAAAAATGCCGAAAACCGCGCCAAACTAGCCGAAAACGCCGAAAATCTGCCCCAAGGCGTCCCGGTCGAACTCCTCTCCGGCGTCACCCACGAGGACTGCGAACAGTTCGCCCGCGACTTCGGAACCGTCCTCGACGTTGAGGATCTGATCCCCGGATCTGAATACACGCTTGAAGTTAGCTCTCCCGGCCTGGAGCGCAAGCTCCGCGGCGCCCCCGACTACGAGCGCTTCACCGGCAGCCTCGTAAAGCTCCAAACCTTCACCCCGGTCGACAACAACCGCCACTTCACCGGCCGCCTCACCGCCTTCGACGGCCAGCGGCTCACGCTCGACCTCTCCGCCGTCAAACAAAAGGGCAAAGCAAAGAAGTCCCTCAGCAGCCAGACCGTCACGATCGAGCTGGCCAACATTGAAAAAGCGAACTTAGTCGCAGAGATCTGAAAGGACGTTCTCCTTTCTCCGTTGTCAGTTCTCAAACTGAGCGCGGAGAACGGACAGCGGAGAACCTGAAAAATATGGCAAGCGCACTCTACCAGTCCATCGAAATGCTGAGCCGCGAGAAGGGCATCGATCCGCAGATCGTCGTCGGCGCGGTTGAAGACGCCATCGCCCTGGCCACGCGCAAGTTTTACAAGACGCAGGAGACCATGCGCGGCGAGCTCGACCGCGAGTCCGGCGAGATCCGCGCGTACGTTTACAAGACGGTCGTCGAAGCCGACGAGCAGGTCGAGGATCCCGAGAACCAGCTCACCCTCGAGCAGGCCCGCGAGCTCGCTCCCGAGGTCGAGGTCGGCGGCGAGCTGCGCTTCTACAAGGACACCTCCCCGCTCGGCCGCATCGCCGCCCAGATGGCCAAGCAGGTCATCTTCCAGAAGGTTCGCGAAGCCGAGCGCGACACCGTTTTCCAGGAGTACGGCAGCCGCACCGGCGAGATCCTCACCGCCATCGTCAAGCGCCTCGAGCCCATGGACGTCATCTTCGACCTGGGCAAAGCCGAAGCCCGCATGCCCAAGCGCGAGCAGTCGCGCCTCGAGCAGTTCGCCGTCGGCGAGCGCGTCCGCGTCGTCCTTCTCCGTGTCGACCGCGCCGCCAAAGGCCCGCAGGTCATCGTCTCTCGCGCCGCGCCTGCGCTCGTGCAGTCGCTCTTCCAGTCCGAAGTGCCCGAGATCTACGACGGCACCGTCATCATCCGCGCCATAGCGCGCGAGGCCGGCGAGCGCACCAAGATCGCCGTCATGTCCCGCGACAAGGACGTCGACCCGGTCGGCGCCTGCGTCGGCATGAAAGGCATGCGCGTGCAGTCCATCATCCGCGAGCTGCGCGGCGAAAAGATCGACATCATCGAGTTCTCGGAAGAGATCACTACCTTCGCCGAAAAGGCTCTGCAGCCCGCGAAGGTCTCGCGCGTCTCCATCACCGACCTCGGAGAGAAGCAGCTCGAAGTGATCGTCGACGACACGCAGCTCTCGCTGGCCATCGGCAAGAAGGGCCAGAACGTCCGCCTTGCCGCCAAGCTGCTCGGCTGGAAGATCGACATCAAGTCCGAAGAGGAGAAGCGCCAGGAGGTCGAGCAGCAGATGCAGGCGATGCAGGGCGCGCCCACGACCCCCATCGAGCAGATCACCGCGCTCGGCGACGGCGTTATGGAGAAGCTCATCGCGGCCGGCATCACCACCGTCGAGCAGCTCGCCGACATGACCGAGGAAGAGCTCGGCGAGGTCCAAGGGATCGGCGAAAAATCCGTCGAGAAGATCGCCACCGCCGTCCGCGAATACTTCGAGCATCTCGATCAGGCGCAGGCAGCCCCGGCAACAGGCGAGGAGAACCCGACCACAATCCCAGAGCCCACGCTCGCCGTCGGCGAAGAAGCGGTCGCCGCAGGTGCTGCATCAGATGTTGCTGGAGACGAGGAGCATTCCATGACACTGACGCCAGAAGAGATAATCGCCCGCGAGGCCGCCAAAACCGGCTCCGCCAGCGAGGTTGACGAGTACTCTGCCGAGGACATCGCGGCGGTTGAAGACCGGTTGTCGGAGTCCGACGCCAACACCGACGCCGACGCCCGCGAAGAGGCCATCGAGCTCAACAACGACACCATGGACGAGCTCGTGGATAACGCGCAGGAGTCCTCCGACGAGGGCATCGACAGCGACACGCACGAGCGCGGTTGAAGCAGCCTTTGAAGAGACGGCGTTGTCGTCCGGAAACGCCATCCTCCTCGCGGGACTTTCGTCCGTGAGGGAATGAAACTGGGCCTGCCGACGCATTTTCGTGCGGCGGCAGGCTGAAAAATTCATAGTTTCAGGGGATAATACCCTTGAACCAAACTCTCACTCCGATCGAGGCTGTTATGACCAGCTAACGCGGTGAAAAGGGTTGCGGCATATCGCCGGCCCTCAACAAAAGGAATCAATGAGCAAAGTTCGCATCAACGATCTTGCACGGGAACTTGAAGTCAAGAGCAAGTCCATCCTGGACGCCTTGACCGCGGTCGGCGTCACCGAGAAGAAGACGCATTCGAGCTCCATCGAAGAGCACGAAGCAGAGCAGGTGCGCGGTTACCTGAATCGCGGCAGCTCCCGTCCCGCGTCGTCCAGGCCGGCACAGGACTCCAGGCCCAGCTTCAATCTTTCGAACATTTCGAAGCCCGGCGACGCGCTGAAGGCCATTCTCGAGCGCAAGCAGGCCGAGGCCGCCGCCAAAGCCGCCCCGCCCCGGCCACCGGCAGCAGCGCCGTCCGCCGCCCCTGCTCCTGGCGCCGCACGCCCCGGCTCCCCGGCCAGTCCGCTGGCCGGCGCTGGCCGTCCGACCGTCGCCGCTCCGGCCACGGCTGCCGCTGCGCGCCCGTCGCCGGCGGCCGCACGTCCTGCCGCGCCCGCGCAGCCGGCAGCCGCTGCCACAGGCGCTCCAGGCGCTACCGGGCAGCCGCCTCAGGCCGAAGCTCCCGCGCCGCGCCGCATCGTGCCGCAGCCCCGCGGAGCCGCGAACATCATCACACCGCGTCCAGCAACGCCGGCCAGCTCCGCTGCCGGAGTCAATCGCCCGGCGGCCGTGCGGCCCGGCGCCCCGGTGATCGCCCGTCCGGCCATGGCGGCGCCTGCGGTCGCGTCCACGCCTCCGGCAGCACCGGTCGTCGTCAAGCCGTCTGCTGTTCCGCCGCCGCCCGCCAGCGCCCGCAGCCGCTCAGGCGCCCCCTGCAGCGGCATCCGCACCTCCAGCAGCACCTGCGGCCAGCGCCGCGCCTGCCGCGCCTGAGACGCCCGCCGCTCCGGCTGCGCCCGTCCGCCGCGTCATCATGCCGCAGACCGGGCCGCGCCCCAGCTACATCGCCGCTCCCGGCGCCGCCAACGCCGCTCGCCGTCCCATCTTTGAGCGTCCGCGCCCCGCCGGCCCAGGCGGTGCCGGTGGTCCCGGCGCCGGCCCCGGCGGCCGTCCTGGTCTGGCTCCCGGCGCACGCCGGCCCATGCATCCCACGCGCACGTTCCCGGGAGGTCCCGGCGGCCCAGGCGGTCCCGGTGGCCCGGGCGGTCGCCCCGGCTTCGGCGCGCGTCCCGGTGGCCGTCCGGGCTTCGGCGGACGTCAGGGCGTCGGCCCCGGCGGTCTGCTGCCTCCAACGGAAGCCGCGCCAGCTCCGGGCCGTCCAGCCCGCGGCGCTGCCCGTGGCCGCGGCGGCCAGCGCTACGTCAAGGACAAGGAAGTCGCACTCAAGGGCTACGCCCCGCGCCAGGGCGCCGCGCAGATCCCCGAGGGCGATCTCCCCATCACCCGCACCATCACGGTGACGGAGGGCATCTCCGTCAAGGACCTGGCCGAGAAGCTCGAGGTTCGCGGTAAGGACCTGATCGCCACCCTCCTGGTGCGCGGCGTCATGGTCACCGTCAACCAGTCGCTCGACTCCGAGCTTGTCAAGGACGTCGCACGCCAGTTCGGCGCCGACGCGCAGGTCATCTCCGTCGAAGAGCAGATCGAGAACGAAGCGATCGAAGGCCTCCTTGAGGACACCACTGGTCTCGTCGAGGTCATTCGGCCGCCCGTCGTCACCGTCATGGGTCACGTCGACCACGGCAAGACTTCGCTGCTGGACGCCATCCGCTCCACCGACGTCGCTGCAGGCGAAGCCGGCGGCATCACGCAGCACATCGGCGCCTACAAGGTCCGGATCACGAAGGAAGACTCGCCCGCGTTCGGCCGCGAGATCGTCTTCCTCGACACTCCGGGCCACGAAGCCTTCACCCGGATGCGTGCGCGCGGCGCGAAGATCACCGACATCGTCGTGATCGTTGTCGCCGCAGACGACGGCGTGATGCCCCAGACCATCGAGGCCATCGACCACGCCCGCGCCGCGAAGGTCCCCATCATCGTCGCGGTGAACAAGATCGACAAGCCCGACGCTAACCCTGACCGCGTGAAGCAGCAGCTCGCCGAGCGCGGTCTGCAACCGGACGACTGGGGCGGCGACACGCCGTTCGTCAACGTCTCGGCCAAGAACCGCACCAACCTTGACGGCCTTGAAGAGATGATCTGCCTGCAGGCCGACCTTCGGCCACAGAACGCGACGCCCGAGCGCCCCGCCGTGGGCACGGTCATCGAAGCCAAGCTCGATCGCGGCCGCGGCGTCGTCGCCTCCATCCTCGTGCAGAACGGCACGCTCAAGCCGGGCGACAGCTACATCGTCGGCAACACCTTCGGTAAGGTCCGCGCCATGTTCAATGACCGCGGCCAGCCGATCGTCGAAGCCGGTCCGTCCACACCCGTCGAGATCCTCGGCCTCGAGTCCATCCCTGACGCGGGCGACACCTTCCTCGTCATGGCCGATCGCGACCGCGCCAAGGAGATCGCGAAGTATCGCACGCTCAAGGAGCGCGAAGCGCAGCTCGCGAAATCCTCGCGCATCTCGCTCGAAGGGCTTGCGGAGCAGATCAAGCAGGCCGGCATCAAGGACCTCAACCTCATCCTCAAGGGCGACGTGCAGGGCTCGGTCGAAGTGCTCGCGGACTCGCTGCAGCGCATGTCCACCGAGAAGGTTCGCGTGCGCGTGCTGCACTCCGGTGTCGGCGCCATCACGGAGTCGGACATCCTGCTTGCTTCGGCGTCGAACGCGGTTGTGATCGGGTTCAATGTGCGGCCCGAGCGCAAGGCCCAGGAGCTCGCCGATCAGGAGAAGGTCGAAATCCGCCTTCACTCGATCATCTACGAACTGCAGGACGAGATGACGAAGGCGATGTTCGGTCTCCTCGACGCCGTCTATCGCGAGGTCTATCAGGGCCGCGCCGAGGTGCTCAACGTGTTCAAGATCACCAAGGTCGGTCAGATCGCCGGCTGCAGTGTTCGCGATGGCATCCTCAAGCGCGACTCGCAGGTGCGAGTCACGCGCGACGGCACGGAGGTCTGGAAGGGCAAGATTGCTTCACTCAAGCGCTTCAAGGACGACGTTTCTGAAGTCCGCAGCGGCATGGAGTGCGGCATCGACCTCGGCAGCTTCAAGGACGTCCGCGTCGGCGACATGATCGAAGCGTTTACTACTGAGAAGATCGCCGCCGAACTCGGCCAGAACACCGCCGAGCTCAAGCGCCAGCAGATGGCCGAGCTCAAGGAAGCCAAGCAGCGCGAAAACGAGATCGCCGCCGCTCCCGCATAGCGCAACGCCTCACCTCCAACAGCAAAGGCCGGGATCACTCCCGGCCTTTGTCTTCCTGCGCACATATCACTCGTGCGCGCTCGACACAAACAACTACCCACGCCGCATCGCGTATCTATACCTACGTACGAAGTACGAGGAGAATTCACATCCGCCTGTCTGCACGTTTCGCCTGGGCCTCTTTCATCTGCCTCGCCCTTCTACTGTCGCTGTTCCCCGCCTCCATTTGCGTGGCTGATCCGGTGCCGGCCACGCGCAAGCTGGGCTCGTCGCACGGCTTCGTTGTGCTGAGAGATGCATCCGGCAAGCTCATTGCGGTCGGCGACGAGATCAACATCGTTCACGGAGACACCGTTCACTCGCGCCTCGTCATCCGTTTCCGCGACGGGTCCATCGACGACGAGCGCACCGTGTTTACGCAGGGCAAGACCCTGCAGCTCGTCTCCGACCACCACATTCAGAAAGGCCCGTCGTACAAGGAGCCGCTCGATGAGGAGATCAACGTGCCCGCGGGCACGGTGACGTATCACGAGTACAAAGACGGCAAGGACGATGTGAAGACGGACCACATGGACTTCCCGCCTGATCTCGCCAACGGGTTCATCTCGGAGGTGCTGGAAAATTTCCCGCACAACGGGACGGAGATGAAGGTCGCCTACATCGCAGGCTCGAAGCCGCGCATCGTGCACCTCTCGATCAAGCCTGAGGTCGCCGATCCCTTCTACGTTGGCGGCATCCGCCACACCGCGCGGCGATTCAACATTCACATCGAACTCGGCGGCGTGGCCGGAGTTGTCGCTCCCGTGATTGGCAAGCAGCCATCAGACATCGAGATGTGGGTGATGGACGGAGAGGTCCCGACCTTCCTCAAAATGCAGGGCGCGCTATACCAGCAAGGCCCCATCTGGACCATGGAGCTCGCCAGCCCGGAATGGCCGAAAGCGGCGAAATGAAATCTCCTGCGTCGTAGCCAGAATGTTCCTGACAACTTTCTCGCTCTCGTGAACAATAGATTGAAATGTCCCTCCTCTCCCATCCGCAAATAGATCCACTCGTACGTCCCTGCATCGTCGGCGACGGCGAGATGTCGGAAGCCATCCGCAGCTTCCCGTGGGAGACCACCCCAATCGGGCCGATCGAAACCTGGCCCGAAACCCTCCTCACCACCGTCAATCTCATCCTCTGCTCGCGCTCTCCCAGCATGATCCTCTGGGGGCCGGAGATGGTGATGCTCTACAACGACGCGTTCGTGCCCATGCTGGCCGACCGTCACCCCAGCCTCGGCCGACGCGGGCGCGAGTTCTGGACCGACGTCTGGCCGGTTGTCGGCGAGCAGCTCGAATCCGTCCTCCGCGACGGTACGCACTTCCTGTTCGAGAAAGCTCTCGTTCCCATCCTGTGGAACGGCGTTCTTCAGGACACCTACTTCGACTACACCTACACGCCCATCCACAACTCCGCCGGCGAGGTTTGCGGTGTGCTCGATGTCTGCTGGAACGTGACGTCCATCGTGATCGCCGAGCGCGAGCGCACGGCCGCGGAAGAGGCTCTCCGCCAGCGCCAGAAAGAGCTCGACCGGACCGTTCGCGCGCTGCATGAAGAGCGCTCGCGGCTGCTTAATGTGCTGCAGCAGGCGCCGATTTTGTTCGCCCTGCTCGAAGGCGAAGACCACGTCTTCACCATGGCCAACGCCGCCTACATCAGCCTGGTCGGCCGTCCCGATATCCTCGGCAAGCCCATCGCCGAGGCACTGCCCGAGGTTGTGGCGCAAGGCTATGTCGAGATGCTCGGTCGCGTCTACCGCAACGGCGAGCCGGTCAGCATGCAGGGAGCGCCCGTGAAAATTGTGCGCACACCCGGGCAGCCGGCGGAGCTGCGCTACATCGATTTCACGTACCAGCCGCTGCGCGAAGCCGACAACAGCATCTCCGGCATCATCGTCCTCGGTGTCGACATCACCGAAAAGAAGCGCTCGGAAGAGGCGCTGCTGCAGAACGAAAAGCTCGCCGCCGTCGGCCGCCTCGCCTCCACCATCGCGCATGAGATCAACAATCCGCTCGAGTCGGTTACGAACCTCATCTACCTCGCGCGCCACGTTGCCCCTGAGCAAGCCGCGGAGTTTCTCGATCAGGCCGATCTCGAGCTCCGGCGCATGTCTGCGATCGCCCACCAGACCCTCAGCTTCAACAAGCGCTCTGCCATTCCCCGGCGGATGTCGTGCCCGGAGCTCTTCACCGGTGTCGTAAACATCTATCAGAGCCGCATCCGGAACGCCGGGATCCGGCTTGAAAACCGTCAGCGCGCACAACTCAGCGTGCTCGCCTTTGAAAGTGAGATCCGGCAGGTCCTCAACAATCTCGTCTCGAACGCTATAGACGCCATGCCGCTCGGCGGTCGCCTGCTTCTCCGCAGCGCCGATACCCTCCACCCGCGCACAGGCGAGCCCGGTGTCCGCCTCACGGTCGCCGACACCGGCTGCGGCATTCCGCCGGAAGCTCTGAGCCGCATCTTCGAGCCGTTCTATACGACGAAAGACATCGGCGGAACCGGCCTCGGCCTCTGGATCAGCCGCGACATCATCGACCACCACCGCGGCTTTCTGCGTGTGCGCAGCAGCCTCTCCTCTTCACATCGCGGAACCGTGTTCACGTTATTTCTGCCGCGAAACGGACCGGATGTTGCCGGCGGCTCAGGCCGAAACCGCTGAGACCACGCCCGCTTCAGCTTCGAGCCAGTCGACAAGCTTTGCGAAGGGATCGAACCCGATGACGCGCGGACCATCGGCAACGAAGTTACTGAGCGCATTCACGTCGTAGTAGTAGCGCTGGGCTTCTCCCGAAGGACCGGGACGCGAGTCGGTGATGTACTCGACGCCTCCGATGTCGATTCCGGAGTGCTTCATCAGCAGCTCGACATCGCGGATTGCGTCGGCCGGAGCATCGAAGGCTTCGACGGTAATGCCCGTCTTTGGCGCGTCCAGCGCGCAGGCTGCGCGGTTGAGGTCGGCGCCTGTGGTCGTGCGGCAGATGTCGGCCGGGCAGAGGTCGAAGGTCTCGCCGGTGATGTGCACCTTGATGGCGTAGAGGTACTTGCCGTTGAGAACCTCGACGCGAACGATGTGCGCGTCCTGTGCGGGAATGAACTCCTGGACGAGCGCCGTGGAATCAAGACCGAACTGCAGTGCGTCCGGCGATCCGGCCGGCTCAGCCATTGCGTGGCGAAGCTGCGAGGCTCCGTCGAAGCGCTTCACGCCGGCGCCGGAGCCGCCGATATTCGGCTTCACGACAACCGGCCAGCGCAGACCTTCGGTGGCGGCGAGTGCCTGCTCGGGACGGTGGATCACGCGAGCTTTGGGATAGGGCAGGCCGAGCTTGTCTGCGAGCACGAGCTGACCGGCTTTGCTTAGTTCGGATTGAAACGCTTTGAAGCCGTTGATGACCTTCACGCCGCGCGATTCGAGGTGCTCGAGGAAGCCGAGCGTGTAGAAGATCTGGTCGCCGTTGGAGCGGTTCCAGGCCGAGGGCGACATGCGGTTGAACACCAGCGAGTACTTTTCTTCCGGGTGGTCCGCGGGCGACCAGGAATGCTCCGGGCGCATAGAGCTTCACGTAGGGCGTGCCGCGGCGGTCGAGCTCGGCGAAGAGTGGTTTGAACCAGTGGGGCTGCTCGTAATAGATAGCGATCGGGAGTGGCTTCGGCATGGCTCTTTAAGGATATGACGAAGCGCGATGAGACGCGGATTCGGGAAAAGGTTTGACGCGCAGGTGCGCCGGGAGACGAACGGCGGCGTGGAACAGCGTTGTTCCACGTGGAACATATGCTCCATGTCACCTAAGAAATGTGGGAAATGACGATTGTTGAGGAAAACGATCGGGGCCGTGTCGAAGATCGCACAATGACGCACAAACGGCCGTTTGCCCGATGCGGCAGCGGTCGTCTAGCCGGTGACGGGCGAGCGCTGGCCGGCGCCCGCGTCCTGACCGCCTATACGGAACCAGCGGTAGCCGTACGGCTCCAGCAGAACAGTGTGGCGACCCTGTGCGTCGGCAACGCTGTGATCCTCGGACAGGACGTTGGTGAGGTACCGCTCGACCTGGGTGGCCGCAGAGCTGCGTCTTTGCCCGCTGCGACTTTGCTGATTCAACGTTGCTGGAATGCGGCTTCCCTGCCGTCGATGAAGGCTTCGAGGACAGGCGGAAGCGCAGATCGACAGGGTCAGCGGAGAAGTTGTGAATGACGACGACGGAGTTTTCCTGCCAGACGTAGCGAAGGATGAGGACATCGTCGCGGCGCGAAGGGACGATGCTGAAGTCGCCCCAGCCGATCTCGGGCGTCTCCTTGCGCGTGCGGATCATGCGCTCCATCCAGTTCATGAAGGAGTTGGGATCGCGGCGCTGGTCGGCGACGTTGATGTGCTCGAAGCCGTAGGTTCCGCCGGTGATGACGGGGTTCTTCGGCCGCGGGTGTTTCGTGAAGCCGCCGTGCGGATCCTTGGACCACTGCATGGGCGTGCGGATCGAGTTGCGCTCGGGCAGGGCGAGATCGTCACCCATACCAATCTCGTCGCCGTAGCGGATGACCGGCGTGCCGGGAAGCGACAGCATGAGCGAGTAGGCCATCTCCAGGCGGCGGCGATCGCCGTGCAGCATGGGCGCGAGACGGCGCCGGATACCGCGGTCGTAGAGCTGCATGTCAGGGTCAGGCGCGAACGCAGCGAAGCAGGCCTGGCGCTGCTCCGGTTTCAATCTTCCAAGATCGAGCTCATCGTGGTTGCGAAGGAACTGTCCCCACTGCGCGGTGGCAGGCCGCGGGCGCGTGGCCGTGAGGCTATCGATGAGCGGCTTTGTGTCGGCCGTCGCGAGCGCATAGAAGAGGTGCTGGTTCACCTGGAAGTTGAACATCATCTGCAGACGCTCGCCTTCGTCGCCGAAGTACTCCATGTCGGTGTTGGGCAGGACGTTGGCTTCGGCGAGAACGATGGCTGATCCGCGGCGCCAGGAGATGAACTCAGCAAAGGCTCGCAGCATGTCGTACTGCTCGACCTGCCTGGTGACGTTTGGACCTTTCTTCGCAATGACGAACGGCACGGCATCCATGCGGAAGCCGGAGACGCCAAGCTGCATCCAGAAGCCCATGATCTTCAGGATCTCCGCCTGCACTTCGGGATTGGCCGTGTTGAGATCAGGCTGAAATTCGTAGAAGCGGTGGAAGTAATACTGGCGCGCCTTTTCGTCGTAGCTCCAGGTGGACTTCTGCACGCCGGGGAAGACGACGCCGCTCTCTGCGTCGCGCGGCTTCTTGTTCGACCAGACGTACCAGTCGCGGAATGGCGAATCGGGCGAGCTGCGCGCGGACTGAAACCACGGATGCTGATCGGAGGTGTGGTTCACGACGAGATCGATCAGCACGCGCATGCCGCGCTGATCGCACGCATGCGTGAACTCGACGAAGTCGCCGAGTGTGCCGTAACGCGGATCGACGTTGTAGTAGTCGGAGATGTCGTAGCCGTCGTCGCGCATGGGCGAGGGCTGAAAGGGCATGAGCCAGATGGCGGTGATGCCGAGGCCCTGAAGATAATCGAGACGGCGCATGAGGCCGCGGAAATCGCCAACGCCGTCGCCTGTCGTGTCCATGAAAGACCCGACGTGCAGGCAATAGAGGACGGCGTTCTTGTACCAGAGGTCGTTAATCATCAGCGTGCGTACCGAAATCCAGTGGTACTCACGATGGGATGCAGGATGTCGCTTGTGTGCTGCGCGCGCGATCCGCCTTCGATGAGACCAGGCGTATCAAAAGCTAGTTTTCGCGCAGATGCTTGATGAGTTCTGTCGGGTGAATCGGCTTTGGAAGCAGTTCAAACACGTGGCCCCGCTCACGGGCGCGGGCGAGGATCTCGACTGTTGCCGCCTGTCCGCTGAAGAGCACGATGCGGGTGTCGGGGCAGTGCTTGCGGATTTCTATCGCAGCTTCGACGCCATCGATCTCGGGCATCAGCACGTCGGACAGCACGAGTTCAGGACAGTGGCGCTTCGCCTTTTCGATTGCCTCTTGACCACCGTAGGCCGCCTCGGCGATGAAGCCGTTGCGGTTCAGAATCTGGACGATCGTGTCGGCGATAACCTTTTCGTCATCGACGACGAGAATGCGCGGTGAGGGACTTTGAACCTCGGCTTCATCACCGGTTGATTCGGAGGCATTGAGACGACCGTCGGGGATTCGGCTACTGAACAGAAATGGGTTCATCACAGGGGTCCTGAACCATGGAGAGGCTTAACGGCTCGAAGTTACGGGAGTGCTCCGGCCTGATATAAGTCGCTCCACTTGCAACAGATGGTGCGAGCAAAGAGTAATGCGCTGCCTGCGCTAAGTCTACTGGATAAAAGGCTGGTGAGGAGCGTTGAAAATTTCGCGATTGGAAATTTCAGACGGAAGGAAGACACGGAAGACGGTGCCCGAAGGCTGTTCGGTACGCGTTCGGTAATGAATTGTGCCGCCATGCTTGTGCACGATGCCGCGCGTGACCCACAGACCAAGGCCTGTGCCGACGGACTGTTTGGACGTAATAAACGGCGAAAAGAGCCGTTCGCGGATCTGCGGTGCAACACCACTGCCGTGATCCGCGATGACGCAGGAGACACCAGGGCGGCCCGCGCAGGTGCGCCCGCAGGCACGGATGACAATTTCGCCATCCTGGGAAGCATCGATCGCGTTGACGAGGAGGTTCGAGAAGACCTGTCGAAGCTCACCCTGGAGTCCATAGACGTTCAGACCGGGCTGGACATGTGTCCGACAGGTAAGGCGTTTGAACTGGAGCTTGCGCGCGAAAAGATTGACGATGCCAATCAGCATGGCGGTGAGGTTGACCTGAGACGGACGAGCGGTGTCGCGGTAGAAGCCGAGGGTCTGTTGCGCAATCTGGGCCACGCGCGCGAGCTCGTCGTCGGCCGTCTCAAGCAGGCGCTGGATGTTGGGCGGGACGCTTTGGTCGGTGCGGCAGAGATAGATGAGGTTTGTGACGGCCTCAAGCGGATTGTTGATCTCATGCGCGATGGTGGCGGCAAGGCGGCCCGTGGCGGCGAGTTTTTCGGACTGCCGCAGCGTGGCTTCCTGGGTCTTGCGCGCGGTGATGTCCTGGACGGTACCGATCATCCCGGTGAACTCGTGGGCCTCATTGAACGTAGCCAGGCCTTGCGCGGAGATCCAACGCTGCCTCTTGTCGGGACCCTCGACGCGGTATTCCGAGCTGTAGGTTCCGCCATTGAGGGCGGCTTCGCGAAGGTCGACCGGTGTGCTGGAGAGATCTTCGCTATGGACGATGCGGCTGCGGAGCTGGGACCGGCTGATGGGGGCGTGCGGCCTGGCGAAGAGGAGTTCGGCGGCGCGCTCATCGAGGTCGAGCATGTCGGTGCCCTGATCCCAGGTCCAGGTGCCGAGCGCGCCGGCATCGAGGGCCTGGCGAAGGCGTCGTGAGGATTCGGCGAGCGCCAGCTCGGCGCGGCGGTGCTGCGTCACGTCCTGGAAGAAGATGGCGATGCCTTCCGGCGTCGGGAAGACGCGAATGGAAGCCCAGAGGTCGAGCGGAGCATAGTAGTCGACGAACTCCACGCGCTGGCCGGCCATGGCCTCCTCATAGCGCGCGCGGAATGAATCAGCGGCTTCTCCGCGGAACACCTGATCGTAGCGACGGCCGACGAGCCGATGTCCGCGACCGATGATCTCGGATCCGGCGCGGTTGAGATAGGTGAAGACCCAGTCGCGGTTCATCAGCGCGACGCCGTCGGCCATGGCTTCAAAGACCTGCTCGAGACGCTCGGAGGTTTCGCGCTGGAGCTGGCGGGCGGCGTCGGCGATGGCGATCTCGGAGGTGAGGTTTTCTGCGAGCCGCGCGTTTTCCATGGCGACGGCTGCCTGGGCAGCTACGGTGGCGACGAGGGATTCGCTGTCCTCCGTGAAGAAATCGGGCTCAGGATGGCCGTAGAAGATGGAGCCGAGCACCTCACCGGAGCGGCCGATGACCGGGACAGAGAGATGACTGCGAACAGGGAGGTGACCTTCTGGCATGCCGCGGAACGGCTCGTTGTATCCATACCGAGGATCTTTGGTGATGTCGCCGGAACGAAGGATGCGCGAATGAACGAAGCTCTCGGCGAAGAGGGCGGTAGGGCGAGGCATGGGAAAGCGGGCGAATGCAGCGGGGTCGACGCCGGAGACCTTATAGAGCTGGTAGGGCGTTCCGTCGCTGCCAATGTTGTTGTAGAAGAAGGCGCCGAAGGCTGCGCCGCAGAGCTCGAGCCCGGCATCGAGGGCAGCCTGAGAGATGACATCGATGGAGCGCTCGCGCGCGAGCAGCAGGCCGGTTTCGACCAGCAAGCGAAGCTGCTTTGCGGCAGGGGCTGGCGACGATGAATCGCCGCGGGTTGTCGTTCTGTCCGTCATGGCGATTCCGAACTGAAGGATGCCAGTAGCGACGGTCCGGCGGAAATGTCAGATGGTCTGCCGCGAACCAGTTTCGCTAAACGACATTATCGCCCGTCCGGCCAGCGCTCTGCTGGCGAACTTCGCCAAGGCGCTAATAGCCGATATGGAAGTTGATGCCGGTAGCGAAGCGGAGGCTGTTCTGGACGTTGCGGCGCCGTCGGGGAGACGCGTGTGGATCGAGGTCCATCTCGACCACTCGATAGTCGAAGCGGTGGTAGATGTGGAGGTTAATGCCGCCACCGGCTTCAAGGTCCATGGATGAGGCGTTGCTGGTGAGCACGCCATTGACGGGGTACTGGCCGGACGTGGCGAACGTGTAGCCGAACTTTCCCTGGACGTAGATGGAACCCTTGCGGTTCCAGGCAGTGGGACTGATGTGGCCGATGTTGTATGTGTAGCGCGGGCCGATGAAGAAGGTGACGGTGTGAATGTCTACCTTGCCGCGCAGGTTGGTGCCGGCGTTGCCGGTGCCTCCGGCCACGAAGCCGATGCCGCGCCAAGGCGCGTAGGCGATCTCCGTGGAGGCGCCGCGAAGATAGAAGTAGGTGTTGGGCTGGTTCCCGACGAAGCGGGCGGCGTCCTCGACGTACATCATGCTGAAGTCGCCGCTGGCCTGGGCGTGAGCGCGTTGGGGAGCGCAGAATGCAAGCGCGAGGATTCCAGCCAATAGCACAAGCCCGCGGCGCGGGCTGGGGGTGCGGTGGTGGCTGGTGGGGGTCAGGCTCGCGTACATTCCGGGGACGTCTCCAAGCTTAGTCGACGGTGAGGGTGACTTGCACGCTGTGGGTGAGGGTGCCGGAGGTTCCGGTCACGGTGAGGGTGTAGGTTTCGGGCATCTGGCCGTAGTAGCCGGTGCTTTGGTCGGAGAGACAGCCGCTAAGCCCGGTGGCCGCAGCGATGCCGACCAGCAGGACGAGCAGGCGTGAAATGGCGCGTCGGCGGCGCGCGAGGAAGCTCGCGGGCAGAAGCAGCAATGCGAGGAGGGCTGGAGCGCCGCGGCGAGACGGGTTCGCCGGATTGATGGGGCGATGCAGCGAGGAGGTGATTGGCGGGCCGTTGATGGTCAGGACGACGGGCGTAGTGCCGGCGCCGCCCGCTGCCGTCGCGGGGTTGAATGAGGCCGAGGCGCCGCTCGGCAGGCCCGTAACCGTGAGAGCAACGGGAGCCGCTAGTGTGGTTGCGCCGATGGGCGCAACGATCAGGTTGTACTGCGTGGTTGCGCCGAGGATGATCGTGGCCGCTTTTTGCGATCCGGTGGCGAGCGCGAGCGAGAAGTCTTCAACCAGCTGCGTCAGCTTGGGAGAGGTGATGGGCTGAAACGGCCCGCTGCCTCCGTACACGACGGTTAGGATGTGCTGGCCGTTTGTCGAGAACGTGGCGTTCAGGGTTGCGACGCCGTTCGCGTTCAGGGTAGCTGTGCCGATCGAAGCTGCGCCGTCGTAGAAGGTGACCGTACCGGTGGGCGTTCCGGCGGAGGATGTGAGCGTCGCTGTAAGGACGGTCGCGCTCGAGATGAGGACCGGGTTGACGGAGCTCGTGAGGGTCGAAGAGGTCGAGAAGTTCTGGACAACCTCGTTCACGACCGCCGAGGTTCCGGCCTGGTAGGGTCCGGTGGCCGGATAGGACGCGGTGATCGGGTGTGTGCCGGGGGTGGAGAACGAAACGGTCAGCGTGGCGACGCCGCTTGCGTTCAAGGGCACGGTGCCGAGAACGGTCGCGCCATCGAGGAAAGTGATCGTGCCCGTCGGGGTGCCGGAGGTGGACGTCGCCGTGGCTGTCAGCAGTGTGGTCGCATTCACGTTCACGGGGTTGACCGAGCTGGTGAGAGCAATGGTTGTGCCGAGCGTCTGTACGGTTTCGTCGAGCACAGCGGAGTTGGCAGCCTGGAAGTAGCCGGCCCCCGGATAGCTGACGGTGAGCGGATGCGTGCCCGCGGTGGCGAACGAGACAGTCAGTGTCGCGACGCCGCTGGAGTTCAGTGTCCCGGTGCCGAGAACGGTGGCTCCATCCATGAACGTGACGGTTCCGCTCGGCGTGCCATAAGGCGAGCTGACGGTCGCGGTGAGGATAGTGTTTGCGCCGACGTTGACGGGATTGACGGAGCTGGTGAGCGAGACAGCAGGCGTGGTGATGACCGTGACCTGGTTACTGGTGCCGGTGTAGGTCTGGCCGGGGGTCGTCGTGGTGTCGGTGACCGTGACGGTCCAGACGCCGAGCGTGTTGAAGTTCAGCGGATTCGGCCCGGTGGACGAGAAGACGATCGTTCCGTTATTCGCGGCGGTAAAGGTGTAGGCGCCGGTGGGAAGCACGCACGCAGGGTCCGTGCAGGTCAGGTTGAGCGTGCCCGTGTATGTCGTGTCGATCGTGCCGTCGTTGTTGATGGCCGTTATGGTGAGTGTGGTCGGCTGACCCGGGGTTACGGTCGACGGCGCGACGGACACGTTGAAGTGGTCGAGGATGTGATATCCGGTGCCGGTAAGCGTGACCGTGTCGTTGATGCCGGAGGCGGAAATGTTCAACGTCCCGGTGTTCGTGCCGGCGATGGTCGGTTTGAAGCCGAACTCGATTGTGCAGGCGTCGCCGACGGGAATCTGGGTGCTGCCGCTCGCAGCGTTGGGGCAGGTGCCGGTGCTTTGAAGTAAAAAGGCGTTGTTGTTGAGGCTGCCGGAGGCATTGAGAACGACGGTGCCAGTGTTTTCCACGTCCAGCGCGAGATTCCCGTCAGCGCTGTCGATGGACCCGACCAGTGTGGGCGTATTGAAGATCAGCGATGAGATGGATCGGGTGACCTGCACGAGACCAATCGTCGAATCGGAGACGAGGAGGTCGCCTGTTGCAAGGAGCGTGACGCCGGCCGGAGTGTTAAGGGTCGCCCCGACGAGCGTGATCGCATACGGCGAACCGCTTAGCGGAAGCTCGACCAGCCGACTATTGCCGGTGTCTGCGATTGTGAGCCCGCCTGCGGCATTGACTGCTACGGCTTCAGGGCTCGAGAGCGTGAGACCCGCGATGGGCAGAACCGTTGCAGCATTCGTAAGCGTAACGCTGGTCTGGAGATCGATCTGAACGATTCGATTGTTGTTCGTGTCCGCTACGTAAAGATTATCGGCGTCATCGACGGATAGACCTTCAGGGCTGGCGAGCGGGGTACCGAGCCCGGTCAGCGTAAGCAGCTGAGGCCTGGTTACTGTTCTCAAGGTCAATACGGACGATCTGGTTCGTGCCGGCGTCCGCGACGTAGAGGTAGCCGTAGCCATCGAGGGCAAGACCGGCGGGCTGCAGCAATGTGGCGCCGGAGATCGTCATGGCAGTCGGCGAGCCGCCCGGGATCAGCTTGTAAATTACGCCCGTGTTTGGGGACGAGATGTACAGCGTACCGTCGCCGGCGAGCGCGATAGATGAGAACGGCGCGGTGGAGTTTGCGGCAGTAATCGTGCCGAGCGAGGTTGCGCTGCCGAACGTAGTGCTCTCGAGGATGCGGCCGTTGATCGCGTCGTCGATGTAGAGATTTCCAGCGGCGTCATAAACCGTGGAGGACGGATTGATTGTTGCGGGAGCAATGCCTGTGAGCGATGCGGTCGCGACTGCTGTTGCCGGCGAGACGACCATCTGGGGGCCCAGACCAGCGCCACGGAGCGGAACGCGAATGATGACATTGTTGCTGCCGTCGTAGATGAAAAGCTCGCCGAGACGCAGCCCAATTGCCGTTGGCGCGAACGCGATGGTCACCTGGCACGTGAATGGCCCGGCATGCGTTCCACTGCAGTTCTGGCTGGGTACTGTAAAGTCCCTGTTCTGATTCCCCAGGGTGAGCGCCGTCACAGTCCCGATGGTCACGACGGTATTGGGCGGAACCGAGTAGGAGAGCGACTGTGAGCTGGAGCTGCCGACCGCGATCGCGCCAAAGTCGACGGGCGTGCCGGCCACGAGTTGCTGAGCGGACGCTGATGCCGCAATGCCCGTAAGCGCAAGCACAAGGAGCAGCCACAAGCGCAAGGACGTGCGGGTGCGATGGTACCGGGTGTAGCCTGCTCCGCGCGGCGTCTGCATTCCGATCCTCCACCCTTGCGGCCCGAAAGCCAGTGTTGCGGGGCGCGACAGTGAGGCGAGGTGTCGCCCCCAGGAGAGCTCGCGCCACGTGAAAAATTCACTCTCCCGCAGGGTCCCGAATACAGCGGCTCCTCGCATGATGCGCTGCCCGGTCTCCCTCTGCGCGCTGAGGTTTGCCCGAGGTGGCTAATTTAGCAGCACCACAGCGGTTATCCCCTCCCCCGAAGGGGTATGGTCTGGCAAGACGAAAGCGGCAGTGATCCAGCCGCAGCGAGTAAACTCGGCAGGGTCCCAGCGGCGTGTTTGAGTGCTATGCTGGCGGGCAAACGCGAATATTTGCAGGGGTTCGCCGCAATCAGCCGGGATCGGCAGAGATGAGGAAAACCGGGGATGAGTTCTGCCGGATGGATGGGCTCCCAGGGTACGGAAGTGGGAAGCATGGGCGACTATCAGCGCGGCCCCTATGCTCTGCGGCCATTGAGCCTCGGAGAGATTCTGGACCGCAGCTTTGCGGTCTATCGCGCAAACTTCTGGCTCTTTGTTGGGATCGGCTCGCTGAGCGCGGTCGTGCAACTGATCGCGAACGCGGTTCAGCTGGTGATCTTTCACGGGATTGTGCCGACCCGGCAACACGGACAGATGCCGTTTGGATTCAGTCATGAGATGGTAGGGCGGCAAATCGGCGGCGGCATCGGCGGTTTGCTGATCTTCCTGGTCTCGGCGCTGACCCAGGCTGCAACGGTGTGGGCGCTCAGCGAGGTCTATCTCGGCCGCCGGACCACGATCGGCACTTCCATCCGCGCAGTAATCGGGCGCTGGCTGCGGTTTCTCGGTATTGGGCTGTGGCAGGGATGGAGCGCAGTGTGGCTGATGCTGGTGCTCGCGGTGCCCGGCGGTATTCTGCTCGCCCCAACGCGATTTCGGTCGCCATGGATCGGCGGCACGCTGCTGGTCCTGGCGTTCACCGGTGGGCTGGTCTATGGCGTGATCGCATTTCTGCGCAATTCGCTCGGTGTGCCAGGCGGCTGTGCTGGAGCATTTGAAGGTGCGCGCTGCGATGCGACGAAGCAAGGTGCTCGCAGCCGGCGCGAAGGGGCGCATCTTCGTCGTGTATCTCATCGCTTGGTGTCTGTTCATCGTGGCCGGAATGCTGGAGAGTCCTTTGAGTATGCTGATTTTCTTCGGTGCGATGCGAGGCGAACGGCACGTTATCGCGGAGGCCTCGATTCTGCTGGTGAACTTCGTTGCGCATTCAATGGTGGTTCCTGTGCTGATGATCGGGCTGTCGGTCGTTTATTTCGATCAGCGCGTTCGGCAGGATGGTCTGGACCTGCTGCTGATGCTCGGTGATGTTGGGTCACCTGCCGCGGACAGCATCCCCAGTGGCATGCAGACGGCTGAACCGGCGGGCGATGCTGCTGGGCTGTAATCGTCGCACTCGATGGGGACGCTGCGCGGCACGCTGCGCGCTGCTGATTGTGCTGACTGGGCTACCGGCGGGTGCACTCGCAGAATCGAGTACGCCAACCTCACTGACGCAATCGGCAAAACCAGTCGCTCCGCCGCAACTGACGTCTTCGCAACAGGCGCAGTTTTCCGCAGCGCGAGCGGCAGCGGAGCGGATACTCGCGACGCCAGAATTTCAGCAGCCACGGCCAACGTTGTGGGACCGCATAAAGGCAAAGATCTTCGAGGCGATCGTACGGCTGTTCACCGGGATCGATCGCGTCACGTCGCAGTCGCCGTGGATGGGACGAACGCTCGAATGGCTGCTGTTCCTCGGTGCAGCCGCCGGGCTTGTTGTCTGGGTGATGCGCGCGATCCAGCGGCAGCGATTGCGTGTTGAGATCGGCGGCGATGCGGCCAAAGCGGCAGAGTGGGCGCGCAAAAGCGACGATTGGCGGCGGCTCGCCGAACAGGAAGCCGGCAGAGGAGCGTGGCGTGAAGCGATTCACGCGCTTTACTGGGCGTCGATTTCGGAGCTGGAGCGGCGCAGGTTATGGCGGCAGAATCCGGCGCGCACGCCGCGCGAATACGTGCGCCTGCTGAAGCCGGGATCGTCGGAGCAGCGCGAACTGCGTGGCCTCACGGCGGCGCTCGAGCGAAGCTGGTACGCACAGCGCGCGGCAACGCCGGAGGATTTTGGCAACGCGAAGGAGAGCTTCGACAGAATTGCAGGGCAGCATGAATCGAGCGACGCCAAAGCGGCGGGAGGCGCGCTGTGAGGAATGCGCGCTGGAGCGACCGCCGGATCGTGCTGTGGATGGGAGCTGTGATGGCCGTGCTCATTGTTGCAGTCAGCGTGCTTGCGCCGGCCAGCGAAAGCGACGATACGCGGCCGAGCACGTACAACACCGGTCCGCGCGGAGCAAAGGCTGCCTTCCTGACGCTTCAGGCGATTGGAAGAACGAGCTCGCGGTGGGAGCGGCCAATCAATGAGTTGAAGAACGTGGACGCTGCGCACTCGACCCTTGTACTCGCGGCGCCAACGTATGCGCCTACGGATCACGACGAGATCGCCGCGGCGATCAAGCAGTTCATGGAGCGCGGAGGCAACGTGCTGACGACAGGCCCGATGGGCGCCCTGCTGCTTCCCGACGGGAGCATCGGTCCGCCGACGATGCTTATGAACGACTCGTGCGAGACGAATCCTGGTGATGGTCCACTGGCCGCCGCGGGCAGTGTGCCGATGGACGACGCTGGCGCGTGGAACGGCAAAAGCAAAGTAGAGATTGCGGAGCGGTGCGGGCGGGATGCAGTCGTCGTGCGGATGACCGTCGGGCGTGGCGAGGCGGTCTGGTGGAGTTCTGCGCGCCCGCTGACGAACAGTGCACTGACGACAGATGCCGACCTGCGTCTACTCTTGCTCAGCGTGGGCGATGGGCGCGCGGTTCTTTGGGATGAGTCGCTACAAAATGCTGTGCCGGGGTTGTGGAGCGCGGCCCATGGACTGCCGCTGCGTTGGTTGGTTTTCCAGGTCGTGCTCCTGGCAATTTTGGTTGTGCTCAGCTTCAGCAGAAGGAGCGGGCCGATACGCACACCGGTGATGGTGCCGCGCACGTCGCCGCTCGAGTTTGCATTTTCGATGGGGGACTTATACGAGAAGGCGCGGGCCACAACGGCGGCGACCGAGGCGGCGCGTCGGAAGCTGCTTCGCATTGCCATGCGCGACGCCGGCGTGCCGAAGGCTGCCGTTGCGGGTGGACCGCAGGCCGTTGTCGCGGCCCTGAACGAGCGCCTGGGCGGAGACTGGAACCGCGTCGGCGAGCACCTCAAGGAGATCGAGCGTGAAAATGGAGAGAAGCTGACGAATCGAGAGGCGCTCGCGATCAGCCGTGCGCTCAGCGAAGATGCTGAGAAGATTAGCGCGGCGGCGCGAGGCGGCCGAACAAGAGGGCGGAGAAATCTGAGATTGGCGTAGCTGGCGTTGTTGAGTTTGCGACAGAGCGAAGGAGCGGGTGAATGAGTGAAGGTGTAGCAGCCGCGAGCGAGTTGTTCGCACGAGGGCAACAGGAAATTGGCAGGATCATCGCTGGCCAACAGGAGCCCGTTGCACAGGCTCTGCTGACTATGCTCTGCGGCGGCCACGCGCTTGTTGAAGGCGTTCCGGGTGTCGCGAAGACGCTTGCCGTCAAAACTCTGGCAAGATTCCTTGGGCTGGATTTTCGCCGCGTCCAGGGCACGCCGGACATGATGCCGGCGGACATCTTGGGCACAAGCGTATTCTCGCCCGCCTTCGGCGATAGACCGGGGGAGTTTTCGTTTCACAAGGGTCCCGTGTTCACGCAATTTCTCCTCGCCGACGAGATCAACCGGATGCCGCCGCGAACGCAGGCTGCGCTGCTTGAATCGATGGAAGAGCGGCAGGTGACCGCTGACGGCGAACGCCACGCGCTTGATGATTTCTTTACAGTCTTCGCGACCCAGAATCCTGTCGAGTTCGAGGGCACCTATCCGTTGCCGGAGGCGCAGCTCGATCGCTTTCTGTTGAAGATTCGGATTGGCTATCCAGAGCTCTCCGATGAACGCGCCGTGCTCGAACGCCACCATGCTGCGACCGAAGCGACCGGACTCGCCGACCTGCCTATTGAGCCGGCACCGTTTGCAATGCTGGCGCAGGCGCGTCGTGAGATTCGCGCGGTCAGCGTTGAGCCTGCGATCTTCGATTATCTGCTGGCCCTCGTGCGCAGAACACGCGAGTGGCCCGCGATCGCCCTGGGAGCAAGTCCGCGCGCAAGCACTTCCCTGCTGCTCGTCGCGAAAGCAATGGCCGCCCGCGAGGGCCGCGATTTTGTGGTTCCTGATGACGTGAAAGATGCAGCCGTTCCAGTGCTGCGGCACCGGCTGGTGCTCCGTCCAGAGGCCGAATTGGAGGGCATGGATGCAGATCGAGTTGTGGCCGAAGTGTTGGCAGCGACTGCGGTGCCGAAATGAAGACGGTCGCGAAGCTGCTCGTCGTCGCTTCTCTGTGTCTGAGCGGGCTGCCTAGCTATGGGCGCAATAAGAAGACCACCCTCTATCGCAATCAACGTCTGAATTTCTGCCTGTATGTACCGGCAGATTGGCGTGGACCCGCCGAAGTCAAGAACCACGAGGGGGCGGAGTTCGGCGCACCGGATGATCCAGTTGCGATCACCGTCGCCGCGCTCTCAAATCAGCCCCGTTCCATCATTCTGCAGAATCCGGGCGCCGGATCGCAGATGGCGACGCTCGACGACTACCGCGGAGCGACGCTGAAGGAGTGGAAGGCCGACCCGGGCCTCACCGACGTGAAGCAGAAGGTGGAAGAGCCGGCGACGCTGCAGCAGGTTCCAGCGCTCCACACCGTGGTGACTTACAAGCGCGACGGTGACCGGCGACGCTACGAAGCCGTCTTCGCCCTCTGGAACGAGACGCAATACTCGATTGCATATGATGCACCGAGCGGTATCGCGAAGAGATACCAGAAGAGCTTTCAGAATGTGATCCGCACGTTCGAATTCCAGTGCGGAGCAAACCAGCAGAGGTAAGCCAGACGCGTTATGCAGACGTTAATTCCTGGACCCGCGAGTGGGACGGCGAAGCCGCTGGGACGGCTTGGTCGTTGGGCGGGTTTTGGTCTCAGCGCGAGAGCGCTGCTGCTGTTTTGCGCAGGTTTGCTGCTCGCGATCCCGGCCTTCTGGCACCCGCGCCGAATTGGATTCATGCTCGCGTGGGATGTGCTGCTTGTACTGCTCTGCGTCCTCGAGGCATTACTTCTTCCGCGCCCGGAATCGTTCATCATTACGCGAACATTTCTCGATTCGCCTCAACTCGGGGAACCGACACGAATTGAATTGGCAGTACGCATGGAAGCCGATGCGGTGGTGGATACAGCGATCATTGATGATCTGCATCCGGCGCTCGTAATGCACCCGGAAGTGCAACGCATCGAAGTGTTTCCGCGTGAAGACGCGATCTGTTCGCAGACAATCTGGCCGGCCGAACGCGGCGATTTTGGAATGGGCGCGGTGTATCTGCGCTACCGGGGCGCGCTGCGGCTCGTTGAACGATGGGCTGTGGCGGAGCCTGTCACATCAGTCGGCGCCGCAGCGCGTGCGCGTTTTTCCTGCGCATGAAGACAGCCGCGGCCGGGCAGCGTTCTTTCTGCTGCGTGCGCGTCAGATTGAATTGCAGCGCCGCAAGCTGCAATTGCGCGGCACGGGACGCGAGTTCGAGAGCCTGCGGGATTATCAGCACGGTGATGAGCTGCGCAGCATCTCATGGACTGCGACCGCGAGGCGCGGCAAGCTGGTCGCGCGGCAGTTCACGGCGGAGCGCTCGCAGCAGGTCTGGGTTGTGCTCGACGCGGGGCGGCTCTCGCGGACGGCATTTGAGCTTCGCCGCGGAGAGCCGGAGCTTGTAGGCGAAACCGTCATGGAGCGCGATCGCGCGCATCGGATGAGCGTGACGCAACTTGATCAGGCGACCACGGCGGCGGTTATGCTTGCGCAGGTTGTCAGTGGATCCGGCGACAAAATCGGCATGATGGCGTACGGCCGCGACGTCAAGCAGGTACTCCCGCCAGGCGCAGGCACTGTACACACGCGATTGCTCCTCGACCTGCTAAGTCAGACGAAAGCGGAATCCGCGGAAGCGGACCATCTCAATGCGGTCGCGCGGCTGAAAACGCTCCAACGCCGTCGCGGGCTGATGGTGTGGATCACGGAACTGGTTGACTCGGCCGGAAAGCCGGAGCTCGTGACCGCTGCAACGCGAACTTGTCCGGCGGCACCTGGTCGTGCTCGTCGTTCTGAAACATCCGGAGCTGGAACTGCTCGCCTCGCGCGTGCCGAAGACCCGCGAGGAGATGTTTCACTCCACGGCAGCCCAGGAGATGCTGGAACGCCGGCGTGAGACGATTGCGCAGCTCGAGCGTCAAGGCGTGCTGATCGTGGAGACGACGGCCGAGGAGATCGGCGTGCGCGCGGTGAGCGAATACCTCGAAGTAAAGGCGCGCGGCTTGCTGTAAATTCAGCCGTTCTTTTTCAGCAACTCGAGGACCTCTTCTGCGTGGCCCTCCGGCTTCACGTTCTCGAAAACATGAAGGAGTTTGCGGTCAGGGCCAATCAGGAAGGTTGTGCGCGCAACGCCGGTGACTGGCTTTCCGTACATCGTCTTATTGCGCAGAAGATCGAACCGCTTGACTAACATCTCGTCTGAATCGGCGAGAAGCGGATATTGGATGTCGTACTTCTCAGCGAACTTCTTCTGCGCGCGCACGGTGTCACGCGAGATCCCAAGGACCACCGCGCCGGCGTTTTTGAGCTTTGCGAACTGATCGCGAAAGCCGCAGGCCTCGATAGTGCAACCCGGCGTATCCGCGCGCGGATAGAAGAAGAGAATCACAGGCGAGCCGGCGAATTGCGACAACGTTACGGGATTGCCGTCCTGATCAGGCAGCGTGAAGTCTTCCATGAGATCACCGGGCTTGGGTTGTGGCATGGCGTGCTCCTTCGATATGTTCGGAAGTCAAGAATAGCGCGTACTCCGCTCTCAGTTGGTGAACAGCGAGAGCTGACCGTGGGCGTTGCGCGACCTGCGGGGCGGTCGATCGTCAAAGACCGTCCGGCCTCCGATGCTGCCAGAGATCTCTCTCTCGTGCGCGATTGCTGCCGTGAAGTCGGCGAGCGGCTGGCGATCGCGTTCCACCGTGCGGGTAAGGCGGTCCAGGCGCCGGAAGCCCTCCAGCTTTTCAGTGTGGCCGAGGTGCGCGGCATCCAACGCGCGTCGCAAAATCGCGAGCGACTCGTCGTAGGTCTTGAGCGGCACGGGAAACGGATGGCCGTCTTTGCCGCCATGCGCGAAGCTGAAGCGTGCCGGGTCCTCGAAGCGGCTGGGCGCGCCGTGCACTACTTCGGCAATCAGTGCGAGGGACTGCAGCGTGCGCGGCCCAAGCCCTTCAACCAGCAGCAGCGAGGCGAAGTCGCGCAGTTCCTGCTCGTGCGCAACGGCGAGCACGGCGCCGAGCCGTTTCAGATTGATGTCTTCGGCGCGAACCTCATGGTGCGCGGGCATCGTGAGCTTGCGCGCCTGCTGAAGCGACGCCTCTACCGGCTCATGCGCAATCGTGAGCAGCGCGTCTCTGCGCGCGGTTGGCACGCGCGTCCACCAGGTTGAGAATCGTTCCCTGCGGCTTGCCGAGAATGGCTGTGTGCGGATCAGAGACGAAATCGCGCACGTTTGCCGAGTGCCAATGATACCGGCGCGCGAGATGGCTCGACGAATTCATACCCTGCTGAACTACTGCCCATTCGCCCGAACGATGCAGGACGAAGGAATGCAAATAGAGCTGGAATCCGTCCGCGATTGCATTGTTATCAATCCGCGCGGTGAGGCGGCTGGTGCGCGCGAGTGCGTCACCATCGAGCCCGGTTCGCGAAGAGATCGCGCGCAGCTCGTCCGGCGTGCGCTTCGAGTGCCGGCCGCGGCCGCCGCAAACCGTGAACCCGAGTTCCGCGAACCGCGGATTCAGGCCGCGCTTCAACGCACCCATCACTGACGTCGTGATACCTGACGAATGCCAGTCCATCCCCATCACGCAGCCGAGCGCCTGGAACCAGAACGGATCACTGAGCCGGGTGAGGAACTCGGAAGGACCATAGCTGAGAACAACGTGCTCCGTAATCGCAGCGCCGAGGGCCGTCATGCGCTCGGCGAGCCACGGTGGGACACGGCCGTTATGCAGCGGAAGATCGGCGGTCCCGGAGCGTTTCACGAAGTAACTCCCTCGTTACCTATTTTCGCTCAAGCTTCGCTGCCGAGTCGCGTCGAAAGAAAAACCGCCGCGAATCTCGCGGCGGCTCTCGTTCTTCAAGTATTGGTTCAGATGGATTTGCTTCAGATCAGAACCGGCTCGGGCAGTTCGTCATCGACAATCTCCTGATCGGTTGACGCGATCGAGCTCGCCTGCGGGAAGTACGCATTCGACACGTACTGGCCAAGCATGCGGTGCGTGTTGAAGAACGTTCCGTTCATCGCGATGCAGTGCTGGCGGATTCGCGCGAACGCGGCTTTGTTGGCGTAGAGCGGAGCGACAACGGTCTCGAGCTTCGTGTAGAGCTGTTCGGCTTCGGGGAGTTCGTCGTCGAAGTCCTCGATCGCCCAGCCGGTCACGTTTTCAGCGCAACCCTCGATCCACCAGCCGTCGAGCACCGACAGCGAAGGTACGCCGTTCAGCGCTGCCTTCATGCCGCTGGTGCCGGAGGCCTCGTAGGGGCGGCGCGGCGTGTTCAGCCAGACGTCGACACCGTTGGTGAGTTGTTCGCCGAGATCCCAATCGTAGTTCTCGAGATAGAGAATGCGGAGCTTGGGCGACTCGAGTTTCGCGGCGGCGTCGAAGACCTCGCGGATGAGCGCCTTGCCGGCATTGTCAGCCGGATGTGCCTTGCCGGCATAGATAATCTGCAGGCCGCCGATGCGCTCGGCGAGGTCGTGCAGGCGCTGGCCGTCGCGGAACAGCAACGTAGCGCGCTTGTAGGTCGCGACGCGGCGTGCGAAACCGAGCGTAAGAACGTTCGGATCGAGCTCGACGCCCGTTCGCGCCTTCACGGTCGCGAAGAGCCGCTGCTTGCCGAGCGCGTGCGTGGCTTCAATAACCTCCGGCTCGATGCCGTAGACCGAACGGAAGTACTGATTGTCATGGCGCCACTCCGGAATCTCCTTGTCGAAGAGCTCCTGGAACGGCTTCGACAGCCATGTCGCCGCGTGAACGCCGTTGGTGATCGCATGGACGCGATACTCCGGGAACATGCCCTGCGAGACTTTGCCGTGCTGCATCGCCACGCCGTTGACGTAGCGCGAAAAGCGCAGCGCCAGGTATGTCATGTTCAGCAGGCCGTTGTGCAGCGCGCCGAAGCGCTCGATGCACGACGCGCGCTCGTGGCCCAGGATGGAGTACATCTGGTCCGTGCCGAACTGATCATGGCCGGCGGGCACCGGCGTGTGCGTCGTGAACACGCATGTCTCGTCGAACCGCCTCCGCGTCGGATTCAGAAGCGTTGCGCAGCGGCGCGCCCTGCAGCCGCTCTTCGAGGAGTCCCAAAGTGAGCAGCGCCGCGTGGCCCTCGTTCATGTGGCAGACCTCGGGCTGGCAGCCGAGCGCATGCAGCAGATGAATGCCGCCGATTCCGAGAATCGTCTCCTGACACAGCCGGTAGTAGGTATCGCCGCCGTAGAGGTTGTTGGTCAGGGTGCGGTCGTACGGGTCGTTGCCTTCAATATCCGTGTCCAGCAGGAAGACGGGAATCACGTGCCCGGTCGTGCCGACTACATCAAAACGCCAGGCGCGGATGCTGATGTCGCGACCCTGCATCTGGATGCTGATCGTGGTGCCGGCAGAAGGCAGCGTCGTTTCCGGCGACCACACCACATCGGACTCGGTCTGCTGCCCGTTCGCGTCAAGTTGCTGCTGGAAGTATCCGTGCCGGTGCACCAGCGAGATCGCAACCATGGACGCGCCGGTATCCGCGGCAGAGCGCAATGTATCGCCGGCGAGCATGCCCAGCCCGCCGGAGTACGTCGGCAGATCTTTGTGGAGCGCAATCTCCATCGAGAAGTAGGCGATCTTACGATCGGCGAGATCGACGGAAGCGGCGGCGGAAAACGTTTGACGGGCCGAGTGCAGTGGTTCGTTCATGCGCAATCGAGAATCCATTTCTCCTAACGGTGTACGCAATAGCACCGCTGGGGTGCAGGGGGTCTGAAGTGAGACGCGGGTTAGGCCCAGGACGACATCAAATTCCTGCTGAATTATTGGAAAAAAGACTATCAAAATGCAGTTCCGTCGGGTTCCGGACAGAAGTTGCAGGTGTGGATTGCGCGGTACCAAACTCGCCCGCAACCTGCCAAGTTGCTGAAGAATCACCGCGTTGCGAACCCGAACTTCATTGCCAGCCCCAGAACCAAGGCGAGTACCACCGCAACCGTCGATGTCACCGCTGCCGAGCGGGCGCGGTGACGAGCAGCCCCGATCAGCAGGAAGACGAGATACAGCAGGAACATGAAAACCAGGCCGTCGAGAACGAAGTAGCGCGGTCCGCTCAGGTTCACATCCCACGCCGGGAGGTGGGCAGACGGAACCGCGACCAGGAGCGAGCCTGCAAGAAAGACGAAAAGAAAGAGGATCGTCTCCAGAATGATGGCGATCGCGCGCTTCATACAGTTCCTTTCGAGAACAGGATTTTGTGCACGAGTTTAGCGCAAGCTCCTACCAGCACAGACATTAGCGCAACGAAGCCTCATAGATCGCGAACCGGCGCTCAAGCTCCCACTGCTGCGCTGCTTTTTCGTTTGCATCAAGCAGCGCCTGGCACGCGCGCGTCGGCATGCTGGTCGCTCGTAATCGCTGCCGCGCACGCCGGCTTTGCGATGCGCGAAGTCATCCGGTGTGACATACAGGCTCTCGCCGTGAAGGAAGCTGTGCTCGAGCGACGCACGCGCAGACTGCTTGAGCTCGGCATACGTAAGGTCCTGGTCGTCGGCGGCCTTAACGTACTCGTGGGTAAGGTCAATCCGTGACACGCCCTCATCATCCGTCGAAAGCGCGAACGGCACGTGCGCAGCGATGTAGGCGTGCAGCGGATGATCCGAGCCGGTGATGCCGAGAATGACATCGTTTGAGGTGAGGTTGACCTCGACCATGATGTGCTTCACTGCCATCTCGTGCAGCAGTTGCAGCGGATGATCTTCGTAGAGCACATCGACGCCATGACCTATGCGCTCTGCATGGCCGAGATTCACCGCATCGCGAATATGGAAGCTCAGCCCGCAGGCGGCACCATGCCAGGCGCGAGCTCGCCCGCATGCAGCGTGATGTGCACCTTCGGATAAACGGAGTGCAGGTAGTCGAGCATCTGCATCTGCAGGTGGTAGTCACGCATCGAGATGTAGCCGTCTTCCGGCATCACGAAGTTGAGGCCGACGACATCGGGGTCCACGCTCGCGACCTCGAACGCGAGCAGCGTCTGCGCGAACACCTGCTCCGGCGGAAAGCCGCGCAGACTTGATAGAGGAAGTGAATCGTCGACGTGACACGCCGGCGATGCGGCGCTCGACCAGCGCGCAGCGCTCGATGCGTGTCGCGAGTTTCGAGCGCATGCGTGAACTCCTCGCGATCGACCGCCACCTCATCGCGAACGCCGGCGGCAATCAGCTTGTCACGCAGCTCGGCAAGCTGCGCAGGCGTGACGGAAGCTCTCGGCTCCGTGCGGCCATCCGATCTTTGTAGCCAAGCGCCGCAGCGTGCGAGAAGCTCGGCGTCTGCATGATCTTCGAGATACTGCTCGTTCTGCGCCGCGGCTCGGCTCGCAACCTCGTCAAGCCACTCGCCCGCGTCGTCCTTCAAGCCGCCGAAACGCGCGAATGTCGCAAAGAACTGATCGTGCCCCGTGATCCCCTCGCGTCGCGACAAACCCGCGCATTGAAAAGCTGTCGATCAACGAGTCATAGAGCGCCTGGTTCTTCAACGCATTCGCGACGGGAACGGATCCGGCCGCGCAGTCATTCGCTTTTCCGTGCTGCGGCTGAAGGAAATGCAAAGCATCCGGCTCCTCCGGAACAGGCGGCGTACCGGGATTCACCGGAGCAGCGCACAAACCCTCGCGGGCACCTTCGGTGATAAACGTCTCGGCGTAGACCGCACCGGAGAGATGCATATGCAGGTCCGCACCCTTAGGCATCGTCTTCAGCAGCGCATACAGCTCCGGGATCACCCGCTTTCTTTGCCGCCTCAAGCACTCGGGCCGCGCGAACCTCTCCTGGAGTCTGCGCGTGGAGCGGAGGCACGACGCTGCATAAAAGTGACGCGGCGAGAAAACAGCCATACAAACGGCGGATCATCAGTTCGGTCTCCATGCGCATAGCGCGCAATGCTTCTCGCAAATCTTTGTGCTGACGATGATACGGGAGCGCGATACATCGCTCGCGTCGAGCCCGAACGTTTGGCGCATCGAGGCTGCATTGCTATACTGAGGCTCGACGTCTCCTGAGGTTGCGCGCGCGATGCGGGCAGCCAGTTCCCTCCCCTACAAGGCAGGCGAAGTCAGAACGGAGCCCGGCGGCCACTCCGCCGCCCCGGGCGTGTTGTGAGCGCGGAGGCCAGGTAGCTCAGTGGTAGAGCGCGGCCCTGAAAAGGCCGGCGTCGGCGGTTCGATCCCGTCCCTGGCCACCACTTCTGCAATTCAGTAATCTTTCTGCCGCGCTCCTGAGCGGCTCAGTGCAAAGCCCGCGGCCATGCAAAGGCCCTCTGCGTCGGCGGTTCGATCCCGTCCCTGGCCACCATCTCTGATCGCGGTCGCGCCGCCGCGGAATCGAACCAGCGCTGACTATTGCTGCTTCAGGATCTTCATCACTGGATCCGGCATCTGCTGATCCGCATTTTTGAGCAGCAGCGTGACATCCCACATGTCGCTATCGGAAAGCAGATCCTCGTACGTCGGCATACCGGTGAGCCGGATTCCGTTCTTCACCTTCCAGTAGCTCTCTCCTGCAGGATCATCGGAGACGCCAACGACATTTCCCTTCTTGTGCTTGTGCCAGAGTTGGGGAGCCGCCGGATACATATAGGTTCCGTAGGCGAATCCTGCCCCGGAACGCCATGGCAGAACGCGCAGTCTTGCTTGTAAACCTTCGCGCCCTGTTCAAAGGCGTCTTCACTCGCCGGGAATGGAGGCTGTTTGATCTCGCGGCTGATCCGCGCGCCAAGCGGAACGTGCACGATCTGAGCCTCGTACGGGAAGGCGTGATCGTCCACCGCTACCGGAGGATGCCCGTATCGCAGGTAGAGGTACCCGCCCGCGACGATGACTGCGCACGTGAATACGATCCCGAGAATGAAGACAAAGAAGCGGTTTAGCCCGGAGTTGGATGGAGCCATAGCTGAATGAAGGACCTCGTCTCGCGTCAGTTTACCTTGGGAAGTCGCCAGCTCGGTGAGAGAGCCATAGCGCAGCATCGCGATCGTTTCCCGCTTCAGTAATCAGTCGCAGGAACTCCGCCCTTGAGCATGGCGATTTCTCACGGAAAGATCTCAACGGGTATTCGCCGTCATGCCTCGAAAAAAGTCCCTCGCCTGAGAGGCCACCGGATATCGGCACAAGTCAGGACCTTCTCGCATGCCACATCATTTCAGCGGCTTACGGGCGAGCTCATCGGGCAGCTGTAATTTTTCACACCGCGAGAAGGAATGTAGTGACATTTGCGTCTGCTCTGTAGTACGAATGGAACTCGCTAACTTCCGCGACTCATTTTGAGAGGCTCTCCGCATCATGTTTGATCTCCATGGCAAGCGCGCCGTCGTTCTCGGGGGAACGTCCGGGCATCGGCCATGCGATTGCGCTGGCACTGAGCGATGCAGGCGCGGAGGTCGTCGCCTCCTCGCGGCGCGCCCATGCAGTCGATTCCACGGCTCGGGCGATAGAAGCAACGGGGCGGAAAGACAGCGCGGTTGACCTCCGACGTGGGCGACCGCGCCTCGCTCGAGGCTCTCCGCGAAGCTGTTGAACGCCAACTCGGTCCGGTCTCCATCCTCTTTAACTGCGCCGGGATGACACAGCGGGTTCCCGACGCTCGACTGCACGGAAGAGCTGTGGGACGCAATCATCGATACAAATCTCACCGGAACGCTCCGCGCATGCCAGGTCTTCGGCCGCGGCATGGTCGAGCGCGGCTACGGCAGGATCGTCAATATTGCATCGCTCGCGACCTTCGTTGCGTTCATGGAGGTTGCCCCATATGCCGCGAGCAAAGCCGCTATCGGCGCTCTCACGAAATCTCTCGCAGTCGAGTGGGCCCGCGATGGAGTGACGGTGAACGCAATTGCTCCGGGCATCTTCCCCACAGCGCTTAACAGCGCGATCATTGATTCGCCCCGGGGTCAGGAGCTGCTGATGCGAACGCCCATGCGCCGCTTCGGAAAAGTGGAAGAGCTCACAGGAACAGCCGTCTTCCTCGCCTCCGATGAGGCGAGTTTTATCACCGGCGAAATCATCGTCGTTGACGGCGGGATGCTGGCCAGCGGAGTGAATCAGTGAAGGAAACAGTCCGGAATAACGATGGCCAGACCAGCCGGCGCATCGATCTCGCGTATGTGAAGCTGGCCTCCAGCGAGATGGCGCGGGATATCAATCGCGACATCATCCTCGAGCTGATCCGTGCGAATCAACCGGTCGGCCGCGCCGAGCTTGCGCGTCTCTCCGGCCTGCAACCCAGCACCGTGTCGGCGATCGTCGAGCAGCTTCTCGAGGAGAGCTGGATCACCGAAGGCGCCGCCGCAAAGCGCCCGCGCGGGCGCCGTCCGACGATGCTCACGCTGAACGCCGAGCTCGTGATTCTCGTCGCCGACCTTCGCCCCGGGCAGGCAATCCTCGCCGTCGTCGACCTCAACGGCCGCTTCCTGTCTCGCGAATCCGTTCCGCTGGCGTCTGATGCCGAGCGCGCCAGCGTCAAAATCGCCGAGGCGCTCGAGGCCCTTCGCGATCAGCATCCTGACAAGCGTTTCGAAGGTGTCGGGATCAGCGTCCCTGGGCGCGTGAATCCCGAGACGCAGCGAATCATCCTTGCACCCAACCTTCATTGGGCCGACTTCGATATCAAGAAGGCGCTCGCGGAACGCCTGAACCTTCAGGTCGAGCTTGAGAACGCGGCCAACGCCTGCCTGCTCAGCGAGCTGTGGTTCGGGCGAATGGACGGCGTTCGCAACGCTGTGCTGATTACCGTCTCGGAAGGCGTCGGGTCCGCGATTCTCGCCAACGGGCAGATCCTAGCCGGGCGTAGCGGGCTCGCCGGCGAGTTCGGTCACATTCCCATCGATCCCAACGGTCCGCTCTGCGGCTGCGGCCAGCGCGGCTGCTGGGAGACCTTCGCGTCCAGCAAAGCTGCACTGCGATATTACGAGGAACTCAACCCCGAGCAACCAGCGCCGCGTATTCAAGATCTGCTGAAGCTCGGGGAAGAAGGCAACTCTAACGCGCTCGCCGCTTTGGAGCGCCAGGCGCGTGCACTCGGCCGCGGCCTGCGGCTGGTTACATCCGCTTTGTCGCCCGAGGTCGTGCTCGTCATCGGCGACATCACATCGTCCTGGGCGCGCATCGCTCCGCTCGTCGAGGAAGAGATGGCAGCGACAATGCTTGCCGGCGCTCCGCCGCGCCTCGTCGCCGCATCCGATGGTGAGCTCGCCCGCCTGCGCGGAGCGGCCGCGCTCGTACTGCAACGCCACTCCGGCTACTACCGCTCGACCCACGGAACGCGCGAACGACCTCGAATTACCGCACGATCTGACGCCTGATCCGAAGAACTCTCAACGTCAACTCTCGACATACACAGGAGAATCGAACATGCAGCGTACTCAACTTTGGCGTGGTGTGTTGGCCATCGCAACTCTGGCAGCAAGCGCGTCGACGGCGCTCTACGCTCAGACGCCAAAGCCGCTGCCTTATCTCGATCCTTCTCTACCCAAGGAGATGCGGGCCGCGGACCTTGTCTCGCGCATGACCCTCGAAGAGAAGATCTCCGAAATGTCGAACAGTTCCGCCGCCATCCCGCGCCTCGGCGTTCCTGCGTACGACTGGTGGAATGAGGGCCTGCACGGCGTCGCTCGCTCCGGCTACGCGACGATGTTCCCGCAGGCCATCGGCATGGCCGCCACCTGGGACGCTCCGCTCATCCACCAGATCGGCGACGTCATCTCCACCGAAGCGCGCGCCAAGAACAACGAAGCGCTCCGCCAGAATATCCACTCCATCTACTTCGGCCTCACCTTCTGGTCGCCGAACATCAACATCTTCCGCGACCCGCGCTGGGGCCGCGGGCAGGAGACCTACGGCGAAGACCCATTCCTCACTGCGACGCTGGGCAAGAACTTCGTCGAAGGCATGCAGGGCACAAACCCGAACTACTTCAAAGTCATCGCCACACCCAAGCACTTCGCCGTGCACTCCGGCCCCGAAAGCGAGCGCCACCGCTTCGACGTCACGCCCTCACCACACGATCTCTGGGACACCTACATGCCCGCGTTCCGCGCAACCATCGTAGACGCGCATGCCTACTCCACGATGTGCGCCTACAACGCCATCTACGGCCAGCCCGCCTGCGGCAGCGACCTGCTCATGCAGACCATCCTGCGCGGCTACTGGAACTTCCAGGGCTTCGTCACCTCCGATTGCGGCGCCGTCGACGACTTCTACGAGAAGACCGCGCACCACACCTCGCCCGACAAAGCCCACGCCGACGCCGACGCGCTGCTGCACGGCACGGACACCGAGTGCGGCCGCTCCTACGCCACCGGCCTTGGCGACGCCGTCAAAGAGCACCTCATCAGCGAAGCCGACATCGATGTCTCGCTTCGCCGCCTGTTCCTCGCGCGCATGAAGCTCGGCCTGTTCGATCCGCCCAGTCGATGGTTCCGTACGATTCGATTCCCTTCTCCGAGGTCAACTCGCCGGCACACCAGGCGCTCGCGCTTGAAGCCTCCGAGAAATCCATGGTGCTGCTCAAGAACGACGGCATCCTTCCGCTCGCGCCGGGCAGGTACAAGACCATCGCCGTCGTCGGCCCCAACGCCGCCTCGCTGGCCGCGCTGGAAGGCAACTACAATGCCGTGCCGAAGAATCCCGTGATGCCCATCGACGCGCTGCGTACTGAATTCGTCGGCGCACACGTGATCTACGCGCAGGGCGCTCCCTACGCCGACGGCATGGCGCTTCCGGTTCCCCGGACCATGTTGCGCCCGTCGCTCGACTCGCACGAAGAAGGCCTCAAAGCCGAGTACTTCGCGAACGGAGACCTGAACAGCGCGCCGGTTGCGACGCGCGTCGATCATGCAATTGACTTCGACTGGAACTCCGCCGCGCCTGTACCTGGCGTGACGCAGGAACACTTCGCTGTGCGCTGGACAGGCTTCATCACCCCACTCGCACCCGGCAAGCAGGACTTCAGCATGCGCCTGGCACATTGCTATCCGTGCGGCGACCGCGAGCACTTCGACGTGAAGATCGGCGGAAACAATGTGAGCGCGTACGGCACACCAGGGGCGGCGTCGCGGGAGAGCACAACGCCGCGTTTCTCATTCGATTTCCCCGACACGAAACCGCAGCCGATCGAGATCACGTACACGCACAACGCTCCACTGTTCGGCGCCGGTATTTCGCTCGAGTACGTGCCCGCGCCCGGCGTGTTGCAACAAGCCGCTGTGAATGAGGCGAAGAATGCAGACCTCGTCATCGCGATGGTCGGTCTCTCGCCTGAGCTGGAAGGCGAGGAGATGAAGATCCAGATCCCCGGCTTCTCCGGCGGCGATCGCACGGACGTCAAGCTGCCCGCCTCGCAGGTGCAGATGCTCCAGCAGCTCGCGGCAACCGGCAAGCCGCTCGTCGTCGTGTCGCTCAACGGCTCTGCACTCGCCCTCAACTGGGCGCAGGAGCACGCGAACGCGATCCTCGAAGCGTGGTATCCGGGCGAGGCCGGCGGGCGCGCCATCGGCGAGACGCTCACGGGCAAGAACAACCCGTCCGGCCGTCTTCCGCTCACCTTCTACACCTCGCTCGATGAGCTTCCGCCGTTCACCGACTACTCGATGAAGAACCGCACGTACCGCTACTTCACCGGCAAGACGCTCTACGACTTCGGATACGGCCTCAGCTACACGAAGTTCGCCTACTCGCACGTGAAGCTCTCCGAGACGACCGTGCACGCAGGTGACACCCTGACCGTTGAAGCCGATGTGAAGAACACCGGCGGTCACGCAGGTGATGAGGTCGCGGAGCTCTACCTGATTCCTCCGCATGACGGCAACGGCGGCCTCTCACCCAACCTGCAGCTCGAAGGCTTCGAGCGCGTGCATCTCGCTCCCGGCGCAGTAAAGCATGTGGTCTTCAAACTCTCGCCGCGCGAGCTCAGCGAGGTCGACGACAAAGGCATCCGCAGCGTGCAGCCCGGAAGCTACAAGCTTTCGGTCGGCGGCTCACAGCCGGACGACCCGCTTGCATCCGGCAAAACTGAGACTGCAACGTTCACCATCGTCGGCACGCAAGAGCTGCCGCACTGAGGCAGACAGTAGACGAGCAGACAGTAACAGCAGAAGGAGCGAAGCGATGCGGTGCTCACGTACTTGGATCAAGAGCGTTGCGTGCTTCGCTCTTTTGTTTGCTGTTGGCGTAAGTGCGCGCGCAGAGGACGGCTCAGCCGCATGGCTGCGCTATGCGCCGATACCGAACGCAATCTGCATATGACTTTCTGCCGGATCAGATCATGATCCAGGTCGACACTCCTGCTGACCGGGCAGCCGCACAGGAGCTTCAACGAGGCCTCACTTCAATGCTTCGCCGACAGTTCACTGTTGTCCCATACGATTTCAGCTACAAGCAGCGCGCCATTCGGCTCAACCGCGGACCCGCGCCGCAAGAGAATGGTTCCGGGAGCGGCGCAACCGGCGCTGCACGATTCACCTCAGATTGGTTTGTCATCGCCAGGAACAGTAATCAGGCTGGCTCACTGCTTTTGCAGACGATGACGCCTCAGTCGGAACTCTACGCAGCGTTCCATCTGCTCGAAGCAAGTCGCATCGCAACAGCCGATTCGCAGACTTACCGTTCGCGACAAGCTTCAGCGCCGATCCGCTGGACTGACGAGTGGGACAACCTGAACGGCACCATCGAGCGCGGCTATGCCGGCCCTTCGATCTTTTTCGAGAACGGACATGTTCGTCAGGACCTTACGCGCGCCGGCGAATACGCCCGGCTTCTCGCATCTATCGGGATCAATGGATGCAACGTCAATAACGTCAATGCAGACCTCGACCTGCTTACTACAGAGCACCTCAAAGAGTTCGCGCGCATTGCAGATGTGTTTCGGCCGTGGGGTGTAAAACTTGCGTTATCGATCGATCTCACCAGCCCGCAGGCCGTCGGCGGTTTGGATACGTTTGATCCGCTCGACCCTAAGGTCATCGCCTGGTGGCAGAAGAAGGTTGATGAGATCTACACATTGATTCCCGATTTCGGCGGCTTCACCGTAAAGGCCGACTCCGAAGGACGCAAAGGCCCATCGCAGTACGGACGCACACCGGCCGATGCAGCGAACGTGCTCGCGCGCGCGCTGGCTCCGCATCATGGAGTCGTGCTCTATCGTGGCTTCGTCTACAACAACCATCTCGACTGGCACGACCTGAAGGCCGACCGCGCACGTGCGGGCGTCGATAACTTCGCGTATCTCGACGGCAAGTTCGACAAGAACGTCATCATTCAGATCAAAGAAGGTCCGATCGACTTTCAGGCGCGCGAGCCCGTGTCGCCGCTCTTTGCGGCGCTGCGGCACACACCGGAAGCGATCGAGCTACAGACCACGCAGGAGTACACCGGGCAGCAGCGGCACATGGTGTGGCTGCCGAGCATGTGGCACTGGGTGCTCGACACGGATATGCGCGCAGACGGGAAGCCGACGTTGGTGAAGGACATTGTCACTGGGAAGCGCTTCGATCAGCCGACCGGCGGATTCGTGAGCGTCGTGAACGTCGGCATGGAGCCGAACTGGCTGCATCATCCGATGGCGATGGCAAATCTGTACGGCTATGGCAAGCTCGCGTGGAACCCAGACGAGCCGCTCGAGAAGATCATCGACACGTGGACGCGACTCACGTGGGGCAACGATCCGCAGGTCGATCGGACGATCGACGCGATGCAGCTTGCAAGCTGGCACAACTACGAGAGCTACACCGGACCGAACGGCATGGGCACCCTGACGAACATCCTCGGGCTATCACTATGGTCCGGGCATTGAGAGCGCCGAGCGCAATGGATGGGGACAGTGGTTCCGCGGCGAGAAGGACGGCATCGGCATGGACCGCACCGTTGCAACGGGAACGGGCTTCATCGGCCAGTATCCGAAGGAGTTCGCGGAGAAGTACGAGAACCTTGCAACCTGTCCGGACAATCTGCTGCTGTTCTTCCATCACGTTCCGTACGACTACAAGCTGCACTCCGGCAAGACGCTCGTGCAGAGCATCTACGACACGCACTATGCGGGCGCGCTTGCTGCCGCCGAGTACGTCCCGCAATGGGAGTCGCTGAAGGGCAAGATCGACGAAGAGCGGTACGAAAAGGTGGACGCGCTGTTCCAGTACCAGGCGGGACACGCGCTCGTCTGGCGCGATGCGATCAACAACTGGTTCCATCGCATCTCCGGTATCGACGACGCGCAGGGACGCGTTGGCCATGATCCGAACCGCATCGAAGCGGAGGACATGAAGACCGGTGGCTACGAAACAGTCGATGTGAAGCCTAGGGAAGATGGATCGGGCGGCAAGGCTGTTGAGTGCAAGGACGCGAATGGATGCACGCTTACCACGACGTTGCAGAAATCTGCGGGAACATATGACATCGCGGTCCAGTACTTCGACATGTGGCGCGGAGTTTCGACTTACGCGCTGACCGTGAATGGAAATCAGATCGCGAGTTGGAAGGCTGACAACACGCTTCCGCCCGCAATGCCGGATCCGCATCCGGATGGAGAGACGAGCACGCGGATAACCGTGCGGCATGTGGCGCTCAAACCGGGAGACACTCTGGAACTGCGGGGCGTGCCTGATCTGCGGCCGGAGCTGGTTCCTCCTCCGCTGCCGGCAAACGCAACGCCTATGCAGCGCTTCCGCTCGTTCGATCTGCGGGAGTTTGCGCCGGTGGACTACATCGAGATCGGGCCGGATGGACCGGTTACACCGCAGTAAGAAGGAGCTGCGCGAACCCTATGAAGATTACTGCTGCGCGACTGATCGTCTGCTCACCCGATCGTAATTTCGTGACGCTGAAGATCGAGACGGATGAAGGCATTTACGGGCTCGGCGATGCGACGCTGAATGGGCGTGAGCTGGCCGTTGCGGCCTATCTCGAGGAGCATGTGATTCCCTGCCTCATCGGGCGCGATCCGGCGCAGATTGAGGACATCTGGCAGTACCTGTACCGCGGGGCGTACTGGCGGCGGGGACCGGTCACCATGACGGCGATTGCGGCGGTGGATGTGGCGCTGTGGGACATCAAGGGCAAGGCGCTGAATACGCCGGTGTACAACCTGCTCGGCGGAGCGTCGCGGCAGGGATGTCTTGGTGTACACGCACGCGAATGGAGCAGACATTGCGGAGGCGATCGACTCCGTGCAGAAGCACATGAGCGAGGGCTATCTGGCGGTGCGTGCGCAGGCTGGCGTTCCGGGCGTGGCATCGAGTTATGGTGTGCCGAAGGGCGGCAAGCCTTACGAGCCGGCGGAGCGTGGGTTGCCGGGGGAGAGTCTGTGGTCGACGGAGCGTTACCTGAACTTCGCGCCGAAGCTGTTTGAGGAGTTGCGCAAGACGGTGGGTGAGGATGTGCATCTGCTGCATGATGTGCATCACCGGCTGACGCCGATTGAGGCGGCGCGGCTGGGTAAGGCGCTGGAGCCGTATCACCTGTTCTGGATGGAGGATCCGACTCCGGCGGAGAACCAGGAGTGCTTCGCGCTGATCCGTCAGCACACGACGACTCCGATTGCGACCGGCGAGGTGTTCAACTCCGTGTGGGATTGCAATGAGCTGATTTCGAAACAGTTGATTGATTACATACGGATGACGGTGGTGCACGGGGGTGGCATCACCCACGCCAAGAAGGTGGCGGACTTTGCGGATATGTACCAGGTGCGGACGGGGTACCACGGGGCTACGGACCTGTCGCCGGTGACGATGGCGGCGGCGCTGCACGTCGGAGTGGCGGTACACAACTTCGGCATCCAGGAGCATATGCATCACTCGAAGCTGACGGATGAGGTGTTTCCTCATGCGTATCGGTTCGAGGGGGGGTATATGCATCCGGGCGACAGGCCCGGGCTGGGTGTGGATATTGATGAGGCTCTGGCAGCGAAGTATCCGTACCAGAGAGCTTATCTGCCGATCGCGAGGAAGCTGGATGGGACGCTGACGGACTGGTGAGAAGCAGACAGTAGAGGGTAGACAGTAGGACGGGGTACCCCCTCCCCCCTCTTTTTGTGCTCGATCTTTCTTTTGTTGCAGTTGCAGAGGGGGTGTGGCTGCAAAATATTGATTCCAGAGATTTAGGCTGCAAAATCTCTGAATTCAATATTTTACGGGGGCCGAGCCTTCTCGGGCGCCGGGTATATGCGATTTATGGAGGTCTGAGGGCGCGCGTGAATGAAGACAGGGGCTCCCCGAGCCGACGGTGCGACGCGGAAATACAAAAGGCTGCGCGGTGGCGCAGCCCTTCTGCTTCGATCAACTAACTCCATTCTATCAAGTTGAGTGAAATTATCATGCAGCGATTTTGCGCTTTATTTTCATGAGGATGCGTGCTTGAGGGGCTTGACAACGGACTTTTGGGCTGTAAGCGGAGAAAAAAGGCTGTAAGTGCCTGGATTTAAAAAGGGTGGCATGGCCTCGCTGCAGCTTCAGGATTTGAGGAGATTGAGGAGGGCGGGTTCGTCGAGGATGGGGATGTTGAGCTCGCGGGCTTTGTCGAGCTTGCTGCCGGCTTCTTCGCCGGCTACGAGGTAGCTGGTTTTCTTTGAGACGGAGCCGGAGACTTTGCCGCCGGCGGATTCGATGCGGGCTTTGGCGTCGTCGCGGGTGAGGGTGGGGAGCGTGCCGGTGAGGACGAAGGTGAGGCCGGCGAGGGCCGTCCCGACGACGCGTTTCTCGGCGGTGAGTTTGAGGCCGAGGGATTTGAGGTCGTCGACGAGCTGTTGGTTTTTGGTGTTGGAGAAGAATTCGACGATGGCGTCGGCGACGCGAGGGCCGACCTCGTTGACGGCCATGAGTTCGTCGGCGGTGGCGGCGCGGAGGTCGTCGATGGAGCCGAAGTGCTCGGCGAGGAGTTGGGCGGTGCGCTCGCCGACGAAGCGGATGCCGAGGCCGAGGAGAACGCGGGCGAGGCCGCGGTCTTTGCTGTTGCGGATCTGTTCGAGGAGGGTGTCTGCGGTTTTTTCGCCGACGCGATCGAGCGAGAGGAGTTGTTGGCGCTTGAGGCGGTAGAGGTCGGCGATGGAGTGGATGAGGGGCTCGCGGGTGGTGATGGGCGCGCCGGTTTCGTCGACGGCGGGTTCGGTGGGATCGTCCGCGGAAATGCGGGTCTCTCCGCTACGGCGCTCCGCGCCTTCGGTCGAGATGACAGCATCAGTGGAGGATTGGAGGGTTTGGCCGAGGAGTTGAGCGACCATGGCGTCGCCGAGGCCTTCGATGTTCATGACGCCGCGTGAGGCCCAGTGGAGGAGTTCGCCGGCGACGCGCGCGGGACAGGCGGTGTTGATGCAGCGCCAGTCGACTTCGCCTTCGGCGCGAACGAGATCGGGTGCCGCAGACGGGGCAGCATTGCGGGAAGACGATTTCGTGCGTGCCGCGGGGGTGGTCTTTGTCTGAAATGACTTCGGTGATTTTTGGGATGACGTCGCCGCCGCGCTCGACGGAGACGAAGTCGCCGATCCGGACGCCGAGGCGTGCGATCTCGTCGGCGTTGTGGAGCGTGGCGCGGGTAACGGTGGTGCCGCCGATGAAGATGGGCGAGAGTGCGGCGACGGGTGTGATCTTGCCGGTGCGGCCGACCTGGAAGAGGACGTCTTCGAGTTTGGTGATGCCGGCGCGCGCGGCGAATTTGTAGGCGATGGCCCAGCGCGGGGCTTTGCCGGTGAAGCCGAGGCGGCGCTGCTGGGCGACGGAGTCGACCTTGAGGACGACGCCGTCGATCTCGTAGGGCAGGCTGTCGCGGAGTTGTTCGGCTTCGGTCGATGAAGGTCAGGGCTTCGTCGATTGAGCTGACGGTGCGCGCGTGTTTGTTGACGAGGAGACCGACGGAGCGAAGGGATTCGAGTGCGGCGGATTGTGCAGGGAGAATCTCTTCGCCGTTGGCGAGCAAGGTGTAGGCGAAGTATTCGAGGCGGCGCTGCGCGACGATGTTGGGCTCGAGCGTGCGGATGGTTCCGGCGGCGGCATTGCGCGGATTGGCGGCGGGCGCCATGCCTTGTGCCTCGCGATCGGCGTTCATCTGCTCGAAGGCCTTCTGCGGAAGGATGACTTCGCCGCGAACTTCGAAGTTTTGCGGGAGGTGCGCGGATTTGAGTTTCTGCGCGCTGATGTGGAGCGGGATGCTGCGGATGGTGCGGACGTTGGTGGTCACGTCTTCGCCGGTGGTGCCGTCGCCGCGGGTGACGCCGGTGGAGAGTGTGGCTTCGCCGTGTTTGCCGGCGATGTACTGGAGGGCGAGGGAGAGGCCGTCGAGCTTGAGCTCGCAGACGAAGCGGGGCTTGTCGTTTGTGGGGAGGCCGGATTCGACGCGCTGCGCCCACGCACGGAGCTCTTCAGCGTTGTAGGCGTTGTCGAGCGAGAGCATGGGGCGGGAGTGCGCGACTTTGGCGAAACCTTCTTTGGGCTTGCCGCCGACGCGCTGTGTGGGCGAGTCGGGTGTGATGAGATCGGGGTGCTCAGATTCGAGGCGCTTGAGGTCGTTCATGGCGGCGTCGTACTGGGCGTCGGTCCACTCGGGCGCGTCGAGCACGTAGTAGAGGTGCTCGTGGTGGCGGAGGGTTTCGCGGAGCTGTTCGATCTGCTGGTCGGGCGTGAGGTCTGCAGAGGATTTGGAGGACTTGGCGGCCACGAGGAGATTGTAGCGAGCGCGATACACTTGATGGACAAGGAGAGATTTCAGCGATGGCGCATATGGTGTTCTGCGCGAAGTATAAGCAGGAGATGGAAGGGCTCGACGAGCCGCCGTTTGATTCGGATTTTGGGCAGAAGGTTTACAAGAACGTCTCCAAGAAGGCGTGGGGCGAGTGGGTGGAGCGGCAAAAGATGCTGCTGAATGAGTACAGGCTGCAGCCCTGGACGCGCGAGGCGCAGGAGTTCCTGGTGGAGCAGATGAATGAGTTTTTCTTTGGCGGTGGCGGCGAGCTGCCGAAGGAGTATGTGGCGCCGACGCATTGATGTTGGGCGGGACAGGGAGCCATCGATTTTCCGCGGCGAGTGGTAAACTGAACGTACCCCGCGCGGGCTCGGTGAGCCGGCGCATGCAAGTAACGGTCGGGACGTGGCTCAGCCTGGTAGAGCGCACCCTTGGGGTGGGTGAGGTCGCTAGTTCGAATCTAGTCGTCCCGACCAATTCTCTTTCGTGATTTGCACGATGGTGGGTGAGGTCGCTAGTTCGACCGATGCACTTTACGGGGTCGGTGTGCTGGAGTTTGCCGCCGGTGCCAATGGCGATGTCGCGCCGATACGGTCCTTGACCTTGACGAGTATGGGGAACTTTTCAGGCTTCCTGGGCGTTGCGGTGGATTCGTCGGGCCTGATCTACGTCAGAGCCACGGATCCGTACTGCGGAGCTATCTTCGTGTTCGCCGCGGATGCCTCGGGCAGCGCGAATCCGTTGAGAGTGCTTGGAGGTACCTGCCCGGCCGACGATATTGATGGAACGATCGCGATCTTCTAGTGGAAGCCAGATTTCGAGCAGAACCTGACTTGTCGTCCATATCGCCGATGGGCTCCGGCTTTCGTTTAGACCAGAACAGTGAGCGCATTGAACTTGTCGGTTGGTGATAACAGGCCGATGCGCTCATCGTCGCTGTTTGCGCGTTGGCACTCGATAAACGCGCTTCTCGTCAGCGGTGGACCGCTATCATATGCGACATGTTGTTGCCGAGCCGCGAAGTCCAGTGACCCGCATACACCGATGCAGTCGGCAAACTCATCACGATCCAACGTCACATCTAACCACAATCGCCACGGTCGCTGCTTTTCTTTTCAAAATCCGCCTCGAGTTCGCGCTTTACTGAGTAGCTCCGCCCAACATCCATTCTCAGAAAGTTCGATCGAGGAAACCTTTATGCGCCTGACCATACGCTTATTAGCCGTTGCTTCACTGTTTGCTGCACTCACCGTGGCCGCCAACGCTGACACCTTCGCCCTGACCAACTACACCTTCGCCAGCGGCGCCACAGCCACCGGCACCATCAACATCGACACCAACACCGGGCAGGTCACGAGCGAGATCATCACCTACTCCGGGCTCCCGTCCGAGCCATTCAACCTCATCCCCGGGGTAGGTGCCATAGGCGACTACACCAACGCGCCCGTAGATGACGCCGCTGGCGACGTCTTCGCCGACAGCCTCCACACACCAGCCGGCAGTTTCATCGGATACACCGGGGGCCCTGCCTGCTCAGACACAGATACATGCGATCCCGGCGGTATTCCTGATACGAGCGGCATCATCTTCGTCAACGCCAGCATCCTCTCAGACGACCTGGTGACCGGCTCCCTGACTCTCGTTCCGCCGGCGGCCACACCCGAACCCTCATCCCTGGCGTTGTTCGGTACTGGCGTCCTGGGTCTCGCCGGGATGGCAAGACGCCGCGGGTTCGGTCTGAAATAAGCGCAACGCAACCTTCCTGAGCGAAGCCAGCCGACTTGACGGACCGGTTCTCCGGGTGCCCCCTCTCGTCGGCTGGCGCTCGCCCGGTGCTCTTCGTTTCGGACCTGTCCTGAAATACGGTCCTGATTGCCGCGTAGACGCGAATCCCCAGCCAAAGCCGCCCCGACTGATTGCAGCCTGCTGTTACGTTTCAGAAGTGGCCGAGGATATCCTGCGTCGCGTTTATCTCTTTCCGAAATGTGGTCAACAGCCCCGGATTAGCAACACGCGTCCAGTAATCCTGCGCGGCCAGGGCGGCGGCTCGCGCCTGTTGCGGACGTCCTGCTTTGGTTTGCACCTGTGACTGCGTCACGTATGCGCTTGCGAGGAAGCCGTTCCGCATAGGGCTGGAGGGAGACTGGGCGGCGTACCGAGTGGCGTCGGCGAGGGACTTTGCAGCTGCGTCGTCTGCTTGCGGAATGTCCCCGTTGGCGGCATGCGCGAGCGCCAGATCATTCTCAATGCGCAGATAGTCCGGGTTCAATCCGATCTTCGGTTGAGCGACGAATGGATCCAACAGCTGCTGTGCAGTTCGGAACGCATCAATCGCACCGGAGAGATTACCGGTTGCGACGAGACGCCTTCCTTTGAATTCGAGAATCTCCGCCAACTGGTTCGCCAGATCGAGCGATTTTGGATTCGCCTCGCGGATAGGCCGCAGGAGTGACTCCGCTTTCTTCAGATCGTCCAGCGAGGCATCGAGGCGGTCTTGATCCGGATCGACCATGCCACGTCTGCCAAGCGAGATTGCGTAGTCCCGTCGAGCGGTCGCATTGGAAGGATCGGCTTCACTCATCCGGCGCGCGATGGCTACGGATTTCTCTGCTGCGATGCGAGCGTCAGCGGGGCGATTCAGATTCGCGCTCCAGGGAATATCGAGAAGCAACGCGTAGTTGCCGTACGCGACCATCAGGTTCCGCTGAGTCACGAGATTCGTGGGGTCTTGCTGAAGCAGCGATTCCCGAGCCTCAATGGACGTCTGGTAATCACGTTCCGCAGCGTCGAGGTTGCCGAGGTTTTTGTTGGCACTGGCGGCCATGGCTCCCAGTGCTCCCAAACCCTGCTGTGTTTCGAGGTCCGACGGATATTTCGCGTGGATGAGACGTGCCGCTTCCAACCCGCTAGAAGCGTGCTGCAACGCTCGCGCGGGATCGACTGGGGCTAGCAGCAGCGCGATGAAGTTTTCCATGACTGGATACTGGCGCTCACAGATGACACCACCGTTTGGCACTCTCGCCAGCCGTTGTGAAATGGGAAGGAGGGCTTGGTATACCGCGATCGCCTCGTCTCTGCGGCCTTCGAGACTCGCCAGGTCGGCGAGAGTTGAGCGAATTTCGAGTTGGCGCAGCATGAGGCCGGCATCGTTCGGCCGGCTACTATATGCGGGCTGCAGAATAGATTCTGCTTTGAGGAGACTCTTTTCCGCAGCCTCGCCGGCCTGAAGACTAGGCCCATGAGGGTTGCCCTGAATCAGAGCGAGCTTGTAGTAGGCCTCGGCGAGCGCCTCGCGCATCTTCGGGTTGTCGCCGGTCTCTGCTTCGAGAGATTGCAGATATCCAAGCGCGGTTGCAACCAGCTTCTGGCGCGCCGGAAGAGAGCCCGGCAGAGAGGCGATTGCGTCCTGGCCGGCGAACAGAGTGTCGCTGGCGAGGTTGACTATGTCGTCTGCGCGCCGGTCTGCAGTCGCCTTCTCCTTTCTCGCGTTGTCGCGTTCCTGCACGGCCAACCGCCGTTGATCATCCGCGATTTGCCGCTGTTCATCGGCCAAGATGCGCTGGCGGACTGATGCCCTTTGTGCTGCCTGCGCTTCTTCTGTCTTCTGTGTTGCGAGGATTCGCTGCTGATCCGCCCGCGCTCGTTCTAGCCGTGCACGATGCGTTTGCAACAGAGAGATGAGCAAGGCTGCGATAAGCGCGAGTGCAATGAAGCTGGCAACGCCGACTTTGACGGCATTGCGTCCGAAGAAGCGGCGGGCGCGATAAGCTGCGGTGTCCGCTTTCGCCATCACCGGCCAACCACCGAGAGCTCTGTTGATATCGGAGGCAAACTGCTCTGCAGACTGATAGCGATCGGATGGATCTTTGCGGAGAGCCATTGTGGCTACGTAGCCGAGATCCGGCGGAGCGACAGCAGAAGGCAATCCCAGCGATGTCTCTTCGCAAACGGCATGCTCGATTCGGGTTGGAGTGCCGAAGTCGAGTGGTTGCGCGCGGACGCCGCTAAGTAACTCATAAAAGATTGCACCCAGCGAATACACATCCGTCAGAATCGTGATCGCTCGCCCGCGAACCTGCTCCGGACTGGCGTAACCTGGCGTGAAAACTCGCGTGCCGGCGGCCTCCGACGGATCTTTATCGTCGTTCGCATCCAGCAACTTTGCTACACCGAAGTCGAGCAGCTTGGGAATGCCATCTGCCGTCACAAAAATATTGGCGGGCTTGAGATCGCCGTGAACCACGAGACGCTGGTGAGCGTAGGAGACTGCTTCGAGCACTTTCAGGAAAAGTTCGCAGCGCTGCTTCACGGTCAGCTTCATCGCGCGGCAATACAGATCGATCGGTTGGCCTTCGACGTATTCCATCGCGAAGTATGGAATCCCGCTCTCGGTTGTGCCGCCGTCATAGAGCCGTGCGATGTAGGGATGATCGAGGTTCGCGAGGATCTGGCGCTCGGTGCGAAAACGCTGCAGCGCGCGGTCTGTATTCATACCGCGCCGAACCACTTTCAGCGCGACGTCTCGGGCATACTCCTGGTCATCGCGTACGGCGAGGTAAACGGATCCCATGCCGCCCCGGCCTATCTCACGGACCAGGCGGTACACGCCGAGACGTTCACCCGGAGCGATGGAGGTTTCGAGGATGGCCGAGGCTACATTCTGGATGGCAGCGTCAATTGTCTCGGCACTGCCGCCGTCCGCCTGCAACAGCGAGACCACCTCTCCATGGAGTCTGTAGTCTCCACCGCAGAGTTCGTTAAGCAGCAACACCTGCTCGGCTGCGGGAAGATCGACCGCAGCGAGAAAGATCTCCTGGATTCTTTGCCATTCGCTCATGAGGTTGCGAGCACGCCCGTTGCGGACGCTCCTTCAGATCGGACCTATAAGGAAGAGCGGAAACCGGGCCCAAAATTTGCGACTTATTTCTGTCTTGCGGGGTTCTGATCAAGTTCGCGCCGCAGCCACGCTTGCGCGACGCGCAATTCGGAGCGCACCTTCTGTACCGGAACACCAAGCACCGCTGCAGACTCCTCAGCCGTCATGCCACCGAAGAATCGCATCTCGATCAGCTTCCCTTTCATCGCGTCATGGCGTTCGAGTGCCCGGAGCGCATCGTCGACGCGGACTACTGTCTCGTCCTGGCGGAGAGGAGCGTCCATGGATTCGTCAAGCGAGAAGACAACCTGGCCAGCGCCGCGTTTGGCGACGTTTCGTGACCGGGCATGGTCGATGAGGATCTGACGCATGACGTGGGCGGCTACACCGAGGAAATGGGAACGGCCGGTGAAGTCCGGCTGGCTGGCATCGAGCAGGCGGAAGTAGGCCTCATGGACGAGTGCAGTGGGCTGCAGGGTGTGACCTTCGCGTTCGCGCCGAAGGTGATAGGCAGCCAGATTCCGCAGCTCCGCGTATACGTGCGGCAGCATTCGATCAATGGCCGTTTTATCGCCGGCCGCGAGCTCACGCAGGGCAACGGTGATGGGTTCCGAAACGTGCATATGCTGTGGGCCGGCTGCACTCGAATCGTACCCGAGAGGGATTCGCAAAGATACATATTTGCGTAATTTCTCGCGTCGAGCCGCAAATTCCTTGTCGCGATAGCGCTTTTCCCTTGTAGAGGTCCTTCAACTCCCTGGCTTGTCAGGACGGAGACGCACTGCATGCAGTGCGAAGCCGCTGGCTTGCTTGCGCAGATTTCTTCAGGAGCGATCCCCATGCGTTATCGAATCGCGCGGTTGATCCGCGCTCCGCGCCTCAAGGCGCTCACAATCGCGATCGCCGCAGCCTTCGTCATAAAGGGCAGCGCACAAAGCCTCACCTTTGTTCCGCCGATTTATAACGTGCCGCTGTCGAGTAATACGCTGCTGGCGACGCCGGCGGGAATGGCGGTCGATGCACACGGTGCTCTGTACATCGTCGACACCGGCCACTCGCAGGTGTGGAAGTTTGATGCGTTTGATGAGACGTCGCTCGTTGCCGGAACGGGGGCCACCGGCTACACGGGAGACGGCGGGCTCGCAGCCGATGCGACGTTGAATGCGCCAACCGCGATTGCCGTCGATATCGCGGGAAACGTTTTTATAGCCGATACGGGTAACTATGCAATCCGCCGCGTCGACGCAGTGACCGGAGTGATCACCACGATCTGCGGTGGAAACGGCCATGGTGACAGCGGCGACAATGGCCCCGCTACGGCGGCGGAGCTCGAGAAGCCTGTCGGTCTCGCGGTCGATGCGGCGGACGAGATCTTCATCGCCGATGCTGAAGACACACAGATTCGGAAGATTCAGACCAACGGAGTCATCCTCTGGTATGGCGGTGAGGGCACACCAGCTACAGGAAATGGTGATGGCGGATTCGCCACCGGAGCCAAGTTCATCTCGCCTGCAGGCTTGGCGCTCGATGCAGCCGGCAATCTTTACATTGCCGATCGAGGCGCAGGTAACGTGCGCAAGATCGACACGAACGGCAAGATCAGCACGGTTGCAGGAACTGGCGTCCAGGGCAACAGCGGTCTTGGCGGCCCGGCCACCAGTGCAAAGCTGAACTCACCCGCCGCGGTTGCGATCGATGCGGACGGCAACCTGTTCATCGCCGACAACTACACGGGGTATCTCACGGAGGTAGACGGCACTGGAACGATCAATCTCATTGCCGGTAAGGCGGTCTTCGGCGGCGTCGGGGACGGTGAACCTGCCTACGTCGTGCAGCTACTCGCGCCGCTAGGCGTAGCTGTGGATTCGTCTGGAAATGTTTTTGTGAACTCGAGTACGAACAAGGCGGCGTACCGCGTGGCGACACATCCGGAGCGGTTTCCCGCGACGGCGGTGGGACAGACCTCGGCGAACCAGCGCCTGATCCTCATGAACGAGGGCAGCAGCACGATTACCGTGAGTGCGGTGGGAGCGGCGGGAGACTTCTCCGTAGCCGCGACTCCCTCTCCGTCGAACGCCAGGCCGTGCAATAGCACGACTTGGAATGCACTGCCCGGGACGGCTGGGAGCAACTGGTGCACGATCGATCTTCAGTTCACCCCGACGGCACCTGGAGTTCGCGCGGGTTCGGCGACCGTGACGAGCAACGACACACCATCGACCCTGGCGCAGTCGCTCACGAGTGTTGGAATGAGCCCGGCGGTTGCAGTGAGTGATGGCGCTGTCTACACCATCGCAGGGATCTATCCGGATATCTTGACCAACCATAATGACGACGTCCTGGCTACGTCGGCAAATCTGGGTGTACTCGGTGGGTTTGCGTATGACAGCGCAGGCAATCTCTTCATCGTTGAGAGCGGATTCTGCGATGTCCGCCGCGTCGACGCGAAGACCGGGATCATCTCGACCGTCGTAGGCGACGGTAGTGGAAATTGCGGATACGGCGGCGATGGCGGCAGTGCCACTGCGGCGCAGCTCAGCGGGCCAAATGCCGTCGCCTTCGGTCCGGACGGCACGATGTATATCTCGGACGCGTTCAACAGCGTGATCCGCAGCGTTGATGCAGCGGGCAAAATTCACACATATGGTGGCCAGTTCGTCATACCGCACCAATGCTCCACATCGGGCGATGGAAGCCAGGTCGGATCTGTCGATCTGTGTGGAGCGACGTCTTTGCGCTTCGACAGCGCAGGCAATCTCTACTTCCCCGAAGGCCAGACGAACACAATTCGCAAAGTGACTCCGGCAGGCGTGCTCTCCACAGCGGCTGGAACGTATCTTGCAGCCGATGGCTATGCCGGTGATGGCGGCCCCGCGACCAGCGCGCAACTCGCGCAGCCACTCGATGTCGCGTTCGACAGCCACAACAACATGTACTTCACCGATAGCCACAACGAGATTGTGCGGCGGGTGGACGCGACGACCCACACGATTACGACGGTCGCTGGAACACCGAAGGTCCAGGGCTATTCGGGCGACGGTGGGCTCGCGACAGAGGCGACCCTGAACCGTCCGGGCGGGATCGATGTCGACGCAGCCGGGAACATCTACATCGCAGATACGGACAACTGGGTTATCCGAAAGGTGAGCGCCGCATCTGGCATCATCACGACGGTCGCGGGCAACTTCAAGCTAGGGAATGCATACAACGGTGAGGGCGTGCCAGCTACATCGGCTGGGATCGATCTTCCGGAATTCGTGCGCCTGGATTCACAGGGAGACATCGTCTTCAGCGACAACAACCCGCTGGTCCGGAAGGTTAGTCCGAATGGACTGGTCGACTTCGGCGACCAGCAGTTGGCCGTGGCCAGCGCCAGTCACTCGCTAACGATCAGCAATGTCGGGAACACGGCACTGAAGTTTGATTCAACCACGCCGTATGCGATCGACGGCGACTTCGCGCTCGCTACAGGAGGCACCTGCGACTTCACGCAGCCGCTCGCCCCGGGAGCCAACTGCACCGTAAACGTCACGTTCACGCCGCCGGTTCTTTATGAGCGCTACGGCACACTGAACCTGAACGACAACGGCGTCGGCTCGCCACAGATTACGGAGCTCCGCGGCAACGGTATCAATCCGGCAGCCTCCGCGCAGATCTCGGTGACGCCGCTCACTCTCACGTTCGCCAGTCAGGCGGCCGGTACGACCAGCACGGCGCAGTTAGTAACTGTTTCCAATCCGGGAAGCGCGACGGTGCACATCAGTCAGATCAGCATCGGCGGCGCAAACCCTGGTCAGTTCACGAGCAGCACTGGTTGCGGCGGTGCAGCGCTTGCCACGAACCAAAGCTGCACGGTGTCCGTGAGCTTTGCGCCGACCTCGGCCGGAAGCTTCGCCGAAACGATCAGCGTCGTGGATGACGCGACTGGATCACCGCAGACAGTGAGTGTAACCGGCACCGGAACCGCTGCGGCAGCGGGTGCACTTACGATCACGCCGACAACCCTGGCGTTCGGCAGCCAGCTCGTTGGAACGCAAAGCGGACAGCAACTCATCACGTTGAAGAACACCGGAACGGCGCCGGTGAACATCTCCTCCATCGCTTCCACGGGCGACTACGGGCAGTTCTCGATCGGACAAACCTGTGTCGGCACACCGCTGGCAGTCGGCAGCAGTTGCACCCTTAATGGAGTCTTCACGCCTTCGCAGGTCGGCAGCTTTACAGTCTCGACAACGGTGGCGTCAGATACGTCGACGTCTCCGCAAACCGTCACGCTGACCGGTACAGGTGTCGCCGGCGCTCCGCAAGCGACTCTGTCTCCCACCGCGATCTCGTTCAACTCGCAGTCACCTGGCGTAAGGGCCGCGTCCAGCACGACGCTGTCCAACATCGGCAATGCAACGCTGCACATCAGTTCCATCGGGATCAGCGGCCCAGGTGCGTTGGGCTATGCTGTCGGAACGGGCACCAACGCGTGCGGCACAACCGTTGCCGCGGGCGCGAGTTGCATCATCTACATCCAGTTCGATCCACCGCAGTACGGCCCGTATACCGCGACGCTTTCGGTGGCGGACGACGCCGCCGGGTCTCCTCAGACCGCATCGATCTCCGGTTCGTCTCTGGTCCCGCCGGCAGACTTCGCCGTCTCAGCGACTCCGGCCGTAGCCTCGGTCGCCGCGGCAGGTTCGACACAGATCGCGGTCGCGCTCTCCAGCCCGATCGCAGGCGATCCCTTCACTAATCCGATCACGCTCTCCGCGACAGGCGCTCCCGCAGGTTGGACGGTCAGCTTGAATCCGGCGACTGTTACACCGAATCCTCTGGGACCGGCGCGACTGTGATGACCGTCACAGCTCCGGCTCAGCTCGCGACGATCCAGAGCCACAACCGCGTGGACTACGCGCAGATCGGATCCGCTCCGCTCATCCTCATCTTCGCGGGTGTATTCCTGTGGCGTGCCCGCAGACGCTTCGAGCTAAAGGGATCGGTATCGTTCTCGCCTTCGTCGGTGTCGCACTTCTCACGGGACTTGCAGGATGCGCCGGCGGCTTTGCTCGCCCCATCACCTCACAAACCCTCACCATCACGATCACTGCTAGCAAGCGGCACAATGCAGCATTCCACGACGGTCACGGTGACCGCGACGGAGGAGTAATCATGAAGCAACTTACATCGATCTTCATCGTCGCGCTACTCAGCGCCGCCGCAACCAGTGCGACCGCGCAAAACAAACCGCGTTCGGAGATAGCGCTCGGCTACTCGTTCACTCGCAGCAATGCACCACCGGCGCAATGTGGCTGCTTTCACTGGCAGGGCGGAGAGGTCTCCGCAGCGGTCGGCCTTGCTCCCAAATGGCAATTTGCGGGCGAATTCACCGGAGTGCACGCGACGAATCAGGGCGGTGTGAATTTCGTGAAGCCCACAATGTTTACCTTCGTGGGCGGACCGAAATATCGCCTGAACGAAACAGGACGCATCAGCCCGTTCGCGAACGTATTCTTCGGCGGCACGTATGCGTACGGCGGATACTTCGTTGGCTCGACGAGCCAACTGACGGTCGCGGTGAAACCTGGTGGCGGAATAGACATGAAGCTGACACGCCGCTGGTCGCTCCGTGCGTTTGAGGTGAGCTACCTTTGGACGCATTATCACAACGGCGTCAATGACCGGCAAAACAACTTCGTCGTCAGCTCCGGAATTGTCTTTC
>CAVZPQ010000002.1:0-1224434 GCA_963777205.1 uncultured Acidobacteriaceae bacterium | reverse complement strand
TTCGACTCCCGCCGCCTCCACCATACATAATTGCTGGTTTTCACTTGCGTACATGGCGAAGGTTTTGAACGCTCCCATTGAGCGTCTGCGCCGCCGCGGAGAAGTCGATCGTCCGCTGGGCGTGGGCAGCGGCAGAGAATGACGGCGCCACAAGTGCGGGAGCCATCATCCGTAGCGAGCGAGAAACCCTCTGCTGCAAACCAAGGATCTGAAGACGAGTACTGCTCAGGTGATCCGTGGCTCAGTAAGAGTGTGTTGGGATCCGAGAATAAGCTTGATCCATCCCTGAGATCCGCGGTTAAGGATGTGCCTGCGGGACGGGGTGCAACGCGTGGGCGATCGCCGGGGGCTCCCCTTCCGTCACGCTGTAGAACCTGTCGACCGCCAGGTTATTGAAGGTATCCACGTGCCCCGAGGGCCAATGGATCGTCAGGCTGTCGATTTTGGTAGACGAACCGAGGCCGAAATGCAAACGGAGATCGTTTTGTGACAGGTAGCTTCCGCCGCTGTGCACCTCATCCGTCTGGGTGAGGCCGCCGGCGACGAGCTTGACACGTGCGTTCAAGGCAAGCCGATTGCTTTTGGTGCCGGTCAGTTCGAAGCTGACCCAGTGACGTCCTGGAATGCCGTGATTGCGGAGAATCATTGGACTGCCGTCGAGTTCACCAACAACCACGTCCAGGTTTCCATCGTTGAACAGATCGCCGACCGCCAAGCCACGCGAGACGCGCGGCTCGATTAGCGCTTTGCCCGCTTGATCGCTCGCATCGCAGAATGTGCCATCCTTCTGATTCATCTCGAGCGTCTTGGGTTCGCGATACCGTGCGCCGGCGGGCAGGGTGTCCACCTGGGGATAGACATGGCCATTGACGGTGATTAAATCAAGCCAACCGTCGTTATCGAGATCAGCGAATGCTGTACCCCATTTGACATACGGCAGCCCCGGCAATGCAGTTCCGGTCTCATAGGAGACTTCTTTGAAGTTCCAGTCTCCCTCGTTACGGTAGAGATCGCTGTTTTCGTCGCTGAAGTTGGTGACGTAAATGGAAGGCCGGCCGGTGTGGTTATAGTCTCCGATGGCAAGGCCCATGGATGCCTGTTCAGAGCCGTCATCACTCACGGCAGTTCCCGATTCGAGACCGATCTCACTGAATTTTCCGCCGCCGAGATTCTTGTAGAGAAATTTGGGCGTGGAATCGTTGGCGACGTAGATGTCCGGCCTTCCGGTGTTGTTGAAATCGGCCCAGAGGACGCCGAGGCCATAGTAACCGTTGGGATCATTCACGCCGGCTGCTTTGGAAACATCAGTAAAAGTGCCGTCGCCGTTGTTGTGAAAGAGCGAGTCGCCGGCACCGCGAAGTCCGCGAGGGCCGCACTGCACGTCGATGCCGCGGTACTTGCAGAACGGAGAACTGCCGAAACTCGGAAGATCATTCAGTCGAAAGTCGACGTAGTTGGTGACCATCAGATCGGCGAAGCCGTCACCGTCGTAGTCGCCGAACGCAGCTCCCGTGGACCACCGACCGTCGGCTACACCGGCTTTGGCCGTGATGTCCGTGAAGGTGCCATCACCGTTGTTGCGGTACAGGATGTTACCGCCGAGGCAGGTGAGATAGAGGTCGGGCCAACCATCGTTATTAATGTCTCCAACAGCGCCTCCCATTCCGAAGCAGGAGGTGGTGAGGCCGGCTTTGGCCGTGACGTCGGTGAAGGTGCCATCGTGGTTGTTATGGTAGAGCGCGCCAAAACTTTTTTGTCCTGCGACGGCCATTGCTACGGTGGGTGCATTGGTAAAGAAGATGTCGGGCCAGCCGTCGCGGTCGTAATCAATTAACACGACACCACCGCTCATGGATTCCACGATGTAGCGCTTGGACGGATCGGAAGTATGGCGGAAGTGAATCCCCGCCGCGGCCGTGACGTCTTCCAGCTGAGGAATAGGTCGATTGCTGCATTTTGTGAGCTTCGCGCCTGGAGGCGGAGGAGTGGGAGTTGGATGGCCACTTTGCGCGGAGCATGGTGCAAGAGCAAGAAGCAGTTGGAGCGGCAGAGCCCAAACCGAAAGAAGCGAAAGACGCATGATCCTGAAATCCCCTTTGGCCTTCGCTGTCAGTGAATTGTGGCTCGTTCAGCTGCCTGAGCGCGTGCATCGGCTTTCAGCTGTTTGTAGATCGCAAGCTCTCGCTCTGCGTCGCCGGGCCGGTTTGCTTTGCGATACGCGGCCTGAAGCTGGTAGTGAATGTAAGCCGTCTGGGGGCTGGCGTTTTCGGCGGCAACCAGGTGATCGATGGCGCTCTGCGCGTCCTGACGATCCAGCTCGATCTTCCCTAGTTGATATTGAGCGTTCGCGTAGTTCGGGTGTGCCGCAGCCACGTCCTGGAACAGCTTGAGCGCATCGTCGATCTTCGCTTGTTGCATATAGACGTAACCGAGATGGTATTCAGCGTCGGGATCACCGGGACTGATGGCCAGCTCTGACTGGAACTCCTGTGCGGCTTCGGGCCAGTGCTCCCAGTGGATGTAAGCGAGCCCTTCATAAAAGTGAGCTCTGGGTAAGCCTGGATTGGCGGCGAGCGCCTGCTGGAGCGTCTGAATTGCCCGGGCGTAGTCGCCGATCGCGGTCCATAACTGACCGACAAGAAGCTGTACTTCCGGAGGGCGCTGAACCGTTGTAAAGGCATTGAGCACTTCCGCCGCGTGCAGATTGTCACTGGTGCGCGCCAACGAGGCCGCCCACGCATATCCGACCTCGCCATCCTGCATTCCGGCGGACCCGAGCGGCTGAAAGGTGCGTGCCGCCTCAGCGAAGCGATTGAGGTTGAAATACGAGATGCCGAGCATGGCCCTGACGCCGCGGCTCGATGGATCCTGGAGCATCGCCTGGGCAAGCGGAGAGATTGCCTGTTCAAAGTTGCCGGCGCGGAACTCGCTTTGTCCCAGATTCTTCTGGAGTCCAGCAAGCGAGCTGTCCCAATCCTCAGCCTTGCTGTAGAGGGCGGCCGCAGCCTCAAACCTTCCCTGCACCGCTTGTGAGGTTCCGAGATCGTTGTAGGCCAACGCAAGAACCTGACGCAGTTCGGTGCCGCGATCCTTCAACGCTGTCCGTTGCGCGTCGGTCAGGCGCGGATTGCGGCTAAGTAGGCCGTTGTCCAATGGAGCCGTCTCATCGACAACAGCGGTGTCACCCATTCCGGAAGTTGAGGAAACTACGGCCGCGGCGCTACCGTTTGCTGCGGCCATCTGCGCGATGGTCTGCTGACTCTGCTCCATAGTCTTGTTCTGCAGGTCGCGAGCTTTGGAGAGAAAAGCCTCGCTCTCGTCCTTGTTTCCGCGTTTGGCGAGGATGCGGCCCAGATCAACGTAGGCGCGGCGAATCTGGAAATTGGAGCGAGCTTCGTCTGTGCCGGTGAGCGTGACGGCCTGACGCAGATCGGATTCAGCAGCAGACTCATCGTCTTTTGCGTAGGCGTTCAGACCGAGGTAGAGCCAGGGATCCGGAGAGGTGGAATCCAGCGACGCCGCGGCCTCGAGAAAAGGCTTCGCCTCATCGTAGCGGCGTTCCTCGGAAAGCAGAAAGCCGGTCATGAAGTTAGCGAGGTAATCCTTCGGGTACAGCTCGGCTTCCTTGCGAATGAATTGCTCCGCTTCGGGAGTGGGACGCCACTCGTTTTGTGAGAGGCGGGCGAGCCCCATGAAGTAGTTTGCGTGCGGCGTACGAGGGTCAATGGAAAGAGCTTGTTGAAACTGCGCGATTGCGCCGGGCAGATCTCCTGCGTCGCGGTCCGCGCGGCCAATGAGGACGTGCAGCGATCCGGTGTCGCCGTGCTCTGCGGCCACATTTTTGAAAATCTGTTCCGCACGCGTCTTGTCGGAAGGCCGCTTGGTCTGGAGGAGACAGTTCGCGAGAGCATACTGTGTCTCGAGGCTGTGATCTGCCGCCGCAACCCTTTCGAGAGCAGTGAGTGCATCGACGTAATCTCCCGTCTGCATGAATGAGCTGCTGAGGATGCGGTCTGCCTGCAGGTTTTGCGGCTCGGCTTCGTGCAGACGTTGTGCGAGCGCGATCGCTTGTTGGTATTCGCCTGCCTGGACCTCCACGGTGGCGAGGGCCAGCAAGGTGGCAGGACGAGGCTCGAGCGCCTGAGAGGTTTTGTAGAGCTGCGCGGCCTGGCCATATGCACCCTCGGCGGCTCGCAATTGGGCGAGCTCCCGGGCAGCGGATGCGATGACCAACGTGTTGGCATCAGTGACGGCGCTGGGAATCCCGCTTTCGCGTGCCACCTGCGCGTTGCGCAGCCGGGTCTCCAGCTCGTCGGTTGTGGAATGTGCAGCAGGGCTGGAAGGTCGTGATGCAACAGCGTGCTTTGACTGCTCTGCGTGGGAGACGAATGGAAGAACAAGCGCAAGGAGGAAGGCCGGCGCACGCGGCCGAAGCTTCAGCGAATAGCCGGCTAAAGACGCGCACACTTTATGCCGTGATGTCATCGGGACCGTGGATCGATTTTAGCGCAGTAAAAGAGCGGCGGAGAGAAAGCTCCGCCGCTCCGGTTGAGGAAATGGGAGTTAGAACTGGAACCGCAATGAGTATTGCAGTTCGCGGTTTGATTTACCCGGCTGCAGCGCCTGCACGGAGCCGAACCCGGTAACCGTGCCCTGCGAGGTCACGACGTTGTTGGTTGGGCTGCAGGGCTGGCCAGTCGGTCCACCGCCTGGTTTGGGAGCCGTTGCGCCCCCGCAATACAGGGGGGTGGGCGACGTATAGCCCGCCGACTCCAGTCCGCTGGTGTTGAAGTTGGGATGATTCAAGAGGTCGAAGAAGTCCATAGCGAACTTGATCCCGTACCTCTCGTGAATCTGCCAGTTTTTCGCGAGCTGTGCGTCCCAATCGGTGGTCGGAGCCCCATAGCAAGAGCCGCGCCGCGCCATATTGGACGGAATGGTCCCCAGAGCATAGCCCACAAGCGTGAACGCCGCAGGATTCAGGATCTGGTTCTCATGTTCGCCCGCATTGCAACTGACCCCGGTGGCCAGCGGGCGGTTGTTTCCCGTGTAGCCGCTGCCGATCAGCCCAGTAAGCGTGCTGTTGTATCCCGCGATGCAGTTTCCGCTCGCGTCCAAGTTGGTGCAGGCGCCGCTGGCGCCGCTGCTGAAGATGCTGAGCGACGATCCGTGTGCTGCGGTGAAGATGCTGTTCAGTTCCCAGCCGCCGATCGACTGCCGCATGAACTCGTTATGCTTGTCGAACTTCGGCAGGTAGTACACCTCGTTGGCTACGAAGATGTTGGGGCGATTGATGTTGGTGTTGCCCTTGTCCAGCCCGGGATCCCCCTGCCAGGTAGTCGCCTGCTGATTGAAGCTGCCGGAGGAGTTATCCAGTTCCACATTGCCGATGGAGTGCGACCACGTGTATGCAGCCTGGAACGTGGACCGGCCGAGCTGCGACCGGAACAGCGCCTGCAGGGAGTGGTAGGACGCATGACCGCCGCGTGCAAAGCCGCCGATGGTGCCGAAGTTGAAGGCCGGGCGGTAGGCGTTTTGCGCTGCCCCACTCTGGAATGCGGACTGCAGCCAATTCTGCTGCGGGACCGCGTTGAAGTCAGACATCGAGGTCAGGTGAACCCCGGTGTTAGCGACATAGCCGAGTTCGAAGGTAGTGTTCTGGTGCAGCTGTTGCTCGACCGTGACGTTCCACTGCCACGCGTTCGGTGTCACGCCACGGGGATCCTTGGCGTAGTTAGGCGAAACTGCGGCGCTCGTGATGGGCGACGGAGCATCGATTGCGCGGTTGGTGTTGATGTTGATGACGAACGGAGCCGTGCGAGCCATACCTTCGTCGATACCGACCAGTTCGCGTTGGTAGAACTGACCGGCGCCGAGCCGAAGGGCCGTCTTGCCGTTGCCAAAGACGTCCCACGCGATACCTACGCGAGGCGCGATGTCGTGATTGGATTGGTTGACCAACGCTCGGTTCGGGCCAGGCGTGCCGTTGGAAAGCGGTAAAGTGACGCCCAAGCCCGAGAGGAATTTGACCGCGTCCTGGCAGGGTGTCGTGCCGGGAACAATGACGGTGCCATTGCAAGCATCAGACGGATTGGATTTGGCTTCCGAGGCGCTCCAGTCCGCTAAGCTCCAGTTGGCCCAGTGATTATCGGTTCCGTAGGGCTCGCGGAAGAACGACCAGCGGAACCCGTAGTCAACGGTAAGATTGCGACGGATCTTCCACGAGTCCTGAAGGTAGAACTCAAAGTCGTGCCAGGCTACGTACGCCGTCGCGTCGATACTGTTTTCCCCGACGTTGAACTCCTGGGGCAGCGGACCGGTGCCCGGAATCAGTATGGTGGCGAGCGCGTTGTTGGTCTGCGCACAGGCAGTCGTGGCATTCCCCTTGGCATCCTTGCCGCAGTAGACGGTTCCAGGCAGACTTGGACGATCATTGCCGTTGCCGTTGTCCTCAACCTTGGTGTTGGTGGAGAAGAATGCGCCGGCCTTGTAGAGGTGGTTTCCAGATACCTTCGAGAGGTTGTCCTGCACCGTGTACAAGTCTTCATGGTTCTTATACGGGGCGATGTTCCAGATTGAGGCATTGCCCTGGTAAGAGCCGTAAGGGTTCAGGCCACCCCAGCCGCCGAAGAACTCGTCGGGCTGCTTGATGGAGCTTGGGAAAGTCGGAGGATAGGCCTGCTGCAACGCCGGAACGATGTCAGAACGCGTGCCGGCAAGCGTGGTGATGATGGCGTTGTGACCATAACCGAACTCGACATCATTGACCATCGAATTGTGGAAGGTCGAGCTCAATTTAGCCATCACGCTCTTCGATGGCTGGCTCCAGTTGGAGCCGACGGTGGGATACGAGGAGTCGCCCCACAGGCCGTCGTAGCCAGGATTGTTAGGGAAGGGATTGCTCCAGCTGTCGTTGGTCCAACGGAGTGTAGCGCGATTGTTCTTGGTTACGTCGTAGTCTCCACGGACGTTCCACTCGCTCCAGTCGTTGGTGTTCGGAATCGATGACGCCCAGTTATAGCCATTCGGCCCAACCAGCTTCTGATTGGAGTTGTAGTTGGCGGACGGATAGAACTGCGCGATCAGCAGACCGCCCTTATCCGGGTTCGCAATCTTGTACGGATTGCCTGTGGCCTGGAACTGAACCGGAATCGTCGGGATACTAGCACCGCACTGATCGGTCGTGGCGGAGCCATATCCGCTGAAGTCGCCGGCCGACTCTGCATCGGTGGGGACGCACGTACCGAACGAACCGCCGCGGATCTCGCGATCCCACTCCTGGTTGAACCAGAGGAACAGGCGATCCTTTTTGATCGGACCTGCAATGTGATAGCCCCAGTCACTGCGCCGCAACTCGGCTTTACCGGTGCCGTTATTCTTCGAGACCCAGTCATAGGAGTCCAGAGCATCGTTGCGGCCCGAATAGAAGAAGCCGCCGTGAATGGTGTTCGTGCCTGAGAGTGTTGTGATGCTGATGATCGCGCCGGACGCCTGTCCATATTCCGGACCATACGAGTTTCGGATCATCTTGAACTCGGCGATCGTATCGGTGGCGGGATAGACCAGGATGGTGCGGTTAGAGCCGACGTCGTTGTTGTTGACACCATCCACCAGGAAGAGATTGTTGGTGTATGGATTGCCGTTCACTGAGAAGTTGACACCACCTTGAAGGCCTTTGCCGGTGGAATCGAAGCTTGCCGCCGCCGATACACCCGGCGAGAGTTGCGTCAGGCCGATGAAGTTTTCACCGTTGAGCGGGAGTTCACGGACTTGTGTGCCGTCGATGACTTCGCCGACGGACGCCGAAGTCGTCTGCACCTGAATGGCATTTGCTTCGACGGTCACGGTTTCAGTGGCCGATCCGACCTGCAGTGACGCGTTGAGCTCGGTGTTGGTCGACGTATGGACCGCGACGTTATCGGCGACATATTTTTTGAATGTGGGTGAGTCGATTTCAACCTTGTAGACGCCTACCGGCAGCTGAGCCACAGAGAAATTACCCTGTGAAGTCGTCTTTGCAGTTGATCTTTCGTTCGTGCCTTTATTCGTCACAGTCACGGAGGCGCCGGGCACAGCCGCCCCGGTCGCATCGGTAACGTTACCCACGATCGTGCCGTAATAGACCTGCGCTTGCATCGGCGAAGGCGCACCGAACTGCAACAGGCAGAGCAAGAAGGTAATCGTCAATGTGACTAGCAGGGGCTTGTGGCCCGGCCAGCGGGTCCACGGCATTCGTTCCATCACTTCCTCCAGAAATTACAATCCAACAGCGTCTTACGAGTTCGGTGTAGCATCGGGCCGGTTTTGATACGAAGTGCTACTGCCGGGAAACAAACGCTTTTCTCAGGTGTCTTGATAACCAAATAGAGAGGTTCCCATGCATCATCGTGCCGTTCGGAGACTTCGTCAAGCGGATTCTAAAAAGCGATATTCCGCTAAGCAATGCGGACAAACGTTTGCTTTCATTTATTCGCTATCACTCATAAATGGACGCCATGGATCGATTTCCACAGTGTTTGCCCTGTCAGCGCAATTGACGTAGCTTGATCGAGACTTTGCCGATGATCATCGAACACCCAGCAAGACGTACATTGTCATCCAGCAATCGACGTGTGTCTCTTTTCCGGGTTTTCCTGCTTTCGATTGCGCTGGCAGCGGCGCTGTTTGCCCCTGCCAGATCGGCGGAGGCCCAGCTTTCAACTGAAGATCACATTGCGGAACCTGGTTTCTGGCCCACGAAAGGCCAGGACTCGATGGCACAATTTGCTGCGAGCGGAAGCTGTGCACGGTGTCATGCTGCGATATCGCACTCCGCGATGGCTTCATCGATGGGGCGTACTGCAATGCGACCGGATGCTGCGGAAACGCTCGCTAAGGATGCGCACCTCTCGTTTCTCTATGCGCCTGACCTGTTCCGGATCGATACGGATTCCAAATCGGGTAAAAGGGTCAGCATCTACTCGGTGACAGACGGCAAGGAAAAGGTCTCCTGGCCGCTTGCATGGGTCTTCGGCACGAATCGAGTGGGACAGTCGTACCTGTTCAGGAAGGCAGACGGAGGCTATTACGAGGCGCGAGTGACATTATTTCGGAGTCTGAATAACATCGCATTTACGCCTGCCCGAGATTTTAACCCAACCGACCGACCTTTTGACGGCCTCCGGAAGACAAATTGATAAGGCCGAGCTACTCCGATGTTTCAGTTGCCACGCCACGGCGGTCGAGATCCAAGGGCAGTTGAACGAATCAGAGCTGCATCCAGGAGTGACATGCGAGGCCTGCCACGGTCCGGGCGCGGCGCATGTTTCTGCGATGAGCAACGGAGGAATACCGGCAAAGGACCTGGCGATCTTTGATCCGTCTACCCTTTCGCCGACAGAGTCGGTCGAGTTCTGCGGAGCGTGCCACGGGAGCTGGTGGGATGTGAAGCTGGCACATGTCAGCGGTCCTTCAACTGTGCGTTCGGCTCCCTACCGGCTAGTGACGAGCAAATGCTGGGGGAAGGAGGGCGATCCCCGGCTCGTCTGCAGTTCCTGCCACGATCCGCATGCGGAATTGGTAACCGACGTCGGGTCCTACGATGGCGCGTGCCTGCGTTGCCATGCAGCTTCAGGCGGCTCTCATGGCGCACCGCCGGAGAGCACGGTCACGAGTGCAGGCTCGGCGCGACGCGCGCCCGGGTGCCCGGTCGCCAACCACAACTGCGCCAGCTGTCACATGCCCAAAGTGTATGTTCCGGAGATGAAAAACACCTTTACGGACCATCGCATACGGATAGTCAAGCCTGGCGAGCCATTTCAGGATTAGCGGTAGCGGGGATGAAGGTCCGATTCCCTGCTTAACGTGTTCAGGTCCATTTCCCGGTACCTTCCACGATCGTGATGTAACGGTTCACGGGCAGATGAGTGATGCGTTCGACAGCGCCGCTCGGCTCGGGCCATTGGATTTGGATCCAATCGAACGTCGAACGTTTGCCGGCGCCGAGAATCAATCGGGGATCATGGGCAGAGAGGAAGCTGCCGCCGCCCACCTTCATTCGCGTTCGCTTCAAATCGGCCGCCTGGTAGGTAATCCGCGCACCGACCGCGTCGGCGTTGCACTTGCGCCCGACGAGCCGCACGCCCAGCCAGGTGTTCTGCTTTCCGATCTCATTGCGCAGCAGAAGCGGGGCTGCGTCATTATTGCTGATCAGTACATCGAGGCCACCATCGTTATTGAAGTCACCGGTTGCGAGTCCGCGGGCGGCGAAGCTCTTAGCAAACACAGGGCCGGCCTGGGCGCTTACATTCCTGAATCGCTTCCCGTCGTTATGAAACAACAGCAGAGGCTCCTTCCAATGGACCGAGGTGGAAGTCTTGTCGATCAGGTCATCGGGGAAACCATTAGCCAGGATTAGGTCCAGGTCTCCGTCATTGTCGTAGTCCAGAAACCGCAGTCCCCATCCACTCATCCAGCGAGTATCCATGCCGATGCCGGACGGAATAGCAACGTCCTCGAAAGTGCCGTCTCCGAGGTTGCGATAGAGCGAGAAGATCTCCTGATCGATGTTGGCAACGAAGAGGTCCATGTAGCCGTCCTGGTCGAAGTCGGCGGAGTCCACGCCCATACCGCTGCGGGGATGTCCATCGGCGCTGTAGGCCACATCGGCGAGCAGGCCGACCTCTTCGAATTTGTCCCCACGATTGACGTACAGAAAATTGGCTACTGTGTCGTTAGCAACAAACAGGTCCAGCTTGCCGTCGTTGTTGATGTCCGTCGCGACGGCTCCCCACGCCTTTCCGAGGTGTTGCGCGATTCCAACTTTGCTGCTGACATCGGTGAACGTGCCATCGCCGTTATTTCGGAACAGCTGACTTGCACGCGGCTGATACTCGCGTGGAAAGCAGTAATGGGCAACTCCTTCCGGATCCTTACATGAGATGGCGGGATCGAAGTTCGCAAATTGGCAGACGAAGAGATCCAGCAGGCCGTCGTTGTTGTAGTCGAACCAAACGGCACTCGAACTCCAGCCGGGCGCTGCGAGGCCGGCCTTTTCGGTCACATCAGTGAAGGTGCCGTTTCGGTTATTGCGATAGAGGATGTTGCGCCCATACTGGGTTACGTAGAGATCGGGGAATCCGTCATTGTCGAAGTCGCCCACTGCGACGCCCATTCCATATCCGCCGCCAGTCACGCCAGCCTGTTCGGTCACGTCCGTGAACGTGCCGTCCCGGTTGTTGCGATAGAGAGCATTGCGAAGTGGTCGGGGCGGATCGTACAGGTCGGATTTGCCACTGTTGACGAGGTAGATGTCCATCCAGCCGTCGTTGTCGAAATCAAGAAAGGCGCAACCTGCACCGCTGGTTTCCGGCAGATATTTAGCGGAGGTCTTTCCGGCCGTATGCACCCAATCGATGTGGCTGCGCGATGGAGGCACTTCGGAGAAAATGACGTTCGTCGCAGGGGAGTTCTGTGCCAGGAGAGGGGAGGCGATCGGCAGATTCGCGACAGCGGTCCACGCCAGCCCACGGCGAAGGAAGGACCGTCGAGTAAGAGGCTCGGCTTGACGATCTACAAAGAATGCCGATGGGGTGATTCTTGCGATGGGAGTGGCCTGTGCGTGATGTTGCCACTAAACTTACAGGCGAAGTGAAGGCCATGTCCATAGCGATTGGGCGGTTGCTGCTGACCGGCGTGCTGTTGCACATGGCTGTTCCGGGTATGTTCGCAGCTCCACTCGGGGTACAAACTTCACAGGCAGATCCGGGACAGGCAGCAACAGACCTCGATGTCCTGCAAAAGCAAGTAGCAGCGCGGCCCGACTGGACCGAAGGCTGGTGGAAGTTGGGAACGGCCGCTTACGAGGCTAACCGGTTCGACATCGCTGTTGGGTCTTTACAGCGCGTGGCACGAGCCGCACCACGGATGGGACTCGCCTGGGATTTGCTCGGGCTGAGCGAGTTCGGAGCGCGGCAATATAAGGATGCCCAGGTCAGCCTTGAGCGTGCCGCGACCCTGAATAACAGCGGCGATTCCGAGGTGGACCGTGTGGCCGCATATCACCTTAGCTTGCTGCGTATCCGCGACGGCAATTTTGAGAGTGCCACAACTTTGCTGCGCACGACGTTCGGCACAAATCCGAACTCGCAGGCGAGTCTTGCCATGGCGCTCGCGATTCTTCGCGTTCGATTGTTGCCGTCAGAGGTCGATCCGTCGCGAGAGGCGTTTCTGGTCCAGGTGGGCAGTGCCGCAGCTCGCGGCGAGGACGGCTTAGAGGATTTCGCGAGAACGACGACGGCAAACCCTACGGTTCCACTGTTACACCTCGCTTATGGAAAAGCTCTACAGCATGCGGGTAGGCGAACGGAAGCGTTGGGTCAGTTCGAACGTGAGGTCCGCGTTTCGCCGCAAAGTGCAGCCGCGTGGAGAGCACTCGCAGAATCTCAACAACTTGCGGGGGACACGAAAGCGGGCAGGGCAGCAGACGAGAAGGCAGCCAGCCTTAAAGGGAGTGAAGCGTCAGAAGAGGCACGGAGCCGGAGATGGTTTGCTAATGACCAAGCGACGGCGGGACCGGCGGACGTGGGCGAGGGCATGCGCGCCTATGCGGCGGGACAGTATCAGCTTGCGGAGCAGAAGCTGTCGAGCTGGGTAGGACTGCATGCGAACGACGGAACCGCCTGGGCCGTGCTGGGATTGAGCGAATTCAGACTTCATGAATACGACAACGCTCTCGTCCATCTGGAACGTGGCGAGGGGCTCGGCCTCAACGGCGACCCGCAAGCTGTCTCAGACGCGCACTACACGCTTGGCCTGCTGTATTTGCGAAATGGCGAGTTTGACCGCGCGTCGTTGCAGTTCACTATGGCGCGCCGGCTGACCGGCGAGGCAGACCGCATCGATGCGGCGTTCGGATTTGTTCTGTTGAGGGTTACTGCGCTTCCCGGCGACACGGTCGAGCCGCTGATGATTCGGGCCGGGCGAATACAAGAGATGCTCCTGGACAGCCGCTATGACGAAGCTCTTCCCGCGTTCGATGCCCTGATAGCTGAGCATCCAGACACGGCGTATCTTCACTACGCTTATGGCAGTGCCCTGATGGCGCTTTCAGAGTTCGATAAAGCTTCGGGACAAATGCTGGCAGAAGAGCGGATTTCACCTCGCAGTCCGCTTCCGTATGAGGCGCTTGCTTCGATTGCGCTACGCGAACACCGGGCGTCTGATGCTCTTGAACCAGCGCGGCGGGCTATCGCGCTGCTTCCGGCGGCGGCAGAGCCGCACTATCTGCTCGGGCGCGCGCTGCTTGAATCCCACATGGATCTCTCGACCGCAGTCGGGGAGCTGGAACGGGCAGCTGCATTAGATCCGAACAGCCCTGAAATCCACTTCAGCCTCGCGAAAGCGTATGCCCGCTCCTCGGATCCAGACAGAGCGGCGAAGGAACGGGCAATATTCGTTCGGCTAAATGACCAGGCGGAGGCACAGAAGAACGGCGAGCCACCGCAGGTGTATTCCGGCCCGCGAAGGGAAAGTATTCTTTCCGACTCCGCCGCGAAGCCTGGTCCTCCACGGTAAGCGGGATTGCCCGCCTAGCTTCTTGCGCGATTACGTACCGCCTTTGCCAGCTTCTCGATCTGCTGCGCTCGTTTCAGGAAGTCAGCCGGGAGAGTGGTCTGCAGATTCGTCTTATCGGCTTCGTCTTTCAACTCGAGCGCAAGCTGATAGAGTTCTTCCACCATCCGCTTAACTTCGGCCGCATTGAATGTATTGGGGACCGGACGTGAAGAATCACCTGACGGATAGTTGTTTAATCCCCCGGGCACATTCTGGTTGGTGGGCGCGTTCGGTGACGGCAGCGGTTGTGGTGTGCGCTGAAGTGCGGCTACCGTGGGGCATTCACTAATCAGGAACGCAGTGCCGGCTGCTCCGGTGGCGGCTGCGAGGAAGTCGCGCCGTGTACGTGGAAGATTCATTGGCACACCTCGAAAAGAGCCGAGATGCGCACCATACTACACGTCACGACGGAATGCCGTCCGTATAATCGCGCTCATGAATTCTGTCGTAACGAGGGGAGATGCCGGGGGTTTGCGCTCGCGAACTGTCTGCTCAGCGATTTTTGCCGCCGCAACGTTTTGCATGGCACTCCACGCCCAGAGCCGTTCGTTGACTGCTGCCCAACTCGAGGCGGAACGACAGAACAACGTCGGCATTGCTTATATGAATCAGCAGTTGCCCGCGCGTGCGCTGGAGCGATTCCGCGCGGCCGAAAAGGTGCTGAACGGTGCAGCGATCCCGCAGCTGAACGAAGGTATCGCTCTCCTCTATCTCGGAAAATTGCCTGAAGCTCAGCAGGCCTTGCGATCAGCAGCCGAGAAGGACCCCAAGAATCCGAGGCCGTCCTACTGCCTGGGCTTACTTAATATGCTCAGCGGTGATGCGGCAGATGCAAAGGCGAGTTTTGCGGCTGCCGAGGCACTCGACCCTGAAGATGCAGACGTCCATTATTACCTCGCGAGCGCAGAGTTCAATTTGAAGGAGTATGCCGCCGCGGAGGTTGAATATCAAGCGGCGCTCCGGCTAAATCCGCTCCATGCCTCAGCGGAATTTGGTTTGGCTCGAGTACTTCAGCATTCAGGCGCGATGGCCGACGCACGGACGCATTTGAATCGCTTTCAGCAACTGACGAACAGCAAGGTCGGGACGACGGTCAGCGCCCAATATAACGAACAGGGTCGACTTGCCGTCGCGCAAGAGATGCCGCTGCCCGTACCCGTCGTTGAGCCAATGATTCCGGTACGGTATGTACCGCGCGAAGTTGAGGGAGCAGAGCGCTCCGGCGACGGAAAACAGAGCGGAGCAGGTGTGTGCCTGCTGGATCTTGACGGCTCCGGCAGGAAAACGATCTTGTCCGTGGGCAGTGGAGCCGAAGTGTTGCATGCATTTCGTTTCAGCGGGCATGCTTTGACCGAGATAAGTCTGAAGGAAAGCGGGCTCAGTGCGTCTGGAGATGGCGTTTCCTGCGCTGTGGGCGATTTCGACAACGACGGACTGCCGGACGTGGCGCTTGCTCTCAGCGATCGCATTGTGCTCTTCCGCAATCTGGGACACGGCCACTTCGCAGACGTGACGGAGAAGGCAGGCATTCATGCTCTCAACAGGCCTTCGGGGTTGACGTTCGTGGATTTCGATCACGACGGCGACCTGGATCTGTTCATCACCGGGCGTCCGTCGCAACCGGGCGGCACGACCAACGTTCTCTGGCGTAACAACGGAAATAGCACGTTTACGGAGTGGACGAAGGAACCGGCTCTTACCGGTAACGGCCAGACACAGAGCGCCGCAGTCAGCGATATCAATAATGATCGCGCGATCGACTTCGTGATTACCGGCGATCAGACTGCGCCTTCTGTTTACCTCAACCAGAGAGAAGGCGCGTTCCTTCACAGGCCACTCTATTCGGGAAATTCAATACCTGCGACACGCGGAGTTGTGGTCGCGGATTTCAACAAAGATGGATGGATGGACGTTGCGCTGACGCATGATGGTGCGCCAGGGCTAACCTTGTGGCGGAACACAAATGGGAATGACTTCACCCGAATCCCGATCAAACTGGCCGATGTGAGAGGCGGATGGGGGCTCACTACGGTGGATTTCGACAATGATGGATGGCTGGATATAGCGGCGTTGGTCGACACCGACGCAGGCACCCGTTTGAAGGTGTTCCGAAACACAGGGCCGGGCGGATTTCAAGATGTAAGTGCAGCCCTTGGTGTTTCCGACTTACACATCGACGGCGCTCGTTCACTGGTCGCGGCGGACCTGGACGACCGAGGGGTGGCTGATCTTGTGATCGGGCGTGTGCAGAAATCGCCTCTGATTCTGGAGAACATAGGCGGTGAACGAAATCATTCGTTGCGGTTGCGTCTGGCCGGAATGGCGGATAACAAGAGTGCAATCGGAGCGAAGGTAGAAGTATTTGCGGAAGGGCTGTGGCAGAAATTCGAGGTGACGGGAAGCGAAGGATTTGAGAGTCAGGGAGACCTGGAGCTGCGTGCAGGTCTGGGGTCCCATGCAAAGGTCGACATTATCCGCGTGCTCTGGCCTACAGGTGTACCGCAAGACGAACTGGACATCCCAACCGACAAGCTACTGGCGCTGACCGAACTCGACCGCAGAGGAAGCTCATGCCCGGTCCTGTTCGCATGGGATGGAAGTAAGTTTCAGTTTGTTTCTGATGTTATTGGCGCTGCAGTTATCGGGCATTGGATATCTCCGACGGCTCGTAACGCAAATGACTCGGATGAGTGGATCAAAATCGATGGGCACCTGCTACGAAGCTCGGATGGGCTGCTTCATGTACGTTTCGGGGAGCCGATGGAGGAGATCAACTATATCGATCAGATTCGGCTGCTCGCAGTAGACCACCCGGCGAATGTGGAGGCGTATCCGGATGAGCGGTTCCTGAGCGAGCCGCCTTTTCCTGACGGCGGTCTGGTATTGGCTTCGCCCATGATTCATAACGTTGCCGGTGCGTGGGACAACAACGGGAGAGATGTACATGCGGAACTTTCCGCGAAAGACCACGTCTATGTTCGCGGCTTTCACAATCTCAGCTATGCCGGCTTCGCTGAGCCGCACACGTTGACGCTCGACCTGGGACCGTGGCGTGCGGATCACCCACTGAGGCTCTTCCTGCACGGATACATCGAATACTTCAGCGCGAGCTCAATGTACGCAGCATGGCAGGCCGGGATTGTGCCGGAGCCGCCGTCGGTCGAGGCCGAGATGCCGGATGGCACCTGGAGGCGGATTATCGATGACATGGGTTTCCCGGCGGGACTGCCGCGGACCATTGTGGTGGACCTCACAGGCAGAATTCCTGCGGAAGTGCGCCGTATCCGGCTGCGTACGAATCTGCAGATCTACTGGGACCAGATTCGAGTCGACAACGGACCGGCAGTGAGCGCAGGGCGTGAGGTGGACGTTCCACTGCGGACCGCGCAGCTTGTCTTCCGCGGGTACCCAAAGCAAATTGAAGGCCGCACGCCGGGCGACCTGACCTATGACTACGACAGGATCAGCGCGACGGGACCTTTCCAGTGGCAGCGCGGAACGTATACACATTACGGCGACGTGAAGCCTTTGCTCGGCGCCCGAGACGATCGTTACGTGATCTTCGGAAGCGGCGAAGAAATTGACGCAGATTTCGATCCGTCAGGGCTGCCAGCCCTACCGCCGCATTGGACGCGTGACTATTTCTTCTACGCTGATGGCTTCGTCAAAGACATGGACTTCTACGAAGCTCTACCCTTCACCGTCGACAAGCTACCCTTTCATGCGATGAGTACCTATCCTTATGAAAGGCCGGAAAGCTATCCAGATAGCAATGACAAGGTCAAATATCAACTGGAGTGGAACGATCGCTTTGAATCCGGTACCCGGTTGCAGCGATTTGATTTCAACTATGACGCGCCGGTGTCCAAGCCAGACGCAAGAGCTGTCAGCGCGGAAGGCACGCGATAGCCGAACTCTTTGTCCAGCACACTCGCGATGGCAAGCACTCGCTCGTCCTCAAAAGGTCTTCCAGCGATCTGCACTCCAACTGGAAGTCCGCCAGCAGTCTGACAGATCGGCACAACAGCTGCCGGCGCAGCGAGCACGTTAAACCACTGGGCGTAGCGCATCGCATCCAGGTACTTGGTCTCACCTTTGTCGGTGCTCCATCTGCGTTCCCCATGTCGAAACGCCGGAATCGCACAAGGCGGTGAAAGCAAAATCGGGAAGGCACTCATTTGCTCGAGCACGCGATCACAAAGTGGATCCCACTCTGCCCACGCGGACAGCAGATCTTCGGTCCCAAGTGGTTCGAATTCCGCCGCGAGCTTTAGAAATTCGCGGAAGATGGCGCTCAGCGCATTGTGATCTTTGGCTATCTCAGGCCCGTAGAACAGAGCGCCACACTGCATGAAGAAGATAGACCAAAGCCTCTGCGCCTCCTGGAGCCCCGTTGGAAGGAATCGCTCAACGCGGAACCCTGCAGCGCGAAGCGCCTTGACTGAGAGCTCAACTGCAGCGATTATGTCGGGCGACGTCGCTGAACCATCGTGTTCAAAGTATCCAATCGGAATCTCGCGTGCCTCTTCGAGTGAGAGTGGCCTGAAGTCCGGGGTCGCAAGTATCCCGAACAAGAGTGAGATATCTTCGATCGACCGTGCCATCGGACCGATCGCACCGAGTCGCTTGAACGGTCCGACGCAAGGAGGAAGGTGTCCGCGCGCACTGATCCGTTCGGACGTAGGTTTCAGGGCGCAGATGCCAGTGAAGTGTGCCGGAATGCGTACGGAGCCTCCGCTATCGCTGCCCAGCCCGGCTGCTGAAAGTCCTGCAGCGATCGCCGCCGCTTCGCCTCCGCTTGAACCTCCGGCACTATATTCGAGCGACCAGGGATTGCGGGTCCGGCCGTATAGGGCGTTTTCTGTCTCGTAGGCCATCAGGAACTCCGGGCAGTTCGTCGTTCCTAGAATGACGGCCCCGTTCCGACGTAACGCTGCCACAGCTTCCGCATCGGCAGACGGACGTTCATCGCGATGCAATCGGCTTCCGATTTCACAGCGGTAGCCCTTGGTCGCAATCGACGACTTTATCGTCATGGGCAAACCGCCGAGCTTGCCATGCTGAGTGGATCGTGCCTGAGCTCGAACAAGATCCGGGTCGAAGTCGATGATGGCTCCGAGAAGCGGATTGAGCCGCTGTATCTGTGAAATATGGGCTTCCGCGAGTTCGAGAGGTGAGACCTGGCCAGAATGGAGCAGTCGCAACTGTTCCGTGGCAGAAAGAAACACAATATCCGTCATGCGTGCCAGAAGTATAATTCCAGCGTCGCATGCTTGAAGGTTTAGATCTTACGGTGAGTCGTTGGCACGAGGTCGGTTGGAAGCACTCGAAAATAACATATGGCCAAGATTCACCGGCAGGCCGGGAACAACACTCTACCCGGGTGAAGATGACCTTGTTGTGCGGAAGAACGTTCTGATCACTGGAGCCGGCGGCTCTTTGGGATCGGCCATGGCGGAAGTGATTGCAGAGCGTTGCCCTCGATCTTTGATCCTACTGGACCATGCTGAGGCCGGCTTGGCGAGCATTCAGATGCGCTTGCAGTCGAGAGCGACAGGATGCCATGTACGCGCAGTGCTTGGGGACGTCCGTGATCGCATCCTGTTACAAGAGTTGCTGAACGGCATTCAAATTGATGCGGTATTCCACGCCGCGGCCTGCAAACACGTTCCGCTGCTGGAAGGCAATCCATTCACAGCAGCGTCAGTGAATGTTGTGGGCACGCATACGTTGATTCGCGAGTGTGAACGAGCTGGAGTTGGAACGTTCGTTCTTCTCTCGACTGACAAAGCTGTTGATCCTATCAGCGTCCTGGGCGTGACCAAGCGGATCGCCGAGCGCATTTCGCTTGGTGCGGCCGGCCGATCTGATCTGGAGGTCAAGATCCTCCGGCTCGGGAATGTACTCGGCTCAACGGGCAGCATTGTGCCGCTATTGCTCGAGCAGATCGCGAACGGAGAAGATCTGACCATAACTCACCCGGAGGTTTCCCGATATTTCCTTTCCGGGCCGGAAGCGACCCAGCATCTCCTTCACGCCCTCGCACTGCACGGTGAACCTTATCTGTGGGTCCCGTTGATGGGAGAGCAGCGGCGGGTTAGAGAGTTGGCGGAGTTCCTCATACAGGAGTTCGCCCCGCCAGGCGCCGTACACAAGATCCGATACACCGGTCTACGCCCGGGCGACAAATTGCACGAACGTGCGTGGTCAATGATGGAAAAGCCGGTCCGAGTTGGCACGCATCTGCTGGCTATCCACAGTCCGAGTCAGGACGATGCTGAGCTGGCATCAGGTCTCGACACTCTTGAACACGCCATAATTTCTCGCGACCTTGTTGGTTGGCTTGAGGCGTGCAAGATGCTAGTGCCGGAGTATGAACCGAGCGTTTGCATCGCGGATAAGATCCGCGCAGTTACTCAGGTGTGCACTGCATGATTCGAAGGATTGCGGTCGTGACGTCTTCACGGGCGGACTATAGCCATCTGTATTGGCCGCTGCGTGAACTCGATCAGCATCCGGAGATCGAACTTATGCTGATCGTCCTCGCAGCACATCTTTCTCCCGAGTTCGGTAACACCGTGCAAGAAATTGAACAGGATGGGTTCACTGTCGCGGCCCGTATTGAATGTCTGCTAAGTTCCGACACCGACGTTGGAATGGCCAAGAGCATAGGTGTCGGCGTGCTCGGCCTTGCCGACTGCTTGGCCAATTTGCGGCCTGACTTGCTGCTCCTGATCGCCGACCGGTACGAGATGCTGGCGCCTGCGGCAGTCGCGCTTGCATTGCGAATTCCGATTGCACACATCGAAGGCGGAGAGATCAGTCAGGGAGCGATCGATAATGCCGTGCGTGATGCTCTAACAAAAATGGCTCATCTTCACTTCACTTCTACGGCCGCAGCTCGTGCTCGCGTGATCGGTATGGGCGAAGAGGCTTGGCGCGTTCACCACGCCGGTGCCCCATCGCTGGATCATGTTCACCGGAGCAGTCTTCTCACCAGAGAAGAGCTGGAGTGCACCCTGAAGCTCGACCTTCTGAAACCTACCGCGGTCGTAGCTTACCACCCGGTAACGCTTCTCGAAGACACGTTACAAGAGGCCGATGAGCTCTTCGCAGCGCTCGCGCAGCTCCCCATGCAGTTGCTCTTCTGCTATCCGAATGCCGATGCCGGCAGCCGGGAGCTGATTGGACGTACTGAGCGGTTCGTAGCAACAGCGCCAAACGGCAAACTCTATGTCAACCTGCCGCCGGTCACATATTGGAGCCTGCTGCGCTGTGCAACGTTGATGGTGGGAAATTCGAGCAGCGGAATTATGGAGAGCGGTTCCTTTGCGCTGCCTACGGTTGATGTCGGTCTGCGGCAATATGGGCGGGAGCGTGGAATAAACATCCTGCATGCACAGGCGCACCGTAAGTCTATCGGCGCAATGTTGGAGATGGCCATGAGTGACTCGTTCCGCGATCAGCTGACTGGCATGACGAATATCTATGGCGACGGCAACGCCGCAAAACGGATCCTTTCAGTGCTCGAGCAGCTGCCTTCACGTAATGAGCTGCTCCTGAAAGGTCCCGCCGAGCACCACGCATGACGATTCCACTTTCTTTCCCTGATATAGGAAATGACGAGATCGAAGCCGTGGTCGGCGTACTGCGGAGCGGACAACTCAGTCTGGGGCCAAAAGCCCAGGAGTTCGAGTCGATCATGGCGGCGCATACGGGCGTGGCACACGCCGTAGTCGTGAGCTCGGGCACCGCTGCCCTCCACCTTGCGTTATTAGTGCTGGGAATAGCTCCTGGCGATGAAGTAATCGTGCCTTCATTCGCCTTTATTGCGGTAGCGAACGCCGTTCGTCACGTAGGCGCAACACCAGTTTTCGCGGACATCGACTCGCGCACTCTCAATCTCGATCCGGCCTGCGTAGAAGCGGCTATAACGCCTAATACGCGAGCGCTGATCGTCGTGCACACTTTCGGCTATCCCGCTGCGATGACGGACCTGATGAGAATTGCAAGGCGGCACAATCTGCGCATGATCGAAGATGCGTGCGAAGCACTGGGCAGTGAATATCACAGCCGCCCAACGGGTTCATTCGGCGACGTCGGCATCTTCGCGTTCTATGCCAACAAGCAGATCACGACCGGTGAAGGCGGCGTCATCCTCGCGCAGGATGAAGCACTCGCAAACGAAATAAGAGCTTTGCGCAACCAAGGACGCTACGGATCAACTGATTGGCTGCAACATTCGATCGTTGGTTATAACTATCGGCTGTCCGATATTCATTGCGCCCTCGGGTGTGCACAGATGAAGCGGCTTCCCGAGATCCTGGCAAAGCGCGCATCGGTAGCGGCAATGTATCGCCGGAATCTCGAATCATGCGCGCATATCCAGTTGCCGCCCGATCCCGAAGACTGGATCCGATTAGGTTGGTTTGTCTATGTTATCCGGCTGAGGCTGGATACATCGTTGACGCGGGATAGCGTCTGGGCATCTATGCAGGACCAGGGAATCCAATGCGGACGATACTTCGCACCAATTCATCTGCAGCGGCCATATGCCTCCCCGGCGTGCGGTTCGCGGCTGCCGTTAACCGAGGCCATCAGCAAGACGACGCTTGCGCTGCCGTTCTTCTCTCGAATGACAGAAGAGCAGAATCTTTACGTATGCAACAGGTTGCTGGAGATTTTGCAAGCCGGTACTACCGATTCCGCTGCTCCAGCGTTTTAGCTGATGAGGAGTGATCCTCATCACACATGCTCAACTCCATCGGGAGTTCGCCTGGAGGCAGCATGTCCGAGGAAATAGCGAGCCAACAGAAAATCGGCCCTGAGAAACACGTCCAACCAACTGCACCGTTTCCAGTCGCGTTCACAATGCGCGATTCAACAAAACCTCTATGGTCGCTGACTCTCGATCGCCGTCGTGCCGTTCCCCACAATTGCCTGAAAGCCCGCCTGCCTCCCGAGCTCAGCATCACGGTCCCAAGACAGCCTGATCCCCCTGCTCGCCGGTTTGCCGAAGGCTGTAAGCTCAGAGGGTTGCACCAGGCGAGCGCTCACGCACGCCGCAAATGGGATGACGATTGATCCTTCGGACCTTGACTCGCGTTACTCTCCTGCTCGCCCTGCTCTGTCTGGTCGGGACTGCATGCTCGGCACAGGATGTCTCTGATGCCCGCACGTTCAAAGTCGTTGGGAACCGCTTCGAGCTCGACGGCAAACCATTCCAGGTTCTCTCCGGCGAGATTCACTACGCGCGCGTCCCCCGTGCCTACTGGCGCGACCGCATCCGCATGGCGCGCGCCATGGGGCTCAACACAATCGCTACCTACGTCTTCTGGAATGTTCATGAGCCCAGGCCGGGCGTGTTTGACTTCACTGGCCAGAACGATCTCGCCGCCTTCATCAAAATCGCGCAGCAGGAGCACATGTACGTTCTGCTCCGCGCCGGCCCATACTCCTGCGCCGAGTGGGAGTTCGGAGGCTTCCCTGCCTGGCTGTTGGCAGACCCGCGCATGCAGACCGCTCTGCGCACCAACGATCCCGCGTATATGGTTCCCGTCGAGCGCTGGATGAAGCGCCTCGCCCAGGAGGTCGCGCCCCTGCAGATCGGCCTCGGCGGTCCCCTACTCGCAGTCCAGATCGAGAATGAGTACGGCAACTTCGGCAGCGACCAGGCCTACATGGACCACCTGCATCAGATCTTCCTCGCAGATGGTTTCACACACTCATTGCTGTACACGGTCGACCCATCAAAGGCGCTCACACGTGGACAGATCGCGGGCGTCTACTCGGGTGTGAACTTCGGCACCGGGAGAGCAGCAGCTGCTCTCGACATCCTCGCGAGTGTTCGCCCGGGCCAGCCGCTCTTCGCGACGGAATACTGGCCCGGCTGGTTCGACCTTTGGGGGTATCCGCACCAGACACGTCCCATCGCCCCGCAGCTCGCCGATCTGAACACCATCCTCAGTCGCGGCGCTTCCCTCAACATCTACATGGTTCACGGAGGCACGAGCTTCGGCTTCATGGCTGGTGCCAGCGAGTCCACGGGAGCGTATCGCGGGAATGTGACCAGCTACGACTACGACGCCCCGATCGACGAGGCTGGCCACCCCACTCCGAAATTCTTCGCCTACCGCGACGTGATCCTCAAGTACACGCACGAGAAGCCGCTCCCGTTGCCTGCTGTGCCTTCGGTCATCACTGTGCCGAGGTTCACACTCACCCGCACTGAGTCGCTCTGGAATACGCTGCCGCCGCCAATTGCAAGCGACTCGCCGAGGACGATGGAGCAGATTGGCCAGGCCTATGGCCTTATCCTCTACCGCACCCGATCTCAAGCAGCCGGCCGAAAACGAAACGCTCACTCTGGATCACATGCAGGATTTCGCGGTCGTGTATGTCAACGGCCAGCAGGTCGGCACACTGGACCGCCACTTCCATCAAAATCAGCTTGCGCTTACTGCACCCGCCGGCGCGCAGCTCGACATTCTCGTCGAGAACATGGGCCGGCTGAACTCCACGAAACGCATGCGCGACGAAACCAAGGGCATTCACGACGCGCTTCTCGGCGGACAGCCGCTGCGCGGATGGCAGATCTACGCTCTGCCGATGGATCCCGCTCCTCACGTTCGCTCCGCAGCAAACACGTTCGCTGCTGGTCCGCACTTCGCCGAAGGCGCATTCACGCTCCGCACCGTCGGGGACACCTTCCTCGATACCCGCGCCCTCGGGATGGGCGCCGTATGGATCAACGGCCACGCGCTCGGCAGGTTCTGGAACATCGGCCCGCAGGCCACGCTCTATGTTCCCGGCGTGTGGCTGAGAAAAGGTAAGAACGATGTCGTGATCTTCGAACTCCTCAAGAACGATCCGCACCCAACGCTCGCCGGACTAGCGCAGCCCATCCTCGATGCACCGACGCCGGGTTACGCATCGGATCCGGAACGCCGGCGCAAACCGAAATCCACGGACGAGTTCGCCCCCGGAGCCGAACGACATTCCCGGTAGCGCGAAGCCTCCGACCCACACGAACCAATGACCTCGGAGCGCCCTGGATTACTCTCGACAGCATGGGCTCGTTCCGCACGACTCGGCTCCGTATCCTGCTTGTTCTACTTTGCACTCTCTGCATCACCGCGAGCGCGCAGCGAGTCCGTTACAACTTCAATCGCGGCTGGCTGCTGAGCGTAGGAGATCCCGCCGGCGCCTCTGATCCGTCCTTCAACGACTCCGCCTGGAAGCGCGTCACGCTTCCCCATGCGTGGAATGAGGACTTCGCCTACCGTGTCTCCATCCATGATCAGCCCACCGGGATCGCCTGGTACCGCAAGCACTTCACTGTCCCGGCTGCGCCCGGCGACCGCGTAATCATTGAGTTCCAAGGCGTCCGCCAGGCCGCAGAGGTCTTCCTTAACGGCCACCGGTTAGGCCTGAGCGAAAACGGTGTGATGGCTTTCGGCTTCGATCTCACGCCTTGGCTACGTGCGGGAGACAACGTCCTCGCGGTTCGCACGGATAATCGCTGGAACTACCGAGAGCAGGCGACGAACGCAACCATTCAGTGGAACAACAACAACTTCTACTCAAACTTCGGAGGCATCAACAAGAACGTCTGGCTGCACGTCATGCCAGCAGTCCACCAGACGCTTCCGCTCTACTCTTTTCTCGGCACAACAGGACAGTACATCTGGGCCGATGGCTTTGACCTACCCGCTCACACCGCCACAATCCACATCGAATCCCAGGTCCGCAACGACAGCGAAACCGCAGAGACGGTCCGGCTACGCGCGCAGATATCTGACCTCAACGGCCGCCCCGTTTCCTCTGCAACATCCGTCCCCATCACTCTCGCGCCCCACGCCTCCGAAACCGTGACGACACAAACCCGCGCACACAATCTCCACTTCTGGAGTTGGGGTTACGGCTACCTCTACAACGTCAACACGTCACTCCTGCTCAACGGCAAAGCCACCGACACTCTCACAACCCGCACCGGCTTCCGCGAAACCGCGTTTCACAACGGCATGATCTTTCTGAATGGTCGCGTGCTCGAGGTGCATGGATACGCCGCGCGCTCGACCAACGAATGGCCCGCGCTCGGCACAGACGTCCCTCCCTGGATCTCCGACTTCTCCAACGGTCTCATCGTCAAAGACAACGGCGACCTCGTTCGCTGGATGCACGTCACGCCCTCCAAACAGGACATCGAATCCTGCGATCGAGTCGGCCTCCTCGAATCCATGCCCGCCGGCGATGCTGAAGGCGACCCTCACGGCCGCCAGTGGCAGGCACGTGTCGAACTCATGCGCGAGGCCATCATCTACAACCGCAACAACCCGTCCATCCTCTTCTACGAATCCGGCAACAAGGGCATCAGTGAAGAGCACATGCGCGACATGCTCGCCGTGCGCAACCAGTTCGATCCGCACGGAGGCCGCGCCATCGGCGCCCGCGAGATGCTTGCGTCCCACATCGCCGAATACGGCGGCGAGATGCTCTACATCGACAAGTCCGCCACCAAGCCGCTCTGGGCGCATGAGTACAACCGCGACGAAGGCGCGCGCAAGTTCTGGGACAACGACACGCCGCCGTTCCACCAGGACTCGCCTCTCTACAACCGCAACCAGGACAGCTACACGCTCGAAGACGTCCTTCGTTGGGACGACTACTTTCGCGCTCGCCCCGGAACAGGACGCCGCGTCTCCGCGGGCGGAGTCAACATCAGCTGGATCGACGAGAACTCGCACTTCCGCGGCGACAACAACTACCGCCGCTCCGGCGAAGTCGACGCCATGCGCATACCCAAGGACGCCTTCTTCGCTCACCAGGTCATGTGGGACGGCTGGGTTGATCCCGAGCATCCGCGCATTCACATCAACGGCCATTGGAACTACCCCGCCGGCACAAAGCGGACCATCTACGTCGAAGCCACAACTGCGTTGGTCAACTTGAAACTCAACGGCCGCTCACTCGGGACTGTCCGTCCTACGCACGACTTCCTCTTCACCTTCCCTGACGTCGCCTTCCAGCCCGGCACACTCACCGCAATCGGCTACGACGACCAGCACCATCCTCTCGTCACGACCACGCTCTCAACCGCCGGCGCGCCCGCGGCCATCCGCCTCACCCTGCACACCGGCCCGGGCGGCCTGCACGCCGACGGCTCCGACCTCGCGCTCGTCGATATCGAAGTCGTCGATAAAAGCGGACGCCGCAATCCGATCGCGCTCAACATGATCCATTTCACCCTCACCGGTCCCGCGGAATGGCGCGGCGGCATCGCCCAGGGCACGGCAAAGCCGGAGCCCATCAATAACGCACCCGCAGACACGCACGGCCTCGCTGCCACGCCGGTCACGCCGTTTCTGTACTACGACAACTACATCCTCTCGCGCGATCTTCCGGTTGAGGGCGGCATCAACCGTGTCTCGATCCGTTCCACCGAGACCGCAGGCCGCATCACGCTGACTGCCACGGCGGATGGCCTCCCGCCCGCGCACCTAACGCTTTTCTCACACGCTGAGCCGCAGCGGAACGGCCTCTCGACTTACGATCCCGCTGCCGCGCTTCCCGTGCACCTCGACCGCGGCCCCACACCATCCACACCGTCGTTCCACATCACACGCGACCCGATCACCATCGTCTCGGCGACCGCAGGCGCCAACGCCGACGAAACCTTCAACTCCTACGATGACAACGAGACGACCGCCTGGACCAATGCATCCGCGCGCCGCAGCGACATCGATACGGACGGCCTTCCCATCCGCCACGCGCAGCCCGACACGACACCGGTACACGCCTCACTCGACACCGCCTGGATCGAGTACACGCTTGCTGAGCCCTCCGTCCCAACCGAGCTCGACCTGAAGCTCACCTCTTTTCGCATTCGCCGCTATCCCATTCTTGTGACGCTTGACGGTCAGACCGTCTACCGCGGTACCACCCCTACCAGCCTCGGCTACATCACCCTGCCGCTCGCGGGGGATCGGCCCGGAACGCATCTGCGTATCCAGCTCACCGGGCCCCCGGTCGACGTGAGCGAATCCCATCAACTCGTCGAACTGAACGGCCACGTTGACCAGGCCGAACCCAACAGCAAGCTCGAGCCACCGATTCTCAGCATCGTGGAAATCGAGGTATACAAGCCCGTCGCCCGCCACTGATGCCCTGAGCACGGTCGACGCCCCGTCCCGGGAAAAGCTCGAAAGTGCTGCGCATTCCGGAACCTTGTGAGATCTTTTGTTGATTTCCTCCAGCACGAAATAATTCCTGTATTGACATGTCGCCCTTGGACACTCTTTAATACCCTCGCTAGGAAAAGCCCCACAAAAGAAGCCGTCAGTCGAGGGCATCAGTTTCTGTTTAGCTTCGGAGGTCACATGCTCAGTCTTCTCATCAACCGTTTTCGCACCGGTCGACTGCGTCGCTCGCTGCTCATCCTGCTCGCAGCAAGCTTTCTTGCGTTCACCATTCCTCCAGCGCTGGCTCAGACCGGCGGTGAGGGTGCTATCGAAGGAACCATCACCGACCCGACCGGTGCCGTGATCCCGAACGCGACCGTGACCGCCACCAACCAGGCCAGCAAGGTCAGCACCACGCGCAAATCCACCTCGGCTGGCCTGTTCAGCATTACCCCGCTGATCCCGGGTGTGTACACCCTTACAGTCACAGCCCAGGGCTTCACCACGCTCACCCAGCAGAACCTCGAGGTGAACGGCCTGAACGTTACCGGCTTCAATCCGAAGCTCTCGCCCGGCGCGGTCGACCAATCCGTCACGGTTACCGAGGCTCCCCCGCAGCTGCAGACCTCCAGCCCCACGGTCGGCGACGTCATCACGAATGAGGTGTACGAATCTCTGCCCGTCATCATGAACGGCCAGCAGCGCGACCCCTCTTCGCTCGCGACCCTCGCTGTGGGCGCTCAGGGCGGCACGCGCGCTCCCATCTTCTCGGGTACAGGTGACTATCTCGCCGAGGTCTATCTCAACGGCATCCCAACCACCACCTCGAATCAGCAGGGCGACAACCGCATCATCGCCAACACCGTTCCTGTTGAAAGCGTCGATCAGATGCAGATCATCTCCTCCGGCCCGTCGGCCGAATACCAGGGCGCCGGCGCCATCGGCTTCACTATCAAGAGCGGCGGCAGCAAATACCATGGCCAGCTCGTCGACGTGATCCGCAACACCGCGTTCGACGCCTGGGGCTTCGCTGGAAATCAGCTCACGAAGTACGCGATCGTCAACGGCGTCGCCACTCAGGTCCCGGCAGGCAAGCCGGCCGAACACCAGAACGAGCTCTCCGCTTCACTCGGCGGTCCGGTGCCCTTCATGCACCACAAGCTCTTTTTCTTCGTCAACTACGACCGGTTCCACAACACCTCGACCGGCAACGCTGCCGTGTTCACGGTTCCGACGGCCGATATGAAACAGGGCAACTTCACAGCCCTGAATTGTTTGAGGGTTGCCGGTCCCGGCGATCCCACAGCGGCGCAGGCGGCCTGCATCGCAGGCGCGTCCTCAATTACAGGAAACGGTCAAATCGGCGATTACGTGGACAAAAACGGCAAACCGGTCAACAACGACCCAATCGTCTTCAATCCGCTGACGAACTCCTGCACGGGTAGCACGTGCAGCCGTCAGGCCTTCTCGGACGTCAAGAACGGCGTTCCGACCAACAACATCATCCCGTCCAGCTATATCTCGCCGATCTCGCAGTTTGAGGAGAAGCTTCTGCCCAACCCCAACCTGCCTGGTCTAAGTGCGAATTACCTTACCAGCGGCTACAGCGGCTATGACAACTGGGAGATCGTCGCCAAGGTGGACTACGATCTCACTCCCAGCCAGCGCATCTCGGTGTCATACACGCGCGGTCTGCGTCAGTCCATCGGCTACGGTTCTGTAATGCCGCTGCCGTATGCGACAGCAATCTCCAGCATCCTGCATCCCACCATGGCGACGGTCGAGCATGCCTGGACGCTGACACCGCATATGGTCAACCAGTTCAATTACGGCTTCACCCGCTTCGGCGGCGTTTCCCTGAATGCCTCGCAAGGTTACCCAGGCACCAACGCTGTCGACGCCGGCATCACCGGTCTGCCCGTCGGCCAAGCGACTACGGAATTCCCAGGCAGCACATTCAACAGCAGCCCCGTAGCCTCGTCGGTGACCGAAACAGCCTGGGGCGCCACCGGCGGTTCACAGCGAAGCTCCAGCACGGTTCCCACCGCCTTCACTATCGTCGATAACTTCCAGTGGAGCTTCGGCCATCACAACCTCACCATCGGCGCACAAACCCAATGGCTGGAAGACAACGCTACTACCATCCTCGGCACGTCAGACGTTTTCATCCAGAAGTGGTCACCCAACGACACGGCCAATTTTGTCGGCACGGCGCTCAGCCCCAACACCACCGGCTACAGCTACGCCAGCTTCCTGCTCGGCGCGGTCAACTCCACCTCCGCCGGCGTGCCGCTTTATAGCGATATCGGCGGCCGTTATCACCCAATCTCTCCCTACGTTCAGGACGACTGGAAGGTCCGCCCGAACCTGACTCTGAATCTCGGTCTCCGCTGGGACTACCTGCCTCCCTACCACGAGGTGGCGGACCGCTGGAGCTTCTTCAACCCCAATGCCACGAACCCGCTGACCGGCTCGCCCGGCGAGCTCGAGTATGCAGGCACCCGCGGGGCCGATATCAGCTGCCAGTGCCGCACCCCGGTGCATACCTACTGGAAGAACTGGGGCCCGCGACTCGGTCTTGAGTTCTCCCCCGATCAAAAGACCGTATTCCGTGCCGGCTTTGCCGTCGCCTACTCCCGTGCCGGCGGGGTGGGCGGTCGCGCCGGTGACGCTGGCGGCACTGGCCAGACGGGCTTCGGCTCCAGCATTATTCTGCCTGCCGCGCTCACCAGCGGTGCCTCTGCCGGGCCATCCTACTACCTCAACAACAGCGCCGGATTCCAGGCTGCCAATGCCGCGAATACCAACTTCGGCGGTCCGGGATACACCATCCCCCCAGCCACCGGCGCCGACGCCTCCCAGCTCACCGTCGGCACCGGCAACTACGTCGCCAACGGCAAATACGTCTCGCCCGGCAGCGCTCCCGACTACGCAGACCCATACCTGTCCGGCCGTGCCCCGGAGTTCATCTTCTACAACTTCGGTATGCAGAAGGCGTTGACCAACGCCATGACCATCACCCTCAACTACTCCGGCAGCCAGTCGCACTTCGTCGCTGGCGCTCCGGAACCCGGCTTCTGGAGCGGCGGCATCGATCCCAAGTACCTGGTCACCCTGGGCTCTATCGTCGGCACCGACGGGAAGACCGACGTCATGAACCTGGCGGCCACCCCTCGCCAACGTCGCGTTAGCACAAGCCGCCGATCCGAGCGTGACGGTTCCGTACCCGGCCTATACTGCCGCAGCCCAGCTTAACTCAGGCGCAAGCATTCAGCGCATGCTGCGGCCCTTCCCGCAATACTCCTCACCTCCAGGCCTGACGTGGGACAACATCTCCAACCTCTCCTACAACGCCTTCGACCTCATCCTCAAGATGCGCGAGTACAAGGGCGTCAACTTCACCGTCAACTACACCTATTCCAAGAACCTCGGGGACGACGGCACCGTCCGGTCGTACTTCCCCGTACCGGCAGCAGCTTCCTCCAGCGGAGTAGCCCTGCCCGGCAATAACCGCATGGATCGCTCGATCACCCACCAGGACATCCCTGAAAACCTCAACGTCTTCGGTTACGGCAAACTGCCCTTCGGCCGCGGCCACATCGGCGGCGACAACTGGGCCGTCCGCAATATTGTCGGGAACTGGGAGTTCTCCGGCATCTTCAGGTACACCGCTGGCGAACCGTTGCTGGTCGTCGGTACCGGCTGCACCGCACCCGGTCAGGGCACCTGCATGCCTGACATGGCGCCAGGCCGCGACCTGGAATCGGCGCGCATCAACGGTGGCTATGGCCACGGCACTACCTTCCAGGGGCCGACGGGCTACAGCCAGAAGAACTACCTGGACCCGAACGCGTTCGCTTCCCTGAACGTCTTCCCGCTCGCGGGTAAGGGTGGCACCCTGGCGACCTGCCCAACCTGCATCAGCAAAATCGGCACAGCTCCGCGCAGTTCCAGCTACCTTCGCCAGCCGGGCAGCTACGACATGGACGCTTCGCTGCAGCGCAGCTTCAACCTGTCACCGGAGCGATTCAAGTTCATCTTCCGCGCCGACTGCTTCAACGTGCTGAACAACGTGAACTTCTCCATGGCCCAGACCCAGACCGTCTCAGTCGTGGACCCGTCGAACACCAGTACGTTTGGCCGGCTCACAGGCTATAGCAGCGCTCGCCGGTTCCAGTTCCAGGGCCGCATCGTCTTTTAGCCTGGTTCACTCACTCCTAACCTCACGACGGAGCCCCTCTCATCAGAGAGGGGCTTTCAGCGTCTGCAGTTTTTCGAGTTACTACAAAGAGGAGATTGGCTTGTCATTACTCCGAGCATCAGCAATCGGCAGACCATGCGCGGCGAGCACAAGGCTGAACACCGATCCGTACCCCACCTGGCTCGTCACCATAATCTTCCCTCCGTGCGCCTCCACGATCGCTCGGCTGATCGGGAGACCCATACCAGTACCCGGCCTTGCCTGCGCAGCGCTGCCTCGGTAGAACCGCTCAAAGATCAATCCCTGCTCCATGGGGTCGATGCCCATTCCGCGGTCCGCTACGCTGATCGTTACCTCATCTCCGTCGCGTGAAGCTGTAACCGTGATTGGTGTGCCTTGCGGCGAGTACTTCGCTGCGTTTTCGAGCAGATTGCACACCACCCTCTCGATGAGACTCTCATCCACCTGCACTCGTAACCGGTCCTCCACCTCAACGTTCAGCGGATGCTTCTCGTCGATCCACGCGCAGGCCTGCAGCGCCGCGCGGATCAGCGACTTCACGTCCACTGCCTCCAACTGGAGTTGCACCTGTTGAGCATCGAGCTGCGCCATCTCCACTGCCTCGGAGACCAACTGGTTGAGCCTGTCGCTCTCCTCGTCGATGATCGTTAGCAGTTCACGTGCGTGCTCAGGAGCGACATTATTTTGCAGCAGCGCCGTCGCCGCTCCTTTGATCGACGTCAGCGGAGTTCGCAGCTGGTGTGTCACTGAATCGATCATCAGGGCGCGCAGCCGTTCGCCTTCTTTCGTAGCCTCGCTGCGCGCGACATTCTCCAGCGCCTGTGCACCGTCGATCGCAACTGAGATAAGCCCTCCAATTGCGTCTGCCGTCGCGAGTGAGAGCGTGACGCCCCGCAGCAGAAAGAGTCCGCGCGCCCGCACACCCGACCGGATCGGAATCTGCATCTCCTCACCTTCCACGCGTGAGGACGAGAGTGATTCGCTCAGGCGCCGCAGATGTGGAAACTCCACCTCGGAGATACCATCCCCGGTTTCCGCTCCCGCCTGATACAGCTTCTCGCCGTCAATCAGGTACAGCGCTCCCATCTTCGCTGCCGTCACACTGGCCACTGCCGACGGAACCGATGTCAACAGGGACGCCACACTATCTGTCTGCATCAGCTCGCTGCTGAGGCGAAACAAAACCTCCAGCTCCCGTTGGCGGCCCCGCGCCTCAGCGGCCTCATCTCGGGCCTTGCCTGACAGCCTGCTTGCAATGATCGCCGTCATCAGGAACGCAAACAGGGCGAGCCAGTTCTGCGGATCTGCAATCGTGAACGTCCCCGCCGGCGGCAAGAAATAGAAGTTGTAGAGTGCGGTCGCCAGAACTGAGATCACAACCGCGTACCGCAGGCCCCACTCCGCTGCGAGCACCAGGATAAACAGCAGCAGCGTCAGCGCCACAGTCGTCGGGTTTACATGCACCCAGCGGCGATATATGAGTACAATTCCGCCGAGAGCGGCAATTGCAAGCGTCCATCGCGTGACCGCAAGCGTGCGTCGTGAATTCATGAGGAGCATTCTACGGTGGCCACTCCCGCCAAAACGCCTGAGGACTGGCTTCTCGCCACCGAAACCGAGAAGCGGAAGGGCCGTTTCAAGGTATTCCTCGGCTATGCTCCCGGCGTTGGCAAGACCTTCAGCATGCTCAGCGAAGGCATTCGCCGCCGAAGCCGCGGCGAGGACGTCGTCATCGGCGTCGTCGAAACCCACGGCCGCGCTGCTACTTCAGAGCTCGCCTCCAAACTCGAGCAGGTGCCCCGTCGCGAAATGGACTATAAGGGCGCGCTCTTCACGGAGATGGATGTGGATGCCATCCTCGCGCGCATGCCTCAGGTCGCGCTCATCGATGAGCTCGCCCACACCAACATCGAAGGCAGCCGCTTCGCGAAACGATACGAAGACGTCCTGTTTCTCCTGGACCACAATATTGACGTCCTCAGCACGGTCAACATCCAGCACGTGGAAAGCCTCTCACCGCGCGTCCAGGCGCTCACCGGCATCTCCGTGCGCGAGCAGGTTCCCGATCGGGTGCTCGACCAGGCCGACGAGATCGTGATCAGCGACCTGACACCCGAAGCGCTCGCCACTCGCATGCGCCGCGGCGATATCTATCCGCCAGAGCGCGTGGAGCGCTCGCTTGCCAACTTCTTTCGCCCGGGCAATCTCATCGCCTTGCGAGAAATGGCCCTGCAGCGCGTCACGCGCGCCGTTGACCGGAACCTGGAAGAATATGTCCGTCGTAAGAAACTCGGCCCGCACTGGACCGTCTCCGAAAAGGTCGCGGTCTGCATCAGCTCCAGCCCGCAGGGCCGCGATCTCATCGCACGCGGAGCTCGTCTGGCCGAAGCTCTCGGGGCCGAACTCTACGTGCTGCATGTCGAAAATCCGCGCGACCAGGATCCGGAACGCAGGAAGACCCTCGAATCCAACCTGCAGTTCGCCCGCAACCTGGGAGCAACCCTTGTGCCTCTCAGCGGCGGCGACACTGCTCGCACAACGGCGATGTTCATCCGCGACAACCGCATCACCCAGGCCATCATTGGGCGCTCCGCCACGCACGGGCTGAAAAGCTACATGTATTATCTGGCCATCCAGAAGTTCATGTCGGAAGCTCCTCACGTCGATCTTCACATCGTTACCCAGGAACGGCGTTGAGCCATAATTTCAGGAGAGCTTGAAACGCATTCTCATTGTCGACGACGAACGCCAGATCCTGCGCATGCTTCGCGCCTCTCTGCAGAGCAGCGGGTACGAGGTTCTCACCGCATCGAACGGCGTGGATGCACTCCGGCAGTTCGAATCTGCGCCGCCCGACCTGATCATCACTGACCTTGCGATGCCCGAGATGAACGGGCTCGAGCTCACGGAGTCCGTCCGCCGCGTCGCGCAAACGCCAATCATTGTGCTCAGCGTACGGGATACGGACGCGATGAAGGTTCGTGCGCTCGATGAGGGCGCAGACGACTACCTCACCAAACCGTTCAGCATGCCGGAACTTCTGGCGCGCGTTCGCGCTGCTCTGCGGCGCACTCCCGATTCCGAACCTCTCGAACGCCGCATAGAGACAGGTGATTTCATCATCGATGCGGAAGCGCACACGATTTCAGTGCGGGGCAACATGGTCCACCTCACGCCCAAGGAATTCGATCTCCTGCTCTTCTTCGCGCGCTCTCCCGGGCGCGTGCTGACTCACAAGGTTCTGCTCCGGGCAATCTGGGGTCCAGCCGGCGACAACCAGCCGGAGTACCTCCGGGTTCTCGTGGCCGGCCTGCGTAAAAAGATCGAACGTTCGGAAGGCCCTCGCTATCTCCAGAGCGAGCCCTGGATAGGCTACCGCTTCCTGCCCACAGGCGAACTTACCAACTCTTAACGCCTTCCCAACGGACTTCCTACGACGCTCGGCGCTCCAATAGGCCTCGAGGCGCAATGGAGTTCAGAATCCTGTATCTCGCTAACTCGCTTGACAGCGCTCTCGCGGCAGCGCTGAACGCACACGCGCGGCCTCATTCGCGGGCGCGGCGCAAAGCAACGCTCCACCGCACAGGAGAGCCTCATGCTTGACGTCATCTCCATCCTGTCCACCGTCGCCATGTTCGCGCTCGCGTGTGTCTACGTGCGCGGCTGCGATCGCCTGAAAGGAACTCGTCCATGACCCTCAACGGGCTGCTTCTCTTCGTCTCGTTCCTGCTGCTTGTTTATCTTCTCTGCGCGCTCCTGCGTCCGGAGAAGTTCTAAGTGTCGCTTAACGGTTGGCTGCAGATCGGCGTCTTTATCGCGGCGGTGCTCCTGCTTGCGCGTCCTATGGGGATCTATTTGGCGCACGTCTTCGAACGCCGTCGCACGTTTCTCGACCCCGTGCTCGCTCCATGCGAGCGCCTGCTTTATAAGCTCACTCGCGTCGACCCGTCACACGAAATGCGCTGGACCGAGTACGCATTCGCCATGCTCGTCTTCAGCGCGGCCACTATGCTGCTCACCTATCTCGTCGAGCGCCTGCAGCACATCCTTCCCTTCAACCCGCAGCATCTTCCGGGCGTCGAGCCCATCCTGGCACTCAACACCGCCATCTCCTTCACCACAAACACCAACTGGCAGTCCTACACACCCGAGACGACCATGAGCTATCTCACCCAGATGCTCGGTCTCGCCACGCACAACTTCTGGTCTGCAGCGGTCGGCATTGCGCTCGCTATCGCCTTTATCCGCGGCATCACACGGCGTGAAACCAACCTCCTCGGCAACTTCTGGGTCGATATCACCCGCGCTACGCTTTGGGTTCTCCTTCCCCTCTGCCTGATCTACTCCGTCGCGCTCGTCTCGCAAGGCGTCGTGCAGAACCTGCGTCCTTACGACACCGCCGCATTGGTCGAGACGCAGCACATCACGGGCCCCGACGGCAAACCCGCCACCGTCAGCACGCAAACCATCGCGCAAGGTCCGGTTGCATCGCAGGAAGCGATCAAGATGCTCGGAACCAACGGCGGCGGTTTCTTCAATGCCAACTCCGCGCACCCGTTTGAAAACCCCACGCCGATCTCGAACTTCCTTGAGATGCTCTCCATCTTTCTCATCCCCGCCGGCCTCGCCATCACGCTCGGACATATGACCGGCTCTCCGCGGCACGGCTGGGCCGTGCTCGCCGCAATGCTCGTGCTGTGGTTTGCCGGCGTTCTCACCTGCTACTGGGCCGAATCGCAGCCCAACCCGCTCCTCCACAGTGTCGATCAACACGTTTCGCTCCTGCAGTCCGGCGGCAACATGGAAGGCAAAGAGGTTCGCTTCGGCATCGCGAACTCCGCGCTGTTTGCCACGGTCACGACCGACGCCAGCTGCGGCGCCGTGAACTCCATGCACGATTCCTTCATGCCCCTCGGCGGTCTCGTGCCCCTCACCAATATCCTGCTCGGCGAGATCGTGTTTGGCGGCGTCGGCGCCGGTCTCTACGGCATGCTCGTGTTCGTCATCCTCTCCGTCTTCATCGCCGGCCTTATGGTTGGCCGGACGCCCGAGTACCTGGGCAAGAAGATTGAAGCGTTCGATATACAGATGGCCATGCTCTATCTGCTCATCTTTCCACTCATCATTCTCGGCTTCTCCGCCGTGACAGTGCTCATGCCCATCCTCGGCCTCTCATCACTCGCCAACCACGGTCCGCACGGCCTCAGCGAAATCCTGTACGCCTACAGTTCGGCGACGGGCAACAACGGCTCTGCATTCGCCGGCCTCAACGCCAACACGCACTGGTACAACGGCTCGCTTACAGTTGCCATGTTCTTCGGCCGCTTCCTCATGATCATCCCCATGCTCGCCATCGCCGGCAATCTCGCGCGCAAAAAGATCGTGCCCGCGTCCGCCGGGACCTTTCCGGTCACGACGCCGCTCTTCACTATTCTTCTCACCGGAGTCATCCTCATCGTCGGCGCGCTCACATTCTTCCCCGCGCTTTCGCTCGGCCCTGTGCTCGAGCACCTTCTCTTGCGTGCGGGCCACACCTTCTAGTCGCCTCTGAGTTCGTAAGGAGATATCTCTTCAATGTCCTCGCACGCCAACCCCCGCTCAATCTTCGACTCCAAAATCGTTCGCCGCGCCTCGTTTGAGGCCCTCGCGAAGCTGCATCCGCGCGTGATGATGCGCAACCCCGTCATGTTTGTGGTCGAGATCGGCAGCGTCCTCACCGCCGTGCTTCTCATATCCAACCTCATCGCGCACACAGGCCGTTTCAGCTTCAATCTCCAGATCACGATGTGGCTCTGGTTCACTGTGCTCTTCGCCAACTTCGCCGAAGCGATGGCGGAAGGACGAGGCAAAGCACAGGCAGACGCGCTTCGCGCCGCGAAATCCGAGACCACCGCATACCGCATCCTCAGGTCCGACAACGACCGATCCAAGGAGCGCATCGAAGAGATCCCCAGCTCACAGCTCCGCGTGGGTGACATCGTTCGCGTATCCGCCGGTCAAATGGTGCCCGGCGACGGCGAGGTGATCGAAGGCGTTGCGTCCGTCGACGAGTCCGCCATCACCGGTGAATCCGCTCCCGTCATTCGCGAAGCCGGCGGCGACCGCAGCGCTGTTACCGGCGGCACGCGCGTCCTCTCCGACGTCATCACCGTCCGCATCACCTCCAACCCCGGCGAAACCTTCCTCGATCGCATGATCGCTCTCGTCGAAGGCGCCGAGCGGCAGAAGACGCCTAACGAGATCGCACTCAACATCCTCCTGGCCGGCCTCACGATCATCTTCCTGCTCGCCGTCGTCACACTGCAGCCCTTCGGTATCTACTCCGGCGCGCCGCAAACCGTCTTCGTCCTCATCTCGCTTCTCATCTGCCTCATTCCCACGACGATCGGCGGCCTTCTGTCCGCCATCGGCATCGCCGGCATGGATCGCCTCGTACAGCACAACGTGCTCGCCACCTCCGGCCGCGCCGTCGAAGCCGCCGGCGACGTCAACACGCTCCTGCTCGACAAAACCGGCACGATCACCCTCGGCAATCGCCAGGCATCCGAGTTCCTCCCCGCGCCCGGCATCCCGGAACTCGCACTTGCCGATGCCGCCCAACTCTCCTCGCTGGCCGACGAAACACCAGAAGGCCGCTCCATCGTCGTCCTCGCAAAGGAGCGCTTCAACCTTCGCGGCCGCGAGCTCGCCGCGCTCAACGCAGAGTTCATCCCCTTTTCCGCCACGACTCGTATGAGCGGCATTCAACTGGACGGACGCATCATCCGCAAAGGATCCCTCGACGCCATCACCCGCTTCCTCGAGCAGCACGGGTCCGGCATCTCGCCCGAGATCCGCTCCAGCGTGGAGACCATCGCACGCAGCGGCGGCACGCCACTGGTCGTCGCCGAAAACAATCGCGCGCTCGGCGTCATTCACCTCAAAGACGTCGTCAAGGGCGGCATGCGCGAACGCTTTGATCAGCTCCGCGCGATGGGCATACGCACCGTCATGATCACCGGCGATAATCCGCTCACCGCCGCCGCCATCGCGCGCGAGGCCGGCGTCGACGACTTCCTCGCCGAGGCCAAGCCCAAAGACAAGATGGACCTCATCAAGCGCGAACAGGCCGACGGCAAGCTCGTCGCGATGACCGGAGACGGCACCAACGACGCGCCCGCCCTCGCTCAGGCCGACGTCGGCGTCGCCATGAACTCCGGCACCCAGGCCGCCAAGGAGGCCGGCAACATGGTCGACCTCGACTCCAATCCCACCAAGCTCATTGAGATCGTCGCCATCGGCAAGCAGCTCCTCATGACCCGCGGTGCGCTCACCACCTTCTCCATCTCCAACGACATCGCCAAATACTTCGCCATCATCCCGGCAATGTTCGCCGGCGTCTTTCCTGTGCTGAACGCGTTGAACATCATGCACCTCCGGAATCCAGAATCCGCAATCCTTTCAGCCGTCATCTTCAACGCGCTCATTATCGTCGCGCTCATCCCGCTCGCTCTGCGCGGCGTCAGCTATCGTCCACTTTCCGCCGAGGCGCTCCTGCGCCGCAACCTCATGGTCTACGGCTTCGGTGGAGTCATCGTCCCATTCATCGGCATCAAGCTCATCGATCTCGCCATTACGGCCCTCCATCTCGCCTGAAACAAGCGGAGAAAACGACTATGAAGAAGCACCTGGTTACCGCATGCCTCTATACCGTCGTCACGGCCGTCGGGCTCGGCATCCTTTATCCGCTCGTTATCACCGGGATCGCACAGTTTGCCTTTCACGACAAGGCGAACGGCCAGCTCATCACGCGTAATGGTCAGCTGATCGGCTCACGCATCATCGGCCAGCCCTTCACCGGCGACGCATACTTTCACAGCCGGCCTTCCGCAGCCGGGTCCGGCTACGACGCTTCCTCTTCCTCGGGTTCCAACCTTGGGCCCACCAGCAGAGCCCTGGTCGATCGCATTCACGCAAGCGTCGCTGCCGAAGGTGGCGGCGGCCCCGTCCCAATCGACCTGGTCACCGCCTCCGCTTCGGGCCTCGATCCCGACATCTCTCCGGCAGCCGCTCTTTATCAGGTCCCGCGAATCGCCCGCGAGCGCAAACTCCCCGAAGCCGCCCTCCGCCAACTTGTCACCGAGCACACTCGACCGCGCCAGCTCGGCCTCTTCGGCGAGCCGACTGTAAACGTTCTTGAGCTGAACCTCGCGCTGCGGAACTCCACGCTATGACATTCGGCCAAAATCAATCTCTCGAAGCTCTGCTCGTTTCGTAATTGAAACCGGCCCGACCGGCACCGGAGTCGATCAGGGTACATCTGGATGTCATGGAACGATTCGCAAAGGACCTTGCCAAAACGCGACGCGGTGTTGAGCGCCATCGAGCACCGTGACCTGGCATTCATAATTTGCCGTCTTCAGCGATCCCAGCGGAAGCGTAAATATGAATGGTGTCACTCCCAACCGGGTATTCGCCAGAGGAGTGACGGCGAGCAACTTCGACGTAAACGCAAGCTGCCCTCCTGAATAGAAGCTGACATATCCCACCAGCGGCTCTTTCTGCGCGGCGTCAGCCGCTGCAGGATTCGGTGCGGCATTCGCCGCGGAAGGCTGCGAAGCCGGCGCTGTGTAAGCCTGCAGGTAAACGTACAAATCTTTGTCTGACTTGAACACTCGTGTGACGCTCGGGATCAGCTTCTGGCCATCCTGCACCAGCGGGTTCGCTGCATCATTCTTGCTGGCCTGCTTTCCATGCGCAATGTTGTACAGCGCATCGGAGGCACTGACCCGCTGACTACTCAACACAACCGAGCTGATGGGAATCTGCTTGACGACCTTATTCAGGTTCGGGATATAGAACGAGGTTTGGAAGGTGCCGATACGTCCTGTTTCGTCGTCGCGTGCCAGAAACTTAATCGTGTAATGCCCCGGCAGCAACGTTACCCCGGCGTCGTACTCGACGGGTTGATGGGCCAGCTCCGCGGCGGTCTGATCGCTCAGCTTGATGTTCACACTGTCGCGAATATTGCTCACGGTCGTTCCGCCAAAATCGTCCTTGATCTCGCAGACGAAATCGATCACCGTGTGCTCAGAGCCCATCTTCTTGGCCAGGGCGAGTTCGCGTCCGGGGATCTTCACGACCAGCGGCACATAGTATTCCGCGCGATTGAGTTGGAAATAGTTCACCTCCATCGAAATGGTCAGATCCGTAATCGGGTCGCCCAACATCAACGCATCCTCGAGCTGACGTTCCTTATCCGCTTCGTTGAAATGCGTAAACTCTTTCGTCGCGTAATAGCCCTGCCGGTAATCCAGCGACGCAGACGCATCACTGTTCAGCGTTAGCTTGATCTTCCGAAAGTGTCCGTTCTTGGCCGTATTGGTTGTGTAGTAGCCGAGCACGTAGTAGTCAGTCACCGCGCGCTGCGCCTGCGTAATCCCGCGTGTCAGGTCGTTGTTGTCGAGCAGCGCCTTGCCACCCGTATCCGCCGCCAGAGAGTAGAGCGTGTCCTGCGATTGCTGGAAATTGGTGTTCACTGCCTGAGCGGACTCCCCGGTGTACATCGCCTGCCCGCCAGGGGAGCCTTGCGTTGCATCGCCCAGCGGCGCAGTCGCCACCAGCCCACGCGCGTCCACAGGCCAGAAGGTCACACCGGCGCGGATCGCAGCATCGACCGTTGCGTGAAGTTGCGCCTGGTTGTCGATGCCATGCAGACGCAGTCCACTGGCAAAGTAGATCAGCGACTTCTTTTCGTTCATGCTCGCCATCATCTGCGCCGCCGTTTGCAGCGCGGAGAGCTGACGGTCGTTATTGAACACGTTGAACTCGCTATCGTCCTGGCCGAACGCGGCGCCTGTATCCGCACTGCTCGCGTCATCGATTGAATCCTGCGAGCCCTGCCCTTCTCCGACGAGCATCGTCTGCAAAATGCTCAGCAGGCGGTTGCGGTCTGCCGAGAAGTCCTGCAGCACATCTACCGATCCGCCCTGATAGCGCATGATCGAGATCAGGTCGGCCGCCGTCATCTGTTTGCGGATGAACGTTTCGGCCGCCGTGATTGCACGCAGCTGGTCTTCCGGCCGCATCGTCGTCATGTCAAAGTACAAGGCGATCAGCCGGTGACCCTGATACCGGCTCTTGCCCGTATCGCGCTGAGTGTCTTCCGGCGCGATCGAAGTTCGAGTCAGCCGATGATAAATCGTGATGTGCTCGTCTTCATCCTGCAGCGGAGGTAGTGGATTTGCGTCCGTCGGCAATGTCTCGTGCTCGCAGAACCGAATCTTCTGCGCGACCCCGTCTTCCGTGATCGTGAAGTCCTTCGCAGTCAGGCCATTGATGAAGTGACCCTGCTTATCCTTCGCGACGACGGTCTCCACAACAAGCTGAGAGGTAACACTCAGTTGATATGTTCCATTGCTGTCCTGCGTTGTGTTGCTTCCAATCTGCTGCGCAAACAACGCACATCCGCCGAGCATGATTGCGCCCGACGTGAGTAGCCGCGAGGATCGAAGGAGTTTCATCAGAACCGGAACCTCCCGACTAGCTGGACGCTCCTCATGGGATTGACCGACGCCGGCAAACCGAATGTCGTCGGGTTCCAGATCGTATTCCATGCCGTGAAGGTCGCATGGTTGAGTAAGTTGTTGGCCTCGATCCTGATGTCGAAGCTGTCATTCGTTCGAACCCGCAGAGTGCGCGCAAGCGCCGCGTTCATCGTGAAGGTCATGGGCCCGCGGATCGAGTTTCGCCCTGCATTTCCCCACTGTCCAACCTCGGGCGCGGCGTAAGCCTGCGAGTTTAGAAAGTACCCATTCTCCGTGACATACAGCGGCGCACCTGTTCGGTCCGGACGCATAATATTTGCGAAGCCGGTACCAGGTACCGGTGAGATATAGACGGGCGTCTCGGGAAGACCGGACCCAGCATTTACCTCAGCGAGCACGGTCCATTCCTTGAACGCACGGCCTCGCCAGCCACTCAACAGTGTTCTGCCGCCCTTCCCCATGCCCGTCGTGTACTGCAGGACGAAGTTCAAAAGGTGACGCTGGTCAAAGCTCGAAGGACTACGTTCTGCGCGGAGATCCAACCAGTTCTGCGCGACGATCGGAGCCGCCGTCGGACTCGCCGAGAACGCACTCGATGAGCTCGCCGTTACCGAGCCTGCCACCGCATGCCCCTGCCCGCCTACTTGCGAATCATCGTCGACAGACTTCGCAAAGGTGTAGTCGAGAGTGGCCGTGATCCCGGCGCGCAGTCTGCGCCGCAGCTGCAGCTGTGCGGCCTCACGTTCAAGGTTGCCGCCGGAGGTCCTGTAGATGAAACCCACCGGGCATTGAGGACATGGGTTCGTCGCGCCGACGGGATACGTATTCGGCAGAAACTCCTGCGTGCCGTGCGTGCCTTTGGTGCCTAGATACGTCGCCGTCACTACCAGGGCGCCCGGCAGATCACGCTGCGCCGAAAGCTGCCACACCTGCGCGTAACCGACTCGAAGGTTCGGGTCGACCGCGAAGTTGTCGGGCGTCGTTCCTGCGCAGTTCATAAATCCATCCGCCAGCGTCAGTGGGCAATTCGCACTTCGCTGCACATTCAAGCTGGTCGAAAGTGGCGCCTGCTGCGACATGCTTTCCGCTGCGGCGAGATAGATCGACGTGTCGTCATAGATACCGTAGCCGGCGCGAACCACGAGCGTTGAAGCCGGAATCGGACGCCACGACAACGCGACACGTGGCTCAATACCGCGCAGGTCACCGTGAACGAGTGACGACGGATATGCCTTTCCCGTCAGCGGCCCTTTCGGCGAACTGCCGAGAACCGGAGCCGCCGCAGCGAAATCTGGTGTAAGGTCCAGATTCACGAGACGGCCCTTGAGTTCCGTCATCGGCGCGCCGTACTCCCAACGCACGCCCGCGTTGATCGTCAATTCAGGCCGCACACGCCAGTCATCATTCACATAAGCGTCGTACGCCCGCTGCCTCAGGTACTTGTCGGCATTGCCGTAAGCCAGCGCGCTCGCATCAGGAAAGCCCAACAGAAAATCCGCCAGGTCAGATCCGCTTGCCGACGCTGTTCCGCTCGCCGACGTAGCAGCCCCAGTGAAGGTGAAGCTTCCTCGCGGGTTTTGCTGCTGCAGCTGGTTGTATTCCTGCCAGCGTACATCCCCGCCGGCGAGAATCGTATGCCGGCCGCGCGTCGTCGAAGCCTGAAGCGAAACGCGATCGGTGCGATTCCGGTTGAACTCGCTATTGGCATCCGTCAGCGTTGCAATCCCACTCGAGAACGTGAGCGTCGGCGGCCCCCACTCTCGTGGGTCCTGATCGTTGCCGGTGATCCCAGCATCGTTCGAGACGTTCGTTGCATACGCGAAGTACGGCAAAACTTGCGTGCGAAGCCGCGACAACTGGTAGCCAAACGTTGCAAAGATCTGTCGCTCGAACCGATGCTGCCAGTTGACATTCGTATTGATGCCGAACGTGTCGGTCCTGTCGACAAATCCAAACAAGCTCTCATTGCTCGAACGGATGTTCTGGAAACTAAACCCTCCGTACAGCGAGTCTCGATGGCCGACGGTCTTATCCAGGCGCGACTGCAGAGCGTCCTCGTGCGTGTCGTTCAACAACGAGCGTTCGTAGTTGTACCGAGTATTTCCCGCGATATTGGGCAGCGGGTACCACGCAAGAAGCTTCTGGGCCTCGGAGCTGCAAGGAGGTCCAGGGCTTCCACTGCTTGTCACGCCACAGCCCGTAAACGGTGCGCCGGTCGCAGGATCGTATATCTGTTGAGCGTTCGGCAGACTGCTAAGATCGCCGTTACGCTCAGCCTGCGTGGGCACTAGACCAGTGCCGGTGCTTGCGTTGCCATTCCGTGTCCATTGATAAGCGAGGAAGAAGTTAGGCCCGTGGTAAAACAGCGGCGGAATCCGTATCGGGCCGCCAAATGTCACCACCATCGTGATGCGGTTGTAGTTATCTTTCGGCAGCACAAGACCCGCCAACGAATACGGCTTCGCGTCGAAGATCGAGTTCTCCGCATACGCGCCAAGGCTCCCGTTGTACAACGCCTTCGTTCCTGGCCGGTGATTGCCAATCGCCGGCGACAACGAGTACCGCGATGTAGCCGCATTACTCTCGCTGCCGTTAATCAACAGGCCATCCGCGGAGCGCTCCGCATCATCATTCGCTTGCGGCGGTTGCGGCAAAGGCTCTTCGGGCTTCTCGTTTTTTGCGCTCTCCTTCGGCTGCTCCTGTTCGCGAGGCTTCAAGGGCGCCGCGGCGGCCGGCTCCTGCTGCGCCATCGACAGCAGGTCCTGAAGCCCGAGCATCTGCAATGCCCACTCACCCTGCGCATTCGTCGGACTGATCCTCACGTTGCCGTTCAGCGGAGCGAATCCGCGCAACTCGATCGTGATCTTCCAGTTCCCTTCCGCAATCTTCGGAAATTCATAAAGACCTTGCGAATCCGTAACGGTGGAGAGCTCTGTTGAACCCTGTGTCAGCGTCACGGTCGCGCCGGGAACTGGGACCCCGTCGTAACGCACAAGCCCGTGATACTCCGCTGCCCAAAGTTGCTGTGCTGCAAGCACAACAAGTACACAAGCGATACGCGCTGCGATGCGCCAGTGCCTCTTCATCCACCGGCGCCCTCTGTCATTGCTCAACATAGTGCGGGGCCTCAGCTCAGTTCTCAGTCGGCGATTCAATGTGGTCGACAACAAGGACATTCACCGGGCCTTTGCCGGATTCCAGCTTCAGCCTGGCCGCTAGTTTGCAGACGGATGATCAACATGGTCGACCACCAGCACCTGCACGGGCGCTTTGCTCATCGCCTTAAGCTTCAATCCAATCTGCTCGGTGATCGCGGTGTACAGCGGCGGCGGCGCATCCGCCGCAGGCGTATCGCTCGGCGGAGGGATTTTGATTCCCATCCCGCCAAACTGCGATTCATCCGGGGTCCATTTCAGCAGGAAGTTATAGCGGCCCTGTAATTCAGTCTCGTCAACGACCGGACGGTCCAGCACGGCCTCCTGCATCAGGTGCGAGAAATCCTCCATCGTCGCATTGGTCACCGTCAGCACTCCCAGGCCGCGGAAGAACAGACTCGGCAAAGCGCCGCCGTCCGCAGGGGCTTTCTGCATCTTCTCGCCGCCCTCCGCAACCGTCAGCACGTACGCCGGCATCTCCTTCTTTTGTTCATGGAACTTCAACTGAAAGCGGTCCGCAAGCGCCTGCCTCACCAGGTTGTGCAGCTGATCCGGATTCGGCGTTCCCGCAACGTCCGGCTTACCGTTCAGGTCGAACTTCTCGCTCGCCGCCCAATCCGGCAGATTCTGCACCTGCTTGTCCTGAACGCCATAGGCAAACTTAATCAGGTCCAGCAGAGTGGTGTTGATCGTCACAACATGGCCGCCCGGCCGTACCGAAAAGAGTTTCCCCTGCTGCTCCGGCGGACTTGGCTTGATAGTCAGAACGTCAAACACCGGCTTTGCGTCGGCCGGCATCGGCGGCGTCGGTTTCGGTGCTTCTGGAATCGCCCACGCGGTCTCCGGCGTTGCACGCTCGAAGATCAGCGGCAATGGGTGCTCGCCCTGCGTAACAGTGCCGGTGATCGACTTGCCGTCTGCCGACAGCTTCCCTTCATACGTCAGGTCCAACCCCTGGACCGCAAACTTCAGTGTTCCATCCTGGAAGCTGATCGACGAGGGCTTTATGCTCTGCCCCCCCTGGTCAATGGAGTAAAGCGCTCCGGTCAGAGAGCCATCCGCTGCGTGTGAAATCTTCATTACGGTCCGAAGATCTCTCTGCGGAGCGTGCAACGTTCCCTGCCAGGTGTCTTCGATACCCTTCGCGGCAGGCGCCTGGGCCCGGGCGGTACAGAGCGCTAGAGAAGCAAACATCGCAAGAATCGCGAACGCCAGGCACGCCCTCACGGTCCTACGGGGCGAAGCCTGGGAAGCAACATAGGACGATGGCATATCAATCCGATCGCTGACAGAGTGAGTTGTACTGCTAGGAACTGCACCTTTAGACGATATACGTCAAAGCACGTCATCCGGTTGCACTTTTTCCAGTTCGCGGCACCGGATGATACTTAGTTCTCGGACGGCAGCTCGACCTTGTCGATCACCAGCACCGGAACAACAGCGCGGGTCGGCTTCAGCGTCAGTCCCAGCTGGTCATGGACAGCCTCAAGCATTGTGGGTCCGGTGTTCTCCGCATCGGAGGCCGGCTGGTTCGGCGGGAGCGCCTCCAGCGTGAAGTCCCATTGCCCGGTCAAGCCCGTTTCATCCACCACCCGCCGGCCAATCTGACCTGAAGCTCCGCCCATGCTTCCCAGAAAATTCGCGATTTCGTGCATCGTCGTAGCGCGCGATCCAGCCATAAACAACCCGTTCTTCGAGGGCGTCGCAGCGTACGTGTAACACACGAACGGAAACGTATCTTGCCTCGGCTTCTCGTCGCAGGGCTGCCCCTTCGCATGAGGAGTGAGCCTCGGTCCGGTCTCTCCGGGGTGCGTCAGTCTCATCGCCAGCACGGGCATCTCACGCTGCTCGAAATGCACCTTCAACCCGAATCGGTTTGCCAGCAGGTCCTGCATCATCAGGCGATACTGGTCCTTCGTCGCGTGCAGCGGCGCAGTTGCCTCAAGGTCGTATCGCTGTCTGCTGATCCAGTCCGGAAGTCCTGCAAGCATCCGGCGCTCTTCCTCGCCAGTCGGCCAGATCTTGTAAGCGAATTCGATATAAGTCGACAGCGTAAAATCCGCATGAAAACGGCCATTCGGCTCTCGAAACGAGTCGTCAGCGGAAAGCGCGAAGCTCGGCCCTCGAAAGGGGCCTTTATCAGGGTGGATCGAGGCCACTTCAAACGCCATCTTTCCGCCTGCCGCCGGTCGCCATACCGCCATGTCTGTCGAAGTTTGCGCGAACGCGGGCAGCAGCGCGATCCATACCGCTGACGCGGCCAACCCCGTACACACCCGCCCCATCCTGCGTTTCCCAAGCGAGGTCATGCTTCTCACGCTACTATCATCCGTATACCTCATAGACGTTCATGCGTAAGTTTCGCTCGGTTTTCTTTTACCGCGATGTCACCTCAATGCAGCCCTGTTTCACATCAACCGCATTTCCGGCAACTCAATCTGGCAACAGAAGTATTCTTCCGATAAGGAGTCCCATGCCCATGCTCCGCTTCGTCCAGAGATATCTCAGCGCGCTCTCTCTCCTCCTCGTCCTGGCGGGCCTCGGCGCGCACGCTCAGACGCCCATCGTAGAAGAACCGAACTACAAACCCACGCTCACCTTCGACGTCGCTGTCATTCGCCTTGCACCGCCACCAGACGCCAATTTCCACGTGTCCGTTTCGAGCCCGCCGCACTCCAGCCGTTTCGAAGCTACCAATCTTCCGATTAAGGTGCTCCTTCAGATTGCGTACGGCTTTGACGCACCAGTTGTGGGCGCACCCGACTGGGTCGCGAACACGTTCTATGACATCAATGCACGGTCCGACGAAGCCGCCGATGCACGGCTCGCCAAGCTCACCAATAACGAGGTTCGGCTGGAAAAGCGAAACGCGATTCGCGTGCTGCTGGCCCAGCGTCTCGGCTTGAAAACACACCTTGAGACTCGCAATACATCCATCTACAACCTCGTTGTCGCTAAAGGAGGGGTCAAGATGCAGCCCGTGCCGCGACCACCTGCCGGCGAGGGACCAGCCACCCCGCCGCCAGCCGACGTGCAGGCTCATGGATCACGACACGGCCTCGAGTTCGTTGGATCGAATGCCTCAATGCGTGCCATCTGCGGCGCCCTGAGTTCGATGGTGGAAGCCCCCGTTGTCGATAAAACCGGTCTCCCCGGCACCTACAATTACACGCTTCAGTTCGGCCGCGACTGGTCCGCAAATGATCCGGACGGCTGGCCCTCGATCTTCACCGCCGTCCAGGAGCAGCTTGGGCTCAAGCTCGAATCCGTCCGCGAGCCCGTCGCCAACCTTGTGGTCGACCACATCGACGAAGCCGAGCGAAAACTGATGTTCGCCGCACTCCTCTGTCAGTTGGCGGTCGGCTTTTCAATGTGGTCGATCACAAAGTGGTCGACCGGGCCGCGCGTTGGCGTGAGACGCAGCCCGAGTTCCGTTCGCAGCGCATCGAACAGCGTTGGAAGATCGCGCTCTTCCGGCGGAATAGAATCCGCAGACGCGTCAGGCAGAAGGATAGGCCGATAGCTGAGCAGAAAATCGTAGTTCCCGCTGAGCCCTGTCTCATCCACAACCGGACGGCCGTCATTCTCGACAATCTGTGACAGCAACCAGGTCAGGTACTTCATCGGTACACGGATTCCCCTCGTGTGTGCCGGGCCACCATTCACCGGAATCTTGTCATTATCCGGCGATGTGTTCGGCTTCAGCTTGAGCCCCGAGGGATCAACCGTAAGCGCGTAGATGTTCCCCTCCCGCACCTCATGGTGAAAGCGCAAACCAAAGCGATCAACCAGGAGGTTCTGGTACATCGTGTGGAGATCGTCCAGCGAGTGCGGCGCATCCGCGCGGGCTTCAACGTCAAACCGGTCAGTATTCAACCAGCTCGGTCCACCTTCAATCTGCCGGCTCGGGACCTTGTACATCAGCGCGATCATCAGGCGCACGGAGATGTTTTCCGCTGTATAGCCGTGATTGCCCGGAATCGGCTTGATCCGCCCGAAGGTCGCATTCGGGTCCGCAGGATGAATCGCGACAACATCGAACGTGAGCCGCGGCGGCGCTGGCGTTTGCGCGAACAGACATGCCGCAACGAGAACCGCTGAAAGCTTCACATCGGCATTGTAGTCACGGCCGCGCCTCGTACACGATATTGAACGGCGTCTCCGTCGCCCGCCGGAACCTCGTGAACCCGGCCTTCGTCACCACCTCGCGTATCTTCGCCTCGCCCGCCTGCGCTCCCAGGCACATCCCAACCTCCTGCGAGCGCGAACACGGCGTGCACAGCAAGGTCGAGAACGAATAGAACACGCGCCCCACAGGGTTCATGTTGTCCTTCAGCTCGTCATTCGCAAACGGCTCCACGATCATCCACGTTCCATCCGGCTTCAGCGCCTCGCGTACATGCTTCGCCGCGCCCACCGGATCGCCCATGTCGTGCAGGCAATCGAACACCGTCACCAGGTCATAGTCCTTTCCCGGAAATCCCTTCGCAGACGCCGTGCTGAACGTCACATTCTCACTCACTCCCTGCTTCTGCGCGCTCGCTCTCGCACCTTCAACAGACCCCTCGTGATAATCAAATCCGAAGAACTGCGACTTCGGAAACGCCTTCGCCATCAGCAACGTCGACGCGCCTTTCCCGCATCCCACATCCGCCGCCTTGATTCCGTTCTCCAGTTTCTCCTTCACTCCATCCAGCGACGGAATCCACGCGCCCGTAAGGTTCGCGATGTATCCCGACTTGAAAAACTTCTCGCATCCATGAATCACGCCCGCATCGTGCTCGCCCCATCCCATTCCCGCGCCCGTCCGAAACGACTCCGCAATCCTCGGCACCGCACACAGCGATCCCACCGCGAGCTCGAACGCCCCCGGCAGATACGCCGGACTATCCTCATCCGCCATCGTGAACGCCTGCTCCGGCGACAGGCTGAACTTCTCCGCCTTCGCGTCATACGTCACATATCCGCCCGCCGCCTGCGACGCCAGCCACTCGCGCAAATACCGCTCATCCGTCTTGGTCTTCGCCGCCAGCTCCGACGACGTGATCGGCCCATGCGCGGCCAGCGCCTTATACAGACCCAGCCTCTCCCCAATCACCACCATCCCCGTATGCACAGCCGCACCAAGATCGCTGACGAACTGGCCCACAAATGCGTTCAACTTATCCATATCCAAAGCAGGAGCCGCTGAAGTGCTCATATCGTCCTCGCAGATTGTGAAGTGGAATTCGCTCTCCGGCCCTGGACCCCGGGCAGGCGCACGCGCGGCCTGCATACGTCATCTTTGAGAGGCGAACTAGGTCCACGATTCTGCTCCGCTCCACCTGCGAAGTCAATCGCAGCAACTCATTTTTCAAAGTCGCGCGAAGACTTGTCTCTTCGCAGCAACAACTTCGCGGCTGCGCAACTTTACTGTCTACTGTCTACCCTCTACTGTCTTAAACATGGACCTCGAGATCACCGTCGATCAATTGAAACAACAACTCACCTCCGAAAACCCGCCACTCCTTCTCGACGTCCGCGAGCCATGGGAGTACGCCACCGCGCACATCCCCAACTCCACCCTCATCCCCATGAACGAGATCCCCGCCCGCGCCTTCAACGAGCTCGACGAAGACCAGCCCATCGCCGTCCTCTGCCATCACGGCGCCCGCTCCCTCTCCGTCGCCAACTGGCTTCGTCAACAAGGCTTCTCGAAAGCCCAATCCGTCGCCGGCGGAATCGACCATTGGTCCCTCGCCATCGACCCCACCATTCCCCGCTACTAACTCGCAAAAACGAAAAACCGCTCTCGCCGGTGGCCGAAGCCACACAACAAGAGCGGTTCTCTACCCGGCAAGTTTTCCGGAAACTAGCAGCGGCAGCGGCGGCGAACCACGCCCGCCAGACCCAGCACTCCCGAACCCAGCAACATCAGCGACGACGGCTCCGGGATAGGGGGGACAGGCACAGCATGATCGACAAAACCACTTGCGTTCGATGCTGCAATATGTCCGGCAAAGTATGAATCGGTGGTGTGGGTGCCATTGGTGTCGGTCTCAAACTCCGCGTCAGTCAGGACACTGCTGGTCATCGAGTCCGTCACGGTAAAGCTGAACGTGCATCCCGCACTGATCGTACTGCCGCTGATGCTGCAGTCGCCGCCGTTCGACCCTCCGTTCTTCCCCGTGTCGAACACATATTTAAACTTGCCGAAGCCACCTAGTTCGCTAGCGCCGGGACCGCTCAGACTGGGGTTGTGTACTTCCCCGGAGTCGCTTGTTAAGCTCAGGGTCCCGGGCCCGCTAAAATTGAATCCGAAGTTATCGAAGACGTAACCGGAGTCGAGGCTGGTCACAGTAAACGTAGCCGTATCGCCGGAAGTATTGATCGTCACTTTAGCGCACGGCGCCGTCGTGCTGCACGGTGCGCCGGTGCTGTCGTTTGTCCCGACGAGGTAGAAGGAATCCGCCAAAGCAGGCTGTGCTGCCACGCCTGCGAACAGCAGAATACCCAGTGTCAAAAAATAACTCTTCACGTTCTCCAACTTTCCAAAACCTGACAAATCGAAATCTCCATAAACAAAAACGAACCGGCAACAACAAGAGCAACAGCACACACCGGCATGCTCGCCGCGGTTTTCGCGCAGCGTGACTCAACACACAGGGGCGACCCCGCGGAACACACTTCGGTGAACTCTCTGCTGATCTGCCGATGGTGAGTGCAATCCGGGGGCCAAACGCGCACCGGTTCCCAATACGCGATCGCCCCATAAAACGAGCTAACCCGGTAGGCTTTTCCTCATCGCGCGTCTTCAGTGCGCAAACAATTGCGTGGGCAAATGCGAATAGTTTCTCAACAACCTGAAACCCGCGCCTTACCTCGCGCGCGGATGCGTCTCCTCGTACACCCGCTGCACCTGTCCCACCGTCAACTGCGTGTAACGCTGCGTCGTAGACAGACGCTCGTGCCCCAGCATCTCCTGGATCGCCCGCAGGTCCGCACCCTCCTCCAGCATGTGCGTCCCGAACGCATGCCGCAGCGTATGCGGATGCACATCCGCCGCCAGCCCCCGGCTCAGCGCAATCTGCTTCACAATCCTTCCCACACTCCGCGTCGTCAGCCGGCACGTCCCACGCGCCCGCAGATTGATCAGCAGCGGCCCCTCGTGAACGAGCTTCCCCTTGCCCGCAGCCTCTAACCGCTCGCGCCGCTCCGGCACATACGCCCGAATCGCCGCCGCCGCCTCATCGCCCAGCGGCACGATCCGCTCCTTGCGCCCCTTGCCAAACACCCGAATCGCATCATCGCCCCACAGAATGCTCGCGAGATCCAGCCCACACAACTCCGAGTTCCGAATCCCCGACCCATACAACAACTCAAAGATCACCCGATCCCGCGCCGGCCACGCGGGTGACTCGCCTCGCCTTCTGGACCCTGCGCCCATCCTGGACCTTGCTGGGTGCCCCATTCATCGCGCGTTCTTTGCGCGATGAGTGGGCAGCCGATGCATGCTCGACTCCCAACGAATTCATTACCCGGTTCAACTCCTCAATCCCCGGAACCCTCGGCAGATGCTTCGGCAGCTTCGGCGTACTCACCAGCACCGCCGGATTCGACTCCACATACCCACTCCGCGCCAGCCACTTGAACCAGCTCCTCACCGCCGCCAGCGCCCGCGCCACACTCGCCTTCGTCAACCCACGATCGAACAGCACCGCCAGGTACGCCCGAATATGCGTGTGCTCCACCTTGCGAATATCTCCACCCTCACCCAGCATCTCGCCGAGATACTCCGCAAACCCACGCACCTCTCTTCCATACGCCCGCAGCGTATGCTCACTCGCCCCCCGCTCCTCGCGCAGCATCGCTGAGAAACCTCTCCGCCAGTCCGGAAAAGGAGTTGTTCTTCCCGAGCAGACGCAGAGGTGGTTTCTGCGCCGAGCGTCGATGATGCTCATCGACCTCCAGATCGCCACGTACCGCGTACTTCAACTCCTCCGCCAGCGACATCTGGCTGACTCAAGATCTTGGCGAAATGCGCCACCATCGATCATGAAAAGAATCCAATCGGCTCAGAGCAAAAATAGAATAGACCACGAGAAACTTATCGCGGCAACGAGGCTCGAGTGCTCCCATCAGGGATACGCAGAAAGTCAATGAGTCAGAATACCCGGCGTACCTAGACGGGCCAGCGAAATGACAGTAACAACACATGAACCCTGGAAGCTGAGGCAAATGAAGCAGAAAGCCTAGCGCGCCGAGCCACAGAACTGGATGCTTGACCGCAGCAAGACAATGAACGTCGCCAGCCTGCTGCAGCTCGTCTGTTCGCGCTACCGCAGCAATCTCACGCTCCCGCCCGCATCTTCGCCCGCGGATGACGCATCCGGTGCACCGTCTTCAGCCGATCAATCGCCAGATGCGTATACACCTGCGTCGTCGCAATATCCGCATGCCCCAGCAGCGTCTGCACCGTCCTCAAATCCGCGCCATGCTCCACCATATGCGTCGCGCAGCTATGCCTCAGCTTGTGCGGACTCGCCTGCGAGTTCAACCCCTTCACCAGCCGCCACACACTCTGCGCCGTCAGCGCCTTCCCCCGCACCGAAACAAACAGCGCCCGCTGCACTCCATGCACCCCGCGCACCAACTCCCCGCGCCCACGCTTCACATACATCTCCAGCGCCGCGACCGCCTTCGCATGCAGCGGCACAATCCGCTCCTTATCGCCCTTGCCCCGTACCTGCACACTCGCACTCTCCAGCCGCAAATCCTCCACGCGCAGCGTCACAATCTCGCCCACCCGCAACCCACCCGCATACAGCAGCTCGATGATCGCGTGATCCCGCAACGCCACCCCATCCGCCGCATCGCCCCGAGCCGCCGCTCCCGTCCGCTCCAGCATCTCGCGCACATCACTCTCGGCCAAACTCTTCGGCAGCACCTTCCAGCTACTCGGGCTCTCAATATTCACCGTCGGATCATGCGCAATCTTTTTATCCTTCAGCATCCACCGGTAAAACCCCCGCAGACAGCTCAGCTTCCTCGCCACACTCCGCGACTCCACCCCATGCTCGCGCAGGTGCCGCATGAACCCGCTGACACATCCTCCTGCGCCGCCGTCACCAGCGCTCTTATCCGCGCCCTCCAGAAACTCCGCATAGCTCTCGAGATCCCTGTGGTACGCCTCCACACTCAGCGGCCGCAGCCCCTTCTCCACCCGCAGATGCGTCACATACTCCCGCAGCAGCCCCACATCCCCACACCCCGCCCCCACCCGCGCCCGCAACCGCCTTCACCGAACCCATACCCCCGATTCTTCCCTGCCGCGCCCCTCCCCGCCAGCCCCCCGTACCATCCTCGGCACGAATCACAATCCGCTAAACTTAATCTCAGCCATGTTTGAGAACCTCTCCGAAAAACTCCAGCGCAGCTTCAAAACCCTGCGCGGCCAGGGCACCCTCACCGACGAGAACATCAACGACGCCCTCCGCGAGATCCGCGTCGCCCTCCTCGAATCCGACGTCAACCTCGACGTCACCCGCCGCATCATCGAAGACATCCGCGCCAAAGCCCTCGGCACCGAGGTCACCACCGCCCTCAACCCCTCCGAGCAAATCGTCAAAATCGTCCGCGACGAGCTCCTCGCCGTCCTCGGCCACGACACCGCGCGCTTCAAATTCGCGCCCCAGCCCCCCTCCGTCATCCTCATGGCCGGCCTCCAGGGCTCCGGCAAAACCACCACCGCCGGCAAGCTCGCCGCCTGGCTCAAAAAAGGCGGCCACCGCCCCCTGCTCGTCTCCGTCGACGTCTACCGCCCCGCCGCCCGCGAGCAGCTCAAACTCGTCGCCCAATCCATCAACGCCCAGATCTACGAAGGCAAACTCGACACCCGACACGCCGGCACCAGCACCGAGCCGACACGCAACGTCCTCCGCCTCGCCAGCGAAGCCCTCCGCGAAGCCCGCAACTACGCCAACGACATCCTCATCGTCGACACCGCCGGCCGCCTCGGCATCGACGAGCAGCTCATGGACGAAATGTCCGAGCTCAAAAAGCTCCTCAACCCCTCCGAAATCCTCTTCGTCGCCGACGCCATGACCGGCCAGGACGCCGTCAACTCCGCCAAGGCCTTCAACGACCGCCTCTCCATCACCGGCGCCATCCTCACCAAAATGGACGGCGACTCCCGCGGCGGCGCCGCCCTCTCCATCCGCCAGATCACCGGCGCCCCCATCAAGTTCCTCGGCACCGGCGAAAAGCCCGACGCCTTCGAGCCCTTCCACCCCGACCGCATCGTCGGCCGCATCCTCGGCATGGGCGACATCGCCACCCTCCTCGAGCGCGCCGAAGAAAAACTCGACCGCTCCAAGGCCGAGGCCTTCGCCAAAAAAGCCCTCACCGGCGACGGCTTCTCCCTCGAAGACTTCCGCGACCAGCTCCGCCAGATCAAAAAACTCGGCAGCATGCAATCCATCCTCAAGATGCTGCCCTCCGTCGGCCCCTTCGCCGGCATGCAGCAGGCCGCCGAGCACGTCGACGAAAAGCAGCTCACCCGCGTCGAAGCCATCATCAACTCCATGACCTCCAAGGAGCGCCACAACTCCGCCATCATCAACGGCAGCCGCCGCAAGCGCATCGCCGCCGGCTCCGGCACCTCCGTCCAGGAGGTCAACAACCTCCTCCGCCAGCACACCCAAATGTCAAAGCTCTTCAAAGGCATGGGCAGCATGGCCGGAGGCGGCGGCATGAAAGCCCAGCAACGCCTCCTATCCCAAATGCAAGGCAAACAAAGATTCGGACGATAGATAGCCGTATCAAACTCAACACCTGAACCACCGATCGCGATTACACGTTTCTCTGTAGAATTCGCCCTATGTTTGAGACTCCGCGTGCTTACAGTCTGGGATACCAAGGCATGAGCCTCGAAGAATACGTTGAGGTTCTGAAAGCTAATAACGTCGCCTTGGTCATCGACGTGCGCGAAACACCATGGAGCTATAAGCCTGGGTTCTCGAAGAAGCCTCTTTCGGAGGGACTTGAGGCGAATGGAATCGCTTATGTACACGTGAAGTCCGCCGGAAATCCATCTGCCAATCGCAAGATGGGTTTGCCTCAATCCGAAGTCATTGAACGGTACAAGCAACATCTGGAGAATAATCCCAGTTGTCTCGATGAAATCTACGACTTGATGGTGAACCGTGCTTGGGATGGCGCAGTGTGCCTACTCTGCTTTGAGGAAAAACCCCACGATTGCCATCGGAAAGTCATTTTAGACAAGCTGTCTGAGAAAAGAGGCGCGCTGATCGCGCGCCATTTGTATGCTCAGGAATCAGAACAATCGGCCAGCCGCTCGCGGATACCAAAGTCCAATAATCGCAAAGCTGCCCGGAAACATGTGGAAGTTGCCAAGGAAGAAGGCGGGCTTGTATTCGCTTAGATCAAGCAAGGTCTCGACCTTCTTTTGAGCAGCAGCTAAGCCTTCCTTCCTAGCTAGTTCACAGATTTCCCAATCCAAGATTTGCATGGTGTGTCCAGAGCAGCCATCGTCTGAACAGAACCAATCCACGCAGATTCTCTCGCCAACGAACTCCAGTTTCTTCATTGCGGGGGGAACTGTGCTCTCGAACAGGTCGAGTTGTTTTCTTGCCGCTTCGTGACTGTTCTTTAGTCGATCGAACTTCTCTTGAAAGCTCTGCGCATCCTCTGCCGGGCGCTTCTGAATACTGATTGCGGTGATTGTTTTAGGAACCACAAACGCTAACGAACGCCCACTGATGTGTTGCGCCTGCCATAGTTTTGACATCGAATCGTATTGCCATGACGCGTCGCGCAGAACGATTTCTGCTCGACGACCCCATTCGTCAGACGTAGCGCTCACCTCGGACCCGAGCTCGATGCTCTCCGCTCTGACCGAATAGCTCTCCGGTCGTTGGTCTTTTTGATTCTTTGTCAAATCAGCTGTGACCCACTGATATCGTTTAAATCGCTGCGGGCCTTGAAGGTAACGAAAAGGAATCGGATAAAGGCGAAGCGGGGTACCGGCTTCATCGACGGCCGCAGTACAAACAGTCTCGCCATACTTGGAACTCAACTCTGGATAGGTTTTTGCGACTATCAGAACTCGGCGCGTAGTCATTTCGGATCTCAACATTTAGAACGTCGCGTCAGGGCAAGGCTTTCAGCCGCGCGGCTTCGGCCAGTGGACCACATTTCAGCCTTAGAAGTTCCAGACAATCAGTGCCGCTCGATTGGCGCAGGGGGCTGCTGTGGGGGTGTTTGCTCTCCTTGAGCCGCAGGCTGTTGCGGGGCCGCTTGTTCTTCGTGAACCTCGCCGGGTGAAGCGTCCGTACCCACCGAGTCCTTGCTGGCTTCAGTCCCCTGATCGGTCGCCGGCCCAGAGGGACTCGGGTTCGAGCTTTCGTCAGATGTAGAAGCGTCTGAACTCACTTGGGGCTCGGTCGGCGACGGAGGGGAGGCTACCGGCTCATCCGAAACGATCGCGCAGTTATCTAGCTGCGGCGAACCGATCACCATCTCCCCGCCGACGCAGTCGACATTCACAACCTGCATCGTATGAAGATTGGCCGCGGCTCCTGCCTCGCTCGCTTGAAGGTTCGCATGGACCTGCATGAATTCGTTATCGCTGGCGAGCACAAGATACGCATTATCGAGCGCATCCTTACTGATGCTGGTCACGAGTCCTCTAACCAGGAGATGCTTCCCGCGATAAAGATTGTCAGCTTGAACCTCGTTCTCGTGGTAATCGAGAGCGAGCTTCATCGCAGAGACGCGCATCGCTGGTCCAAGACTCGCAGATCCCGGATCTCCAGCGGGTCCAGAAGAACTTCCGTGAGATCCTCCAACCGCGTATAGAACAACTAGAACCAGAGCGACGAATCCAACGCAAGTAACCGCACCGATGAACTTCAGCACGTTGCCTCCTGCAAGTGGTGAGCGTAACTACTATCGCATGAAGTACCTCTTGAGAAGACATACTGCTTTGAATGCATGGGCAGCAACCTTCAGAGTGATTGCTCCCCTGCGACAAATACACGTGTGCCCCATCCGTACGCGCAGCGGACGGGTGGGAACGAGGACGTCCGTACCACCTCCACCCTCATCACGCATCGTCAGGGCACGGCTTTCAGCCGTGCCGCTTCCACCGCGCCATAAAAAACCCGCATGAGAACATCCAGCAATGGCCCGGCTCACCGAAGACGCCATCCGCACGATCGAAGAGATCCACGCAAAATGGATCGCGGCCGAGATCGCCGGCGATCTTCAAAGCTGTCTTAACCTGTGCGCCGAAGAGATCGAACTATGGCCGCCTGATCAGGCGCCGGTCATCGGACGCGCTGCCGTTGCCCGGAAGCTTACCGCGGAAACCATCAAAGTCAGCGCCGTCGACATCTCGAACCGGCGCATTCGCGGCTCCAGCGACCTCGCTTACCTGGCCGCGAATTTCCAGACCACCTTCTCACAAACGGAGGACACTACGCCGAGGCAGATCCGCGGAAGCCATCTGTGGATACTGCAGAGGTCCTCCGGCACATGGCTCGTCACGCTTGTGAGTTGGTCCATCTGGGTCGATTCGGCTGCCCACCTCTGACCTCCGCCCCACTCCGATCCTGTCGGCGAGCGCGGCCGAAGGATGCCGCCCCCGCCGCACCGTGAGAACCTTCCGCTCTGCCGAAGAACCGGGCCCCTGTCGAGCGTTCTTTGCTCGTCAGGGTGGTAACGCCGTCGCGGAGGCCGAAGGCCGCAGCGACTGAATTGCCTTGCTCCACCCCAACCTGCCGACCACCACACACCCTCGTTGCGCTTCCCCACACCCTCCTGTATCGTTCAGCCCGGTCCCGGAACACATTTCACAGGAGATTCCATGCGCATCCGCACGTCTATGTTTGCCGCCGTCTTGGTTTCGGCCCTATCCCTCGGCGCTTTCGCCCAAGACACCAAAGGCACCGACATTCCCTCCCCGAGCACCTGGAAGCTGAACGCCGCTGCGTCCGACTTCGGCGGCGGCCCCGCAGTCAAATCCGCCACCCTAACCGTCTACTCCAACACCGACACTTCCCTGCGCTGGAAAGAGGTCCTCACCGACGACACGGGAACCCACTCCTCCTCCTTCCGCGGAGCACCCGACGGCAAGTCCCGCCCCATGACGGGTAGCAAGCCAGCGCAAACAATCTCCTTCGATCCGGACGGCTCCTTTCACGTCGACCAGGCCGGCGCCAGAGTCATGGACGGAAGGACCGTCCCCTCGGCCGACAAAAAGTCCCTCACTCAAACGGCAACCTTCAAGACCCCGGACCGCCACGAGTACCACCGCAAACTGATCTTCGATCGCCTCCACTGAAGCCGCCTTTGGCTTCTGCGTAACCCGAGCTCGCTCGCTTAGCCCGGGCTGCTCGGGCCTCACACCCCGCGCCGGCACCCCACATCTCGCTTCATGAGATGTGGGTTCGCAGGACGCTCCGGGAACATCGCCCAGCCCTTTCCACACCCAACCCCTTGACACCCCCGTTACAATTAAATCAGGAGCAACACCATCAGCCCGGCACCTGCCGGGCCTTCGTTTTTAACGCCGAGGCTTAGCCGTCGGGACACCCCGCAAGGGTCGACGTCCGGACCTAAGTCTCTCATACCAACAGCTTCACCGGGGGGTCATCCATGCCATTCCAATCCATCGACGAAATCCAGTTCCAGTGCCGCCACATCCTCACCGACGGCCGCCGCTGCAAAAATCCCACCCTCCGCGCCCCCAAAACCGCCGAAAATCCAGACGGCCACGAAAATTTCTGCTACTTCCACCACACCACCCGCCGCCCCATCCAGAATCCCCGCGCCCGCCGCGTGGCGCGGCGATCCACCTTCACCCTCCCGCTCCTCGAAGACCGCAGCTCCATCCAGCTCGCCATCGGCCAGGTCCTCCAGCAAATCGCCTCCAACGACATCGATCCCCGCCGCGCCGGTCTCCTCCTCTACGGCCTCCAGATCGCCAGCCTGAACTTACCCAAACCCAACCCAAAAGAAGAGTTCGAACCCACCACCGTCGACGAAATCACCCACGACCCCATCCTCGGCGACCTGGCCCCACCCGCCGAGTTAGGCCACGATGAACCCAAAAGCTCCATCCACCTCCTCCTCGACCACTTCGACCGCATCGACTCCCTTCAAGCCGTCGCCGACCCCGCACCACACCTTAGAACCACACCCAACTCCCCACCTCTCAAGAATTTGCGCAAAATCCAACCAGAGGGGGGCTCAACCGCTTCCGCCGGAAGCCACGGAACCCGGAAATATTCCCCAGCAACTCTCCCGCACCCTATAATTGGCGACCGTTCCTCAGAACATCCCGGGCCAGCTTGCATCCACTTTCTCAGGACAGAGGTTTCGTATGCCCAGATTCATCATCGAACGTGACGTGCCAGGTGTCGGCACCTGGCCGCAGGACAAAATCAACGACATCGTCGACAAATCCCGCGCCGCCGTCAAATCAACCAACGGCAACGTCCAGTGGGTCGAGAGCTTTCTCACCGCGGACAAGGTCTTCTCCTTCTATATCGCTCCCGACCAGACCACCATGCAGGACTTCCTGAAGCAAAGCCCGCTGCCCCCCGGCCCGGTTCATCGCATCCTCAACCGCGCCGATCCCGCATACGGCGAATAATCAACCGCGCCGAACCACCTCCACCCTCACACGCATCCTCAGGGCACGGCTTGGTAGTCCCGGGCTTCAGCCCGGGATGCCGATTGGTCATCGATGAGGCGACGACACCGGAGGTCCGCCCGCTGCGCCCGGCGCCGACACGTGGCGCTGCGCGGGCACGGACCCCGCCGGCACAGCACCATTCGCCAGGATCCGCACCTGCGATCCGAACCGCCGGTAATCGCGGAATTCGAACTCATTCAGCACCGGGCGGCGTTTGGTTTCGTGCAGCATCACGGCTCCGCGAACGGGCAGGAGAAAATCATGGTTCTGCATCGAAATCCACGAGTAATCGACGGAAATACTCGACGCACGAATCAGCAGCTTGGCCGGAATATCGTCCGCGATCACGCTGATGCGGCGAACGCTTCGCGTGGCCGGATCCAGATACAGCAGACCGTGGAACCCGACCGCCAGCGTATGGCCTTCGCGATCGGAGAGATCGAAAGCGGAGCTCCCCCGCGCGACGTGGAACGCGAACACCTGTACCGGCTGGCCATCGAGCAGCGCCGGTTCTTTCCACGTGAACGCCGCCTTTGCTGACGGATTGAAGATGATGTGGAACATGGCGCCGTATTCGCCCGCCGAGTGCGCAAACTTCAGCTCGTCAGGGTCGACGCTGCTGCGATCCCCATCAAGCAGCAGCGTGCTGCGGGTCTCTGCGTGGTCGACGTAGCGCATCAGCTCGACAAGCGTGTCCTTGTGCTTCCACTCGCCGTCACCGCCGTCGACAGAGTGGTTCGTGACCTCCGCGCAGAAGAAGTTTGGCAGAGTGTTGAACCAGCTCAGCGCATGCTCGCGTGTGCCTTCGATCATCGCCTGGATCTCGGCGTCACTCGGAGCAGCAACGGGCTTCGCCGGGCTCGTGATCACGAAGCCACTGTTGGCTGTCGTGAGTTCAGACGCCGCTGAAGAATCCGTCTCCTCGCTGCTCCGCGAGCCGGCGGCAGCCGTCTCTGGAACCTCGAATGTAGCAGTCCTCGAGACCGTATCGCCATCCTGCGTGAGCAGCGCCTTCACTTCGTATTCGCCAGCGGCGAATGCAGCGCCCGTGATCTCCTCAAGGTAAGGAACGGCCGCGCCGCTGCCCGACACCTTCTTGAGCTGCATCGGCATTTCCGTCAGCAGCTTCTCATCCCGGAACACCTGGATGCGCAAGGCCGGCTGGCTTTCGCTCGCCGCCGCCGGATGCAGAAGGAAGAACAGCGATAGCGAGCGCGTACCCGGCGAGAGATCGCCGGCGAGCTTGGGAACGACGCGGCCATCGAGGTACCGCATCGGGTCGAAGTCCTGGTCGTCTGCATCCATCGGCTGAATCTTTTCCACCAGAGCGATGTCGCTCAGCGACGGCCCCTGCGGCGGCGGTTCAATCGTGAATGTCCTGCGCTGGACGCCTGCCTTATTAGCAACGTCGTCCATCACAGCGGTTTCGAGCGTATACGTGCCCGGATCGGCGGAGAAATGCCGCTGCATCGTGATCGCCTGCCCCGGGTTCGCGCGGAACATCTCCGGCGTCTCGTGCAGCGGAAAATCCTCGCCAAAGCGTTTCAGCACGGCGCCCTTGCTGTCCTTGATCACCGCAACAATCGCAGCGTGCACCGAAGAGATCTGAGTATTGGCGTCCTCATGGATGGCGAGCTCGCTCACCGGAATCTGAACGACCAGCTCCCCGGAGTTCCCGTCAGGCAATGCGCCCAGATGTAGCACCGCCGCGTGGTACGCAATATCGCCGGGAAGTGCCGATCCCGCGAGTGCATTCAGCAGCGGCACTTCGAACGGCAGAATGGCAGCGGTGTCCGCTGGTGGAACGGCAAAATAACCGGACCGCGCGCGAATTACGAGATCTTTACGCTGCGAATGAATCACGATGCGGTGAAACTGGCCATCGTAGTTTTTGGCCGGCGGTGTCCACGATGCCTGGTACCAGCTGGTCAGCTCCTGATGAAGCTGCTGCAAGTGATGTTTGGGATTCCCCGAGTTCGAGAAGTAGATTCCGCCGGTGCTCAAAGCCAGCGGCACGAGCGGACTCTCGCCCGACACCGCATCGCCGAACTCAAACTCCGACGTGTAATGCGTCGCGACGGCGGCGACCACCGCGCCCGGTGAAAAGCCGCCGCCCCCGCCAAACGAGCTGACGCTTCCTCCGGCGCCGCCGTTGCCCAGCACCAAGCTGGCTTCAGCGGTCTGCATCGCGGAATTCATCCTCCCGTTAAACGACCCGGTATCCACCACGCAGACGATGATGCCATTGCGGTTCGCGAGCCCGATGATCGAGCGCAGCGTGTCGCGTGCATCCGAGTTCAACGTCATGCCACTCGAAAAATAAAAGATAAACCTGCGGCTGGTCAGCACCGGATCCGCCACCACCAGCGCCTCAAGCGCAGCCAGCGAAGGATACACGTGCCGCTCCTCCACAATGCGTTGCGCCTGCACGAGAGCCGAGAGCAGCAGATTCGCCTCCGACGCATCGGAAGCTCCGGTGGAAAGAGCGTCGCTGTGGATCGAGGCGATGAGACTCTTCTCGGCTTCGGTGAGATCGCCTGTCGCCGCCGGCCGCAACGCGGGCGTGGCCTGCTCGACAGCAGTTTCCACCAGCGCGCGGTCCCGCGTGTAAGGCTGAAGAACGCGCAGTCTGCCGTTGATCTGAAGAACCGCGAGTGAGTAGTCCTGCTCGGGAACTACCTCAATAATTTTTTCAGCGAGCCCGCGTGCCGTGCTGGCTGCTTTCCGGTCGAGTGGATCAAACAGAAGCGTAACCAGCCGCTGCGATCCGGAAGCGCCGTTTACAAGCCGCAGCGAAGAGATCTGAACAGGAGCCCCGTTATCAGTAATGGCAAGCTGCGACGCCTGAAGATCGCCGACGGTCTTGCGGTGCTTGTTCTGAACCGTCAGATCCAGCGAGACCTCGGCGACCGTCGAGCTGATAGGGGGCACGGCCGAAGATGCAGCCCTCGCCGACGAAGCCGGACCCTGCGCACTGCCCGGAGCTGCCGCATCCCGCGCCAGGGGCGCAGAAACCTGGGCCGAACTATTGCCGCCAGCTACGGCAAAACCAACTGCCAGGAAAAGCAGCGTCCGCACGGTTTCTTTGCGCATAGCAATGAATCATAGCGAAAAGGTGTTTACCGGGGGAACCAATCTTGCCTGTCCATTCGGCGCAGCAATATACGGCACCACCTGCAGACGTCGAATGCAAGGCAAACAATGAGACCGCTGGCTACTCCGCGCCTGACCCGGGTACACCGGCGCGCGGCATCCCCATCACTGCGGGTTGTTCGCCTGCGCGGCCATCGCCTCCGCCTGCTCTGCCGCCTCCTGCGCTTGCTGCGCCGCCTGCTCCGCTTCCTCCTGAGCTTGCTCCGCAGCCGCCTGAGCCTGCTCCGTTGCCTGCGCCGCCAACTCCATCCCGACATTCCCCGGCTGCCCTGACGCCACCGCCGAAAAATCCATCGGGTCCGTCGTCGGATCCACCGTCACCCCGGTCGTCGGATCGACAATCTGCGCGGTCGCCGCCGCGCTCCCTGCCAGCATCACTCCCATCACCGCCAGTACGATCATCCTGCGCATATCCCGCGCCTCCATCCGCACACCTTCACGAACCCGCCTGAAACCAGCAGGTTGCGTTGCATACAAATTTTCCCAAAGATGACAGGCCCTGCCGCGTTACCTCGTTCTTCCCCCGAACTGGTAGAACAGCGCCGCGGTAGCCCGAAGATCATTGTCCCCGCCACCCGAGACAACCACCCCTTCTATCGTCGTCGCAGGAAACTGCAGCCGCTCGTAGCGGAACTCAGGCCGGACGCCGAAGCCATGAAACAGATAAAAGCTGGCCCCTCCGCCCAACCCAACATAACCACCCGAATCGCTCGCGCTGATCGTCTGTCCTTGGAACGTCGCAGTCGCTTCGACGCGGTTCCCTCCGCCGCCCACCACCACATACGGAACAACGAACCTCGTATTGATCAGCGAAAATCTCACCGCCGCTCCATAAAGCTGGACGTCCTCCTTCTCCGTAAGCATCCCTGCCGGGAACCCAGCCTCCAGCACCTCCTCCGAGAGCGAACCGAGCATGATGTAGTTGTATTCACCGACGACCGCCAGGTGGCTCGTCAGGTTATATCCTGCGGCGAAACCAAAAGAGCCATGGCCCTTCTTGTTGTCGACGCCGTTCAAATTCGTGATGCCCCCATTGGCCGACAGATCGATCGATCCGCTCTTCAGGCCCTGGGCCAAAGCCCCGAACGGCAAAACCACAAAAAGCAACAACAAAACGACAGGCGTGCGCGACATCATGCTCATCCATGCATCTTTCCAGCTCTCTTGAGCCTTCGGGATTGCACAAAAGCACCACCACACCTGGGCGTAGACTGACCGACACCGCAAAGCCGTCCAGCTTGACAAAACACCCCCCGCGAGAACCCGCACCCTTCTTTCAACCCGCCACTGGATACACCCAGAAGTCCAAAGCTGAAGTATCTGAGCTGAAGATTTGGCGCAAAAAACAGTGGAGAGGGCGTACCCCAGTTCGATCGCCGACGAAGCCGCCGGCAAAGGCATCACCGGAATGCGCTACCATGTGTCCGATCTAAATCTTCCATTTCATCGGCGCCGCACCGGCGTCAGAACCAGAGGAATACTCATGCGCAAACTCCTGGCCATCTGCATCGCCGCCGTACTCACCCTCGCCTTCGGCACGCTACGAGCTCACGCCGCCACCGACGTCACCGGCACCTGGACCACAACCATGCAAGCCCCCGACGGCAACGGCAGCTTCGACCTGACATTCACCTTCAAGCAGGACGGCTCCGCCCTCACCGGAACCATCACCGGCCCGCAAGGCGACCCCCTGCCCATCGCCAACGGCAAAATCGACGGCGACAAAATCTCCTTCACCGTTACCTTCAACGGAACCACCATCAACCATGACGGCACCGTCAGCGGCGATCAGATCAACTTGACCAGCAAATCCAGCGACGGCAGCTTCCCCGGCATGACCCTCACGCTCAAGCGAGCGAAGGCCGCGCCAACCACGCCATCCACTCCGGAGCCGCCTGCGACACCCAAGCCGTAACCTCCCCACAACGGGCCCACGCACAAATCCAAATGGATCGGACCATCCGATGAAGCGTCGCTCGTTCCTCACCTCCGCCGCATCCGCCCTTCCGTTCGCGCTGGCCGAGCCCTTCGCCTCCGCTCTCCAGCCCAACACCAACCCCGCCCCGGAAACCGGGAGCGCGCGCGCCCACCTCGTTGCGGCCCACGACGACCGCTTCGGCGAAAGCCACGCCCCCGGCTACGGCGACATCCTCTTCAAGACCTCGACCGCAGAGACGCCCAGCGTCTTCGCCATCGAGCACACCAAAATCATGCCCGGCTGGGGCCCACCGCTCCACATCCACCTTGCCCAGGAAGAATGGTTCTACGTGCTGGACGGCCAGGTCCTCGCCCAGGTCGGCGATCAACGCGTCACCCTCCAACCCGGCGACTCCATACTCGGCCCCCGCAACATCCCCCACGCCTTCGTCGCAGTCGGCCCCACCCCCGCCCACATGCTTATCACCTTCACCCCCGGGGGCCAGATGGAGCAGTTCTTCCGGGACACCGCCGCCGTCGGCCCGCATCAAGCCGCTGCCGTCTTCAGCCGCTACGGCATGAAGCTCGTCGGCCCGCCGATCACCGTCTCCTGAGTCCAGGTCCGTGCAACGGCTCAAGGCAGGTGCTTCGACTTCTCCGGTTTGCGCTCCAGGCGCGCTTGCCGCCCCTGCCGCACGCTCCACAGCACAAAGCCCAGCGCGAGCAATACCACCACGACCCAGAGGATGGCCAGGCCAGCCGGCGCGCCTCCGGTATGGATCTTGGCAAACAGCACAATCCCCAGCCACGCCAGGATCACAAGCAAACCTATGCCCAGCAGCGCGCGCAGCGAATGACGCTCCATACGCTCACCTCGTGCTCTATTCTGACGCGAATCGCATGGCGACGCACGCAGGGTAGAACTTTACCCGCCGCTCACTTGGCCGGAAACGGCCCGCCCTCGGCCGGTGTAAGGCTCCCGCCGGGAAGATTTTTCGAGAGCTGAAACGGAATCGGTGGAGGCTCCGGATGGCTCCGCAAGTACACGTCGCCCACGGAGCGGTAGAAAACCGGCAACCCGTGACACAGCGGCGTGAACCCGCCAATCGCTTCAGCCCCCGCGTTGATCGGCAGCCGCCATACTGGATAACGATGGACCAGCAGGTCCCGCTGCATCCAGTTCTGGTCCTTGCCGAGGATCACGTACTGGTCTGCCGTGCGCTGGAAGTCGGCGAGCGGCACAATCGGCACCGAGTAAATCCACCCTCTGCCCGCCCACAGATTCTCCTCCCCTGAATCATCATGGCGGTAGAGGCGAATGGCGGGAAAGTCCACCGGGAACACAACCCGGGCAGTAAGATCCGGCGGAGCGTAATGCTCGAACGTCAGCACCGTCAAGGGATCGGCGATGACGATCGGCGCACCGGGAGGAACGCTGGCCTCGGCCTCGGGCAAGGCATTCAGCAGGCTATAGAACGCCTGATGCTGCTGGACGTACGTGTAGCCGACATAGCTCTCACGCGCGAGAAACCACGCCAGGCAGATGCACAACATCACGGCCCCGGCCCCTGGCACGCTGCGGAAGATCCGGTACGCCGCAAGCGCGCCTGCGATGGCAAACCCGAAGCACACCGGGATAACGAAGCGGGGGGACAGCATGCCTCCGCGAATGGACGCCACCATGTAGCCCAGGAACGGGTACGCCATCAGGAAGAGGATTGCCGCCGCTTCATAAGGCGGCACGGCGGCGCGCGTTGACCGCGTCGCGGTTGCGAGTTCGCCTAGCCAGCGCGGCCGCAGACGTGTGCGGCACTCGGCACACATTCTGCCCAGCAGGATCATCGGAAACCACAACGCGAGAAGTGCAAGGATCGGATAAAGCACAACCTCCACCATCTCGGTGTACGAGTTCGACACCTGATCGATCGACACCTTGTTCCAGGCGTACGGCGCAAACTGGGCGATGGAGTGGGATATGAGAGAGCGGAACGCGAGCAGGGGAAGCGCGGCGAACGAGCATCGCCAGCCAAATGCGCAAGTCGATACTCCGCAGGAGACCGGCGCTGCTGCTGCCCGGCAGGATTCTGCGTACCCGGGCTGTGCGAAATGTGCGGACCAGCTCACCGGCTGCGATTGGCATAAATGCAAGCACGGCGAAGTAGTTGGTGCATATTCCGAGCGCCAGCGCGAAGGCCATGCCGATCAAGGTCACGCGCCGCCGCGCGGCGGAGCTGGCCGGCGCCACTGTTTCGCTCCAGCAGAAGAAAGCGGCCATCGCGAAGCCATAGAAGACGGCGTACGAGCGGCTCTCATAGCTGTACTCAAAGCCGCCCATCGCCATGGACAAGACGGTTCCTGCAAGAGCCCAGATGCCCGGTACACGGCGACGCAGATAGGCAAACAGCGAAAGCATGCCCAGCCAGTAGCCGATGACGTCGGGCAGGCGAAGTGCGAACTCGCGCTCGCCGAACAAACGGCGGCACGCGTGCACCAGCAGGTGAATCAACGGAGGATTGGGGTCTGCGCCGCCGGCGAGCGCTTGCCAGATGGCATGGGCATTAGGGAGCGCAGCAATATGCAACGTGATGAGTTCGTCGAACCAGAGCAGCTTGGTACGTGACAGCACGTAGACCGCGATGATGTAGAAGACCGTCAGGAGTCCGAACGCGAGCTGTGGCCAGGCATTCACGGCATCCTGAAGCCGCTCGGTCCAGGCACGCACGGTGCTCGCGGGCCGTTGAACTGTTCGTGTGTCTGTCCCGGGTGCAGTCGCAGTCAGTGGCGCCAAGTCGCAATCCTTCGGGCGGAAGTGGCTTGCAGGGCCGGCGCGCGTCCAGCGCCGAGACGTCCTCTGTTTGAGACGATTTCGAGCGGAAGGAGTTTTACCGACCTGCCGGAGTATCCTTTTATCAGGCCAAAGGACCGCGCGCCGTGCAGGGTAAGGCCCGCATTAGCAGCGAAGAAATCAGCGAGCTCGTGGACCGGTTCTACGCCAAGGTGCGAGCCGATTCAGAGATTGGACCTATCTTCAATGCCACGGTCGATGACTGGCCGGCGCACCTGAATCTTCTCAAGGACTTCTGGTCCACGGTGTTGCTGCCCGAGCGCCGCTACCAGGGTGATCCGCTCGCAAAGCATTTGCAGCTTTCTCTGGACCCGCAGCACTTCGCCCGCTGGCTGGCATTGTTCGCGGAGACTGCGCGGGAGGTGATGCTGCCGGCGCACGCTGATATCGTGATTGCCAAGTCGCAGCGGATCGCGGAGACGTTCCAGTCCGCTATATCAAACAAGCGCGGTGAAGCGGCATCTATGCCGATCTTCCGTGCTCCTGCTCCGACAAAGCAGTAGCCGTCAGGTGCGCTCCGCCATGACAATTCGGAGGTCGCGCACGTTGTTTCCTGTGGGACCGGTGACTATCACGTCTCCCACGTGCGCGAGTAGCGGGTACGCGTTGAAGGTGTCCAAGGCTTGTTCCACGTTGTAGCCCGCTTCCCTCGCCCGCTTCAGCGTTGTGAAATCCACGACAGCACCGGCGACCGGGCTGTTGCCGTCGATCCCGTCAGTTCCGGCGCTCAGGATTGCTAGCTCCGCATCGTCTGAGTCCAGGCGAGTCGCGCAGTAGAGCGCGAACTGCTGATTTCGCCCACCTACGCCCGCCGCTTTGTGAAGCTCGACGAGGACCTCGCCACCGGAAAGAATGCATACCCGTGGGTACACGCTGCGCAGGCGGCGTAGCGTGCCGAGTAGATAGTGCGCTGCGTCGCGGTAATCCCAGTCGTCGCACGTGTTGTCGGCGACCACGTGAAAGCCGCGACGCCGGCATGATTCTGCGGCTGCGCGAAGCATATCGGCTGTGGAGAGCAGCACACGAGATTCCGCGTGATCAAAGCACGGGGCATTATGCTTGGGAGTTTCGGGAAGATCTGCGCTTTGCAGAAAGGCGCGAATCGGTTCAGGCAAACGACCGGCGAGTTCTGGTCTGCGAAGCAGCTCCCAGCACTGCTCGCGTGTTGAGGAATCAGGAAGGCTGGGCCCGGAGCCGATCACGTCGATATTTCCGTCGGGCACATCCGAGACCAGCAGCGTACATTTCGTTGCTCTCGGGGCGAGTTCGGCAAGCCGACCACCTTTGACTGCAGAGACGTGCTTGCGCAGCGTATTCATCTCTGCGATGTTGAGGCCTGAGTGGACGAGTGCGCGGTACAAGTCGGCCATCTCATCTACGGTGACGGCAGGGTCCAGCGGCAGCTCGAGCATTGCAGAGGCCCCACCGCTTATGAGGAAGAGGACAAGGTCACGCTCGCTCGTGCGCCTGAGCAGCTCAATGACGCGAACGGCTGCTTCACGCGCGCTTGCGTCCGGCACAGGATGGCTGCCGCTGCCAATGCTCGACGTCGCTGTTTGCAGCGGACATTTCGCCGGGACCGACCACCACCGCTTGCGTGGCGATCTCGCATTGAGAGCACTGTTTCAAAACAACTTCTGCCATGGGAACGGCGGCCTTGCCGATCGCGATCAGCAGAACACGGCGAAAGGCGGAGAGGTCATACTCGAGATCTGCAATGCGGAGCGAACGGTTGTCCGCGTTTACGGATTCCGCCAAGACTTTGCGCAGATCGATAGTTTGCAGCGTTTCGCTATAGATATCGCGAAGGAGCGCGCGCCGTGCGGCGCAGCGATGCTCCTCAGTCGAGCGCGCTAACTCTTCCACCCCATACCTGCCAGCACGCCGCGCATGTATGCCATGCTCTCAATGACGCCGGGCATCGGGTCATCGCCGTGAATCTCATACTCGAGATCGACGTAACCCGGGTAGCGCATCTTCGCCAGCTCAGCGAAGATCTCGCGGACAGGCATGATGCCGCGACCGACCGCGACCTGCGACTCCTTCTCGTTCGGTTGCGCGAGGTCCTTCATGTGTACATCGTGCAGGCGATGGCCGGCGGCACGAATTGCGTCGACAGGATTTACGCCCGCACGCATCGTGTGCCCAACGTCGATGCAGCATCCCATGCGAACGTCCATGCCGTGTACGGCCTTCAGAACGTCCAGCGGCGACTTCCAGATCGGGTCCTCCGGACCGTGATTGTGAATGCCGATCGCAATGTCGTACTCCTTGACGAAGCGCTCCATGCGCGGAAGAACCTGCGGCTGTGGATCACCGGCGACGATGACCTTCACACCGGCACGTTTTGCGTACTCGAATTTCTGCCGCATGTCGTCGTCTTCGTCTTTGCGGAAGTAGACGGTCCCGACGGCCGTGGGCGTGATGCCGGCCGCACGATAATCATCGAGCGCCTTCTGCTCGTCGGCGGGAGAGGTGGACGGGAGATGATCCTTGGTGTCTTTCAGGTTGATCGTGCTTATTCCAAGCTGTTTCAAAAAATCGATGAGCTGAGCGCGATCGAAGTTGCGGAAGGTATAGCTGCACATCCCGAGCCGGACCGAGCTCTGGGCTACGGGGGCAGCATCGTGCTTGAGCGACTGAGCACGGCCGCGAGAGGCTGCGCCCGCGAGCGCCATCGCGGAGAGGCCCAGGAAGCTGCGGCGTTCTAAGGAAGTTTTCATTCGCGAATCGTATCATCCAGCGGGATGAGCTTTCCTGAGTGGCCAAGTTGGTGCGCGACCTGTCGCCTACACTTAACAGGTGTCCGAACCACTTCAGTCGCAGCTTGATGCTATTACGGCGCAGACCCGTGCGCTTGTACAACCGGAACGTCTTGCGATAACAGAAGAGGCCATCCAGGAGTTGCTGTCCAGTGGAATTGAGTCGCGCGCACTTCCAGTCGGTGCCCCGGCACCATCATTTACGCTTCCGGATGCATTAACCGGCAAACCGGTGCGTTCATCCGATCTGCTGGCACTCGGGCCCGTGATCGTGAACTTCTTCCGCGGAAGATGGTGCCCATATTGCGTGACGGAGCTTGAGGCGTGGCAGGCTGTGTATCCCCAAGTGCGCGGACGCGGCGCGCTGCTGGTGGCTATATCACCACAACTGCCGCGGCAGAATGACTTCACGGTGCAGCAACATTCGCTTACATTTCCAGTGCTCTCAGACGCGGCCTGCCGAGTAGCGGATGCGTTCGGCGTGGCGTATACCGTGCCCGAGAAGCTGCGCCAGCACCTGCGCTCGATCATGATCAATCTTCCGTTTGTGCATGGCGACCAGGGTGACGCAACCTGGCGACTTCCCTTGCCCGCTACGTTCGTGGTGAAGCCAGGCGCAGAGGGCGAGGCCACGATCGCGTTCAGTGAAGTGCATGCGGACCATCGCGTGCGGCCGGATCCGATAGACGTGCTCGCCGCAATCTGAATCAGGCTGCTTTTTCGAGGATGCTTTTCTGCTCGAGCAGGCGGAGGAGAGCGCGTTCTTCCATGCGCAGCGCGCTGGAGTGGTCACTGATCTCCTCTTCCAGTTCGGCCTTGGCTTCCTGCACGCTGATTCCGCCAAGGTAGGCCTCGAGCACGGCGGGATGAACGTAGCACTTCCGGCAGACCGAAGGCGTGTTGCCGAGCTTGGCTGCGACGGCCTTGATGGCAGCAACGACGTTCTTCTTGGCTTGTGTCGCGTTCTCGAACGCGCCCATGCCGCGCAGCAGATCGCAGGCGAGCACGGAGCCAGCCCAGGTGCGGAAGTCTTTCGCGGTAAAGTGCTGCCCGGTAATTTCGCGGAGGTATTCGTTCACGTCGGAGGAGTCGATGGCGTGGCGCTCACCGTCCTGGTCCACGTATTGGAAGAGCTCGTAGCCGGGGAGGTCTTCGCATTGCTTGATGATGCGCGCGAGCCGCCGATCTTCGAGGCTTACGGTGTGATGGACCTTGCTCTTGCCTTGGAAGTCGAAGGTGACCTGCGATCCGTGGACCTCAACGTGCTTCGTGCGCAGGGTGGTCAGGCCGTAGCTTCCGTTCTCCTTCGCGTACTCCTGATTGCCGACACGGATGTGCGTCTGCTCCATGAGACTGACGATGGTGGCGAGCACCTTCTCTCGCGGAAGGCCGGGCAGCGCGAGGTCTTTCTTCACGCGTTCACGAATTACGGGTAGTGCCTGCGCGAACTGGACCATGCGCTCGTACTTCGTCTCGTCGCGGACTTCGCGCCACCGGGGATGGTACCGGGCCTGTTTTCGGCCGCGGGCGTCGCGGCCCGTAGCCTGCAGGTGGCCGTTGGGAATGGTGCAGATCCAGACGCCGGTCCACGCCGGCGGAATTACCAGCGAACGGATGCGCCGCAGGGTCTCTTCATCGTGGATGGTGGCGCCGCCGGGAGCGGTGTACCGGAAGCCTTTGCCACAGCGCACGCGCCGAATTCCGGGCTTGGCATCGGTGACGTAACGCAATCCGGCAGCCTGGGCCGACTCCTTCGGATCGGGCGGCTCGGCTAAAGAATCCACCCGGGGCTGAACCCCTCGTCGCCCGCCCGGCCTACGGAACTCCCTTGCCCGCATGCAGCCGTTGGATGGCAGATTTTCGTTCGCGGGTGCCCAGAAGCCGCGACATTGCGGTGCATTGAACAAAGCATCTATGTAGGTATTGAGTTGCCGACACACGCCGGGCAGTGTCCGGCGCTGGTATCCTCCTCAGCCATGAAGATGCTTGCGATCGGGCTGACCGTTGTCGCGGTGTTGACCGGATGCAACAAAGCGCCGCCCACAGCCGAACCTTCACACCAGAGAATGACTTCAGTTCCGCAACCTGAGCGCGCGCAGAACTTCGATTATTACCTGCTGAATCTCTCATGGTCGCCGGAGTTTTGCTACTCACACCCGAATGCCGTCGAGTGCGCGCAGCATCCGGCCCTTGTGTTGCATGGATTATGGCCGCAGAACTCCGACGGGACATATCCGCAGGACTGCAGTCACGCGCCAGGGCCGGCAAATCCGGCCGAGTACAGCGACATCTATCCGGACCGGAGGCTGCTCGAACACGAATGGCAGACCCATGGGACATGTTCGGGGTTGTCGGCGGATGCGTTCTTTCGAACCGCGCGCATAGCTTTTGAGTCGGTGAAGAGTCCGCCGATGCTCGCACACCTTCACGAGCAGGTGTCGCTTCCGCCGGACCAGATTGTGTCGTTGTGCAAGCAGAGCAATCCTGCCATTCCCACGCAGAGCCTTGCGGTGAGCTGCGGCAACAACTATCTGACTGCAATTGAAGTCTGCCTGGATAAGAAGCTGCAGCCGATCGCGTGCGGCCCCATTCGTTCCTGCCGTGCACGAACGGTGCGAATCCCGCCGCCGTAGCCGTGTTCATCCAATGAATCGGGCAGTGTTCTAATGCAAGAGGCAGCGCCGCCCTGAAGCGGTTGCGAACTGTGAAACAACTCCCATTTTTTGCAGAGGAGACAAGATGAGTGACGAATCGATTTCCTTGACCGACCGGCCCGCGTGGAAGGAGCTGCAGCGGCACGCGGAGTCAATGGCTGACACGACGATCAGCCAGCTCTTTGCGGACGATTCGGGACGGGGCACACGGCTGACCGCGGACGCCTGCGGCCTGTTTCTGGACTACTCCAAGAACCGCATCACCGACGAGACGATAAAGCTGCTGGTGCAGTTGGCAGATGAGTGCGGATTGCGGCAACGCACTGAAGCGATGTTCACCGGAGAGAAGATCAACATCACGGAAAACCGCGCTGTGCTGCACATCGCGCTGCGTGCGCCTAAGTCGGAGCACATATATGTGGACGGCGAAGATGTTGTGCCTGAGGTGCACAAGGTCCTGTACAAGATGTCCTCGTTCGCGCATCAGGTGCGATCGGGACAGTGGCGCGGCCACACCGGGAAGCGCGTCAAGAATGTGGTCAATATCGGGATCGGCGGATCGGACCTGGGCCCCGTGATGGCATACGAGGCGCTGAAGCACTACTCCGACCGGCATCTCAATTTCCGCTTCGTCTCCAACGTGGATGGAACGGATTTTGTCGAGGCTGTACATGATCTGCATGCCGACGAGACGCTGTTCCTGGTCGCATCGAAGACCTTCACGACGCTGGAGACGATGACGAATGCGCACTCGGCGCGGGAGTGGGCGCTGAAGGGGCTTGGCGGTGATGAGAGTGCCATCGCCAAACACTTTGTTGCGATCTCCACCAATGAAAAAGAAGTAAAGAAGTTCGGCATCGATCCGCAGAACATGTTCGGGTTCTGGGACTGGGTGGGCGGACGCTACTCGATGGATTCGGCGATCGGCCTGAGCACGATGATCGCCATCGGTCCAGAGAACTTCCGCGCGATGCTGAATGGGTTTCACCAGATGGACACGCACTTCCGCACGGCGCCGATTGAGAGGAATCTGCCCGCGCTGCTGGGCTTGCTGACGGTCTGGTACACGGACTTCTTCGGCGCGGAAACGGTCGCGATTTTGCCTTACGAGCAGTACCTGAAGCGCTTCCCTGCCTATCTGCAGCAGCTCACGATGGAGTCGAACGGCAAGCATGTAACGCTCAGCGGCAAACGCGTGAATTACGAGACAGGGCCGATCTACTGGGGTGAACCAGGAACTAACGGGCAGCACAGCTTCTACCAGCTAATTCATCAAGGCACGCGACTGATCCCGTGCGACTTCATCGGATTCGCGCGTACGCTGAACCCGCTGGGCCGCCATCACGACATGCTGATGGCCAATGTGTTTGCGCAGGGTGAAGCGCTCGCATTCGGTAAAACTGCCGAGCAGGTGAAGGCGGAAAACACGCCGGAGTGGCTGGTTCCCCATAAGGTGTTCGAGGGCAATCGGCCGTCGAATACGATTCTGGGCGATGTACTCACGCCGGAGATGCTGGGCAAGCTTGTAGCGCTTTATGAGCACTCGGTGTTCACGCAGGGTGTGATCTGGAATATCGATTCGTTCGACCAGTGGGGCGTTGAGCTTGGGAAGGTGCTGGCGCAGCGAATCATCGGCGAGCTGGAGTCGGCGGATGAACCGAAGCTGGCGCACGACAGCTCGACGAACAATCTGATCAGCCGATATCGGTCGCGGAAGTAAACGAGACAACAGGCGGGGCAGGTCTGCATGCCTGCCCCGGTTTTCTTGCATCAGAGACATTGTGCGTTTATCGTAGAGGGAGAGCGGCTATCGTTCCACCGCTCGCCTACACGTATGAACTCTGCCACGCTCTCTGCGCCTGCTCCCTCGTCGATTCCACCTGCAGCACCGAAGACCAAGGTGACCCCGGCCGCTGCGCTTGAGGTCTACGCCGGCGATCCGAATTTTATGGCTTCGCTTGCGCGCGGTCTGGTGGTCATTCAGGCGTTCACGCCTCAAATGCCGCAGATGACCATCTCGCAACTCAGCCTCCGAACCGGGCTATCGCGTGCGGCGGTGCGCCGGTGTCTATACACGTTGTGCAAGCTCGGCTTCGCCGGGACCGATGAGGCTCAACGCTATTCGCTGCGGCCGAAGATGCTGACGCTGGCGAATACCTACACGGCGTCGAGCACGCTAGCCAACGCCGCACAGCCGATCCTGGAGCGCATGTCCGCTCAGTTGGGCGAGAGCTTCTCAGTGGCGACGCTGGACGGCGACGATATCGTGTACATCGCGCGCACTACGGTCACCCGGGTCATGTCTGTCGACCTTCACATCGGATCACGGCTGCCGGCGTTCTGCACCAGCATGGGACGCGTGCTGCTCGCCTATCTGCCGCAGGACCAGTTGGAGCAGTACCTGGCGCGCGTGCACATGGTGCAGTACACGCCGAAGACAATCACGTCCGTCGACAAACTGCGGCTCGCGCTGCGAAATGTGCGGCGCAACGGCTATGCGCTTTGCGATCAGGAGTACGAGGTCGGATTGCGTTCGCTTGCAGTTCCCGTGCAGGCGCCGAACGGACGAGTGGTTGCTTGTGTGAATCTCAGCGGGCATGCTCCACGCATGCCGATGCTGGAGATGCAGACCCGCTTCCTTCCACATTTGCGCGCGGCCGCAGCTGAGCTCAGTGTCTTCCTGCGCTAACCGTTAGTCATCATCGTCCTTGTGCTTCGCGGGTTTCTGGAGAAGCATGGCGGGCGGGGGCTGCGCTACCGCGCACATCCTGCCACAGGATCAGGTTCAATTTGTCCGCAGGCGCGCGGTCTGCGTGGCTGAAGTCCATCTTCATCGAGGCCGCCGCACCGACTGCATTGGGCTTGTTCGCTGTGTAGATCAGGCCGTTGTCGCGATTCGACTCGTCAGCGTTGTACGGCGGCTGGTCTCCCGGCCCTGTGAACAGTGAGGAGATGAGTGACGCGAATGCGTCGTTGTTGTTCATCGGGGGTAGCCCCATGAGCGTTTCGATCGTGCGCAACACACTGACTGTGGAGTAAAACCGGCTATCGACAAAGGCCGCTTGTCCCGAAGCCGGATGTGGTGCGTACTTGCTGATCACAAGGGCGATGGAGCGGTGCGCGTCCACATGGTCGCCTCCGTTTTGCGCATCATCTTCGAGGATGAAGAACGCCGTATCGTCCCAATATGCGGAATGTGAGATGGCTTCCACGGCGCGGCCGACGGCTAGATCGTTGTCAGCGACCGAGGAACTCGGCGTGGGGCCGCCTGGTGTGGTGCCTGCTGTATGGTCGTTCGGGAGGCGAAGCAGAATGTAATCGGGCATCGTATCGTGTCCGGCTGCGCGGTCCCGCTTCCATTGTTCAAGGTGACGCAGGAAAATGTCGACGCGAATTTGATCGGGAATGCGCAGGTTGAAATCCGGCGACTCCGGCGCAAAGTGACCGACGAGTTCAGGCTTGGTTGCGATGTTTCCAGCGAGGCGCGGAATCGCCCAAGGCCAAAGATTTTTGCCGCCGCCCCACTCCGGAGGCAGCGGCTGGCCCGGCTTGATGTCGGTCGAGGGGCAAACAGTTTCGCCGCCCGACATCGCTCCCTGGCGGGGATCTGCGGCCTGCGCCTGCTGCGCGCGTTCCACGGCACCCTTCTCGCCGCAGAAGGTCGAGGAGACGAATTCGGCGAAGTGGTAGACAGATTTGCCATGGGACGCGAAGTCGCTCCAGATGTAATTGCTGGCAGGCTCGTTCACGTCAGGAATGTGCTGCAAAAGCGGGTAACCGTCGGCGACCATGCCCTCGAAATCGTAGGTTCGCTGCCGGCCGCGATAGTTCACCTGCCACGTTTTCTCGAGATAGTCAGTGCCAATGGCGGCCGTCGACCAGACATGACCTTCGCCTGACACTTCACCGGAATCGAAGAAGTTGTCCAGAACGCCGAATTGAAGAGCGAGTTTGTGCTCATTCGGTGTTATCGAGGCACCGTACATCGTCAGGTTCGGATCGCCGTTGCCCACCGGCCGGCCATCTTTCGTGAGATCACCAAGGATCTGATCGTATGTCCGGTTCTCTTTGATGATGTAGATGACATGCTTGATTGGATTGTGCCCAGTTGCGAAGTTGATCGTCTCCCGCGCAGCGCGCATGCGGTTACTCTCAAGAACGGTTTGCGTCGACGCGTGCAAATTCGATTCGATATCGCTCTCGCGCAGCGAAGCGAGTGAACCGTGAATCAGCGTCGGCGCGTAGGTGAACCTTTCCTGGAGTGACCACACGTGCTGTCCTGGATGCGCAACCTGTGGCATCGCATTCGGGCCGGTCCCCTTGCCTTTGTCTGTCGCGACGTACAGCGTGTTTCCTGAAAAGGCGAGCGCTGTGGGCATCAGTTCCGTCGGAACGAAGCCAATCGGCTCGGTCATGCCTCGCGAGCCATTCATCGCTTTCAGCCGTTTTGGATCGATGACTGCCACGGCATCTGATCCAAGGTTTGCAACGTACAGCCGGCTTCCGGCGGCGTTCTCCGCGAGCGCGTTGGGTTCGGCGCCGAAGTAGCTTTGCCCAGGAAGACGCGTATCGAAGTAGCCGGCGAGGGAGAGCTCCGGTTTCCGATGCCGGCCGCTGATGCGGACCTCGGCTACTGAGTCGCGATTTGCGAGAGCAACGTAGAGAAGACCCGCGCGCTCATCAAGCAGAAGAGCGCAGGGGTGCGATCCAGGAGCAGTAGGCGAATGGGGCTTCATGAGATCGAGTCGGCCAACGATCGTGCCGCGCTGCAGATCCAGCTCTACGATTTGGCTTGCGTTCCAGAGCGCAACGAAGCCGCGCGATGCATCGCTATTCACTGCGACCGCGATCGGATAGGTCGACGGAACGTCCGCGGCACCGCTGAGGTCGAATGTGTGCTCGACAGCGCCGGTCGATGCGTTTAGCACAACCACGCTGTCTGAAAGGTTCTCTGCAACCAGCAACCGCTGCTCTGGGCCAGGGATCACAGCTAAGGCGGCCGGGAACGGAACCGCCTGGTGGGGGTCCACGCTGTGCAGTGCAGTTGTTTTTCCGGCCGGCAGCTGGACGAGCGGCAGCTTCAAGAGGCGTTCTGAAGTTAGCGCACCGTTATGAAATGCGAACACAGCGATTCCATTGCCCGTCGCATTCGGACCGTTGCCCTCGGGGTTCGTTGTGGAGGCAAGGCTGGCATATAGATGAGAGCCATCAGGACTGAACGCCAGGCCCGAGTAGAAGGTCTGCGGCGCGTCGAGAAATGTGCGAGCGTCCGGAACCTCTTCAACGCCGCCGGTCCTGGTGTTCAGGACCGAGAGCGACTGCATGTAATTCGTCTCGGCAGTTCCAAAGCCGGCGTTCAGCGACACGACCCACCGGCCATCGGGCGAGACGGCGAGTGAGATCGGGAGGCTGTTCACGCGCCGTGGGTCCCCCGCTACGGGCGCAATCAGTTCCTTGCTTGTGGGCAGATTGATGGTCTGCGCGGTGGACCGCTGAGCAGAGACCGGTCCCACCACCGCCAGCGGTAAGCAAGCCAATGGCGAAAGATAGGAGGCGACTGCAACGAGAGTGGTACCCCTGAAGAGCAGCATTACAAAAGTCTTACACACGACAGGCGAACGCTTCGCTATCGTGAATAAAGAAGCATTTTCGAAGGGCTACTGACTTGATCAACACTGTAATTGAAGACCGCGACGCGAAAATCTCTCCCCCTTCCGTCATCGAGTTCCCCCCCCAGCCCGCTGAAGCTGATCGGTTTGAAGTGATTCGTGAGAACAGCCGCCGTTTGAAGCAGGATCTGCGGATGGGCCGCACGTATCAGGAGGGGCGGATCAACTGGATCACCAGTCTCTTCATGGGCGCTTTCCACGTCGGTGCAATTGCTGCACTCTTTTTCTTCTCGTGGAAGAACCTCGGCGTTGCGGCGGTGATGTACTTCTTCGCAATCAACGTCGGGATCGGCATGGCGTATCACCGGCTGCTCACACATCGCGGCTATAGGGTTCCGAAGTGGCTTGAGTACTTCCTCACGGCCTGTGGGACGATGGCGCTTGAAGGTGGACCGATCTTCTGGGTCGCAACGCATCGCGTACACCATCAGAACTCCGATCAAGAGGGCGATCCGCACACCCCCAACGAGGGTACGTGGTGGGCACACGCCGGATGGATTCTGTCCGGGCGAGCACTGCATTCCGAGACTGCGCTCCTCGGCCGGTATGCTCCGGACCTGACGCGCGACCCTGTCCAGGTGTGGCTCTCGAAGTACCACTGGCTTCCGCTGACCGTCGCGGCGTTCCTCCAGGTGGGCCTGGGTGCTGCGCTTTCACCGGGACACCGCATCATCGGCGCACTTGGCATGGTCCTGTGGGGTACGTTCCTCCGCACCACGATTGGGCTGCACGCGACGTGGCTGGTCAACTCGGCGACGCACATGTTCGGTTCGCGGCGCTTCGAAACACGTGATGACTCGCGCAACAGCTGGTGGGTTGCACTGCTTACCGGCGGCGAAGGCTGGCACAACAATCATCATGCGCATCCAGTGAGTGCGCGCCACGGCCTTGCATGGTACGAGTTCGACATCAACTACTACGGTATCTGGTTGATGGAGAAGCTTGGGCTTGCAAAGAAGGTCCAGACTGCAAACTTCGATCCGAAGAATCCGCGCCCAGCCGGCGCTTAGAGTACGCGAATGACCCGAGGAAGCCGCCCTGCATGGGCGGCTTTCCTGTTTCGCAGCAACGCTGCGCAGGCAAACGTATACTCCTCCCAAGCATGAATCTGACGCGCCGACGCGGAGCTATCGCTTTCTTTATTACCCTCGGCGTCTGCCTGACGGTCTTGGCCGTGGCGTTGAACGTCACGTGGGTGCACATCAATGGGCGGCGCATCGCGCTGGATGTGCTCGGCGTTTTCCTGTTCGCCATATTGATTGCCGGTGTGGTGCTGAACACGGTGTTCCTCGTGCGCGAGATCCGGCGTAACGAGCGGCAGGATTCGTTCCTGAACGCCGTGACTCACGAGCTGAAGACACCAATCGCCAGCATGCGCCTGTATCTGGACACACTGGAAAGGCACACAGTCGACGAGGCACAGCGGCAGCGTTTCTACGCGACCATGCGCTCCGACACCGACCGTCTGCTGGCCACCGTCGAGCAGGTACTGAAGGCGGGAGAGTTGGGCCAACGTGAACGGGTCCAGCAACGCGCGCGCATCGAGCTAAAGGGGCTTGTGGCGGAATGCATTGCCACCGCGCTGAGCCGACATCATCTTCCGGCTGAGGCGATTCAGTTGGATGACGTGCCTGGGAACGTGCGGCTGTTCGTGTTGGCCAACCCTGAAGATCTGCGCACCGCAGTTCTCAACCTGCTGGACAACGCGGTCAAGTACTCACCCCAGGGCGTACACGTACGTTGCCGGCTCAGCATCGAGCACTACACGTGGGCTGTGCTCAGCATTACGGACGCCGGCCTCGGTATACACGCGCGCGATCTGCGAAGGATCTTCAAACGGTTCTATCGCGCGTCATCAAACGACCGGGTCAAGATCAAAGGCACAGGCCTCGGTCTGTTTCTTGTACGCACGATTGTCCGGCAGCATGGCGGAGAAGTGCGGGCGCAAAGTGAAGGCCCAGGAAAAGGATCGACCATGATCCTGAAGCTTCCGCTCGCGATTGGCAACACGACGGCGGGTGAGCAGGACGCCTAGCATACCGGGAAGCAATTGGAGCGGGAGACCGGGATCGAACCGGCGACATTCAGCTTGGGAAGCTGACGTTCTGCCACTGAACTACTCCCGCCCAACGGACCGTGAATTGGGTGCTGCTTTTGCGGTCCCGGTGGTCTGAGCAAAGTATCTCAAGAGCGGAGGTCGTTGGCAATCCGCTCCGCCGCCCGCCGACTGTCCAACGACCCGCTCGGTCCTGCTTTATTGCACGCCGAAGGTCCACGTTGTGGTGGAGTGCAGCGTCTGTCCCGGCCTCAACACCGTCGATGGAAACGATGGCTCATTGGGCGAATCCGGGAAGTGCTGGGTTTCGAGCGCAAGGCCGGCATGCTTCACGTATTTGACTCCGCTCGCGCCCGTCAGGGTTCCATCAAGGAAGTTACCCGAGTAGAACTGCACGCCGGGTTGCGTGGTGCGAATTGTGAGCGTGCGCCCCGTCGCGGGGTCGACGACCACTGCTGCCAAATGCAGCGTACCAATGGGGCCGTTCAGCACGAAGTTATGGTCGTACCCGCCAGCAAGCTTCAACTGCTCGTTCGGCTGATTGATTCGCGCTCCGATAGCGGTCGGCTTGCGGAAGTCGAATGGCGTTCCGGCGACAGGCATCAGCTTTCCGGTCGGGATCAGGCCTGCGTCAATGGGAGTGATGTTGTCAGCGGGGATGGTTAGCAACTCATTCAGCACCGTGCCGCTTCCCTCACCGTCGAGATTGAAATAGGAATGATTGGTGAGGTTCACGACGGTAGGTTTCGTGGTTGTGGCGGTGTATTCAATGCGCACCGTCTTTCCGTCGAGCACATATTTCACATGCACCGTGAGCTGCCCAGGAAATCCCATATCGCCGTCCGGGCTGACGAGGCTCATCTCCACGCCGTTCGGAATCTTGGTGCCCGTCCAGATCTTCTTGTCGAAGCCTACCGTGCCTCCATGCAGCATGTTGATCCCATGGTCGTTCATCGGTGCGTGGTAGGTGTTGCCATCGATCTTGTAGGTGCCCTTCGCGATGCGGTTGCCATACCGGCCGACGATTGCGCCGAAGTAGGTCGACTTGTCAGCAGCGAACTGCCCGACGTTGTTGTATCCAAGCACAACGTCAGCCTTCACACCCTTGCGGTCCGGAGCATCGAGCGCCACAACGCGCGCGCCATAGGTGGTGATGTTCACCGTAAGATCCTTATCGGCGAGCGTGTACAGCGCGACCGGCTTACCGTCTACGCTGCCCCAGGGCTTTTCGGTGACGGTTGTCTGCGCGAGCATCGCCGCTGCAAAGCCCATCAATAAGGCCAAGGCGAGAACATTCCGTTGCTTCATCTTTCCTCCAAGTCTGTATTAATTACGAAATTCCGGTAATTCCTTTTACAGTTCTAGTGCAGCTTTAGGTTCTCCGCCCTATGCGCTGATCAGCGTCTAGATGATTAGCTTACGCCATGTGAAACCGGTTTCGCTCGTAGCCGGGCCACGTGCTCTTGTTTAGCCAGTCTAGAGCCAGCTCAAGTCTGCTTGGTGGAAACCGACCCTTCGGTTGCAGACCGTCAACGCAGGTGGACTCGAGCGGCAAAGACATCGTGCTCGTCTGCTGCTGTAAAGTGCAGAATGAGCTAAAAGGCATCTGTCCAATGGGTCAGATGCAGCAGGGTAACCCTTCACGCACGTCTCGCCGTTTCACGTCGCTCGAGCAGGAGGAATTTTCTTGATCTGCCGTGGCATTCTGCTGTCTGTTCTCCTGCTCTTACTGCCGCTCGGAGCGACGGGGGTGGCTGGGCCGGGTGCCGCGTCCCAGGTCGGTCCAGTTGCCAACCCGGTCATACCCGGCGACCACCCGGATCCGACTATCCTGCGCCTCGGTAACACCTATTGGATGGCAAGCACCTCGGGCGATTGGGTGCCCTCATTTTCGCTCTTTCGTTCCACCGATCTCAATCACTGGACATCTGCCGGCGCCGTGTTTCCGCAACCGCCCGCATGGGCGAGCGGCGACTTCTGGGCTCCCGAGCTGACGAGCGGTCCCGAAGGCGTCTACGTCTTCTACGCTGCGCGAAAAAAGGATGGCCCACTTTGCGTCGCAGTAGCCGAAGCGCCGCACGCCGATGGTCCTTACACGGATCACGGACCTTTGATTTGCCAGCCCGACGGCTCCATCGATCCCTCGGTCGTACGTGACAGAAGCGGCCGCCCGTTCCTGATCTGGAAGGAAGACGGTAACTCGATTGGCAAGCCGACGGTCATCTGGGCGCAGCCACTCACCGCGAGACTTGCTCCATTTGAGCGGCACTCGCTTCGAACTGATCCGCAACAACCCCGATACGTGGGAAGGTGCCGTCGTCGAAGGACCTTACATCCTGCGTCACAAGGGCTGGTTCTATCTCTTCTATGCTGGAAACGCGTGCTGCGGAGTGACGTGCCACTACGCGGAAGGTGTTGCGCGGGCGCGCCACCTCACCGGCCCGTGGACAAAAGATCCAGCGAACCCGATCATCCGTCCCAACAACGAATGGCTCTGCCCTGGCCACGGCACTGCTGTCGCCACGCCGTCCGGGAAAGATTACTTCCTTTATCACGCGTACCCCGCTGCAGCTTCCGTGTACCTGGGACGTGAGTCTGTCCTCGACGCTATTCAGTGGTCGCAGGGTTGGCCCATCATCAATCACGGAACGGGACCGTCGGGCGACGCCGAAGCGGACCTTCCGGCAACCGATCAGGAGAACTTCGATCATCCTCAACTCGATCCCGAGTGGAAGTGGCCGATCGGCCATCGACCTGTGTTTCACATGGGTGGTGGCGTTCTGAGCATTGCGGCCGCCGGCGAAGACCAGCCAATGTACCTCGCGCACTCGGCACCATCTTTGAACTACGAAGCCACAGTCGGAGTTCCGGAGGCGCTCGACGCGGCTTCAGGGCTCGGGCTCGTCGGGGAGACCACGCACGCGATCACGTTGTTTCGCAAACAGGGTCAAGTCCTATTAGTCCGTCAAGAAAGATCGACTCAACAGGTGCTCGCACAGGCCAGTGTTCCGCCAAGCGGCGTCGTCTGGCTTCAAATTTTTGCCCATGCAAACCATGAAGCCACCTTCAGCTACAGCACGGACGAACAGCACTGGATACGGCTCAATCAGAACCTTCAGCCAGCCGGGATGCTGGCATGGGACCATGGACTGCGGATTAGCCTCGTCGCGAGCGGGCCCGCTGGAACCGACGCGCGATTCGTGAGCTTCAGTCTCCGCTCTCTTCCTGCTGCCCGGTGATTATGGGCGTATGAGGAGCAGCGTCTTCCGCGCGGCGCGGGCGGTCCCTCCTGTTTGCGATCGAGTTGCGTAGCTTCGCGGAGCTCTCGCGCCGACTCGTCCTTTCTGCCCAGCTTCGCGAGCACCAGCCCGTGATAGTAGTGCGCCTGCGCGTAGTCGGGCGCCGCGATCACTGCCTGCTCGAGCCAACGCTCAGCGTCGTCGTACTGCTTACGTCGAAAGCAGATCTCTCCCATGTCCGTCAGCGCGCCGCCATGATGCGAGTCGCGTGCCAGCGTCTTGCGCAGCGAACTCCTCTGCTGCATCGTCATGCCCGGCCTTCAGCTCCATGTCGCCGAGTTCGTAATAGGACTCGGTCTGAATTGGCTGCAATTCGATCGAGCGCTGAAACTGCGCGCGTGCCTCGTCGGTGCGTTGGGTAACCTCCAGCACACGACCGAGCCCGAAGTGCGCCGACGCATCGTTTGGGCGAAGCTTCAGGTAAGCGCGAAAGGATGCCTCGGCGTCCGCCATCTGCTGAGCCTCGAACTGCGCACGCGCCAGTGCGTACAACACCACCGCATCCTCTGGGCGCAGCTTGCGTGCGGCACTCAACGCTTCGAGCGCTTCGCTAGCGTCACCCAGTTCCGTCTGCTGAATCCCGAGCTCAAGCAGAAGTTGCGGATCGTCCGGCAGCTTCGTCTGCGCATGTTGCAGGGCTTTCAGGGCCAGTTCCGGTTTACCCACCTGTCGCATGCGCTCGGCCAGCTCTGTCACTGCGGCCAGTTCGCCTCGCCTTGCCTCTGTAGCACGTAGGTCAATTGCAAGCACCGTTTCAAACCGGTCCATCGCTTCCGGGTCGTGATGCTCGTGCAGCAGCAAATTGCCGAGCATGAGGTTTGCAGGCGAGGAGTTGGGGCTGGCCCGCAGCGCACGCCACAGTAAATCCTTTTCGGCTTCCGTATCGCTTTCATCGGCGCGTATCTGTGCGAATGCAACAAGCACGTCTGCTTCATCACCGTGCGCCGCAAGAAAGCTCTGAAGCAACTCGCTGGCGGCTTGGACATGATGTTCATTGCGCAGCCTGGCAGCCTGGCGAATTACAGATGCAGCGTCTCCCGACTGCTGTCCGTGTAACGCGCCGGGCCAACGAGCCAACCAGCTTGCGGCGAAGATCGCAAACAGGATTGCGCTACGCCACCGGAAGTTGACAAATTTCATCTCCATTGGGCTCTGCTTCAGTGAGTGGTCTGGTCAGGGCCGCTGGCAGCCGCAGACGGGTTTTCGGGAGCGCCACCCGAAATCGTCTTCGCGGATTCTGCCTTCAGGCGCTTGAGTTCGTCGAGCGCACGCTCGGCGTCCTCTTTCCGATTCAGCCGCTGGTAAACACGCGCCAATTGGTAATACGCGCTCTGCGCTATGAAGGGTGAAGGATTGCTGTGCACCGCCTCTTCAAGCCAATGCGCCGCCTCGTCCAGCTTCCCTGTCTCTGCAAGGCCGTAACCAAGGTAGAAATCCGTCGGTGCGGGCAATGCATGGGCCTTCTGGGCCTGCCGCAACAGAGGCACGCCCTCCGCTGCTCGTCCATGCTCCACGTCGATCTTGCCCAGGTTGTACAGCGCGATGGCGCTGTTAGGGTGGAGCTTGAGCTCCTCTTCGTATGTCGCCTCAGCAGCATCGAATCGCGCGAGCCTTTGCTGCTGTTCACCCAACTCTTCATACAGGTCCGCGTCATCTGGAGCCTTCTGAATCGCGGCCTGATATTCCTCAATCGCCTTTTCAGGTTGACCTGAGGCCGCGAGTGTCTCGCCCAACGCGCGGTGCACAAGCATCGAATCCGGATTCAGTTCCCGCAGCTCCGTGAAGCTTTCCTCTGCAACAAGGTTGTGTGCGCGTCCGCGGTAGTACAGCACTTCAGCATTTTTTGGAGCGAGTGCCGCCGCATGATCCAATGGCCCGACGGCTTCATCCGGTTTGTTCTGACCTAGCTCCGCAATGCCGAGCCACGTCAACGTCTCTACACTGTCGGGTTGCAGTTCAAGCTCGGCCCGGAGAGAGGCGGTCGCATCGTTTGCGTTACCCGCTTGGTATTGTGCGATCCCGAGGAACATGTGCGCGCCTTTGAGCCGCGGATTAAGCTCCGTCGCGCGATCGAGTGTCGCGATTGCTTCGTCCACTTCTCCCTCGCGCAACTGCACCAGGCCCAGTCCAAGATATCCGTCGGAGAGACGAGGCGCGGCCTCGACCACCTGGCGAAAATCATTCTCTCCCGCCTTGAGGTCGCCACGCCTTACCGCTTCACTTCCTGAGCGCAGCCACTGAATCACCTTCTGCTGATCCGTATCCTGGCCCGGCGCACCGACCGGCAGCAATGCCACGGCAACAAAGGCGATCAGCAAAGCAGGAGCAAACATGGAGGGCATGAATGTCTGCATCATACTGCGACCCTCAGACGAAAAGAAGCTTCGCCTCTCGGCGAAGCTTCTTTGTTGGAGTTGCGCTGTTAGGCGCGTGCTAGAACACGATCCTTCCCGTCAACTGCAGGTTGCGAGGACCGTAATCGGTGTACGTTGGAATACCGAATCCCTGAGCGCCAATGAAATCGCCCGGACTGGTATCCGGCAGGCCCATGCGGTGCCGGTTGAAGGCATCGATTGCAGCCGCTTCCAGCTGGAACTTCACGCGTTCGTAGATCTGGAAATTTTTGATAAGGCTGAAATCTTCCGACAGCAACTTCGGTCCGCGGAACGCGGCCGTAACGCGCGGGATATTGCCCAGCGTGAACGGATCATATGAGCACGGCGTTCCGCCGTTGATCGCCGCGCAAGCCGGAGTGAAATGCCGAATGGGACCGTTCGGGTTGTTCTGGTCAATGAACGCTGCCTGGCTCAGTGGAACACCAGGATCGTTCGCGCCGGCCGCACCGGGCAAGCGGTACTCCGGCTTGAACCACGACTCGCCGTTGAAAACGCTCGGACCGTTCGGATTAGCCTTATAGGCCGCGCTTGAGAAGTCGGTGCCGCCCAGCGAAGCCGGTCCCGCCGTCATCGTGATGCAGTTCTGGTAGAACGGAATACCCGTAGCGCACCCGAAGCTGATTGGCTGCCCGCTCTGATATCGCTGAATGGCGCCAACTTCCCATCCGCCTACCAACAGCCCTAGTGCACGATTGCCACTCAGCCACTTCTTGCCCTTGCCGAACGGCAGTTCGTACAGGTAACTGATGGACAACGTGTGCGGGATATCCTGAACGCTAACCGCCTTCTCCAGCTTCAGGTTTCCGGTGGATTGCCCCTGGCGCAGACCATTGCTGCCATTGTTGGTCACGTAGCTGAACGGAATGGTCGAATCCGCATCGGTGAGCAGCTTGGACCATGTATAGGAGATCTGCAGGTTCAAGCCGTCGCGGAAGTGCCGCTGTAGCGAGGTGACCAGCGCGTGGTACGACGAGTGGCCCAGGTTCTCCAGGCAGCAGTCGCCCGCGATGTAGTCATACTGCGGGAACGGACGCAGTGCCTGTCCCAAAGCGCCGGTGAACGTGGAGTACGGAGCATTGACACCATCGTTCGATCCGCCGGCTGGAATGTAGTAGTACGGCAGATTCAGCCGGTCGCCGTAGCTGAAGGCCGACGCCGGAATATTGTTGATGTTCGACAGGAAGCCTGAGTGCAGGTTCTGCGCCTCCTGTCCGATATAGCCGATCGTGAGGATCAGATCCTGCGCCAGCTGGTCCTGCAACTGCAGGCTCCAGTTGTCCGTCATCGACGGGCGGCCGTTCTGCGGAAGGATCACTTCGCCGCCGATGGCTTGCGGATTGCCCTGCACTGTGTTTCTGCGTCGGGTCCGTGTTGGGCGCATAGCTCACGCTCGGAAAGCCCACCGCGGGGTTGGTCGGGTCGACCGCCGAGCTCGAATCAAGCCGGAACGCCGGGCTGAAAGCGCCACCCGTCGTAGCTGTCTGCGGAGTCGAGAAACCTCGCGATCTGGTTGTAGCCGAAGGACATCGCACCGCCGAAGTCGCTGTACTGCAGCGGACCGTAAAGGATCGCGCCGCCGCCACGAATCACGGCCTTGTTGTTCGTGCCCGGCAGCACATAGGCAAAGCCCAGGCGAGGCGAGATGTCCTTGTACCAGGTCTCCGCCCACGCGGTGTTGCAGTTGCAGGTCGTTCCGAAGACGAATGCACCAGGATGTCCGCCGGCCGCTGGATTCGGTGCCGTGAGACTCAGCTCTGACGTGCGGTTCAACGCCTCATGCCGCGGCGCGTCGATGCTATAGCGCAGCCCAATGTTCAGGGTCAGATTGTTGGACATCTTCACATCGTCTTCGACAAACCCGGCAATGTAGTGCGAGTTCCAGCGCGGATGGTCGTTGTAGACGTTCTGCGAACCGCTACCGACTTCACCCAGCAGGAAGCTCGCAACCGGGTTTCCCGAACCGCAGCAGGCGAAGTTCAGCGCCGCCGTCTGGTCACGGTAGAAGTTCAGCGTGTCCTGGTTGTACTGGATGACCGAATACTGCTGGTACCGGAGGTCCACACCGATCTTGATGCTCTGCCGGCCTTTCATCCAGCTGACGCTGTCGTTGATTCGAGTCCCGTTATCGATATTGTCGCCGTTCTGTTGCTGGCCCCACGTCGTCGGCTGGTCGGGACTCGGAAACACGATCTGCGGGAAAAACGTCGAGTAATCGTTCTGGATACCCAGCGAGGCTGCCGTCGGCCCCTTGCCGAGAGTCGAACCAATATTGACGCTGTTGGTGCGGTTGTACCCGAGGTTCAGGTGGTTCAGCAGCGTGGGCGTAATGTTGTAATCCCAACCCACGCGGCTATAGTGCGTCGTAAAGGTCTGTGGGTATCCAGAGCTGTTGTACGGCTGCGGCAGATTCGGGAGCGCCTGGAACGCGAAGTTCTGACGAGTGTCGTAGGTCGCGAACAGGTGGTGCTTCGCGAAGTTCTGGTCGATGCGGATCGTGTACGTCGTGTTGGTTTGCGTGCGAGTTTGGTACGTAGCGTAGTTGTTGATATAGCCGAATACGTCCGTGCTGGTTGGCGTCTGGTTAGGCAGTGGCAGCCCGGTGATCAGCGTCTGTGCCGCTTGGCTGAACAGCGTGCTCGGGATTGTATTGTTCGCGAACGGCGTGCGGCAGAAAACGCCTGGCGAAATTTGCGTGCTCGTCCGAGGATCAAAAATCTGGTTGTACAGCACCGGTGTACCCGTGCATGGGTTCAGCAGCACGTTGTAGGAAATACCGGGATAAGTCGATCCACCAGGAATCGCCGGTCCCAGAATGTCTGAAAAATTGCCCTGCCGTTCCGCCGCCGTAGGTACAGTCGCTGTGGATGGCCCACCTGTCGTGTACTTGTAGTTCTCCCATGCGAAGGTGAAGAACGTGTGGTCTTTGCCGTTGTAGATGTGCGGTACCCAGACTGGCCCGCCTAATTCGACACCATAGTCGTACTTGCTATCCGCGGCTTTCTTGTACTGGCAGTTAATCTCCGGCACGCCCTGGCAGTCCAGAGCTGCGTATCCATCGTTGAACCACGTGTTCGCATCCAGCGCCCGGTTCTTCACGATTCCCTGGACGATTCCGTGAAACTCGTTCGTTCCAGATTTCGTCGAAAAGCTGGTGATGCCGGAGGTCGTTCGACCGAACTCTGCCGACGGGGTGGAAGTCGTCACCTTGAATTCCTGCAGGACTTCGAGCGACGGCGAGGTTTCGTCAAATGACGATCCGTTCTCGCTGCGCTGAACGCTGGCGCCGTCCAGCAGCGTCTCGTTGCCGTATGCCTGACCGCCAGCCAGGCGTGCGAAAAACACGCCGTTGCCGGAATTGTTTTGTGTTGCCGAACCCGGCCCCGTAGTGCCCGGAACGAGAAATTCGAACGTTTCCGGCGAACGCATCCCGTTGACACCCTGCGCCAGGGAAATCGGCAACTCTTCGATCTGCCTGTTGGATACTGTGCCGCCGATCTCCGACGACTCCGTCTCGATACGCGGCGCGCTGGCGTCCACCGTCACCGTCTCAGTTACCGCGCCCGCCGCCATCTGAATGTCCAGCGCCGACGTGGTGTTCACCTGAACCAGCACGCCCTTGTTAACCTGCGTCTGGAATCCGGTCGCCGATGCCGTAACTGTATACGTCCCAATCTGCAGGTCCGGAAAGCGATAGACACCGGCTGTCGTCGACTTCGCGACGGTCTTGCTGCCGGTCTCCTGGTCGACCGCTGTGACCGTAGCGCCCGGAATCGCCGCCCCGCTCACGTCTGTGATGTTACCGGCGATTGCGCCGCGCACGGACTGAGCGAGTACATCCGCTCCTCCCAAGACCGCCAACAGCATCCATGCTGAAGCGAACCATCCAGCCAAAGACCTGCGCATCATAGCTTGTTACCTCCAAAAACCAAACAGATTGAAACGGCGTTTCTATTGTTTTTCGTACTCTTGAAACCGGTTTCAGAACCGGCCCGGGCGTACTTTTCTTCGCGCAAGAACGCTACCATAGCTCACGCCTGTGATGTCAATCAGAAAATCACGTGGCGCTAACTTGACCTGTGTAGACCACGGCTGTGACGCCTAGTTGGAACTCGGAGTTGCCTCGTGGGCCAGTCTTGCAGCAGTGGCAAATTCGCTTTCGGCTTGCTGTTTACGGCCGAGCCGCTTGTATGCCTGCCCAAGCAGGAAATGAAGCGACGACTTGCCGGGATCCAACTCACATGCCCTCGCAAATTCCCGCTGCGCTGCGGCATAATCGCGCTTTTGCAGGAAAAGATGCCCCAGCTGCTCATGCACCCGCGGATTGTTTGGCGACAGCCCTGACGCTTGGACTAGCAGAGGCTCCGCTTCCGCGAGCTGTCCCTGATGGACGAGTACTGTGCCAAGATTCAGCAGCGGTTGGTCGCTTTGTTCGGCTGGCGCACCTTCCTTCTGCCATGCGATGGCCTGCCGGTATGCCGCGATCGCCGAGTCCAGGTGGTTGAGCGCTTCGTACGTGAGCCCCAGATTGTTCTCGGCCTTGACTGACTTGGGCACGAGCGTGAGCACGCGTTGAAAACATGAGAGCGCATCAGAGAAGCGCTGCTCGGTATAACGAATGCGCCCCAGCCCGTACCATGCGTCGGCGTTCTTCGGATCCATCTCGACTGCTCTCAGGGTCCACCGGTCTGCGTCCGGATCGTCGTTCAGCAGCACATATGCCTGCGCAACGTGCACCAGCATCATCGAGGAAGGCTTCTCGAGTGCCGCCGCCCGCGTGTACTCCGCGAGCGCGTCCTTCGGCTTGTCCTCGCGCAATAAGGCATACGCCAGCAACTCGTGAGCCGGGCCGGAACCATCGTCCTGCCGAAGGTAAACGCGAAGCGTCTGCTCAGCATCGGCGAAATGGTTCGCCTGCTCCATCTCCTGCGCTGCACGTACCGGCTCCGGTGTGGATACTGGCTGTGGACCGAGATTCGACAGACTCGGCTGCTGCGCAAAACAAGCCGGCAGCAGCACCGAGAATAGGCCCGCTGAACAGAGTGCGGCCGCGAAACACAGCCGGACCCATCGGTTCGTCGATTGCTTCATCAGTGCGACATCCCTTTGGCGGCGCTCGTCGGGTTCACAGGTTCGTCCACCACCTGAATGTGGTCACCCCTGACATCTTTCAATGTCTGGACAATCCCGCTGGGCCAGTGGATCTCGACCGATTTTGCGGATGTGTCACTCCCCAGGCCGAAGTGCGCACGCTTGTCACGCGCCGAAAGATAACTCCCTGTCGTAGTCACGGTCCAGTACTGCGGCCCACGGGATGTCGTGAGCTTAATCGACGCGCCAATAGCGTCCCGATTGCTCTTATGTCCCACCAGCAGCAGGGTCAGCCAGTGATTGGACGTGGGCGTCTCGTTATGCAGCAGATACGCCGGGCCGCCGTTCGTCGTCACGACAGCATCGAGACGTCCGTCGTTATCGAAATCTCCAACGGCCATGCCGCGTCCCACCCATCTCTCCGAGAAAATTGCCCCGGACGCCTTCGACACATCGACGAAGGAACCATTGCCCATGTTCTTCGCCAGGAGCATTGGCTCTTTGTAGTGAATCTCCGGAAAACTCAGCTCCACGGTATCTAAATCGTGCCCCTGCGCGATCAGGAGATCCTTAAGCCCGTCGTTGTCGTAGTCCAGAAAATCGATGCCCCACCCGGAATGCAGCAGGGTCATCTGCGCCAGGCCCGCAGCGTATGTGTCATACGTGAAGGACCCGTCGCCGTTGTTCTTGTAGAGCGCGTACTTCTGGTTGGCGAGATTCGTAATGATCAGATCGGGCCAGCCATCGTTATCGAAGTCCTGGAAGACGATTCCCATTCCGGCGTACGTGCGCCCGTCGCTGTCCACCGCGATTTCCGCGGTCAGACCCGTCTCTTCGAATGTGCCGTCACCCTTGTTGTGGAACAGAAACTCCGGCATGGAGTCGTTCGCAACGGCAATATCGATCTTGCCGTCACGGTCGTAGTCGGCAATCGCAATCCCCAGACCTTTGCCTGGAATGCCTAAGCCGATCTTCTGCGACACCTCGGTGAACGTACCGTCGCCGTTGTTGTGGTACACGAGCGGCGCAATCGGTGGAAACAAATCCGGATGACAGTAGGAGCGATACCCTTCCCTGCGCTGTCCGCAGTACACATCTTCGAAGTCCCACTTCACATAACGAAGCACCACGAGATCGAGCAGCCCATCGTTGTCGAGGTCAACCCATGCCGCGCTCGTATACCAGGTGTTGGGCGGGTTCGGATCTCCGCCAGTGCCCGACTTCACCGTTACATCCGTAAACGTTCCATTTCCGTTGTTGTGATACAGGTGATTGCCGCCGTAGCCGGTTACATACAAATCTTCATAGCCGTCATTGTCATAGTCGCCGACCGCCACGCCCATGTCATAGCCGACACCCTTGAGCCCGGCCTTCTCCGTGACATCTTCGAAAGTCCCATCTTTTCGCTGGTGATACAGCCGGTTCCAATCCGCGCTCGTTTTCTTTTGCGGGATCGTTCCCTTGGGCGTCGGATCCTCGAGCGGGGCACCATTCACAAAAAACAGGTCCATGAGCCCATCGTTGTCGTAGTCGAACATCGCGACACCAGAACCCATCGTTTCCAGCAGGTACTTGTGGCTGGTGTGCGACGCCACAGCCGTGAAATGGATTCCTTTCTGCTGCGTGACATCGACGAACTTGCCGGGAACGGGCGCAGGCTTCGACGGCGCAGCTTGTCCGTTCGCGATCAGCGACATCGACATAGCAAATAAACCGAGCGCAGCCATCTTGATGACGCCACTTCCATTACCGCGTACCAACGAGACCTCCCCACCGCCTGTCTGCTTGACCCTGTTAGGTGTTCTTTCGTTTGCCCGAAGAATCCGGTGCAGGCCCAGTACTCTGCCGGACGATAAGCCGCGGCTCGATCAGAAACTCCCGTTTCTGGTTCTTCTTTCCGGTGGTCTGGTCCTGATAAAGGCTGCGAAAGGCCGTGGCTGCCAGTTCACGCCGCGGGACGTGCACCGTCGTCAGCGCCGGCTGCGTGTACGCGCTCAACTGAATGTCATCAAACCCAACAATTGATATGTCTCGCGGAATCTTGAGCCCGCTCTCATGGATGGCGCCCATCGCGCCAATCGCGGTCAGGTCGTTCGAGCAAAGCACTGCTGTCGGGCGCTCTCCGCCCCGGAGAATGCGCTGCATGGCCCGATGTCCGCCTTCCACCCTGTGATCGCTCTCCTGATTCCAGTGCGGCTCGGCAGCCAAACCATGCGCCTGCAGTTCACGGAAAAAGGCGTTCGCGCGCAGCTTCGCCGACGCGAGGGACAGCGGTCCACTGATGAACGCAATCTTGCGGTGCTCCAACGCAAACAGATGCTTCATCGCCTGAGTCACACCTTCGGCATAATCCACGCTGACCACGGCCGCGCCTTTGACGCTGCTGGCCGTGTCCATAAAGATGGTCGGAATTTGACGCTTGCCGAGCCTTCGCAGCAGCCGCTCCTCCATCTCCGACGTCATCACGGCCACCCCATCCACCTTGCGCTGCAGCATGCGAATCACGCAGCTCTCCATCCGCGCAGGGTCATAGTCCGTATTCGAGATCAGGACATCCTGCCCGTGTTCCATCGCAATGTCTTCAAAAGCCTTCACCAGCTCGGGAAAGTATGGGTTGGTGATGTCCGAGATGATGAGGCCATACAGCCTGCTGCGGCCGGAACCAAGCGTCCTCGCATTCACGTCCGGATAGAAGTCCAGCTCTTCGATGGCTTCGCGAACGCGCTTGGCAGTTTCAGGAATCACGTGCGCGGTTCCGTTGATGACCCGCGAGACGGTCGCCTTGGAAACACCGGCTTTTTTGGCAACTGCCGAAATATTCATGTCTCTCTATCATGCGGCACGGCAACCCGCTTGGATAGAACTTACTGGGTGCCGAGTTCCGCCTTCGGCCATCCATCTTTCCACGCAATCGTCGAGATCTGCAGTGCCGGCCTTCCGGTAACGGCGTCGTAGGCATGGAAGACCATAATGTCTGGCCCGTGCTGCCCATAAAGCACCGACTCGCCGCCGGGACCCAGCCACTTCGAATTCGGCCCGAGCAGTTGCGTCCCTCCGCCCTGCATCATCGGTTTTCCAGCCTCGTCTACATAAGGGCCAGTAACCGATCGCGATCGCCCGACCATCGTGCGATACGTGCTCTTCGTGCCGCGGCAGCAAAGGTCAAACGAAACAAACAGGTAGTAGTACCCCCCGTGCGGAACAATAAACGGTGCCTCAATGGCCTGCCAGTCCGGAGGCAACGTTGGATGCTCCGGATCAAACTTTTGCGGCGGAGGATTGGCCGGCTTCACACGCGCGGCGAGCGAATAGAGTTTCGTGTCGGTCGCGGATAACATTCCCGTATCGGCATCCAACGCACGCATCTTGATGCCGCCCCAGAAGCTCCCGAACGAAAGCCATGCATGGTGCCGCGCGTCTTCGACATAGTTCGGATCGATGGCATTGAAGTTGTCGGACTCCTTCGATTCAAGTACGAGCCCTTTGTCCACCCACCGGTAATCCGGGCTGTTCCGGTCCAGTGTCTTGTTGACGGCCAGCGCGATGCCGGACGTGTTCCTCCCGAACAGCGAGTACGCATAATAGAGCCGGTACTCTCCATGCTCATGCGAGATATCGGGCGCCCACAGCTCTTTTGTGCCGGGGCTGCGTTCCTGGATCCACTGCGGAATGGCGTCGAACACATGGCCGCAATGCCTCCAGTGCACCAGGTCTTCCGAGCAGCGAATCGGAAACTGACCTCCTTCGAGCGCCTTGCCCGTCGCAAACACGTAATACGTGCTGCCATCCTTCGCAATCGAGGGATCATGCGTGAAGGCGTAGTCACCCTGTAGCGTGTATGCCTTCTGCGCCTGAACCGTGGCCGAGGGGATCGCCATCAGGGCGCAGGCAATCAGGAACGCCACAATCTTCTGCTTCACCATGACCGCCTCCGACTGCGGATTTTCCAAATTGCGCCGATCCAGCTCAACTTCACCGCAGCGGGATGTCGATGACCTCAATCGTAAGCGGCGCCACCGTATGGGACCACGAACTGCCGCTCACCTTCACAGTCGACTCCACCGGCCGAATAAGATCCGGCTGCTGCAATGTGTTGGTCGCTTCAAACGTCGCGCCGTGCAGCGTGCTCACGTGCGCCGTATGCGATCCGCTGACACCGCTGAGCGCGAGATTCAACCGCTGCGGTTCTGAGTTGGCATTCACCAGCTTCAGGTGCAGCACATTGGTTTTCGAATCCACGGTCGCCGAATAGTAGAAGCGCGGATTCGCTCCCTCGACCGACGACTTCGGCCAGGTGTCTCCGAGATGTCCGCCGAACAGCGCCTGCGCGTAGTAGCTGGGCGACGCATACGAGTTCAGCGCGTCATAGCCAATCATGTTCGTTCCCCACTGCGACGCACCCGGATTGATGTTCACCAGCAGTGGCGCGTACGAGGCCATCACGATCAGGTCGCTGTTGCGCTCCATCGACGTCATCCATGCAGCATCGGCCAGTGCCCCGCCCCAGTTCGGCGTCGGCACGCCAGACAGCGTCGCCCACTCGCCGACAAAGATCTTCGGTCCGGTGCGCGGCGCATTGTCATAATGCGTCGTGAAGTCCAGCATCTCGTTGGACGCCTTGTAATAGTGGTCGTCGATCACGTCCGGCTGCGCGTCGGTCTCGGTCTCCTTCACCGGGGTCGTCGCAATCAGCTTGTACTGCGGATATTGGTGATGCAGCGCCTTCGCAAACTGCGCGAACCGCGCATCATAGCTGCCGGATCGATCGAAGAAATCCTCGTTGCCGATCTCGATGTAGTGCAGCGGGAAGGGCGCGGGATGGCCATCCTTGGCTCGCTCTGCGCCCCACTTTGTGTTCGTGTCTCCGGTCACATACTCCACTTCGTCGAGTGCCGATTGCACATACGGCTCCAGATCCTTGCCGGGATTCACATGCTCCTGCTGCAGCGAATATCCCGCATACACCGCCAGCACCGGCTCAATCTTCAGGTCCTCGCACCACTCCAAAAACTCCAGCAGACCCAGGCCGTCCGTCGACCAGTAGGTCCATGGCGCCATGTGTCCAGGCCGGTCCACCAGCGGCCCGATCGTCTCTTTCCAGTTGTACCAATCGCGCAGATGGTCGCCTTCCAGGTAGTTGCCGCCCGGCAGCCGCAAAAAGGTCGGGTGCAGGCCGGCCATCTTCTCCATCAGGTCAATACGATTTCCATTTGGTGTGTTGTGATACGTCGGCCGCATCAGCGAAGCCAGTTGCAGCCACACCGTACCGGGATGCTCGACCGTGAGTTCCAGGTGGTTCTTCTCCGAAGGAGCCACATTCGCTCCGCTGGTCAGCGTGTATCGATACTGCGACCAATCGCCCGCATGCAAAGGAATCGTCGCCTCAGCCAGCACCGCGCCGCTCGCATCGGCAACCAGGCGCGCGCGCATCGCCCCAATGGATGCATCCTCCACCTTCGCGTAGAACGATCCCTGGTAGGTCGTGTGCGGCTTCACCGGAATCCCCCAGAACCCCGAGTTCGCCAGCCCCGCTCCGGCGCCCGCTTCCGTCACGGTTAGCTTCACACTGTACGGAAGAGCCTTGCTCGGCCCATTCCCTCGGTCCAGCCGGTAGGAAGCTTGCGCATCACCTCTCCGCACAAGATTCCACTCCTGAATTCCCTGCCAGCTTCCGCGGAATGTCCGGTTCATCAGCAGTTCTGCATAGAGCCCGCCATCAAACGCGTGGTTGATCTCTTCCGTCATCATCCCGTAGAGCGTCGGGCTCACCGCATGCACGGATGTTCCGGGATCGATCGTCAGTTGAGCCGGCGCCGCACCTCGGCCCTGCGCTCCGGCTGCACCCACCGCCATTGCCAGCAACACACCTGTCCACAACTGCGCCTTCATTCGAAACATGCAGGAGTCCTCCATCGCGCATCATGAATGCGAAACCGGTTTCATGCGCTATTCTGCAAAACTTTCCAGCTTATTGTTACGCCGGAATTGTAGCCTAGCAACAGCAGCTTTGGCTGCCGTCCAGAAAATCGGCAATAAACTCGCCGTGATATTCTTCCCGAGCGCGAAACCGATTTCAAAACGAAATCTGCAGATCCTGGAGCAAACCGCGGGAGAACACGTATGAACACGGCCACGCAAGAGCTTTGGTTCGTTACCGGAAGCCAACACCTGTACGGTCCCGAGGCCCTTTCCAAGGTTGCTGAAAATTCGCGCCAGATGGTCGCCGGCCTGGATTCCGAATCGAACATCCCGGTCCGGGTCCTCTGGAAGCCGGTCGTGACCACGCCGGACGAGATTCTCAACGTCTGCCAGGAAGCCAATAGCGCCAAGCAGTGCATCGGCCTCGTCTTCTGGATGCACACCTTCTCGCCCGCCAAGATGTGGATCGCCGGCCTCACCCATCTCCGCAAGCCCTTCCTGCAGCTCCACACGCAGTTCAATCGCGAGCTTCCCTACTCCTCCATCGACATGGATTTCATGAACCTGAACCAGGCCGCACACGGCGACCGCGAGTTCGGTTTCATCACCGCGCGCCTGCGGCTCTCTCGCAAAGTCGTTGTTGGTTTCTGGCAGGATGAGGAAACCATCGCAGAGATCGCCGCCTGGAGTCGCGCCGCGCTCGGCTGGGCGGAATCGCAGCGACTGAAAGTTGCGCGCTTCGGCGACAACATGCGGAACGTCGCCGTCACCGAAGGCGACAAAGTCGAAGCCCAGAAGGTCTTCGGCTACACCGTCTCGTACTACGGCATCGGCGACCTCGTCGATCGCATGTCGCAGTTCTCTGACTCCGACGTGAATCGGCTGGTGCAGGAATACCGCGACACCTACACCATTGCGGCAGCCCACAACCGCGCTGACTCGATCGCAACCGCGGCGCGGATCGAGCTCGGCCTGCGCGCATTCCTGACCGAAGGCGGCTTCGGCGCGTTCACCGACACCTTCGAAGACCTTCACGGCCTCGACCAGCTCCCCGGCATCGCTGTACAGCGACTCATGGCCGACGGCTTCGGCTTTGCCGGCGAAGGTGACTGGAAGACCGCCGCGCTCGTTCGCATCATGAAGGTCATGGCCCAGGGGCTGCCCGGCGGCACGTCCTTCATGGAGGACTACACCTACGATTTCGGCGGCAAAGCGAAGGTTCTCGGTTCACACATGCTCGAAATCTGCCCCTCAATTGCGGGCGGCAAGCCTTCGCTTGAGGTGCACCCACTGGGTATCGGCGGCAAAGCTGATCCTGTGCGGCTTGTCTTCACCGCGCCTTCAGGCCCCGCCGTTGTGGCGTCCATCATCGACATGGGCAACCGCTTCCGCATGATCGTCAACGAAGTGGATGTCATCGAGCCACCGCAGGCGCTTCCAAAGCTTCCGGTCGCGCGAGCAGTCTGGCTTCCTAAGCCAAATCTGAAGATCGCCGCGGCAGCGTGGATCTACGCCGGCGGAGCGCACCACACCGGGTTCTCGCAGGCGCTCACTATGGAACACCTCGACGACTTCGCCGAGATTGCCGGCATTGAGCTCGTCCGTATCGACGCCGACACCCGCCTGCACGAACTCCGCCGTGAACTGGCCTGGAGCGACGCGGCGTACAAGCTCCGATAGCCGCTTCCGCGGGCCAGTAGTTGATCAATGCAGCCGTTCTTGCACACCTGCTTGAAACCGGTTTCACAAACGAGGACACCACCAATGAGCTCTCTTTCCCGCATTCTCCGCGTTCATTCGTTCCCTCTGGTTCTCTCGGCAACCCTCCTGCTGACGGGCTGCGGCGGCGGCTCCGCCGGCAACTCGGGCAGCGGTACGGGGTCCGGCAGCGGCTCCGGCAACTCCGCTGGTCCCGATATGGGCACTCTGGCCTCTGTGAGTGACGCGAATCAGTTCAAGATCAAGAACGTCGCCACCGGCAACCTCCTCGGCATCACCGGTCAGAGCCAGACCGCCGGAACGAACGCGGACCAGACTGCGGACTCAGGCAATAACGACCAACTCTGGCACTTCTTCCCCGACGGCAACGGCTACTCCGCCATCGAGAACATGCTTACTCACCAGGTGCTCGGCATCTCCGCCGCTTCGAAATCGTCCGGCGCGCCGGCACTCGAGTGGGCTGACAACGGCACCCTGGATCACGATTGGGTCTTCTTCAAACTCACCGACGGCAACTATCTCATCAAGAACTTCAACAGCCAGATGTACCTTCAGGTCGACGCCAGCGTCTCGCCGGCGATCGTCGACCAGGCCGACCGTCCTTCGACGAGCACCGGCTGCACCTGCCAGGAATGGGCTCTCACCGACACTGCCACCGCAGCGTATCCCATGCCGCTCCCGGTCAGCGGCAGCGGAATCTATGTACACGATCCGAACATGATCCAGGACCCGTCCGGCACGTTCTGGCTCTACGGCACACACAACACGCTCGCCTCTTCGACTGACATGAGCACCTTCACTGCCGTGCCCGCGGGCGACATCAACCCGGACTTCTCATGGTGGGCGAGCGAGAACACCACCGGCACCGGCGGGCGCACCGACATATGGGCTCCGGACGTGATGTACGCCAACGGCACGTATTACCAGTACTACTCCATTCCCATCTACGACACGCCTTCCGTCGCGGGCTCGAATAAAGGCGCGGAAGCCGTCATTGCACTCGCGACAAGCAAGTCCCCCAGCGGCCCATGGACCGACGCGGGCAAGATCATCTCCTCCTGCGGCACCGAGCCCGGCTGCACCACCGCGTTCAACGCAATCGATCCCGCGCCCTTCATCGATGCCGCGGGAAACTGGTGGCTCTCCTTCGGCTCCTGGAATGACGGCATTCACATCCTGCAACTGGATCCGGCAACCGGCCTTCGGCTCTCCTCAAACTCCACGCTGTACAACATCGCCGCCCGGAGCGCCGGCGAAGAAGGTTCGTTTATCTATCCGTACGTCTTCAACGGCACGCAGTATTACTACTACTTCGCGCCCGTCTCGATCTGTTGCCAGGGTACGGCCAGCACCTACCGCATCATCGCGGGCCGGTCCACGTCGCCGACCGGTCCGTTCACCGATCGCGGCGGCCTCGATCTGTCGAACGGCGGCGGCACCGTCCTGCTCAGCGCACATGCAAACATCTACGGCCCCGGCGGTCAGAGTGTGATGACCGTCGGTTCGCAGCCGCTGCTCGTCTACCACTACTACGATGGCAACAATAACGGCACGCCCACGCTCGGGCTCAACAAACTCTACTTTGATTCTTCCGGCTGGCCCTACATCAAATAGAACCCATTGCTTGACGCAATAAAACCCGTGGCCAGCCGGCGATCTTGATCGCGAGCCGCGGAGCAAAGAAAAACAGCCGGAACAAATTGTTCCGGCTGCTCGCAACCAAGTTTGCGGAACTTAGCTCGCCGCCGCGAGGACCTCCTCGCGGACCTCTTCATCCTGCGACCGTCTGCTCCTGGTTCTTAGGCAAAGCGACTGCCAGCACGTCTTCAATCCGCGAAGCATAGTGGATCGTAATCCCGTCGATCTGATCCTCCGCGAGATCCTCTTCCACGTTGCTCTTCACGTCGATCGGCAGAATCACATCGCGAACGCCCGCGCGCTTGGCAGCCAGGAACTTCTCCTTGATGCCACCCACCGGAAGAACATTTCCGCTGAGCGTAATCTCGCCGGTCATGGCCAGCAGCGGACGGACCGGTTTATCCGTCAGCAGGCTGACGAGCGCGGTGGCCATCGTGACGCCGGCGCTCGGACCATCCTTCGGAATCGCCCCGGCAGGTACGTGGATGTGGATGTCAATGTCCTTGAGGACATCTTCATCCAGCCCGAGCGAGGTGGCGTTGGAGCGCACCCATGTGAGTGCAGCCTGCATCGACTCCTTCATCACGTCCCCGATTTGGCCGGTCATTGAGAAGTTGCCCTTCCCTTTCATCCTGTTGGCTTCGATGAACAGCACGTCGCCCCCAGCCGGAGTCCACGCCAGACCCACCGCGACCCCGGGACGCTTTGTGCGCTCCGCAATTTCAGTGTCCACCCGGACCTTGATGCCGCCGAGAAACTCGTGCACGATCTCCGGCGTAACAACGAGCTTCTCCCCCTTAGCGGGATCGAGCTGACCTTCAGCCACGCGACGCGCGGTCTTGCGTGCAACGGTACCGATCAGTTGCTCCAGGCGGCGCACCCCAGCTTCGCGCGTATAGTGGCGCGCGATCAGAGCCACGCTCTCGGTCGGAAACTCAATCGTCTCCGGCGTGATTCCGTTCTCCTTGATCTGCCGCGGAATCAGATAGCGCTCGGCAATATTGACCTTCTCCTCCTCGGTGTAACCGGTGAGCTCGATAATCTCCATGCGATCCAGCAGCGGCGCCGGTATCGTGTCCAGCTGGTTGGCCGTGCAGATAAACAGTACGTGGCTGAGGTCGAACGGCTCATCGAGGTAGTTGTCACGGAATGTGTTGTTCTGCTCCGGATCCAGCGTCTCGAGAAGCGCACTCGCCGGATCGCCGCGGAAGTCGCGTCCGAGCTTGTCAATCTCATCCAGCATGAACACCGGGTCGTTCACCTCGACACGCTTCAGGTGCTGAATAATCTGGCCAGGCAGCGCGCCGATGTACGTGCGCCGGTGACCGCGAATCTCTGCCTCATCGTGCATGCCGCCGAGCGAGATGCGCGAGAACTTCCGCCCCAGCGCCTTCGCGATGGACCGTCCGAGCGACGTCTTCCCCACGCCCGGAGGCCCGACGAAGCACAGAATCGGTCCCTTCATGTCAGGCTTCAGCCGCCGCACGCTCAGGTAGTCCAGGATGCGGTCCTTTACCTTGCGCAGACCGTAGTGATCCGTGTCGAGTACCTCCTGCGCCTTCTTGATGTCCACCTCGCCGGCCGAGTGCTTGGACCACGGCAGAACGGCCAGCCACTCGACATAGTTGCGCGTGAGCGAATAGTCCGCGGCCGCCGGATTCATCCGGCTCAACCGGTTCAGCTCCTTCAGCGCATCCTTCTTGACCTCCTCCGGCATTCCGGCGGCTTCGATCTTCTCCTTCAGCTCCTGGACGTCCTTCTGGGTCTCGTCAACGTCCCCGAGCTCCTTCTGAATCGCCTTCATCTGCTCGCGCAGGTAGTAATCGCGCTGCGACTGCTGGACCGCGTCCTGCACCTCGCTCTGGATCTTGTTCCGAAGCTGCTGAACCTCGATCTCCTTAGCCAGATGGCTGTTCAGCTTCTCCAGCCGGACCTTCACGTCGGCCGTCTCAAGCAGTTCCTGGCGCTCAGCCGTCGTGAGGAACGGCAGGCTGGACGCGATGAAATCGGAAAGCCGCGAGGGGTCTTCGATGTTGATCGCGATCGTCTGCAGGTCATCGGAGAGCGTAGGCGAGGAGGTTACGATATCCCGGAACTGGCCCACAACATTGCGCTGCAGCGCCTCAATCTCGGCTGACACTTCCGGCAGCAGTTCAGGCAGCGTCTCGTACTCGGCCGTAAGGAACGGCTGCAGCTGCGTGAAGTTGGTCAGCTTCACACGTTCGGTGCCTTCCGTGAACACAAAGAGGCTCTGGTTCGGCATCTTGACGACCTTGTGAACGGTCGCCTTGGTACCGATGGAATGTAGGTCCGTGCCGAGCGGAGCGTCCTGCCGGGCATCGCGCTGCGCCACAACCAGGATGGTCTTCTCCTCGCCCAGCGACTGAATAAGCTGAATCGAGCTCTCACGGCCGACGGTCAGGGGCAGAACGGCATGCGGAAAAAGGACTGTATCTCGCACTGGCAGAACGGGATACGAGCGCCCGTCGGCCCCCGATTCGCCCTCTTGCTCGCCCGTGGGCCGGATTACGCTGACAAACTCGTTTGGCATCTTTAGTGTTCCCTTATCAACTTTCATGCATAGGATGCACTAGACCCTGCGGTGGTCGCAATAACGAAAGCAGAGCCGGCTTCTCCCAAACCTCAACAATCTCCCAACTTGGCCGTGGGGCGGCATATTCCTTAGGATGTCGCGCGCGGCCTCAGCGTCCGGCCGCCGCTTCGAGCCGAGAAAAAGAAGAGCCTCTCACATTCGAGAGGCCCTCGTCAGGTTCCAAACAGTCTAGTGGTTGGTCGTGACCGACACGTTCGTCGACGTCGACATTGATCCCGCTGTCGCCGTTATGGTCGCCTTGGAAGTTGTCGTACCCGGACTCGAGGAACCGCAGCCGGCCAGCATCCCGACTCCAAGTACTGATATGGCGATCAGCAGCAGCAGCTGAATCGGCTGCCGCCGACGGCGGAATCCGAGGAAGCAAAGTGCGACGGCCAGGGTAGCCTCCGGAACCAGCGGATTGCGGCGATGTTGAACCATCGCACTAGACTGCCCCGTACCGACCGTCACGGTGATAGTGACCGGCTGGTTGTAATTGTTCAGGTTCACCGGCGAGCTGCTGAACCCGCAGGAGTAGCCGGCCGGCAGCCCGGTGCAGGACAGCGCAACTGCGCCTGTGAACCCGCCCTGCGGCTGCACCGTGAGCTGCACCGTTCCGAAGTTCTGCGTCGCCGGAATCGTCAGTGTCGACGGATTCACCGTGAGCGCAAACCCTGGAGACATCAGGTTTACGGTATACGCCGATGAAGCCACAGGACTCGGACTATACCCGACGGCGATCGCAACAGCCTTCAGCGTCTCTGATGCTGAGAGCGTCAAAGCCGCGGAGTAGACCTTTGAGCTCGCCGTAGGTGTCGTTCCGTCCGTCGTGTAGTAGATCGTCGCGCCTGTCGTCGTGTCGGTGATCGTCACCGGTTGCGAGACCGTATAGGTTCCGCTGCCCAGCGAAATTACCGGTGTAGCTGTCGGCGGCAGGTTGAGCGTGTAGGTGGCCGAGGCAACGGAGCTGTTCGCGTATCCGCTTTCAGCCCCGACGGCGTTGATCGTCTCGGTTCCAAGCACCTGGATTGGCCCCGTGTACTGGGTCGAGCTCGTCGTCGGGGTGGAACCATCCGTTGTGTAGTAGATCGCCGATCCCGGTGTATCGTCCGCGAGCGTGACCGTTTGGATCGTGGTGAAGGTTCCAGCCGCCGGCGAGAACGTCGGGGCGTCGACCGTGAGGTTGATCGTGTAAGCCGCCGACGCGACCGTACTCGGAGCGTATCCAGTCGCCACTGCGATCGCGTTCAACGTCTCTGTGGACGAGACGGTGATCGGGCTCTTATACAGTGTGGAACTCGCGGTCGGCGTGCTTCCGTCTATGGTGTAGTAGATCTTCGCGCCGAGCGTGCTGTCTGTAATCTTCACCGTCTGGACGGCGGTGTAGGTTCCAGCCGCAACAGAGAACGCGGGCGTCTGCGTGACCGGCAGGTTGAGCGTGAAGACCGCGCTTGCAACGCCGCTGTTGCTCAACCCGCTGACCACCGCGATCGCATTGATCGTCTCCGTTTGCGAAACGGTGATCGCGCCCGTGTACTTGGTCGAGCTCGTAGTCGGCGTTGAGCCATCCGTCGTGTAGTAGATCGTCGCACCCGGCGTGGTGTCGGAGATCGTCACCGTTTGGACGCTGGTGTAGGTTCCAGCCGCAGGCGAGAACGTTGGCTGGGCCGCCGCGCTGCCGGAGGTGACTCCGTAAACGTTGGCAGTACCGATCCCACCGTTCACCGTGTCGACGGCAGTGAGAACACCTACATGAGTTCCCGCCGTCGTGGGGTTGAAGTTTACGTTCGTTGCGAAAGAACCGCCCCCGGTCGACGTGCCCGAGCAGCTTCCGGTCGTGTTCGCCGAGAACTCCGTCGAAGCTGCACCGTTCTCCGTGGCCGAAAACGCCACGACCGGATTCGTCGAGCAGGCGCCATCATTCAGAATCGTCGTGACGTTTGTCGCATTCGACGACCCGGCAACCGCCGCGTTCGGTACCGTAATATTGTCGATCGCGATCTGCATCGCCACGTCCGAACTCGCTGAGCCCGAGTAGGTCGCAACGTATGCATTGCCCTTTGAGTCGAGCGTCAGGATCTTCGCGCCCTGCGTCGAAACCGTGTACTCGGTACTCGTATTCACCGTGCCGTGGTTGTTCGCGAAAGCAAAAATACCGTCATACTGGTCTGCGAAGTAGAGCGTGCCGTTGGCATCCACGGCGACAGCGTCAAGTTGGTTGTCGTACGCGCCTGGCGAGCTGACCTTGAGATCGTAGACCGTTGTCGGAGTTGTGCTGTATGCGCCTCCGCTGTAGGTCAACTCCTTTACCGTCGATTCGTAGTTCGTGTTCGCACCCGAGTTCATCAGGGTGTCGGTGAAGAACACGTCTCCCCACGGATCGACCGCAATAGATCCGATATACCAGTTCGCTTTTGAGGATCCCTCGGTCACTGCGGCCGTAGGCTCCGAATAGAGCAGCGCCGGCGCAGGGCTTCCAGTGAGCAGGCAGGCTGCCGTGCATTCATAGACTGAGTTCGGATTGGTGCTTCCGCCCGTCGACGTGAAGAATACGTCTCCAGCCGCGTCGAACACCATTGCGACCACACCGCTCACGGGCATGTTCGTCGGCATATTGCACTCGGCGGTACCGCTTCCCGTGCAAGCTGCCGTAACACTCCCGGGATCGGTGATGGCATATACGCCGCCGGCAGCCGGAACCTTCGTGATAGTCCCGTTGTACGTATTCGAAAGGTACAGGTTGCCTGCAGAATCGATGGCCACGCCGCCTGGATTGAAGCTCGAGGACGAGAGCAGCACCGTTCCCGTAGTAGCACCCGGCGCAAACTCCAGTATCTTTTTCCCGTAGCTCGTGCCGGTAATCAGATTTCCGTTGGCGTCCGCGGCGAAGCTGTTACCCGCGGGGCTCCCTCCCGGAAGCGCACCGCCGCCCTGGAAAGTTCCCAGCGTCGAGATCTGGTTCGTCAGCACGCTCAGGTTGGTTCCGTTTGTCGCGCTATTGATCAGGAACGTCGCCGAGCCCACACTGCTCGTCGGCGCTCCGGCGACCACTGCGATCGCGTTCACAATGTGACTGGATGAGACAGTGATCGGCGCGCTGTAAACAGTCGACGAAGTCGTCGGGGTCGACCCGTCCGTTGTGTAGTAGATTTTCGCGCCCGAGGTAGCATCCGAGATCGTCACCGTCTGCGAAGCAGCGTAGTTTCCTGCACCCGGCGAGAAGGTCGGCGTCGCTGCCGGATAAATAATCGAGTATGCGCCGGTGCTTACGGAGCTGGCCGTCAGGCCGCTCGTCGTCGAGCTCGCGATCGCATTGATCGTCTCCGTTCCCGAAACAGTGATCGGGCCGGAGTAGACAGTGGAGCTCGCCGTTGGCGTCGTTCCGTCCGTCGTGTAGTGGATCGAAGCTCCGCTCCCGGAATCCGACAGCGTCACAGTCTGGGCGGAGTTGTAAGTCCCCGGTGCCGGCGAGAAACTCGGCGCCGGCAACTGGCCGGTCGCAAAGGCGGTGACTGTCGCGGTGCCGCTGCTTCCCGGCCCACCCGCCTCCGTCGCGGTCAGAGTCGCACTCCGAGTTCCGCCGTACGCCGGCGTGAACGTCACCTTCGTCGCGTAGCTTGCACCCGTCGAGTTCACCGTGCTGCACGAGCCCGTAGTCGCAGCCGCGAATTCGGAAGTTGACGAGCTCCCCTGGCTCGCGGAGAAGGTGACCACAGGCGCCGGCGAGCAGCCTTCATCGTTCAGAATGGTGGTCACCGTCGCAGTGGAGCTGCTTCCGACCGACGATGCCGGAAGCGTAAGCACACCGACGCCCACATGCATCGCGGTGTCGCCGCCCGAGTAGGTAACGACGTAGAAGTTGCCGTGCCCATCAGTGGCCAGGATCTTCGCGCCTTGCGTGGACACGATGTACGGCGTGGTCGCGGTAATCGATCCTTTATTGTTCGCGAAGGCAAAGATGCCGTTGTACTGGTCGGCATAGTAGACCGTTCCATTGGAATCGACAGCGACGCCATCGATCTGATTGTCATAGTTCCCTGGCGAAGTGACGGCCAACGTAGTCGATGGTAGTGGGTGTCGAGCTGTAGGAACCGCCGCTGTACGTAAGCTCCTTCACGGTAGAGGTGTAGTTCTTGCTGCTCGCGCTGCCGCCGTTATCAAATAGCGAGTCGGTGAAAAAGACATCCCCCCAGGGATCGACAGCAATGGATCCGATCGACCAGGCCGCCGTGGAGGAGCCTTCGGTTACGTTGGCCGCAGGCTCGGAGTAGAGTAGCGCAGGCGCAGGCGTGCCCGTCGCGACGCATGCCGCCGTGCACTCGAAAACGCTGTTTGGATCCGTGCCTCCGCTCGTTGATGTGAAGAACAGATCGCCGGCGGAGTCGAACACCATCGCAACGAGGCCCGCAACAGGCGCGGAGAACGGAAGCTTGCACTCCGCTGTGTCGCTCCCGGTACAGGCCGGCGTGCTGCTGGACGGGTCACTGACCGCCGCGTACGTGCCGCTCACCAGGGGAATTTTGACGACCGTCGTGTTGTAGGTGTTCCCGAGGTACAGATTCCCTGCGGAGTCGATCGCGACAGGCCCAATGTTCGAGAACGAGCCAAGCTTTGTGGCCGTCGTCGATCCGGCCGCGTATTCGACTAGCGTGTTGCCGTAGGTCGTGCTCAAGAAGAGGTCCCCGGCCGGATCCACCGCCATGCTGCTGCCGGCCGGATTGCCGCCCGAGAGCGCGCCACCGTTCGGCAGCGCGGCCAGGGTCGTTACTTGGCTCATCACAACGTTAGGAACGCTCTGTCCTGCGGCCAGGCTCGCTCCAAGGGCAACCGTCGTCGCAGCGAGCAGTATTGCTCGCGCCTTCGGGACCTTGCGCATCATTGTCCGAGTACGTTCAATTCCGCTGTTTGTTGCTGCGCCAAGCACGTTCGCCTTCATTCCGCCGCCTCCAGAGATCCTTCTGCTACCCAACAACGCTGCTGCCTGAATCAAGATTTCCCGCCCGCAACTTCACTCTCCACCAGCCTTGATCGACACACCAAGGCGCAGTCAGCCGATCCGAATGGTCGCTGCCGCGCGTGGTCCGAACAGTCTCTTACCGCTCTTTTCACAACCACAATGGATGAAGGTATTTTTGCGAAGGGCAAAATACACATTGCGTTGTAGTCGAGTCAAGAAGAAACTTCGGCCCGATTAACGCGCTGTCCCGTAAGAATTCGCTGCCGCCCGCGCTTCCGGCTCCCTATTCAGTCCGCCATGATAACCATCCCAACTGAGGTCTACGCGAAAACTCGGCCCGTCAACGCTCGAATATTCACCCATATCGCAAACGGCACGTAACCGCTCTGCCGGTCTTCCAACTGCAGCGAGCACCGAGCCCGCATCGCTACCCGGTACAGCCCTCCTATGTTGTCGAAGCAGCTATTCTTCATCTCGCGAATAAATAGAACTCCCGGAAGCGCCAGATTAGGGGTCCATTGAAACCCGCATCGTCTCCCGGTACGCTGAGGTGACACCCCACTGCGGGAATGGTGGAATGGCAGACACGCAGGTCTTAGAAGCCTGTGCCGCAAGGCGTGAGGGTTCAAGTCCCTCTTCCCGCACCAAGCCCGGTAAGGAAGCCCATGAACCAGCCTGTCTCGCCCGACAATCCACGCATCCTCCTCAAGCGAACGTCCGACTACCGCGACTCATACGCCAACAGCGTGCAGGTCCGTCTTTCCGTGTGGGACTTCCTGCTCGTCTTCGGCACGCTCTCGCCGCAAACGCCCGAGCAGGTCGAGATCGAAAACTTCCAGGGCATCTATCTCAGCCCGCAACAGGCGAAGGCGCTGCACAACATCCTTGGCATGAATCTCGCTCAGTACGAGCAGGCCTTTGGAACCATCGCGCTCGAACCCGCGCAGCCCGGAGCTCCGCGCTTCGTCGCGCCCAGCGGTCCGGTCCACTAAAACAAATTGCCCGCGAACGCCCCAGGCTCGCTCCCTGCCCGCATCGCAGCCCTGCCTTTCTGGCTGCTGTGGCTTCTTCTCTTCGCGGCAATCGCACTCGCCCATCTGACGCTGCTGCGTCTTCCCTATTACTGGGACGAGGGCGGCTACTACATCCCGGCCGCGCTGGACTTCTACCATCACGGCTGGCTCATCCCTCAGTTCACGAACGCCCATCCGCCGCTGCCGAACATCGTCATCGGCTCGTTATGGCACATCGTTGGCATGCACATCCTCGCGACACGCCTGTGCGTATGCGCTTTTGCAGCCGCGGGGCTCACGGCAGTCTTCCGCATCGCCGAACGCCTGCTCGATGCGGCGGCCGCGGTCAGCCTCACACTGCTCGTCGCCGTCTATCCAATCTGGTTCGCACAAAGCACGCTCGCGCACGCCGACATGTTCGCTGCGGCGTTTGTACTCTGGGCTTTCGCGGTTTACCTTCCCGCCGCGCAGTTCAACTCGGAGCGCTTAGAGCACAAGTCCTCACTTCGTCCGCATATCGCCGTAGCCGCGCTATTTTCACTCGCGGCGCTGTCCAAAGAAACCGCCATCGTTCAGCCAGCAGCGCTACTGCTTCTGGAAGGCGCGTATCTCCTTCGCGAACGCCACTCGCCAGCGCGGCGACGCGAGCACACTCGCTGGATCGTCGCGTTGGGCGTCCCGTTTCTGCCGCTGATCGCTTGGTACATCTATCACCGCGCACGCACCGGCTTCATGTTCGGCAACCCGGTTTACCTGCGCTACAACGCGACGGCAAACCTGACAGCGAGCCACATAGCTCACGGCGCTTCGCTACCGCATGTTGCATCTCGTCTGGCAGCGCAACATCTGGCTGCCCATCTTTCTCGCCGTCGCCTGCCTCTTCCTCCCTCGTCGCGCGCGCGACGATGTCCACCCACTCAGCACCGCAACTCGAGTGGCCTGCTGGGTCCTGATCCTCGCTAACTGGATCGCCTTCTCCGTGCTCGGCGGCGCGCTGCTCACGCGTTATCTGCTGCCCGTTTATCCCATCGTCCTGCTGCTCTGCATTGACCTCTGGCGCGAGCGCACGCGCGCCCTCGCTTGGCTGACACTCGCCTCAGCCGCACTCTTCCTCAGTGGCCTCTGGATCAATCCTCCCACGGCCTTTGCCCCGGAGGACACACTCGTCTACCGCGACATGATTGTCGTGCACCAGCAGGCCATCGCATTCGTCGCCCGGCACTATCCCGATGCGACCGTGCTCACCGCCTGGCCAGTATCCAACGACCTGCTCAACCCCGAGCTCGGCTACACCACGCATCGCATTCAGGTCACACCTGTCGAGGACTTCTCGTTCGCCGAAATGCAGAAGGCCGCCGAGCACCCCGAGAACTTCGATACCGCAATCGTCTTCACCACGCACTACGTCGCGCCCAGTCTGCAGAGATATCTGCGTCACACACCCGAACAGCAGGATCGGCCGATCGGTGAACACAAACCCTGACCTCTCGCCCGCTCAGATTGCCGCGATGCTGCACGGCCAGATCGTCTGGCACTCACGAAACCTCGATGGCGAGTGGACTGCCGTGCTGCGCTTCAATCGCAGCTATGAGGCAGCTCTCGAACCCCACCCGGCTCGCTGACTGCCGGCCCGCTAATTCCCACCCGTCTCGTTCCACAAAAACGTCAGCTCGTCTGCCGTGTCGTGGATTCCCTGCTCCACGCTCACGCCCGCGCTGTGTCCCGCGCGCGTGTCATAGTGCAGCAACACCGGCCTGCGCTCTTGCTCCGGCTCGGCCATCACGGTCGCCTGCATCGCAGCGGTCATCTTGCGCGCATGCAGCGGAGCCACACGCGTGTCGCTGTCGCCCGTTAGAAACATGATCGCGGGATACTGCACGCCCTGCCGGATGTTCTGATACGGCGAATACTTCAGGATGTACGCCGCCTGGTCCGGCTTCTCCGCCGATCCGTACTCCGTCGTCCACCAGCGCCCCACCAGAAACTTCTGGTACCGCGTCATGTCCAGCAGCGGATACCCGCAAAGAATCGCGCCATACAGATCCGGCCGCTGCGTCATCGACGCGCCCATCAGCAAACCGCCGTTCGACCGTCCCGTAATCGCCAACCGCTCCCGCGTCGTGTAGTGGTTCTTCAGCAGATACTCCGCCGCGGCGAACCAATCATCGAACACGTTCTGCTTGTGTTCGAACATCCCGGCCTTGTGCCATGTCTCGCCGTACTCACCGCCGCCGCGCAGATTCGGGAGAGCAAAGAACCCGCCCTGCTCCATCCACCACGCATACTTCGGATCAAACGCCGGCGTCTCCGAAATATTGAACCCGCCATATCCTGTCATCAAGCAGCGGCGCCTTGCCGTCCAGTCGCGAGACCCTTGCGGCCCGCGATGAACATCGGCACACGCGTTCCATCCTTCGATGTGTAGAAGACCTGCCGAACCTCATACCGGCTGGAGTCAAACGGAACCTTCGACTGCGACCAGACCGTGCTGTCCTTGGTGTCCACGTTGTACTCGTAGATCGTCGGCGGCACAGTAAACGACGAAAACATGTAGAAGCCAGTGTCCGAATCCTCCCGGCCCTCCACGATGGTGCCCGTGCCGATCGTCGGGTACCGAAGCTCGCCGATCTCCTTGCCCTTACGCGTGTAAATCGTCGTCTCCGTCTTGACGTCGTTCAATCGTCCGACAAACAACACGCCATCCACGACCGAAACAGCCCGGATCGGGCTCTTGCTCTCCGGGATCACTACAGGCCAGCTCTTCGTCGACGCATCCCCGAAGCTCGCGCGCAGCACGCGTCCGTTCGGCGCATTGAAGTCCGTGCTGACGAACATCTCATCGCGGTACATGTGCAGCTGGAACCGGGAGTCCACGCCATACACCAGCGGCTCAAACTGCGCATCTGGTTTGCGCAGGTCCTTCAGCAGAATGTCTTCGCGCGTCGCCGGCACGCCGTGGCTCACCGTCACGATCAACCAGTGGCCGTTCTCACTCACCCGGCAGCCAATCAAATCCAACGGCCCGAGCGTCTCGTCCTTATACGTTCCGCCGAAAACCTCCTTGTCCTTCGCGGCGTCCGTTCCCACCGTGTGCTGAAAGACCGCGCCTGTCCCATCGCTCAGCGTCTTCGCGTAATACAGGGTCTTCGCATCAGGTGTGAGACCGAACCCGCTATAACGCGCCAGCGGAAGCTCATCATTGATCTCGCCACGCTTGTTCACGTCATAGAAATGAATTGTCTCCTCGTCCGCCCCGCCGTGCCGCTCGCCATAAACCAGCAGGTCAGCTTTGTGCGAAACCGCCGCAATGCTCACCGAAGCGTTCGCGTCGCTGCTCAGCCTGCGCGCGTCGATCAGCCGCACATCAGCCGGATGCAGCCACGCTCCGCCGGCGACCACAAACGGCGCCGGCCGCATGTAGATCGAGGCCTGGTTCTCCGCCGCCAGCCGTCGCGTGAAGAATAGCGAACCGTTGCGCTCCTGCGGCATGCCGGTCTGATCCACGCGGCTAAGCTCTGTCAGACGCTTTACGATCCGTTCGCGCAAAGGTTCTACCTGCGCAAAGTAGCTGTCCGTGTACGCCATCTCCGCGCGAATGAATTCACGCGTCTCGGGCGATTTCTGATCTTCCAGCCACCGGTAATTATCCGTGATCGCGTGCCCGGCCACCTCGTCCGTCACCGGCTTCACGGCAACCGCCGGCGGAGCTCCAAGCTCCACACCATTGCGTCCGTGAATCGCAGTGACCGTCCCAGCTGTACCGGTCACCCCTGCCAAGAGCATCGCAACACTCAGCGTTTCAGCGAAGCCTCGCAAGACCATCGTGCCTCCCTGCGAATACCTTTACATTAGTCCACAACAGCGGCCCGCGCGTGTGCATCCCAGCAAAACAAAGGAACCTGTGCAGACCCTGCATGCTTGGGCCGTACACTGAAGTCATCCGTTTGATGCGTCGCCTTCTTTCCATCCTGCTGCTCGCTGCCTTCGCGCTTCCGTTCGTGGCCCCCGGCCTCGCGCTTGCGCAGGATTCAGACGCCGGTCTTCCCGCCTGCTGCCGCCGCCACGGGCAGCATCACTGCGCTATGTTGCGCACCGAGCGTGACTCCTCCACTCATTACGCCGTCGCGGTCTGCGGCGCATGGCCACAACGAGCCATCGCACCGTCGCTCCTGCTCCATTCCTTTGTGGGACGTGTCTCCTCGTCCCCCGTTAGTCCGGCCAAAAACTTTTCTCTCGCAAATCCCAATCTTCGCCGCCGCGTCAAAATCCTCGATCGCGCGCACCTGTTGCGTGGTCCGCCCCGCTCGCCCTCCCTCCTCTAACAGAACCCGCGCGCCTGATTGCGTGCGCGGCCATTTCCCTCCTGCTATAAGTGCGTCGGTCATCGGCGCCGGGGATCCATGCGACTGCCATCCTGCATTCTCTTGCTTCTTTTTTGCGCCACCACTGCGCGCGCCACAGTATTCGGCATCCTGCACGGTCTCGTGCACGACCCCGAGCACCGCCCCATCGCCGGCGCCACAGTAACCGTCCGCGCCGCGAACTCTGATCTGACGTTCTCCGCTGTGTCCAATCCGAGCGGCGAATTCACGCTCCCGGCGGTTCCTCTCGGCGACTACCTCGTGACCATCAGCAAGTCCGGCTTCGATACGCTGCACCAAACCGTGACCGTGACCAGCGATTCTTCCCTGGTACTTCACTACATGCTTAGCCTCGCTCCAGTCAGCCAGTCCATCACCGTGACCGCAGCGCAGGACGAAGTTGCCGTCGACTCGGTCACACCCACCACGCAGATCAATCGCGTCGATATCGCCCGCACCCCCGGCGCAGACCGCACCAACTCCCTCGCGATGATCACCGACTTCGTGCCCGGCGCCTACATGACCCACGACATGCTGCACATGCGCGGCGGCCATCAACTCTCCTGGCTGATCGACGGCGTGCAGATTCCCAACACCAACATCGCCTCCAACATCGCCCCGCAGATCGACCCCAAGGACATCGACACACTCGAGGTCGATCGCGGCAGCTACAACGCCTCACTCGGCGACCGCACCTACGGCATCTTCAACGTCGTCCCCCGCTCCGGGTTCGAGCGCAACCGTGATGCCGAGCTGGTCCTCTCCGCCGGCAATTTCGATCAAGCCAACACCCAGCTCTCCCTCGGCGACCACACCCAGCGCTTCGCCTGGTACCTCAGCCTGAATGGCAACCGCAGCAACGACGGCCTCCAACCCGCGACTCCCGCTCCAGTCCACGACGCTGAGAACGGCTACGGCGGATTCGTTTCGCTCATCGGCAACGTCAATCCCACCGATCAGCTTCGCTACGTCGGCCAGCTCCGCACCGACTTCTACCAGATTCCCAATGATCCCAACCCAGACGACTGGGAAAACCAGCCCGGCCTGTACGACTCGAGCGGTCTCCGCGACGGCGAACACGAGACCGACAGCTACGGCGCACTCACCTGGCTGCACACCTTCAGCACCAACACCGTCGCGCAGATCTCACCCTTCTACCACTACAACAAGGCCGACTATCAACCCAACCCGAACGACCTTCCCACCGCGACCACAGCCGTCCAGACCGGCATCTACACCGGCGGCCAGGCGAGCGTCTCGACCGTCATCGCCCGCAACACGCTGCGCGCCGGCCTGTACGGCTACGCACAGCACGAGAACGATCTCTTTGCCGTCGCCTTCAATGACGCCAGCGCTTCAAACTTCAGCATCAACCCCGTCGTCAACGCCGGAATCCAGGAAAGCTATATCGAAGACAACTTCCACCCAACAGACTGGCTGACGCTTATCGGCGGGATCCGCCAATCACACCTTTCCGGTCCGGTCAGCGAAGACGCCGTCTACCCGCGGATCGGCATCGCTCTCGAAATCCCGAAGCTCAACTGGGTGTTCCGCGCCTTCTACGGCCACTTCTACCAGCCGCCGCCGCTCACAAGCATCAGCGGACCCGCGCTTTTCTACGCACAAGCCAGCGGAGACAACTACATCCATCTGCAAGGCGAACGCGACGAAGAGCACCAGTTCGGGCTCCAAATTCCGTTGCACGGCTGGTCTCTCGACGCCGACACCTTTACCACCCACGCCAAAAACTTCCTCGACCACAACAACATCGGCGAGTCCAGCGTCTTCATCCCCATCACCGTCCAGGGCGCGCGCATCCAGGCCTGGGAGCTCACGCTGCGTTCCCCGCATCTCTGGCGGTTCGGCCAGGCGCACCTCTCGTACTCCAATCAACTCGCGCAACAGATCGGCGGCATCACCGGCGGGCTCGTCTGCTACGACCCATCGAACTCCGGCGATGTGCGACGTCGACCCCGGCTACTCGGCGCTCGATCACGACCAGCGCAACACGCTGAACCTCGGAATGAACGCCAACCTGCCGCTTCACCTCTTCGGCGCCTTCAACGTCTACTACGGCTCAGGATTCTCGAACGGCTACACCGACCCTCCATCGCCCTACACAGCCGGCTATCTCCCGTCGCACACCACTGCCGACCTCTCCCTCGGCCGCAACTTCGGCGAGCGCCTCACCGTCTCGGTCAGTGCACTCAACGTCAGCAACACGCGTGTGCTGCTCGACAACAGCCTCACCTTCGGCGGATTTCACTACAACGACCCACGCCAGCTCTACGCAGAGCTCCGCTACCGCTTCAAATTCTGACCTTGCCGAAGGTCCTTGCGATACACAAACGCATCTCGGCCGCCACCGTAAAAGCTCTTCACCAGACCCAAACGGCCATACCCTTCGCGCTCATAGAACACGATCGCGCCCTCATTCTCCACGGATACGTGCAGTTCCATCGCACCGCATCCCGCGGCCAGCGCCTGCTGCTCGACCTCCGCCATCATGGCGTGCGCCAAGCCGCGCCGCCGCTGCTCCGGAGCGACATCGAGCGTCACGATATACGCCACGCGCCCCTCGCCTGAATCCTCCACATGCGCGATGCAAAAGCCGCCAATCTCGGCCGTGCCAGGGCTCTCGGCGATCACCGTCAGCGCATTCGGCGACTCAGCAAACTGCCGCATCGCCCGAAGCGAAAACCGGAACGGCGGCGCGAAGCAGACCTGATCCAGCGCAAAGATCGCCTTCAGGTCCGTCGGCCTGTACCCACGCAACATCACCTGTTCAATTGGACATCAGTTCCGGCGTGCCGATTTTGCGGCTCCGTTTGCAGAACTCCGCCCCGCTCGCTTCCCGCCCGCCCCAGACACCGCCCCATTCGACTCCGGCTCATCCGTATCGCTCGTCAGGTGTTCCTCGACATGCTGCAGGTGCCGCCGCATCGCTCGCCGCGCCTCGTTCGGATCCCGCGCCTGGATCGCCCGGAAGATCGCCTCATGGTCCTCGAGCGCCGCTGCCTGGTGCTGGTCCAGCCCCGCCCGCACACTCAGCCGGTGGTACATCGGCGCAAACATCCCCGCCCAAAGCCCGTTGATGATGCTGGCCAGCACACTGTTCTTCGCCGCCTCGCCAATCGCGACATGAAACTGCCGGTCCGAAACCTGCGCATTGATCTTGCCATCGACCATGCGCCGCATCTGCTCCAGCGTCTTTTCAATCTTGTTCAGGTCGCCGGTCGAGGCATACAGCGCCGCATCCGCAGCCGTCTCACCCTCGATCATCAACCTTGCCCGCAGCAGCTCGAACGGCCCCGGCCCCGAGTCCAGCACCAGCGACATCGGGTTCACCGCCTCGCGAACATACGCGCCCGACCCGCTGCGAATCTCCAGCTCGCCTGCAATCTCCAGCGCAATCATCGCCTCACGAATCGTCGGCCGGCTCACGCCGCACACCTTCGCCAGGTCAATCTCGCCCGGCAGCCGCGCGCCCGGCTGCAGGTTATGCTCCGCGATATAACGCGAGATGCGTCCGGCAATCTCCTGATACCTGCGGTGGGTCTTCACCATAGGGCGCCATTCCACTCCTGGAGCTGATCTCCGCTCCATGGTACAGCCCCTTCCCCTGCGAGAGAAGTCGCTCAATGGCCGGTCTGCCGACTGGTTAACTACTGACTCGCTGACTACCGGCTTAGAAGTTGAACGCCAGTCCAGCCTGGATCGCACGTGGCACCTGCGCGAGGAACAGCGTGTGCCCGTCGGCTCCAATCACTGGCTGATAGCCCTGCTCCAGCAGGTTGGTCGCTTCCACCACGGCGTCCATACCGTTCGGCAGCAGGCGCCCACGCCCGATCCGCTGCCGCACATAAAAGCTCAGGTACGCCTCGCTCGGGTCTACGTTATACGCGTTCACCTGCGTCAGGCTCTCCTGCGGCTGCCAGCGATACTCCGCTCGCACCGTCGTGCCCGAGCGCACGATCTTCCCATGCAGGGCAACCGTCATCGCCTGCGCCATCTGCGCATGCAACTCAGCCGCGGCCTCGGCCAGCGTCTCCATGTCTGCATTCAAACCCCGCGCCCGCTCAATCGCCGTCCCGAGGTCGTACCGTGCCGTCAGCGCAAGCACCGGGGTCAGCGTCTGCTCAAAGCTCGCACTCAGGCCCCGCCCCGCGTAGGATCCCGTAGCCAGTTGAAATGTCCCGGTCACCGGGTCCGCAACCAGCGCCATTCCCTGCTCCGCGTTCATGTCCAGGATTCCGCTGCCGCCCACCGACTCATTGTTCACGCGATCGATGTATGCGGCCGCGCCCACGATCCGGCTGCCCATCTTTTTGCTGACACTCAGCTCATTGTGCATACCGCGCCCGCTCAGCGGCCGGCCATTCGCATTCGCCAGCAGCGCATTCACCGGCTTCAGCCGGTCCAGATCATCCGAGCTCTCGAGCTCTCGTCCACTCGCGTACCGGTACACAACCAGCAGATCATCGCCCGGCCGCACCGCCACCCGCAGATACGGCTCCGCGTCGAAGCTCGTTGCCGCCAGCCGCTCCGCTACCATCAGCGTCCCGGCGTCGACCATCACCGCGTCGCCCATCTGCATCTCGTGCGCCGTCGCCATCCGCAGAACGCCATACCCGGCATTGCCGCCGGCCGTGGTCAGCTCCGGATGCGTCTGCAACTGGCCCACCAGCCGCGTGCTTCCAAACTGCGTGCGCTTCTCATATCCCGCACTCACATCCGCCGAATACCGCGGCGTCACAGTCGTGCCCAGGTCCGCAAGGTCCGCCCGCAGAATCCCGGAATCCCCATCTTCCATCGTGCGATTGATAATCAGCACCTGGTGCAGCCCACCCTGCCCGAATGCCCCGTCCCCATTTGTGACCTCAAGCCGGCCTTGTGAAACCGCCTTACGCCGTTCCAGCCCGCTCGTCGACATCTCCTGACCGTTCTCATCCGTCAGCCGCAGCAACGGCCGGCTCGCCGTCGAGCGCAGCGTCCACTTCCAGTCATCCGCCGGCTCATCCGCACGCCGCCCCTGCGCCGGCAGCCAGTTCGCTGCGTCGTACAGCGTCGTCATCGTCAGATTGATCACGGCCTGCGCGCCGGCCTGCAGGCGCAGGTTGGCACGCGTTACCGGGACCAGGAACGCCGCGGTCGCACGAAGCTGATATTTGCCGGGAAGGATCGCCGGGATAATGTAGCGGCCGTGATCGTCCGTCAGGGTCGAGGCAATGGTTGTGGCATCAGCCGTCAGCAGCTCGATCAGCGTGCCCATCTGCGGTGTGCCGTGGCTGTCGCGCACTACTCCGGAGACCGCTGCATCCGTGGACGCAGCTCGGCTCTGCCCGCTCCACCCGAGCACCAGAACCGTCAGTACCAGACCTGCTACAGCTCGTCTCACCGCGCTTTCGAGACTCCTTACGCGCGTCGAAGGCCTCTCCAACAAATCCCAGCCTGCCGTACTCTCGTACATCAACCTGGGATGCCTTGCCGAGTAGGTCATCGCGCTCACTGTCCCGCGTGACCCGGCTCCTTGCTGCAGGAAAACCGAACGCTTCGCCCGGTCTTACAAAAAGCTGACCGGTTACTGCACAACGTTGAACGCCGCGGTCCGCGCAATCTGCTGCTGCGTCACTCCGTCGTTCACCTTAATTACCACCTGATACCGTCCTGGGGAAAGGCTTGCCAAAGGCATCGTCTTCTCCAGGGTTAACTGGTCCGCGTTCGGGTTCAGCTTCGAGGCCGGCTCCGACGTGTCCAGAATCGCCTTGTTATTCCCCAGGTCCAGCACCTGGTACTCGATGGTCGCGTTGTTCCGCTTGTCATCGCCGATCCCCAGATTGTAGACCTGCATCCAGAAGTTCAGATTCTGCGCCTGGTGGAAGGTCACCGGGGTCGTGATCGTCGGCGGCACCCGCGGCACCACATGCGTGTTGCCGATCACGAAATTCCCGGCGCCCACGTCCTTGCTCGGCACCCGGTTCATCTCGCTCGCCAGGATCAGCGACGACGTGCCCAGCCGATCGTCATCGAACTTTGGCACGTCCACGCTCCGCTTCCACGTACCCACGTGCGTCTTGTTATTGCCGTCCTTAATGGCAATCTCCACCTTGTAGCGTCCCGGCGGCAGCGGCAACGCCTTCCAGTACACATGCACGCCGTTCTTGGTCTGGTCCAACAGGTCGCTGGGCGTCTCAATCACCACCGAGTCTTCAAAGCTCTGCACGATATGATCCGTAATCGTGCTCACGCGGCCCATGATCTGGACCACGCCCTTCGAATCTCCATCCTGCGTCTTATACGTCACGTCGCCGTTACGGATCTGCAGCGTGATCGGCACCATCACCGTGTCGTTGGTCAGCTTCACGTAATCCGTGCGTACATCGAAGATGAACGGCGTTCCGTTCAGCACCTTCGCGTCCGCCAGGAACTCATCCAGGTTCGCGTACTTCACCGGAGGCGGCGCAAACAGCTTCGAGAACTGATCCAGCCGGTCGAACTCCTTCGACTGGTTCTGCGTCGACATCGGTCCGGCGCCGAGCTGCTCCAGCCCGCCGTTAAACCGGTCCGCCTTTTTCGCCATACCCATCTCTTCGTACTGGGTCAGGCCCGCGCCCGGCGTATGCTTCAGCGCGTCCTTCTCGGAGCGGTCGATCGTCGCATGGTAGTCGCCGCACATGCACGTATCCACAAACTCGATATCAATGTTGTCGCCGATGCCGGGAATATACCGGTAGTGCCATGTCTCAAACGGGAAGGTCGACGTCGACCCGCCGCCCTCGTCCATTGGCCGCTGATACTGCCCGCCCGACGGATGCGAATCGATCGAGTCCGGCTTCCCAAACGCAATATAGATATGCCCGCGGTCTGTCATCCAGCCCGGCTTGCCCGCCGCAAAATGCTCGTTGGCGTAAGCAATTCGCGCGTAGTGCTCATCCCGGTACTCATTGTCCGGCGAGTCCGGGTTCGGATTCCGCCGCTGCCAGAACTGCTCGATGAACTGGTCGCGCTCCTCATCGTTCGAGAGGCTCTTGAACGCCTTCGCCTCTTCGTCCGTAATGATCCAGCGCACGTCCTGCTCGAGCCACGTCTTGTACGTGCCCTTCAACTCCTGGATCGCCGCTTGCTTGCGCTGGCGCTCCTGACGGTCGCTCAGCCGCCGCTTCAGCGGGTCCGGCTTCTCTTCCTGCGGCTCCGACTTCACCACCCCGCCGTTGTCCTGATTCGCCGGCGTTGTCGCCTGCGGCGCTGCAGAATCGCTCGCCTGTGCGCGGCCTGCAGTCCCCCAGCCGGCAAGGGTCAGAACCGTGATTCCGGTCAGCAAAACGTGCAGTCGCATGGGGCCTTACTCCTGTAGGTACAGACGATGCCATTCTACGTGGGTTTCATCTGTGGAGACAAGGGAATCACGGCGATTTCCCTGTTAGAATTCGAGGTGAGACCCAGCCATCCGAAGCCGCACTCGAAATCCCCCGGCATCGCTGGAACCGCCGGGCCACTTTCTGCGTACCTTCCGTAAGCCTGGAGTCAAAATCCTCACGCGGGACTCAAGTCCTCGCCCAGGAGCACGCTCCGGGGGAAAGCCGTATGAGCATAAAGAAGATCCTGCTGATTGTTGCCGCACTTCTCATCGTCGTAGGCGTCGTGGTCGGCTCCATTGTGCATAGCCGAAACAGTGTCACTGCCGTTGCCACCGGCAAAGCCGTACAGCAGGACCTCATCGCCACCGTCAGCGGCACGGGGCAGATCAAGCCGCTCACGTACGTCAACGTCGGCGCCACCGCCTTCGGCCGCATCACGCACCTCTACGTCAAAGAGGGCGACCACGTCAAAAAGGGCCAGCTCATCGCCACCGTCGAGAGCCAGCAGCCCGCCTCCCAGGTAAACGCCCAGCAGGCCGCCATCCAGGCCGACAAGACAACCGTCGACTCCTACATCGCCGCCGAAAAAACCGCCGAGGCCAACCTGGCCGAGGCCAAGGCCGATCTCGAGCAGAAACAGCTCGATTACCAGCGCTATCAGCAGCTCTACAAAGATCAGCTCGTCGCCAAGCAGGACTTCGACGCCAAGAAGGCTCTCTACGACGTCGACGTAGCCACGGTCCAGCAGCGCCAGGCCGCCGTCGCGCAGGCCAAGGCCCAGACCGCCTCCGCCCGCAGCCAGGTCAACCAGGCCGTCGCCACCCTCCACGGCAACACCTACCAGCTCGGCCTGACCGAAAGCCGCGCCCCGTTTGACGGCCTCGTCACCAACGTCCCCGTCCGCGAGGGCGAGACCGTCGTCGTCGGCATCCAGAACGCCGAAGGCTCCACCCTCATGACCCTCGCCAACATGAGCGTCATCACCGCCGAGGTCAAGGTCGATGAGACCGACATCGTTGACGTCAAGCTCAACCAGCCCGTCGACGTCACCGTCGACGCCTTCCCCGGGCGCATCATGAAGGGCCACGTCACCGAGGTCGGCGATCAGGCCCTCCTTCGCACTACCGGCGTCGCCACCTCGCAGTCCACCACCGGCACCGAAGAGGCCAAGGACTTCAAGGTCGTCGTCACTCTCGACAACCCGCCCGACGATCTCCGCCCCGGCCTCTCCTGCAACGCCAAGATCACCACCGCCAACAAGCCCAACGTGCTCACCATTCCCATCCAGGCCCTCGTCGAGCGAGACGTCCCAACGGAAAACGCCCTGTTCAAGAACCACGGCAAGGAGCCGGAAGGTACCGCCTCCGCCGCCGTGAAGACCACCGACACGCAAGGCGTCTACATGCTCGTCAAGGACGGCAATCAGCTTCGCGTCAAGTTTGTTCCCGTCACCACCGGCGTCACCGGCTCGACGGACATCGAAGTCCTTAGCGGCCTCAAACCCGGCGACGAGATCGTCACCGGCCGCTACAAAGTCCTGCGCACGCTCAAGAGCGGCATAGCAGTCAAGCGCGACAACACCCCGGCAACCCTCCCAACCGACACCACCTCCAGCTAGCCTTCTTTCGTCTACTGTCTACCCTGTACCCTCTACTCTCTGCCTGACCGGAGATCACGATGGCCACAACCACCTTCCCCGCCGAGCCCTCGACCACCACCGCCTTCGAGCCGCCCCACTCCGGCGAGGTCATCGTCACCCACAATCTCTGGAAGACCTACGAGATGGGCGACCAGCAGGTCCACGCCCTCCGCGGCGTCGACATCCGCATCCGCCACAACGAGTACGTCGCCATCATGGGCCCATCCGGCTCCGGCAAATCCACGCTGATGAACCTCATCGGCTGCCTGGACACCGCCAGCCAGGGCCAGTACTTCCTCAACGGCCACGACGTCTCCTCGCTCAACGACGACGAGCTCGCCCGCATCCGCAACAAGGAAATCGGCTTCGTCTTCCAGACCTTCAACCTGCTCGCCCGCGCCACCTCGCTCCACAACGTCGAGCTCCCCCTGATCTACAACGGCACCCCCGCCGCCGAGCGCATCGCCCGCGCCAAAGAGGTCCTCGACCAGGTCGGCCTTTCCTCGCGCATGGGCCACAAGCCCAACGAGCTCTCGGGCGGACAGCGCCAGCGCGTCGCTATTGCTCGCGCGTTGGTGAACCGCCCCTCCATCATCCTCGCCGACGAGCCCACCGGAAACCTCGACTCCAAAACCTCCGTCGAGATCATGGCCCTCTTCGACGACCTGCACGCCAAGGGCAACACCATCGTCCTCGTCACCCACGAGCCCGACATCGCCGAATTCGCCCACCGCATCATCTCCATCCGCGACGGCCAGGTCTTCTCCGACGCCCCCAGCACCCGCCGCAGTCCTGGCGGAGCAAAGACCGCGCACTAGCGAGCGGTCTGCGGGCGAGCAGTACGGATCGTCCGTCCAACGCCCACTTCGCACCGCCACTCGACTCGCCGCCCTGACGCCCCGGTAGTACACTCGCTCTCAGGGGCGACCGCTCTAAAGGCGATCTAGCTCGATCCGGCTCCTCTCGGCTCGACCTCTTTCAACTTCGCTCCTCCTGCTGACCGTGCGCTGGCCCTCCGCCGCGCCCCTGACATCAGAGACCCTGTGCCGCAACCACTCTCCCCGCCGCGTGGCTTTCTCACACTGACGCTCCACGCCCATCTGCCCTACGTCGTCAACCACGGCAGCTGGCCGCACGGCATCGAGTGGCTTCTCGAAGCCGCAGCCGAGACCTACCTCCCTCTGCTCCGCGCACTCGAGCGCCTCGATCGCGACGGCATCGCGCTCAACTGCAACCTCAACCTCTCGCCCATCCTCCTCGAGCAGCTCGCGCACCCCGTCTTCCGCGCCGAGTTCCCCCGCTACCTCGACCGCAAGATCACCGCCGCTCGCGAAGACGAGTCCTTCTTCCTCTCCATCGGCCAGCACGACTACGCCGAGACCGCCCGCTTCTGGCAGAGCTTCTTCACCGAAGCCCAGCAGCAGTTCGAAGCCCTCGGCCAGGACATCGTCGCCGGCTTCCGCAGCTTCGCCGAGCGCGGCCTCATCGAGATCATCACCTGCGCCGCCACCCACGGCTACATGCCGCTGCTCGGCACCGACGAGAGCCTCCGCGCCCAGATCCGCGTCGCCGTGTCCACCCACGAAAAGCACCTCGGCCAGCGCCCCCGCGGCATCTGGGCGCCCGAGTGCGGCTACCGCCCCGCCGGCCTCTGGTCCTTCCCCGTCGCGCCCGAAGGCCAGAGCGAACCACCCGCGTTCCAGCGCGTCGGCATCGAGCAGGCACTCTCGGAATCCTCGCTCGAGTTCTTCTTCGTCGACACCCACCTCGTCCAGGAATCCGCCCGCGTCCACTCGCCCTACGAATTCCTCCGCCGCACGGTATCCATAAACGCGCATCAGGATCCCGGCTTCAGCGCCCCCGACGACCGCCGCCTCTACCATCCGTTTTACGTCGAAGGCCCCTACCCCAAAGCCGAAGCCGTCACCATCTTCCCGCGCGACCCCCGCACCGGCCTGCAGGTCTGGTCGGGCGACGCCGGCTATCCCGGCGACGAAAACTATCTCGACTTCCACAAAAAGCGCTGGCCGGGCGGACACCGCTACTGGCGCGTTACCGGTCCCCGCGTCGACATCGGCGACAAGCAGCCCTACGTCCCCTCCATCGCCGCCCAGCGCATCCGCGAGCACGCCGACCACTTCGTCCATCTCGTCTATCAGGCCCTCGAGCCCGGCTTCAACGACGTCGTCCCCCCCGTCCTCTGCTCGCCCTTTGACGCCGAGCTCTTCGGCCACTGGTGGTTCGAAGGCGTCCAGTGGCTCGAGACCGTCGCCCGCATCCTCCACGACTACGACACCGGCATCGCCCTCACCTCCTGCTCCACCTATCTCGACAACTACCCGCGCGGCGGCTTCCTCGCGCTCCACGAAGGCTCCTGGGGCGCCGAAGGCAACAACCAGGTCTGGATGAACGACGAGACCGCCTGGACCTACTCGCGCATCTACGCCGCCGAGCTCGCCACCCGCGACATCTGCACACTCACCCGACCTGGCGCGACGGCGGCCTGCCGCGAGCGCATCGTCAAGCAGCTCTGCCGCGAGCTCCTGCTCCTCGAATCCTCCGACTGGCAGTTCCTCATCACCACCGGCGCCGCCCGCGACTACGCGGAGCTCCGCTTCAACACCCACCACGACCAGTTCAACGAGCTCCGCGCGCTCTACGAAACCCTCCTCCGCGACAATCACCTCTCGGACGAACAACTGCAGCGCCTCGCCGCAATCGAAGAGCGCGACAACATCTTCGCCGACATCGACCCCAGCCTCTGGCGCGCCGGCGCCCACGCCACCCGCGCGCATCTCCACCCCAACGGCGCTCCCCACATCTCGGAAGACTCCACCCCTGCCACCGCACTCGAGACCGCGCGTCACCGACGGCTCCGTCAGCGAACTCCCCAAGTTCCTCGTCCCTCTCGAATCCGGCCGCGACGACGTAGACGACCCCGCCTAGTCCACTACAAAGAAAATTCATCGCGTCAGCCAGCCGTCCGCTCTCAAGCAGCCGTCATCCTGAGCGAAGCGAAGGAGCGCAGCCCGTATTCTGTAGTTGCCGTTGCCTTTTTGTTCCGTTGCCTTCTTTCTGTCATCGCCGCCGGGTCCGATTCCCTCGCCTCTAGGGCTCGGGCTCGGGTCTCTCAGGATGCAAGAATAAAAAGGGGCTCGTAGCCCGAGGCTTTAGCCTCGGGTCTCCCCTGGGTATGCCTTCACGCCGATGCCGCAACTCACCGAACAATCGCCGCCGCTTCTCCGCGCCCGGCGCTCTTGCTGGTCCCAAAGCCCGCGCCCTCGCCGCGCAGCCCACTCGCGCTCTGGCATCTCCTCTCGCTCGACGCCCCCTCCGTCGCCACCGTCTGGACCCTCGCCATCTCCCACGCCGCCGGCGTGCACCTCCCCTGGACCTCCGCAGCCGCGATGTTCCTCGCCGTCTGGATCCTCTACGCCGCCGACCGTCTTCTCGACGCGCGTTTGCTGGACGCCCGCCTTCTCGATGCACGCGTCCTCGACGCAGCGCGCGCGCCCCACCCCGACATCGAAGCCCGGCACCGTTTCCACCATCGCCACCGCCGCGCCTTCCTCATCGGGATCATGATCTCCGCCTGCGCGCTCGCACTCCTGCTTCGCACGCTCGACACCGCACGCCCTTCGCCTCTACACCCTGCTCTGCCACGCTACTCGCGGCCTACTTCGCCGCCATCCACGCGCGCCCCGACACCGCCCACCGCCTCCCCAAAGAGCTCGCCGTCGGCATCTTCTTTCCCGCGGCGGTCTTCATCCCGACAGTCGCGCGCGTCCCCGCAGTCCGGCTCGAACTCCTCCCCATCGCCGCCCTGCTCGCCGCGCTCTGCTCGCTCAACTGCCTCTTCCTCTACGCCTGGGAGCACCCGGGCGCGCGCCTCCACGCGCACTTCACCACCCGCTGGGCCACGCGCCACCTAATCTCGATCACCATCGCAGTCGCCGCACTCTCCCTCACCACCTTGGCGCTCTACGTCTCATCCGCCGCTCTCACCCATGGCGCCACCGCTCTGCTCGCCTGCATCCTCACGAGCTCCCTGCTCTTGCTCCTGCTCCACAAGCTGCGCCGCCGCCTCGCACCCACCCACCTCCGCGCCCTCGCAGACCTCGTCCTCCTCACCCCGCTCGTCCTTCTCGCGCTTGCCTAACTCCTCACTCCTAACTCCTCACTCGCCTCTCCGCTACTCCACCTCCGGCCAGTCATTCACCCACTGAATCTGCTTGAACCACAGCGCCGCCACGCCCCCCCCGCCGATCGGCTGCGCATGAAACACAATCTCCGTCTGCCCTGACGCCGGATCGTTGTACACCGTCCCTCCGCCCACACCCGCCCAGTGCACCATATCCCCCGTCAGGATCTCCGTCGACCCGCCCTGCATCATCGGCGTCCCATCCTCCGCCACAAACGGCCCATTCGGGCTCGCCGACCGCCCCACCGCCATCTTGTAATCATTCGTCGCCAGGTCCGCATTGCAGCAGTAGTCAATCGACACAAACAGGTAGTAGTACCCGTCGTGAAACACCTGCGACGACCCCTCAATCGGATCGTTCAACACACCCGGCCGCGCCGCCAACCCCGTCTGCGCGCCCGTCGTCGTCTTCACCATGCCCGTCGCCGGATCAATCTCGCTCTGCGCAATCCCACCCCAATAGCTCCCATACGACAGCCACACCCGCCCATCCGCATTCACCAGCACATTCGGATCCAGCACATTGATCGCATCGCCGGTCTTCGACTCCAGCACCTCGCCCCGATCCACCCACTTGTAACTCGGATCGCTCGCATCCAGCGTCGTATTCGTCGCCAGCCCGATCAGCGTATTCTCCGTCCCCGCCAGGGACGCCGTGTAGTACACGTGATACACGCCGTTGAAGTACGAAATATCCGGCGCCCAAAGATTCACCACGCCCGGCAGCTTCGCCGGAATCCACGCAGGCACCGCCGCAAACACACTCCCGCACTCCTTCCAGCTCACCGCATCCTGCGAGCACAGCATCGGCAACGACCCCGTCCACGCCTTGTCATCCGTAATGAACAGGTACCACGTGCCATTCACATGGATGACACTCGGATCGCGCACCGGCTCAACCGTTCCCTCGCCGCCCGAAGCCGCCGCACTCAACACAAGCGGCGTAACTGCATTCGTCGAGGCCCCGCCCGCCGTCGCAATCCCAGCCGATCCGCCGCCGCACCCCGCCAACCCCGTGCCAAGCGCGAACACGCCCAACAGCAACCGAACCGCAGCCGCGCTTCGAACTGAACGCATAGGACGAACCCTGATCTGGGAAGCTCAGCGACATCGTAATCTCAATCCACCAGCCGAAGCGAACCTTCCCGAACGCCAACGGATAATCGTGCCCATCTCCCCCAAACCGTCGCAACCCAACTTCGACCGCGTCGCGCCCATCTACCAGCTCGCCGAATACCTCACCCTCGGCCCGCTCCTCCAGCGCACCCGCACCGCCCTCCTGGACGAAATCTCACGCCACCTCCAGCCCCGCCAAGCCCTCGTCCTCGGCGACGGCGACGGCCGCTTCCTCGCCCAACTCCTCCTCCGCTACCCCACCTGCAACGCGCTCGCGGTCGACACCTGCGCGGCCATGCTCAACCGCCTCCGCCGCCGCGCGCTCCGTCGCGTCCCGAACGCCGCCACCCGCCTCACCACGCTGCACCAATCCGCCCTCACCCTCGACCCCACCACACTCCCCGCCAAACCCGACCTCATCACCACCCACTTCTTCCTCGACTGCCTCACCCAGCCCGAGCTCGACACCCTCGTCGCCCGCCTCGCCCCGCAACTCACCCCCGGCAGCCTCTGGCTCCTCAGCGACTTCGCCCTCCCCACCCGCCCCATCCTCCGCCCTTTCGGGGCCCTCTACATCCGCGCCCTCTATCTCGCCTTCCGCCTCCTCACCGGCCTCGCGCGTCACCCGCCTGCCCGACCCGCAATCCGCTCTCCGCCGCTCCGGCCTCCGCCTCATCGCCCGCCAAACCTTCCTGTTTGGCCTGCTTTACACCGAGCTCTGGCAACGCGAGTAGACTCAAATCTACCCCGGCGCAACCTGCACCCGGCCCGCAACATCCACCCTTCTATGAGCTCCCCGCCGCAGCCGCGAACACCCTTCAACGCACCGGCACGCGACTCCCATCCCGACGCCCAGCCCGATCCCGAGCCGCCCGCGCCCACACTCCCCGAGCCCGACCCCGGCGTCTTCCACCACGAACCCACTACCCCCACCAAACCAGGCCATCAGCAGGAAAAAGCGCACGCATGAATCTGTTCGTCCTTCGCCACGCCTCCGCCGGTACCCGCCGCACCAATCCCAAAGTCGACGTCAAACGCCAGCTCGACAAGGACGGCAAGCGCCACTGCATTCACCTCGCGCACGTCCTCAACGCCCTCACCATCAACTTCGACCTCATCGTCTCGAGCCCCCTCAAACGCAGCCTCCAGACCGCCCAGCTCGTCGGCACCGAAACCGGCTACGAATCCCCCATCGTCGTCTCCAAAGCCCTCGCGCCCGACGCCACCTTCGCCCACTTCCAGCGCCTGCTGCACGAGTGCTCCGCCTACGAGAACGTGATGGTCGTCGGCCACAACCCCAACATCACGGCCTTCCTGCTGCACCTCATCTTCGGCCACAACGGCGTCGAGAGCGCCCGCGGCTACGAAACGGCCCGCGGCTCCGATAGCGCCCGCCAGCCCACGCGCATCCGCCTCCGCAAAGGCTCCCTCGCGCGCGTCAACATGCAGCGCGGCCCCGCCACCATGCAGTGGCTGCTCGACCCCCGCATCGTCAAAGCGCTCTACGCCACCTCAACAAAGAGCTCGCGCCGGAAGACCTCGCGGAAGTAAGGCGCCTCTTTCTTCAGCGACCACAGCTCCAGCTCCGCTCCACCGCGCGTCGGAATCAGCTCCATGATCACGCGCTTCGGATACACCCTCGTCCGCACCCGCACCGGCGCCGTAGTCCCGCGGTCCTGGTTCAGCGTCTGCGCCATCCGCAGCAGCACAATCGCGCGGATCACATGCGCGTGCTCCTCCACCGGAACCGTGCGCATGATCCGGTCCATCGGGTCCGGCCGCGTCTTTCCCAGATAACGCGCAATCGCCGCCACAATCGCCCGCTGCTGCGGCGAAAATCCAAAAATTTCCGAATTCGCAATGATGTACTGCGTGTGCCTGTACCGTCCCTGGTGGTTCATGTACTTGCCCACGCCCTGCATCATCGCCGCCGAGCGCAGCCACAGCCTGTAATCCTCCGGCAGCTCATGCACGCGCTCCAGCTGATCGAACATCTGCGCCGCCTGCTCGCTATGCGCCATGGCCTTCTTCAAATCCACGCCGTAGTGCTTGCACAACTCCACAACGCCTTGCCAGCGCTCCGCTTCCATCGTGCGGTGCACGCTCGCACGCGTGTCCACCTCGGCCAGCATCTGCGCCAGCATTCCATCGCGCAAACCCAGCCGCGAATACCGGAATCCCTTCAGCTCCATGCGCTCCAGCAGCGCCGCATAGACCTGCGCGCCGCCGGAGATAATCTCCGACCTCCGCGGCCCGATCCCCGGCATCGCCGCGCGCTGCGCGTTGTTCATCTTCAGAAGCTTGTCCGCAATCCTCCGCACCGCTGACGTACTTGTCATCAGCAGCGCATTGTTCATCACACGCACGCGCTTGCCGCGTCCCTTCGTCGGCGCGCGCTCGATCGCGTCCTCTGCCGGCAGCGCATGCGAAGCCTCAGCCAACGCCGCCGCTGTCCCCGATGTCGCAATCACCAACCCGATCCGCGGAGATCCCAGCTTGCGCTCTGCCCTGCGCAGCTCGCGATCGATAAACTTCCTCAGCCGCGCCACATCCTCTTTGCCCGGCGGATCGCTGCGCAGAAACTCCTGCTGCAACCGCACCGCGCCCAGCGGCAAACTCACCATGCTCTGAATCCGGCCCTGATCCGAGGTCGTCACCTCGCAGCTTCCGCCGCCCAGGTCAATCAGCATGCACTTGCCGCGCGCTCCCGGCTCATGCGTCACCACACCCAGGTGAATCAGGCGCCCCTCTTCCAGCCCCGAGATCACCTCCACGTTCCACCCGGTCGCCGACTTCACCCACGCGCGAAACGCCTCTGAGTTCCTCGCATCCCGCATCGCGCTCGTCGCCACCACGCGAACCCGGTCAGCCACATGCGTCTGTGCAGCCTTATGAAATCGCTTCAGCGCTTTGATGGTCGCCGCCATCGCCTCCGGCGAAATCATCCCCGTATCAAAAACGCTTTCACCCAGCCGCGTTACCTCGCGGTCCTCATACAACGTCCTAAGCTTGTGCTGCTCAACCGTAGCGATCGCAAGCCTGCACGAGTTCGACCCGATATCAATGGCCGCGAAGGTTGGCATGGAGCATTTCTCCTGAGGCTCTGGAATGAAGTAGAGATGTTTGCGCCGTCTTCAAATCACCGAAACGGCACTCAAGCACGTTTCGAACGGAACGTGTCAGGCAAAACGCTCAAATTTGAATCCTTTTCCTGCTGGGTTCGTCCTTCTTAAGCACGATACATTGCGTCACCACTCCCCCGCATGCGACCCACACCCTTCGCTTCCTTCGGCCCCACGAACCTTGCAGCGAATCCAAATCTCCGCGCCGTCATCGCCGAGCCCGCACCCGCGCGCTCCCTGCTCTACATCCCGAGCACGCCCTCCGCCGCTCCGCGCATCGCGCCCTGGTCTCGTCCGCAGCATCGCTGTTCTGCTCTTCCTCTGGGCCGCCATCTTCCTCGCTGCATCCGCCACACCATCGCTGCTCGATGACGCCGACGCCACCCACGCGCAGGCCGCGCAAGCCATGCTCCACACCGGCGACTGGGTCACACTCCACGTCAACGGCATCCGCTATCTCGAAAAGCCGCCGCTCCCCTACTGGATCGCCGCCTGCTCACTCCGCATCTTCGGCGAAAACTCCTTCGCAATCCATCTCCCGCTCGCTCTCACCGTCCTCGGTCTCGCTCTGCTCGGCTACGCCTGGAGCCGTCGCGCATTTTCTGAACGCGCAGCCTTCTACACCGCTCTGTTCACACTCACCTCGACCGGCGTCTTCCTCTTCACACGCATCTTCATCCCCGACGCTCTGCTCTCTCTTCTCCTCGCACTCTCGCATCTACGCCGCCCTCCGCGCCCTTGAGACTCCGGCCGCCGACACCAACCCGGGTGCCCCACATCTCGAAGAGATGTGGGTTGCGGGGACCACTACAAAACCGGGTGCCCCATTCACGCGCGTAGCGCGTGGGTGGGGTCGGACCTTGCTCGCGCCACATCACGCTGGGCCTATCTCCTCTGGGCCGCGCTCGCCTGCGCCGTCCTCACCAAGGGCCTCGTCGCGATCGTCTTCGTCTTCGCCACACTCGCCGTCTTCCTCACCCTCACCGGCGACTGGCGCCGCTGGCGCAGCCTCCATCCCTTCACCGGCCACGCACTCTTCCTCGCCATCGCCGCGCCCTGGCACATCCTCGCCGCGCTGCGCAATCCAGCCGTCCCCATGCCCGCCAACTCCGGCTTCCCAGCCCACGCCGGCTGGACCTGGTTCTACCTGTACAACGAGCACATCGCGCGCTTCCTCGGCACACGCGTCCCACGCGACTACAACAAACTCCCCGCCGCGCTCTACTGGGCTCTCCACATCGTCTGGCTCTTCCCCTGGAGCCTCTTCTTCCCCGCCGCGATCGCCCTCGCGTGGACCGAACGCGACCGCCTCCGCCAATCACGCTGGAGCACGCTCGCACGCACATCCTTCGCGGCACGCACCGTCCTTCTGCTCACCATCTTCTCCGCCATCATCCTCGGCTTCTTCTCGCTCTCCACCAACCAGGAGTACTACACCTTCCCCGTCTATCTCCCACTCCTGATCCTCACCGCCGCCGCACTCGCCCACATCGAAGCCGAACCCCTCACCTCCATACGCGCTGGCCGTCACCTTCGCCCACGCCGCCCTCACCATCCTCGGCCTCGCCATCGCCGCCGCGCTCGCCTACGGCCTCTGGACCTCACGCCACCTCGCCTTCGTCCCCGACATCGGCTCTCTGCTCGCCCATCGCGACGTCGGCGACTACACGCTCTCCATGTCCCACTTCTTCGACCTCACCGGCCCATCCTTCGCCGCGCTTCGTCTCCCCGCCGCACTCGCCGCCATCGCCTTCGCCATCGGCCCGCTCACCGCCTGGATGCTCCGCACGCGCCGCCGCGCCTTCGCCTCAACCTGCACCATCGCCCTCACCGCGGCCACATTCCTCATCGCCGCGCACATCGCACTCGTCCGCTTCGCGCCCATGCTCTCCTCGCGCGATTTCGCCACAACCATCCAGCAGCTCGAATCCAACAACTCCATCGCACCCAACACCGAAGTCATGCTCTACGGCGATCAGGCCTTCGGCTCCTCCATCCCCTTCTACCTCGGCCACCACGTCTCACTCGTCGACGGCCGCAGCACCTCCATGCTCTTCGGCAGCCTCTTCCCCGACGCCCCACACCTCTTCCTCACACACAACGACCTCGCTCGCCCAATGGGGACACGGCCCTCGCAAAATCCTCTTCGTCCCCCTCGAACACCGCGACGACGTCGACCACCTCCTCGGCCCACACCAGTTCCTCCTCCACGAAGCCTCCGGCAAAGCCCTCATCACCGACCGCCCCCTCGATACTGTCGCGCCCAACACCAATCCGGGTGGCCCATCCTTTCGCGCAGCGAAAGGGTGGGGTATCGCGCGTTAAGACGGGCGAGTGCTTTTGCTGTTCGCTTGCCATTGCCTCTGCATCCCCGGGCATCTGCTTTTGCCCCGTGAGACCATACAAGAAATCCCGCTCGTGACGTCTTCCGTAGCCACTCCGGTCTCCATCTCCGCGCCCGCACGCCGCCGCTGGCGCCCGAGCTCCCTCGCCCTCATCACCCTCCCCTGGCTCATCCTCTACCTCGGCGGCATCTTCACCCCCGGCCTGCTCGACGACGTCGACTCCGTCTACATCGAAGTCGCCCGCGAGATGCTCCTCCGCCACGACTACGTCACCCCCTTCGTCGACGGCATCCGCTTCTTCGACAAGCCGCCCCTCATCTACTGGCTCGCCGCCGGCTCCATGCACATCTTCGGCCCGCACGACTGGGCCGCCCGCCTCCCACTCGCCCTCGGCGTCCTCGCGCTCCTCTTCGCCGTCTACGCGCTCGGCATCCGCCTCTTCGCCGCCATCTCCCCCGCCCACGCCCCCGACCGCGCCGGCCTCTACGCCGCCCTCGCCATGGCGCTCTCCATCGGCCCCTGGCTCTACACCCGCTTCTACATCCCCGACATCCTCATCGCCCTCTGGATGACCCTCGCCGTCCACCTCTTCCTCATCGCCCTCGAACGAGCGAACGACCGCGCCACCTCGCGGCTCACCACAAACCCGGATACCCCACGTCTCGATTCTGAGACCTGGGTTGTCGGGACCACCACAAAACCGGGTGCCCCATTCAGACGCGAAGCGGCTGGGTGGGGAACGACGATCTCTCGATCCCCACTCCTCCCCATGCTCGGCTTCGCCGCCGTCCTCGCCCTCAGCGTCCTCACCAAGGGCCTCATCGGCCTCATCTTCCCCCTCCTCTTCGCGATCCTCTACCTCGCCCTCACCCGCCAGCTCCGCCTCCTCCGCCACCTCCACTCCTCCCCGCCACACTCACCTTCCTCGCCATCGCCGCTCCCCTGGCACATCCTCGCCGCGCTCCGCAACCCAGCCATCCCCATGCCCTCCGGCCTCGGCCTCCCACCCCGCGCCGGCTGGGCCTGGTTCTACCTCTACAACGAGCACATCGCCCGCTTCCTCGGCCACCGCATCCCCCACGACTACGGCCAGGTCCCCATCCCACTCTTCTGGCTCCTGCTCGTCGTCTGGCTCTTCCCCTGGGCCGCCTTCCTTCCCAGCGCCCTCATCGCGGCCATCAAGCAGCTCCGCTCAAAAATCCTCCGCGACTCCCGCCTCCACGAAGCCGCCCTCGCCCTCCTCCTCTGGGCCGGCATCATCCTCGGCTTCTTCACCCTCTCCTCGCGGCAGGAGTACTACCACCTCCCCGCCCTCCCCGCCCTCGCCCTCCTCGTCGGCGCCCTCCTCGCCTGCGCCGACCAGGCCGCCCACACCCTCACCCCACTCAACCCATTCGCCGCAAACGCCCGCGCCCACACCCTCCGCAGCTCCCTCTACGGCCTCGTCCCCATCGGCACCCTCCTCTTCCTCATCTGCGGCTACTTCGCCCTCTTCGCGCCCTCACCGCGCCCCGGCACCACGCTCAACGACCTCCTCAGCTCCAACCCCGCGCTCTACAACCTCTCCCTCGGCCACGTCTTCGACCTCACCGGCTCCGCCATGGGCTTCTTCCGCTGGCCCCTCGCAACCGTCGCCCTCGCCGCACTCGTCCTCGGCCCCATCCAGCACCTCATCCGCCGCAGCACGAAACCCGCCACACCTTCGCCGCGAACCTCCTCATCGCCGCCGCCACGACCGCCATCCTCCTCGCCGCGCACGCCGGCTACGTCCGCTTCAACCCCATCCTCGGCTCCAAAAACATCGCCGAAACCATCAACGCCCAACTCCGCCCCGGCGACCTCATCCTCATCGATGGCGAGCTCACCTCCGGCTCCTCGCTGCTCTTCTACACCCGAGCAGCCCGCCCTGCTCGTCAACGGCCGCGTCAACGGCCCCTGGTTCGGAAGCTTCTTCCCAGACGCCCCCTCCATCTTCCTCACCGACTCGGACCTCACCCACCTCTGGTCCGGCCCCCACCGCATCTTCCTGCTCACCTACCACCCCACCGAGCGCGAAAACTTCCTCACCCCCTTCGCCCCCGTCCACGACCTCACCGACTCCGGCGGCAAAACCCTCCTGTCCAACCGCGAGTAGTTAGTACTTAGTAGTTGGTGGTTGGTCGTTAGCCCGAGGCAAGTCCGCGGACGGGTGGCCCATCCTTTCGCATGCGAAAGGGTGGGGTCTCGCACGTGCTAGCGGCGCGAGTGCAGTTGCTGCTGCCTTTGCTGTTGCTCTTGCTTTTCTTTCTGTCATCCCCGCAGGGGATCTGCTTCTGTATTTGTCGTTGCCTTCGCTTCTAGGTAACCCGAGCCTTCAGGCTCGGGCCTCTCCGAGAGCCAAAACAAAAAGGGGCTTTAGCCCCTGAGGTGAGCCTTCGCTTATCCGGCCTCCACTCTCTACCCTCTATCCCCACTAGCTACTGGCCTTCCGGCGCTTCGACCCTGCCCCCCGGCTTCAACTTATAAACCTTCCCTCTGTAATAAAAATTCTCGCCACCATAACTCGCCGCCCACAGCACACTCCCCAGCGCATCCCGCAGCGGATAAATCAGCGCATTGAACATCCACCCCGAATCCCCCAGCGCAAGCAGCACCGCCGCGCCCTGCACCCACCGGTTCACCACCATCGCACCAAGCCACAAAAAACCCAGCCCCACATGCCCCGACAGCAACCCCCAGACCAGCCCCAACACCCCAAACGGCATCGCGAACGTAAGCCCGCTCCCCAAATGCCCCCACGGCCTGGACCGCCGCGTGCTCTGCATCCACCGCAACTGATTCCTGAAGCTCAGCCAGAACGGCGAATCCTGCACCATCAGCCGGATCACATGCGTCGCCATCATCACGCCCGTGCCCTGCGCCGCCAGCCGGTTCCCCAGCACAAAATCATCGGCATAAAACTGCCCCAGCTCGCCGAACCCGCCCACATCCTGAAAGCTCTTCCTTCGCACCGCCATCGTCGCGCCCAGCGCAAACTTCGTGCCCTCGATCATGTCCGCCACCAGCACGCCGCTCGTCATCTCCACGCTCTTGCCCACCGCATCCAGCTTCGACGCAAACCGCGCTCCCTGATGCGCCGTCCCGATATACACACAGCTCGCCAGCCCCATCTTCGGGTCCTTCAGCGTCTGCACCATCTCGCGCAGATAGTTCGGCCGCACCCGCACATCCGCATCGCTCGTGATGTACAGATCGTTCATCGCCTCCGCATCCAGCCGCGCCAGCGAGAACACCTTCGCGTTATGAAACTTCGGCCTCGGCTCGCCGCACGTCAGATACCGCGCCTTCACCTGCGGATACCGTTCGCCCACCCGCCGGGCCAGCTTCAGCCCCTCATCCGTCTGCTGCCGAGCGCAGAACAGCAGCTCATAATCCGGATAGTCCTGCTCAAAAAACGTCTCGAAGTTCCGCTCCATGCCCTGCTCGGTCCCATGCACCGGCTTCAGCACGCTCAGGCCCGGCAGAAAATCCTTTGGCGCACGCTCCTCCCGCCGCCGCCGCAGCCCAAACCGCGCCGCCGCCACCACCACCATGCCGCAATAAATCGAAGACGTGACCGACCCAACGGCCGCCACCCAGAACACAACCCGAAGCGCAATATGCATCGTTGAAAAGACCGGCTTCCCTCAGGCGAACCAGCGCCAAACCCGTCTCTCCAGTTTATCGCCCACCCACTCCCATACATGAACCATCCGGGTGCCCCAGGTCTCCCCGAGACCTGGGTAGTCGCGCGTGGTAGCGCGCGAGAAAACACTCCGCCACAAAACATGTTGAGCGGAGTTAGACCCGGTGGCCCACCCTCGGCTCGCGCAGCGAAACAGGGTGCGGTATCGCGCGCTAACACGCGCGAGAAAACGCCGACCCCCCTTACTTCCCTTCGCTCTTCAACCGCGCCGCCTCAAACTCATCCCCATGCAGCCACTCAACCGTCCGCGGCGCGTTGATCACCTGCCACCCCAGATCCATCCCAAACCGCGCAATCTTCGCCTGCCCCTCGAAGTTCCACGTCGGATCAAAGTTGTCCGAGACATCGTGGTAGTGATGCTCGTTGAAATCCTTCTCCTTCGCCGCGCCCCACGCGCGATCATGGCCCTCATACAGCGTCCCCAGGTCCACCGAAAACGCCGGAATCCCCACCCGGCTCAGCGAAAAATGATCCGAGCGATAGTAGCTTCCCGCCTCCGGCCGCGGGTCCGGCACAATCGCCAGGTCAAACCTCTTCGCCGTCGCCTCCACCACCGGAAAGAACGTCGTCCGCTGCGCCCCGTTCACGTTGATCTCCTTCGGAACACCGAACGGAAGCGGCATGTCGTAGTTGATATCCAGCGCAATCTGCGAAGCCGGCACCGGCGGATGCTGCCCCAGGTACTCCGACCCCAGCAGCCCCTGCTCCTCCGCCGTCACCGACCCAAAGATCACCGAGTGCGGCAGCTTCAACCCGTTCTGCACAGCCAGCGCCCACGTCCGCGCCAGCTCCAGCAGAATCGCCGTGCCCGTCCCGTTATCCGCCGCGCCGTTGTAGATGTTGTCGCCCGGCATCCCCGGCTTCATCCCGAGATGGTCATAGTGCGCCGTGTACATCACCGCCTGATCTGTTCTCAATGCCTTGCAGTCGGCTCGCCTCGGTCCATCGCGTCCACGGCGAGATTCCCCGGCAGTATCCCCACCACATTCGGGCTCTGGAACGGATGCACCGTGCTCGTCACCGTCGCCTTCAGCCGCACCGGCAGCTCCACCGCCTTGAATCCCCGCTGCCCGCCGCAGCAAACTCCTTATCCAGATCCATCCCGCTCATCGCGAAGATCTGCTTCGCCACATCGAGCTGAATCCAGCTCGCCGCTTCCAGCCGCGCGATTCGCATCATCGCGCAGAAACGTCTTCTCGCCCGAGTTCGAGCTCTCGACCACATTCCATCCATAGCTCGCCAGGTCCGTCCGATGAATAATCAGCGCGCCCACCGCGCCCATCCGCGCCGCCTGCTCGAACTTGTACGTCCACCGCCCGTAATACGTCAGCGCCTTCCCGCCAAAAAACTTCGGATCATCGCTCGGCGGATCGCCCACGATGCAAAGGATCACCTTCCCCTTCACATCCACGCCCGCATAGTCGTTCCAGCCGAACTCCGGCGCCGTCGCCCCATACCCCACAAACACAATCGGCGCATCGATCGTCGCCCTCGGCGTCAGCTTCTCGTTGAACACCACGTAATCGCTGCCGAACTTCAGATCGACCTTCTTGCCGTCCTTCGCCTCCAGCGCAAACGTCGTCTCCTCCGGCTTCACCGTCATCCCGACGAAGTTCACCTGCTGAAAGAACGTCCCGTTATCGCCCGCCGGCTTCAGCCCATACTGCGCAAACTGCGACGCAATATACGTAGCCGCAAGCTGCCCTCCGCGCTGCCCCGGATACCGCCCCTCAAACAGATCGTCCGAGATGAACTTGTCCTGCTCCCGCAGCCGGTTGGCCGAAATCGACGCCTCCGCCCGCTGAATCGTCTCCTGCGCACCGGCAAAACCGCCCGCAACCCCCGCCAAAATCAAAACAGCAACGAATCGCACCCAACCGTACTTCCGCATAATTTCGCCTGCCATCCCTGTTAACACCCCCGAGCTTTAGAATCAAGAATTTGCAAAATCAAGTCCACCCACAAAGTCTCTGCTTTCAAGAATTTGTGCAAAAACAGGCCGGGTAGGGGGTCTACCGCCGCTTTCTCCCACCCGCCGACTGCACCGCATCCTTGCAGCGGCACCGCCACCGGCCGTCCCGCACCGGCACCAGCCCCGCCTGCTGCCCCTGCGCCTGCTGCATCCGGCTCAGCATCTCCGTCCGCACATATTCAACAAAACCCTGCATCTGCCGGTTCATCTCCTCCATCCGCTCGCGCATCTGCAGCACAATCGCAATCCCCGCGATATTCACGCCCAGGTCCCGCGCCAGGTTCAGGATGAACTCCAGCCGCTCCAGATCCTCCTCGGTATAGAGCCGCGTGTTTCCCTCCGAGCGCGACGGCCGCAGCAGCCCCTCGCGCTCATACAGCCTCAGCGTCTGCGGATGAATGTCATACATCTCGGCCACCGCCGAGATCATGTACGCGCCCTTCGCCTTCTTCTTTGTGGCCATCGCCAAAAGCATACCCCGAGCGAACCCTCCTCGCATCCAACCGAGGAACCAAGCGCCCGAAGGAGCCCCCAATGCGCCGAAGCCTCAACCCCATCTTCCTCGCCGGCCTCGGCGCCGGAGTCGCCGCCGCCGGCATCGCCACCGCGCGCGCCCTGCGCTCCTCGCCCCCGCCCGACGACGCCGTCGTCGTCGTCACCGGAGGCTCCCGCGGCCTCGGCTTCGCCATCGCCTCCCGCTTCGCCCACCGCCGCGTCCGCCTGGTCCTCGCCGCCCGCGACCGCGCCGAACTCCACGCCGCCCAGAACTCCCTGCTCGCCAAGCACCCCCACCTCCACCCCGACGACTTCTACCTCGTCACCGCCGACCTGACCAAACGGGAGGACTGCGAGCGGCTCATCGACGAGGCCTTCGCCCGCTTCGGCCGCATCGACGTCCTGGTCAACAACGCCGGCATCATCGGCGTCGGCCCCGCCGAGACCCAGACGGTCGATGACTTCCGGGAGATGATGGACACCCACTTCTACGCCACGCTCCACACCACCTGGCACGCCCTCCCCCGCCTCCGCCGCCAGGAGCCGCTCACCGGCTGGAACCGCCGCGCCGCGATCGTGAACATCGCCTCGATCGGCGGCAAGATCCCCGTCCCGCATTTACTCCCCTACACCGCCTCCAAATTCGCGGTCGTCGGCTTCTCGGAAGCGCTGCATGCAGAGCTCCGCAAGGCCAACATTCTCGTCTCGACCATCTGCCCCGGCCTCATGCGCACCGGCGGAGAAAACCACGCGCAGTTCCATGGCAAAGTCGACGCGGAGCGCCGCTGGTTCTTCCTCGGCGCCAAAACTCCCGGCATCGCCACCACACCCGAGCACGCCGCCGATCGCATCTACTCCGCCGTCGCGCACGGCTGCGCCGAGATCGTCATCACGCCCCAGGCGTGGCTTGCCGCCCGGCTCCACGGCCTCTGCCCCAACTCCACGCAGCTCATCGCCGGACTCGCAAACTCGTACATCCTGCCCGACGCGCCATAGATCCGGGTGATACCTTCCTCTGGTGAACGAGATTGAAGCCGTAGGCGCAGAAATAGCATCATCTGCTGCGCCGAAGGAACCGGCCGGCCCTGTCGCCTCCGAGCGCCCATGGCTCTTCGGCTTCCTCATCGCGCCATCGGCCGTCGTCGCCAACGGCGTCATTCAAGGCGGAGTCCTCGCCTTCCTGCTCAGCAAACAAGGGCTCGGCAGCGGAGCGCAGTCGGCGCTCATCAGCCTGCTCGCCCTGCCCACGATGCTCTACTTCCTGTGGAGCCCGATCACCGACTTCTTCGTCCGCCGCCGGACGTGGTTGCTGCGTCGGCGGCGTGCTCGCCGGCGCGCTCATGGCGCTCGGCTTTCATCAGGTCAGCCTCACATCGAACCGCGCGAAGCTCCTGATGCTCGCCAGCGCGTGCCTTTCGCAGCTGGTGGTTTCAAGCTGCGGCGGCATGATGGGCGCGCTGCGCGTCGAGCGTTCGAAACGCGTCGCCTCAGGCTTCTACCAGGCCGGATCGCTGGGCTTCGGCGCACTCTCCGTCAGCGTTCTCCTGTGGCTCAGCTCGCGCGCCTCGCGTGACGCACTTGGACTTGCCGCCTTCGCAATGATTGCCGGGCCTGCTCTGCTCGCGCTGTTCGCTCCGCGCCAGGACGAGATCGCCACCGGCTCGTTCGCTCGGACGATGCAGAACATCTGGCTCGAGTTCAAAACCACATTCTTTCGGTGGGAGGCGATTCCATACACGCTCTGCATGCTCTTTCCTATGGCATCCGGCGCAGCGATCAGCCTCATTCCCGGAATCGCCACGAGCTATGGCCTGAACGGCGATAGCGTCGCCTGGATGAACGGGCTGCTCGGCGCTGTCCTGATGGGCGCTGGCTCCATGGCCGCCACGCTGGTTCCGCCGCGTGTCTCTGCGCCGGTCGCCTATCTCACCGCCGGAGTGGTGAACGCGCTCACATTGACTGTGCTCTGGCTCGGCCCGATGCAGCCCTCAACCTACCTGCTCGGCGCGACACTTTATCTGCTGACCGTCGGCTTTGCCTACGGCCTGTTCACCGCGGTTGTGCTCGAGTTCCTCGGCGCCTCCGGCAAGAGCGGCAGCGGACGCTACTCGATCATCAACTCGCTCGGCAACATCCCGGTGCTCTACATGATTCGCCTGGACGGCTGGGGAGGCGACCGCTTCGGCCCGCGCGGCCTGTCCGCGACCGAATGCGTCCTCGGCAGTGTAGGAGGCGCCGCTCTGCTCAGCTATTTCCTGCTGCGGAAGAAGCGAGTCAGCGGGTCAGGGAGCTAGCAGCTTCGCAGAGCCCTGCTCCTAACTCCTAACTCCTAACTTCACGCCTAGCTTCCTGAAGACTGCTTCGACAGCATCCCGGTCCCCTGGTCCGCTCCGCATGGCCCCGTCAGCGACCAGTTCGTCACCGTCAGGGTCGAGCCATCCGTCGAGAAGCTTCCCGTCGCGGTCACGCTGTTGCCGGTCGTGTTGTCCGTGTAGGTCAGGACAAAGGCCCCGCCGGTCACTTGTGAGTTCACTACCGTGACCGGACTCACGAAGCAGGCGTTCGTGCCCAGGCTCGCCGTTCCGCTCAAAGTGAAGTTGCCGTCCGTGTCCCCATTCTCCGACTGAGTCAAAGTCGCCGTAACGTTCATCACAGGCTTGGTGGTGTCCGAGAACGTCCCAGCGTAGGTTCCCGTCACCGAGCTATAGTTCTGCACCTGCGCTTGCACCGAACTCGTAAACGCGCACTGCCCGCCGCTGACATTCATGGTCGCGTTCGTCAGCGAGCGCCCATCCGAAGACAATCCACCGGAAATCGTGAGCGTCCCGCCGGCAATGGGCCCGGTGAGCGTGATATTTCCCTTGTCGTCGGTCGTCCCGGTGATGGTAATGGGCTGATTCGCGGTCGCGCAGCCCGTAGTTGCATCGGCGTGCAGGATGCCGGTGAAGGTCTCATTGGTTCCGACCAGGGCGCCCGAGATCTGAGGGAGGGTAACTCCATTGCCTGCTGCACTTACCTGCCAGTTTCCGCTTACGAAGTTCTGGCTGTAGTCGTACACAACCCCGTCGTCGGCGCAGCCGGCCAGCGCGAGCATCAAAATCAGAGAGGAGACGGCGAGCGCGTTCCGGCGCGTAAGTCGTGAGAACAAAGGGGGAAGCGGCATCGGGGGAACTCCGGCCTTAATGGCTGGCTGCAGTATGGCAAGGAAAGGGCCCCAGAACAATTCCCCCGAATGGTTACCCCTCGAGGCCCTCTGGGGGCATTCAGGCGTGATCGTTTTTGAGGGGTTTTTAGCGCAAAAAAGAGGGTTTTAAGCGGAATCTGATTGCTGGTTTCAGCATCATATAGGTTGACAGTACTCCACTCACATGCGAGAGTGAGGGAGGTCAGATCAGACCCGGCCGGCCACCTCCCCGGAACTCCGGCCCGGTACAGGAGCAGGAAATGGCAAAGATTATCGGAATCGATCTCGGCACGACCAATAGCTGCGTTGCCGTGATGGAGGGTGGCGAACCCAAGGTTATCCCCAACGAGGAAGGCGGCCGCACTACCCCGTCGGTGGTCGCGTTTACGAAGAACGGCGAGCGACTGGTGGGCCAGGTGGCCAAGCGCCAGGCGATTACGAACCCGCAGAACACGGTTTACTCGATCAAGCGGTTCATGGGCCGGCGCTACAACGAAGTTTCCGACGAGATGAAGATGGTGCCCTACAAGGTCGTCCAGCAGGGCGATCACGTGGCGATTGACGCTCAGGGCAAGCAGTACACCCCGCCTGAGATTTCGGCGATGATCCTTCAGAAGCTGAAGAAGGCTGCGGAAGACTACCTGGGGACTACGGTTACCGAGGCGGTCATCACGGTTCCGGCGTACTTCAATGACGCGCAGCGCCAGGCGACCAAGGATGCCGGCCGCATCGCTGGTCTCGACGTGAAGCGCATTGTGAATGAGCCCACGGCGGCGGCGCTGGCCTATGGCCTCGACAAGAAGAAGGACGAGACGATCGCCGTGTACGACTTCGGCGGCGGAACGTTCGATATCTCGATTCTCGAAGTCGGCGAAGGCGTGATCGAGGTGAAGTCCACCAACGGTGATACGCACCTCGGCGGCGACAACCTCGACGAGCGGATTGTTGATTGGCTCATCAGCGAGTTCAAGCAGGAGAGCGGTCTGGATCTGCGCTCGAAGGGCAACGAGATGGCCCTGCAGCGTCTGAAGGACGCTGCGGAGCGCGCGAAGATTGAGCTGTCCACAGCTCAGGAGACAGAGATCAACCTGCCGTTCATCACGGCCGATGCAAGCGGACCGAAGCACCTGGTGCGCACGCTGAGTCGCGCCAAGCTCGAGTCGCTGGTCGACGACCTGCTGCAGAAGTCAGTCGGGCCGTGCAAGCAGGCGATGAAGGATGCGGGCATTGACGCGAGCAAGATTGACGAGGTCGTGCTGGTCGGCGGACAGACCCGCATGCCTGCGATCCAGGCGCTCGTGAAGAACCTCTTCGGCAAGGAGCCCCACAAGGGAGTAAATCCTGACGAAGTCGTCGCGATCGGCGCTGCAGTGCAGGCTGGCGTGCTGGCCGGCGATGTGAAGGACCTGCTGCTGCTGGATGTGACGCCGCTGACGCTGGCCATCGAGACGATGGGCGGTGTGGCGACGCCGATGATCCCGCGCAACACCACCATCCCGACGAAGAAGACGGAGACGTTTTCGACGGCGGCGGACAGCCAGACCGAGGTCGAGATCCACGTGCTGCAGGGCGAGCGGCCGATGGCTGGACAGAACCGCACGCTGGGCAAGTTCAAGCTGGGCGGAATCCCGCCGGCGCCGCGCGGCATGCCGCAGATCGAGGTCACGTTTGACATCGACGCGAACGGCATTCTGAACGTGACAGCGAAGGACAACGCCACGGGCAAGGACCAGAAGATCACGATCACGAGCTCTTCGGGTCTGAGCAAGGACGAGGTCGAGCGCATGGCGAAGGATGCCGAGGCGCACGCAACCGAGGACCGCGAGGCGAAGGACAAGATCGAGGCGCGCAATCAGCTCGACTCGATGGTCTACAACGTCGAGAAGATGCTGCGTGAAGGCGGCGAGAAGGTTGCCGCGGCGGACAAGAGCGACGTCGAGACGGCGCTGGCCGATGCGAAGTCAACGCTTGCCGGCGGCGATCCTTCGAAGACGGAGATGGACGCGGCGCGCGAACGGCTCACGACTGCCAGCCACAAGCTCGCCGAAGCTCTGTACAAGGCGCAGTCTGCCACGGCAGGAACGCCGCCGACCGACGGTGATGCATCGGCCGCGGGCACGGCGGACCAGCCGAAGGACGAGGGCGTAATCGACGCGGAGTATGTCGACAGCGAAAAGTAGGTAGAACCGAACAGCTTCCGAGCGCGTACTACAAGGAGGAGTGCTTCGAACCTGAAGACTCCTCCTTGCTGCATCCGGAGGTCAGCGAGGCGACATTGCGACGCCGCAAACACTTACCAGAAATCGCACCGGGGTACTTCAAGAGCGCGAATCGAATCCGCGCGGAGCGGGTTCTAATAGGTAGCCGGAACGAAGGGTCGAAAGGGTGGAGATGATAAACCAGAGAGGAAAAGACGACGGGGCCTGGCCTCAGAACATGCAGTGGAACCTCGGCTTCGGGCGCGAGCACATGACCGACGTTCTTTGGCGTTGTGACGCTCTGCGTGCGGGGCGGCTGTACCAGCGGAGCCTGTTTGCGACCCGCGAGGAGGCCGAGGAGTTTGTGCAGCACATGCAGCAGGCCGAGCCTGACCAGGTGTTCAATGTGGAGGCGATCAAGGCGTCCACGGTTTGGAATTGAAGCCGGTTCGAACTGAAGCCGGTGTGGAAGTAAAAGGTCTACGCCCTAGTTGAGGGCATCTCATAACCGCGGCTCCAACCAGGGCCGCGGTTTGGTGTTTCTGCAGCGTCGTGGAGTTATTGAAGATGAACGTTAATTGGATCGCCGTGCAGGCGATCGCGAGTGTTGTTCTGGTGGTCACGAGCGGCGGCGCGATCGGGTATGCGGCGCTGCAGCTTCGGCATGAGCGCGAGTACCGCTCGGTGAACAACCTCGAAAAGCAGCTCAGCTTTTTTCTGGGTCAGTCGTTTGCCGCGGCACGGCAGCGGCTTGCGAAGGCGCGTGTCGGCGAAGACGGGCTGCTTCCGTGGAGCATGGATGAGCCGCCGGTGGTTGCGTTCGAGGTGCTCGACTTCTATGAGCACCTGGGGCTGCTGGTGAAGAAGGGCCACCTGGATGTTTACGACGTGTGGCATACGTTTTATGAGTGGGCGCAACCGGTGTATGTGGACCTGCAGCCGCTGATTGAAGATCCGGACAGCCCGTATTCGGTGCAGTACAGCGACCTTCGCAAGCTGATGCGCGCCATGGATGAGATCCAGATCAAGCGCATGCACGCCAAGAATGCGAACCACTGGACGCTGTGGACGCCGGAGCGCATCGTGGATTATTACCGTTACGAGCTCGACACGTCGGTCGAGCACACGCAGCCGATGAGCCGGCGGGCACGACGGCGAAGCGAAGCCGCGGCGCGGGAGCGTGACCTTGCCTGAAGGCAACGAGATTCATCGCTGGGCGGAGCGGCATCACGCCGCGCTGGCCGGCAGGAAGCTTCGTGTGGAATCGCCGAACGGCGGCTTCGCTGAGGCGTTTGCGCTGGACAATCGCAGGCTTGAGCGCGTGCTCGCCAAGGGCAAGCACCTGGGCTATGTCTTCGGCAGAGACCGCATTCTGCATGTGCATCTGGGCCGATATGGCGACTGGACCGAGGGGCAGATGCCGCTGGCGGAGCCAAAGGGCGCGCTGCGGCTGCGTATGTGGCGCGCGGGTGCGAAGCCGCGGAAGGATGCGGTCACGCCGGACAAGCGCCATGGTTGGTACTCGTCCGATGACGGGGCGAGCTCGCTGGCGGCGGAGCAGATTGACTGGCTGGAGTTGCGCGGCGCCGCGGCGTGCGAGCTTTGGACGGAGGCCGAGTGGGGCGCGCTGCTTGCGCGGCTGGGGCCGGATGGGCTGGGCGATGATCCGAAGGGGGCGGACGCGCCGCAGGCTGCGTTCGATCGCATCCTGAGGTCGAAGACGCCGATCAGCGTTCTGCTGATGGACCAGACCGTGCTTTCGGGGATCGGCAACATTTATAGGGCGGAGCTGCTCTTTCGCGCGCGACTCGATCCGTTCACTGCAGGGCGCGACGTTCCACTGCCGAAGCTGAAGGCGATCTGGAAGGATTCGATTCCGCTGCTGCGCGCCGGGATGATCGATCGGCGGATCGTGACGACGCTTGCGAAACACCGGCCGAGCAGGAAGTCCGGCAAGCCGCTGAAGGAGGAGGTCCACTATGTTTATCGGCGGCATGGGAAGCCGTGCTTCGTGTGCGGCACAAAGATTCAGCGCCGCGACATCGCCGGGCGCACGCTGTACTGGTGCCCGGCTTGCCAAAGAGCGCTGGACGCTAGGCGTTGAACGCTTCCCGTTGAACGCGGTAAGATAAAGACGTGATCCGGTCGTTCGCTGACGAAGAGACAGAGCGCCTCTTCTACACGGGGCGTAGCCGTCGTTACTCGGCGATTGTCAAAGTGGCGCGCCGCAAGCTACAGGTGTTGGACAATACGAATCGTTTGGACGATCTTCGTGAGCCCGCAGGCAATCGGCTGGAGGCATTGAAAGGCGATCGCAAAGGGCAGTACAGCATCCGAATTAATGATCAGTACCGGATCTGTTTTGGCTGGCGTGAGTCGGAACCACATGAAGTCGGAATTGTCGATTATCACTGAGGAGAGGGAGATGCCAATTCAGCGTGATCCAAATCGCCGCCCACCGCCGATGCACCCGGGCGAGATCCTTCGTGAGGAGTTTATGAATCCGAACGGGATCTCGGCACACGCGCTCGCGCTGGCGCTGCGTGTGCCCGCGACGCGGATCTCTGAGATAGTCAATGAGCGCCGTGGAATTACGGCCGATACCGCGTATCGGCTGGCTGTCCACTTCGGGACATCCGCGGATCTTTGGATGAATCTGCAGACCTCGTACGAACTCTCATGTGTCGAGCGCGATGTGGCCGAAAAAATCAAGAAGGAAGTTCAGCGCAGGGTGGCATAAGCAATGGCAGGACCACAGACCAAGGACTACTACGGCACGATCGGTGTCAAAAAGACGGCCTCGCAGGATGAGATCCGCAAGGCGTTTCGCAAGCTTGCGCGCAAGTATCACCCGGACGTAAACCCCGGCGACAAGAAGGCGGAGGAGAAGTTCAAAGAGATCTCCGAGGCCAACGATGTGCTGTCGGACGAGAAGAAGCGCAAGGTCTATGACCAGCTCGGGTTTTATTCGGATAACATCGACCCCGCGGCGGCGGAGGCTTACGCGCGTGCGGGCGGGGCTGGTGGTGGCGGAGGATTTGGAGGGCGTGCGGCCGGCGGTGGGCAGGGCGTGCCGTTCGACTTCGGTGGGTTTGATTTTTCCGACTTCACGCCTGAGGGCCGGCGCACTACGCAGTCGAGCGGCGGCGGCGGGGTTTGGGTCGAGCTTCCGCGACATCTTCGGCGGGATGTTCAACCGCGAAGGGCGTCCGCCGCGTGGACCGCAGCCGGGTACGGACCTCGAGTACCAGGTGGAGATCGATTTCTGGACCGCGATTCGCGGCGGGGTTACGCGGCTTGAAATTCAGAGGCAGTCGCCCTGCCCTACATGCAAAGGCACGGGCGCGGTCGGCAAGCCGATGGAGTGCCCCGAGTGCCACGGCACGGGGCAGGTGCAGCAGACGGGCGGGCGGATGAAGTTCAACATTCAGTGCCCTCGTTGCGGCGGCTCGGGCAAGGTGCAGAACAACTGCGCTACATGCGACGGCGCGGGTGTGGTCACGCGGCGCGAGCCGCTGGAGTTCCGCATCAAGCCGGGCACGCGCGACGGGCAGCGCATTCGGCTGGCCGGCAAAGGCAACGCCGGGACGGAGGGCGCGGCGGCGGGCGACCTCTATCTCATTATCCGCGTCGGCAATCACAAACTCTTCCGGCGCGTCGGCGATGACATCCACATCACGGTTCCGGTAACAGCAATGGAGGCCGCGCTGGGCACACGCATTGATGTGCCGACGATCGATGGCGAGGGCGCGCGCGCCGGAACTGCGCAGCTGAAGATCCCACCCGGAACGCAGACCGGCCAGAAGCTTCGGATGCGCGAGAAAGGTGCGCCGAGCGCGACGCGCGACGGGCCAGCGCGGAGACGAGATCGTCGAAGTGCGGATCGTCGTGCCGCGAATTCAGGACGAGCGCTCGAAGGAGATCCTGCGCGAACTGCAGCGGCTTAATCCGGAAGATCCACGCGCCGAGCTCCTCAAGGACCTGTGAGAATCTCGGGCTGTCGCGTTGACTCACGGCGCGCACGAAACGTAGCCTGAGCGCGATGGCCCAAGCGACCACGAGAGCGGCCCCAGGCCGTCGCGATCCCGCACTCGACGGCCTGCGCGGAGTCGCCATTCTGCTCGTCTACATCTTTCACTACGGCGGCGGCCTTCGCTCGTCGCATCCGCTGCTGCGCGCGCTAGGCTACTTCACCGAAACGGGATGGACGGGGGTCATACTGTTCTTCGCGCTCTCCGGATTTCTTATCACTGGCAGCCTGTGGGACTCACGCGATGAGCGGGACGTGCTGCGCAACTTTTACATGCGCCGCGTGCTGCGCATTTTTCCGCTCTACTACGCCGTCGTTTTCATTGCTCTGTTCGCCGCCGTGGCGCGCGGCAACCGCTTAGAGGAGCTCAAACCTGTGCTTCTCTACGCAGGCTTTCTGCAGAACCTGCCCGGCCTCGTGACCACGGCGCTGCAGCCGGTCTCGCCGCTGCCGCTGTTTCATCTGTGGAGCCTCGCGGTGGAAGAGCAGTTTTATCTCCTCTGGCCTGCACTTGCTGCTGTTTGCGGCGACGCGCAGGCGCGCGCTGCACCTCAGCTTGTGGATCGTTGCGCTGTCAGAGTTCTTTCGGATCCTCACGCATCTTCCTGTCGTTCCTGCGGGGTTCGCAGCGACGCTCGATCCTTTCCTTCTGACGCACGCCGGTACCCTGGCACTGGGCGCGGCGCTTGCGCTGGCTCTGCGCGGACCCAACTGGCAGGCGGTCGAGCGCTGGGCTGTGACCGCGTTCTGGACGGGCATCGTGCTCTATCTGCTTGCGAGCTGGCGCTGCGGCAGCTTTTATCTGACGCCCGCGCCGCAGTTCGTCGTCGGCCTGTTTGGAGTCGGCCTCGCGTCCACTGCCCTGTTGCCGATCGCGATGCGCGCAGGGCCCACGCGCAGCGTTCTTTCAACGCTTCCTCTGCGCTTCCTGGGCCGCATCAGCTACGGCTTTTACGTCATCCACATCTTCATCGAGCCGCTCGTCGACCTGCTCGGCGCACACGCGGCGCACGCCGCCGCGGGGGCGTGGTATCAGTGCATGCGATTCCTCATCGCCTTCCCGATCACGCTGATTCTCGCGACGCTCTCGTTCTATCTGTTCGAGCAGCCGATTCTGGCGCGCAAGCGTCTCTTCCCCATGCGTTCGCCGCTTCCGCCGGCGTCACATACGGCTGCGCCCGTAAATTCATAAATTTCACGAACAGATTTTCGTCCGAAGATCGCCCACCTCGCATCCGTTTTCGAACTCCGGCATCCAAAGCAGGGTGGCGGCGGAAGCCCGCCCGAACTCCCGCACGTTTTTGAAGGCAGGCATCCGGACGCATGGCATCGGCTAGCGCCACACTCGATCAATCTTCGACGACAGCCGAAGCTCCGCAGGAGGTCACACAGGGCGTCAACCCGTGGCTGATTGCGGCCTCCGTGATGCTTGCCACGTTCATGGAGGTGCTCGACACCGCGATCGCCTCGGTCGCACTTCCCTACATCGCGGGCTCGCTCTCGGCATCGACTGACGAAGCGACCTGGGTGCTCACCAGCTACCTGGTTGCGAACGCCATCATCCTTCCGGCGTCGAACTGGTTTTCGCTGCGCTTCGGACGCAAGCGCTTCCTGCTCTCCTGCGTCGTCATCTTCACCATCGCGAGCTTCGCCTGCGGGGCCGCGCCAACGCTGGGGTTCATGCTGCTGGCGCGCGTCGTGCAAGGCGCCGGCGGCGGTGCGCTGCAGCCGTTGTCGCAGGCGATCCTTCTGGAAAGCTTCCCTCCGCGCAAACGCGGCGCAGCGATGGCGGTCTTCGCGTTCGGCGTGGTTGTCGCTCCGGTGCTGGGGCCCACGCTGGGCGGCTGGCTCACCGATACCTACTCGTGGCGCTACGCGTTCTACATCAACATCCCCGTCGGCGCGCTTGCGGTGTTCATGATCAGCCGCTTCATCCACGACCCGCCGTACATTTCCAACACGAAGGCGCCGCGCTTCGACAAGATCGGCTTCGGCACGCTGATCGTCTGGAGCGGATGCCTGCAGGTGATCCTCGACAAAGGCCAGGAGGTCGACTGGTTCGGCGCGGTCTGGATCCGCTGGGCGTTTCTCGCGTTCCTCGTCGCGTTCTGCTGGTTCATCTACCAGTCGTGGTGGGGCAAAGATCCGATGGTCGAGCTGCGTGTGCTGAAAGACCGCAACTTCCTCATAGGCTGCACGCTGATTTTCCTGTTCGGCATCGGCATCTACTCGACCGTCACGATGCTTCCGCTCTTTTACCAGGAGCTGCTCGGGTACACGGCGTTCACCGCCGGCCTGGTGGTCGCGCCGCGCGGTCTGGGTGCCATCTGCGGCATGCCCGTGATCGGCTATCTGTCCAACAAGGTCGACCCGCGCTACCTGCTCACGTTCGGCTTTCTGACCTTCGGGCTTACCACGCTCTACTTCGGCTCCATCACGATGGACATCTCGCCGACGACGCTCTTCCTGCCGATTCTGATCACGGGTTTCGGCCTGAGCTTCGTCTTCGTTCCCATCAGCACGGCGGCGTACGGCACGCTGCGCAACGACCAGATCGGCAACGCCAGCGGCATCTTCAACCTGATGCGCAACGTCGGCGGCTCGATTGGAATCTCGATCGCGACGACGCTGCTGACGCGGCGCTCCGACGTTCATCAGAACGAGATCATCAACCACGTTCCGCAGACCGGTCTCGCATTTCAGAACTCGATGAATGGCGCGCAGCGATTCCTCTCCGGCACCTTCGGGCCGGCCAATGCGGCGCATGCTGCGCAGGCCAGTCTCTACGGGCAGCTCATGCGTCAGGCGCTGATGTGGTCGTTTGTCGACGTCTTCCGCTGGTTGTCGATGCTCTGCGCCGCCTGCGTTGTGGTCGTGTGGTTCTTCAAGAAGGTGAAGCCCGGCCGCGGCCCCGCCGGCGCGCACTAGGTGCTAGAATCCCTCCGACGTGCGGAGGGGCTCATGAGGTTCATCGCAGTCGCGTCCAGCGCAATCATAACCAGTGTTCTGCTGCTTTCCGGATGCGCCGTCAGCGGCAGCAGCAACGGCAAATCATCGCCCGGCCCGGACCTCACAGGCAACTGGCAGTTCGTCGCGATTGATGACTTCTTTCACGCCGTCAAGATCGGCGGACTTTCCGGCAGCTTGGTGAGCCAGGGGAACAACATCACAGGCGTCCTGCACGGAAGCGGCTGCGTCGCAGCGAGCCAGGACATCGCCTTCTCCGGGACAGAAGACGACAAGGGAAACGTAACCCTCACCTCGACCAACCTTCCGGACAATGTTGCAACGATTGCGGGGACGGTCTCCATCACGCCCGGCGGCATGTACTTTCAGAGCACGCTGACGGTCACGGGCTCCGGCCCATGCGCGATGTCGCAGCCGTATATGGTGTTCACCGGCACGCAATATCAGCCGCTCAACGGAAACTTCGCCGCCACACTGACCTCTTCCGGCAGCGCAACTGCCACGTTGGCCGCCAGCTTCACTGCGGCGGCAACGAACGCCGACGGAGAGATCCCGGAGACAGGCACATTGACGCTGGCCACGGCAAGCTGCAGCAGCACGTACTCATTCACCGGATTTGCGCTCGGCGCATCACTCGAAGGCACGTTGGCCAGCAGTTCGGGTTCAACAAGTGTGCCGATATTTTCCGGGCAGTTGAGCGGCTTGGCGTCGTCCGCGCTTGTCACCCTGACGACTCCGAGCGGCAGTTGTGCTGCGGGCTCGTTTACGGGAACGCTGATGGCCAAGTGAGCGCACCGCGCCGTGCCCGGAGCGTCGCCGGAGGGATAAGTCGCTAAACTGAGTGAGTGAACTTATCTCCCATCATTGGCGTGCTGGCGCTGCAGGGCGCCTTCGAGGTGCATGCGAAACGGCTCACCGAGCTCGGCGCGGACGCGCACCTCATTCGCACGCCGGAAGAGATCGTCTCGCCGGAGGGTGAGTGGAAGGTTGACGCGCTGGTGCTTCCGGGCGGCGAATCGACAACGTTCCTCAAGCATCTGGAGCGGCTTGGCTTCTACTCCGTGCTGGACAGCTTCGTTCGGTCGAAGCCGGTGTTTGGGACCTGTGCGGGCTGCATTCTGCTTGCGAAAGATGTCACGAATCCGCCGCAGCGGAGCTTCGGTGTGCTGGATATTGCGGTCGAACGCAACGCCTACGGACGGCAGAACGACTCGGTGATTCTGAACGCGGAGACGACGCTGCCGGGCGGTCCGATGGAGATGGTCTTCATTCGCGCGCCGCGGATTTCGCGGCTCGGGCCGGGCATCGACGTACTCGCGCGGCGCGACAAGGATCCGGTCCTCGTGCGCCAGGGCCGGATCCTTGCCGCGACGTTTCACCCGGAGCTGTCGGAGGACCGGCGCGTGCACGAGCTGTTTCTTGAGATTGTCCGCGAGCACTCGCAGGGTTGACCTTCGGCTTGCGCATCGCGAGCTCGCGATAACACTACAATCGGCCCATGCCCCCCGCGCAGCCGATCCCCGCAGGTCTCCGCTTCTGGCATCTGCCAGTCGAAGCGGCGCGGCATGGATTTGCGCTGGACTCGCACCTGATCCTGAATCTCTGGATCGCACTCGCGCTGTTCGCACTCGCCAATATTCTGCTCGTCATCGGTGTGCTCTCGCATCGACGCGCGCATCGGCCGATTCACAAGTTCACGCTTGAGTATCTGCCGCTCGCCTGCTTCGCCGCGCTGTTCCTGTTTCTCGGCGTGCGCGCACACTCGCTCTGGGCCGCACAGCGTTACACGGGCGCCGCGCCGGACGCGCTGCAGGTCGAGGTCACCGGCATGCAGTTCGCCTGGTACTTCCGCTATCCCGGCGCGGACCAGGCCTTCGGCATCGCGCGCAACGAACTCGTCTCGGCCGCAGAAGGCAATCCCGTCGGCCTGGACCGCACCGACCCGCATGGCGCCGACGACATCGTGCGCTCGCAGCTCGTGCTTCCGGCCGGCCGCCAGGTCGATCTCACATTACGCGCTGTCGACGTGATCCACGGCTTCGCGATCCCGAGCTCCGCCTGAAGCAGAACGCCGTGCCCGGGCAGACGCAGCACATCCACTTCACGCCCGAGCGCCCCGGCGACTACGCCATTCTCTGCACGCAGGTCTGCGGCCTGGGCCACTACCGCATGCAGGCGATGCTGCGCGTGCTGCCTGCCGGCAGAGTTCGATCGCTGGCTCGCGCAACAGGAGCGCGCGCAAGCCGCGGAGGCGCAGCCATGAGCGCGCCTTCGGAAAAGATCGGCCGCTCGCCCGCGCGCCTCACGCGAGCCACGCACGCGATCTTCTCGACGCACCACACGAACATCGGCTTCGGCTATCTCGCGATCTCTACCGTCGCGGTCATCTTCGGGATCGTCCTCTCGTGGCTCATGCGCGTCCGCCTCACGTGGCCGGACTGGCCGCTCCCGCTGCACGGCGCCATTCTGCCCGAAGAGTATCTGGCGCTCGTGACGATGCACGGCACGCTGATGCTGTTCTTCGTCCTCACGGTCGCGCCGGTCTCCGGTTTCGGCAACCTTATCCTTCCCGCGCAGATCGGCGCGCGGCGGATGGCGTTTCCTCGGCTCAACGCGCTCGGGATGTGGACGACCGCTGCTGGACTCATCGTTCTGCTCTGCGCGTTCTTCGTTCCCGGCGGTTCGCCGATCGCGGGCTGGACCTCGTACCCTCCGCTCTCCGCATCCGCGCTCGCGGGCCCGGGCGAAGGCCCCGGCCAGGACGTCTGGCTCGCCAGCATCGCGCTGTTCGCGATCGGCGGGACTATAAGCGCTGTCGTAACCCTCACCACTGTCGTCAAACTCCGCTGCGACGGCATGACCTGGCGACGTCTCCCGCTCACCGTGTGGGGATGGTTCACGGCCGCGCTGCTCGCCGATCCCCGCGTTCTCGGTGCTGCTCGCCGCAATCCTTCTTCTCTTCTGCGATCGCCACCTCGGCAGCGCCTTCTTCATCCCGCACGCGCGACGTCATCAACTCCACGCTCGTCTCGCACCACGGCACCGGCTCGCCGCTGCTGTGGCTTCATCTCTTCTGGTTCTTCGGACACCCCGAGGTCTACATCGCCATCCTTCCCGGCATGGGCCTCACGTCGATGGTCATCGCGAACTTCGCGCGCCGCCAGGTCTTCGCCTACCGCCTGATGATTGCGACCACGCTGGCCATCGGCCTGCTCGGCATCCTCGTCTGGGGACACCACATGTTCGTCGCCGGCCTGAACCCCTTCGCCGGCACAGCGCTTCGCCGCCGCGTCGCTCGCCATCGCCATCCCCTCCACCGCGAAAGTCCTCAGCTGGATCGCGACAGCCTGGCGCTCGCGCCCGCTGCTCGCAACCCCGATGCTCTTCGCGCTCGGCTTCGTCTCGCTGTTCATCTCCGGCGGGCTCACCGGCATCATCGTCGCGCAGCCCATCCTCGACGAGTACCTCCACAACACCTTCTTCATCGTCGGCCACTTCCACCTCGTCATGGGGATGGCCGGCGTCTTCGGCCTCTTCTGCGCCACCTACTACTGGTTCCCGCTGCTTGCCGGCGGCCGCATGCTGTCCGAGCGCCTCGGCAAGTGGCACTTCTGGCTGACACTGCTCTTCGCCTACACCACGTTTCTGCCGATGTACTTCTCCGGGCTTGCCGGAGAGCCCCGCCACTACGCCCAGCTCACCGGGCTCAACGCGCCCGCAGAGGCGCTGCTCGGCGGCCATCGCGTCCTCCAGCTCCACATCACCGGCGGAGCCTTCGCGCTGGGGCTCGTCCAGTTCATCTTCCTTTGGAACCTCGTCCGCACGCTGCGCTCCCCGGCCCGCGGCGTCAGCAACGTCCCTGGTCAGCCACGACCCTCGAGTGGTCCCCCGGCGCGCTTCGCCGAACCCTCCCCCGACTTGCCCGCTCCAGTCGTCTACCGCGGGCCCTGCCACTACGCCGACGACGGCCTGACTTTCATGCCACAATGGCAACCTCCACAGGCATCCACCGCCGAAGAGGAGTAAAACATCAAAACCGGAGTAAAAAGTTCGCGGCGCGCCGGAGTAATCTAGAACTGCGCGCTGATTCCGGCATCCAAATTGTCCTATGCCGACCATCCTCACACCTCCCGGCATCCACCGCCCTCGGCGCCCCGGCCCGCACGATCTCGGCGAAGGCGACAGCGGCTCCGGCCGGCGTCCGCCAACCGACAAACGCACCGGCGGCAACGGCGACGGCGACAACTGGAGCGATCGCCCGCAGGGCCGCCGCGGTCCGCGCGAGCGTCTCGCCAAAGCACGCATCGGTCTCTTCTTCGCGCTCGGCGGCGACCTGATGTTCTTCGTCGCGCTGGTCAGCGTCTTCTTCGTCGCGAAGACTTCCTCGCACTTCGACGCCTACTCGCGGCTCATCAACGACTGGCTCCCCACCGCGATCCCGTCCATCCTGTGGCTCAACACGGCCGTCCTGATCGTCAGCTCCGTATCCGCCGAGATCGCGCGCCGCAGCATGTTCCGCGAGGTCGACCTCATGGACGAGTGGTTCGGCTTCGGCCGGCCGACATCGAAGCGCGCGGCCATGTGGCTCTCGGCCACACTCGGCCTCGGCGTGCTCTTCCTCGTCGGCCAGTACGTCGCCTGGACGCAGCTCGTCTCACAGCACGTCTTCTTCAACTCCAACGCGAGCAGCCACTTCTTCTACCTGATCACCATCGCGCACGCCGCGCATCTGTTGCTCGGGATCGGCGCTCTGGTCTCGGCGCTCACGTTCCTGTTCCGCTCGCGCCAGCTCGCGACACGCCAGGTCGTCGTAGACGCTACCGTCTGGTACTGGCACGCCATGGGCATCCTCTGGATCTTCCTCTTCGTGCTGCTCGAGTACGGCCAGTGATGACGCGGCGCTCTCAGGTTCTTCTCGCCATCGCCGGCCTGTTCGTTCTATTCACCGCAGCACAGGCCCTCGGCCAGGGCTGCGCGCAATGCCTCGACACCACCCGCGCCACCACGCCCGCCACGCAGGCCGCCTACCGCCACGCGATCGAGCTCCTCGCGCGGCGTCGCCTCCGCACTTTTCCTCGCCGGCCTCATCCTGCTCCGCCGCAATCCCTGAAACACGCCCCCAGAGGCCGGAAAATCTGACATGGACCTCCAACCCTGACCGCTGCCGAACGTCTATCTACGGGGCTGCACCTCCAGTGCAGCCCTGTCCCACCCCGCGCAGTTCGCCGCCGCTTCATACGTGCTCTCCAGAAAGTCGAGCAGTGTCGCGTCCGGATCCTGCGCCGTCCGCACGGCCGCATACGGCAGCACAAATTCCGCAAACGCCTCGTCAAACCGCGCCTCCCTCGGCCGCACCGGAGACCCGCGATATCCCTTCGGCTCCGGGTACGCATAGCTGTAGAAGAACGCGCCGATGTCCTTCGTGCCCGGCCAGAATCCCGCGCTCGAAACCTCGTGCGAATAGGCGTCGCGCACCACGCGGTCCGGCAGCCCGGGCATGCTCGGATGCTCCGGCGCCGTGCGCCCGGAAAACCGCGTGCACGCCAGGTCCATCGCTCCCCAGAACAGGTGCACGGGGCTGACCTTGCCGGTAAACCGCGCGCGAAAGACCGTGAACACACGCTCGGCTTGCAGCAGAATCCGCCAGAACCGCTCGACCACCTCCGCGTCATACGCCTGGTGCGTCCGGTCTTTCTCAAACGGAATCGCGCGCGTCCATCTCCATCGGCTGCGTCCATATCTTCACCGGCGTACCCAGCGCATCCAGCGCACGCATCACCCTGCCGTAAAAATCCGCGACCGTCATCGGCTCCAGCGCAATCACCTCGCGCCCGCCGTCGTCCGTCTGCAGAATCAACTCATGCGCAAGAAAATCAAAGTCGATCTCGAGCACCCGCTTGCCATGCCACATCGGCATCGTCGTCAGCCCGCGCACCGTCGGATACAGCGTCACGTTCCACGTCTGGTTCAACGGCGGCGTCAGCGCCAGCCGAACCTTCCCCACCACCTGCATCCACAACTGCAGCGTCGTTCCTGTCTCTGCCCACCTGTCCTGCGGAAACTCCGGCCACGTCTCCATCCAGACCTCCTCGAAACCCAGAATCATACGCGCTGCCGCCTCAGTTCTCTCCTAACTCCCTAACTCCTCACTCCTAACTCTCCCCGGCACCCTCCACACCCGCCGGGCGATACAATCAACCCTGCCGATGCCCTACCAGGTTCTCGCCCGCAAGTACCGCCCCACGCGCTTCTCCGACGTCGTCGGCCAGGACCACGTCACCCGCACGCTGCTCAACGCGCTCGCGCAAAATCGCATCGCGCACGGCTACATCTTCTCCGGGCACCGCGGCATCGGCAAGACGACCATCGCGCGCATCCTGGCCTCGGCGCTCAACTGCCGCAACCCCATCGGCAGCGAGGCGCGGCCCACGCCCGAACCCTGCAACATCTGCGAGTCCTGCACCGAGATCCGCTCCGGCTCGTCGGTGGATGTGATCGAAATCGACGCCGCCACCAACCGCGGCATCGACGAGATTCGCGAGCTGCGCGATGCCGCCCGCTATCGCCCCGCGCGCGACAAGTACAAGATCTACATTCTCGACGAGGCGCACCAGATCACCGACGCCGCGTTCAACGCGCTGCTGAAGACGCTCGAAGAGCCGCCCGAGCACATCGTCTTCATGATGGCCACCACCCAGCCCGAGGACATCCCTCAGACCATCCGCTCGCGCTGCCAGCACTTCAGCTTTCACGCCGTCAAGCTCGACGACATCGTCGGCCAGCTCCGCAGCATCGCCACCGCAGAAAATATCTCCGCGGATGATGCCACGCTCGCCCTGCTCGCCGAAGCCGGCGACGGCTCCATGCGCGACGCCCTGTCCATCATGGACCAGGCCATCGCTTCCGCGCCCGTCTGAAGCCGGCAGTCCCCGCGCTCTCCGCCGACGAGATCCGCTCGCTCATGGGCACCGTCTCGAACGCCGTCTTCGAGCAGATCCTCGCCGCCGTCCACGCCAACAACTCCGCCGACGTCCTCGCGATTCTCGGCCGCCTGCTCGACGCCGGCAACGGCCCGCAGCCGCTCGCCCGCCAGTTCGTCCGCTACCTCCGCAACTGCACCGTCGCGAAGATCACGAACCTCGCGCCCGATCAGCCGGCGCACGGCCTGGCCGCCGACCTGCTACAAATCTCGCCCGAGGAACGCTCGCGCGCCGCGCGCACGGCCGCGCTCTTCACCGAAGAAGAGCTCTCGCGCTTCCTCTCCATCCTGCTCCGCACCTTCGACGACCTCGGCTACCGGCAGGAGCCGCGCTTCCACCTTGAGCTCGGCGTGCTCAAACTCGTCCACTTGCAACGGCTGCTGCCGGTGGAAGACCTCCTCACCCAGCTGGGCGCGACGAAGACCTCACCCAGCCCGTCCACGACACCCGCGAGCACAAGCGCCAGCACTGCCGCTCCTTCGACCAACCCGGGTGGGCCAGGATTTGCGAAGCAAAGGGCCGGATCCGAGGCCGCCTCGAGCGCCACTTCCACGGCGATGAAATCGGGTGCCCCACGTCTCGCAGAGACGTGGGATCGAACCACCACTACGGCAACCCCGCCGTCGGCGGCCAAGCTAGCTCCGACTCCAGCCTCCACCGCGGCCAAAACCACTACGGACGGCTCCCTCGCGCTCGCCTCCGAACCCACGGCGAAGGCCGAAGACCGCCCCCACCTGGTCGAGTCCCCCACACCTCAAACGAACCCGGACCTCGACGCCCTGCAGTCCGGGCTCGTCTCCGCGCTCGCCGCCGTCAAAGGCCAGCAGTCCGCCTCGGACGCCATTCACGACGCCACGCTCGCGATCTCCGGCGACACGCTCAACATCCAGACCACGCTTTCCGAAGCAGATGCTCCCCATCGCCTTCAACGCCGAAGCCAACCGCATCCTCACCGCGACGCTTCGCCAGCACCAGCCCGGCTTGAAGTTCACGCTCCTGCCCGGCACCGCTGCCTCCGCCGCCCCGAAGAAGAAACGCGCGGCCGCGGCCGGCAGTGCGCAGGACCTCGCCGAAAACCACCCCCTCGTTCAGGAGGCCAAGCGCCTCTTCTCCGCCGAGATCTCCTCGGTCATCGACCTTCGCGACAAAGATTAGGAAGCGCCATGGACTTCAACAAAATGCAGGAGATGCTCTCGCAGGCCACCGCCATGCGCGAGCAGATGGAAGAGCGCCTCGCCGCGACCGTCGTCGAAGCCGACTCCGGCGGCGGCGCCGTCAACGTGCGCATGAACGGCAAAAAAGAAGTTCTCAAACTCACCATCGCCCCCTCCGCCGCGTCAGCCGCCGCCGGGGACATCACCATGCTCGAAGACCTCATCGTCGCCGCCGTCAACGCCGCCGCCCGCAAAGCCGACGACGCCATGCAGTCCTCCGCCTCCAGTCTCCTCGGCGGCCTCAACCTCCCGGGCCTCTAACCCGCTTTCTCTACTCTCTACCGCTACCCTCTACCCGCTGTCTCCATGAACCGCTACGCCGCACCCATGACCCGGCTCATAGACGAACTCCGCAAGCTCCCGGGCGTCGGGACGCGGACTGCACAGCGCTTCGCCTTCCACATCCTCCGCTCCTCCGACGTCGACGCCGCCGCGCTGGCCGACTCCATCCGCGCCCTCAAAGCCGCCCTCCGCCTCTGCTCCGTCTGCAACAACATCACCGACGTCGATCCCTGCCTCTACTGCGGCAGCCCCACGCGCAACCACCAACTGATCTGCGTGCTCGAAGAGCCCACCAACATCGCCGCCGTAGAGAAGACCCGCAGCTACAACGGTTTGTACCACGTCCTTCATGGAACTCTTTCACCCGTAAACGGCGTCGGCCCCGACCAACTCCGCCTCGCCAACCTCTGGCCTCGGCTCCAAAAGCTAGCCGCAGATGCGGAGGGCGGACGCCCCAAAGAGACCTCCGAGAATTCGACCGCGGAGCTCATCCTCGCCACATCCCCCACCGTCGAAGGCGAAGCCACCGCCCGCTTTCTCGCCGACGAAGCCCACACCCGCTTCCCCCACCTCACCATCACCCGCATCGCCACCGGCGTGCCGGCCGGCTCGGACATCGAGTACGCCGACGAGGTCACGATGACCCGCGCGCTCGAAAACCGCCGGGCGCTGTAACTGTCGTATCTGGCCCCAAAACTATGAGAGCATCGCTAACTGTGGCGAAGCTCCGTCAATGGATCGCGTGTGTGACAGCAGTTCCGATCGCCGTGGGATTCGCAGCGGCTGCGCAAACTCCGGCTCCATGCACCACGCCCGTAGCCTTAGGAGCACTGTCACCACTCTCTCCTCTTCCAATGCTTGGCGCGCCCTACACCGCGACAGTGAAGACAACTCAGGACAGGCCCATGCCCGACGGAACCACCGTTCGCGGCTCCGTGATCACCTACCAGGCCCGCGATGCGGCGGGCAGACTGTGGCAGAAGAGGTCGCTCGGCTGCCAGCCCGGCCCCGACGGCGTACGCCGCCCTGTCCTCCAGACGTTGATCGATGACCCAGCGACCGGAACCACCTGGTCGTGGAAGGAGGACGATCCGGCGAAGGAGCTTCGCGTGCTCCATGACACACCCCGGCAGCCGCGCGCTCCCAAACCCAGCACTCCTGAAGATGAGCAAGCCGCACGCGCTGCCATGGAGCAACTCGGGATACACGAGCAAGACCTCGGAACCCGGAAGATGGACGGAGTTGTGGCCGAGGGCAGCCGGACCGTGACTACAATCCCGACCGGGAAACAGATCGTTACCGAAACCTGGATAGCGAAGGGTCTCGGCCTGGAGATGTTGGAGACCACGGAGAATCCGAGCACCGGTCGAACAACCGTCGAAGTTGTGGAGTTGAAACTGGGCGCCCCGGACCCTGCGCTTTTTAATCCGCCGACCGGGTACACGAGCATAGAGCTGAATCGTCGAAAGCCGTAAACCGCGTGCGGCTCCGCGTCTGCGCTATAGTCGGAGCGTCTTCCAAAATCACCCCGGAGCACCCGCTTGAAGAAGCCATCTGCGAAGTCTCTCCGGATCTGGCTTCCGATCATCGCCGTTTTTTGGTGCGTTAGTCTCTTCCTCGGATCCTCTGCGTTCAAACGGCTATTCGTCCTCGTCTCCTCGTGCCCCTCGGCGGCACGCGCGATCTCCTGGCAGCATCACCACGGCAACACCCTCTCAGCCGATGGCCACCTCTTCCATCTTCCCGCCTTCTGGTATCCGGACCCGGAGAGCCGTCCCGGCAAGCTGGTCATTCAGGAGGCCCACTTCGGGTCCATCGGCTTGAGCAGCGTCGCGGTGCTCACCAGAGCCTCACAACATGGATGAACGCGCTGCGCAGAAAGCCATCTCCGACGACGCCGCTCTCTTCAATCAGCACTCGCAGTCCGAGGACGAGTGGAGCCTCGAGGACCTTCGCGGAAGAAAGCTCTCCTTCCACTGCACGATGTCGAGCATTGAAGGCATGCTGGAGACGGTTGTCTGCCAGGCAGTGGATTCAAACCTCGCGCTCGTCATTCACGCCGCCGGCCCGCGCGCCCGCGCCGAGGCCCTGAACATCCTCGAAACCAGCGAATAGGCCGGGTCTGTGCTTGCTGTCGCGGAGCACGATGGCGCGGAAGGCGCGTCCGCTGCATGCAATGCGCGTGTCGCGCGTGCGATGCTATTTCGCCCGGAAATCCACCGTCACGATCGTCGCCACATCCGTCGGGCGATCGTTCAGCAGGTACGGCCTGTAGCGCCGCTCGTACACCTCGCGCACCGCGGCTCCGCGCAGCAGCCGGTGCCCGCTGATCGCCTGCGCGCGAATCACGCGCCCGCTCTTGCTCACCACCGCCTCCACCAGCACCCGGCCGCGGATGTGGCTTATCTCCGCCAGCATCGGGTAGTCCGGCTCCGGCGCATAGACCAGATGACTCGCCATCAGCGCCGGAGACGCGCCGATCATCGCCGGAGCCATGTACCGCGGCTGCAAATTCGCCGCATCGCCCGAGCTTGCCGCGGCGCGCTCGGCTGGCACCTCACCGATGCTCGCCGTCGTGCGACCCGCCGGCTGCACAGGCTTCTTCGCCGTCGCTACACCGCTCCCACCCAGGGCTCTATCCGGCGCCGCCGCGGCTCTTGAGACCGGCGCAGCAAATTCTTCGCGGCTATCTTCTCCACGGTGGCGAAGTTCCGCTCGCGAACGCGCCTCCTCGGCACGGCGCTCCCGCGCGCTAACCGGAGCGGCAGCCCGGTTCGCAACCGGCCCCGCCGTCACAGGCTGCTCGGTCGTGACCTCCGGCGCCGTGTCGGCCGGCGGAGCCTCATACGGCTGATTCGGATCGCGCAGCGGCACCAGCATCCGCTGATGCACCACCAGCCCCGCGCAGAACGCCAGCAGCAGCGCGCACGCAACCGCCGTCCACATCCAGAATCGCGACGTCTTCTTCGGCGGCTCGGCCCCGTCTGTCTCCTGTGCCCGCAGCGGCACCGCCTCATACTCGGCGGCCGGCAGGCTCTCGCGCGCAGGCTCAACCGGCCGCAGCCTCTCATGCAAACTCTCCTCGGCATGCTCTACGTGCGGTTGCGCCCATGGGTGCATGTTCGGGTTCTCCAGCTTGCGCTCCTCGGCGATCGCCTCTGCCGGTTCCACGCCCGCCACCACTTGCGCCCTGTAGAACAGGTCCGTCGTCGCATGCGGCTGCACACTATTCTGCAGCGCCTCGCCTGAATCCACCTCCGCTGTGGCAGCCACGCTGTCAGGTTTTTCGATCAGCACCGGCGCAGGCTCGGCCGGCTGGTTTACAACCGCAGATCCACCCTGCTCCACAGCTCCTGCAACCGCCGCCGTTTCAGTGGCCGCGCCGGGATTCCAGCGGTACCGGAACACGCTCTCCACGAACCCCATCACCTGCCGCACTGCCTCGCGGACCTCAGGCTCATCGGCCTGCTCCACCTGCGCGCCGCCGACCGCGCTCGCCACCAGGTCCACCAGTTCCAGCCGCGACACCCCATCCCGCTCGCGGTAGATCACCGTCCGGACCAGCGATGCCATCTCGTCCCGGAAGCTCGCGTCCGCGCCCAGCCGCGCCACAAACGGCGGCAGGTCGCCGGGCGAGCCGAAGCTCACACCACGCGACCGGAAAAACTCGTGAAACTCTTCAATGTGCTGGTCTAATCCGCTCACGGGGTCGGCGGGGACCAGCTTGAACATCGTTGCCATGCGCACTTCCTTAGATGCACATCGAGGAGCCGCGCATCGGCTGCCGCGAACTACAGCCTCATGCTCCTGGTTAGAACCCGGCTTCCCCGTGAAGGACTCGCAGGTCGCCGCCCGTCATCTCCCGCGGCAGCTCCAACTCCATCAAGCCCAACACCGTCGGCGAGATATCCCGCAGCGACCCGCCCTCCCGCACGCCAATTTTTTTTGCCTGCTCCGTCACCAGAATGAACGGCACCGGATTCGTCGTATGCGCCGTATGCGGCCCGCCGCTCACCGGATCAATCAGCATCTCCGCGTTGCCGTGGTCCGCCGTGATGATCCAGCTCGCACCCGCCGCGCGCACCGCGTTGTATATCCGGCCGAGCTGCGCATCGATCGTCTCCACCGCCTTCACCGTCGGCTCAATCTTGCCCGAGTGCCCAACCATGTCCGCGTTCGCAAAGTTCACAATCACCACATCGAACGCCGTGTCCTTCACCGCGCGCTCCACAATATCGCCAATCCCCTCCGCCGACATCTCCGGCGCCAGATCGTACGTCGCCACCTTCTTCGACGCGACCAGCTCGCGGTCCTCGCCCGCAAACGGCTTCTCAATCCCGCCGTTGAAGAAGTACGTCACGTGCGCATACTTCTCCGTCTCCGCCACGCGCAGATTGCGAAGCTCATACTTCGCCATCACGTTCGCCAGCAGGTTGTCCATGCTCTCCGGCGGAATCACCATCGGCAGCGCAAACTTCGGATCGTACTGCGTCATGCAGACGTACGTGCAGGTCGCGCGGCGTGCTCTCCACCGGAATCTCCGCATCCAGCTCCGCAGCCTTGGGCAGCGACATCCCGCCATCCGCCGCCAGCCCCGACCTCCGCGCCAGCACACGCGTAATCTGCCGCACCCTGTCAGCGCGATAGTTGAAGCAGAGCACCGCATCGCCGTCGCTTGATCGTCGCAATCGGCTCGCCCTGCGCATCCACGCACACGAACGGCTCAATAAACTCGTCCGTGATTCCGTTGTTGTAGCTCTCGTGCACGCGCGCTACCGGATCCGCGTACGCTCCACCTTCGGCCGAGCCCGTCACCATCGCGCTGAATGCCTTCAGCTCGCGCTCCCAGCGCAGGTCGCGGTCCATCGCGTAGTACCGCCCGCTCACGCTCGCAAGCTTGCCAACGCCGTACTCCGCAAACACCTGCTGCAGCTCTTCGAGATATCCCGCGCCGCTGGTCGGCAGCGTGTCGCGCCCATCCATGAACGCATGCACATACACGCGCTCGAGCTTCTGCTGCGCCGCCATCTTGATCAGCGCATGCAGATGCCGCTGATGCGAGTGCACACCGCCATCGCTCACCAGCCCGATCAAATGCAGCGCATGCCCCTCGCGCGCACCCGCCTGCCATCGCCCGCAACAGCGTCGGGTCCTCGAAGAACTCGCCGGTCGCAATCGCCGCATCGATGCGCGTGATATCCATCCGCACAACGCGCCCGGCGCCAAGGTTCAGATGCCCCACCTCGGAGTTTCCCATCTGCCCATCCGGCAGACCGACAAAGTGCTCGCTCGCGCGAATCAGCGTGTTCGGATACTCACGCAGCAGCCGGTCATAGTTCGGCTTCCGCGCCAGCGCAATCGCATTGCCGCTCGTCTCGGCCCGATAGCCCCAGCCGTCAAGAATGGTCAGGACCACCGGTCCGCTACGTCTCGCCATCGCTTTCTTACTCTCCGCCGTTCAAACTCTCGCGCCCCAGAAACTCCGCCGTCTGCCCCAGCTCTTCCTCAATGCGCAGAAGCTGGTTGTACTTCGCAATCCGGTCCGTCCGCGATGCCGACCCCGTCTTGATCTGCCCCGCATTCGTCGCCACCGCGAGATCCGCAATGAACGTATCCTCGGTCTCGCCCGAGCGATGCGAGATCACCGCCGTGTACCCATTCCGCCGCGCCAGCTCAATCGCATCCAGCGTCTCCGAAATCGATCCAATCTGGTTCACCTTCACCAGGATCGAATTCCCGACGCCCTGATCAATGCCCTGCTGCAGACGCTTCACGTTCGTCACAAACAGGTCATCGCCCACCAGCTGAATCTTGCGCCCAACCTTCTCGGTCAGGATCTTCCATCCCTGCCAGTCGTCCTCCGCGAGCCCGTCTTCAATCGACACAATCGGATACTGCCGCACCCAGTTGATCCCAGTAGTCCGCCATCTGCTCGGAGCTCTTCTCGCTCTTGTCCGACTTCTTGAACACGTACTTGCCCGCGTCCTTGTCGAAGAACTCGCTCGACGCCGGATCCAGCGCAATCGCAATCTGCTCACCCGCCTTGTAGCCCGCCAGCTCAATCGCCTCCAGGATCACCTCGATCGCCTCAACGTTCGACTTCAGGCTCGGCGCAAATCCGCCCTCATCACCCACCGCCGTGTTGTAGCCCTTCTTCTTCAGCACGCCCTTCAGCGTGTGAAACACCTCCGTGCCCCAGCGCAGCGCGTCCGAAAACGTCTCCGCGCCCACCGGCATCACCATGAACTCCTGGAAGTCCACGTTGTTGTCCGCATGCGCTCCGCCGTTCAGAATGTTCATCATCGGCGTCGGCAGCACGCACGCATTCACGCCGCCCAGATACCGGTACAGCGGCACCCCCAGCGACTCCGCCGCCGCCCGCGCGCACGCCATCGACACCGCCAGGATCGCATTCGCGCCCAGCTTGCCCTTGTTCTCCGTGCCGTCCAGCGCAATCATCGTCGCGTCAATCAGCCGCTGATTGCTCGCATCCATCCCCGCCAGCTCCGGCGCAATCACGCTCTCCACATTCTCCACCGCCCGCAGCACGCCCTTGCCCAGGTAGTGCTTCTTGTCGCCGTCGCGCAGCTCCACCGCCTCGTGCTCGCCGGTCGACGCGCCGCTCGGCACCGCCGCGCGTCCACGCGTCCCATCCTCCAGCACCACATCTGCTTCCACCGTCGGATTTCCGCGGCTGTCCAGAATCTCGCGCGCATGAATCGATGCAATCTCAGTCATTGAGTCTCTCTGTCTCTCTTTCTTTCTGTTCTTCGCGACCCGCGCACAATCCTGTGCTCCAGCCGGTCTCCTAACGCGGGACGGTTGTCCACTGCAATCGGCGAGCCCGTCGCACCTGCAATCATGTCAACGATTTCAGCCATCAGCGCCGTCCCACCGCGCCCATTCTAACAAGCATCGCACCACGCCTGCTCAGAGCGCAGTCGCCGCCGCACGCACGCGACGCGCTCTCTTCGCGCCGATCAGCCGCATCACGCGGCAGCACTCAGCCGCACCCGCGTTCCCGCGCCCCGGCCGGCTCACCATCTCCACCCGCGCATCGTCGCCATACAGCACCTGCATGCGCTCGCGCACATTGCGCATCCCAATCCCCGAGCCCTCGCGCACCAGCCCGCTCACCGGCTCCGTCACCGCGCGCCCCGGCTCCACGCCCACGCCGTCATCCTCCACCTCAATCACCAGCCGCTCGCCCTCCAGCCGGCTGCGCAGCGTCACCGTCCCTCCGCTGATCCGCGGCTCCAGCCCATGCTTGATGCTGTTCTCAATCAGCGGCTGCAGCAGCATGCTCGGCACCACGCAGTCCAGCGTCTCCTCCGCAATCTCCTTCACCACGTGCAGCTTCTCGCCGAACCGCACCACCTCGATGTCCAGATAATCATCCGTAAACGCGAGCTCCTCACCCAGCGGCACAAACGCCTCGCGCTCCCGCAGCAGCGCGCGCAGAATGTTCCCCAGCTTCACAATCATCTCGCGCGCCAGCTCCGGCCTCGACCGCACCAGCGACGCAATCGAGTTCAGCGTGTTGAACAGAAAGTGCGGATTGATCTGCCGCTGCAGCGCATCCAGCCGCGCCTCCAGCAGCAGCCGGCTCTGCTCCTCCAGCTTGCTGCTCGATCCGCACCGCGTTCCAGATCTTCAGCGGAATCCCCACCACCACCGGCGCGCACGCGCAGATCGCCAGCTCAATCACCCAGCGGTCGCGAGTACAGCTCAAAGTACCGCAGCGAATACACCTTCGAAATCTGGCTCGCCGCAAACTGCACCGCCATGATCAGCACCAGCAGAAAAATCTGCCGGTCAAGATGCGGCCACTTCACCGTCCGCCGAACCCACCGGTAAATGCTCAGATCAATCAGCGGCGAGAACGACCACACATCCTCTTCATCCACAAACTCACGAAACGCGCTGAAGATCGCCGCCACACTCAGATTCACCGCCAGCGCAAAGTACTCGCGATGCAGCAGCGCCGGCAGCGCCAGCAGCGCGCCGCCCGCAAACGCCGCCGTCGGCCCAAACAGCAGCGCCAGCAGCGTCGTCGCCTCAAACGACAGATCCGCCGCCAGAAAATTCGGCACACGCACGCGCACCAGCACGCCCAGCGTCAGCGGCACGCAGATCCACGCCATCAGCCGCATCGTCTCGGCGCGCGTACGCTCCGCGCCGCGCAGCAGCAGCCGCTTGAATCCAGTCGACCGCGCCAGCGAGCTCGCCACCGCCGCCGCCACGCCCAGCTTCACCAGCAGCGTAATCAGGATCAGGTTGTCGCTCGCGTGCACGCCTCTACTTTACGCGTCTCGCACGGGTGCCCACGTCTCGATTCGAGACGTGGGTCTCGACGAATCAGCCTGCACCTGAATCCTCCGCCAAACTCGCGAATCTATAATCGCACATATGCCGCTCGCCAGCGTCACCAAGGTCGCCGACGCCGACTTCCCCACACGCTGGGGACACTTCCGCATCCTCGGCTTCGAAGGCCTCACCACGCCCGGCGAGCCCAACCGCCAGCCCGTCGAATCCGCCGTCGCCCTCGTCATGGGCGACATCAGCACCGCGGCCAATAACAAGCCGCGCCGCCCATCGTGCGCATCCACTCGCAGTGCACTCACCGGCGACGTCTTCCACTCGCTCCGCTGCGACTGCCACGACCAGCTCCACCTCGCCCTCGCGCGCATCGCCGAAGAAGGCGCCGGCATCCTGCTCTACGAGCAGCAGGAAGGCCGCGGCATCGGCCTCATGGCCAAGCTCCGCGCCTACGAGTTACAGGACCAGGGCCTCGACACCATCGAAGCCAACCTCGAGCTCGGCTTCCAGGCCGACCACCGCAACTTCGAGCTCCCCGCCGCCATCCTCAACACCTCGGCGTCCCCGCCGTCCGCCTCCTCACCAACAACCCCGAGAAAGTCGAAGCCCTCGAAGCCGCCGGCATCAAAGTCGTCGAGCGCCTCTCCGCCGAAATCCCCATCGAACCCACCTTCGAGCGCTACCTCGAAACCAAGCGCGACAAAATGGGCCACTTCGTCGGATAAGAAGCACGCCCGGTGTTCCGCTGAGTCACTCATCTGCGACGACCGACCAGTCTTTGCAGACCGCCGCTGGCATAATGGCACCTGCATGTCCTCCTTCAGCCGCGGCGAATTCGAAATCAATCTCACAGATGATGCTGTTGACGTAACCCTGAATGCGTCAGCCCAAAGCCCGCACGCCAAACTCGGGGGAATCATCTTCGTCGTATGCATGAGCCTCTGTGTACCGGCCTTTCTTCTCTTTGTGCCAGACAAATACGGCACCATGTGGCATGACATCACCGCGCCGCGCACACCATCCGATCGCGTAGTAGCGCTGGCATGCGTGATTGCAGCCTTCGGCCTTGTCTGGCTCCTCTGCCTCCGCTGGGCTGCTGCTGCATGGCCCTCGGACGAGCGGTTTCACTGCGACCGCAACATCCTCACCCTCGCCCGTGTCCCGTTGCTCGACTTCAAGAACCGCAAATGGGAGAGCTCTTCGTTCCCGCTCGGAACCGTTTCCAAGATCCGCTACGCCGTCTACGCCTCCGCCAAAGGCTCATCCATCTACGGCCTTCGCTTCCTTGTCGACGGCAGGCGTCATAAGGTCCTTCCCGACCTCGAAGCTCCCGAAGCACAAAAGATCCTCTCAGCTCTCCAGCATCTCGGGGCAGACGTCCTGCTCGATAATGACCTGCAGAAAAAAGTTGACGAAGCTCTCGCCAACCGCAACATGGGACTGACGCTGAATCCTTAAAATTCGTGGAACGTGTACTCCGCCTGCGCGAACACCCACCTCGCCGCCTCACCCCAGGTGCTAGACTCATCTCCCACGCACAGACCAGCCTCATCGCTCTCTGACTGCCACTCCGTGCGCGCGCCGGGAGGTCCCGCTCTGCGATCCATCTTCATCAACTACCGAAGAAGCGATTCGGAAGGTGAAGCCGGCCATCTCTTCGACGAGCTCTCCGCCCGCTTCGGCGCCAACTCCGTCTTCATGGACGTCGCCGCCATCGAACCCGGCCGCGACTTCCGCAAAGCGATCGACCACAGCGTCTCCACCTGCAGCGTTGTGCTCGCGCTCATCGGCCAAAGCTGGCTCGCGCCCTCCGGGGCCGGCGGCGCACGCCGTCTCGACGACCCCAACGACTTCGTCCGCATCGAACTCGCCTCCGCGCTCCGCCGCGACATTCCCGTCATCCCCGTGCTCGTCCGCGGCGCGCGCATGCCGCAACCCGATCAGCTCCCCGACGACCTCAAAGAGCTAGCCTTTCGCAACGCAGTCGAGCTCACGCACGCCCGCTGGAAGTCCGACGTTCAGGTGCTCATCCAGTCCCTGCTCCCCTTCGAGGAACCACCCAGCACGGCAACCTCTTCACCCGCGCAATCCCCGCCCGCTCCTCTCGCCGCATCCGCCTTCGACACCGCGACCATCGACCGCGTCCGCAAAGAGCTCGCGCTCTACATCGGCCCCATCGCCGAAGTCGTCATCAAGCGCGCCACCAAGCGCTGCGCCTCACTCGACGAGCTCTGCAACTCCGCCGCGCAGGAGATCGAATCCGAGCCGGACCGCGCCAAATTTCTTCGCTCCTGCCGCGGCTAACGCCCCCTGCTCATTCCTCTTCGAACATCTTCAGCGCCTTCGCCAAACTCACCTGCATGCGGTTGAATGACGACGCGACCGTCGCAATCTCGTCCTTCCCCCTCACCTCAATCGGCGGCACATTCTTCTCCCCGCGGCTCACCCGGTCTGCCCTCTCTGACACCACACGCAACGGCCGAATCACGAACCGGTACACCGCCACATCCAGCGCCAGGATCGCCGCCAGCAGCGTCACAATCAGGTACAGCAGCAGCCGGTGAAACGCCCTGTCCGCAATCCCCTCCGCCACCGCCATCGGCACCGAGACAATCTGCGCGCCGATAATCTCGCCCTTCTTCCACCCAAACCCATTCGCCGTTCCGTACACCGCCAGCATCGCGCGCGGCGCCGCTGAAGGCGAGCTATGGCACTCCAGGCACTCCTGCTTCACCACAACCGGATTCGCGATATACAGCGACCGCCCCGAAGGCGTCGCGCGCTCATCCACAATCTGCTGCTCGCCATGGTTGCGCAGCTCAGCAATGATGTCCGACTCCCAATCCGCTGCCCGGTCCTCCGGATTCGTCGGGTTCAGCGCCGCCTCTTTGTACGTGTAATCCGCATACGCCGGGTCCTTCCTCAAATCGTTGAAGGTCGTCGTCGCTCCATAAAACGGAATCGTCTCCGCCAGGAAATGCACGCGGTGCCCCGGGTTCTGCTGCAGCAGCGGAGAAAGGTCCATCGCCGTATAGTCCCGCACCGACTGCGCGCTCGCCATCATCAGGTGTGCCTGCTGCAGCACCTCGCGCCGCGCATTGCCTATCAGGAACGAATAGGCCAGCTCAGCGATCACACATCCACCGACCGCGAAGATCACCAGCAGGATCAGATTGAACTTGGCCAGCAGTTTCATGGACCCTCGATTCCGAAAAGAACATGGCCCCGGTTCAGCAACGCACCGTTATAGCACCCACTGGCCTGTATATTGGCTCCGACAAGAGAGGAGCGCCTCCGATGGTTCCGACTGCACCGGCCGCTCTCACCGACGCCCCCAGCCACGAAGATCCGACGATGGCACGCCTCGAAGACCAGATCCACTGGTACGACCGCAAGAGCATCTCCGCGCAGCACATCTTCAAGCGCACCAAGGTCGTCGAAATCATCTGCGCCGCCTCCATCCCCTTGCTCGCCGGCCACGCCTTCCCCCACAGCCAACTCATCATCGGCCTGCTCGGCGTTCTCATCACCGTGCTCGAAGGTCTGCTCCACCTCAACCAGTACCAGCAGCTTTGGACCACCTATCGCTCCACCTGCGAAGCCCTCAAGCACGAGAAGTACGTCTTCCTCGCCAAGGCCGGCCCCTACGCCTCCGCCCCAGACCCCCGCACCCTCCTCGCCGAACGAGTCGAATCCCTCGTCTCCCAGGAGCACGCCCAATGGAGCTCCATCCAGCAACCCGACAGCAAGAAGACCTCGCCGTAGCTCGACCCCACGACAGAACTCATCCCGCGCCACCCTTCGAAGCCGGCGGCATCAAGGTCGCCGAGCGCCTCTCCGCCGAAATCCCCATCGAACCCACCTTCGAGCGCTACCTCGAAACCAAGCGCGACAAAATGGGCCACCTCGTCGGCTAAACACGCCCGGCCACCTCGTCGGATGAATAGCCCGGCCCCGTCGCTTGAACAACCCCATCCAGCCGTCCCCTAATAAGCCGTCATCCTGAGCGGTCCGCTCACAAGCCGTCATCCAGCCGTCAGCTAATAAGTCGTCATCCCAAGCCGTCCGCTAAAAAGCCGTCATCCTGAGCGAAGCGTCGCAGCCTTACCGCGACGCGCAGCCGAAGGACCCCTACGCTGCTACTATCGCGACGGCAGCCCAAACCCTTTTCAACCAAAACCCCAACCAGCTCCCGCATCCACATGCCAAAACCCGGCTACACCTACATCATGGGAAGCCCCACCGGCACGCTCTACATCGGTGTAACCAGCGACCTCGACAACCGCGTATGGCAACACAGGAACGGCACCTTCGAAGGCTTCGCCAAGACATACAACTGCACACGCCTTCTCTACTACGAGAAGCACGAAGACATCCGCACCTCCATCGCTCGCGAAAAGCAACTCAAAGGCTGGCGCCGCGAAAAGAAGCTCAACCTGATCCGTACCACCAACCCCGATTTCAAAGACCTCGCTCTAACCTGGGGCTGGAAACTCATCACCGCACACGAGCGCATCAGCGACAACTAGCCGCGCTTATCGAATTGCCTTCCTCCGCACCACCTCATAACAATTCTGGCCCTCACCGCCCGTCGGGGGGGCCGATCCAAATTTGTCCCTCGTAGGGCTAGACTTTCCTCATTTGAGGTGTACCATGCGTACTAGTACACATGATTCCGTTCCGACTAACGCCGCAGCCCGGGGTACCAATCTACGAGCAGGCTGTCTATGCCGCGACTCGTGCGATCGTCACGGGGCAGATTCGGGTGGGCGATTCATTCCCCTCGGTTCGGGTGTTGTCTCGTGAACTGAAGATCAATCCGAATACAGCCCACAAAGTAATCGTGCAACTGCTCGGCGATGGCCTGATTGAAGCGCGCCCAGGCATCGGAACAGTCGTGGCAAAGAGACCCGGTTCGAGTTCCAGCGAGAGGGCCGCACTGCTGAACCGCCGCATTGAGGAACTGGTGGTTGAGGCGAAGCGTCTTGCGATCGACCGCGAGCAGGTGATTGCAGCGCTCGACAAACACTGGGATCGGTTGTCGAGCGGGCAGGAGGCCTGCAAATGATGGCCGCTCCCGCAATCGAGGTGCGTCAACTCGCCAAACGGATTGGCAAAACGATGTTACTGGCGCCGTTGGATTTGACCGTGCCGCGAGGCTCCGTTCTCGCGTTAATCGGACACAACGGCGCGGGCAAGAGCACGCTGATCAAGCTGCTGCTGAATATTGTACGGCCCACTCATGGTCACGCGACGGTGCTCGGTATGCCTTCAACCAGCCTTCGCGGGCAGGCTTTCACACGCATCGGCTACCTCTCAGAGACCCAGGAGATGCCCGACTGGATGACGGTCGCCGCCTTCATGGCGCACTTGCGACCGATGTACCCGCTCTGGGACGATGCGGGACTTCTCGAAGATCTCGAGCTCCCACCTGACCGCGAAATCAAGCATCTTTCGCGCGGCATGCGGATGAAGGCAGCGCTTGCGAGCGTGCTCGCGTTCAGACCGGAGCTGCTCGTGATGGATGAGCCATTCTCGGGACTCGATCCTGCCGTGCGATCCGAACTCATCCAGACGCTGCTGGACCGCACTCACGCGGAGGATCCGACCCAGACGACGACCATCGTGATCTCTTCGCATGATCTCGAAGAGATTGAATCGTTCGCGTCCCACGTCGCCTTTCTGCACAACGGCCGCCTTCTGTTTGTTCAGCCGATGGATTTCTTGTTGACTCGCTGTCGCGAAGTGACCGTTACGTTCGAAGAAGAGGTTGCCGCGCAAGTCAGGGCGAGACTGCCCGAAGGATGTGTGGCCACAGAAGCCTCAGGAGCAATGCTGCGGTTTGTGGATCTGCGTGTAAATGTCGCAGACCACGAAGGCGCAATCCGCGCTCTGATGCCTGATGCCATGCACGTGCAGTCTGAGCCGATGAACCTGCGGGCGATATTTCTTGCGCTCAACAGAATCGGCCGGGCGGAAAAGGCCTATCGCGCATGAGACAAGTGAGCCTGATCTTCTGGAAAGATGTGCGGCAGCTCCGGTGGCAACTGCTGGTGTACGCACTGCTGTTGGCTGCGTTTGTGTGGGTGACCCCACAAACATGGGACCGCGACACCGCGAACAGCTTTCTGGTGATGTTCGCCACTCTGCTGAAGATCCTGCTGATGGCCTCGCAATTTGTGCTGATCACGAGTGCAATTCACGCAGACCGGCTGGTGGGCGAGGAGCAGTTCTGGATAACGCGGCCGTATGAGTGGCGATCGTTGCTGGGCGCAAAATTTGTGTTTGTGCTGGCCTGCGTGGTTCTGCCGTTCGTGCTGATGCAGTGGTGCTTGCTGCATGTAGCGGGATTGAATCCGTTTGTGGCGAAGGCGGGCATGGCTCGCTGCTTGATGAATTTTGCGCTGGTGCTCTCTCTTCCGTCCATGCTGATTGCGTCGGTGACAGAAGGTCTCGCGGCGGCATTTGGATTTATGGTGGCGTTACTGCTGGCGTGGGCGGCGACCCTGCAGTTCATCTTGCCGGGCACGGAACTGCGCATGTCCCCTCCGTTTGAGTTGCCGGTGTTCGGCACGTTATTTGGTGTTCTGCTGGTAGCGATTCTCGCGTATCAATTCGCGCGGCGGCGTACGGCGCATTGCCGGGTCGCGATCGCCGCGACGCTCGCGCTGTTTCTGCTGTTCATCTTCGGATACGACAGGCAGGGCTTCGGCGCACCTGTGAGGGCATTGATACGCGGGCACTATGAAGTGCCCTCGAACGGATCGCCGCGGCTTGTGTTTACGCCTGGTCCGGTGCCATATGAAGAGCGTGGCCGGGACCTCGGGTATCTTCGGCATTTCATCGAGGTGAAATTGCCCATTCGACTGGAGGGACTGCCGGGGGATGCGAGGGTTCGTGAGACGAACGTGGCTGTGACACTCAGGGCGAATGGGATACGGTATCAGTCGCCGTGGCTGAACGCCACGATATCCGAAGATGCTGTCGGTTTTCCGCTGCCAAAGGACGTATTCGATCGCTTTGCGGGAGAGAAAATGGGATTGCATCTTGAGCTGATCGGGGAGGAGATGCGTCCGGCGGAAGTGGGGCGTGTTGCGGCGGCTGAGCGGTTTCGAGCGCCGCTGAATGCGAACTGCATGCTGGATGAGGGCAGAGTTTATTGCCGCTATGCGTATCAGGAGATAGTGCCGACGCATGTCGAAGCGGGGGTTACAACGGCTGGTTGTGACGGACAAAGTGCGGTGAATCCAGCAGGGACGTGGCTGCTCGATTTTCCGCCGGGTGGCAGGGTTGACCCGGTGGTGAATGAGACGGTGCACCTTCCGGGCCGCATATGCCCCGGCGCCCCCATAGCCTTCACGGAGTACGGTTCTCCGCATAGATTTCATCTGGTCATCGACCTTCCGGCCGTCAAGCTGCGCGATTATCAGGCTAGTGATTATTGAGCCGCAAAATATTCTCTTGCGCTGTTACTAACATGTCGTGGTACGTCCATTCAGACTGCCGAGGGACCTTCCGCTCTGCCGAAGGCCGTCGTGCAGCCGAGCGAAGCGCGGAGCCCTGAGCGAAGTCGAATGGGCCGAATTGCCTTCGCTCCGGACCACCAGAAACCTCAACCGCGAACCAGCTTCGCCGTCGTCACCACCTGCCCCACATGCCGCGCCGTATGCTCCGCGCAATGGATCAGCAGGCCACCCACCGTCGTCGGCAGCCGCTTCCGCCCCAACTCCCGCGCCTCCTCATACGACTCCGGCGCAAACGCCCGCACCCTGTCCTTCGCCGACCGAATCCCCTCCCGAAACTCCTCCAGCACTCCCGCCGCGGTCCCGGGCTCCATCTCGCTCTTCAACGCCCGAAGCTGCGCCTCATCCAACTGCCGGCCCTCCGCATACGTCAGCAGCCGGTCCAAAGACCCCACGATATGCCGCAGATGAAACCCAACTGGCGCAATCCCAGCAGCCGGCACCCTCCACATCTCCTCATCACCCGAGCCCGCCGGTCCACTTCTCGACGTCCTCCTCAGCCAGCTCGAGCGCATGAATCACCGCCCGCCGAACCACATCCAGCTCCCGATGCGTCCCCCGCATCCACGGCTCCAGCTCCATCTCAGCCCTCCCCATAAAGCCCAGCCTACTTGACAAATGTGGCCTCAGAAACAGGGACCCGCTCGAATGACACCCCTTTGCTGCGCACTGAAGTCCGCACCTAACACAAATGACTTGAATACTTTGCGCAATTTTGCCGGGGGGAGGGGGGTTACAGCCCATGCGCCCGCCGAAACTCCCGAACCACCTCCGCAACATCCCTGTGCTGCGACTCCACAGCCAAATTCATCGCCCGCATATCGTCCTCACTCACCTTGCCCGCCAGCCGCTCCATCGCCACCCCAATCTGCGGCCAGCGCCGCAGCGAGTCCTCCCGGACCAGCGGCACCGCCTCGTAGGGCGGAAAGTAGTGCCGATCATCCATGAGCGCCACAAACCCCATTCCCCGGATCGCCCCATCCGTAGAGTTCCCCGCCACAATGTCCACCTGGTGAGCCGCCAGCGCCCGGTACAGCAGCCCGAGCTCCATCGTCCGGGGCGGCCCGGCAAACCGCAGCCCGTACGCCGCACTCAACCCCCGCAGCCCATCCGGCCGCTCCGCAAACTCATACCCCACGCCGAGCCTCATCGCAGGCTTCACCTTCGCCACATCCGAGATGGTCCGCAGCCCGAGCCGCTGCGCATCCTCCGCCCGCACCACCATGGCAAACGTATCCTCGAACCCCAGCCCCGGCCCCACCCGCACCCCATACCGCCCCTCATAGAGCTGTGCCACCCGCCCATGCACGCACGCCTCGTCGCACGTGCCCGGCGCAGGCAGCGGTTGCTTCAAAATCGCGGTCAGCGCGGTTCCGGTGTACTCCACGTATCCGTCGATGCGGTCTGAGATCAGCGCCTGCTGGCAGAGATAGCTTCCAGCAAGCCAGAATCTGCGCTCCACCTTGCCGCCGCCGGCAGCCTCAATCTCCTGCGCGAGCAGCTCGCCGAGAACGACCTGTTCGGTGAAGTTCTTCGCGCCAATCACGATATGCGAGGATCGCGGCGGCGCGCATGAAGTGCATAGAGTGAGGATGGGGATCAGCAGCGCCGCGAACCCGCTGAGTCGCTGACTCGCTGACCTGCTGACCCGGTCCCTCACCTCCGCACCACGAACCGCTTCTCCGCGAGCGCGAGCAGTCCATCGGCGCAGAGCGCCAGCAGTGCAGCCGGAATTGCACCCGCGAGTACAAGCTGGTTGTCCACGCTGGCGACGCCGCGGAAGATCAGCTCGCCCAATCCGCCGGCGCCGATCGCAGCCGCAATCGTCGCGATACCAACGCACGTCACGGTCGCCGTCCGGATGCCCGCGAGAATCACACTCGCGGCGAGCGGCAGTTCCACTTTGCGCAGGCGCTGCCAACCGGTCATGCCGAGCGCGTTGGCAACGTCGATTACCGCAGCATCGACGCTTCCGATTCCTGCGTAGGTGTTGCGCAGAATCGGCAGCAGGGCGTACGCAGTGAGTGCAACAATCGCCAGCCGCGCCGCGCGATCACCGAGAAATGGGACCGGGAGCAGGAGCCCGAATAACGCGAGGCTTGGGATCGTCTGCAGAATATTCGCGACGCCGATCACAGGTTTGGCAAACGCCTGCTTGCGTGTAAGCAGCACGCCGAGTGGAAGCGCGATCGCGCAGGCCAACAGCATCGCGCTTGCGGTGAGCCAGACGTGCTCGAAGGTGAGCCGTGCGATCTGCGCGCCGTACCGCTGGAGAAAGGTGCTCACGCGGTGACCTCGCGGTGTGTTGCGGCTATGTAGGCCCGCATCGCCTCATTCGCCGATCCACGCACATCGTTGCGCGCGAGATCGGCAACGACTGCACCGTCTTCGAGCAGCACGACACGATCTGCGAGGTACAACGCCTCTTCGAGATCATGCGTGACGATGATTGCCGTCACGCGTGTGCGGCGCAGCAGGTCGCGCAACATCGTCTGCATCTCCGCGCGGGTCAGCGGATCGAGCGCACCGAACGGTTCGTCCATCAGCAGCACCTTCGGCTCATTCGCAAGTGCACGCGCTACTCCCACGCGCTGACGCTGACCTCCACTCAGCTGCCACGGATATCGCTTGAGGCAATCCTCAGTGAGACCGACCATCCTGACCATCTCTGCCGCACGTGCGCGGCTCGCGTGGCGCGAATCGGCTGCAAGCTCCAGCGCCATTCCGACGTTGCGCTCGATGGTCATGTGCGGAAACAGCCCGGTCTCCTGGATCACATAGCCGATCCTGCGGCGCAGCGCGATGAGGTTTTCGTGGCGAACATCGTGGCCGTCCAGCAGCACGCGCCCGCTGGTTGGCGTAACCAGCGCGTTGACGGTGCGGAGCAGCGTGGTTTTCCCCGAGCCGCTCCTGCCCAGCAGCGCCGTCGTGGTTCCCTGCTCCACGCGCAGCGAAACACCGCGCAAAACAGGACGGCCACTCACCGTGAAGCTCACATCTGCGAACTCCACCGCGTGAGTGGCCATCGATCTCCTGCGCTATTCCGGCGGCCTGTTGTCCTATTCTTCGAGCGGCGTCGCGGGCGTGCTGTCGTGGAGCGCGTGCTCGCCTGTCCCGTCGGTCGCCGCCTGCGCGCCCTTCACGCGCACCACGGTGATCTTGTCGAAGCCTTCCTTGAAGGCAGGCGGGCGCAGTCTCTCGGCCATCTTGTGCATGACCTCGTCGGAGACCTGGCGGTCGCGCTTGGCGTTTCGCTCCAGACAGATGGCGAGCGGCACGTCAAAGAAAACGGCCTGCACCTCGTAGCCGAAGCTCTTCGCCATTTTGATCCACTGGCGCCGCTCGTGCGGGCTCAGGTTAGTCGCGTCGACGTAGTTCCACGGCATCTTCGCGATCAACCGCGCGCGCAGCAGGCTGCGAAGCGTGGAGAAGACAAGCCCCTGGTAGCGCTGGTCGGTGATGTCGTCGAAGAGGATGGTGCGCAGCATATCGCTCGACAGCGGGGTCACACCGCGGCGCTTGTACCAGGTCGTCTTGCCCGAACCCGGCAGGCCGATGGTCAGCACAACGTAGCCCCGCGGCGACCGCGCGGGCACTGCAGGGGCGGCCGGCGGAGGTGTACCCACCGAGTCCGGCTGCGTCTCGACTTCGACGCGCGGATGCTCAGGGATTGGCTCGGATGTGCTGTGCAGCTCTGCCCCGGCGTTCGGTGTGGCGTCGCCCGGCTGAAGCCCATGCATCTCCGCCGCAACATCGGGCTGCGGGGCTGGGTTCGGTTCGGGGATCTGCTCAGCTCGCACAGGTTCCGGATACGCCGGCCGCAGCGGCGCCGGCTGATTCGTCGGAATTTCCTGCCCAATCTTGCCGGTGGACTCGGAATCGTTGGGCCCACGCTTGGAACGTCTTCTCATGAGTTTCTCGCGCATCCATTCGCGCATATGCTGCTTTTATCACACGCATGGGACGCGGCCCAAACGATGCACCTTTGCGCATTCCCCTGTGCACCTGGCGGCCGGCCGGCCGATGCGCGCATTTGCGGTTGACAACCCACTTTGATAGCCTCAGAAATTGGGAGCGCGCGCGTCCTCATCCTTCCCTGAACCACGCCACTCTCAAACACATTTCAGCGAGGTCACCGCACGCACATGGCAGTAAAGGTAGGTATCAACGGCTTCGGCCGCATCGGGCGCAATATCTTTCGCACCGCACTCGGCAACAAGGACATTGAATTCGTCGCCGTCAACGACCTGACCACACCGGCCACCCTCGCACATCTGCTCAAGTACGACTCGATTCTCGGGAACCTGCCCAACCAGGTCTCGCACGGCGAGAATTCGCTGACCGTTGACGGCAAGACGCTGAAGGTGTTTGCCGAGCGCGATCCGTCGAAGCTCGACTGGGCGTCGGTCGGCGCCGAGATCGTCATCGAGTCCACCGGATTCTTCACCGATGCTGAGAAGGCCAAGGCTCACCTTGGCTCGACCGTGAAGAAGGTCATCATCTCCGCGCCGGCAACGAACGAGGACATCACGATCGTGCTGGGTGTGAACGACTCGAAGTACGATGCGTCGAAGCACAACATCATCTCGAACGCGAGCTGCACGACGAACTGCCTCGCGCCGGTGGTGAAGGTGCTGCACGAGACGTTCAACATCACGTCGGGCATTATGACCACCGTTCACAGCTACACGAACGACCAGGTCGTGCTGGATGCGCCGCATAAGGACCTGCGCCGCGCCCGCGCTGCTGCGCTGTCGATGATCCCGAGCTCGACCGGAGCCGCCAAGGCGCTGAAGCTTGTGATTCCGGAGATGGATGGCAAGCTCGACGGCTTTGCGATCCGCGTTCCGACGCCGAACGTCTCGGTGGTCGACCTCACGTTCGTTACCGAGAAGCCGATCGACGCGAAATCGATCAACGCCGCGCTGAAAGCCGCGGCTGAGGGCCCGCTAAAGGGCATTCTGGGCTTTGAAGAGAACGAGCTGGTGAGCTCCGACTTCAAGGGCAATCCGCTGTCGTCGATCGTCGACTCGAAGCTGACCAAGACCGTCGGTCAGAACACTGGGAAGGTCATCTCCTGGTACGACAACGAGTGGGGCTACTCGAACCGGGTACGCGATCTGGTTCTGTTCCTGGCGAAGAAGGGTCTGTAAAGGCTCAGCAGTTCAGCATTGTGGCCGTTTAGGGCGAATCGAATCACATCGATTCGGCATACCTGAACGGCCGCACTGCTTTGCTGCGCCAGAAGTAGGCGAGAATAATCACGCTGGCAATCGCCGCATAGGCGCACCACACGGACGTGAAGGCGTAGCGCTTGATGGCCATCGTGATCAGCAGAATGATGAGGTTCGCCGCGCCGAAGAGCACCATGTCCCAGTTCTCCGAGAAGAACAGCGAGCCGCACGTTGCGATGACGTACAGTACCGCTACCCAGAGGTGGTTGGTCGCCTGGTTGATGTACACGATGCTGCTGGAGCGCACGTAGACCTGCGTGGGAAATGCGGCCAGCGCCCAGAGCATATAAAGCGTCAGCCCGATGCCAAGGACTACAAACGGAAGCATGCGTCTGCGCCGTTTGGCGGTGCGCTCAAAGAGCAGAACGCTTACGGGGATGAGCGCGGGCAGTAGCCCCTGGGCGTACAACATGAACGCCGCACCGGCGTCATGAGTGACCTGCGGAGACAACCGCCCGTCCAGGCCGAGCCAGACGAAGCCCTCGATGAACTGGTGCACAGCAAAGAAGGTGGGGAGCGCCGCGAACAGCAGCTCCCGTCGGTGCTTCACGTGCAGCAGCGTCGCGCCTCCGATAGCGCCCAGGACGCCGCTGCCGACGAAGTTCGCGGTCGCTGAAAAGCACATGCCACATACCTCGGGGCGCGTTCGTTGGGCCCGGTAAACAACAATACGCCAGCGCGGACCGGCCTTTTTAGCACCGCGCCGGCGGACGATTTGCAGAAAAAATCGACAGTCGCGGTATCCGCGGGCGTCGCTCCGTTACTCTAATCGACGGACCCATTTTTGAAAGGCCGCATGATGAATCTTCCGCCCTTCCGCAACGAGCCGTTCACGGACTTTTCTTCTCCCGACAATCACCGCGCGATGCTGGACGCACTGGCTCGCGTGCGTTCCGAGCTCGGCAAGACGTGGGACCTGGTGATCGGCGGGCGCTCGGCTAAAACGGGCGCGACGTTTACGTCCACGAACCCGGCGCGGCCGGCGCAGGTGATTGGAACGCACTACGCGGCCGGACCGGCTGAGGTCGAGCAGGCGATCGAAGCTGCCGCGGCGGCGTTTGCAGTCTGGTCGCGGCAGCCGGCCGAGGAGCGCGTGAAGGTTCTGCTCCGGGCCGCGGAACTCATCCGTGAGCGCCACCTGGATTTCTGCGCGTGGCTCGTCTTCGAGGTCGGCAAGAACTGGGCCGAGGCAGACGCCGACGTAGGCGAGTGCATCGACTTCCTGGAGTTCTACGCGCGCCAGGCGCTGCAGCTTGACGCGGCGGCCCCGCCTATTCAGTATCCCGGCGAGCGCAACCTGCTGCGCTACATTCCGCTCGGCGTGGGCGCGGTGATTCCGCCGTGGAACTTTCCGTTCGCGATCATGGCCGGGATGACGGCGGCTTCGATCGTGACCGGCAACACGGTCGTGCTGAAGCCTTCGCCGGACGCGCCGACGATCGCAGCGCGATTTGTGCAGCTGCTCACAGAGGCCGGCCTGCCGGACGGTGTGGTCAACCTCCTGCAGGGCGGACCGGAGCCGGGACGGCTGCTGGTCGAGAGCCCCAAGGTTCACTTCATCGCGTTCACGGGGTCGAAGAAGGTTGGCCTGGAGATCCACGAGCGCGCCGCACGCACGCCGCCGGGCCAGCGGTTCATCAAGCGCACGATCCTCGAGATGGGCGGAAAGGACGCGATCGTCGTGGCGGCCGACGCCGACATCGATGCTGCCGTGGACGGCGTGGTGGCTTCGGCGTTCGGCTTCAACGGGCAGAAGTGCTCGGCGTGCTCGCGTGCGATCGTGGAGAGCTCGATCTACGATGCGTTCAGCGAACGGCTGCGCGACCGCGTGGAGAAGCTGAAGGTTGGCGACCCGGCGGATAACGCGTACAGCGGCCCGGTGATCAATAAGGCGGCGTACGATCGCGTGCTGAACTACATCAACATCGGGCAGCAGGAGGGCAGGCTCCTGACCGGCGGCGCGCCCGCGACGAACGACGGCAATGGCTGGTTTGTTCAGCCGACCGTCTTCGGCGAGGTCGCGCCCGATGCGCGGCTGGCGCAGGAAGAGATCTTCGGGCCGGTGCTCGCGCTGATCAAGGCCAACGATTTCGATCACGCGCTCGCGATTGCCAACGACACGGAGTACGGGCTGACCGGGGCGATCTACTCGGGGGACCGCAACAAGCTGAACCGCGCCGCGCGCGAGTTCCACGTGGGCAATCTTTATCTGAACCGCAAGTGCACGGGAGCGATGGTCGGCGCGCACCCGTTCGGCGGCTTCAATATGAGCGGCACGGACTCGAAGGCCGGCGGGCCGGACTACCTGCTGCTGTTCACGCAGGCGAAATCGATTGCGGAGAAGAAGGGCTACGTCTCGGAAGCCGCCGAAGAACAGGAACAGCGCATGGGCCTCTAGGCCGGCATGCGCTGCTTCTCCCTGAACGTCGTTGTAGTTGCTGAATCCGGGCTAAAGCCCGGGGCGAGGTGTTAGGCGCTGCGGATCAGCTTCTCGCGGACGCGCTCTGCGGCCTCGGCGAGCGCACGATGGTGGATCGTGAACAGCGCCAGCTCCAGGCGGTCGCTTACGCCGGTCTTGTCATAGATGCTGCGGAGGTAGTTCTTCACCACCTGCTCTTTGGTACCGAGCTGCATCGCGATCTCTTTGTTCTTCGAGCCTTCGGCAATGAGCGCGACGATCTGCAGCTCCTTCGGCGTCAGGCGCTCGAGCACATTGGCGCCCACGCGGTCCGGCGAAGGCATCGTCTTCACGTTGGCGCGCTGGACGCTGCGTTGCCCTGCGGCGACGCGGAGCAGGCAGTCCACCAGGTGCGGCGCGGCGACCGAACGGAGCACCGTGCCTTCCACGCGGGCGGCATACTGCTCGTCCAGCGTGGCGCCGTGCTCCAGAATGACCACCGAACGGCTTCCGGCCTGCTCGATCCAGTCCAGCAGCTCGTTGACATCCGGCGCGAAGCTGGAGGGATAAATGACGATCGACTTCCGGAAGCTCCCAACGGCTTCCTTCAGGCGCTCAAAATCCGGGCACTGCGCAACAACCTGCAGGTTTCGTTCCTGGCTGAGCACGCGGGCAACGCCCGCGCGAAAGATCGCCTGGTTATCTGCAAGGATCACTTGATGGGCCAACGGGGTCTCCTGGCGGTGGTGGGGGTCGCGCCGGGGGGCGGGCTCTCACTCCTCGTCGATAAGAAATCAGGGGAATCTCAGGAGAAATCCCACAAATCTGTCACGGGATTCCACAATCCTTTGGCAACCCAGCTCAAGGTCGTACTCTGGACTGTGCTTATTCGTCAGTCGCCTGACGACATTATCGTCCTGTTTCGGTTCTGGGTTACCCTGACAGCGATGAGCCAGCTTCGTCCCTTTCACATTGCTTTCCCCGTTGACGACCTGCCCGCCGCCCGGCATTTCTACGGGACCGTCCTGGGCTGCCCTGAGGGCCGCAGCGCCGAGCACTGGATCGACTTCGACTTCTTCGGGCACCAGATCGTCGCGCATTTGAAGCGCAAGCCCGCGTCCGCCGACGACCTCCACAGCAACCCGGTCGACGGCCACGATGTGCCGATTCCGCACTTCGGCGTCGTCCTCACGCAATCTGACTGGGACGCCCTAGCCGAGCGCGTCCGCGCAGCCGGTGTGAAATTCATCATCGAGCCCTACACTCGCTTCAAGGGCGAAGTCGGCGAGCAGTCGACGATGTTCTTCCTCGATCCAGCAGGCAACGCCCTCGAGTTCAAAGCATTCGCTGATCTGTCACAGCTCTTCGCGAAATAGTCCGGGCCAGGTGACATCAATTCCGCCTGGAACAGCGCTGCCTCTGTTTCAGAAGTCGCCGCACTCTCTGCATGATGAGAAGAGCCACCATCGCCATCGCGATTCTGCTTGCCACGTGTGCCTCGGCGCAGACGCTGCATCGAATTGATGGAAGCACGGTGACTGCAGTCCAGGCGCACGCGATCGCCGATGCTGAGCTGGCGAGAGACCACGTCACGGGCGCACAGATTGCAATGCTCCACAATGGCCGCACCGTGTGGACCTATGCCTACGGTCTGCGCGACGTAGAGCATCATCTGCCGATGACGGCGGACACGTACATCTGGGCTGCGTCGGTCACAAAGGCGGTCTTTGCCACGTGGGTGATGACGCTGGTGGAACAGCATAGGCTCAACCTGGACAAGCCGATCGCGGAATATATGCCCGGCGGCCTGTCGGGGTACTATCACGACACTTCCCTGCTCACGGCAGACCCGCGATACCGGCACATCACGCCGCGAATGCTGCTCTCGCACACGTCGAGCCTGTGCAACTATGCTCCGGCGGACATGCCCGACGGCAAGCTGCGAATTCTATACGAGCCGGGCACGCGCTTTGCCTACTCCGGTGAAGGGCTCACGTTGCTGCAGTACGTCATTGAGCAGGCCGTTACGCACGAGCCGCTGGAACTTTCCATGCAGCGCGACCTCTTCACGCCGCTCGGTATGAATACGACGAGCCTCACGTGGAAGGATCGCTTCGCCGACAACAACGCTGTGCGTTACGGCGCGACGGGAAACTTCCTGAACTTCACACGCAAAGATCACGCGCGCGCTTCGGGATCGATGGCGACCAGCGTCAAGGATCTCTCGCGCTTTCTGGAAGCTCTGCTCGCGAACCGCATCATCAAGCCGGGCACGCGAGAGCAGATGCTGATGCCTCAGATCAGCATCCGGGCCGCGCACCAGTTCCCTACGATGGACTCCGCCATGAGCGATGAAGGTCCGGCGGTGGGTCTCAGCTATGGCCTCGGCTGGGGATTGTTGACGCACACGAAGTATGGGCCGGCGTTCTTCAAGGAAGGCCATGGCGATGGCGCGGAGAATTACGTCATCTGCTTCACGCGCCACAACGACTGCATGATTCTGCTGACGAACTCGGACAACGGCGAGCTGGCGTTTGGTCCACTGCTGCAGCAGCTGCTCGGCGATACTGTGACGCCCTGGACTTGGGAAGGCTACACGCGCGAGGAGATCCTGAGTAATCCAGAGCACCAAACCCAGAAGCCGCATTAATTCGAAGCACGATCGCGCTCAGGCAGTGAGCGGTGTCGAGACTTCGGCCGCGACGACAGCACGCGTGCGCTTCATGCCAATCGCGACGATCGCGATTGCGATCGCCAGAAAGACGCCGTTCCCAATCCATCCGATAGCGCGCGTGGAAGCGCCGAACGGCTTCATCGTGAAAGCATGCACGCCATAAACGATGGCTCCTCCAGCCGCCAGGCTAAGCGTGTGTTGAGGCGTCCATCCCCGGGCCACGCGACATCGCCGCCACGATCGCAAGAAAGACAAGATCGACCGCAAGCATCCCGGCTACCGCAGCCCACCCCGCGTGGGGCGGAATGAACTCGATCGCGGCGCCTGCGGCCAACGCGATCACAGCCGGCAGCCACGCCGGCGGCACTGTGCCGACCGTCCTGCGACGCCACCGGCCGGGAGTCAGAAACGCGAGCGCTACAAGCAGCGCGACGATAACAGTCACGACGGCGAGCTGCAGAGGTGACGCCCAGAAGTGGTTCTGCTTGAATCCGATCAGCGTGTTTACTATCGCGCCCACGACAAAAATTGCGGCGAGGATCGCTTCGCCCACATTGCCAAGCCACGGCTCGCGGGCGCGGTCCGGCACCAGTCCTTCTGCCAGCGCCACAGAAACCCCGATGCTCCAAAAGGTGTGGACGTTGAGCATCAGCATCGTCCACCATCCGCCGATCCCAAGCAGTGCGATATGGGCAGGCTGAAGGAAGTGCATATGCAGTTTGAGGTAATCGGGGTTGAACAACGATTGCGTGGTCAAGCCCTCTTCGAACAGGGCATACGCGGCTCCGAGGCAGAGAATTGTCGGCCAACCGCGCCCCTTTCGACGCGCAAACTCGCGAATCAACAATGCGCCGCCGCCGTACATCGGAGCCATCACAATAAGCGCGGGCAACAGCTTCAACGACAGATCGCCGAGCAGGTACTCCGCCACAAACGGCGCGATAAAGAACAACGATATGGCTGCAGAGACACTTCGACGCGAACGAGTCAAACGAGATCTCCGAAAATGTCTGAGGGTTGGCAGCACAGGAAGTCTACACCGCGGATGCCGCCAAGCTGGCTCAAGTGGACGACATCAGCGTCCATCGCGCAGCCGGTGCGGGCGCTCGAAACGCGAATTTGGTGTTGCTGCGACGGCCTGTTATCGTCGCGGGTGACCATGAGATCCCGTCTGTGCTGTCTGCTCGCTCTCCTGACACTGTTTGCGTTGGCCCCGTTCAGCACATCCGCACAGTCTCAGCCACCGTTCAAGACGGTCGTCTACATTCCTGTCCAGGTTGTGCTGCGGATGAAGGACCCTGCGTGGCTGGAGCGCACGTGGTCGCAGATCTCCAGCCAGCTTCACGTCGACAAGGTTTACATCGAGACATACCGCTCGCGTGTGCTCGCTGATGACGACACTATTGAGGCCGTGAAACGTTTCTTCATCGCACACCATGTCGAGATCGCGGGCGGCATCTGTTTCTCGGACAGCGATAACGGACAGTTCGTCTCCTTCACCTATACGAAGCCGGCGGACCGGGAGTACGTGAAGCACGTCTCCGAGTTCACGGCGCGGCACTTCGATGAGATTATCCTCGACGACTTCTTCTTCGCGAACACGAAGACTGCGTCGGACATCGCGGCCAAGGGCGCGGAGTCGTGGACAGACTTTCGCCTGAAAACGATGGACGAGGTCTCACGCGATCTTGTGGTCGGGCCCGCGAGGTCGGTCAATCCGCGCGTGAAGATGATCATCAAGTTTCCGAACTGGTATCCACACTTCGCGGCGAACGGGTATGACCTGAAGCAGGAGCCGAAGATCTTCGACGGCATCTATGCGGGCACCGAGACTCGCGATCCGGTCATCACGGACCAGAACCTGCAGCAGTACGAGAGCTACGAGATCGTGCGTTACTTTGAGAATATCGATCCCGGCCACATGGGCGGCGGATGGGTGGACACCTTCGACATCCGCTACATCGACCGCTACTCCGAGCAGCTTTGGCTGACGGTCTTCGCTAAAGCGCACGAGATGACGCTCTTCAATTACATGAACCTGCTCGACGCCGCGAAGCCAGGCGATCGTCCATGGGCCGCGGCAGGCTCGCAGCACCTAGACGTAAACTGGCCGGCGATCACGGCGCGCGCGCAGGGCAAGCCAATCTTCGCGACCGTTGCCGGCGACGCGCTGGATCAGGTGAAGCCCATAGTCGCGCAGCTCGGCACGCCGATCGGCATCGCGGCCTATCGCCCGGTACACGGAGTGGGCGAAGACTTCCTGCCCAACTTCCTCGGAATGATCGGGATTCCGATCAACCTCTCGCCGAGCTTCCCGAGCGAAGCGCCGACGATCCTGCTGACCGAATCCGCTGCTGCAGATCCTGAGCTCGTCGGGAAGATGAAGTCGTCCCTTGAAGCCGGTAAGACCATCTTCATCACCTCCGGCCTGCTGCACGCGCTTGAGGGCCACGGGATAAACGAGCTCATCGAACTGCGGTATAGCCCGCTGCCGGTGCCGGTTTCGAGCTTCATCGGTGCGTTCGGTCCGGGAGCAGGCACTGATCTCGGTTCGTCTGCCTCGCCGATTTTGTTTCCGCAGATTCGATTTTTCACAAACGATGCATGGCCGGTCATTCGCGGCATCGCCGATAACAACGGATTTCCGATCCTGCTGATGGACACCTACGCATCGGGCAAGCTGTTCGTGCTGACGGTGCCGGACAACTTCACCGATCTGTATAAGCTGCCTGAGCCAACCTTGAATGCATTGCGAAGCTACCTGATGGGCACCTTCCCGATTCGCATCGAAGCACCGGCTAAGGTCAGCCTGTTCGCTTACGACAACGACTCGTTGATCGTACAATCTTTCCGCGATGAACCGACAGAGGTGACGATTCTCGTGTCCGCTGCGGTGCGGGGGCTCCGCAATCTGCAGACGAACGAAACGCTGGAAGGTGCGCCAGTCCCGACGACCGGACGCCAGAAATCAGCAGCAACAGCTCCCGCGCAAGGCGAGCGCGTCGCGTTCAAGGTAATGCTGCCGCCACACAGCTATCTGGCCTTTGCGCAGTCACGATAGATTGATTTGGATAGGAGCCGTTCGGGGCGAAGGCTGCGACGCGTAAAAGTATCTTTATACCGCGACGGTGAAACTGTCTTCGCTGCGCGTAACAGCGCGATACATGGTGTCGCGCTCGAACGGCACGCGGCCCGCTTCGGTGATCAGGCGCTCGAGATCGCGGCGGCGCAGGCCCTGCGGCGTTGTCGCGCCGGCGTCGTGATAGATCTTCTCTTCGACGACGGTGCCGTCGATATCGTCGGCGCCGAAGCGCAGCGAGATCTGCGCCATCTTCGGCGTGACCATCTGCCAGTAGCTCTTGATGTGCGGGAAGTTGTCGAGCAGCAGGCGGCTCACCGCAATCTGCTTGATGTCCTGCATGCCCGTCGACTTCGGCAGATGGCTCAGCGCGGTGTGATCCGGATGGAAGCTCAGCGGGATAAACGTCTGGAAGCCGCCGGTGTCGTCCTGCACCTCGCGCAGCTTGAGTAGATGATCGACGCGGTCCTCATCGTTCTCAATGTGGCCGTAGAGCATCGTCGCATTCGACTTCAGCCCGGCCTTATGCGCGAGGCGTGCCGTATCGAGCCACTCCGAGCCGTCAATCTTGTGATCGCAGATGATGTGGCGCACACGGTCGGCGAAGATCTCCGCACCGCCGCCCGGGCATGAATCCACGCCCGCCGCCTTCATCCGATCGAGCGTCTCGGCGATGGAAAGCTTCGCGCGCTTGGCGAGGAACGCGACCTCCACCATCGTGAAGGCTTTGATGTGCACCTGCGGGTAGCGCTCCTTGAGGCCGCGGACGAGGTCCATGAAGTACTCGAAGGGCAGATCCGGATGCAGACCGCCGACGATGTGGAACTCGGTCACCGCCTCCGTGAGACCCTTGCCTGCGGTCTCCCAGGCTTCCTCAAGCGCCATCGTGTAGGTGTCCGCCGCGCCTTTCTTGCGCCCGAAGGCGCAGAGCCGGCAGCTCGCAACGCAGACGTTCGTCGGATTGATGTGGCGGTTGACGTTGAAGTACGCGACATCGCCATGCAGCCGCTCGCGGACGAGATTCGCCATCCAGCCCACTGCGAGGATGTCGCCGCTGCGATAGAGTGCGAGCCCGTCTTCGAAGCTCAGCCGCTCGCCGCGCTGGACCTTCTCGGCAATTGGCTCGAGCGCCGGGTCGTCAGTCTGGAAGGAGTGGCGCGGCTTGCCCTCGATCGCGATGCGGTCCATAGCTCTATTCTACGCCGCTGATACGAACGCTTGAGACTTGCGGCCGGAGACGCAGCTCAGCGGGCGCTTGCCCTTGTATCGCCTCCGAAGGGCGAGTCAACCATCTTCGGCTCGACCACAATGCCGTCGTAAAGCGTTGCGCCGACCATATGATCGCCAACCGGCCGCAGGAAGCGCAGCTTCCACCCGGTGTCCCAGTAGTTGACCTTGTAATCCGGCACCGTCGCGGCAAAGCCCACTGTGCTGGTTGCAGAGGTCACGAGCACGCGCTTGTTGATCGCATCGTAGAAGATTCCGTCCACCTCGCGCACAAACAGGTTGCGCAGCGTCTTCCAGGACGCGCCACGGTCCGTGGAGTAGAAGACCCCCTCGGGGCCGCCAATCCAAAGGTTTCCTGTGCCGTCAATCGCGAGCGCTCCAATCTGCGTCAGCGTCGGGGGAGGCATCACACCCGTCCAGCTCTGGCCGGCATCCTGCGAGAGCGCGAGGCCGGTAAGGCTTGCTGCTGCGATCATCGGGCCATGTACGGTGACGTAGCGGTCCTCGGTGAGCTGAGGGACGTGAAACTGCGACCAGCTCGCGCCTCCATCCAGGCTGCGCCACAAACCGGCTGAGGTGCCGGCGTACACACCGGCGCTTCCGCTTGTAAGCGCGTAGACGGCCGCATTCGCGAGAGCCGGCGCGGGCGGCATGTTCTTGTGAGGTGCCGGCGTGGCACGTTCGTGCGCGTCGGCCTTGGCGTTCTTCTCGCCCTTGGCCGGGTGCCTTGCGTGGCTTTCCGCTGCTGTCTTTTTCGCCGCGCCTGGACGCGCCGGGCTCGCAGCAGCCGTCGCTGCAACCCACATCCCGTTCGCGTTCCGGAAGATCCCATGCGAGGTACCGGCGAGCAGCGTTCCATCCGGCGTTACCGTCAGGCTGAACACGTCACGGCCGCCCAACCCGTCGCTCATCTGCTGCCACCGCACGCCACCATCGCTGCTTGCAAAGACGCCGCCGGTCTCTTTATCGTTCACAACCCCGATATAAAGCTGGGCAGGATTGTGCGGATCGGCCGCGTACGCCACAACCTGGCGCAATGTAAATCCGTTGTTCGAAGGAACGAAGGTCAGCCCGCCATCCTCGCTGCGCAGCACACCACCGCGATCGGTCGCCAGCAAGACGTGCTGCGGCTGGTTCGGATCAACGTAGACATCGTTCACGATCACGTCACTGCGCGTCACACGAACCCATGTCGCACCTGCATCGGTGGACTTGAACAGCCCCTCTGTCGTTCCGGCGTAGATCGTGTTCGGCTGGGTTGGATCCATCTTGAGCTTGCGCGTGCGCCGTGCGCTGGTGGGAATTCCCTGCCCCCTGTTGATGCTGACGCCGCCCTTGAACTGCCCGCCCGAATCCATGCTCTTATAAATTCCCGAGCACGCGCTGGCGTACACGATGTTCGGCTGCACCGGATCGATCACGATCGAGAACACGTCCGAATCGTCGATGATTCCCTGCTTGATGTTCTCCCAATGCGCTCCGCCGTCGACGGTCTTCCAGGGAAGGTGCCACGTCCCCGCATAGATAATGTTCGGGTCCTTCGGATCGATGGCGATCGACTCAACCTCGTGGAGCTCGCTCGAGCTCTGCGGGCTGATCCGCTCCCAATGCTTACCGTCATCCTTGGTCCGGAACACTCCGTCCAGTGTCCCAGCGACGAGCAGGTTCGGATCCGATTGCGAGCGCGCCAGCGACCGCACCGACTGCCCGCTCATCTCCGCCTGCTTGGACCAGTTTCTGCCGTCATCGTCCGAGATGAAGATCCCGCCGCCGGTGTGACTCAGCGTGTACGCTCCGACCATGATCCGGCTTGGCGAGGTCGGATCGATGACGATGTGCTGGATGACAAGGTCGTTGTGCCCGTCGATCTGCCCAATTCGCTTCCAGGAGCTGCCACCGTCATGGCTCTGGTAGAGCCATCCTGTTACGGTTCCGAGGTAGAGATGCCGCGAGTCATGTGGGTCGACAGCAAAGGACCGCGCGTCGCCGCCGTAGGGTCCCAGGGCGAACCACTGGGCCGCGCGCGCGGGCGCTCCCACCAGAAAACAAGCCACCAGCATGACGCTGAGGCGGCACAGCAGCCCTGACCTCATCAATATCGTTAACTCCTACATGAAGATTAATGCATCCGGCGCGCCCCGGGCTGTATCCCCCATCGTGAGTACACAGGAAGCAACATCTGTCGCGGGCAGATGCTCACATCTGCGCCTCGCCTGCGTAGGTCAGACCGGGAACTGCCGCGGACAGGCTCTTTGCGTGGAAAAGCGCGCAAAGGAAAGCGGCTGACCGGTTTTCCCGGCCAGCCGCTCTTGGGTGAGTCAATCGTTACTGGTTAGAGGCCGCTGCTGCCCTGTGGTGGTGGCGGCGGTGGTGGCGCGGAGCCGGAGCATTCCGGGGCTGGGCGTGAATGTTCGACTCGTCCACCGGCGTGAGGCCTGTGGTGTCGAAGTTCGCGCCGTCCGGGATGAGGGTCGTGGCGGCGGACTTGCTGCCGGCGGTCCCGGTGTAAACCGAGATGCGCGAGGCATCAATGCCCTTCTCCGTCACGAGGTACTCCTTCTCGTTCACAGCACGCTCAGCCGCACGGCGATCCGCCTCGCGCTCGTCCGTACCGGCAGAGCCAACGATCGCCAGCTTCGCGTTCGGATCCTGCTGCGCGCTCAGGGCGATGTCGTCAAGGCAGGCCTTGGCTTCATTGTCCACGCGAGCCGGACGCCGGGCGTCGCGGTCGAAGTTGATGGTGCAGAGGCTCTTGGTCTCGGCCTTCACAACCGGGGCAGGAGCATTGACCGTCACCGTGGTGGTCTGCGAGGCAGTCTGGCCCTTGTCGTCAACCGCGTTGCAGGTCACCGTGATCACTCCCGGAGCAACACCGGTCGTGGTCAGGGTCGCCGTCGACGTGTTGCCGCTGATCGAGCCCGCGGTCGCCGAGTAGCTGTAGGTCAGAGGACGGTTCTGCGGGCTGACGCCATTCGCCGTAATCGTCGAAGGATCGCCTACGTTGACGGTCGAAGGATTGGCCGAGCAGCCCACTGTCGGCGGCTGGAACTGCGTCACCGTAACCGTCGCGGAGCAGTCGGCAAACTGGCCGGCCTTCTTGCCCTCCTCGACATGGCCCTTCACCGTGTAGGTGCCGGGGTTCAGTGACTTGGTGTCGATCGTGACCGTGTTGGTCGTGCTCTGCGCAACCACACCCTGGTCAGCCGTCCAGCTATAGTTCGCGGTGTGCTTCGGGTTCAGGTTGGTAGCCGTGCCGGTGATTGTCACCTGGTCGCCCGGGTAGACCGTTCCGGTGGGTGCCGTCACGGAGCAGGAGTACTGCACCGGCGGCGGCGGGATGATGTGGCCAAAGTGCACCAGCAGGCCGGTGCTCAGCTCAGCCGAACCGATATTCGCGCGGCCACCCAGAACGCCGTACGTGGGCACGCCAACATACGGGCCGAAGTCCGCATGAATGTAGCGGTAGTCAGCCTGGAAGAGGCGCAGGCCGAAGCGGCCGTCGGCAAAGGGCAGGTTGTAGTCCATGCCGCCGCCAACCAGCAGGCTCGGTCCCCAACGGTAGGGCTCGTGCTCGAGCGTCGCGAGATTCTCGCTGTTCGGTCCGCCGATCTTCACCGCACCCGCTGCCGCGTGCGCAAACAGCGTGAAATTCTCCATCGGCGCGCGGACGATCGGACCGGCGTAAGCGCCGTAAAGACCATCGTTCTGGCCGTCAGGATTGGCGATGAACTGGATCTCGCCGCCGAAGTACTTATTGAAGTAATAGGCGCCGCTTCCAATCGCACCCTCGTCCACCGAGGAGTAACGAATGTCTGCAGGCTTCACCTGTCCGTGCGCGCCAAAGTACGAGTAGCCCAGGAAGACATCGATGCGCGAAGGATTGTTTCCACCTGGAACGGGAGCAGTCGTCGATGACGTGCTGGCAGACGCTGTGGTGGTGGTCTGCGCACCGAGGCTCGCTACTCCAAAGCTGACCGCACATGCAGCCAGCAAGAACCGGCTGATACTGCGAAATGGACGATAAGACATTCGACAACCCTCCACTAAGAAAACTTGCTGATATGTTCTGCAGACTCGTATGTACGATGCGGTCTGCTGGACCTGAGTCAATTCCAAGAAAGTTTACCGCGTTTAGTGTTCGTGTCGAGCACTAAATTGTTCGTTTCTACTATCTCACCGTGACTTGCCGCCTCCTCCAACTTTCTGCATTTACCAATCGTGCACCCCTTCACCACTCTGTTACGAGAGGTTGAGTGTCTCCTTCAAGCTTCCTCGCGTCGCCTGAATCTTCTCCTGCAGCAGCGTAATCGCGTAAATCAGCTGCTCGGGACGCGGCGGGCATCCCGGTACATACACATCGACAGGAATCACCTGGTTCACTCCCTGCAGCAGCGCATAGTTGTTGAACACGCCGCCGGAGGTCGCACAGGCTCCCATCGAGATCACCCACTTCGGCTCCGGCATCTGCTCATAGAGCCGCCGGATGACCGGCGCCATCTTCTGCGATACCCGGCCCGCGATGATCATCAGGTCGCTCTGCCGCGGCGAGGGCCGAAAAACCTCCGCGCCGAATCGTGCAATATCGTAGCGGCTGCCGCCCATCGACATCATCTCGATCGCGCAGCAGGCCAGCCCAAAGGTCATCGGCCACACCGAGCTCTTCCGCACCCAGTTGATCGCCGCATCGAGCGAGGCCAGCAAGACGCCTTCCGGCTGGTCGTCGCCCCAGTTCACCTCCGCGATCTTCTCGCGGTTCTTTCCAAAGCTATCCAGCTTGCCAAACAGGTAACGGTCATTTCGCTGCGGAACCGCTGTCGGTCTGCCGCTGGTGGTCGTCTGGTTAGGATCAGTGCTCATATTGCTCAGTATACGTACTGCAAAATCACCGCAATTGGCGTTCGCTCTTGGCTGGCCAGCCCCAACACCCCTTACCTAAGGATTCGTTCGGTGTGATGCATTCGGTGTGCACTTCGTTGTCGAAATTTGACAAACACAAACATGTTTCCCGGCATCTCTCAGCGCGCATTCTCCTCGATTGCATCCGCCAGAGCGCCCCGCAACTCGCGCTTTTGCGCCGCCGTCAGCCGGCTTCCGTTGTGCGTGAGATAGAAAACGTCAATGGCGGTCTCGCCCTCCGTGTCTACAAGCGCGACCTCAACATTGAACCGCATCTGGCTCAGCGTGACGCTGATCGTCCGCAGCAGCCCCGGAACGTCCTGCGCCACTACTTGCATTAGCGTGCTCGTCGCCGACGCCCCATCGTCGAACTCAATCGCCGTCTCAACCTCGACGCGCGGGCTCTTGCGCCGTCCCCGCCGCCTCCCGGTCAGCATCTCCTCCGCCGAGACCCTGCCCTCCACCACGTCGCGCACGCTCGCCACAAAGCGCGCACGCTCGCTCTCGTTCAGCTCCAGCGTCCGAAACGTGTCCTGAAACCGGAAGCTGTCGACCACGACCCCTTCCGCATTGGCGAACGCCTCCGCCGTAACGACGTTCATGCCCCACGCGGCGAGCGCCGCCGTGATACCCGCGAATAACCCGGGGCGGTCGCGGCTCACCAGCGTGATCGCGCTGGTCTCGGGTGCGTACTCGAACTCAAGCTGCACGCGATCGCTGGTCAGCCTCTCGGCCATCCGGAACTGCGCATAAATCACCTTCGAGGGCCGCGTCCGCACATACCGCTCCGGGAACCCCTCCACGAACCGCGCCAGCGCGTTACGCTCCGCCGGCTGTGCGCGCGCCATCAGCCGCTGAATCCGTCCCGCATCCGCCAGGCCGCCGCGCCCGGCCTGCACGCGCTCCTGGTCCACATTGCGGTCCAGCTGGTTGGCCGTCGACATCGACAGCCGCCACAGGTTCTCCGCCTTCCACGGAGTCAGCGCATCCGGATGCACGGCGCGGATGTCCGCATACGTAAACAGCGTCAGCATCCACAGCGACTCGTGCGTCTGCACCTTGCTCGCAAACGAGCGCACGGTCTCCGTGTCGAAGATGTCCCGTCTGAGCGCCGCCGACATGTCCAGGTGGGTCTCGATCAACTGCAGCACCATGGCCTGGTCATATGCGTCCATATCCAACCGGCTGAGAACTCCCTCGGCAAGCCGCGAGCTCTCGGTGGCGTGATCGTCCCCGGCGCGTGCCTTGCCCGTGTCGTGCATCAGCGCGGCGAGATACAGCAGCGCAGGGTTCTCCAGCTCGCGAACCATCCCGCCCAGGCGCTTGCGCCAGTCCGGTGCGGCCGGCCCGGGGTCTTCCTCAAGCTGATGCAGCGTATCGATCAGCACAAACGTGTGCTCGTCCACCGTGTAGCGGTGGTACGCGTCGCGAATCACCAGCGCGTCGATCCCATGAAACTCCGGCAGGATCAGCTCCAGCACGCCTACCGCATGCATCGAGCGCAGCGCCACGCCGGCGTGCGGCCCGGTGAGAATCTCCGCCAGCCGGGACCACAGCGCGGCGCCCTCTTCCAGTCGCGCGGACAGCACCGGAATCATCGCTTCGATGCGGTCTTCACTCGCCGTGCCCAGCCGCACGCCGGTGCGCGCGACCGCCGCAAACGCCCGCAGTACCACGTCCGGATCCTGCGCGACATCCCTGGTACCCTTGCCCTTCGCGCCCGGCGCATCGAGCTCTATCCGCCCATCCCGCACCTGAAACCCGGGCTCCGGCGCGACCTTCGCGCCCCGCGCAGCTCCTTGAACGTCGATCGGGCGCGCGCTCACTACGCTCTGCCCCGCCGATTCCATCGCCGTCAGCAGCCGCCGCTCAATCAGCCGCGCGTGCCGGAAGTAGACGCGCATCCAGTACGCTGCATCGAGCGTTCCCGCACCGCGTCCGCTCTCGCGCGCCGGCGTTGTCAGGCCCACAGCACTTGCCGCCGCGCCATCCTGCGCGAGCCAATCCAGCACATTGTCGTCGCGCTCATGCCGCCAATGCAGAAAACACCGCGCCGAGGTCAGGAACGCGACCGCCTCCTGAAACCCTTGCTCATCGCTCTCCTGCCGCCCTCCCGCTATCTTCGCCACCCAGCCGCAGACGTTGGTATCGCGCAGACCGCCCGGGCAGTCCTTGATGTTCGGCTCCAGGTGAAACAGCGTGCCACCGTACTTGCCGTAACGTTCGCGGGTCAGCGAGCCGAGCTCCGCCAGAATGCGCCGCCCGTCGCGCCCACGCCGGTTCGCAACCAGCTTGCGCTCGATCGTCTGTACGACCTCTGGATCTCCGGCTACAAACCGCAGATCGAGCAGCGCCAGCGCAAACTCCGGATTTGTGGCCTCAAACCGCTCGCAGTCTTTCGGCGTCCTCGTCGTCAGAGCAACCTGCAGCCCGTAATCCCACAGCGTCTGTGAGAGGCTCCGTACCGCGTCCTTCACCAGCGCGGGCTTCGCCGCACACACCAGCAGGTCCACATCCGAGTACGGAAACAACTGGCCGCGGCCATATCCGCCGACCGCCGCGATGGCGACTCCGCTCGCGAGCTTGCGAGTCGGCCGCTACCTGCCGCGCCCACAGCCGGCTCACCACCTCATCCACCAGCCCGCTTCGCGCCGCCACAGCCCTCGGGCCATCGCCGTCGGCCTCGAATGCGCGCCGCAGCTCCAGCATGCGGCTCTGGTACTCCGAACGGGCCGGGCCTGCAGTCGTGGACGCGATCGCCAGTGGTCCCTCCTACAGCGCGATCTCTCCGCGCTCGTCGTTACGAATCCGGATCGCCTCATCAATCCGCGAGACGAAAATCTTTCCGTCGCCGATGCGTCCCGTGCGTGCGGCCGAGATGATGGCTTCTATGGCCCGCTCCTTCATCTCGTCCGAGACGACCAGCTCGAGCTTCACCTTGGGCAGCAGGTCCACCGCGTACTCGCGTCCGCGATAGAACTCCGTGTGGCCCTTCTGCCGTCCATGCCCGCGCGCCTCGAAGATCGTGATCCCCGAGATTCCCGCCTCAACCAGCGCATCCTTCACCGCATCCAGCTTCGACGGCTGAATCACCGCCTCAATCTTCTGCATCTCCGCGTCGCCTTTCTCTACTCTCTACTGTCTAGCTCTACTGTCTGGGCCTTACGCCGTCTCCCAGTCATAGCCCTCTTCGCCATGCTGCGACAGGTCCAGCCCCTCACGCTCAGCATCTTCGCTTACCCTGAGGCCAATCAGCTTATCAACTACGAACAGAATGACCAGCGTTCCCACAATTGACAATCCCCAGGCGATCGCCACGCCCACTGCCTGGTTCAGCAACTGCCGCGCATTTCCCGCGAACAACCCATTGATTCCCACGCTCGGATTGATGAACGCCCGCGCAAACAATCCCGTCAGCAGCGCCCCCATCGTTCCGCCGGCGCCATGCACGCCAAAGGCATCCAGCGAGTCGTCATAGCCGAAGATATTCTTCACCTTCACGACCATCCAGAAGCAGAACACGCCGGCGATCAACCCAATCCACAGCGCGCCCATCGGCGTCACAAAGCCCGAAGCCGGCGTAATCGCCACCAGCCCCGCAACTGCGCCCGAGATCCCGCCCAGCGCGCTCGGTTTGCCGTTGCGAATCCACTCCGCTGCCAGCCACCCGATCGCCGCGGCGGCTGCACCAAAGTGCGTCGCCACGAACGCGCTCGTCGCCAGGCTCGACGCCGCCAGCGCCGACCCCGCATTGAATCCGAACCAACCCACCCACAGCAGACACGCGCCGATAAAGCTGAGCACCACCGAATGCGGCGGCATCGGCCGCTGCGGATACCCCAACCTTTTGCCTAAATAGATCGCCGTAACCAGCGCGCTGACACCGCTCGTGACATGCACTACCGTCCCGCCCGCAAAATCCAGGCACGGAATCTTCCCGCCCGTCACATTCAGGAACCCACCCACGCCCCACACCATGTGCGCCATCGGGCTGTACACCACAAGCGCCCACAGCACCATGAAGACCAGCATCGCGGAAAACTTCATTCGCTCTGCAAACGCTCCCGTAATCAGCGCCGGCGTAATGATCGCAAACATGAGCTGGTAAATCATGAACGTCTGCTCAGGAATCGTCGCCGCATACGCCGCATTCGGCGCGAGCCCAACGCCGCGCAGGAACACATGCCCGAGCCCCCCGATGAACGCATTGCCTGTCCCGAACGCGAGCGAATACCCCACGAACGCCCACAGCACCGTCACGATCGCCATCATCGCGAACGTCTGCATCATCGTGCCCAGCACATTTTTCTTGCGCACCAGGCCGCCGTAGAACAGCGCCAGCCCCGGCCCGCTCATCATCAGCACCAGCGCGGCACTGACGAGCATCCAGGCGTTGTCGCCGGCACTCTGCGCGTTCGCAATCGCCGCTGTGTTCGCCGCCGCGCTCTTCTCAAGCGCCGCAATCCGGTCCGGTCGAAGCCGTCGCCGCCGTCTGCGCCAGCGCCACGCCCCCATTAAGGAGCAGGCTCAGCAGAAGCCCAGTCATCCCCACAAAAAACCGCACCCGTTTGCGGCTGAATCCAGCAAACCCCCGCATGCTCGCCACTCCTCGAATCAGCGTCTGTGAATACACCTCGAGCCCGGCGCCCGAAGGCACGGCCCTGTCCAGATCGCTCCTCCAGCGTCGCGGGTGGCGGAACGTTAGCTTGTCATCAATTGGCTCTACTGTACAACGCATTCATCCCTGCGCCAACACACTTTCTGGGGCGCCACTTTCCTCAGCTCGTCCGCGTAAACTCGCCCCATGAGTGAACGCCTCACGCACATTGCCTGGAGCTCCATCCCGCCCGAGCAGCTCAACCCTCTGCTCAGCCGCCAGTTCGTCACCGGCGAGCAGGGCATGCTCTCCCGCATCCAGCTCAAAAAAGGCTGCATCGTTCCGCGCCACGCGCACCCGAACGAGCAGATCGCCTTCATCCTCTCCGGCGCGCTGCGCTTCTCCGTCGGCGAAGAAAATTCCGCCACCGACTACATCGTCCGCGGCGGCGAGGTCCTCGTCATTCCCGGCAACGTCCCCCACCTCGCCGAAGCCCTCGAAGACACCGACAACCTCGACATCTTCGCCCCTCCGCGCCAGGACTGGATCTCCGGCAACGATGCCTATTTGCGCTAACTCTTGTCGGTGGACGACCCACGCCGCATCTGAAACAATTACCTAAGCCGAAGCCAACCCCCAAGACCTTACATACCTCGCTCGGCTGCAGTCCCAACCCCATGGAGTTTGAATGAGCAAGTCCGTACGCGTCGGCCGCAAGGCCCTCGGCCCCGATCACCCCTGCTACCTCATCGCTGAAATCGGCGTCAACCACAACGGGGATATCGATATTGCCAAGCGCCTCATCTCCGTCGCCGTCGGCGCGGGCTGTGATGCGGTCAAATTCCAGAAGCGGACCCCTGAGCTCTGCGTTCCCGCCGCCCAGCGCAACGTCATGCGCGAAACCCCCTGGGGCTATATCTCCTACATGGAGTACCGCGACAAGGTCGAGTTCGGCAAAAAGGAGTACGACGAGATCGACCGCTTCTGCAAGGAGCAGAAGATCGACTGGTTCGCCTCCTGCTGGGACGATCCCTCCGTCGACTTCATCCAGCAGTACAACGACGTGCCCTGCTACAAGATTGCCTCCGCCACGCTGCTCAATAAGCCTCTCCTCGAGCACACCCGCAAGACCGGCAAGCCGCTGCTCGTCTCCACCGGCATGAGCAACATCGAGCAGGTCGACGAGGCGGTCGCCCAGCTGGGCAAAAAGGACCTCGTCCTCATCCATACCGTCAGCACCTACCCGGCTTACTACAACGAGCTCAACCTGCGCGCGATCCAGACACTCCTCAACCGCTACGACGTCCCCGTAGGCTACTCCGGCCATGAGACAGGTATCGCCAGCTCTGTCGCTGCCGTCGCCCTCGGTGCCTGCTGCGTTGAGCGCCACATCACCATCGATCGCGCCATGTGGGGCTCCGATCAGGCCGCCTCGCTCGAGCCCACCGGTCTCACCCGCCTCGTCCGCGACATCCGCCTCGTCGAGCAGGCCATGGGCGACGGCGTCAAGCAGGTCCTCGAGCGCGAAAAGCCCATCATCGCCCGCCTCCGCCCGGAGAACAGCTAACCATGTTTGAGAACATCAGGGCGCTCGCCATGGACGTCGATGGAGTTCTCACCGACAACACCTTCTGGTGGAACACCAGCGGAGAAGAAACCAAGCGCTTCTGTTTCGCAGACGTCACCGGCATCGCCATGGCGCGCGATGCCGGCCTCAAACTCGCTCTCATCTCCGGCGAAAGCTCCGCCGCCGCACGCACCCTGGTCGAGCGCTTCGCCGCCAAGGTCAAGATCACCGACATCTTCGTCGGCTGCCACGACAAGCCCGCAGCCGTCCGCCAGTTCGCCGCCCTGCACAGACTCGACCTGAAGGAGATCTGCTTCATCGGCGACGACCTGCTCGACGCCGCGGCGATGAAGATCGTCGGCGTCGGGGTCGCCCCGGCCAACGCCCAGACCGTCGCCCGTCAGGCCGCGCACGTCATCGCCACCCGCGACGGCGGCATGGGTGTCGCCCGCGAAATCATCGAGCTTATCCTCTCGCACCGCGACACCGACCAGACCACGTCACAAGCACTGTAAAACTCCCGAGCACGTTTCTCGGCCGAACACTTCGATCAGCCCCGATATCAATCCATGTCACAAGCACCCGCGCCCATCACTCCCGCCCACAACATCGCCAACTTCGCCGTCGAGCTCGTCGTCGCTCTCGGCTCCGACACCGTCTTCTCGCTGACCGGCGGCATGGCGCTCCACCTCAACCGCGCCGTGGCCGCGCACCCCACGGCTGCAGGCCGTCTATTGCCAGCACGAGCAGGCCGTCGTCGCCGCGGCTGAAGGCTACGCCTACGCCTCCAACTTCCGCCGCGCCGGCTTTGCCGTCGTCACCTCCGGCCCCGGTGTCTCCAACACCACCACCTCGCTCATCTCCGCCAACGGCAACTCCACGCCGCTCATCGTGCTCGCCGGCCAGATCAAGACCGCCGACATCGACACCTTCGGCACCCGCACGCACGGCATTCAGGAGATCAAGTCCCGCGAGCTCATCACCCCGTGCGTGAAGCGCTTCGTCCGGCTGGCGTTCGAAAACTTCCGCGACACCCTCGTCGAAACCTTTGCCGAGGCCTTCCGCGGACGACCGGGCGTCGTCTTCGTCGAGATTCCCCTCGACGTGCAGGGTCTTCCCTTCGACTACACCGAGGCCGACGTCCTTGCCGCGGCCGGGGCCGTGCGCGCCCGCATCGCCGAGCCCGACACCCTCGACTCCCAGGCCAAGCTTGTCACCGCGCTCTCCGCGCTCCTCGCCGCCGAGCGCCCCCTGATCTACATCGGCAACGGCGTCCGCATCGCCAACATCGAGCCCGCTGTCCTCGCCTTCGTTCGCCGCCACAACATTCCCTGCCTGTTCTCCTGGCTCTCTGAAGACATCATGCCCGCCAGCGATCCGCTCTTCCTGGGCTGTCCCGGCGGTCTCGCTGAGATGAGCGCCAACGCCGCGCTCTTCCGCGCCGACACCATCCTCTTTCTCGGCGGTCGGCTCGACCTGGGAACCACCGGATTCCAGCGCGATAGTTTCGGTGACCAGGCCCACCGCATCATCATCGACATCGATAAGCCCGAGCTCGACAAGTTCGCCCGTCATCCCAGGCTTGACCTGCTCCAGGCCGACCTCCGCGCATTCCCAGCCGCCGCCGAAGCCGTTGCGGCAGAGACCTCCCGCGCTGCCGCGGACTGGCTCCCCTGGGCACAGCGCGAGCGCCGCGAGTACCTCGCCGAGGAGGAGCGCCGCATGGCCTCGGACAAAATGAATGTGTACAACATCACGCGCCTGTTCAATCGCTGGGCGCAGAACAAGCAGTGGGTACCCGCCAGCTCCGGCTACGCCGAAGAGACCTTCTCCCGCTTCTTCCAGCCGGCCGAAGGCTCGCGCTTCTTCAACGGCGCCGCATTAGGCTCCATGGGCCTCGGACTCGCCGAATCCATCGGTGCTTCCTACGGCTCATCCCGCCGCGTCTGCTGCCTTGAAGCCGACGGCGGCATCATGCTCAACCTCCAGGAGCTCGCGACTCTCGTCCACTACGCTCCCCGCGGCTTCGTCATCTTCCTCCTCAACAACAACGGCTACGAGTCCATCCGCGCCTCCCAGACCCGCTTCTTCGGCGGCATCGCCGGCGTAGACACCGCCTCCGGTGTCTACATCCCGCAATTCGATAAGCTCTGCGCAGCGTTCGGCCTTCGCTATCTCTCCGTCGACACACCCGGCCAGCTCGCAGATCTTCTTCCCACCCTCGGCGAGAACGACCCTCCTGTCCTCGTCGACATGCACATCGACCAGATGGAGTACCGCGGACCGGGCGTCAAGACCATCATGGACAAGAACGGCAAGCCAAGCTCCACACCGCTGTCTGAAATCACCTGGTAACACCCCAACCCATGTCCAACGACCGCATCCTCGTCCTCGGAGCCACCGGCCAGCTCGGCGCCGCACTTTGCCGCCAGCTCGGCCCGGCCGCCATTCCCGCCGCGCGCCGCCCGCCATCGCCTGACTGGGTCACGCTCGACCTCAACTCCCTGACCGAATCCCCCGACGAACTCGTCGTGCGGCTCCGACTCACCGCGATCATCTGCTCCGCCGGCGCCACCGACGTCGAGCGCTGCCAGACCGACCCCGACTGGGCCGACGCCGCCAACCATCTTGGCCCGCTCGCACTCGCCCGCGCCGCCGCGCACGCGCGCATCCCGTTCGTCTTCTACTCCACGGACTACGTCTTTCCCGGCACGCCCGAAAATCCAGGCCCCTACCGCGAAGACGCGCCCACGCACCCGCTCTCCATTTACGGCGGCACCAAGCGCGAAGGCGAGTTCGAGATCCTCAACACCCACCCCGGCGCGCTCGTGCTCCGCACCACCACGGTCTACGGTCCCGACCCGCAGGGAAAAAACTTCCTCTACACGCTGCGCCGTCTGCTCACGTCCGGCCAGACGATGCGTGTCCCCACCGACCAGCTCGCCACGCCCACCTACAACGAGGACCTCGCCGCCGCCACACTCGCGCTTCTGCGCGGCGGCGACTCCGGACTCTTCCACGCCGCCGGCCCGGAGATGCTCGCGCGCATCGACTTCGCCCGCCTCGCCTGCCGTATCCTCTCACTCGACGAATCGCTCCTCGTCCCGCTCACCACGCCCGAGCTCCACCAGCGCGCCGCCCGCCCGCTCATCGCCGGCCTCGATTCAACCAAGCTCACCACCACGCTCGGCCGCCAGTTCTTCCGCGCGCCCGAGCAAGGCATTCGCGACTGGCAATCAACTCTCTAGCGCGTTGTTGGCCCGTTCTTTGCTTCTGGGTACCCCGAGCCTTCAGGCTCGGGTCTCTCAGCTCGTGAGAGAAAGGGGGCTTCAGCCCCTGGGGTATGCCGTTCGCACAGCATGCGAATCCTCCAGCGGAAAATGAAACTCTCTCACCTCGCGTATCCTTAAACCCGCATGCTCGATCTCGTCCGCCGGCAGCTCCAACAGTCGCTCGATACGCTCAGCAAGGTCCTCGCGGACGACTCCATCCATCAATCCCTGTTCTCCGCGGCCCGCATCACCGCCGAGGCCATGCACGCCGGCCACAAGCTCCTGGTCTGCGGCAACGGCGGCTCCGCGGCCGACGCCCAGCACCTCGCCGCTGAGCTCGTCGTGCGCCTCACGGTCGATCGCCCCGCACTCCGCGCCCTCGCCCTCACCACCGACAGCTCCATCCTCACCGCGATCGGCAACGACTACGACTACGACCACCTGTTCTCACGCCAGGTCGAAGCCCTCGGCGTGCCCGGCGACGTTCTGCTCGCCATCTCCACATCCGGCAACTCGCCAAACTGCATCAAGGCGCTCGAGCAGGCCCGCGCTCTCAAGCTATCCACGGTCGCGCTCACCGGCAACTCCGGCGGGAAGATGACCGCGCTCGCGGACATCAACATCATCGTGCCGTCCACGATCACAATGAACATCCAGGAGTCGCATCTCGCGCTCGAGCACATCTTCTGCATGCTCGTCGAGCGCTGCTACTTCGGCCCCACATTCGGCCAGGAGTGAACGCGCAGCCTAGGCGGCTGAAAACACATCCGCAGAAACAGGCGCGGCAACTCCCGCCAGCGGCAGCTTGACCACTACCCTCGCGCCTCCGCGCTCGCGGTTCTCCGCCGTAGCCGAGCCGCCATGCGCTCCCGCAACCGCCTGCACAAACGCAAGCCCCAGGCCATATCCGCGCGACCCAGTTCCCTTCACTCCCGCCTTGAACAGATCCTGCGTGATATCCGGCGCGAACCCAGGACCATCGTCCTCCACGCTCATCTGCGCAAATCCGTCCACGGCCGTCAGCACGATCCTCACCGTACGCGCCGCCGGCAGATGCTTCATCTCGTTGTCGAGCAGATTCGCGATCATCCTATGGAGCAGCGCCGCATCGGCCTTCACCGGCAACGGCCCGCCCGCCACAAACTCCAGCCGCAGCCCGCGCTCGTTCATCCCCGGCCCGTACAGCTCGATCATTTCGCTCACCAGCGCTTCGAGATCGACGGTAGTCTGCTGCATCCGCAGCGCACCCGCCTGGGCCTCGGCCACATCCAGCGACTGATTCAGCACCTCCGTCAGCCGGTCGATCTCCTCGATCGCGCACTCAATCGACTCCGTCTCGCTATCCTGCACGCCGCGCGTCAGCGCAATCTCCAGCCGCGCCCGGATCGCCGTCAGCGGACTGCGCAGATCATGCGCCAGCGAGTTCGTCATCGTGTGCAACTGGTGCACCGACTGCTCAATCCGCTCCAGCATCCGGTTGAGCGTCACGGCAAGTTGCGCAATCTCGTCATGCCTCCGGCTGCTCGGCACACGCCTGCTCAAATCGCTCTCGCCGATGTTCGCTGCCGCCTCGCTGATCCTCCTCACATCGCCCAGCATCCTGCGCGTCGTGAAGAACAGAATCGCAAAGCCCAGCAGAACGCACACTCCCCAAAGCTTCAGGAAGTGAATCCGCATCTGCTCCAGCACATGCCGCTCTTCCCGCTGCGACAGCCCAAGGTAGATCCGCCCACCGTCGGACATCGCCTCTGTAGCCACGCGGTACGGAACACGCGACTGCGGAATCGCCACATCAAACGGTCCGTCCGCGCGCGCTCTTTCGCTCATCCTGCGGCGTGCCGCCTCAATCCCACGCACATACGCCTGCGGATCGCCCGCGCCCGCCCACAGCATCAGCGCCCCATCAGCCGCGGTGCGCACAAAGAACACCGAGTCATTCGGCCCTCCATGCGACGGCGGACGATTCGGAATCTCATGCTCCGCCAGCTCCGCCACCTCGCCCAGCACCCTGCTCGAGTCACTCACCGGCGTGCGCTCGGCCACATCGCTCAGCACCTTCACCTCGCCCGAAAGCCAGATGTCCGTTCGCCGCTGAATGTCCTGCCCCACAAACTGATGCAGCGACATAAACAGCACCAGCGTCCCCAGCGCAAACGCAACCGTGCCCCACAGCGACACGCGCCACGCCGCGCTGCGCACCCCTTGCTTACCGGTCGCGGAGGACATACCCCACACCTCGCAGCGTCCGGATCAGCGGCTGCATCCCGTCCGCGTCCACCTTCCCGCGCAGCCTGTAAATATGCACATCCACCACGTTCGTCTCCGGATGAATCCGCATCTTCCACACCTTGTCCAGAATCATCGACCGCGTCACCACCCGCCCCGGATTCCGGCACAGATACTCCAGCAGCGTAAACTCCTGCGGCGTAAGCGACAGCACCCGCTCCCCGCGCCTCGCCTCCCGCCGCAGCAGATCCAGCTCCAGGTCCAGCACACGCAGCCGCGTCGCCTCATTCGTCGCAGGATTCCGCTTCACCAGATTCCGCAGCCGCGCCAGCAGCTCGGCCAGCGCGAACGGCTTGGTCAGATAATCATCGCCGCCCTGCTCCAGCCCGCGCACCCGGTCATCCACCGAGCGCCGCGCCGAAAGAATCATCACCGGCGCGCTCACTCCCATCCGCCGCAACCGCAGGATCAGCTCAATCCCGTCACGATCCGGCAGACCCAGGTCGACAATCAGCACATCGTGCGGGCTCTCCGTCGCAATCCGCTCCGCCGTCTTCGCATCCCCCGCCGCGTCCACCTGGTATCCAGCCTCGGTCAGCGCATGGTGCAGGAACGTCTGAATCTCTACATCATCTTCTACAAGCAACAACTGCATGTCGCGATGGTAGAGCATTCAGCCGCCGCAATGCCGCGCCGCCGCAACTTGCCCGATCACATGAACACACCGTCATCTCAGCGTTTTCGCATGGTCATGTCCTTTCGTTATAACCATGTGCAACGCGGCGGCAACACTCCCGTCTCACACGCCTAGAGGTCCTCGATGTCCATCCGCCGGCTCCCGCTCTCTGCGCTGATCGCAGCCTTCCTCGCCTTACCGGCCATCGCGCCGGCACAAAGCTACTCCAGCTCCGCGGCATTCACCGAAACCGCCGCGTCCGCTCTGCCGGATGCTCCCTCCGCAATCCAGGCACAGCAGGAGCAGCAACAACAACAGCAGACCCAGCAGCCGCAGAACCCCAACCAGCCGGCAGCGCAAAACCCCACTGCGCCGTCGCTCGGCGACCTCGGCCTCTCGCCCTCACAGACCGCCCCCGACCCTGCTCTGCAGGCGCGTCTCGACCGCCACACCCGCATGCTGAAGATTCACCAGAAGCTCGGTCTCATCACCCTGATTCCCATGGCCGCCGCGGTCATCAGCTCCGGGTCAGCGACAGCTGGGCACAACGGCGAGCGCAACTCCACCGGCACCTTCACCTCCGGCCCCACAACCGGCCGCGACATTCACGTCGCGCTCGGCTCAGCCACGGTCGCGATGTACGCCGCGACCGCCTACTTCGCCATCGCTGCGCCCAAGATCCCGGAAGGCCACGTCAAGGGCGGCATCAAGATCCACAAATACCTCATCTACCTCCACGCACCGGGCATGGTCCTCACCCCCATACTCGGCGCGATGGCCTTCAACGAGCTGAACAAAGGCCAGAAGGTCTCCGGCATCGCCTCCGCGCACGGCGCCGTCGCGTGGACCACCGTTCTCTCCTACTCCGCCGCGATCGTCGCGGTCTCGTGGCCCATCAAGCTCTAGCGCGCCACTTACTTTTCGTACCCGTTTCCGCCACCCCCGAAGGAAATCTGCTTCTTCAATGAAAATCGCCCTCCTCACGCTTGCCCTCGCCGTCCCCGCGTTCGCCCAAACCCCGCAAAGCTTCGTGCTGACCCAGTCCACCCTCAGCTACCACATGGTCCACCCGATCCACACGGTGGATGGCGTCAGCCACGCCGCTCGCGGCAAAGGCGTCTGCAGCGCCACCGTCTGCGACTTCCTCGTCGCCGCCCCGGTAAAGTCCTTCGACTCCGGCGACACCAACCGCGATGAGCACATGATCCAGGTCACGCGCGGCGCCGAGTTCCCCGTCGTCACCGTCCGCTTCCGTCTGCCCGCCTCCGCAGTCAACGCGCCCACGCTCGACTGCGACCTCGAGGTCAACTTCGCCGGCCAGACCGCGCACTTCGCCCACGTACCCTTTCAGCAGACCGTCCAGGGCAACATCCACCACATCACCGGCACCGTGCCGGCCACGCTCACCGACTTCAAAATTCCGCCGCCAAGCTTCCTCACCGTGCCGATCCACAACGAGATCCCGGTGAAGGTCGACACCACCTGGCAGGCCCAATAGCCCGAAGCCGCGGCGGACTTACTTCGCGCTCGCCACCGACATCGGCGGCGTCGACGCAATCGTCACAACCCGCACCACCTGGTCGGCTCCCAGCAGCAGGATCTTCTGGCCGTTTTCCACAAACGCCGCGAATCGCAGCGGAGTGCCTGTATGCAGGTGCGCCAGCTCCTTGCCGTCCGCGTCGTACACCACCGCCTCATCCTCCCGGTTGTTGATGCATACCCGCCCTGTCCCACATCCTCCGCCCACATCCTGCCGAAGAACTCCCGAAGCTCCCGCCCATCCTTCAGCGAAAACACCTGCGTCCGGTTGTCCTCCGTCGTCGCATACAGCAGGTCGCCCACGCGGTTCAACCCGTTCGTCCCGGCGTACGCTCTGGATACCTCCACCACCACGCTCGCCACCGTCTTCCCTGTCGCCGCATCGACCACTTCAATCAGACGCCCATCGTCCTTCTTCTTCACCGCCGCCGCCTCGTGGGCCAGCATCGCGTCTGCCCTCACCTGCGACTTCGCGTAGCTCGTATCCAAATGAAAGCTGAACAGCATGTCCTTCCATCCGAAGCTCGCCGTGTAATACGGCTGCCCATCCGCGAACGTCCGTTGCCACAGCTCCGTCCCGTCGCTCATGCGGTGCACCACCAGTTCCGTGGCGTGCTTGCCTGCGTCCTTCCACTCCGTCAACATGCCGTAGCTGCACGTGCATCTTCGCCGATCGGATAGCTCGTCGCCTTCGCGTGCATCGTCTTCATCGAAGCATCCACCAGGCTCGCATCCTGCTTGTCTCTCTTCGGAAACTCCATCAGCAGGTCGTCCCCATCCCACGCCGCATGGAAGCCGCGCAGCAGCATCATCCGTGTCCGGTGCTCAGGTTCCACAGCCCTCCGCGCGTCCGCGTCGAAAGCGCCAGGTATCTGCCCGTCCGGCGACAGTGCCACCGAGTACAGCTCCGCGAGCTGGCTGTCCGGCGGCTGCACCGCTCCGATTCCCTCAACCTTGTCGCCCTTCAACTTCCCAACCCAGATCCGCCCATCCCGGTTCTCGGTCGCCACCATCCCGCCCCACATATCCAGCGCGCCGCTCTCGCTTCCCAACAGCACCTTCCCGGTGTCCACGTTCGTCAGCGACACATCAAAATCCTTGAACCCATCCGACAGCACATACGAGCTCCCGTCGCTCGCCGAAACGCCCCGAATCATAAGGAAGGGCAGGTCCACCTTCTTCAGCAGCTTGCCCTCGGGAAAACTGAAGATGCCGGAATCCTTGAAGTTCATCGGGTTCACTCCCGCAACGCGGTCGCTGCCCAGAAACGCATAAGCTGCCCGTCGCCTTGTTCATCAACGCGCTGCCGATCTTCACCGGGGTCCGCGTGCGCAGATCGAATGCAAGCTTGTCATTCCCCGGCCCGATCAGCAGAAAATTGCCGTCCGGCGAAACGCTCGAAGGCACCAGCTCTCCTACCGCCTCCTTCCCGTTCAGGAGCATACCGCGATCTCGGAGAACAAATTCGGCTGATAAAAATTCTTCTTGTGCGACAGCACCTGCCCGCTCTCCGAGTCCAGCAGCAACAGGTCCATCCAGTAGCTCTCCGAATTCCACGACACACACACCACCGTGCGCCCGTCCGGCGACAGCTTCGCCATCAGGCACGGGCTCTTCGCCAGCGGCTCATGCACATGCAGCATCTTCTTCTGCTCAATGCTCCACTCCTCGGTGTGCAGCCCCTGCGTCGTAAACACCACGCGTTTCGAATCCGGCGAAAACTGCGCCGGCAGCGCATTCGGTGCAGCAATCTTGAAGCTCCACCATCAACGGTTGCTGCCTCGTCTGCGTCCCAGCTCAGCACAAACACGCTCGACTCATCCTGCGCCAGCAGCTTCGTTCCATCCGGACTGAACCGCAGCCGGTCGAGATCCATTCGCAGCGGCGGCGACAGCCGGACCTCCTTGCGCGCCGTCCATGTGCGCCGCCTCCACCGTGCGGTCCTCCACCACCCGCTCGTGCCAGCCGTCAAATCCTTCCGCGCCGCACCTCCTCGGTCCCGCCGCAGCCCGGCGGAAATGTAGCAATCAGCTTCTGGATCTTGCCCAGCCGCCTCTCGTTCGGCTTCGTGACCCCGAAGAAATCCGAGAACGTCCCTCCACTCTTGCCGTTCGTGAACTCAATCCGGTCCCAGAACTCCGCGCTTGCCTGCGGCCTGTACCCCGCCGCCGCAATCACGTACACGCCAATGTGGTCGGCCTCCTCCTGCTGCTCGTCGTTATCCCCGGCACTCCTCGTGTGGCGCACGCATTCTCGCCTCTTCGAGCTGCCGGAACTTCGCAAACACGTCCGCCCTGTCGCCCACGCTGGTCACGCCCATCAGCTTCTTCAGGTCGCGCGTCGTCTCAAACGCAAACTGGTGCGAAGCAATATGCCCCATCTCATGCCCCAGCACGCTCGCCAGTTCGTCGTCGCTCTTTGCCCGCGCCACCAGCTTGCGCGTCAAATAGATCCGCCCGCCCGCGATGCTGAACCCATTCACCTCCGGCGAATCAATAATCTGCACCCGGAAATGAATATGCGTCTCGGGTAAAGTCGCCGCCAACCTGTCAACAATCGCCTGCAGGTACGCGTTCGCCGCCGGATCGCTCATCATCCGGAAGTCGGCCTCGACCATCTCCGCCATCGCGTCGCCGAGCCACTCCTCCTGCTGCTCGCTGAAGATGTTCGGCTGCGAATCCGCAGCCACCACCGGCGGCGCCCCACACGCCGCACTCTTCTGTTGCCCCGCCATGACCCACGGCGCACAAACCAGCAGCGCCGGCACGAATACTCGAACCGAATTTTTGAAACCCATAGAGAGGAAAGGAAAGTCCGCCGGAACTATACCATCGCCCTGCGATTGGACATCTAGCCCGCTCGTGGCAGGAACCAACCTCCTGAACTGCGCTTCCCGGAATCACCAGCGGCAAAAGTGGTGCTTAAAAACGAAATCGGACTTAGGTCCGGACCTAACCCCAAATTCTGGAAGACTTTGCGCAAGAAACAGGGGGTAGGGGGTCAACCCTCATTCCCATCGGAATACCACTCTGCCGTCCGCCGGATCGCCTCGTCCAGTCCCACCGTCACATCCAGGCCAAGCTCCGTCCGCGCCCGGCTGATATCCGGAACATACGTCACGGGCTCCACCCCAGCCTGCGGCTCCCGCGCCACCCGCACCGGCAACTCCGGCCGCAGCGCCCCCGCCACCCTCTCGGCCAGCCCCCGTATCGACACCACCTCGTCGCTCCCGACGTTGTACGCCCGGCCCGCAGCGCCACGGACCAGCATCGTCCACAGCCAGGCCGCCAGGTCGCTCATGTACAGGTAGCTGCGCAGGGGGGTGCCGTCCCCCTGAATCTCGATTTGCTTCCCGGCGATCGCGTCACGGATGAAGTTGCCGATGGCGAAGTGCGCGTCCAGCGGAAGGTGAGGCCCGACGAACGCGAAGCAGCGCGCGACGACGGGCTCAAGCTGCGTGGACTCCGAGTAGGCCACGCAGAGGTGCTCAGCCATGCGCTTCGCCTCGTCATAGCCGCTGGTGAGGGCGAGCGGGTCAGGGCCGCCGGCGTACGTCTCCGGAATGCGCGTAATCCCGCTGATCCCGCGCCCGTAGACAGCGCCGGAGCTCACATACAGCAGCCGCCGCGCCCCGGTTGAACGCGCAAACTGCAGCACCCGCCGCGTGCCGTCGAGAATGGATTCCGGCAACGCCGCTACACGCGCCCCGGCCGGCACCGTCGAATCCGTAGCAGCATGCAGAATGTGCGAGTGCGGCTCTGCTGGAAGCTCAAAGCTCCTGACATCGCCGCTCACCAGCGTGATCGCCGAATTCGACGCGATATGCGGTGACCTCTCCCGGAACCGCGCCGCATCTCGCGTGAGTACCGTCGCGCGGACACCCAGTCCCAGCTCAGCATCCGCGTGGAGTAGCGACTCCAGCAGCCAGTGCCCGAAGAACCCCGTGCCCCCGGTAATGAAAATCCGCGCCCCGCGCAGCTCCTCAAATGCGGAGCGAGCGAGCGTCAGGACATTCTGGAGATCTCGCGCAGGAAGCGGCCGGCCGGGCATCGTCTCCAAGTATGTACCCTAGGCCACCACGCTCAGCCCGGCCTTCGCCGCCGCCACAAACTTCGTCGCTGTCTCGACGACGTAGTCCAGCATCTCGCGCGTGAGCCCCGGAAAGACGCCGATCCAGAAGACGTTGTTCATCACGAAATCGGTGTTGGCCAGGTCGCCGACGACGCGGAACTCCAGGCCCTCATAGGCCGGCTGCCGCGTGAGATTTCCCGCAAACAGCAGACGCGTTCCGATCTTCGCTGCCTCCAGCGCGCCGCGTCAGTTGATTGCGCGTGAACGGCGCATCTGCCTTCACGCCGATCGGAAATCCGAACCAGCTCGGATCCGCGTTCTCCGTCGCTTCGGGCAGAATCAGCACGTCGTCGAGCGGCTCGAACGCTCGACGTCAGATACGCGAAGTTCTCCTTGCGGCGCGCGATGAACTCGGGCAGCTTCGCAATCTGGCTTGCGCCCAGCGCCGCCTGCATGTCCGTCGCCTTCAGGTTGTAGCCCACGTGCGAGTACGTGTACTTGTGGTCGTAGCCGCAGGGCAGCGTGCCGAGCTGCCAATCGAAACGCTTGCCGCAGGTGTTGTCCTTGCCCGGCTCGCACCAGCAGTCGCGGCCCCAGTCGCGGAAGCTGTCGATGAGCACCTGCAGCGCGGGCTTATCGGTGAGCACCGCGCCGCCCTCGCCCGTCGTGATGTGGTGCGCGGGATAGAAGCTCACCGTCGCAATGTCGCCGAACGTGCCCACCTTCTGCCCGCGCCACGTAGACCCGAGCGCGTCGCAGCAGTCCTCGACCAGCCACAGGTTGTAGCGCTTGCAGAACGCCGTCACCGCATCGAGATCGAAGACATTGCCCAGCGTGTGCGCGATCATCACCGCGCGCGTGCGCTCGCTGCGCGCCGCTTCGAGCTTCGTCACGTCGATCTCATACGTCGGCAGCGTCACGTCGACGAACACCGGCACCAGCCGGTTCTGAAAGATCGGGTTCACCGTCGTCGGAAAACCAGCCGCAACCGTGATCACCTCGTCGCCGGGCTTCAGCGCGCGCTCGCCCAGCTTCGGTGAAGTGAGCGCGCTCAGCGCAACGAGATTCGCAGATGAGCCGGAGTTCACCAGCGAGGCCGAGCGCACGCCGACGAAGCGCGCCAGCTTGCGCTCAAACTCCTTCGCCCAGCGCCCGGTCGTGAACCATCCATCGAGCGCCGAATCGACCACAGCGCTCATGATCGGCCGCATCGATCACCTTGCCGGAGACAGGAACGGCCGATGTGCCCGGAGTGAAGTCGCGGTCGCCGAACGCCTCCGCGTGATACTCGGCTGTCAGTTGCAGAATTTGCTGACGAAGCTGCTCGGACCGCTCACTCATGACCTGTTTCAGGATAGCAGCGCGGTGCATAGCATCACGGTATGATAGGGCGAATCAGCATGAGGGATCAGCGCACTCGATGAAAGCAGTCATTCTCGCCGGCGGCCTGGGCACGCGCATCGCGGAGGAGACCTCGCTTCGGCCCAAGCCGATGGTGGAGATCGGCGGCCGGCCGATCCTCTGGCACATCCTCAAGATCTACTCGCAGCACGGCATCAACGACTTCATCATCTGCTGCGGATACAAGGGCTACATCATCAAGGAGTTCTTCGCGAACTACTTCCTGCACACCTCCGATGTGACCTTCGACATGAAGGACAACAGGATGATCGTGCACAACTCCGTCGCGGAGCCGTGGAAGGTGACGCTGGTCGATACGGGCGACAGCACCGGCACCGGCGGACGTCTGCGCCGCGTGTGCGCAGTATCTCGAAGACGAAGAGGCGTTCTGCATGACCTACGGCGATGGCGTGGCCGACGTCGACATCACCGCGCTGATCGCCTTCCACAAGAAGCACGGCAAGCTCGTCACTCTGACCAGCGTGCAGCCGGTTGCCCGCTTCGGTGCGCTCGGCCTCAAGGACACGCAGATCTACGCGTTCCAGGAGAAGCCGCACGACGAAGGCGGATGGATCAACGGCGGCTTCTTCGTTCTCTCACCCGAAGGCCATCGACGCCGTCACCGACGACGCGCAGATGTTCGAGCGCGAGCCCATCGAAAAGCTCGTCGCTGAAGCGCCAGGTGCACGCGTTCTCTCCATCACGGCTTCTGGCAGGCGATGGACACGCTGCGCGACAAGCAGCACCTGGAAGAACTCTGGAGCAGCGGAAAGGCGCCATGGAAGACGTGGTAGCGCACGACGAGCGTCTGGCGCGGCAAGCGCGTCTTCCTCACCGGACACACGGGCTTCAAAGGCGGCTGGCTTGCGCTCTGGCTCGCATCGAAGGGCGCCGTCGTGCGCGGCTATGCACTCGATCCCGATACGCAGCCAAACCTCTTCGAAGCTGCGCGCATCGGCAGCGCGCGTCGAGGACATTCGCGGCGACATCCGCGACGCGCCAGCGCTCGAGCCCGCGCTGCGCGAGTTCGCTCCTGAGGTCGTCTTCCACATGGCCGCGCAGCCGCTGGTGCGCGCCAGCTACGCAGGACCCCATCGGCACGTTCGAGACGAACGTCATCGGCACAGCGCGCGTGCTGGATGCGGTGCGGCGCACGCCTTCCGTGCGCGCCGTCGTCAGCGTGACGACCGACAAGTGCTACGAGAATCAGGAGTGGCTGTGGGGCTATCGCGAGAGCGATCCGCTCGGCGGATACGACCCGTACTCGAGCTCCAAGGCCTGCGCGGAGATCGTCTCCGCGGCGTACCGGCAGAGCTACTTCCCTGTCGCAAAGCTCGCGGAGCATCACTGCGCCGATCGCGACCGCGCGCGCCGGCAACGTCATCGGCGGCGGCGACTGGTCGACCGACCGCCTGATCCCCGATCTCGTCCGCGGCTTCCTCGCCGAGCAACCCGTGCGCATCCGCCGCCGCACGCGATCCGTCCCTGGCAGCATGTGCTCGAGCCGCTGCACGGCTATCTCGCTGCTTGCCGAGAACCTGCTCAGTCGGCGATGCGCGCGTTACGCGACTGCGTTCAACTTCGGCCCGTTCGATGACGACGCACATCCTGTGGGCTGGATTGCCGACCGCATGGCTGCGCTCTGGGGCGACGGAGCACGCTGGATTCACGAAGCAGACCCAAGCGCGCACGAGGCGAACTACCTCAAGCTCGATGCCAGCCGCGCGCGCGCAGAGCTCGGCTGGCGTCCGCGGCTGCGGCTCGCGCAGGCGCTCGAGTGGCTGGTCGACTGGTACCGCGCGTGGCAGGACGGCGCCGATCTCGCAGCGCCTCACGCTCGAGCAGATCGCCGCAGTACGAGTCGCTGCCCGCGGGTCGAGCAGGTCAGCTAAGCTACAACGTCCTCGCCGGCCGCCTCTTCGCGTGCGCCTCGGGTTCCTGCACACTGATCGCAGTAAACGCGAATCGAGCGCCCGCCGAGGATCACCTTATCGTGCACCTCGCTCTCGCAGAACGGATCCTCGACGTTCTCCGTGTCGAGCACCTGCCGCCACGGCCGTCTTGTTCGGCGGCTCGGGCAACACGTACTCCACGCCCGTGTCCGCCGCATTCACCAGGATCAGGAAGCTGTCGTCGATCACCGGCTCGCCATCTTCGTCCATGACGCCCAGCGTGCTGCCGTTGAACATGACGCCGATCGATTTGCTCCACGGCTCATTCCACACCTGGTCGGAGATCTCATTGCCATCCGTGCCGTACCACGCCACATCGCGCACCACTGAGCCGCGAATCTTGCGGTCCTGGAAGAAGCTTCGGCGGTGCAGGTTCGGATGGTCCTTGCGCAGCGCGATCAGCTTCGCCGTGAACTCCAGCAGCCGCTTGCGCGGCTCGTCGAAGTTCCAGTCGTACCATGTGAGCTCGTTGTCCTGGCAGTAGCAGTTGTTGTTGCCGTGCTGCGAGCGCGCGAACTCATCGCCGCCGGCCAGCATGGGCACGCCCTGGCTCAGCATCAGCGTCGTGAGGAAGTTGCGCATCTGCCGCTCGCGCATGTTGTTGATGTTTGGGTCGTCGGTCGGACCCTCCGACGCCCATGTTCCAGCTATCGTTGTTGTCCGCGCCGTCCTTGTTGTCGTCGCCGTTGGCTTCGTTGTGCTTTTCGTTGTAGCTGACGAGATCGCACAACGTGAATCCGTCGTGCGCGGTGATGAAGTTGACCGACGCCGACGGCGTGCGCCCGTCACTCTTGGTACAGGTCGCTCGATCCCGTGATGCGATACGCAAAGTCCGAAAGCTGTCCGCTGTCGCCCTTCCAGAAGCGCCGCACCGTGTCGCGGTACTTGCCGTTCCACTCCGCCCACAACACCGGGAAGTTGCCCACCTGGTAGCCGCCCTCGCCAACGTCCCACGGCTCGGCAATCAGCTTCACGTCCGCGATCGTCGGGATCCTGGTGGATGGTATCGAAGAACGCGCCCAGCTTGTTCACATCGTGCAGCTCGCGCGCCAGCGTCGAGGCGAGATCGAAGCGGAAGCCGTCGACGTGCATCTCCGTCACCCAGTAACGCAGGCTGTCCATCACCATCTTCAGCACCTGCGGGTTGATACATGTTCAGCGTGTTGCCGGTGCCGGTGTAGTCCATGTAGAACTCCGGGTTGTCCTGCACCGTGCGGTAGTACGTGAGGTTGTCGATGCCCTTCCACGAGAGCATCGGCCCCATGTGGTTGCCCTCGCAGGTGTGGTTGTACACCACGTCGAGGATGACCTCGATGCCCTCCTGGTGCAGCCGCTTCACCATGCCCTTGAACTCGGCGACCTGCTCGCCCTCGTTGCCGCTGGAGCTGTAGCGCGACATCGGCGCGAAGTAGCCCAGCGTGTTGTAGCCCCAGTAATTCGCGCAGGCCTTTGTCGACGAGGTTGCCTTCGTCGATGAAGTGATGCACGGGCAGCAGCTCGACCGCCGTGATGCCCAGCTTCTTCAGATACGCGATGCTCGCATCATTCGCGAGGCCCTGCATAGGTGCCGCGCAGCTTCTCCGGAACCTCCGGATTCTTGATCGAAAAGCCGCGAACATTCATCTCGTAGATGATCGAATCGGCAATCGGAGTCTGCGGCGGGCAGTCGTTGCCCCAGTCGAACCGGCTCTCGATAACGATGCTCTTCGGCACCGCAGCGGCGCTGTCCTGCTCGGTCCATCTTGCAGCGATCACCCGCGGTCACGTCGTACGGGAAGATCGGTCCATGCCAGTCGACTTCACCCGTCAGCGCCTTCGCGTATGGGTCGACGAGCAGCTTCGCCGGGTTGAACCGCTGACCCTTTTCCGGGCTCCCACGGACCCTCCACGCGATAGCCGTAGCGCTGGCCGGGCTTGATATTGCGAATCAGCCCGTGCCACACGAATGCCGTGCGCTCGCGCAGAGGCACGCAGTCGGTCTGCTTTCCGTTTTCGTCAAAGAAGCAGACCTGCACCGCCGTCGCGTTCTCCGAGTAAAGCGCGAAGTTCGTCCCCTGATGCGTGGGCGTCGCTCCCAGCGGGTAAGGTTTTCCGGGCAAGAGGGTGCGAGACATAGGCGTGCGACTCCGTCATTAGATCGGCTGCGTCCTTGTGGATGGGCCGTGGTGCATCCCGAGTAGATGCAGACTGAGTGCGGGAAGCTGTCCAATGCTACTGGATTGCCAGCGTCACGTTCACGGTGTGCTCGACGACATTGCCCGCGAGATTCGTCCCCGTGGCCCGCACCTGAATCGTGAAGCTCTGCACCGGCAGTACGGCTTCCGAGGCGGTTCGAGCGCCGCATCCCGCCATGCCGAGGACTCCCGCGGCGGCGAGGACGATCAGCAGAGAAGGCAGAATGCGTCTGCGCCGCGCGGCAAACAGCAGGAGCCCGCCGCCTAGCGCAAACGCGAGCGCCGGCTCACCGCCCGCTTTGCGCCGCTTCCCGCTGGTTCCTGTAGCGCTGGTAATCGCCGCGCTGGGTGCTGTAGCGCTCGCTGTAACAGCGCTGGTTGCGACCGTCATGGTGACCGGAGCAGTCGATCCTCCAGGCACAACCGCCGGCGGAGAGAAGCTTACGGATGAGCCTGTCGGCAGGCCGCTGGCGCTGAGCGTGACGGCTCCCGTGAACGGTGATCCTTGCGATGCGACCGTCAGGCGCGTAATTAGCCGCCGCCCCTGCAATCACCGTCTGCTGCGCATTGCCGGCGAGCGCCACGGTGAAATCCGGCAGCGCATTGATGGCCTGCAGCACCGGTGTCGACGTGCTGGTGCGAAAGTTGGCGTCTCCGGAATAGGCGACCGAGAAGCTGTGCTGTCCGCTCGCGGGATTCAGCTCCACGGCAGAAGCAGAGCCGTTGACGAGCGGAGCCGTTGCAATGACGGTGCTGCCGTCGAGGAATTGCACTGTGCCGGTCGGGATTCCGGAGGTCGTCGAGGCGATACGCGCCGTGAGTTGCAGCGGCAACGTCGCGTACGCCGCGGCCGCTGGCGTTAGCGTGGCGACAGTCGCTGCCGGCAGAACAGTCAAACTTCCGGAGTTCGGCGCAAGTGAGGCCGTGTAGTTTGCGCTCGCCGGGCCGGTCAGGCTCGCAGAGATCGGGTAGCTCCCGACCGGCGGCATTGCAGGCGCGGTGGCAATGAATGCGACGTTTACGTTCCCCTGGTCCTGCGGCAGAACGCCGGTCATCGTTCCATTGAGCGTGGGAAGCGGCGCACCGTAGCTCACCGTCGTTGGCAAAGCCGTCACGCTCACCGGAGCCGGAGCGATCTGCACGCTCGCTGTCGCCGTGGCTGACGGATGCAGCCCATCGCCCGACATAGGTTGCAGTAAGCGTATGCGGTCCGGCTCCCAGCGTCGGAAGTGCCATAGTCGCGGTGCCCTGCGCGAGAGTTGCGCTGCCGAGCACAGCTCCGTCCTCCGCGATCTGCACGCTTCCCTGCACTGTGCCCGGAGTCGCCGCAACTGTAACCACGTCGGACGCAGAACCATAAACAGCGGCTGGCGCAGTTATAGTCGCCGATGCCGTGCGCGAACTTACACCCGCCGGTGCATAGAGCTTGCCGTCAGAAAAAACAATCCACACCGTGCGCGTTCGCTGCATCCGCAATAATGGGCCAGCCGAATGCGGACACGGCTACGGCGGCCGGAAGATTTTGCGCCGAGGCGGTTGCGGCCGACGCCTCTGGCGCTGCACCCTGCCCGCCCGTTCCGACAATCGTGCTGATCGTGCCGTCCGTCGCAATACGCCGCAGCCGATGATTATTTTCGTCAGCCACCAGGAGGTCGCCCGCCTTGTCCATCGCCAGCGCCACAGGCCGGCTGAGCTGCGCATAGATTGCAGGGCCGCCATCCCCTGCGCTGCCGGACTGCCCTATCCCCGCGAACGTCGAGATCATTCCCGCAGCACTAACGGCCCGCACACGCTGGTTCCCCGTGTCCGCGATGAATACCCCTCCCCCGGAGCTCGACACGACGGCCGAGGGCTCGTTCAGCTCCGCCGCGTTTGCTGCGCCCCCGTCTCCCGCGAAAGCCCTGGACACCATTGCCCGCCAGCGTCGTGATCACGCCACCGCTCACCCGCCGCACGCGCTGATTGCCCTGATCGCAGACGAGCAAACGCGCCGGAAGAGTCAATCGCAAGCCCGACCGGCCGATTCAACGAAGCAGCCGTGGCCGCCCCGCCATCGCCGCTGAAACCCGCTGTCCCGGTACCCGCAAACGTCGTGATCCTTCCCGCTTGCACCATGCGGACGCGCTGATTGCCCGTGTCTGCGATGTAAAGCGTTCCGTCGCCTCCACTCAGCGACCGAGCTCGGCGCGTTCAGTTCCGCTGCCGTTCGCCGGTCCACCGTCGCCCGCGAATCCCTGCGTTCCGTTCCCCGCAACGACAGAGACAACGCCTCCCACGCCGATCTCGAAGACCTGGTTGCGCGCCGCATCCGCGACGAACAGATCGCCCGCGGCATCCGACGCAACTGCTACCGGACGCAGGAACGGCGACGCGGTGCTCTGTGCTCTCGCGCTGCCGCCTGACAGCAGCGCAAACAGGAAGCGCCAGCGCCGCAGCCCGCGCGTGAACCAATCTCAGCTGTCGCGGCCCGACGAACAGGGAATCTTCCTCCAGCAAGACAGAACTCTCGCCGCTCATGATAGCCGCGCACCCGGCGCAAATCAGAGCCGCGAAAGTGGGATAGCTCCCAGGCGTCTACTCCTGCACAACAGCCTTCACCAGATTGCGCGGCCGGTCCACATCCACCCCGTTCTCAAGCGCCATGTAATAAGCGAACATCTGCAGCGGAACCACCTCGCTGATCGGCAGCAGATACTCGCTCGCAGGCTCAACCTCGATGAAGTCCGACGCGACCTCGCGCAGCTTCGATCCCCCGCTGTTGCCCAGCACGATCGTGCGCGCGCCCTGCGCCTTCAAATCCCCCAGCAGCGCCACCGTCTTCTCATACCGCAGCACCGACTCCGCATCCTGCCAGTCCACCGTCCCGATCGCCACCATCGGCACCTCGTCCGAAACCAGCGCGTTCGGCCCATGCTTCAGCTCGCCCGCCGGATATCCCTCCGCATGCATGTACGACGACTCCTTCAGCTTCAGCGCACCTTCCCGCGCAATCGGATAGTGAATCCCGCGCCCGAGATACAGCAGCGTCTTCGCCGAGCTGTAACGCGCCGCCAGTCGCTCCGTCAGTTCGCGCCATCCCTCAAGCTGCCGCTCAATCGCCGGCGGAATCTCCCACAACGCCGCAAGCTGCCGCTCCATCTCGTTCGCGTCCATCGTGCCGCGCGCATCCGCCGCCTCAAGACTCAGCAGCCGCAGCACCAGCAGCTGCGCCGTGAAGCTCTTCGTCGCCGGAATCGCGCGCTCCACGCCGGCATTCGTCGGCAGATACAGATCCGCCTCGCCCGCCATCGACGAGTGCTCGACGTTCGTCACCGCCAGCGTCGGATGCTTGCGCTGCTTCGCCTCGCGCAGCGCCGCAAGCGTGTCCGCCGTCTCACCCGACTGCGAAATCACCAGCACCGCCGGGTCGCGCTTCGTGTTCGTCGACCGCGTGATGTACTCGCTCGCGTACTCCACATCCACCGCCAGCCCGGCCGCGTCCTCCAGCATGATCTCCGCCGCCATCCCCGCATGCCGGCTCGATCCGCTGGCCGCAATCACCAGGTCCTTGTGCTTGCGAAAGCACTCAGCCGCATCCGTGAGCGACTTCATCTGAGATGCGGCCATCGGTCGACGTACGACTCCATCGTGCGCGCCAGCGCATCCGGCTGCTCGTATATCTCGCGCAGCATCGCGTGCGCGAAGGTCCGTTCAGTCATCGCTCATCTTCTCCAGAAACTTCATTGTATCGCAGCGCCCATTCGCATCAACGCTGTACTCTGAGGCAGATGCGACTCGTTCCCAAAGTTTCTGCTGTCCGCAACGGCGCCCGAGCACTTCCCCGACGCCGCTCGCACCGCCGACGCTCCCGAGATCGCCTTCCTCGGCCGCTCCAACGTCGGCAAATCCTCGCTGATTAACGCGCTGCTCGGGTCGCAGGAAGCGAAAGTCTCCTCCACTCCCGGCCGCACGCGCGCCATCAACTTCTTCGCGCTGCACGAAGGCACGCCGCAAAAGTTCAACCAGCGGCCCGCGCTCATCTTCGCCGACCTGCCCGGGCTACGGCTACGCCAAGATCTCCAAATCCATCTCCGCCGAGTGGCCGAAGTTCATCGAGCCCTACCTCGCCGAGCGCGAGACCCTCGCGCTCTGCATCTGCCTCGTCGACTCCAACATCCCGCCGCAGCCGAGCGACACGCAGCTCATCGAGGCGCTGCAACAGATGCAGCGCCCGCACCTCATCGTCGCGACCAAAGCCGACAAGCTCAGCGGCAACGCTCTCGCGAAATCACTCGCCGCGCTGAAGCGCGCACACGGCGAAGAGCACATCCTCCCCGTCTCATCGAAGTCCGAGAATGGCGTGAAGGCGCTCTGGGCCGAGATCCTCAGCGTCCTCCCCACTAACGCAAAAGCAAAAGCCCTGCAGCATCGCCGCAGGGCTCTCTGACTTCCGATCACAACTACTCCCGCCGTAGTAATCCAGCCCAAGGTGCGTGATCAGGTCCTCGCCCATGATGTGCCGCAGCGTGTTCTTCAGCTTCATCGACTGAATGAACAGATCATGCTCCGGATACACACCCGGCGCCGAATCCGGATCCTTGAAGTAGAAGCTCAGCCACTCCTGGATGCCAAGGTGCTTCAGCGCCGGCGTGCGCTGCGCCAGATCCATGAACAGGCAGAGATCGAGCGCCAGCGGCGCGGCCAGAATCGAGTCGCGGCAGAGGAAGTCCACCTTGATCTGCATCGGATAGCCAAGCCACCCGAAGATGTCGATGTTGTCCCAGCCTTCCTTGTTGTCGCCGCGCGGCGGATAGTAGTTGATCCGCACCTTGTGGTAGATGTCGCCGTACAGTTCCGGATTCTTCTCCGGCTGGAAGATGTACTCCAGCACGCCCAGCTTCGAGACTTCCTTCGTCTTGAAGTTGTCCGGATCGTCCAGCACCTCGCCGTCGCGATTGCCGAGAATGTTGGTCGAATACCATCCGCTGACGCCAAGCTGCCGCGCCTTGAAGCCTGGCGCGAGCACCGTCTTGAGCAGCGTCTGGCCTGTCTTGAAGTCCTTGCCGCAGATCGGCGCGCCCATCTTCTTCGAGAGCTCATGCATCGCCGGAATATCCACGCAAAGATTCGGCGCTCCGTTCGCAAACGGAATGCCTTCCTTCAGCGCGGCCCACGCGTACAGCATCGACGGCGAGATATCCGGGTCATCGTCGACCAGCCCCTTCTCGAATGCTGCGAGCGTCTGGTGAACGGCCTTCTGCTCCTTGTAAATCTCCGTCGATCCCGTCCAGATCATCACCTGCCGATCAGTACCCGACTTGGAGCGGAACTCGGCGATGTCATTGCGAATCTGGTTCGCGAGATCGCACTTGTTCTTGCCCTTCTTCGTCACCTTCGGATTGAGCCGCTTCACCCACTCGTGATCGAACGCCGCCGGCATCGGCTCAATCGACTCGAGGAACGGACGCATCTGCTCGATCTGATCGCGTTCCAGCACCGCGGCAGTCTTCGCGGCGTCGTACAGGTTGCCGCCGAAGATGTCCCATCCCGTAAACACCAGGTCGTCGAGCGGCGCCAGCGGAGCGAAATCCTTCACCAGCGGCGTGCGGTCGTCCGTGCGCTTGCCCAGCCGTATCGTTCCCATCTGCGTCAGCGAGCCAAACGGCTTCGCGTACCCGCGGCGCACGGCCTCCACGCCGGCGATCAGCGTAGTCGCAACCGCGCCCATGCCGGGGATCATGATGCCAAGTTTTCCAGTGTGTGGCTTGATGCTCGCTGCGCCTGTCTGCGCGGCGTCCGTATTCGACATTCACTGCCCTTCTTTTCTATCGCGATTTTCGTTTAGCCAACCAGCTAAGTATCGCGCAGCGCGTGAACACGCTTCAACTTCACCGCTAACTCTGCTGTGTATTGCACGCGGTTTTTCCAGTGCGTCCACACGAACCACACAAACCCGATCACGATCAGCACCTCAACCCCAAGCTGAAAGTGATGAAACGTCGCCTTGAATCGCGGATCCGTATCCCAGCGGTTGCCCAGCTTCATGCCGATATACGCCAGCGCAAAGCACCACGGCCACGATCCGATGAACGTGTAGATGTGAAACCGCACCTGGTTCATCTTCGCGATGCCCGCCGGAAACGCAATGAACGTGCGCACGATCGGCAGCATGCGGCCGATCAGAACCGTGATCGACCCATAGCGATTGAAGAACCGGTCGGCAAGATCGAGATCGCGCCGGTTCAGCAGAATGTAGCGCCCGTAGCGCTCCACCATCGGCCGGCCGCCCGCCGCGCCCAGCCAGTACGCCGGAATCGACCCGATGTTCGACGCAATCGACGCGACCGTCGCCACCAGCACCAGCCCCGCCCAGTCGTGCGCCAGCTTGTACCCCGCGAACGGCATGATGACCTCCGACGGAATCGGAATGCATGCCGATTGCAGGGCCATCAGGACAAACACAACCGTATACGCGGCGCCAACGGAGAGGCCCGCGAGCAGAAGCTATAACTTTTTCACCATTCACTTAGAAGTATAACGAGCCGCGCCGGGGCAGACGCAGACAGTCCTCTCTACCCTCTGCTGTCTACCCTCTACTCTCTGCTCTTACGACGACGTCCGCACAAACTCCACCCTCCGGTTATTCGCCTTTCCCTCCGGCGTGTCGTTCGATGCCATCGGCTTCGCATCACCATACCCCTTCGTCGTCAGCCGGTCCGCACTGATGCCCATCGCCACAAGCTGCGCCTTCACCGCCTCCGCGCGCGCCTGCGAGAGCGCCTGGTTGTGCGCCGAATCACCGGTGTTGTCCGTGTGCCCGTCAATCTCAAACTTCAACGATGGATCGCTCGCCATCACCGCCTTGATCTGGTTCAGCGTCCCCATGCTCTCCGGCCGCAGCGTCGCCCTGTCCACGTCGAAGTTGATCCCGTGCGTCACAATCTTCGCGTCGGTAAACTTCTTCCCGACCATGTTCATCCCGCCGCCGCTCGCGATCCGCACATTGCGAAACGTGATCGGCTTCTCCTGGTCGCCGATCCCCTCAAACACCAGCGAATCCGGCGCAAACTTCGCATCCGGCACCGTCAGCACACGATACTGATCGACATACACCTTCATCTGCGGCTTGCGATACACCACCGCCACGTGATGCCACTTGTTGTCGAACACCTCGTCCCGGATCGGCGGCGGAAGCGCTCCGCTCAGATTCAGTCCCTGCGCTTCGTACTGCGCCTCGGCGCGCCCTACCTGCACCCGCGCGCTGTCATCCCCATGTTCAAACTCCACGATCAGCGCGTACACGCCCGGATTGCCGTACAGGTCATACTCCACCGTGAATTGCGCCGGCAGGTACGCCTTCGTCTTCATGCGGGGCGTGACGGTCGCGTAATTGCCGTCGGTCAGCAGAAACGCCGGATACCCCGCGGCCTTGTTCACCACCGCCTGCCCTTTGCCCAGCTCCCACTGCTCCGGAAACTCGCCGTCCTGCGTTGTCGCAAAGTCGTCGGCGAAGATGATCGTGTCGCCCGGCGTGAAGTCATAGTTCTGATAAGACGTCAGCGTCACCGGCGCCGCGGCCGAAGCCGCACTTGCTTCACCGGCCGCGCTCTCAGGCGCACTCGTGTTCGGCGTCGCAGTCGCTTCATTGGCGGTGCTGTTCGAGCTGCCGCTCTTGTTCGTCGGATCGGCGGCATTCACCGTCTTGTCAGCGGCGTTATCTTCCTTCTGATCGACCTTGGCCTTTGCCTTGGCCTTGATACGATCCATGATGCTCTGAGAATGTGCGACGGGGACGGCTGTGCCGAGGACGCAGCCGGTCAGCACGATAGCCAGACAATATCTGCTTCTCATGGGGTTCACTCCTATGCGAAATTCAGGAGCCCGACTTTCTGGTGTGCCCAGCAGCCTACTCCTGTTTCCTCTCGGCTCGCGACCCCAACTCACGAAAAATTTGCGCCGGAATGCGACATTCAAACCCGCTCGGAAAGCCGCCGCCAGTACGCCGCCGCCGCCCCTTTGTTAACATGAATCTATGCCGGAAGCAGCAACCGCCGTCGTCCCCGCACCCGCCAACCACCACGAACAGCCTCAGACCCAGCCCGGCCCCTCGGCCCACGGCGGAGCGCCCGTCAGGCGCCAGATCGTCTGCTTCAGCTTCTACAAGGTTCTGCCCGAGTGGCGCCGCTTGCCTGAGGGCGAACGCGGCGTGCACAAAGCCGAATTCGCCGCCGTGCTCGACCGCTGGAACAAGCCCGGCGAGTTCGTCTCCATCACCTACTCCACCATCGGAACCCGCGGCGACGTCGACTTCTGCGTCTGGACCATCGGCTATGCAATCGACGAGCTGAACCGCATGCGCTCCGAGCTGATGGCCACACCGCTCGGCGGCTACCTCGAAACTCCGCACAACTTCCTCGCCATGACCAAGCGCTCCGTCTACCAGATCGATCGCGTCGAGCCCGAACAGCCGAGCGAAGGCGAAGGCCGCGGCGCCATCCGTCCCGGCGGACAGAAGTACATCTTCATCTACCCCTTCTGGAAGACCCGCGCCTGGTATCTGCTCTCGCTTGAAGAGCGCAAGCGCCTCATGGACGAGCACATCCGCATCGGCCTCAAGTTCCCGCGCGTGAAGCTCAACACCACCTACTCCTTCGGCCTCGACGACCAGGAGTTCGTCGTCGCGTTCGAGACCAACTTCCCCGAGGACTTCCTGGACCTCGTCCAGCAACTCCGCGAAACCGAAATCTCCATGTACACCCTCAAGGACTTCCCCATCTTCTCCTGCGTCCGCCTCAAGCCGAACGAGATGCTCGACCGCCTGGGCTGAGCCTGGGCGTCGCTCAGTGGGATAGCTCCTGACTGGTCCGCCGACTGAGGTCGGATATAAGCTTTCGTGGTACAGCGACACTTCGACTCGGGTAGGCAATTACTGTCGGGGTCATTCCGGCTTCCTTGCCCTTGTAGTCGCTGCATTCTCGGCATCGGAGAGCAGCATTAGCCCAGTTTGCCTCTTCAGCTTGCTCCAGCGACTCGCACTCGATTTCGGGATAGACGCACGCCGGACGTTCGTCGCCCGGAGGTAGCGAATCTATGATCTGACTCTGCCCAGGTGCTTCCAACAAGCTTAAGCGACATTCTCCGCGAGCAGAGTCAGCGTAACAGAGTCTTGGAAGAGTTTCGTTTTCGCGTCGGACTCGAAAGTCAGCGAACGTGGATGCCGCCATTGATCATCGCCATCAGGTCATTCGACGGTCTCAGAGGTCGTGCTTTTCTCCAGCGAAATATCCATTCCAACTTACAAACTTCTTATACTCTTCGCTCCACTCGGTGAACTGCCCTTTCGTCAGGCTGTTCAGCTTCTCAGCACTTAGGAAAGCGTCCAGACTTACCGGCGCGAGCACGATAAGCTACGTTGCCTTTCACGCTGGATCGTACCGCTCTTTAATTCCATGAAGTGCCGATAGTACCCGCAGGAACGGTCACATGCTCGGTCGTCATTTCGCATCAAGTACAGGGATGCGTCGACCAGATCCAGCAGCCGTAGTCTTCAGCGACTTATCGAAAGAGCTCGGTACGCGCGACTCGCAGCGATCAGCAATCACAGTTCTGCGATAGCCGCGCGACAAGGCATCCGGCGATCGTTCATATGCGAATAGTCCGTCACCGGACAAATCAGCCGCCGTAGAGCTCTTCGCTCCGCATCGGTCTATCGCTCAAGCACATCCCGCCATGGCCGAACGCATCGCAGAAATCCTCGCCTCCCCGCGCAAGAGCGCGGCGCGAAAAAACTCCCCCCGCCGCAAAAGCTCTCCCCGCGCAAACGCGCCGCCGCCATCGAAGGCGTCCCACCCGCGCGCGCAAAAAAGATCGCCGCCCGCGAACCCATCGCCCCCAAGCTCAAGCCCGGCAAGACCAAAAATCCCCTCGCACCCGACCGCATCCGCGCCATCCTCGACGCCCTCCGCAAGACCTACCCCAACGTCGTCTGCGCCCTCAACCACCGCAACGCCTTCGAGCTCACCATCGCCACCATCCTCTCCGCGCAAACCACCGACGTGCGCGTCAACATGGTCACGCCCGAGCTCTTCCGCCTCTTCCCCACTCCCGCCGCGCTCTCCAAAGCCAACCCCTCTGCCATCGAGCAGATCATCAAATCCACCGGCTTCTTCCGCAACAAAGCCAAGAGCATCATCGGCGCCGCGCGCGTGCTCACCGAAAACTTCAACGGCAAAGTCCCCGAGACCATGGACGAGATGCTCGAGCTCCCCGGCGTCGCGCGCAAAACCGCCAACGTCGTCCTCGGCTCCTGGTACGGCATCCCCTCCGGCGTGGTCGTCGACACGCACGTCCTCCGCCTCTCGCCGCCGCCTCGAGCTCACCACCAACACCGACCCCGTCAAAGTCGAGCAGGACCTCATGCAGGTCATCCCACAAGACCGCTGGATCCAGTTCTCCCACGAGCTCATCCACCACGGCCGCCAGGTCTGCATCGCGCGCAAACCGCAGTGCGACCGCTGCACGCTCGAGCACCTCTGCAACTCCTCAGACAAAACCTGGAGCTCGCACTAGCTCCCATCAAGGCCGATCGAGCGCATCGCGAACCGCCTCCGCCAGCGCCCGCACCGAAGCCGTCGCCGCCTCCGCATGCGCCGGCATATCCGACTTCCCGCAGCGTCGCACTCGTAATCGGCCCAATCGACACCCGCAGCGCCCCGCGCGGAAGCTCCACCCCCGCGGCCTCACACAGCGCCAGCAGATTCCGCACACTCGACGAGCTCGTAAACGTGATCGCCGCCGGCGCATCCTCCGCCCGCGCAAACAACTCCCTCATCCGCCCCACCGACCCCTCCGGCACCACATTCCGATACGCGCTCGCGACCGTCACCTCCGCGCCCGCCTCCCGCAGCATCTCCGGCAGAACCTCCCGCGCCTCCTCCGCCCGCACCAGCAGCATCCGCGCCGCCGCCCCATCCGCCCGCCGCACATACGGCATCATCGCCTCGGCCAGCGACTCCGCCACAGCCTGTCCGCGCCACAACATCGACCCGCATCCCCACCGCCTCCACCGCCCGCGCCGTCGCCTCCCCAATCGCCGCAACCCTCCCCGCAAATCGCAACGCGCCCGCGCGCCGCGCAAACGCCTCCACCGCATTCGCACTCGTAAACAGCAGCCAGTCAAACCCCGCCAGCTCCGCAATGGCCTCGTCCAAGCACCGCAAACGACGTCGGCTCCGCCACCTCGATCACCGGCACAACCACCGGCTCCATCCCCAGCTCGCGCAAAACCTCCGCAAGCTCCGACGCCTGCCCCGCCGCCCGTGTCACCAGCACGCGCCTGTTCAAGCCGACCCGACCTTCTTCGACTTTCATCCACTTCACCAGCGCACGCCAATCGCGCTCCGTCTTGTCCGCATAAGCATGCGCAAACGCCACAATCGCCTCATCGAACCGCGCGCTCCGCTCCCAGGTACGCATAGATCGACACCGCATCACCCGCCACGCGCATGCCCTCGCGCCAGCAACTCACCGCAACATCCGCATAACCCTGCAGATTCGACGCCGTCAGCGTCTTCAAATCCAGCGCCGCCTTGTGATCGTTCAACTGCCGCACAAGATAGTCGCGATTCTCCATCGTCGTGTATCCCAGGAACGGGTCCGACGTCAGCTGCATCGCGCGCTGCCCATTCATCACGCGCTCGCCCTCGTTCGTCCACGCCGCTCACCCTGCGGCACATACCGCGCATACGCCGACGCCGGCTCCTCCTTCATCTGCAGAAACAGCGGATCCGAGTGCGCCGGCCGCGCATGCCCCTCCATGTACACCACATAATCGCGCAGCCCCACCGACCCCGTCCCCACCACCTTGAACGCCACATCCACCGGCGTGTACTGCGCCAGAAAATGTCTCCGCTCCGGCTGCAGCGTCTTCGCATACTGCTTCAGCGCGGCCAGCACCTTGCTCGCCTCCGCCGGCGCCACACGCTCCAGCAGCGGCGGCTCCGACCGAAACCGCCGCGCCCCGCCAACTCCTCACCGATTCCGCGCCTTCCGGCACCTCCACCGGCTCCGTCAGCTTCTCCAGAATCCTCCGCGGCGTCGACCGCTCCGCCTGCGCAAAGATCGCCGGCATCGGCGCAATATGCGCCAGCCGATCGATCTGATACCGCGCCAGCTCCAGCACCGGCATATTCGCAAACCGCCGCATCGCCCGCCTGTACCGCCCCGCAAACACCATCACCGCCTGCTCGCGCTCGCCGCGCCGAATCCCCGCCTCCCGCCCCGCCAGGATCAAGCTCGTCGCCAGCCGCTTCACGTCCCACTCGAACGGCCCGCGGATCGTCTCATCGAAATCGTTGATGTCGAACACCAGCCGCCCATCCGCCGCCGCATACGCTCCAAGATTCTCCACATGCGCATCGCCGCACATCTGCGTCATCAACCCCGTGTTCGGATGACACGCCAGGTCCGCCGCCATCACCGGCACCGCGCCGCGAAAAAATCCAAACGCCGTCGCCGCCATCCGCTCATACTTGATCGGCACCAGCCGCGCCACGCGCCCGCGCATCGACTCCGCCAACAGCGCCAGCGGATCCGCCGGACACACATTCGTCTTGAAATCAGCATGCGCGCGCGCGCCCCATCTGCTTGCGCGCCTGTCTTCCAAGCGCCTGACGATCAGCGTGCGAGAGCGGGTTCACGATACAAGAGTGTAGCGCCCGCACCGCCGCATCTCAGCCCTCGCATCTCAGCCCGCAGGAGACACCCACGATGAGCCCTCCACCCCCAACGCCGCCGCCGCCGGCACCTTCACCATCGGTCGGCGATCCCTCACCGTCAACCGCCTCGGCTACGGCGCCATGCGCATCACCGGCGAAGGCATCTGGGGCCCGCCGCAAAGACAAACCCGCCGCGCTCGCCACCCTCCGCCGCGCCGTTGAGCTCAAATCAACCTCATCGACACCGCCGACTCCTACGGCCCCAACGTCTCCGAAGAGCTCATCGCCGAAGCCCTCCATCCCTACCCGCGCGGCCTCGTCATCGCCACCAAAGGCGGATGGGAGCGCGTCGGCCCCGCCCAATGGATTCACAACGCCAGCCCGCGCCACCTCGCCGCCGCCGTCGAAGGCTCACTCACCCGCCTCAAGCTCGACCGCATCGACATCTACCAGCTCCACGTCCCCGACCCCGCCGTCTCCTTCGAAGCCTCCGTCGAAACCCTCGCCCGCCTCCGCGCCGAAGGCAAAATCCGCCACGTCGCCCTCTCCAACGTCACGCGCGAGCACATCCAGCGCGCCCAGAAAATCGTCCCCATCGTCTCCGTCCAAAACCGCTACAGCTTCGCCGACCGCGAATCCGACTTCATCGTCGACTTACTGCGAGCAGCAGCAGATCGCCTTCATGCCCTGGGCCCCCCTCGGCCAGGCCCGCGAAGCCCACGACGCCCTCAAGACAAGCGAATCAGCAAACGCCCTCCAGCCGCACGTCACCCCTCCAGATCGCCCTCGCCTGGCTCCTCAAGCGCTCGCCGGTCATCATCCCCATCCCCGGCACCTCCAACCCCCAGCACCTCGAACAAAACATCGCCGCCGCCAGCCTCCACCTCCCAGACGACGTCTACGCCCGCCTCTCCGCGATCAAAATCCCACCCGCCAGCCTCCGCGGCTAATGCGACGCCCCTGAGCGACCAAGCCGCCAAAAAACATGCACCCATATGTCATCCTGAGCGGAGCGTCACGAAGTGACGCGCAGTCGAAGGACCCCGACACCGCTCGTCGAACCACAAGCCCCGAACCCTTTCTCACCAGAAGCCGGGTGCCCCATTCATGACGACAGCCTCATCGTCGTCATGGGTGGGGTCCCAACATGAAAAGAGCCCGGTTATCCTGACGCATCAAAAACAGCCTGTCATCCTGAGCGGAGCGTCACGAGTGACGCGCAGATCGACAGGACCGCCGACACCGCTCGTCGAACCACAAGCCCCGAACCCGATTTCTCACCAGGAAGCCGGGTGCCCCATTCATGACGACAGTCTTATCGTCGTCATGGGTGGGGTTCAAACCCGCTTCCATGCCACAGTCCTTTGTCTCGCGGGCGCACGGCTTAGTATCTTCTCCTGCGCCAACTCGCTCTTCCCCATCGCCGCGAGCACCCGCGCATGCAAACAGCCTGTGATCCTGAGCGCATCAAAAAACACGCTGTCATCCTGAGCGGCGGCACGGCTTTAGCCATTCCGTCACAGTCCACCAAATAACCGGGCTTTAGCCCCTGAGGCACGCCAGGCAATGTTCGCGAACTCACCACGGAAAACCAAAACGGTGCTGTCAATGGCCGCAGCCGTGCTGCTGCTCCACTGCACGCCCCCTCTTCGCGCACAGACCATCCAGATCAAGCTTGTAGATGGTAAAACCGGACGCCCCATCACAAATAGCTCGATAACATCACTGCGCGCCATCTTGTACGTTTGGCCCGGCCGCGAGAGCCAACTTACGTTGCTTCTTCCAGCGGACGAGCACGGCGTCGCTCTGCTGCGCCTCACAGCACAATGAGCGCGAGATAAATGTTCCCGATCTGCAGGGACATGCACGCAGACTTTGACAAACTTCGGAAGAATCCGAATAAGAAGGATGAGCAAGAGTTTAATAAGCAATACAAGGGCTGTACGGGGCTTGACGTGGATAACCCCGTCGTGAGATTCGCCGACTCGATCTCAATCGGGCCTGTCATTCGGACACGTAACGGAACCACCCTGTACCGATACGTCCCATGCTGGGCGGACCCGGTCGCAGTCTTCTCAACAGAAGCGTTACTTCAGCACGGGCTCGCGACAACGAACAACTGCGGCAACGCGAGTGTATCGACAAGTCCCGGGCAGCTTGTCCTCTTCGTAAGGCTACCGACGAATAAAGAACAGTGGCGGCAAGCCTCGGATCAATAACCTACGCCCGTTCGCTTTTTACAACGGTCCGATCAGCAGTATCGTCACGGCGGCCTCAGCCGTGCCGCTAACGCACCAAACACACCGGGGCTTTAGCCCCTGAGGAAACGCCGGCGGCCCACTCGATTAGCCATAGCCGCCCAGGTATACACTTGCTCTTTCAAAGCCGTCCCTCCAGGACCGGCTCGTTTTGCTTTTGGAGATGGGCTTATGGCATCTAAAAACACGACGAATCAACAACCAGCAAACAAAACGCACCCCACCCCCGCCATCCCCATCGCCCTCCACGGCCGCTCCCTCACCGCGAACAAGAAAATCCCCCTCGACCTCTCCTGGGTCGAAGAGGTCCGCGTCAACACCTCCGCCGTCGAGCGCCGCGCCGCCACCATCGGCACCCGCCGCTCCGTCAAAAAGGACTTCCAGGCCGCCTGGCTCCTCCGCGCCCTCGCCTGCATGGACCTCACCACCCTCTCCGGCGACGACTCCGCCGAGCGCGTCAAACGCCTCTGCGCCAAAGCCCGCCGCCCCCTCGAAGACCACCTCGTCCGCGCCCTCGGCATCGAGTCCCTCAACCTCCACGTCGGCGCCGTCTGCGTCTACCACGCCTTCGTCGAAACCGCCGTCAAGGCCCTCGAAGGCTCGGGCATCCCCGTCGCCGCCGTCTCCACCGGCTTCCCCGCCGGCCTCTCCCCGCTCGAAACCCGCGTCGAAGAGATCCGCCGCTCGGTCGCCGCCGGAGCCAGCGAAATCGACATCGTCATCACCCGCGCGCACGTCTTCAACGGCGAGTGGAACGCCCTCTACGACGAGGTCGCCGCCTTCAAGGAAGCCTGCGGCCCCGCGCACATGAAAGCCATCCTCGGGACGGGCGACCTTCTGACCTTGCGCAACGTCGGCCGAGCCTCGGTCGTAGCCATGATGGCCGGCGCAGACTTCATCAAGACCTCCACCGGCAAAGAAGCCGTCAACGCCACGCTCCCGGTCTCGCTCGTAATGGTCCGCGCCATCCGCGAATACGCCGAGCGCACCGGCATGGCGGTCGGCTACAAACCCGCCGGCGGCATCAAGTCCGCCAAGCAGGCCATGGAATGGCTCGCCCTCATGAAGGACGAGCTCGGCCGCCCCTGGCTCGAACCCTCCCTCTTCCGTTTCGGCGCCAGCTCCATGCTCGCCGACATCGAACGCCAGCTCGAGCACCACATCACCGGCCGCTACAGCGCCACCTACCGCCACCCGATTGCGTGAGGAAGGCTTTGGACGCTGCGCCCCATCTTCGAGAGCGCGATGAGGAAATGTTCGTCGCCTCTTTCATCCAGAAGGAACGCCGAGACCGCGCGCTTTTCCTGCTGCGTGACCCCGCAAAACGACATGAGTTCACGGCCAAGCTAGCCCACATCCGGTGGCTCGACGAGCGTTTCGTCACGCATATAACCGGTGATATAGCGCACACCGTCGCGGAACTCGTGGCGTTATTGAAACAAAACGGCGCGTCGTCTAGCGTTTGGGTGATATCTGAAAACCGGACGATCGATGGGAGGCAGCTTCCTATTGAAGAGGCAATGAGCTCAATATGGGGAGGCAATAAAGGGACGGTTCTATCTTGCGTGCCCGGTAAACTGGCGTTTCTGCGCGGAGAAGCGATGAAATCCGAATACCTGCTTAAGCGCAGCTAGCAGTCTCTTCGCGCGATGCGAGGAAAAGTGACCCCCCACCGGTTAACTACCCTGAATCCAGGACTTTACCTGTAAGCTACTGAATCAAAAGAATTTGTCGAGAACGAAACCCGAAGTCCAACCCTAACTCCCCTGCTCTGAAGACTTTGCGCAAAAAACAGGGGGTAGGGGCTAGAAGAGGCAAGAAATGGCAACCAGCATCCTTGAGAAGTTTCAGTCGATGGAATACGGTCCAGCTCCCGAAGACCCGAGCGAAGTCAACAAATGGCTCGACGCGCACCAGCGCACCTTCGGCCACTACATCGACGGCCAGTGGACCAAAGCCAACGCGTCCTTCGAGACCCGCAATCCCGCAACCGGCGAACTCCTCGCCAAGGTCGCCACCGGAACCGCCGACGACGTCGACCGCGCCGTCAAAGCCGCCCGCGCCGCCCTTCCCGCCTGGCAAGCCCTCACCGGCCACCAGCGCGCCCGCTATCTCTACGCCTTCGCCCGCCAGGTCCAGAAGCACTCCCGCCGCCTCGCCGTGCTCGAGTCCATGGACAACGGCAAGTCCATCCGCGAGTCCCGCGACATCGACATCCCGCTCGTCGCCCGCCACTTCTACCACCACGCCGGCTGGGCCCAGCTCCTCGGCAACCTCACCGACACCGGCTTCGCAGGGCGAGGAGTTCCGCGGCTACACCCCCGTCGGCGTCGTCGGCCAGATCATCCCCTGGAACTTCCCCCTCCTGATGTTCGCCTGGAAGGTCGCCCCCGCCCTCGCCGCCGGCAACACCGTCGTCATCAAGCCCGCCGAGTTCACCCCCCTCACCGGCATCGCCCTCGCCGAGATCGCCGCCGAGATCGGCCTCCCCACAGGCGTCCTCAACGTCATCAACGGCGCCGGCGAAACCGGTGCCGCCCTCGTCAACCACCCCGACATCGACAAGATCGCCTTCACCGGCTCGACTGAGGTCGGCCGCATCATCCGCAAGGCCACCGCGAACACGCCCAAAAAGCTCTCGCTTGAGCTCGGCGGCAAGTCGCCCTTCATCGTCTTCGACGACTCCGATCTCGACTCCGCCGTCGAAGGCCTCGTCGACGGAATCTGGTTCAACCAGGGCCAGGTCTGCTGCGCCGGCTCGCGCCTGCTCGTGCAGGAGCGCGTCGCCGAGACGCCTCTACGACAAGATCCGCGCCCGCATGGAGACCCTCCGCGTCGGCTCCCCGCTCGACAAGGCCATCGACATCGGCGCCATCGTCGACCAGGTCCAGTACGACCGCATCCAGAAGCTCGTCGCCATGGGCATCGCCGAAGGCGCCACCTGCTGGCAGCCCGATATCCCGATGCCGAAGAACGGCCTCTTCCTCAAGCCCACGCTCCTCACCGACGTCCACCCCACCTCCACCGTCGCCCAGCAGGAGATCTTCGGCCCCGTCCTCGCCTCGATGACCTTCCGCACCCCGGCCGAAGCGGTCGAGCTCGCCAACAACACCCCCTACGGCCTGGCCGCCTGCGTCTGGTCCGAAAACATCAACGTCGCGCTCGACGTCGCGGCGCAGGTAAAGGCCGGCGTGGTCTGGATCAACTCGACGAACCTCTTCGACGCGGCCTGCGGCTTCGGCGGCTACCGCGAATCCGGCTACGGACGCGAGGGCGGCAAGGAAGGAATGTACGAGTACCTCGTGCCGGCGTGGACGAACGAAAGCAGTTCTCCGTTCTCAGTTCTCCGTTGTCAGTCGAACGCCGCGCCACCGAACGGAGAACGGACAACGCACAACGGACAACCGTCTCCATCGACCGCACGGTCAAGCAGTACATCGGCGGCAAGCAGGCGCGCCCGGACTCCGGCTACAGCTTCCCGGTCTACAACCGCGACGGCAAGCTCGTCGGCGAGGCTCCGCTCGGCAACCGCAAGGACATCCGCAACGCTGTCGAGGCCGCGCGTCCGGCGGGCAACAAATGGGCGAAGGCACCGGCGCACACACGCGCGCAGGTCCTTTATTACATCGCCGAAAACCTCATCCAGCGCCGCGACGAGATCGTCCGCAAGCTCGCCGAGTTCGTCGGGCGCCAAGCAAGCTGAAGCCGAGTTCGACGCCTCCGTCGATCGCGCCTTCACTTACGCCGCCTGGGCTGACAAGTTCGAGGGCTCGGTCCACAACCCGCCGTTCCGCATGGTCACGCTCGCCATGAAGGAGGCCATCGGCACGATCGGCATCCTCGCGCCGGACGACGCTCCGCTGCTCGGCCTGCTCTCGCTCATCCTTCCCGCCATCTGCGTCGGCAACTCCGTCGTCGCTGTACCCAGCGAGCGCTGCGCCACGCTCATGCCGGCGACCTCTACCAGGTCTTCGACACCTCAGACCTCCCCGGCGGCGTCGTCAACCTCGTCGCCGGCCGCCCCGGCGAACTCGCCAAGACGCTCTCGGAGCACGACGACGTCGACGCGATCTGGAGCTTCCGGGACGAGGCCATGTCCAACCAGGTCAAGCTTGGCTCCGTCGGGAACCTGAAGCAGGTCTGGACAAACGAGGGCCGCGCCATTGACTGGATGGACGCCCAGCAGGCGGAAGGCCGCTGGTTTCTTCATCATGCGACCCAGGTGAAGAACATCTGGGTGCCCTATGGAGAGTAGCTCGCCCTCATCAGCGCCGGCCGGACATACAACCATTGGGGGACCATCTTTCGCCTAAAAGTCGACATGGACCAGCGCAAATAGTGATAGGTTCGCTGTAAGGAACGCCTGAGACCCGTCGGGACCCCCGAATGGATAAGTCTGTTTACGCCCGCCCCTCGCGCAGGCTCCCGCTGCAAATCGCTGTCATCAGCTGTTTTGCCGTGGCCGTGCTCGCGCAACTGGCCCTCTGGCAGAATCGCTGGACCGGCTTGCTGCCCTATGGCGCCGCCGCCACAACCCTCCAGTGGCTGAGAATCCTCGCAGATCTCTTCACCATGGGAGCGTGCGGGCTTGCCTGCTTTGTGCTGGCGCGGCTCGCGTGGCTCATGCGCCGCGAGGCGGTCTTCCGCACCAGCGCCGTCGCTCTCACCCTGGTCCTGGGCGTGGAAGGCATGAAGCGCCTGCTCGACGCTCTGGGCTATGGCACCGCGCCGGGCGGCACAAGAGCTTCGGCGGAACTGATGTCCCTTCTGCTAGCCGGCGGCGTATCGCTCCTGGTCCCGATGCTGATCCGGGTCAAAGCGTTCAGCGAGGCCGCGGAACAGGCCCAGGAGCGCTTCCTCTCGGCCGCCGAGACCGGCCGCCACGCCTTCTTCATCGTCGAGGCCGAGCGCGGCTTCAATAAGACCGATTTCCGCTTTACCTTCGTGAACGCCAACGCCGAGAAGCTGCTGCTCCACCGGCGTCGCGACCTCATGGGCATGTCTCTCAGCCAGGCGCTGCCCACGCTCCCCGACGGCTCCCTGATCGAGCGGCTGCGCCAGGTAGACCGCACCGGGCTGCCGTACTCCGGTGAGATTCGCTACCGCAATGACGCCGGCGACGACCTCTGGTTCGAGATCCAAGCGGTCAAGATGCACACCGGGGTGGCCGTCACGCTGTACGACCTCTCGGCCGAGCGCTCCGGCCAGCAGCAGGTCGAGCAGATGCACCGCTTCTCGCAGTCGCTGATCCACGATGCGCCTTTCGCCATCCTGACCACCGACATCGCCGGCACCATCACGGCGATGAATCCTGCCGCCGAGCGGCTCACCGGTTTCAACGCGCAGGCGGTCGTCGGGCACGCCTCGCTGGTCGAGCTGCACGATCCGGAAGAGCTCCGCGAGCGGGTGAACCGGCACACCGGCCGCGATGCCGGGGTTGCAGCCATCAACTTCGATTCGCTGCTTACGCTGGTTGGAGAACGGTCTACGGCCGAGGCCGACTGGCATTACCTGTCGCCCGAGGGCAACCGCATTCCGGTCCATGTCACCGTGACTGCGCTCCGCCGTGACGACAACGAGATCACGGGATACCTCGCAACGGCGTATGACATCTCGGAACGCAAGAAGCTCACCGACTCCATTACATTCCTGGCGCAACATGATGCGCTGACAGGACTTCCAAACCGCATGAAACTGCGTCAGCGGCTCGAACAGGCGCTCGAACGAGCCAGCCGTCTCAACCAGCCGGTAGCCGTCCTGTCGATCGGTCTCGACAACTTCAAGCGGGTGAATGATTCGCTTGGACATGCGGCGGGCGACGAGATGCTGACCGTCTTTGCCGACCGCCTGCGCACCTCGACGCGCTGCAACGACACCGTCGCCCGGATCGGTGGCGACACGTTTGTCGTCGTGATGCCGAACTGCGGAACCAAGGACGACGCCATGCGGGCCGCAGGCCGGCTCTCGGGCAAACTCCAGAACGCTCTGCAACTTGCAGGCAAAGAGCTAAGCATTACTGCAAGTTTCGGACTGTGCCTCTTCCCGGAATGGGGAGAGGATGCTGCGACGCTGCTCCGCAACGCGGACGCGGCCATGTATGCCGCCAAGCGCAGCGGCCGCAATTGCCTGCAGCTCTTCTCCGCCGCGCTGGGCGAATCCGGCGCCGACGAGCTGGAGCTCGAATCCGATCTCCGCCGGTCGCTGATCAACGACCAGATGACGCTTTTCTATCAGCCGCAGGTGGCGTGCCGGACCGGCGAGCTGGTCGGGGTGGAGGCGCTGCTTCGCTGGCGTCACCCGCAATCGTGGGCTGCTTTCGCCTGAGGAATTCATCTCTGCGGCGGAGGAGAGCGGCTTCATCCTGCCGTTGGGCCAGTGGGTTCTGGAGAAGGCCTGCGAGGAAGCGCGGGCGATCCAGCAGCGGCTCGGGCGCAGGATAACGATGGCGGTCAACCTCTCGCCACGCCAGTTCTTACAGCAGAACCTTGGAGAGGTGGTTGAACAGGCGCTCCGCAACTCCGGCCTGTCGCCCACGGACCTTGAGCTTGAGATTACCGAGTACACCCTGATGATCAGCTCGGCCGAGACGATCGCAGCCTTGAGCAGGCTGCGCGCGATGGGCGTTAAGTTCGCTTTGGACGACTTTGGGACGGGTTTTTCGAGTTTTAAGTACATTTTGGAGTACAAGGTCGACCGCCTGAAGATCGACCGCAGCTTCGTGTCGCGCTGCCCGCATGACGCGAACGCCGCCTCGATCGTCCGGACGGTCATCGCCATGGCTCACGGGCTGCACATGGATGTCGTGGCCGAAGGCGTGGAGACGGAAGAGCAGCAGCGGTTCCTCGCCTGGCGCCGCTGCGACCAGGCACAAGGCTATTTCTATGGCCGGCCGATGCCGCTCGAGCAGCTGATTGCGATCTACATGCCGAAGACTGGCGAGCTCCCACCCCCGCCCACCGAACGGCCGGTTCCGGCTCTTACCCAATAAAAATTTCCACCTGCCGTAAGCTGCTCACTCCAAAAGCCAAGCCGCGGCTATAGCCCCGCAAAGGGCGGTCCACAGTGCCGTTGTGGGTACTTTTGTGCACCGCATTTGCACAGAGGTGGCAGCGTAACCGTTACCACCACGCATCTGTCCTAGGAGACCCGCTGGAAGGGCTGGGACAGGCACGTTGGCTTTCGATCGGCTTAGAGAGGTGACCGCCCCTGAGGGCAGCCTTACGGCACGGCCCCGCGCGCTTCTGGTCTTCGCCCATCCGGACGACGAGGTCATCGCGCTTGGAGGCCGGATGGGACGTTTCGGGAATTCTCATTTTGTCCACGTCACCGACGGCGCCCCGCGCAATGAGCAGGACAGTCGCGCTCATGGTTTCCAGCACCTGGATGATTACCGCCGGGCCCGCCGCGAGGAGTTTGACCGCATGCTGGAGCGCGCAGGAATCCCGAACGCCAGCCAGCAATGTCTTGGGATCCCCGACCAGGAGGCCAGCTTGCATCTGGCAGAACTCACACAGCTCATTGCGCGCGTGATTGCCGAGCGCCGGCCGGAGGTGATCTTCACGCATCCGTTTGAAGGCGGCCATCCGGACCACGACGCCTGCGCCTTCGCCGTGCATCATGCCGCGGTCGCTTCCGGTGAGACGATTCCGATTGTCGAGGCGCCGTTCTACAACGCTCCGCACCGCGGCCAGTTTCAGTTTCTCGCCCGGGAAGAGCCGGTCCATGAGGTCGTGTATGAACTCACGCCCGAGGAGCTCCAACGCAAGCACGCGCTGATCGACTGCTTCACCAGCCAGCGCCAGACGCTGAGCGGCTTCAATGCGACGGCCGAGCGCTACCGCATCGCGCCTGAATACGATTTCTGCGCCCCGGCACACAATCCGCCGGTGCTCTACGACCAGTACCCGTGGGGCATGGATTCCGCGCGATTTGCCGAGCTGGCCCGCGCGGCCGAACGCGAGCTCGGAAGTGCACGAGACGCGCGGCCCCAAAAGATTTCAGCAAAAAACTAAGAGGTGAAGAACGTGAGTTTGACCGTATTGAGCGTGGCGTTTCCATTTGCACCTGTGGGACCGTGCGGCGTTGGAGGCGCCGAGCGGATCCTGGCGGAGCTCGATGCTGCGCTGGTCGCGGAGGGCCACCGGTCGCTGGTTGTGGCCTGCGCGGGTTCGCTGGTCGCGGGAGAGCTTTTTGCTGCGCCGATGCCGGAGCGTGCCCTAATCAGCGAGTCCGACCGCAACTGGCACCGGTGGAGGTTCCAGGCGGCGATAGACCGGGCCCTGTCAAAGTACAAAGTTGATTTGATTCACATGCACGGCATGGATTTCGATCAGCACGTGCTTCCCGCCAACATTCCCGTACTGGTGACGCTGCATGTGCCGTGCGAGTGGCATAGGCGGGAGGTGCTCGAGGCGTACGCCGGACGCGTGCAGTTCGTGGCTGTTTCAGACTTCCAGCGCCGCACCTGCCCGAAGGTGCTGGGCGATATTCCGGTCGTCGAGAACGGCGTCGAGCTGCCGGCCGTCCGCCTGGATCGCGAGCGCGACGAGTTCGCGTTGTCGCTCGGACGCATCTGCCCGGAGAAGAACGTGCACGAGGCGCTCGAGGCCGGAACGAAGGCCGGAACGCGCGTGCTCATCGGGGGACATGTGTTCCCCTATCGCGAGCACAGCGATTACTTCGAGGACAAGGTACAGCCGCTGTTGAACTGCGAGCCCGTCACGCATCGCTTCCTCGGCGCGCTCGAGACGGAGCGGCGTCAGCGCCTGCTCGCCCGCGCCAAGTGCCTTCTGCATCCCACGCTCGCGCCGGAGACGAGTTCGCTGGTGGCGATGGAGGCGTTGGCGGTGGGCACGCCGGTGATTGCGTATCGCTCGGGCGCGCTGCCGGAGATCGTCGAGGATGGAGTCACGGGTTTCCTGGTCGACAACGTGGACGAGATGGCCGAGGCAATCGGCCGTGTGCATGAGATTCGTCCTGAGGACTGCCGTGCCGCGGCTGAGAAGCGCTTCTCGCGCGATCGGATGACGCGCGAGTATCTCGACCTGTACGCCGCGATGCCCGGCAGCAAACGGGTGGCGTTGTATGCCTGACCGGGCTGTCGCGAAGGTCCTCCGCACCACCGAGGAGCTGGAGGCGCTGGCGCCCGTGTGGCGAACGCTGTGGCGCGAAGACCCGAATGCCACGCCCTTCCAGAGCCCCGAGTGGCTGCTGCCGTGGTGGCACGAGTTCGGTCAGCCGGACCTGCGGACCGTCTTGATCTCGCGCGGAGACAAGCCGGTGGGGCTGCTTCCCTTCTATCTGTACCGGGAACCAGGTGCGCACGAGAGGAGATTGCTGCCGATCGGGATTAGCACAACGGACTACCTGGCAGGCATCTACTCGCCGGCGTGCACGGATGAGGACATCCAGACCGGGCTGCGTGCGCTGGTGGCGGATACGCACTGGGAGCGGATGATTGTGACGCAACTGCGGCCCGGCGCGCGGATCCTGGACGCTGTTGAGCGGCTGCATCTTCGTCCGCAGGTCTTCGAGACGGAAGGATGCTCACGCACGCCGGCCGTGCGGATGGCGGAGCTTCCGCAGAAGATCCGGCGCAACGCCATGTACTACCGCAATCGCGCGCAGCGCCGGGGCGAACTGGAGCTGACCGTTGCGGACCGGTCGAACTGGTATGAGGCGTTCGAGGCCCTGGTTCGTCTGCATGCGCAGCGTTGGCAGACACGCGGTGAGCCGGGCGTGCTGGCCGATGAGCGTGTGGTCGCGATGCATCGCGAGGCCATCCCGCTGCTGCTTCGCGCAGGAACCCTTCGGCTGTGCTGTCTGCGGCTGAACGGTGAGATCATCGCAGTGCTTTACTCGCTGATTGACGCTCCTGGACGTGCCGAGCGCACGCAGTACTTCTACCTTCCAGGCTTCGCTCCGGAGTACGCCGATCTGCGGCCGGGAACGGTGATGACCGCGCTGGCCATGGAGCGAGCTGTGGACGAAGGCGTGCGCTGGATCGACATGCTGCGCGGCGAAGAACCGTACAAACAGATCTGGCACCTGGAGCGCACGCCGACGATCGGCTTCGAACTTCAGCGCGACGACCAGATCGGGATTGGGGCGGTGGCGTGACGCCGGAGTAATCAAAGGGGGTCTCGCGTGTTTGCCGATCGTGTAGACGCGGGACAACGGCTGGGAGCGCGGCTGAAGGAGTTCACGGCAGAGGACTGCGCACCGGGCGAGTATGTTGTCCTGGCGCTTCCGCGGGGCGGGGTTCCGGTGGGATACCAGGTTGCAGCAGGCTTTGGGAGCGCCGCTGGATGTGTTCGTGGTGCGGAAGCTGGGCGCTCCGCTGCAGCCGGAGCTGGCGATGGGCGCGATTGCGTCCGGCGGGGTGCGGGTGATGAACAGCGAGGTGGTGCGGGCGCTGCGGATCACACCGGAGGAGATCGAGGCGATTGCCGAGCGGGAAGCGCTGGAATTGGACCGGCGCGAGAGGGTGTACCGGGGCGACCGGGTTCCTCTGGACGTGCGCGGGCGGTGTGTGCTGCTGGTGGATGATGGCGTGGCGACGGGGTACACGATGCGGGCGGCGGTGGCGGCGCTGCGGCAGCTCGGACCGAAGCGGATCGTGGTGGCCGTTCCGGTGGCGGCAGAACAGACCTGCCGGGAGCTGGAGCGCGAGGCGGATGCGGTGGTGTGTCTGTTTACGCCGATCGGACTTCGTGGCGGTGGGCCAGTGGTACAGACGGTTCGAGCAGACGAGCGACGAGGAAGTTCGGCTGCTGCTGAAGCGCTGATCAGCGAGACCCCTCCCCCCGGTGTTTTTGCGCAAACTATTCAAAACCTGCAGCTTAGGCTGGCTTACGCACGCAAAGTATTTGAAGCAAAAGACTTAAGCTCAAAGTCTTGGAAAGAGGGCGCTTACTGAGGCTTAACGGGCGCCGTTGTCCCGACGTGTTTTCAAATAACGAAGCCCGGCGTGTGCCGGGCTGGAGAGAGCTTCTCTTGATTTAAGTATATCGGGCGTGTCAAGCGGTCGGGCGGAGGAGCTAGGGGGAGGATCGCTGCGGCTGGTCGGGGGCGGCGTGGGCCATGAGCTGAACTTCGACCTCGGTGTCGCGCGGGAAGGTGACCTGGTGGCCGCGGTCGAGATAGCGGAAGTAGACGGACTTGGCGAGTGCGTACGCGCCGAAGCCGGTGGCGACGCTCTTGCTGTTGGAGAGCGCGACGAGGCGGGCGACGAGGCCGAAGCCGTTGGAGCCGACGACGGTCCAGCGGGTGTTCGAGTCTTCGTCTGCGCCGCGGCTGGCCGACCAGAGGAGGACGAGGGGGGCGAGGACTCTGCCCTTGTCAGGATTGGCCTTGACGTTGCCCTCGTCGTCTACGGTGAGGTTTTCGGCTGCGGCGCCGGCGGCTCCGGTGACGTTGCCATCGACGTGGACGGTGGCGGATTGGTCGGCGAGACTGCGGAAGCCGAAGCGGAGCTCGCCGTTTCGGCCGAGGCGGCGGGCGGGACGGGCGCGGGTGACGGTGCCCTGGAGGATGGCGCCCTGAGGGACGAGCAGGTTGTGGTTGGGGTCGAAGACGGGGCGGGTGACGGTGGCGGTGACGGGGTCGCCGGGCTTTGAGGTGGCGGAGCTGAGGGACGTGGTGAGGCGGGCGTCCACGGTGATGGCGTCAAGCGAGGCGGGGGTGGCGAGCGGGGCGGGCGCGGGGGCCGCTTGCGGAGGGCCGGGGAGAACGAGTGGGGCGTTGAGGTTGGCGATGAATCCGGTGCCGGCCCAGATGCGCTGCGGGTGGTAGGGGAGCTGGGAGTAGAGCAGGCGCAGGGCGCGGTCTTTTTTGCCGGGAGCGAGGAAGGTTTCGTGGAGGGACTGGAGCTCGGAGTGGGCGCGGTCGCGGGCCATCTGGAGGAGCCAGGAGTGGGATTTTTTGGCGAGAAAGCGGACGAGCTGGGTGTCGCGGACGGTCGCGAGCGCGGAGATGGCGATGGGCTGGCCGGGCGCGGATCCGGAGGCGGCGGCCGGCTGGAGCTGGGTGAAGGTGACGACGGGCTCGTGGAGCGGGGTGAGGTCGCCGTTGAGGCGGGCTTTGATGAGGAGGTCGCGGTCGACGGGAGCGTAGGCGGTGACGGTGCCGCGGACGATGGATTTGCAGGGGATGGCGAGGTGGTCGTGGAGGAAGATGGGCTCGGTGAGGACACCGGTGACGGGCGCGCCGAGGTGGAGGTGGGCAGTGCGGGTGATGCGGATGCGGAGCGGAACGCCGGGGGGGAGGGTGTCCGGGGCGGGCGCGGTGCTGGCCGCCGAGGCAATGGCGGCTGAGGGACTGGCGCCTGAGGGATTGGCCGGGAGGGCCGTCTGGGCTCTACCGATGGAGGTATAGAGTGCGGCGACAGCAAGGGGGAGGATCGGGAGGCGATGCATGAATGGCGGAGGGGCCGAGACTTCCTGGGAGACTTCCTATTAAGGGTAGACCGAAGCGAGGCCGCAGGGGATAGCCGGTGGGCAAACTCCGTGCCGGATTCGTCGTACTACGGGCAAATAGTTGGACGAATGGTATGCATTGTTTTGCATATGAGCCTTTCGTAACCATGTAGCCGTGCACGGAAGTAGTTGATGGCTATGGCGTTTCGAAAGACTGGAGATTGGCTGGCGGATTGCACCTGAATAGGCAGGCTCAAGAACAGTAAAAGGGCAAATTGTACGACAGGAGTAATTTCATGCGGCTTCGTTCTCTAGGTTTTTTTTGTGTGGTTGCGGGGCTCGCAGGGGCTCCAGGTGCGTTCGGGCAGACGTACGCCAATCTAGCCGGCGGGACGCTGGGGAATCCAGGGGCCGTGGTCGGCACACTGGCCGGCGACGGACTGGTCTATTCGGGTGATGTATATGGGCTCCAGACCTCCACGGGAGTGGACTCGGGTTTCGGGTCTCTGGCGGTGAACGGACAGAATCCGTGGATCCCGACCTCTACGTACACAAGCGCCGGGGTGCCGAACGCACCGACGGACGGGGCGATCATCGCGATCAACACGTCGGGCACGAATACGGTGCAGTTTGTGGGCGCGCCGGTGTCGAACCTGATCATGGACGTGTTCAGCATGGGCAGCGGCACGCAGAATGTGGGGTACACGTTCAACCACACGTTCGAGGTGCTGAGCTGCGGGGCGAATGCGTACTTCGGCGGCGGGTGCTTTACGCAGGGTGTCGGCTCGATTGGGACGACGCTGTCTGGCAATGAGGCGAACGGAATGATCGAGTTCTTCGGCGATATTTCGGACCTGACGTTTACGGTGGACAACGCGGAGACGTTTAGCGGGTTTGACTTTGGTCAGGCCGCGACCGCGCCGCCGGCGCCGACTCCGGAACCTTCGTCGCTGATCCTGCTGGGATCGGGCCTGCTGACAGGAGCGGGCGTGCTGCGGCGGCGATTTGTGCGGAAGTAAGACTGGCGGGAAAATTGATGCGCTGAGAAGGGCGGCCGAAATGGCCGCCCTTTTCGCGTGCGCGTCGCGACAACGTTTCGGTTTCGCTCAGCTTTGAATTGTGAGTGGGAGGAGTTGCGAGTTCGCAGTTTGCGCTGCGCGGAGCGGGGCGAGGCGGGTCTGCTCGAGGTTGTCGCGATAGAAGATGTTGTAGGTGTCGAAGGGGATGAGGCGTTGGGCGTCGGGGTGGGCGATGTGGACGCAGGTCTTCTTGATGGAGCGGAGGTCGAAGGTCTGGGCGTCGATGAACTGCACGATGAGGATGCGGAAGAGGTTGGCGTAGCTGAGGTTCGGGCGCGGAGACCTGCGGGAGACAGCAGAGGAGATCGCGCAGCGTGGTGGCCTGCGACTGCGGTGAGTGGTTGGTGGAGAAGAGCTTGAAGATGGCTTCGTGGATGCCCTGCTTCGCCTGCTCGTAGATGATGGTGTTGCGGCCGCCGTTGATGAGGACGTCGGGCGGGATCATGCCGGTGAGCGGAACGACCTTGCCGGCGAGCTTGAGGGCGTAGGCCATGGCGAGTGAGTCGGGGTGGCAGGGGACGGGGATGAGGTCTTCGGGCGTGAAGACGCGGGTCTGCTCGAGGATGCGGCGGCGGACTTCGGTGAGGGTGAGGCGGTGCTCGGCGGAGTCGAAGTTCGTGAGGCGGCCGGCCTGCTGGACGGGCTGGAAGGTGACGCCGCGGACGCAGGGTTGCTGGAGCGCGAAGTCGATGATGCGTGCCGAGCTCGTCGTCGTTGATGCCGCGCTCGACGGTGACGACGAGTGTGGTGGAGATGTTGAGCGCGTTGAGTTTTTCGAGGGCCTTGGCGCGGATGGAGCGGAGGTCGGCGCCGCGGAGATGCATGAGCGGATCGCGTTCGAGTGAGTCGAACTGGAGATAGAGCTCGAACTCGCGGCATGTAGGTGGCGAGGCGCTCGGCGAAGCCTTCTTCGGTGGCGATGCGGATGCCGTTGGTGTTGACCATGAGGTGCTTGATGGGGCGGCGCTTGGCGGCGTCGAGGATGGCGAAGAAGTCGGGGTGGAGGGTGGGCTCGCCGCCGGAGATCTGGACGATGTCGGGCTCGAGCTCGTTGCGGACGACGGCGTCGAGCATGGCTTCGATCTGGGCGAGCGGGCGGAAGTTGGTGCGGTGGGGGCCGGAGTCGGCGTAGCAGACGGGGCAGGTGAGATTGCAGGCGTCGCAGATTTCGATGAGCGAGAGGCAGGAGTGCTGCTCGTGGTCGGGGCAGAGGCCGCAGTCGTAGGGGCAGCCGTATTTGATGGGGGTGTTGTAGACCTGCGGCATCTCGGGCGGCTTGAGGAAGACTTCGCGGCAGCGGCGGTAGTAGTCGATGTCGTCGGCGATGAGGACGCGCTCGAAGCCGTGCTGGGGGCAGCGCTTGAGCATGAAGACGTTGCCGTCTTCGAAGACGATCTTGGCGTCGATGCGGCGGAAGCAGGTGGTGCAGAGGGAGACGGCGGTGTCGTAGTAGAGGTAGGGGCGGGTGCGTGGCCATTGTGGTCTCCTTGCGGGTGCTGACAGCTTCAACTATGAGCGCATCGGTGAAGCGGGTTGGTGGCAATCAGGACAGTTGTTGAAGTGTCACAGGTTCTGGTCGTCTTTGCTCCCGGACCTGCGGAAGGCGTTGATGACGATAAGCACGATGAGCACGACGATCGAGAGGATCAGCCGTAACGGAATAGGCGCTTGCAAAGTATCGTCTGCACTCTTTGCCATGGCTCGGTGTCTGGCTGGGGGAACGAAGAGGTTCGCGGTACAGAGGCCGAAGGCGAGGATGCCGATGGTGGCGACGATCGCGATCGCTTTGGGGATGCCGGTGTCGGTTATGCCAGGGAGTCTCATTGGGCGAGCGGGCTCACTTCGCGGTCTGTGTTGATGATGGCAGCGACAATCAGCCAGATGATGCCGACGATGATGCAGAGAAGAGAAAGCCAGGAACAGGACGATACCAACCATCGCGGCGGGGGTGGAGCCGCCTTCGTGCATGGGACCGCCGGAGATGCCGCACAAACCGCAGGCGAGGAGAATGCCGCCGGCGGCGCAGGCGATGAGGATAAGCGGGCGGGTGAGTTTGAGGCGTGGGCGGCGGGACGGCTGTTCAGCCGGTTGAGGATCATCGAGCAAGGGCGGCCTCCGAGCGTGTGAGGGATGGGAGCTCAGCGACTGCGAGGACGAGCAGCCCGGCGAGGCAGGCCCATTGGATTGGGTTGAGGCCGTGGAAGAGCGGTTGGGGCTTGATGAAGTCGATGAGGAGACGCCAGGCGAGATAGGCGGCCATGAAGAGGCGGAAGGTGAGGCCTTCGCGGTGCGGGCGGCGCGTTGAAGCGGTGGAGTGCGAGGGCGAGCAGGAGAAGGAAGGCGAGCTCGTAGAGCTGGGTGGGATGGCGTGGGATGCCGTCGCCGAAGTTGATGCCCCATGGGAGTGTGGTGGGTGTGCCGCAAGTGTCGTCTGCGAGGCCGGCGAAGAAGCAGCCGATGCGGCCGATGGCGATGCCGAGGCAGAGTGGGACGGCGAAGAGGTCGCCGGTGCGGGAGCGGATGTGGGCGAGGCGCTTGATGAGCTCGACGGCGAGCCAGCCGCCGAGGAGGCCGCCGACGATGGTTTTGCCGCCGCCGGTGAAGGTGAGGAGTTGATGGAGGTGGAAGCCGCGGGTGGGGGCGTACTCGAGCAGGCCGAGGATGCGGCTGCCGAGGAGAGCGCCGATGGCGGCGGCGGCGATGATCCACCAGCGGTGATCGTCGGAGAGCGCGTCACCGTGCGCATTGCGCTGGTAGCGATAGACAGCATAGCCGCCGGTGTAACCGAGGGTCTCGAAGACGGGGTGGAGCGCCGGGTGGGGCAGCATGGGTTGGTGCGATGATGCTACCGCAGCATTGCATGCAGCGGACCATTGCATGCAGCGGACGCGCTTCGCGCCACAGCTGAGCAGCGGTCACGGGTTGGGTATTGTTCAGTCTCGAGCGTCGACTGTTTCGAGCTGCCGGTTAAGACGACCTAGCCCCGAGCGGCTGATCCGAAGCGCGCTCCGAAAACGTGGTCAGGAGACGACGGATTCGTCCTGGCTGAGGAGTTCGAGGGCGCCGCGTTGTTTGAGGGCTTCGGCGGCGCGGTTGCCGAGTTCTTCGGGAGAGATGCCCTGCGGAGCGCGCTCGCGAACGTGGGCGATCTGCTCGCCGTCGGGCGAGACGACCATGGCGTGGAGGTGCCAGGTGGAGTCGACGGGGTGTGCGTAGGCGCCGAGCGGGAGGTTGCAGCCGCCGCCGAGGGCGTGGAGGACGGCGCGTTCGGCGGTGGTGGCGAAGGCGGCGTCCGGGGAGTTGAGGGCGGCGACGGCGGTGTGGATGGCGGTGTCGGCCGTTGTGTGGGGCGTGCGGACTTCGAGGGCGAGGGCGCCCTGGCCGGGTGCGGGGCAGAGCTCGTCGGGGGCGAAGCGCTGGTGCACGGGAGCGGCGCGGTTGAGACGGTCGAGGCCGGCGGAGGCGAGGACGAGGGCGTCGGCCTGCCCTTCCTGCCATTTGCGGAGGCGGGTGTCGACGTTGCCGCGGATGTCGACGAAGGTGATGTCGGGGCGGAGGGCGAGGAGCATGGCTTTGCGGCGCGGCGAGGTGGTGCCGATGCGGGAGCCGGAGGGGAGCATGTGCAGACCCCAGAAGTTTTCGCAGACAAAGGCGTCGCGGGCGTCGGCGCGCTCGGGGATGGCGGCGAGGGTGAAGCGCGGGTCGAGTTCGGTGGGGAGATCTTTCAATGAATGAACCGCGAGGTCGATGCGACCGGCGGCGAGGGCGTCTTCGATCTCCTTGATGAAGATGCCCTTCGAGTCGAGCGGGGAGCCGTCGGGAAAGGTTGCGGGCGCGCGGAAGGTGGGGTCCTGCATGCGGTCGCCGGTGGTGCGGATGATCTCGACGGAGACCTCATGCCCGCGGGCGCGGAGCAGGCCGGCGACGTGGTTGGCCTGCCAGAGTGCGAGCTCGGAGCCGCGCGTGCCGATGCGGAGAGTGGGAGTGCTCATCGTGATTAAGGATACGCGTGTGGGGGGGTGCGGTTCCGTGGGTGAGATACTTGCGCGGGCAGTGCGGGGGCGGGTCGATGCGGGTTCTGCTGTTGGGGGCGACGGGGATGGTGGGGCAAGGCGCGCTGCGCGAGTGCCTGGAGGCGCAGGACGTGACGGAGGTGGTGGCGATTGTGCGGTCGCCGCTGCAGCGGATTCCGGCGATGAAGTTGACGGAGGTGACGCCGGCTGATTTCTTCGACTGGAGCGGGGTTGATTTGAGCGGGTTTGATGCGTGCTTCTTTTGTCTGGGCACGACAGCGCTGGGGAAGAAGGAAGCTGAGTACAGGCGCGTGACTTATGACCTGACGGTCGGGCTGGCGCAGGCGCTGGTGAGGCAGTCGCCGCAGGCGGTGTTTGTGTATGTGTCGGGTGTGGGGACGAATGCGCAGGGCAAGCAGATGTGGGCGCGGGTGAAGGGCGCGACGGAGAATGCGCTGCTGGCGATGCCCTTTCGCGGCGTGTTCTGCTTTCGGCCGGGATACATTCAGCCGCTGCATGGCGCGCGATCGAAGGTGGGGTGGTACAACGCGTTTTATGCGGCGCTGGGATGGGCAGAGCCGCTGATGATGCGGTTCGCGGGCAAGTATGTGACGACCACGGAGACGGTCGGATGCGCGATGCTGACGGTGGCGAGGAGTGGGTGGCCGCAGCGGGTGCTGGGGAGTGAGGCGATCAACTCGGCGGCCGGGTTGGCGGCGGGCTAGTGTCCGGCGGGTGGGCCGTCCCAAGTGCAGCCGAGCCCGATGATTGGCTTGCCGTTATCGTCCAGGAACTGGAGATACAGCGTGGGCCGCTTGTACACTCCCTGCGCCATGTAGGTTGCGGCAACGTTATTGCGTTTGTACGGGCCGCTCTCGGCGATCAGGTTGTTGCCCTGCATGTGATACGTGCCGGTGTCTTTGCCGTCGCCGTTGCCGGCGTAGGTGTGGTCGTTGAAGATGTAGGCGTAGCCCTGCCACTGCCCGATCTGCACGATGGTTTTGCCGTAGGCTCCGCCGTTTGCGATCACCGCCGGCGCGGAGTAGCACGTGTAACGGCCGACGGGAGCAACGCCTGCTTTTCCGCTGAAGCGGGGATCGGGCGCCGGCGGATGGACCTTGTTCTCGCACTCACTGCGCGGGTTGGTGTCACGGGCACCTTCGAGCACGATGGAGCCGGCATTCTGAGCGGCCTGGCGGGCGTTGTCGTAGTCGGTGAGCGCGTTGACGCAGTCGCCGCCCTTGCGTTCGGACTCAGCCTGCAGCCAGAGCGCGTCGGCGCATTTTTGGGAGAGCGGACCGCTCTTGGCCCAGTTGGTATCGCAGGCGGATGGGACTCCGGATCGGCTGGGATGCTGCTGGACCTGGCAGAGGCGGGCGTAGTTTTCGTCGGAGCCGCTGCAGCTTCCCGAGGATGCCGATTGACTGGCGGGGTTGGGAACCGGAGCGGCAGCGGGGCCCGGGGGCGGCGCGGCGGGCGTACTTGAGCCTCCAAGCATTATCTGGCTTACGAGGGCGAAGTCGGCTGCGGTCGGGGGAGGATTCTGGGCGTCGTTCACCAGCGCGATGCGGTCCATGAATCCGAGCTTCTGACCATTGGCGCGTTTGACCTCGACCGCGCCCATCATGACGTCGGTGTGAGCCTTGGTTCCATTCAGGCCATTCGCGTGCTCCGCGATGGCGGCTGAGTAGTAGAGCGCGCAGGCGACCTGATGCTGGCCGGCTGCCGAGCGCTCGTGCGCGACCGAGGCGAGCGTTGTGCCTGAAACGCTCGATAGCGCTCGGACTATCGCGATATCCGCGTGTCCATTGTCAATGTCCTTGGACATTGCCGAGAGCTGCGAGCAGGTTCTCGTCCAAGTGGGGCTGTCGTTCAGAGCCTGTGCATGCGAAGTGATCGAGAGAGCTGACGCCGCCACGAGGGCGCAGAGAGGGGCCGAGAATCGGTTGAGCATTGTGCCCGCAGAATACTCAAACCGAGAGCCGATGCAAATGGAGTTTTTCCGCGCGTTGCGTGTTATCCCTGGTTCTGCTGCTGGTCCGGGGTGGGGTTGGGGGGCGTGTGCTCGATGCGGATGGGGGGGACGCCTACGATCTGGTAGGTGCCGGAGGCGATGCCGATGCCGGCGGCGTCGAGGCCGTCCATGATCTCGCGGCTGATGGCGTCCTTGAGGGCGCGGACGTCGTGGGTGCGGCAGAGGAAGCGGACGGCGATCTCGATCCAATTGTCGGTGATGCGGATGTAGCTGCGGGGCTTGATGTCGGCGGCTTCGATGAAGAAGCGCTGCTTGAGGCGGTCGAGCTCGGACTGGGCGAGGTGGGCGATGTCCTGGGTGTGGCGTTCGATGGCCTGGACGATGATGGGCTCGGCGCGGTGGCGGTCGCCGTAGACGATCGGGAAATGCATTTCTTCCCAGATGTAGGGGAAGTCGCGGGTGAAGTTGTAGACGGGCTCGTCGAAGATGGAGGAGTTGGCGATGGTGACGATGCGGCCGGAGTACTGGCGTGAGCGGACCCACATGCCGGGATCCTCTTCCTGTACCGCGGGGGGCTCTCCCATTTCCATGATGACGGTCTGGATGAAGTTGAGGCTGATGACGTCGCCGCGGACGGAGCCCATCTTGATGCGGTCGCCGACGTTGAAGGTCTTGCCGCGAAGGATGACGAAGTAGCCGGCGAAGCTGGTGATGACCTTCTGGAGCGCGAAGGCGACGCCGGCGGAGACGAGGCCGACGCCGGTGGTGAGGCGCGCGGGGTTGTCGAACCAGATGGAGCAGAAGCCGAGGATGGCGAGGATGAAGGTGGTGAGACTGATGCCCTGGCGGGTCCAGAAGGCGGTCTTCTGGCGGGCGCCTCCGACCTTGTGAGCGATGAAGCGCAGGATCTTGGAAAGCGCGTAGAGGAACGCGAAGAGGATGAGGGTGAAGAGGAGCTTATGGCCGTTCTGCGCGTTGACCCCGAGCAGCTTGACGCCACCCAGGGTCAGCGCGTGATTGGGGCCGGTGAACTGGACGAAGGGTCCGGTCATGGTGAGTGGGATGCCCGGCAGGTGCAAGAGGAAAGGACCTGCGAGGGGCAGGTCCTTTCGGGTTTATGGAATGAGCTAACGGCGTGAGGACTTCTTGGACGAAGAGCCGCGGCCGCTGGAGCTTCCGCCGCGGCTGCTCGAGGACTTCTTTGAGGAGGAGCGGCTGGAGGAGCCTCCGCGATTTTTCGAGGAAGAACTCGACGAGCTGCCGCCGCGGTTGGAGGAGGACTTCTTCGAGGACTTCTTCGAACCGGAGCGGCCCGAGGAGCTGCCGCCGGACGCGCGGCCGGTGGTGCGGTTGGAGGTGCCGCGGCCGGAGGACGTGCCGGTTCGGCCGGTGCTCTTTGCGGAGCCGCCGCGGCCGGAGCTGGACTTCGAGGAAGACTTCTTCGAGGAGGATTTGGAGCTGGACTTGGATCCGGATTTGGAGCCGGAGGATTTGGAGCCGGAGGACTTCGATCCTGAGGACTTCGATCCGGAAGAGCGGCCGCCGGAGGATTTCGACCCGGACGATTTCGAACTGGACTTCGCTCCGGACTTGATCCGGACTTCGAGCCAGAGCCTGATCCGGAGTTCGATTTCGACGCGGACTTCGAGCCGGAGCCGCGCGAGCCTGAGGAGCCCGAGGAGGAGCGACCGCGATTCGAGCCGCCGTGTGACCGCGACGAGCCGGAGGACTTCGCGTTTTCGGGGTAGGTGAGTTTGTTGAAGTTGCTGCGCTCACCTTCGGCGGTCTGCTCCTGGAAGGTGAACTCGAGACCGCTGGAGTCGAACTTGTCGAACCATTCGTCCCAGGAGATCTCTTCGAGCGCGCTGTCGTTGGCGTTGGGCGCGCCGGGGAACTCCAGACGAATGATCCCGGTCTGGTTCGTCGGTTTCGGTGCTGGCTACAGCAGCGGGCCGGCCGCCGCGCTCTTCGGCCCAGCGGCGAATCTCGTCGTGGTCGCGAGTGGTTTTCGATAGTGCCATGTTGCCTCCTGTTGCCTGTGATGCTGCACTGAGTGTGATGCGGTCTGCGCGAAGGGGATAGCATGGAAGCAGAGGGTTTTGATGAGATTGTGCGGTGCGTTCGGGGTTGTTGTGGCGTTGATGCTGGGTGCTGGGTGCGCGGGTTTTGCGGAAGCGCAGGGGTACTCGGCGGAGAAGCCGCTGGGGATGAGCGCGCAGCAGAAGCCGGCGTACCTGGCGCATGCGGGGCTGGAGCAGAGGCTGGGACAGCCGCTGCCGATGAGCGCGACGTTTACGGATGAGACGGGGCGGACGGGGCCGCTTGCGAGCTGGTTTGACGGCAAGCCTGTCGTGATGGCGCTGGTGTATTACAAGTGCTCGATGCTGTGCCCGCAGGTGCTGCATGGGCTGGCGACGGGGTTGAAGGATACGACGCTCACGCCCGGCAAGGACTACGAGGTGCTGACGTTCTCGATTGACCCGATGGATACGCCGAAGGATGCGGCGGCGGAGAAGCAGACGTTTCTGGCGGAGATGGGGAAGGCTGATGCGGGCGGTTCGGTTCACTTCCTGACGGGGAGTGAGGCGTCGATTGAGGCGATTACGGGAGCGACGGGATTTCATTATGTGCGCGTGCCCGGGCCGGACGGGAAGATGGACCAGTTTGCGCACTCCAGCGTGGTGATGTTTGCGACGCCGGATGGAAGGATGTCGAAGTACCTGGCGGGGATCGACTATCAGCCGCGCGATTTGCGGATGGCGTTGCTCGAGGCGAGCGAGAAGAAGATCAGCAATCCGGTGGACCTGCTGATTCTGTACTGCTGCAACTACAGCCCGAGCTCGGGGAGATATACGGTTTCGGTGATCCGGGTGCTGGGGATTGCGGGGATGATCACGCTGGCCGGGTTGATTGCGATGGTGGTGCTGCTGACGAGAAAGCCGAAGCCGGCGCCCGCGGGTTAATCTTCGCCATTCGGGCGCCTGGGGTCCGTGCCACGAAGCGCGATGATCTGCGGATGCAGGAGCTTGTTTGTCAGTGAGCGGGTGAGGTGTTCGATGGCGGCGAGCTGCTCTGGCGTGAGCGATGCGTTGAGGTTGGCGAGGCGTTGGGCGGCGCGGGCGAGCTCGGCTTCGCGGATGACCTCGGCGCTTGATTGAAGCTGCTTGATGGCTTCGGTCGCGGGGGCCTGGGCGAGGCGTTCGCCGTAGCGGTCGGCTTCGAGCTCGACGATTGATTCGGCGGCCTCGGCCTCGCGACCGCGGAGGGTCCGGTTCTCGTGCGCGACCTGCTGGAGGTCGTCGATGTCGTAGACGAAGCAGCCTTCGACCTTGTTGACTGAGGGGTCGACGTCGCGGGGGACGGCGATGTCGATGAAGAAGACGGGGCGATTGCGGCGGCGATGGACGAGCGAGCGGGCGTGGTCGGGAGTGAAGATCTGGCCGGCGGCGCCGGTGGACGTGATGACGATGTCGGCGCGGTGGGCCTGGTCCTGAAGCTGCGCGAACGGGATGACGCCCGTGGTGATGCTGGGCGTGCGGAGTGTGTCGGCGATCTTTTCGGCGCGGGCTTCGGTGCGGTTGGAGACGAGCAGCGTGGTCGCGCCCTGCTGGATGAGGTGTTTGGCGGCGAGGTCGCTCATCTTCCCTGCACCGACCAGCAGGATGGTTTTGTTGGCGAGGGAGCCGAAGATCTTGCGTGCGAGCTCGGCGGCGACTGAGGCGATCGAGACAGAGGAGCTGCCGATCTGGGTTTCGGTGCGGACGCGCTTGGCGACGGAGAAGGCGCGCTGGAGTAGAGGGTCGAGTGTGGAGCTTGTGGTCTCCGTCGAGCGGATCGCGCCGACCTCGCGCGCAATGTTCCAGGATTCCTTGACCTGGCCGAGGATCTGGGGCTCGCCGACGACCATGGAATCGAGTGAACTGGCGACGCGGAAGAGATGGCGGATGGCTTCGCGCTCGCGGAGGGTGTAGACGTGCGGCGTCACGGCGTCGGCGGGAAGCTCGAGGTAGTCCTGGAGGAAGTCGACCGCGGTGGCTGGGCCTGCGCCGTCGGGGAGTTCGGTGACGGTGAGGAGCTCGACGCGATTGCAGGTGGAGAGGATGAGGGCTTCGCGGACGCCGGGGCGGCCGGCGAGGGAGCGCGTCGCATCGGCGAGGCGCGCGGTCGGGATGGCGAGGCGCTCGCGGATTTCGAGCGGAGCTGTGGTGTGGTTGAGGCCGACGAGCAGGAGCGCACCGTGTTGTGTCTGCTGCGTCATGGAGCGCGGAACCTGTGCACGACGGAGAGCTGATTGGCTGCCCAGACGGCTAAGACGATCAGGAAGACGAAGCCGGAGAGATAAATGGCCCGGCGGCCGCGCAGGCCGGAGTGCCGGCGGATGAAGATCATCACGACGTAGACGACCCACATGGCGACGGAGAGGAGGACCTTGGGGTCCTCGAAGAACGACGGGCCGATGGTCTGGAGCGCGACGACGGAGCCGATGAGGAGGCCGGCGGTCATGCAGGGCAATCCGAAGAGCAGCGCTTTCAGGGCGATCTGGTCGGTGGTTTCGAGCGGTGGGAGCCAGGTGCGTGTGGGCGTGGCGCGCTTCTGCTTCAGGCGGCGCTCCTGGATTAGATAGAGCGCGCTGGCCATGAGCGAGATGAGCAGCGCGGCATAGGCGGCGAGCAGAAGCGCGACGTGGAGGAAGAGCCAGCCGGTGTGGAGGAGTGGGTAATGCACGAGCTCGGCGCCCGGCCGGAAAGCGGGCACGAGCGTGAGGAGCGCGGCGACGGGGAGCAGGAAGATGCCGAAGGAGACGGTGCGGTAGCGAACGGCGAGAATGAGGAACGCTGCTCCGAGCAGGAGGCCGAGCATGGAGAGGGTTTCGTGGGTGTCCACGGGCAGAGCGTGGTGCGCGGCGTTGAGCATCTCTGCGAGCGCGACGAAGTGGAAGAAGACGGCGGCGAGTGCAGCAGGCATCGCGAGGTGGCGCCAGCGGGGGCGGTTGTAGAGCGCAGCCGGAACTACGGCGAGCGCGGCGATGCCGTAGAGAAGAACCGCGACTCGGAGCCAGAGGAGTGTCATGCGGAGGTACGCGTGAGATTCTGCGCGAATCTTCAGTATATCGTCGGACGCTGCGGCTCAGGCGGTGCGGTTGAGCTCAGCTTTTGAGTTCGGCAAGGCCCTTCTGGATGTAGTTACGGAGCTGCGACTCGATGAGGCTGACGGGCAGGAATGCGGGCTTTTTGATGACCTCGATGGTGAGGAGATCGTTGGCGTAGTTGTAGCGGGCGGTGATGCCTTCGCGCGTGAGGGTGCCGGAGCGGTCGGCGAGGTTGACGCCGTAGGCTGCGAGTCGCTGGCTGGCTGCGGCGAACTGCGCTTCAGTGAGTGGGACTTCGACCATGGTTCCATGGTACTTGGCCGGCCGTTTCTGACGAGTTATGCAGAGCCGGGAAGACGGTATTCTGGGCCTTCCTTGCAGATGATGGCGAAGGCGGCTGAAATCACGGGCGAAGCGGGGCTTACTCCCGCAATGCGGCAGTACCGCGCAGCGAAAGAGGCGCATCCGGATGCACTGCTGTTCTTCCGGATGGGCGACTTCTACGAGCTGTTCTACGAAGACGCGCTGGTTGCCTCGCGAGAGCTGCAGCTGACGTTGACGGCGCGCGATAAGGCCAGGAGCGTGCCGATGTGCGGCGTGCCGTATCACGCGGCGGGAACGTATCTGCAGCGGCTGCTGCGCAAGGGATTCAAGGTCGCGATCTGCGATCAGATGGAAGATCCGAAGCTGGCGAAGACTGTGGTGCGGCGCGAGGTGACGCGCGTGCTGACGCCGGGCACGGCGCTTGATGCGGCGCTGGGTGCGGGTGAGAGCCATTGGCTGGCGAGTCTGGCGAGTGCTGGTTCAGGTGCGGGTGCTTGCGTGGGTGTTGCGTCGATCGATCTGTCTACCGGCGAGTTTCGCGCGACGGAGTTCAGCGGAGCGGAGGCGTGGGCGCTGGCGTGCGATGAACTGGCGCGGATGTCGCCGGCAGAGGTGCTGTTTGCGCGTGGAGCGGGGCTCGGTGGAGCACGTGGGCGGCAGGGTTCGCTGCGCACCGACGACAGCCCCACGAGCGATATTGAGGAGGCGGACGCGGCCGTGAGCGGCACGCGGACCGATCTCGACGAATGGGTCTTCACGGACGAGTACGCCGTGCCTCTGCTGCGGCAGCAGCTGCGCGTGCATTCGCTGGATGGGATGGGGCTGGGCGGGCATGCAGCCGCGGCGACTGCAGCGGGCGCGATCGTGCATTACCTACGGGCGACGAAGCAGGGCGCGCTGGAGCACCTGGATGGCTTGCGCTTTTATGAGAAGCGTGACTGCCTGGAGCTGGATGCGGTCAGCGTGCGGAATCTGGAGCTGGTGGAGCCGCTGTTCTCGAGCGAGGGACCGCAGACGACGTTGCTCTGGACAATGGACGCGTGCTCCACGCCGATGGGCAAGCGGATGCTGCGGGCGCAGTTGCTGCGGCCTATGCAGTCGCTGGATGCGATCAACGCGCGGCTGGACGCGGTGGCGGTTTCTGCGGGGGATCTGCGCCGGCGTGAGGGATTGAGGCGGGCGATGGATGGCGTGCTCGACCTGGAGCGACTGCTGGGGCGTGTGGCGCTCGATTCCGCCGGGCCGCGCGAGGTTGTGGCGCTGGGAACAACAATTGGGAAGCTGCCGGGATTGCGCGCGGCGGCTGGTGAGTTTGCGGCGGATGCGGCGCGATGGGCCGAGCTGGCGCGAGGGCTTGATCCGCTGGACGATTTGCACGAGATGATTGCGCGCACGCTGGTGGAGGAGCCGCCGGTTTCGCTGGGTGATGGAGGCGCAGTGCGTGCGGGAGTGGATGCGGAGCTGGATGAGCTGCGAGGGTTGTCGCAAAACGGGCGACAGATGATCGCGGCCATTGAAGAGCGCGAGCGCACGCGTACTGGGATTGGGTCGCTGAAGGTGCGGTTCAACTCGGTCTTCGGTTACTACATCGAGGTCACCAAGGCGAACACGAAAGCGGTTCCGGCGGACTATGAACGCAAGCAGACGCTGGTGAATGCGGAGCGGTTTACGACGCCGGAGTTGAAGGAGCTGGAGACGAAGATTCTTACGGCCCAGGAACGCTCCGCGGAGATCGAGCGACGAATTTTTGCGGAGCTGCGCGGACAGTTGCTGGCGAGTGCAGCGCGGGTGCGGGAGACGGCGCGGCATGTGGCAGAGATCGATCTGCTGGCATGCTTTGCGCATGTTGCTGCACTGCGCGGATGGGTGCGGCCACAGGTGGATGCGAGCGGTGTGCTGGAGGTAATTGCGGGGCGGCATCCTGTGGTGGAGCGGAGATTGGAAGAGTCGGGCGTGGGACGATTCATTCCTAATTCATTGCATGTTGAGGCTGCGGGTGAAGGCACCGGGCCGTCGCTGCTACTGATTACCGGGCCCAATATGGGCGGCAAGAGCACGTATCTGCGGCAGGCTGCGCTGCTGACGATCCTGGCGCAGTGCGGGTCGTTTGTTCCGGCGGAGCGCATGCGGCTGGGATTGGTCGATCGCGTGTATACGCGGATTGGCGCGAGTGACAATGTGGCGCGCGGGCGGTCGACGTTCATGGTGGAGATGACCGAGACTGCCGCGATTCTGAATACGGCGACGGAGCGCTCGCTGGTGCTGCTGGACGAGATGGGGCGCGGCACGGCGACGTACGACGGGCTGTCTCTTGCGTGGGCAACGGTGGAACATCTGCATGACCGTATTGGCGCACGGACGCTTTTTGCGACGCACTATCACGAGCTGACGCTGTTGAGCGAGCGGTTGGCGCGCATGCAGAACGCGCGCGTGACGGTGCGCGAGAGTGCGGGCGGGATCGTGTTTCTGCATGCTGTTGAGGCTGGTGCGGCGAACAAGAGCTACGGCATCGAAGTGGCACGGCTCGCGGGTTTGCCCCAGGCGGTTGTGGAGCGGGCGCGTGAAGTGCTGCGCGTGCATGAGCGCGCGGAGGATCTGCAGGTGCGCGAGTCCGTGCCCAGGGAAGAGCGTGTGCCCGCGATGCAGATGACGATGTTCACGCCGCTGTCGCAGCACATTGTGGATCGAGTGGAGGCGTTGGATGTGGATGGACTGACGCCGCGTGAGGCGCTGCAGGTTCTCGCGGAATTGCAACGCGAGTTGAAGGGCGGCGCCGCGTGATAGCGAGCAAGCCAAAGGCGATGATCGTCGCGGGGGTGATGAGTGGGACCTCGGCGGATGGTGTGGACGTTGCGATCTGCCGGGTTTCTCCCGGGCCGGGACGGCGTGCCAGCGGGTCAAGGTGCTGGGACATCGCGCGATGCGGTATCCGGCGAAGCTGCGCCGGGCGGTGCTCGCGGCGATGAATGCGCAGGATGCGGAGAGTACGTCGACGGCAGAGCTCGCGCGATTGAACTGGCGTTTGGGCGAGGTATACGCAGATGCTATCGAAGCAGCGGTGCGGGAAACAGGGTTGAAGCCGCAGCTCGTTGCGTGCCATGGTCAGACGATCTATCACGAGGGGGGGCACCCGGGTGCAGCTGCGAAGCATCTCGGCGCACCTGTGCGTTGCACATGGCAGACGGGCGAGGCTGCGGTGATCGCCGAGCGGATCGGCGTGCCGGTCGTCAGCGATTTTCGTCCCGCGGATATGGCGGCGGGCGGACAAGGTGCGCCGCTGGTTCCGATGTTCGATTTTTGCATCTTTCGCGATGCGAAGAAGAGCCGCGTGCTGCTGAATCTTGGTGGGATCGCGAATGTGACGGTGTTGCCGGCGGGATGTCGAGCAGAGGATGTGCTTGCGTTCGACACCGGACCGGCGAATATGGTGATCGATCAATGCATGGAACGGCTGTTCGGGAAGGGCTTCGATCGTAACGGCGCGACAGCGGCTCGCGGGCGAGTGCGTGAGGATGTGCTCGCAAGATTGTTGCGGGCGAAGTACTTCTCTGCCCCGCCGCCGAAGTCGTGCGGGCGCGAGGAGTTTGGTGAGCAATATGTGACGGAGTTCATCGGCTGTGTGTGAACGAGCGGGCGCGGCGAAGGAGGACGTGATCGCGACCGCGACTGCGCTAACAGCGAGGACGATTCGCTTGGCCTACGGGAGTTTCTGCAGACCGCATCTGGAGCGGCGTGCGAGTGGAGCGGCAGTCGAGATGATTGCGGCCGGTGGAGGTGTTCGCAATCGCACCCTCATGCAAATGCTCGGGGAGGAGCTTGCGCGCGACGGCGTGCGCATGCGGAGCGTGGAGGAGACTGGCATCGCTGCGGCTGCGAAGGAGGCGGCGGCGTTTGCGCTGCTTGGATGGCTGACTTGGCATGGCCTGCCCGGGAATGTGCCGAGCGCGACGGGAGCGCGGCGGCCTGTGGTGCTGGGCAAGGTGACCCTCGCGTGAGGCGCCGGCTTGTTCTGCAGGCGCTGCTTGCGGCTGCGTTGTTTCCGCTGATCGCATGTGGGCCGCGGGCGAGAGATCCGCGGACGCTGCAATTCCTGATCGAGAGCTCGCCCAACAATCTTGATCTGCGGCAAGGGACGGATGCGCAGTCGGAGCGCGTTGGCGGACTGATCTACGACGCGCTGGTGAAAAAGGATGAGCACTTCATTCTGCAGCCCTGGCTGGCGACGAGTTGGGACAGGCCGGATCCGCTGACGTGGGTGTTTCATATTCGCAGCGGCGTGCGCTTTCACGACGGCAAGCCGTTGACGGCGGCCGACGTCGCGTGGTCGATCAAGAGCATGATTGATGGCACGCTGGTGACCGCGAAGGGCGGCAATATTGCCGATGTCACGTCAGTGGCTGCGAGTGGACCACTGGTTGTAACGGTGCGCACAACGAAGCCGGATGCCAGCTTGCTGTTCAACCTGAGCGATGGGCTCTTCGGTGTGGTCGAGAACGGCGCCGGCCGCGATGAAGGGCTGCATCCCGTGGGCACAGGTCCGTTCCGGTTCGTGAGCCAGATGCAGGACAAGGAAGTTGTGCTGGAGCGCAACACAGATTACTGGGCCGGCGCGCCGAAGATAGCGCGCGTGCGGTTTCAGGTGGTTCCGGACACGATCACGGCGGCGCTCGAGATGCGCAAGGGCTCAGGCGATATTGAGAGCAACGTGCTGACGCCGGACATGGTTGAAGCGCTGCGGCGTGAGAAGAATGTGGTGGTGCAGACCGGGCCTGGCGCGATGGTGATGTACGCGAACTTCAACACGGAGGATCCCAGGCTACGCGATCCGCGGGTGCGCCAGGCGATTGCGTGCGCGATCGACCGGCCAACGCTGATCAAGGCGCTGTGGCGCGGTGAGGCGCAGATTGCGAATACGCTTTTGCCCTCCGGGCACTGGGCTGCGGCGGACAACTCGGAGCTGCCGAAGTATCCGCATGACACGGCGCGTGCGACTGCGCTGCTGGATGCCGCGGGGCTGAAGCCGGATGAGCATGGCGTGCGGTTGCGGTTCACCCTGAAGACATCGACGGATGAGACGACGCGACTTGTGGCGCAGGCGATGCAGCAGCAGATGCGCGCGGCGGGAATTGAGCTTGAGATTCGCTCGGCAGAGTTCGGCACGTTCTATTCCGACATCACGCGCGGGGCGTTCCAGATGTACATGCTGCGTTGGATTGGCTCGAACGAGGACCCGGATTTTCTGCGGTACGCGTTTGCGACGTTCGAGCTTTCCGCCGAAGGGCGGGAACCGGGGCCGCTACTCAAATCCGCAGGTCGATTCCCTGCTCGCGCAGGCGAATGCTGAAACGGATGAGGCGGCGCGCCGGCGGGATTATGTTGAGGTGCAGCAGATTCTGGCGCGCGATCTGCCGTCGATTCCGCTGTGGTATCCGAATAATGCGGTCGTGCACTCTACGCGTTTGGTTGGCGTGAAGCTTGACCCCGGAGGGACGTTTGATTTTCTCAGGACGGCGGAGCTGCGCTGAGCTCCGGGCGTGACGCAATTGTCATGACGCTTGCTGCGCCAGACGCATCTTCTCTCGGATGTGCTGTATTGGTTGCCCCCCAGGGATTCGAACCCCGATTGATCGGTTCAGAGCCGACTGTCCTACCATTGAACGAGGGGGCAATTCAGAGAGTTTTTTGACGGCAGCTGCAGGCTCGCTTTGAGCCACAATCAGTCGCCTGTTTGAGTGTACGGGGGCACGGCAGTTGGGTCAAATCAACCGTGGCACACAGCAATTTGCGCAGTGAACGGGCGTGAGGATTCGAAATGGAGACGCGATGAACGGGCGAACCAATCGCAAGCTTGCTGAGGCGTTGTCGTCGAACTGGCAGGCCGAGATGCGCGGATATCACACGTACAGCGCGTTGGCAGAACGCGACGATGATCCGCATCGGAAAACGGTTTTGCGAGGGCTTGCGTCGGCGGAGAAGCATCACGCGGAGCTATGGGCGAAGCGCATGCAGGCACTGGGAATTCCGGTCCCGGAATATAACGGCCCGGCGACTGGTGATGCGGATTCACTTGCCGCGCGTGTAGGTGGAGATCAGATGGAGTTGCGCAGGCTCGAGCTGGATGAGAGCCGCGACATCGCTCGCTATGGGAAGCAACTGCGCGAGCTTGGTGATCCTGAGAGCATTGCGATTCTCGACGAGGTCATCTCTGATGAGAAGGACCACTACAACGCGCTTGGGCATCTGATTCGCGGACGACGTCCGGCGCCGCAGGTGACCACTGAAGAAGCGCAGCGTGCGTTGGACGAACTGATCGCGGCGCGCGATGCCGGCAAGCCGAGGGCGGGAAGCTGGATCGGCGACGCAATTTACGGCGTGAACGATGGGCTCGGCGCGATTTTCGGCATAGTCTCGGGCGTGTCGGGCGCGACGCTGGGCAACAGTCACTTCGTGCTGATCGCCGGACTGGCGGGAATGATCGCGAGCGCACTCTCGATGGGCTCCGGTGCGTACCTTGCGGCGAAGAGCGAGCGTGAAATTTATGAAGCGGAGTATGCGCGGGAGCAGGAGGCGGTCTCGCTGAATGAGGCGGAGGCGCGCGAGCTGCTGACGCTGAGCTACCAGGTGCGAGGGTTGAATCGGGAGGATGCGGAGCGGTTCGTTGAGCATATTGCGAACGACAAGAAGCGGCTTGTAGACGCGCTTGCACGCGAGCGGCTGGACACTACGGAAGAAGGGCTCACGAAGCCATGGGTATCGGCCATCTCGGGCGCGCTCTCGACGGCTGTGGGAGCGTTCATTCCGATCATTCCCTTCTTCTTCACATCCGGGTACACGGCGGTTATCGCGGCCGGTATCGTGTCACTGGTCGCACACTTCGCTGTCGGCGCGGCGAAGTCGCTGATCACGATACGTTCGTGGTGGAGCAGCGGGCTGGAGATGACATTGATCGGCGCAGTCGAAGGCGCGGTGACGTATGCCATCGGGCTGGGACTCGGCCACATCGGCGGAGGCGGGCCGTCGTAAGGGACGCAAACCCGCTACTCTTCGCGTAAAACCTCGAGCGGTTTCTGGCCGAGAACTCGATGGCTTGCGAGCCAGCCGGCGGCAACGGTCAAGGCTGCGGTGGCGATGATTGCGGCTAGATTCCATGGAATATTCAGCCGGTACTCAAAGTGGAAGACCCGCAGGAGCAGCAGGCGCGCGAGCACATTCGCAAAGATGAGGCCGATAAGCGCGGCGATGAGACCAAGCACGGCGAATTCGATTGAGAAGATTGCCGCGATTCGCGGACGGGTTGCGCCGAGCGTCTTGAGCACAACGACCTCGCGCACGCGGCGGTAGCGTGTGCCTGCGATTGCGCTGGCGAGGATCACGATGCCCGCGAAGGTGCTGAAGCCGGCGAGGAACTGGATGACGTAGCTGATCTGCAGCAGCACCTGGCGCACGGTTTCGACGGTTGCAGCTACATCGATGACGGTGACGGTGGGATAGTGCTGATAGAGGATTCGGCGAATCTGACCGGTGGCGCTGGGATCGCAATGCAGTCCGCCGTACCAGGTAGCGGGGATTCCGCGGAGTACCGGCTCGGGAACGATGAACTCGGCGCGAGAGAATGCGTGCTGGCTGTCGGCTTCGTACAGCGCGTTCACGACTGCTGTGATGGGCGCATCGTCGGCGACGAAGGTGAGGCGATCACCGACATGCAGATTCAGCCGCTCGGCCTGGTGCCGCTCGATGGCGATGAGCGGATGTGCGGCAGCGTTGGAGCTCTGCTGCGCCGTCCACCATTTGCCGGCCACGATCTTGTCGCCGGGCGGCGGGGCGTCCGGGTTGGGCGGCCACGTGAGTTGAATGGAACTCAGGGCGCGCGGCGGCATGTGCCTCAGATGAAGTTGTGCGACCGGTGTGTCATTGATCGCGGTGAGCGGGACGGACACAGCGGGCGCGATCTCAGGGCTGCCCTGCACGGCGGGTTGCGATGCGAGCAAGGCACGAATCCCCTGCACTTCGTCGCTGGAGATGTCGATAAGAAAGATGTTCGGAAGCTTTGCAGCGGTCGTGGCCTGCATCTCGCCGACGATGGAGCGCTGCACCATGGAAATGGCGGCGATCTGCATCACACCGAGGCCGAGCGCGGCGAGCAGCGCAGCCGATGGATTTCCCGGCCGGTACAGATTGGCAAGTCCGTGGCGCAACACGGAAGGAAGCTGACGGCGCGTGGAGTTGAGGAAGAGCTTGAGCGCGAAGAGCGTAAGGGCCGCCGCGGCCAGCAGCACGAGCAAGGCAAGCAGGAGCCCTGCGGCGAAGTAGCCGCCGACCTGGCGGGAGTCCGCAACGGTTGCGGCCAGTAAAGCGAGCCCCAGGAGAATCAGGAGCGTGGCGAGAAGTTGCAGCCCGGAGCCGCGCAGGTGTCGGGTGACTCGCGCGAAGAGCGGCGATTCTTCATCTTCGACAGCGCGCCGCAGGATGAGGATCGGACGAATGTTGCGGATATCGAGAAGCGGCGGAAGCGTAAAGAGCAGCGTCGTGAGCAGGCCGGCACCGAGCCCAAGCAAGGCGGCGTGTGGATCCAGCCGGAAGCCAGGCGTCAGGTGAAGAAGCTTTGCAAGAAACAGCGGAAGCGTAAGCTGCACTCCGAAGCCGAGCAGCAAACCGAGCAGCGCTCCGCCAAGCCCGAGCATCAGGGTTTGCAGCAGATAAATGCGAATGATCTGCGACGACCCGGCCCCCAGTGACTTCATGATGGCGATCGAATCGAGCCGATTCTGCAGGTGCGCGCGCATGGCCATGGCGACGCCGACGGCGCCCAGGACCAGGGCAACCAGGGACATGAGCGAAAGCAAGCCAGTCGCCCCATCCAGCGCGCGCGTGATCGACGGGTTCGCCTCCCGGTAGTCGCTGATCTGTGCTTGCGGCAGAATGCCTTCGAGCTGAGTACGAAGATCGGCAACGTGGGCATCCGAAGCAGGGTTTCCCGAAGAGGACGGCTCAAGCTTGAAGAGCAAGCGCCGTGCGGCGCGCGATCCGGGCGCGAGCAGCCCGGTGCCGGCGAGTGCGTGCGTCGGAGATGAGAACCCGCGGGCCTGCGGCGAACGATCCGGTGAGCCGGTCGGGCTCGTCGGTCACAACCGCCGCGATCCGGAACGTGCTGTTGCCCAGCTTGATCGCGTCGCCGACCTTCAGGTGCAGACGAAGCAAGAGGTCATCACCGACCGCCACGGTTGAATCCGTGAGTGCGCGGTTGAGCGGCATCGCGGGGTCGAGCACAACGTTGCCGTAGAACGGGTACCTGGTTGGATCGACAGACTTCACGGAGACGAGCAGCGGGTCGAGCGACGTCGAGGACGACGCCATAGAGAGCATCTCGGTGACCTCGGTCTGCTCGAGGCCAGGCAGCTTGTTGATTGCCGCACGCTCCAGCGGCGTCGGAGGCTCAGCCATGCGGGCGGAGATGTCCGCAGCCATGATGCTGCGCGCGCGCAGAAGCAGCATGGAGCGGAACGCAGCCGAGAATCCCCGCACGCCCGTCAGCGCCGCGACGCCGATCGCAACCGAGATCAAAACGAACGCAAACTTGCCCGGTGAGCTTCGCAGTTCGCGCGCCGCAATGCGCCCGGCGGTTGAGTAGGAGAGGGAGCCCATGCTCAGGCCTCGCCCGCGGGCGCTGCAAGGTGGCCGGGCGCGGCGTGGCGATCGTCTGCGACGATAGTTCCGTCGCGCAGCATAATGCGGCGCGACGCATGCGCGGCGAGTGCGGGATCATGAGTAACCAGGAGAAGTGTTGTTCCTTCTGCGCGGTTCAGGTCGAGCAGTAGATCGAGAACGTGTTGACCGTTTGCCGAATCGAGGTTGCCCGTCGGCTCGTCCGCGAGGACAATCGGGGGCCGCAGCATGAACGCTCGCGCGAGTGCAACGCGCTGCTGCTCACCGCCGGAGAGCTGAACCGGATAGTGGTTGAGTCGCTCCTTCAATCCGACAGACGCGAGCAGCTGATTGGCGCGGTCCATACCTTCGCCACGCGAGCCGGACACAGCATTCAACTCGTACGGCAGGAGCACGTTTTCAAGCGCGGTGAGTGTCGGGATCAATTGGTAGCTTTGAAACACGAACCCGACAGTTCGGCCGCGCAATTGCGCGAGTTCGTTCTCCGGCAGATAACTGATTGCTCTTCCCTGCCAGCGGACTGTGCCGTCGGTCGGATTGTCCAGTCCTGCAATCAATCCGAGCAGGGTTGACTTGCCCGATCCGGAGGCGCCCATGATGGCGACGAACTCTCCGCGCGCGATGGTGAAATCGACGCCGCGCAATATGTCCACGTTGGTCGATCCGGTTCTCAGGGTCTTGCGCAGGCCTTCGACTGCGATGATCGGCGCGGTGGAGGGTTCGAATTGTGTTGGAGCGGGCTGAGGCAAAAAGGGTCCTCTGGATAAGATGAATGTTGTGAAGAGAAGATACGGGCTGCGTTTCGATTCGGTTCTCATCTTAGCCGGGCTGGCCTGCATTTCGCTTCCCGCAGGCAGCATTGCGGCGCAAAGCTACAGCGGAGACCCGGGCGGGAGTTCGGGGACAACTTCGGCGCCGGTGCAGACGGCGCATGCAGACTCGAGGTCGTCCAACAGCGGTATGCGCGACACGACGACCTCTGATCGTCTGCTTTGGGGATAGCCTGACGGCAGGGTACGGGATCGATCCGGCTGCGAGTTATCCGGCCGATCTGCAGCGCCGACTGGATGCCGCCGGATACCACTATCGCGTGGTGAACGAGGGCGTGAGTGGGAACACTACGAAAGACGGCCTGGCGCGCATCGGCCGGGTCCTCGCGCGCAAGCCGCAGATCGTTGTGCTCGAGTTTGGCGGCAACGATGGCCTGCGCGGACTTCCTGTCGAGAACACCGAGCGCAACATGGCCTTGATGATTGAAAAGCTGCAGAACAGCGGAGCGAAGGTGGCGCTCGCCGGGATATCGCTTCCACCGCAGTACGGCGGGGATTACATCTCGCGCTTCAACGCGATGTATCCGAAGCTCGCGAAGCAGTTTCATGTTCCGCTGCTGCCGTTTCTGCTGCAGGACGTGTACGGGGTCGCCGGCGATATCCAGGCTGATGGCGTTCACCCGACGGCACAGGGAGCCAAGCAGGTGGCGGCCAATGTGGAGAAGCTTGTTCTTCCGATGCTGAAGAAGTAGTGATTCAGCCGAGAACCACCGTGGGTTGCACCAGGGTTCCGGCGATGCGTCGCGCGATGCAGAGCAGATCGCGTGGCCCGGAAAATATTTTCAGCAGGGGCGCGGATGAAAGCTCCTGAACGTTGACCTGCATGCCGTTGCGCAGCCGGCCAGCGGTCGCTTCGTCGACGATGACTGAAGGCATCTCCGGCAGCAGCGTGCGCGGATGCGGCAAGCGGGTACGCGATGTCAACGGGCGAGAGCGACTTCAGCTCCTCAACCGTGATGGCCTGCGCCAGCGTGAAACCACCAGCCTGCGTGCGCCGAAGAGATGCAAGGTGCGCACCGCAGCCGGCGAGTTGGCCCAGATCATGCGCGACGGAGCGAACATATCCACCCGCGGAGACATGCATCGTGAACTCCGCAACTTCACCATCGAGCGAATCCAGCGTGAAGCTATGAATCGTTATGCGCGCAGACTTCACCGGCACCTCTTTGCCGGCACGCGCGAGCTTATGCGCGGGCACACCGCCAATCTTCTTCGCGGAATATACCGGTGGAACCTGATCGATGGTTCCATGGAAGCGTGCTGCGAGTGCGCGAAGATCGTCGAGCGTGCAGGTGAGGCGGGCGGGCCCGTTCGCCGGCGCTCCTTCCGCGTCGAACGTGTCGGTCGCAAAGCCGAAGCGAATAGTGCCGGCGTAATACTTGTCGGCTTCGCCAAAGAACTGCGCGAGGCGAGTGAATTTGCCGAGCAGCAGCGGCAGGACGCCGGTGGCCATGGGATCGAGCGTGCCGAGGTGACCGACGCTGCGCTCACCCGTCGCTCTGCGCACGAGGGACACTACATCATGCGACGTCATACCGGCTGGCTTATCGATGATCAGGAGCCCGTTCATCGGATCACCTTCTTACCGGCCGGAGTTTCGCGCGTCGATCAGCGACAGGAACTCGCTTCTGGTCTGCAGCTGCGTCTTGAAGACGCCAAGCATGGAGCTCGTTACGGTGTGCGAGCCCTGCTTTTCGACACCGCGCATCATCATGCAAAGGTGCTGCCCCTCTAAGACCACGCCCACGCCCTGTGGATGGACGGCCTCCTGAATCGCCTCCGCGATCTGCTGCGTCATGCGTTCCTGGACCTGCAGCCGGCGCGCGAACAGATCCACGATCCGGGCCACTTTGCTTAATCCAACAACCTTTCCAGCGGGCAGATACGCGACGTGCGCCTTGCCATAGAACGGAAGCAGATGGTGTTCGCATAGCGAGTAGAACTCAATGTCTTTGACGATCACCATCTCGTCATAATCGACATCGAACAGCGCTTCGTGGAGCACGCCCTGCACCGTCTGCTGGTATCCGCGCGTGAGAAAGGCCATTGCTTTCTCCATGCGGTCGGGCGTGCGTAGAAGTCCATCGCGCGCGGGATCTTCTCCGATGCGGCGCAGGAGCTCCGAATAGATTTCCGGCGTCGTTGCGTCGCCGAGTGCGACGTGTGCGGCACCTTCGGCTCGTTCGGCCGGCGGCTCTCCCGGTCGTTGCGGTGTCGGTTTTTCTACGGGCGGCTTGGTCGTCATATTTTGATCGTCAGTGTTGCAAAACGTGGGTTGGGGCGATGCCGGAACCAAAATAGTCGAACGCGTTGTTGCTTGTTTCTTCTACGCGAACGCGTTCGAGGACGGCATGCTGATAGCCGGCGAAGATGCGCCAGATTTCGATTGCGAGGTTCTCGGTTGTGGGCACGAGATCGCGAAAGCATTCGAGCGTATTCAGGTTGGTGTGATCCATCGGGACGAGCAGTTCGCGGGCGGCGAATGCGTCGAGGTCGGCGAGGTTGGTAACCATCCCTGTGGCGGGATCGATCGCACCCGCGAACGTAACCTGCACGGTGTAGTTGTGACCGTGTCCATGCGGATTATTGCACTTGCCGAAGGTCGCGCGGTTCTGTTCGGCCGAAAGCGCATCCGCATGAAGCCTGTGCGAAGCGACGAAATGATATCGGCGCGAAAGATGAGCGCGCGGCGCGGTGGCGTTCATGCGCCCTCTCCGTAGAAATCTGCGAAGAGGTCCGGCATCTCGTATACCCGCACGCGATGGAGCTTCGTATTCGGGATTTTGCCATCGAGCCTGCGCCAGATCGCGACGGCAATGTTCTCCGTGGTTGGAACAGACGACGCGAACTCGGGAACCTCGAAGTTCAGGTGGCGGTGATCGTAAACCGAAAGCACCTCGCGCTCGAGAATGTCCTTAAGCTGCTTGAGATCGACAACGAACCCGGATACAGGGTCAGGTTCGCCGGCTACCGTGACCTCGAGTGTGTAGTTGTGTCCGTGCCCCTGCCGGTTGGCGCACTTGCCGAAGACGCGCGCGTTTTCCTCTTCGCTCCATGCAGGGTTGAAGTAGAAGTGCGCAGCGGAAAATTCGGCTTTGCGGGTCAGCAGAACCATACCAAGCTCAAGTGTAACGAATGCGTCTCTGTAGGCGAGGCTCTGCCGCACACTCTACCGTCCGGTCTTGTATCGCCTTCCCTTCCACCCGACGCGATGAAAGACGTGATGCTGCATCCAGCTGCGCAGCAAAAGCGCAATGAACAGCGGCAATCCGAGCACCGAGAACGCGCAGTTTACGAATCCGAAGTGCGAGCGTGCGATACGGGTGTAGAAGCGGATGACTGTCCGCAACCAGAGAAGGACGATCGCCGCCCGCTGCCACAAGACAAGGTACGGCAAGAGCCAAATCAGCAGTGGGAGCAGCAGCAGCAGGATGTCGAGGGTGCGCCAGGCTGCGAGCCGGAGCGCATGCGGAAACAGCAGCGCCAGGTTCTTTGTCCAGCCTTCGATCATGTCGCCGAGGCCGCGATACATCCGCGTGCTCAGTGCGTCCGGCGCGTAGCGAAAGCGTATCGGGCGCTTGGCCCGTTTCATGTTCCACGCGAGATCGACGTCATCGAGAACGGAACCGCCAACCACGCGGTGGCCGCCGACTGCGAAGTACGCCCTGCGTTCAACCAGAAGAAACTGCCCGTTCGCAGCCGCGGTGCGCTTTGCAGGATCATTCACCTCAGCGGTGGGATATACGCTCGCCAGCTCGGAGAAGATCAAGGGCATCAGCGTGCGTTGCGCCAGCCCGGAAACGATTTGCCTCGGCGAGTAAGACAGCAGCACGACCTTGTACTTCTCCGCTTCGTGGAGGGAGTGGCGGAGATCATTCGGCTCGTGAATGGTATCGGCATCGGTGAACAGCAGCCAGCGTCCGCGTGCATGCTGCGCGCCGAACCAGCAGGCATTCGTCTTCCCGGTGAAGCCTCCCTGGGTTTCGGCTAGCGATGGAGCCTCGAGCACGCGAACTCCCTCGCGACCTTTTGCTGCGCTGTCCGCGAGCGCGCGTGTCTGGTCGGTGGAGTGGTCATCGACGATGATGAGCTCCCAATCCGTGCCGAGCGGAAAGAGCGTTGAATCCTGGACCAGCAGGCTGTCGAGGCACGCGGGGAGATTCTTCTCTTCGTTGCGCGCCGGAATAATCACGCTGAGTTCGAAGCGAACTTCTTCGCCCAACGGCGTGGTTGCGGGCTGGGTGTCCGGGCCCGGCTCGGATGCTTGCACCGGCTCATCTACGGGAAGGCCCAGAATTGGGCTGAGTTTCGGATTGGCGGGGTTGGGGGGCGCGGGCACTGGTTCGTATTATAGGAACGGATGTTCACCAGGATTAGCGCTAGCCACCACAGAGCATGGATTACGCCGTTCGCGGCCATCGTCATCGTCCTTGTTACGGCTACGGGGTGCGATCGCGGCAGCCACCCGGAGCAGCTCGGCACACGCGCGCCGATGTTCACGGTCAACGACGGCGAGCACGCGGTGGACCTCAGTAAACTGCGCGGCCGGGTCGTGGTGCTCAACTTCTGGGCGAGCTGGTGCGCTCCCTGCCTGGAGGAGCTGCCGAGTCTGGAGGAGATGCAGACTGATCTGCCGCAGGTGAAGGTCGTTGGGGTTTCGACCGATGATGACGCTGCAGCGTATCAGCGCTTCCTGCGGGAACACTCCGTCTCCATTCTTACCGTGCGCGACGGGGAGCAGCGGTCGAATGCGATGTATGGCACGTTCCGTTATCCGGAGACCTATGTGATCGACAAGAAGGGGATCATTCGGCGCAAGTTTATTGGCCCGCAGGACTGGACGAGCCCGGAGATCGTGGGCTATTTGCGCAAGCTCGCTTCGTGAGCGGGGCGGCTTGTTAGGATAGAGGCATGACGCAGCTGGATGTGATGTATCGCTACGGCACGGCGCCTAATGAAGCGGCGATGGTTGCGCTCAACCGGGTTCGGGATGTGTATGGGATCCGGAACGTGGCAGTGGATGAGGCGGCGCGGACGGTGCGGGTGGAATACGACGCCACGCGGCTGACGGAGCCGATTGTGACCAGCCTGCTGCGGCGCTCGGGGATTGATCTTGTGGAGCGGGTTTCGCTGATTCCGCCGCAGCCGGAGCCGGCACCGGCGCAACCTGCTGCGAGCTAGTTGCTGCAACCCGGCAGCATCTTGTATTCTGTACAGGTTGCAACCAACGCAATGTGCGCCCGTAGCTCAGTGGATAGAGCAACTGGCTACGAACCAGTAGGTCGGGCGTTCGACTCGCTCCGGGCGCACCACTTCCCTCTCACAATTCAGTCAGCGGACTGGGTATCCCCTTCCCCCTGTTTTTTGCGCAAAGTCTTCAGAGGAGAAGACTTAGCGGTGGACTTCGCTTTGCGTTGTCGGCAAAGTGTCTGGAATCTGGCAACCTGCAAGTAAAGTCTTCAAAGGAGAGGGTTTAACGGGTGGGGGGTCACTTTTTTCTGCGTGGCCTTCAGCGCTCCCCCCAGCTCAGTTTCGAGCGGAGGACGTTGAAGATGCCGTTGGGGTGGAGGCGTAGAAGCTTCACGCAGCGCTCGGAACGGCGGCAGCGGATGCGGTCGTTCAGGAGCAGTTCGACTGCCTCCTGGCCGTCGACGGTGAGGTAGGTCTCGTGGGGGACGACGTCGACGGTGAGGGTGATCTCGGCCTGACCGGGAACGACGATGGGACGGATGGTGAGCAGGTGCGGGCAGATGGCTGTGACGACCATGGCGTCCAGCGAGGGGATGAGGATGGGGCCGTCGGCGGCGAGGCTGTAGGCGGTTGAGCCGGTCGGGGTGGAGACGATGACGCCGTCGGCACGGAAGCGGGCGACGAACTCGCCGTTGAGCTCGATCATGAACTCGCCCATGCGGGCGATGGCGCCCTTGGCGAGCACGACGTCATTCAGGGCAAGCCAGTTGCGTGTGGGGTGATCGTCACGGAGCAGTTCGGCCTGCATGAGGTTGCGCGAGTCGACGAATGCTGTGCCGTCTTTCCAGGCTTCGAGGGTGGTGAAGAGTTCGGCGAGAGGGACCTCGGTGAGGAACCCGAGGGAGCCGAGGTTGCAGCCGAGGATGGGAGTCTCGGCGTGTGCGAAGGCGCGAGCGGCAGAGAGCAGCGTGCCGTCGCCGCCGAGCGTGACGCAGACCTCCGGATTGTGTTGGGGCATATCCCGGCGCTCGACCGCGTCGGAGCGGCGGTTCAGGTAGCCGGCGCTCTCGGGATCGAGCACGCAGGTGTATCCGCGGGCTTCAAACCAGTCCAGCAGTTGCGCGAGAATCTCGCACAGCTCGGGCTTCTGGGGCTTGGAGATGATGGCGGCGGACGGCATCGGGTTTAGTGTACTCAGAGTTTCGGGAGTTAGGAGTAGAGGAGTAAGGGGTAAGGGGTAAAGAGCAGCGAAGGCGAGGTGGATGTTTTTAGAAGCGGGCGTGGAGGAGGAATTCGCGGTTGCCTTCCATGCCGAGAATGGGAGATTCGATTACCGCGAGGACTTCGCCGCGTAGATGCTGCACGGCGGTGGTGACGCGGTCGATGGCTAGTTGATGGGCTCGGGGATCGCGGACGATTCCGCCTTTGCCTACGTGCTCGCGGCCGGCTTCGAACTGCGGCTTGACGAGCAGGACGGCGCTGCCCTGCCAGGCCGTCCGCTCGGGCGCTAGCGCGGCGAGTAATGGGGGCAGAACAAGCGTCGCCGAGATGAAGCTTACGTCCATGGCGAAGAAGCGGATGGCGTCGGCGGCAAGTTCGCCGGGCTTGAGGGTCCTGGCGTTGGTGCGCTCCATCAGCTTTACGCGCGGGTCGACGCGCAGCTTGTGGGCGATCTGACCGAAGCCAGTGTCGATGGCGAGGACCGTGGCTGCGCCGTGCTGGAGCATGCAGTCGGTGAAGCCGCCGGTGGAGGCACCGACGTCGGCGCAGGGCAGACCGGTTACGTCGATGGACCAGGTTTGGAGCGCGTGCTCCAGCTTGAGGCCGCCGCGGCTTACGTAGCGGAGGTCCTCGCCGAGCATGCGGACGGTCGCGTCATCGGCAACTTGTGCGCCGGGCTTGTCGAGCTTCTGCTCGTTGACGAGAACGCGGCCGGCGAGAATGAGCGCCTGCGCGCGCTCGCGGGATGCGGCGTGCCCGCGGTCGACCAGCAGCTTGTCTAAACGAAGTTTCAATCGGCTACCCCGCGCACCTGTTTCTGTGCACCAGTTTCGTAGAGTTGAGCACACCAGGGCAATCCGGATGCCGTACACTGGCACTCGGATCAGTCACTTACAGTCCGTGGTGGCCAGCAGTGGGAGGAGCCGCGGAGTAAGGGAAATCCGCTGCGGGCGCAGGAACGTAGTTATGAAGAGCAACGTCGAGGGAAGCGGACCGGTGACACACGGAGGCGCGGATCAGGATGCCCATCTGCTGGACCGCGTCCGGCGGGGCGACGACCAGGCTATGGGCGCAGTGTACGACCGCTATTCGAAGATCGTGTACTCGGTGGCGCTGCGGGTGCTGCGCGACACGGCGTCGGCTGAGGACGTGCTCCAGGACGTGTTTCTCGGGCTGTGGCGCAAGCCCGAGACGTTTGTGGCCGCGCGGGGATCGCTGGGCGGATGGCTGGCCGTGGTGGCTCGCAACCGGGCGATCGATTCCCTGCGCCGGAAGCGGCCGAGTGAGCAGATTGAAGAGGTTCAGCTGGCCGCGCCGTTTGACCTGGCTGATGAGGCGGAGCGAAACGCAATGATGATCAAGGCGCGGGACATCATTCAGCAGCTTCCGTACGAACAGCGCAAGACGCTGCAGATGGCTTACTTCGATGGCCTGACACACTCGGAGATTGCCGAGGTGACGGGGGACCCGCTGGGCACGATCAAGACGCGCATTCGCAGCGCGCTGCTGACGCTGAGAAAGGAGCTGCAAGCATGACGCCCGACACAACGCCCCAGACGCCGCACATTGCCGAAGACGATGCCGTGCTGTTCGCGCTGCAGCTTCTGCCTGAAGACCGGATGATGGCGGCGCGGCAGCATATGGAGAGTTGCGACCGCTGCCGGACGGAGGTGGCGAAGCTGCAGGGTGACCTGGTGGCCTACTCGGTGACGGCGGAGATGCAGCCGCCGCCGGCTGGCGCGCGGGACCGGCTGATGCGGCAGGTTGCCAAGGAGCCGAGAGTTGCGGCGCCGGAGCCGGTGGTTGCGGCGCCGGAGCGCGTGGCTGACCGTATGCCGGACCGTATGCCGGAACGCGCGCCTCTGGGCGAGCCTGTCATTCGCACGCGGCAGAACCGGCTGGATCGCGTGGACGCACGCGACGAAGAGGCCGATGAGCGCAGGGAGCCTGAGGCCAGGCGGCCGGCGCGGCGTGCGCCGTGGGTACTGGCCGGGGTGGGATGGGCGCTGGCGGCGGGCGCGTGCTTCTTCGCGGGGCTGCAGTTCCGTGAACGGCAGCAGGTGCAGGGCTCGATGGCCGACCAGCAGGCGCGATTGGAGCAGACCACACAGCAGGCGACGCATGCACAGGACGCGCTCGCCACACTGACCGCGGCGAATGCGATGCAGGTTGCGCTGCACGTGCCCGCGGCGCCGACGCCGACGAAGGCGGCTGGCGCGAAGACTGCCCCGCCCGCTGCAGCACCGGCGCCGGAGGCCGTGGCGGCCTACCTTGCCAACAAGGGAGCGCTTGTGTTCGTGGCCATGCACCTGGCGCCCCCGGGGGCCGGCAAGACCTACGAACTCTGGCTGATCCCGGCTGATGGCCGCAATCCGATGCCCGCGGGTACGTTCAAGCCGGACGCGCAGGGCTCTGCCAGCGTGGTGATGCCGCAGCTTCCGAAGGGTGTTCCGGCGAAGGGCTTTGGGGTGACGGTTGAGAACGATGGCGGGTCTGACACGCCGACGATGCCGCTCGCGATGTCCGGCAGCTGAGTCGAGGGGGAACGCTTCAGCAAGAGCAAGGCCGCCTTCGCAGGCGGCCTTTTCGATTGCGTATTGTTGCTGCGCGCTATGGGTTGGTGACGACGACCTTCACGCCCAGGCCTTGCAGGTTGACGTGCGTCGTGATGGTGTCGGTGTCTGTCTCGATCACGGTCATGAACTTGTTGTCCGAGGAGGTGATGTAGACCTTGCCGGTGGGCGTTCCTGATGTGGCCGCAATCGTGGTCGGATGTCCGTAGACCTCGGTGGGCGTGGTGTTGGTGTCGGAGGTCGCGCTTGCGACGGAGGTCGCGGGGATGGTCGCGACGACGGTGCCGCTGGTGAGGTTCACGACGCTTACCGAGCCTTCGACGTTGGTGCAGTTGGTGGCGCCGGCGGCGCAGATGACTCCCTGGTTGGCGATATAGGCCTTGGGGTTGATCGGGTCCTGCAGCACCGAGACCATCACGGGGTTGATGCCGAGGGTGATGGGCGGGTGAACCGTACCGAACGCAGCGGCATCGACCGGGATTGGTCGGATCGCAACCTGAGTTCGAGCTGATGACGGTGTTCGAGTTACAGAGCGGGATGTCGATGATGCTGAGCGTGCCGGGATGAACGCCATCACCCTGGTTCAGCACGACGAGCTCCGTCAGGGTGGGCGCGAGGTCGGCCCAGACGGGGTTTACGCCGAGAGTTGGGCAGGGGCTGGTGGAAGCAGGGCAAGCGGGAATGACGGGCATGGCGAGATCGGGCCCGTTGTTGTTCACGTTGATCACGTTCACGGTGCCGGAGCCCTTGTTGAGGATGAAGGCCCGGGCGCCGTCGGGGGTCATTACGCCGTAGACGGGGTTCACACCGACGGGGATGGTGCTCGAGACGGCGAGGTTGCCGCTCTCGATGGACGAGACGGAGCCCTGCGTGGTGCCGTTGCCTTCGCTGATCGCATACGCGCGGCGCGCGCCGTTGGTGCCGACGACGTAGATGGGATTGTTGGCGACGCCGATGTTCTGCACGAGCGAGCCGGCGTTGTTGAGGGCTGCGACCTGCGATAGACCGGGTTCCGGCACGAACACGGAAGCGCTGGTGCTGGGCACACTGAAGGCCGAGATGGACGTCGGGGCGGAGCCGGTGGACAGTGTGCTTTGGCTGATATCGCTGGAGATCAGACGCGTCGGGTTGGAAGCTGAAAACTCGTTGAAGCCGCCGGCGCTGTTGATGACATAGCCGATGCCGCCGCCGGAGACGACGGTGAGGTAGCTGGGGTTGGAGAGAATCTGCGGGGTGCTCAGCACGGTGTCGCCGGCGAAGTCGACGAAGGTCAGCAGGCCGGGAGATGTCGGGCTGGGGTTCGAGATCGCGATCGCATATTTTGTCGCTTGCAGGGCGGGGCCGACCGGGTTGATGGCGCTGACGACTGGCCGGTACTGATTGCCGCAGCCCACCGCAAGCAAGCCCATCATGGCGGCTGAGGTCAGAAGCGCGGGACGGCGCCACGGCATCGTGCCGCGCAGAGCCCCAAGGGACGATTGTCTTGCCAGCAAACGTTACTCCAGAGAACGGGCGCGCTAGACGGCCGCCCGACAGCGTCTATTGTAGACGAGCGCGGGTGGGCAGGATGAGGGCGCGGCGTGGTTGCGAGGAAGAGCGAAGGGATCGCGGTTTGTCGCGCCGCTAACTCTATGACGCGGCGCAACTCGTGAGTAAACCTTCTGCGGCGAGAGAGCTTCGTACAAATTGCGCATGAACGAGGCGTGAACGAATGCCAATTGCAGAGCTGCTATGTCTACTATCATTCGTCCCGCACCGGGGCCTGTCGAAGTTCTTGAAGAAGATACACGAGCCCTCACGACCCGTGTTCACGAGATGCCCTTCGGGGCGACGGTTCAGCTTGACGGCTCCGTCCTGTTCCGCACATTTGCTCCTGACGTCCCCAGTCTAGGACTGGCGATCGAAGGCCGAGCAGAGCCGCTTGCGTTCAAGGCGCTTGGCGACGGCTGGCACGAACTGCAGACGTCTGAGGCCGCTGCGGGCACGCTCTATCGGCTGGTGTTGCCGGACGGCAGGCGTGTGCCTGATCCAGCGTCGCGGTTCCAGCCGCGGGATGTGAATGGGCCGAGCGAGGTGATTGCGCCGGGCAGCTATGTCTGGAGCGACGGATCGTGGAAGGGGCGGCCGTGGACCGAGGCTGTCATGTACGAGCTGCACGTCGGCGCGTTTACCCCGGAAGGCACGTTCGCGGCGGCGATGGAGAAGCTGGACCATCTGCGGGACCTGGGGGTCACGGTGATCGAGGTCATGCCGGTGGCAGATTTTCCCGGGCGATGGAACTGGGGATATGACGGCGTTCTGCTCTACGCGCCGGACTCGAGCTACGGGCGCCCGGAAGACTTCAAGGCGTTTGTGGAAGCAGCGCATGAGCGCGGCATCAGCGTGGTGCTGGATGTCGTGTACAACCACTTCGGGCCGGAGGGGAACTACATTCCGGAGTACTTCAAGCAGCTGTTTACGGAACATCACAAGACCGGCTGGGGCAACGCTGTGAACTACGACAACGGCGGTTCCGAGCACGTTCGCGAGTTCGTTGTTCACAATGCGCTGTACTGGGTGGAGGAGTTTCATCTTGATGGGCTGCGGTTCGACGCGGTGCACGCGATCATCGATGAGAGCCCGCGGCATATTCTCGACGAGATCGCAGAGACACTTCGGGAGAAGATCACCGATCGGCCGCTGCACCTGATTCTCGAGAACGAGCGCAATGAAGCCTGCAGGCTGCGCCGAGGACCTGACGGCAAGCCGGTCCACTACACGGCACAGTGGAACGACGACATGCATCACGTGCTCCACACCGCGGCGACCAACGAGCAACACGGCTACTACAAGGACTACGCCGGCGATACGGAGCTGCTCGGCAGAGCGATTGCGGAAGGGTTTGCGTTCCAGGGCGAGGTGATGGAGTTCAGCGGGAAGCCTCGCGGGCAACGGTGTGCGGACGTGCCGACGCACTGCGTTCATTGCGTTCATCCAGAACCACGACCAGATCGGCAATCGCGCGTTCGGAGAGCGTCTGCGGCACCTGGTCGAGCCTCAAGTGAAGCGCGCGCTGGCGTCGGTCTATCTGCTGATGCCGCAGACACCGATGCTGTTCATGGGCGAGGAGTGGAACGCTTCACAACCGTTTCCCGTACTTCTGCGACTTCGACGGTGAGCTTGCGCACAAGATCCGCGAAGGCCGCTGCAAGGAGTTCAGCGCGTTTCCGGAGTTCGCGGACAAGGAGAAGCAGCGGCAGATTCCCGATCCAGGTAGCGAGGCGACGTTCCGCTCGGCCAAGCTGGACTGGTCTGAGGCGCAAGCTGGCGAGGGGGCAGAGTGGCTGGACTTCTATCGCCGCTTGCTCGACGTTCGCCGCGAACGGATTCTTCCGCTGGTTTCGGACGAGCAACCGACGCCGGGCCGGTTCGAGGTCCTGGGTGGCGGAGCGGTGCACGTTGAATGGCAGCTCGCGAACGGACGGGTGCTGGAGTGTGTTGCGAATCTGTGCCCTGATCCGCTCGCTTACAAAGCTGACTTGGATGGCGAGGAGATCTGGTGGCAAGGACCTCCGCGCGAGGGGAACCAGCTGGGTCCGTGGACGGTTCGCTGGGCGTTAAGGGGCGCAGCGAATCAGGGCTGAACGCGAACACAGCAACGCCGCGCCAGCTACTGCGGTGTTTTGTTGGGACGCAGCCATCCGTGAAGCTGCAGCCAGTTGTGCAGCAGCGTGGGCCAGACGGACAGTGCCGGATACGCCTGGCCGAGTGCCGTACCGTGGGGACCGCGCTCGAAGATATGCATTTCGGCGGGAACTCCTGCGCGGGTGAGCGCCTCAAAGAACACGACAGTCGATAGCGGCGGCACGCGCTGATCTGCCTGTGTGGCATAGAGGAAGAACGGCGGATCGTCCTTGCGGACGTGGAGGTCCGGCGAGAGCTCCTGCTTGAGCGATGCGGGTGCATTGGGCCCCATGAGCGGCTCCATCGCGTTTTTGTGTGCGACGTTCGGGTCCAGCGTGAGGCCGCCGTAAGAGCTGATAACGAAATCCGGACGGTCACTCACGCGTTCTACGGGATCGGTCGCCTCATGGTGGCCGGAGTCGAAGCGTGTGCCCAGCATGCCGACCATGTGGCCGCCCGCCGAGAAGCCCCATACACCGATGCGATTGGGCGACACACCGTACTCCGCGGCGTGTGCGCGGACCCAGCGAACCGCTCGCTCGCCGTCGAGGATCGGCGCAGGATAGTGGTACCTGGGCGCGAGCCGGTAGGTAAGTACGAAGGCACTGATGCCCTCGCCGTTGAGCCACTCGGCGATCCGAGTTCCTTCCTTGTCGTACGCGAGATTGACGTACCCGCCGCCCGGACAGACGATCACGGCTGTCCTCAAGCCGTCGGCAAGCTTCGCGTCGGGCGAGGCGCCGAAGAATTCAAGCTTCGGTATGTCTGCCGGCGTGTCCCCGACAGCTCCCGGCGCGGCGCCATCCCAAAGGCGAATCTCTGCTCCGTGCGGAACCTGGTCCGCGGGCGTGCGCACGGGTGGCAACTGCGCTGCGGCGAGGCTGGGAAAAAGACAGACGGCTGCGGCTGTGAGGAACAGGCGATGAGTCTTCATGCGGCGCTGTGCTCCTTCTTCCAGGTGTCGTATTGCTCGATCGCAGCTTCGGGTTCGCGATTGAACCAGGCGTATCCGTTGCGGCGCTCGCGCGAGATCTCGTCCATGCTGTCATGGATGGATTTGTCGCGATCACCGAAGACGGGCGTCTCGTTTTCGAGTGAGTAGAAGCGCGCCCAGATTGGCCCGGCGCCCTGCTGGGCGATGAGGTGACGGCCCTCCGGGGTGTCGCGTCCGCCGACCACTGCCTGGTTGTAGATGGCATGGCCGCGCAGCCAGGCAACGCCCGCGCCGATCGCCTGCTCGACCTCGCGTGAGGGATGCGGAAGGCTCATCAGATATTCGAGCAGGTGTGCGCTCTCTTCGGAGGAGAGCGCGGCGGGCTCATAGTTGCGTGCGGCGACAGGCTGCAACGTGAGCACGTCCGACTGCTGCGGCCACACCGTCTTGCGTCCGCGCAAGACGACCTGTGCCGCCAGAATGCAGTGCAGCGCACGCGTGACAGCTTTGGATGCCTGCTCGCGGAGGCCCTGGGGAACGAAGTCGACGCCTGCGGTGCTCTGCGCTACGTCGCGCAGGAGCACGGTTGCGTTGTAGACCGCATCGTCGTTGAAGGTGATGGCATCGTGGTAGCCGCCTTCGAGCGGCCATACCTGCGGCCAGCCGCCGTTCGGATACTGAGCTGCGAGGAGATAACGAACGCCGCGTATGAAGCTGGCGCGATAGCGTTCGCCATCCGCGCGTGGCAGGTTCGACTGAACCTTCACGAGAAAGCGCATCTCGGTTACGGTTGCATCGTTGTCGATGGTGCCGACGTAGTGCCAGGCTGGATCGCGCGGCGCGTCGAGATCGCCCGGACTGGGTAGCCGGTTTCTGTTGTCGGGTACGTAGGCCTGGCCGGGAAGGCGCGGAGCGGCGTCCATATTCATGTTCTTGCCCCATCCGCCGGATGGGATCTGGAAGCTGACGATCACATCTGCGATATGCCTGGCTTCTGGCGAGCTGTACCAGGCGGCGTCGCGGTTGAGAGGCATACTGCGAACCGAAGGACCGACGGGCGGCTCGGGAGGAATGTTCGTGAGCCCTTTGCGTTCGGCCGAAAGGGCGGCGCGGTCGGTCTTCTCCTGCTGCTCCGAGCGGTGCAGATAGCCAAGCCACGGTCCGCGCTCAGACGCAGGCAAGGTCGCGATTCTCTCGGCCGTGAGCGGCTGTGGAGCGACACTGTGGCCGATGACTGTCGCGCTGGCTGAATGCACAGCACAGCCGATCATGAGACTGCATAGCAAAGTTGCGGAGGCGAGTTTCGTGATCATCTTTTTACTTCCGTGGCGTGGATGGCTTTACTGAACTAAGTCGCGACTGAACTAAGTCGCGGAGCGCATCGGCGGCTGCGATCGGGTCCCAGTTGTCGCTGCCGGCGAGCAGTGCGCGCGGCGTAAGATTCTTTTCTTCTGCGGCGGTCAATTCAGGGTAGATCACAATTCTGTGACCGCCGTTTACGCCGGGACCATGCGATTTGTATTCGCGATACGTACTCGTCTTCAAGCGGCCGTCCCAGTCAGACCAGCCTGCCGGATCGATCTCTTTTTCGAAGTCCGTATCGTAGAACACCACTGTCGAGTAGTCGCGCCAAGGGCGGCCGAGCACTACCTTGTCACCGTTGTCCTCTCCCGTGACCTTGCAATGCAGGAAGTAATAGCCGGAGTCTTCGGCAGGAAAATGCCTGCTCTGCGCTGTCAGCATCACGACGGGATGACGTCGGGGATGCAGTTCGCAATGGTCGAAGACCGCCTTCGCATCGCCGAAGATGAAGTCGACGTGACCCTCGATGTAGCAGTCGCGAAAGTACTGCCGCGAGGCCTGACAGGCCGGCGTATCGGCGGGAGGCGGGCCGGTCTTCGGCAGATTGTCATGGCAGGTGCGGCTGTTTGCGTACAGCGTGTCCTGCGCGCCGAGCAGGCGCACGCGGTCCAGCACCGCGCGGTCCGAGCTCATGAGCAGCGCAACGGCCTGCGAGCCCTCCTGCGCGCGCGCGTGCTCGTCCTCCCAGGTGTTCTCAATCGTGAGATTCTCGGCTTCAAAGCCGTCCGCATCGACACTTACACTGCCGGACTTGCCTGTGCCGCCAGCGGTCGATGCAGAGTCGTTCCAGCTGAGGACGACATCCTGGGGCCGCTCACCGGTGCCGACGAGATGAATGTTCGGCGTGCTGATGTGCACCTTCTCGCGATATTTGTCGGGGGCAAGGCGAATGACCTCGCCGGTTGGCGGCGCATGATCGACGGCCTCCTGCAGGGTGTGGAAGTCAGCTTTCCCGTCGTGCGCTACGGTGACGGACGGCAACGATTGCGCCTGCAACGAAGCGGTGAGTGCAACCGCAGCAAACATTGAGATTGCGCACAAAGCTCTCACAGATTCACCTCGGCAGATGTTTGATTTCGGCTTGCGGTCATTCGGTCAGTGACCTTCCGTAGGCGCCGGTTGCGACGGCAGCGCCGGTGCGGCGCCCTCAGGTAAGCCCTTCACGTTTGGGCCAAGCTCCACTTGTGTACGAATGACGTTGTCGGCAACCATTCTGCCGAAGATGGCCTTGCCCTTGTCGTTGAGGTGCGTGCGGTCGGGCTTCGCGGCGCTGCCGTTCTCGGCCTTGGCATCGGGATGTGAGGTGGCGTCCAGCGTGTCGGCCTGCTGCTGCGTCATGCCGCCGAGGTACTGCCTCGAGAGAGACAGCAGATCGACGAACGTGACGTGCTCGTCGGCGGCAACGCGCCGAGCAGCGGCGGCGTAATCTTCGAGACCATCGTGCACAAGCTGCCCATCGCGGTAGTTCCGGCGCGAGAGCGGGCTCACGATGATCGGAATCGCTCCGATCGCACGCACGTCATGAACGTAGCGTTGCAGGTTTTCGGAGTACAGCGTGTCAGGATCCGCATGCCGCGCGGGATCGGGCTTCTGGTCGTTGTGACCAAACTGGATGAAGTAGTACTGCCCATGTTCAGCGAGCGCTTTCGCCCAAAGGCCTTCGTCGATGAAGCTCTTCGAGCTGCGGCCATTCTTCGCATCGTCAATGCACGTGACGTTCGCGGTAAGCGTCGCGCAGAAGCCTGGGCCCCATCCACCTTCCGTCGCAACCGTGGAGTCGCCGACAAGCACGATGGTGAACGGCGCGCGGTTGATGACCTTCATGGCCAGCACGCCTTCGGGCGGCAGTTGCGCAGGCGTGGGCCTCACATACTGTTGCAGCGCGGGTACGGCCTTGCCAAGATCCACCGCAACCATGCGGCCGAAGACGTAGCTTCCCTGCCAGTTCAGGTGCGTCTTGTCCGGGATGGTGTTTCCGTCTTTGTCCTTCTTCGTGATGCCGAGCTTGATTCCCTGCTGCTCGCCGATCCTGTCCAGGTACGCGATGCTCTCGCTCTGCAGATCGATGAGCGGAACTTGCATCTGAGCCGCGACGCGCTTCATTGTGTCCGCGTGTGCGAGCAGATCGCTGTGCACCTTGCCGTCTGCTTCGAAGTAGCGGCGCGTCAGCGGCGTGACGAGGACAGGCTTGATGCCGCGCGCGCGGGCTTCGTCGACGAAGCGACGCAGATTCGCTTCGTACTCGGCCATCGTGACCTGCCGGGCAAGGTGCTCCGGGCTCTGCATGTCATTGTGGCCGAACTGAATCAGCATGTAGTCCGGCTTTGTCGCGAGCGCGCGGTCCCACAGGCCCTGCTCGCGGTAGGTCTTCGTGCTGGCACCGCCCTTGGCCATGTTCAGGCAGTCGACCTTCGCAGTGAGGTTCGCGCAGAAGCCGCGGCCGTAGCCGGCGTTGTCAGTCTGGGTGGAATCGCCGATCAGATCGATGCGAATGACGGTGCCGGGTTTGCGAGCAGACGCGTTGTCAGCCGCCGGCGGCGGTGCCTGCGCAGCTCGCGGTGAGAGTCGAGCCGAGTAACAGGATCAGCGTGGAAAGAGGGCGACGCGCAAGCAGCAGAATAACCTCCCGTGAAGTGGTTGCAGGCTAATCCTGATATGGAACGAACTTGCCGTCGCAGGAGAACGACATCTGCTCGCGTGTCCTAGAGCGAATTGTTGTGACGCCATTGCCGGTGAAGTCGAGGTTCGATCCCTTGGGACCGACAATGATCTTCGCGAACTGCGCTCGCACCTGGTCCGGCTTGATGCCGTGGATTTCGACGCCGTTCAGCGTGACCTCGGTGATGTGGTCGGCGTTCAGGCCGGCGATCTGCGCGATGCCGGGCGTGGTGCTGACGACGTTCTCGAACGTGATGCCCTTGTAGTCGGGAATCATGTTGCCCTTCATCCCGAGGTCCACAATGCCGTCCGTGGTCTGGCCGTTGTAGAACGGGCTGATGGAGATCGGCACCTGCACGTCCTTCATGCAGAGGTTTCGGTAGGTCACGTTGCGCACCGTTCCGCCGCGCTGCACATTCGCTCTTGATCCGCACACCGCTGGTGGTGTGATCCAGCGTCAGGGTGTCAACGAGAATGCTGTCCTCTTCGCGCGACTCCGATCCCATGGACATGCCGTGTCCGTCATAGAAGTGGTTGTCGAGCACACTCATGTGCTGCACGTTGGCCTTGATGGCAATGTTGTCGTCACCGTTGTCGATCCAGCTCTTCGCGACGGTGATGTTCTGCGAGTTGCCGGGGTCGATTCCGTCAGTGTTGCGGGCGTCCGTGCCACGCACCGTCGGCGTAAGGATGTGCACGCCCCAGGCCGTGAAGCCATTTGTGTTGTTCACCGCGACGTGAAAGTTGGGCGAGTTGTGCAGGCGGATGTTGTAGAGGATGAGCCCGTCGGCGTGATTGGCAATGAGCAGGCGCGGGGCGGAATAGCGCGCATTCGTCGGCTCGGCCGCACGCGACTGCTGCCACCATGTGTAGCTCTTGCCGATGACGCCCTTGTCTCCGCGACCGTCAATCGCGCCCTCACCCATGACGGCGGCGTTCTTCACGTTGATGGCGGAGATGAGCGGCTTGCAGGGACGGCTCTCCGGACCGCTGATGCCACAGGTCCCGGGGCTGGTTTCGAAGTCTTTTGGATTACGCGATGCGTATAAAGTCACACCCTTGTCAATGAGCAGCGTGACACCATCGCGAAGCTCCAGCGGGCCGCTGAGAAACGCATTGCGCTCGCCATCCGCGCGCAACTCCACTGCCCTGCCCTGTCCGCAGTGATCCATCGCCGACTGGATGCGCTCGGTATCGAGCTTCGTCTCATCCGCTTCGGCAAGCGCATTGTTGGCCGCATGCAGGTTGGCTTTCAGCACGGTGCAGGCCGGTGGAATCTTCGGCTCTGTAACGTTGCGCGTGTCCTGCGCGGCTGAGGCGAGGGTGCATCCGGCGACGAATGCGGCGGCGAGAACAAGATTTGCGAAATTCATGCGAGGACTTCCTGTCAGACAGGTTTGAACTCTATCGGCTTCAATATGCGATCGTCAACAACTCACGTGCCGGGCTGGCGGTAATGGGCCTGCGCTGCCAGCTCGCGCTCGTTTCCGCGCGGATCGTCGACGACATGCGGCGGAATGTTCCAGATCATTGTGGCGCGGTGTTTGAGATCGTACGCGGGCCAGGATGGCAGCCCGGTGTGGTTCGGGTTGCCGGTGCGCGCGAACGCGATGAGCGTCTGGCTCATCGCCGTGGCCAGTGGCTGCGCACGCTGCACGTCCTGCGCGGTTGAGCCCACCATGCCCGGAGCAAGCGCGAGATTGTCGAAGTAGAAGGGGATATCGACGGTGTGCGGCGCGCGGAACTTACCGCCCGCGACTGGCGATGGCCAATCCATCTCATACACCCACGTGCGCGGCTGCGCGGGGCTTTCGGCGCGACGCTCGGCCTCGATCACCTGGCCCGGCCAGGAGCGGAACGCGGTCGCGGCAGCGAAGAAGACGTCCGCAGGCGAGTACTGCGGATACCACTCGCGATACTTCGCCACAACCGTCTCCGGCTTCACGGGCCCCAGAAAGGCGCCGATGTTCTTCTGCAAGGCAGCCGGAAGCTGCTCCCACGTCAGCGTGAAGAGCGCCGGCTGACCGCCGCCGATCAATCCACGGGTCTCATCGTGGGTGTTGCCGAGAATCATGGGCACATCGTTCGAGATGGGAGGAGCATCCGGCGAGAACGGATCGCGCGGCAGCGAACGGCCGTCCACCACCGGCAGCCATGCGGAACTGACGCGCGCGGCTTCTTCGAGCTTCTCGAGCGGCATGGCATCCAGCGCGGCGCGCAGCTTGTCAGGCGGTGTAGCAGCCAGATCCAGCTTCGCCAGAAACTCCCGCGTACGCCTGGTGGCGATGTCCTTCGGTGCTGCCGTCACCTGCTGGCCGCTCATGGTCATGACGCGGTGAAAGAGGCCATGTGCCGGAGGCATTGCCATCAGGGTCGCGCATTTCGCGCCGCCGCCGGACTGGCCCCAAATCGTGACTCGATGCGGATCGCCACCGAAGGCAGCGATGTTTTCGCGGACCCACTCGAGCGCGAGCACGAGATCGAGCATGCCGACATTCCCGGAGTCGGCATAAGCCGGATCGTTGGTGATTCCGGCGAGGTAAAGAAAACCAAATGCGTTCAGCCGATGGTTGATGGTGACGACGACAGCGTCGCCATCTCGCGCGAGACGCGTGCCGTCGTACAGCGCGGCGTTCACTGTCCCGGAGTTGTAGGCGCCGCCGTGGATATATGCGAGTACCGGCCGGCGCTGGTGGCCGCGGTTGCTGGGCGAAGGCGTCCACACGTTCAGGTGCAGGCAGTCTTCGCTGATGGAACCTTCGTCCTGCGGCAGCCGGTACGTCTCGGGGGCGCTGCCCGGTTGCGGCGCACGAGCGCGCGAGGTCATACCGTGCGTCCCGCCGAGCTGCGGCGCGCGGTCTCCCCAGGTCAGCGCGTCGCGAACTCCGGTCCACGGCGCCGGCGGAACAGGCGGCTGGAATCGCCGCGTTCGCGTGTCCCCGCCGTACGGAATCCCGAGGAAGACGGCAATGCCATCGTGCATCGCTCCGCGCACGCTTCCCGCAGTTGTCTTCACCACAGGACCATTCGCTGTCTGCGCGATCGACACCCTGGCCGCGCTCGAGGCCAGCGCCGTTCCTGCTGCACACTTCACGAACTCTCTTCGGTTCACGCTCAACATTCTGCCTGACTGCGCGCAGCTCTGGCCAGACAGATAGCGGCGCTTTGCAACGGCGCGGCACGTCAGGTCACCCGAGTTGCGCAGTCCTGCGTCTACTTGATACCGTTCAGCCACCAGTTTCGACCGGTCTAACAGGTTTTGGACGTGGCATCGCGCTGCGGAGACCGGGTGCAGGTTGCGTCACGCCCTGGGTCAAGCCGTGACGTCACTCCGGGAAGGTCTATCGTTCGATGGGTTCTGCTTCGTTTGCTCGTTCTTGCGTGAGAGTAGCTCTCATCACCATCTTGTCCGCGTGCGTCTGCTTCGCACAGGACGGCCCCGCCGCTCACTCTCAGCACGAGCCGGGATTGCTCTTCTACCTCTCCGGCGACCACGGCTTCAAGGCCGACTATGCGGCGGGCGGCAAGCCGGATCCCAACTTCCTGTACGACGTAAAGATTCTTCCGGGCGGGGCCAAGGGCTCGTACCTGCAGTGCGGGAACAACCAGCTGCTCTCGTACTGGGCGCCGGGAAACATCTACGCGCAGCGCGGCACGCTGTCGTTCTACTGGCGTTCACGCGAGCCGGTGGATGAGACCGAGTTCCCGGTCTTCCGCGTCGGCTACGGTGACCACTCCAGCTGGGACATGGTGTGGCTGCGCATCGACTACAACGGCCACGGCTTCGACGCGTTTGTCACGGACGACAACCTGGGCCGCACGCGCGTGTCGTACACGATGCCGAACTTTCCCAAGGCAGATCAGTGGGTGCATCTGGCGCTGGCATGGGATGAGAACTCGGGGATTCGCTTTTACGTGAACGGCAAGCTGGCGGCGACGAAGGCCGCGACGGGGCCGTTCGATGCGGCGCTCGATCAGTTCGGGCCGCACTCGCGCATCATTGCGCCGACGGGCGTCGAGAGCAGCTACAACTACGATCGCGGCGGCGACATCGACGAGATGCGGATCTACGACCGCATGCTCTCGGACGAGAACATTGCTCAGCTTGCAAAGGGAGAGACACCGGAGAACATTCCGCCGATCACCGCCGCGGTGCCCGAGACCAAACAGAGCGCATGGAGTCCGGCAACGCAGAAGGAATGGTGGTATCGCTACGGCTGGAACCGGCCGGACCACATCCCTGCGCCGCTGCCCGCGCAAGAGACCACAGTGCGCAAGGTGGAGATACATGATGCGTACGACCTGAAGCGGTGGTGGTGGAAGGGCACCGACGGCATCCCGGAGACCACATGGCCGGGCGTCTACAACCGTTCGAAACTGGTGGGCCGCTGGGACTACTTCCAGCTTCCGGACTGGGACTGCTACGCGGTCTCGGGCAAGTCGGTGACGTTCTATCTTCCCGAACGAGCCGTGGAACCATCATCGAGATCGCAGGCGGGGCGTGGGGCAAATTCGATCTGCTGACGCCCGGTGAAGGGCAAGCCCGGAGCGGTCGCCGACCCTGACCAGCACGACACCTCTCCCATGCTGGCGAAGACGCTCTTCGACAAAGACCGCGACGCACAGCGCTCCACGTTCGATGTGGCTGAACCGATCACCGGCGAGAAGGTACGGTTTACGAACGCGGAGCAGGAGTGGCCGATCCAGGAGTTTGAGGCCTACTACGTGCATCCGGGCGCCGAGCCGAAGGGTGTCGCGGTTCTGCAGCTACACGATGACCGCGAAGCAGGGCGCGGATAATCCTGCGCTCGCCTCGCTGACAGAGTTCATCCACAGACCGCTTCCCTGCGGACGAGCGCGCGACGATGGTGGCGCTGCCGGGTGTTGCGGTCGGAGGCGGACGCACGACGATCGGTCACGGTCATGCGTGTGAACGCTTCAGCGCCCGCGAATGCTGCAAGCTTGCCCATTGTGCATCTGCTGATACCGGCAGACTACCGGGCGCTGCAATCGGATGTGGGCCATGGCGCCTCGTACAGGTGGGAGAACATGCACGCCGGCCTCGACGGCATTGCGATCGATCTGCCTGCGCTGAATGTGAAGCCCACGCATGGCGAGTACATGCCGATGAACATCCAGATCAAGGACCCGATCTGGCCGATGCGCAACATGCTTGACTTCAGCTTCTCGGTGAAGCCCGGCCAGCCGTATACGCTGTGGCTCGACACGCGCGACCGCATCCTGCCGAACGGCAAGAGTCTCTACCTCAGCTCGCCTCGGCGAGTCCGGAGTTCGGGACGGCAGCGCTGGAAGGCATGCGCGTGCGGCTGATCTTCAAGCCGTACAAAGACGCGCTGCCGGAGCATATCTCCGACCGCCTGACGCAGGTGCGGGATAACTACGCGAATCTGGTGGAAGAGTCGGTCAACTCACGCAAGCTGAATATCTTCAACCGCTTCGATGCGGACATCACCGATCTGCTGCGCGTCGATCCCGACAACGATCTTGGACGCAAGTACTGGAACGAGATGAATCACGAGCAGCTCCAGCCGCCGTACACGCTGCCGAAAGCGCCGGCCGGTGTGCCGGAGTGGGCGTTTCTGCAGACCGAGATCTGCGGCAGCTCAAGAGCCTCATCAACTGGTATATCGACAACCGGCAGATCTCGGATGGCGAGTTCGGCGGCGGGCTGTCGCGACGACAGCGATTTCCTGAACTGGTGGCCGGGGCTCGCGATGATGGGCTCGACCCGGACAAGCTGCAAGCACTCGCTGCTGCGCACGCTGGACGCGATCTATCGCGAACGGCATGTGGACCAACGGGCTGGCCACCGCGCAGTACGACGAGTTGCACAGCTATGAAGACGGCATCAACGTGCTGGGCCAGGCGATGATGATGGACTACGGCAGCCCGAAGCAGCTTGAGCGCGCCATGGCAGACGGCGAAGCGGCTGGAGTGGCTGACCGGCTATAACTCAGCGGGACAGCGGCAGATTCGGTCGTCGTATTACAGCGGCACGAAGATGGCGACAGGCGGTGTGTGGGGATGGGCGAAGGACCGCTCCTACATGGTCTTTCATCCGGCGCTGCTACTTGCCGAATTACAACGGCACGCCGGAGACCGTGAAGATGGTGACGGAGGTTGCCGACGGCTTTCTGGCGCATCGGCATGCCGGATACGGCGGCGGGCCGTCGCGCATGCATTTCACGGTGAACTTCCACACCAATGAAGACCTGCCCAGCGCCGGCATGACGCCGTGGTTTGTGCTCTGGGGAGCGTATCAAGTTCACGGGCGATCAACAAGTATCTGGTGCCGTTCGGCGACAACGGCGCGGATTCGCTGCGCACCATCAATGCCGATGCGATGGACATTCTGAATGTGCGCGACACGTGGGGCAAGCAGCTTCTCTGCCGACGCAGGCTCCCGACCGCCGCTCACGACTCCGGCAATGCAGCGAGACAACCGAACAGCTGGCGTGGCAGCTTACCGGCGACACGCAGCATCTGGACAAGGTCTACGCCTCGCAGCTTGAGACGGCGGCCGATCGGTACTTCATCAATCGCGAGGGCAGCCTGTGGATCGACCGCGTCTACTTCAACAATGGCGAGCTGCAGCGGGCGCGGCTGGGCGGCGTGGCGCTGATGCGCAACTACGACTTTCCCGGGCAACGTGGTGAGCTGGCGTTTCGATGGCACCGGCGACGACACGAAGTGTCGCGATCCTGGTGCCGGAAGGCACGCCGGACCACATCCAGATCGATGCTTACAACCTCGACGACAGACCGTGACGGCGCAGATGACGGGATGGGAGGTCGATCCGGGCAGTGGGAGATCACGCAAAGCACGCAGGCTTCGCGATAACGGGCCGCTCGCAAATACGAGCACGCGCACAGAGACGTTCGAGCGCAGCCGAAGTGTCGACGTGACCTTCGCGCCGCGCACAACAACCGTCATCGAGATGAAGCTGAAGCAGAAGGGCGTGCCCTACTGGTCGCGCTTCGATCTCGGCATCGATCCTGAGGATGTGAAGATCAGCGGCCGCAAGATGACGATCACAGTTCACAGCCTCGGCGCAATCGATGCGCCGCCCGCGAAGCTCGTTGTGCGTGATGCGAGCGGGCACGTGATGGCAACAGCGATGACGCCCGCGCTCAAGGCTCCGACAGACCTCATCCCAAAGACTGCGCTGGTCACGCTGCAGTTGCCGGCCGCGGGCAGACCTTCAGGGTGGGACCGTCAGCATCGAATCCAGCGGCGCAGTGCCCGAGACCACGCTGATGAACAACACTGTAAAGCTGCCTCCGATCTCAGCAGCCGCGCCGCCCGCAACCGCAGTGGCGAGACGCTAATCTGAAACGGAACAGGAGAACCGCAGGAGAATCATGGCCAACGAGATTCCCGTCGTCAACTCGAACGACTCCATCATGACTACGCCGGAGGAAGGTCTCCGCCGGCAGGTTATGTCCTACAGCCCCAGCATGATGCTGGTGCGGCATCGCATGAACAAGGGCTGGGTGGGCGCGCGGCATAGCCATCCACATGAGCAGATGGTCTACGTCGTCAGCGGACACCTCGTCTTCGAGCACCCGGGCGGCCGCTTCGAGGCCAGGACCGGCGACTGTTTCCTCGTCCCCGGCGGCGTCGAGCACCAGGCGTCCGCACTCGCCGACTCCGAGGTGCTCGACATCTTTACTCCCTATCGCGAGGACTACGCGCCGAAGCCTGCTTAGGCTCGTGCTGCCGGTCGCCGGCCCACTTGCGCACTGAGATCATTTGCGCCATCGTGAACGACTCTCCGGGCGCAAGTGCGCGCGCGTTGACGCCGACGTTCGCCGTCTCGACGCACAGCATCTCGTGCCAGTCCCACTCGCCAATCTGGTCGACCGCCTTACCCGGGTTCCACACAACCGTATTGCGCGAGTTCGTCTTCACGATGGAAGTATCGCGACGCTGTGCGCCGTCGTGAATGATGCACGGTGCTTCGGTGTCCAGGTAAACGCGGTCCGTCGGCGCGGTAAACGTGATCGGCTCGCCGGTTGCGGGCTTCTGCTCGCCATGCTCGGTTTTATCGATGTACGCAGCGTGCTCCAATCCGGCGACCGTCGCCTCATGCACGTCCACCACGCGGAAGTAGTTATGAAACGCCTCCTCGAAGTGCAGCGGCGCGGTACCGGTGTTGTGAACGGTAAGGGCCATCGCAAGTGTGCGGCCGACCTCCGCATCGAGCGTCAGCAGAAAACCGTCGTAGCCCATCGCGCGACTCATCTCTGTTGGGCCGAGCGTCAATCTCAGCCGCACGCCTGCGCCCGCGCGCTCCGCGCTGACCAGCTCCCAATCCTGTATCCGGGCGAATCCATGCGACGGGCCCGGGTGACCGTTGATGCGGTCCTTGTTCGAGTCGCTCGCAAACCACGGAAACGCAATCGGAATGCCGCCGCGGATCGGCTTGCCGGGCGCAAACTCGCTGGTGCGGCTCAGGAAGATCACCGACTCCTGAAACGCAGGTTGCCAGTGCGTCACCTGCGCGCCCTGCAGATAGAGCATCGCTTCCGCATCCGGCGCCGAAATGCGTACGCGGGTCATCCCGCGGTCCTCATCGAACTCGATGACCCCGGGAATCTCGAAACGCTTGCGAAGTGCAGATAGATCCATTGGCCGTCGACCCACATCATCGCAGAAGAATCTCAGCAATTACATACAACGGCACGATCTCAGCGGTGAAACGGCGTCATCACATGTGGACTCTTCATCTCCGATGGATCTCTCTTTCCTCAATAGAAAAAGGAGTTCGCGCAATGCATTTTCTGGTCTCATCTGTTGACAAAGTGGTCTGACAGGTTGAAGCTTTTCTGCACAGTAAAAATTCCACGGAGCTGCGTTCTAAACAGCAGCCACTCATTTGATTCGAGGAGCGCCATGAACTACCCAGCATCAGAAATCCGCAGGAGAGCCTCACGACTGACCGTGTGGGCTGCACTCCTGTTTGTCCCCGCGCTTGTCCTGCTAAATCCGGTACCTGCCGCCGCACAGCTCTCCGGCAAAGGCCAGATTAACGGAACTGTCACCGACGCCAGCGGGGCCGCCATTCCGAATGCGCAGATTGTCGTCACCAGCAAGCAGACCGGTGTCTCTACGACGACTACGACGACATCGTCCGGGGATTTCGCGCTCCCCACACTGGATCCCGGAGACTACAACGTCACCGTTACCGCGAGCGGCTTCGAGAAGCTCACGCAGCAGAACGTTCACGTGAACGCGCTGGAGACGCAGACGATCAGCCCGAAGCTGAGCGTGGGCGCGACGACGCAAGAGGTAACCGTCAGCGCAGCTCCTCCCCAGCTTGAGACGACGAACGCGACCCTCGGCGCCACCATGGAGCAGGAGATGTACTCCGCTCTGCCGATTGAAATGGGCGCCTACGGCCAGCCCGATCAGCGCCGCGCGACGGACTTCGCCTTCCTGATGCCGGGCGTGCAGGGCAACAACACGAACGGCAACGCGACCACCAACACCGGTGTTGTGAACGGCTCCGGCAACCGCGGCGCAGTCAGCGGTGTCTACATCGACGGCGTGGTGTTCGTGCGCGGCGGCGGCAACGGCGACCCGCGCTATGTCTGGACGGCCATTTCAGTCGATGCCGTGGACCAGTTCCAGGTGCAGACCAACGGCTACTCCGCGATGTACGAGGGACAGGGCATCCAGAATTACACGGTCAAGCAGGGAGGCACCAAGTACCACGGCTCCGTCTATGAGTTCTTCCGCAACACCGCCCTGGACACGTGGGGCTTCTTCGGTTCCCTAACTGCCGCACAAGCCGGTGGAACATTCCAATGAGTACGGGATCAACCTGAGTGGACCGCTCGTTCCGTTTGGCGGCTGGCGCGACAAGCTGTTTTTCTTCGGAAACTATAGCGGCTTCAAATACACCAGCGAAAAGCCAACCATCATCACGTTCCCGAACCTTGCGGAGCAGCAGGGCAACTTCCAGGGAGTGCTGGGCACAAACAGCGGATCCGAACTGACGCAGGCCACGGGTATCGGTATCTACGATCCGCTGTCACAAACCGCGTGCACCGCAAACAGCACTACCGGACCATGCCGCTACCGGTATGGCTTTGTCGCGGGCACAGGAACCGGACCTGCGGGAAACCCGGTGCTCGGACCGGGAGGAACGGGCGCAGTCGACGTAATCCCCACGAGCGAGTTCTCGCAGGTGGCGCTCAACTTGCAGAAGCTGATACCGGCACTCGCCAATCAGAGCGCGTCCAGCAATTACTTTTCTGCGAACCGCACAATCCTGAACAACTGGTCCACAACCGAACGCATCGACTTCCACCCGAACGAGAAGGACACGGTCACGCTCGTCGCTGCGATCGGTCGCCAGGCCAGCGGCTTCCCGCAGGGGCAGACAACGAGCGGACGCAACGTAGGTCCGGTCCCGTACAACTACGGGCAGGCGTTTACGCCGAAGACGGCGGTCGGCATCATCGAGGAGACGCACATCTTCTCGCCACACATCGTCAACCAGATCAAATACGGCTTCGCTCGCTATAACGGGCCGACCTTCAACGCCGATTACAACCCGGCGTATGGCTCTGCCGGAATGGGCGGTATCACCGGGCTGCCGGCCGGCCAGGCCTCAGACGCGTTCCCCATCGTGCAGTTCGCCGGCACAAATGCTCCTACGAACTGGGCTGGGGCCACGGCTTCGGCGACCATCGCGCAGAACTTCACGCTGGTAGACAACGTGCAGTGGCAGTTCGGAAAGCATTCACTCACGTTGGGTGGACAGATCGCCTGGCTCGAATACCTCAACCAGTCGGCAACCGGCGGCACCACGCCGCTGACTCTCGGCACCGCAGTGACACAGACTGCCCGCATCAATCCGAGCGGCGTGGCGAACAACTTCTCCGTGGCTTCGGGCACTGGGCTTGCATACGCCAGCTTCCTCGTCGGCCAGTACAACTCGTCGTCGCTGACGTCTTACGGCGTGCAGGAGTTCGCGTCGCGCTTCCGCGCCATCTCGCCCTATGTGCAGGACAACTGGAAGGTGAGCTCGAACCTCACCCTGGACCTCGGACTCCGCTGGGATGACTTCCCGCCGGTGCGCGAGGCCCATGACAACATGAGCTTCTTCAACCCGAACCTGACAAACCCGATCACCGGCAAGAATGGTGCGCTGCAGTTTGCCGGCACCGGACCGAACACCTGCAACTGTGACACTCCGATTCAGACCTACTGGAAGAACTTTGGACCTCGCATCGGCTTCGCATTCCAGAGCGATCCGAAGACGGTGTGGCGCGGCAGCTACGGCGTAATGTTCACGCATGGCGACGCGGTCGGCGGCGGCAACGCGTCGTCACTGGGAGGCGCCAATATCAGCCTGGGCTTCTCGTCCTCTGCCAGCACTGCGAACAACGGCAACCAACTCGGCCAGCTGACTTTCACTGGAACCACTGCGGCCTATCCGGCTGTTTCGCCCGCTCCGGGACGTTCGGCCAGCCCGGCGACTGGGACTGGATACACCACAGCGAACGGCTACACCGGCTCGCCGACCAGCATCGCGTACCTCGATCCGTACACAGGATCGCGCGCGCCGGAATACGAGAACTGGAGCTTCGGCTTCCAGCACCAGTGGACAAACACCTTCACATCCACGATCACGTACGTCGGTTCGCAGGGGCACTTCCTGCAGGCCGACGGCAGCAACGCGCGCGGTTACTGGGCAGATCAGCTTGATCCGCAATACCTGAGTCTGGGCAATAACCTGACGCTCACCGGGTCCAGCCTGACGAAGTTCTGCGCGGCGAATGCCAATGTTTGCCCGTCGTACTACACCGAATTCAACACCGGCCAGAACCTTGCCACGCTGCTCAAGCCGTTCCCGTTCCACAACGTGAGCGATACCGCAGGCAATGTCGCCAACTCCAACTATCACGCGTTGCAGACAACGTTCAACATGCGTCCGACGCACGGTTTGGCCTTCATGGCGAACTACACCTGGTCGCGCGCTATCGACGACACGGGCACGTTCCGCTCGGGCTATGCCATTCCTGCGGCGTACTCGAACACGGGCAGCTCATGGGCGGCCGACCGCATTGAGCGGAGTGTCGGCACAGACGAACCAGCCGCACCACGTGGTGGTAACCGCAACTTGGGCGATGCCCTTCGGACGTTCCATTGCCAATAGCCACTACTGGGAACGGGCGGTGATGGGAGGATTCACAGTATCTACGATCTTCCAGGCGTACTCCGGATCTCCGCTGGCGATCACGGGGGCAAGCTGCAACACAAACCCGGCCCAGTCTACCTGCATGCCGAGCTACAGCGGGACATTCCCGGTGAATGCAGACGTGATGACAGGCAAGTGGGGTCAGGGCGTGACGGCTGCCAACTACAACAAAATCTCATTCATCAACTCGGCGGCCTTTGCGTATGCACCGGCCTTCACCTTCGGCAACCTGCCCCGCACGGCACCCTACAACCTGTATGGTCCGGGCAATTACAACTGGGATATGGCGCTCGTGCGCAGCTTCCCGATCTTCGAAAGCGTGAAGCTGAATTTGCGCGGTGAACTGTACAACATTACCAACCACACTCAGTTCTCAGTGGCCAGCACGGTGTTCGGTAACTCGAGCTTTGGGCAGGTCGGTGGGCAAGCCAATCAGTCGCGTCAGGCACAGCTCTCGGCTCGCATCGAGTTCTAACCGTCAGACCACACCTGCGAAGGCCAGCGCCCAGGCGCTGGCCTTCGCGTTTCTTCAACTGTGGCTCCTGCGAATCGGTTGTTGGTCGACCAAACAGGAAAGCCAGCCTGCGGCTGGCTTTTTCATTCTCCGTCGCTCTTGATCGTCGCGGCCATCACTCCTCAATGGCGGCGTCACAAAGCGTGTGCTTGTTGCGGTTTTGTGGTGAGCGGGCTGGGGCTCGAACCCAGGACCAGCGCCTTAAAAGGGCGATGCTCTACCAACTGAGCTACCCGCTCGCTCTGTAGTTAAGTTAGCACGGTTAGGTTGTTAGATTCACGAGCTGCGGCGTTGCGGTTTCGTCTGCGACGGTGCGCTTCAGTTGTCCGCAGGCGGCGTAGATGTCGCGGCCGCGGGGGCGGCGGATGTAGGTGGGCATGCCGCCTTCGATGAGTATCTTCTGGAAGCGCGCGACATCTTCGGGTTTGGGCTGGACGTAGTCGATGCCGGGGCCTGGGTTCCAGACGATGAGGTTCACTTTGGCGCGCATGCCGCGCAGGAGATCGAGGACCTCGCGGGCGTGCTCGGGCTGGTCGTTGACGCCGCCGAGGAGAACGTACTCGAAGGTGACCCACTCGCGCGTGCGCAGCGGGATGCGCTTGCAGGCTTCGAGTAAGTCGGCGATCTTCCACTTGCGCGTGATGGGCATGATGCGCTCGCGAACGATGTCGTTGGAGGCGTTGAGCGAGAGCGCGAGCTTGGGGCGGTCTGCTTCCGCGGCGAAGCGCTCGATGCCCGGGAAGGATTCCGCTGGTCGAGACGGTCATGCGCGACTCGGGGATGCCGATGCCTTCGACGAGCAGGCGCACGCTGCGCATGAACTCGTCGTAGTTGAGGAACGGTTCGCCCATGCCCATGAAGACGAGGTTGATGCGGTCTTTGCCGGTCTGGATGGCGTGGCGGTTGAGCACGGCGGCGACCTGGCCGGCGATCTCGCCGGCGGTGAGGTTGCGCTTGATGCCGAGCTTTGCGGTGAGGCAGAACTGGCAGTTCACTGCGCAGCCGACCTGCGAGGAGATGCAGATGGTCGCGCGGCGGAAGCCTTTCTCGGCGAGCGTGCCGAAGTTGGAGCGGGCGCGGCCGTTGCCGCGGCGATCCCAGAAGCTCTGCTTCCCTGCACCGGCGACCGCTTCTTCGGGGTCCACGGTTTCGGTGGACTCTTCTTCTGCGGCTTCGCAGCCGTCGCCGCGCTCGCCGCCGTCGCCGTCGGGCATCCAGACGGTCTCGACGGTCTCACCGTCGGCCATGCGCATGAGGTAGCGCTCGGTGCCGTCGACGGAGCGGGCGGTCTGGACGATCTCTGGCAGGCCGATGCTGTGGCCGGCGGTCATGAGGCGCTCGCGGAGCTCGTGCGAGAGCGTGGTGATGTCCTCAACCGAGGCGACGCGCTGCTTGTAGAGGGCTTCCCAGAGCTGGCGTGCACGGAAGGGCTTCTGACCGAGGCTGGACATCAGCTCGGTCAGCTCGGGCAGGGTTTGTCCGAAGAGCGCAGGCACACTTCCAGTGTATTCGCTGCGGTTGCGGCAGCAGCTGACGCGCTAGGCGGCGGCGAGGGCGGCGACGCGGCGGTCGGCTTCGGCTACGCCGTCGGGGACGCCGACGGTTGCATAGAGCTCGCGGGCCTCGCTCCAGTGGGTGCAGGCGTGATCGCGTTCGCCGGCAGCGGCTTCCGCTAGGGCCAGGACGCGGAGGGCGTTGGCCATCTCGAGCTCGGTGGGGTGGGAACTTCGGTAGTGCTCGATGACGGCGCGGGCCTCGCGGAGGCCGGTGGCGGCGTCGCCGGAGCGCACGGCCATCTCAGCCGCGTGTCGGAGGGCGTGGGCCCAGCGGGCTGGTTGTTGTTCTGCCTGGAAGGATTGTGCTGCTTCCTCATACAGCGCCGTAGCGTCGGAGAGCCGACCCTGGCGCCGCGCTGACTTTGCTTCAATCACGCAATCGTCACCGCTCATGCGAAGAATCTACGCCTCGGAGGAGCTGTTGAAAACGGTCGCGCGAGGAGAATTTCTTGCGTCGTGGCGCGGTGGAGGGGGTACCCCTCCCCCCTACCCTCGGCCAAAATATTGAAAACAAACGGCGGGTACTCGCAAAATATTGATTCTGGAGAATTTACGGGCAAAATATTGAAAACAGAAGGCTTAAATGCGAAGCCCGAGGCGGTGGCCTCGGGTGTAGAAGCAGGCGGTTTCTCCTGCTCAACTCTATAAATCCATTATAGCAGGTGGAGTGAAATTGTTTCCGGAGTGATTGGGCCGCGGTTTGCGCTTTGGTTTGTGAGGGTTGCGGTGATTTGCACACAGTTGGGGGGTTGACAGGATTTTGAGGTGGGGTCGGAAGGCATACCCTAAAGGCCTTTTTCTAACCGCCAGAGGAGAGACCCGAGCCTAAAGGCTCGGGGTACCTAGAGGCAAAGGCAAGAGCAGAGGCAGGGACAAAGGCAAAAGCAAATTCCCTTCGGGAATGAAACAATAGGAGTAATGCCTATTTCAGTTCCTGTCGCGGAAAACGCGACCCCTAGTACGCCTCATACACGTGATATTCGGTCGACCCGTCTGGCCAATGGGCTGCTGGTTTTGACGGAGCGGATGCCCCACCTGCGGTCTGTTTCGATGGGGGTGTGGCTGGATGGCGGCTCGCGCGATGAGACGCCGGCGACCAATGGGATCTCGCACTTTCTGGAGCACATGGTGTTCAAGGGAACGACGACGCGGTCGGCGCAGCAGTTTGCGCGCGAGACGGATGCGCTGGGCGGGAACCTGGATGCGTTTACGGGCAAGGAGACGGTCTGCTTCTCGATCAAGGTGCTGGATGAGAGCGTGCCGGCGGCGCTGGATCTGCTGACGGACCTGGTGCTGCATCCGACGTTTGCGCCGGAGGATATTGTGCGCGAGCAGGGCGTGATCCTCGAAGAGATCAAGATGGACGAGGACAATCCGGACTACCTGGTGCATGAGCTGTTTACGCGGAACTTCTGGCCGCATGATGCGCTGGGACGGCCGATCCTGGGAACGGCGAAGACGGTTTCGAGCTTCAACCAGCAGATTGTGCTGGAGGAGTATGCGAAGCGGTTTACGCCGCGCGAACATGGTGTTTGCGGCGGCGGGGAACCTGGAACATGAGCGGTTCCTGGAGCAGGTGGAGGCCGCGTTTGATTCGCTTGCGGCGAGCTTCGAAAGACCAGCTGGTGCATGGGCATGCGCCGGCGGTGAAGCCGCACATTACGCTGAAGAATAAGAAGTCGCTGGAGCAGGTGCAGATGTGCCTGGCGGTGCCGTCGATTCATGTGGCGCATGAGGACCGGTATGCGGCGTTTCTGCTGAACTCGATTTTGGGCGGAGGGATGAGCTCGCGGCTGTTTCAGTCGATCCGTGAGGAGCGCGGGCTGGCGTATTCGATTTATTCGGAGCTGAGCCCGTTCCGGGATACGGGGTCGCTGGCGGTGTATGCGGGGTGCGCGGTGGAGCGGACGCGCGAGGTGCTGGAGCTGACGCTGGCGGAGCTGGGGCACATGAAGAATGAGCCGGTTTCGGAGGATGACCTGAAGCGGGCGAAGGACCAGATCAAGGGGAATATGGTGCTGGGGCTGGAGAGCTCGTCGGCGCGGATGAGCTCGCTGGCGCGGCAGCAGATGTATCACGGGCGGTTCTTCACGGCGGAGGAGATTACGGCGGAGGTGGAGCAGGTGACCGCGGCGGACCTGCAGCGGCTGGCGCGGGAGCTGTTTGTGCCGGAGAAGCTGGCGCTGACGTTGCTGGGGAATCTGGGTGGGATGGAGATTGCGCGCGGGGATTTGGTGTGTTGATGGGATAGGAGTTAGGAATACTCGGGGCAGGAAGGCATACTCCAGGGGCTAAAGCCCCTTTTGTACGATGGCGGCTGAGAGGCCGGAGGCTGAAGCCTCGGGTTACCTAGAAGCAAGGGCAAAAGCAAGGGCGCGAGGGGTTGTGGTGCTTTGTGTGTACCTGCGGAGATATGGCGGTGCATGACAAGGCGTGGGGCTGATACGTCTATACTTTTGAGTTGAGAAATCCATTGAGGTTCCCTGTCTTGCAAACCGTACGTTCTGAGCGCGCTGTGTCCGAGATTCGCTTTCAGTCTTCTGCATCCGAGATTCGGTTTGAGTCTTCTGCATCCGGGATTCGGTTTGAGTCTTCTGTAGCCGAGATGCCGCTGGAGGCTCCTGTAGCTGAGGCCGGTTTTACGCTGGTCGAGCTGCTTATCGTCATGTCGGTGATTTTGATCCTGATGACACTGGCGATTCCGCAGATGCAGAAGGTGATCAAGCGGAGTAATGAGACGTCGGCGATTCAGTCGCTGAGGACGCTGGACTCGATGGAGGGGCAGTACAACACGACGTATCCGACGCATGGGTTTGCGTGCACGCTGGCCGAGCTGGGCGGGAAGGCGGGGTCGGGGGCGCCTTCACCGGAGGCTGCGCAGTTGATTCCGGACGACCTGGCGACTGGGTCGAAGGCGGGCTACACGTTCAATATCACCTGCGGGTCGAAGACCACGGTGAACAACGTGGACCAGTACAACAGCTACCTGATTACGGCTGTGCCGAATGCGGTGAATAAGACGGGCGACCGCGGGTTCTGCTCGGATGGGAATGAGATCCGGTACGACCCCAAGGGCGGTACGAACTGCACGGAGCAGCTGGGACAGTAAGGCTGATGCGGTGCGGGTGCTTGTGGGTGGCGCTCCTGGTGGCGGGGAGCGCGTGTGGGCAAGCGGCGCAGGCTGCTGGTTCACAACAGCGTGGTTCATCTGCTTCACAACAGCCGAGCACAACCCGGTCACAAGAACCGACCGCGGCGGAGCTGGCGAAGAAGGTCGACCGGCACTATAACCATCTGCACTCGCTGGAGACGCGGTACACGGAGCGCTACCAGGGAATGGGGATGGACCGGACCGAGTCCGGGATCTTGACGCTGGAGAAGCCGGGGCGGATGCGGTGGGCGTATGACTTGCCGGTGGGCAAGGTGTTTTTGATGGACGGCAAGGATGCGGTCTCGTATACGCCCGGGGATGCGGAGGCGACGCGTTTTCCGGAGAAGCGCCTGGATGATTTGCGGTCGCCGCTCAGGTTTCTACTGGGCCATACGGAGCTGGAGAAGGAGCTGCGCGGGCTGAGCGTGACCCTGGTGAAGCTGGATGATGGGCAGGTGGGGTACACGCTGTGGGGAACGCCGGTGAGTTCTTCGAGCACGGCGAATGTGCGGGCCCTGGCTGTGACGGTGGATGGTGAGGGCGTGATCCACGGACTGCGGATTGAAGAGACGGATGGGGCGGCGACGACCTTTAGCTTCTCGAAGATGCGGGAGAATGTTCCGGTGGATGAGGCGGAGTTCCGGTTTGTGCCGCCGGCGGGTGTGACGGTGGTGGATGGCGCGAATCCGATTTGAGCGGCGGCCGCGCGGCTCGGGAGTGAGCATCTGAGCGGCGCGGCGATGAAGTTCAAAGCGGACCTGTAATAAAGGATGGCGGTTTGGGGCCGGGCGGCGGGGTGGCTGCACGGAGGTACTGAATTCCGTGGTCATGGCGGCACCCGGTGGGATAGAGTGGATGCCGCAATGATATCGATATCCCGGTCTGCACGTAGCCGTTCTCTGTCGCTTCCCACTCTTCTTGCTTGCCTTGCGGCCTGCGCTTCCCTGCTGGTGACGGGATGCGGCGGTGGAGGTGCGACGGGTGGCGGCGGGTGTGGTTCGTCATGCCCGGTTCAGAGTTACACGGTGAGCGTGGCGAGCTCGAATCCAGCGAGCGGTGTGCAGATTGGCAATGGCTCTCCGTTGAACAGTCTGCTAGCGACTGGGACGACGCCGTTCTCTGTGACGGAGACCTCCGGCACGACGTGGAACTTCGTTGCTCCCGCGACGGCGGGGAACAACAACTTCAGCGGATGGACCGGCTGCACATCAACGTCGGGGACGACGTGCAGTGTGACGTACTCGTCGAATACGACGATTACGGCGAACTATGTGACGGCGGTGACGCCGACTGTGACGGTGACGCCGTCGGCGGGAACGATTACGACGGGGCAGGCGCTTTCGGTGACGGTGGCGGTGACCGGGCCGGCGGGCAACAGCGGGGCGACGGCGGTGCCGACGGGATCCGTGGTGCTGACGAGCGGGACGTATACGTCAGGCAATGTGGCGCTGCAGAGCAATGGGAGTGTGACGATCGGGATTCCGGCGGGGTCGCTGGCGACGGGGACGGACTCGCTGAAGGCGACGTATACGCCGGATACGGCGGGCGCGGTGAACTATACGGGAGCGTCGGGGACGGGATCGGTGACGGTGAATCCGCCGCCCGCGCCGACGATGTCGGTGAGTTTGTCGGGGTCGACGATTTTGATTAACCAGGCGCTGACGGCGACCGTGGCGGTGAGCGGGGGCACGGGCAATCCGACGCCGACGGGAACGGTTGCGGTGAGCGGCGGCGGGTTGACGACGGCGGTGTCGGGCACGCTGAGCAATGGGAGCGTGACGCTGAATGTGCCGGCGAACTCGCTGACGGCGGGGAGTGACACGCTGACGTTTACGTATACGCCGGACTCGGGGAGCTCGGCGAATTACTCGAGTGGGACGAAGACGGCGCCGGTGACGGTGACGGGTGTGTACACCGTGACGGTGAATACGACGAACCCGGCGAGCGGGACGACGATTACGGCGAGCGTGGCGGATGAGAATGGCAAGACGAGCGGGGCGAGCCCGCTGACGCTGAGCTATGCGGCGGGAACGCAGGTGACGCTGACGGCGCCGGCGACGGCGAGCAGCAATCCGTTCAGTGCGTGGAGTGGATGCACGAGCGCGTCGGGCACGACGTGCAATGTGACGGTGAATGGGAATGTGGCGGTGACGGCATCGTATACGGCGGCGGGGCCGTCGGTGACGGTGTCGCCGGCGACGGCGAATGTGACGATTGGGGGCTCGCAGACGTTTACGGCGGCGGCGAGCGGCGGCTTGGCGTCGGGGGTGACGTGGAGCGTGGCGGTGGCGTCGGGGACGGGCAGTGCGGGGACGATCAGCGCGGCGGGGGTGTACCAGACGCCGTATCCTGCGCCGACGACGGTGACCGTGACCGCGACGAGCACGGCGAATACTTCGATCAAGGGGACGGCGACGATAACGCTGGTGGCGCCCACGACGACGGCGGGGCCGGCGGTGGCAGTGGATGCCGCGACGGTGACGCGCGCGATCAGCCCGCTGATTTATGGAGCGAATGCGTACCTGCTGGATGCGGCGAGCGCGAAGACGATGGGGATTACAGTGGCGCGCTGGGGCGGCGATGCGACGTCGCGCTACAACTACACGAATGCGAATTCGAACTCGGCGGCGGATTACTTCTTCCAGAACGGCGGCGCGTACGCGATGCTGACGACGAATCCGAACAGCACGAGCTCGGAGGCGAACTTCAATGACTTCATCGCGGAGACGAATGCGCTGGGGATCGATTCGATTGGCACGGTGCCGGTGCTGGGGTATGTGAGCAACAGCAGCTTCAGCGCGTGCAGCTTCCCGAAGGCGACGTATCCGAACCAGACGCAGTTACAACGGACAACTGCGGGAACGGGGTTATAGCCGACGGCGCAGTCGATTCAAACACGACCCGGCGCAGACTTGCACGAGCTCGGGCGGATGCAGCTTCCTGGGGAACTCGACGACGTGGCAGACGACGAGCTTGCAGGAGCCGCCGCCGACGGCGCCGGGAACGAGCGCAGCGGCGACACAGTCGTGGGCGATGACCTCGTGGGCGGGGCAATGGGTGGATTGCCTGATTACCACGGGGGCGAACTGCACGAATGCTGCGGGCAAGGACGCGACGATCTGGGACCTCGACAATGAGCCGGCGTGGTGGGATGCGGTGCACCGGGATGTGCATCCGAGCCCGTCGACCTATGACGAGGTGACGAACGGCGGGATCGGGACGGCGCTGGCGATCAAGACGGTGGATGCGAATGCGCAGACGGCCGGGCCGGTGATCGACAACTGGTGGAACTACTTCTACTCGAAGCAGGACATTGAGAGTGGATGGGGCCATGGGCCGTGCTATCAGCCGTGGGACAATCCGACGGACCGCGCGGCGCATGGCGGCACGCCGATGATGGTGTACTACCTGCAGCAGATGGCGGCGGCGTCGAACACGTACGGCATGCGGCTGCTGGATTTCCTGACGATCCACTCGTATAGCGCGGCGACGTACAACGGGGTGAGCGTTGGTTTGACGACGGCGGGGGACACGGGAGAGCAGCAGGCGCGGATGAACTCGACGCGCGCGCTCTGGGACCCGAAGTATACGGATCCGAACTTCCCGCAGCCGAACTACACGACCGATGCGAACTACACGAGCAGCTGCAGTGTTCCGCTGCAGGCGCCGGAGATCATTCCGATGATGCAGGGGTGGATTACGTCGGGCTGGACGGGGACGAGCTATCCGGCACCGAAGACTTCGATTGATGAGTACAACTTCGGCGGAACGGAGTCGATCAACGGCGCCGTGACGCAGGCGGATGTGCTCGGCATCTTCGGCAAGTATGGGCTGGACATGGGTGTGTTCTGGCCGGCGACGAACTACTCGACGCAGATTCCGGGAGATATGGCGTTCGCGATCTACCGGAACTATGACGGGAGCAAGTCGACGTTCGGAGACAAGGAGCTGAGCTCGACGACGGCCGACCAGGGCAAGCTGGCGGTGTATGCGGCCTCGCGGACTTCGGACGGCGCAGTGACGATTGTCGTGATCAACAAGACTTATGGGGACCTGACCGATGCGATTTCGATCAATAACCTCGGCACGGTCAGCACGGCGGCTACGGCGCAGGTTTATCAGTACAGCAACGCGAATTTGAACGCGATCGTACAGCAAGCGAACGCAACGATTACTGCTCCGGCTTCGGGGTCAACGAACAGCACGATCAGCGCCACGTTCCCGGCGCAGTCGATCACGCTGTTTGTGATTCCGTCGCACTGAGTGGCTGCGAGTGCTTTCAGGGAACGATGTGGCCGGAGGTTCCTACGGGAACCGATCCGCCGGTCGCGGCGGCGGCCGCATATTTCGCGTAGACGATGAGCTTGCTGTCGGAGGCTTCCCAGAAGTCAGCTTCTGTCACCTCGACGCGGACCACGGCGATCTCGGGGTCGTCTTCGCCCTTCGGAAACCAGGCTTTGTACATGTTGTTCCAGAGGTCGTGAATTTTGCCGCGGTCGTAGGTCACCGTAGCGCGGCCTTTCAGGCTCAGGTAGTTCGAGTCCGACGGATTGGCGAAGCTTAGGGTGACGTGGTGGTCGCGATGGATTTCGCCGACTTTGTCGGAGCTCTGGCGAGTGAGGAAGTAGAGCGTGCCGTCGAAGGCCGTTCCTTCGCTGCCGCTGGGCACGGCCATGGGGCGGGCGTCGATTGAGCCGTCGGGTGCGAGCGTGCTCATCGTGGCGATGTGGATGCCCTTGATCAGATCAGCGATTTTTTTGCGTCCTTCCTTGCCGCTCAGCTCCTGAAATTTCGAATCGCGGCCGCTGCTTTCGCTCATTGACTTTCTCCTTTTGTCGGTTGGATGCCACGATGGATGTACCCGCGATGTCAGATGTCCGCTTTTCGTGGCGGCGCAGTCCCGTGTACCGTAATCGCATGCGTCTTGTTGCATTCGCTCTCCTTGCGGGGCTTTCCGCTACAGCCTCAGCCCAGACACCTGCGCCTTCCGCCCAGACGACAGCGCCTTCACCACAGACACCTGCACCTTCAGCGCAGGCGAACGGCACTTCCCTTCACCTGATTCCGATGCCGCGGGAGGTCGCGTTCAAGGGCGATCAGCCGGTCACGGGTGTTACTGTCGAGTGCCCGAACTGCAGTGCCGAGGATCAGTTTGCCGCGAGCGATCTGCGCGATGAACTCGGGTCGCGCGGCGTTCCGAGCGGCGATGGATTGCGGATTGTGCTCGAGAGATTGGGGCAGCATCCGGATGCGACGTTTACGCCGGCGATGCAGGCGGAGGGGTACACGATTTCGTGGTCGCCGGGTGTGCTGACGCTGACGGGCGCGACGGGAGCGGGCGTGTTTTATGCGGCGCAGACGGCGAAGCAGATGATCGACCGTGAGCAGAATGGCACGTTTGCGTTGCATGCTGCGGATATTCACGACTGGCCGGCGATGCAGTATCGCGGGTTGAGTGACGATCTTTCGCGCGGGCCGGTGGACACGCTGGAGTTCCAGAAGAAGATGGTGCGGACGCTGGCGGCGTACAAGGCGAATCTGTACTCGCCGTACTTTGAGAACACGCAGCAGTATGCGTCGAATCCGCTGGCTGCGCCGCCGGGCGGAAGCATCTCGGCCGATGATGCGCGCGAGCTGGTGGCGTATGCGGCGAAGTATCACGTGATGGTTGTGCCGGACCAGGAGGCGTTCGGGCATCTGCGGCACATGCTGGTGTATGAGGAGTACTCGCCGCTGGCGGAGACGCCGCATGGCGCCGTGCTCGCGCCGGGGCAGCCTGGGTCGCTGGTCGTGATCAAGCAGATGTTCACGGAGCTGGCGGCGCTTTATCCATCGCCGTTTCTGCACATCGGCGCGGATGAGACGTTTGATCTCGGGGTTGGGCAGACGAAGCCGGCGGTGGACCAGCAGGGGCTCGGACCGGTGTATCTGGATTTCATGCAGCAGATCGACAACACGCTGCGTCCGCTGAATCGGAAGCTGCTGTTCTGGGGGGATATTGCGGAGCGCTCGCCGGAGTTGTTGAAGAGCATGCCGGAGCAGTTCAAGCGGGACACGATTGCGATCAGCTGGCACTACTCGCCGTCGGAAAACGGCTTCGGCAAATGGCTGAACTACTTCAAGTCGGCCGGGTTTGAGACGTGGGTTGCGCCGGGAATCAATAACTGGTCGCGGATCTATCCGGACTACAACGCGGCCTTGCAGAACATTCAGCAGTTCACGCGCGACGGCCAGAGGATGGGCGCGACGGGCCAGTTGAACACCAATTGGTATGACGACGGCGAGGCGCTGGCTGCGAATAACTGGTATGGGATTTTGTTTGGCTGCGCGGCGGCATGGCAGCAGGGCGAGAGCAGCATTCCGCAGTTTCAGGCGAACTATGGAGTGGTGTTTCACGGCGACATGACGGGCAAGCTCGACATGGCGCAGCAGGAGTTGATGCAGGCGCATGAGGTGCTGCAGTTCGAGGCGAAGGTTGGCGACGGGTCGGATGGTTTGTTCTGGATGGATCCGTGGTCGAAGGATGGACAGGAGTACGCCGAGAAGATTCGGCCGTACACGCATGAGCTGCGCATGCACGCGGAGCACGCGCTGGACCTGATTGCGCAGGCCCGGGCGGCTTATCCGGGGCCGTATCCGCCGGCCGCGGTGGTGTACTCGCCGACGAATGAGCTGCCGTCGAACCCGACAACTCTGCGCGAGACGGATGCGATTGATGCGCTGGAACTGGGCGCGCGGCGGTTTGATTTTATCGGCGAGAAGTTTCAGCTTGCCGATGAGATGGCCGAGGCCTACGCGCGGGCGCAGGCTGATGCGACGTCGGACGATCGCAAGCAGCGTGGGCAGGTGTCGCGCGAGCTGAGCGACATCAACGGTGTGAACGGGCGAATCCAGGACATCAAGGATGGATACTCGCTGATTCGCGATCTATATTCGCAGTTGTGGCTGCGCACGAACAGGCCGTATGCGCTGAGGCCTGTGCAGGAGCACTACGATCAGACGATCGGGATATGGCTGGACCGCATGGAGAAGGTGCGGAGTGCGCAGCGGCAGTGGGGCGAGACGCATACGCTGCCTGCTGCGATGCAACTTGATATTCCTGCGCCGCCCTTGGCTGCGACGCCGGCTGCGGAACGGGCGCGACTCCGGCGACGAATCCGGCGGGGACTGGGTCGGCTGGCGCTGTTCCGAATCCGGCTGCGGCTACGCCGCATTCGAGGTAAGACGTGCCTACGATCATTACAGCCCGGCGACTCATCACTGACATTGGTTCAGTGGAGTTCCCTGTCCTTATTGTTGGCGATGATGGGACGCTGAGCGATATCAGCTCCGACCCTACGGCGCTGGCGCGCGAAGAGGACACGCTGACGTCGGCGTTCTTCGATGTGCACATTCATGGCGGGATGGGCCACGATGTGATGTCGGCCAGTCGAACACAGCTCTCTGAGCTGCAGCGTTTTCTGGCGACGCGCGGTGTGGCGAATTATCTCCCGACTACGGTGACGGCTTCGGTTGACGCGACGCTGCATGCGCTTGAGGCGCTGGCCGATGCGATCGAGGCTGAGCCGCAGCCGCTGCAGGCGCGTCCGCGAGGTATTCACCTGGAGGGACCGTTTCTGTCGCATGCGAAGCGCGGCGTGCATCCAGAGGGACTTCTCCAGCCGCCGAGCGTGGAGCTGTTTGGGCGGTTTCAGCAGGCGGCGCGAGGACATGTTCGGCTGATGACGATTGCGCCGGAGCTGAAGGGCGCGTGCGAGCTGATTGCGTATGCGACGAGCGTGGGCGTGCGCTGCTCGCTGGGGCATACGAACGCGGTGGCAGCGGAGGCGCTGCATGGGATCGATGCGGGTGCGAGCAGCGCTACGCACTGCTTCAACGCGATGCGTGCGCTGAATCATCGCGAGCCGGGCGTGCTGGGAGTTGCGCTGGATGATCCGCGGTTGTATGCGGAGCTGATCTGCGATGGCGTGCACGTTGCGCCGGAGCTGGTGAGGCTGTGGCTGAAGGCGAAGGGGCCGGAGCGCGCGATGCTTGTGACGGATGCGATGTCGGCGGCGGGCATGCCGGATGGGCGATACAAGTTGGGGCCGCTGGACGTGGATGTGCAGGAAGGGCGCGCGGTGCTTGCGGATGATGTGACGCGCGGCCTGTACACGCTGGCGGGATCGGTGCTGACGATGGACCGGGCGGTTGAGAATCTGCAGCAGTTCACGGGCGCGCCGCTGAGTGATGCGACGCGGCTGGCTTCGCATAATCCGGCGGCGATGCTGGGCGAGCCGGAGCTGACGCGGCTGGCGCCGGGCAGCGTGGCCAACCTGAACCGCTTTGACGCGCACGGGCGGCTGGTGGCGACGTATATCCGGGGCGAGCTTGTAACGTAGCCAGGTGCGGGTGGGATTATCAGGCACCGCGGCGGGCACGCCAGAGCGCGCCTTCGAGCGGCTGCACGGCGGCGGCATCGATTGCGATGTCGGGCCAGGCGGCGCGGAGATTTTGCTCGAATGCGCGGAGCACGCGCGGGATTCGGCCGAGCACGCTGCCGGTGAAGGCGACGCGCGCGGCGTCTTCGGTCGGGCAGCCCGCGGCGCGCATCTTGGAGATGACGAGGTTCACTTGCGTGGCGAGCTCTTCGCCGGCGCGGTCGAGTACGCCCTGGGCGAGCGCGTCGCCGGAATCTGCGCAGTTGACGACGACGGTTGTGAGTGAGGCGAAGTCGGGGCGTTCGCGAAGGTTCGCTTTGGCGACGAGTGCGGGTAGATCGTCGAGTTGCCAGGCGTGCTGAATCTCGCGGAGCAGGCAGGTCTCGATGCCCCGGTCGCAGGCACGCAAGCCGGCGCGGATGGCCTCGAGGCCGATCCATGAGCCGGAGCCTTCATCGCCGAGCACAGGGCCCCAGCCGCCGGCGGTGAGGGTTTCGCCCGTCGCGCAGCGGCCGACGATGTTGGATCCGGTGCCGGCGATCACGAGCACGCCGGGGCCGCCGCGGAAGGCTGCGTCGAGCGCGATCTGCTCGTCTCCGGTGATGATGATGGGGCCGCTGACGAGTTCGCGGAGGGTGCTTTCGGCCCACTCGCGCACCTTTGTGCTGGAGGAGCCGGCAAGACCGAAGCAGGTGCAGGCGATGGAATCGCCGGCGACGTTGGCGGCGCCCAGCGCGTCACGAAGGATGGAGCGGAGCGCGGCGGTGGCGGCCTGTTCCCCGACGTTCATGATTTTTACTGTGGGGCCGGAAGCCTGGCCGAGCACGCGAGATTGGTCTGCAACCCAGCACTCGGTTTTGGTGCCTCCGCCATCCAAGGCGACGAAATACGACATTCGATCGGAACTCCCGGTGGCGCATGGAGCCAGTGGTGCGCCAAGCCCGTTATGATAACGTGCAACGCCGGCCAAAGTCTGCGCAACTCCGGTTCAGGAAATCGCCAGGAGGATGGGAGTCCGCTTGTCCTGTACGATCCACGTCCTTGCGGCATTTGTTGCGGCGCAGCGGCTCAGCGCGTTCGACCTCGCCCTGGTGGCGGCTTACCTGATCGGCATCACGCTGTTCGGCCTGCGATTTCGGAAGAAGCGCGGCGCGGGCGCGGCGGACCGGTCGCTGAAGAGCTACTTCCTCGCGGACAACACGATTCCGTGGTGGGCGATTTGTCTGTCGGTTGTGTCGGCGGAGACTTCGACGCTGACGATCATCTCGATTCCGGGCGTGGCGTTCGCGGGTGACTTCGGGTTTCTGCAGGTTGTGATTGGGTACATGCTGGGGCGCGTGGTTGTGGCGGCGCTGTTTCTGCCGCGGTACTTCGCGGGTGAGATGCTGACGGCATATCAGCTCATCGACCGGCGCTTCGGCGCCACGCTGCACAAGGTGACCGCGGCGTTGTTTCTGGCGACGCGCGCCGCGGCCGAGGGCGTGCGGGTATTTGCGGTTTCGATTGTGATCGGGATTGCGATTGGAACGCGCGATGTGCTGTCGATTGGGATTATCTCTGCGCTGACGCTGCTGTACACGTTTGAGGGCGGCATGGCGGCGGTGGTGTGGACCGATGTTGTGCAGATGGCGATCTATGTGGCGGGCACTGTTGTGGCGCTGCTCACGCTGGGATCGCACGTGCAGGGTGGATGGCCGGTGATTCACTCGGTCGCGGCCGCGGCTGGCAAGTTTCACATGTTCAACTTCGCGCTGAACCTGACCACGACCTATACGTTCTGGGCGGGCGTGCTTGGCGGGACGTTCCTTACGATGGCATCGCATGGGACGGACCAGTTGATGGTGCAGCGGCTGCTCGCAGCGCGGAATCTTCGCGAGTCGCGCGCGGCACTGCTGAGCTCAGGTGTGGTGATCTTTCTGCAGTTCGCGCTCTTCCTGCTGATCGGGGCTGGGCTTTACGTCTTCTATCAGCAGCACGCGGGTGCGACGTTCCGGACAAACGACTACATCTTCCCGACGTTCATTGTGCGCGAGATGCCTGTGGGGGTTGCGGGACTGCTGGTCGCGGCGATCCTTGCGGCGGCGATGTCGAACCTGTCGGCTGCGCTCAATTCGCTTTCGTCTACGACGGTGGTTGACTTCTATATGCGTATGCGGCCGGCCGCGGATGACCGTGAGCGCTCGCTCATTGCGCGATCGTCGACGGTGCTATGGGCGATTGTGCTGTTTGCGATTGCGGTGTATTCCGTTCATGCCGGCGGCAAGGGCCACGTTGTGGAGATCGGGCTATCGATTGCGTCGGTTGCGTATGGGTGTTTGCTTGGCGTGTTTCTGCTGGGAACGCTGACGCGATTTGCAACCGAAGCAGGCGCGATCGTTGGAATGGTGTTCGGATTTGCGTTGAATCTTGCGATCTGGCTTATGCCCGCGAACACGGGTTGGACTTTCACTACAGCAAAAGGGAGTCACTACTTGGCTATTCCGCATATTGCATGGACCTGGTACGTGCTGATCGGCGCTGCTGCGACGTTTCTCGTAGGGTTGCTCGCGAGCTTTGTGCTCGGGCGAGGCGCACGGGTGCGGCGCACCGCAGCTGTTTCGGCGCTGCTTATGCTGTGCGTTTCTCTTCCGCTGCATGCATTCGCGCAGAAGGCTGCGTCGGGCCAGAGTGCGGTGCAAGGGCCGGCCGAGATTTCAGCGCCTGACTTCAGTGCGGCGTCAGCGCTGATCAATGATGCGATTACATATCATCATCTGCCCGGTGCGGTGCTGCTGATCGGGCACAGTGGGCGCGTGGCGTTTGAGCACGCGTATGGGAATCGCAAGCTTGCGGGCGAACCGGGGCTTGACGGGAAGCCTTCAGCGGCTGAGCCGATGACCGAAGACACGATCTTCGACATGGCGTCGCTTTCGAAGTGCCTGTCGACGACGACCTCGATCATGCAGCTCTACGAACAGGGGAAGCTCGAGTTTGACGAACCGGTGCAGCAGATTCTTCCCGAGTTCAATGCGGCGAACGACCCGGAGCGCGCGAAGGTTACGCTGCGGATGCTGCTGACGCACTACTCGGGTGAGCCGCCGGATGTGAATCTGAAGGATCCGTGGGGGCTCGCGACGCCGGACAAGGCTGAGGGGATTCATCGCGCGCTGACGACACCGCTGCAGTCCGCGCCGGCTGCGGTGTTTCGCTACTCGGATATTAATTTCATCCTGCTGGGCGCAATTGTGGAGAAGCTCTCGGGCGAACCGCTGGACGTGTATGCGCAGGAGCATGTCTTCAAACCGCTGGGTATGACGGACACGCGCTATCTGCCGCTGGACAAGGCGTGCGGTGCGGACAAGGTGGGGGCTGCGGTGACGGGCGCACACGAGACGCGCTCATGCGCTGCAGGGACATGGAACGCATTCGCGCTGCTGCCGCGGATTGCGCCGACCACGCATGACGATGAGTCGAAGCTCGATCCTGCGGCGAATCCGCACTTCGACATGCTGACACGCGGCACGGTGCATGATCCGACGACGCGGCGGATGGGCGGAGTTGCCGGGCATGCGGGAGTCTTTTCGACGGCGCATGATGTTTCGCTGTTTGCGCAGGCGTTGCTCGACCGGCTGGCGGGACGGCCGAGCGACTTCCCGGTGAAGCAGGCGACGCTGGAGCTGATGTCCACGCCCGAGCAGCCGGGGCATCATGCGGGACAGCTTGAGGCCGCGAACCAGGCGGAAGAGTTTGCGATTGCGCATGGAGAAAAAGGTGCGCTGCCGGGGCTCGCGCCGCGTTATCCGGCGATTCACGGACAGGACCTGCGCGGTTATGGATGGGATATCGACACCGCATTTTCGAAGCCGCGCGGCATGATCTTCCCGATCGGAAGCTTTGGGCACACCGGTTTTACGGGGACTTCGCTGTGGATGGATCCGGGATCGGACACGTACGTTGTGCTGCTGACGAATGCGGTTCACCCGCGCGGGAATACGCCGGTTTCGAATTTGCGGGGAGAGGTGGCGACGTCAGTTGCAGAGGCGCTGCATCTGTACCCGGAGATTCAAAGGACCAGGCAGACAGCTTCGGCCGAATCGCAGATCCCGACGCTTACAGGGATTGACGTGCTGGAAGCGGACCAGTTTTCGGAGCTTACGAGTATCGCCGCGCAGCACAACGGCGCGCTCCGGCTTGGGATTCTGACGAATCAGTCGGGTGTTGATGCGCACGGCCGCCGCACGATCGACTTGTTGTCGACGGAGTTGCCGAAGGTCATTCCAGGCTCGAAGCTGACGACGATCTTTTCGCCCGAGCATGGGATTTTCGGCAAGCACGACACAACTTCGTTCGGGCCGGAGACGGATCCTACGACAGGCCTGCGCGTGACGTCGCTGTATGGTGCGCACGAGGCGGACCGGCGCCCGTCGCACGAGCAACTCAAGGATCTTGATGCGGTGGTGATTGATCTGCAGGATGCTGGCGTTCGCACGTACACGTACGAAGCGGAGACGGGCTACTTCCTGGAAGCGGCGGCGCGTGAGCAGAGCGAGTTTCACCACACCGTGAATATCGTTGTGCTTGATAGACCCGACCCGATCGGCGGGGCTGCTGCGGAAGGACCTGTATCCCATCCGGCACATGAGGAGTACACGGATTATGGACCGGTACCGCTGCGGCATGGGATGACGCTCGGTGAACTCGCGCGGTTTCTACAACGGCACGAAGCACATTGATGCACCGCTGACGGTTGTCGCGATGCAGCATTGGACACGCAGCGAGTTCTACGATGAGACGGGGCTGGCATGGATTGATCCGAGTCCAAACCTGCACAATCTGACTGCAACGATTCTGCTGCCGGGACTCACGCTGTTCGAACCGACGAATGTGACAGTGGGCCGAGGGACACCGACGCCGTTCGAGCTGATCGGAGCGGGTTTGCCACCGAAAGACAAGACGACAGGCGCGCAGCCACCGGCGTGGTTCCGTGCCACGGATGTTGCGGCCGCTTTGAATGCGCGGCACATTCCCGGCGCGAGCTTCGCTGCAACAACGACGACGGTTGATGATGATCCGATCCATCCGTATCACGGACAGACGATTGAGGCGGTGCGGATCAGCGTGACGGACCGCGATGCGCTCGACTCACCGGAGCTGGGAATCGAGATCCTCAGCGCGCTGCACAAGCTGTATCCCGAGCAGTTCCGGTTGAACGGCGCAGCGAATTATCTGGCCAGCGAGGCGACAATGGAGGCGATAAGGCGCGGTGACGATCCGCGCGCGATTGCCGCGACGTGGCAGCCAGGGTTGCACGCGTACGAGACGGAGCGCGAACCGTACTTGCTTTATAAGTAGCTAGCGCTTTGCTGGAATGGCGTCCCAGATGGCGGGGTCTTCCTGGCCAAGGACCCAGGAGCAGACGCCTTGAAGCCCGCGGCTTTTCGCTAGATCATAGCGATCCATGAAGGCACGTTTATCCGTGTAGAAGACCCATTCGCGGCTTTCATCGCGCGTGATGTAGAACCACGGCGTGTGGTCGTCTTCGTCCCACTGCACCCGGCCGTTGTAGCTTTGCCGGAGGAAGTCTGCCGTTGCGGCGCTGACTGTTTCGGCCGTGGGATTTGGTTTCTGCTCGGGCTTGTTGAGACCCGGATCACCGGCGAACCAGTGATATCCGTAGAGCGAGATTCCGAGAGAGAGCTTTTCTTTGGGAACATCCTTGAGGGCGTAGTCGAGGTTCTCGATTGTCCAGCGCCAGCCATCCACGGGGCCAGGGGCGGTGTAGCGCGAGTGCTGATCGTAGGTCATCAGGCAGATGAGATCGGCGGACTGGGCTAAGGCTTTCAGGTCATAGCCGCCGCGCCAATCCTCGAACATCCAGCGCGCGTACGGCAGAGATCCGGCATAGCCGGGTGCATTGGGGACGGTTGCGATCTGCAGCTCGAGATGCGCCGCGTGCAGGACGTTTGCAGACTTCTTTACGAGCTCCGAGAGGCCGTCGCGGTCGACCCAGAGCACATGCTCGAGATCGAACTGAATGCCTGGATAGCCGTGCTGTCTGCACTCGCGTACGAGCGCGGCATTCATGATGTCCTGCGCATGCTGATCGTTGAAGAGATCGTGCAGCTGTTGTTTATCGGCGAGCGCGACGATGGGAATCACCTGGACATGCGCTGCGCGGGCGTCGTCAAGAACTCTCTGGTCAGGCTCGCCCGAGACGAGACCGTGACCATTGACGCTGTACCAGGTCGGAACGAGGATGTCGATCTTGTCTTTGTGCTGCTCGAATGAGCGGAGGCTGCCGGCGTTCTCCTGCATGTAGAAGAGGGTCTTCTGAGCGGCGGCCGAATGTATTGCGCCGAGTTGCAACCCGCATATCAGGATTGCAGTGAATAAAGCCCTCACCGTGGCCTCACAGGAATGGATTGAACGACGCATCCATTGTGGCACCCCGGGGGCCGATCAGAATTGACCGGCCGCTGAGGAGGTCTCGTCTTCTGTTTTGCCCCAAAGAGCGGTTTGGCCGTCCGAGGAGCCCTTGCCCCAGAGGGCCGTCTCTGCTTCGGGCGAGCCTTTGCCCCACAGAGCGGTCTTGCCCCACAGAGCTGTGGCGCCATCGGGATCATCATCGGTCCACAGCGGGGTTGAGCCCCAGGCTGCGGCGGAGTTTGTTCCCGAGAGGAACGCGTTGGGACCGTAGACGCTGGAGGCCGACCAAGGGCCCGAATGCTTCCAGAGCGCGGACGGATCGACATCGGCAGTGATTTGGCCTGTGGATGCGTTGTAGGTTGCGATCGGCGACATCGCAGTTCCGGCCGGCACGGAGCCATTGTGGACGAGCGCAGCCTGGATTGTGCTCGCGACGTCGAGATAGCCGGCGCCGACGGTGAAGACATCGTAGTTCGCGCGGTAGGTCACGCCATCAGCGGAGGTGCTGCTCGTCTGGGGGAAATAGCTGCGCTCAGCATTGGCCATGAGCAGGGCCTTGGCCTGGTCCGGCGTCAGTTTGGGCGCTGCCTGCAAGAGGTCGGCAACGGCTCCCGAGGTCACGCCGGCGGACATGCTCGTGCCGCTCATCGCGAAGTAGTTGGACGACGGAGTATTGGCGCCGTCGGTCTGGTAGAAGGAGTACCACGTGTAGAAACCGGGATTGTTCGTGGCGAGCGGATCGTTCTGGAATTTGAGACCCGTGACCAGGTTCCCCGGCGCGACGATATCGGGCTTCACGGTGTGGTCAATGAATGCGGGGCCCTTGGAGCTGTAGCTTGCAATCACGTCATCATTGAGCTGGGGAGTGAAGTTCGTGTTCATGGCGCCGACGGTGAGGACATACGGGTCGTTGCCGGGCGATTCGATGGTGCCGTAGCCTTCAGGATTCAGAGCCAGATCGCGGCCGTCGTTGCCTGCCGCAACCACGACAACAATGCCGGCCTTCCAGGCTTTTTCCACGGCCTGGCAGAGCGGGTCGTTTTTGTAGCTCTCGTAGATCGGGCGGCCGAGCGACAGATTGATGACGCGGATGTTGAATTTGTTCTTTAGCGCGATCGCCTGGCCGATGGCGCTGATGACTGCGGAATCGGTGCCCGCGCCGTTCGCATCGAGAACGCGGAGGTTGATGATGTTCGCGTTGGGAGCGGCGCCGCGGAAGGTGCGGAAATACTGCGATCCGGTGGAAGCAGCGCCGTTGCCGGCAATGAGGCCGGCCACTAACGTGCCGTGCCCATAATGGTCCAGAGCGTCCTTTTGACCGGAGACGAAGTTCTGGCTGTAGACGATCCGGCCAGTGGCATACGGCGGCGCCTCGGTGGACGAGGGCAGCATCTCGGAGAGAAGAGACTTGTCCAGCGTGAGTGAGGCTGGGTTGAGGTTGAGATCCCGCACCGGTGTGATTCCGCTGTCGATCACGGCGACGCCGATGTTCGTTCCCTGGTAGCCCGCCTGCCAGACCGCCGGTGCGTTGATGGGTTCGGTGGTGTATTCGGCAGCCGTCATCGACACTGCCTGGCGCGCGCCAAGCGGCCGGTCGGGCGAGATGTATTTGACGTTGGCGTCCGCGGCCATCGTGTTCAGGTTGTTGTAGGGAACGATCTCAACCAGGGCATCGATGGTCCCCAGCACGGTTTTGACCAACCCTCCGACGAGGTTGAGCACGCCGCCCAGCAGCCCGCCTCCGCCTGACGTTCCAGACGGGACCTTGTAGTACTGGACGATTACCTGGACGTTTCCGGAGGTCGGGTTGGCGGCGAGATCGGGCGATATTTTGCTGTTTCTGGTCTGCGCGCCGACAGACGTTGAGCCGATAACCGCAACCACTAACCCAAGGACGAGGACGGAACGAAGCCCGGATTTCAAGATGGTTACCTCCGGCCAGGTTGTTTGCTATCTCCTGGCTCACGCGGGACCCAAGCTGAGGCAATACGAAGCCTGACAAACTTGAAATACCCCTGTAATCACGCAACTTTAGTGGCGTGTACCAGGATGCTCAATCACCCCTTAGTTGTAACCTGACTGGGTCATTTCTCGACTTAGGTAACCACTCGATAGGGTTACTTCAGTGCGGAGGCGCGTCGGCGTATAAGGGCTGGCGGAGGGTCCGCCGCCGCGGTAACTCAGGAGAACCGAAGCGGGCACGGGCAGCGTGGACAAGAGGTTGAGGGTGGCTGGATGTCGAGCCGCGGCGAGTTCAGCGAGCGGCAACGTCTCAACGATTGCGCCAGCATCGAGCACGGCGATTCTGTCGCTGATGCGGAGGACCGAGACGAGATCGTGCGAGACATAAAGGAGCGTGGCGCCGTGATTGCGGCTCAGCCCGCGGAGCAGGTCGACGACCTGGGCCTGCGTCACGGGATCGAGCGCACTGGTGGGTTCGTCGGCGATGATCAACGCGGGGGAGTGTAGCAGGGCGAGCGCAATGAGCACTCGCTGGGCCTGGCCGACGCTGATCTGCGATGGGCGGCGGCGCAGGAACTCCCTATCGGACGGCAGTTGGACTTCACGGAGGAGTCTCTGCACGCGCGCTGACAGCGCTGCTCGCCCATTCTTTTCATGCGCCCTCCACGCTTCGCGAAAGTGATTTTCAAGGCTGATTGCAGAGTTGAGCGCGGTCATCGGGCTTTGCGGAATCAGGGCAATTCGGCGGCCGCGCAGTTCGCGCAGGCTGCTCTCGGAAAGTTGAAGCAGGTTTTGTCCGTCGAGAACGATCTCGCCGCTGACGCGCCCGCCACGCCACGGCAGGAGGCCGAGCAGAGAAAGCACGAGCGTGCTCTTCCCCGCCCCGCTGGGCCCTACGAGTCCCAGCACTTCGCCGCGGTGGAGATCGAAATCAATGTCGCGCAGGACGGGCTTGCCTGCATAGCTGGCGCCGAGACGGACACGCAGGAGAGGCTGGATTGTCATCGCGAACTCCTCAACCGAAGATGCTCCACATTCCAAAACAGCTCCGGCTCAAGCACTGCGGGCTGTACGCCTTGAACGCGCGGCGACACTGCGACCAGAACGTTGGGGTAGACGAGATAAATGAAGGGCTGCTGATCCGCGACGATCTGCTGCACGCTGTCGACAGCCTGCTTGCGCACCGAATCTTTGAGGCTCGTCGCCTGCAGGTTCATATCGCGGTCAATGTCGGCCTCCCATGGAGTTGCCGGCGTTTTCTCCGATGGATTCCACTGGTGATTGGGGCTTGAGCTGAGCCAGACATTCATCATCGCGTTGGGTTCGGGGTCGACGTTTTCAAGACCGAGGAGGCAGGCCTCATAGTCCTGCGTGTGCATCAGGCGCTCGACCAGCGCGGGGAAATCGAGTGCGACGACATTGACCTGCATACCCAGCGCAGCGAGATCCTGCTGAATCAGAGTTGCCATTTTCTGACGCGCGGCATTTCCGGTGTTGGTCAGGATCGAGAAGCGGACCGGGTGGCCTGCAGCATCCTGGAGCTGCGAGCCAACCCAGCGGAAGCCGGCGTGAGCGAGCGCGGATTTAGCGGCTGCGACATCGGTGTGCGGCGCGGAGAGGCTTCGGTTGTACCAGATGGCGTTTGCGGGTGAGATGAAGCTGTAAGCCGGAGTCGCGTGGCCCTGATAGGCGATACGCGCGAGATCGTCGCGGTGAATGGCCTGGGAGACTGCGACGCGAAAAGCGCGCTGCTGAAACCATGCTCTTTCCCATGCGGGAAGCGGCGATGACGGAGACTGGTTGAACCACATCTGCTCGGTGTTGAGCGATGGGCCGAGGTCGCGCACGGTGGAAGGCGCCTTCTTCTTCAGGAGCTCGAAGTAGTCCGGCGGAATGTGATCGATCAGATCGTATTCGCCGCGCAGGAAGAGGCGGGTCTGCTGCTCGGGATTGTTCAGGATGTCGAGGCGTATGCCGCTTGCAAAAGGGCTGGAGACGCCGGTTGAGTCCTGATAGTAGGGATTGCGGCGCAGGCGCACGTATTGCGCGCGCAGGTAATCGGCCACAACGAATGGGCCCGACGTGACGCGGCCCTCGCTGGGGCGGCCGGCGGGCTCAATGGCGATCTCGTCAAAGACCTTGGCGATGCCGATTACTCGCTTGGGCAGATGAACGATGAGTGTGGCGGGGTCCGAGGTTTCGACGGTAACTCCGGCGGGATTGACGAACTCATCGGCAACCGGAGCGGCGGTGGCGGGAAGCAGAACGCGGCGTATCGACCAGGCGGCGTCTCGCGAGGTGAGGCTGCTGCCGTCTGAGAACCTGAGGCCGGGCCGCATTTTGAAGGTGATGGTCTTGCCGTCCGGCGAAAGGGTCCAGCTTTCTGCGAGCCGCGGCTCAACAGCTTGCGTGAGCCGATTGACGCGCAGCAGGACGCCGGCGGTGAGATAGCGAACTGTTTCCGAGTCGAGGTCGTCGACCTTGGCAGGATCGAAGGTCTTTGGGTCGTAGCCGATGGTCCACGCGAGTTCGCCTGGCTGGCGAGGCGCAGCCTGGGCGACGCACTTGACTGCAACCATCGTGGCCAGCACGGCAGTGAGGACGAGAGCGTGCAACCAAGTGGGACGTCTCATCGGTTCTCCACCGCGACGGCTTCGAGCAGAAGCAGCATGAGGATCAGCAGAAGGACGGGAAAGTAAACCCAATGGGATTGCATCAGCATGGAGGAGTTGTCCAGTTCGAGCAGCATCCCTCCCCAGGACGGCAGCGGCTCACCGATTCCCAGCCCCAGCGCGCCTAGATTTGCTTCCGCCATGACAAATGCCGGCACGCAGACGAGAAACTGCGGCAGAAGCAATGGAAGCAGGTTGGGAAGAATGTGGCGCATCACCTGGCCGCGCCGCAGTCCTCCCGCACGCGCCTGCAACATCCATTCGGAGCGTTTTAGTTCAAGCGCTCCCTGGTAGACGGCGCGTGCGCATGCCGGCCAGCCCAAAGCCGCAAGGACCAGAAATGTGATCGCTGCCGAATGCGCGGGTGAGGTGTTCAGGGGCAGCGCCGAACGAACCATCATCAGCAGAAACAGCCATGGAAGGGCGAGAAAAACGTCGCAGATCAGCATGACGATCCAGCCGATGCTGCCGGCGCAGAAGGCTGCTAATGTGCCGACACCTGCGGCGGCGGCCGTGGTGAGCGCTGCGGCAGCAACCGATCCCGCGAGGCTGAGCAGGAGAGCGGCCGAGACGCGCACCATGCGATCGCGCCCGAGAGCGTCCGTGCCTGCGAGATGCTGCGCTGAAGCAGCGGCGAGCGGCTGGTTGCGGTCTTGCCGAGAATAGCTTGCGGCTGGTGCGAGGACGATCAGGGCTGCAAGAAGCACCACGGCGAGGAGCAGCCACGCGGGAAAGCGACGAAAGTTCATGCGCGTTCCCACTCCAGGTTGCGGCTCGGCGACATTCCAGAGCAGGTAACCGCGATCGCCATGGTCAGCGTGACAGCGAGAAGCACGGGAAGATCGCGATTGAGGGCGGCGTTCCAGGCCAGTTGGCCGAGGCCGGGCACGTTGAAGAGGACTTCGACGGGCACCAGCGCGCTCAGCGCGGTCACGATGGAGAGACTGGCCAGAGCCGCAAGCTGGGTCGCGAAGGCGGGCAAGTAAATGCGCGACCAACAATCGCCGAGGCCTGATGCCCTGCGCGCGCGCTTGCAGCAGGTGCGGCTGCAACCATGCCATGCGCAACAGCCGGTGGAGAAACTTGAAGTCGCGCGCTGCAATCAGGAGTGCCATCACGAGAACCGGACCGCCGCTCCCCGCGAGCAGAAAGAGTGTGGCCATGGCTGCGGTGGGTACAGCGAGCAGAAGGGTGGCTGGCGTCTGCCAGAAGATTGACGGCTCTTTTCCCGCGCTTGCGATCAGCGAAGCGCAAAAGGCGAGCGCCCAGCCGACAAGCAAAGAACGCAGCAGCAGCTCTCCTGTAACCGCCAGACGCGGACGGATGAGTTCAGCGACCGGGATATCGAATTGGCGCGAGATACCAGCGCTGCCCCTGGTCATTTCCGCGAATTCCGTGACCAGTATCTGGCTGATGGAGTGGCTTCGTGCGGCCTCCGCCGACAGTTCCGCACGAGCGGTGTGTGCGTAACGCGAGTCCATCTCACGCGCGTCGCTCAGGTATCCGGGAGCGAAGCGGATGAGAACCGTAGAGCCGATCATCACCAGGACGACAACAGCCAGCGTCCTGCCAAGCCATGTCATGATCGCGGTGAATCGGTTCATGATGTCTGGACGACTTGAAAGATGGAGCCGGCCAATGCGTCGGAGGCGATTTCCTCCGAGGTGATGGTTTGCTTTTCGCTGGGCACATTTTCCAGAGCCCATGCGAACTCGCGCGCGATCTCTTCGAGAAGGCGCAGATGGTCCTTCGAATATGCCGACGCCTCCCGCGAATAAAGCGTGACCGCACCTAACACGGCGCCGCTCGAACTGAACACGGGGGCTGCGAGAGCAGAACTGCTGCTTGTAAATAAGCCGGCTTCGATGAGAATGTTGGGTTCAACGGTGGGATTGCCGTTGAGAATGCTGCGTGCATTCTCCGCGACCCAGCCGGATAAACCTTCTCCCATTGGAATCGGCTGCGCTGAGAAAGCTCCGGCGCAGCGGCCGCCGATGTGCAGAGCAACAATGTTTTCTTCTGATCTCACATAGACCGCGAAGCAATCGAATGGAATAAGCGAATGCAGGACGTCAGCGACCGTCCTGCTCGCTCCGCGCAAACCGCGCGACGCGCTCAACGCATGTTTCAGTCTGGCCATCGATCTTGCTCTTTCATCGCCATTGGCGGTGAGTCGCGGAGATTCAGACTGCAGCGAGCCGGATTGAGGCGCGACCTGCTCGAATCCGGCACTGGGCGCGGCCCCGCGCTCGATCGTCAGGTCCGTATGCAGCGGCACGATGTCTTCGATCTCCTGGTGCGCGCGCTTCTCAAGCTCGGGATAATGTTCTTCGAGCAGGCGGACTACCTGAGGATCGAACTGAACGCCGGCTTTGCTCTTCAGGTATGCGAGAGCTTCCTCGATCGGCAATGCCCGGCGGTACGGCCGGTCGGATGCAAGCGCGTCGAAGCAGTCGACCGCGGAAAGGATGCGCGCTCCGATCGGGATCTCTTCACCTTTCAGGCCATCCGGGTAGCCGCTGCCGTCCCACGCCTCATGATGCGAGCGCACGATGGGCACGACTGGATACGGGAAACGCACCCGCTCCAGAATCTCGGCGCCGACCACGGGGTGGATCTTCATCTTTTCGAATTCTTCGGGGGTTAGCTTGCCTGGCTTGTTGATGATGTGTTCAGGCACCGCGAGCTTGCCAATATCGTGAAGAAAGGATGCGGTGGCCAGGGCCTTCATCTGCAGCGAATCGAGGCCCATGATCCTGCCTAACTCCGAGACGTAGACGCGCACCCGCATGAGATGTTCGTGAGTATTTTGGTCCTTTGCTTCGATGGCCATCGCAAGGCCCTCGATCGTGCGCAGGTGCAGACCTTCCACCTCGACGATGTGCTGCTCGCGGTCGCGAATGGTCGCCATCTGTGCGCAATAGGCGCGATAGACGGTGTAGACCATTGGGATGAGCAGTAAGGACGTCATCCAGCCGAAGTGGTTGCCAATGTAGTCGGCAAGAAACGCCAGGATGGCTCCGACGACGTAAAACGGGAAGTACCACGGGAATTCCTGGCGCCAGAGCTTGAGCGGCGAGGACTCTGATTCGGAAGAGAGGACCAGAGCCAAGGTTGCGGTATTCGCCAGGAAGTAGGCTGTTGCCGCTATTGTGAGCGCCGGCGCAACTTCACCGTGAACCATGTGCAGCGAACGCGCATAGATGAAGCAAGCCAGCACCGTGGCCGTGATGACGTTCGCCACGTTGAAGATCGTCTGAACCACTGTGAACGACTTGACGACCTTGATGCGGGATTGCGCAACGACGCTCACGACCACCAAAGCGATTACCTGGAGCGGCGAAAGCTGAACGATAGCTAAAAGAATGAACGGGAAGTTTACCGACATCGTCCCGTCGCTCTTGGGCATCGCGACCTTCATGCCTGAGCTGAGAAGGATGGCGATGAGATACACGAGGAAGTGCATCCAATGCTGACCGTGGGCTGCGCGCGCGGAGTAGAGACTGGCAGCTCCGCCAGCCACTACCGCGCACACAAGCGCTTTGGCTCGTAAGGTCATTGCATACCCAAGGGTCGATTCCGACCGACCATCCAGCCGTTCCGTGACGTCTCCTACATCACAGGAATAGAGAAGTCGCTGGCATATATGTAGGGGTTACTAAAGAAAACGCCAATGCGACTTTAGTCGCACCGCCGCGGGATCGGCTGTTACTCGCGAGAGCTAGATTGGATGCGCGGTTCCCTGCTTCGCCGAATCCTCTGCTGGATGAGGCTTACTGCCGCGATTGAAAAATCCGACGGCTAGCGCGCCACCTTGAGGTTTCCTCCTGGCTCCGGCATGCTCGGCTCAATCAGCTAAACCACGCTGTTCACCACGAATGAACAGCCACGATGGATGGAGCACCTGTGCGCCCATCGATCACGTGGGTTTTGATTACCGCCTCGACGTTCTTTCTCATCCAATCAGGCCCGACCTGCTGCTTCAGCAGTTCTAAAAAACGTGGATTCGTTACAAATTGCGCGGCCGCTTCCGTTCCATTTCGCCCAATGCCGGCCACGATATAGATCATGCTGTCAGTGGTCGGGTCACGGAACCGGCTGATCAGCGCATAATCGTCGGCGCTCGAGTACGGCAGCGCTGGATCGCGTTGCCAGGCGATCTCCGGGTGCTGGTGATCAAGAATCGCCTCGGTAGAGCCTGGCTTGAAATAGAACCGAAGCGAGCTGGCGAGCCGCATCGTCCACTGGTTGTTGTACCCGCCGACCAGCACCGTCGGCCGCTCCCGCAGGTCTGTGAGGGTTAGAAATGGGGCAGAACGAATCTCATACGGAATCCCGCGCCGCTCAAAGATCCCGGTTACACGCACGATTGCAGTGACCATTTGCATCGAAACGAACGGGTAGTCGGTCGTCCTATCTGCCGTTGTGGGCCCCGGGGAGCGGTCGGGGTCCAGGACCGAACCACCGGAAGCCACAAGGATCGGATTCTTTCCCGCGAGCAGCGGCGCCCAGTACCGGTCGACTTCCGTTGACTGATCACTCGAACCCCCGCTCAGCACGCCATAGAGAATCGCCGCAACGATGACTCCAACCGCGAGCAGCACAAGCCACAGCCGTCGAGCCGGAAAATGCACAGCTTCCTTCTGCAGCCGCATGGGCGGGGCGATAAACTCCGGCCCAAGATGCCGTTCGATCGCCGCGACTTGCGCATCGGAAGTTACCGGGAGCTCGGGGCCGGAATGGGCACGGCCCTCGGTGTCGCGATGCAGAAACTCCGGGACATACGAGCCAATCGGCAGCGAAATCTGTACGGGGGGCTGCCCCTCACGCTCGTGGTAATACAGGGCCAGCCGCTTCCTGACCTCACCGGCTGTAAACCGAACCACGGTGTCTGCATTGGTGTCGTAGTCCAGGGGACGAGCGAAGACTTCGACCCCGATTGTGCGCTCCTTCAGAAGGTGGGCATTTCCGTCGAGGGTGCACTGTACAACGTAGCTCAGGAACTTCGGGTACCGCTTGCTGTTGCAGAAATGCGAGCTTTCGAGCAGGTTCTGGAGCTCGCGCACGACCACCTGGCGGTCAGCCTCCGTGTGAGGCTGCCACACTTCTGTCCCCGCTTTCATCGTGCTCATCATACTCGACCACCTGAACGCCTGCAGGGGACGTTTGAAACGTCCCCGCTGATGCAGCGTAAGTCCCTGATCGCGCAGCGCTTCCCTTTACAACGTCGCGGGTGAAACTGTAAGTGACTTGCGCACCGCGGTTGCGGGCGTAGAACGTGGATTCGCTTTAATGAGCGGCCCATTTGCGCCTATCAAAAAAGCATCAGGGCCGGTCGGTGGTCGCCCAAGATGGCTGCCGCGAAGTACTTTCTGGAGGCTGTTGCCAGGTGAACAAGACAGAGAAGCGCACGAATCTCGGCGCAAGAGCTCGGGTAAGGACCTCAGTCGCAGCAACAGTTCTGGGCTTCCCATTGTGCATCGTCCTGACCGCGCTCCTGCCAACCGCCAAAACCGCCTGGGCCCAGAACACTAACGCCACGATTCGCGGTCAGGTGCTTGATCCGACGGGAGCCCTGATCCCGGACGCCCAGGTTCTGGTCGTGAACACCGAGACGGGAGTGACGGTCTTCCGCGGCAAGAGCGACTCTGCCGGCGCGTTCGTAGTTCCGCAGGTCTTGCCGGGCACCTACAGGGTGACCGTCGACGCCGCAGGGCTGAAGGAAAGCATCATCAACAACGTCGTGGCCACGGTGGCCCAGGTTACGTCCCTCAATGTCCAGATGCAGGTCGGCTCCGTCTCTGACGTAGTCACGGTTCAGTCACGGGGAGAACAGCTCGACCGCAGCACCTCCGATGTGTCCACTCTGATCGCGCCAACGGAGGTGCAGAACCTCCCGATCGTCCAGCGGTCGACGGAGAACCTCCTCGCCTTTATTCCCGGCGTTGTCCACGGCGGCGCGGCCGATACGCCCTCCACTTCCCAGCTGTCGATCAACGGCAGCCGCACACTGAATACCGAGGTGCTTCTTAATGGTGTGTCGACGATTGTCGCTTCGACCGGCACGCCCGCGACACTCCCCTCACCTGATGGCGTGGATCAGTTCCGCGTACTCGCCACCAACGCTCCCGCGGAATACGGTCGCACCTCCGGCGCGGTCATCTCGGTGAATACGATCTCCGGAACGAACACCTTCCATGGCAATTTGTACTACCTGATGCGGAACGAGGCCTTCGACGCGAACAGCTACTTCAACAAGCTGAAGATCGTGAACGGTAGCCCCACGCCGCGCGCCCGGGATCGCTTCTTCCAGGTTGGCGGGTCGCTGGGAGGCCCGGTTTGGATTCCGAAGATCTACAACGGCCACAACCGCACGTTTTTCTTCATCAATTACGACTGGACCATTACCCCGAGCACAACCACCTTGACCGAAACAGTCCCCACAGCCGCGCAGCGCACGGGCGATCTCTCGGCCGCGTTGCAGGGCCAGAATGCTCAAGGCAAGTCGGCGCCGGTCATCGTCTACCAGCCCAACGGCACTACGTCTGCAGCGTTCGCGAACAATCAGGTTGGCCCGATTGATCCAGCAGCGGCAAAGATTCTTGCACTGCTCCCTCTTCCCAATACGACGGGCACATACGATGCTGCGAATAACCGGTACACCGGCAACTGGGTAGCGCAGCAGAACAACACGGGCCACGTGCTTCGTCTTGTCACTCGCGTGGATGAGCAGATCACGGCCAAGGATCGTCTCAGCGTTAATCTTTACCGGTACACGACCTCGACACCGAACCCGATCACGTACAACAACCCGCTTTTGAACACGACCTGGGACTGCACGTGCAATGACGCGTGGCTTCCGTCAGTTGATTACACGCGGGTCTGGAACCCAAGCGTCGTCACGGATCTGAACATGGGCTTCTTCAGGAATGCCGTCTATCGGAATCCTCCCGGGGCTGGTATGAATGCAGGCCAGACGCTCGGCATCGCGTCCCTGCCGCTCGATCAAACTCCCCAGATCACATCTCCCGCGTTCAGCAGCATCGGTGCAGACACCAATACCGACCAGATCAACATCACCAACACCTACACGCCGTTCGGCACAATTACCAAGACCGTTGGTCCGCATACATTCAAAGCCGGCGCGTCGCTCCGCAAGAATGAGTTCAACTCCTACAATCCTGCTTCCAGCCCCGAGGGAACGCTGAATTTCGACGGCTCGATTACGAACCGTGGCAACAGCGGCAACGCGACCACCGGCCTCGCCGACTTCCTGCTGGGCAAGATCAAGACGGCCAGCTACGAACAGCCGATGCCGCCCACCGGCCGGCGCAATTACAACCTCGGCATCTTCTTCCAGGACGATTGGAAGGTCACTCCGAAGCTCACGGTGAACGCCGGCATTCGGTGGGAGTATGAGTCGCCGCTCACGATCGCGAACAACGTTTACAGCCGCTTCGACCCGAATACCGGGACGCTTCTGATTGCAGGCAAGAACGCGTCTGACTCACTCAACATCACCACACCTAAGGCGGACTTCTCACCTCGCATCGGTCTGGCGTACAGCATTAATGAGAAGACTGTCCTGCGTGGCGCGTTTGGGACCTTCTATGGCACCATCTTCCAGAATCTCGGCGGTCAGGTCGCGTTCCCCGGGTACGACAACAATATCTCCTATACCAATCTCGGCACAGCTGTAGCTCAGCCGTTCTCGCTGTCCCAGGGTCTCCCGCTTTCGCCTGCTTCTGCGCTCAATGATCCAGCCTCCTCGCCCAGCCTGCTGAAGGCCACAGCCTCAAGCCCGTACAGCATCTCTGGCGTAGAGTTCAACCAGCTCAATCCCATGTCGCTCGTGGAGCAGTGGAACTTCGGCGTGCAGCGCCAGCTCCCGCTTGCACTCACACTCGAGATCAATTACGTAGGCAATCATGCGCTGCATCTGCCGTACGTAATCCCGGTTAATGTAGTCCCGATAAACGACGTCGACGCCGTGACACTTGCAAACACGACCACCGCAACGCAATCCGTGAAGCCGTATCCCACGCTTAGTACGTGGAGCGTGGTCGACAACGTCGGCACATCCGAGTACAACTCGCTTCAGGTCACGGTTCGCCGCCAGTTCAACACTCGCCTCGCCGTGCTGTCCAACTACACGTTCAGCAAGAATCTTGACGACGGCAGCACGATCTATAACTTCTCGGCGCCGAACGGCACGGCAAACGCACAGTATCTCGCCACCGGTCCGGACCGGGAGCGCGACTGGGCTGTGAGCAACATCGATGCCAGGCACGTGCTGAACATCGCGCTCGTCTACACCACGGGCGGTCCATGGTGGCTGCGTGGCTGGCACGTCTCGCCCGTGTTTACCGGTCACACTGGCCTGCCTGTCAACATCACGCAGACCAACGAGTTCTCTAACGTCACCCAACAGCGTCCGAACGGCGATTCGTCGCACCTGAAACTCGCACACCCAGTTCTCAACGGTGCTGCGCTCCAGTATTTCGACAGCCCCGTGACGGACCCTAACTTCCCGCTGACGCCCTCAGGCCCCGTGTACTCGACGATCAACGGCAAGCGTACTCGAATCGTGGCCACGGGACTCGGTGACGTGCCGCGTGATTCACAACGCGCTCCCGGCGAGGCCGACTTCGATGCCTCAATCGCCAAAGACATAACCCTCTACCGCGAGCTCAAGTTTCAGATTCGTCTCGACGCGTTCAATGTGATCAATCACACGAACTTCACATCTCCGAACAGTTCCCTTTCGGTCAGCACAACAACGAACTCAACCGTCGCAAACTTCGTTAACAGCTCCTCTTTCGGTCAGATCACTGGAACGCAGCCCTCCCGAAGGATGCAACTTTCTGCCCGCTTCAAGTTCTAATCGTCTGCTTGTCATCCGCCGCCTCATGACGAGTCAGGCCTATTCTCTTGGCATAAAGTCCTGAGGAGAACCTCGCTCTCAGAGTCATTCATGCAATCTCTCAATGCTCAATCCGTATCTCGTCGCGCGTTCTGCTACTCCTGCGCGGCGGCTCTCACATTCCGAGCCGTCACGAGCACAGCAGAGACCCGCGACCGCGGACGCGCGCTTGTTGCCGCCACGGACCGCTCACGAATCCTGCGCGCAGCGCGCGAATACGTGTCGCTGCCCATCGAGACAATTACAAGCTTTCCCGCACCGGACAGCCCCGGCGGGCTGCACGACTTCTATTCCCAGGCCGATTACTTCTGGCCGAATCCCGCAAACCCGAACGGTCCCTACATCAACCGCGACGGACAGAGCAATCCTGCGAACTTCAACGGGCATCGCAAAGCGATGATCACGCTCTCGATCCAAATGCCCGCGCTGACAGCCGCATGGCTCCTCACCGGGGATCATCGTTATGGCAAGCACGCCTGTGATCATCTGCGTGCGTGGTTCATCACACCTGCAACCCGCATGAATCCCAACCTGCAGTACGCACAGGGTGTTAAGGGTGTGTCTACGGGTCGCTCCTACGGGATCATCGATACGCTGCACCTGGTTGAGGTCGCCCGTGCCGCCTCAATCGTCGCACCGGCGCTGATGAGCTCTGCGGATTCGGCTGCGCTGCGCCAGTGGTTCGAGGCGTACCTCGGCTGGATGAAAAACAGCGTGAACGGCAGGAAAGAACGCGACGCCAAAAACAACCATGCCGTGTGCTGGGCGTTGCAGGCCAGCGAGTTCGCGCGGTTGTGCGGAGACTCGGAAACGCGGACAGAAATCGCGCAGCAATATAAAGAGATTTTTCTGCCGAAACAGATGGCGCCCGATGGCAGCTTTCCGCAGGAGCTCGCGCGCACCAAGCCCTACAGCTATTCCATCTTCAACTTCGATGTGATGGCGATGCTCTGTCAGTCCCTCGTTGACAGCGGCGAGGACCTCTTTCGTTACACAATGCCGGACGGCCGCGGCATCTGCAAAGCGGCAGCGTTTCTCTTTCCTTACCTTGAGGACAAGAATCGATGGCCTTACAGAAAGGACGTCGAGCACTTTGAGTCCTTGCCCGTGCGCTCTCCTGGCCTGCTCTTCTGCGGGCTCGAGTGCGATCACCCCGACTACATCGCGGTCTGGAAGCGGCTCAATCCTGACCCTACCGATCCAGAGATCATTCGCAACTACCCTGTCCGACAGCCCTTGCTCTGGTTTCCCGAAGACAAGCCTGGAGCGGTAAGCCACCACCCGAAATGAGGATAGAGAAACGGCGCTCCATGCAGACCTCAAGACGCGCATTCCTCCAGGCCGGAGCAGCCACCGCCCTCACGGCTTCCTTCCCCCAGATGCCTTTATTGGCCTCTGTACGGCGCTCACCCGAAGCGCGCGCGAGCGAAGCCGGCAATGCGCAGGTACTCGATAGCGGATGGGAGTATTACCAGGGCTCACTTGATCCGAGATTTCAGGTGTGGCACAGCGAAGAGCTCGTCACCTGGCAGGAGGTCACCCTTCCTCACTGCTTCAATCACTATGACGCGTGTGACCCGGATGTGCCGGCCTACCGGGGTCCTGGTTGGTACAGAACGAAGTTGCACGTGAGCAATCCTTTCCCGAACGGACGCACGTTACTGCACTTCGAAGCGGCCGGGCAACGAGCGCAGATCTATGTGGGAGCCGAGCAAGTCGCGCATCACGCCGGCGGCTACGATGAGTTCCTCGTCGATATCACCGACGCATACCGCTCCGTCACAACCGGCAAGCCGGTGCCACTCGCGGTTCTTTGCGATAACTCGCGGGATATCGACGCGCTCCCTTCGGACCTCAGCGACTTCACAATCTACGGTGGCCTGTACCGTCCGGTACACCTGCTGTATGTGCCTGCAGTCTCGCTCGAGGCGGTTCACACGCACGTTGAGTTTGAACCCGGAACCAGCGCACGAGTTCGTGTCACAGCGCGCCTTTACGCGCCGGCCCGCCCGAACAAAAAACTAGCCCTGCAAACTGTGATCGCCAGCCCCGAAGGCGAAGTGCTCCACAGCGCGACGTCCGAGCACGAGCCATGGTCTGGCGAACTGGAAATAGCGAGCTTCGAACTGAAGCAACCGACCGTCTGGTCTCCTGATTCGCCTGCGCTCTACCGGTGCGATGTAAAGCTCGTCAGCCCGGATGCAACCAGCACAACGTCTCATCGTTTCGGAATTCGCCATACCCGATTTGAAGAACATGGTCCGTTTTACCTGAACGGCTCTCGACTGCTACTACGGGGAACGCATCGGCATGAAGATCACGCTGGATGTGCGGCGGCGATGTCCTCGGATCTGATTCGGCGAGAGATGACCATGATCAAAGAGATGGGCGCAAACTTCATTCGGCTGGCTCATTACCAGCAGCGTCAGCTCGTGCTTGATCTCTGCGACGAGCTCGGAATCCTCGTTTGGGAAGAGCTTCCGTGGTGTCGCAGCGGTGTTGGCTCCAGCGCCTTCCAGGAACAGGGCCGCACGCTGTTGCGCACGATGATCGATCAACATCGGAACCACGCAAGCATCTTGTTCTGGGGTCTTGGCAACGAGGACGACTGGCCTACGGAGCTGAATGGCCAGAACCACGCAGCGATCCGGCAATACATGCAGGAACTCCGCGATATCGCGCACAGCCTTGACCCGGATCGCCCTACGTCCTACCGCCGGTGCGAGTTCGCTCGCGATATTCCCGATGTGTATTCGCCTTCTATCTGGGCAGGATGGTACAGCGGCCGCTACACCGAGTACGCCTCGGCGCTTGAAAAAGCGCGTGCGTCCGTTCCACACTTCATTCACATGGAGTGGGGAGCCGACAGTCACGCGGGCCGCCATGCGGAGGACCCCGATCCTGCGATTCGACAAATCGATCTAGGACACAGCCCAGCCGAGCAGGGGTTCGACTACAAGCTGACCAGCGGCGGTCCGAGCCGAATGGCCAAAGACGGCGCCTGGACGGAAACATACGCGTGCGATCTCTTCGACTGGTATCTCAAGACCATCGAAGAAACACCATGGCTGACGGGTGCCGCGCAATGGGCATTCAAGGACTTCACAACGCCGCTCCGCGTCGACAATCCCATTCCCCGCGTCAACCAGAAAGGTCTCGTACAGCGCGACCTTACGCCAAAGGAGGGCTACTTCGTCTTCCAGTCCTACTGGGCGAAGAAGCCCATGCTTCACATCTATGGCCACAGCTGGCCGGTCCGTTGGGGACGACCCGGACAGCAGCGTACAGTTCGCGTCTACTCCAACTGCAAGGAAGTCGAACTGTTCCTAAACGGCGTCTCAGCCGGAGTAAAGCAGAGAAACCCGAAGCAATTTCCTGCCTGTGGTCTCAGCTGGCAGCTCGCGTTCCGCGAGGGTCACAACGAGCTTCGCGCTGTCGCGCACGGCCGCGCTCTCGAGCTCATGGACCAGATCGATTTCACATATCAAACTGAACCGTGGTCGGAGCCCGCATCTCTGGCCCTCACACGCACTGGCGCAGCAGGCAACACGGTCACCCTTGAAGCCAGGATGCTTGACGGCAACGGTGTGCTCTGCCTCAGCTCACGAGCCGTTGTATCGTTCTCAATTGCCGGCCAGGGACGCCTGATCGACAACCTCGGAACCACGACAGGATCCCGAACCCTGCAGCTCTATAACGGTCGAGCCGAAATCTCACTTGTTCAAGACGGCCCATTAGAGGCCTGCGTTGCTTCACAGGGCGTGCGATCCGGCTTTGTCACCCTGCCCATCGGTCAAGAATCTCTCTGAAGTAAAGACAAATCCCGGACGTGGCTCCAGGCTTCTGCCACTGAAAGTTCTCTTGGTTCAATGGTCGGGGCGGAGGGATTCGAACCCCCGACCCTCTGCTCCCAAAGCAGATGCGCTACCAGACTGCGCTACGCCCCGACAGATTCATTTTCCCATACTCGCGCTCGCAACCCGAGGCGAAGCACCTTCGCGTCGCCCGGCGCCTAACGCCAGCCCGGCGCAGAAACGTGGTGCAATAACCCGCCCGCCACCCACAGCAAAAGGAAGAATGGCACCATCGCCATCGCTAACAGGCCCAGGCCAAGCACCAGCATGAACATCCAATCCTTCCAGGTGTCACGCCGGCCGACTGCAAGGCTGCGCTCCAGCAGATGATAGTTGCGCCGGTTCGCGCGCCACGCGATGTCGAAGAGATTGCCCGCAAACGGAATTGCGCCGATGCCCACCTCAATCGCGAGGTTCACGACCATGCGCGCGATCGTGACCATCGGAACGCCGCGGAAGAACGCCGCCAGCACGATGATGCAACTCGCGAGCCCGCCGAGAAAGTCACCGATCCCCGGAACGAAGCCGATGATTCCATCAAGGCCGAAGCGGATCGATGTTCCCGGCACGCGGAACCACGTGTCGAGCACACGCGAAAGAAGATCGAGATTCTCGTCGCGGAACGCCCCGCCTGCACCCAACCGCGGCTTCAGACCGCCCGCGGAAACCATGCCCGGAGGAAGCACCTCACCGTATCCGCTCTTCGTCGCCATAGGTGCCGCGCTCCCTTCGTCTCAACCGAGTTGGATGCTACAATCGACAATGGTACGGCGGCTATAGTTCAGTGGCAGAACGCCGCTCTGTGGCAGCGGATGTCGTGGGTTCGAACCCCACTAGCCGCCCCAACCATCCATCCACAGAGCATACTCGGCAGCCGCTGCACTTATCATCCCGCGATTCCGTTCCGTTCGTGTCTATCGTGAGATCAGCCTTGCCGCGCGCCGCCAAAGCTCCCGAGCCCATTCCCGCTTCGCCTGCCTCAGCGCCGAATTTGTTCATCGGCACCTCGGGCTGGGCGTATCCCACGTGGAAGCCTGCGTTCTACCCCTCCAACGTTCCCGCGCGTTCCTTTCTGCGCTTCTACGGCTCGCAGCTCAACGCCGTCGAAGTGAACTACACGTTCCGGACGCTCCCCACCCCGTCGCAGCTTGAAAACTGGCTTGCCAATGTTCCTGACGGCTTTCGGTTCAGCTTCAAAGCGCCGCAGCGAATTACTCATTTCGCACGACTGCGCGACTGCCAGTCGCTGGTCGAGACATTTCTGAACGCACTCGCGCCCGTGCGCGCCGGCCATCTCGGTCCGCTGCTGTTCCAGCTTCCGCCCAATCTGCAGGCCGACCGCGACCTGCTCGCGCGCTTTTTGGATTTGCCCGCGTTCCGCCACCCACACGTTCAGCTCGCCTTCGAGTTCCGCCACAAGAGCTGGTTCACCGAGGACATCTACACCGTCCTTCGCGAGCACAACGCGGCGCTATGCGTCGCCGAAACCGACGAACTCTCGACGCCCGACGTGCAGACTGCGCCGCACCGCTGCTATCGTCTGCGGCGCTCCGGCGGATACAGCGATGCGGAACTCGACGCGCTCGCGTCGCGCTTCGTCGAACACGCGCGCAGCGGAGAAGTTTTCATCTTCCTCAAGCACGAGGACGAGCCCACCGGCGCATTGAATGCAGCCTACCTGCAGCAGCGCGCAGCCGAGCTCGCGTCCACCACAGCCCGAGGCCCGAACGGATGAACTGTTCGTGCAACAGCAACAACTGGCCCGCGCAGTTCCCTCCGTTTCACCCGCGCCGCTGGCTCTCCAACGGCCACCTGCAGACCATCGCGGGAAATTTTCTGCCGCGCAAAAACGATCTGCCGGATCCTGTCGCCGAGCTCGTCGAGGTTTCCCCCGCACGCGGCACGCAGATCTCCACCCAGGTGCTCTGCGAATGCCACTGGCAACCCTCTGTTGTTCGCTCGGCCCGTCCGACCGTGCTCATCCTGCATGGCCTGGAAGGCTCCTCCGAATCGCAGTACGTCATCGGCAACGCAAACAAGTTCTGGACCGCCGGCTGCAACGTGATCCGCATGAACATGCGTAACTGCGGCGGCAGCAAATATGAGACAGCGCGGCTCACACCGACGCTCTACCACTCGGGGCTCTCCGGCGACGTCGGCCGCGTGATGCAGTTCTACGTCGAACGAGAACACCTGCGCAGCGTCTCGCTCATCGGCTACTCAATGGGTGGCAATCTCATTCTGAAATTCGCCGGAGAGCTGGGAAGCAACGCCCCGCCCGAGCTCACAAGCGTGGTCGGCGTCTCTCCCGTCGTCGATCTCGGCCCCTCCGCTGACGCCCTGCACGATTTCCAAAACCGCCTCTATGAGCGCAAGTTCCTTCGCGCGCTGTTGAAGCGCTTCCGCCGCAAAGCAGCGCTCTTCCCGCGTGCATTCGATCCTCAGATCGCCACCGGGATCGGCTCCCTGCGCGAGTTCGACAACCGCATCACCGCGCTCTATTCAGGCTTCCAGTCTGCGGACGACTACTATCAGCGCGCCGCGTCCGCCCGGGTCATCGACCGCATTGCGGTTCCCACGCTGCTCATCCACGCGTGCGACGATCCGTTCATCCGCCTCACCCCGGAGACACGCGCGATCATCGCCGCGAATCCCCACATCACCTTCCTCGAAACCGAGCACGGCGGCCACTGCGCGTTCCTCGCCACGCCCGAGCCGGCCAACGGCAACGACGGTTATTGGGCCGAGCACACCGCGCTCCGCTTCGTCCTTTCCCACTCACGGGGAACCCTGAACGATGCTCCCACGCAATCGCTTGCGATAAACCCTGTATCCTGACCGCAAATGCACACTGAATGGACCGCCGAGTGCGCCGCGGACGCCCCGATGTTGGTAGTACCGTGGTCCGACTCCGCTGAAGCGGGCTCGCATTTCGTGAATCTTCGTACGGAACCCTACGCGATCGCCGAGATTGCGGAGGCCGAACGCTATCCGGATCTCGGGCGCGCACTTCGTGCCCTCAACGCTTCGCGCTCGCCGTTTCTCACCGCGAAGTGCGATGCCTGGCCGCTCACCTCGCATGATGGAGCCGCGGAGCTCGAAGCCATTCGCAAGGAGCTGATCCTCGCCGAGGAGGACGCCGGCTTCGCGTTCACCAGCTACATCGACCTGCTGTGGCGTGAGCGCGCCATCTTCGCCTCCGCGCATCAGCAGCAGGACCGCCTCGACCGCATTACACGGCGCGCCTCCAAGCTGCCGCACAACGAGGCCATGATGCAATGCGTTCTGCGCCCTGCGATGGCCGATCTCGGCGCTCCGCTGGAAGGCTTCGCCACGACGCTCTACGTAACCGCGCTCGGCCCGGATGCCGAAACCGCGCAGCGCCGCTGGGCCAGTGCGCTCGAGGACGTTGTCGACATGCTGCGCAGCCGCGAGTTCGAGGTCAACCGCCTGTCCGCTACAATCGACCTGTAGCTCGGATTCGCAGCGGCCTTCAGGCGCTATCAGCCCGGCCGGCCGCCGCTTCAACTCCGGCTTCTACGGGCGAGTAGCTCAATTGGATAGAGCACGGACCTTCTAAGTCCGGGGTTGCAGGTTCGATCCCTGCCTCGCCTACCACGCACATCGCAGAGCTCAGCCCGTCACCCGCTCCTACGCCGGCTCGCTCTCACTCGCCGGCATATGCACCGCCGGCTGCGGATGCCGCTTGCTGAATCCGGTGACGTGCCGCGCGCCCGCAGCGGCGATGAACAGCAACGCCAGCACACACACCCCGTCCCATTGCCACCGTGCCCACGCGAGCGTCGCCAGCGCGGAACCGAGCGCGCCGCCGACGAAGTACATCGTCATGTAGATCGTGTTCAGCCGGCTGCGCGCCTGCGCTCCCAGGCTGAAGACGCGCGTCTGGTTGGCCACCTGCATCATCTGCGCTCCGACGTCCAGCACAATCACCGAAACCACCAGGCCGAACATGTGCATCGCCAGCGTTGCATGCGCTCGCTCTGTAAGCCACAGCAACAGATAGGAACCGGTCAGTACAGCTCCGGCCGTCGAGACCACGTAGCGCGTACCGCGTCTGTCGGCGAGCCACCCGGCGAACGGCGCCGTCAACGCACCGGCAGCTCCAACCACTCCAAAGGTGCCCGCCACCCCCGGCCCCATCCCGTAGTGCGCCTGCAGCATGAATGCCAGCGTTGTCCAGAAGCAACTGAAGGAAGCGAACACCAGGCCGCCGATCGCGCCGGCTTCGCGCACCAGTGGCTCCGTGCGAAACAGTCTCCACAGCGACTTCATGGTCTCGGCATAGGTCAGCGATTCGCGCCGATTCATGCGCGGCATCACGCGATAAATGAACGGTACGAAGACTGCATTCATCACCGCGGCCACAACGAAAACCGTTCGCCATCCGTTCCATCCGCTGAGCCATCCGGCGAAGGTACGCGCCAGCAGTATGCCCAGCAGCAATCCTGTCATCACCGTTCCGATCGCCCGTCCGCGACGTTCTTGCGGCACGAGATCAGGCGCCATCGGCAGCGCCACGTGCGTCACAGACGCCATCAACCCGATCAGCACGCTGGCCACAATCATCCACGGCAAGTTCTGCGCGAACGCCGCCAGAACGAGAGCCACGCTGACACCTGCATACATCCGCATCATCAGCGAGCGGCGCTCGGCTACATCACCCAGCGGAACGAAGAACAGCAGCCCTGCCGCGTAGCCGACCTGCGTTGCCACGGCAACAAACCCAATCGCGCGCGCGCTCTGGCCCAGGCTTTGGCCCATCACCGAGAGCAGCGGCTGGTTGTAATAGATAGACGCCACGCCGACGGCGCACGAAACCCCGAGGAAGGGCAACGCCCACCGTCCCCCCAGCGTGTCCTTTGATCCTTTGGCCATTGCTCCCAATCTCTGAGTCTACACAGACATAGGCGCTGCTCTTCCACCATTCGGATGCGCCCACGAACCAGCTATGATAGACAGTTGGGCACTATGCAGCGCGAGATTCACACCGAGACCATTGCGATCGCCATGTCCGGCGGCGTCGACTCATCGACCGTCGCCGCGATGCTCCACGCCCAGGGACACACCGTCGTCGGGCTCACGCTGCAGCTCTGGAATCAGCGCCGCCTCGCCGGCCGCGAGGGCATGCCCGAAACGGTGCAGGGCCGCTGCTGTTCCATCGACGACGTATACGACGCGCGCCGCGTCGCCGAGCACCTCGGCATTCCCTACTACCTCGTCAACGCGCAGGACCGGTTCGAGGCCGAGGTCGTCCGTCCGTTCGTCGACGAGTACCTCGCCGGCCGCACGCCGATTCCCTGCACTCTCTGCAACAATCACCTCAAGTTCGATCAGCTCCTCGCCACCGCTCGCCAGATCGGCGCCGACAAGATCGCGACAGGCCACTACGCGCGCAATCACTTCGACCCAGCGCGACAGCGCTGGATACTCTCGCGGCCTTCAGACCGCTCCAAGGACCAGACGTACTTCCTCTTCGGATTAACACAAGCCCAGCTCTCGCGCACGCTCTTCCCGCTGGGCGAGCTGCACAAGCCGGAGGTCCGCGACATGGCCGCCGATGCCGGCCTCGCGCTCGCCGACAAAGCCCGACTCGCAGGAGATCTGCTTCATCCCCGGCGGAAGCTACTCGCAGTTCCTGAAGGCATACCTCGATGAGCAGGGCCGCGAACTCCCGGACAGCTCAGGCGAACTCGTCGCCGCAAATGTCGAGAGCGAGCCCGTAGTCCTCGGCCGTCACGATGGCATCCACAACTTCACCGTCGGCCAGCGCAAGGGCCTCGGCCTGAGTTCGCCTGACCCGCTCTACGTCCTCAAGATCCACCCCGACTCGCACCGCGTCGAGGTCGGCCCTGACAACGAGCTCTACTCACGCACGCTGCACGCGAACCGCCTCAACTGGGTCTCGATTGCCGCACCGTCCGAGCCGATTCGCGTCAGCATCAAAATTCGCCACCGCCACGAGCCCGCGCCCGCAACGCTCCGCCTCATGGATGAAGACACCATCGAAGCCACCTTCGACGAGCCGCAGCGCGCCATCACGCCCGGACAGTCCGCCGTCTTTTATCAGGACGACGAAGTCGCCGGCGGCGGCTGGATCATGTAGTGATAGCGAATTTGGGCCAGCCGTGCGCGCGCTCTTTATCTACCTTCAAATCTCATTGGCTAGCCCCGGATAAATCACCGTCTCTCCCGGCCCAATCACCGCGCCCGGGGTCAGCTGAGCAGGCTCGATTCGGCCTTCGCCCAGGATGTGAAAGACAGTTTCTCCACTCGCTATAAGGTAGTCGGCCACAATGCGGCGATGACACCGCCACCACACCGCCTCCGAACACATAATTGAACAGCGCTGCTCGCGTCCCCGCTCAAGCAGATGCTGCAGTCCCACGCGGAACTCTGCGGAAAGCGCGTAATCGGCGTAATTATGGAAGCTCCTGTTCCTCCACAAGCCGTTAACGTCCTGCGCTACGTCCTTCACACTCCCGCGCCGCCCACCCAGCGCTGTCATCAATTCATACGAAATCCCAAAGTCGGGCAGAATCTCGGCTAGCGTAGCTGCATTGAATTGCGGGTTCGCCCTTGATCTCGGAATCTTTCTGACGTCTGCGACAAGGCTGACACCGGCGCTGCGCAACAGCGCGACAAAATCTTCAAGGCTTCGATTCGAATGGCCAATCGTGAAGAACGGCAACTCACTTTGCCTTGCCGCGCATCAGGTGAAGAGCGGCGCCTTTGTGCGCGGCGATGTGATCTGTCTTTTCGCTTTTGATCTCGTATTGAGGATCGGTTCCGGAGGCATGATGCACATGCCCCTTGTAGTCAAAATCCTTCGTATGAACCGCAATAATCGTGCCAGTCACGCGGCCGGCCTCGGAATTCCAACTCACGTGATCACCGATCCTGAACGTCTTGCCCATCACAAATCGTAAGGTGTCGTCCGCTTCGTCCCCGCAGGCCCAACAGGCTCTCCAGGGTAACGCAGCGGCTCATCGTAAGGGCCGGCATCATCGGCTGCAGCCTTATGCGTTCGCATCCTGTTGATCAGTGGCGAACGCTCCGCCAGCGTCTCCAGTCCACGCTTCACAGCAGCAACCATTCCCGCTACCTTCACCACGGGCTTGCGCACGCCCTCCTGGATGGTGTGTGACACATTGTGAATCGTATTCAGCGCATCGGTGATCATCGTGTCCACACGCGAAACCTTCTGCCGGGTGCGTGCGTTCACGTCCTTCACCGTACTGTTGATCTCGCTCGCCGTGGCGCTGAACTCTTCCACCTTGCCGCGCACCGTATACGTGATCTGCTCCACATTCGTCGTGATGGTCCGGATCTTCGGCGACAGCTCCTCCACCAGCGCGTGAGTTTTATCAATCAGCGGAGTCGCCTTGCCTTCGAGGCGCTCGGCCATCGCGTGGGCCTTCTTCACGAATCCCAGCGCCATCATGCCGCCCGCCACCAGCACCAGGAAAAGGATCAACATGATGATGGTGATGATTCCGATAAAGATCATCAGCAGGTGCACATCGTGCTGCATCGCTCCCATGTCATCCTGCAACAGCGCCATACCCAGGCAGCCAAGTGATTGCATCATTCACCTCGTCGGACTCTCATTGTGATGCGTCGGTCAGTCCTGTCGCAACCGCACGCTCTCCACCTTGCAAACAGAAGGGCCGGTCCGCGAACCGGCCCTTCGCGGCGCTTCCGCGTTCTACGCCTGCGGGGTCTGCGGGGTGTCTGAGGTCTTCTGCGTGTACGCCTGCTTGCCGGCACTCACCGCCGCCGTCACAGCATCCGTCTGCGTCTGGACCAGGTCCTTGCCCTTGTCCACGTACTGCGACCACTGCGTGCGGCCCTTGTCCACGTATTCCTTGCCCTTGTCCACGTACTGCCCGAGCGCATCCTTGCCCTGCTGCACGTACTGGGTGGCCTGCTCCCTGCCCTGGTTGTAGAGCTCGTTGGCCTTGTCACGCGCCTCAAGCGCGCTCTGCATCAGCTCGTCGCGAGTCTCTCTGCCTGACTTCGGGGCGTACAGAACGCCGACCAGCGCGCCAATCCCAAGCCCCGCCAGAAACCAACCGAACCCACCTACGCTGCTATCGTTATCCGCCATATCATCTCCTCAATATCGTCTTACATCTGTCTTCGAGAGGCCGTCGCAACACGGGTTAGAAGATTGCGGCGCCGGGCACCTTCTCTGCTGGATTCCGGTGGCCCAAAAAGTGGCGCGGAGCCACCCGTACTCTGCGGGTAGATGCCATCCGGGCCATCTCCGGTTGCGTTTAAGAAGCTTCTTTCGTGCCTACCGACCGTACCACAAAGTACCCTCGCCCGGGGCACGCTTGCTGCGCCGTGCTTCTGCAGAATCTTGAAGATGCGCCGGCAGTGGCCGCCCGCGGGAGCGTGTGCCGCACCTCGAATCGAACCTTCGAATTCGCCGCGCCGCTAACCGCCTTGCCAGCCGAGCATCTAAACTTAATAAATGGCCCGTTGCGCGCGGCGGCTCGTCCGTCTACTCTCTCTAGTCATCTTTCTGCTCCTGGCTGTAAGGCCGGGTGCAGCAGTCGACGCGCGGTTTGACCTTGTCGGCCCGCGCATCAACGTGCGCGTTACCCGCCACGGCGTGACCTTGCCCATCGCCGAGGTCCCCAACCTGCAACCCGGCGACCGCATCTGGCTGCACCCTGATCTCCCGGCCACGCAATCCGTCAAGTATCTGCTCATCTGCGCCTTCCTCCGCGGCACCACCAACCCCCCGCCGGACGAGTGGTTCACACGCATCGAGACCTGGCAGAAGAGCGTCCGCGAAGAGGGCGTTTTCGTCACCGTCCCCAAGGAAGCCCAGCAGGCAGTCCTCTTCCTCGCCCCGGAAACCGGCGGCGACTTCTCCACCCTGAAATCCGCCGTCCGCGGCCGCCCCGGCATCTTCGTGCGCGCCTCCCAGGACCTCGCCGAAGCCGGCTTCGAGCAGTCGCGCATCGAGCGCTACCTCGCTGATATCCGCCGCGTTCCGCCCGGCGACTCAGCCTTGCTCCTGAAGCACTCCGACCTCCTCGCCCGCACTCTCGCTCTCAAGCCCAACGACGCCTGCTTCAAGCAGCCGGTTGACATGCAGTTCACCTGCCTCACCCAGACCGGCTCGCAAACCCTGCTCGACGACGGTCACGGCAACTCGATTGCCGCCGCGCTCTCCAGCGGACCCAACTCCGATTTCATCGCCGCAGCCAGCTACACCGGCCTGGCGGGCGGCGGCCTCTATTCCGCCTACGTGGGCGCCGTCGTCGATCTCGTGCGCGTCATGGCCAATCTCCATACGGCCCGATATCAGTACATCCCCGCCATCGCCTTCCCGCAGAACGACGCGATGAATCTGCGCCTCAACACTCCGCCGTCGTTCCAGAATCCGAAGTCGGTGCTCGTGATCGGGCTACCCGCGGTGCAGGCTTCACCCTCACCTCCGCTGCGTCCCACAGACCCCAACCTGGTCGCGTGCCTCATCCAGCCCTCCGTCACGCTGCCGATCGAAGGCGCGCCTCTGGTCTTCTCCACTTCGCTCGCCCACGATCTCGTGCTGCACCTCAACACGCCTCCCGGAGCACCGGCCGAGCCAGACATTCCGCTCGTTCCCGACGCCTACCACGGCGGCCTCGTCCTCCAGCGCACTCCCGAGCACCACGTCCCGCTCCACGACGTCCTCGCTCCCGCCGGCAAAAATGACCACGACGAAAAGAACTCCGGCAGCGGTAAAGAAAAGTCCACGCCTGCTCCCAAGCCGCAGCCCGAGCCCATTCGCCTCACAGGAACCATCGAAGGCCAGTGGGGCTTTGACGCCTTCACCGGCCCAACCGTTCCGCTCCAGCAACTGCCGGGTGGCGATTGGCAGATCGCCAACGGTGATGCCAACTCTGATCCCAACCTCATCGCCGGCAAAGCGGCGCAGCTCCTCATCACCTCCTCCGGTTCCGCGTGCGTCCACACCATCACCGCCGATCCCCGCGGCTCGGACCATCCGCTCAAGATCGACTTCAAGCCCGCGCCCACACCGGATCAGCCCAACCTGCTCGCGCTCACCCTTCCGCTCGAGAAGGACGTCACCCCCGGCGACCTCCACATTTCCATCCAGCAGTACGGTCAGCCCAAGGCCGACGAGCTCTCCGCGCGCACGTTCGCCGAACCGGCCCACGTGGACTCGATCGAGCTCCACGCGACCGACCGCACCATCCTGCTCACGGGCCTGCGCCTCAATGAGATCGACCGCCTCACCCTCGGCGACCTGAACTTCCGGCCCGTGCCGCCCAACCCGAACTATCCCGCCGAGCCCGCCGAAACCTCCAACTCGCTTCGGCTCTCGCTCCCCGCGGACGCCCCGCCGCCGCCCACCAAGGTAGGCGATCATCTCACCGCGGACATCACGCTCCACGACGGCCGCACCCTCACCGTCCCGGTAATCGTCTCGGCTGCGCGCCCCGCAGTCACGCTCCTCAGCAAGAGTTCGCAGGCGACAGCCGCAACCTCGCAGACAGCCGGTTCCGGATCGCAGGCGAACGGCGCGCCAGTCATCAGCCTTTCGAGCCCCGACGATCTCCCCCTCTCCTCGCCTCTTACATTCACCTTGAAGACCGCCCAGCCCTTCCCGCGCACCGGGCGCGTGGAGGTCGAAACCCTCGACGGCACCCTCCGCGCGGTCCTGACGCTCGCGCCTTCGGGCGGCCTCGTCCTCCAGGATCCCCACACCGTCGTGGCCACGCTCGACCCGCTCCGTGCCTTCGGGCCCAGTGCCTTCGGCGCGCTGCACGTTCGGGCGATCTTCCCGCCTAAGAAGCACGCCGAGAACACCTCCAGCAACCTCGCCGATACCGCCGCGGAAGACGAATCCAGCTCCGACTGGCTGCCGCTCGGCACGCTCGTGCGTGAGCCGCAGCTCTCCACGCTGCAATGCCCGCCTGATCCAACGGCTACCTGCACGCTCTCCGGCTCCAGCCTTTACCTCATCGCCGCCATTGCGCCCGACCCGGCCTTCGACAACGCCTCCCGCGTGCCCGACGGCTACACCGGCTCCAGCCTCACGGTGCCGCACCCCGCCAGCGCCGGCACCCTCTTCCTCAAACTCCGCGACGATCCCAACCCCGTCGACGCGGCCAACATCCCTTCACCCTTGCCGCCCCCGCCTCCACCTCACACGGCTACAGCGCGCGTGCACCACTCGTCCACGGCCTCTCGTTCCGAGTCCAGGGCCGAATCTAAGTCCGAGACAAAGACCGAGCCCACCTCCTCCGACACACCCGCCGAGCCTTCCACCACAACCCCAGCCCCGACGAAGGACACCGCCCAGCCGACGAGCGCACCCGCCGCTCCCCCCGCACCGCCCAAACAGTAAGCCGTTCTCGAAATTCTTCGACTCGAACCTCGCGACTGAACGGAACCCGCGGTCCACGAGCACAAAACGGAAAGGCCCGGCCATCGCCGGGCCTTTCTCGTCTTCACGCCAGCCGCTAATCCGCGGCGGCAGCCGTCTCCCGCTCCGCATTCTGCACCTTGCTATGCCGCGTCGAGTACCCGAAGTAAATGATCAGCCCAATAATCAGCCAGCCGAAGAACCCGATCTTCGCCGGCGTGTCCGACGACACCATTAGCGCCAGCGCAATAACGATGCCCATAATCGGCACGAACGGCACCCACGGCGTGCGGAACGGCCGCGGCGCATCGGGCTGTTTCTTCCGCATCACCCAAACCCCGACACACACAATCGCGAATGCCAGCAGCGTCCCCAGGCTCACCAGCTCGCCCAGGAAGGCGATATTGAAGAACGCCGCCAGAAAGGCGACCAGGACACCCACCGCGATCGTCACCAGCCATGGCGTCCGGAACCGCGGATGGATCCGCCCCACCCACGCAGGCAGCAGGCCGTCGCGCGACATCGTGTAAAGCACGCGAGTCTGGCCGAGGATCATTACCAGCATCACCGAAGCCAGTCCGGCAATCGCGCCCAGGTCGATCAGGCACACGCCCCAGGTCGCCCCAATCGCCGCCGCGCCGTCCGCCACCGGAGCCGGCGTATTCAGCGACGCGTAAGGCTTCAATCCCGTCAGCAGCCCGGCCACAATGATGTACAGAACCGTGCAGAGCACCAGCGATCCCAGAATGCCGAACGGCATATCCTTCTGCGGATTCTTTGCCTCCTGCGCCGCCGTCGACACCGCGTCGAAGCCGATATACGCAAAGAAGACGACGCTGGCCCCTCGCATAATGCCCGACCACCCATACTCGCCGAAGTGCCCAAGGTTCTTCGGAATAAACGGGTGCCAGTTGGCCGACATGTGCGCCGGGTGCGCAAACGCAAACACCGTCGCAATCCCGATAAAGAACAGCACCACCGAAACCTTGATGAGCACCGCGGCGCTGTTGAAGTTCGCCGACTCGCGCACGCCCACAACCAGCACCGTGGTGACCACGATGATCGCGCAGAACGCGAAGATGTCCACCTTGGCCGCGAACGGATGCCCGAACAGCGTCAGCCCGATCGAAGGCGCTGGATTGAACGGTACGTGAACGCCGAAGTAGCCCAGCAGGCTGCTCACATATCCGCTCCAGCCGACCGCCACCGTCGCCGCGCCGAACGCGTACTCCAGGCACAGCGCCCATCCAATGATCCACGCCACCAGCTCGCCAAGCGTCGCATAACCGTACGTATAGGCGGAGCCCGCAATCGGGATCATCGCCGCGAACTCCGCATAGCAAAGACCCGCAAACACGCAGCCGATCCCTGCCACCACGAACGAGAGCACAATCGCCGGTCCCGCAAACTGCGCGGCCGCCGTTCCCGTCAGCACGAAGATACCCGCGCCGATGATCGCGCCAATCCCCAGCGTGACCAGGTTCACCGGCCCCAGCGCCCGCTTCAGTCCGCTTCCACCCTCGTCCTGGGCCTCATGCAACAACTTCGTCAAAGGCTTGATCGCTAACAGCTTCGCCATGCGTCGTGCTTCTCCTAATCCGTGGTCCCCAATGCCTGGGCCCTGCTCCCAGCTCTCCGCCACACGAGATACACCGGCACTCCCAGGAGCACCAGAATCAATCCCGGCCACGTGTATTGGGGCTTATACCGCAACAGTACAACACAAATCCACACCGCCATGACGATATACAGCCCCGGCAGCACCGGGTAGCCGAACGCCCGGTACGGTCGTGGCGCGTCCGGTCTCGTCCTGCGCAGAACGAAAAGCCCCAGAATCGTCAGCACATAGAACACCAGCACCGCGAAGATCACATAATCCAGCAGGTTTCCATATTGCCCGCTCAGGCACAGCACGCACGCCCAAACACATTGCATCCACAACGAGTTCCGCGGGACTCCGCGGCTGTCCAGCCGGCCCGTGCTCCGGAAGAACAGCCCATCACGGCTCATCGCGTAGTACACCCGCGCCCCCGCAAGCAGCAGCCCGTTCACACAGCCGAATGTCGAGACCAGGATCGCCGCCGCCATCAGCTTCGCGCCCACCCCGCCAAACGCCACCTGCATCACGGCCGTCGCGACTCGATCCTGCGGCGCGCTCGTAATCCCGGTCAAAGGCAGCACGCTCAGGTACACGAAGTTGCAGGCCACATACAGCGCCAGCACAACGCCGGTCCCAATCGCCAGGCTCAGCGGCAGATTCCTGCGCGGATTCACAATCTCGCCCGCCGTAAACGTCACGTTATTCCACGCATCGCTCGAAAATAACGAGCCCACCTGCACCACCGCGATCAACCGTGAGCACACCAACCACGGCCGTGCCGCCACCCATCCCAAAGAACGAACCGACCTCGATCGCATGCGGCGTATGCCATGCCGCGCCCGCCCAGAAGTTATGCCACGCCGGTCCGAAATTCGCGGCGACTGCCACCGCATTCCGCGCCACCAGACCCACCGCAATCACACCCAGCAGCGCCAGAACCTTAGCGCTCGTGAACACGTTCTGGATAGCCGCGCCGATCTTCACGCCGCGCGTATTCGTGAACGTCAGCAGCACAATGATGACGATCGCCGCCAGGTTCGCCGTGCTCAGCCCCACATTCCCCGAGCCCACATGCCAGATCCAGTTCGTCTGGCTCACTCGCGGAAAGAACACGCCCAGAAACTTCCCAAACGCCACACCCACCGCCGCAGCGGTGCCCGTCTGGATCACCAGGAACAGCGTCCAGCCGTACAGAAATCCCCACAGCGGCCCCAGGCTCTCGCGCAGATACACATACTGCCCACCCGCCTTCGGCATCATTGCCGCCAGCTCGCCGTAGCTCAGCGCGCCAATCAGCGTCATCGCCGCCGTCACCAGCCACGCCGCAATCAGCAGCGCCGGCGACCCAAGGCTCCGGCTCATCTCCGCCGGCACAATAAAAATGCCCGACCCAATCATCGAGCCCATCACAATCGCGGTCGCCGAGAACAGCCCCATCCCCTGCACAAAGTGCGGCGCTGATGCTGTGTCCACTACAGCACGTTCCGCTCACCGTCGCGTCACGCCTCTGCTCAACGCATCGAGCGGCGAGCACCCCGCGACTTCCATCAGCTCGCTACTGCCAACCTGGATCCGCTCCCAAAACGGCGAACCCGCAAACACGATTTCGCAGACGCCAAAACTCTGACGCCTCCAGAATCGCATCTCGCGCGGACCTGCAGCCCTCGCAGTCAGCGGTGGCCAAGCATGGCCGTCACGAAGGTTCCTGGTACATGCGAAGTCCTCTCACCGCTCATCTCCGCTGAGCTCCGCCCTTGTCATACGACAGCGTGCTCCAGCATCAAGGGCAAACACGTGCTCTCTGTGGCCTGCATCACCGCCCATAACCGACGGGCTCCTCAGCATCATACGACAGCGAAGCTCAGCTGCATTGACCGAGACCGCACGCCTGTCCTGCACTATCTCGACTGCACGAGCATCCACGGTCCTCACGTCAGGAAGCTCTCGTTGGATGGCACCACTGCGATCCAGCAGCTCCTCACTCATCAGCACTTCGACCGAGCCCCGGATCGGCCCCTCTCTGCGCCGCTGTTAGCCGCGTCCACACTAGCAGGCGGCAGCGACCGCTGCTGTCAGCTGGCGTTGGCGTCCACGAGCACCGCCCCCGTCTAGCTTCGCGGCCACCCTCCGCTGCTCGGCAATCTGCGCCTCCAGCTTCCGCGGGTGCCACCAGTCATCCGCGTCCAGAAACGCGATCCATATCGCGATCTGCGCCCGCCGCGTTCCCGTGTTCCTTGCGTTGCGACAGACCGCCATTACGGCTGCGATACCAACGTCACAGCACTCCCGTACCGCCCCACCACCTCTTCAATGTTGTCCGTCGACCCGTCATTGATCACCAGCACTTCCGTCGGCGCCAATGTCTGGCCAGAACATTCTCGATCGCTTTATCTCGACAAAATGCGCCCCGTTGTAGACCGGAATCACCACAGTAACCGAACCTGCGTGCCGTGTCTTCCATCTCAGCTCTGCCGTCCATCCGGAAACGCTCTCCTGTATCGCTCCCTGTAGAGGGTTCCTCTTTCGACCCGCCTCGGCTTCTGCGAAGTGGTTTGCTTAGCAGCCTACCGTAAAACCCTAGAAAGTCTCTCGCCACTTCCCAACCGGTCCCCGTCAGACAGCCCGCCGATCACCGCGACGGAATCCGCTCCGGCCTCAATCACGCTTCGCGCATTCGTCAGCGTGATCCCCCCAATCGCCACAATCGGCAGCTCCGTCATCGCTCTGGCGCGCCGCACAAATTCCAACCCCACCACCGGATCCGGATTCGCCTTCGACGCCGTCGCGAACACCGGCCCGACGGCCACGTAATCGGGTCCACTCTCAACCGCCGCCCTTCACCTGCTCCTCGTTATGCGTCGACACGCCGATGATCCGGGTGCCCCATTCATCACGCGCAGCGTGATGGGTGGGGACCAACACCCTCCTCGCCGCCTCTACGCTCAAATCGCCCTGCCCGACATGCACACCCTCCCAGCCCGCGAGCACCGCCAGATCCGCCCGATCATTCATCACCCGCACCACCTCCGCGCCCTCAAACGCCGCATCAATCTCCCCCGCGGCCCGCAGCACCTCCTGGGGCCCATTCGCCTTGTCGCGATACTGCACCAGCCGCACGCCCGCCTCGCGCAGCTCCCGCGCAAACTCCCCGACTGCAACGCCCCGCGTGTCCAGCGTCGCGCGGTCCACAATCGCATACAGCTTGGGGAACTGCTCTCGCATGCCATCAGCCTATCCTGCAGAGTGCCGCTCGATCCTGCAGAGTGCCGCTCGCGGGTCTACAATTCCTCCCATGAGACTTCTGCCGCGCCCATCCAGCATCGTGAAAACCACCGCAGCCGCCGGTCTCGCCACCGCGGCCGCCGCAACCGCGGGTGCGATCGCGGTAGGTGCCGTCGCCATCGGCGCCATCGCCGTCAGCAAGTTCGCCGTCGGAAAACTGCAGCCCAAGCTCGGCCAGAAACTAAAGCTTCACGTCTCCGAGCTCACGGTCGACCACCTCGTCGTCCGAAACCAGACAGAAGCCTAGCCGCCGGCCCACACGCAAAAAAGCCCGGCACACTCGCCGGGCTTTCGTCCCTACCCTCTATCCTCTACTCTCTACGCTCTGCCTTTCTGCCGCTCCAAAAACCGCTCCATAAACTTCGTATCGAACTCCCCGCGCCGGAACTCCTCATCCGCAAAAATCTTCTCGTGCATCGGAATCGACGTATGAATTCCCTGCACAATGAACTGCGATAACGCGCGCTGCATTTTGTTCATCGCCTCTTCGCGGTCCGCCCCATGGCAGATCAGCTTCGCAATCATCGAGTCGTAGTACTGCGGCACAACACCTTCCGAATACTGCGCTGTATCCACGCGCACGCCATTCCCGCCCGGCGCGTTGAACACCGTAATCTTGCCCGGGCTCGGCGTGAACTTCTCCGGATGCTCCGCATTGATCCGGCACTCAATCGCATGCCCCCGAATCGGCGGCACCTCCGGCACAATGTCCTTCAGCCGCTCGCCCGACGCAATCCGTAGCTGCGCCTTCACCAGGTCCACGCCCGTCACCATCTCCGTCACGCAGTGCTCCACCTGGATCCGCGTATTCATCTCGATGAAGTAAATCTCTCCATCCTCATCCATCAGGAACTCGATCGTCCCCGCGTTCCAGTAGCCGATCTCCTTCAGCGATTTCTCGATCGTCTTGCCCAGCCGCTCGCGCAGCTTCGGCGTCACCTGCAGACTCGGCGCCTCTTCAATCAGCTTCTGATGTCTCCGCTGAATCGAGCACTCGCGTTCCCCCAGCGACATCACGCTCCCGTGCTCATCCGCCAGCACCTGGAACTCAATATGCCGCGGCCGCTCGATAAACTTCTCCATGTACAGCGCGCCGTTCGAGAACGCGTTCAGCGCCTCCGTCGAAGCCTGCTGATACATCCCCGGCAGCTCTTCCTTCGAGCGCACGATCCGCATTCCGCGTCCGCCGCCGCCCGCCACCGCCTTCAGGATGATCGGGTACCGAATCTTCTCTGCCGTCGCCAGCGCTTCCTCTTCGCTCTCCAGAATGCCGTCGCTCCCGGGCAGAATCGGCACCTTCGCGTCCTTCATCGTCTGCCGCGCCGTGGACTTCTCGCCCATAATGCGCGTCACCTCAGGCCGCGGCCCGATGAACTTGATGTTCGACGCCCTGCACACCTCCGCAAAATTCGCATTCTCGCTCAGCAGCCCATAGCCCGGATGCACCGCATCCGCGCCCGCAATCTCCGCCGCCGAGATCACCGCCGGAATATTCAGGTAGCTGTCCTTCGACGGCGGCGGCCCAATGCAGATCGCCTCATCCGCAAACTTCACATGCAGGCTGTTGCGGTCCGCCTCGGAATAAACCGCAACCGTGCGAATCCCCATCTCCTTGCACGCATTGATCACGCGCAGCGCGATCTCACCCCGATTGGCAATCAGAACCTTACGAAACATGCACTCCCTTTTCCCTACTTAGCGCCGCGCCGTTCAACGATTTGCCGGTATGTGGAGAAAGCTGCAACAGGCACCAGTAAAACCAACCCCACGATACTTGCCCAAAATGTAAACGCATCGCGATGCGCATAGATCTGCACTGCGGCGATTACAGTCAAAAACCACATCACCCAGATCGAAGTCTTCTGTGCCTCTTCGGTGCGCCTCATCACTCACCTCGGCCGCAAGCAGTAGCGTTTGCCTTATTCACTATTCACTACTCACGATTCACTGCCGTATCGCAAACAGCGCCTGCCCATACTCCACCGGCTGCCCCGTCTTCACGTAGATCTTCACAATCTCGCCCGAAGCATCCGCCTCAATCTCATTCATCAGCTTCATCGCCTCAACGATGCACAGCACCTGCCCGCTCGTCACGCGATCGCCCACCTTCACAAACGCCTCCGCATCCGGCGACGGCGACTCATAGAACGTCCCCACAATCGGCGACTTCACGATATGCGCACCGGCCTCCGGTCCAGCTTCAGCCGCCGCAGCACCCGCGGCCTGCCCCGCAGCCGGCGCTGCACTCGCCGCCGGAGCCACCCCCTGTCCCGCCGGAGCCGCAGCCTGCACACCCGGCAGCGCCGCCGGCACAGCCACCGGCACCACCTGCGCCGCGCCCTGCGCCGCAATCACGCTCGCCAGGTTCGACAGGCTCGAAGCATCGACACCCGTCGACGGCTGCAGCCCGGCAAACTTCAGCCGCACCTTCAAATCCGTCCGCTCCATGTCGAACTCGGCGATACCATTCGCCTTCAAAAACTCAACCAGCTCTCTGAGCTGCTGCAGATCATCTGCCGCCATCCATTTACTCCTAACTCCTAACTTCCTAACTCTAACTCTAACTTCCTTACAGCTCCATCCACACCTTCGGGCTCGCCTTCGTCAGCACCTCGTGACCCTTCTCCGTCACCAGCACCATATCTTCGATGCGAACTCCAAACTCTCCCGGCAGATAAACCCCCGGTTCAATCGTAATCACCATCCCCGGTTCCAGCACCTGGTCCTCTCTCCCCGGAACCCGCGCCGCAATCCGCGGCCCCTCATGTATCTCCAGTCCCACCCCATGGCCCGTCGAGTGCGTAAACCACTTCTCTAACTTCGCCTTCCTCAGCACCAAACGCGCAGCCTCGTCCACATCCGCGCAACTTGCGCCGGGAACCACCGCCGCCACGCCCGCCTGCTCCGCTTCCAGCACCGAATGATACACGTCCCACTCGCGCGCCGTGGCCTTGCCCAGGTGCACAGTCCTCGTCATGTCCGAGCAGTACCCATCCAGCAGCACGCCAAAATCCAGCGTCACAAATCCGCGATGCGGCAGCTTCGCCGCGCTCGCTCTCCCGTGCGGCAACGCGCTCCGCTTTCCGCTCGCCACAATCGTCTCAAAGCTCATCGCCTCCGCGCCCGCGCGCCTGCGCCTCGAGCTCCATCACCAGCGCAATCTCGCTCTCCGTCTCGCCCGCGCTCAGATTCGTCAGCACGCCTTCGAACAGCTTGCAGCCCAGCGCCGCCGCCCGCCGCATCTTCTTGATCTCGTCCGCGTCCTTCACCTCGCGCAGCCTCGCCACCAGCCCCTGCGTCGCGACAAAAAAACTCCGCCGCAACCCGCCGGGCAGCGCCTTCCGCATCCCCTCCAGCGCCGCCACGGTCGTATTCCCCGCGTCGAAGGCACACCGTTTCACTCGGCGCTCCGCCAGCCAGCCAGCCGCCTGCGCTCCCGGCGATCCCTTCCCGATCACCACCCGCAGCCCCGCCGCCTCGGCCTTCGCCTGCGTCGTGTACCGGCCATCCGTAAACAGCGCCGCGCCGCCCTTCCACAACGCAACCGCCGCGCTCGATCCCGTAAACCCGCTCAGCCAGCGCACGTCCGCCAGATGCGTCACCACCAGCGCATCCGCCCCCGCACCCCTCGCCGCCTCCAGCGCCGCCTGCCGTCTCAACCGATGCTGCATCTTACAGATTCTACCCGGCCTCTCCAGCGAGGCATCCCTGGCCGGGGTAGCGGGCCACAGCCCCATCTGTTCGCGACTTCCGTCTAAACCCCGGGGTCCCCAGGGAACTTGTTCCCTGGAGTCCAACCCTCGGTATCATTTTCTATGCCCGTCGAAACCCCGCGAGCACACCATCCTGACGTGCGCACCCTCACGCGCCGCAGCTTCCTCATCGCTGGCTCCGCGGCCGGGCTCTCGCTCGCCGCCTACGCCGGCACCCACGCGCGCCACGAGATCGAAGTCACCCACCACCCGCTCGCGCTCCGCAACCTGCCCGACGCCTTCGCTCGGCTTCCGCATCGTCCAGCTCTCCGACATCCACCTCGAGGAGTACACCGAGCCCTGGTTCCTCCAGCGCGCCGTCGCCACCATCAACCAGCTCAATCCGGACCTCGTCCTCATCACCGGCGACTTCATCAGCCGCGGCCCCGCATCCGACCGCGTCGCCTGGCGCGCCGCCGGAGTCGCCGCCGAGGTCCTCTCCGAACTTCGCGCCCCGCAGCGCTTCGCCTGCCTCGGCAACCACGACGTCGCCGTAGGCGCCAACCACGTCATCGACCCCCTCCGCGCCCACGGCATACCCGTCCTCATCGACAGCTACGTTCCCATCCAGCGCGGCAGCGATTACTTCTGGCTCTGCGGCTCCGACGACGCCGGCACCCGTGACCCCGACCTCTCGCTCGCCGTCCCCGCCGCCCCGCGCGCCCCCGTCATCCTCATGTGCCACGAGCCCGACTTCGTCGACCACGTCATCCGCCACCCGCGCTTCCCCTGGATCGACGTCATGCTCTCCGGCCACACCCACGGCGGCCAGGTCCGCCTCCCCGTGCTCGGCCCGCTCATCCTCCCGCCCATGGGCAAAAAGTACATCGAAGGCCGCTTCCAGTTCGGCCAGATGGAGCTCTACGTCAACCGCGGCCTCGGCACCGTCGGCCTCCCCTTCCGCCTCAACTGCCCCGCCGAAATCACCCACTTCACGCTGCAACGCGCCTGAAACTGCGAATGCAAAGGCAAGGGCGGACCTTTACGGTCCGCCCTGCGCTGCAACTTCCCAAAACCCCTACGGAATATTGTTCCGCACGCAGTCGTTGGTCTTCACAATCGGCGTCGGCATCGTCACCACCTCAAAGTCCGTCACCTTCAGCGACGACAAATCGCCGGTACTGAAATCCACGTTGGCGTACTTCGTCTGGGTATCCTGATCGCTCTGTGCCGTCAGCGCGATGTTTCCTCCATCTGCAAGAAACATCCCATACTTCTGCATCGCCGTCGCCACCACGCGCGCCGCAGGTTTCAGCTGCGACACGTCGTACGACGCCTTCAACCGCAGATGCGCCCCATACGGGATCGCATTCGCCGGCCCGCTCGGTCCTCCCGCGTGGGTCGCCGGATGCACATAGAAACCGGCGCGCATCTCGCTATTCGGCAGAATGAACCGGATCGCATGGTTGATCTGACCCGCCGCGAGCTCATTCGCATTGAACAGCAGCGGTGCAATCGGGAATCCCGCCGCGTCCGCGCTCGTGCACTGCTCTCCGCGGCCTGAGGCCGGATAGACCTTGTCCAGATCCCATACCGCAATGAAGCTGGCGCTCAACGCGCTGCCGTTATAGTTCGCGCCGAACGCTTCGTAAAGCTTGCCCGTGTCGTTGTTCACAACGATGAAGTGGCAGTCGTTCTGCGATGCGTCGCACTGATATCCCGTCTGGGCTTCCATCCCTCCACCTGCCGGCAAAGGAACAGACGAAACCGTGTCAGAGTCCGGAGTATAGAAAGTCGACCCGGGCTTGAACGGCACCGTCGGCGTCGAGGAATTTGCCTGCATCACGCGGATCGACTCGTCCACCCGCATGCTGCCCGTACCCCATCCGCCCTGCGAAGCAAGCTGGTTGATGATCGTTGCAGAGTTAGGATCGACCGCCGCTCCACTCACGAGCTGCGTCCACGCTGCCGCCGAAGGAAAGTATTGCACCGGCGTGGTTCCTGTCCCGGTCGATCCCGTTCCCGTGCTTCCGCCCGATCCCTTCCTGGTCTTTGCAGCGGACTTTTCCTTCGTTCTGGCCTGGGCACTCGCGTTCTGTCGCCCAGCCCCCCAGCGTTGTTGCAGCCGTAGCTGCTCCAAGAATGATGAATAAACCTCGCCGTACAGCGATCATGAACTCTCTCCGAAAAGGGTTTGGTCCCGAGCCCACCAACATGCAACCGAACCGCTCTACGGAGAAAGCCCTTCGTGCCACTGCCCTGGTCTCAAGCTGTTCCGGTTTTGACGAAGCCCAGCAAAGCTCGGGAGCAGCCCCCGGCGGCTTTCGTTGTGGATAACCCTCGCATCATCGCCCCGGGCGATGACGCAATGCAAGCTGAACTGGCAGTCGTGCCTTCCGCCTCAGCTGCCCCGCAGAAATCATCCTTTCCACGCTGCAACGCGCCTGGTCAGACCTGCGTTCTTCCGGACGTGAGACTCAGGCTGGAATCCGTCTGCTCAACATAAAGCTGATGAAACCAGTATTGGAAGTACAGGGTGCTGAAGAACAAAGTCATGACTCCGCTCAGCTCCAGTTCGCGCGGATCGATCGCCGTAAAGTGCTTCCTCATCTCGTCGCGGAAGACGAATATCCCGATTAGCCACGCAGCCAACGATAGCCACCGTGAAGTAATGAGAAGATGCAACTCCAGTTGGCTCTGAACGGGTATGGCTGCCAGCATTTGTGTCGCGGTTGCAGCCGCGTAAAGGTATAGCGCGTTGCTGCGCGGATCAGCTTTTTTCAGCCAGGCTGCCTGCACCAAGCACCAGATTAGCGTCAGTCGCGGAATCCACGGCGGCACATGGAACAGGCGGCGGACCAACTCCTCGGGAATCCCCGCCAGCAGCAACCACCACCAGTCCAGATCCCCGAGAACCGGCCAGATCTGAATCCGGCGGCCGGTCATTACCGTGCCTTGCCCGCCGGCTTCTTCTTCGTCACATCCACGGCGACTGGTGGAGGCCTCACCCCGCTCTTCTCATCCATCCAGTTATCCAGCAGACTCTTCCGGAACCGCCACCGGTTCCCCAGCTTGAACGCCGGCACAAAGCCCTCGCTGGCATAGCGGTACAGCGTGTCGCCGCTGATCCCCAGGTACTCCGCCGCCTGCCGGATGTCCATCACCTCGCGAAGCGCAGGCTGTGGCTGTGCTGACATGTGTTCTCCTTAGGGCCAATCACTTCTCGGGCGTTTCTTCTTTTACCCGGTTTGCCTGCCTTAGACAAGCCGAAATGTTCCGGCTGGCTCCTGCATTCCTTGGCTCTTGGCAAGTTTCTAACCTGTAAAGCCGTCCGGCAGGCATTTATTTCGAGTATTCGCAGTAAAAAACTGAGTGGTTTTTGAGTCGAATTTCGCGGTTTTTGCGCGAAATTGAGAGCCCTTAAAACCGCCGAAACGGGTCTGCCCACCATCGCGTCTGGCCGTTTCCCTCCACCAGCTCGGTCGGAACCCCCGGCTCCGGCGTCCACAGCAGCATGCCCTGCTCTGCCGCCAGCGCCTCCAGCCGCTCAATCGGGTCTCTCCACCCGTGCAGCGCCAGGTTGAACATTCCCCAGTGGATCGGCATCAGCGGCCCCGCCTTCGCCGCCCCGCCCATGGCCGCATACGCCTGCGCCGCCCCATCCGGCCCCAGGTGAATCTCCCCCCACAACGGATGAAACGCCCCAATCTCCAGCATCGTCAGGTCGAACCGCGACCCATCCTCGCGCTCCGGATACTCGGCCGCAATCTCCCCAAAGCCCTCCCACCAGCCCGAATCCGCCCCGTAGAACACGCGATGCTTGACGCCCTCGATCACAAACGAGCTCCACAGGGTCGAGAACCGGTCCCACGGCATCCTGCCCGAAAAATGCCGCGACGGCCACGCCGTAAACCGCACCGTGCGGCCGCGCTCCGCGGTCCCGATCTCCGTCGACTGCGTCCAGTCCAGCTCCGTAATCCGGGCCTCCGGCACACCAAACCTCCGCAGCCTGTTGCCCACACCCGCCGACGTCACCCACACCGCTCGCGCCGTCGCGTGCATCCGCGACAGCCGGTTCACCGTGTCCGCGCCCAGGTGGTCGTAGTGGTCATGCGAGATCAGCACTGCGTCCAGCTCCGGCATGTGCTCGAGCGCCATGGTCGGCGGAAAGAAACGCTGCGGCCCAAACCACTGCAGCGGACTCGCCCGCTCCTCCCACACCGGGTCGATAAGAATGCGCGCCCCATCAATTTCCAGCAGCATCGACGAGTGCCCGAACCACGTCACCCGCAGCCCACTCTCCGGCGGCTGCCGATAGACCCGCATATCTGTCCGGAACGGCCCCAGCGGAACCTTCGGCTCCGTCTCAGCCTTATTGCGCAGATACAGCGGAAGCACCTTAAGGATCAGCCCGAACCCGCCCATCTTTGTCGGCACCGGATTCAGGTACTTCCCACCCTGTCGCTTGGCGCGCCCTAAAAGACCCATAAGAGTCCTTCGATACTCTCACAACCTCCGCGGCTTCGTCCCACTTCCCCGCGGCGCCTAAGGAATGAAATAAAACGGGTTCGGCAGCTTCACATTCACATCCGCCTGCGGCTCGCCGAGGAGGTCGCTCCACTGATCGCCCACGCTCATCACAATGTGATAGCCCTTCTCGACGATCTTCCTGCGCTCGCCGGATTTGTACGGAATCGTTCCCATTCCGTTCTCCGGTCCATTCCTCAGCGCCAGCCCCTTCCATCCGTGAAAGCCGGCCGCCTCCAGGTTGCGCTCCGTCGCTGCTGTTTGATTTTCCCGAGGACGCGCAACACCCTCCTTCGCCACACCCGGCCTTCCGGTGATGAAGAACACATCCACGCCGTCCGCCTTCGCCTCATTGAACAGCCGCAGCGCGCCGGGAATCGGCAGCCCCTCCGCACGCAGCGTCCAGGCATCATCGATCGGCGGCATGTATCCGTAATCCTCCACCGGCATCTGGCAGAACTTGGAAAGCACCGACTCGTCAATATCGAAAACGATCGCCAACTTTTCCCCGCGGTTGTGCTTTTTCACCACCAGCGCGAGCGCCGCCTCCGCACGCTTGTACTGCGTATCGAGATCCGCCCAGTAACAGCCGTGCGATCCCACGCAGTTGCCGTAGTCGGCCAGCCGCTGCCGCTCGAGATCGAAGTTCTCAAACGGCTCAGCCGAGGGCAGCGCATGCGGATCATCCGCACCCTCCTGCTGCTCCCGATGCGCCTCTGCAACCTTGTCTTCATACGGCGCGCGATGCGCTTTATCTGGCCGCCCCTGCGCTGCCGCACAAACCGGCGGACCATACTGCCCATTCGCTCCGTCCGGCGTTCCACTCGACTGCGCCGAAGCCAACGTCGCCGACAGCAGAATCGCCGCAAACCAGCGAGCTACGCGCACGCTACTCCCCATTCCTTCTCCCCATACAACGCATTAATCCTGTCCTTGTACTTCTCGTTAATCACGCGCCGCTTCAGCTTCATGCTGGGCGTCAGCTCGCCCGACTCCGTCGTCCACTCGTCCGGCACCAGCGCAATCTTCTTGATCGTCTCATGATGCGCGAGCCCCTCGTTGGCCTTGTTCACAATGCCCTTATAGAGCTGCTGCACCTTCGCATCGTCCACCAGCTTCGCGCGATCGTTCGCCGCGACTCCGTTCTGCTTCGCCCATTTCTCCAGTGCATCGAAGTTCGGCGAGATCACCACACTCACAAACTTTCGCTGATCCCCAATCAGCGCCGCCTGCCCGACCAGCGCATCCACCTTCAGCCTGCTCTCCACCGGCTGCGGGGCAATGTACTTGCCGCCCGAGGTCTTCATCAGCTCCTTCTTGCGGTCCGTAATCGACAGGAACCCATCCTCGAGCTTCGCAATGTCGCCGGTCTTGAACCACCCATCCGGCGTGTACTCCTTCTTCGTCTCCTCTTCCTTGCCCCAGTACCCCGCAAACACACTGGTTCCGCGCACCTCCAGCTCGCCGTCCCCTGCCAGCCGCGTCTCGAGATTCGGAATCACCGTCCCCACCGTGTACGGCCTGTACCCGGCAAATGTATTGCGCGAGATCACCGGCGACGTCTCCGTCATCCCATACCCTTCAAACACGCGAATCCCCACACTCAGAAACCAGTCCGTCGTCTCCTTGCCCAGCGGCGCGCCGCCCGAGATGTACAGCTTCGCGTTCCCCCCAAACGCCTCCTGAATCTTCGAGAACACCAGCTTGTTTGCGATCTTCCATCCCATCGAGTTCGGCCGCTTGCCTGCCGCGATCGTCTCCTGTCTGCTTGCGTCCCTGCGCGAGCGCCCAGTTGAAAATGCGCTTCTGAATCCCATGCGCCTTGCCTTCGACGCCCTGCCGCACCTTCTCAAACACGCGCGGCACCGCCAGAAAGATCGTCGGCTTCACCTCTTTCATCGCCACCGGCAGCCGGTCGAATCCCGGCAGATACGCCAGGTATCCGCCGTGCGCATAGATCGCATAATCCAGGTGCCGCGCCAGCGCATGGCTCAGCGGCAGAAACGAGATCGCCGAATCGCCCTTACCGATGTGCAGATCGTCGGTCGAGTGATGCAGGTTGTCGCAGAGATTCCTGTGCGTGAGCATCACGCCCTTCGGATCGCCCGTCGTCCCCGAGGTGTAGATGATCGTCGCCAGCTCTTCCGGCTTGGTCTCCTTCAGCCGCGCCTCAAACGCCTCGTCCGGCGCCTCAAGCTCCGGCGCGCGCTCCAGCAGCTTGCTCAGGTTCTCCGCATTCGGAAAGCCGCCCTCGTCGAACACCACCACGTGCTCCAGCGCCGGCAGCTCCCCCGCACTCACAACCTTGTCGTACTGCTCGCGCGTCGAGACAAACACCACCCGGGCGCCCGAATCGCGCAGCATGTAGCCCGCCTGCTCGGGCGAGAGCGTCTGGTACAGCGGCACATCCACCGCGCCAATCGCCATACAGGCGAAGTCCACCACCGGCCACTCCCACCGGTTCTCGCTCATCATTGCCACGCGATCGCCGCGCTTGATCCCCCACGTGTCCAGCGCCTCCGCAAGCGCGCGCACGCGCCCATACATCGTGCGCGCCGTAATCGGCTTCCATCCCTCGCCGCTCTTCCACATTGCAACGGTGCCGCCGTCGCGCTTCGCCATCCCCGCAAAGATGTCGTTGATCGTGCTCAACTGCAGCATCGCCGTTCTCCTTCAATCTGCCTTAGAGTCGCACTAACTCTGATGCAAGAACAGCAATACCCCAGCACACACGCCCGCCCACGCCCCCCAAACACTCATAACTGGCAACGGACAACGGAGAACGGAGAACGGAGAACGAACTTACAACCTACAACTTACAACTCACAACCAAACCAGCCGCTCACTCCTCCCCACACTCCCCCAATATCCCCTTTGACAGATACCGCTCCGCCGAGTCCGGCACGATCGTCACCACCCGCCTGCCCGGCCCGAGCTCCTTCGCAATCGCCACCGCCGCAAAGACATTCGCCCCCGCGCTCGAGCCTGCCAGCACGCCCTCTTCGCGCGCCAGCCGCCGCACCATCGCGAACGCATCGTCGTCCATCACCTTCACGATCCGGTCGGCGACGCTGCGGTCGAAGTTCGCCGGCACAAACGAGACGCCGATGCCCTCCACCTTGTGCGGCCCCGGCTCGCCGCCCTGCAAGATGCTGCCCTGCGTCTCCACCGCAACGCACATCACATTCGGCTGCCGCTTCTTGAAACATCGGGCTACACCGGTGAAGGTGCCCGCCGATCCCACGCCGATCACCACCGCGTCGATCCGGCCCTCCATCTGCGACCAGATCTCCTCCGCCGTCGTCTCCTCGTGGAAATCCGCGTTCGCCGGGTTCTCAAACTGCAGCGCCGCAAACGCGCCGTCGGTCTCCTGCTCAAACTGCAGCGCGCGCCTGATGGCTCCGGCCATCATCTCGCTCTCCGGCGTGCGCTCCACCTCCGCGCCCAGCCCGCGCATCAGCATGCACTTCTCTTCCGCGTAGCCCTCGGGCACAAACAGCTTCACGCGATAGCCGCGCTGCACGCCGATCAGCGCCAGCCCCACGCCGGTATTTCCCGCCGTCGCCTCGACAATCGTTCCTCCCGGCTTCAGCACGCCGCGCCGCTCTGCATCCAGCACAATGCCCAGCGCCGCGCGGTCCTTGATGCTTCCGCCCGGGTTCATCGTCTCCAGCTTTGCCCACACCTCGGCACAATCCGTGCCCGCGACCTTCGAAAGCCGCACCATCGGCGTGTGCCCTACCAGTTGAGTTACATCGTTTCCAATTCGCACGGCTGCTCGAAAATCTCCCTTGAAGTGATCTCACAGAGCCTCGGAACCTACGAGGGTTGATATGGAACCCGCCGTCGAAGCGGGTTCCAGGATGCTGACCAGAGCCGAAATGCTACTTGTGAGATCACTTCTACTGCCCGGTGGTCGGGTTCTTGCTCCCGCTCGTCGCGGCAACCTTCGGAAAATATCCCGAGCGAGTCCTCACCTGCAAGCCGTGGTACCCCTTCTGCTTCGCTTCCACATGAATCGTCCGGTATCCGCCCAGCTCCGGAGACTTCGTCGAGCGGTATTCGATCGTGTACTGCGAGCGGATGTCCTGCGCGACCTCGCGCGTGATTCCATCCACCTCTTTCAGCGACTTCGGGAAGTACGCAATGCCGCCCGTCTGCGTCGCGAGCTCCGTCAGCACCTCGCGCGAGTGCCGCGCCTCGGAGTGGCTTACGTCCTCACCGAACAGCAGGCCGATCGTGTAGATCGCCGGCCCGTCCAGGTCCTGCACGCGCCGGATTGCCTCCTCCAGCGTCGCGCTCGACGCATTGTCGTCGCCGTCCGTCACGATCAACAAGACTTGTTTGCTGCGCTTCGCGTTCTTCGAGAGATAATCCGCCGACGCGATCACCGCGTCATACAGCGCCGTTCCGCCGCTCGACTTGATATACGCCAGCCCCTGCTGCAGCTTGCTGATGTCGCTCGTGAAGTCCTGGTCGATGTACGCCTCCGAGCTGAAGTCCACCAGGAAGGCTTCGTCATTCGGGTTCGACAGCCGCACAAGATCGAGCGAGGCGGCGTCGACCGCAGCGCGCTTGTCGTACATCGAGCCCGAGCTGTCGATCAGAATCCCCAGCGACACCGGCACGTCCTCATGCCGGAAGCCGATGATCGTCTGCGGCACGCCGTCCTCGTACACGTGGAAGGCGTCCTTCGGCAGATCCTCCACCGGCTGCCCATTGCCGTCGATGACCGACGCATTCAGCCGCACCTCGTACGCGTTCTCGCGCAGCGTGTACTGCCCATGCTCCTTGGTAATTTCGCCCGGCTGCGGCGGCCCGCTCTGCGCAGGCGGCACAAGCTTCCGGTCAGGATCGGGCGAAGGCACCGGGTCGCGTATCAACCGCGGGCGGCATCTGCTGCTGTGTCGCTTGCCCAGCGCGCGCCACGGGCGCCTGAGTTGTTCCCTGCACCGGCGTCTGCGCCCAGACTCCCGGCAGCAGCGCCGTGCTCACCAGCGCCATCGCCAACACGACGAATCTCCCAACCTTGTTCAATCGATCCTCACTGCCGCGCCGCAAGATATCCATCCGGCCCCACTACCTTCATCTTCTGCGCCCGCAGCTCTTTTCCAGCCTTCACTCGCAGCTTTCGTTCGCTTCCATTCGTCGCCGGGTCGCTGGCCGTAAACTCCAGCTCATACCTTCCGTCCATCGCTTCCATCAAGTGGTCCGCAGCCTCCACAGCCTGGTCGTCTTTCTTCACCCGAAACTCCAGCCCGCCCGTCGCCTCGGTCAATTTCCTCAGCCGCGACTCATCGGCCTGGGTGCCGGACAGGGCTGGGCTCCAGTTCGCGATTGAATAGACGACGGGCGCCTCCGGCCGGTGCAGTACGTCCCATACCTGGGCCGCATTATGCTTAGACGCGTTGTCCCCTCCATCACTCACCAGAACAATCACCCGTCTCGAATAATGTGCATTCTTCTGCAAATACTCCGCCGTAGCTTCCACCGCATCCAGCAGGGCTGAGCCGCCTGTCGACCGGAGATATTGCACGCCCTTTCTGTCGCAGCGCACGGTCTGTTGTCAACGGCGCATCCACGTACGCAGCCGACGAGAAATCCACCAGGCACACCTCATCATCCGCGGGCAGCTTATCAATCAGCTCCCCCACCTCAGCATGAACTGCGTGGACCGCTGCATATGTCGATCCCGATGTATCGACGAGCAGGCAAATCGATTCCAGCCTGCCGCTCACCGGGCGCAGCACCGCATCCGACACAACGTTCTTGCCGTCGCTCACTTCGAGTGCATCGCGCTTTTATACCGGCTGCCGGCAGCGCCGTGCCTATCCACAATCGATACGGTCACGCGCACCCGGGGCCACTCCGGCAAACTCGCCTGCTGTGCACCCGCTGCCACTCCCACCATCAAAACGCATCCCGCAGCCTTACTGCGTCGGCGCATAGTAGCCCTCGCGGCTGTGCACCGTCAGCGGAGGCAGACCGGAGGGCTCCATCAGCCTCACCTTCAACTTTCTCCACTGTCCATCGCGCCGCCGGTCCGTCGGGGTATATCCAATCACGTACTCGTTCCTCAGTTCTTCGCTGATCCGTTCCGCGATATCGCTCAAATCCTGCATGTCCATTACACGAAACAGCCGCCCGCCGGTCGACTCCGAAATCTCATTCAGCAGCGTCGGCCCGTTCACCTCTTCTTCCGTCGGCGCATACGCATCGAAGATGCCGATCGAATAAATCTGCACCTCGCTCTCGCGCACAATCCTGCGTCAGCTCGCCCTCCGTATACCGGCTGCGATTGTCGCCGCCATCCGAGATCACGAGCAGCGCCTTGCGCTGATACCGCGCATTGCGAAGCTTGTTCACCCCGAGGTACATCGCGTCGATCAGCGCCGTCCGGTTCTCCGGGTGCAGCATCACCATACGTGCTTCGACGTCCTCCACATCCGATGTGTAATCAACCAGCACCGCCGGCCGGTCATTGAAGCCAACTACAAAAAACTCATCCTGCGGGTTGCACGTGCGCAGAAACGCCGTCAGCGCCTTGCGCGCGCGCAGAAACTTCGACTGCATGCTCCCGCTCAGGTCGAACACGATCCCGATCGACAGCGGCGCATCCTCGGTCGCAAAGCTCTTGATTGTCTGCGGCGTGTTGTTGTCGAAGATCGCGAAGTTCTCTTTATCGAGACCCGTCACCAGCCGGTTCATCGGATCGGTAACCGTCAGCGGCACCAGCACCAGGTTGGCATCCACCCGGATCGTCTCACCTGCCGCGCTCGTCGCCTTGGTCGGGACGTCCTTGCCCGTGATCACAATGCGCGGCTCGCCTGACTCGCTCGGCGCCGGTGGCGCAGGCGTCTTCACATCGCCCAGAGGATTCTCCTGGGCCCACGCCGGCCCACCCCCAAATCCCAGCACAACCAGCATCAATGCGGCCCATACCGCTCCGCTCCACCACGCCCGCTCACCCTGGCCCAACCGCAAGCACCGCATACGGCACCTCGCGCTCCTCACGGCCATGCTCAAGTCACGTCAGGAGCCCTGCGCATCCACTATCTCACCGCCGCCCCCTCATTCGCCATACCGCGCATGAACAGCGCGTCATATTATGACGGGACCAGCCCTGTGTCCGACCCCTCTGACAATCCGGCCACGTCAGGCAGTAACCGGCCGCTAAAAACCATCTCAACAGATGTCCTTTATCTTTCCCGGGGTAGAATTGGCCACATTGATCAAGCCCGATCCGCAAATCGGCCGCGGTACGTCTGGATGCGACGTTCCCCGGGCCACTAACATCCGCTCCGGCTCCCACTCCGTCGACTTTTACGACGACGACGCTGCTTTTCTGGACAATCTGAGCGAGGTCATCGGCCAGGCGCTCAAATCCGGCGGAGTCTGCCTCGTCATTGCCGCCGCGCCCCACCGCCAGGGCATCGCCCAGCGGCTGCGCGCCGCGGGCATCGATCTCTCGCTCGCTGTCCGCAACAGCCAGTACGTCCTGCTCGATGCCGACGCTACCCTGGCCAAGTTCATGGTCGACGCCATGCCCGACCGCGACCGCTTCTTCGCCACCATCGATCCCCTGCTCGTCTACGCCAAGGCCAGCCTCGGCCCCGACGTCACCTTCCCCGTCGCCTTCGGAGAGATGGTTGCCCTGCTCTGGGCCGAAGGCAAGCGCGAAGCCGCCGTCCGCCTCGAACAGCTCTGGAACGAACTCGCCGCCCGGCACTCCTTTCACCTGCTCTGCGCCTACCCCCGGGACGGCTTCACGTCCGGCGAGCAGGACGCCTTCTTCCAGCAGATCTGCGCCGAACACAACCACGTAGTCTCCTCCGGCAGCAGCAATTAGTCGCCAAAGCGATCGCGTGCCTGTTATCGCACGTGCAAGATTTCGTTCCGATTGACCCTCCCGCACACATAATGCTCTAATTCGCCAGTCTCCCCTCATACGGGAGCACGCCCAGCGGTCTGCCTCAAGACCGCCCAATCCACTATTGACCCTTTGCACGACTTCACGGAGGAATCCTGTTCATGCATCCCGGCGCACCCGCGGCTCTCCTGAGCTTTCAGACCTACTATCCAGCCGCCCCCACCGTCTCCTCCAATGACACCATCTGGCTCTGGATCGCCATCGGCATCGGCGTCCTCGCCCTCGTCGCCGCCGCCCTCATCGCGCGCTCCGTCCTCGCCGGCGACACCGGCACCGCCGACATGCAGGCCATCTCCAATGCCATCCGCGAGGGCGCCGAAGCCTTCCTCGCCCGCCAGTACCGCACCATCGCCATCATCGCCGTCATTCTCGCCATCATCATCTTCTGCGGCTACTTCTTCGCCCCGCGCACGCACGACATCGCCATCCAGACCGTCGTCAGCTTCCTCGTCGGCGCCACCTGCTCCGGCATCGCCGGCTTCACCGGCATGTACGTCTCCATCCGCACCAACATCCGCGCCGCCTCCGCCGCCCGCACGCTCGCTGAACAAAGCCCTCCAGGCCGCCCTCCGCGGCGGCGCCGTCACCGGCCTGGTCGTCGTCGCGCTCGCCCTGCTCGGCGTCAGCATCCTCTTCCTCGTCTACGGCGGGACGACAAATCCTCAGGCCGTCGTCTACCAGCTCGTCGGCTTCGGCTTCGGCGCCTCGCTCGTCGCCCTCTTCGCCCAGCTCGGCGGCGGCATCTACACCAAGGCCGCCGACGTCGGCGCCGACCTCGTCGGCAAAGTCGAAGCCGGCATCCCCGAAGACGACCCCCGCAACCCCGCCGTCATCGCCGACCTCGTCGGTGACAACGTCGGCGACTGCGCCGGCCGCGGTGCCGACATCTTCGAGTCCACCGCCGCCGAAACCGTCGGCGCCATGATCCTCGGCGCCGCGCTCTTCCCCGTCTTCGGCATCAAGGGCATCCTCTTCCCGCTCATCATTCACGCCATCAACCTCATCGCGTCCATCGTCGGCGTCGCGGTCGTCCGCTCCAGCGAAACCGAAGACCCCATGCGCGCGCTCAACCGCGGCTTCTACGTCACCGCCGTCATCGCGCTCGGCGGCCTCGCGCTCGTCGTCTGGAAGATGCTCAACGGCCCCGGCGTCGAGCCCGGCTGGCTCTTCCTCTCCGGCGTCATCGGCCTCATCACCGCATTCCTCTTCGTCTGGATCACGCAGTACTACACCGAGAGCCGCTACCGCCCGGTCCAGCTCATCGCGAAATCCTCGCTCACCGGCCCCGCCACCAACATCATCTCCGGCCTCGCCGTCGGCATGGAAACCCCCGCGCTTCCGGTCATCGTCATCTCCATCGCGCTGCTCGCCAGCTACTACTGCGGCGTCCGCGCGCTCGCCAACGCCACCGACCTCAACGGCAACCTGCTCGTCATCTCCGACTACGCCAAGGGCATCTACGGCACCGCCATCGCCACCATGGGCATGCTCGCCACCGCGGCCTACATCCTCGCCATGGACACCTTCGGCCCCATCACCGACAACGCCGGCGGCATCATCGAGATGTCCCACCAGCCCGACGCCGTCCGCGACATCACCGACAAGCTCGACTCCGCCGGCAACACCACCAAGGCGCTCACCAAGGGCTACGCCATCGGCTCCGCCTCGCTCGCCGCGTTCCTGCTCTTCTCCGCCTACCTCGAAGAGGTCCGCACCATCGTCGTCGACAAGGTCGCCGCCGCCGGCCCCAACGGCTACATGCCCCACGGCTGGTCCTTCACCAACGTCAACCTCGCCGAGATCCCCGTCTTCGTCGGCGCGCTGCTCGGCGCCATGCTCGTCTATCTCTTCTCCTCCATGGCCATCAAGGCCGTCGGCCGCACCGCCCAGAAGGTCGTCGAAGACGTCCGCGCCCAGTTCCGCGAGAACCCCGGCATCATGGAAGGCACCGCCAAGCCCAACTACGCCCGCTGCGTCTCCATCGTCACCGGGGCCGCGCTCAAGGAGATGGTCCTCCCCGGCCTGCTCGTCGTCGGCTCTTCCTGTCGCCGTCGGCCTCATCTTCCGCAACTTCTCCGCCAGCTACGGCACCAGCTCCGTCACCCTCGCTCCCGGCCAGATGATGAACGTCCCGACCATCAACGGCGTCCCTGTCAACCTCGGCGGAGCGACCGCGGTCGCCGGCCTCCTCATGGTCGGCACCATCGCCGGCATCCTGCTCGCCATGCTCATGAACAACGGCGGCGGCGCCTGGGACAACGCCAAAAAATACATCGAAACCGGACATGTACGGCGGCAAGCGCTCCGACGCCCACAAAGCCGCCGTCGTCGGCGACACCGTCGGCGACCCCTTCAAGGACACCGCCGGCCCCTCCCTCCACGTCCTCATCAAACTCCTCGCCACCATCACCCTGGTGCTTGGCGCCACTGTTCCTCTAAGCAACTCCGCAACAAACGAAGGCCGCCTGAAATCAGGCGGCCTTCGTTTGTCATGAGCCGAAGAACGGGGTGCCCCATTGATGGCGAGGCCATGGGTGGGGTATCGCGCGTTCAGACGCGCGACCGCTTCTAGGTAGCCCGAGCCTTTAGGCTCGGGTCTCTCACACCGCGCAAACGAAAAGGCCTTTAGCCCCTGAGGTATGCCTTTCAGCGAGAGCCCTTCAGCCGCCCAGCCCCGACCATCGCCACTCCCACACACGCCGCAATCAACACCTCTACGATTACCGGCGCCAGGAAAAAATACAGCCACGACACCACCGCGAACGCCAGGAACCCAATCATCATCGCCGCCATCATCGGCCGCAGCCTCACGGCGTCCGTCTTCGCGAGCGTCGCCCATCTGCCAAAGCACCACCGCCGCGACCACCAGAAAGATCGTGACCCCCAGCCCCATCCCCAGATAAAAATCGGCATAGCTGCGCGTCACGCCGAACGCCGGAAACCGGTTCGCCCGCATCGTCTCCGCGACCATCGCCGCCACACCCGGCGACGGCTTGCCGAACACCCCGCCCACCGTATGCAAAACCGCATGGATGAACGTCAGCACAGACGCAATCCGAAGAAACAAAACGGGTCTCATCGTGGCTCTCTCCTCCTGAGTCCCGCACCTTCATCCGCCGGGCGCCCCAGCCTGCCCTGAGCGTAGCCGAACAGGTCTCGATTCTGAGACGTGAGTTTTACTCTCTCACCGCGCCTCAATCTTCCCTGCAATCTGGTTGTACTCCGCCTTGCTCACAATGTGCCGGTGATATAGATCCGCACCTTCCTGATACGGCCGCCCCGCAATAATCCGGTCCGCCATGTCCGGCGTAACTCCCGGCAGCCGCTGCAAATCATCGCTGCTCGCCTTGTTGATGTTCACCGGCCCCTTCTGCCGCAGCCCATCCACCACACCCTCAGCCACAGCCTTCGTATCCCGAACCACCCCCGCCGTCGCATGCGCGGTATCGTTCCGGATCGCATCCGGGCTGCGCTGTTCCCGCGTGCAGCCCGCCAACCCAACCAAGATCAGCGAAACAAAAACAGCGCGCCTCATCCAAACCTCCAGACGAGTTGGATGCTTCACCGCAAGCGCGTCGGCCCCGTCGGGTGCCCCACCCTCGGCGCGAAGCGACAGCGTGGTATCGCCGGAACCCGGGTGCCCCATCCTCGCCGCGAAGCGACAGGGTGGGGTATCGCGCTTTAGCGCGACCGCTGTTGCTTTTGCCCTTGTGTTGATCCCTCAACGGAACCTGGCTCGCCGCTAAAACCTCAAATAGGCCCCGATCATCGGCTCCGACGTTGTAAAGAACGCCTTGGTCGACGAGAACGCCGTCGACAACTGCGGCGCGCCGTACACATTCCCGCGATACTGCGCCCGAATCCCGACATGCGGCAGCAGCCCGACATCCACACCGCCGCCATACACCAGCACGCCCGCCGTATGGTTCTTCACCGAGTCCGAGCTCTGCGCCGGCTGATTCAACAGAATGCCTCCACCCGCCAGCAGGAACGGCCGCAGGTTCAGCACCTTCACCCCGACCTCCCACGCCGCCGTCACCTCATGCGCGTTCGCCGGCACATGAATCGTCTGATTCCCCCCTCCACCGCACGGCAGCCCGCACGATATCGTCCCGCCCGTATAGGTCTGGTCCGCCCGGTTCCACGAGTACGTCAGCGCATATCCCACCAGCGGATTCGACTGGTGATGAAACTCCACCATCGCTCCACCCTGGTTCGCCGGGCTCTGCGTCACGCCGTTCCCGTTCACCTTCTGCGTGAACGCGCCGTACACGCTCAGCGCCAGGTCCGTCTGCGCCTCCGCCACCCCGCCAAAAAGAACAACCGCCACCAACAAAGCCCAGAGCCTCACTGTTCCTCCTTGAAACGCACCACGTACCTGTCCTTAGAACCCGGCCGCTCGTCTGGCGTTGCGGAGACCCTCGTCCGCGTTTTCCTCTGCGCCGCTTGACACACCCCTTAAAATGAAACTAGGAGATCTGCCTGCCCGGCCGAGGCCGGGTTCGTGCTTTAATAGCCTCTCCGGGACCCATAAAGTCCACCCTCAAAGTCTCTCGTTCGAAGACTTTGCGCAAAAAGCTGACGGGGGGAGGGGGTACCCGCCCGCTCGTCACATTTCTCCGAATTCCACCGCTCTCCGGCGTATGCTTCTCCAGTCCCGAAGCAGACCGATTTCCACACAGCAGGAGACCGCCCGATGAGCTCCGTCCGCGTCCTCGCCGGCACCCGCAAAGGCGCCTTCATCCTCACCTCCGACGGCAAGCGCAAGGACTGGAAGATCTCCGGCCCGCACTTCACCGGCTGGGAGATCTACCACCTCAAAGGCTCGCCCGTAGACCCCAACCGCATCTACGCCTCCCAGACCTCCGGCTGGTTCGGCCAGCAGGTCCAGCGCTCCGACGACGGGGGCCAGACCTTCAACCCAGTCTCCGCCAACTTCACCTACGACGGCGTCCCCGGCACGCACCAGTGGTACGACGGCACGGCGCACCCGTGGGAGTTCAAGCGCGTCTGGCACCTCGAACCCTCGCTCACCGATCCCGACACCGTCTTCGCCGGGGCGGAGGACGCGGCGCTATTCAAGTCCACCGACGCCGGCGCATCGTGGACGGAGCTCTCCGGCCTGCGCACGAATGCGACCGCGCCCGGATGGCAGCCGGGCGCAGGCGGCATGTGTCTGCACACGGTGATCCTCGATCCGACGAATCCGGAGCGGATCGTTATCGCGATCTCGGCCGCAGGAGCGTTCAGGACCGACGATGGAGGCAAGAGCTGGAAGCCTATCAACAAAGGGCTGAGCTCGAAATTTCTGCCTGATCCGACTGCCGAGGTCGGGCATTGCGTCCATCACATCGCCATGAATCCGAAGACTCCGAAGACACTCTTCATGCAGAAGCACTGGGACGTGATGCGCTCCGATGACGCAGGCGACAACTGGACGGAGGTCAGCGGTAATCTGCCGACCGACTTCGGGTTTGTCATCGACGTGCATACGCACGAACCGGAGACCGTTTACGTTGTGCCGATCAAGAGCGACTCCGAGCACTTCCCTCTCGATGGCAAGCTGCAGGTCTTCCGCTCCAAGTCCGGCGGCAACGACTGGGAGCCGCTGACCAAAGGCCTTCCGCAGCAGGACTGCTACGTCAACATCCTGCGTGACGCAATGTCGGTAGATGCGCTCGACGACTGCGGAATTTACTTCGGAACGACCGGCGGCCAGATCTACTGCTCGCCCAACGGCGGCGACACATGGACGACGATCACCGAACATCTCCCGCCGGTGCTCTCGATCGAAGTCCAGACACTCGCATGAGTTCCGAAGCGCAGAGGCACAGTATTCGTGTCGAGCTTCCCGCGCCGCTGCTGCGGCACGCGAACATTACGACGGGACATGAGGTTCAATTCGAAATTGAAGCGCCGGTGACGTTGCGGCGTGTGCTCGATGCGGTTGAAGCAGCGTATCCGACGCTGTGCGGGTGCATCCGCGATCAGAACACGAAGGAGCGGCGCGCGTTCATTCGATTCTTTGCGTGCAACGAGGACCTCTCGCACGATTCGCCGGATGATCTGTTGCCGCAGGACGTCATCAGCGGACGCGAGCCGCTGATCGTGCTTGGCGCGATTGCAGGCGGATGAGCGTCAGATGTCTTTCTGCATGATTACGAAGTGCAGATCGTCGCGAAGCGGTGTGCCGAACCGTGGATCGCCGGTCGGGTAAGGTTCGGTTTCGCCGGTTGCTCGATAGCCGCGGCGTTCGTACCACGCGATGAGCGTGTCGCGCACATGGAGCACGCCGATCTGCATGCGTTTCGCTCCGTGCTCGCTCGCGTATTTCTCCGCCGCATCCAGCAGCCGCCGTCCGAGCTGCTGGTTCTGCAACTCAGGACGAATTGTGACGAGACCCATCGACCAGACTCCGTCAGCTTCAGGATTGAGCCACGCGGTTCCGAGCAGCGGACCATCGCCTTCGCGATAGACGAGCAGTGCTCCATCCGGTTTGGCTGCAAGTTCCTCGCGCAGCAATGAATCATTCAGGCGAGAGCCGCCGACGATTCCCTTCTCGATATTCCAGCTTGGCGTTGTGCCTTCGCGTCCGCGATAGGCGAGGTTCGCGAGATCGATTATCTCGGCGTAGTCCGCCTCTGTCGCTTTCGTCAGCAGCATCGGTTCAGTGTATGTGGTCTGGAGTTCCGCCATCCTTCGTACAATGGAACCATGGCACGCATCTTTCCGTTTCGCGCTCTCCGCTACGATCCAACCTGCGTCAACATGGCCGACGTTGTCACGCAGCCCTACGACAAGATCGACAAGCAGATGCAGGAGCGCTACTACAACCTGAGCCCGTACAACCTGGTGCGCGTGGTGCTCGGGAAACATCAGCCGGACGACAACGACGAGCACAACGTGTACACGCGCGCGGCCGAGACGCTGAATGACTGGCGGGCAAAGGGAATTCTGCGCGAGGAAAGCGTGCCGGCGCTCTACGGCTACTCGCAGACGTACACCGTGCCGGGAACGGGCGGCGACACCGGCCTGAAGGCGGAGATTCGGGAGCGGCGCGGATTCATCGCGCTGGGTCAGCTTCACGACTACGCCGACAAGGTTGTCTACCGGCACGAGCAGACGTTTCCGAAGCACAAGTCCGACCGGCTGGCGCTGTTCAAAGCAACGCGCGCGTACTGCGAGCAGATTTACATGCTGTATTCGGACCCGGAGTTTGTGGCGGAACGCGTGATTTTCGAACCGCCGCCCAGCGTAGCGGGTGACTCGAAGACAGTACCGCACGTGACGCGCAGCCCTGACCTGGAGATCGTCGACGAGTACCACGTGGTGCATCGCGTTTGGAAGGTGACGGATGCAAAGCTCATCAAGCGGGTCCTGGATGCGATGAACGACAAGTGGCTGCTGATTGCAGATGGCCACCATCGCTATGAGACGTCGACGGCATATATGCATGAACGTGCGGCGGAATTGCATGTGGACGCGAACGCCGCGCCGAAGATAACGTCCGATGGCCTGCCGCAGCCTGCGTTTCCGGAGCAGGCGATGATGATGACGTTTGTGAACATGGATGCGCCGGGGATTACGATTCTGCCCACGCATCGTGTGGTTTCGGGACTTGCAGAACTTCAGCATTAGCGGATTTGCCGAACGTGCGAAGCAATACTTCGAAGTTGAGCAGATGGAGAGTTCGTTGAGCGCCGGCGCAGTTGCTCGCGAAATTGAATGAGACGCAAGGCGTGGCGTTTATCGCGGCTGCGGGCCACGGCAATTTGCTGCTGAGGCCGAAGCCGAATGCGATAGCGCCGCTGCTGGCGGGCCTGTCGCCGCGGCAGCAGCAGCTTGATGTAACGCAGTTGCACAAGGTGGTGCTCGAGAAGCTGCTCGGGCTGGATGAGGACACGATCCGAAAGGGCGAGGTGATTCGCTACTATCGCGAGGCGGAGGAATCCGTGGAGCGCGTGAAGAGCGGCAAGGCGGATGTCGCCTTTTTGATCAAGCCGGTGACGCTGGAGCAGATGAAGGACGTGTCGCTGAACCTTGAGGTGATGCCGCAGAAGTCGACCGATTTTTATCCGAAGCTGCTGAGCGGTCTGGCGATGTATACGCTCGATTAAGCTGAGCCACGCTGCAAGATGTTGCACACTGGTAGGCAAACGATTTTCTGGCAACCGCAGCGCGGGTTTCCATCGTAAGCTTCCTGCATGCCCAACTTCATTCAGACGACCCCGTTCATGCATGTTCCGCTTGCGGATTTTGACGCAGCCGTCCAGTTCTTTGACGAGGTTCTCGGATTCGAAACGCACCGCCGCGGAGATGACTACGCTTACCTGGAACGCGATGGTTGCGGCATTCGCATATGGGGACGCGAGGATCCAGCCGATGCTCCGCGTGGGCGCAGGAACTTCCGGTACTACTTCGACGTTCGCGACGTTGATGCGCTGTATGCAGAGTTGAGCGCGGGACTCGCGAAGATGCCGGACGGCGAAGTGCACGGCCCGGCGGACAAGCCGTATCACCAGCGTGAACTGCTGGTGATGGCGCCCGATGGCGATCTCGTCTGTTTCGGGCAGCGCCTGTGAGTGCTGCACCGATCGAACCCGTGATTCTCGACGGAGAGTATGTTCGGCTTGAGCCTCTGGAGCGGCGGCATGCCGCAGCGCTGGTTGAGGCATCGGCCGCTGATACGTCGATCTACAACTGGAGTCTTGTGCCGGTGGGGCGCGAGGCGGTGGATCGTTACATCAACACCGCACTTGCGTGGAGAGATGCGGGGACGGCGCTTCCCGTTTGCGACTGTTCGCAGGAGCGATGGCGTGGTGATTGGGTCGACGCGGTTCTTTGGGCTGGAGCGCTGGGCATGGCCGGAGGGCTCGGCGCATTTCGGCAAGCATGTGTTCGATACCGGCGAGATCGGCTACACGTGGCTGACGGCTTCGGCGATTCGTACGCGCGGCGAATACCGAGGCGAAGCTGCTGATGCTGACGCATGCGTTCGAGGTGTGGCGGATGAATTCGGTGAGCTTCTGCACGGATGAGCGCAATGAGAGATCAGCGGCGGCGTTGAAGCGGATTGGGGCGAAGCTCGAAGGCACGCTGAGCGCGCACCGGATGGCCGCGGATTTTACGCCGCGGAATACGCTGCGGTTTTCGGTTGTGGCGAGCGAGTGGCCGGAGGTGAAGCGCCGGCTCGAGGAGAAGCTCGCGCCCTAGCGCGAGATCCCTTCGATGGGAGAGCTGGCGCTGGCGTAGAGCTTCTTCCCCATGCGGCCGGCGAGGAAGGCTTCGCGGCCGGCTTCGACGGCCTTCTTCATCGCGGAGGCCATGAGCACCGGATTCTTTGCGCCGGCGATGGCGGTGTTGAGCAGGACGGCGTCGAAGCCGAGCTCCATGGCGAGCGCGGCGTCGGAGGCGGTGCCGAGGCCGGCGTCGACGACGAGTGGGACTTCGGTGATGAGCTCGCGCATGATGCGCAGCGTGTAGGTGTCGGCGATGCCGAGGCCGGTGCCGATGGGCGCGCCGAGCGGCATGACGGCGGCGGCGCCGACATCGATGAGGCGCTTGGCGAAGACGATGTCGCCGGTGGTGTAGGGCAGGACGGTGAAGCCTTCGTTCACGAGGACGCGGGTGGCTTCAACGGTGGCCTGGACGTCGGGGTAGAGGGTGGGCTGGTCGCCGATGACTTCGATCTTCACCCAGTCGGAGAGGCCGACCTCGCGGGCGAGGCGCGCGGCGCGAATCGCTTCCTCGGCGGTGTAGCAGCCGGCGGTGTTGGGCATGAGGAAGAAGCGCTGCGGGTCGATGAAGTCGAGGAGCGATTCTTTGGAGCGGTCGAGATTGACGCGGCGGACGGCGACGGTGATCATCTCGGCGCCGGAGGCCTCGATCGCGGCGGCGGTCTCCGGGCCGTCCTTGTACTTGCCGGTGCCGACGATGAGGCGCGAGCGGAAGCGGCGGCCCGCGATGATGAGGTCGTCGGAGGTGGTGGGGGTCGGGGCTGCGGGGTCCAGGACGGCTTCGCTCATGAAGAGATTTTAGATTGCAGATTTTAGATGGTAGAAATGCGTGAGTTGCCGCGCAGTTACGTACGCTGGGAATCCGAAAATGTAAAACGTCCGAATCGAAAGTCTGCTTTTGGAAGCACGAAGGGCTCGCCTTCTCGGCGAGCCCTTGCGCGGTGGACTGTTGAGATTGACCTGAGGCATCCGTCCTGGATGGGCCTCGGCAGGAGATCTGATTGTGCAGAACTGCCAGGTCTAGAGCGACGGACGCCCTAAGCCTCAGTCACCTCACGGGTTGTGCAACTATTACTGTCAGATTTCATAGATATGGGATCATCCTCCTTTCTCGTGTAAAGACAGTTTAATCGATCGGCGAGGCCGTAGTCAAAGGGCCGAGGCGGTCACTTCAGGTAGGCGCGGACGAGGTCGATGAGTTCTTCGCCGAGCTCGGGCGACATGGGGCGGGCGCCGATGTGCAGGCGGATGTGGTCCTCGAGAATCTCGGCCATAAGGCTGTTGATGCCGCCCTTGACGGCGGCGAGGAGCATGAGAACGTCAGTGCAGTCGCGGCTTTCCGTGAGCGAGCGCTCGACGGTTTCCATCTGGCCGTGAATGCGCTTGGCGCGGTTGATGAGTTTGGCGCGTTCGCGATCGATCTCCACAGACCCTCCGGGAGAATTTTACGTCCTCTTGATACCCTACCGGGGTATACTAACCATATTGATGTCGTGCCGGACTGGCGCGGAAAGGAGGAGAACTCCAATGAAGAACCTGACCAACCGCTGGGTACGTCCGGCTGAGACGAATGCGATGATTCCGCAGTTCAGCCGCATGCACCTGATCCGCAGCTTCGTTGAAACAGGCGATGAGCGCTGCCCGATTGCGGGCATCTGGTCGCGCCTGGAGAACGACGCGATTGCCGATGAGAGTGAAATAACCCGGCCCGCCATGTGGAGGATCCTCCTTTGGCGGGCGTTTTCATCCTGCTTCTGCTGCCCGTGCGCGGGTTACATTCCCGCCCTGCCATAAAGGGTCTTTTTGCTGAGACCTCTTCCTTCCGAGCTCACATGCATCTTCGCTTCGCCGCAAAACTGACAGTCTGCTCGTGCCTGGCTGCGGGAGCGATGTCGCATGCGCAGACGAAGCCGCCGAATCCGCCCGCGGCGGCGGACCCCGCTACGACCGCGAATGAGGCGCCGCAGCTTACGGTGTTTGCTCACCCGGATGAGCAGCGCTGGCTGCTTTCCGGGCAGGCGAACATTATCTTCCAGGCGCATCCCGGGTTTCACTCGCCGTACTCGGGGCCGAACTCGATGCTGGCGCGGGGCGAGTACAAGACGTCGCTGGTGGGGACGCTGTTCACTGGGCTGCAACTCCACGACAATGTGCGCTTCAACACGGACGCGATCTTCGATCTGGAGTCGTCGGGCGGCCGCGGGATCTCAGAGGCGCTAGGGCTGGCGGGGTTCACGAACCTTGATGTCGTGCGGAACCCGCAGCTTGGGCCAGTGCCGTATGTGGCGCGCGCGCAGATTCATCAGACGATCGGGCTGAGCTCGAAGATGGTGGATTCGCAGCGCACGCAGTTGTCGCTGGCGACGAAGGTTCCGGAGCGGCGGCTGGATCTGCGCGTGGGCAAGATGAGCCTGCCCGATGTGTTCGACCAGAACAATCCGGGGTCGGACTCGCACCTGCAGTTTCTGAACTGGACGGTGGACAACAATGGGGCGTGGGACTACGCGGCCGATACGCGCGGATATACGTACGCGGCGGTGCTCGAGTATGACGATGGGCCGTTTTCGGCGCGGTATGGCATGGCGCTGATGCCGACGGTGGCGAACGGGATCGATCTGCAGTCGAGCCTGCGGAAGGCGCGCGGGCGATAACTACGAGGTGGATTACGCACGCGGGCCGCTGGCGCGATGGCTCGATCCGAAGCGGCAGGGCGCGGTGCGGCTGCTGGGCTATGTGAACCACGGGAATATGGGCGACTACCGCGACGCGAACATAGCGGCGCTGAATGCGCGGGCACACGGCGACCCGACAGCGACGCCGGTGATTACCGACCATCCGTTCGGGACGACCGTGAAGTACGGCGTCGGGCTGAACTTCGAGCAGGAACTGCCTGCGGATGTGCGCGTGTTTGGGCGGTTCGGGTGGAATGAGGGCGAGCACGAGAGTTATGCGTACACGGAGGTCGACCAGACGTTTGAGGTGGGCGGCGATCTCGCGGGAAACCGTTGGGCGCGGCGCGAACGACAAGCTGGGCGTGGTGGTGGTCTCGAACGCGATCAAGCGCGACCACCAGGCAGTACCTGGCGCTGGGCGGGTTGGGGTTCCTGCTCGGCGATGGGCGGCTGAACTACGCGCGCGAGGACATCCTGGAGAGCTATTACACGGCGCACAACTGGCGGGGCCTGTTTAGCTCGTTTGACTTTCAGTTCGTCGAGCATCCGGGATACAACCAGGACCGCGGGCCGGTGGCGGTGTTCAGCGTGCGGACGCACGTGGATTTTTAGGCAGGTCCGGTTAGGGAGCAAGCAGAACGGCTACCCCGAAGGGTAGCCGTCTGGACTTCAGGCTGATCTTAGCGCCGTCCGCCGCCGCCGTGACCACCGCCGCCGTGGAAGCCGCCGCCACCACCACCGTGGAAGCCGCCACCGCCGCCGTGGAAGCCACCGCCGCCGCCGGAGAATCCGCGAGCTCCGCCGCCGGAGAATCCACGAGCTCCGCCGCCGACGTAACCGTGTCCGCCACCGACGTAGCCGTGCCCGCCACCGACGTAGCCGTGCCCTCCGCCGACGTAGCCGTGGCCGCCGCCGACATAACCGCGGGCTCCGCCAACATAGCCGCGACCGCCGTAGCCGTACCCGTGACCGCCGTAGCCGCCCCGGAAACCGTAGGCGCCGCGATAGCCGCCGTGACCCCAGGACCAGCCGCCATGGCCCCAGCCCCAACCGCGATAGCCCCAGCCGTACCAGGGACCGACGCCGATGAAGAGGCCGTTATAGAACCAGTTCGGACCGTAGTAGCCATACGGCGCGCAGGCGTACGGAGCGTAGTTGTAGTAGCCGTACGGGCATTCCGGGGGATAGCCGTAAGGAAGTTCTACCGGCGGCGCTTCATAGTCCTGTACCGGTGCCGGTTCATAGGCTGGAACCGGTGCCGGTTCATACGCCGGCTCGCCTGACGCCGACGCCGAACGGAAACCTGTGCCTGAGACGGGCTGGCCGGCGCTGCGAAGAGCGCAAGCACCGCCGTCAGGCCGAAATATTTGATGTACCGCATCGTGAAAACCTCCAAGAGCCCGACGTGCTGGATTCGAAACTCAGAATCCGAGATGCTGCGGGACCTTCGCGTGCTCTGGTCTCAAGTCCCTCATTGTCTAGAACACGAAAGGTGGCAGGTAGTTGCTCGGGCAGAATTCGATTTGGAGCGCATCCGGAAGTAGCCGGATCCGCAGCATTTATGGCTGGTTTTCCAGAGTAGATGGCGTGGCGATTAAGCCGCAGTTTGGAGCAACCCTGGAGCATGCCCGCGAACCTCTGGGCAGGCAACCGGAGAACCTATACTCGGGGCTATGGTTCTGCTCGCCTTTGAGCTTCCTGCATTTCTTCTCGGCCTGCTCTTTGGCAGCTTTCTGAATGTGTGCATCTCGCGCCTGCCGGAGCACCGGAGTGTGGTGAAGCCGCGGTCGCATTGCCCGAGGTGCCTGGCGCCGATCCGGTGGTACGACAATGTTCCGCTGCTGAGCTGGGTGCTGCTGGCGGCGAAGTGCAGGAGTTGCAAGGCGGCGATTCCGTGGCGGTATCCGGCGGTGGAGCTGGCGACGGGGTTGTGGTTTGCGCTGGCGACCCGCCAGATCGCTGTGGTCGTACTGCTGGGCATGCTGGGAATGCCACGCCGTCCGGTCGATCCGGGCATAAGCGCGATGCTGATGGGAACATCGACCCCAGAAATACTGCTATTTGGCACTGTGGGCGTGCTGATCCTCGGCTTCCTGCTCATCGGGCTGCTGGTGATGGACTGGCAGACGCAGACGCTGCCGGATGCGTTCACGCTTAGCGGGATTGCGATTGGGTTCTTCCTGGTGTGCGTGCAGACAATTTTTCTGCCGCGCGGCGTGGGGGACGTTCACGTGAATCCGAAGATCAGTCTGCGAATGTCGAGCCCGGGGTCGTTTCAGGGTCAGGGCGACGTATTCATGACCGGGCCGGAGCACCTGGTGTGGGGACGAATACTGGCGATCTGTGCGGCGGCGGCGGTTCTGTGGTTGATTCGTGCGATCTATAAGGCGGCGCGGAAGCGCGAGGGCCTTGGGCTGGGCGATGTGAAGCTGATCGCGATGATTGCGGCGTTTCTCGGGTTCGCGCCGGCGATGCTGGCGCTGTTTGTCGGCGTGATTCTCGCGGCTGTGTATGGGATTGCGTTGCTGGCACGCGGGCGCGCGACGACGGCGAGCAGGATTCCGCTGGGCACGTTTCTTTGCATCGGGGGACTCGTTGCTGCGATGTTCGGGCAGCCGATGCTGGCGTGGTATCGCGGATTCTTCTGAGCCTCGGGCTAGCGGTGGACGAATGTCTGGGCGAGCAGGCCGATGCCGATACAGATGAGGCCGATGTAGACGTAGCGCAGGAAGGCCTCGCCGCGCAGACGGCGGTTGATGATGGTGCCGAGCAACGTGGCGGGGATTGCGGCAAGCAGCGACAGCAGGAAGTAGTGGGTGACGGGCCTGGTCCAGACTCCGCAGACGGCGTAACCGATGACGACGATCGCGCTTGCCGGGAGGAAATACGCCTGCAGCGTGGCGCGGAAGTGCTGTGGCGACCAGCGGCGCATGGCTCCGTAGACGACCAGCGGCGGGCCGTTCATGCCGTAGGCTCCGCCGAGAATGCCCGCGAGAAAGCCGCAGCCGAGCAGCCAGGCGCGGCTCTCGTGCTCGAGATGCGGGGCACGCTTCGCGAGGAGCGAGTAGGTCGCGAAGAGCAAAATCACGGAGGCGAGCGAAGCTTTCAACAGATTCTGGTGGGCGGAGCGGAGCAGCCAGATCCCGAGCGGGATGCCGGCGAGTGTCGGCAGAAGCAGCCACGCGGTGCTGCGCAAGTGAATCTTCCGCCAGTCCTGCACGACCACCACCGCGGCGATGGCGATCGACAGCAGAACGGCGAGCGGGACGGCGATCTGGATGGGCAGAATGAGCGCCAGAAGCGGCACGGCGATGAGCGCCTCGCCGAAGCCGAATACCGCGCGGACGAGTGACGCTATGAAAACGACCAGAAGAATTTCAACGGTAAGGGCGTGCACGGATGCCTCTCAGTGTCCACATCGAGGCGTCTGTTGTCTTGTAAACATTCACGACTGCCCTGACGAACGCGGTAATCGCGCTCGCCTTGACCCTTGACGACCTCACTCCTACACTCAAAGATGGCCATGCAGAGCAATCCATACATCTGGCAATACCTTCCGCTGGCGATTCAGATTGTCGTCGCGATTGGGCTCGCGTGCTTCATGGTGGGCGCGTCGTACTTCCTCGGGAAGCACAAGCGCACGCGCACGAAGCTGGGCACGTATGAGTCGGGCATGGACCCGGTGGGCGATGCGCGCGGGCGCTTTTCGGTCGGCTTCTACATGGTGGCGATGCTGTTCATCCTGTTCGACGTGGAAGCGGTGTTCATGCTGCCGTGGGCGGTGATCTACCGCCAGCTTCCGCACATTACGGGATCGCGGCTGTTTGGTTTCTGGGAGATGCTGGTGTACCTCGGCTTTGTGGGCGTGGGGCTCTTCTATGTGTGGAAGAAGGGCGTGCTGAACTGGTCGAACGATAAGGGTGACCTGTAACTTTTTCGATCTCTGAGGAGTGGCGGCGCAGATGTCAGAACCTAAGGATGCGATGGAGACTCCGGCGACTCCCCAGGCCGTATTCGGCAAGGAGGCGGTCGCGGCTGCGCTGGCGGATCATGTCGCGGTGCAGGCGCTCGAGAGCTTCATCACCGACGCGAAATGGGACCGCGGCGAGCTGACCCTGACGGTCGCGCCGGAGACAATCGTGCAGACCTGCGAGGCGGCCAAGGCAGCCGGCTACAACTTCTTCGAAGACGTCACGGCGGTGGACTGGTATCCGACTGAGCCGCGTTTTCAGCTGAGCTACTCCCTGCTCTCGCACAAGCTGAAGCAGCGCATCCGGATCATCGTGCGGTTGCAGGAGGACCGCGCGGTTGTTGATTCGATCACCGGTGTGTGGCCGGCGGCGAACTTCTATGAGCGCGAGGTCTTCGACCTGTTCGGGATTACGTTCGCGGGGCATCCGCGGCTGACGCGCATCATGATGCCCGACAACTGGAACGGACACCCGCTGCGCAAGGATTATCCGGTGGAGGGTTATCGGTAATGGCTATTGAAGCTCCTGAGAAGCCCACTACTGAATCGCAGGAACCGCCGCGGCAGCCGTTTGCGGGCCGGGTGAATACGCAGATTACGGGCGCGACGCTGACTGGGCTGCGGCCGGCCGAGGACATGATCATCCCCGGCGTCGAGGATGTGATCGCCGAAGCGGAATCGCACCACAAGCCGGAGGGCTCGGACCCGTTGTCGGATCAGACGATGATCCTGAACATGGGCCCGCAGCATCCGTCGACGCACGGCGTGCTGCGGCTGGTGATTGAGCTCGATGGCGAGACGGTGGTGTCGCTGGCGCCGGACATCGGCTACCTGCACACGGGGATTGAGAAGACGTGCGAGGCGAAGTTCTATCAGCAGGTGGTGCCGCTGACGGACCGCATCGACTACCTCGCGCCGATGATCAACAACACGGCGTATGCGCTGGCTGTGGAGAAGCTGCTGCAGCTGGAGATTCCGCCCAGGGCGCAGTGGCTGCGCGTGCTGTTCAATGAGCTGTCGCGGATCAACTCGCACCTGGTGTGGCTGGGCACGCATGCGATGGATATCGGCGCGCTGACGGTGTTTCTGTACTGCTTCCGCGAGCGCGAGCAGATCCTGCGCTATCTTCGAGGCGGTGAGCGGGCAGCGGATGATGACGAGCTACATCCGCATCGGCGGCGTGGCGATGGAGCCGCCGATCGATCTGTTCAAGCGGATTCGCGCGTTCCTCGACGATTTCCCGTCGAAGATCGACGAGTACGAAGGGCTGCTGAACGCGAATCCGATCTGGATGGGCCGGCTGAAGGGCGTTGGGCACCTTTCGTATGAGGATGCGATTGCGCTCGGCGTGACCGGGCCCTCCGGGACGTGCGTCGGGGATCGACTTCGATGTGCGGCGCGACATGCCGTACTCGAGCTACGAGAAGTTTCAGTTCAACGTGCCGGTCTCGACCGACGGCGACACCTGGGCGCGCTACATCCTGCGCATGCAGGAGATGCGCGAGAGCGTAAAGATCTGCCTGCAGGCGCTGGACGGCATGCCCGAAGGCCGCTTCGTCGCCGACGCGCCGAAGATCATTCTGCCGGACCGCGAGCAGATGAAGACGCAGATGGAGTCGCTGATCCATCACTTCAAGATCGTGACGGAAGGCTTTGCAGTGCCGCCGGGCGAGGTGACGAGCTCGGTCGAAGCGGGCCACGGCATGATGAACTACTACGTTGTTTCGGACGGCACGGCGAAGCCGTATCGCGTGCACATGCGCAATGCGGATTTTTCGAACCTGCAGGCTTTGGAAGTGATGTGCAAGGGAAGGCTGATCGCCGATGTGGTGGCGGTGATTGGGTCGCTGGATATTGTGCTGGGGGCGATCGATCGATAGCGCTCTTCGATTTCGAACAAGGATGTTCAGAAGTCGTCTGTGGGGACTCATGCGGTGCTCGATCCGATGATCGCGCTGTCGTCGCGTGGAAGGCTTCAGTTCATCATTCAGCGTCCTCGCGCTTATTGGTTTACCGCTGTTTTGCAGTTCGTGAGACGTTCGCGGAGTTACTCGAGGTGACGCGGATATTGCACTGCAGTTGGTAGGCCGGTATGGACAGGTTGGAGCATCCGCTTTGTGCGGCGGAGACACTGATAGCAGCTCCACACCGAACTTTGGACCTCCTGGGCGTCTCTGCTTCGCAGCTACGCAGCCGCTCACGGACTGAACAGTACGCAACACGCAGTTGTTGAAGTAAGCGCAAGTGAAATCACCCTCCGCGTGGGCAGCCGCTGGCTGCGGTTCACGCCGAACGAGGTAACAGCCAGCGATCATCCGCCGCTCGCGTTTCACTTGAACGAGGACGGCACAGCAACGGTCGGCAATCAACCGCAACAGGAGATGGACATCGCCGCCGAACAGTTCGCCCGCGAGATGCTCCACGATCCGCAATAGCTTCTCGCATCTCGTTTCTCGATCATCTGGATTTCCCTATGGCCGCAATCGCCAACTCGATTTTTTCTCCGGAGCTCGCCGCACGGTTTGACAAGCTGGTGACGCTCTATCCCATGAAGCGCTCGGCGCTTGTGCCGATGCTGCTGTATGCGCAGGATGAGGTCGGCTACGTGTCCGACGAGGTTGTCGCCGAGCTTGCGCAGCGGCTCGATCTGCTGGAGCTCGATGTGCGCAATGTGCTGAGCTACTACTCGATGCTGCGCACAAAGCCCGCGGGCAAGTACAACGTGCAGGTCTGCACGAACATCTCGTGCATGCTGCGCGGCGGCTATGAGCTGCTGGACCACTGCAAGCACCGGCTCGGGATTGGGCACAAAGGCGTGACGCCGGATGGGCTGTTTTCGCTCGAAGAGGTGGAGTGCATCGGGGCGTGCTGCTGGGCGCCGGCCGCGCAGGTGAACTATGACTTCCACGAGTTCCTCACGCCGGAGAAGATGGACCAGGTGCTGGACGATTACGCTGCCGGGCGCGGAAAGGACGTGAAGTAATGCCGAATTCCGTTTCCCATCCGGATGAGGTGATCGTCCTCAAGCGCCGCTTCGGCCAGGGCGCGGCCGATATCGACAAGTATCTCGAGCTCGACGGCTACAAGGCCGTGCAGATGGGCGCTCGAGAACGGGCCCGACTGGATCATCAATACGATGAAGGCGTCCGGTCTGCGCGGGCGCGGCGGCGCCGGTTTCCCGACCGGCATGAAGTGGTCGTTCGTTCCGAAGCAGAGCGAGAAGCCGAAGTACGTGCTCGTGAACGGCGATGAGTCCGAGCCCGGCACGTGCAAGGACCACGTCATCTTTCTCGATGACCCGCATGCGGTGATCGAAGGCACGATGATTGCGGGCCTCGCGATCGGCGCGAAGATGGGCTTCATCTATCTGCGCGGCGAGTACCGCTATCTGCTGAAGATCATGGAGAAGGCCGTCGCCGACGCGTATGCGAAGGGCTTCCTCGGCAAGAACATCTTCGGCAAAGACGGCGTGGACTTCGACATCGTCACGCAGACCGGCGCGGGCGCGTACGAGGTTGGCGAAGAGTCGGCGCTGATGGAGTCGCTCGAGGGCAAGCGCGGTGTGCCGCGCATCAAGCCTCCCTTCCCTGCTGTGGTGGGGCTGTACGGCGGGCCGACGGTCATCAACAACGCCGAGACGATCGCGAGCGTGCCGCACATTCTGCTGATGGGCGGCGAGGCCTACGCGAAGCTCGGCACGGAACGCAATGGCGGAACGCGGCTGTTCGGAATCTCCGGCCACGTGAATCGGCCCGGGTGTGTATGAGCTGCCGATGGGCTACTCGCTGCGCAAGGCGATCTACGACGTTGCCGGCGGGATCTCGGACGGCAAGAAGCTGAAGGCGGTCGTGCCGGGCGGATCGTCGTGCCCGGTGCTCAAGGCCGATGAGATCGATGTCGGGCTCGACTTCGACCAGATGGCGAAGGCCGGGAACGATGCTCGGCTCCGGCGGGATTGTGGTGCTCGATGAGACGGTCTCGATCGTGGAGTTCGCGATGCGCGTGATGAATTTCTATCAGCACGAGTGCGTGCGGATGGTGCATTCCCTGCCGCGAAGGCACGGACTGGCTGAAGAAGACGCTGATCCGCTTCCACGCGGGCGGCGGCAACCGCAAGGACATCGACAACATTCAGTACCTGGCCGAGAACATGATGGGCCGGACGTTCTGTCCGCTGGGCGACGCGGCGGCGATGCCCACGCTCGGCTTCATCAAGAAGTTCCGCTCGGAGTTTGAGGAGTATCTCGAGGGCAAGCGCACGGAGCCGCTGCTCATTCAGATTCAGCCGGTCGGCGAGCCGGAGCTCGCAGGAGCACATTGATGCCAGATGTAACTTTCACAGTCGACGGCAAGAAGCTCACCGCACCCGCGGGCACGCTGCTCATCGAGGCGTGCAAGTCGGCGGGTATTGAGATTCCGGCCTTCTGTTATTACCCCGGGCTGTCGCTGCAGGCCGCGTGCCGCATGTGCGTGGTGCGCATCGAGAAGATGCCGAAGCTGCAGACGGCGTGCACGACGCCGGTGACTGAAGGCATGGTCGTCTCTACAGAGACGCCTGAGATCGCGCAGGCCAGAAAGGCGACGATTCAGCTGCTGCTCGGCAATCATCCGCTCGACTGCCCGGTGTGCGACGCGGGCGGCGAGTGCGAGCTGCAGGACATGACCTTCAAGTACGGCGCGGCGACGTCGTTCTACACCGAGCCGAAGAATCATCGCGACGAGCAGCAGTGGTCGCCGGTGGTGTTCTTCGACCGGCCGCGCTGCATCCTCTGCTATCGCTGCGTGCGGATGTGCGGCGAAGGCATGGATGTGTTCGCGCTCGGCATTCAGAACCGCGGAAGCTCTTCGGTCATCGCGCCGAATGTTCCGGCGGAGCTTTCGCCGGATCACCATGGCGCGCGTGGATTGCGAGCAGTGCGGCATGTGCATCGATGCCTGCCCGGTTGGCGCGCTGACCTCGGGCACCTATCGCTACAAGACGCGGCCGTGGGAGATGAACCACGTCGCGACGATCTGCACGCACTGCGGCGACGGATGCAAGACGACGCTCGGCGTGCGCGCGGTGAGCGAGGGCACGGAGATCATTCGCGCCGACAACCGCGACAAGAGCGGCATCAATGGCGACTTCCTCTGCAACAAGGGCCGTTACGCGTTCGATTTCGCAAACAACGAAGCTCGTCTGACGCAGCCGATGATTCGCAAGGGCGGCAAGGGCAGCCCACTCACGCCGGTTTCCTGGGAAGAGGCGCTGACGTTCGCGGGCAACAAGCTGCGCGAGCTGCGCGATACGCGCGGCCCGCAGTCGCTTGGCGTCATCGGATCGAACCGCACGACGAACGAAGAGAATTATCTGCTGCAGAAGTTCGCGCGGACGGTGCTGGGCACGAACAACATCGACCACCACCGCACGGCGGACTTCGTTACGCTGGCGGCGGCGCTTCAGGGCGCTTCTTCCGGAAACCAGAACGGCCGCTTCGCCTCGCAGCGCGATGTCGCGAATGCGCCCGCGATTCTGCTGGTCGGCGGCGACCCGACGAACCAGGCGCCGCTGACCGCGTGGAACATTCGGGCGAATGTGCGGCTGAACAAGGCGCGGGTCTACATTGCGAACACGGATGAGATCAAGCTGCGGCGCCAGGCGCGCGCGTTCGTGCAGGTTGCGCCGTTCGCGTACGGCAGCTTCGTCAGCTATCTGGCTGGCGACGACAACTCGGCAGCCGCTGCGTCGGTGGTCGCGCAAGCCGACGAGCTCTCGAGCTTCCGCTCGGCGGTGCTCGGCGAAGAGAAGCTGGTTGTGCTCATCAGCAACGAGCTGCGCGATGGCGAACTCGCGCGCCTGGTGAACACGCTGCCGAATGCGAAGTTCGCCTGCATTGCGGATTATGCGAACTCCCGCGGCGCGTCCGACATGGGTCTGCTGCCGGATCTGCTGCCGGGATATCAGCCGCTTTCGGGATCGGCGATCGCGTCTGAGTATGGCTCGTCGAGCGCCGCAGCTAACCTTGAAGTCCCGGGGCTGGACATGCTCGGCATGTTCGATGCCGCGAACGCCGGCAATCTCGCCGCGCTTTACGTGGTTGGGTCGAATCCGGTGGCGCGCTATGGCGTTACGCCGGATGCGCTTGCAGAATACGTTCCTCATCGTGCAGGACCTGTTCCTGACGGAGACGGCTGCGATCGCCGACGTTGTTCTTCCGGCCGCGATGCTCTACGAAAAAGCCGGCACGGTCACGAACAGCTACGGCGATCTGCAGTTGGTGAACAAGGCCGCCGACAAGGCCGGCACGCGTCCCGACTTCGAGCTGATCGTGCGGCTCGCGGACAAGATGGGTCATCCGGTGAAGACGCTGGTGCCGTTCGGCCGGCGGGGTCTGCGCGCCGACGTCGGACAAACGCGCGGCGCGCAGTCCGGCGAGGCCGATCAGCACGCTGTCTGGCTCAGCGCACAGAATCTCGAGCCGAAGCTCTCGCCGTTCGATCCGTTCGCGATTCTTGACGAAATCCAGCGCGTGGTTCCCGGATATGACAAGCTGCTGCGCCTGCAACTGCTCAGCGGCAACGACCAGCACCTGGCCCCGGCGAGCTCGGGCCTGGTGCAGATCTCGAATGCGACCTCGCGCAAGGACCTTGTTCTGCCCTCGTCGGACACGCTCTTCACCTCGGGCTCGCTGACGAACTATTCACCCATGCTCCTCGACATCCAGAAGCACCAGCAGCGCGAGGTTGCCGACCACTTTGCGGAAGCCGATTAACTCTTCAGCACTCTCGCGTAGATCAGAAAGGAACGACGATGACATCCGAGCGACGGAAAGCTGTCACCCTCAGCTCAGCCATTCTTTGCGGAATGATCGTCTGTGCCGTTCTTTCCTTGCGCCGCTTCCCGCACCACAACGCATTCGGTTTAGGTTTTGACGCCCTGATGCTTCTCAATTTCTGGCTGCTTTACCGCTTCAACTCCAAGCGTCGCCAGCCAGACACGCTAATCCATTTGTTCCCTGAGTCCGCTGCAAACTCTAAGGAAAGACCCTAAATTTCGTGAGTCATCTCTCCACCTTCGAAGTCTTCCTGCTGATCTCGATCATCAAGATCGCCGTGGTGCTGGGCATCACGCTGACGGCGGTTGCCTACACCGTGCTGCTCGAGCGCAAGGTGCTCGGCCGGCTGCAGAACCGCTGGGGACCGTCGCGCGTCGGGCCGTTCGGCATGCTGCAGCCGCTGGCTGACGGCATCAAGCTCTTCCTGAAGGAAGACATGATGCCGCTCGCAGTCGAGCGCCCGCTGTTCATCCTTGCGCCGCTCATCGCGCTCTCGTGCGCGCTGGTCTCGATCTCGATGGTGCCGTTCGGCCATCAGACGTTCGTACACGGCGTGGACATCTTCCAGATCTCGGACGTCAACATTGGGCTGCTGGTGATCCTTGGGATCACGTCGATCGGCGTTTACGGCGTCGCGCTCTCGGGCTGGAGCTCGAACAACAAGTACTCGCTGTTCGGCTCGCTGCGCGCTTCGGCGCAGCTTGTCAGCTATGAGCTCGCGCTTGGGCTGTCGCTGGTTGGCGTGGTCATGCGCGCGGGGTCTCTGCGGCTGCGGGACATCGTCGACTCGCAGTCGGCGCATGGCTTGCTGTCGTGGAACATCTTCATGGGCGGCCAGTTTGTCGCGTTCTTCATCTACCTGATGGCCGCGTACGCCGAGACGAACCGCACGCCGTTCGATCTGCCCGAGGCGGAGAGCGAGCTCGTGGCGGGCTATCACACCGAGTACTCGTCGATGAAGTTCGCGATGTTCTTCATGGCCGAGTACGCCAACATGATCACGGTCGCGTGCGTGGCGACGCTGCTCTTCTTCGGCGGCGCTGATTCGCCGTTCGGTCATCTCTTTGATCATGTGGCAGCGCTTAATGGCCCGGTGATCGGCGCCATTCTGCCGATCATCTGGTTCGTGCTCAAGATTTTCTTTTTCCTTCTGCTCTATATCTGGGTGCGCGGCACGCTTCCGCGCTTCCGCTATGACCAGCTGATGAACTTCGGCTGGAAGTTCCTCATGCCCGTCGCCATTCTGAACATCCTGGTGACGGCCCTTGTGCTCGCTTATCGCAGCTGAAGCCATTTGCGGCGCATCGAATCGCGGCGCATCTGTTCAGGCTGCGCGTTTTACAATCGGTTGTACACGCGTACGTAAGAAAGACCACAAAGACAGCAACGATGGAACTTGCCCTGTTCATCATCTTCGGTCTGCTCGCGGTCGCAGGAGCGCTTAACCTGCTGCTGCAGCATCATCCGATCAATTCCGCGCTCTCGCTCATCGTGGTGATGATGTCGCTGGCGGTTCTCTACTGGTCGCTCGGCGCGGAGTTCCTGGCCGCCGCGCAGGTGATCGTCTACTCGGGCGCGATCATGGTGCTGTTTGTCTTCGTCATCATGCTGCTGAACGCAGGCGAAGAAGACACGAGCCCGGCTTCGAAGTTCTCGCGCGTGGCGAGCATCGCCGGATTCCCGGGCGCGGCCGCGATCTTCTGCCTGCTGACGTTCGTTTTCCTCTCCGACCGCCAGGCGCTCGGCGCTGTGCCGATCGGCGGGTATCTTACCGGCGCGGTGAACAACATCGTTGTGCTCTCGCACACGCTGTTCACCTCGCTTCTGCTGCCGTTTGAGGTGACGTCGATCCTCATCCTCGTTGCGATTCTCGGGGCGGTCGTTCTCGCCAGGAAGGAGCAGTAGCCATGAATTTTCTCGCTGACAACTCCGGCCACTCACTGGCTCTCCTTCGCGCTTGGCGCTGTCGCCGGATTCGTGACGGTGCTCTTCTTCAAGCTCCGCCGCCGCAAGGAGGACCGCTGATGGTCCCGACCGCCTGGTATCTGATCCTCGCCGCTGTGCTCTTCTCGATCGGCGTCTGCGCGTTTCTTCTCAAGCGCAACGTCATCACGATCTTCATGTCGATTGAGCTGATGCTCAACGCCGTGAACCTGACCTTCGTCGCCTTCGCCCACATGTGGCACCGGATCGACGGCCAGATCTTCGTCTTCTTCGTGATGGTCGTCGCCGCCGCTGAAGCCGCCGTCGGCCTCGCCATCATCATTGCGCTCTTCCGCGCCCGCATGACCCTGAACGTCGACCAGGTCAACCTAATGAAAGACTAACGAGCACTCACTGATGAAAGCTAACGAGCCCGCATACACCGCATGAACGAAACTCTGCTCTGGCTCATTCCGATTCTTCCCTTCGCCGGGCTTCCTGATCAACGGAACGCTGGGCCGCAGGATGCCGCGCGCCGCCGTCGTCGCGGCTGTCGCGCTGATTGCGACGCTGCTGCCTGCGCTGATCGTCTCGAAGCTCTGGCTCTTCATGCGGTCCGCCGGCGCGCCCGAGCATTTCACGATCAGCGGCGCTCCGTGGATTCAGATCAGCGGGTTCCAGGTGAACTTCGCCTTCGCCGTCGACCACCTCACGCTGATCATGCTCGGCATCGTGACCGGCGTCGGGTTCCTCATCCACGTGTACTCGGTGGGCTACATGGCCGAGGAAGAGGGCTACTGGCGCTTCTTCGCCTACCTGAACCTGTTCATGTTTTTCATGCTGGTGCTGGTGCTGGCGTCGAGCTTCCTTCTGCTCTTCGTCGGCTGGGAAGGCGTCGGCCTCGCGTCGTACCTGCTGATCGGCTTCTACTTCCGGCGCGACTCCGCCGCGAACGCCGGCAAGAAGGCTTTCATCGTCAACCGCATCGGCGACTTCGGCTTCCTGCTTGCGATGTTCCTGCTCATCGCGCACTTCGGCTCGCTTGATTTCGCGAATGTCTTCGGCAAAGGTGAACGCGCTGCCGCACGGGCCTGACGGGCGGATTCTTCACGGCGATCTGCCTCCTGCTCTTCCTCGGCGCGGCCGGCAAGTCCGCGCAGATCCCGCTGTACATCTGGCTGCCGGACGCGATGGAAGGCCCGACGCCGGTCTCCGCGCTGATCCACGCCGCGACGATGGTTACGGCCGGCGTCTACATGGTCGCGCGCTGCCACGTGCTGTTTGATCGCTCGCCGTTCGCGCTGGCGGTCGTCGCCATCATCGGCGCTGCCACGGCGTTCTTCGCCGCGACGATCGGCATGGTGCAGCACGACATCAAGCGCGTGCTCGCCTACTCGACGGTCTCGCAGCTCGGCTACATGTTCCTCGGCTGCGGCGTGGCCGCGTACTCGGCCGGCATCTTCCACCTGATGACGCACGCCTTCTTCAAGGCGCTGCTCTTCCTCGCGGCAGGCTCAGTCATCCACGCGCTCTCGGGCGAGCAGGACATGCGCGTCATGGGCGGCCTGCGCAAGCGCATCCCGATCACGTTCTGGACGATGACCGCGGGCGTCTTCGCCATCGCGGGCATCCCGCCGCTCTCCGGCTTCTTCTCGAAGGACGAGATCCTCTACCGGACCTTCACCTTCGCTGCGAATCCCGCGCTCGGAAAGATTCCTCTGGTTCGTCGGCCTCGTCACCGCCGGCCTGACGAGCTTCTACATGTTCCGGCTGTGGTTCAAGACCTTCTTCGGCGCGCCGCGCTTCGACGAAGCCGCGCTCGCGCACGGGCACGGCGCGCACGCGCTCACACCAGCCATGACGAAGACCTCGCGCCCGTCCACGCGCGCCAGCGACACGCATGCGACCATGGTCGCCGAGCCCGAGCACGACAAGGGCCAGGCGGCGCACCCGCACGGCGTGCATGAGTCGCCCGCCGTGATGTGGATTCCGCTGGCGATCCTCGCGATCCTGTCCGTGATCGGCGGATGGGTCGGCATTCCCGCGGCGCTCGACGGCGGCAATCACTTCGAGCACTTCCTCGATCCGGTGTTCGCCGTCAGCCGCGCACGCCGGAGAATGCGCTGAACGCCGACCAGGTTTCACACGGCCTCGAGCTTGGCCTCGCCACCGCTCTCCGTCCTCGTTGCGCTGCTCGGCGCTGTTCATCGCCTATCTCTTTTACTACCGCAAGCCCGGCACCGCAGCTTCGCTCGCGCAGCGCTTCCGTCCGGTCTATCGCCTGCTCGACCACAAGTACTGGGTCGACGAGATCTATGGCCGCCTGATCGTCTCGCCGCTGCTGATGCTCTCGCGCATCGTGCTCGGCGGCCTGGTGGACGGCCTCGTCGTTCAGGGCACGGGCGCTACCTCGCCGGCGGCACGCGCGGTCTCGGCTGGCTGGCCCGCCGCATGCAGTCTGGAAACATCCGCTCCTATGCCGGCTGGCTCGCGCTTGGCGCGGCCGTCGTTATTGCCATCGTTCTCTTCGCCGTCGCCCGACACACGCCAACGCGATAACGCGATGAACTCAGCATTCACACCGATGAATCTCGATCACTCCATCCTGACGCTGCTTCTCCTCACGCCACTCGTTGGCGCGATCATCGTCGCGCTGTATCCCGGACCGCGAGGAAGGCTCGAAGCTGCACCACGTCGTCGCGCTCGTCGTCACCCTGCTGACGTTCGTCTTCACGCTGCATCTGCCGGCGCACTTCGACTACGCGACCTTCGGCCGCTTCCAGTTCGAGCAGAACACCGCCTGGATCGCCATCGCCCGCGATCCGGTACCACCTCGGCGTCGACGGCCTCTCGATGTGGCTCGTCGTACTCACCGGTGTGCTTGGCGCCGCTCGGCGTGCTCGCCTCCTGGAACGCGATCCGCTCGCGCTCGCGGCTCTTCTTCACGCTGTTCCTGCTCCAGCAGGTCGCGATGCTCGGCATCTTCGTCTCGCTCGACCTGTTCCTCTACTACGGCTTCTGGGAGCTCTCGCTCGTTCCCATGGCGCTGCTCGATCGCGACGTTCGGCCGCACCGAGAACCGGCGCCGCGCTGCCATCAAGTTCTTCCTCTACACCTTCATTCCGTCCGCGCTTCTGCTGGTTGGCATGATCTGGCTCTACGCGCACACCGGCACGTTCGACCTGCCGGCACTGCAGGCGCTCGCGGCGAAGCACGCGATCTCGACCGAACAACACAGGCGCTGCTGCTCTGCTCGCTCGCGTTCCTGTTCGCCTTCGGCGTGAAGGTTCCGATCTTCCCGCTGCACGGCTGGCTCTCGGACGCAGTGCAGGAGGCCCCCACCGCGGCCGTGATGGTCATCGCCGCCAAGCTCGGGCTCTACTCGATCCTGCGCTTCAACTTCACGCATCTTCCCGGAGCAGTCGCGGCACTTCGCTCCGGTGCTCATCGCACTCGGCGCCATCGGCATCGTCTACGGCGCGCTGCTCGCGCTCGTCCAGAACGACCTCAAGAAGCTCGCCGCCTTCGCCACGCTCTCGGCAGTCAGCTTCATCGTGCTCGGCATCTTCACCTTCACGGTCGCCGGGCTCGACGGCGGCACGTTCCAGATCCTCAACGAGTCGCTGATCGGCGCCGCGCTCTTCATTCTTCTCGGGCTGCTCTACGAGCGCTACGGCACGTACGACATGCGCGACTACGGCGGCCTCGCCGCGCGCCATCCCTGGATGGTGACCTTCTTCGTCATCACCGGACTCGCGGCCGTCGGTCTTCCCATGCTCTACGGCTTCGTCGGCGAGTTCCTCATCCTCACCGGAGCGATGCAGACCTTCGTCGCGCACCACGTCCTCTGGACCGTGATCGGCACCACCGGCGTCATCTTCTCCGCCGCGTACATGCTGTGGATGATCCAGCGCGTCTTCTACGGCAACGCTTGGCCTGCGGCCCGAAGAGATCCAGCGGCTGGGACCTGCAGCCCGCGCGAGCACGTCGAGCTCTGGCCGCTCGCTGTGCTCTTCCTGATCATGGGCGTCTTCTCGCCGTACTGGACGCAGGCGATCGATCCGTACAGCAATCAAGTAGTCGCAGCGCGTCTGGGCCACGAGCAATTGCCAGCGCGCCAGCGTTGCTACTCCGCGCATGGGATCCAGTCGCACCCGCAGCGGATCGTGCACAGGCTCTCGAACCCGAACGGCTTCGTTGATCCGGGGCTCGCCGCCTGCCGCACTCGGCAAACAAGCTCCTGCCGACAATAAAGGAGCACGCTACTGATGCCTACCTCGCTCCTTTCCGTTCTTCCTGAAGTCATCCTCGTCGTCGTCGGCGTCATCATCATGATGGCCGAGCCGGTCATCGCCGCCGGCCGCAGCCGCAAGCCGCTCGGCTGGCTGGCCATCCTCGGCACCGCTCGGCGCCGGCGCTCGCCGCGCTCTATCAGCACAGCCTCTTCGGCCAGTTCCAGTACCGCACCATCCCCGCGTTCTACGGCACGGTTCAGGTCGACGACTTCTCCGTCTTCTTCCACCTGCTGATCGCCGCGATCGTGCTCGTCACGCTGCTCGCCTCGCTCGACTACTTCGAAGGCAAGCCACATTCGCACGCCGGCGAGTTCTACGCGCTGATGCTCTTCGGCGCGAGCGGCATGATGTTCATGACCTGCTCGGTCGAGCTCCTGATGGTGTTCATCGGGCTTGAGATCTCCTCGATCTCGACCTACATCATGGCCGGCTTCCGCAAAGGCCAGGCCACCGCGTCCGAATCCTCGCTCAAGTACTTCCTGCTCGGCAGCTTCGCGACCGCGTTCTTCCTCTACGGCATCGCGCTCTGCTTCGGCGCGACCGGCTCAACCTCCATCGCCGCAATTCACAACAGCATCGCCGCCACCGCCACGCCGCACCTTGCCATCCTCGCCATCGCGATGGTGCTCATCGGGCTTGGCTTCAAGGTCTCGCTCGCTCCGTTCCACGTCTGGACCCCGGACGTCTACCAGGGCGCGCCCGCACCGGTGGTCGGCCTCATGTCGACGGCACCCAAGGCCGCCGCCTTCGCCGTTCTGCTGCGCTTCCTGTTCAACGGAATGCCCACGCTGCGACCGCACTGGATCATCCTCATTGAGCTGCTCGCCGTCGCGTCGATGTGCATCGGCAACCTCGGAGCTCTGGTCCAAAAGGACGTCAAGCGCCTGCTCGCCTACTCCTCCATCGCGCACGCGGGTTACCTGCTCGTCGCCTTCAGCTCCACGCGCGAGAACGCCATCTCGGCCGCGCTGTTCTACACCGCGGCGTACGCTGCAATGAACGTCGGCGCGTTCCTGGTGATCACGGCGGCGTCGGGCTACGACGAAAACGCGCGCACGATTGACGACTACACCGGCCTCGCACTTCGACGGCCGGGTCTCGCCGCGCTGCTCGGCTTTCTTCCTCATCTCGCTGATCGGGATTCCGTTCACCGGCGGATTCTTCGGCAAGTTCTACTCGTTCACCGCGGCCATGTACACGGGCCACGTGTGGCTCGCTATCGTGGGCCTCATCAACTCCGGCGTGGCCTGCTTCTACTACCTGCGGCTGCTGGCCGCGCTTTACACGCGCCCGGTCGTCGCGACAGAAGCCACGACAGATACTCGCCGAGTCGCCGTCCCGATCGGCATCGCGCTCGCCGCCAGTGCGCTCGCAACCCTGGCCCTTGGCATCATGCCCGGGCGCGTCCTGCACCTGACCCAGCGCTCGACGCCGATCACGCTGCCCGTCGCAACCACAGCGACGCCGGACAACACTGCATCCCCACAGCCGGCTCCCGCGGAGTAGATCTTCTCCGCCAAACGACGAAAGGCCTCCGCGTCGCGGAGGCCTTCTCGTTTACGACTTCAAATTTGCTTAGGCTTTGACCTTGAGGAAGATGATGACGAAGGTGAACAGCGCCAGCGACTCGATGAACGCGAGGCCGAGAATCAGGAACAGGAAGATTCCAGGACGTGCGCCAGGGTTGCGGGCCAGCGCCTCAGCCGACGAAGCCGTTGCGCGTCCCTGTCCGATACCGCAGAGTCCGGCCGCGAGAGCCATTCCCAGGCCGGCTGCCAGCGGAACCCACTGCGACGCCGGGCTGTAGTTGCCGCCCGCCGCCTGCGCGAAGGCCGGCGAGGCAATCAGCATCGCGGCCAGTGACATGAAGAGATATTGCAGCTTACGCATTCTTACTCCGTGCTCCCGTTATCTCGCCATCAGTGGGTGGTTGAGGCTCACCGGACTGGCCCCCTCACGCTGAACGGCGGAAGTACCCACCGCGAAGAGGGAGCGCCCCCTCGCGGGATCTTTGCGCTGAGTCTGAACTCAGCAAACTTTTGGCGTCGGCGAGTAGCCGCTGGCCGGTTCTCACTAACGACTAACCACTAACGACTAAACTGGTAACCACTTGCCTCTAATGCTCGTGCGCCACTGCCAGCCCGAGATAAATCGCGCCCAGCACCGCGAACACATACGCCTGGATCACCGCAACGCCGAGATGCAGCCCGAGAAACACCAGCGGAATTCCGATCGGCACGAGCGAGAAGAACGCCATCGTCAGCAGATCGCCGGCGAACATGTTGGCGTAAAGACGGACGGTGAGCGAGAGAATGCGCGCGAAGTGCGAGATCACCTCGATCGGGAACAGCAGCCAGTACAGCCACCACACCGGCCCAAGGAACTGCTTGATGTACGAGCCCTTGTTCACGCGAATGCCGTGGTAGTGGTAGTACAGAAACGTGACCACCGCGAAGCCCAGCGGGACTGACGGATTCGCTGTCGGCGACTCGAGCCCCGGAATCAATCCGACCAGGTTGCACAGCAGGATGAACATGAAGAGCACGGTCAGGTAGCTGGTAAAGCGCTCGAATCCGTGGCCGATGATGGCCTCGCTCTGCTCCTCGACGCCCTCGTTCAGCATCTCGGCGAGATGCTGCAGCCCGTTGGGCTTCTCCACATTCAGCGAGAATCGCACCGCGATGAAGTACGCCACCAGGATCAGAAAGACCAGCAGCTCCATGGAAACTGCGTTCGTGATCGGCGCACGCGGGTTCACCGGAGTCACGTGAAAAAGCGCCAGCAGCGAGTTCGCCGCGTGGGCAAAGTGGTGGTTCAGAAAGCGTGTAAACAAAAGCTGAGTCGGCATATCAAAGACTAGAAGGAACTGCAGGCAAAACTAAGGTTCTGGAGGGCGTTCAATTCCCTGAGCTTCAGATGCCGTAGCGTCTGATTCGGGTGTGCCGCGGTGTTCTAAACCGTCCACGACCTCACCAGCCTCAGCGCCTCAATTGTCAGGGCAATCATGCCCAATGCGAGGCCCGTGGCAAGCGCGTAAACAGAACCATCCAGATACCTAAGACTAACATAGAGAGCCACAAGCGCGATCCCCAGCCGCATGAAGAAACCCACCAGAACCGTGCCCACGGGACGGGCCTCCGCGCCTGCATCCATGCGGCTGATCACCACCGCCATCAGTCGCATCCACTCCCACAATCCCGTCGCCGAAATCACCGCGCCGACGGCCAGCAGCACCGCGCTCTGCCACCCCAGCTTCCACCACGCCAGCGCCAACCCGACGACCGCCAGCACCGCCAGCAGACGCAACGCGCGCAGCATCGTCTGGCGGACATCCTCGTCGCTCAGCCCCGCCAACTCCACTGTCAACTGCCCTTCTTCATAAACTTCGAGGCGGTCGTAAAGATCTGCACAAATCCCGCAACCGCGCCCACGAGAATGCCGACAATCTGGATCCACTCCGTATGAAAATGATGGTCCAGCAGCATGCCGATAAACCAGCCGATCAGGCATCCGGCCGGCAGCGCCAGCGCAAGCTGCACCATCGACTCCGCCTGCACCAGGCTGCCAAAAACTCCGCCGCCCTTCTGTTTCTTGTCGCCGTCGGCCATCGCCAAACCTTACCACCCGCCGCAGCCGCGCCGCCACTCGCCGATATACTGAAGCCTCAACCGTTTCCCGCAAAGCGAGCCCCACACATTGTCCCAGTTTGAAAGCGACTTCGAAGAGAAGCTCTACGCGCAGCGCCAGGAAAAGCTGCGCGAGATCTCCGCCATCGGCCAGCGCCTCGGCCTCTCCGCGGCCGAAAGCATCTACCCCAACCGCTTCCCCGCGGCCGACGAGCAGATCACCTTCGCTCACATCCCCGACCTCCTCGCGCGCTTCGACTCCGATTCCGCGCCAGTCACCGCCGAGACCCTCGAAGCCGAGCACCCTCAACTCGCCGTCGCCGGCCGCATCATGTCCATCCGGCTGCAGGGCAAGGCCGGATTCGCGCACCTGCAGCAAGGCGGAAAGCGCCTGCAGATTTACGTCCGCAAGGATGACGTCGGGGAGGACATCTTCGCGCTCTACAAGCTGCTCGACCTCGGCGACCACATCGGCGTGCGCGGCCAGCTGATGCGCACCCGCACCGGCGAGCTCACGCTGAAAGCCCTCCCCATCGGCGGAAGGCCGGCCATCAGCTTTCTCTCGAAGGCCATGCTCGCGCTTCCCGACAAGTACCACGGCCTCGAAGACGTCGAGCTCCGCTACCGCCAGCGCTACGTCGACCTCATCATGAACTCCGGCACGCTCGCGAAGCAGGAGCAAGCCACAAACCCGGGTGCCCCACCCTCGAACGGCGGCGCAGCCGACGGGCAGGGTCGCGACGTCCGAATCGCCACAAGCTCAAGCGGACTCCACCGAACCCCGCAACGTTCGCGACGTCTTCGTCAAGCGCGCGGCCATCCTGCGCGCCATCCGGCGCTTCTTCGACGACCGCGGCTACCTCGAAGTCGAAACCCCGATGATGCACACCATCGCCGGCGGCGCCGCGGCGCGTCCGTTCCGCACACATCACAACGCACTGGACATCGGCCTCTCGCTGCGCATCGCACCCGAGCTCTACCTCAAGCGCCTCGTCGTCGGCGGCCTCGACCGTGTCTACGAGATCAACCGCAACTTCCGCAACGAGGGCGTCAGCACGCAGCACAACCCCGAGTTCACGATGCTCGAGTTCTACCAGGCCTACGCGAACTACCACGACCTGATGGACCTCACCCAGGAACTCATCACGACGTCGCCGAGGAAGTGAACGGGACCACGATCACGCACTTCAATGGCAACGAGATCGACCTGAGCAAGTGGCAGAAGCTCTGCATGCGCGAAGCCATCATCAAGTTCTGGCCGAACGAATGCGAGTGCGCTCCGATCGATGACTTCGCACTGCACCGCGCAGCTTCGAGAGCACGGCTTCGTGCGCAGTTGATGACATCCATCGGCAAGTCTGGCACGTTCGAAACCGCTTGACTCAATCGAAGGACACCAGGCCATCGCAGCTCAGACGGCCATACGTCGCAGCCTCGCGATGTCGATGTGTACTTCGAAGCAGTAGCTCATGGCTGAGACGATGCAGCTCGTCCACTGGGCAAGATCATCGCAGATGTCTTCGAAGCTCTCGCCGAACCCCACCTCATCCAGCCCACGATCATCTACGACTTCCCGCTCGCCGTCTCGCCGCTCAGCAAGGTCAAGCCCGACGAGCCCGACTGGGTCGAGCGCTTCGAGTTCTACATCGGCGGCTTCGAAGTCGGCAACGCCTTCTCCGAGCTCAACGACCCCGTCGACCAGCGCCGCCGCTTCGAAGACCAACTGAAAGAACGCGACCGCGGCGACGACGAAGCCCACCAGATGGACGAGGACTACGTCCGCGCGCTCTCCTTCGGCCTTCCACCCACAGCCGGCGAAGGCATCGGCATCGACCGCCTCACCATGATCCTCACCGGCGCCCGCTCCATCCGCGACGTCATCCTCTTCCCGCTCATGCGCCCGCTCACCAAAACCGCAGCCGACGAAGAGGAAGGCAACGGCCAAACCCACGGGGAATCGGCCGAGTAACAATTCCCGCTCAGGGCACCGGGTTGCTCACCACCGGATCGAGAAGCTGACGTCCGTCGCTGCACCGCCGAAGACGTGTGAAGCAATTGAACCGGAAATCAAGCGCGCGGCGCCGCTCTTCAGGCGTAGCGCGTTCGTCCATGTCGACCTGGGTGTAAAGCACTTTGCCATTTCCGCCGCCCTGGTTGGCGGAGTAACCCGAGAAAGGCCGGTCATCGAATGTGAGGTGCTGAACAACTCCCGCATGAATCCTGAGGATCCCGGCATACGGATGGCCCTCTCCGTGCAACTCGGCGACCTGGAGAGAGATCAGCCGTCCTTGTTTGAAAGTTGGGTCGACGCTAAACAGTGCCCATTCGAGCACCGGCCAATGTCTTAGAGACGAAGCGACCGGTTCGGGCATGTGATTCAGCGTCGTCCACACCCACTCCGGAACCGGGGTTATCGCATAGGCCCCTGGCACGGCCTGATTAGCTTCATCTCGAGGCTGAATCGCATCACTCACCACCGGGCGAACGGCATCTTCGTACTCAGCTTGCGTCGTTACGCCAACCTGCAGCTTCTTGACCGCGGCAAGCAGTCGCTCAGCCTCTATACGGCGCTACCAAGCCGTTGCATACAACGCGGCGGCGCACACGAACAGCGCTCCCAATAGCACGAGCACAATGCGAACCAGCTTCGTCATGCTCACCATGCCCTCATGCAAGACCCATCTCTTTCCTGAGTACGTCCGCCACCCGCCCGACGCCCTCCAGCGTCCGCTCCCGCTCCACCTCACCACCGAGCGCCAGCCGCAGCCCGCGCCCATACCCCGGCTCGACCGCGCACCACTTGCCATTCGACACAATCACACCCGCCTCGTTACACGCGCGCTCGATCGCATCCACATCGACGCCCTCCGGCAGCCGCACCCAGACATGCCACGCGCACCGCGCGCCGGGCGCACAAACATCACCGAGCAACTCCCGCGCCGCACGATTCCTCACCGCGCCCTCTGCCCGCTTGTCGCGCATCACGCGCGCGAGCGCCCCATCCTCGCACATCGCCAGCGCCGCCATATTCGCCGGCACATCCGTCCCGGTAGCCGTGCACTGCAGCGAACTCTGCATCGCCGCGGCGGCACTCTCCGGCGCAACCAGAAACCCCGTCCTGATCCCCGGCGCAAAACTCTTCGCCAGCCCGCGCACATAAAACGTCCGCTCCGGCGCGAGCTCCGCATAGCTCGCCGGCGGATGCTCCTCCATGAACCCGTACGCATCGTCCTCGATGATCGTCAGCTCAAACTCGCGCGCAATCTCGACGATCTCTCGGCGCCTCTCGATCGGCGTCACAAACCCCAGCGGATTCTGCACCGTCGGCATCGTAAACAACCCGCGCACACCTCCGCGCCTGCACACCTCGCGGAGCGACTCCGGCACCAGCCCCTGATCATCCACCGCACACGCGACCATCTCGGTCCTCGTCGCGCGGCACTGATCCAGAAACCCCGGATAGCTCGTTCCCTCCAGCGCCACGCGCTCGCCCACAAGCCCCGAAGCCATCAACGCATTCAGCGTCCCATGATGCCCACCGCATGTAATCCACGTGCGCTCCACCGGAAAGCCCAGCCACTTCGCGGCGCGCTCACGCAGACTGGCCTCTGCGGTGCGGAAGGACGGCCGGAGCGACTCCACCTCTTCACTCTCAAATTGATCCATTGCCGCGCGCACATACCGCGACCACATCCCCTTCTGCTCCTCGAGCAGCGGAAAGTTCCACACCAGATCGATCATGCTCTCCAGTCTGCCACCGATCCGTTTCGCTGACTCGCTGACTCGCTAACCCGCTATCTGCCTCGCCATATAAACTCATCAAGTGAAGATTCTTTTTGTCGGCGATATCTTCGGCTCCGCAGGCCGGCACATCGCGCACGAACACATCCCGCATCTCCTCGAAACCCACTCCGTCGACCTCCTCATCATCAACGGCGAGAACGCCGCTGGCGGCTTTGGCCTCACGCCCGCGATCGCCGAAGAGCTCTTCGACCTCGGCGCGCACGTCATCACCACCGGCAATCACATCTGGGACAAGAAAGAGATCTTCGAGTACATCGCCGTCCCTGAAAAGGCCGACTCGCGCGGCCGCCGCGTCATCCGCCCCGCCAACTACGCGCACGGCACGCCCGGCTTCGGCTTTACGAAGGCACACTCCCCAACGGCCCCGCCTACGCCGTCATCAACCTGCAGGGCCGCGTCTTCATGAACTCCTGCGACGACCCCTTCCGCAAAGCCGACGACCTCCTCACGCAAATTCGCGAGAGCTCCGGCGCGCGCGTCATCCTCGTCGACTTCCACGCCGAAGCCACCAGCGAAAAGGTCGCGCTCGGCTGGTATCTCGACGGCCGCGTCACCGCCGTGCTCGGCACCCACACCCATATCCCCACCGCCGACGAGCGCGTGCTCCCCAACGGCACCGCCTTCCAGACGGACGTCGGCATGTCCGGGCCCGTACGACTCCGTCATCGGCGTCGAAACCGAGATGGTCCTCAAGCGCTTCCTCACCGGCATGCCCGGCAAGTTCGAAGCCGCCAAGGGCAACCCAAAGCTCTGCGCCACGCTGATCGACTGCGACGGCGCAACCGGCCGCGCCCGCTCCGTCCAACGCATCATGCTCGGCGAGTAACCGCCAACACAGCGCCCCACACGCGCTAAACTCGCAGCAACATGTCTGACAGCCTTTCCCGCCGCGCATTCCTTCAGACCACCGCCGCAATCACCACGGCCGCCGCAATCACACCGTCCTTCGCGCTCCCCCCAAACCCCTCGCACCCCGAGCTGCCCTACCCAGAAAACGGCACGCTCATCCCGGACGATGGCTGGCGTCTGTGGATCGACGACAAAGCCGAGTGGCAGAACGACGACATCTTCCTCCCCGAAGACATCTCCTGGGGTACGGGGCAGCACGACCGCAAGCTCTGCGCAAAAGGCGAGCCACTGCCCGTCAACCCACCGACCGGCGGCTGGTCGGCACTCACGCGCGACACTGGCCTCGAGGTCACACTTCCCACCTCCGTCGAGCAGCACTTCTGGGGCAAGTACGGCGCCGGAGCCGACGGCAAACCGCGCCCCTACACGCCACAGGAATACCGTTATGCGGCGACGACCCCGCCAGTTCCACCGGCGGACGATTCAGTCCCGCAGAACGGCGCCTACTTCGGCGTCTCCTGGTTCCACCGCTCGATCGAGATCCCCGCCGAGCATCGCGGCAAGCGCATCTTCCTCCATATCCGCGGCGCCCACCTCCGCGCCGAGGTCTACCTCAACCACAAGCTCGTCGGCTACTCCATCATGGAAGAGCTTCCCTTCGAGTGCGACTGCAGCGACGCCGCCAATCCCGGCGGCGAGAACCACCTCGGCATCCGCATCACGAATCCCTTCGGTCGCTTCGACTGGGTCGACGGCCTCAACGCCAAATGGGGCAAGGTCTCGCTCTACCGCTCCCACGGCTTCGGCGCGCTCGATCGCGGCATCACGCTCAGCGCGCATAGTGAGAATACGCGAATCGAAGATCTATGGGTACTCAATACACCCGATCGACACGGATCGGTTCACGGTTACGAGCGAACGGCTGCTCCTCGGCTTTCGACGCGGGACATCATAATCCGACGGCATCTATCGAGTCAGTGATGCCAAGGAGCAAAGGCTGTCAGACGATCACCGATATGATACGGAAACGTAATTGCCGCTACTGTCTCGAAGCCCGAGTTCGAAGGCCTGATCGATTTCGAGTTTCTCCTGAAGTGGAAAGCTCGCTTGTGCGCGACGCAAAGCTCTGGGATATCAATTACCCCAACTTGTACAAAGTCAGGTACAGCCAGTTCGACACAGCCGGCGAAATTCACGACACCCGCACCATCGCCTTCGGCTTCCGCTCCTTCACCGTCACCGGCGTCGACCCCGCACAACCAAATCCTCCAACGCCGTCTTCCGCCTCAACGGCAAGCGCACAAAAATCTACACCGCGATCTCCTGGGGCTACTGGGGACTGAACGGCATGTTCCCCGTCCCCGAACTCGCCGAGAAAGAGGTCCGCGCAGCCCAGGCGCTCGGCCTCAACTGCCTCAACTTCCACCGCAACCTCGCCAAGGAAGACGTCCTCCGCTGGCACGACCGCCTCGGCGTCCTCCGCTACATGGAGCCCGGCGCCGGCAAGATGGCCATCGGCAAGCTGCCGCCCAAAACCGAAGCCAGCGCGCACAGCGTCGTCATGCAACAGCCCACGACCGAAGCCGACAAATTCGCGCAGCGCTACATGTTCACCAAGTGCGTCGAGATGGTGAAAGCCTTCCGCTCGCACCCCTCCGTCTTCGAGTACTGCCTGCAGAACGAGCTCGGCGCCGACCTCAACAATCCCGCCACACTCGCCGTCCTCAAGGCCATGCACGACGAAGACCCCTCACGCTGCGTCGTGCTCAACGACGGCTTCGAAGCCCGCGGCGCCGCGCAAGCCTGGTACGAGCCCTGGGATGACGAACTAAAACAAGGCAAGCTTCACCGCAGCGACGAAACGCCCGTTCGGCGACTGGTGGAACAACCACCAGGGCGCGGGCGACCAGTGGTACGACGAGTTCTACAAATCACCCACCGACTACACCTACAACATCAACCTCCGCAACATCCTCACCGAATACGGCGAGATGGAAGGCTGCGCGCGCCCCGACATCCACGGCCTCATGGTCCACCAGATCACCGAGACCTACAAAAAATACGGCGGCGACAGCTACGACCTCGCCGACCACGAAGAGATCATCGCCGGCTACAACCGCTTCCTCGACAAGTGGGGCTTCCGCAAATCCTTCCCCACACCCGACCACGTCTTCCGCGCCGTCGGCCGCACCTGCTACGAGTCCTGGCAGAACTACATGGAGAACGCGCGCATCAACGACGCGCTCGACTTCGCCGCGATCTCCGGCTGGGAGTCCACCGCGATCGAAAACCACTCCGGCATCGTCGACAACCTGCGCAACTTCAAATCCGACCCGCACCTCATCGGCGACACCCTTCAACCCATCCGCCCCTGCGCCAAGCAGCGCGCCCTCGCAGCAAACTCCAGTGAAGGCGTCGTGTTCGACCTCTATCTTTTCAACGACACAGATAAAGCCGCGACCGGCGAACTTGTGTTCTCGGTGGTCGATCCTGAGAACAGACGAACAGAACTCGGTCGCTTTCCTCTTCCGGTTCAGAAGCCCGATCAATTCAGCTATCTCCTGCACGAGGGCGTCACTTACAAGCCGAAAAACAGGGTCAATGGCGCTCCCGAGGGCGCGTATCGGTTCCGTTGCGAGCTGACCCACTATCCTCTCGCGACGCAAAGCAAGGAAGTCTGGTTTCTGAACCCGCCATGCCACTGCTTAGCAGGGCTTCCGTACACAATCGCAGTCTCAGGAATTAGCCCCGCCATCCGGAAGCAGCTCGAGTCGTGGGCGCCCATGTTCCATGTCCGTGAGTTCGAACCCGGCCAGCACTATCAAGCGATCATCTCCTCCGGCATCACCTCACACACTCACGCCGACGGCCAGATCGGCGAGACCACTGGCCTTGAAGCCACACCACCCATAAAACCCGGCCACACACCCGAACCCGGCGAAGAAGCCCAGATCATCTCCCTCGGCCACCTGCAAACCGGCATCCTCGACGCCGTCCGCTCGGGCACGCCACTGCTCGCCATCCCGCAATCCGACACACTCTCCGAAGGCGTCGCCAAAGAACTCGCCGCCGCCGGAGCCTTCACCTACTCGGGCGCAGTCGGCGATTTCCGCGCTCCCTGGATGGGCAACTGGTACTTCGTTCGCGAACACGCGCTCTTCGCAGGCCTCCCACAGAACTGCGCGCTCGGCGGCTTCTATCAATGCAAAGGCCGCGAATCCAACGGCCTCCTCATCGATCAAGCCCCGAACGGCGCGCCCATCGAAGTCATCGTTGGCTACTCGCGCGACCACGACCGGAACGTCGGCGCCGGCAGCTTCACCACGCGCCTCGGCAAAGGCAAGGTCCTTTATCACCGCTGCCCGGACTTCCACCCCGTTGTCCAGCAACGGTTTCTCGCCAACGCACTTCGCTGGCTCACGACCTGACGAAGACAAACGCTAGCCGCGATACCATGAACCTGTGATTCCCCCGCACGTCATCGCTGAACTCCGAGCAGCCGTCGGCGATCGAAATCTCATCGTCGACCGCACCCAGCTCCAGACCTACGAGTGCGATGGCCTCACCAACTTCCGCGCCGTTCCAGGCGCGGTCGTGCTTCCGCGCACAGCCGAGCAAGTACAAGCCGCCGTGCGAGTCTGCGCCAAGCACAAGCTCCCATTCGTCGCGCGCGGCGCAGGCACAGGCCTCAGCGGAGGCGCGCTTCCCTCGCCCGGATGCGTCGTCATCGGCCTCGCGCGCATGACCGGCGTGCTCACGATCGATTTCGAAAACGCATTCATCACGGTCGAGCCGGGCGTCACCAACTCGCAGGTCACCGATCTCGTCCGCAGCGCCGGCTTCTTCTACGCGCCCGATCCCTCATCGCAAATCGTCTGCACCATCGGCGGCAATCTCGCCGAAAACGCCGGCGGCGCACATTGCCTCAAGTACGGCTTCACCGTCACGCACGTGCTCGGCTGCGAGGTCGTCCTTCCCACCGGCGAGCTCGTGTGGCTCGGCTCGCAAGAAGGCGTTCCCGAAACTCCCGGCTACGATCTGCCCGGCGTCTTCATCGGCAGCGAAGGCACACTCGGGGTCGCAACGAAAGCCGTGCTGCGTATCGTGCGTCGTCCGCAGTGCGTGCAAACGCTTCTCGCCGCATTCGACTCCGCAACCGCCGCCGGCCAGACCGTCTCCGACATCATCGCCGCGGGCATGCTTCCCTCCGCCATGGAGATGATGGACCGGACCTCTATTTTCGCTGCTGAAGCGGCGGTGCACGCTGGCTACCCAGACTGCGAATCGCTTCTCCTCGTCGAGCTCGACGGCCCCATCGACGAGGTCCACTCGCAGATGCAGCGCGTCCGCGAGCTCTGCACAAAGAACGCCGCCTGGGAACAGAGACTCGCGCAATCCGACACCGAACGCGCGCTCGTCTGGAAGGGCCGCAAAGCCGCCTTCGCCGCCATGGGCCGCGTCTCGCCCAACTACATCGTGCAGGACGGCGTCATCCCTCGCACGCAGCTTTCGTCTGTACTCGCGCGCATGCAGGAGATGTCCGCCGAAACCGGCCTGCGCATCGCGAACGTCTTCCACGCCGGTGACGGCAACCTGCACCCGATGGTCCTCTACGACGCCACACACCCCGGCGAAGAAGAACGCGCGCTCGATCTCTCCTACAAAATCCTCCAGCTATGCGTCGATGCCGGCGGCTCCATCACCGGCGAGCACGGCGTCGGCCGCGAGAAGCAGTGCGTCATGAGCTACATGTTCGCCGAGCCCGACCTCGCGACGATGCACCGCGTTCGCCACGCCTTCGATCCCGACAACATCGCCAACCCGGAAAAACTCTTCCCCACGCCGCGCCTCTGCGGCGAGCGCAGCCGCGGCTCCTACGTTCCCCATCCCGTCGAAGCAGCCGGCGTCGCGGAGGTGTTCTGATGCCCGCCTCGCTCGCCGATCTCAACATCGACTCACAAGCGCACGACGGCATCACCGTCCTCTCTCCCGCCAACACAGACGAGGTATCGGCGGCCCTCCGCGCCGCAAACTCCGAATCGCTCGCGGTAGAACCCACCGGCGGCCGCACCAAGCTCACCTGGGGCTCGCGCGTCACGCCGCGCCTGCAGCTCTCGACCGCTCGCCTCTCCGGCATTCGCGAACACGTCTGGCAGGACATGACCACGACCGTCGCTGCCGGCACAACTTGGTCCGCCATGCAGCGCGAGCTCGCGCGCCACAATCAGCGCGTCGCGCTCGACCCAGTCTTCCCCGATCGCGCCACCGTCGGCGGCATCATCGCTACGAACGACTCCGGCGTTCTTCGCCGCCGCTACGGCTCCCTCCGCGACCTCGTCCTCGGCATGACCATCGTCTTACCGGACGGCACCATCGCGCGCTCCGGCGGCAAGGTGGTCAAGAACGTCGCCGGCTACGATCTTCCCAAACTCCTCACCGGCTCCTTCGGCACACTCGGCATCATCACCGAGGTCACGTTCCGCCTGCATCCGCTCGCGACGAACACGCTCAGCCTGACCGCGCGCTCCGTGTCCATCACGCAACTCGCCGATCTCATGCATCGCGTCGCCGCCGCTCCGCTCAGTGTCGAGGCCATGCAGCTTCGCAACGAGGCGACCGCCTTCGCGCTCGACATCCAACTCGCCTCCGAACCGGACGCGCTCCGCAACCAGGAGCAGCAACTGCGCCAGCTCGCGCGCGACTGCAGCCTCGCTCCGTCTGACGCCAACATCTGGTCCGTGCGCGAACGCCTCTTCGCCGAGCCCGATGCCACCGTTCTAAAAATCGCAACGCTTTCCTCGAAGCTCGCAGCAATCGTCGGCGCGGCCGCTCTCCTGTGCGCGGAGTCCACAGCGCGCGCGCATTGCGTCGCAGAGCCCACCGGCATCGCCACAGTCGCGTTCTCGTCCTCCACTCCAAATCTCGCCGCGCTCACCAACGATCTTCGCTCGCGCCTCAGCGCACACGGCGGCAGCGCGATCCTTCTTCGCCGCGGCCTGCTCCCTCACACCATCGATTCCTGGGGCGACCCTCCACCAGCCATCGAACTCATGCGCGCCATCAAGCGCGAGTTCGACCCCAATCGCATCCTCAACCCCGGCCGCTTCGTCGGAGGTATCTGATGTCCACCTCTCCCGAAGCCGCGCCCGCACGTGAAGCCGCTGGCCTCGCCACGCAATCTGCGCTCACGCAGATCACAACATCATCCCGCCCGAGTTCCTTCGATGCGCAGAATCCGCCCGAGCCCGCCGTCATGGACAAATGCGTCCACTGCGGCTTCTGCCTCCCCGCCTGCCCCACCTACGTGCTCTGGGGCGAAGAGATGGACTCGCCGCGCGGACGCATCTGGCTCATGCGCAAAGCCGCAACCGGCGAAGCTCCGCTCGACAACATCTTCCAGCAGCACATCGACCGCTGCCTCGGCTGCATGGCCTGCATGACCGCCTGCCCGTCCGGCGTCGAGTACAACAAGCTCATCGAAGACACACGCGGCCAGGTAGAACGCCAGGCCGAGCGCACACACTCGCGCTCGCTCTCCGATCGCCTCTTCCGCAAACTCCTCTTCGCCACCTTCCCGCATCCACGTCGCCTGCGCATCCTCGGCGTTCCACTCGCAATCTACCAACGCGCCGGGCTGCAGAAACTCATCCGCGACAGCGGCCTGCTGAAGCTCCTTCCCGCACGCCTGCGCTCGATGGAAGCGCTGCTCCCGCCGGTGCCGCTCAATCCGTTTCACTCACTTCCACGCACCGTCAGCTCCGCCAACAAATCCCGCGGCCGCGTCGCCATGCTCACCGGCTGCGTGCAGGACGCCTTCTTCGCGCACGTCAACGCCGCCACCGCACGGGTCCTCGCGGCCGAAGGCTTTGAAGTCATCATCCCCAAATCGCAATGCTGCTGCGGCGCGCTCATGGTCCACTCCGGCCTCGACGAAGCCGCAGCCGACCTACGCGAAAAAGATGATCGCCACCTTCGAAGCGGCGAATGTCGACACCATCGTGATCAACGCCGCGGGCTGCGGCAGCACGATGAAGGAATACGCGCATCTCCTCCGCAACGACCCCGCCTGGTCCGAACGCGCCGCCGCATTCTCCGCAAAGTGCAAAGACATCTCGGAAGTCCTCTCCGCCGTCGAACCCATCGCGCCTCGCCGCCCGATCAATCTGCGTGCCGCCTACCACGACGCCTGCCATCTCCGCCACGCGCAAGCGCATCTTCACGCAGCCTCGCGCCCTCCTCGCGCAAATCCCCGAGCTCACCATCGAAGAGCTCGCCGAAGCGAATCTCTGCTGCGGCTCCGCCGGCGTTTACAACCTGCTCAACCCCGAACCCGCCAACGAACTCGGCGACCGCAAAGTCCAACACCTGCTCGCCACCGGCGCGGACGCCGTCATCAGCGCTAACCCCGGCTGCCTGCTCCAGCTCATGAACGGCCTTCGCCGCCGCGGCCACGCCGAGCTCCCCACCTTCCACATGGTCGAGCTCCTCGACGCCTCCATCCGCGGCCTCACCGTCGACCAGCTCCTCCACGGCCCGCGCTCGCTCGACGTCAGCTGACTTCCGGCGCGACACTAGAGACACATGACTGCCTCTGACGAACCCCGCATCCTCGCCGCCGCCGACACCCTCATCGACGCCCGCCGCCTCGGCCACCCCATCGCCGACCTGCCCGCGAATCTTCAGCCGCAGTCGCTCGAAGAGGCCTACGCCATCCAGGACCGCATCGCGCACGCGTTCGGCGACATCGGCGGATGGAAGATCGGCGCGCCCTCACCCGACGCCACGCCCATGTACGCTCCCATGCCTGCCGGCTGGATCACCTCATCCGGCAGCACACTCAGGGGAAACCGCTGGCGCTTCCGCGGCCTCGAAGCCGAGATCGCCTTCCTCGTCGGCTCGGATCTTCCTCCGCGCGAGCAACCGTACACGCGCGAAGAGGTCCTCGCCGCAATGGCGTCCTGCCATCCCGCCATCGAGCTCCTCGAGCCCGCCTTCGAAGACCCTTTCAAAGTCTCGCGCACGTCGATGATTGCCGACCTCCAGATGCACGGCGGCTTCGTCTATGGCCCCGCCTTGCCTGACTGGCAATCCATAGACTTCACCAAAGAGCACGTCATTCTCGCGGTCGACGCTGTCGTCCGGTTCGATCGCACCGGCTCCAACACCTCCGGCGACCTCCTGCGCCTCCTCCCGTGGCTCGCCAACGAAGGCGCCGCACGCACCGGCGGCCTGCGCAGAGGCCAATGGATCACCACCGGCTCCTGGACGTACTACACCCTCGCGAGCCCCGGCTCCGCAGTCGAGGTGGTCTTCTCCACCGCCGGCCGCGTCGACCTCCGCTTCGAATAAGCATTTCGTTCTCGCATTTATCTGTCATTCCCGAAGGGAACCTGCTTTTTCGGCACGACAGCACCATGACCCTCCCACCCAACACCGCCATCCACGCCACCACCGCCGACCGCTACTCGCGCGTCCTCACGCCCGAAGCCCTCGCCTTCACCGTCGCACTCCATCGCGAATTCAACCCACGCCGCAAGCAGCTCCTCGCCGCGCGCGTCACTCGCCAGCAGCAGCTCGACTCCGGCATTCGCCCCGACTTCCTCGCAGCCACACGCCAGATCCGCGAAACCGAATGGACCGTCGCGCCCATCCCCGCCGACCTCCAGGACCGCCGCGTCGAGATCACCGGCCCCGTCGACCGCAAGATGATCATCAACGCGCTCAACTCCGGCGCGCGCGTCTTCATGGCCGACTTCGAAGACTCCACCACGCCCACCTGGGAAAACCTCCTCGACGGCCAGCTCAATCTCATCGACGCCGTCCGCCGGTCCATCACCTTCGACGACCCCACCACCCACAAGCACTACGCCCTCATCGAAAATCCCGCCGTCCTCTTCATCCGCCCGCGCGGCTGGCATCTCGAAGAGCGCCACATCGTCGTTGACGGCGAATACCTCTCCGGCTCCATCTTCGACTTCGCGCTCTATCTCTTCCACAACGCGCGCGAGCTCATGAGCCGCGGCTCCGGCCCCTACTTCTATCTCCCCAAGCTCGAATCCCACCTCGAAGCCCGCCTCTGGAACGACATCTTCCTCCGCGCTCAAGACCTGCTCGCCATCCCTCGCGGCACAATCCGCGCCACTGTTCTGATCGAAACCATCCTCGCCGCCTTCGAGATGGACGAGATCCTCTTCGAGCTCCGCGAGCACTCCGCCGGTCTCAACTGCGGCCGCTGGGACTACATCTTCTCCTTCATCAAAAAGCTCGCGGCCGACACCTCGGTCCTCCTCCCCGACCGCTCGCAGGTCACCATGACCACGCACTTCATGCGCAGCTACTCCAAGCTCTGCATCAAGACCTGCCATCGCCGCCGCATCCACGCGATGGGCGGCATGTCCGCATTCATCCCCATCAAGTCCGACCCCGAAGCCAACGAGCGCGCCCTCGCACAAGTCCGCGCCGACAAAGAGCGCGAAGCCTCCGACGGCCACGATGGCACCTGGGTCGCACACCCCGGCCTCGTCCCCGTAGCGACCGAAATCTTCAACCGCATCATGCCCGGGCCCAACCAGATCGATAAGCAGCTCCCCGACTTCCACCCCACAGCCGCCGACCTCCTCGCCATCCCCACCGGCACCATCACGGAAGCCGGCCTCAAGCAGAACATTGCCGTCGGCCTCGGCTACGTCGAAGCCTGGCTGCGCGGCATCGGCTGCGTCCCGCTCTTCAACCTCATGGAAGACGCCGCCACCGCCGAAATCTCACGCGCGCAACTCTGGCAATGGGTCCACCACGGCGCCACACTCTCCGACGGCCCCAACGCCGGCGCGCGCATCACCACCACACTCTGCGACGAGTACATCGACGCCGAACTCGCCCGCGCCCGCGAAGCCGTCCCCGCCCCACGCTTCGAAGCCTACGAGCACGCCGCCTTCCTCATGCGCGAGCTCATCAAAGCCCCAAGGTTCCAGGACTTCCTCACCGTCCCCGCCTACGCCCGCATCCTCGACCGCGAAATCTACACGGCATGAGCAAACAGCCGCCCCCGCATTGACGAATTTCTAACTTGCCAAACCGATTAACTCCGCTCCCCACTCGTCACCGCACTGCACCTCAACTTGGGCATAGCTTTCTCGCTGATTCGCGTGCACACTATGGTTCTGCGGTCGGGTCTCCGTAATGGTTCCAGATACATCCCTATCGCGCTCCGCCCCACTCTCAACCTTCAGGGCGATCCGCGCCCGAGGTGAAGGATGGCACGTCCCTACTGGAGTGGACAGGTAACAATCTCGCTCGTCTCTTTCGGCGTCAAGCTCTTCGTCGCAACCGAGGCCAAAAGCCAGATCAGCTTCCACCAGATCGATCGCCGCACCGGTGAGCGCGTCCGCCACCAGAAGGTGCTCGCGTCCGCTGTCGAAAACGGCGCCGACGAAGCCGCGCCGCAGGACGCCGTCGTCTCCAAAGGCGAGATCGTCAAAGGCTACGAGTACTCCAAGGGCCACTACGTCACCATCGAGCCCGAAGAGCTCGCGCACCTCCGCGTGCCCTCCAAGCACACCATGGAGGTCGCCCAGTTCGTCGGCGAGGACGAGATCGACCCCGAGTTCTACGAGAAGCCCTACTTCGTCGTGCCCGAAAACGAGGCCCAGACCGAGGCCTTCCTCACCGTCCGCAAAGCTCTCCAGGAAACCAAAAAGGTCGCCATCACGAAGATCGCCTTCGGTGGCCGCGAGCACATCGTCGCACTCGCTCCCGCAGGCAAAGAGGGCCGCTCCGACACCGAGGACAACGGCGGCATGATGGCCTACACCCTCCGCTACGACGCCGAGCTCCGCAAGCCCGCCGAGTACTTCGCCGACATCAAGCACCACGCCATCGACAAGGAATCGCTCGACCTCGCCAAAGAGCTCATCAAGCGCCGCACCCATAAGTTCGACCCGTCAAAGTTCGTCGACGGCTACGAGGTTGCGGTCAAAGAGCTCGTCGAAGCCAAGCTCAAGCACCTGCCAATCCCCAAGGACGAGGAACCCGCGCCTCACCGCGCCAAGGTCGTCAACCTCATGGACGCGCTGCGCAAGAGCGTCACCGGCGGCGCCGCTGCCGAAGATCACGCGCCCGCGAAGCGCACCTCGAAAAAATCCGCGCGCCGAGAAGAAGCCCGTCTCCATCACCTCCGGCACGAAGAAGCCGCCGAAGAGCGAGAAGTCCGCACGCTCCACCCACAAACGCAAGAGCGCCTAGGCAAACCGCTCCAGCATCGTCGCCAGCTCCGCCGGCTGGTCGATCATCACATCGTGCCCGCACGCCACAGTCGCGGTCTGCCACGTGCTGTCCGCGCGACAATGCGCCAGCGCATCATCAAATCCCTTCTGCGCAAACAGTGGCGCTCTGACGTAAAGCTTCTTCGCAATCGACTGATACGCTCCCGTCACCTTCAGCTTGTCCGTGAAACAAGCCGTCGGATGCGCCGTCAGCTTGCTGCCCACCCACGCAGCATCCTTCGCGTTCACATGAAACACGGAGACCGGCAGCGGCGGCGTCACCGGTTCCGGCCACGATGTCCTGCTCGAAAAATCCGCAAGCGCCTGTCCATCAGCCGGCATAAACGCGTCCAGATACACGATCGCCGCGATCCGCTCGCGCATCTGTTCCGCCACACCCGTAATCACCATTCCGCCATACGAGTGTCCCACCAGCACAACACCGTCCAGATCCTTCCACTTGATCTCGCCCACCACGTCGTCAACCTGCGTCATCAGCCCAATATCCTCCGGCTTCAGGTGCGACCGCTCACCGACACCCGACAACGTCGGCGCCACCACATAGTGCCCCTTCGCCCTCAGCCGGTCCGCCACTCTTCGCCAGCACCACCCGCCGTGCCACGCTCCATGCACCAGCACGAACGTGCGCGCTTGCGCCTGCGCCCGCACAGCGTACAGGGACCGCCAGCTGCGCCGCAGCAGCGAGCCCCACAGACACAAATCCACGCCGAGAGATCGACACCTTACGCGACATCCTCACCTCACAACTCCCATGACCGGCTCCGGAACGATGCCACAGCCTATCACCGCACCTTCCCCTCGGATGGCACTCGCAAGGAAGTCGCCCGCAACTCAGCAACTTCCGGCGCAAAAGTCGCTGCACCAATTCTGGTGCAGTCACTTTTGTCTTTCCCATAGACTAGCCGCATGGCGAAGGTGCGAGTAGCGTCATTCGGAATGTCGTTGGATGGGTTCAGCGCGGGTGCGGATCAGAGCCTCGAGAATCCGCTGGGTGTCGGTGGGCACAAGGTGATGGCGTGGTTCATGGGGACCCGCACGTTCAACGCAATGCATGGCGGGACGGGCGGTGCCGACACGGGTCCCGACGAAGAATTCGCGCAGGCCGGCTTTGCGAACGTCGGCGCATGGATCCTGGGGCGGAACATGTTTGGGCCAGTCCGCGGGCCATGGCCGGACGAGACGCTGGCGCGGTTGGTGGGGCGATGAGCCGCCCTACCACGTCCCGGTGTTCGTCCTGACGCACCACGCACGGCCGCCTCTCGAGATGCAGGGCGGCACGACGTTTCACTTCGTAACGGACGGGATCGAGAGCGCGCTGGACCAGGCGCGCGCGGCCGCGGCTGGGAAGGATGTCCGGATAGGCGGCGGGGCCAGCACGGTCCGGCAGTACCTTCAGGCGCGGCTGCTCGACGAGCTGCACCTGGCTGTGTCGCCCGTGCTGCTGGGCCGCGGAGAGAGTTTGCTGGGCGGCCTGGATCTGGTCGCGCTCGGGTATGAGGTCGAGCGATCCGTGCCGTCAGAGAAGGCCATGCATGTGGTCGTGAGGAAGAGCTAGCCAGCCGGCGCTCGGTTCTTCCGCACTCACCCGCATCTGATTGTCCAGACGGAGTGATCGATGGCACCTGCACGCTCGAAGAAGACCGCCACTAAGCCTGCGAAGAAAACATCCGGCACCAAAACCGCGACAAAGCAGCCGGCAAAGAAGTCCGCCACGAAACGCGCAGCAGCCAAGTCACCGCCCGCCAAAAAATCCAGGCCGAAAGCAGCACCGCGTAAACGCGCTCAAAACTCCCCGGCCGACGCCGTAGACGAACAGCTCGCGCGCTACCGCTCCATGCGCGACTTCCACGTCACCGCCGAGCCCTCCGGCGCCGACGCCCGCGCCAAGAAATCCGCCACAGCCCGCACCGCCGACCCCGCCCACGGCCTTCCGTTCGTGCATCCAGAAGCACGCCGCCTCGCACCTGCACTACGACTTCCGCCTCGGCTGGAACGGCGTCCTGAAATCCTGGGCCGTCGCCAAAGGCCCCAGCTACGTCCCCGGCGACCGCCGCCTCGCCGTCCAGGTCGAAGACCACCCCATGGAGTACGGCGGCTTCGAAGGCATCATCCCCAAAGGCCAGTACGGCGGCGGCACCGTCATGGTCTGGGACCAGGGCACCTGGCGCCCGCAGCCCGGCTACGAAGACGTCAACGAAGCGCCTCCGCAAAGGCTCGCTCAAATTCCTCATGGACGGCACCAAGATGCACGGCAAGTGGACGCTCGTCCGCATGGGCCCACAGCTCCACCAGCTCCTCCGGCTCGCGCTGGGGCTCCTCCGACAAGCCCAACTGGCTCCTCATCAAAGAGCACGACGACTTCGAGCGCGGCCCCAACGACCCCGCCATCACCGACGCCGAACCCAACTCCGCCGTCACCGGCCGCACCATGGACCAGATCGCCCACGAGAGCGACCACGTCTGGAACTCCAAAGAGACCGCCGGCACCGGCACGCGCCTGGTACCGCAACGACGCTCCACCCGGCCCGAACGGCTCCTCATCCGCACCGAAGCTTCAGCCGCAAGTCAAACGTAGGCGCCAAGTTCGACATCAACCCTCGCCGGCCGGCAAAGTCCTCCGAACCCACCGTTACCCAGCCCGCAAAATCCAGACCGGCCGGCAACGCCGCACGCCGCGCTCGCCAAGCTTCCCGCCGAATCCCAACCCGCCTTCATCCCTCCGCAGCTCGCCGAAGAGACCTCCGCCACACCCGACGGCCCCGACTGGCTGCACGAAATCAAGCTCGACGGCTACCGCATGCAGGCCCGCAAATCCGGCAGCAAAGTCCAGCTCCTCACCCGCAAAGGCCTCGACTGGACGCACCGCATGCGCGCCGTCGCCGACGCCCTCGCCGCCCTCCCCGCCGACAAGCTCACCCTCGACGGCGAAGTCGTCGTCCTCGACGACCGACGGCATCTCCTCCTTCGCCAACCTCCAGGCCTCCTTCAACGAGGGCGAGCGCTTCCCCCTCACCTACTTCGTCTTCGACCTCCTCCACCTCAACGGCCGCAACACCCGCAACCTCACCGTCCGCGAGCGCAAGCAGCTCCTCGCCGGCATCATCCCCGCCACCGACGACGGCACCGTCCGCCTCTCCGACCACATCGACGGCAACGGCCCCGAGATCTTCCACCAGGCCTGCAAGCTCGGCACCGAAGGCATCATCTCCAAGCGCGACGTCGCCCTACCGCTCCGGCCGCTCCTCCGACTGGCTCAAATCCAAATGCCTCCTCGAGCAGGAGTTCGTCATCGGCGGCTACACCGACTCCACCGAAGGCCCCGGCCGCATCGGCTCCCTCATCCTCGGCGTCTACGAAAACGACAGCCCCCACCAGTCCAGCTCGCCGCCACTCCTCTACGTCGGCCGCTCCGGAACCGGCTTCACCCAGAAGCTCAAGCGCGAGCTCTACAACCAGCTACATACACTGGAAACAAACAAGATGCCCTTCCAGCGCCAGCCGCAGGACATCCGCCGCGGCTACCACTGGGTCCAGCCCAAACTCGTCGCCCAATCCGCTTCGCCTCCTGGACCGCCGACAACAACATCCGCCAGGCCGCCTTCCTCGGCCTCCGCGAAGACAAGTCCCCGCACGAGGTCGTCCGCGAAGTCGCCACCGTCAAACCCAAATCCGACAAGTCCGCCCGCACAGCGTCGCCCTACTCGCAGCCTGCCCCAGCCCGCACGCTCGTCGCGCGAAACTCGAACCAGCCAAACCCACCAAGTCTTCCGGATCACGCTGCCACCGGCCCCGGACCCACGCCCATCCCCTCGACCCTCCGCCTCACCCACCCCGAAAAACTCCTCGACCCCGAATCCGGCCTCACCAAGCGCCAGCTCGCCGCCTACTACCTCACGGTCGCCGACCGCATGCTCCCCCACATCATCGACCGCCCACTCTCGCTCGTCCGCTGTCCCGAGGGCGCCGGCAAGCCCTGCTTCTTCCAGAAGCACGTCAACCACATGCTCCCGCCCGGCATCGGCGGCGTCGACGTCCCCAACGAAAAGACCGGCGAGCCCGAGAAGTACATCACCATCACCAAGGCCAACGCCAAGCCCGAAACCCTCGCCGGCCTCGCCCAGATGGGCGTCCTCGAAGTCCACCCCTGGGGCTCAATGAACGACGACCTCGAGCACCCCGACCGCCTCATCTTCGATCTCGACCCCGACGAATCCCTCCCCTGGACCACCCTCACCGCCGCCGCCGACGAGGTCCGCAAGCGCCTCAAGCGCGCCGGCCTCGAATCCTTCCTCAAGACCACCGGCGGCAAGGGCCTCCACATCGTCGCGCCCATCACACCCAAACACGACTGGAACACCGTCAAAGACGCCGCCCACAACTTCGTCCTCGCCATGGAGCGCCGCAACCCGTTCCTCTACCTCACCAAGATGACCAAGTCCGCCCGCGTCAACAAAATCTACCTCGACTACCTCCGCAACGAGCGCGGCGCCACCGCCGTCGCCCCGTTCTCGCCCCGCGCCCGCGTCGGCGCCTCCGTCTCGCTCCCGCTCCCCTGGTCCGCCCTCAAGCTGCCCGAGCGCCCCATCTTCCGCGTCACCGACCTCGACCGCCCCGACTCCGACCTCCGCAAACACCTCCGCACCGACCCCTGGAAGCCCATGCTCTCCCTCCGCCAGTCCCTCGACCCCAAGGCCCTCGCCGCCAACTAGCCGTCAGCTTTCTCTCTGTCATTCCCGGAACGGAATCTGCTTTGGCTCTTGCCTTTGCTTCTGGGTACCCCGAGGCTTCAGCCTCGGGTCTCTCACCGGCCCCCGATGCAAGGGGCTTTAGCCCCTGGGGTATGCCTTCGTGTGCAGCACCCCACCCCACCCAACCCCTACCCTCCCCATCCCGCATCCAACACCCAGAACGACAAAAACCTTGGAGTTCCCCCGCCCATGGCCGCTGAGTCTTCTGCCGAAGTTTTGAATTTCGCCACACCGCAACCGCCGATGCCGACCGACACCTTATCCGTCGACCCCACCGCCGCCGAGGCCCTGCTCTCCGCGCAACAGCTTGGCCAGCGCATCAAGCGCCTCCGCCTCAAGCGCTCCATGGGCCTCGTCGAGCTCGGCCGCCAGACCGGCCTCTCCGCCAGCTTCCTCTCGCAGCTCGAAACCGGCCGCGTCGTCCCCACCCTCCGCAACCTCGCCCGCATCGCTCTGGTCTTCAACAAGGACCTCTCCTACTTCTTCGAGTCCGCCGGGCAGTCCGTCTTCCGCATCCAGCGCCGCCGCGACCGCGTCCGCCTCCCCGTCGGCTCACCCGACCCCGACTACATCGCCGAAAGCTTCGGCATCCTCGTCCCCGAAGGCGGCCTCCGCCCCTGCCTCGCCGAGTTCCTCGCCGGCGACGAGCGCTCCGCCTTCCACCCCGACCGCTACACCGGCGTCGAAATGGTCTACGTCCTCAACGGCTCCATCGAGCTCCGCCGCAAAGGCGAGCCCGCACATCCTCGGCCCGCGCGACGTCTGCTACATCTCCGGCGAAACCCCGCGCACCTACCGCTGCCACGGCGACGAACCCGCCCGCGCCCTCATCATCTCGCTTCGACCGCGAGTGCGAACCCCGCCGCCCCCGCCCCACCCCAGTCAGCTAACGGGCGACTGACTGACGGGCGGTGCCCGAGGCGCAAGCCGTGCTCCTGCTTATCCCGGTTGTGGCCCAATCGCCTCTTTCGTCCGCAGTCGCAATCTGTACGATACTGCCATGCGATTGCCGACGGCTCTTGTGTTTGCTCTTCCCCTGACAGTGGCCGCGCAAATCCCGCATCCACCCCCAGCCGACCTCCAGGCGAACGCTTTACTGCAGCGCGATTTCATCGCATTCGACCCCCATTACCTCGAGGACCGTGCCCGGCGAGCGGCTCGTATTCACGATCTTGCAAGCCAGATGTATACCTCTGAGGCGAACGGCGTTCGAAACTCCTGCGGTCATCAAATTCTCTTCGAAACCGAAGAGCTTCATGGTCACCTCGGCGCACTTCGATCAGATCGACAAGCGCCTGGACGACTTCGGAAGAAGCCATTCGTCACCCCTCTCCGGATCATCGCGACACCGCCGGGCTCTGGGGGAACTCCACGGATGAGTGGTACCTCAAGCTCTACGACACCTACGACCGCTTGGAGGCGTTGCCCGCCGACGAAAATGCCCCGCAGCAACCGCTTCCAGCCTTTCTCGATCGCGTCTCAACCCCACAGAAGCTGCGCTCCTATCTCGACGCCCTCTCGGTCTCCGATGTCCGCCGAACTGGCGTCGATAAGGGCCTCGAGTTCAATCAAACGCTCTCTATCCTGCTTCGCATGCTCGTGCTGGGGGAGCCTCAGCACTACAAAATCGACCCTGCACTTCGCAACGCGCTTCTCGACCGCGTCTTCCATCAGTACCGCAATCCGGAGACAGCTTTCTGGGGAGAGCGATACCGCCGCGAAGGACGCGAAGACTTCCAGGATGACCTGAGCACGACGTTCCACATCGTGTCTTATCTAAAAGGCCAACTGTCCGATATGCCGCGCGTGATCGACACTACCCTTGCCCTTCAAAATCTCGATTACCCCGTAGGCTGGCTCTGGAAACAAGAGTTCTGGAACCACAACAACATGGACGTGGTCACGCTATTCCGGTATGGGTGGCCGACGGCCACCAGTGCGCAACGCGAACAGATGCGCAAAGCCATCCGGCGCATGCTCACCTGGTGCCTCACCAAGTCGCTGCAGCCTGACGGCTCCTTCGCGGTCAACATTGCCGACGGCTCAGTCGAGGATGCCGAATACTACGGCACCGCTTTTCTGGCGCGGATTGGATACTTCAATCCCGCGCTGCGCTTCTGGACCGACGAAACCTTCCCTGACTCGGCCGATGTCAAACGCCGCATCGAAGCCTTCGTCCAGAAGCATCAAAACAGCGATTCCATCGGCGATCACTATAAGCGCGTCATTGAGCAGTTGAATGACTAGCCACACCGGCGCGCCGGCAGCTCCCTGAACACCGGCCAACCATGGGGGATGTCACCACCCAGGTGCTACCATGGTCCCTTCTTTCCCAAGGAGCACCCGCATGGCCACGCTCGCGTCCGCCCCCGAATCCACCACCCAGAACACGAATCTCCGCGAGATCACCCACTGGATCAACGGCCGCGCCGTCGCCGGGCACATCCGGCCGCTTCGGCGACGTCTTCCATCCCGCCACCGGCCGCGTGCAGGCCCGCGTCCCCCTCGCCACCGACGCCGAGCTCAACTCCGCCGTCGAAGCCGCCGCCGCCGCCTTCCCCGCCTGGTCCGCCCAGCCGCCGCTCCGCCGCGCCCGCGTCCTCTTCCGCCTCCGCGACATCTTCGAGTCCCGCATGGACGAGCTCGCCGCCCTCCTCAACCGCGAGCACGGCAAAGTCTTCTCCGACGCCAAGGGCGAAGTCATGCGCGGCCTCGAAAACATCGAGTACGCCACCGGCATCCGCGAGCTCCTCAAGGGCGAATTCACCGAGCAGGTCGGCACCGGCATCGACACCTGGTCCATGCGCCAGCCGCTCGGCGTCGTCGCCGGCATCACGCCCTTCAACTTCCCCGCCATGGTCCCGCTCTGGATGTTCCCGCTCGCCCTCGCCTGCGGCAACACCTTCATCCTCAAGCCCTCCGAGCGCGACCCCTCCGCCTCCATCCTCCTCGCCGAAATGCTCAAGGAAGCCGGCCTCCCCGACGGCGTCTTCAACGTCGTCCACGGCGACAAGACCGCCGTCGACGCCATCCTCGCGCACCCCACCATCCAGGCCGTCTCCTTCGTCGGCTCCACGCCCATCGCCGAGTACGTCTACGCCACCGGCACCAAACACGGCAAGCGCGTCCAGGCCCTCGGCGGCGCAAAGAACCACATGATCGTCATGCCCGACGCCGACCTCGACCAGGCCGCCGACGCCCTCGTCGGCTCCGCCTACGGCTCCGCCGGCGAGCGCTGCATGGCCATCTCCGTCGCCGTCACCGTCGGCAAGCGACACCGCCGACAACCTCCGTCGGCAAACTCGAAGCCCGCATCGCCAAACTCCGCATCGACCCCGGCGCGCCCAACACGCCCGAAGCCGACTTCGGCCCGCTCATCACCAAGCAGCACCGCGAGAAAGTCTCCAGCTACATCGACCTCGGCAAGACCGAAGGCGCCGAGCTCATCGTCGACGGCCGCGCGCAACGCGCTCCCCGACACGGCGACGGCTTCTTCCTCGGCGCCTGCCTCTTCGACCACGTCAAGCCCGAGATGCGTATCTACAAGGAAGAGATCTTCGGCCCCGTGCTCGGCGTCGTCCGCGTCAACAACTTCGAAAAAGCCCTCGAGCTCATCAACGAGCACGAGTTCGGCAACGGCACCTCCATCTTCACCCGCGACGGCGACACCGCCCGCGACTTCGCCCGCCGCGTCCAGGCCGGCATGGTCGGCATCAACGTCCCCATCCCCGTGCCCATGGCCTTCCACACCTTCGGCGGCTGGAAGCGCTCCCTCTTCGGCGACCACTCCATCTACGGCCCCGAAGGCGTCCGCTTCTACACCCGCCTCAAAACCGTCACCGCCCGCTGGCCCACCGGCATCCGCACCGGCGTCGACACCTCCATGCCCACGCTCGGTTAGCAGCCATGCAAACTCTCAGCCTGACAGTGCCGGGCCGAACCAAGACGTCTTGCGCACGCAAGCACTGCTTCGAGTCCGTCAGGATTCGAGCCGCGAAATCTGAGGAAGCGCACTGCTGTGCCAGATACCGTCGACGAATCATCTGCGTTGACGAAATCTCGACATGATCGATGATGCCCAAACGTTGCCCATCTGTCCGTCGACTCAGTCATCGGCTCAGCATCCGGCTATCCGATCACCCGCGAGTTCCTGCACCGCATGCATGACCACTGGTTCTCAGCTAGCGCTACGGCGTAACTACCGCCGCACCTGCCAGGACAGCCATCTCGCCGAGCCTGCGATCCTGCGTCCACAAGACCGTGTCTGGCGTCAGCAGCGTGGACGCGATCAGATGCGCATCCACAAATCCGATTCCCTTAGCTAAACAGGCGTGCGCCTCAATCATCCGCCGCACTTCTTCATTTCGGCACCGTGACCTGCGGTAACAGCTCAAGAAACGTAAGCTTCGTCCTTCTGTTCGCTAAACTTCCGAGCGCAAGCTCCGCGATCACAAATGGATGCGTCGATACTTCAGCACTGATCAGGTGACGCAATAGCTTGGAATCGCTTTTGCGGAAGTGATCCACCCACACCGACGTATCCACCAGAATCATCTATGCTGCCCGAGCGCCTCGCCTGCGCGGAATCGGCTTCAGCTTCGGCGAATCGCCGCCCATAGCGGCAAGCCGTCGTGCAGCTTCCCGTTGGACCAGCGCCTCCAATGCCTCCCGCAACAACGCACTCTTCTCGTGCAGCCCGGTATACTCCTGCGCTCGCTCCACAAGTTCGTCATCCAGAGAAACAGTAGTGCGCATCGGGTCCTCCTGCATCAAAGATAGCATCATTTGATGCGATATCGCGCATCATCGTAATCCGCTGGATGCCCCATTCATGACGACGAAGTCGGCATCTGTGTGGCACGTAGCCCTCCGGCCCAACCTCGCCTAGCCCCTTGCCGCGCCATCCACCATCTCCGCCAGCGCCACCAGCGCCGCCTGCGCCTGGTCATCCAGAGATTCATTGATCTGCGCCAGATCCGGGATCACATAACTGAGATTCACCGCCAGCAGATTCTCCTGAACAATCTGCGCAATGATCCGCCGCAGCCGGCAGAACTCGCTCAGCATCATGCTCGGCGTGTATCCCTCGAAATTCCGTCCGGCTGTCGGCCGGGCAGCAACGCCTTCGTCGTCCAGCCCTCTTCTCCGCTGTACGTCTGCCCCGCCGGAATGATCTCCGCCAGAACGCCGTGAAGATGATCAAGCCGTCGCTCGCTGCTCAACAGCACCTTCGACAACGCCTTGTCCTCCTCAATCGACGCAAGCCAGAGCTCCTCGATGCGCTCTACGTGTTCCTGCAGAAGCATCGCCACCCGCTTCGGCGGAGGCAACTGCCGCTGCTTCGGCGGCGTTGCCAGCTTGCTCTCAATCGTGCTGACCAGCATCGGGATACTGGCCGGCTTCACAATGTAATCATCCACCTGCTGCCGGATCGCTTCGAGCGCCGTTTCGAACGCAGGATAGCCGGTGAGGATCATCGTCACCGCCTCCGGCTGTGTTCTCCGCATCGCGCTGACCACGGTCAACCCATCGCCCGGATTCCCAATGTTCAGGTCCGACAGCAATACATCGAACTTCTCCGAAGTGATCTTCTGCAATGCCTCGGCCACCGTTGCTGCCGTGGTCACATCAAAACCGTGCTTTCGAAGCACCGCGCCCAGCGTGAGCCGAATCAGCTCCTCATCGTCCACAAACAAGATCCGTCTCTGCATGGCTTCCAGAATACGCTGCAGCCGTTTTTCTCAGCAGCGCTTCCCCGGGCGGGCGTTCCAGTTCCCCCGAAACACCTAAACCATCTGCTCCTCCACTTGGATCGCCGACCGCTCATCCGCACTCGGCCCCCAGCTGCTCGGCACCGCTACATCCAGCATCCGCAGATACACGCTGAACTGCCCGCGATGCTGGTACCAGTGGTTCAGCATAATGTTGCGCAGAAACGCCTGCCGCGGCATCGCCGCCAACACCTGGTCCCCCGCAACGACCCTCCACGTCTCATTCATCGCGCGATCGTCAAACGTCGGCAACACCTCGCGCACCGTCGCGATGCTCTCGTCGAACGCCTCCAGCACCTGCTTCACCGACTCAGGCTGCGGAAATTTGAACTCCGGTGGTGGTACCTCGTTCTTCTGAGCCCCGCGTACCACGCCGCCCGGCACGGTCGCCAGGTGATACGCCAGTTGTCCCGCCGTCAGCGACTTCGCATGAGGCTTCCACGTCAGCCTGCTCTCCGGAAGCCGCTCCAGAAACCTGCGCGTCACCGGCGCCTGCTCTTCAAACTCCGCGAGTAACTCCTGTGCAATCGACATGTCCCGTTCTCCTTTGTGATCCAGAATTTAGCTATCCAGGGTTTGGCATCCAGGCCCGCTCGTTGAGCTCTATTTCCCCATACCTTCCGCGCGCTTCTTCGCCTGCTCGTGGATGTAGCTCCATCCCGTCGAGACATTCTTCCGGTGCCCCTCCTCAATCAGCCCGAACCCCGCGTGCCGGAACCGAATCACCGTCTCGCCGCCCTCTTCGCTCAACCGGTACTGCACGTTATTGATGGCCGGGTAGGACATGAACAGCGGCCCGCTGATCTCCAGCAGCGCATTGCGCTTGATCGCCTGCACGTTCCCCCAGAAGTGCCCATTGCCGTCGCCCAGGTCGCGGAACCAGCGCCCGCCCGGCCACGCCTCCAGTTTCATCGGCATCGGCGTTCCGTCCGGATGCTCATTCGCGGAACCAAGCTGCTCCACGAGCGCTGCGAACGTTGCAGCCAGCGGCGCCTGCACGCGAATCTCCTGCGTAATGCTCAGAGTCATGTCTTCGATACTTACCGGGGCTTCCACCATCGTCTCTCTCCTTCTTGAATGCGCTGCTCAGTCTGCGCGTCGTTTGGATTCCGCCGAAGCCGCAGCCTCGGCGCGTTGCTTGATGCGATCCAGTTGATGGCCCCAGTACTGCTCGAACCGCGCCGTCCACTCGTGCAGCGGACGAATCGCTTCGGCATTCGTGCGATACAGCTTCTGGCGTCCCTGGCACCGCACGCGAACCAGGCCCGTCGCGCGCAGAACCCGAAGGTGCTTCGAGACCGACGGCTGATCCATATCCAGCCGCCCCACAATCTCACTCACCGCGCGCTCGCGCGGCCCAAGAAACATCAGAATCTCGCGCCGGCGCGGCTCGGCAATCGCGTTGAACACATCCGAGGTCGTCGCCGCGCGTGCCATGATAGAAAGAACATTACATTCCCATATGGGCATATGTCAACAGCAAAGAGTTCCGCGCGCGAACTCTTTCCCTCTTTTTACCTGTGCTGTGTCCCCAGAAGCCCCTGCCCGCGCATCCACGCGTCCAGCAACATCGGCCACAGATCCAGCGCCGGGTCCCCACTCCCCAGCCCGCTCCCATGCGACCCATGCGCGAAGCTGTGAAACTCCACCGGCACCTTCGCCGCCCGCAGCGCCTCAAAGTAATCAATCGACGCCTGCACATCCACCGTCTTGTCATCCGACGTGATGTAGATAAACGTAGGCGGCGTCGCGCTCGTCACAAATCGCACCGGATCGTACTTCGTCGCAAACTCCTTACAAGCCTGCTCCGACACGCCATGCACCGTCGGATTCGTAGAGCAATACGTAATCAACCTGCTCGTATTCGGCACCATCGCATTCAGCCACGGATACCCCAGCACCACGAAGTCCGGCCTGCTCGACGCGCGATCCACCACATCCGCCGCATTCGCATTCGCCGTCTCCGCGCTCACCGACTCCATCGCCGCCAAGTGCCCTCCCGCCGAAAACCCCATCATCCCAATCCGCTCGGGATCGATCCTGTACTCCGTCGCATGCGCCCGCACCCACCGCACCGCCCTCTGCGCGTCCTCGAGCGGCACCGGATACACATACTTCGCTCCCATCCTGTACCGCAGCACAAAAGCCGTTATCCCACGCACCGCAAACCAGTCCGCAACCTCGCGCCCTTCCAAATCCGACGCCAGCTCCTTATAAGCCCCACCCGGCGCAATCACCACCGCGGTCCCGTTCCCATGCCACCGCGGAGCAAACACGCTCAGCGCCGGCACATCACTCGGCTCGTTCCCCTGCTGCCCCGGAGCCCCACCCGGCCACAACTCCACCGTGTGAATGTTCAACCCCGGATCAATCGGATCAATCGGCCCAATCGGCCCACCTTGCCCCATGGCCACCGTCCCCTGAGAGCCCGCTCCGTTCTGCGCAACTGCCCCAGTCGCCACCAACGCAAGTCCCAGACCAACAATCAAACCCCGCATGCTCTCTCCTGCCTCCGTCGTTCTTTTCCGGCTTCCTCTGCTTGAATTATCCGCCTTCCGCTCACAGGAATTCGCGCATCGCCCTTTCCATCGCACCCATCCCGAACCTGCTAGTGTGCCCCTAACACGAATATGCCATCCATCTCGCTCGACCCGCGATGTCTACTCTTCCGGACGGGTACTCGCTCATCCTCAGACACCGTCCAACAAAGTAAATAAAGAAGTCCCCCATGCGTCTGCTTGCCACGATCCCGTTGTGCCTGGCGCTTTCCTCTGTGCCGCGCCCCGCGCTCTGCCAGGCGCTGCACGTGTCAAGTTCAGGAATTGCCGTGATCAATGGCATCGTCAACGATGGAGATGGCGCCTGCATCCCGGGGGCAGCCGTTTCCATCGTCGGGGACAAGAGCATCTACAAGTCTTCCTCGATCGCCGATACAACCGGGCATTTCACCTTCGACCACCTCGATCCCGCAAACACCTACCGCCTCACTATCACCGCTCCCGGATTCAGCGAGTGGGATTCTAAGGAGATCGCTCTCCAGCCCGGCGAGCAGCTGGATCTCGACAGCATCAAGATGAAGATCGCCGCCCTCGACACCAGCGTCACCGCTGTATTCGCCGAGCGCGAGGCCGCCAACGAGGTCAAGGCCGCCGAGACGCAGCGCGTTCTGGGCGTCGTTCCAAGCTTCTACGTCGTCTACGCAAAAGACCCCGTTGCCATACCTGCTTCTCTGAAATTCCACCTCGCAATCAAGGCTGAGACTGACACTGTAACCTTCATCGGAGCCGGGCTCCTCGCAGGAATCCATCAGGCGTCAGACACACCCGCCTATCAACAGGGCCTCAAGGGATTCGGCCAGCGTTATGGCGCTGCTTATGCCGGCGGCGTCTCCGACATCCTCATCGGCGGCGCGATCCTCCCCTCTCTCCTCCATCAGGACCCTCGCTACTTCTACAGCGGTGAAGGCACAAAGAAGCAGCGAGTCGGCCACGCACTCCGCGCCATCTTCCTCACTCACGGAGACAACGGCAAGACCGAGTTCAACTACTCAGGCCTGGGCGGAGATATGGCTTCCGCAGCCTTGGCCAACACCTACTATCCCACCGTCGACCGCGGCGCCCATCTCTTCCTCGCCAACTGGGCAGTCCTCTCGGCCGGCAGAGCCGCCAACACACTCGCCCAGGAGTTCCTCGGCAGCCTCACAACTCATCACCACTGAGCGCAAACGCGCAGCACCGCCGGCTGACACTCCTCCGAAACACCACCCGCGCAAAATACGTCCTTCACTCGATTGGCCGCATCCTCCCGAACTCCTGGTTCGGCTCAGCGAACAGGCCCTCGGAAATCCGTGCCATGCAAGCTATCAACTAGCTCCCCGACATGAAGGCACGTAGACGCTTCTCAGGACCCACGCATCCAAAAATGCTACGGCCATGGCATCGCCCCCAAGCACCGAAAACGTTCTGCTCGGCAGCATTGATTCCGACGTTCAAACCTTTCAGCGTGACGGAATCGTCGCGCACAAGGGCGCATTCGCACGCGAATTCATCGAGCAGATGCGGGAAGACATGATGACCTCCTTCTGGGAAGCGATCCAGCATCCCGGCAGAGCCGTCAGCCGCGGCCCGCGCCGCTGGTATGTAGAAGTCCACCCGCAGGCGATCAGCGGCTTCACCGAAATGGTCACGCACCCGTGGTTCGTCGCCATCTGCGAGCGCGTACTCGGTCCCGACTACAAGATCGTCGAGATCGGGTTCGACACGCCATTTCAGGGTGCCAAGGTGCAGCCCTGGCATCGCGACTTCCCCTCGCCCCCGGAATCCTACATCGAACACCGCATCACCTCGCTCGCCTTCAACCTCACCGGCGTCGACGTCACCGAGGACATGGGGCCCTTCGAAATCGCTCCAGGCACGCAGTGGGACGACGGCCGCACCTGGAATCACGAGATGTTTCCTGACAAGCAGCTTTGGCCGCGCTTCGACGAGCGGGCCGTGCGCAAGTTTCCTCGCATGGGCGACATCTCATGCCGCTCCGCGCTGACCGTCCATCGCGGAACCGCACACGCATCGCCGATCGCCCGCCCCGTGCTCGTCATCGGCGTCGACGCCCCCGGCGCCGGTCACGACAAGTTGCACGACCTGATGGTTACGCACGATTTCCACGCAAGCCTTCCAACTCAGGTGCGCGAACACCTCATCTGCCGCGTCGTCGACAAACTCGTTCCCGTCACCCAGAAGCACGACATCGAAGGCTTGGTAATGGGCTAGCTCGCTCGGCGGACGCAATGGCCCAGTCCTAGAGTCTTACGTATCGATAGCCTTCGACGCCGGGTGCCCCATTCATGAAGCGCCGCGGCATGAGCCGGCTCCGCTCTGCCGAACCCGGAGCATCACTTCTCCGCCGTCGGCGGCACAATCCCCTTCAGCCGCAGATACGTCGACAGCTCCGCATACTGCTCGTTGTCATGCGACACATTCCCCCACGCCATCCCAATGCGCGAACGCTTGCCCCGCCCGGCATCCACCATCTCCGCAATATTCGCGTCCGTCAGCGCGCCATACGCCTTGTCGCACAACTCAAACGACGCCTTCAGCCCCGCCACAATCGTCGCCTTATCCGCCGTATCGCTTGGCACGCTCTTCGGATCAAACGCCGTCCCGTTCAGCGCCGAGCAAGTATGCTCCTGCGCCTCCGTCACATGATTCACAATCCGCGCAAACGTCCGAATATCCGGCGTCGGCCTGAACTGAAAATCCGCCTCCGGCATCTTCTCCGCCGCCTTGATCACATTCGGCTTCAGCCGGTTATAACTAGCCTGCACCTCCGCCGCCGGCCCCACCGGCCCCGCAGGCGCCTGCGCGACACACACCGCCGCCACCATCCACACCGCCGCCGCCATCACAATGCGCTTCATCTCGCCTCCGGAACATCAACCACACACTACCACCATCACGTTGGCCTGACTCCGAAGCCCTGAAATCCGAGAAGCCGACTTCTCAGTACTCATCCGGCGTCGGTGAGCGCATTCGCGATCTCGCGCTCATCGAGAACCACCACGACTTCAGGATTGATTTCTGAACCGAAGCCGTCTCGCGATCCGACCGGTATCTCCTCCCAGAACGGAGGCTGTTGGCGACATCGAAAGATCACGGAGGCTCACAACGCAGAAAGCCGCAACCAACACTCAATCTGCTGTCCGATCGCGTGCCGCTTCCAGGTCAAGCGAGACCGATCTGGCGAAGAAGGTCCTGAAAACGCGGATCGGAACGCAGGCCATCCAGCAGGAAGTCAGACCTGATCGAGCCTGCGGCGAGCGACTTCTCCACGCAGGCCTTCCTGAGCGACTCCAGCGCTCGGTCGTTCTCCCCAGCCCGGCGTAAATCGTAGCCATCGTGTACGGAGAAGCCATCGCGTTCGCGTTGTGCTCCAGGCTGCGAAGCATGTTCTCCGCTTTGCCCTTCTCTCCCGTTGCCGCCCAGGCGTGCGCCAGGGCCACGGCCAGCCGCGGATCGTCCGAGTTCTCCATGGCCTTCCGATATTCCGCGATCGCTTCCTGCGGTTTGCCGGTGCCTTCGTAGCCCGCGCCGAGAAAGTAGTGCTGAGGCGAATCCTTCGGATTAAGGATCAGGCCCCTCTTTCCGGTCTCAATCAGGTCGGCATAATCCCGCAGCGCAAAATACGCATCTGACTCGGACTCGCACGGAACTGAAACCGGTGTCCAGTTGATCGATCTTTGCGATCTCGGCGAGCGCATCGCTGCGCCGGCCGAGAGAAGCAAGAAATATGGCGCGATCTTCATGCGCACAGCTGTAACTCGGGGACAGAGCGATGGCGCGGCTGAAGGCGCGGTCGGCGGCATCCCAATTCCAGTTGAAATTCGACTTCAGCGCGCCCTGGGTGTCCCAGGCTTCGCCGATGCTGTCATCCAGCTCCAGCGCTTTGGCGACGAGCTTCTTCGCGGCGGTGTAGGCCCGGTCCTTCGGCATGGCTCCGTCATACGCCAGATAGACATACGTATCTGCGAGGCCAGCATAGGCAAGCGCAAAATCTGGATCCTCCCGGATCGCCTGTTCGAAGAGCTGCTGAGCCTTCCGGAGCGACGCGGGCTTGCTGTATTCGGTCGTGAAGTAAAGGCGTCCCTGGATATAGGCATCGTATGCGGCTGGGTTGACGGCGCGGCCGCCCGGCTCATCTGTTCGTGCTGTTCTGGAGTGATTTGCGCGCGAACCTGTTGCGCAATCGCGCCTGCGACTTCCGCCTGCAGCTTCAGAACATCGCCACGATCGCCATCGTAGGTCTCGGCCCAGATGTGCCGGTCGGTGCGCGCCTCCAGCAGCTGCGCTGTGACGCGCACCCGCTGACCCGAACGAATCACCGACCCCTCGACGATGCGTCCACGTTCAGTTCGCGGGCTATTTCCGGCAGGCTTTTCCTGGTGCCCTTGTACTGCATCATCGATGTCCGCGAGATGACGCGCAGCGAGCCCACTTTGGCCAGATCGGTAATCAACTGGTCCGTCATGCCATCGGCGAAGAACTCCTCGGACGGATCGCCGGACAGATTGGCGAGGGGAAGGACCGCGAGGGAATGGATCGAGATGGCCGCGGCAGCGGCCGGTTTTGCGCTAAGCGCATGCCAGAGTGTCCAGGCAATGAGCCCCAGCGCAATAACAGCACAAAGAATACCGGCACGAAGAACCACGGAAAGGCGGCTCTCCGCTTTCCAGCTTCAGCGACACTCAGGACGTTGCTCTCTTGCGTCGCGTGTCTGCTCGCCGGACGACTGGCCGCCGCCGGCGCGGGCATCCTCCACCCGGCCGATGTACCGGTACCCCCGGCGAGGCAGCGTCTCGATGTACCGTGGGTTCTCCGCGGAGTCATCCAGTACTTCGCGAATGCGCGCAATCGCGTTGTGGAGGCTGTGGTCAAAATCGACGAAGGTGTCGGCGAGCCAGATTCGGCTCTGCAGTTCCTCGCGCGTCACCACCTCGCCGGCATTTTCCAGGAGGATCCCGAGCACTTGCAGCGGCTGGCCGCGCAGGCGCACCCGCACGCCGCGCTTGCGCAGCTCTCCGGCACGAAGATCCAGTTCGAAATCTTCGAAGCGCAGCCTGCTGGAAGCGAGCGGCTGGGTAGCCATAGGTGGCCTCGGCGGGAAGCCAGACCACTATAGTCCTCCACGCCTGTTATGCGCCGCAGCGGAAATGCGCTGGATTCAGCAACTTAGTGGTGGAGAAAACTTTGGGGACGAATGGAGGGCGCGCGGATTGCACGCCGCGAAGGAACTGAGGAGAGTGTGGATTGTTGCTGCGCGGAAGTCATCGCTCGCCAGCCACGCCCCAGTACGCGGCTGGTGAGCCATTTCCCGCGACACCTATTAAGGAGAATCCGAATATGAAAAAGTTATCGCATGTGACGATGCTGTTGGGTGGCTTTCTGGCGCTCACTGCTTGCGCGCTGGCGCAGCAGGAAAGCAGCCAGAGGTGCAGGCCAACCAGGACCAGCTGGTCCAGATTGTGCGCAACGCCACACAGCAGTATCAAAATGCGGCGCCGCGCTGATATGGTCCTGTCCTGGGCTGCGTAAGCGGCTCCGATCATGGAGCCATGGGCGTTCACTACGTCAACGGCAATCTGGTGACTGGACAGACTCTTCTAAGCAATGGACAGCTCGACCCCACGAAGCCGCAAGCCTTGATCTATGAGCCGCAACCGAATGGCTCTACGAAGCTGGTTGCCGTCGAGTTCATCATCCTTGCGAGTGCCCTCCCCCCAAACGCCGCTCCGGAGGTGAACGGTCACTTGATGCTCTACATCGACGGTCCTTCTGCTGCAAGGCCAGACGCTCCTCAAAATCGTTACGGCCTGCCAGCGTTTTTCGAATTGCACGTTTGGGCATGGAAAGACAACCCCCAGGGGCCTTTTGTGGACTGGAACAACCACGTGAGCTGCGCACATCCGTAGTCAGCGGAGGACAGTGTTGCACGTCTCTCCGGCTGGAAAATCGATAGGGAGCCGTCGCGGTGCTCTGGAGAGGGCACGCGGCGATCACGCCATCCCGGCATGCGCCAGCAGAAAAATGAAGAGTGACGAACATGCCCAGACGCGCGGTTGAGCGGGACATTTCAGGACCAGCGCTCGACCGCACTCTGAACTGTCAACTGTTGCCAACGGGCAAAGTCGCTCATCCACTCCGGGTTGAGTGGATCCTTGGATTGGTAACGAGATACGCGATTCGCGGCCTCTGGATATCGGAAGGGGCCACTTCTCCGGGTGCGGAAGCCGGAGCGGATCTCTGATATAACCAGCTTCTGCATGCCCAAGCACCCTCACCACGGCTACAAATCCCGACACATCGCCCGCGCCAGCAACATCCCTCTCCTCGGCCGCAACCCCGTCATGGCCCACATGCAGAGCTCGCTCGCCGAGTCCGGCCACATCGGCCGCTATCCCCTGCTCGCCATCTTCGCCCAGCGCCCCTGGCCCTGGATCGGCAAATACATTCGCGGCATCTTCACCGGCCGCTACAAACCATTCCCCACCTACCGCTCGACGGCCACGACGGCATCTATCCGCTCCACTCCGCCACCCACAGCGACACCATCCGCCTCTCCATCGCCGGCGACTGGGGCACCGGCACCGAAGAGTCCGCGCGCGTCGCCGAAAACATGGCCGCCTTCCACCCCGACTACACCATCCATCTCGGCGACGTCTACTACATCGGCGACGAGGTCGAGGTCGACGAAAACTTCCTCGGCATCCAGCGCACCGGCCAAACTCCCGTGCAGTTCCCGCGCGGCGCCGTCGGCACGCTCGTCATGCCCGGCAACCACGAGCTCTACGGCGGCGGCCGCCCCTTCTACACCAAGGTCCTCGCCTACGGCTCGCCCACTCCCGGCCAGCATCAGCGCGCCAGCTTCTTCTGCCTTGAATCCGACCACTGGCGCATCATCGGCCTCGACACCGGCTACAACTCCGCCGGCGTCCCCATCCTCGGCTCCATCCCCGGCCTCCGCTCCATCAAAGCCCTCGGCGGAGACGGCCGCCTCGAACAAGCCGAGCTCGACTGGCTCCGCTCCAACGTCCGCCCGCAACGAACAGCCCGAAGGCCACCATCATCCTCTCCCACCACCAGTACTACTCAGCCTTCCCCGACGAAACCTTCCCCAAACCCGGCCAGCAGCTCGCCGAGTTCTTCCCCAACCAGGACGTCCTCTGGCTCTGGGGCCACGAGCACCGCCTCGCCGTCTACGACCTCCACTCCCCGCCCGACACGCCCCGCCCTCCGCTGCTACGGCCGCTGCATCGGCCACGGCGGCATGCCCGTCGAGAAAACCCCACCCAAATTCAAGGAAGTCCCACTCCTCTTCTACGACCAGCGCACCGACTACCCCATCGGCCACGGCGACACCGCCGGCTGGAACGGCTTCGCCAACCTCACCCTCTCGCGGCCCCGCACCTCACCCTCGACTACCGCGACATCACCAACCGCTCCCTCTACACCGAAACCTTCACCGCCACCGCCAACCGGCTCCGTCCAACTAACCGGTCGCGAATCGGAGTAGCAATTTAACCGCACTCTTAAAACTGGGTTCACGGGGTCTGGTTTGCTCTTACTCGCAACTCAACAACTCGCAGCTCGAAGCTCGAAGCTCGAAGCTGGAAGCTGGAAGCTGAAGCTGCGAGACCTTTTCTTCCCCCGTCCATCCCTTTACTCCCAATCACTTGCAAACTATTTTGCGCAAAACTCCCCAGAAACGAGCTTGTCAAGCCCCTTGAGGACCTATATCGCTGAAACCAAAAGAGAAATAGCCTGCAGGCCAATTTCCCTCAAAACGCTATAATTAAAGATGGAAGGTTGGAATGAGCAGGCTGCCATCGGGCAGCCTTTCGTTTTTGTCAAACTCCAGCCACTCCCAAAATATTGAAAACAGAGATTTTACGCGCTAAATCTCTGGAATCAATATTTTGCAGCCACACCCCACCCGTAACCTGCTGATTCGAAAGATCCGGCAGAAAAACAGGGGGGAGGGGGTACCCACCTACCCCGCCGAACACTGCTCATCGGCAATCGACAGATGCCGGTCCAGCGCCGCAATGCCCTGTTCAAGCTGCTCCCGCGTCACAATCAGCGGAGGCGCAATCACGAAGTGGCTCACCCACGCCTGGATCGTCACGCCATCCGCCATCATCTTCGCCGCAATCTGATCCACCAGCAGCGGCTTCCCGCTCACCTTGTCCGAGTAGGTGTTGAACGGCTCCTTGGTCTCCCGGTTCTTCACCAGGTCGACAGCCCAGAACAGCCCCTTCCCCCGCACATCCCCCACGCTCGGATGCTTCGCCTTCAGCGCCTCCAGCTTCTGCTGCACAAACGGCTCCAGCTCCTTCGCCCGCTCCACCAGCTTCAGCCGCTTCATCTCCTTGATCGTCGCCACTGCCGGCAGCAGCGTCATCGGATGCGCCTCGTACGTATGCCCATGCGCGAAGTAGTGGTCCTGGAAGTAGTCCCCGATCTTCTCGCTCGTCGCACACAGCCCCAGCGGGACATACGCTGACGTAATCCCCTTCGCCGTCGTCAGGATGTCCGGCGTCACGCCCCACAGGTCCATGGCAAACCACGCCCCCGACCGCCCCCACCCACTCATCACCTCATCCGCAATCAGCAACACACCGTACTCGTCGCAGATCCGCCGCAGCTTAGGCATGTACTCCACCGGAGGCACGATCACGCCGTTCGTCCCCACGATCGGCTCGACCAGCACCGCAGCCACATCGCTCTCGTTCCGGATCATGTGCTCCAGGTAGTCGGCGCACGCTATCCCGCAGCCCGGATACGTATGCCGGATCGGACACTTGTAGCAGTGCACCTCCGGCCCGAAGATAACCCCCTGCCCCTTGCCCCGCGGCTCCATCGCCCACCGCCGCGGATCGCCAGTCGCCGCAATGCTGGACGCGGTAGAGCCGTGATACGAACGATACCGCGCAATGATCTTCGTCTTGCCCGTATACATGCGAGCGATTTTGAACGCAGCTTCGTTCGCGTCCGTTCCGCTCGTCGTGAAGAAGAACTTGTTCAAGCCTTTCGGCAGCACCTCGAGCAACAGCTTCGACAGCTCCGCGCGCGCCGTCGTCGCATAGCCAGGCATCGCGTACGCAAGTTGCTCTGCCTGCTCTTTGATCGCGTCGATCACTGCCTGATTCTTATGCCCAAGATTCATGCACATCAGCTGCGCGCTGAAGTCGAGATAGCGCTTGCCGTTCGCGTCCGTGATGTAGCAGCCTTCGGCGTCGACGATGTGCAGCGGGTTCCATCCCTTCTGGAAACGCCACGTGCCGTAGTTCGTCTCGCGCGTTATCTGGACGACCTCGTCCGAGGTCATGGAGCTCTGTGTTGCGTCGGAGGGCTTCACTGTCGTAGTGCTCATGCGACTGCCTTTCGTTCGCTGCGAGATGGGTCAAGTGGACGCTCGAGGCGCGACTGCGTCCCGAGCATCAGCAGATAGTAAACACCGCCGGCGACGAAGAAGCCGACGAACCATGCATAGCCGTACAGAAATGCGAGCGACGGCACAAACCGCCCGATCAGCGCAACCACCACACCGCAGATCAGCGCGATGATCGCTCTCGGGATTGAAGCCGTTCGCGTACTCATAGATTCCGCTGCGCCGATACAGTGAAGCAGTGTCAAGCTGCTTGTGGCGGATCAGAAAGTAGTCGGTGACCATGATCCCGGCGACCGGGCCCAGCAGACCGGAGTAGCCCACCAGCCAGCCGAAGACGTAGTTGCCGAACGTCGAGAGCCAGTACCACGGACACATCAGGATGCCGAGAAATCCTGTGATGAGTCCGCCCATGCGGAAGCTGATGTAGCGCGGCGCGAGGTTGGAGATGTCGTTCGACGGACCGACGACGTTCGCGCCGATGTTGACGTTGAGTGTTGCAACGAGCAGCGCGATGAGGCCCAGGAACGCGAGCAGCGGCTGATGGAATCGTCCCAGCAGTTCAACGGGATTCCAGATCGGTTTGCCGAAGACAACGGTCGAAGCTGACGTGACCGCAATGCCGAGGAACGAGAACAGCACCATCGCGACCGGAAGCCCAATTGCCTGGCCGACAAGCTGCGCGTCCTGGTTCTTCGCATAGCGGGTGAAGTCCGGAATGTTCAGCGAGAGCGTCGCCCAGTAGCCCACCATCGCGGTGAGCGAGGGGAAGAAGAAATGCCAGAAGTCATGGCGCGTCGCGAAATGGTCGGGACTGGAGAGCATCGGCCCGAAGCCGCCGGCCTTGTGCAGCATGAAGCCGAGCAGCAGCGCCGACATCACGATCATGAACGGAACCGAATAGCTCTGCAGGAATCGGATGGATTCGACGCCGCGCCAAACCACCAGCATGTTGAGCAGCCAGAAGCCGAGGAAGCACAGCCACAGCACAACAGGTTTGCCCGTCGCTGCCGGCCAGAGCACGTTAATCATCGCGTCGATCGCCTGTCCGCCGATCCACGACTGAATGCCGAACCATCCGCACGCGACAATCGCGCGCAGCATCGCGGGAATCTGTGCTCCGCGCGGGCCGAACGGCGCACGTACGAAGACAGGAAATGGAATGCCGTACTTCGTTCCTGCGTGCGCGTTCAGCAGCATCGGGATAAGCACGATGAGATTGCCGAACAGGATTGTAAGTACCGCTTCTTTCCAGTTCATGCCGCCGGCGATGAGCGACGACGCCAGCATGTACGTCGTCACCTCCATCGACATCGAGAACCACAGCGCGATGTAGTTGTAGGTCGACCAGGTGCGGCGATTCGGTTCGGTCGGCGCGAGGTCCGCGTTGTAGAGACGCGCGTCGGGTGTGTCGACCGCGTCGCCGCGATAGGAGCCTGGATCGACCGAGTTGGCAGGCGTCGAGATCAGGCGAGCCCTCCAGCGTTCGCCTCGCGTTTGACGAAGCGTCCGCGTCCGGTCTTGCCGAGGAATTTGCCGGGTTGCGTGGTGTTATCGACCACGAGCTCGCCGCGCGAGAAGACCTTCGCGGCGTTGCCCTTCACCTTCCAGCCCTCGAACATGTTGTAGTCCGTCGCCATGCACTGCGTTGCGGCGGTGATGGTGTAGTCGGCGTTCGGGTCCCAGAGCATGATGTCGGCATCGAGACCGCGTGCGATGCTTCCCTTCTGATTGGCCATGCCGAAGATTTTGGCGGGATTGGTGCAGCTCAGCTCAACGAACTTCTCCGGCGTGATGCGGCCCTTGATTCACGCCGAAGTGCCAGAGGATCTGCAGACGGTTTTCGACGCCGGGACCGCCGTTGGGGATTTTCGTGAAGTCGTTGCGGCCGAGTTCCTTCTGGTCCTTGAAGCGGAACGGGCAGTGATCGGTCGAGACAACGGACAGCGAGCCGTCGTTGAGTGCCTTCCAGAGCGGCGCCTGGTGGCGCTTTTCGCGCAGCGGCGGCGTGAAGACGAACTTCGCTTCGTCCCAGCTTTTGCCGGGCATCTGCTCTTCGATGGAGAGCACGAGATATTGCGTGCAGGTTTCGGCGAGCGCGCGTGCGCCGCGCTGCTGCATGAACTTAAGATCGTCGAGCGCGTACTCGTTCGAGAGATGGACGATGTAGACGGCTGCTCCGGCCATGTCAGCGAGTGCGATGCTGCGATGCGTGGCTTCGGCCTCGGCCTTCGGGCTGCGCGAGAGCGCGTGGAAGTGCGGCGCGGTCTTGCCTTCAGCGAGCGTCTGCGCGACGACGACATCGATGGCGCTGCCGTTCTCTGCGTGAATCAGGCAAAGCCCGTTGAGCTTTGCGGCCTTCTGCATGACACGGAACATCAACTCATCGTTGATCATGAGCACGTTCGGGTAGGCCATGAAGAGTTTGAAGCTCGAGATGCCGAACTTCACCATCTCTTCCATCTCGTCGAGCGTCTCTTCACCGTTCTTGCCATGCAGATTCGTGACGGCCATGTGAAGCGAGAAGTCGACGCAGGCCTTGTTGTCGGATTTCTTCAGCCACGTCTCGAGCGCGTTCTGCAGCGTGCTCTGCTGATTCTGCAGAGCGAAGTCGATCACCATTGTTGTGCCGCCGACGGCTGCGGCCTGCGTTCCGGTGGTGTAGTCGTCGGCGGATGTCGTACCGCCGAAGGGCATGTCGAGATGCGTGTGCACATCGATGCCACCGGGCATCACGAGGAGGTTAGTTGCGTCCACGATCTGGTGACTGTCGTTCGAGATGTTCGCCGCGACCTGCGCGATCTTCTCGCCTTCGATGAGGACGTCGGCGCGCTCGGAGCCGGTTGCGTTGACGACTGTTCCGTTCTTGATCAGGGTTCCCATAGTTCGTCTCTCGCTGAGAGTTATGCGTTCGGATTCGGCAATGCGTGTTCGACACCTTGGGGCACGGTTCCAGCGGCGACGCGCTCTTCCCATGTCTGCGGCGGGAGGCCGTTTTCGACGCGCTCCATCGTGATGCAGTCGGGCACGGGGCAGACGAGCGAGCAGAGATTGCAGCCGACGCACTCGTGCTCATCGACGCGCGGGATGCGCGCGAGTGGCGTGCGGTAGGGGCCGTCCGCGCCGGGGCCGTTGAGGTCGAGCTTGGGGATGGGAGTTGTGGTGATGCGGCGCGGCGCTTCGGCGGCGATGCCCTGCGGCGTGCGCGTCGTGTCGGGCTGTGGCAGCGTGCGGTCGAGATGGATGCACTGGTGTGCGCCGTCCCAGCAGGCGGTGTAGCAGAGCTCGCAGCCGATGCAGAGGTTCTCGTGGATGTGCGCGACGATTTTGTAGTTGAGGTTGAGGTGCTTCCACTCGGTGACGGTTGGGAGCGAGCGGCCGCGGAAGTCGTCGAGTGTGGCGAAACCTTTACGGCGCATCCATGTGAGGAGGCCGTCAGCCATGTCCTCGACGATGCGATAGCCGTAGTGCATGGCGGCGGTGCAGACCTGCACGGTGCCGGCGCCGAGGAGGATGAACTCGGCGGCGTCCGACCATGTGCCGATGCCGCCGATGGCGGACATCGGGAGCGCGGCGGAGGGGTCGGACATGACCTGCTGGACCATGTTGAGCGCGATGGGTTTGACCGCGGGGCCGCAGTAGCCGCCGTGCGAGGACTTGCCGTCGACGTTGGGGCGCGGCTCGAAGGTGTCGAGGTCGATCGACGTGATGGAGTTGATGGTGTTGATGGCGGAGAGTGCGTCGGCGCCGGCGCGCTTGGCGGCGCGCGCGGGCATGCGGATGTCGGAGATGTTGGGCGTGAGCTTGACGATCACCGGCGTGTGCGCAGCTTCTTTCACCCACTCGGTGATCTGCTGGCAGTATTCGGGAACCTGACCTACGGCGGAGCCCATGCCGCGTTCGCTCATGCCGTGCGGGCAGCCGAAGTTGAGCTCGAGGCCGTCGGCGCCGGCGCCTTCGGCGCGCTTGACGATCTCGTGCCAGGACTCGCGCTTGGATTCGACCATCAGCGAGGCGATGACGACGTGCTTCGGATAGCGGCGCTTTACTTCTTCGATCTCGCGGAGGTTGGTTTCGATGGGGCGGTCGCTGATGAGCTCGATATTGTTAAAGCCCATCATTTTGGCGCCGTTGTAGTCGATCGACGAGTAGCGCGAGCTGACGTTGGTGATGGGTTCGCCGATGGTCTTCCAGACGGCGCCGCCCCAGCCGGAGTCGAATGCGCGCATGATCTGCTCGCCGCAGTTGGTGGGCGGGGCGGAGGCGAGCCAGAACGGATTGAGGCAGCGGATGCCGGCGAACGTGGTCTCGAGCGTGGGGCTAATGGGCGCCATTGTTGCCTGCCTTGGAAGACGTGAACGCGGACTGGTGTGCGGGTTCGGCGGCGAGCCATGCGGCCATGGCGATGCCGGCGCGCTTGCCGTCGGCGACAGCGTCGACGACCTCGCGGCCGCCGTTGGTGCAGTCGCCGCCGGCGAAGTATTTCGGGTTGGACGTTTGACCTGTCGCCCGGTCGATGAGGATGCGGCCGCGCTCTAGCTTCAGCTTCGCGTTGTTGCCGGCGAGGAAGTCGGTGTGCGTTGATTGGCCGATCGCGAGGATGATGTGGTCCACCGGGAGATCGAACGCGGAGTTCGGGACTGGGATGAGCGAGCCGTCGCGTGGTGGTTTCGAGGCGCTGGAGTTGGAGGGCTTGGATTTTGTTTTGACCGATGAGGCCGACCGGCTGCACGTTCCACAGGAACTGCACGCCTTCCTGCCTGGCGTGCTCGTATTCGAAGTCGAAGGCGGACATCTGCTCGGGGCCGCGGCGATAGATCATCGTGACGGATTCTGCGCCGAGCCGGATGGAGGCGTTGGCAGCGTCGATCGCGGTGTTGCCCGCGCCGATGATGGCGACGTGGCCGGAGATTTGCGTGATTGCGCCGCGCTTGTAATCCGCGATGAACGAGAGCGCGTTGGTCACCCCGGGGAGCTCTTCGCCGGCGATGCCGAGGCGATGGATGGCGCCGAGGCCTACGCCGAGGAAGATCGCGTCGTGCTCGGATTCGAGGCGGTCGAGCATGGCGGCGTCAACGACGGTGTTGAAGTGGAACTCGACGCCGAGCTGGGCGATGCGGTCGATCTCGCGCAGGCTGGCGGCGGGGGTGAGCTTGTACTCGGCGATGCCGTAGGTATTGAGGCCGCCGGGCAGCGGGCGCGCGTCGTAGAGGACGGCGCGGATGCCCTTGCGGCGGAGCTCGGCGGCACAGGCGAGCGATGCGGGACCGGCCCCGATGAGTGCGACGGAGCGGCCGGTGTCGGGCGCGGGTGTGAATGGGAGGCCAGCGCCGGATTCGGTGAGTGAGTCCATGGCGAAGCGCTGCAGGCGGCCGATCTCGATGGGCTGCTTGTTGTAGCGATGCAGCACGCACGCGCCTTCGCAGAGGACGTCGACGGGGCAGGCGCGCGAGCAGCTCTCGCCGAGAATGTTGGATTCAAGGATGGTGCGCGCGGAGCCTTCGAGATTGTCCGCGGCGATCTTCTTGATGAAGCGCGGGACGTCGATGTGCGTGGGGCAGGCGGTCGTGCAGGGAGCGTCGAAGCAGTAGAGGCAGCGGTTGGCTTCGGCGACGGCGGCGGTGCGGTCGAAGGGCGGATGCAGGTCAGGAAAACGCGCAGCAATTTCTTCAGAACGAGGAGACTGCTCGAAGAACGTCAACGGCTTGCTCAAAGGCGTCGTTCACTCCTCTTCCCGCCAGTGGAAGATGGAGCGTCGGCAGTGTGATTGTGCTGCCGTTTGGGACTCTTCCTATGACGGGCGGATTGGAAGTCACGATTATGCACCATGGATGGTGAGTTGGTGAACCTCGCCCGTAACTCTTTAGTGGCGCAGGATCCAGTCCATTGTGGACTCGGCCAGACGGTTCATTGCGACGACCGATTGCTCGATATGTTCGCGCTTTGTGTCCTCGGCGCGGTTGTGGCTGAGGCCGTTGAGCGACTGCACGAACATCATGACGGTCGGGATGCCGAGGCGCGCGACCTCAGCCGCGTCATGCAGCGGGCCGGAGGGCAGCAACTCGGAGATTCCGACCGTGTCGACGATGGCTTTCTCGCAGAGCTGGATGAGCTCGGGATGGAACGGGATCGGATCGATCGACCAGATCTTCGACCACTCGACGGTGCAGCGCTCTTCGGCGGCGAAGCGCTCGCTGGCTTCGCGGGCGTCGCGCAGCATGCCGGCGAGCACGTTCGCGTCCAGGTCACGCATATCGAGTGTGGCCTCGCAGCGGCCGACCACCGCCGTGACGATGCCGGGGAAGGTCTTGACGCTGCCCATGGTCGCGACGGAGTTCGGGTGCTTGCGCGCGATGGGGCGGATTTCGAGCGCGAGCTTTGCGCAGGCGGCAAGCGCATCGCGGCGGACCTCCATGGGGGTTGAGCCGGAGTGCGCCTCCTGCCCGTGGAAAGTGATGGCCCAGCGTTCGACGCCTTTGGTGCCGAGCACGACAGCGAGTGGCTTGTTCAGGCGCTCGAGGATGGGCCCTTGCTCAATGTGCAGTTCGAGATACGCGGCAAGGTTCTTGCGCTCTGCCGCTGCCTCGCCAACGCGGTCGACAGAGATACCGCAGGCCGAGAGCGCGGCTTCGAGCGTGGTTCCCTCGCGGTCCGTGCGGTTGCGGTCGGCATCGATCGTCGCGGTGCCGGCGAAGGCGGACGATCCGAAGAGGCTGCGGCCGAAGCGCGCGCCCTCCTCGTCCGCCCAGTCGACGAGCTTGATGCGTGCAGGGCGGACGACCGTTGTGCTTTTCGGATTGATACTTCAGGATTTGCCAGCGACGTAAGGACGCCGAGGCAGCCGTCCAGCCACCCGCCGTTGGGAACGGAATCGAGATGGCCTCCGAGCACCAGCGCGCGATCGGAGTCTCCGGGCAGCGTCACCCAGTGATTCCCCGCGGCATCGTAGTGATGTTCGACGGGCAGACCGCGGAGCTTTTCTTCAAACCACGCGCGCGCACGCAGCCATACCGGTGACCATGCGAGACGCTGAGCCCCATTTTCGTCGGCAGTCAGAGAGCGAAGTTGTTCCAGATCAGCGAGAACGGCGCTGGAGTCGATCATGGCCCATCAGGGTACAGCATCCGGGGCGGCAGAGATGCACAGACAGGTTGATTGGTTGGTCAGTTACAAGACCTAAGCGGTAGCTGATCGGACAACTCAAAGAAAATACGCAAGCTGGACCTCGATTTCCCGAGGTACAAAGGCAACCCCGCCCATCTACAAAGCTTCTACGCCTAGAGAGACCCCGGGTGAGGTGGTGGCAGTCGATGCTGCTTCCTGCACGCCTCGACCGGAAGGTAGTCCGCCGTAAGCTGCGCGGGCGATTCCTTTCAACCGCATACGTGGAGCAGGCCCCTTGGTTGAAGCAATCGTTCTTTGGAATGAGCCTAACAACCTCTCCCACTGGAATTTCCATCTTGACCCGCAGTGGCGACGATTCGCCGAGATGGTCCAGTCGACAGCCTCCGCCATACGTGCGGTGAACCCGAATCTGCCGATCGTGCTGGGCGGCGTTTCTTCCTGTGACTGCGACTTCCTCCGGCTGATGGCCTCCTACGGTGTGATGGAGTCAGTGGATGCAGTGGGTGTGCACGGATTTCCGCTGGACTGGAACCACTGGCAGATCAACGACTGGCCGGAGCGCGTGGCCGAGGCTGCGGAGGTTTCCGGCAAGCCGGTGTGGGTGACTGAGGTCGGCGTCTCCTCGTTCGGTGCCGAAGAGGTGCAGGAGTTTGGGCTGCGCCGCACGCTGGACCTGCTGCAGGGGCGCGTGGAGCGAATTCACTGGTACAGCCTGTTCGATCTGCCGCCGACGTGGCCGGCGGAGACGCGGCATAAAGAGGCTGAGGGTTCCTCCTATTACCGGCACTACTATCTGGGGCTGGTGAAGAACGACGGCACGCCCAAGCTGGCCGAGCCGCACTTTCCTAACGACGGCAGCGTGGGCCTTTGCCAGTGGTTCCACTTCGAGGATCCGCGTCTGGACGACGCAGTCGACTGGATGCACGCGCATGGGGTGCAGTACCTGCGCACGGGGCTGAGCTGGGCAGACTCGTACCGCCCGAATGCGACGGAATGGTTTGACCGGCAGATGAAAGCTTTGGAGCCGTTCCAGGTTGCGCTGACGCTGTGCTTCACGCCCGCGCACCTCGGGCTCGAAGAGCACCATACGAGTCCGCCACGGGACAACCAGCAGTTTGCGGAGTTCGCGCGCTGGGCCGTTGAGCGGTATGCACCCGCAGAGTCGGAAGAACGCGCGCCTGAACCGCAGAGCGTCACGCAAGGAGAGAACTGAGCATGCAAACTCCGGAGCAATCATCGCAAATCTCGCAGACGGGACGTCCGCGGCAGGTGCTGATCACCGGTGGCGCAGGTTTCGTCGGCTCGCACGTGGCGGATGGACTTCTTCGCGCGGGTCACCGCGTGCGGATGATCGATGACCTGACGCCGCAGGTGCATCCGCAGGGCCGGCCGGACTACCTGTCGCACGACGTGGAACTGATCAAGGGCGATGTGCGCGATCCGAACCTGCTGCGCGATGTGCTCCAGGGCGTAGACGTGATCTATCACTTCGCCGCGACCGTCGGCGTTGGGCAGTCGATGTACGAGATCAGCCGCTACATGAGCGTGAACACGCTCGGCACGGCGGAGCTGCTGCAGGCGCTGCTGGACAACAAGCTGCATCCGGAGAAGCTGATCGTTGCGTCGTCGATGTCGATCTACGGTGAGGGCCGGTATGTCTGCACGATGTGCGGAAGGCAGTCGTTCCCGCCGGTGCGCAGCGTGAAGCAGCTTCGTGAGGGCAAGTGGGAGGTGCACTGCGCGGTCTGCAATGGCGTGCTCGCACCCGTGCCGACGGACGAGACGAAGCCGTCGGAGATCAACTCCGTCTATGCGCTCTCGAAGCGGGACCAGGAAGAGCTCTGCCTGATCTATGGCCGCAACTATGACCTGCCCGTGACGGCGCTGCGGTTCTTCAACATCTACGGCACACGGCAGGCGCTCTCGAATCCGTACACGGGCGTGGCCGCAGTGTTTGCCTCGCGCATGCTGAACGGACAGCAGCCGCTGGTGTTTGAAGACGGCGAGCAGCAGCGCGATTTCGTCAGCGTGCACGATATCGTGCGCGCGAATCTGCTCGCGATGGAGCGGCCGGAGTCGAACGACCAGGTGATCAACATCGGCAGCGGCAAGCCGATCAAGATTCGCAAGATTGCGGAGATTCTTTCAAACGCGCTGGGCCGCGAGGTCGAGCCGGTGATTACGCAGAAGTATCGCGCGGGTGACATCCGGCACTGCTTCGCAGACATCTCGAAGGCGCGCAAGCTGCTTGGCTACGAGCCGCAGGTGACGCATGAGGAGGGATTCAAAGAGCTGGCCGAGTGGCTGCAGGGCCAGCAGGCTGAAGACAAGGCCGAGACGATGCTTCAGGAGCTCAGCGCCTACGGACTCACGGCGTAATGCAGGACAAACTTTCGCCGGGCGCGAGAAAGGCAAGGAGAACCATGGCAGAGCAAACAGCGCGAACGATCCTGATTACAGGAGGCGCAGGCTTCATTGGCTCGCAATCTCGCACAGCGCCTGCTTGCGGATCCCTCGGCGCATGTGCGGATCTTTGACAACCTCTCGCGCGAGGGCGTGGAAGCGAATCTGGAATGGCTGCACGGGCTCGATGGCGGCGAGCGTATCGAGTTCATCAAGGGTGATGTGCGCAACGCGCAGGCGCTCGCGAAAGCGGCACGCGGCGTAAGCGAGATCTATCACTTTGCCGCGCAGGTTGCGGTGACCACGTCTGTCGATGACCCGCAGGACAGACTTCGAGATCAACGTCGGCGGGACGCTGAATATGCTCGAGGCGGCACGTGCTTCAGGGCGCCGGCCGTTTGTGCTCTTCACCTCAACGAACAAAGTTTATGGCTCATTGCCGGGCGTTCCGGTCGAAGTCCACGGCCGTCATTATCGCGCTTGCTGCTGCCGACTTCGGCGGAGTGACGGAAGACGAGCTGCTCGATTTCCACTCGCCTTACGGCTGCAGCAAGGGCGCGGCGGACCAGTACGTTCGCGATTATGCGCGTATCTACGGACTTCCGACCGTCGTCTTTCGCATGTCGTGCATCGCCGGCCCGCGGCAGTTCGGCACCGAAGACCAGGGATGGGTCGCACACTTCCTTTACTCCACCCTCGAGCAGAAACCGATCACGGTCTACGGAGACGGCTTCCAAGTGCGCGATGTGCTGCACGTCTATGACCTGATCGACGCGATGAGCGCGGTACGCACGCACCCGCGCACTGCCGGTGAAATCTACAACCTCGGCGGAGGGATGAGCCGCGCCGTCTCGGTGCTGGAGATGCTCGAGGCCATTCAGCGCGCCACACATGTTGCGCCGAAGATCCGCTACAGCGAGGTTCGGCCCGGCGACCAGCCGCTCTATATCGCCGACACAGCCAAGCTCAGCGCGCATACCGGATGGCGCGCGCGCCGCTCGCTGGACGACACACTGAAAGACATTCACGCATTCTGGCGCGATCATCGCCGCCTGCTGAGCGCACATCGTGGCGTGCTTCGAACCCAGGAGCTCATTGGGGAGGTGGCATGAGGTTTGCACTCGTCAATCCGGCCTGGAGCTTCGCGGGGTCAACGTACTTCGGCTGCCCGGAGCCGCACTTTCCGCTGGAGCTGCTGAGCGCGCGTGAGTTTCTGCGCGCCGCAGGTCATGACGTGCTGCTGATCGACGCCTTCATGAGCGGGCTTACGGCCGGCGAGGTGCGCAACAAGCTCGAAAGCTTCAACGAAGATTTTCTCGTCATCCCCACAGCACCCTCGTACCTCTTCTGGCGCTGCCCGCAGCCCGAGCTTCGCGTTCCGCAGCAGTGGATCGCAGCGCTCGATCGGCGCTCGCAGAAGGTCCTCATCGGCCCGCACGGCTCCGTCACACCGCAAGCCACGCTGCGCAAGACCGGCGCGGACATCGTGCTTCGCGGCGAGCCCGACCAGACGCTTCCGCTGCTAGCCAACACGCCGCGCGAGATGATTCCCGGTTGCTGCTGGACGACTGACGACGGCGTGATTCACGCCACCCCAGGACTTGGCGCGACGGACATGCGCGCGCTCGGCACGCTTGATTACTCCGACTATCCCGTCGAGCGGCACAGCCACCTGCACCACATCTTTCCGGGTAACGGCGCCGACCATCTGCGACGGGGCGCCGAGGTCGAGTTCGCCCGGGGTTGCCCGTACTCCTGCACTTTTTGCAATAAAACGCTGTTCCGGAACAAGTATCGGGAACGGAAGCTCGAGGCCGTCCTGGCGGAAATCGACCAGCTCATCGCGCGCGGCGTTGACTACATCTACTTCATCGACGAGATCTTCGGGGTAGGCAAGCAGGTCCGTCAGCTCCTGGAGGAGCTCGCAAAGCGCCCTGTTTCGATCGGATTCCAGACCCGGATCGACCTCTGGGACGAAGATTCCATTGAACTTCTGGCCCGCGCCCATTGCGTGAGCTTCGAGTGCGGGATCGAGTCCATCACCGACGAGGGCCGGGATGCGATGAACAAAAACTGTCGCATTTCGACAGACCGTATCTCGGAATTGTTAATTTTTGCGCGTCAGCGGATTCCCTGGGTGCAGGCAAACCTCATCAAAGTTCCTGAAGACGATCCAGCGCAAGTAGCGGCTTGGCAGAGCAACCTTAAGGCGCACCGTGTCTGGGTCTCGGAACCTGTGCCGATGTTTCCGTTTCCCGGAAGTCCCGAGTACGTCACCACGTTTGGCGCGCAGCCCGATGAGCAGGCCTGGGAGCGCGCACACGATTTTTATTTGCAACTCTTCTCTCACCAGGGCTGGAGCGACATTCAGGACCAACAGCCGCTCCCACTCACCGAACTCGAATCAGCTTCCCATAAGAAGGAGCTTCTATGCGCATCCTGCTGACCACCGATACGATCGGCGGTGTCTGGACATTCACCAAGGAATTGACGACAGAACTGTTGAAGCACGGCCACGCAGTCGCGCTGGTAAGCTTCGGGCGCCAGCCATCGCATGAACAGCAGGCATGGTGCGCGGCGCAGAATCTCGCGCATGGATCTTCGTTCCAGTACACCGCTTCCAACGCTCCGCTTGAATGGATGCAGGACAACGAATTTGTCTATAAGCAGGGCGCCGGCGTTCTGTCGCATGTGATCAGGCAGTTTCAGCCGGACATTCTGCACTCGAACCAGTTCTGCTTCGGCGCCATGTCGCTGAACATCCCGAAGATTGTGACCGCTCACAGCGACGTTCTGAGCTGGGGTGAGGCGTGCCGCCCGCGTGGGCTCGAGAACTCGCGCTGGCTGACTCAGTACCGCTCGCTCGTTTCCAACGGATTAACTTCGTGCGATGTGATTACCGCGCCGACGCGCTGGATGGCGAGCGCACTGGCACGTCACTATCAGGATCTGCGCCCCATGTACGTCGTCCTGAACGGCCGCAGCATTACGGCGCCGCCGTCCCACCTGCGCACGGTGCAGGCCGTCACCGTCGGAAGGCTTTGGGATGAGGCGAAGAACATCGGCATGCTGCGCTCCGTGAACTCGCCCATTCCGGTCTATGTCGCCGGCGAGCGGCAGCATGGGAATTCGTTTGCGCCCCGTCAGATGGGCCACTCGATTCTGCTGGGACCGCTGTCAGAGTCCGCGCTGATGTCGCTGTTCACGCGCAGCAGCATCTATATCGCGACCTCAACGTATGAGCCGTTTGGGCTTGCTCCCCTGGAAGCCGCGCTCTGCGGCTGCGCAGTTGTCGCGAACGATATCCCATCTCTTCGTGAAGTCTGGGGCGACGATGCGCTGTACTTCAGCGGACCGCGCTCGCTCTCGACCGTGCTGCACCAGTTGAATCGGAATCCCGAGGAGTTGGCGAGAGCGAGGCAGCGGGCGTTTGCGCGCGCGAACGAACTGACGGCGCATCGCATGACCGAGGGCTACGAGGCGCTTTACAGGAAGCTGCTCGCCGCACGGCCTGGCACACGCCGGCAGACCGAGGTCCAACCGGGACTCGCAGCGCATGCAGCGTAGGCTTCGGATAAGCTACTTCGCTCACTCACTGCGCTCGGATTGGAACAACGGAAACGCGCACTTCCTGCGCGGGCTGCTTCGCGCGCTTGAATGCCAAGGTGCCGAAGTGACCGCGTACGAGCCGGAGAGCGCCTGGTCCATCGAGAATCTCCGCGCAGAACGCGAAGGAGAGCGCGCGCTGGACGCGTTCACGGCCGAGTTTTCAGACCTCAACATCCAGACCTACGCGCCGAACGAGACCGACGAACTCTGGACCGAACGTCTCCGCGGGACTGAACTCGTCATCCTGCATGAATGGAATCCGCCCGAGCTGGCACACCTTCTGCTGCGGCTTCGTGATGAGCTCGGCTACAAGCTGCTGTTCCATGACACGCATCATCGGGCGTCGTCGTCGCCCGAGAGCTTCGCGCAGTTCGGACTTCAGCAGTTCGATGGCGTGCTCGCATTCGGCCAGGCGCTCGAGCAAATCTATCGCGATCGATTCGCAATCCAGAACGTCTGGACGCTGCATGAAGCTGCCGATATCAGCAACTTTCATCCGCATCCGGAGATCTCTCGCGAGCCACTGGTCGTCTGGGTCGGCAACTGGGGGGATGATGAGCGCTCCCGTGAAATCTGTGACTATCTCCTCGAACCCGCTCAGCGGATCGCCCCCGAGTTTCGCACCCGGATCTATGGCGTGCGTTATCCCGAAGAGGGGCTCGATGCTCTGCGCGCGCATGGCGTCGAGTACGCGGGCTATCTGCCCAACCTTGAAGCGCCGCAGGTGTACGCTTCGGCGTGCATCACGGTTCATATTCCGCGGCAGCAGTACACGCAAGCGATGAAAGGGATTCCAACGATCCGCGTGTTCGAGGCCCTCGCCTGCGGTATTCCGCTGGTCTCCGCGCCATGGTGCGACACGGAGCATCTCTTTCGCGAAGGAGATTTTGCGATGGCGCACTCGCCGGCCGATATGCTGGATGCCATGACACGCCTGCTTCGCGAGCCGCAGTTGGCCGAAGATCAAGCTGCGCGCGGCCTTGAGACCGTGCTGCAAAGACACACTTGTACGCACCGCGCCCAGCAGGTCCTGGACATCTTCGAGGAGATTCGCGCGTGAAGATCTTCGCCTTCGGTTCGAGCATCGTCTCGTCGTACTGGAACGGCGCGGCAACCTACTATCGCGGCTGCTATAAGTACCTTGCGCGGCTCGGATATGACATCACCTTCGCCGAGCCCGATGCGTACGGACGCCAGCAGCACCGCGATAACGACGATTTCAGCTACGTCACCTCTCTCGTCTACCAGCCAGGTGTCGACCTCGACAGAATGCTCCAGCTCGCTGCGCAGGCCGACATCGTGGTCAAGCACTCGGGTATCGGCGTTGACGATTCCGAGCTCGAGCGCCGCGTTCCTGCCGAGTGCTCTGCGACCGCAATGACCTTCATCTGGGATGTCGACGCCCCCGCGACCGTTCAGCGCATGCGCAGCAATCCAGAGGACGCGCTCGCAAAATCGTGCTCAGGCTATGACGCCATCCTGACCTACGGCGGCGGGCCGAAAGCTCGCGAGGGATATCTCGAGTTCGGCGCGCGCGCGTACTACAGCATGTACAACGGCCTCGATCCGGAGACGCACTTCCCTGTTCCTGCCGATCCGGAGCTCGCATGCGATGTCGTCTTCCTCGGCAATCGCCTTCCCGACCGCGAAGCCCGCGTCGAAGAGCTCTTTCTCCGCGCCGCAACGCTGGCGCCCGATCAGCAATTCATACTCGGCGGCGAGGGCTGGGGCGACAAGCACCTGCCCCCCAACGTGCGCTGGATTGGGCATGTCCCCACAGCAGACCACAATCGAGTGAACTGCTCCGCCGGCATGGTGATGAACATCAACCGTGCGTCCATGGCCGACTTCGGCTTCTCTCCGCCGACACGCGTGTTCGAGGTGGCCGGCGCAGGAAGCTGCATGCTGTGCGACGACTGGGAAGGCATCGCAGATTGTTTCGAGCCCGAACGCGAGATTCTCGTTGTTCGCACAGCAGAAGATGTGGCGGCCGCCGTTCACCGCTATGATTCATCACGCCGCAGACAGATCGGCCAGGCATTTCACGCGCGCGCGCTGCGGGACCACACCTATGCACAACGCGCCGCGCAGGCGGACTTCGCCTTCCGCGAATGCCGTGCGCGCCGCAACGGCACGATGACTGGCCAGACGCAATCACTCGCGACCATGCACGACTGGGCAGACGTGCCGCACTGGCGTGACGCTGCGGCAGGGATCGAACAGGCGGAAAACCTCTCTGAGGTCGGACGCGGATGAAGATCGTGATCTATGGCCTGACCGTGACCTCATCGTGGGGCAACGGCCATGCGACCACCTACCGGTCGTTGCTGAAAGCGCTGCACGCACGCGGCCATCAGATCCATTTCGTCGAGCGGGACGTTGAATGGTACCGCAGCAATCGCGATCTGCCGGAGCCGAGCTTCTGCACGGTGCATCTCTACGAGTCCTGGGACGAGGAGTCTGCACCGCTGCTCGCCCTGAGCCGGGATGCCGATGCCGTAGTGATCGGCTCGTACTTTCCGAACGCAATCGCCGCGACGCGGGCGCTCGTCGAAGCAAATCGCTGCCCGTGCTTTTCTACGACATCGACACGCCGATCACGATGGCGCGGCTGCGGGAGCGAACGAGAAACGGAGTACCTTTCCGCCGATCTGATTCCCAAATACTCCGCCTATCTCAGCTTCACTGGCGGCCCGGCGCTGGAGGAGTTGGAGCAGCGCTTCGGAGCGCAGCGAGCGGTCGCATTCTACTGCTCGGTCGATCCGGACCTTTATCATCCCACTGCGCCACGTGAGGAGTTCTGCTGTGATCTGAGCTACCTCGGCACGTACGCCCCCGACCGTCAGCCGAAGCTGATGCGCTTGCTGAACGAAGCCTGCACAAAGCATCCCGGATAAGAAGTTCATCGTGGCCGGCCCGCAGTATCCCGAACACATTCAGTGGGCTTCGAACGTGCAGCGGATCATCCATCTCTCGCCGCCACAGCACCCTGCTTTCTACTCGTCATCACGCTTCACGCTGAATGTCACGCGCGATGACATGGTCGTCGCGGGCTACTCGCCCTCTGTGCGGCTATTCGAAGCATCCGCCTGTGGCGCAACCATCGTTTCCGACTCATGGCTGGGACTCGATGAGTTCCTTACGCCCGGCGAGGAGATTCTGCTGCCACAACACGCAAGTGACGTCGTCGCGCATCCTGAACGACCTTTCAGACGAGCAGCGCGTGCGCATCGGACAGCGTGCACGACAGCGCATTCTCGACGAGCACACCTCGGAGCACCGCGCCCAGCAGTTCGAGGAAATCGTTGCTAGCTGCGCTCACCGCGGCTGACCGGCAGAGCGGCAGATTGATCCATTAACTTTGTGAGCGATGCCACCAGAAGATCCGGAGTCTCAGCAGCGAGCGTTTCGAAGCTGTAGATGCCCGTCGAGACTGCGATCACTTTGAGATCGTTCGCCCGCGCAGCCTTGATGTCTGCCGGCGTGTCGCCGACCACGCAGATTGAAATGTTTTCATTGCTCGCCAGCCTTCGTGCTGAGGCAGCTGCACGGCGGAAGACCTCCGCGCGTGTCTCGCACGCGTCACTCCATCCACCGAAGTGAAAAGCGTCCAGCAAACCTGCAATGCTGAGCTTCGCCTGCCCGATCACCTCAAGATTTCCTGTCGCGGTCCCGAGAGTCGCTCCGCGCGCGCGCAGATGGCTAAGCACTTCGCGCACGCCCGGTAAAACCGAGATGCAAAATTCCTTCTGCCGCTCTGAAACAAAGCTGCGCATCCGTTCCAGAATCTCAGGCAAACGAGGCCGCCATTGATCCTCCGGAACACCAGCTTTCGCGAACGCATCACGCAATATCCCGACGTCGACATTTCCATGCGCCACAACGCCGTCGATAGTAAGCGGGCGTCCGGCAATCGCACTGAGTGCATCGTTGAACGCGAAATAATGCACCGCGTCCGTGCAGTTCATCAGGGTCCCGTCGATATCGAAGAGATACGCATCGAACTCGTCCCACGCGCGCCCCAGTGTGTTCCGCATATCTGTCACGATAGCGATCTCTCGACATCGCCTTTGATCGCCTGGACGACGCTCGCCCAGTCTCCAGCCACCGGCTGACGGTACAGACGCAGCGACGGATACCACGGCGTATCCGCGCGCTCCACCATCCATCGCCAGTCGGCAGCGAACTGCAGCATCACGAACGCGGGCTTGCCCATTGCGCCGGCCAGATGCGCGGCCAGCGTGTCAGGCGTGATCACTGCGTCAAGATTCGCAATCGTCGCAGCAAGGGGTACCAGACCGTCCGTCAGCTCGCGACCATCACGCGCGTTCAGGACTGCGCATTCGTCCTCTGACGATTTCGACTGCAGATTCCACAGCTCGACATCCATATCGCCGAGGATCTGCAATTCATTGACCGGAACATTGCGCGAAGGATTCCAATCTCCACAGGTCCACACCAGCCCAACGCGCGGCCTCGCGTGCGATCCGAGTCGCGTCCGAACCCGCTTCACATCGCCCTCAGGAGCCGTGAGATAACTCTCTCCGATCGGCAGATCCCTGAGCGTCGTGCGAAACAAATATGGAAGCTCCATCAGTTCCACCTGCACATCCCATGCAGGATCGGCGTCGTCCCACGTGATCGCGTCCTGCACTCCGGGAAAGCAGCGAATCAATGGAAGAAGTCGCGGCGCAACTTCCCATGTCACGTGCGCGGCGCGCGCGGCAAGCAGCGGAGCATACCTCACCATCTGTACCGCGTCTCCGAACCCGTGCAGGCAGCGCACAATCACGCGCTTACCGTCGATGTGCTCCCCGGACCACAGCCCATCCGCGCCTTGAGTTCGCCGCGAATAGATCGCGTCGCTCTCCTTCCATGCGGCCTCGAAATCGCCGCGCAACATGGCAACCTGCCACTTTCCTGCGCTGCAACGGTCCGGATCCGCTCCGGCGCGTTCTGCCGTAATAAACGACGCCCACGCCTCCTCAACGAATCTTTCGTCGAGGAGACGCTCAGCTTCTTCCAGCAGCTCAGCCGCACCCGCCGACTCTTCCACCACTAGCATCCTTTGGTGCCCCGCTTCGGATACACGCAGTGCGGTCCGTCGGGAGGAACCTCAATCGGCTTCCATCGGCAGAGATACACCTCATCCTCGGGTTGCGCCTCAATTGCAAAGCCCGAAGACCGCAGCATTGCTTCTACGCACGCACGATTCGGAACCCACCAGTTCGTCTCATCGTGCGAGTAGCGGCGCTCAATGAAGTGCATCTTCGGATATCCGGGATCATCGAACGGGCAGTCCGCGTTGAAATCGTAGTCTTCGTCAATCTCCACGATCTCGCGGCTGCCGCGCTGCATGCTTTGGAAGAGCAGCATGTCTTTCGAGACATGCTCGTGAATCAGATCGAGCGCCAGCAGCGGATGCCGCAGGTGATACAGCACGCCCATGAAGATCACCAGGTCGAAGCGTTCGCCGAGCGCGCCGACATCCCACACCGGCATCCGGCGAAACTCCACGTCTGTTCCGGTTACCTCGGCAGCGAAGCGAGCCTGCTTTAGATAATGCTCATCCGTGTCGATGCCCAGCACGCGCGCCGCACCTCGGCGCTTCATCTCAAACGAATAGAACCCTGCATTGCAGCCGATGTCGAGCACGCTTTTGCCGGTGAGGTCAGCGGGAATGGCATCGCGAAAGTGCTGAAACTTGATGCGCGGATAGTCGCCGAGGAAGTGATCCGGCGCGGTCTCCACTCCGTCAAGCGTCAGATTGTGAAACCACGGTCCAAGCTCATCGATGCGTTGCCGCATCACGTCCCGCCCCGCCGCCGACTGCTGCGCCACTTGCTGCTCGGCAATCATCGTTTCGCTCCTGTAATCAAACTCTGCTCCTCAGCTTCTCCGTTCAGCAGACGCACGGCCTCGCGGTATCCGTGCACCGTGCCGACATCCACGTACGCGCTGCCTGCCCGCACGCCGATCGCGCGCCCGCCTTCGCGCAACCATGCATTCACCAACGTTCCAAGATACTCATCCATGCGGTCGGGCCTGCACCAGAGCTGATGAAGCTCGTGAAAGATCCGTCCAGGCATGCGCACCGCACCCCACACCCAGTTCGATCGCGCATTCTCCTGCTTTACCTGGATCTCCTCGACGTATCCGCGACCGTCAGTGACTACGGCGTCGAAGAGCTCGGGCCGATCCACTGGAAACAGCAGGAACGAGAGCACGTCATCGGGCAGTCGCGTGAACCCATCTTCCGGATACCAGATTGTGTCAGGCAGACCGAGCAACACGGACTCATCAGGGGAGATGAGCGGTGCTGCTCTGAAGAGTGCGTCGCAGAGACCTCCAGGCGACGGCTGCACAACGTAGGCGATGTCGGCTCCCCACAACCGGCTGCCGTAGTACTCCAGGATGTCGGTCTTGCACGGCGAGACGACGAAGCACAGCTTGTCTGCGCCGGCGCCAATCATGCGTTCGACGAGAAACTCGCTCACCGCGCGAGGACGCTCCTGCCCATCCTCGATGCGGCTGCCCACCGGCAGCAACTCCTTCGAGAATGCCAGTGGCTGGATTCTGCTACCTGCTCCCGCTGCCGGAATGATTCCCCACATCGCCGCTGTACCTCCGTGCTTTAGGCCTGCGCTTCCATTGGTTGAACAACGGATGCGCAGATCGATTCCAACTGCTGCACCCTGAGATCGCCTGTGTGCTCGGCGAGTGTCCGCTCGCGCGCGCGCTCAGCCATTTTGCGGAGTTCCTCATCGGAGAGATCGAGCGCCCGAGAGACCTCTTCCGCGGTGTTGACGCATAGCAGTTCACTGCCCGGCGTGAAGAACTCCTCGAGTCCTTGCCAGTAATCAGACAGCAGTGGAGCGCCGCACGCCGCAGCCTCGAACAGACGGCCCGACGGGCAGTACCCGTAGCGCGCCATCACGCCGCGGGTGAGATTCAGCGTCGCACGGCACGAACTGAAGAACTCAGCATGCATCGGCGGCGGAATGTGGCGGACGAACGCGACGTTCTCGAGCCACGGGAAGCTCTCCGGATATTGCGCCCCGCCGATGAGAAACCGGTCCTGCGGCCGCATCCGCGCAGCACCCAGGAAGAGGCGTTCCAGCGCAGCCTGCCGATCTGCTGCATAGGTGCCGAGATACGACAGTGACGCGCGAAACTCCTCGCGCGGCGTCGAAGGGCGGTGCTCGTCTGGATCTACGGAGCCGTAGAGCGGAAGTACATTTCGCGCGCCCAGCTTACTGCGCAGCTCATCGAGCGCGCGCCCGCCCGTGAAGCTCAGGACGAGGTCGAAGTCGCCGAGACCGCGCTGCGGAAGATACTCCGCCTGCTTGCCTTGTTCGAGTCCAGCCAGCGTGACCGGTGTATCGAGATCATAGAAGGCGCGAATCGCAGCGCGGCTGGACAGAATAACTTCGGCAGCGGCAGGTCCATCCGGACAGTAGCTGGTTGAGAGCGCAAGATCAGCGCGGTCCATCTCGCGCGCAGCCTCATGACGGATGTCCTCAAAATCTTCGTACAACCGAAGCTGTCCGCCTGCGGGGAGCTCGTCGAGATCACGCGCTTGTGCGTAGTACGGAACGCTGCGCTCATAGAACACAACCGTGTGTCCGCGGCGCAGCATCGCTTTCACGAGCGAGCGCCAGAGGGTCGCGTGGCCGTTGCCCCACGAAGATGAGATCGTCAGCCCGAAGATAACGATGTGCATTCGAGTCGTGTACCCGTCCAGGTTTCGGTGCCGACTGGGAAGATCTGCTTGCGTCCTCCGTTGATGCGCACGCGTTCAGCCGCAGCCTCGCTGCTGAACTGTTAGAGCGCCTTGGCTGCTGTGATGTGTAACAGTGCAGGTGAGTTGGCCGCAAAGGCAGAGGATTCTGCCCGCCGCCAGAATCGTTGTTGCGATTCCAGTAACATCACTCATTGGGCTCTTTTCAAGAGCTTCCGCCTGGAGAATCTTCCTACTTGCCTCTCGCGCTGCTCGTCATCCCGGTGTTCTCTACCTTGCTGGGCGGCATCCTCGCGCTACGGCTCAGGGCGTCGCTGGGCATCCTGATCGCACTGAGCACCGGCCTTCTACTCGGAGCAGCACTGCTGGACCTGCTGCCTGAGGCGGTGAACCTAGAGAGAGCTGCAGGCGGGCGTGGCACCACAGTCTTCGCGCTGGCGCTGCTCTCCTTCCTGGCGTTCATGCTGGTGCAGAACCTTGTCGATACATGGAGCGAACACCTCAACCTGCGCAGCTCACCGAAGACCTGGGGAAGGGTCGGCGGCGGAATGTTGATTGCGCACAGCTTCCGCGACGGCATGGCGATTGGCGTGTCGTACGCGGCCTCGCATCCGGCCGGATATATCGTCGCGGCGGGCATTGCAGCGCACGATATCGGCGATGGCGTGAATACGATCCTGCTAAGTACGCGGGGCGAACGGCCCGAACTATTTGACTACCTGCTGCTGGCAGCTGACTGCCTGGCTCCGCTTGCCGGTGGGCTTGCTACAGCGTGGATTCCGCTGTCGACCAGCGGATCCGCCGCTCTGCTCGCAATTACAGCGGGGTTCTTTCTCCACATGATCGCAGATGAGCTGCTTCCGCAGCTGCGCGCGAGCACAACGCCGCGGATTCCGCTGGCGATGGCACTGGCAGGCGGTGCGCTGCTGATCTTTATTGCTACAAGGCTTGCGTCATAGACGCGGTAGCTACAAGGCTGGCGTCGTAGACGAGATAGCCAACTGGCGCTTCAGGCACAGTCGGCGCACTGGCCAAAGAGGAAGAACTCGTGGCCAGTGACGTGGAAGCCGCGCGGAAGCTTGGGCTTGAGACTGAGGTCACAGCCCTGCAGCTCAAACACCTTGCCGCAGCCATTACACCGGAAGTGATGATGATGAGCTTTGCCGGCGACCTCGTAGCGCATGGTCTCGCCGGGCATGCACACGGAAGCGAGCCAGTCACTCTCGAGCAGTGAGCTGATATTGCGGTACACGGTCGCGATGCTAAGACCTTCGACCTCAGACTGAGCGGCCGAGAGGACCTCCTCGGGCGAGAGCGGCCGATCGGCGCGCAGAAAGGCCTCGCGGATGGCTGACTTCTGTCGTGTGTTCCGAGACTGCGTCGGCAAGGTTCTCCCTCTTTTGCTGAGGACGAGATTCCTGTCGCGAAAGTTGCGACTTTCTTTGCGATTGGAGAAGTAGGATTAAATCAGTGGGAGACACGGCGATGAGTATTGCGACCAAGCTTGGGGATGCGGGGGAGACGGGGTTAATCGGTGGAACGCGGGTTTCTAAGGCGGATCTCCGCGTCGAGAGCTATGGGACGGTGGACGAGTTGAATGCTGCGCTGGGGCTGGCACGCAGCCTCTGTCCGGATGAATCTGTACGGGCGTCGACGGAGCGGATTCAGCGGACGCTGTTCGGGGTGGGTGGCTCGCTGGCTACACCTGCGGAGAGCCGGAAGGGCAAGGCGGTACTGAGCCAGGCGGATGTGGATGACCTGACGGCTGAGGTTCACCGGATCGAGTCGATAGACGGGATCCTGGCGGACTGGACGTTGCCGGGGGCGCAGGTCCCGTCGGCGGCGTACGAGGTGGCGAGGACAGTGTGCCGGCGGGCGGAGCGGTGTGTGGTGCGGCTGGCGGAGAGCGGCGAGGATGTTCAGCCGGAGGTGCTGGCGTATTTGAACCGGCTGTCGGACTTGATCTGGCTGTTCGGGCGAGTGCTGGAGCGGAATGCCGGGGATGATGCCCGGCTGCGCGAGGATGGTACAGGCGGACGGTGGTCGCGGGCTTGGTAGGCCGGGGGACCCCCTCCCCCCTCTGTTTTCGGCTGAATCTTTGAAATCAATGGGTTGCGAGTGGGGTGTGGCTGCAAAATATTGATTCCAGAGATTTAGATTGCAAAATCTCTGAAATCAAGAATTTGCGGTCCATGTGCGTAGAGCGCCCGTCGAGTTTCTGGAGTGCAGAAGAAAAGGGTGCGAGCAAAAGCGAAAGGCTGCGCGGAGGCGCAGCCTTCTTCTGAACTGTATGACTTAATTATAGCAAATGAAGCGTAATTACCCGCAGTGACTTTGGCCTGTGTTTTGTTGTAGTTACGTGGTCAAGGGCTTGACAAGGATTTCCTGTGGGAAAACCGGAGTGGATGCGTGGGTGTTCGCTGGGCCGAAGGTGGGGTATTCGCTCCGGGTAAATGATGGAGCGTGGCCGGGGGGAAGAATTTTTTCTGGGCTAAGTTCTTCAATAGGTTGGCACCAAGACAGCACAAAAGGCGGTGCAAGCGGGTTTGCGTTCCGTCTTCAGTGGGGCGAATATATGGCGAAGATATGGCTTCGGCGGCGAATCTTCGGCGACAGATTGAGGCGGCTCTGGAGCAGAGGATTCCGGCTGCGCTGACGCCGGCGGCGAAGGTGCGGAATGCGGTCCATGCGACGGGGATTCGGGCGCTGGATGGGCAGCTATCACCCCAGCGAACAAGTTCGCTGGGGACCCCGGCAGGCGGAGGACTGCCGGAGGGGGCGGTGAGTGAGCTGGTGGGGCCGGAGTGCTCGGGCCGGACGGCGGTGGCGCTGGCGTTTGTGGCGGGGATGACGCGTGCGGGAAAGGTGTGCGCGTGGGTGGATGTGACGGATTCGCTGGATCCGGTTTCGGCGGCGGCGGCGGGGGTGGATCTGCGGCGAATGCTGTGGGTGCGGTGCGGGGTTTCGGGTGAGGCGGCTAGGCGCGGGCAATTTGAGAGCGGGAGGTTTAAGTTCCGGGTTCCGGAGCAGTATTTTGTGCCGCCGGTGGTGAAGAAGGGACTACATGGGGGAGGGTTTGGGGGCATCCGCGGGATGAGGTGAAAGGGATGGCGGGTGCGGTGGGGACGTTGGAGGTGGGGGTTGAACAACCCAGGTTTCAAAAGCGAGATCTTCCACCCCAGCAAGCGAGCTTGCCGGACTTGGGGCACCCGGCCGGGGACCCCGGTGCGCCTCAGGATGACAGCGATTTGTGGGCTGAGGATGGCGGTCGTGGCGGGGTGAGCGGCACGGACTCGCGCGCTACCGCTCCACCCGAGCGAGCGAACTCGCCGGGGACCCCGGCCGCGCGCGATACCCCACGCGATGAGACCGCGAAAGGATGGGCTACCCGGTTCGAAGGGAAGACGGGCAGGAGGCCGTGGGGGCGGATGGAGCAGGCGATGCGGGCGGCGGACCTGTTGCTGCAGGCGGGTGGGTTTGGTGCGGTGGTGATCGATATGGGGAGCCTCAAGCCGGAGTTCTGCTCGCGGGTGCCGCTGGCGACGTGGTTTCGGTATCGAGCGGCGGCAGAGCGGACGAGGACGAGTGTGGTGCTGCTGACGCAGGTCGCGTGCGCGAAGTCGAGTGCGGAGGTGGTGCTGCGGATGGAGGCGGAAGAAATTCTGGCAGAACCGACGGTATTTGCGGGATTGAGGCCGAGAGTGGAGCTGGTGCGGCAGAGGTTTTCGGAGACTGGGGAGGGGCTCTGTAGAGGAGCGAGGAACGAGGAGGGTGAGGAGCGAGGGAGAAATGTGGTGTCGATTAGAAAGCCGCCGCGGAGAGAGACGGGCGCGAGTTGGGAGAGCAGGACGGTGGTTGGGCGAGTGGTTAGTAGCTAGTGGTTAGTGGTTTTGGGAGTTGGGCTATGAAGCAGGAGCTGTATGCGTGTGTGTATTTGAGGGAGTTTCCGGTGCAGGCGGTGCTGCGGTTGAGGCCGGAGCTGGGTGAGAGTACGTGCGTGGTGATGGAGGGTGAAAGGCCGCTGGAGTGGGTGTGCTCGTTGACGACGAAGGCGCGGCTGCTGGGGCTGCGCAGCGGGATGAACCGCACGGATGTGGAGAGCTTTCCGCATGTGAAGGTGCTGAAGCGGTCGCAAAAGATGGAGCAGGCTGCGCGGGAGGTGTTGCTGGAGTGCGTGGGCGCGTACTCGCCGGCGGTGGAGGAGGTGTGCGGTGAGAGCGATTCTGCCTTTCTGTGCGTGATGGATATTGCAGGGATGGAGGCGCTGTTTGGGCCGCCGGAGCTGCTGGCGCGCAAGGTGCTGGCGCAGGTGCGGAGCCTGGGGATGCAGGCGCGGGTGGTGGTGAGCAGGAACTTTCATGCGGCGGTTTGTCTGGCGAGGGCCGCGTCTGTGGTGAAGGGCGGGACAGGGCGAAGAGCGGTGGAGGTGATTGCGGAGGGTGAGGAGGCGCAAGCGCTGGCGACACTGCCGGTGGATGTGTTGTCACCCCAGCGAGCAAGCTCGCCGGGGACGCCGGTAAGTGAAGCTCAGCGTGAGGTGTTTGCGTTGTGGGGGATTGAGACGCTGGGCCAATTGGCGGCGCTGCCGGAGGCGGAGTTGATTGCGCGGATGGGCCAGGACGGGGGCGCGTTGCAGGAGATGGCGCGCGGTGTGCGGCCGCATCTGTTTCAGCCGATGGTGACAGAGCTGCGGTTGGTGGAGAGGCAGGAGCTGGAGTTTCCGCTGGAGTCGCTGGACTCGCTGATGTTTGGTGTGGCGGTGATGCTGGAGCAGTTGATTGTGCGGGCGAAGGCGAGGCTGGTGTCGCTGGCCGAGGTGAGGGTGCGCTGGAGCTGGAGGGCGGGCGGACGCATGCGCGGACGGGTGCGGCCGGCGCAGGCGACGAATGAGAAACAGTTCTGGGTGAGGCTGCTGCATTTGGAGTTGCAGGCGCATCCGCCGGAGGCTGCGGTGCTGGCGGTGGTGGTGGAGGCGGAGCCGGGAGACAGGAGCAAGGTGCAGATGGGGCTGTTCTCCCCTGCACTGCCGGAGGCTGGGCGGCTGGATGTGACGCTGGCGCAGTTGCGGGCGATGGTGGGCGACGGGAATGTGGGCGCGGCGGTGCTCGAGGACACGCATGCGGCGGAGGGTTGGAGGGTGGAGGCGTTCAGTGTGCCGGGCGATGTGCGTGAAGGCGAGTTGCGAATTGAAGAAGTGCCGGAGCGTGCGGCGGTGCGGCGCGTGCGGCCGGCGGAGCGTGTGGCGGTGCGGATGGAGAGTGGCCGGCCGAAGGAGTTCTGGTTTCGCGACGCAGCGTGTGGTGGTGGAGAACGCGTATGGGCCGTGGATGGCGAGCGGCGAGTGGTGGAATGACCGGTTGTGGAAGGTGGAGGAGTGGGATGTGGTGGGGAGGGTGGCGGGTGCGGGGATGATGTGCTGCTCGTTGACGCGGGATTTGTGTGATGGCGAGTGGCGGGTGACGGGGCTGTATGACTGATCGCGCTGATCAATATGTAGAGCTGCATGCGGCGAGTGCGTTCTCGTTTCTGGAGGGGGCGTCGCAACCGGAGCGGCTGGTCGAGCGGGCGGTGGAGTTGGGGATGCCGGCGATGGCGCTGGTGGATCGCAATGGTGTGTATGGGAGCGGCGCGGTTTCATACGAGTGCGAAGCGGAATGGTGTGCGCGCGCATGTGGGCGCGGAGGTTGCGGTTGCGGGATTGGGCGAGCGGCTGAGGCCGGCGGCGTGGTTGCCGCATCAGCCAAGCGAAGGAGCCGGCGCGGGTGGCGCTGCTGTGCGAGTCGCGTGAGGGATATGCAGAATTTGTGCCGCATGATGACGCGCTTCAAGATGCGCGAGAAGACGAAGGCGGAGGGCGCGGCGACGGTTGGGGATCTGGAGGAGTTTGCGAAGGGCCTGGTTTGTTTGACGGGCGGTGATGAGGGGCCGCTGGCGGCGGCGTTGATGCGCGGAGGAGAGAGTGCGGGGCGCGAGACGGTTGAGAAGCTGGTGAGGATTTTTGGTGCGGGGAATGTTTATGTCGAGCTGCAGCGGCACCATGAGCGCGAGGAGGAGTGGAGGAACCAGGCGGCGCTGCGGATTGCGCGTGCGCTGAAGTTGCCGGTGATTGCGACGAATGGTGTGCGGTATGCGACGGCGTATGACCGCGAGGTGCTGGATCTGTTTACGGCGGTGAAGAACCACACGGAGCTGGATGCGGCGGGGAGATTGCTGGCGGTGAATGGGCAGCGGTTTTTGCGGCCGGCGAAGGAGATGGTGGAGCTGTTTCGCGATGTGAAGGGCGCGACGGAGCGGACGTGCGAGTTGTCGTCGCGGCTGAAGTTTGAGCTGGCGGATCTGGGATATGAGTTTCCGCGATATCCGGTGCCGGATGGCGAGACGATGGACAGCTTTCTGCGCAAGCGCGTGGATGAGGGTGTTGCGAAGAGATATGGGCGCGATCGTGCGCTGATGGAGCGCGCGAAGAAGCAGGTCGCGCATGAGCTCGCGCTGATTGCGAAGCTGGGGTTTGCGGGGTACTTCCTGATCGTGTGGGACATTGTGCGGTACTGCAAGAGCGAACGACATTTTGATTCAGGGGCGAGGGAGCGCGGCGAACTCGGCGGTGTGTTATGCGCTGGAGATTACGGCGATTGATCCGGTGGGGATGGAGTTGCTGTTCGAGAGATTTTTGAGTGAGAGCAGAGGCGAGTGGCCGGATATTGATCTGGATCTGCCGTCGGAGGAGAAGCGAGAGCAGGCGATTCAGTATGTGTATCGGCGATATGGCGAGCTGGGCGCGGCGATGTGCGCGAATGTGATTACGTATCGCGGCAAGAGCGCGGCGCGGGAGGTGGGAAAGGCGCTGGGGTTTGATGAGGAGTCGCTGGCGCGGCTGGCGGGGTTGGTGAGCCAGTTTGAGTGGCGCGGGCCGACGGACACGATGGCGCACTCGTTCAGGAATGCGGGGTTTGATCTGGGGCATCCGCGGATTGCGAAGTATCTGGAGCTTTGCATGCGGATTCAGGATCTGCCGCGGCATTTGGGGCAGCACTCGGGCGGGATGGTGATTTGCGAGGGCGCGCTGGATGCGGTGGTGCCGCTGGAGAGGGCGTCGATGCCGGGGCGGACGGTGGTGCAGTGGGATAAGGAGGACTGCGCGGACCTGGGGATTATCAAGGTGGATCTGCTGGGGCTGGGGATGATGGCGGTGCTGAAGGATTGCCTGGAGTTGATTCCGCAGCATTATGGCGAGGAGGTGGATCTGGCGCATCTGCCGGAGGATGAGGAGGTGTATAAGACGCTGCAGCGCGCGGATACGGTGGGGATGTTTCAGGTGGAGAGCCGGGCGCAGATGGCGTCGCTGCCGCGGAATAAGCCGACGCGGTTTTATGACCTGGTGGTGCAGGTGGCGATTATTCGGCCGGGGCCGATTGTGGGCAAGATGATGAATCCGTATATGCGGCGGAGGCAGGGCAAGGAGGCGGTGACGTATCCGCATCCGTCGCTGGAGCCGGTGCTGGAGCGGACGCTGGGTGTGCCGCTGTTTCAGGAGCAGTTGCTGCGGATTGCGATGACGGCGGCGAACTTTACGGGAGCGGAGGCGGAGGAGCTGCGCAGAGCGGTGGGGATGCGGCGGTCGTGGGAGCGGATGAAGAATCTTGAGGGCCGGATGCGGGAGGGGATGACGGCGAACGGGATTGATGTGAAGACGCAGGAGCAGATTATTGAGCAGATCAGCTCGTTTGCGCTGTATGGGTTTCCGGAGTCGCATGCGGCGAGCTTTGCGCTGATTGCGTATGCGTCGGCGTACTTCAAGGTGAAGTACCTGGCGGCGTTTACGTGCGCGATTTTGAATAATCAGCCGATGGGGTTTTATATGCCGGCGGTGCTGGTGAAGGATGCGCAGCGGCATGGGCTGCGGGTGAAGCCGATCGATGTGCAGGTGTCGGAGTGGGCGTGCGCGGTGGAGCATGAGAGCGATGGCGGCGCTGTCGCTGCGGCTGGGGCTGGGGTATGCGAAGGGATTGCGGAAGCAGGTGGGTGAGGCGATTGCGGAGGCGCGGCAGGGGTGGGGCGTTTTGTTCGGTGGAGGATTTGGTGGCGCGGGTGCCGGGGTTGAATCGGAAGGAGCTGACGACGCTGGCGCGGATTGGGGCGCTGAACAAGCTGGAGGGAGTGGAGCATCGGCGGGATGCGTTGTGGCAGGTGGAGCGTGCGGGGCGGCCGGAGGGACCGCTGCTGGCGGCGAACAGTGAGGTGTTGCGGGAGGATGTGCGGGTGTGGCGCCGCTGCAGGCAGATGTCGTACGACGGAGCGGATGGTGGCGGATTATGCGGGGACGGGGCTGACGGTGGGGCGGCATCCGATGGCGTATCGGCGGGAGGAGTTGCGGCGGGAGCGGGTGCTGTCGGCGAAGGAGTTGCGTGAGGCGCGGGATGGGGCGTTTGTGCGGGCGGCGGGGTGTGTGATTGCGCGGCAGCGGCCGGGGACGGCGATGGGTTCATCTTTCTTTCGATGGAGGATGAGACGGGGATTGCGAATGTGATTGTGACGCCGGATTTGTATGAGCGGGAGCGGGCGGTGGTGACGCGGAGCAAGTTCATCCTGGCGGAGGGGCCGGTGCAGAACCAGGATGGGGTGATTCATGTGAAGGCGACGCGGCTGCGGGCGCTTTCGGAGCAGAATCTGGAGATGCGCTCGCACGATTTTCATTAGGAAACGCGCAGAGGTAACGCGAACAGCCTCAAGTTCCCCGGTGCCCTTCCGATAAACAGAGAGTGCGTGTCTCTTTTCGATTCAACACTCGCCCGCTGTTCTTTCCTGGTCTTGATTGGCTGCTCCTGCCCGCGGCTCTGGCGTGCTTCGGGTTGCTGAGTGCGCAAGCTGTGAGCGCGCAGGCTGTGACGCAGTTTTCAGGCATAACAACGGTCGGCCAGACGTCGGCACCGGTCACCGTCACGTTGACGATGAGCGCGAGTGGAACGGCCGCGGCTCCAGTAGCGGTCACGCGGGGGTGTCCCTGGGCTGGACTTTTCGATCATGGGTGGGACGTGCGCTGCAGGCTCTGTCACCTCCGGCGGGACGTGCACGGCTGATGTGGTGTTCACGCCGAAGTATCCCGGGCTGCGCATCGGTGCGGTGCTGGTGAAGTCGAGCGACGGAAGCACGCTGCTGGGCAGCGCTTTGATTGCAGCAGTGGGCCAGGGATCGCTTGCGGTGCTGGACCCGGGTGTGATCAATACCGTCGCGGGCAATCAGTTCTGGACGTATTCCATCGGAAACGAGGGGTATGCGGCCAACGCCTCTTCGCTGTATCTGCCGTACGGCGTTGTGGTCGATCCTGCGGGCAAGATGTATATCTCGGACACGTTCAACACGCGGGTACGCATGGTGGATACGAACGGGAAGATCTGGACGATTGCAGGCAACGGCACGTTCGGGTACTCGGGTGACGGTGGACCGGCGGCGAATGCGGAGGTGAATCAACCTTCGGGGATGGCGCTTGATGGCGCGGGAAATCTTTACTTCGCGGACAGCGGCAACCATGTGATCCGGCGCATTGATGCAGTGAGTAGTGTGATTACAACGGTTGCGGGCACGCCGGGCAATGCGGGCTTTGCAGGCGATGGCGGCGCAGCGACGGCGGCGAAGCTGTCCGGACCGGAAGGGATTGCGTTCGATGCGGCAGGCGATCTGTATATCGCCGACACGGGCAACGATGTTGTGCGCAAGGTGGACGCGACGAGTGGAACCATTACAACGATCGCGGGCGTACCGGGTGTCGCCGGGTACAACACGGAAGGAACAGCGACGACGAGCTGGCTGGACATGCCGTGGGGTGTTGCGGTGGGGCTGGATGGCGCGGTGTATATCGCGGACACGGGCAACAGCCGCATCCGGAGAGTGATGGGTGGCGTGATCTCGACGGTTGCGGGGAGCAACTATGCGAGCTTCGGAGGTGATGGCGGACCGGCGATCCAGGCCGCAATGATTCAACCGTATGGAATTGCGATGGATCCGGCGGGTGACCTTTATATTGCTGACTCGGGCAATCACTGCATTCGCAAGGTGAGTCCGGGCAGTGGTGTGGCGAACGGCACGGCAATTATTCAGACGATCATCGGCGTACCGGACAGTGAGGGCTTTGCAGGGGACGGAAAGGCGGCGAACAAAGCCGAGTTGAATGGGCCGTATGCGCTCTTCTTCGCGCAGAACGGCGACTTCTACTTTGCGGATACGCACAACGATCGGATCCGGGAAGTAGCCGCTACGCCGGTCTCGCTGGGGCAGTTTCCGGATACAAAGGCGACAAAGGTTTCATCGCCGGCGGAGACGGAGGGCGTAGACAGCGATGGCAATGCGGACCTGAACCTGGCAACGCCGGGAACGACGAATGCAGCGCTGGATGCGAGCACGACGTGCAGCTTCACGGCAGCGACGCCGATGGGAACGAGTTGTACTGTGGCGGTGAACTTTGCGCCGGCGACGGTGGGATCGGACCTGCAGGGATCGGTGGTGTTGAACTCCGACGCGGCGAATACGCCGGCCGAGATTGACCTGACGGGCAATGGGCTGGATGTTAATCCGACGAGCGTGACCGTTACGTCGAGTGCGAATCCGAGCGTGACAGGACAGACGGTAACCCTGACGGCGACCGTCAGCAATCATGGTGCGGGTTCACTGAGCGGGCCAGTCACGTTTGAGGATGGGGCGACGGCGCTGTGCAGCAATGTGAACGTGAATGCCCAGGGTGTAGCCACGTGTCCGGCGACGTTTACGACGGTGGGGACGCATGCGATCACGGCCAGCTATGCGGGCGATCCGAACAACGAGGCGATGTCCGGAACGCTAACCGAGACGGTGAAGCAAACGGCGACCGTCACTCTGTCGGTGAGCCCGACGGAGACGACTGTAGGGAGCACGCTGCAGATGTCGCTGGTCGCTGACAGCGCCGAGCGGAACACCGAGCGGCACGGTGACGGTCTATTACGATTCGACGGTTCTGCTCGGGCCCGCGACGATCAACGACGGAAGCATGGGTGTCTACACCAACGTGATTCCGCCGGGACACCACACGGTGTGGGTCTCGTACTCGGGCGATGCGAGCAACGCCCCGGCCACTTCGAATAATGTTGCCGTGGTGATCGACCAAGCTGCGACGACGACGGCGCTGGCGAGCTCGAACGCGAACCCGACTGTGGGCGATGCGGTGACGCTGACCGCGACTGTGACGGGGACGCAGGGTTTTACGCCGACTGGATCGGTTGTGTTCACGGATAACGGCGTGGCGCTGGGCACTGCGACGGTGAATGGCTCTGAGGTCGCGAGTCTCACGGTGAACTCGCTGACGCCGGGCAATCATGCGATGGTTGCGACGTACCAGGGCGATACGGACGATGCGGCGAGTTACACGGCCGCGCTGAACGAAGACGTCCAAAAGATTGCGACTGTGACAACGTTGAGCTCGGACGCGAACCCGCTCTCTGCGGGTGCGACGCTGCATCTGACTGCAACGGTGGCGCTGGCGCAGGGGGCAACGGCCGATGGCGCGGTCGCGGGAGAGGTGACCTTCACGGACGGCTGGAACAGCGCTCAGCAATCCGATTGCGATTGACGCCTCGGGACATGCAACGCTTGCGGTGAGTTCTTTGGATGTGGGTGCGCACGCGATCGTCGCAAAGTACAGCGGAGCGACGAACTACGCAACCAGCACGGCCTCCGCGCTGAATGAGCAGGTACAGCAAACGGCGACGACTGTAACGCTGACGAGCTCCGCAGCGAGCGTGCTCGCGGGGAAGCCGGTGACCCTTACGTCGGCGGTGACGAGCTCGACTGGCGTGCCGACGGGAAGCATCACGTTCAACGACGGCGCGACCGTGCTAGGAACTGCGCTGCTGAGCGCGCAAGGCGGGGCTACGCTCACGATAAGTTCCCTGCCCGTGGGGGCGAACAGCATTAGTGCGACGTACAGCGGCGACGGGAATTACACGAGCAACACGTCGGCTCCGCTGACCGAAAGCGTAAGCCTCGCGCAGCCGGTGGTGATGCTGAGCGGGCCGGCGAATGCGGTCGATGTGGGCTCGGCGGTGCTGCTGACCGGCACGCTCACCGGACCAGGCGTGACGCCGACCGGGACGCTGAGTCTGATGGATGGAGCGACGACGCTGGGCTCGCAAACAGTGGTAGCTAGTGGTCGGTTCAGCTTCAGCACGAGTTCGCTCGCGCTCGGCACACACGCGCTGAGTGTTGTGTATAGCGGTGATACGGACAATGCGGCGGCCAGTTCCGCGACGATTTCGGTTGCGATTCAGCAGGCGCCTACGGCGATTGCGCTGAGCTCGAGTGCGAATCCGGGTGTTGTTGGGCAGCCCATCACGCTAACCGCGAGTGTGGCGAGCGAGAGTGCTGGATTGTCAGGCACGGTGAGCTTCACGGATGGAGCGACGGCGCTCGGCACGGCGTCGTTGAATGCGAGCGGTAACGCATCGCTGACCGTGCCGGCACTCGGGTTCGGAATGCATTCGATTACGGCGAGCTACAGCGGAGATGCAGCGCATGCGCCTTCGGGCTCCGCGGTGTTGGGCGAGCGCATGATGGAGCCGGCAACGGCAACGCTCACATCGAGCGTGAATCCTGCGATTGCCGGAGCCGACGTTGCTCTGACGGTGACAATCGCAGCCAGTGGTGGCCAGACTGCAACGGGCACGGTTGTGTTTACGCAGGGCGGCCAGACGATGGGGACGGCGACGCTGAACAGCGCGGGAGCTGCTGTCCTGCACACGTCGTCGCTGAGCGTGGGACAGGACGCGATTACCGCGAACTATGGGGGAGATTCAAACGTCGCTGCAGCGTCCGCTAGTGTCACGCAGACGATTGTGAGTGCGACGACTCAGGTCAGTCTGAGTTCGAGCACACAACTTGCCACGTACGGAAGCGCGGTCAGCCTGAGTGCGACGGTGACGAGCAATGGGATGCCGCCGACGGGAGCGGTGACGTTCACCGATAACGGCGCAGCGCTCGGCAGCGCTGCGGTAGGTTCTCAGGGCAGTGCAACGCTCACCATCAGCACGCTTTCTCCTGGAAGTCATCGTGTGGTCGCCGAGTATCCGGGAGATACGCACACGGCCGCGGCGAACTCAACGACGCTGAACATCGTTGTGAAGCAGACCACTTCCCTTTCGGTGACGTCCTCGGCTGATCCTGCGCTTACGGTCACCCCGATCACGTTCACGGCCACGCTGGACGCGAACGGAGGCACAGCGGCTTCGGGCACAGTGACGTTCAGCGACGGCTCGAATGTGCTCGGCACGGCTGCGCTCAATGCGAATGGCGTGGCCTCACTTACAGTGCCCTCAATGGCAGCGGGGAGTCATTCGATTACGGCGAGCTACGCGGGTGACGCAGAGGATTTGGCGAGCAATTCCTCTGCGCTCGCTCAGGCTGTCAACTTGCGCGCGTCGACGACGACGCTGTCGGGTTCGCATACCGACGCTTCGAATCCGCAGGCCGTGACGCTGATCGCAGTTGTACAGGTGAGCGGGCCGGGTGCAGCTTCAGGGATGGTGAGCTTCAGTACTGGGGCGCTGCAGATTGGGACCGCGCCTGTCGATGCAAACGGCGTTGCAACGCTTACGATTCTGCTGGACCAATCAAGCACGCCGGAGAACATCATCGCGCAGTACAGCGGTGATGCGGTGTATGCCGGATCGACGTCTGCAGCAACGTCCGTGCAAGCTGCAGCGGCCACGCAGTTCACGCTCTCGATCGATCCGCCGACGCTGAACATTGCGACGACGCAGCATACGACAGTAGCGCTGACGCTGCACTCGATTGCGGGATTCAACGACACGATCCAGCTCGGATGTCTTGGACTGCCCTTTGCCGCAACGTGCACCTTCTCTGCGCCGGAGACAAAGCTGGCGGCCGGCGGAAACGCGGACGTGCAACTGACGATTGATACGGGCGACCCCCTCGGTATGGGTGGGCAGACGAGCGCGAGGGTTCGTAGTTCGGGACGTAGCGTTCTTCTTTGCAGCTTTCCGGCGGTTCTGCTGATCGGCCTGCTAAGACGCCGGCGGAAGGTCGCCTGTGCGTTGCTTTCGGTGGTATGTGCGGTGTTCATCGTCTCAGGGTGCAGCGGACTGCATGGCTCGAGCACGCCGCCGGGGACATACACGTTCAAGGTAACGGCGTCGGGACAGGGATCCGGGGCGACGCAGTCACAGGTCGTGACACTGACGGTGACGCAATGAAGCGCGGCGTGCGACTGGCGTGCACGTACTTCGCTTCCCTGCTGATTACAGCGTGCGGCGCGCATGCTGGCGCGCAGGCACGGGAGACCGCGGGAGGACCGGGCGCATCGGTTACTGCAGGCGGCGGATTATCACTGACGCAGGCGGTGTACGGGCAGCGCGAGTTGGGCGGAGCGTTCGTGTTTGCTGACTTCAGTCCACACTCGCGGTTTGATGTCGAAGCGGAGGCGCGATTTCTGCGCGTGCGCAGTGCTGAGCAGGTTACGGAGCGGAACTATCTCGTCGGACCGCGCGCGGTTCTGACAACCGGCCGCGAACGGCTCTATGTGAAGTTTCTCGCGGGTGATGGTCACATTGAGATGCCCTTCCAATATGGCCGGGGAGACTTTCTTGCGCTGGTTCCAGGGGGCGGGGTGGATATGGATCTGACGGAGTTCGCCACGCTGCGAATCGTCGATTTCGAGTACCAGATGTGGCGGAACTTTCCATTGGGGACGCTTCGACCATACGGAATCAGCACGGCAATCAGCTTCCGCCTAACGCCGATCGTACGCCTGCCCAAGGGAGTGCGTGTGCGTCATGATGGCAGACGAACGAGGGGCGACGCAGACGAGTATTGAGTCAAAGATAAGCTTTCACATTTTCTCCAACCGAGATCGCACGGGAACTTTCGGAAGATTGTGCTCAGTGGGCGGTTCTTCATGCATTAGACTGCCAACAATCTGAATCGAAGGTTCAGGTAAGGAGCGTCGCAGTTGAAACAGATAACTCGCCGTCAATTTGTACGAGGAACTGCTTGTGTGGGCTCTGCGCTGTATCTTCCGATCAGGGCGCTGGCCGAGGGATCTAAGTTCCACATCGGCGTCATCTCGGATGAAATCTCGCAGGACTTCGACCACGCGTGTCATGTGATCGCGAATGAGTATGGATTGCACTATGTCGAGCTTCGTGACATCTGGGGGAAGAACCTGCAGGATGCCAGCGACGATCAGCTCGCCAACGCGGAACAAATTCTGGCAAAGTACGCGTTGACCGTAACAGACATCGCGAGCCCCTTGTACAAGGTGGATTGGCCGGGCGCTCCGCCGTCACGATATGGGTCGAAGGCCGACCTGCATGGCGCGGCTGATACGACGTTCAAGCAGCAGGATGATGTACTTCGGCGATCCATCGAGCTGGGCAAGCGGTTCAAAACGAATAAGGTGCGCTGCTTCGATTTCTGGCGGATTGACGATGTGGCGCCCTATCGCGCGGCGATCAACGAGCAGCTTAGTAAAGCTGCCGAGTTCTGCGGCAGACAGACCATGCTGCTGGTGCTCGAAAACGAGTTCGCGTGCAACACAGCAACAGGACGGGAGGCAGCGGCAACGCTTTCTGGAATCCCTACGCACAATCTTGCGCTCAATTGGGATCCAGGCAACGCCGTAATGCGAGGTGAGCTGGATGCATTCCCGAATGGTTGGGACGCGTTACCTAAACACCGCATCCACCATTGCCACGTGAAGAACGCCGCGAAGGATGCGGAAGGAAAGATGCAGTGGTCGCCAGTCGACATCGGCTACATCGACTGGACAGCGCAATTTCGAGCGTTGAAGGCGATCGGCTACTCGAACGCAGTGAACCTTGAGACTCACTGGCGTGGCGGTGGCACGCCTGAGCAGAGCAGCGACAGAAGCTGGAGCGGAATGAAGAAAGATCTGATCGCAGCCGGCTGCATGTAGTCATCTAGGACTACGACTGTTCGCCAGCATGTAGATAACGGCACAATCGCCCAGCCTCCGCAGGAATATCTGATAACGAGCCAAGCGCGGCAATTCTGGACCGACGCGCACCGAGGCTCACGATCCTCTGCACGCACTAGCTGAGGTTTCGAACATTTACGGTAAAAACAAGTTGACAACGGAAACACCCATCTCATAACGTCGATTCACGTTCATATTTCATAAGGCCGCCACAGTAGCCCACCCAATGAAGGCTTCCGTGGGCGGCTTTTTCGTTCTTGAGGATCGCGTATCTATCGCCATGCGAAAGATGCGCGTAAGTCGAGCGATTTGCCGGAGATTTTCGGGCGGCAAGCGGCACAATCCGGAACGATGCGGAAGCGCACCGCGGGACTCGCAGAACTTATCAAACGGCTGGGAGTCAAAGGTCTCAAACGACCAGCACTCTCAACGGCGGCCCATAACGAACTACTGATCTAGACCTGATCCGTTTCGCAAGGAGACCACCGCATGTACCTGAAGTCGATTCGACGGACACTCGCCGTTCTGCCTGTTGCAGTATTTCTAATAGTCGGTGCGCCACGTATAGCAGCTCAGGCAGTCACTGGAACCATCGTCGGTACAGTCACCGATACGACGGGCGCTGTTGTAGCCAACGCCACGGTTGTTATCAGCCTCCTCGGACAAAACGTTTCGCACAATACCAAGACGAATGAGAGCGGCAACTTCGCAGAGCCGGACCTGCCGCCGGGAAACTACAGCGTTGCAATCAGTGCGACGGGATTCAAGAAGCAGCTGTACGACAATGTCGTGGTTCTGACCAACACGACCCAGCGCGTGGATGCATTACTGGCCGCCGGCAGCACATCTGAAGAGATCACGGTGACCAGCGCTCCTCCGCAGTTGCAGACGGATCGAGCGGATATCTCTTCCACCATCGAGTCGAAGCAGATTGCTGACCTGCCGTTGAGCAGCGGCAATAGCTTTCAATCGTTACTTAACACCGTCCCGGGCATGGCACCGATCGTGTTCAATAACTCGCAGTTTTACAACGCGAACAACGATCTTTCTGTTAACGCCAATGGGCAGTCGTCATACGTGAATCTCTACCAGATTGAAGGCATCGATGACGACCAGCGCACCGGAATCCACATCATCCTGGTGCCCCCGGCAAACGCCATACAGAACGTCGATATCACGACTAACAACTTCGAGGCTGAGTTCGGACGCGCCGTCGGCACAGTTGTGAACGTGACACTCAAATCAGGCACAAACAACTGGCACGGCAACATCTTCCAAAACATGGAAAACAACGGCGTGAATGCGCGCCCGTACTTTCAGACCGGTCCCAATGGACGTCTCGTTTACAACTACACGGGCGGCAGTATTGGCGGCCCAATCCTCAAAAATAAGCTGTTTATTTTTGGTGACATTCTGCGAGTCTCCGACCACGAAGAAGCGAACACCACCACGACAGTCCCCTATTACAACGTGAGCAACAATGTGCTCAGTCTGGCTGGCTACAAAGGCCAGGTGTATGACCCGAACACCGGCGACACCGCCGATTGCCAGGGCGGATCGGTTCCAACCAACTGCGGTGTTGGCCGTGCTGCGTTTGCCGGCAACCTGATTCCGCTGTCGAACCCAGGGGTCAGTCCGGTTGCCGTTAAGGTATTTCAAGCGATTGACACGTTAGCTCGAAATCCGAAGACGAATCTGAATTCGGCTGCGTATCTCAATGGAGCTACTAGTAACAACTTCTCCGCCAATCTGCCTTTCCACAAGGATATGTGGAGCTATGACATCAAATCCGACTACAACATCAGCAGCAAGGACCATCTGAGCGGCCGTTTCAGTCACCAGCACATTAACACCTTCCAGGCACCGCTCTTCGGAGCATTCCTGGGTGGCCCGGCCGGCGGTGGCTTCGAAGCGACGGGTCTCGAAAATGCATACAGCACAGGTGTGAACTACGATCACATCTTCTCGCCGACATTGTTCACGGAGGCGCGCGCCGGCGTCGCTCATCTCCGGAACTCCGCTCAACAAACCGACTACGGTGCGAACGATGCGCGCACACTCGGCATCCCGGGCAATGGACCGAACGGCACGAACAACACGCCGACGACCAGTGGACAGATAGCCTTCAACGTGCCCAACTTCGCCAACCCCCTGATCGGATACTCGGCCTCGCTTCCCTGGCTGCGCGCAGAATCCAACATCGACTTTGCCAATAACTGGACGAAGATCATCGGCAACCACCAGTTGAAGGCTGGCGCGGATATACGCCGTATCCGCGACGACTTACTTCAGGGCAACAACAACGCAGCCGCTGGTAATTTCTACTTCAATGAGAACGCCACTTCAGCTCCGGGTGCGCCCTCGTTCAATGGCGGCGCCACCGGGCAGGCCAATGATTATGCCAGTGTGCTTTTCGCCGTTCCGTTCCAGGTCGGCCAGGACACCAACAGCACATTTCCCGCATACCGTCAGACGTGGCTCTTCTTCTTCGCCTCTGACAAGTGGCAGGCAACCAGCAAACTCACGCTGGATCTCGGTCTCCGGTGGGAGCTCTATCCGCCTGCAACGCCACGGAAAGCGGGCGGATTCGTGAACTACAACCCGAGCAACGATCAGCTCGTCATCGCCGGTGAGGATGGAAACCCGTCGAACCTCGGCATGCAGAGCAACTACAAGAACTTTGCGCCGCGGTTGGGTGTGGCGTATCGCGTCAATGAAAAGCTGGTGGCTCGGGCTGGCTTCGGCGTCAGCTACGTACCATTCATCGATAACACGTATGCGTATAACTACCCCATCAAGACAAGCACGTTCTACAACAACAATGCGACCTACGGGCAGGCTCTTAACCCAGTCGGCGGCGTGGTCAATTTCGTAACCGGCATCCCAGCAACTCCGACCGCACCCTTCACGTCGAACGGCACCCTCACTGAATCAGCCGCGAACGGAACGATCGGTTTGGCGAACCTCTATATCCCTCTAAATTTCAGAAATCCATACGTAAGTTCCTGGAATGCTGTAGTGCAACAAGCGTTGCCGCATGAATCCTCCTTGCAAATAGCGTATGTGGCTAATCACGGCACGCGCATCAGCATCGAGCAGAACGTTAACCTACCCAGCATTTATGGCCAGGCGAATTCCTACGACCCACTGGCGATAGCATTCGGCAAAACGGCTGCGGTGACGCAGTACATGGTTGGCACGTCGACTAACTACCAGTCCTTACAGGTACAGTTCAACCGCCGATACCATACCGGGTTCGGTTACACCGTGGCGTACACCTGGGGCAAGGCTTCCGGCTACGTCACGGGCGCACAGACCGGTGCCCTTTTCTACGGCTTGACGGCTCCGAACCCGCACATGAACTACTCGGTCCTGGATTTCGACCGTACCAATAATTTTTCATCCACCATCACGTACGAACTTCCGGCAGGCAAAGGCCACAGATATCTCAGCTCCGGCGTTGCTGCTTATGCGCTGGGAGGGTGGAGACTGTCCGCCATTCTGCAGGGAGTATCAGGACTGCCATTCTCTGTGACGGCGAACAGCGCCACTCCGGGCGTCACGCAGACCGCGAATCTGACCGGCACGTATAACGTTACTCACGGCCACAGTAGCGTCATAGCAGCAAGCTCGCCGACCTGGTTTGATCCCGCCCCGTTTCTCAAGGTGCTCCCTACCTGCACACCATACTCAAGCAAGAATCCCAACGCGTGCGCGCTGGGCAACACCAGCCGCAATCAATTTCGCGGACCGGGTTACTTTGCTGACAATCTTTCCCTCTTCAAGACCTTCCCGATTCACGAGCGCTGGAACCTTGACGCTCGCTTCGACGCTTTCAACATGACCAATACCCCGGAGTTCGCGAATCCCTCAAACGCGATCACCTCGGGCAGCTTCGGCAAGATCACCTCGATCCTCGCTAGTGGCGCCGGCGTCGTTAACGGCGTTGGTGGCCCACGCGTGCTGCAGGCATCCGTCAAGCTGAGTTTTTAGCGCGGCTCGTTTTCTGAATCTTCTCCCCGCATCCGCAAAGGACGCGGGGAGTTTTCATTGACTCGTTGAGAGGGAGCGGCCGAGCCCGAGAATGGCAGCCTGGTTACCTGAGTATCTGTGAATGGCGACAAGTTATTCAGCTGGAATCCCAAGGACGAGGCTCTCGCGAAAGAAAGTGCTGAAGGCCGTCACATCGGGAGCATGAGCAGACTGGCGCGATTGGCGAGTTAGGCCAAACAGTCTGTGATCAACGGAAATTCCGGAATCTCACCGACGCAATTTGCAATAGCGGCAGAGCGGACCTCCTCATCACAGCGATGCGAACGACGGAGCCGACTCGAGTTCCCCGACAAGCAATCTCCAGCGCGTCGGGAGCGGAACGTCCGGCAATATCGATGGCGACTGGCTGGGGTGACAGATTCAGAGGAGAAGCTCCCGTATCCCTGCGCTCTCTTAACTCAGCCGGTGCGTGCCAAGGCGGAGTTGTAGAAGCACTCGCCGGAACTCCAGATGGTGCAGATGGTCTTGCCTGCCGGTGAGGCTATTTCCCGCCGTGGCCTGACCAGATACACGAAAACCCCACGGCACCGTGGGGCTTTGTGGGGTTCATGACCGCTAAATGGTTGCGGGGGCAGGATTTGAACCTGCGACCTTTGGGTTATGAGCCCAACGAGCTACCGGGCTGCTCCACCCCGCATTTCTATGATGCCATTCTGTGGAGCGCCGGTCAAACCTCGGCTCCTGGTTGCGAATCCGAGTTAATGGAAGAAGTCCGCCGGTACGGAAGTGCGACGAGCACCGGAACTTTTCTCGAAAACTGGCGTCTTCTTTCATGGGCGGCGATGTGCCGTCCCGGTCGCGTCCGCCTGCCGCTCGCAGCGAAGACGCAAGCCGGCACCAGGATCAGGAGCAGATCGACCATGAGTCGCAAGGTCTTTTCATCCATCGGGCATTCAGTTCTGGCGGGCAGTGTTCTGCTCGCAACCGCGGCCATAGCCCAGCAGCCCAATCAGGAGCAGGCGAATCCGGGCAGTACCCCGGACGCCCAGGTTGAGGCCAACGTGCTGCGCGCATTGGCCAGTGCGCCGGAACTCTCCACGCAAAACATCCAGTCCTCCACCGTGTACGGGACCGTTACCCTGACCGGCAACGTGCACGACGAGCCGATGCGTACCAAGGCGGAAAACCTAGTGGCGCGTGCTCCCGGCGTGAAGAAGGTGGTCGACGAGCTGACGCTGGGCGACACGCCGGCGCCGGCCGATCAGGCCTCCGCGCAGGACGACGCTGCGGCAAACAATGCCGGCCAACTCCAGGCAGACGAGGCCGATACCGGTGCGCCTTCCGCCTCCGAGCAGGCCGAGAACACCGCGCCTCCACCCAACCCCGGATCAGGGCTATAACGGACAGCAGCCGCAGCCAACGTACCAAAACCAGCAGCCGCCGCAGCAGGGCTATCCGCAACAGCAGCATTCGGCCGATGGAAGCCAGTATCCGGGAGGCTATGGGCCGCCGCAGGGACAGCAGCCCTACGCCGGACAGCAGGCGCAACAGCAGCCCTACGGTCCTCCGCAGGGACAGCAGCCGTACGGTGCGCAACAGGCCACGCCGCAGGGCCAGCAATATCCGGGCGGCTATGGACCGCCGCAGGGCCAGTATCCCAATCAGGCGCAGCAGTATCCGCCGCAGGGCAGCCAGCAGTACCCCGGCGGCTACGGTCCGCCCGCAGGGCCAGTACCCGAACCAGCCTCCCTACGGCCCGGATCAGCGGCGGCCTCTCTATAACAACGGGCAGCAGCAAGCCTACGGTCCTCCGGGAGGACAGCCGGCGGGTATGGATGTGACCGTTCCTGCCGGCGCGATGCTGCGCATCCGCATCAACCGCGGGCTTGATTCGAACCACATCAAGCCGGGCACGCCGTTCGACGGCACCGTGCTGAATGATGTTGCGGCCGACGGCGCGATCGCCATCCCGCGCGGAGCTTCCGTGCAGGGTACGGTCACCGACGCGCAGAAGTCCGGCGCCCTCAGCGGCCGCGGCGAGCTGAGCCTGCAGATCAACAGCGTGACGCTGGCCGGCGTCACCTATCCGCTCACCACTGAGCTTTGGGCACAGCGAGGCCGCGACAAGTCGACCTCAACAGTCAACAGCGCGCTCGGGCTGGGTGCTCTCGGCGCCATCTTCGGCGGCATCGCCGGTGGCGGTGCTGGTGCAGCCATCGGAGCCGCGGCCGGTGGAGCGGTCGGTGTCGCCGGGTCAGCTTCCTCGCCAAGCGGCCGCGTGATCATCCCGCCTGAGGCAGTTATCACCTTCCGGGTCGCTCAGCCGGCGCCAGTCAAGACCGTGTCCGAGCAGGAGATGGCGCGGCTGGCCTACGCTGCCGGGCCGAATCCGCAGCAGCGGCCGCAGATGCGCCGCTACTACAGCCCGTACTACGGCTACTACTACGCTCCGTATTACTACGGCCGCTAGGCTGTCATCACTCCACTGACGTTATGAGAAAGGGCCGCACTCCGCGGCCCTTTTTCACTGCATCCGGTACGCCCGTCCGGAAGCTCCGCGCTTTCTGCCGAATACCTTCAGCGCTGCTGATTTATACTCAAACCCGAGCCCCTGCAAGCAGGTGTGGTGCGTCCCGGCCGCGGGACACCGTACATCCTGCGCAAAAATACCGGGCCATACGAGACCGCAACGGCTCGTCTTGAAGTGAAGGTCGTCAACCAGGCATGATCCGCATCTTTCAGCAGGACAACAAAGCCACCAAGATCATCTTCGGTCTCATCATCGCGGCCGCCAGCGTCGCCATGGTGATCACGCTCGTTCCCGGCATCTTTAATGATGACTCTGCGGCGAACAACACCGCGCTGTTCGCGACCGTGCGCACGCCCGGGTTCCGTGGCCACTTCTTCGGCCTCGGCGACACGCAGATCACGCTGCAGCAGGTCGAGCAGCAGGCCCAGCGGCAGATGCAGCAGCAGCACCTGCCTGACTTCGCTCTTCCCATCCTGATGAATCGCGTCGGCCAGCAGCAGGTCGAGCGCGCCATCCTGCTGCGCGAAGCTGACCGCCTCGGCCTCCAGGTCTCGGACGACGATCTCCGTCACGAGCTCCAGACCGGCCCGCTGTCCCAATATCTCTTTCCCAACGGCAAGTACATCGGCGATCAGCAGTACATGAACTTCGTCGAGCAGTTCTTTGGCATGGGCGTCACGGCCTTCGAGAAAGAGGTCAAAGACGACCTCGAACTGCAGCGGCTCGAATCGCTCGAGAGCGGCGGCGTCACCGTCTCCGAATAGCGAAGTCCGCACTACGTACCTTCAGCAGGGCGAGAAGGTGAAGTTCAGCTACGCGGTCATCTCGGCCGAGGACATCAAGAAGACGATCAATCCATCCGATGCCGAGCTTCAGGCCTTCTTCAAGCAGAACGCCGCGCGCTACGCGAACGCTGTTCCTGAGACGCGCAAGATTGAGTTCATTGCCTTCGACGACGCCAGCCTTCCCGGCGGCAAGCCGCAGGTCAGCGAGTCCGAGATCCAGGCGTACTACAACGCGCACCTCGATCAGTTCAAAGTGCCCGAAGAGGTCAAGACCCGGCACATCCTCATCAGCGTCGCGAAAGGCGCGGACGCCAAGACTGACGCCGCCGCAAAGGCCAAGGCGCAGGACATCCTGAAGCAGATTCAGTCCGGCGGCAACTTCGCCGATCTAGCCAAGAAGAACTCCGACGACCCCGGATCGAAGGACCAGGGCGGCGAGCTGCCGATGATGCCGACCAGCAATCTCGACCCGGCCTACGCGAACGCCGCGATGGCGCTCAACCCCGGCCAGACCTCCGGGCTCGTGCGCTCGCAGTTCGGCTATCACATCATCCAGCTTGAGGCGAAGGACGCCGCGCACACCAAGCCGCTCTCTGAGGTTCACGATTCGATCGTTGCTTCGCTCGAGAGCCAGAAAGCCGCGGCTGCCGCGCAGAATTACGCAAACCAGCTCACCGCGCAAGCCAGGAAAGACGGCCTCGACAAGACTGCGCAGGCGCACAATCTCCACGCCGTCACGACGGATTACATCGCCCGCGATGCGACCATTCCCAGCCTGCCGGATTCGACTGCCCTGCTGACTGCGGCGTTCACCGCAAACAAAGGTGCCGCGCCGCAGAGTGCCGCGACCGGCGAAGGCTATGCGGTGTTCCAGGTTCTCGACGTGAAGCCGGCGCATGCGCCTGACTTCGCCACGTGGAAGCCGCACGTGCTCGACGACTATCGCGAGCAGAAGGCGCCGGAGCTGCTGAACGCGCAGCTCATCAAGCTCGCCGACCGCGCCAAGGTTTTGAACGATCTCTCGAAGGCCGCCGCGGAGATGAAGCTCCCGGTGAAGACCAGCGATCTCGTAGGCCGCGACGCGCAGGTGCCCGGTCTCGGCGCGATGAGCGGCGCCGCTTCAGTGCTCTTCTCGCTGCCCAAGGGCGGCATCTCCGGTCCGATCAACGAAGGTCCGAACGGCTCGGTCGCGCAGGTGATCGACAAGCAGGAGCCCACGCCCGAGGACATCGCCAAGAACGTTCCCGCGCTCCGCGAGACGCTGCTCGAGCAGAAGCGCCAGGAGGCATTCGGCCTGTTTGCCGCATCGATGCTGGAGCGCTATCAGCAGAGCGGCGCTGTTGTTTACAGCCGTAAACAACCCGGTGGACTCCCGTAAACCGGGCCTCGCAAACGCGGCATCCCGCCCGCGTCCACGCACGTCCTACGCTTCAGGCCAAGAGGCGTAGAGGAGTGCGATGACGTCAGAGCGGGTATCCGGGGTTTTGCTGCACATTACATCGCTTCCCTCCTATGGCGGCATCGGCGACTTCGGGCCGGCCGCGTACGCTTTTGTCGACTTCCTCGCGGCAGGCAAGCAGCGGCTTTGGCAGGTTCTTCCGCTAAACCCGACAGGCTACGGCAGCTCGCCGTACTCTGCGTTGTCGGCGTTCGCCGGCAATCCGCTGCTCATCTCGCTTGAGCGGCTCGTCGATGCCGGCTGGCTCACGCGCGATCGCATCGAAGGACTCCCCGGCCACAACGGCCCGTGTGATTTCGAACGCGCCTTCGATGCGAAGCGCCCGCTGGTCGAAGAGGCTGCGGCCAACTTCCTCGACCGCGCGAGCGATGAAGATCGCGCACGCTTTCAGCGCTTCGCACAGGACAACATCTCCTGGCTCACTGACTGGGCCATCTTCGCTGTGCTCCGCCGCCGCTTCCATTATTCGAGCTGGGCGGATTGGCCAGCGGAGTATGCCTGCCGCCGTCCCGATGCCATCACCACGTTGCTGAATGACTCCGGCCGCGAAATCGGGATTGAACAGGTTGTGCAGTTCTTCTTCGCCGAACAGTGGAACGCGCTGCGCGCCTACTGCGCCGAACGCAAGATCAAGATCCTCGGCGACGTTGCCATCTTCGTCAGCTACGACTCCGCCGATGTGTGGACACACCCGGAGATCTTCGAGCTCGACGAGCAGCGCAAGCCGATTCGCGTCTCCGGCGTTCCGCCCGACTACTTCTCCGCAACAGGACAGCGCTGGGGTAATCCGCTATACAAGTGGCCGCTGCTCCAGCAGCGCGGTTTCGATTGGTGGGTCGCGCGCATTCGCCGCTCGCTCGCGCTGTACGATGCCGTCCGGCTCGACCACTTCCGCGGCTTCGAGGCCTACTGGTCCATCGCCGCCGAAGAAGAGACTGCGATGAATGGCCAGTGGGTCAAAGCTCCGGGCCACGCGCTCTTCAATCGCTTGAAGGAGATCTTCGGCAATCTTCCGTTCGTCGCGGAGGACCTCGGCGTCATCACGCCCGAAGTGGATGAGCTGCGCGAGTACTTCGGTATGCCGGGCATGCGCATTCTGCAGTTCGGGTTCGCGGAGCGCGGCGGCCACACCTATCTTCCGCACCGCTTCGTGCCGAACACAGTCGTCTACACCGGAACGCACGATAACAACACGACGCTCGGCTGGTGGCGCGAAGACACAAAGCCCGACGAGCGCGGCAACGTCGAGACCTACCTCGGCGCAATCGATCACCATAACGACACCGAGATCGTTTGGGCGATGATTCGCGCGGCAGCGGATTCAGTCGCGAATATCGCAATCTACCCGCTGCAGGACGTGCTCGAGTTGGGCAGCGAAGCGCGCATGAACCGCCCCGCCGCAGCGCACGGCAACTGGTCCTGGCGTTTCGGGCTGGATGAGCTGAAGCCCGAATTCGCTCGCCGCCTCTGCGCGATCACAGAGATGTCCGACCGCGACGGCTACGAGAAACCCATCGAAGGCGAGCAGGCAGGCGCGCCGACCGACTCTGCCGCACTGCGGAGCGAAGAAGGCGCAGACCGCTAGCGATTCACAACACCGCGAACGCGTACACTAACACCAGACCACCCAGGAGATCTGCAGTGCCTCTTTCCGGCGAAGCCATCCGCACCATGAACTACGTTGACGACATCTCAGTCACCCTGCGCCGCATCATGTCCGTCCTGCCGGTGCTCTCGGAAGAAGAGAAGGCGCGCGTTGCCGATCACATCCGCCAGTCTGAGCCGAGCTACGAATCCGTCGTCGCAGCCTTCACATCGAAGTAATTTCACCGCTCATGCACGATTCCTGCGAGCTGCGCCGCATTGCGGTCATCGGCGCAGGCCCGGCCGGTCGCGACCTCGCATTTCGCTGCGCTGCGCGTGGGCTTTGAAGTCATCCTTGAAGACGTGATGCCCTCGCGGCTGCGCAGCATTCAGCAGACGCTTGCGTCCTATCCGCAGCCGCACTGCGCTGCGACTCGCAACGACCGTGGAAGACGCCGTCCGCGACGCCGATCTCGCCATCGACTTCGTTCCCGATGAGCTTGAATCGAAGCTCGAAATCTTTTCCATGCTCGATCGCATGGCGCCCCCGCGAACGATCCTCTGCACGCCGACAACCTCCCTCAGCATTGCGGATCTCGCATCGTGCACCTACCGTCCGCAGCTCTGCTTTGCGCTGGACTTTCACGACATCGATTGCGTCAAACTGACCCGCACGAGCCGCTCGTCCACCGAAGCCGCTCCGCGCGGTCGAAGACTGGCTAAAAGCTATTGCGTACAGCGTGACAGTCCAGAACGACCCGGCGGAAACTGGAAGCACGTAAGGCCACTCGCGGCAATTTCACCGTAACGCAGTCGCGCCCGCCGGTACAAGCGTCGACCGGCGTTTTAGCGTCCTATCGGCTTGAGTGGTCATCATCCGCGCACTTATCGCTGTGATCCACGCGATCCTGCAGACCGCGGCCTCCGCGCTGCTCGCCGGATTCTCTCTGCTGATCCTTGTGCTGATCGCTCTCGCCGTCGTAGGCGCGCTGATTGCAACACTTGCGGGAGGGCTCGGCATGGGGGGCGTGCACTGGCTGCGTCGCCGCTGGAAAGACCGCCGTGACTCCGATTCCGACGACAGGCCGCACCCCTGAGCGCGACTGTATAGTGGGCGCTATGCGCCGCCGGGTCCTTGCTGCAGTCCTGTGCCTTCTCGCATCGACCTGCGCGATCGGCCAGCAGAGCTCAACCGATAGCGGCGAAGCCACTTCCGATCCGGCGATCTCCGCTCCGTTGCCGGATTTCCAGGCTGTGCTCACGCGCGTGCGGGCGCGGTATGACGCGCTTGAATCGTTGCGCAAGAACTACATCTTCACCGTAACGCGCGTCGCCGATGAGTTTTCCGCGAACGGATCGAAGAAGACCCACACCGACGTTTACCAGGCGTTCTACGTCGGCAACACCGCGGTCTATCAGCACATCTCGCGCGACGGCAAACCGCTCTCTCCTGACGACGCGAACAAGGAGCAGGAGCGCGTCGATAAACAGGTTGCGAAGCTGAAGGCCGGCGACAGCAAACCGCGCAAAGACCAGCTAAGCCTCAGCAGCGCTCTGAAAATCGTGCACGTGACTCATGCGGAGCGGCAGATCGTGAACGGCCGGCCCACCCTGGTGTACGACTACACCGGCGATCCGCACGCCAAGGCTGACTCGCTGGGCGAGGAGATCATGCGCGATATGACGGGCCAGCTTTGGGTGGACGAGCGCGACGACGCGATCGTCCACTTCACTGGCAAGCTGGAGGACAACTTTCATGTCGCCGGGGGGCTGCTGGTGAATATCAGGAAGGGCAGCTGGCTGGACCTGACGCAGTCGCACGTGAATGGGGAGATATGGTTTCCGGCTGAGTTCCGGGTGCACGTGGACGGGCGCTTTCTGCTGCTCAAGGGGTTCAATGGCGACCTGCAGGAGACCTACTCGGACTACCGGAAGATGAAGACTTCGGTTACCATCCTGCCCGGCACGCGCGTGCTGGAGGAGCCGGGGACGTCACCGCCCGGGGCGCCGGAACCGGAGGTGAATCCGCCAGGTGACCAGCCGCCCGTCGCGATGCCGAAGTACTGAGCCCAGGCAGAATTGGGTGGTACCCCCTTCCCCCGTCAAATTTGCGCAAAGTCTTCAGACGATTCAGCTTAGGTCTGGACTTTAGTTGCGCAGCAGCCCAGCGACGCTATACGCCGGGGGCCGTCTGGAGGAATCGTTTGTCAAGTCACTGCGACGGAATCACAGCATTAAACGGAGACAGGGACAGCGTTGGCTGTCCCTGTCTCGATCTCTAAGCGTCCCTACAAGCCTCAGAAAAAGTGTTGAATCGTGCGGGGTGCAACTGATCTATTGGACTGAGGTTACAGCAACTTACAGCGGCTGAACGTCAGACGCCTGCCAGCCCTTGGGCCCCTTCACCACGTTGAACTGAACGGCCTGGCCTTCTTGCAGGCTCTTGAAGCCATTCGTATTGATTGCCGAGTAGTGCACGAACACGTCCTCGCCATTCTGCCTGCTGATGAAGCCAAAACCCTTGGCGTCGTTGAACCACTTTACTGTTCCCTGTTCCATGTCTCGCAAATCCTTCGCTTTGTGACTTTTGACGCTGATACAAATCGGGGCTTCGGCCGGTTGAAACCTGCGGAAAACCAATCTGTTTCAAACGATGTGGGAATGTTAGCACGGCTGTCCATTTTTCCAAGAAATTTTTCGCTGTGTTGCGATTTGCACTTATCTTTGTGCAACTTAGCGCAATTTCGGCCGCCACTTAGCCCAGATTCTTGTGCAACTTAGCGTCCTCAACATGGCTGCGGACGATCTCTTCGGCGCGGGCCAGGACCTGCTGCAGCGTCATGGAGGTTGAGTCCAGAACGACGGCATCCGGCGCCGGCCGGAGGGGCGATTCGGCTCGATTACGATCGCGCTCATCGCGCTCCCGCAGCTCCCGGAGGATGGACTCTTCAGTAACCTTGTTTTCCTGCGGAGGCTGCTGACGGTAACGCCGGCTTCCGCGCACCTCGGGCGCCGCATCGAGGAAAATCTTGACCTCGGCATCCGGAAAAACAGCCGTCCCGATGTCGCGGCCCTCCATGACGACGCCGCCACGCTCGCCGAGTTTGCGCTGCTGTTCGACCATCCAGGCGCGGAGCCTGGGGTGGACCGAAACTTTCGAGGCGGCGGCCGTTACGTCGGCATCGCGCACCCGGCGCGAGACTTCGACGCCGTCGAGGAAGACGCGATTTCCTTCCGCCTGCGGCTCGAGCGCGAGCCGCGTGTATTCGGCGAGCTCGAGCAATGTGGCTTCGTCGTCGAAGGGCAGATCGCGTTCGATGGCTTTGAGCGCGAGCGCGCGGTACATCGCTCCGGTTTCAAGGTTGAGGAAGCCGAAGCGGCGCGCGAGATGCGCCGCGAGTGTGCTCTTGCCGGCACCGGCGGGGCCGTCGATGGCGATCACGGGGCGTTCGCGAGGCGTCTTGGTCGTCGGTGTCGTGTCGCTCATGCGCCGCGGCTACTCCTCCGTCTCGCGTGGCGGATTTGGGTTCGGGCCGGGACTGCGCTTGGCTTTGCGCGGGTTCACGCCGCGCGGCGGCCGGGAATCGTTGGGGCCGCGCGGGGGCCGGGCATCGCCGGATGGGCGCTTGCCGAAGCTGCCTGGCTTGCCGGGTGCGCGCTTCGCGAATCCACCGGGCTTGCCGGGTGCCCGCTTGGCGAAGCCGCCGGGCTTGCTGCCGAACGGCTTTGCACCGAAGGTGCGCTTGGCGGCAGGTCTGGATCCGAAGGTGCGCCTGGCTCCTGCGTCGCCGCCTTCCTCGCCGGGAGTGCGGAAGCGCTTTTGCGGACGCGTGCCTTCGCGGCCGGCGGGACGCGGACGGAACGGACGGTCTTGACCTTCTGCGCGAGGCGCGCGGCCCTCTGGCCGAGGCGGACGGCCTTCGCGCGGCGGGCGCTCGCCACGATCGGGACGAGGACGAAAGTCGCTGCGGCCGGATGCAGGCCGGGCATCGCGGCGGGGGCGATCACTTTGGGAGCGCGGGCGGTCTGTTTCAGGCCGCGGGCCGCGTTGCGGGCGCTCGCCCTCAGAACCCGCGCGGGGCTCGCGCGGCTTGCGGTCTTCGTCCCAGGGACGCGTGAACTTTGGCCGCTCGGGACGGTCCTGATTGCGCTGGAAGGGACGCCGCTCGCGGTCGCCGAAGCTCTTGCCTTCGGCACGCGGAGCGCGGGGTTTGTCACCGAAGGGCCGGGGCGAACGTGGCCGATCGCCGAAGCTCTTGCCTTCGGCCCGCGGAGCGCGCGGCTTGTCACCGAAGGGCCGGGGCGAACGTGGACGGTCGCCGAAGGTCTTGCCTTCGGGCCGTGGAGCGCGCGGCTTGTCGCCGAACGGCCGCGGCGAGCGTGGACGGTCCCCGAAGCTCTTGCCTTCGGTTCGCGGAGCGCGCGGTTTGTCGCCGAACGGCCGCGGTGAGCGTGGACGGTCGCCGAAGCTCTTGCCTTCGGCTCGCGGAGCGCGGGGCTTGTCACCGAAGGGCCGCGGCGAGCGCGGGCGGTCACCGAATGGCTTCGCAGAACGATCGCGGTCTGCGCCAAACGGGCGTGGCTTCCGGTCTGAACGCGCAGGGCGGTCATCGCGCGAGGTGCGCGGACGATCGAAGCGCCGGATCCGCTCCCGGGGCTTTGCTTCTTCACTCGACGACGCGGCCTCAGCTGCGCCTTCTCCTTCGGCAGGCTGCTCTGCAGCAACCTCGGGGAATTCAGGCAGCGCGCCGGGAATGTACAGCAGACGCTTGCCTTCGAGCACGATGTCTTCGAGCTGCCGGGCTCCGGTGAGGCCATGCAGAACCTCGCGTATGCGAGAGCGGGCGGCGAGCGGCGAGAGGAAGGTTTCGATTTCGTCCTCGAGCGCGGCGTAGACCTGCGCAAGATAGAGCGAGATGAGCGCGGAGAGCGCGGTGGGCTGGCCGGCGTTGGCGCCGGACTTTGATCTGCTTGGTGAAGCGGCGGGTGGTGAGCTCCCATATGGTTGCGGAGCCGTCCTGCTGAAGCAGAGGGATGACGCGGAGTTGCGACCAGAGCTCGTTGAGTGCGCGCAGGATGGCGTTCTCGGTGAGCTCGCGGCCGAGTTCGGAGACAAGCTCAGCCGCGGTCATCGCTTCGCCTTCGGCGAGGGCCTCGTAGACCTTGAGCGCGAGCGGCGAGACCTTGACGGCGCCGGAGGTTGCGGGCGGCTGCTTCCAGCCTTTGTCGCCGCGCAGCGTGAAGATGTAGCCGAAGACCTGCGTGGAGACGATGAAGTCCGGGGTGTCGCCGGGGCCGCCGAGGAGATTGAGCGGGATGGCTGCGCCTTCGGCCGTGAGGCGCGCGACGAGCGAGCGTGCGGTTTCGGTTTCGGCGGCGGTGGGTGCGGGCGCTGAGCGGCCGAGTGTGGCTTCGACGAGTGACGGCGCGGGTGCGGCAAGCTGATGCGCGCGTGGAGCGAAGAGCACGAGGCCGAGTTCGCCGATCCATGTGCGTGCGTCTTCGAGCGTGAGGAGCGCGGGACTGGGCTGGTCGCCGGTTTCGGCTGCGGCCTGGTGCCAGAGCGCGTTGCGTACGGCGGTGAGCTGCTCGTGATTGAACTGCGGTGTAGTGCTCAAAACAAAACTCTCAGACTGCGGGGTGGCCGCGTGGGTGGGCTGAAGAGGCCCTAACAACATTAACCTCCGCATGCGGCGGAGGTGCGGAGGTTTGCTCCTAAGCTTTTCAGATGCGGGCGGGTATTCTTCCGACCTCCGCGATTTCAGATTCTCTGGAAGGCGCGCTGGATCTCTTTCAAAGAATACCGCAACGCGATGGGCCGGCCGTGCGGGCAGCTGGTGGGGTGCTCGGTTTTGGCGAGCTCGCGGAGCAGCCAGTCGATTTTTGCGGGCTCCAGCGGCATGTTGATTTTGATGGCGGCGTGGCACGCGATGGACGCCGCGATGCGCGTGCGGCGGAGGTCTTCGTTCTCGACCTGCGCGGATTTTTCGGTGACGCCGAGGACCTCTTCGAGCATGCGCTCGAGCTCCTTGCCTTCAAGCCCGACGGGCGCGGCCTTGATGGCGAGCGTGCGCGGGCCGAAAGGCTCGGCTTCGAAGCCGTTGCGCTCGAGCTCCTCGGAGATCTCGGCGAAGGTGACCATCTGCTCGGGGAGGAGGTCGACGAGCACGGGCATGAGCAGGCGCTGGCGCTGGGCTTTTTCTACTTCGCGTTCGCGGAGGATCTTTTCGAAGAGGACGCGCTCGTGCGCGACGTGCTGGTCGATGATCCAGAGGCCTTCTTCGTTGACGGCGAGGATGAAGGAGTCGCGGAGCTGGCCGAGGGGTTTGAGGGTGGCGAGCGAGTTGAGCGTGGGTTGGGGTGAATGCGTTGTGGGTTGTCGCGTTCTCCGTTGTCGCGTTCGTCGTAGCCGATGGCGAGGGCGGGGCCTTCGAAGCCGAGGCGGCCGGGCGAGGGTGGAACGATGCGCTCGCGGAGCTCGAAGGAGGCGATGTCGGAGGGTTCGATGAGGCTGCCTTCGCTTTGGGAGACGAGGGATTCGTGCGGGTGATGAAGCGGCTGCTCGATACCGGGCAGCGGGCTGACGTCGAGCGTGAGGGATTCGCTGGCGCGCGGTGCGGAGTGCAGTGCGTTGAAGAAGCTGGCGGCGGGGCGCGCCTGCATGAGCGCGGTGCGGACGGAGTCGCGGACGAAGTCGTGGACGAAGGCGCCCTGGCGGAAGCGGACTTCGGTTTTTGCGGGGTGGACGTTGACGTCGATCTCCTCGGGCGGCATTTCGAGGAAGAGCAGAACGACGGGGAACGATGTCGGCGGGATGATGTTGCGGTAGGCCTCGGTGAGCGCGTGCAGGATGAGGCGGTCGCGGATGAGGCGGCCGTTGGCGAAGATGTAGATGGAGTTGCGATTGAGTTTTTGCAGCTCGGGCTTGGAGACGAAGCCGGTCATGCGGAGGAAGCCGGGTGCGGGCGGCTCGTAGGCTTCGTCGCGCTTCCAGGGTGGGGGCTCGGGCAGGCCGGCGCGAGAGAAGTCGATTTCGGCGGCGACGGGGATGAGGCTTTCGAAGGTCTCGCGGCCGAAGATCTGGAAGAGGCGCTCGCCCGCGTTGGCGACTGCGGGTGCGACGACGAGGGCCTGCGTTGCGGTGTGGAGCTCGAAGTGTTTCGCCGGGTGTGCGAGCGCGTAGTGCGTGACGAGTGCGGCGACGTGGCCGAGCTCGGTCTGCTCGCTGCGCAGGAATTTGCGGCGCGCGGGCGTGTTGAAGAAGAGGTCGCGGACGGCGATGGTTGTGCCGGCGGGGAGCCCGGCGTCTTCGACGCGCAGCATGTTGCCGCCGGAGATTTCGAGAACTGTGCCGACCTCGTCTTCGGGAGCGCGGGTTTCGAGCAGCGACGCGCGCGACGGAGGCGATGGAGGGGAGGGCTTCGCCGCGGAAGCCGAGGGTGGCGATGGAGAGCAGGTCGTCGGAGCTGCGGAGCTTCGAGGTGGCGTGGCGCTCGAAGGCGAGCAGCGCGTCGTCGCGGCCCATGCCGTGGCCGTTGTCGGCGATGCGGATGAGCTTGCGGCCGCCGGCTTCGACTTCGAGGCGAATGCGCGTGGCGCCGGCGTCGAGGGAGTTTTCGAGCAGCTCTTTGACGACGGAGGCGGGGCGCTCCACGACCTCGCCGGCGGCGATCTGGTTCGCTACCTGGTCGGAGAGGACGTGGATCTTTCCCATGAAGAGATTGTAGTGAGTGCGAGCGCGATGCTAGCGGTCGCCGATGAGGTGCAGGCGCATGAAGTTGGTTGCGCCGGTCCGGGTGGCGGTGCCGGCGACGATGCCGACGACTCCTTGCGGGCGGACGAAGCCGCCGCGCTCGAGCATGTCTTCGGCCATGCCGACGAGCTTGTCGGTGTCGCGGAAGCGCTCGCAGCAGATGGGGAAGGTGCCCCAGAGCAGCATGCAGCGGTTGACGACTTCCTCGAACGGGCTCATCGCGTAGATGGGCGCGTCGGGGCGGTACTTCGAGAGCAGGCGGGCGGTGTTGCCGGTCTCGGTGAAGATGGCGATCGCGGCGAGGTCGAGGTCCTGCGCGGAGTGCGCCATGCACTCGCAGATGGTCTCCGGGATGTTGAGGGACTTGCGGTGCGTGGTCGCGATGAGGCGCGGAAGAAGGCGCATCTGCGACTCGGTTTCGGTGACGATCTTGGCCATCATCGCGACGGATTCGACGGGATACTTGCCGGCGGCGCTCTCGGCCGAGAGCATCACGGCGTCGGTGCCGTCGTAGATGGCGTTGGCGACGTCGGAGGCTTCGGCGCGCGTGGGGCGCGGGTTTTCGATCATCGACTCGAGCATCTGCGTGGCCGTGATGACGGGCTTGCGGTACTCGGCGGCGCGGCGAATGATGTGCTTCTGGATGGCCGGAACTTTTTCGGGCGGAACTTCGACGCCGAGATCGCCGCGCGCGACCATGATGCCGTCCGTCGCTTCGAGGATGGTGTCGAGATGATCGACGGCCTGCGGCTTTTCGAGCTTGGCGATGACCCAGGCTTCGGAGCCGAGCGCAGTCACGCGCCGCTTCACGTAGCGCACATCGTCGGCGGTCTGGACGAAGGAGACGGCGATGGTGTCGACGTTCTGCTTGATGGCGAAGTCGAGGTCCTCTTCGTCTTTTTCGGTGAGCGAAGGAACCTTGACCGGAATGCCGGGGAGATTGATTCCCTTCTTCTCGCCGAGCATGCCGCCGTTGATGATCTCGGTGACGACGTCGGCGCCGCGCAGCTCAACGACGCGCAGCTCGATGAGGCCGTCGGAGAGCAGGATGCGATCGCCGGGCTTGAGATTTTCAGCCAGCGTGGTGAACACGGTGCTGACGCGCTCGGCCGTTCCTTCCACCTGCTCCGGCGTGATGGTGAGGCGCTTGCCGGCCTCGAGCATGACTGGCTTGTGATCGACCAGGGTTCCGGTGCGAATCTTCGGTCCCTGCAGGTCGGCGAGGATGCAGATGGGCTTCATCTCCTCGCGCGAAACCTTGCGCACCATTTCGATGAGCTCGGTTTTCTGCTGGTGCGATCCGTGCGAGAAGTTCAGACGTGCGACGTCCAGCCCCGCGCGGACAAGTTCTCGGAAGACCTCTTCTGTGCTCGATGCCGGCCCCAGGGTGGCAACTATTTTCGCTCTGCGCCCGTTTTCTACACGCATCCCGGTTTCCCTAACGTCCATCAACTGTTTGTTATCCACCCGCTGACTTCCCTCTTCTGCACCTTCACGTCTTGATGCGTTTAAACGATTTTCATCTGATGTCGTCAGCCATTCTAGAGCATCCTCGCGACACGTGGCTTGCAGGAATCAAGGATGCCGTTCTCTTCCGAGGAAAACGGCGCAAGCGATCGTGACGAAAGAGCTACACCTTTGGGAGAGACGCCCCACCGGGACGCGGGCGGTGCATGCGCGCGGCCCACAATCCGTCGGGCGCATCGCGGCGCAGACGCTCCGCTGCAACCTGCGCGTTGAACTCCGCACCGATGAGGATCGTGAGCGCGATGATGTAGAGCCAGACCATCAGCGCGATGGCTGCGCCCAGCGAACCGTAGACCCGTCCGTAGTTCGCAAACCGTGTGACATAGAAGCCGAAGGACAGCGTGGATGCGAACCACAGCGCAGTTGCGAGCGTCGCTCCGGGAAGGCTGGCGCGCCAGCTCCAATCGCGCCGCAGCATCACCCAGGGCTCGCGCACCATGGGCTCAAGTTCGTCGCGCACATGGTGGCTTAGGTCCGTTCCCAGGTGATAGATCACGGCGATCACACCGACGCTGGTGCCGAGCGCGAGAGTCCAACGCAGCATGACTGCAGCGACGAAGAACCCGGGCCGCACGTACGGCGGAATCTCCGCGGCGAGCCAGTGGGTGAACGCGTGCCCGAAGACCACCAGCCCGCTGGCAAGCGTCATGGGCAGAAGTGAAAGCGGCACCAGTTCGAGCGCGCGAACGCGCCGCCCCCAGAAGCTTCCGCGCGACAGCGGAAGGTTGTGCGCGCGGCGGAAGCCTTCCATTAGCGTGGCCATCACGTTGGCCGCGCCCAGCAGGCTGACGACACCGGAGCTGAGCAGCGCGCCGGCCGTCTGCGAGGCGTGGTGCTGCGTCGCGAAATACCAATCCATCAACGGACTGATATTGCCCGGCAGCACGCGCTCGAAGAAGTCGGCCATCTGCATCTTGAGCGGAAGCCAGGGCGGCAGCAGCGCGACCACGGCCGCGATAACCACCAGCGCCGGAAACAGCGCGACCATCGCGGAGTAAGCGGTGGCCTGCGCGACAGTAAAGGCGTCGTGCTCCACGGCTGCGAAAAACGTGCGCCGCAGCAGCCGGACCAGGTCCGCTGCGCGCCGGGCCGGCGCGATCACCACGTTCTGCCACACGGCCACGCCTGTCATCGGGTTCTCACCGAGCTGTCTTGCTGCCTACCGCTTCCATTTGTTCAGGAATTCCGTAACCGACTGCGGATCCATGTTGCGCATGTCGGCGAACTCCTTGTTCTGCGAGTAGACGACCTTCCCATTGGGATCCAGCACGGCCAGCGCAGGAACGCCCTGCACCGGAACGCCGTACTTGTGCGCGATGTCGAGGTTCGCGTCCATCTTGCCGATGTTCACGTCGACGAGCACGAAATTTTTGGCGAGGATCTCCGCATTCGGGCTCTGGTGGAAATAGATATTCAGCACCTGGCAGTCACCGCACCAGTCGCCGCCGAAGTCCAGGATGACGCGCTTGTGCTCATGCCGGGCCTTGGCCAGAGCCGCCTGGATGTCGGGCCGGGCAGCCTGCACGTCCGGATAGATATGCGCGTGCGGAATTGCGGCCGGCGTCTGCGCGCTCGCCGTTATCGCTCCCGCTGCCAGCACCGCTCCCGCCACCACAGCCCACACCGCTTTACCCACCAATCTCCTGTACATACCGAACTCCTTTCGTAGTCACTCCAATGATGCGCGAAAGCCGCGCCCGATTCCAACTCCGCTTCACGCCCGCACGCCGGGCAGCATCTAAAAGTACATGAGCGAAGAGCACCAGCACTCAGGCGAGCACCTTTCCGAGCGGCTCAAGGAAGTTCCTGGATTCATCAAGCAGCAATTCAGTACGGTGGAGCAGGAGCCGCCGAACCGGCCCAGCTTCCTTCTCGTCGTGCTACTCTCCGGGGCCGCCATCATCGTCATCTTCATCGTGGCGATCATCGTTCTTCATCTGGGCGGGGCGGGGTTGACCAGACACTCCTTCCACAAGCATCCGACGTCGCGGCTGGTGATGCCGGCGCCGTCTGCCTCGCCTGTCCGCTGGTCGGCGTAGCGCGCGCCAGCCGGGCTGAACCCGGACAGACGATGCTGGTTCGGCATTGAGGCGCCTTCCGGGCAGCGCAAAACTACTGCCCCATGTAGTACCCGTCGCGCGTCTGGATGTCGAGCCTCTTCTTGGCGTCTTCGCTGGTCAACGCGAGCGATATCTGGTGGTAGCGATCCTTCGCGGCGTCGCCCGTCGGCGTGAAGCCGAGACGATACTGCGCATGCAGCTCGGCTGCAATCTGCTTGTAGATGTCGTCGATCGGCTCGCGCTTCGACACCTCGAACACGCGCCCGCCGGTCTCGCCGCAGATGCGCTCCAGCACGTGCTTGCCGTCGACGTACGGTTTGTGGTCGTCGCCTCCGCGCCGCGGTGGCTGCTGGCCACCGGTGCCACCGGGCGGGTTATTGTCGCCCGGATACCCGCCGGGGTAGCCGCCCGGATATCCGCCGCCGGGATATCCGCCTCCGGGATAGCCGCCTCCGGGATAGCCACCCGGATAGCCGTTGTCGTACCCGCGATGCTGTCCGTTGTTCCATTGCTGCCGCGGCGTTTCGCCCTTGTAGTAGATCCCGTAGATGGTGGTGTCGGCGCGTTGCGCTGCTTCGATCGCGTCGGTGAGCGACTCCTTGCTTCCGCGGTCGATGCCATCGGTGATCACGATCATGACGCGGCGCTTGCCCGCGTGCTTGGACATCACCTCGTCGCCCGAGAGGTAGATCGCGTCGTACAGCGCCGTGCCGCCGTGATGGACGTAGCGGCCTTCGCTGTCCGTGTTGGGCCCGGTCGCGGTGTCGTCGGCCGTGTGGAAGTGCGGGCTGTCGGTGCCGAGCTCGTTGAGCGCACGCTGCAGCTTTGGTTGCGCGTCCGTGACGTCCTCGAGGAGCTCGACCTCTTTCGCAAACTGAACGACGAACGCTTTGCCCGCGACGCCATTGCCGCTGGAGGGAGCGAGCATCGCATCGAGGAACGATTGGCTCGCGGCGCGCTCCGGGTCAAGCTGGTTGCGCATGCTTGTGTTGACCTCGACGACGAGGCCGACCGTGAGCGGGATGTTGGTGTCGCGGTCGAAGTAGCCGATCGTCTGTGGCTGGCCGTCGACCTGGAGCGAGAAATCGTCCTTCTTGAGATCCGTGACGGGCGCGCCCTTCTTGTCGTACACGACGACCGGCAGGATGACGAGATTGCCGTTCGTGGCGCCCGCGTCGGCGGCGGTTTTGCCGGTTGCGGCGTTGGAGGCGCTCCCGGCCTGCGTCGACGCCGGCGTTTTCTCCTGGGCCGAAACGCCCACGGCCGCGCAGCACAGCAGCGCTGCCAGACACGAACTCCAAAAGCTGAGCCTCATAACTAAGTAGACGTACCTCTGCGGTAGCGGTTTCGCAGAGGTGTGCTGAGTTCGGGCTGAAGCCCGAACCTACCTACCCCTATTCGTCGTTCTCCTTCAGCTTCGCGACGACGCTGAAGTCCTCGAGCGTCGTGGTGTCGCCCTTGACGTCGCCCGTGGTGGCGAGCTCGCGCAGCAGACGCCGCATGATCTTGCCAGAGCGCGTCTTAGGAAGCAGTTGCGTGAAGCGCAGATCGTCCGGACGCGCCAGCGCGCCGATCTCCTTCGCCACCCATTGGCGCAGCTCCTGCTTGAGCTCGGGCGAGGGCTCGTTGCCCTGCTCGAGCGAGACGAACGCGGCGATGGCCTGACCCTTGAGGTCGTCGGGGCGGCCGACGACCGCGGCTTCGGCGACCTTGGGATGCGCGACGAGGGCGGACTCGATCTCCATCGTGCCGAGGCGGTGACCGCTGACGTTGATGACGTCGTCGACGCGGCCCATGAGCCAGAAGTAGCCGTCCTGGTCGCAGCGCGCGCCGTCGCCCGTGAAGTAGCAGCCGGGCACGTCAGAGAAGTAGGTCTTGACGAAGCGCTCGTGATCACCCCAGATGGTGCGCGCGCGCGAAGGCCAAGGCTTGCGCACGACGAGCAGGCCGCCGTGGCCCGCGGGCACCTGCCTGCCGTCGCGCGTGACGACCTCCGGCGTGATGCCGAAGAAGGGCTTGGTCGCCGAGCCCGGCTTCGTTGGCGATCGCGCCCGGCAGCGGCGAGATCATGATCGCGCCCGTCTCGGTCTGCCACCAGGTGTCGACGATCGGGCAGCGCCCTTTGCCAATCTCGCGGTGATACCACATCCACGCTTCGGGGTTGATGGGTTCGCCGACAGTGCCGAGCAAGCGCAGGCTCGCAAGCGAGTGCTTCTGCACCCACTCATTGCCCCACTTCGCAAACGCGCGGATGGCCGTCGGCGCGGTGTAGAAGACCGAGACCTTGTGGTCGTCGATGATCTTCCAGAAGCGGTCGTTCTCGGGCCAGTTGGGCGCGCCTTCGTACATCATTACCGTCGCGCCGGTCTGCAGCGGGCCGTAGACGACGTAGCTGTGGCCCGTCACCCAGCCGATGTCCGCCGAGCACCAGTAGACGTCCTCGTCGCGCAGGTCGAAGACGTACTTCGTCGTGAGGTAGGTCTGCACGGCGTAGCCGCCGGTGGTGTGGACGAGGCCCTTCGGCTTTCCGGTCGTTCCGCTGGTGTAGAGGATGTACAGCGGATCCTCGGCGTCCATGCTCTCGCAGGCGCATTCGGCGGAGGCCTTGGCCATCTCGTCGTGCCACCAGACGTCGCGGCCGGATTTCATCGGGACGCTCTGCTCGGCGCCTGCGGCCCCTTGGGAGCCAGCCCGTTGATACACCACAACCTTGCGCACGCCAGCGCATTTCTCCAGCGCTTCATCGACGATCTGCTTCAGCTTCACCTCGCCGCCACGGCGATAGCTCAGGTCCTGCGTGATGATGACCTGGCAGTCAGAGTCGTTCACGCGGTCGGCGATCGCGTGCGCGGCGAATCCGCCGAAGATGACCGAGTGCACCGCGCCGATGCGCGCGCAGGCCAGCAGCGCAATCGCGAGCTCCGGGCTCATGCCCATGTAGATCGCGACGCGATCGCCCTTCTTCACACCCTGCGCCTTCAGCACGTTCGCGAAGCGCTGCACTGTTTCGTGAAGCTCACCATAGGTGAGCTTCCGTACTTCGCCCGGCTCGCCTTCCCAGAGCAGCGCGACCTTATCGCGGCGTGCGCCGTTCGCGTGGCGGTCGACGCAGTTGTGCGACAGATTAAACTTCCCGCCGACGAACCACTTCGTCTCCGGGCCGCTGCCGTCGATCACCTTCGTCCAGCGCTCAAACCATTCGAGCTCATCAGCGGCTTCGGCCCAGAAGCCCTCCGGGTCGTCCACGCTGCGGCGGTAGATGCGGTCGTACTCGGCCTCGGAGGAAATCCACGCCTTGGCCGCGAACTCCGGCGGCGGAGGAAAAAGCCGGTTCTCCCTGCAGGACGGACTCCATCCTGTCTGCGTTATTCTCGCCGCGGCTCTGTGTCGTCTGGTCGTTGCTCTGGGCTTCCGTAGGCATTTTGGTGAGGCCGTCTCCGTGGTTGTTCGCAAATCTGGCGGCGAGAATCGATGCGCATCGCCGCAGAATCCGAAGCTACGCCATCGGTTTGCGAACTTGCAACCGTTCCGCGGCCGGGCGTTCTATCCAGTGCCGCGCATGAGCACGTCTGAGCACGTCGGAGCACGTCACACGCCTTTCGCGCTCGTTTTTCTGTGCCCCGCCCGCGAAAAAGCGAATCAATTTAGCTTCCAAAATTCGTTCCCAATACCCCAAACGTGGAAGCTAAGACCTGTAACGTTACTACTTGGCATCCGCCGAAGTGCTATGGCCACACAACCTTGCGGGCTCGAAACTCAGACCAACCACGATGCTGTCCAGGGGCGACAGAGCGCCTGTACACGGCTTCGCGGTATGTATCGTCCATAACTTCTGAAACTGATGGGCCACCGATCGATCCGCGGCGGTCTCCTCAGGGAGCACAAGAGACCCGAGTGACGTGTCATCCCACAAACCGCGATCTTCGAACGGCGAGCCAGCCCAGCATCTCCGGGCTTCGCAGCTCCGGCGTTCGCGTTCGCGGCCGGCTGCGCCCTGCCGGGGATGCGCTCGAGCTCGATGGATCTCTGCCCGGCAGCCGCGGAGCCCGCCACAACGTCCGCTCGTCGCGCGCGCCGTTTTCCAGCCCGCGGCACCTTCCCTCGCCCGTTCTATGCGCCGCCGTTGATTTCGCCGCGCAGGGCCAGCACCTCGGCGTGCAGGCTGTGAATCGCCGCCATCAGCTCCGCCCGCTCCACATCGTCCCTGGCCGGCTGCTTGCCCTTCACGAAGAAGGTGCCATTCGGTTCCAGCACGCAGGTCTCAACCTCGGCCGGATCATTGAAGCCGTTCTTGTTGAGAACGGAGATCAGTTCTTCGTGGGTGAGGGTCTCGCGCTTGAGCGCCGCTTCATCCACCTGGCCGGCGCGGATCAGCGTGGTCGCCGAGCCTTCGAGCGCCTCGTTCACCTTCGGCGTGCGGTACAGCAGCCACATCAGAACCCAGTTGATGGCCAGCAGCGCAAAGGCGCCGACAATGCCTCCTGTGACGGAATTGTCATCCCCAATGATGGCGTTCTGGACGGTATTCGAGAGGCTGAGCAGCACGACCAGGTCGAATGGATTCAGCTGGGCCAGTTCCCGCTTGCCGAACAGCCGCAGAAAGACGATCAGGCAGAGGTACACGATCACCGGCCGGAGAATCTTTTCGAGCACCGGCACGGGCAGGTGAAACATATCAGTCGAAAGGGTTTGCAGCAGCTGGTGAGTCATCAACGCCTCCTGGTGGCGAGTTCGCCGCCGGCGGCCATGGGTTCCCCGCCGCGTGCAGCCTGGTCTGTCCAGTCATCTTACGGGCATCGCCGGGCCAGGCTCGTGGCAGGCCCGGTACAGCCCCAAAGAGGGTTTTTAGAGTCTAAGTGAGTGCAGATTGGGGTTTGCCCAGGTGCACTCTTCTACCGAAATCCGCCGGTCGTTTGCGAGCCTCTGGTATCGTTTGAGTTACTGCCAGAGCACCCGCCGCAAAGCATCGGCTTCACCTGAACGACAGCGATAAGGATCGACCAGAGATGCCTAAGCCACTTCGCAGCGACGACCCGAATCCGCAGCCGGTGCAATTTGCCCACTTCGGCGTGCTCAACGACGGGACCCGTAGCAAAGGCGCCACCATAACTGCCATCGCCATCAATTGCACGATCCTGGCCGTGATTCTGATTCTCGGTATGGTGGTCAAGACCAACCCGCTCGTAGCCAAGAAACTGGCCGAGCTGACGCTTCCGCCCGAGCCGCCCAAGGTGGCCCCGGTGCCCAAGCCGCCACCGCCGCCGCCGCCCAAGATCAAGATGCCGCCGCCGCCGAAGATCGAGATGCCGAAGATCAAGATGCCGGAGCCGGTCAAGCTGCCGGAGATCAAGCCGGTGGCCTTGCCGCCGACACCGAAGCCCATGATCGAGCCGCCGGCACCGAAGAAGGTAACGCCGCCGCCGGCACCGGTGAAGGTCAACCTCGGTGTCGCGATGGCAGCCTCGGTTCCGAACCATGACGCGAATCCCACCGCCGTGCGGCTGGGGTCGGCAACCAACCCGATGAAGCCGCTCACCGGACCGGCCGTCTCGCCCATCAACATGGGCTCTGCCGGCATGCCCGGCATGAACCGCTCGAATACTGGCAATGGGCCGCACGCCGTGACCGTCGCCATGGGCTCGGGCGCGCCGGATGGCCGCATGGGTGGTCACGATAATGCGGTGCACCCGATTGCCGGGTTGGGCACGGGCGTAACGGGCGGAACCGGCCGGCGTCCCGCCGGTCCTGTGGCTGTCGCAATTGCCCCGCAGGTGCGTGAGGCTCCGGCAGTCCGGCCGGTGACACAGTCCACGCTCGCTTCCGCGCCCAAGGTTACGTATAAGCCCACACCGGTTTACACGCAGGAGGCCAAGGCAATGCACCTGGAAGGCAATGTCTCGTTGCGTATCCGGGTGACAGCAAGCGGCGCAGTCCAGGTCCTCGGAGTCGTTCATGGCCTGGGTCATGGTCTCGATCAGTCCGCAATTCAGGCGACTGAAGCGACTCGCTTCAAACCCGCTCTGAATAACTCCGGCGAACCCGTCGACTGGGAGGGTGTCGTTCTAGTGAACTTCCAGATGAGCTAAATTCTGCCGCACTTTACCGGAATCGCATTATCGTTACTTATAACCCGTGAACGCGACGTCCCCGCGTCGTGCCCAACGAAGAAGTCCGCCTTCGGGCACCGCACCCCAAGGAGCACCCCCGCCCTATGAACCATTACACCCGGCTCACCTCCGCTCTCACGGTAGCACTCGTGGCGGCGACTGCCCTGCCGGCCTCCGCCTCCGTCTTCGGCAAGAACAAGAAGAAGAAGGCGGAGACCACCTTCGAGATGCGCAAGCTGACCCCAGCTCAAAGCGCTTTGATCGACAAGTCCATCGCCCGCGAGGCGGTGGTGATCAAGACGCTCCGGCAGCGTGCTCCGATCGTCGAAACGTATATCCAGAACATGCGCCCCGACCCCGTCATGGGCCAGGTTCCGGACTCGGACGTTCATTTCCTCGCGCGAGTGAACTTCGGCAAGGTCATCAATGACAACGGATACGTGGAGGAAAAGCAGCAAAAAGGCTTCCTTCACCACTCGCTCAGTTATCTGACCGGGTTGTCGGGCACCCTGCACCTCACCTATCACGAGTCGGGCTTCGTGCAGATGCTTCTGGTGGATTCGAACAGCTACAACCGCCAGATGTATAACTTCAGCTTCCTGCGGACTGACTTCCTCGGAACCATTCCGACAATGGTGTTCGACGTTCAGCCGTCCAAGAAGACGGCCGTCGGGCGCTTCGCAGGCCGCATCTGGGTCGACCGCAACAGCGGCAACATCGTCCGCTTCAACGGCAGCTTCTCGGGCAGCGAGAAAGACGTCCGCGAGTACTATCACTTCGACTCCTGGCGCACCAACGTGCAGGACGGGCTCTGGCTCCCGACCTCGGTCTACATCGAGGAAAGCGATCCCAAGAGCCCGCAGGGCACGCTGAAGTTCAAGGCAGTCAACCACATCTGGGGCTACCAGTTGAAGGTGCCGCAGTCCGAAGCTGACCAGACCGACCTCCAGGTCGTCGGCGCCACGGACGAAAGCCAGCAGGCTTCGGATATCTCTCCGCTGCAGGCCCAGCGTCAGTGGGTCGAGCAGGCTGAGGACAACGTCATCGACCGGCTCTACACGGCCGGCCTGATCGACGCGCCCAGCGACTTCGACAAGATCCTCGAGGCCCTGGCCAACAACATCCTGGCCTATAACAACATTCCGATCGACCGTCCGATCCGGGTCCGCACGCTCCTCACCGAGCCGCTGGAATCCCTCTCGGTCGGCAATACCATCCTGCTTTCCAAGGGTCTGCTCGACACCACGGCGGTCCCAACCGCGGACGGCGCGCAGCAGATGGGCAATCTCAATGCCCTGCTCGCCTTCCAGGTCGCGCACATCGTCCTGGGCCACCACATCGATACCAAGTACGCCTTCAGCGATCGCCTGATGTTCCCCACGGAATCAGCGTTCGAGAAGCTGCCGATGCACCACACCGACGCGGACAACCAGGCCGCTGCGAAGAAGGCGATCGAGCTGCTGAACTGCAAGGATCTTGAGGGTGGTGAGCAGTACTTCAGCCTCTACCTGCAGCAGTTGCAGGCTCGCGAGAAGGGGCTCAAGGCCCTCACGGACCCGCAGATCGGCGACGGTCTGGTCCGCCCCGACGGCACCTTCTGGATGCAGGCCCTGCTGTCCAAGGGACCCAAGCTCAACAACAGCGACCTGAAGCAGCAGGCAGCAATGCCTCTGTCCCAGTTCCTCCGGTTCGACCCCTGGACTGACCAGGTGATCAAGATGAACACAGCTTACGAGCCGCTGCTCAGCGCGCGCGACAAGCTGCCCTTCGAGATCACCCCGGTCTACCTGAGGCTCGCTTACTGGACTCCGCCGGCAGCCCCTGCCGGAGCACCGGCCGCAACCCCGGCCCCCGCTCCGGGATCCGCTTCAACCGCACCAGCAACTGCTGCTCCTTCGGAGGGTGCCAACGCTCCAGCTCCCGCGGCAGCCGACAATGCCACCGCGGCTCCCGCTGCAGCTCCTGCGGCCCAACCACAGCCGTAACCAGAAGTTCCCCGGGCCCCAGAACAATCAGACCCCCGCGGCGTCCCTGAGTTGCATCCTTAAACTCAGGGACGCCCGCGCAAAGGAGAGTCTCCTGTGATGAAGAAGACCTGCCTGCTGTCCCTCGCCTTTTCCCTCGTCATCCTGCTGCCCTCGCGGATTCATGCTCAGGCAACGGCAGCGGCGACCCGTGGTGGAATTGCCCAGGTTGGCGGCGCCTACACCTTTTCGAACGAGGACGAATACCCGGGTAAGCACCTGCAGGGAGCCACGATTTACGGCACCTTCGACCTGAACAACCACCTCGGGGTGGAAGGCGACATCCACCTGGCGTCGATCTTCAAGTCCTATTTCAATTACACGGAGACCAGCTACGATGCCGGCCTCCGCTGGACGCAGCATTACCGCAAGTATTCGCCCTACGCCAAGGGTCTTATCGGCTTCGGCTCCTCCCACGCAAACAGCACGACGCAGATCGTCGGCGGAAGCACGCCGGGATCGTACATGCTGTTCGGGCTGGGCGGCGGTTTGGACTACAGCCTCACGCCGAAGATCAACATCCGCGCCATCGACTTCGAGTATCAGCGCTGGCCGAACTTTCCTCCTCACGGTCTGACACCGCCGCTGTTCACCTTCGGCGTGGCGTACCGACTCCGCTAACTTCCTCAAAATATTAGGCCTACAATGCCCTGAGAGACCTCAGGGCATTTTTTCGCGTCCAAAAAGGGGTTCAGAGACCTGCTTCGAGGAGGGAGCCTCTGTCTTGAAGCCTTTCCATCTTCTTCCCATCGTCGCGCTAACCATCGCCTGCTGCATGGCCGGCGCGCAGGCGCGTCCAACGGCTACCCGCACCGCCGACCTCCAAATCGGAGGCGGCTTCACCTGGGCGCACACCGATTACATCCCGAACAACATCGGCGGGTACGCGTTTTACGCCGACTATGACTTCTTCGGTCATTATGGCCTCGAGGCAGATTTTCATCGCGTCAAGGACACCAATCCCGACCCGCTGGTGCCCAGCAATCGGTTCTCGGAGACCACCTACGAGATCGGCGGCCGCTACCTCCGCCACTACGACCGCGGCCGTCTCGCTCCGTACGGCAAGGTCCTCTATGGCCGTGGGGTGGTGAACTTCCCCGCACACGAGCTGGTCATTCCCGGCGGCATTGAGCTCTACATCGACAACATCGCCTACAACATCGTGGCGCTCGGCGGCGGCGCGGACTACCGGCTCACCAACCGCATCAACGTCCGCGCGGATTTCGAGTACCAGGACTATTTCGCTCACGATCGCGAGCTTCCCAATGGACTTGCGCCCTATCTCCTCACCGTCGGCGCGGCATACCACTTCCCCGCGCGTGGCCCCTTCAAGCTGCTGCCCTAAAGCGCGCCAACTCGCCCGAACCGCGCAATAGCAAAAGCCCGGCACATGGCCGGGCTTTCACAGCTTCCATGTTCAGTCGCGATTAGAAGTGATAGGCAACGCCGATGGACGGCATGGAAATCACGTAGTACCGGTTCGTCGTAAAGATGCCACCCGGCACGCCGAAGTCGGGCGCCTTCAGGACGAACCCCCGATACTCGGCACGAATATCAAAGCTGGGGCTGATCTCATACGCCAGCCCGGCTCCGAAAAGACCGCCCAGCCGAGTGTTCTGTTTCGCGTAAATCGTAGATGTCCCGTTGTCCAGAATGGGAGTAAAGATCATCCCGCCGACGCCGGCCTCGGCGAACGGGTTATACCGCCCGTAGGTGCGCGAGTACACGTACGCCACCGAAGCCTCCTGCTGGCGCGTATGCACACGGCCGGGACTGGTGGTGGCCGCATAGTGGATCGTGTTCTGCGCCCACGAGTAGTTCAGCTCAAGCGCGCTGCGCGGGGTCAGCATATACCTGTAGCTCGCAAGCGCTCCCGTAATCAACGTCGAGTGCATCGGAAAGCAACACAACCCGTTCACATCGGGAGCAATTGATTCAGTAGCGCTGAGGCTGACATCCTGCCGGCTCTCCTGCGCGTGTCCCGCCACTGAAAATCCCAGCAGCAGCACACCCAGAAACATCATCTTCTTCATGCGTTACAAAACCCCTTCACAGTCGAGCACACTGCGCCCCGGCCCGGACTGAACCGTCCGTAACTCGAAGTGCCAGCGGAACCGATTGAGTCCCTACCCGGCGCTCTGATCCCTAATTGTACCTGCACAAGATGTGCAGTGACGGCAATCCCACGCGCAGCACTCTTCGCGACACAGCGGAACGGCACCGCCCATCTATTCCCCGCGCCGTTCCACTGTCTGCGAGTCGCGTTCAGTTTTGCGGAGGAGCAGGCGATGGTGGCGGCGGCGCTGCATCACCCGCCGGCGGTCCACCCTCTCCGTCGCGCCTCCGGTCACGCATCTGTGCGCGCATCTGCTCATACTTCGTCTTCTGTTCCGGCGTCAGCAGCGCCTCAATCCTGTCCTCCTGGGCCTTACGTACTGACATCATCTGCGAGCGCCGGTCCTCCTGCGACCCCGCCGAGTTCGCCCGAAGCGCCTCCATCTTCGTGCGGCTGTCTTCCAGAATCGCCTTCACCTGCCTGGTCTGATCGTCCGTCAGGTTCAGCTCATGCTGCATCCTTTCAGCGCGCCGGGCCGGATCCATCCCGCGCCGTCCACCCGGCGGCGGCCCCTGCATCTGGCCGGGAGGCGGCGGTGGTGGCGCCTGCTCCTGCGCCGTCGCGGTCCCGAGCGCCGCTATGCCCAGCCCGCACGCAAGCACGGCCGAGCCAACCATCATTCTTCTGCTTGTCATCATCTTTTCTCGCTTTCTAAAGATGCGCCGTGCTGGCCCTCGTCGTCGGCGCGCCGACTATCGAATGAGACGAGCGGCTTCAGCGACAGTTCCACAGCAACAGGAGTTTTCCCTCGGCCGTAGCGACTTCGGCGCTCGCCTATCCGCGCTCCGCAACATAACAGAATGGGTCCCCGTGCTGCTCCGCATGCCGCTCGACCAGCCGCAGAAACGCCTGCGACGCATGCGACTGAGTGGCCTGCCGCCGCAGCACCAGCCGCAGCCGCCGCTCCAGCGGAAGCTCCGGCACAGCAATCCCCACCAGCGCGCCGGTTGCCAGCTCGTTCTCTACCGTCAGCTTCGGCACCAGCGCCACACCGTTGCCCTGCTGCACGAACCGCTTGATCGCCTCCAGGCTCGGCAGCTCCACCTCCATCCGCAGCGGCTGCTTGTGCCGCCGGAACGACGCAATCACCTTCTGCCGCAGCGGCGATGGAACATTGTGCGCGACGAAGCTCTCGCGCCCCAGCCGCTGCAGCGTCGCCTTCCCCGCCTTCGCCAGCGGGTGCGACGGGCTGACCACGCACACCAGCTCATCGCGATACACCGCGATCGAGCGCACCTGCGGATCCTCCGGCCGAAAGCTCACCACACCCATATCCACCGCATGCTGCAGCACCTCATCCGCCACCCGGCTCGCCAGCGTCCGCTGCACCGCGACCTTCACCCGCGGGTGCTCCTGCCGGAACGCATGAATCAACGGCAGCAGATACAGGCAGGTGTACTCATTGGCCGCGAACGTCAGCTTCCCCGTGTGCATCGAGCGCAGGTCCGCCAGCGCGGCGCTCGCATCCGTGCGCAGGTTCAGCATCTTCTGCGCATACTCCTTCAGCACCTCGCCCGCATCCGTCAAGGTGCCGTCGCGCGAGCTCCGCTCCAGCAGCGTCTCGCCCAGCTCCGACTCCAGCTTGGCGATAACCTGGCTCACCGCAGGCTGCGTCCTATGTAAACGTGCCGCTGCCCGCGAGAAGCTCCGCTCTTCCGCTACCGCCAGAAACGTCTCCAGTTGAAAGAGATCCATTCCCGTCCTTATCCTTCTCTATCGCCCGCTTACGCCTGCCACGCCGGGCTATAGCGGCATTAGAAGTGCGAATACATCAGAAGCCCATCATAAGGGCAGGTTATGCTTAAGAACAACGGAAAGGTCACCGGCCATGGCACTCTCCAACCAGATCGTCTTCTTTGACACCACCCTGCGCGACGGCGAGCAGTCGCCCGGCTGCACCATGCACCACACCGAAAAGCTGCGCATGGCGCACCAGCTCGCCAGGCTCGGCGTGGACATCATCGAAGCCGGATTCGCGATCGCATCCCAGGGCGACTTCAACTCCGTCAACGCGATCGCCGAAAGAGGTCAAACGGTCCGCGCATCGCTTCCCTCGCCCGCTGCAAGCGCGAGGACATCGAGGCCGCCGCCCGCGCCGTCGAGCCCGCCGAGAAGAACCGCATCCACACCTTCCTCGCCACCTCCGACCTGCATCTCGAAGCCAAGCTGCGCATCACGCCGCGCACAGGCCATCGACCAGGTCGGCGAGTACGTTCGTCTCGCACGCAGCTACAGCGACGACGTCGAGTTCTCAACCGAAGACGGCACGCGCTCCGACATCGACTTCCTCATCCAGATGGTCAACGTCGCGGTCCAGGCCGGCGCGACAACAATCAACATCCCCGACACCGTCGGCTACACCACGCCCACCGAGTACAAAGCGCTCTTCGAAAAAGTTCGCGCCAACGTTCCAAACTCCGACAACGTCATCTTCTCCACGCACTGCCACGACGATCTCGGCATGGCAGTCGCCAATTCGCTCGCAGGCGTCGACGGCGGCGCGCGCCAGGTCGAGTGCACCATCAACGGCATCGGCGAGCGCGCCGGCAACGCAGCGCTCGAAGAGATCGCCGCCGCCATCACCACGCGCCACGATCGCTACCCCTACACCTCGAACATCATGATGACCGAGCTCTACCCAACCTCAAAGCTGCTCGGCGAGATCATCAGTTTCTCCTGCTCGCCCAACAAGGCCGTCGTCGGCAAGAACGCCTTCGCGCACGAGAGCGGCATCCACCAGCACGGCGTGCTCGCCAACCCGCTGACGTACGAGATCATGACGCCCGCATCCGTCGGCTTCAGGGACAGAACATCGTGCTCGGCAAACACAGCGGCCGCCGCGCGCTGGAGCATCGCCTTGCCGAGCTCGGCCACAAGCTCTCCAAGCCCGAGCTCGACGCCGTCTACGCGCGCTTCACCGAACTCGCCGACCGCAAGAAGTCCATCTACGACCAGGACCTGCTCGCACTGTTGAACGAACCGCTCGGCGACTACGCCAACGTCCCGATAAGCCGGTTCCGCCGTTGTCGTTGCTTTGCTCACTATTCACTACTCACTATTCACTGGAATAGCCCATGAAGCTCAAGATCGCCATCCTCGCCGGAGACGGCATCGGCCCCGAGGTCACCCGCGAAGCCGTCAACATCCTGAAAGCCGTCGCCGAATTCGGCGGCCACGACTTCACCTTCACCGAAGCCCTCATCGGCGGCGTCGCGATCACCGCCGAAGGCACACCGCTGCCCAAGCAGACGATCGACACCGCGCTCGATGCCGACGCCGTCCTCCTCGGCGCAGTCGGCGACAACAAGTTCAACCACCTCACGCCGGACAAGCGCCCCGAAGCCGGTCTGCTGCAGATTCGCCAGGTGCTCGGCGGCTTCGCAAACCTGCGCCCCTGCCTCGCCTTCAAAGCACTCGGCGACAACTCGCCGCTCCGCCCCGAAGTCACCAAAGGCGTCGACATCCTCTTCGTCCGCGAGCTTCTCGGCGGCCTCTACTTCGGCCAGCCGCGCTGGTGGAATAAAGACACCGGCGAAGCCATCAACACGATGCGCTACACGAAAGACGAAGTCATCCGCGTAGCGCGCATCGCCTTCGAGCTCGCCCGCAAGCGCCGCAAGAAGCTCACGCAGGTCGACAAGGCCAACGTGCTCGAGTGCTCGCAACTGTGGCGCGCGACGTCGACGAGCTCAAGTCCGAGTACCCCGACGTCACCGTCGAGCATCAGCTCGTCGACTCCATGGCGATGCACCTGATGAACATCCCGCGCAACTTCGACGTCGTGCTCACGGAAAATCTCTTCGGCGACATTCTCTCCGACGAGTCCGGCATCATCACCGGCTCGCTCGGCATGCTGCCCTCCGCCACGCTCGGCGGCAAGGTCAATCTCTACGAACCAGTGCACGGCTCCGCGCCGGACATCGCCGGCCAGGGCAAAGCCAATCCGCTCGGCGCCATCCTCACCGCCGCCATGCTGCTCCGCCACTCCGCCAATCTCGAAGAAGACGCCCGCGCCATCGAAGCCGCCGTCGACAAGGTCCTCGCCGCCGGCCATCGCACCTCCGATATCGCTCGCGGCAGCGCCGCCGCGAACGTCACCACGCACGAGATGGGCAAGCTCGTGCACGAAGCGCTCGCGCAATCCATCGACAAGCAGCAATCACTGCACGCCGTCTAGTCCTTCGAATCATGCGCCGCACAATCCAACTCGCCGCCGTCGCGCTGCTCCTCACCGCAGCCGCGGAAACGCGCGCGCAGATCACCAACCCCGACGCACTCGTCGCACCCTCGCCGCGCAATCCCGCCCATCGTCCCATCAGAGCCGTTGATAACCTCCAGTGGCTCTGGACCTTCGCGCAGCCCGAACCCATCGGCCGCGCCACAGATCTTCGTGCCGACGCCCGCTTCCACGCGCTGCTTCTCGACAACTTCCATCGTCCGCAAGCCGTCTGGGGCGACAAGCCCGCCGGCCACAACGAGCCGCTCGACGCCGTCATCCCACTCTTCCTCTCCCAGCACGCAACCGTCACAACCCAGGACAACCGCTATCTCTCGGTCGACGGCTGCGTGCCCGACTTCTGCGCAGCGCATGGCCTGCTCTGGCTCGATCTCGGCACACCGCACCCGCTCATCGTCTTCGCCGCCGTCAACTGGTCACCGCAATCTCACACCACCGAGCGAAGCCGCGGCGAACTATGACCTCTGGCTCTTTCCCAACCGCGAGCTCTCCGCCGACGAGCTCCCGCTCGCACTCACCGAAGCGCTCGCGCACTGGGACGCCCGCCTCGCCGCCGCACACCGCCTCGTTCCGCACATCGCGCAGGCCGTGTTGATCGAGCCCAGCGGCACACCCTACGCTCTGAATCCCGCTCTCGCCGGAGCCAACAGCATCGCTCCGCAACCCGACACCAGCGCGGCCGACGATCAGCCCGCGCACAGCACCGAACTCAAACCACGCAACTGAACGATGATCTCTCTCCCAATCCAACTCGCCGCATTAAGCCTTGCCGCCACGCTCCCAATGATGGCCCAGGCGAAGCGCACTGCGCCGCAACCGATAGATGCCGCGTGGGCAAAAATGTATGCGACTGATTGCGGCAACGCAATGAAGCATCCCTGCCCGCCTTCGACCAACGGCTATGAGAACGAGTTCAACGGCGACCCGCGCTTACCGGAACTCCTGCGGCGCGCTCTTCCGCAACGCGAATCCTGGTGGGTCAATGGTTACGCCGGGTCCGCTCCCGTCAGCAGCATCGTGCAAGATTTCCTTGGGATTCCCGGCGAGCTAATCGTTGATGACGACCGATACGTCACCGCTACCGGCTGCGTGCCGCATGATTGCACTACCCATGGCCTTCTATGGATCGATACAGGGACTCATCCCGCAACAGTGATCTTTGTTGCAGAAGATCTGTTCGTCGGTGGCCACGAGAGCGGCTATCACCTTTATCTGTACACCAGCCGCGAGCTTGCGACCTACTACGCCGGCCGGCGGCATATCGGCATGTTGCCAGCGGAGTTCCTGGCGACGCTTGCCGCCTGGCACGCAAGTCTTCCGTCCAAATATGACCCTCAAAACGTTGTGCTGGCGACGATCATTTGGCCGAACGGACGCACGCACGATCACTTTTGGAGCGACCTCTTGCCAAAGACAGCGCCTCCCGACAACACCACCGGAGCAAAGCAATGACAGCACCACGCACCATGTTCGAAAAAGTATGGCAGAACCACGTCGTCGCCGAGCCCGAAGGCGAGCCGACGATCCTCTACATCGACCTCCAGCTTGTTCACGAGGTCACATCGCCGCAGGCATTCGATGGCCTGCGCCTCGCCGGCCGCAAGCTGCGCCGCCCCGATCGCCACATCGCCACCGTCGATCACAACGTGCCGACGACCTCCGCGCACGATCGCCTCGTCATCGCCGACCAGATCTCCGCCGCGCAGGTGAACGCGCTCCGCCGCAACTGCAAGGAGTTCGGCATCGAGTTCTTCGACGTGCAGGACGCCTCTCAAGGCATCGTGCACATGATTGGCCCGGAGCTCGGCGCCACGAAGCCCGGCATGACCATCGTCTGCGGCGACTCGCACACCTCCACGCACGGCGCGTTTGGCGCACTCGCATTCGGCATCGGCACCAGCGAGGTCGAGCACGTGATGGCCACGCAGACGCTGCCGCAATCGAAGCCGAAAACCTTCCGCATCAACGTCGAAGGCGAGCTCCCCTACGGCGTCACCGCGAAGGACATCATCCTCGACATCATCGGCCGCATCGGCACCGACGGCGCAACTGGCTACGTCATCGAGTACGCCGGCTCCGCCATCCGCGCGCTCTCGATGGAAGGCCGCATGACGATCTGCAACATGTCGATCGAAGCAGGCGCGCGCGCCGGCATGATCGCGCCCGACGAGACGACGTTCGCCTATCTCAAGGGCCGTCGCTTCTCGCCGGGCACGCGAGAGGTTCCCCGGCCGCTGCAGCAGTATGCCGGAGGCGGCGGTGGTCCCTACGGCGAAGTGAAGACAGAGGTGGACGAACTCGTCTGGAACAAGGCGGTCGAACACTGGCGCTCGCTCGTTACCGATCCGGGCGCAAGCTTCGACCGCGAGCTCACCATCGACGCCACGAAGCTCGTCCCCACCGTCACCTGGGGCACCTCGCCCGGCATGGTCACCACCATCGACGGCGCAGTCCCCTCACCCGAAGACGCGCCCAGCGAAGCCGACAAGAAATCCTTCACGCGCGCGCTCGAGTACATGGACCTTAAGCCCGGCACGAAGCTCGAAGACATCAAGGTTGACGCCGTCTTCCTCGGCTCCTGCACCAACGCCCGCATTGAAGACCTTCGCGCCGCCGCAAAGGTTGTTCGCGGTCATCACGTCGCGACAACGGTGCGCGCGATGGTCGTCCCCGGCTCGCAGAAGTGAAACGCGCAGGCCGAAGCAAGAAGGCCTCGACGAGGTCTTCAAGTCCGCCGGCTTCGAGTGGCGCGAGCCCGGCTGCAGCATGTGTCTCGGCATGAACCCCGACATCCTGCAACCCGGCGAGCGCTGCGCCTCCACCTCGAACCGCAACTTCGAAGGCCGCCAGGGCCGCGGAGGCCGTACGCATCTGCTCTCACCCGAGATGGCCGCCGCCGCCGCCATCACCGGCCACCTCACCGACATCCGCAAGTGGAAGCGCGAGGACGCCGGAGACTTCAAGCCAGATCAGATCCTCACGCCAGGAGGTTCGCGCTAATGCAGCCCATCAATATCCTCACCTCCACCGCCGTCCCGCTGCCGTTCCCGAACATCGACACGGACCAGATCATCCCCAAGCAGTTCCTCAAGCGCATCGAGCGCACCGGCTACGGCGACTTCCTCTTCTACGACTGGCGCTACAACCTCGACATCCCCGACCACGTGGAGCCCCGCAAGGACTTCGTCCTGAACAAGCCCGAGTACAAGGGCTCCGAGATCCTCATCGCCGAGAAGAACTTCGGCTGCGGCAGTTCGCGCGAGCACGCCGCCTGGGCCATCAACCAGTACGGATTCCGCGCGGTCATCGCGCCCAGCTTCGCCGACATCTTCTTCTCGAACGCCGGCAAGAACGGCATCATCCTCGCCCCGCTCACCGACGCCGAAGTCGAAACCCTCATCCAGCGCAGCACCGCAAACCCGAAGCACCTCATCACCATCAACCTCGAAGCCCAGACCGTCACCGACGACGAAGGCTTCAACGCGCACTTCGACATCGACCCGTTCCGCAAGTACTGCCTGCTGAACGGCCTCGACGACATCGGCCTCACGCTCCGGCACGAAGGCGAGCTCAACATTTTCGAATCCAAACACGACCAGGAGTTCTGGTCGGCACCCAAGGCGAATGAAGCCGCATAGTCGAAAAGGAAACCGAAGTGTCAGACGCGCCGAAGAACCTCCCCGCAGGCAAAACGAACTCCGTCGTCCTCACCGAAGGCCCATCACGCGCCGCCGCGCGCAGCTACTTCCGCGCCGTCGGCTTCTCAAAGACGACCTGCACAAGCCCATCATCGGCATCGCCAACACCTGGACCGAGGTCGGCCCCTGCAACTTCCATCTCCGCCAGGTCGCCGAAGCCGTGAAGGAAGGCATCCGCGAAGCCGGCGGCACGCCCATGGAGTTCAACACCATCACCGTGCACGACGGCATCACCATGGGCACCGAAGGCATGAAGGCCTCGCTCATCTCGCGCGAGGTCATCGCCGACTCCATCGAGCTCGTCACGCGCGCCAACTCCTTCGACGGCCTCGTCTGCATCGCCGGCTGCGACAAGAACATGCCCGCCGCCATCATGGCGCTCGCGCGCCTCAACATCCCCGGCCTCATGCTCTACGGCGGCAGCATCGCGCCCGGCAATCTCCGTCAGCCCGACGGCAGCAACAAAGAGATCACCATCCTCTCCGTCTTCGAAGCCATCGGCTCGCACGCGGCCGGCCGCATCAACGACGACCAGCTCGAAGCCGTCGAAGCCGCAGCCTGCCCCGGCCCCGGCGCCTGCGGCGGCCAGTTCACCGCCAACACCATGGCCATGGCCGGCGAGTTCCTCGGCATCTCGCCCATTCAACTCTCCGGCGTTCCCGCGATGTCGAAAGAAAAGCACGCCGCCTCGCCGCGAAGCCGGCCGCATGGTCATGGAGCTCGCGCGCAAGCAGATCAAGCCGCGCGACATCCTCTCGCGCGACGCGATCGAAAACGCCATCGCCGCGGTTGCCGCATCCGGCGGCAGCACCAACGCCGTGCTCCACCTGATCGCCATCGCGCACGAGCTCAACATTCCACTCTCGATGGAAGACTTCGACCAGATCTCCGAGCGCACGCCCTTCATCTGCGACCTCTCGCCCGGCGGCAAGTACGCCGCGAAGGACTACCAGGAGGCCGGCGGCTCGCGCCTCCTCGCGCAGCCGCCTGAAAGCCCGCGGCTCGCTGAAAGACATCCCCACCGTCAGCGGCAAGAACCTCTTCGACGAAGCCGACACCGCAGTCGAAACGCCCGGCCAGGACGTCATCCACAACTGGGACAAGCCGCTCAAGCCCACCGGCGGCCTCGTCATCCTGCGCGGCAATCTCGCGCCCGATGGCTGCGTCATCAAGGTCGCCGGCCACGAGCGCCTCAACCACACCGGCACCGCGCGCGTCTTCGACCGCGAGCAGGATGCATTCGACGCAGTCGAGCACGGCAAGATCAATCCGAACGACGTGCTCGTCATCCGCTACGAAGGCCCGCGCGGCGGCCCCGGCATGCGCGAGATGCTCGCCGTCACCGCCGCCATCAAGGGCATTCCCGAGCTGTCAGCGAAACAGTCGCGCTGCTCACCGACGGCCGCTTCTCCGGCGCAACGCGCGGCCTCATGGCCGGCCACGTCGCGCCCGAAGCGTTCAGCTCGGCGGTCCCATCGCCGCAGTCCGCGAAGGCGACACCATCACCTTCGACATCCCCAACCGCAAACTCACACTCAACATCTCCGACGAAGAGATGCAGCAGCGGCTCAAAAACTTCAAAGCACCCGAACCAAGATTCAAGCGCGGCGTGTTCGCCAAATACGCCAACTCCGTCTCAAGCGCCAGCGAAGGCGCCATCACAACCTAGTCCTCACGAACGAGACCCTCTTGATCGAAACCCTCAAATCGCTCTTCAACCGCGCCACCGCGGCCCGCAACGAAGGCCAGGACGACGAAGCCGAGCGCCTCTACAAAGAGGCCGCCGAGCAGGCGCGCGCGCAGGACACCGTCGGCCGCGCTGAAGCCCTCATCGGCGCCGCGCAGGTCCGCCGCCACCGCGGCGATCGCCCCGGCGCCTCGATCTATCTCTCCGAAGCCATCACGCTGCTTCGCAATGAATTCGCCGTTCAACCGGAATCCATCGCGCCCACGCTCGCTTTCGCCCTCACCCATGCGGCGGAGCTGCGCAGCGAGCTCGGCGAAAACGCCGTCGCCGGCACGCACATCGAAGAGGCCGTACGTCTCTACCGCGCCATTCAGCCGCTGCCCGCGCTCGATCTCGCCAACGCTCTTCGCGTCTCCGCGATGAACAACGAGCGCGAAGCCCTCGCCGCCTGGACCGAAGCGCAAACTCTCTACATCTCCATCTCGCAGAACGACCGGCATCGACGAAGCGCAGAAGCACCTCGAGCATCTCCAACAGATCGCGCCGGAATCCGCAGCGAACCGGCCCCGCAGCTAACCAGCAGGAGACCAAGCCATGGCCAACACGAACCAGCACCCGACGCTCACCGGCTCTGAAATCCTCTGGGCCTCACTCGCCGGCGAAGGCACCACCACCGTCTTCGGCTATCCCGGCGGAGCGATCCTTCCGGTCTACGACGCGCTGCGCAAGTTCCCCACGATCCATCACGTGCTCGTGCGCCACGAGCAGGGCGCCGCGCACATGGCCGACGGCTACGCGCGCGCCTCCGGCCGCCCCGGCGTCTGCATGGCCACCTCCGGCCCCGGCGCGACGAACCTCGTCACCGGCCTCGCCACCGCGATGCTCGACTCCATTCCGGTCGTCGCGATCACCGGCCAGGTCTCCTCCAAGGTCCTCGGCACCGACGCCTTCCAGGAGATCGACATCACCGGCATCACGCTGCCGATCACCAAGCACAACTTCCTCGTCACGCGCGCCGAAGACATCGCGCCCGCCGTGCGCGAGGCCTTCCAGATCGCGACCTCCGGCCGCCCCGGCCCCGTGCTCATCGACATCACCAAGGACGCGCAACAAGCCTCCGCACTCTTCGACTTCGACGCCGCGAAGCCCGCGCCCTATCGCCCGCACCCCATGCTGCGCGCCGAATCCTCCGCGATTCGCGAAGCGATCGAACTCATCCGCGCTGCGAAAAAACCAGTCATCCTCGCCGGCCACGGCATCGTCGAATCCGGCGCCGAACGCGAAGTCCTCGCCTTCGCCGAAGCGCTCCAGATTCCCATCGCCTCCACGCTGCTCGGCCTCGGCGCCATCCCCGCCGGCCATCCGCTCTCGCTCGGCATGATGGGCATGCACGGCGAGTCATGGGTCAACAACGCCATCCAGCAGTCCGATCTCCTGCTCGCGTTCGGCATGCGCTTCGACGACCGCGTCACCGGCAACCTCGCGCACTACGCGCCCACCGCGAAGAAGATTCACATCGAGATCGACCCCTCCGAGATCAACAAGAACGTCCGCGCCGACGTCGCGCTCATCGGCGACCTCAAAGAAGTCCTCGCAACTCCTTCTGCCCTTGCTCCATCGCACAACGGACAACGGAAACGGATAACGGACAAAGACAACGCCCCGACGCCTCCTGGCTGCAGGAGATCAACAAGAGCAAAGGCACCGCCGCCGTCCGCGACATCATCAACCTCCCGGACAACGGCCACCTCTACGCCGCGCACGTCATCCACGACATCTGGCGCGAAGCACAGGCCGCCGGCCGCATCGAAAACACCATCATCGTCACCGACGTCGGCCAGCACCAGATGTGGGAAGCGCAGTACTTCAAGCACGAATCGCCGCGCTCGCTCGTCACCTCCGGCGGCCTCGGGACGATGGGATTTGCTTTGCCCGCCGCCATCGGCGCAAAGTTCGCCTGCCCTGAAAAAGACGTCTGGGTCATCGCCGGCGACGGCGGCTTCCAGATGACCGCCGCCGAGCTCTCCACCATCGTGCAGGAGCGCCTCGCCATCAACATCGCCGTCATCAACAACGGCTTCCTCGGCATGGTGCGCCAGTGGCAGGAGACCTTCTACGACAAGAACTACTCCGCCTCGCCCATCCTCTCGCCCGACTTCGTCATGCTCGCCGCCGCGCACGGCATCGACGCCGCCAACGTCACGAAGCGCCCCGAAGTCACACCCGACCGTCACGCGCGCACGCACCAGCGGCAAGCCCTTCCTCATCAACTTCGCCGTAGAAAAAGAAGACGGCGTCTACCCGATGATCGCCCCCGGCGCCGCCCTGCACGAGATGGTCCGCCGCCCGCAAAAAGATCCCCTCCTCGAAACCGCGGAGGACGAGTAGATGCGACGCGCAGGTACCGAAACCCTGTGAAGCATGGCGCGGTTGAGCCTGTATGCTGCGTGCCTGATTATCGCGCGGTGACAATCGGATGCAATGGACGTGCACGCGGTCGATCATTCGCTCGCCGTGACTATCAGCTCGAGACATCTGGTGTATTCCGCCACGGTCACATCGATTCGAGTCTCCAATTCGAGCGGACTGCATTATCGCTGCGAGGAGTTGGACACGATTCCAGACTTTGCGACTTCAAGTTCAGATCAGAGCTCAACGCCTGTCAAGGTCGAGCACGTGCGCATGGCAGTTACGAGATACTGACTCCTCACGCTTCGAACTTCAGCTGACAACACTAAATGCGTGACAACTGCTGCAACCATGACGAGCCTCGGATTGCATCCCATTTGCATTCTTCGATAGAGCTGCATATGCGCGCATACCATTTGCGTCTTGCATTTGCGGCTATAACTGTGGCGGGCTGCAAATCCGCGCCCGCACCCACTCCAGCACCACAAGCACCGCTCGCAAAATCCAGCCTACCCACCGCGCCCCAGCCGCCACCGCCGCCACGCTTCAAGGTCTTCCACACCACCGACAACTCCATCACTCTCGTCACCGACCGACAACGCCACCGACGATCAGATCGCACGCCATCCTCTGGCAACTGCACGACGCGTGCCCGCGCACACAACTTCGACCGACACTCCACATCCCGCAACAACTCGTCGACGAGCGCGACCCGATGATCTGGTTCCACATCTACCGCGGCCCCAAATGCGCGACGAAAAGTACACCACCGGCAAACTCCCCTGCGGCGCCAGCTATCACGCCGCCGGCGACTACACTCTCGGCAGCTTCTCCAACAAGAATCGCGACGACGGCGTCCTCCTCCACGGCGACGACAAACAAACCGAACTCTGGAACCCCGACGACGCACTAACTCACCTAACTACTAACTACTAACCACTAACTCACTGGAAGCCCCTCATGCTCCACACTTTCGTCGCTCTCGTTCAAGACAAACCCGGCGTGCTCACGCGCGTCGCCTCGCTCTTCCGCCGGCTCAACATCAACATCGTCTCGCTCACCGTCGGCGAATCCGAGCGCCCCGACACCTCGCGCATGACCATCGTCTGCGAAGCCCACGAGCACGCCGCGATCGCATCCGCGCATCGCTCTACAAGCTCGAAACCACCATCGACGTCGACGAGGTCAACCGCGCCGAAGCCGTCGTCCGCGAGCTCTGCCTCATCAAGGTCGCCGCCGGCCCCAACCAGCCGCACGGCGTCCACTCGCGCTCGCAAATCTTCGAGCTCGCCACCGTCTTCCGCGCCCGCGTCGTCGACCTCGCACCCGAGTCCATCATGCTGGAGATGACCGGCTCCGCCTCCAAAATCGAAGGCCTCCTCCAGGTCCTCCGCGAAACCGGCTACGAGGTCCTCGAGGTCTCGCGCACCGGCCGCATGGCCATGCGCCGCGGCCACCACACCTCGCGCGTCCTCAAAGCACTCGGGCACGCAAACGCCGATGAGGCGCACGGACGAGCGCCATCGATCCCTCGGCGCTCCCCGACGACGAAAAACTTCCCACAGAATTCGACGAGGCCTGACACGCATGAACCGCCGCGACTTCCTCAAATCGACCGCCGCACTCTCCGCCGCAGCAGCATCGCCGCGCACTCTGCGCGCGCTCGCCCCAACCGCCGCCGCGCCGCTGCGCCAGCTCGACTACTCGCAGGTCCAGCTGCTCGACTCTCCGCTCCGCACGCAGTTCGACTACAACCACGCCTTCTTCCTCGCGCTCGACAACGACCGCCTGCTCAAACCCTTCCGCCAGCTCACCGGCATGCCCGCACCCGGCGAAGACATGGGCGGATGGTACTCGCCTTCGCCGCTCTTCGATCCGCCAAAGAACTTCACCGGCTACGTCCCCGGCCATACCTTCGGCCAGTGGGTCTCGGCGCTCTCGCGCATGTACGCGGCGACCGGCGACAAGGCCACACAACAAAAGGTCCACGCGCTCCTCGTCGGCTTTGCCCCAACCGTCTCGCCAAAGTTCTACGAGAACTACTGTCTGCCCTGCTACACCTTCGACAAAACGAACTGCGGCCTCATCGACGCGCACCAGTTCGCGCAGGACCCCATCGCGCTCGACAGTCCTCGGCCACGCCACCGACGCCGTGATGCCGTACCTTCCCGATCACGCACTCACGCGCAAAGAGATGGCCGCGCGCCCGCATCCCAACATCGCCTACACCTGGGACGAGCCCTACACGCTTCCTGAAAACTTCTACCTCGCGTACACGCGCAGCAACAACCCGCGTTATCGCAAGCTCGCGCAACGCTTCCTGCAGGACAAGACCTACTTCACGCCGCTCTCCGAAAACCAGAACGCCCTCATCGGCCAGCACGCCTACTCGCACGTCAACGCCTTCTCCTCCGCCATGCAGGCCTATCTTGTCGATGGCAGCGAGATGCACCTCACCGCCGCGCGCAATGGCCTCCGCTTCGTGCAGGAGCAAAGCTTCGCCACCGGCGGCTGGGGCCCCAACGAAACCTTCCAGGACCCCGCCACCAACGGCCTCGCCGACTCACTCCACACGACCCACTCCAGCTTCGAAACCCCGTGCGGATCCTACGGCCACTTCAAGATCACGCGCTACCTTCTCCGCGTCACCAACGACCCACGCTACGGCGACAGCATGGAGACCGTGCTCTACAACACCATCCTCGGCGCGCGGCCGATCCAGCCCGACGGCACAACCTTCTACTACTCCGACTACAACAATGACGGCCACAAGTTCTGGCACAACGACAAGTGGCCCTGCTGCTCCGGCACCTTTCCGCAGGTCGTCGCCGACTACGGAATATCGAGCTACTTCGCCACGCCGCGCGGCCTCGCCGTTAACCTCTATCACCCCTCGCGCGTCACGTGGAAGCAAGCCGGTGCGAACGTCTCGCTTACGCAATCCACCAACTACCCCAACGATGGTGACGTCACTCTCACGCTCACCACCGATCGCCATCGCTCGTTCCCCATCATGCTGCGCATCCCCGCCTGGGCCGGCGGCGCAACCCGCGTGCGCGTAAACGGACGCACTATAGCTAACACCACACCGCAACCCGGCACATGGCTCACCCTCGATCGCGAGTGGCGCAACAACGACCGCATCGAGCTCACACTCGACATGCCCCTCCGCCTCGTTACGCTCGATGCCAACCATCCCAACGTCGTCGCGCTGATGCACGGCCCCGTCGCTCTCTTCGCGATCCTTCCGGCACCCGATCGAATCACGCGTGCCCAGCTTCTCGCGGCCAACCAGTCCGCCCCCGTCACCAACGATCACATCGTAACCACCGACAGCGGCGACGTTCACTTCAAACCCTTCACATCCATCACCGACGAGCACTATCGCCTCTACCACCAGATCTAACTCGCTCGCACAAGTTCTTCATCAAGCACTCCATCTGAAAAGGAAACATCACAATGGCAAAGACCTACCACGACCAGGACGCTGACCTCTCGCTCATTCAAGCCAAGAAGGTCGCCATCATCGGCTATGGCTCGCAGGGCCACGCGCACGCGCTCAACCTCAAGGACTCCGGCGTGCACGTCAAAGTCGGCCTGCGCCCCGGCTCCGCCAACGCGAAGAAGGCCGAACTCGCCGGCCTCGAAGTCACCAGCCCCGCCGAAGCCGCGAAGTGGGCCGACGTCGTCATGCTCCTCGTGCCCGACCAGACCGCCGCGAAGGTCTACAAGGAGATCGAAGCCGGCCTACAGTCACAAAGGCTCCGACGGCCAGCCCAAGACGCTGATGTTCGCGCACGGCTTCAACATCCGGTTCCGCACCATCACTCCTCCGAAAGATATCGACGTCTCGCTCGTCGCACCCAAGGGCCCCGGCCACCGCGTGCGCGAGGTCTTCACCGAAGGCGGCGGCGTTCCCGCACTCGTCGCGGTCGAGCAGGACGCATCCGGCAAAGCCCTCGCCAACGCACTCTCCTACGCCAAGGGCATCGGCGGCACGCGCGGCGGCGTGCTCGAAACCACCTTCACCGAAGAAACGGAAACCGACCTCTTCGGCGAGCAGGCCGTGCTCTGCGGCGGCACCGCCGCACTCGTCAAAGCAGGCTTCGAGGTCCTCACCGAAGCCGGCTACCAACCCGAGCTCGCCTACTTCGAAGTGCTGCATGAACTCAAACTGATTGTCGACCTCATGTATCGCGGCGGCCTCGAGTACATGCGCTACTCCATCTCCGATACCGCCGAGTGGGGCGACTACGTTGCCGGCCCGCGCATCGTCACGCCCGCCGTCAAAGACGCCATGCGCGGTCTCCTCAAAGACATCCAGGACGGCAGCTTCGCCAAGCGCTTCATCGAGGACCAGAACACCGGCCGCAAGCAGTTCGAAAAATTCCGCGAGCAGGAGCGCAACCACCCCGTCGAAAAGGTCGGCGCCGAGCTCCGCAAATCCATGCCCTTCCTCGATCCCGTGAAGGTCGAGAACGGCAGCGTCGTCAAAGCCTGACCCGCTTCACTATTCACAAACTGGGTGCCCCATTCACGAGGACTGTCTCACCGTCGTCGTGAGTGGGGTCATTCTCTTCGTGCAAGCCTCGCGCCCCGGAGTGCCCCCGATGTCCCTCAGCATCCCCGTCGAAACTCTCCTCGCCTGGAACGACACCACCGCCCAGCACTGGCGCGATTTCATCCTCGCCAACCCCGCAATCCTCACGCTCCCCAGCGACATCCGCAACGGCAGCACAGTGGCCGACACGCTCCATCACATCGTCGCCGCCGAGCTCCGCTACGCCTCCCGGCTAGCGTCCATCCCGGAGCCCGATTACAGCGCATTTCCCCAGGATTCCGCCAACGCCCTCTACAACACCCACACGCGCGCGTTCGAAATCATTCGCGAGCAACTCGCGGACCCAAACTATGACTGGTCCACAGAGCTCACCTTCAACACCCTCACCGCCGGCCGCCTCCGCGCCACGCGTGAGATCATCCTCCTCCACCTAACGCTGCACAGCATCCGCCACTACGCGCAGCTCGCCACACTCGTTCGCCAGCAAGGCTACAAACCCGATTGGCCGATGGACTTCCTCTTCATGGGCGCGCAGCGCGCCTGAGCTCAGCGGCCCTCACGCTGCCGAGGACACACCGCGCCATTCTCGGCCCACACCTTCACGTCCAGCAAAAACTCTTCTCCGAATACGGGACAGCCGTTCTGCCCTCGCCCGGATTCCATCCCCACAGCACCAGCGGCGTGTGCATGTGCTCCACAATCTGCGCCACCGTGCGATGCCCATTCTGCTGCGGGTCCTTAAACAACTCGCACAACTGGCGATCGCTCAATCCCTGCCACACCATCGGCATCTCCGGCGACGGCAAGCCCCAGTCCGGCGCTCCGGGAGGCACATGAACACCCGGCAGATTGTGGTCCTGGTGACACGTGCTGCACCTCACGCCATTCGCTCCATGACCATCCGGCCCGCGCCGCACGTCCATGATGTGCGGATGCGAATCATCGCCCTGCCGCGGAAAATCACCCTTCGAGTGGCAGTTCATACAGCGCGGATAATGCAGCACCGGCATCATCGCCTCAAAGGCCGCCGCCGAAACCTCCGCCTCCTTCACCGCCGCGTCAGCCTTCTTCTGCGCCGCACGCGCAGTCGACACACCGCACACAACTACCAGCAACATGCCGCCAGCAACCGTCCCGCGCATCACGCCGCCGCTCCTTCGCCGCGCGCGGCCAGCGCCGCCTTCACGCGAGCCGGCGTAAACGGCACATCCCTCAGCCGCGCGCCCGTCGCGTCAAAGACCGCATTCGCAATCGCCGACGGCGTCACCGTAATCGAAGTCTCTCCCGCACCCGTAGCCGCTACTCCCCCCGGAGTCACAAACACCGCCTCAATCACCGGCGGCTCAATGTCCAGCCGCAGGCTCGGATAGCTCACCCAATCCGTCGACGTCACGCGCCGCTCATCCCACGTCACCTCTTCCACCAGCGCGCGGCTCATCCCCTGCAAAATTCCGCCCTCCAGCTGATTCCGCAATCCATCCGGATTCGAAACCGGCCCGCAGTCAATCGCGATCACAAATCTCCGCGGCTGCACAACGCCGGTGCTCACGTCCACATCCACATCCGCCACCAGCGCCGCATATCCGTTCCGCCCTTCATACGCCACGCACGCAACCCCACGCCCGCGCACTACGCCGCCGCCCGGCCATTTCGAACCCGCGCGCCTTCCGTCCCACTTCGCGGCCGCCGCTGCAGCCTTCAACACCGCAATCAATCGCGGCTCGCGCAAATGCCTCAACCGAAACTCCACAGGATCCACCCCCGCCGCCACGCTCAGCTCATCCACGAAGCACTCATTCGCAAACGTGTTCTGAATCCGCAGCGGCGACCGCAGCGGCCCCGTAAAAAACGGCGCCCGCACCTCTGCGTAAGCACACGCTCCGCACTCACCACACCATTCCCCGTGCATTTGCCGTCAATGCACGCCGCCATATACTCCGGAACCGTGTTGCTTCCATTCCGCAGCTCGCCATGCGGCTCAGTCGCCGGCCCCACTCGCAGCGGCGACGCCTCATAACCCAGCAGCATCCCCGAAATAACATTGCCCGGCCGGTCATACCCAGGCCTGCTGCCCAGCGATGGAATCCAGCTCTCGCGGTCCCACGCAACAATCCGCCCGGTGTCGTCCGAGCGCCGCGTGCTGCTCCACCACGCACGCACTGCCGTAGTTCTCCCACCCCATCTCATCCTGGCGCGAAAACTGCAACCGCACCGGCCGCCCAACCTCCTGCGACATCACCGCCGCATCAAAGCTCACCGCATCCGCCCCATTCAAGCCATAGCATCCCGACCCGCGCGTGAAGATCACACGCACATCATCAGGTCTCATCCCCAACAGCATCGCCACACAATTCCTCGTCGGATACACCGACTGCGTCGAGGTCCACACCGTCGCCGAGCCCGCCTTCACATCCGCCACCGCGCATGAAGCCCCCAGCGATCCATGCGACTGAAACGGATACGTATACCGCGCCCGCACTTCCTTCCCCGCACGCAGCCGCTCCGCCACATCATGCGAGTCCACCTCCAGCTCATCATGCGACGGCTGCTGCTTCACATACGCGAAGAACCCATCCTGCGCCGGCAACTTCGGCCCCGGCTTCCACTCCGCCTTCAACCGTCGCGCTGCCTCCTGCGCGCCATACTGCGTCTCCGCCGCCACGCCAACAAAATTCTTCCGCACCACCACCTTCACAAATCCCGGCACATCCTTCACAGACGCATCATCCACGCTCACCAGCGTTGCTCCGAACGAAGGCGGCCTCACCACGCGCCCATGCAACATCCCAGGCACGCGCACATGATGCACAAACTCAAACTGCCCCGTCATCAGCGCCGCGCGATCCAGCGACGCAACCGGCTTCCCCAGCACCGTCCACTCCGACTGCGGCTTCCGTTTCGCCGCGCGATCCAGCGTCAGATCGAAGTCCCTTCCCCCAATCAGCTCCTCATAACGCACCCGCCGCCCGGACGCATTCGTCACCACACCATCCGCCACCTTCAATCCATCCACCGGCTCGTCCAGCCGCTCCGCCGCGAGCTTCAACAGCGCCTCTCTCGCCGTTGCCGCCGCCAGCGCAAGATTCTCATCATTGAAATTCGTAGGCGTCGACTGACTCCCCGACGTGCTGCCCTGGTCCGGAGTCACCGCCGTATCGCACTGCGACCAGCTTCACGCGCTCCAACGGCACGCACAGCTCCTCCGCCACAAGCTGCACCTGCGCCGTATAAATCCCCTGCCCAAAGTCGCACTTGCCCGTGAACGCCGTCACGCTTCCGTCTGCATGAACCGCAATCCACGAATCCAGCCGGCTCGGATCCACGTGCGATGCATGCGTTCCAAACTGCCCCGCACGCGCCTGCGGGTCAGCTTGCTCATGCAAAACTCGGCGCCGCAGAAAAGCTCACCACCAACGCTCCCGCGCCCTTCAGAAACTCACGCCGCGATGCCCTCATGCGCGCCTCGCATCTGCATACTTCCTGATCGCCCGCAGCATCCGCACATGCGCAAAGCAGCGGCACAGCACGCCACCCAGCGCATCGCGTATCTCCTGGTCCGTCGCACGCGGATTCGCATCCAGCACCACCTTCGCCGTCAAAATCACCCCGCTCAGGCAGAACCCGCACTGCGCCGCACCTTCATCGATGAACGCCTGCTGCAGCGCATGCGGCTTGTCGATCGTGCCCAGCCCCTCCAGCGTCGTAATCTCCGCGTCGCCCACCGCGCCCACCGGCTTCACGCACGAGCGCACCACCTGCTCGCCCGCGTTCCCCTTCGCAATCACCGTGCACGCCCCGCACTGCGCCATCCCGCATCCAAACCGCGGTCCGCGCAAATGCAAATCATCATTCAGCACATACAGCAGCGGCGTCCGAGGATCCACATTCACCGAACGTGTCTGGCCATTCACCTTCAGCACGATCGCATCCATGAAAGAGTCTGCACCCTTTCCGCGGGCTCGCGCCAACTTCCCGCCATTCACCCACCACAACCAGAACGAGCGCATCCGTCGCAAACTCTCCTCGCAACAGATGCGCTCCCTCCTCGCTCGTCAACTCCCGCATCTCACCGCAGCCACGACTCGCGAACGCCCGTTCCGGAGATACCGCCACCCGGCACAGAACCAACGTTCGGCCCCATGTCGCTTCTATACCAGTCCACCTTGCGCGTCGCGTACATCGCCGCCGCAACCGCCACAAAGCTCGCAATCGCACCCACCAGCAGCGCATACGCCTCCACACGCAGCAGCACATAGATAAACGCGTAAAGCAGCGTGAACACCACGAACGCACGCACCGCCAGCTTGCGGCTCAGGAACACCCACTCCGCATTGATCGACAACAACGCAATCGTCGACCCGCCCGCTATCAGAAAGCTCCAATCAAACCCCAGGTGCTCCGCGAACGACAGCAGCAGCAGATAGAACACCGTCTGCGCCACTCCCACCAGCGCATACTGCGCCGCATGCACTCGCTTGCCCGTATGCGCCTCAAACAGAAAATACGTCAGGAACACCAGCCCCAGGAACAGCGTGATGTAGTGCACCGAGCGGCGTGTAGACCGATACGAATCCGCCAGCCGAACCCCGAGCACTGTCTTCGGCTGCTCCGTCGCATGCTCTCGCGATGCTTCGAGAACGCCATGGTTGCTCGCCCGCTCCGCCGTCAGCGCCCCCACCAGCACACCCGAGATGCTCATCACCAGCGCAAGAAACATAATCACGAAAAGCTTCGCCCCCAAAGAGCGGAAGAAGCGAAAGTTGGGAATCGATGGAGTGGACGCTGCGTAGCTGCTCATAAGAACATCTCCTTTTGAATTTACTTTGTACTGCAAAGTTGCTGAGCATAATTCAACCAACTGCAAAACTTCTCCACGAGACTCTTAGGCCTTCAGCGGCGACAACGTCCGAGTCAATCGCGCATCGTCGCTCGCCTCAACGACCGACGCCGCATCGCGCACCACCTGCTCCAGCGTCGTCAGGTAATCCATGTAGCGCTTCCGCCCCGAAGCCGTAATCCGCACCGTCGTCTGCGCGCGGCCGCGATCCTCTTCCTTGCTGATCGCAACCATCTTGTCTTCCTCCAGCACCTGCAGATGCCGCGCCAGGTTTCCGTCCGTCAGCGCGCAAAGCTGCTTCAGCTCCACAAAGCTGAGCCCCGCAGGATGCGTCAGCAACGACGTAAGCACGCTCAGCCGCGCACGCTCATGAATCACGCGATCCAGCCCCTCGTAGGCAAACGGCGCTTCGGTTCTAGAGCTCTTGTTCTTCATCGCTCGCCTTCTGTGCGGAAAAGTAATGGATCGTAGCCACCAGCATCATGCCGATCGCCGTACGCTCCAGCCATCGTTCGCGGAGCCAGCGCCCGGGCATCTCCCAGCGCCACGCATGCAAACCCGCTCACCAGAAACCACGCACCCACCAGCAGCATCGGCCGCGGCAAGCACCGGCACGACGCAAACACGCCCAGCGCGAAGATGATCTGCCACAACCCGGGCAGCAGCCAGAACACATCAGGCCTCACCCGCAACAACACCAGGGGCAGAATCGCGCCCGCGATTCCTGCAGGAAGAAACTGCGCCACAGCCGCGCGAATCATCTCATCCGCCAGGCCCGAGTGCAGCCGCTTCGCCCGCCCGATCATCTGCGTCGCAATCAACGCCGCACAAATCAGCGCCGTCGTCAGCCACAGCGCCACGTACTCGACAGGCGCACTCGCCGGCTCCGGAATCCACCGCGCCTGCACAACCCCCGCCAGCAACGCGAGCACAGCCGTCGCCGTCAGCGTCAGCGGCCCATATCCGCGAAACTCCGTCGTAGCCGCCACCTGCCGGCGAATGTTCCGTATATCGACGAGCGCTCGATTCAGGTCGGTCATAGCTCGCATCCCTCTTCGAACGAAAGCCTACACTTTGCATTGCAAAGTGTAAAGCCGGAATAGACCCTCCGCTGCAATTTCACAAGCCTCGACGCAAATTCCCACCCGGCAACATCCAACCACCCATGCCCACCGCGCTCCGCCTCAACGCCTTCGGCCTCGACAACCTCGCCCTCGAGCCCCTCACACTTCCCGCGCTCGGCCCCACCGACGTCCACGTGCGCTTCCACGCCGCCTCGCTCAACTACCGCGACCTCATGATCGTCCTCGGCCACTACAACCCCAAGATGCAGCTCCCGCGCATCCTCGGCTCCGACGCCGCCGGCGAAGTCCTCGCCGTCGGCCCCGCCGTCACGCGCTTCCAGCCCGGCGACCACGTCTGCTCGCTCTTCTTCCAGGACTGGCTCGACGGCGAAATCCAGCCGCTCACCGGCAAATCCGCCCTCGGCGGCCCCATCGACGGCGTCTTCGCCACCGAGCGCATCCTCCCCGAAACCGGCCTCATCCACTCCCCCGCACACCTCAGCTTCGAAGAGGCCGCCACACTTCCCTGCGCCGCGCTCACCGCCTGGAACGCCCTCGTCGAACAAGGCCACCTCCGCGCCGGCCAGACCGTCCTCGTACAAGGCACCGGCGGCGTCTCGCTCTTCGCCCTCCAGATCGCCCGCATGCACGGCGCCACCGTCATCCTCACCAGCTCCTCCGACGAAAAAATCAACCGCGCCCAGCGCCTCGGCGCCTCCCACACCATCAACTACAAATCCACCCCCGACTGGGACAAGCCCGCGCGCGACCTCACCAGCAACACCGGCGTCGACCACGTCGTCGAAGTCGGCGGCCAGGGCACCATCGCAAAATCCCTCTCCGCCGTCCGCCCCTCCGGCCACGTCCACGTCATCGGCGTGCTCTCCGGCACCAGCCCCGACGCCGCCCCACCGGCATCGACGTCCGCTCCATCCTCACCAAATCCGTCCACCTCAACGGCATCTACGTCGGCAGCCGCGCCATGTTCGAGCGCATGAACGCCGCCATCTCCGCCAACAAACTCAAGCCCGTCATCGACCGCGTCTTCCCCCTCACCCACGCCCGCGACGCCTTCGAGCACATGCAGAACGGCAGCCACTTCGGCAAAATCGTCCTCTCCCTCAACCCGCAATAACATCGCCGCACGGAACCCACGCGCACAAACCCGCGTACCCACACCATGCCCTCCGTGCGTCTGGTCATGCTCGCGCTCACCCTCTCAACCCTCACCGCGCACGCCCAGCAGCCCACCCTCACCGCCGACCAGATCATGGCCCGCGTCGCCGCCAAATCAGGACCGCTCCGAAGCCGCACGCGCACACTTCGTCTACGTCCAGCACGCTCGCGTACTCTCGCGCAAAGGCCACACCATCCGCTGCGAAGAGATCACCGACACCCGCATCACGCCCACGCCGACCGGCTCCCACCAGCAGCTCCTCACACTCCAGGGCCGCCTCCTCCACAAGGGCACGACCCTAACCTACGACCACCTCAATCCGAAAATCCCCGCCGACCACGCCATCATCGAGACCGACACCCCCTCCAACCTCAAGCAGGTCGACACCGACGACTCCACCGACCTCGACCTCGTCGAGAACATCCGCGCCAGTCTTCTCGGCGACAAGTCCGACCACGAGCACGACCGCGACGGCATCAACGCCAACCTCTTCCCGCTCACCTCCAGGCACCAGGCCGACTACATCTTCACCCTCCTCGGCCGCGAACCCCGCAACGGCCGCGACACCTTCCACATCCAGTTCCGGCCGCGCGACAAATCCGACTTCGGCTGGAAGGGCGACGCCTGGATCGACACCGCCGCCTTCGAACCCGTCGTCATCCGCACCGCGCTCTCCCGCCGCCTCCCGCTCGCCGTCCGCGTCATGCTCGGCACCAACGTCCCCGGCATCGGCTTCACGGTCATCTACGCTCCGCAAGCCGGCACCCAGCCCGGCCCCCAAGCGTCCCAGCCCGGCCAACCCGCCGACCCACTCCCGTCTGGTTCCCCGTCTCCTTCGGCAGCGAGTTCAAAATCCACGTCCTCTTCTTCTTCTCCCGCCAGATGGTCATCTCCGCCGAGAACCGCGACTTCGAGCGCACCCACGTCACCTCCACCATCCTGCCCTCACAAACCACCGCGCTCGCCCCCAGACAACCCTGATCACCCACCAAACGCAGAAAGCCCCTGCGCTCTGGCAGGGGCTCTCGATTCTAAGTTGTGCCTCCGAGTGAAGTTAAGCAGTGATCTCAACCCCACGCCAGAACGCCACGTGATGTTTCACCTTCTTAGCCGCCGGCCGCGGGTCCGGGTAATACCACGCCGCATCCAGGTTCTCCTGGCCGTCCACAAGCACCGTATAGTAGCGGGCGCGCCCCTTCATCGGGCACGTCGAGCTGCTCGAACTGGGCCGCAAAAACGCCCGGTTCACAGTCTCCTCTGGGAAGTAAATGTTTCCCTCAACGGTCTCAACCTTGTCGCTCTCCGCGAGGGTCTGTCCGTTCCAAACCGCCTTTGCCATATCCGCCCTTCCTGTCTTTTCAGTCAGATAGCAGCAGCCAGGCCTTCCCTCCCTGTCCGGAAGCCCTTACCAGAAACCCCTCCGAGCCATCTCTTGCCCCGACGGATCCCTGTGGCCGCGGCGTATGCCGCTGGTCTATAAGGAGTTTACCACGATTGTACCGGAAATGGAAATCACACTCCAGGTTCCTACAGATATGCATAGAATTGCACACCCATCATTCCCTTCTCGCCTGCGCACCCGGTTTTGTTCATGGATGCTCCCTACTCAACCAAGCACCTCCCGTCGCTCCGTTCCACCATCGGTCGTCAACCTGTATCGATAAATCAACCACCAAACAGCTCCAAGACGGATCGATTCCCACAGAAAAGCAATGAGCAATACGATCCCAAACATTCCACGGCTCTTGATCTCGGCTATCTCGGGACCAGGAGAAATGAAGTTTAGATAGAGAATCCCAGACAAAAACAGCGCAAACTCGGCGATCAAGATTCGCACGGCGATTTGGCTCATTTGCCACAGGTAACAAGCCGCAGCGAGCAATAGCACCGGCTCGGTCAGATTGAGAAAAGCGTGGACATTGGGATGACTCAGGTTGTGCAATCGCGCGAGCGATCCTGCCGTTGTGCCGAATAGCACTCGCGAAATATCCAGCACGCAGAAGCAGAACATCACAACACTGATTGCCCGTCCGGCAACTAGCGCGAAGTTCCCTCTTACCCCTGTCGTAGCAGCTTCCACCCTACCCTCGCCAAAAGCCAAGCGTCAGAACAGCATCCACAAAGTCGATCAGGTCGTGCTCTGCTTATTCCTGTTCCAACCCCGCCCGCAGCGTCTCCACCCGCGTCCGCGCCGGCTCATACTCACTCACCAACGCCGCCATCTTCGGCATAAACCCGTTCGTCCCCGACGTCCGCGCATACTCCTCGTTGAACTCCCCAAACTTCGCCAGGATGAACAAATTCTCCCCATTCGATTCCAGAAACAGCACCCGGTCCAGCGCCCCCGCCAGCACCAGCGCCGCCGCCATCTCCCAGTACCCGATCACCTGCCGCCACATCTGGTTCTGGTCCGACCCAAAGTCCCGCTGCACCGCCAGCAATTCATCCAGGTTCTTGGGCTTGAACTCGTTCACCACCCAATGCCGCGCCTGCCGCATCCGCGGCTCGCGACGCAGCTCATACAGTTTCAGCACGAGTTCAGCATCCGCCGCCGTCGCCATGAACTACGCCACCGCCTCCACCACCGGCCGCGTCTTCTCCGGGTCCGGCCGCTTCAGCTCCGCCGGCTCGTCCTTCGGCTTCGGCGGCCCAATCTTCTTCTCGTACGTGCAGACGACCCCGGTCGCAAGCTGCTCCGCGCCCTTCTTCGTCCGCCGCTTCGGCATCCGCTCCTGGTTATTCGGGCACACCAGCCACGTGCCTTCCTTGTCCGAAACCTCCACCATGTACGGCGACTTGCACTTCGGGCACGTCTGCGCCACCAGCTTCTGGTTGCTCGTAAAGTCGCACTTCGGATACCGCGTGCACCCGTAGAACACATCCCCGCGCCGGTTCTTCCGCACCGCAACGTCGCCGCCGCACTTCGGGCACGGCACGTCCAGAATCTCCTGCTTCACATACTTGCACTTCGGGTAGCCCGAGCACGCGATGAACTCGCCATACGGCCCTTCGCGCTGCAGCATCGGCTTGCCGCACTTCGGGCACGCCTCCTCCAACTGCACCGGCGGCTTCGACTGAACTTTCTGATTCAGCTTCCGGATCGTCTTGCACGGCGGGTCTTCGTTATACCCCGGACACGCCATAAACGGTCCCCACGGCCCATTGCGCAGCACCATCACGCGTCCGCAGTTGTCGCAGAACTCCTCTTCCTGCTCATCCGCCGCATCCGCGCCCGGAGCATTCAGATCCGGCTTCGCTGAAATATTCTCCTTCGTGTAATCGCAGCTCACCGGCTCGACTGCAGACCTTCTTCCAGTCCTTCATCGCCAGCCGCAGCGCCGCTGGCAAGCTCCTTCTGGTCCTTCGAGTCGGTGATCTCAACCGACCGCTCCGCACCTTCCGCGTCCGTTCCCTTCACCTTCAGCGTCGCGTGGTGGAACTTCGAAGTGATCTTCTTCATCACCTCGCGCTCGCTCTTCTTCCACGCCGCCGCGCTCACCGCCATCGGCTTCTCGTTCGTGTAGTTCGCGCACGAGTAGAAGCTCCCGAACTTGCCCCACTTCAGATACAGCGGCGCTCCGCACTTCTCGCAGATCTCATCCGTCTCCTGCTCCATCGCCTTCACGTCTTCCATCGTCTCGCTGGCGACCTTCAGCTCGCCCTCCAGATGCGTATAGAAACCGTTCAGCAGGTCCGTCCACTTCTCCGTTCCCTCTTCCACCGCGTCCAGCTCGTTCTCGAGCCCCGCCGTGTACCCCACCTCGAAGATGTACGGAAAATTCTTCACCAGAAGATCCGTCACCACCATGCCGATCTCCGTCGGCACCAGCCGCGCCTTGATCTTCTTCACATAGTCGCGTTCCTGGATCGTGTTGATGATCGACGCATAGGTCGACGGCCTTCCAATGCCGTTCTCCTCCAGCGTCTTCACCAGGCTCGCTTCGTTGAACCGCGGCGGCGGCTGCGTAAACTTCTGCTGCCGAATCCACCTTCACCTTCGTCAGCGCCTGGCCATCATTCAGCTCCGGCAGCCTGCGCTCCGCCTCATCCTCGCGCGTCGCCTCGCCGCCATCTCCATCGCCATCGTTATCCGCGCGTGCATCCTGCGCCTTCTGCTCCAGCCGCGCAGCCTCGACGCAAGCCTTCGCATCGCGCGCAGCCTTGGCCTTCTTCGCCTGCTCCTCGTACCAAAGGAAGCCCGCAAACTTCAGCACACTTCCCGTCGTGCGGAAGTCATAACTCAAATCAGCCTTCGCCTCAATATCCACCGTCGTCTGGTCGAACACCGCCGGCACCATCTGGCTCGTCACCGCGCGTTCCCATATCAGCGAGTACAGCCGGAACTGCTCATCGCTCACATACCGCCGCACAAAATCCGGCGTCCACGCAATATTCGTCGGCCGAATCGCCTCATGCGCATCCTGCGCGTCCTTCTTCGACGAGTACACATTCGGCTTCTCGGGAATGTACTTGTCGCCGAGCTGCTTCTTCACATGCTCGCGAATCGCCTCGATCGCATCCGGGCTCATGCGCGTCGAATCGGTACGCATGTAGGTGATCAGGCCGACCGTTCCCTCCGGCCCAAGCTCAATGCCTTCATACAGCCGCTGCGCCACACCCATCGTCCGCCGCACGCCGAACCCCAGCCGCCCCGCCGCCTGCTGCTGCAACTGCGCTCGTCGTAAACGGCGGCTTCGGCTTGCGCCGCGTCTCCTTCTTCTCGACCGTCCGCACGCGCCACGTCGCACGCTCCAGCTGCGCCATCACCTCGTCGACCGCGCCCTTATCCGGCAGCGCGCTCGCAATATACTTGCCTTCCTCCGCGCGATCTTCCACGCGCACCGGCTGGCCCTTCACGCCCACCAGCCGCGCGGTAAACTCGCCATCCTTCACGCCCGTCGGCGAAAGCACCGCATCAATATTCCAGTACTCGGTCTGCGGAAACTTCTGGATCGCCCGCTCGCGCTCCACAATCAACCGCAGCGCCACCGTCTGCACGCGCCCCGCGCTCAACCCGCGCTTCACCTTGTCCCACAGCAGCGGCGAGATCTGATACCCCACCAGCCGGTCTAGCACCCTGCCGCGTCTGCTGCGCGTCCACCAGGTTCTCGTCCACATCCCGCGTATGCTGAAACGCCTGCTGCACGGCCTTCTTCGTAATCTCGTTGAAGGTCACCCGCTGAATCTTCTTCTTGTCCTTCATCGCCGGCAGAAGCTGCATCCTTAAATGCGCCGCAATCGCCTCGCCTTCGCGGTCCGGGTCAGGCGCCAGGAACACAGCATCCGACTTCGCGGCCAGCTTCTTCAGCCGGTCCACCACCTTCTCTTTACCCGGCGACACAATCAGCGTCGGCTCAAACGTCCGCCGCTTCAGTTCCACACCAATATCGTTCTTCGGCAGGTCCATGATGTGGCCAATCGAGGCCTCCACCACATAGTCACTGCCGAGATACTTCCCGATCGTCTTCGCCTTCGCCGGCGACTCTACGATCACTAGATTCTTTGCCATTCTGTTGCCTTACTCCGTTCACCCGGCTCACTCGCCGAGGACCCCGTTGCGGATCGCGACCCCATGCCGCCTCTCCGTCAACCAACGTCAATGCACCCTAACACGCTCCGCCGAGGCCAAGTCAAACCGCAACGCAAACCCGGCTCAGCCCGCGCTATGCCATCCGCCCTACGCACCCAAACAGCCGGTCGTTCCGTTGGACGTTCCATCTCGTAGGAAATTGTGGAAAAATCACGCGTTCAAAACGCGCTAAAACCGCTCAAAACGACTCAAAACCACTCAAAAATCGCACGCGAATTCTCAGCTCAGAAACAGCGCAGATAGTTCTTGCCCGGCATCTGTTTCACCCTGCCCGCGAGCTCTAACTCGAACAAAGCAGTGAAGATCTCACCCGAAACCATCCGCGGCTCCAGCCGCTCCATCAGTTCGTCCAGCTGCACGGCCTCATCCTGCCGTAAGTGGCTGAAAACAATGCGCTGATGCTCGCCCATCGGCTGCCCGCTCCGCCGCTCGCGCCACCGTCGCTAAATAAGGATGCGGTCTCCCCCATTCTTCGATTCATTTCGCGCCCTTTTTCCGCTCAATTCATCCTAGCTCCACCCGGATCTGGCTCGGCAAATCCTCCCAAACGTCCTCCCATGTTGCAGTTAGCTTCGCCCCCTGCTTGATCAGCGTATTCGGCCCCCACGCATTCTTGTTCGTCGCATTCCCCGGCACCGCATACACATCCCTCCCCTGCTCGAGCGCACACCGCGCCGTAATCCGTGTCCCCGAATACTCTGCCGCCTCCACCACCAGCACCCCCACGCTCATGCCGCTCAGCGTGCGATTGCGGATCGGAAAGTTCTGCGGAGCCGGAAAGGTCCCCAGCGGAAACTCGCTCACAATCGCCCCTCCGGAGCCACAATCTGCTCCGCAAGCTTCTTGTTTTCTTTGGGATAGATCACGTCGATCCCGGTCCCCCAGACCGCGACCGTCTTGCCCTCCGGCCTCGACCGCGCCCTTGTGCGCGCAGGTGTCCACCCCCCGCGCCATCCCGCTCTGGATCACCAACCCGCGCAGCGCCAAGTCCCGGCTCAGCATCTCCGCCATCCCCGAGCCGTACGGCGTCGGATTCCGCGTCCCAACCACCGCAATCCCCGCCCGGTTCAGAATCGACGCATCGCCCCGCACCCAAAGCACCGGCGGCGGGTCGAAGATCTCCATCAGCCGCTCCGGATACTCCTCGTCATCCATCGTCAGGAACGTCGCGCCCGAGTCCTTCAGTCGGCTAATCTCCTCGGTCGCCGCCTTCTTCGCGCGCCCGTCGAAGACAAACTGCGCCGCCTCCGCAGGCAATCCCAGTCCTTCCAGCTCCGTCAGCGACGCCCCGAACAGCCGTTCCGCATCGCCTCCCAGCCGCTGCACGGCCCTCACGCATCGCGTCGGCCCCATACCCGGCGTCAGCACCAGTGCCATCCACGCCAGCCGTGCTTCCGCGCGACGCCACCACGCCCACCTTCTCCTCAACCATCCTGACCCGACTCCCCGTACCTGACGAATTCCCCGCATCCTATCGCAACCGCGCATCAAGCACAAATCCCACTAAAATCACTTCCGTGCCCCTTCGCGTCTCCGCCATCTCCTTTCTCAATCCCGCGCCGCTGCTCTTCAACTTCCAGCACGAGCCCACCGCCTCCAAGCTGCGCACGAGCTACGACCTCCACTACACCACCCCCGCACACTGCGCGCGCGAGCTCCACACCGGCGCCGCCGACCTCGGCCTCATCCCCATCGCGGAGCTCACCCCGCAGCTCGCCATCGTGCCCGGCTGCACCATCGCCTCGCTCCACGAGGTCCGCAGCATCCTCCTGCTGGTCAAGAATCCCGACAATCTGCCCACCGCCGAAGCCCTCGCTCGCGTCACCACCATCGCGACCGACAACGCCTCGCGCAGCTCCACCGCCTACGCGCACATCCTCTTCGAGCGCTTCCATTCCACCCGCCCCACCTTCACCGAGCAGCGCGCCGACGCCGTCACCATGCTCGCCACGGCCGACGCCGCGCTCCTCATCGGCGACCCCGCACTGCTCGCCCGCGAGCAGCGCGCGCAAATCGAAGCCGCCCTCGCCGGCACGCCACTCCTCTGGCTCGATCTCGCCGCACTCTGGCGCGAGCACACCGGTCTGCCCTGGGTCGCCGCCGTGTGGGCCGTCCGCCCCGAAACCCTTTCGCTCGCCGGCCTCACGCCCGCGCAACTCACAGCCGATCTCACGGCCAGCCGAGACGCCGGCCTCGACAACATCGACACCCTCGTCCGCGAATGGACGCCACGCATTCCGGTCCCTGCCGACACGATCCGGACCTATCTCACGCGCAACATCCACTACACACTCGGCCCCGACTGCCTCCGCGCCATCGAGCACTTCCGCGCAGTGGCGGCAGAGCTCGGCACGTTACCTCCGCTGCCACAACTGAATCTGCTGAGTTAGCCCTGAGCCCTTTTTGCTTCAGCTGCAATGTGAGGAAGCCGGTGCCTGCGAAATTCAGAGACCTGGAAAGATGCTCAGGGCCGACGGTTGGACTTTCGACCGGGCGAGCGGAAGCCATTACGTCTACAAGCATCCGGCAAAGGGGCGTATCACCATACCCTGCGAGATATACTCCACGCTGGCCAGGTTAACGAGATGAAACTGACTGCGACGCTCGAACCCGCGGAAGACGGAAGCTGGACGGCTTCCATGATCGACGGAGACAACCTTGTCCTCGGAACAGGTGACACGCGCGACGAGGCGTTAGCCGATCTTCGCAAGGGCATCGAAACCCTGATCGAGTACCTCAAGAGCGAAGGCAAGTCCTTACCGGAATCCTCGATCGAGCTGGTCAGCATCGAAGTTGCCGCCTAAAGGGTGTCTCCCTTCAACTCCATAGCCTCACTTCGCGTCTTACATCCAGCATGACGCCCGAACTCCAGCCTGCCGCCGCACTCCTCGCCTTCTCTGCGGGCCACGCGATGATGCACCTGTTCTTCCGCGCCGGGCTGGCCGGGCTGATCCTCATCTCCACGGTCGACAGCTCGTTCGTGCCGCTGCCCATCCCCGGCGTCACCGACATCCTCATCATCCTCTACGCCGCCAACCACACGAACGTCTTTCTGCTGGTCGCGCTGGCAACCCTGGGCTCTGCGCTCGGCGGATTCCTCTCCCACTGGGCCGCCGAGGCCGGCGGCATGGCGTTCCTTGAAAAGCACGTCTCCAAGCGCTACCTGAACCCGGTGCGCCGCTGGGTTGAAAACCACGCGATCCTCTCCGTCGCCCTGCCCGCGATCCTTCCGCCGCCCGTGCCGCTCTCGCCGTTCGTGCTCGTCGCCGGCGCCGTGAAGATGAACCGCAAGAAGTTCATGGTCGCCTTCACCACCAGCCGGTTCCTGCGCCACGCCATCGCGGCGTGGCTCGGCATCCGCTACGGCAAAGAGGTGCTGCATCTCTGGAACCAGTTCTCCGCGCGGTGGGCGGTGACGATCCTCATCGTCTTCTGGTCGGTGACCATCCTCTTCACTGCAATCGGCATCTGGAAGCTCGTTCAGACCTCGCGCCAGATGAAGGGTCAGCGCAACAAACCCGTCCAGAACGCTGCCTGATTACGAGGTCGCCACAGCCGCAACCGTCTTCGGCGTTGATCGCCGCCTGAACTTCCGCTTGTAATACGCCGTCGTGATGATGATCGCCGGCACGCCCACCATCGTCGGCCACAGCCACACCCACCAGCGATTCCCAGCAATCTGCGTCAGCATCACCACGCTGAACGCCGACCACGCCGCGATATAGCTCCCGATGAACATGCCCAGGTGGTCATACCACCAGAACATCTTCTCCTTCGGCTTCCACACAAAGTTCTTCATTTGGCCGAACGCGAGCGACATCCCCAGCACACCAAACGCCACACCGACCAACGGAATCACCTGCATCTGCCGCGGATGAAACCACGAGAGCCACGCCAGCACCGCACTTGAGCCGAAGGTCACGATGCCCGCAATCCAGTCAATCGCCTTCGCCCGTCCGCCGCGCGGCAGGTCTTTCAGGCGCAGCACGCGATATCCGGCGAACGCCGCATAAAAGCTGAACACGGCCACCAGCGCAAGAAACAGCACCGGGCGGAAGATCGCCATGGGCAGCGCAGTCGCCGCGACAATACCCATGCACCACAGGTAGACCATGCCCCAGCGCTTATGCGTGCGGCCGCCCTTCGCTACCGCGAGCACCAGCGGCGCAATCACGAACGAGCCGAATCCGGCAGCGATATGGATCGCCAGAAATACCTTGAACCACAACGGTTGACCATGCATTCCACACCTCCTGCGCCGCTACGCCGCCCTGTGGCCCTTCTTCGCCTTTCCGTTCCGTGCTTCCATCCTGTCCAGCTCCGCAAGCGTGCGCTCACACCAGCCCAGCACCGCCGTCGCCTCCGCAATGCCGTACTCCAGCGTCATCATCCAGTAGGGAGCCGCTGCATGCTTGCCGGCTGCGGCCGCAATTCCCTTGCGAATCTCCGCGTAACGTTTCAGGTCTTCGAGCAGCAGCTCTCTGCGCTCCTCCACCGCGGCGCGCATCGCTCCACGCGGCGCGCGGTCGCCGAAGAACAGCTTCAGCAGCAGCTCTTCGCGTTTCACCTGCACGCCGCACGGCTCGGCGAGCCATTGCTTCAGGCGCGCGCGTCCGTCCGGCGTCAGCCGATACACCTTGCGCAGCCGCTGCCCCTCCGGCCGCTGCTCATCCATCGAGACCAGGCCGCTCTCCATCAGCTTCTTGAGCGACGGATAGATCTGCCCAAAGCTTTCGCTCCAGAAGTTCGCGGTGGAGCGCTCGATCATCTGCCTGAGGTCATAGCCGGACATCGGGCCCAGGCTCAGGAGGCCCAGCAGGCACTCCGCCGTTGTGGTGCGAACCGGGGACGGGGTTGGCGTCTCTTCCATACTCCTGCAAGATATATTCTTTCAGATAAGTACGTCAAGGCAAGATTCACAACCGAGCAGGAATCCAACATCGCAGCGCACTCCCTTGCAGCCGCCCGGAGTGCTAAACTTACTCCTGTGCCGGGTCCTACGCGACGCGCACCCGCCAACCCCGCCAGGTCCGGAAGGAAGCAACGGTAACGGGCACGCACGGGCGCAGTAGGTTAACCCGGTACACTTATTTCCCCTCCCTCAAAATCTCTCCGATGCCGAAAGGCTCTCTGCGGCTGGCCATCTGCCGCTGCTATTCCCTGGGTCCTGAGTGCTCAGTCCTGACTCCTAACTCCCCACTCGCCTCCCGCGATAAGATTCTTTCTGTTGCACTTCCTCGAGGAGGACCCACAGCTTGCCTCTGAACCTGAAGCCCCGGCATGCCGTCCGCGCGAAGATCTCCGCCGTCGGCACCTACGTTCCGCCCCGGGTCCTCTCCAACGCCGACCTCGAAACGATGGTCGACACCAACGACGCCTGGATCATCGAGCGCACCGGAATCCGCGAGCGCCACATCGTCGACAAGGGCGTTGCCGCGAGCGACCTCGCCTGCGAAGCCGCCCGCCGCTGCCTTGAAACCCGCGGCATCCCGGCCACGGAAGTCGAGGCGATCATCGTCGCCACGGTCACGCCGGACATGCTCTTCCCCTCGACCGCCTGCCTTGTGCAGCACAAGCTCGGCGCGCAAGGCGCGTGGGGCTTCGATCTCTCCGCTGCGTGCTCGGGGTTCCCGTACGCCCTGCAGGTCGGCGCCAAGCTCGTCGAATCCGGCGCGCACAAGAAAGTCCTCGTCATCGGCGCCGACGTCATGAGCTCGATCATCGACTACACCGACCGCTCCACCTGCATCCTCTTCGGCGACGGCGCGGGCGCCGTGCTGCTCGAGCCCTGCGAACGACGGAGAGACGGGACTGGTCGACTTCCTGCACGAGATCGACGGCTCGGGCGGCGTCTCGCTCAACATGCCGGCCGGCGGCTCGCTGCTGCCCGCCTCGCACGAGACCGTCGACAAGCGCCAGCACTTCGTTCACCAGGACGGCCAGTCGGTCTACAAGTTTGCCGTGCGCAAGATGGCCGAGGCCTCCGAGACGGTGCTGCACCGCAACGGCGTTGCCGGCACCGAGCTCTCGTGCTTCATCCCGCACCAGGCCAACAAGCGCATCATCGAATCCACCGCGCACCGCCTCGGCATGCCAATGGACCGCGTGATCATCAACATCGATCGCTTCGGCAACACTACCGCCGGCACGATTCCGATCGCGATGCAGACCGCGATGGAAGAAGGCCGGCTCAAGAAGGGCGACCTCGTGCTGCTCGCCTCGGTGGGCGCAGGATTCACCGTCGGCGCGACGCTGCTGCGGTGGGAGTTCTAGCTGCCCTGATGTCGCGCCATATCCTCGTCGCTCTGAAATCCGGCACGGATCCCATCGGTCCGCTGCCGCCCGCCGCGTTCCATCGGACGCTTGAGACGCCGCTCTACTGCCCCAAGTGCGAGGCCACCTACTTCGTGCTCGCGGACTACGACTGGGCCAGCACGCGCCACTTCGAAGAAGAAGCTCGCCACCATCTCGCGCTGCTGCGCAAGACCATCCGCATCGGTCACGATTACGGCCACCACATCACGCACTTTGAGACCAACGGCGTCGTCGTGACGCGCCACACGCTACCGGACGCACCGCCCTCGATCGCAGAGCTGAAGCCGCTCACCAATCGCCCGCAATGAACGCAGCGGCGACAGCTCCAAGGCCGGCGCGGTTTATCTAACGAAGGGCTGCTCCTGCACCCAATGAAATTCGCGCGACGTCAACATGTAGCTGTCAGGATCAATCCGGTGCATGCTGACCGTCACCGGACGTCCCATCCAGCTTCCCTGCAGCAAGGTCGCGCCTGTTGAGTCCTGAGTCCAGTTCATCACTGTGTTTGTTCCAGCATTGACGAACCGGATGGTCCGATCGTTCACGTCATATTGAACGGGATACCACATCAACTTGCCGTCTCCCGTCTTCACCCGCGCAACCTGCGGTCCGTCCAGCACGATCTGCATCGGTGTCTGTGCGCTCGGCCATCCCTTCGCGTTGTCGACGTTCCACACACCGTACAGCGGAGCATGCGGTGACGGCCGCGCACGCCCCATGTACCCGCCCAGAACATTGACCCAAACGCACAGGAAGCACACAAGCCCAAACGCAACCCGTCTTGCGATACGCAACGGCCGTCGCTCAGCACGAGCGACCCACACGCCTTGGAGTGCCGAGACGCGTCGCCTCACAAAAAAATCCCACATGGGCCTGAAGTCCGGCAACAACAGAAACAGGCTCATGACCAGCAGGTGCATGGAGTACAGCTTCACCGGCACGTCATAGCAGAAGTTCAACACCGCCACTTCGAGCATCACGGCCGCCGCCCCGAGCGCTCCAACCGTCTCCGTGCGCTCAAATAACAGCAACACACCCGGGATCGCCTCCATCAGGCCGCCAAAGATCGCATAGGGCCGCGAATACCCCATGAAAAACCACAGCAGGTGCATTGGCGAGCTTTGGCCGTACGTCTCGTTCAGCTCCCCGAGCCTCGGCCCGGCTCCGAACTGCCCGGGATAAATCTTCGCGAAGCCGTAGGCCAGCAGCGTGAGGGCCAGGGTGAAACGCAACGCAAGCCGCAGCCAGGCGTAGGCGGTGCGATAGTCACGCCGGCCGCGCCGCTCATCAATCACGCTCCACAGAACTGTCCCAAGAACCGCAATCACCGCGATGCAAAACACCAAGGTGTACTGCATCGCCGTATCACCGGCTCCCGTCGGATGCCAGTCCGCGCCTTCACCCTTCAGATGAAAAACATAGAATCCGATGATGTGCGCAAGCTGCGCCAGCGGCCACCCAAACCACTCCGCAAGCTTGTTGCCGATCCCGCCAAACGGCACGAGATCGAACAAGGACACGTTGCCCGCGCTCGGCAGGATATAGAGCAGCCAATAAATAAACGAGAAGCGAAACGCAATCCGCAACCAAAGCGGCCACCCGGCACCGTTCGCCGGCGCAGGGCCTGTGAGGTTCTGGGAGCACATATCGGCTCAATATACGGCATCAATGTGCATCTACCGCGCGTCTCGAAACGCAAGGCAAACTCACATTCTCAAGCCCCTCACCAACCGCCCGCAATAATCCCTAGCGGACTGCTTTGGCGCGAAGCGCGTCGGCTGCATGCAATGCCTTCCGCCGAATCAGAGCGAGTCCGCCCAGCATGCCCGTGCCCAGCAGCGCCAGGCTGCCCGGCTCCGGCACCGGCGGCGTGGAAGTAGACGGGGTCCCCGTCACATCGAAGGCCGCGGTCGCGTTCGGATTCGCAATCCCGACCGCATTCGCCACGTTCCACGGCCCTGTCGCGCTATCGGCATAGTTGTAGTACCACGTGCCGCTATCGGTCGGACTCCAGAACCAGCCCGTCGAGTTTGCCGGATCCGTCTGCTGCCCCACAATCCAGTACGTCGACCCGGCATCGAGTGTCGCGCAGCTCCCCGAACACGCAAAGTTCACCAGACTCGTTACCGGATAGTTTGAATAGCTTCCTGTCTGCGTCAGCGTGGCCAGAATCGAGCCCGGCATGCCGCTCGCATTCGACTCGATGTACACCGTCAGCGGCGTCACGGTCTGCGCCGTGCCCGGAGGAGGAACCAGCGCCAGCGGCAGGGTCGCGCCCGTTACGCTCGCCGTTTCCGTCGGGACAAACGAAAACGCGTTCACCTCAGTGTTCCCGCTGCCCACATTTCCCACAGTCCACCAGCTCGCCCCTTGGTACACCTGGTTCGGCCCAAAGTTCGAATAAACCGTATCGGCGCGCATCACGCCCGCCGAACCCAGCAACATCGCCCCAACCGCCGCAGCCGACACTACACTCCCGATTCGCACACGCATGACCCACTCCTGTACTTAGCTTGGAGACCTGAAGTCCATCCCGGAGATGCCCTCAATTACAGAGCTTTCATGAACTCCCCACCGTACTTCCGCCCATCCCTCTCCTTATTATCTGGTGCATCCATCTCCGGGGCCCCATCTCCAAGGCGCGAAGCGCGTCGGCTCCATGCAATGGTCCGTTCCATGCAATGGTCCGCTCCGTGCAATGGTCCGCTGCATGCAATGCCGCGGTATACTCCACTCCCATGGCTGTTTTCGTAATCCTGCCCGCCGCGGGCATCGGTACCCGCATGGCCTCCGCCACCGCCGGAGCCAACTCCAAAGCCGTCGCGCCCAAGCAGTTCATCGAGCTCCGCGGCGTGCCCATCCTGCTCCACTCGCTCCGCGCCTTCCTGGCCGTTCCGCGCGTCACCGGCATCTATCTCGCCGTCCGCGAGCCCGAGCAGCCGCGCGTCTCCGCCCTACTCTCTGAGCACGGGCTCACCGATCGCGTGCACGTCGTCTCCGGCGGCGACACCCGCCAGGAGTCGGTCGCCCACGCCCTCGCCGCCCTGCCCTCGACCTCCGCCGATGACATCGTCCTCGTCCACGACGCCGTCCGCCCGCTGATCGACGCCGCCACCATCAACCACGCCATCGACGCCATCGAGCGCCACGGCGCCGCCATCGTCGGCACCCCCGCCATCGACACCATCAAGCAGGTCGAGCGCACCGCCGACGGCGCCCTGATCACCGCCACCATTCCGCGCGAGCTCATCGTGCACGCCCAGACGCCGCAGGGCGCGCGCGTCCCGCTGATGCGCCGGGCATTTTCTGACGCCGACGCCGACCAGTTCGTCGGCACCGACGAAGCCTCGCTCCTCGAGCGCGCCGGCATCCCGGTCTACGTCGTCCCCGGCAGCTCCCGCAACCTCAAGGTCACCCAGCCCGCCGACCTCGAAATCGCGGAGTTCTATTTAGCCGGCTAAAGGCTTCTTAGCCGGCGGCGGGGCTCTTCAGCCAGCTGAGGGCTTTCAGCCGGCAGAGGGTCCTTACGCCGTTGAGGGCTCTCTCTCCGGCTGAATGCCCGCTGGCAAGCTGGACCTCCGGCTTGCGTCGCGACCCGTAGCTAACTAATCTATTAGTTACTCGTCTTACCCCCAAGGGGACCAGATTGCCGCCGAAGCGTTCCAACACCCTGACCGAGGCCGAACTGAGGCTGATGCGCCTGCTGTGGTCCCGCGGCGAGTCCGCCGTCGCCGATCTGGTCCAGGCGCTCCCCGACGACTCACGGCTCGCCTACACCTCCGTCCTCACCACCATCCGAATCCTCGAAAAGAAGGGCTACGTTCACCACCGCCAGGAGGGCCGCGCGTTCCTCTATCGCCCCAGCGTCGCCGAGCACGAGGCCCAGCAGAGCGAGATCCGGCAGGTCTTGAACAGATTCTTCGGCAACTCGCGCGAGCGGCTCGTCCTCTCCCTCCTCGGTGACGCGAACGTGACGCCCGAAGAACTGGAACGGATGAAGAAAGCCATCGCCGAGGCGGCCCAGGACGAGCCCGAGCGTGCAGCCGAAACGCGCGACATCATCGACGCGCCGGAGGAGGCCTAGCGCATGATCCCGGTCATCGATCTGCTTCACGCCTTCTCACCGGCAATAGCCAACGCGCTCGTCGCCTCCGTCTGGCAGAGCGTTCTGCTCACCGCCGCCGTCGCGCTCTGCTTCCGGCTCGTACCTCGGGTACCGGCCGGCACAAGGTCCGGCCTGTGGACCGCGGTCCTTGTGCTCATCGTTCTGCTGCCGGCGTTCTCACTCCTTCTCCCCCACAGCTTCGGAGTCCACGGACGCGCCGTGCACGCCGCCGCAGACTGGAGCCTCGGCCTGCTCTGCTTCTGGGCGCTCCTGTCGCTCTTCCGTCTCGGTCAACTCTGCGTGAGCGCCGCGCGGCTCCGGACGCTCGCCCAAAGCGCTAAGCCGGTCGAGCCGGACGCGGCAACCGCGCCGCTGCTCAAGCTGGGTTCGCGAACCGTTCTGCTCTGCACCTCTACACTCGTCGACCGCCCCAGCGTCATCGGCTTCATTCGCCCGCGAATCCTGCTCTCGCCCGATCTCCTGCGCAGTCTCTCCCCACCGGAGCTCGAGCAGATTCTCCTCCACGAGATGGAGCACCTTCGCCGCCGCGACCACTGGACCAACCTGCTCCAGCAGGTCAGCCTCGTTCTGCTGCCGTGGAACCCCGCCGTCCTCTGGCTCAACCGCCGGCTCTCCTTCGAGCGCGAACTCGCCTGCGACGACGGTGTGCTGCGCGCCACCAAAGCTCGGAAGACCTACGCGGCCTGCCTCGTCCGGCTCGCCGAAGAGTCGATGCTCCGGCGCGGAATCTCGCTCACGCTCGGCGCGCTCGGCGCCTTCGAAGCCCGCGCACGCGACTCCGAGCTGGTAAAACGCGTACGCCGCATCCTCACTCCCGCTGAACCCGGTGCCGCACCCGCGTTCCTGCGCGTCGCCATCGGCGCTGTGCTCGCAGGCGCGCTCGGCCTTTCGCTTCTGCTCGCGCGCAGCCCGCGCCTCATCCAATTTGGCAGCGCACCCGCCACTCTCGCTACCGCAGGCTCCTTCGATGCTCCGCCCATCGCGATGAGTCGAAGCCATGCCCGAATCGACGGCAGCACAGATCCCGCGCGCGCCACGCTCGTCAAGGCGGTCATGCCGGCCCCGACCAGCACGCGACCTGTGTTACGAACCTCGATCCTCCGCAAGCAGCCCGCGCGTCACCACATCCGCCGCGTCGCGCAACCCGACCGTGTGATCGAAGTCCCGGTCTGGCGCGACCGCACGCCCGTCATGCGTCCCGTCGTGACGCTGACCTCGCTTGAAGATTCGCAGCAACTCTACGCAGCTGTCCCGTGGCAGGGCGGCTGGCTTTTGTTCCAACTTTAACCACAACCACCCGGAGGGGTATTCGCATGTCTCTATCAACTAAATTATTAGTTGCAGGCCGGTACATCGGCCCTGCCGTTCTCTCTGCCGCCGTCGCCGTTGGCGCGGTTGCACTCGTGAACCACAACCCGGTGCACGCCTCGGCCGTCACGGCTGCGCCGCTCGACGACAACAGCGTAGCTGCACTCACCGCCCTCGACCACGCCATGGAAGCGGTCGCCGCCCGCGTCACGCCCGCCGTGGTCAACATCGCCGTCACCTCCACGCCCTCCATGGACGAGGTCCAGCAGCAGGGCGGCGACGACGGCCAGATGCAGGGACTGCCTCCCGGACTGCAACAGTTCTTCGGCCCCGGCAGCCCCTTCGGCGGCGGCCGCGGGCAGATGCAGCCCCAGCAGCCGCAGCTCGCAGCACGGCATCGGCAGCGGCGTCATCATCTCGCCCGACGGCTACATCGTCACCAACGACCACGTCGTCGACGGCGCGAAAGACATCAAGGTCACGCTGCATGACCGCCGCGTCTTGAACGGACACGTCGTCGGCGTCGACAAGCTCACCGACCTCGCCGTCATGAAGGTGAACGCGCACGATCTGCCCGCCATCTCCTGGGGCGATTCGAGCAAGCTCCAGCCCGGCGAGACGGTGCTCGCCTTCGGCAGCCCCTTCGGCTACTTCCAGTTCTCCGTCACCCGCGGCATCGTGAGCGCGGTCAATCGCCCCAACCCGTACTCCGACAACGCACGCAAGCCCGGCGGCTACATCCAGACCGACGCCGCCATCAACCCCGGAAACTCCGGCGGCCCGCTGGTCAACGCGCACGGTCAGCTCGTCGGCATCAACACCTTCATCATCTCCAACAGCGGATCCTTCGCCGGCGCCGGCTTCGCCATTCCCGTCGCAGATGGCGCACGCCATCTCCACGCAGCTCATCGAGCACGGCAAGGTCGAGCACGGCTATGTCGGCATCGCGATGAACGATGTCACACCCGACAACGCGAAGTTCTTCAACCTGCAGGATGCCTCCGGCGCCATCGTCGCGCAGGTCACACCCGACTCCCCAGCCAGCCGCGCGGGCCTGAAGCAGGGCGACGTCATCACCACGCTCAACGGCCAGCCGATTCCGAACAGCAGCGCGCTGCAGGTTGCGGTCAGCGAGCTCTCGCCCGGAACGACCATCTCGCTCGGCGTGCTGCGTGATGGCAAGCCGGACACCATACAGGTCAGGATCGGGACCTACGGTGGCGACCACCAGGAACTGGCCGATAACGATGGCAATGGCGGATCGCAGACCGGCAAGCTCGGTCTGTCGGTCGGAGACCTCACGCAGGATGTTCGCCAGCAGCTTCAGCTTCCTGACAACGTCCATGGAGCGGTCGTCGAAAACGTTCGCCCGGCGAGCCCCGCAGAGGATGCCGGACTTCAGCCCGGCGATGTGATCCTGCAGGTGAACCGCAAACCAACCGCCTCCGCCAACCAGTTCGTCAGCCAGGTCCACCAGGACGCCAACGGCAACGATCTGCTGCTGCTCGTATGGTCCAAGGGCAACGCAAGCTACCGCACTTTGCACGCCGACGGACAGAACGGCTGATCGCGGCCAAACTCAGAACAGAAATGCCGCTGCGAAGTGCAGCGGCATTTCTCTGCTCAAAGCAATCCATACAAGTTCTCTACGAACTCTTGACGACTTTCTTACGTGTTCGCAGCGTCTACTGGCAGCTGCGCCCCGAGGTCGTCATGCACACTGAACTCGCTCTGATTCCGGCGCTGCTACTCGTCCTCTCACCCGCCGCAGTCTCTCTCGCGTTCTGGCTCCTTGTTCATTCTCGGCTCATGAGAACGAACTCGCCCCCACGCGAAATTCCAATCCCAGATAAATCCCCGGCCAAACCACCCGTGACATAACCTCCACGTTCGCCTCTCAGCACCGATTCACCGTATCGTCGCGCGACGCAACACACCCGGCGCGACGCACGCGTTCGTCTTTACGGACTTTTTACGCCCGCGTGGTTTCCAATCGGAGGTGTGCCTCCCGCCGACCGGTGAGGTCGAGTGAGAGTGCCACACTTGAACCTGTTCGATCTGCTCATTGGAAAGCCGCTGGCCACCAGCCAGGCGGAGCATGAACACATTGGCGTCGCCGCAGGCATTCCCATCTTCGGGCTCGATGGCCTGACCAGCGCTGCTTACGGCCCCGAACAAGCGATGTCGCTGCTTGTGCCGCTCGGCTTCATCGGCGTGCAGCAGCACCTGATCCCAATCTTCGGCGCCATCCTCGTTCTGCTCACCATCCTCTACTTCAGCTACCGCCAGACGATCGACGCGTATCCGAACGGCGGAGGCTCCTTCACTGTCGCCAGCGAAAACCTCGGCGACAATGCCGGCCTGCTCGCCGCTGCCGCGCTCATGATCGACTACGTCCTGACCGCCGCGGTAGGAATCTCCGCCGGCGTCACGGCTCTGGTCAGCGCAGTTCCCGCTCTGCATCCGCACCAGCTCGCACTCTGCCTGCTCGTCCTCGCGCTCATCGTCATCGTGAACCTGCGCGGCGTCAAAGAGTCCGGCTTCGTCTTCATGCTGCCCACCGTGCTCTTCGTCGGCACGCTGCTCATCACGGTCGCCGTCGGCATCTGGCACAGCATCGCGGCGCACGGCCATCCCATCGCCGTGACCGCGCCGCCGCCGCCTCTGCCCGCCACCATGCAGTACCTCACCATCTGGCTTTTGCTCAAAGCATTCGCCAGCGGCTGCGCTGCGATGACCGGCGTCGAAGCCGTCTCGAACGGCGTCACGGCCTTCAAAGAGCCGCGCTCCCAGCAACGCCAACCTGGCACTCACCGTCATCATCGGTCTGCTCATCATCATGCTCGCCGGACTCTCGTACATCGCGAAGGCCTACGGCATCACTGCCATGGAGCCCGAGAATCCCGCCTACCAGAGCGTCCTCTCCATCCAGGTCGCCGCCGTCTTCGGCCGCGGCTGGTTCTACTTCCTCACCATGGGCAGCGTGCTCGCCGCGCTCTCGCTCAGCGCCAACACCGCCTTCGCCGACTTCCCCCGCATGGCCCGCGCCATCGCCATGAAGGACTACATGCCGCACGTCTTTCTTCTCCGCGGCCGTCGTCTCCTCTTCTCCCACGGCGTCTACGCGCTCACCGGCTTCACCGCTCTGCTGCTCATCATTTTTGAGGGCGTCACCGACCGCCTCATCCCGCTCTACGCCATCGGCGCCTTCCTCGCCTTCACTCTCAGCCAGGCCGGCATGGTCAAGCACTGGCTCAAACACAAGGACGCGAAGCATCGCCGCGTCAAGCTCTTCCTCAACGGCCTCGGCGCCGTCGCCACCGGCATCACGCTCGTGGTCGTACTGATCGCAAAGTTCACCTCGGGCGCATGGATCACCGCCATCCTCGTGCCTGGAATCATCGCCGTCATGTACGGCATCAAGCGCCACTACACCGGCGTCAAGCGCCAGACCGCCGACCTCGCGCCCATCCGCCTCACGCAACTCGAGCCGCCCATCGTCGTCATCCCCATGGCGCGCTGGGACAAGATCAGCGAGAAGGCGCTGCGCTTCGGCCTGCTGATGAGTCACGAGGTCAAAGTCGTCACCGTCCAGAACGACACCGACACCGGCTTCGATCCCATCTGGGAAGAGATGGTGCGCAAGCCGATGAGCCAGCACAGCCTGCCCATCCCCGAGCTCGTCACCGTGCACAGCACCTTCCGCACCATCCTCTCGCCGCTGATGGACTACATCCTCCAGCTCGAAGAGCAGAACCCCGGCCGCAAAGTCGCCGTCCTTCTTCCCGAGCTCGTTGTGCGCCACTGGTGGGAAAACTTCCTGCACAACCAGCGCGTCCAGCTGCTCAAGCTATTGCTGCTCCTCAAGGGCAATCAGCGCATCGTTGTCGTCAACATCCCCTGGTATCTGTAAGCCGCAACTAGCCGGGTGCCCCATTCACGCCGAAGGCGTGGGTGGGGTGCATATTCGCTGGGTGCCCCACATCTCGAGTATCGAGATGTGGGTTGCGGATGACCGCAGGTGCCGCGTTCACGCCCCAAGGTGCCGGTAGGTCGTACCGGTCCAATCGTCACGCGGATGAAGCCCATGCTGAAGCAGTGCTGGTCGACAGCGCGGTTAAAGGATTTGAAGGCGTCGTCGCGCTCGTTGACGCGGAGATCGTCTACCCCGATGTGGTATCCGGTGCAGGAATCCGGCGGCAGCGACCGCAGCACCTGGGTGCGCGCGCGCCAGTAGGGCTGCCATCCGTGCTGCTGGTACATCGAGCGCAGGGCGGCGACATCGACGTGGGGGTAATCGTCAGGCAGCGCGGCAAGGTCACTGCCAATGGCCTGGTCGCGCATCCCCTTCTGCTCGTACACCAGGGTGATGGAGTATTGGGTGGAGCCGGGCTGGTCTTCCATCTCGGCGGCGCGGTTCAGCAGCGCCAGCGCGCCGTCGTAGTCGCGCGCGAGGTAGAGGGTGACGCCGAGGCGGCGAGTCATAAAGAACGAGAGTGGGTCGAGCTCGAGAGCGCGGCGCATGTGGGTCACGGCCTCCTGGGGACGGCCGACCGCGTCCAGGTAAGCGGCATATTTGAATTCGGCGATCGCGTCATTCGGATTGAGAGCGATGCCGCGGGTAAGGTTCTGCTCGGCCGCGGTCCAGTCCCAGTCATAGATGGTCTGGATGCTGCCGAGTTCGGTGTAAGCGTCGCCGTTCTCCGGATCGAGCTGGATGGCGCGTTCCGCGGCGGCGCGGGCTCTGGGCATGAGTACGGCGGGAGCGCCGAAACCAAATGTGGTGCTGGCCTCGAGCGCGGTGGCGTACCCCGCATAGGCCGAGGCGTAGCTCGCATCGATGCCGATGGCCTGCTGAAAGTATGCAATGCTGTGCGGGAAATCCTGCTTGGCGAAGAAGTAGCGGCCCCGAAGGAAGGCGTCGTGCGCTGCCGGGTTGATGGACGGCCGCGGCGGCGAGGGAAGCAGCGCGAGCCGCGTCTCGGTGGCGATCTGCGAGGCGACGCTGTCCTGCAGCGAGAGGACATCGGCGGCCGGCCCTTCAAAGCTCTGCGCCCACAGGTGGCGGTCGGTGCGTCCGTCGATGAGCTGCGCGGTGATGCGGACACGGTCGCCGGAGCGGACCGTGGAGCCCTCGACAATCGCGTCGACGTTGAGCTCGCGCGCGATCTCGGGCAGAGATTTGTGCGCGTTTTTCTCGAGCATGACCGACGTGCGTGAGACGACGCGAAGGTTGGGAACGTGCGCGAGCTCGGTGATCAGCTCATCGGTCATGCCATCGGCGAAGTAGTCCTGGGTGGGATCTCCGGAAAGATTGTTGAGTGGAAGGACGGCGAGCGAACGGATCCTGGGTGCGGGATGCCGGCGCGCAGCGACCAGCCAGGTAACGGCGGCAAGAACGACAAAGCAACAGAAGACGATGATCGCGAGGCGCAGGCGGAGGCCTTTTGGTGCGTGCGACGGGGGCCTTGCTGCGGGCGACGTAACCGGCTCCACTGCCAGAGCGGCGCCCGCCGCCGCGGGAGAAGGATTGATTGACGGCTCGGCCGAGAGGAAGACTTCGACCTGGGCGATGAAGCGGTAACCGGCGGTTGGGACGGTTTCGATGAAGCGCGGCTCGCGGCTGTCCTCATTGAGAGCCTTGCGAAGCATGCCGATCGAGCGGGTGAGCGCGCTCTCACTCACTGCAGTCTCCTGCCACACCTCGTCCAGCAGCTCCTGCTTACGGACCAGACGGCCGCGATTCTGGATGAGGTAGAGCAGCAGACGCAGCGTTTTCGGTTCGAGGGGGACGGGCACACCGTCCGCGCTGAGGCGGAAATCAGTGTCGTCGGCCTGGAAGCGATCGAAGCGGTAGATCACCGCTGAACTCCTTTGCCTGCCTCGTGGCAGAGCGATTTGCCAGTGTCCCATTATCTCGGACGAATGCGTATCTCAGAGAAGAATCGCAATTTCATCGGAGTTCCATCACGACATGCAGCGGCTCGGGCGGACATGATCCCTCCACATGCGCAAACCCCAAGCGAAAGCGGCTGGGCAGTTTCGCGACATAAGGGAGAACAGGCGATGAAAATGAGGATGACTGCAAAGGTGTGCGCGATCGTCGCGCTTGGGGTGGCCGGTGTATTGGACGTGGCTGTATCAGAGCTGCGCGCGCAGATGCCAACGCCGGCGGGAACCACCGTTGCCCAGGGGCTCTTCGGGCCGCGCGGGCTGAAGTTCGGCCCCGACGGAGACCTGTATGTGGCGCTGTCCGGGCCGGGCGGATCCAATAACACCTTCGATTTGCCGTGCCAGCAGGTTGCGGCGGCCGTCGGCGGACCGTATACCAACGGCAACACGGCGAGCATTGTAAAAGTCGACAAGAAAGGAATTGTCACAACCGTGGCGACAGGATTTCCGTCGGCGCTGAGCAAGCGCCCGGACGTCCAGGGGGTTGCGGACGTCGCGTTTCTGGATGGGCAGTTGTATGCCGTCACGTCAGGCGGAGGATGCTCGCATGGCTCCTTGACGCCCAACATGGTAGCGAAGGTGGACGCGAAATCCGGCCACTGGAGGATGGTGGCAGACCTGAGCAAAGCTGTCGCGGAGCATCCGTCGGCGGTGATGGCGCCGGACTTCGAGGCCGACGGCGTGTTCTACAGCATGATCGCCTGGCAGGGAAAGTTGTACACCGTGGAAGCCAACCACGGACAGATCTGGTCGGTTACGCCGCAGGGCAACGTCCAGATGGTCACGGATATCTCGAAGGTGGAGGGACACGTCGTCCCGACCGCTGTCGTGGAGAGCGACGGAGGCCTCATCGTCGGCAACCTCGGCCTCTTTCCCATCACGCCGGACTCCTCAATCCTGATGAGCCTGAAGCCGAGCCCGCTTGAGGGCCTGATCGATCTCTTCGATCCCTGGGCGCCCGATCAACTCGCCGTCAGAGGAAGCTGGTCTCCAGGATTGACGACCGTCGTCAGCATGGCTTGGGGCCCGGACGGCGGTCTGTACGTCCTCGAGCTCTCCACCGCCGGCGGATTCCCGACGCCAGGTGCCGGCAAGGTCGTACGCGTTCGCGGGCACGGGATTGCCGAAGACGTGATCACTGGCCTCTCCGTCCCCACCGGCATGACCTTCGGCCCCGATGGAGCGCTGTATGTCTCGAACTGGGGCGCGGCCGACGCACCCATCGGGCAGATCCTACGGTTCAACCTGCACTAAGCTGCTCGTTCGCTCGATCCCTCGGCAGATCGAGTCTGAGCACACACGCCTTCGCCCTTCCAGACCTCCGGGGCGAAGGCTTTTTTTTGTAAACGAGCCGGCGCTGCCCATCCGCGTGTGCCGCAGGGTGCCCCATCACGCCGAAACCGGGCTCCCCGGCAAGCGTCGTCTGCTCGCTGGGGTGGCGATGGCGACGGTGGGGTCGTGTCGCTCTAACCCGGCAAGCCGCCGCAGGCTCCCGCGCCGCATCACACCCCAGGGAGCCTGCCCAGCATGCACGTTCGTAGCCTCGCTCTTCTCTGCGCCGTCAGCTTCGCGGCCGCACAACTCCCGCCCAAACACGCCGCACCTCCCATGCCGCGCCCCACCACGCAGCGGCACCCGCCGACTCGACCGCCATCCATAACGTCTTCTGGCAGCCGAACGAGCTGCACCAGGGCTCGCCCATGTTCCTCACCGTCGAGCTCGAGCGCCCCGCCACCCGCGTCACCGGCAACTTCGTCAACAAGCCCATCACCTTCTTCCGCGACACCAAGGACGCGAAGACCTGGCACGCGCTCGCCGGAGTCGATCTCTTCGCCGACCCCGGCCAGTACGGCCTCGATGTCACCGCGACGCTGGCCGGCGGCCGTATCGCGCGCCACACCGAGCAGGTCACCGTCGCTCCCGGCGACTTCAAGACCGGCGACATCAACGTTCCCGAAAACTACGTCAACCCCACGGACACCGAACAGAAACAGATCGCCGAAGATGAGGTCCTGAAGAAGCGCGCCTACGCCCACACCGCCGAGCACCCGCTCTGGTCCGGCGACTTCATCAAGCCGGTCAACGCGCCGTCCACGCCCAGCTTCGGCGAGTCGCGCATCCTGAACGAAGAGAAGACCAGCCTGCACACCGGCACCGACTTCCCCGTCCCCGAGAACACGCCCGTCGTCGCCTCGAACTCCGGCACGGTCGTCCTCGTGCACGACCTTTTCTACGAGGGCAACACCGTTATCATCGACCACGGCCTCGGTGTCTTCACGGTCTACCTGCACATGTCACGCATTGACGTTCACCAGGGCGACAAGCTCGAGAAAGGCGCGAAGCTCGGCCTCTCCGGCGCCTCCGGCCGAGTCACTGGCCCGCACGTGCACTTGGGCGTGCGCTGGAACGGCGTCTGGGTGGATCCCGTCCAGCTCCTCAGCCTGACCCTGCCCGAAACCACCGCGAAATCAACCCACAAATCCGCCGAACCCACCCGGAGCCGCCGTTCACGCCGCACCCGCTAGCCGCCCCTATTGACGCCCACGATATACTGTACTTAAGCGACTCAACTCCGGCCAGACGCTCTCCGAGCCATCACTTCCCGCGCTTACGCGCACATAAAGTCCACCCCTAAAGTCTCTCCTTCGAAGACTTTGCGCAAAAAGTGACGGGGGGAGGGGGTAGTGCCCCCAATCCAGATTTACGATAATCAGAATGTCGATGCGCATCGGTCTCGGCTTTGACTCGCACGCCTTCAAGGCCGGAATCCCGCTCGTCCTCGGCGGCCTCAGGATCGATCACCCCGAAGGCCTCGCCGGCCACTCCGACGGCGACCTCCTGCTCCACGCCATCACCGACGCCCTCCTCGGCGCCGTAGCCGCCGGCGACATCGGCACCTTCTTCCCCCCGAGCGATCCCAAGTGGAAGGGCGCGGACTCCACCGTCTTCCTCAAGACGGCGCTGGAGGAGGTTGCGCTCGCCGGCTACAAGATCGTCAACCTCGACTGCGTCCTGGTAATGCATCGCCCCAAGATCGTCCCCATCGCCGCGGAACTCCGTGAGCGCGTGGCCGATCTGATGGCATTGGATATCAAGCGCGTGTCCATCAAGGGCAAAACCCCGGAGGGCCTCTCGCAGGACGCCACCGCCGTCTGCCACGCGGTTGTTCTGCTTGAATCGATCGAGCTGCCGGCTGAGGACAAGCTGCTGGCGGTTGCGGCGGAGGCGCCGGATGAGCGTGAGATCGACGGGGTGGTCAGCTCGCTGCTTGACGACGCGCACGACATGTCGGCGTTGGGGCGGAAGCGCCCTTCCTTTGATCCGGACGACCTGACTTAGCTCCAAAAGTAACTCGGCTGAAACCGACGTAACCGAAATCAAAATCGCGTCGAACCGCATCATCTACTTGGTTCCGGGCTGCTTCTCCGATACATTTGCTGCAACGTAATCGGAGGCACATCTGATGGATCCGTATCAGCAGCAGCACATCGAGGGGCTGATGGCAGGGATGGGGCTGTTTATAGGCCTCATGATCCTGATTCTTGCGGTTTTCTTCGTCTTTTGTTTCTGGCGGATTTTTGTAAAGGCCGGGCTTGCGGGTCCGCTGTCTTTGCTGGTTCTGATACCCGGTCTGGGGCATCTGGTCGTGATCTGCATCCTGGCGTTCGCGCGATGGAACGTAGTTCCCGCCGCGCCGGCGTACGGGACATTGCCGCCGAACTATCCGCCTCCGCCGTATCCGCCCGCTCCTCCGGCACCGCCGAGCCCTCCGCAGCACCTGTAATGCATCGAGGCGGTGGAGAAGGCTCTAGTACGATGAAGTTGTACCAATGACTGAGTCTTCTTCCGCCGCTTCGGCAAGCCCCCGTCCCGTCCGCGTCCGCATCGCCCCCTCGCCCACCGGCGATCCCCACGTCGGCACCGCCTACATTGGCCTTCTGAATTATTTGTTCGCTGCGCAGCGCGGCGGCAAGTTCGTCCTGCGCATTGAGGACACGGACCGCACGCGGTTCGTGCCGACCAGCGAGCAGATGATCTTTGACTCCCTGCGCTGGCTCGGGCTGAGCTGGCACGAGGGGCCTGACGTCGGTGGACCGTACGGTCCGTATCGCCAGTCGGAGCGCACCGGGATCTATCGCGAGTACTGCGACAAGCTGCTGGCCAGCGGGCATGCGTACCGTGCGTTTGAGACGGCGGAGGAGCTCGAGGCGGAGCGCAAGGCGCAGCTTGCGGCCAAGCAGCCGCCGAAGTATGCGGGCGCGTCACGGAATCTTTCGCAGGCGGAGATCGACGCGAATCTCGCGGCCGGGAAGGCGTTCACGGTTCGGCTGAAGGTGCCGCCTGAAGGCTCAACTACGTTTCGCGACGAGCTGCGCGGAGAGATTACGTTCGACCACTTCAACGTGGATGATCAGGTTCTGCTCAAGTCTGACGGCTTCCCGACCTATCATCTGGCGAACGTCGTCGATGACCACCTGATGCAGATCACAGATGTGATCCGGGCGGAGGAGTGGATCTCGTCGACGCCGAAGCACGTGCTGCTGTACAAGGCGTTTGGGTGGGACCTGCCGCGGTTCTGGCACATGCCGCTGCTGCGCAATGCGGACAAGTCGAAGATTTCGAAGCGCAAGAATCCGGTGTCGCTGAATTATTACCGCGATGCGGGATTTCTTCCGCAGGCGATGCTGAACTTCCTTGGGTTGATGGGCGGCGGGATGCCGCACGCAACTGAGCAGGAGATTGTCAGCAAAGGTCTCGATACGAAGCAGGCTGACCTGTTCACGCTTGAGGAGATGCTGGAGCGGTTCGATTTCTCGCGAATTTCGCTGGGCGGCCCGGTGTTCGACCTGGTGAAGCTGCGCTGGATGAACGGAGAGTATCTGCGCAAGCTGTCTGCGGATGAGTTCTTCGCGGCAATGCGGCAGACCGTGTTTTCCGACAGCTATTTGAAGGCGATTGCGCCGCTGGTGCAGACGCGGATCGATACGCTGGGCGGGTTCGGCGACATGGCGGACTTCTTCTTCAAGGACAACGTGATGCCGGCGGAGCCGGTGTGGGTGCCGAAGAAGCGTACGCCCGAGGAGACGCTCGCGTTCGCGTCGGATCAGCTGACGGCGTTGGAGGGTGCGGCGTGGGAAGCGGAAGCGATCGAGGCCGCGATGAAGAAGCTGGGCGAGGAAAAGGGCTGGAGCGTGAAGGAGAACTTCATGCTGCTGCGCGCGATCCTGACGGGCAGCACCCAGTCGCCTCCGTTGATGGATTCACTGATCGTGTTCGGCAAGGCGCGTTCGATCGATCGCGTGCGGCGGTTCATCGAGGCGCAGAAAAAAGTTCGCCGGTAACTGCAGAACGGGTTTAGGCTGGCGGGCATGACACCTGCCTCGTTGCGCCCGGTCGGCTTCATTCCTACACGAAATGCTGAAGCCGCACGCGCGTTTTACGAGGGCGTGCTCGGCTTGAGCTTCGTCAGTGACGATGGGTTTGCACTCGTCTTCCGGCTTGCCGACGATGTGATGTTGCGGGTAGTTCGCGTCGGCGAGTTTCAACCTGCACAGTTCACCGTCTTCGGATGGGAAGCGATGGACATCGACAGCAGTGTCGATGCGCTCGTAAAGAAGGGCCTCGAGTTCCTGCGGTTCGAAGGCATGAAGCAGGATGGTCGCGGCGTGTGGACCTCGCCGAACGGAAACAAGGTGGCGTGGTTCAAAGATCCTGATGGGAATACGCTCTCGCTGTCGCAGCACTAGCGCGCGCTGACCGCGATTTTGATTGGAAGCGTTTTCGCCGGGAAACAGGAGGCGGTGTCGCAGGCCTGGTAGCGCAATGCGCCGGTGAGGGTGGAGTCGCCGCGGGTGGGCTCGACTCGCAACACCACGCGGAAGTCGCCCTGGTAGACGTCGAGGTCTTCGCCGGCGCCGATCGCGAGATGGAAGTGCGAGCCGGGTGGATACTGCTCGGCGGCGATGTGCAGTGAGCTGGGCTGGAGCTTCAACTGGGTAGGGATGAGGAGCTCGTCCTTCGGCGTGTGGGAGTTGATGTGGAAGCCGGGATCTACGCGGAAGCGGAGCTCGACGTCCTGCACTTTGTTTGCGGTCAGCTGAAGCGAATCCGTGAGCAGTTCAACGTGCTGTTTCCTGGCCGCAGCGGCGCGGTCGATTCCGCCGAGCTGAATCTGCGCAGCGGCCGCTGACGAGACGGTAAGGATTGCGCAGACAATGACGAGCCGAACTATTGAAGGACTCCGCCTCAAGCTCCACCTGCAGCGATGGTCTTCTGGATCAACGCTTCCATCTGGTCTTTACTGGGAGCGCCGGCGGTCACGTCGACGACTTTGCCGGCGCGGTCGATGTAGAAGGTCTCGGGGATGTAATCGACGCCGCCATACTGCTTGGCGACCTTCTCATCGGGCATCAGGATGGTGTAGCTGACGCCGATCTTCTTGGCAGCGTCGGCAACATCCTGGCGGGAGGCGCCGTCGTCCTGCGAGAGGCCGAGGACTTCGAGGCCCTGGGGCTTGTACTTTGCGGAGAACTCCTGGAACCACGGCATCTCCAGCTTGCAGGGACCGCACCATGTAGCCCAGAAGTTCACGACGACAGGGTGGCCTTTGAAATCTGCGAGCGAGACTTTTTTGCCGGAGATATCCGTCAGGGTGAACGGCGGTGCAATTTTGCCGCGCAGATCGTAGCCTTCGGGAGCGACGGAGTCGTTCGTCGCGGGCGAGGCGGGGATCAGGGTGACGTGGTTGCTCTCCATGAGCGCGCGGCGATGACGGAGATTGTGCACGCCGGCCCAGAAGAGCGCGGCGATGAAGAGGACCATCACGACAAGAACCGACAATGGACGTGCCAGGCTGGACTTCCGCTCCGGCGTCGGCGCGGGCGGCTGCTGGTTTGCCGGGACTGGGGAAATTTCGTCGTTGGCGATCGGCATTTTTATTTCCTCTTCCATGGACCGCGAAGCGATTCAGCAGAACCCCGGCAGGCAGTGCCGCGGCGGTCGCGCAGAAACGCTGAGCTAAGTTTACCGCTGCAGGCGCCGTTTACCGCTGCAGGCGCCGTTTACCGCCGCGGGCGTGGGCCGGATGCGCTCTGCTAGCATGGGCGTCAGTTCTGCCATGAAACGGAAGTTACCTGAGCCGCAAACGCCTGACATTCCAAGCCCGTCCGCGCTGGTGCGGATTGAGGCGGCTGCCCTTCAGCAACTTGCGGCGCGGCTCGAGGGCGCTGACGGTGAGACGTTCGAACGTGTGGCGTCGTCACTGGCCGAGGCGGCGCGGAGTGGGCATCGAGCGGTTCTGACGGGCATAGGAAAGAGCGGGCTGATCGCGCGCAAGATTGCGGCGACGATGGTTTCGACCGGAACGCCGGCGTGCTTTCTGCATCCGAGTGAGGCCGTGCACGGCGACCTGGGCATGGTGAGCAGCGGCGATGTGATGATCGCGCTCTCGTATTCGGGTGAGACGGAGGAGTTGTTACGGCTCGTGACAGTGCTGCCGCGGCTCGGGGTGAAGCTGGTGAGTTTCTGCGGATGCGCGGGCTCGGCGCTGGCGCAGGCGAGCGACTTCGTTCTGGACGTGAGTGTCGCGCAGGAGGCTTGTCAGCATCAGCTTGCGCCGACGGCGTCGACGACCGCGATGCTTGCTTTGGGCGATGCGCTGGCGATGGATGTGAGCCGGCGGCTCGGATTCCGGGCGCATGATTTTGCGGAGCTGCATCCGGGCGGGCATCTGGGCAGAAGACTCATGCCTGTCGCGAAGCTGATGCATGCGGGCGATGCGATTCCTACGGTTCCGCCAGACGCGAGTCTGCCGGAGATTGTGCATGAGATGAGCGCCAAGCGGCTGGGTATGACGACTGTGCAGGAGAACGGGCGCCTGGTTGGAGTGCTGTCGGATGGTGATCTGCGGCGGCTGCTGGAGCGCGATGGACCGGCGGCGTTCGGCAAGACTGCGGGTGAGGTCATGAATCGCTTACCGCGCACGATTGCGCCGGAGCCGCTGGCGCCGGATGCGCTTGAAGCGATGGAGCGGCACAGGATTACGGCGCTCGTGGTGACGCAGGACGGCACGGCGGCGAGCCGCGTGCTGGGCGTGCTGCACACGCATGATCTTTGGGCTGTGCCGAATTCGCCGGGTGACGCGAAGAGTTAGCCCTGCTGATCGCCCCAGACGTGGCGATAGGCGGCGTCGACGATGGCGTAGCACTCGCAGGCTGTCTGGATGGTGCGCGGGCGATCGAGGATGGAGATTTTTCCGCGCGAGTAGCTGATCAGGCCGCGCTCCTGCAGTGTGCCGGCAGCGACGGTGACGGTGGAGCGGCGCGCGCCGAGCATCTCGGCCATGTACTCCTGCGTGACGTTTACCTGGTCGGACTCGACGCGGTCGGCGAGTGTGAGGAGCCAGCGAGCGAGGCGCTGTTCGACCTCATGCAGGCGATTGCAGAGGACGCTTTGAGTTGCGAGCACCATGCGGGTGTAGAGCACGCGGTGGACGAGGTCGCGCAGACCAGGCATGGAATATACGGCGTCACGGAAGCCTGCAGCGCGCATGCGACAGCCGCGTCCGGAGACCTGCACGACGACGCCGTGCGACATCTCCGGAAGATCGAAAACGGCGGCGACACCGGAGAAGCCTTCCCGGCCGGCCATGAAGACCTCGACCGATTCACCGGCGGAGGTTGTAGCGACTGTGGAAACGACGCCGGCGGTCGGGAAGTAGACGAACTCGACCGGGGCATCGGGCTGGGTCAGCTTCATGCCCAATGGCATGTCGACCTCTTCAAGCTGAGTCGCAATCTGTCGCCACTCGTCTTCCGGAACGCGATCAAGCAGGTGGTTTCCTGTGTGCCGGACGAACTGCGAAGAAGCGAGGATGGGCTGCAGAGTTGCCATGGGCGAATGCTCGCGGGAGGCGCGTTGGGGCTGAATACCGGCGCGTTTCCGCTCACCATTGGATGCGCCAGCAGGGGTTCAGGTCAAAACGGAAGCCTCTGCGCCGCTTCGGTACAATCGACTGATACATGCATCGTTGGTCCAAGCTCTTTATTCCCACCTTGCGCGAGGCTCCGGCGGACGCCGAGGTCGCCAGCCATAAGCTGCTGCTGCGCGCCGGATACATCCGGCAGCTCGGCGCGGGCATTTACAGCTACCTGCCGCTCGGGCAGCGCTCGCTGAACAAGATTATTGCGATTGTTCGTGAGGAGATGGACAGGATTGGGCAGGAGTTCTATCTGCCGGCGCTGAATCCGGTCGAGCTCTGGCAGGAGTCCGGCCGCGAAACGGTGATGGGCCAGAACCTGTTCCATCTGAAGGATCGCAAGGGCGCCGACCTGGTGCTGGCGATGACGCACGAAGAGGTGATTACGTCGATCGCGCGCAACGAGCTGCGCAGCTATAAGCAGTTGCCGCAGATCTGGTATCAGATTCAGACGAAGTTCCGGGATGAGCCGCGCCCCAAGGCCGGCCTGCTGCGGGTGCGGCAGTTCATCATGAAGGACTCGTATTCTTTCGACCTGGACGCGGCGGGGCTGGACGAGAGTTACAGGAAGCACGATGCGGCTTACCGGGCGATCTTCACGCGTTGCGGCCTGGAGTTCGTTGCGGTCGAGGCCGATTCCGGCGCGATGGGCGGGTCGGGGTCGCAGGAGTTCATGGTCTACACGGAGGCGGGTGAGGATCTTATCGCCAGCTCGGCTTCCGGTTACGCTGCGAACCTGGAGAAGGCGAGCTCGCAACTGGCGCCGGTGAAGGACCTGGATGCGACCAGCGAGAAGCCGGAACTGGTGCACACGCCGGGCAAGGCGGCGATCGCAGATGTTACGGAGTTCTTCGGGATCGAGGCGGCGCAGGACATCAAGTGCGTGGCGTTCATGGGTTCGCTGTCCGGGCATATTGCCGGGCAGCCGCTTTATCCGGTGGTTGCATTCCTGCGGGGCGATCACCAGGTGAACGAGACCAAGCTGAACGCGGTGGCCGGGAACGGCCGAACTGCGGCCGATGATGCCGGAGGAGCTTGCGCTCTACATCGGTGGACCGGCTGGGTATCTCGGGCCGGTGGGGATTGAGCAGGTGATGGGCGGCGGGTCGCTGAATGGACTGAAGTCCGGCAAGGCGCTGGACAAGCTGAAAGGCGTGTTCCGCGACAATCCGGCGGAGGGATTACGGACCATTGTTGTCGTGGACCCAGGGCTGGAGAACCGGAAGAATCTGGTCGCGGGCGCAAACAAACTGGATTACCACTACAAGAACGTCACGCCCGGCCGCGACTTTCAGTGGACCGTGCTTGCCGACATTCGCAACGTCAATGAGGGCGAGCTCGATCCGATCGGCGGCGAGCCGCTGCGGATAGGCAAAGCGGTCGAAGTGGGTCACATCTTCAAGCTCGGTACAAAGTACTGCGAGTCGATGGGCGCGCGCGTGCTGGACGCGAACGGCAAGGAAGTGATGCCGGTGATGGGCTGCTACGGCATCGGAATCGAACGCATTCTGACCGCCGCGATGGAGAGCTCGGCTGCGGCGTACAAGGCGCGCTTTCCGGATGCCGAACCGGCGGCTAATACGTCGGAGCAGTACGCGCTGCCGGCTTCGATTGCACCGTATGAAGTCGTTGTCACCATCACGAACGTGCGCGAGCGTGAGCTGCTGAACGCGGGCGAGCGCATCGCCGAAGAGCTTACGCGGGCCGGAATGGACGTACTGCTGGATGACCGGGACGAGCGCGCCGGAGTCAAGTTCAAGGACGCTGAGCTGATTGGAGTTCCTTACCGCGTAAACGTCGGCAAAAAGCTCGGCGAGGGGAAGGTGGAAGTCGTTGACCGGCTGAAGCATACCTCGGAAGACGTAACGCTCGAGGCGCTGCCCGAGCACATCGAATCATTACTGGCCGCGTCCAAGAGATAACATCTCTTCACGACCGTCAGACCGAAAGCCAATGCCCGTAAAAGTAAAGATCGATTCGACGAAAAAGCAATCCGTCTGGTGGACCGTGCTGCGGGTCTTTCTGGTGCTCGTGCTTGCAGTTCTGGTGGCGGGAGCGGTGGTGTTCGGCTACTTCTACCACGAGTACGAAGGCCTGGTGAATGACCGGCTGAAGCAGGGGCCGCTCTTTGCATCGGTCGCGCAGATCTACGCCGCACCGCAGGAGGTGCGCCCCGGGCAGCATCGCACAGCGGACGACATCGCGGCGTCGCTACGCCGCGCGAGCTACAACTCGAACCCGGATTTGGGCACGTTCCGCTTGCAGGGAAACACGATCCAGGTGAAGCCCGGGCCGGAGAGCTATCTTGCCGCTGACGGCGCGACGATCGTTACAAACAACGGCGTGGTGCAAACGATCACCGCGGAAGATGGAGCTGCGCTGGCGGGGTACAAACTCGAGCCGCAACTCATTACCGCGCTTTCAGAAGACAGCAGCCGCACCAAGCGGCGCATGGTGACGTACAACCAGATTCCGCCGCGGATGGTGCAGGCGGTGACCGCGATTGAAGACCGCCGCTTTTTTGAGCATGGCGGGATCAACTACGCCCGGACCATGAAGTGCGCGGTGCAGGATTTGATGGCGCACCGAATGAACTGCGGCGGCTCCACGATTACCCAACAGCTCGCGCGCGGATTCTTTCTGACGCCGGACAAAAAGATCTCGCGCAAAATTGCGGAGATCATGATCACGTTCCAGCTCGAGCGCCGCTTCACGAAGCAGCAGATCTTCGAGATGTACGCGAACGAGGTGAACCTTGGGCAGCATGGGTCCTTCGCTATCGACGGCATCGGGGAGGCGGCCCAGTCGTACTTCGGGAAGGACCTTCGCCAGCTCGATCTGGCGGAGACAGCAACCATTGCGGGGCTGATCAACAGCCCGAACTGGCTTAATCCTTACCGGCATCCGAACCGCGCGATGGAGCGCCGCAACCTCGTGCTCGACGCTATGGTGGAGACCGGCGCGATCGGTTCCTCGGAAGCGGAGCGCGCGAAGGCTGAGCCGCTGCGTCTTGCGCCGCCGAACGTCGACGGAAGCGAGGCACCGTACTTCGTCGATCTCGTGCATGATCAGATTGTGCAGCGGCTGGGTGACACGGACCTGGCGCGCTCTGGCTCGCTGCGCATCTATACCTCGCTTGATCCTGCATTGCAGGCCGCGGCTGCGGACGCGGTCGATGCGGGCATAAAGCACGTCGACGATTTGATTCGTAAGCTGCACCGCAAGAATGAGCCAATTACGTATCCGCAGGTCGCGCTCGTGGCACTTGATCCGCATACGGGCCAGGTGCTGGCGATGGTTGGTGGCCGTAACTACGGCACTTCGCAGCTGAACCATGCGCTGGCGGAGCGGCCTACCGGATCGATCTTCAAGCCATTCGTCTACGCTGCGGCGTACAACACCTCGCTGAACGGAACGCCGCTCGCGAACGGCGGCTTGTTCAACGCGCTCACGCTTCTCAACGACGATCCCACAACCTTCATGTTCGATGGCAAGCCGTACACGCCGGGCAACTTTGAGCGCGGCGAGTATCCGGGCATGGTGACGGCGGTGATGGCGATTGCGCACTCGCTGAATATTGCGACGATCAATCTGGGCCAGATGGTCGGCTTTGAAAACGTTGCCGCGCTGGCGCGCTCGGCAGGCATCGTGAACGCGCGCGGAACGCCCTCTGTTGCGATCGGAACTTATGATGCTACGCCGCTGGACATGGCCGGTGCGTACACCGTATTCGCCAATAACGGCGTGCATTTGAAACCCTGGCTGCTTTCGAGCGTGCGCAATCCGAACGGCGACATTGTGGCGGACTATGCGCCGGAGGCGAAGCAGATCCTCGATCCTCGCGTGGCGTATCTGACGCAATCGCTGCTCGAAAATGTGATGACGATCGGCACCGGCTCCGCAGCCCGGAAGTTTGGGTTTACGGCTCCGGCGGCGGGAAAGACGGGCACTTCGCATGATGTTTGGTTCGCGGGATACTCGTCCAATCTGCTCTGCGTCATTTGGGTTGGGAACGACGACTATACGGACATCTCACACGGCCTCACGCATGCTCTCCAGGGCGCGGATGCTGCGGCGCCGATCTGGGCCGAGTTCATGAACCGCGCCATCAAGCTGCCGCAGTACTCGGACATGAAGCCGTTCACTGCGCCGGATGGCGTGGAGGTGTTGCGCATCGACCGCGCCACGAATCTGCCGGCCGACCAGACGTGCCCGAGTGACAGCATGACGCTCGCTTTCCTTGTCGGTACGGCACCGCAAGGCACTTGCTCGCAAATGGGAGAGGACTCGCAGACGCTTGCGAACAGGCTGTTCAATCCGGGCAGTGACTCAAACGGGACGCCAGACGATCTCACGAAGCATCGCAACCTGTTTGAGAGAATGTTCGGGTTGAACAAGGACAAGGACAAACAGCAACAACAGCAGCAGCCCGCGCCGCCGCAGAACTAGCTGCGCTTGTCTTCAATCCAGGGCTGACACTGTGGGCACCAGTAGGTCGGCCGCGCGCCGGTTCCCTGTTTTCTTCTCTCGATGGTCGCGCCGCACCTGCGGCACTCTTCTCCTGCACGTCCGTACACCCACAACCGCGCGCTCTGGTTCATTCCATCCGTCGTGCGGCGGAGACCTGTGTAGGTAACGATTGCTTCGCCTTTGGACTCTGAGATATTGGCCTGCATGTATCGCTGCGCAATCTCGGCAATGTGTTCGAGCTCGCGTTCGGTGACTGTGCGCATCTGCCGAAACGGATGAACGCCGGCCGCGAATGCGATCTCCGACTTGTACACATTGCCGATGCCTGCGAGTACGCGCTGGTTCAACAGCACATTTCCAATCTCGGCCTCCGGATGCGCTCGCCCGTATTCACGCAGCGCGTGCACCGCGCCTCCTATGCTGTACTTGCCGCCAAGAACATCGAGCCCAAGCTGCGGCACGCCGCTCATGCGCTCCAGCGAGCGTGCTGTATGGAACTCTGCAACTGGGATATTGAAACCGACCGCCTCCACGTCGGCGCAGGTAATCACAACGCGCATTGCGCTGCGTGGAAGCTGCCACCGCTCACCGGCCCGGTAGAGATGCCACGAGCCGGACATCCGCATATGGCTCAGCAGGATTAGATCGCCGGAGAAAAAGATCAGGCACCACTTGCCGCGAGCTTCGACACGTTCGACCGCGCGGCCCGCAACAGGCGCGTTATCGTTCACGCTCGCAAGCTTCGCGAGCGTTGTTGCGAACGCCGTCACGACCCTTCCACGCAGCGCTTTGTCGAGCGCACGCGCAGCACGGAATATGGTGTCGCCCTCAGGCATCGCTGCGAGTCTCTGTCGACGTGCCCGGAAGCGGCGGCAATCCGCGCCGCACATTGAAACCAAGCGGCGCTGCCTGGAAGCCGGCGTCGAGCAGGAAACGTGCCAGCGGATGCTCGGCCACGGGCACGCCATTGACGCTTGAGATCAGCATTGACGTACGGCCGCGGCCTTCGGGATTGTCGGCGCGCTGCACGAACGTTGCGAGGAACTCCGTCAACGCGCGCGCAGCCTGCGAGCGGGCCGGCTCATCCTCCGGGAGCATCACTTGAATATTTGGGTTCCCGCGACGCAGATATGCAGTCAGCGCGCCATCCACAAGGACGACGCGAGCGCCGACGGTTCGCGTCATCATTGAACCTTCCTCCGGAGCGGCGGGCCAGCGCAGCAGCGCTCCATACGGATTCGCGGGGTCTGTCGCGGCCAGCATGACGACCTCATGTTTCTCGGCAGACGGCGCACGCAACGAGCGCAGCAGATCGACCGCTCCAGGCAAGGCAAACTGAGTTGCACCCAGGTCAGCGGCGAAGTACCCGCGGCGGATTCGCCCGCTCTCTTCCATTGCCTTCAACACGTCATAGATGGCGCTGAAACCCCCCGGAAGATTCTCTGCATGCGCGGTTTCGCGAAAGACGACTCCGTAGCGCGCGAGCAGTTGCTGCGCGATTGCGTGACTCCACACGGTCTGGTCCGCTGCGCTCGCAGGCATTTCAGTGAACGCTGCCGCGTTCAGGCCCCATCGCCCTTGCGCGGTCGGCGGAGTCGTTCGCCGGCTGCGGAATCCTTGCTGCTGGTTGTGGACGCGACGCGTTTGCTTTGTGCTGCGAGACGAAGTTGACGGTCTGGCGCAGTACGCGCGAAGCGCATTCATCGAATCGTTCGTGACCAATCCTCTCCACACGAGGGACCACAGAATGTCGATCGTTTCTCCGGGATAACCGCTGCCTGTGCCATCGTGCAGCGGCTGAAAGAACGATGCTCCGTTGCGCGTCAGATACTGGATGATGGCGCGTTCGCGATCGGTCGGGGTAAATTCCGCCGTTCGCGTCACGCGATCGGGCGGCCACAAGGACGCAAGCTTCTCGGCCAGATATAGCGCAATCCGGCCATCGCGCTCGCCAAGAGGTTCGAGACCAACCCACACCACCTCACCCGCTGCGATCAGGGTGTCAAGATCCGAGGACGAATACGCCGCGATGCGTGCCGGCAAAATCTCAGTTTCCAGCAAGGAAGCAGGGAGTGCGGCTCCCTGCAACGTTTCGATAACGTCGAGCAGCGCATCGAGTCCGCGCCGCGGCTGCACAACCCCCTGCCAGCGTGTGAATAGCCGCGCAAGAGTACGCTGCTCTACGGGCTCAACTTCTTTGCGCAGCCGGGCGAGGGACCGACGACGGATCGGTGCGGAGCACCTCAACATCAATCCACTCGCGATTCACTCCGCTCGGCCGGAATCCGCCTTCGACAACGCGGCCCAATCCCACCAGCCGCTGTAATACGGTTTCTATCGTCGCATTGGACAGACCGTATCTCCTGGCAGCATCGGCGGCAGTGAACGGCCCGTGCGTGCGCGCATAGCGTCGAATGATATCGAGCAACGCATCGGGCGAGACCTCAAGGAATGCAGCAGGAATGCCTGGAGGAAGCGGCACCCCCAAGCCGTCGCGCACGCGCGCGGCATCCTCGATCGCGATGAGGCGCGGTTGACCGCCCACTCTTACCTCGAGTACTCGTCGCGCACGCACAAGCCGCGCAATGGCAGCTTCGATATCGAGATCCTGAGAGCGCGCAACGATCTCTTCTGGTGTTAAGTCTCCGAGCCGCAGCAAGAGATCGTGCAGCGCGTCCAGATTTCGTGCTTTGTATCCCTCCGCCAGGAACTGCAGTTGTTCCTCGGTTTCCTCGATCGCGTTCACATCCAGCAGCTCTCGGAGGTCCGCATCGCCAAGCAGCTCGCGAAGCTGTTCCTGATCGATGGCCAGCGCCTGCGCACGACGTTCCGCTAGCGGAGCATCGCCGTCGTAGATGTAATTTGCGACATAGCTGAAGAGAAGCGCGCTCGCAAACGGCGAGGGCGTACGCGAGTCAACTACGTGGACGCGAATGCTGCGGTTGCTGATGCCGCGCAGGGTCTCGGCCAGGGCGGGCATATCGAACACGTCGCGCAGGCACTCGCGATACGCCTCGAGCAGGATCGGAAAGCTCGAATACCGGGATGCCACGCTTAGCAGGTCGTAAGCGCGCTTGCGCTGCTGCCAGAGCGGCGTCCGTCCATCCGCGCGGCGCCGCGGCAACAACAGCGCCCGGCTGGCAGCTTCGCGAAACTTGGCCGCAAATAAAGCTGTTGATCCAAGCTGCTGCTGGACAAGCTCGGCGGCCTCGGCAGCATCCAGCAACAATGTATCCGTGTCTGGCGGAGAATCGGTTTCAGGGAAGCGGAGCACAAATCCGTCCTCGCTCCACATCGTCTCGACGTCCAGACCCGCAGCCTTCGCGCGTGCGCTCGCCGCCATTGCCCAGGGCGCATGGACGCGGCTGCCGAACGGCGTCAGGCAGCAGACCCGCCAATCCCCCAACTCGTCACGCACGCGCTCAATCACAATCGTCCGATCGTCAGGAACCTGCCCTGTTGCGAGCTCCTGATCGGCGAGATAGCGGATAACGTTTTCCGCTGCCTGCTGATCGAGATCGTGCTCGCGTGTGAGCTTTGTGATCGCTGCGCCGCGCGGGAGCTCGCGTAACTCGCGAACCAGCGCCCCGATGCGGCGACCAAACTCGATCGGCCGCCCGGCCTGATCGCCGTGCCAGAACGGCATCTTTCCGGGCTCGCCCGGGCGCGGGGCTCACCAGTACGCGATCCTGTGTAATCTCGTCGATCCGCCACGTCGACGCACCCAGCACGAACGTCTCGCCTACACGCGCTTCAAAGACCATCTCTTCATCGAGCTCACCGACGCGGATTGGTTTAGCGTGCGTCCCGCTCAGGAAGACGCCATAGAGCCCACGGTCCGGAATTGTTCCCCCGTTCAGGATCGCGATTCGCTGCGCACCCTGGCGCGGTGTAATCCAGTTGCGCTGCCGATCCCATGTAACCCGCGGACGAAGCTCTGCAAACTCGTCCGATGGATAGAGGCCGGCGAGCATGTCGAGTACACCGTTGAAGGTCGACTCACTCAAACTCGCGAAAGGAGCCGAGCTCCGCACCATCGCGAGCAACGCCTCATACGAGATCCCCGGCGACTCGGGCTCCGATTCGCTGCTCGTGCGCAGACGCTCCACCTCGCCAACGGGAAGAGGCGGGTGCGCAATAATCGCGACCATCTGCTGCGCGAGCACATCGAGCGGATTGCGGAGGAACCGCGTAGATTCGACGTGTCCTTCATGCATCGCCTGCGTCACCGCAGCACACGCAATCAGGTCTGCACGAAATTTCGGGAAGATGATCCCGTGCGACGGCGCGCCGACCTGGTGACCCGCGCGACCGATGCGCTGCATCCCGCTTGCCACGCTCGGCGGAGCTTCAATCTGGATCACAAGATCCACGGCGCCCATATCGATGCCGAGCTCGAGCGATGACGTGCAGACGAGCGCACGGATTCGGCCTTCCTTCAGCATCTCTTCAATCTCGCTGCGCTGCGCCGCCGCCAGCGACCCGTGATGCGCGCGCGCAATCGGCTCACCCGCAAGCTCGTTCAGCGCGCCTGCGAGCCGTTCCGCGACACGTCGAGCATTCACGAAGAGAAGCGTTGACGTTCGGCTCCGAATGATTTCCAGCAAACGCGGATGAATCGACTGCCAGATGCTGGTGCGCTTTGGTCCCTGGGCGGCCGGCCCGCTGGGCATCTCCTGCACTTCGCCGAGCTTCGCCATGTCTTCAACCGGCACCTCGACGCAGAGCTCCAGGGGTTTCCGCGCGCCGGCATTGATGATCGTCACCGGCCGATAGCGCACACCATGTTCGCGGCCATCATCGGGCTCCGGGCCAGCAGCATCTCCTTGATTGCTCGCCTCCGCACCGCCGAGAAATCTCGCGACCTCCTCGAGCGGCCGCTGCGTCGCGCTCAGTCCAATCCGCTGAATCGGGCGCTCGACGAGTGCCTGCAGACGCTCCAAAGAAAGCGCGAGATGCGCTCCCCGCTTGGTCGGCACGAGCGCGTGAATCTCGTCGATGATTACGGTTTCGACGGATCGCAGTGCCTCGCTCGCGCCAGAGGTGAGCATCAGGTAGAGCGACTCCGGCGTGGTAATCAGAATCTCTCCGGGATGGCGTCGGAAGCGGGCACGCTCGCGCTGGCTCGTGTCGCCGGTGCGTACGCTGATCTCCGGCCGATGTACGTTTACACCCTCGCGCTCCGCGATGTTGGCAATGCCTGTGAGCGGAGAGCGCAGATTGCGCTCCACGTCGACAGCCAACGCCTTCAGCGGAGACACGTAGAGCACACGGGAGCCCGACACGGTGGGGAGATCGCGGAGCATCAGCTGGTCGAGGCACCACAGAAAGGCACTCAGCGTCTTCCCTGTTCCGGTTGGAGCGAGGATCAGCGTCGAGTCGCCACGTGCAATCGCCGGCCAGCCCTCACGTTGAGGCGCCGTGACGTCCTGAAAGACCGCACGGAACCATGCCGCCGTGACCGGATGGAACAGACTCAGAACATCGTTCGCAGACGGCTCGCGCCGACGTCGTCAGACGCTCGTGCTGTCCTCGGTCGACTCTCACGCTTCGCCAATCAATCGCTCCGGTTGCCCTTGCTTTTGGATGCAATGATGCACCACGGCGAACCAGACTTGCACCTGTTGCAGGCGGGTTTACGGCTTGCCTTCGCGCGGATGACGGTCTAGTCTGAACAACTCACGATGCCGTCTTCCGCTGAAAGAAATCCGCTCTCCGCCGCTGAACAGCAACACCTTCGCGATCTCGCTCGGGCAGCCGCTCAAAATTCCTACTCGCCCTACAGCCGTTTCCGCGTAGGAGCCGCGCTGCTGCTTGACGACGGGTCCATCGTGACGGGGTGTAACGTTGAAAATTGTTCCTACAGGCTGACAAGCTGCGCCGAGCAGGCCGCGATCGCGCGGGCCGTTTCAGAGCGCGGCCCTGCGATTCGCTTGCGCGCCGTGGCTGTGGCGAACCTGAATCGTTCCGCTTCCATGCCCTGCGGCGCATGCCGCCAGACGCTGAGCGAATTCGGCGATGATGATGTCCTGATTCTCTATCCCGGAGAAGGCGACACCGCGCAGTCCACGACGCTCGGAGCACTTCTGCCTCATGCCTTTCGCATGCAGTTCCTCGACGCACAGTAAATCTTCACAGTTTCGACTCGATATGACCGGGCAAGCGTTTCATCCAATCGATCTCATCCTCCGCAAGCGTGACGGCGGCGAGCTCAGCACTGAGCAAATCCAGCAGTTCGTCGCGAGCGTAGTGCACGGCTCCGAAGCCGGCGAACAAAGTCCCGGAAGTCAGCCGATCACCGAAGCACAGATCGGCAGCTTCCTCATGGCCGTCTTCCAGCGCGGGCTCTCACCGCGCGAGCTCGCCGATCTCACGACCGCGATGCGCTTTTCCGGAGAGACGTTCGACGCCTCCGGCCTCAACACTTTCACGGTCGATAAGCATTCAACCGGCGGAGTTGGGGACAAGACATCGCTGCTCATCGCGCCGGTCGTAGCGGCGGCGGGCATCGAGAACGCGCCGAGCATCTCCGTTCCAATGATCAGCGGGCGCTCGCTCGGTCACACAGGAGGAACGCTCGACAAGCTCGAGACGATTCCGGGGTTCAACACACAGCTCTCGCTGCCGCGTATGAAAGAGGTCCTGCGCGAGTGCCACGCAGCGCTTGTAGGCCAAACGCCGCGCCTGGTCCCGGCCGACCGCATTCTCTACGGCATGCGGGATCACACCGGCACCGTCGAGTCGCCGTTCCTCATCACCGCGAGCATCATGAGCAAGAAGCTCGCCGAGGACCTTCGCGGCCTTGTGCTGGATGTGAAGGTCGGCTCGGGCGCGTTCATGCCGACGTACGAGCAGTCGAAGCTGCTTGCGAATCTCATGGTCTCGACGGGCGAGCTCGCCGGCACGCGCACAGTCGCTCTGCTGACGACGATGGACGAACCGCTCGGCCGTTTCTCCGGCAATTGGCTTGAAGTGTGGGAGTGCGTCGACATCATGCGCGGCGTGCGTCATGCGATGTCCGCTGACCTGATCGAGCTCTCAAACACGCTCTCCGGCTGGATGCTCTTTCTCGCCGGCAAATCTCACTCGCCGGAGCAAGGTGCTCAGCTCAGCGATGAGTTGCTACGCTCGGGCGCAGCCTACAATGCGTGGCTCAACGTTGTGCGAGCGCAGGGAGGCGACACGAACATCTTTGAAAATCCCGCGGAGTTCCATAAACCACGTGCCACACGCGTGCTCCGTGCGCCGCATGCAGGTTATCTCGCAGGGATGGATTGCAAGCAGGTCGGCTGGGCGGTGCAGCGGCTCGGAGCCGGACGAAACAAGCCCGGCGATCCGGTCAGCGCGCACGCGGGCATCGAGTCCCACGCGAAACTCGGAACTAAGGTCGGATCCGGTCAGCCGCTCTTCACGCTCTACACTGAAGACGCTGCGCTCCTCGATGAACCTTTCCGGATGCTGGAAGAGACGGTCCGGATCGAGGACACCGCGCCCGCACGGCAGCCTCTCATCCGCGAGGTTGTTCGCAAACAATAGCGTAGGTGGTTGCTAGGCTTTGCCCTTTTTCTGCATGTACTGGCGGACACTTGCCTGCCAATCCAGGGACGTGCCCGTATAGGGTGTGCTGCTCTGGCGGCGTGCGCTGCGGCTGGGGGCCGAAGGCTCAGGCGCCTCAATCTTCACCGTGGTCTCCACGGGAGTTTCAATCACTGCTCCGTTTTCATCTCTGGGCCGGAGCGACCGGGGAAGTTCGTTCGGCTTGAACTCGATACCTTCGGCGGCCAAACGGCGGGCCGTCTTCACCAGCGTCTCGCGCTTCGCGGTCATCTTCTGCGCGGCAAGGTCGCGCGCTTCGTCCGACTCAAACTTTTCGAAGTTCATCAAATGGGCCAGCTTGCGATCAAACAGGTCAATCTCTTCGTGAATGGTTTTCAGGTGATATTTGTCCGCGACAACCGCTGCCATGGTCCCTCCGGTGTTCGTTTAAGTGAGGAGGTGCGTGCTCGCCGGCCGGAATGACTGAACGCCAGCGATTACGCAGGAATGCGAAAGGAGCGGCCGATCGACCGCCCCTCCGCCAAATCTTTCGTCCCAGTTAGATGGGGCGAACGTTCTCCGCCTGCCAGCCCTTGGGGCCCTTCACAACGTTGAACTCGACCTGCTGGCCTTCCTGAAGCGAGCGAAAGCCGTTGCTCTGAATTGCCGTGTGATGCACGAAGACGTCATCGCCGGTAGCGCGGCTAAGAAAGCCGAAACCCTTGGCGTCGTTAAACCACTTCACTGTTCCCTGTTCCATTTGATGTTCCTATGCGAATTGATGTACCGCTGAACGCAATTTGGTAGTTTTTGCGAGGTCGAGCGGTAAGCTGGAACAGGCAAGAAAATCCAGATCGGATTCGTCGATCTCCTCTAGTATACACTTCTACACTCCAGAGACACACATATCTCTCCGCGACCGCAGGAGCGCACGAGTTGGGCAGATTTACCGGACTCATTGGACTGATTGTTCTTATTGGCGTTGGTTATGCACTGTCCACTGCTCGCCGGGCGATCCGCTGGCGAACCGTGGTCTGGGGTCTGAGCCTGCAGATCATCTTCGCGTTCCTCGTAATCAAGTGGAGCGTTGGCCAGGTCATCCTGAAGTGGTCCGCCGACCACGTAACAGCCATGCTGGGCCATGCCGCGGACGGCTCGATCCTCGTCTTCGGCCCGCAGCTCGGCGACCCCAAGAGCCCGCTTGCGGTCTTCGCCTTCTCCGTTCTGCCCACCATCATCTTCGTTTCGGCGCTCTTCGCCATGCTCTATCACCTGGGCATCATGCAGCGCGTCATCCGGGTCGTCGCGTGGGCAATGCAACGCACCATGGGAACCTCCGGCGCCGAGTCCACCAATGTCGCGGCCAGCATCTTCATGGGCCAGACCGAAGCTCCGCTGACCATCCGGCCCTTCCTCGGCGATGCGACGCAATCCGAGCTCATGACCATCATGACCTCCGGCATGGCGCACGTCTCCGGCGGCATCATGGCCGCGTACATTCTCTTCGGCATTCACGCGCAGGATCTGCTCTCGGCAGTGATCATGACCGCCCCCGGAACCATCCTCATCGCCAAGATGCTCGTGCCCGAGACCGAAGTCCCGGCGACGCTCGGCACCGTGAAGATGCCCGAATCCGAGGAGCATAGCGAAGAGAACCTCGTCGGCGCGGTTGCGCGCGGCACGATCGACGGCGGCAACCTCGCCTGGAATGTCGCGATCATGCTCATCAGCTTCCTCGCGATCGTCGGGCTGATCAACGCCATCATGCTCGGAATTTCAGCAACGACCTCTGGGCGCACGGCCACATCCCGTTCCCACACTCGCTCGGCAATGCGCTGGGCGTGCTTTGCTCACCGATTGCCTGGATGATCGGCATTCCCTGGCACGACGCGCCCATTGTCGGCAACCTGATCGGCACGCGCGCTGTGCTCAATGAGTTCATCGCGTACACGCAGCTCGGCACGCTCGCGAAAACCGGCGCGGTCTCTGCGCGTACGCTCTCCATCGCAACCTTCGCGCTCTGCGGGTTCGCCAACATCGGCTCGGTCGGCATGCAGATCGGCGGCATCGGCGCGCTCATTCCGCACCGCCGCAACGACCTCGCGCGGCTTGGCCTTCGTGCCATGCTGGCCGGCACCATGGCGAACCTCATGTCTGCCAGTATCGTCTCCATGCTTTTGCCGAGATAACCGGGGGCGCATGAACGGCGCATTGTGTTCCCCGCGGCCGGTCACCGAAATATCCCGAGGCGCTCCAAACTGCGCCTGCAAACACCGCTGCAATTGGCAAGCAAAGACCGTCATCAACGCCCGCCGAGTCGCCGGTTGCCGATGGTATTATCTGCGCTAGATGTGCACATCCTTTCTCGTCGTCAGCTCTAAGGACGATTCAGATGCTACTGTGCGACTCCAGTCCGAGGCCCTGCTGCGGGGCCTCCAGAGCATCCCAGGCGCTTCCGTTCGGCTCGTTCCGCCGGCTGAAGGTCTTGACATCGAAGATGGCTCCTGCGTTCTGTTTCACTTCGACGATCTTCCCGCGATAACTTCCTTGAAGGCATTTCGGAAAAACGAAACAAAATTCCTGGCCGCATGTTTCGGCAGCGACATCTACGAATTTTCCCGTTATCTGCCAAGCTACGAGGTTGCGGATCTCTACCTGATGCCAACGCCGTTGCACAGGAACTTGCTTGCCAGCCAGTTCTACAAGCCGGTCTACTACATTCCCGAGGGAATCGATCCCATCGCCCGCACGGATGCCCAACAGCCGCCGTCGTTTGCTATTAAGCAATCTTCCAGGCTCCTGTGGTTCGGCTATTCCGAAAGCTTCAACAAGGGAATGGCGTCTCTCATTCCAGTGCTCAAGCTGCATCTGGCAGCCGGCGACATTACCGATTTCGCGCTCATTGTGAATGAAGCGGAATTCAAAAATCAGTTCAACTTCCGGACGATCCCGTACAGCAACGATTCGTTTCAAGAAGAAGCCCGGGGCTTCGATTACTGCATCCTCAGCCACTTCTCGCTGGATCTCGCGCTGAACTCTTACATCAAGTCGCCGAACAAGCTGATCACCGCGCTGATGGCTGGACTCATCCCCATCGCATCGGACACACCGAGCTACTCAGCGATCCTGCGCGAATTTGGTCTTGAGAAATTTCTCTTCGATTCTCCGGAGCAACTGGATCGTATTCTCCGCAATCTCGATCCCATAAAGGACTCGCGGGCCATCATCGACTCCGGCGTGATCGAGGTCCTGTGGAACAGATTTTCTGCCACGCAGCTTGCGAAAGACCTTCTCTCGATCCTGTCGCTGTACACAAATCGGCAGGCTCCGGCGCTCCCGAATCTTCCTCCGCAGATGATCTCGCCTCCGCGGCCGCGCACCCAACTCTACTTCACGGAGCACCTCAAAGACCTGCTGCCCAGCCTCAAGAGAGCGGTTCGAGATCGAACGTCACGTTAGTGCGCCTCGCTTCACGGTGCCGGCCTCACTTCGCTTATAGTTTCCGAATGGCTGAGAACCAACCGGGAAACGCCTCCGACACAAACGCCCCTGACCTTCACACGCGGGTCACGCAGGCACTGACGCACATCTTCCTCAAAAGCGGCCTGAACCCAACGCTGGGCATCGTTCTCGGCTCCGGCCTTGGCGGCTTCGCCTCACAGGTCGAGAACCCGGTGGTGATTCCCTATTCCGAGATCCCGAATTTTCCGCGCTCGACAGTGGAGGGCCACGAAGGCAAGCTCGTCATTGGCACCATTGGGGGTGTTAGCGTCGCCGTGATGCAAGGCCGCGTGCACGCGTACGAAGGCTACTCGATGGCCGAGGTCACCTTCCCCACGCGCGTGCTCGGCCTGCTCGGCTGCAAAGCGTTGATCGTCACGAACGCAGCGGGCGGGATCAATAAGTCGCTCGCGCAAGGCGGCATCGTCGCCATCTCCGACCACATCAACCTGACCGGCCAGAACGCGGCTGTAGGCCCGAACGAACCGCGCTTCGCAATCCGCGCGGGCGCCGGCCTGCGCTTCTTCGACATGACGACCGCCTACTCGCCGCACCTGCGCAAACTCGCCGCCGCCGAGGCCGCAAAGCAAGGCATCCCGCTGCCCGAAGGTGTCTACCTCGCCGTGCTCGGGCCCAGCTACGAAACGCCGGCGGAGATTCGCGCCTTCCGCACGCTCGGAGCCGACCTCGTCGGCATGTCCACCGTGCATGAGGTCATCATCGCGCGGCACATGGGCATCGAGGTCCTCGGCCTCTCGCTCGTCACCAACATGGCGGCCGGTGTGAGCGAGCAGGTGATCCACCACGAAGAAGTAATGCAGACCGGTCTGCGTGTCGAGGCTCAATTCACCTCACTCGTCAAAGCGCTCATCCCGCAGGTCGCGGCCGCTGTGGTATCCAACTAGACTAGAGTGCGTGCCTTCCCAGCCCGAACAGCTAACCCTGCCCGCGCAGCCGATCCTGATCGGCATTGCCGGCTGTTCCGGCTCGGGAAAGACCACGCTCGCGCGCGAGCTCGCTGCCCAGCTTGACGCCACGCTCTTCCCGCTCGACCTCTATTACCGCGACCTCTCGCAGTTCCCGCTCGACTCGCGCCACAAGCAGAACTTCGATCATCCTGATTCGCTCGAGAGCGAGCTTTTCATTCCGCACCTGCTCGCGCTGAAGCAGGGCCACGCCATCGACCGCCCGATCTACGACTTCCGCACGCACACGCGTGTTGCCGGTGCGTTCGATCACATCGAGCCCACGCGCTTCGTCGTGGTCGAGGGCATCATGGCGCTGCACTGGCCCGATCTCTGCGACGCCTACGACCTCTCCGTGTACGTCCACGCACCCGACGAGCTCTGCCTGACCCGCCGCATCCATCGCGACATCCGCGAGCGCGGCCGCACCGAAGAATCCGTGCGCGAGCAATACGACGCCGCCGTTAAGCCGATGGCGGACCTATACGTCATTCCCTCACAAGCCCGCGCCACAATGACCGTTCTCGGCACCGACGCACTCGACTGGTCGATCGAACAAATCTTCCGTGAGCTCCGCACACGTAACATGCTCTAGACCGTCGATGACGACACTCTCCCTTTCCGGCAATGTCGCCCCGCTTGCGAACGGGGTCAGACGAGGGCAGCTCAAACGCCTCTCGTCCGACTTCTCGCATTACGGCTGCCTCGCCGCGACACTGTGGCTCACCTCCGGCGAAGGCTTTCGAATCACGTCACACATGTGCGATCTCGCGGACGGAATCCAGGTCGGCGTCCTGAAGATGGAGATGGTTGTGCACCCGCTGCCAGACGAAGCTTCCGTCGACTTGCCCTGGTCGTTCAGAAACGGCGGTTCGATCGCGAAGCTCTCAATCGAACAACGCGGCTTCCGAGCAGAGTCGGGACTTCTCGTTCGCAGCGGCGAAGGCGAAGAGATCGTAATCGTCTCCGCAGCTTTTCCCTGTCACCTCTACGTCGGCGGCGCCCATACACCGCCCCAAGAAGTCACCCCCGAATACAGTCTGAGCCGATATCTTCACGAAGCGATCTGAAGGGGGAAATGGCGCCCCCTTCGACTCCTCCATCGAGGAGATCTTCCGTGAGCTGCGAATACGCGCGCTATTCTGAGTGGCACCACCATGTTCTTCCATTTAGCCCAGGTCGAATCACATGGCTTGCTCGTATTTATCATTGCCGCTCTGATCCTTGTGTTCTGGTTGACGTGGCGCAAAGGCTCATGGGTCCGTGTAATCGGTTCAATAACAACCGTCCCGATTGGCGTAATTGCAACATTGCTTCTGGGATTGTTTGTACTCTCCGACTTCGCCGGATGCTCTGGTCACGGAGCACCGATCTACTCTCCCGATGGTAAGACCGCCGCTCTCATCTGGTTCGATGATGAAGGGGCCACAGGTGGCGGAGCATCGGTCCAGTTATATGACATGCATGGACTGCGGTTTGGGTTAGTTTTCGATGGACAGTGGAAGTCGGTTGGTCAGTCGGATGTGCGCTGGGTCGATGACTCCCACGTGACGATTCGCTACGAACATTGGCCGTACTATGACGAACAGAAAAGCTGCAGAGACTTCCATTCGATAAAGGTGGTCTGTGTACCTAAGCAAAACGGCGGAGCCGAGGCTCCGCCGTTCACTAACCACTAACTACTCCTGTTATGCAGTAACTAGATCCAGCTTCTCAGCAAACGCCTTGCCCTTGCGCGCCGCGAACGCCTTCTTGTGATACGCGTAGCCCGCGATCAGCGGGAGCGCGATTGTGGCTTCCGAGTACACCATCTGCTCATAGGTAAGGTCGACCTTGCCCCACGAGCTCGCTTCCTTGAGCGTCGAGCCCGAGAGCGCGCCATCGCGCGCGTCGGCCACCGTGATCTGGATCGCGTACTTGTGCATCGAGGCCTCGACGCCGAGGATGTCGGCTGCGACCACGATGTCCTGCGCAAAGTTCTTGGGCACGCCGCCGCCGATCATCAGCAGACCCGTCGTCGGGTTCTGGATCTTGATCTGCGTCAGCTCGTAGAAGTCCTTCCCGGAGTCAATCGAGCAGTGCGGCTTGCCCTGGCGCGCGTGCATGTGCGCCACAATGCCGAATCCGAACGAGCAGTCCGAGAACGCCGGCACGAAGATCGGCACATTCTTTTCGTAGCAGGCGAGCACGATCGAGTCGGCGTTGCCGTTCTCCGGCGTGCGGCCGTTCTCCTTCAGGTAGCGGCCCATCTCGCGGATGAACTCACGCGAGAGTACGCGCCGGGCTTCATGCCGTTGATGATCTTCTCGGTCGTCTCGTCGCAGATGCGGAGCTCTTCCTCATCGATGAACGTGTCATAGATGCGGTCGATCATCAGCTCGCGGAGGTCGGCATCGCCAGCGCCGTACTTGTACTCGTCGCCGGCGATGTAGTGGCGGAAGCCCAGCGCCTCGAAGAAGTCCTGGTCGACGATGTTTGCGCCGGTCGAGACGATCGCATCGACCATGTTGTGGCGCACCAGGTCGACGATGACCTTCTGCAGGCCGGCGGAGATGAGCGAGCCGGCGAGGCAGAGGATGACGCCGCACTCGGTATCGCGCAACATCATGTCGTAAATGCTGGCCGCGCGCGCGAGATCGCGCGAGCTGTAGGCCATCGAAGCCATCGCGTCCACCAGCGGCACAACGTTGTGCTCGGTGATGTCGATGTGCTGAATCTGCTTGTTGAGGAGTTCTTTTTTGTTCGCCATGTCAGGTTCTAGTTTATCGCGTTTGGGCCGCGAAAGACGCCGCGATTCGCGTTGATATCGTGATAAAAACTCAACGCGAACCGCTGCCGCTCGGGGCCTCGTTTACAGCTACTTCAAAAATCCCTCGAGCGCAGTGTCGAACGCCTCCGGCCGGTCGTACATGATGAAGTGCCGCGACCCGTCAAACTTCAGCAGAGTGACGTTCGGCATCGCTCCGTACGCGGCCTTCATCGTCTTCTCGTACGCGTCCGCGTTGGGCTGCTGGAGCGTAGTGTCGTGCTCGTACATCACCAGCACCGGCACCTTGATGGACGCAAGCTGCGGGCGGACATCGGTCTCGAGGTCCTCGATCATGGCCTCGAGCACAACCGCGCGGTCGCTCGCGGTGCCGCTTGCCGCGACCAGCTTTTGCGCTGCCGGGTCCTTCACCAGTTGCGCTGCGATCATCGGCTGCATCGCGGCATATTGATCTGCAGGAACGGCCTGCATCTGCTGCTTCATCGCAGCGGCCATGGGCTTAATCGTGTCCACCGTCGCGTCGGGATTGAACAGCATCGCATAGAACGGCAGCGAATCCACGATGACCAGCTTTCTCGCATCAGCGGGATACTTTTCGGCCAGCATCAGCGCGAGCAGGCCGCCGAGCGAATGACCGACGACCACCGGCCGCATCTGCGCCGCCGTGATGTACGCGTGAAGCTCGTCGACTAAGCGCCGGCAGAATCTCGCCCGTCGCATTCGGTCCTGCCGGTTGCCCCGCGAATCCATCAATCTGCACCAGGTGCAGCCTGTAATTCGGCGCCAGCTTCGCCGCCTCGGCCGCCCACACCTCGCGCGAGCTCGAGAGCCCGGGAATCAGCAGGACATCCGGCTTGCCCGCCGTGCCCTCGTCCACCACCGTAAAGCGCGTCGGCGCGGATGTCTTGCTCTGTGCGTGCGCCGGACCGCCACAAAGCAACATGATCCCCGCAAGGACGAGAACCGCCGAAACCAGATACTGAAGAATCTTCATTGCAGACCTCTCGTGATCCATACCTATCGTCCGCCGCGCGGACCCAAACAGCCAGTCAGAATGATCAGCAAACTCACCTGACACTTGTCACACGCAACGCTTGCGCCAGACCAGCACGACTGCCGCCGTGACTGCACCCACGGACAAACCCACCAGCCACCACGCGCTCGAGTGACTATGCTGCGCATTGCGGTGCGAGCTCATCAGCACCACCGCAATTGCGATCCAAACCGCAGCCTGATTATTGCTTCTTCTGCAAATCCATCTCATCTGATTCCTCCTCGAACACATCTTCAATCCGCTTGCCAAACAACTTTGCAATCCGAAACGCCAGTGGCAGCGACGGATCAAACTTCCCCGTCTCGATCGCGTTCACGCTCTGCCGCGAGACCTCGAGCTTGTCGGCGAGCGAAGCCTGCGACCACCCCAGCTCTGCGCGTAGCTGACGTAAACGGTTATTCATCGTCGCGCACCCGGTTACGCATCCACTGCCAGAGTTGGGTGACGGCCATGGCCCCGGCGAACACCAGGAAAAGGGTGAACGGCGGCAGGTCGCCGGCATGCGCAAAGCCGCGGAGAAAATCGCTGACCACAAGCACTGCCAGCATGGCTCCCGCACCCGCCAGAATGGATTGCATCCGCAGCAGCCGCTGAAACTCGTCGGTCTCCTCGCGGAGGTAACGCGCCATTCTCCAGATCAGGCCGACGACCGGTATCGCCGGGAGCACCGACCAGAAGTACAGGAAGAAGTGCTCCACGTGGTTCACCTTGACCAGCCGCTCCGCGCAAACCAACAGCAACATGTATGCGCCCGCAAACCACATCACATCGCGCTCATACCTTCTTTGTGCCTTTGACTTCGTTCCGCAGATCACGCTTGCCTCCCGATTGATGACAAGCAAACTTTACGTCAAGCATCCTTGTCATGTCAAGCACGCTTGACTAGGAATTTTGGGATAAGGTTGCCATCCCGCCGTCTGCTCATTTGGCCGCGCGAAGTTCGATAGGCTGGAAGTGCATGAACGTGAACTTCGCCGAGCGCGCGCACAACCACAACTGGAAGCTGGACCCGATCGTGCGCTCGCTGCTGGATACGGACTTTTACAAGTTCCTGATGCTGCAGTTCATCTGGAAGAACTTTCCGCGCGTGACGGCGACGAGCGAGGTGCTGAACCGGACGGTGCGGGTGCGGCTGGCGGAGCGGATCTCGGCAGAGGCGCTGCGCGAGCAGATGGACTACGTGAAGCGGCTGCGGTTTCAGCGGTCGGAGCTGGTGTGGCTGGCGGGTAATACGTTCTATGGCGTGCGGCAGATCTTCGAGCCGGCGTTCCTGGACTGGATGGAGCATAGCTTCCGGCTCTCGGAGTACGAGATCAGCGAGCATGATGGGCAGCTCACGCTGCGGTTCTCGGGGCTTTGGACCGAGATCACGATGTGGGAGGTCTACTCGCTCGCGATCGTGAGCGAGATGAAGACGCGTGCGGCGCTCGCGGAGTTGAACGAGCTGGAGCTTGATGTTTTGTACGCGCGCGCGAAGACGCGGTTGTGGGACAAGATTGAGCGGCTGCGGAGGGTGGAGGGGCTGCGGCTGTCGGACTTCGGGACGCGGCGCAGGCACAGCTTCCTGTGGCAGGAGTACTGCGTGGAAGCGCTGCAGTCGGCCTTGAACAACGGAGAGGACCGGTTCAGCGGTACCTCGAATACGGCGCTGGCCTACAAGCACAACCTGGAGGCGATCGGCACAAATGCGCATGAGCTGCCGATGGCGATGGCGGCGATGGCCTCGCGCGGAAGCGATGAGGACCTGCGCGCGTCGCAGTATCGGGTGCTGGAGCTGTGGCAGCAGAGCTATCACGGCGAGTTGCTGATCCTGCTTCCGGATACGTTTGGGACGACGCAGTTCCTGGAGGGGGCGCCGGGGTGGGTGGCGCGGTGGACCGGAGAGCGCGTGGACTCGAAGGACCCGTTCGAGGCGGGGGACGAGTACATTGCGTGGCTGCTGCGGCAGGGGCAGGACCCGAGGACCAAGCGGCTGATTGCGTCGGACGCGCTGGACGCGCAGACGATCATTGCGCTGCATGAGTACTTCAGCGGGCGGATACGGTTTGCGTCGGGCTGGGGGACGCTGCTGACCAACGACTTCAGGGGCTGTCATCCGCGGGGCGAGGATACGTTTGAGCCGATCTCGCTGGTGTGCAAGCTGACCAGCGCGGACGGGCGGCCGACGGTGAAGCTTTCGGATAACGCCAGCAAGGCGACCGGGCCGGCGGAGGAGGTGGCTCGTTACCGGCGGGTGTTCGGGTCGCCGGTGCTGCGGGAGCAGCCGGTGCTGGTGTAGCGGACCGGGGGTACCCCCTCCCCCCTCTGTTTTGGGCCTCATCTTTGGAATCAGTGAGTTGCGGGAGGGGTGTGGCTGCAAAATATTGATTCCAGAGATTTAGCTAACAAAATCTCTGGAATCAGTAATTTAGGCATGACAAAGCAAAAGGCTGCCTTGTGGCAGCCGGGTCCTTCCAACCTTCTATTTCCATTATATCGGTTTGAGGGTAATTGGCCTGCAGGTATATTGCTTTTGTTTTCAAAGAGATAGTTCCCTTGGGGGCTTGACAAGCTGATTTCCGGGAAGATTTGCGGAAAATTTCCTGTAAGTGGTTGAAACGGCGGGTGAGATTCGTGGCGGTCCGTGCGAAGGCAAGTCAGTCGTTTCGCCCTTCGGGCTTCACGACGGCCTTCGGCAGAGCGGAAGCGCGCGTTCGCGCGGTTTGTGGCACGGCTGAAGCCGTGCCCCTTCCAAGAGCGGACTGGGCGTCCGGGGCTGATGTGCGGTCTCTTCCGGCATGTTTGTTCCCCACCCATGCGCGATGGAGACCGCGCATGAATGGGGCACCCGGGTTTTGAGCCTATGGAGGTTGACTCGTGGCTTGAATCGCTGGATTATGCCTATAATCTAATGGTTGATATGCGTTACGATCCGGAACACAAAAAGCAAACTCGCGATCGTATTGTTCGGAACGCAGCTCGCAAGCTTCGCGCTGAGGGCCTGAGCGGCCCTGGCGTGGCCAGCGTGATGAAAGCATCCGGCTTGACGGTGGGCGGGTTTTATAAGCACTTTCGGAGCAAGGATGAGCTTCTGGCCGATGCGATTGCGCTGGGCTTCTCGGAGTTTGGCGAGAAAGCCCATGCGTCGCTGAAAAACGTATCGCCTCAGGACTGGTGGAAGGAGATCGTGCGATGGTACCTGTCGCCCGAGCACTGCGATCATGCCGCCACCGGGTGCCCGGTTGCGAGTCTGGCACCCGAATTTGCTCGCGCCAAACTCAGTGTCAGAAAACGAATTGCCGGCCAGGTGAAGGGACTGATGGAAGAGTGGGTGGAGTTCATGCCCGGAGCGACCGGCAGCAGACCGGGAACGAAACTTCATTGTCATCTTTAGCGCTATGGCGGGCGCCATTTCGACTGCCCGTCTTTTCACCGAGCCTGCCGAAAGGCAGAAGGTCCTGGAAAACGTGCGGGACTATCTATTGCGCAGTTTCTGAACTTTAATTGCGACCGTGGGATTATGTTTGTAATCTCATACGGCATACGTCGTCAGGAAGAAGAGCCCGTAAAACCTGAAGAGTGTTACGAGCCGCCCTGAATGATGGGCGGTATCCACGGAAGGAATTCTATGAAGCTTACCGGTCGCACCATTCTCATCACTGGAGGCTCGGCCGGCATCGGCCTTGCTTTCGCGCTCAAGTTTCTCGAACTCGGCAACACGGTCATCGTGACCGGGCGCCGACAGACGGTGCTGGACGCGGTGAAAGCCAAGTACCCGAAACTCCACGTCATCCAGAGCGACGTCGCGGACCAGGCACAGATCAGCAGTCTGGCGGCGCGCGTCAAGGTGGATTTCCCAAAGCTCGACGTGCTGATGAATAACGCGGGCATCCTGGTTTACAAGAACCTCAGAGTACCGGCGGGCGACCTTGCTGACTTGATGACAGAGATGAATGTGAACGTGGGCGGCGTCATTGGTATGACGTCGGCGTTCATCGACATTCTCAGCGCGAACAAGGGGACCGTGATCAACGTGTCCTCCGGGCTCGCGTTCGTGCCGCTGCCGCCGGCGCCAATTTACTCGGCCACCAAGGCCGCGATCCACTCGTATACGCAGTCGCTGCGATTCCAATTGGAGGAGAGCGGCGTGGAGGTCATCGAGATTATGCCGCCGGCGGTGAAGACCGAGATGACGAGCGAACTTGCCGAGGGCGGCGGCACCGTGATCACCACGGATGAATTGGTGAAGCAGACCTTTGCTTCGTTGAAGTCAGGAGCGCTCGAGATCCGACCGGGGCAGTCCAAACAGCTCGCTTTTTTGCGCCGCCTGGCCCCTGACTTCATTAACAAGCAGCTCTGGAAGGCCACTAAGAAATTGGTTCCGGCCGAGTGAGATAGAACGGTCTACAGGAACTTCAATTCGCAGCGCGAACCGAGGGCGAGTAGATCGCGCCGGGTGAAGCGGGCGGTCCAAGCATCTTCGTTCCCCACCCATGCGCGATGGAGCCGCGCATGAATGGGGCACCCGGCGGTCCTGAGAAACCGACGTGTCAGAAGCGAGACGTGGGGCACCCGGGATCCCGGATGAATGTAACTGCGAAGCGGGATTGATTCAGGCGGCGCGTGGCTGCGCGGGAGTTGGTCGGTTTCGGGGTCGATGTAGATGTATTTGACGGAGGGGAAGTGGCGGCGGATGGCGGTCTGGAGGTCGTCGACGGTTTGCATGAGGGCGGCGGAGGACTGGTCGGGGTCGAACTCGGCGGTGAGGGTTACGAGGATGGTTTCGGGGCCGAAGTGCATGGACTGCGCGCTGCGGATGTGAACGATGCCGTGCTGCTGGGAGGCGATCTCGCGGATGGCACGGGCTACGTCGTCGACGACGCCTTCGCCGACGATGAGGTCGCGGGTCTGGGAGATGAGGAAGATGGCGTTGGCGGCGAGGATGAAGGCCGATGAGGATGGAGGCGGCGCCGTCGGCGCGCTGGCAGCCGTGGGTGGCGATGAAGATGCCGGCGGCGGCGATGAGCTCGCCGAGGAAGCCGGCGGAGTCTTCGACGATGACCATGAGGGAGCCGGGATTTTTGATCTCGCGGACGGCTTCCTTCCAGTGCTTGCCGCGGTTCTGCTGGCGGAATTTGCGGATGGAGAAGACGAGGCTGCCGGCCTCGAAGACAGCTCCGGCGCCGAGGGCGAGGTAGGCCCAGAGGGCACCGTGGATCGGGTCGGGCTTGATGAGCCGGAGGACGCCTTCGAGGATGGTGACGCCGCCGCCGAGCACGAGCACGGAGCAGGAGACGATGAGGGACCAGAAGTAGAGCTCTTTGCCGTAGCCGAAGGGGTGCTGCTCGTCGGCGGGGCGCTTGCTGCGGTGCATGCCGAAGAGGAGCAGGAGGTCGTTGATGCCGTCGACGCCGGAGTGGATGGCCTCGGACAGCATGGCGGAGCTGCCGGCGGCGGCGAGGAGCTTGATGCCCGCGATGGCGAAGTTGGCGGTGATCGCGCCGATGACGGAAGCTTTGGAGTCTTCGGCCATGGGGAGGTTGGATGCTGCTGCGAGTGGGTAGAGGGTAAGCGGTAAGGAGGGTACGGGTAGAGCTAGTGGTTCGTCGTAGAGGCTGCCACGCACCGAACCTGAACTCTCCGTGTGTTGTTGCATACGTGGCCTTCGTCAGCCGGAGCGTGTAGCGGATCTCTGAGTGTGCGGTCGTCGAGCCAGTGAACGTCTTCGGCCTGAACGGATTCCGGGCCTCCGCTGTATACCCCGCACGATAGCAGGCCGTGGAGCCAATAGATCTTGACGTTTGTCCCGCCGGTGCTTCCGAAGCCGCCCCACGTCTCGGTTCTTGCCACTTGTTTGCCGGTCTGGCGATGGAATCGGTTGCGAATTGATTTGGAGACTTGGGAGCGCGAAGAAGCCGAACATCAGGGTCAAGCCGAGCCCCAGCAGGAAGGTGGGAGTTGCGGCAACGGCTACCACGATCCGGCCCCACAGCGGCAATCTGTGGCCCGCGTGCCACATCAGAACGAGGCATGAGGCAACGAGAGCCAAGGATGTCGCCAAAGGCCAAACCGAACGCCAATCGATGAACAGCATCATCTCTGTTGTCGCAGCATCGTTATACTCCCGTCATGCGATTTGTTCGTGGATTTTTGGGCGGCGCGGATTTTCGTCGCGGCGGTCATGGGGTGTGCAGCGCAGCGGGCGTGGGCGTGGGGCGAGGTTGGGCACAGGATGATTAATCGGCTGGCCGTGCAGGCGCTTCCGCAGGATGTGCCGGCGTTTATGCATAACGGCAATGCGCTGGATGTGGTGGAGTGGCTGGGGCCGGAGCCGGACCGGTGGCGGAATCGCGCGGAGAGTGAGCTGGTGGCGGAGCAGGCGCCGGATCACTTCATCGATATGGAGTGGGCGGTGTGGGGTGAGGTGCCGTGTACGTCCGCGACGCCGGGGAGTGCAGGGCACGCGTCTGCGGGGGCGAACGGTCCGATTGCCGGTGGGCCAGATTGCGGGCCGGATGGGAAGATGCTCCCGAAGCGGCGGTATGACTTTATCCGGGCGCTGGCGGCGGCGCAGGCGGCTCATCCGAATATTGCCGCTGACGCCGGAGAAGGTGGGGATGCAGCCGTGGGAGGTGGAGGAGATCTGGCAGAAGCTGAAGGTGGACCTTCGCGAGTACCGGAAGGCTGTGGCGGCGAACCAGGATTTGAGCGGCGTGGAGGCGGCGGTGCTCTACGACGAGGGATGGCTGGGGCACTATGTGGCGGATGGATCGCAGCCGCTGCATGTGACGATTCAGTACAACGGGTGGACCGGGCCGAATCCGAACGGATATACGACGGAGCACCATATTCATTCGCAGTTTGAGTCGGCGTATGTGTCGGCGAATGTGAAGCCGGGAGACGTGAGGCCGCTGGTTGAGGCTTCGGCGCCGGTGGCGATCGACGATGAGTGGGGGCAGTATCTCGGCTATTTGAAGCAGACGAGTGCGGATGTGGAGCGCGTGTATCAGCTGGACAAGGGGGGCGGGTTTACGGGTGCGGGCACGCCGGAGGCGAAGACGTTTACGGAGGAGCGGCTGGCAGCGGGAGCGATTGAGTTGCGGAATTTGATCTACTCGGCCTGGACGCACAGTGCGGATCCGGTGGAGGAGTTTCACGGAGAGTAGCAGGCAGGCGCAATATTCGGGCGAGAGCGGGTGAGTGTGCTGAGAAAGCTGTGGCGTGCGGCGAAGGTGGTGTGGGTATTTGCTGCGGAGTTGACGAAGCTGATGGTGACGCGGCCGCGCACGAGGCCGGAGCGTGCCGCGTGGCTGTGCGGTCTTTGCCGGCACATGCTGCGCGTCGCGGACGTGGAGTGGGCGACGAGTGGGCCGGTGCCTATGGAAGGCGCGGTGATCACGAACCACAAGAGTTATCTGGACATCGTGCTGCATGGGGCGCTGCGGCCGTGCGTATTTGTGTCGGCGATTGAGACGCGGAAGATGCCGCTGATTGGGTGGATCAGCATGATGGCGGGCACCGTGTATGTGGTGCGCGGTGGCGGCGGAAGCGCGGAGAAGGCTGCGCAGGGGATGGGCAAGGGATTTCGCGATGGGCTGCCGGTGGTGTTCTTTCCGGAGGGCGGGACGTTTGCCGGGGATGAGACGGTGATGCCGTTCCATAGCGGGCTGCTGGCGCAGGCGATCGAGGCGGGCGCGCCGGTGACGCCGGGGTTCATTCGCTATGAGCTGACGGAGCGGGATATCGCTGCGGGGAGGTCGCCGCAGGAGGATGTGCACTGGGGCACGCAGACGCTGCTGGAGCATCTGTGGAACTTCGTCGGGCTGCATGGGGTGAAGGCGCGGGTGTCGTTTGCGGAGAGGCCGATTGAGTTTTCTGCGGGGGCCTATGAGGACCGGAGGATTGCTGCCCAGGAGGCGCGGGAGGCCGTGCTGGCGCTCGGTGGGGCGGCTCGGGAGAGCAGTGATGCTAGCGGCGGCGCCGCGCCGGAAGCGACGTATTTGCCGCGATTTCGGGATGTTAATTGTGCTGATTCCCGTGATGGCGAGTCTAATGCGGTGGTCTCTGCTCCTGTAAGGCGTGTTTGCGGCTGAGGTAACCAGCAGCGTTGCCGGAGCAGTTAAGAGGCCATAAGTCGAACAGGATCACAGACCTTCGTACTCGTACTGGTACAACGTTTGTTGCAGGTCTGAGTTACCATAGGTTTCCGGCTTCCTCTGGTTTTTATGGTTTTGATCTGGCTCTCGGCGGCTTTGGCGGTCGCGCTTGTGGTGGTCTCGGTTGCGCTTGCGCGTGCGCGCCGGAGAGCCGCATTGCTGGCCGACGAGCTGGCGAGGGCGATGCGGGAGACGCTGGCGCAGCAGGCGGCGCTGCAGCAGCGCAAGCAACTGGACAATCTGAAGGATGAGTTCATCTCGACGGTGTCGCATGAGCTGCGGACGCCGCTGACGAGCATTCATGGGGCGCTGGGGCTGCTGTCGTCGGGCAAGGCCGGGCATGTGGATGACAAGGCGGCGAATCTGCTGCGGATTGCGAGCAGCAATACCGATCGCCTGGTCCGGCTGATTAACGACATCCTGGACCTGGAGCGGATGGAGTCGGGACGGGCGCCGCTGCAGATTCGGCGGCTGACGCTGCGTGAGGTGGTGTCGCAGGCCGTGGACACGATGAGCTCGATGGCCGAGAAGGCGGATGTGGCGCTGGAGATTGAGCCCGAGCCGACCGATGTGGCGATTTCGTTCGACGGCGATCCTGACCGGATTCAGCAGGTGCTGACCAATCTGCTGTCGAATGCGATCAAGTTTTCGCCGCGTGACGGCGTCGATCCGGGTGAAGACGGCGACGGATGGCGACAACCTCGTCCTGCAGGTGGTGGATACAGGACGCGGCGTTCCGGTCGATAAGCTGGAGAGCATCTTCGACCGGTTCGGGCAGGTAGAGGCCGGTGACGCGAGCAAGAAGGGCGGAACGGGGCTGGGCCTGGCGATCTGCAAGAGCATTGTGGGGCAGCACGGCGGCACGATCTGGGCCGAGCGGAATGAAGCCGGCGGAAAAGGCCCGGGCACGACGGTGATCCTGCGGCTGCCAAGGTACTCAACGGTTGACCAGACTGCGGCATTACCCGATGCTTCCGAGGGATCCATTCTCGTGGTGGATGATGATCCAATCGTCCGCAATGTGGTCCGAGAGCATTTGCGACGAAATGGGTACACGGTGATTGAGACCTCGAGCGGTGAAGAGGCGCTGGACGCGGTGGCGAAGCAAGAGGTGGATGCGATTCTGCTGGACCTTTGCATGCCGGGCATGAGTGGGTGGGAGACGCTGGAGCGGCTGAGAAAGAATCCGCGATCGGCCGAGGTTCCGGTGGTGGTGCTGAGTGTGCTCTCGCCCACGACGCGAACGGCGGACGTGCCGACGACGCAGGGGTGGGTGCAGAAGCCGTTTCACGAGAGTCTGCTGCTGACTGAGATTGGGCGCGCGCTGCGGCCGGGCAGTGGGCCGGGACGGATTCTGCTGGTTGAGGATGATGAGGATTTGGCCACGGTGGTACTGTCCGGGTTTCGGTCGGCGGGAGAACATACGCCGATCTCGGTGGACCATGTGACGTCGGTGGCGGATGCGGAGAGCTATTGCGAGCGGAACGCGCCGGACCTGCTGATTCTGGATTTGACGCTGCGGGATGGGTCAGGATTTGCGCTGGTCGACTGGTTGCGGCAGCAGCCGAAGCTAAGGACGTTGCCGCTGGTGGTGTACTCTGGCAGCGAATTGAGCGAGGCAGAGATGGCCCAGTTGCGGCTGGGGCCGACGCAGTTTCTTACCAAGGCACGTGTGCAGCCGCGCCATGTTGAAGATTTGATCCTGGCGATGGTCCGACATTTAGGCAAGCCGGCACTCGGGACGGTCTCGGCGTAGAATGATGCAACAAATCACTGGGATTGCAATGCAGCAGATCACTGGCATAATAATGCAGCTATCTTTTTCAGGTCTGATTTCTTGATGCGCCGAATTCTCATCATTGATGACGAGGATGACATCCGCGAAGTGGCGGCCCTGTCGTTGGAGTCCGTTGCGGGCTGGAGCGTGCTGACGGCATGCTCGGGCGCTGAGGGCATTGAGACAGCGCATGCTGAGCAGCCGGACGCGATCCTGATGGACGTGATGATGCCCTCGATGGACGGGCCGACCACCTTCAGGCAGATGCAGCAGTCTCCAGGGATCTCGAACATTCCGGTGGTCCTGCTGACGGCGAAGGTGCAGGGTGTCGATCAGCGGCGGTTTGCGGGCCTGGGAGTTGCAGGAGTTTTGTTCAAGCCTTTCGATCCGCTGACCCTTGCCGAGCAGATGGCAGCTACCCTGGGCTGGAGTTAGTAGGGCAATGGAGATCGGCTGCGATCCGCGGAGACGCGGACAGAAAAGATGAGCAGCCCCGGTGTGACGAGACCGGGCGACGTGGCACGGCAGTTGATCAGTGCCCTATGGGAGCGGAGTGTCCCGCTCATTACCGACAGACTGAATGCCTTGGATATTGCGTGCGATGCAGCGGCGCGGGGCAGGCTGTCGCCGATGATGCGGCGCGGCGCGGCGGATACGGCGCATAAGCTGGCGGGATCGCTGGGGATGTTCGGCTATCCGAGGGGGACGGATATCGCGCGAGAGATCGAACAGCTGCTGGAGAGCGATGGGGTGGTGGATGCCGGGCTGCTGCGGGAGCTGGCGGTGGAGTTGAGGGGATGTTTGCCGCTGTAGCGGCAGGGTGCCAGGCTTCTAGCAGGTTCCAGGTTGCTAGCACTTCCGCTGCAGCCTAGGACCTGATCAGTTGCAGGTGAGTGAGGTCCAGACGCCGGCCAGGGTGCCGGATGAGCCGGTGATGTGGAGGTCGACGAAGCTGCCGGCGGCGATGGGGATGGAGCCGATGGCGGTGCAGCTGCCGCTGGAGGGGTGCAGGCGAGGGTGGTGTCCGCCATGGCGGCGGATGAGGTGCCGAGGCGCAGCGTGACGGTGATCGTGCCGCTCTGGTGGGAGGCGACGTCGAGCTCGGTCGCGGTGCAGCTTTTGGGAATCCAGGCGAGGACGGCATCGCCGTCTGACGTGGCGGCGTTAGCCGAGTTGAGCGCGTAGAAGGCGTTGCTGTAGTTGACGGGGTGGTACATCGCGGCGAAGTCGGTGGAGGAGGTCGTCCCGGTACCCGCGCCTCCGGAAGCGCCGGTGGCGCCCTGCGGGATGGCGAAGTTGAGGACTGCGTTCTGGGCCGTGCCGGAGTTGGTGACCGTAGCCTGCGCGCCGGCGGCCACGGTGGTGACGGTTCCGATGGCGACGGTGGCGGCTGTGCCTGCCGGGCCGGTAGGGCCGGCGCTTCCGGCCTGCGCGAGGACGGTCCAGGCCTGGGGGTAGAGGTCGGGCTCGGAGTTGGAGTTGGCGGCGAGCGCGAGGTAGGTTGAGCCGTCGAAGGACGCGGCGTCGTTGACGTTGTAGTAGGTGGCAGGCGACCACTGGCCGCGGAAGGTCATGCCGGGAGCGCCGGTCGCGCCGGTGGCGCCTTGCGGCCCGGTCGCTCCGGTGGCGCCGGTGGCTCCAGTGGCGCCCGTTGCTCCGCTGGGGCCTTGCGGGCCGGTTGCGCCGGTTGGTCCGGCGGGGCCCTGGGCGGCGAGGAGCATCCAGTAGGTGGGCGAGACGTCGGGGGCCTGGCCGTGATTGGAGGCGACCAGCGAGGCGTAGCTTGATCCGCTGTAGGAGACGACGTCGCCGATGTTGTAGCTGGTGGTTGCGGAGTAGGAGCCGGTGAGGTTCAGGCCCTGGCCGGCGGGGCCGGTTGCGCCTTGCGGGCCGGTAGCGCCTGTCGGACCCTGTGGGCCGGTGGCTCCGGTGGGACCTTGCGCGCCGGTCGGACCGGCCGGGCCTTGCGGACCGGTGCTGCCGGCGGACGCGAACATCGACCAGGCGGAGGGCGACTGGTCTGGCGCGTTGCCGTGATTGTTGGCGATCAGCGAGACGTAGCCGGAGCCGTTGTAGAGAACGGCGTCGGCGAGCGCGTAGCTGTGGGTGGAGTCGTAGGCTCCCTGGAAGGTGAGGCCGACGGGGCCGGCGGGACCTTGGGCGCCGGTTGCGCCCTGTGGGCCGGCTGGGCCTTGCGGGCCGGCGAGACCTTGCGCGCCTGCCTGACCGGCGATTCCCTGCGCGCCTTGCGGGCCGGTTTGGCCTGGAGAGCCAGTGGGTCCGGTGGGACCTTGCGCGCCGGTCGGCGCCAGCGGGGCCTTGGGCGCCGGTCGCTCCGGCTGGGCCTTGCGCCGTGAGCGTGCCCCAGAACGAGGCGGACTGGCCGGGCGTGTTGCCGTGGTTTCCGGCGGCGAGGGAGACGAAGCTGGAGCCGGAGAAGAGGACGACGTCTCCGGAGCTGTAGTTGTGCGTGGGATCGTAGGCGCCCTGGTAAATGAGGCCGGGCGAGCCTGCCGGGCCGGTGGCGCCGGTTGGGCCGGAGGGGCCTTGCGGGCCGGCTGGGCCGGTCGCTCCTGCGGGGCCGACCGTTCCCTGTGGACCGGCGGGACCGGCGGGGCCCTGCACGCCGGTTGCTCCGAGCGCGAGTGTGCCCCAGTCCCACGGGGTGGAGCTGGGCGTGTTGCCGAGGTTTGAGTTGATGAGCGAGACGAAGGTGGATCCGCCGAAGGTGACGACGGCTCCCTGGGCGTAGTTGGTGCTGGAGGAGTAGGCACCCTGGTAGACGAAGGCGCTGGCTCCGGAGGGTCCGGCTGGGCCCGCGGGGCCTTGCGAGCCGGTTGCTCCGGCGGGGCCGGCCGGACCTTGTGCCCCGGTTGGACCGGCGGGGCCTTGCACGCCTGCGGGGCCTTGCGGGCCGGCTGGACCTTGTGTCCCGGCGGTGCCGCTGCCTCCGGCGGCGAGGGCGATCTCGAGCTCGGGCGAGTGAGAGGTCTGGTCGTTCTCCTTGCTGTCGAACTGGAGGACGGCGGAGGCGGCGGTGAGGGCGAGGCCGTTGTTGGAGGACGGTGTCGTGAGCCAGGATTGAACGGCAGAGGTGACGTCGATGGTGATGAACTCGCCCGCCGCGGGGACCTGCACGGAGCCGATGGACGAGCCGATCGCGGGGAGCGTGTTGTAGGTCACGCTGTACTCGCCCCAGGCGGCGTTGACTGCTGCGACGGTGATGCTGCCGGGAGTGTCGGCGCGGTTGCAATAAAGGCGGAGCGTGGCGCGGGTGATCTGCGCGGCCGTGGTGCCGGAGGGAAGGACGCCGAGATCGAACTGGACCAGCGCGGTGTAGCCGCCGCCGACGTTGAGGTTGGAGAGGCTGCCGGAGTTGACGTCAGGCTGCGCGGAGGAGACGTGGGCGTCGGCGAGGAGGGTGGCCTGGATGGCGAGCGCGGAGGGCGCGGCGAGAAGCAGGATCAGCGCGCTGCAGAGCGCGCATGCATACCTTCCATCTGCTCTGGCGTGCGTGGTGCGGTCCCGACAAACCTCTGGCCCTTTCAAACGGTGCTGCGCTGCCGCACATCTCTGTCCCGAGACGGGAGGCAGCCATTTGCGTGTTTAGATTTTTTGTAGCGTTCCGAGCCAACTGCCGCAATACCACTCATGTTGGTGCTGGAGTTTGGGTTCCGACGGGCCTAGACTGTCCGATATGCGGGCGTGGCGGAGCACGGGAGTTTCGGTGGCGGTGCACGGGGCCGTGGTGGCGCTGCTGCTGGGCATCACCCTGCATGCGCCGATGCTGGCGCCGAAGCATCTGCCGGGAACCGCGCAGGGCACGGTGCTGATGTTCAACTATCAGACGCTGGGAGCGCCGCCGGGCTCGACCACGGCGAAGGCGCGCGAGCAGGCGAAGGGGCCGGCGGTGCCGCAGCCGGCGAAGAGTGACGTGAAGAAGGCGGTGCAACTGGCGCGAGCGGCGACCAATGAGGCTCCGGGGAATGCGGCGGATGGAAGCGAGGGCGATGGCAATATCAGCATCGCGCTGGTGCAGTTTCATCCGCGGCCGCAGCCGGATTTGTCGACGCTGACGCCGGGCGCGAGCGGTGATGTGGTGCTGGATGCGCTGATCGATGCGGAGGGGAAGGTTGCGCATCTGGCCGTGACCAAGAGCCTGGGGCCGAATGTGGACCAGCAGGTGATCGCGACGGTCCAGACGTGGACGTTTACGCCGGCGACGCGGAATGGTGTGCCGATCGCGAGCGAGCAGGAGCTGCTGTTTCATTACGAGCGGAAGAACGTCGGCTGATTTACAGCGCAATCCCTGCTCCGCTTGAGTACCGCTTTTCGGGAATCGAGCTTCACCGTATGCTTGACGCCTATGGCTACGGAGACACCGAACGCAACGGCGGGTGACACACAGAGCAATCAAGCAGAGTTGAATACGCCGGGACATCTTCCCTCCCCTGACCGGCTGGTGAATGTGCCGCGCCTGATTACGGCGTTTTATGCGCGGCATCCGGATGTGGCGAATCCGGCGGAGCGCGTGAGCTTTGGGACGAGCGGACATCGCGGATCGTCGCTGACGACGAGCTTCAACTACGCGCATATTCTGGCGATCACGCAGGCGATCTGCGAGTATCGCGCGAATGAGAAGACGACCGGGCCGCTGTTTCTGGCGCAGGATACGCATGCGCTGTCGGAGCCGGCGTTCTCGACGGCGCTCGAGGTGCTGTCGGCGAATGGCGTGCAGGTGCTGATTGACAAGGACCTGGGGTATACGCCGACGCCGGCGCTGTCGCACGCGATTTTGAAGCACAATGCGGACGCGAAGGCGGCGCGGGCGGATGGGATTGTGATTACGCCGTCGCATAATCCGCCGGAGGATGGCGGCTTCAAGTACAACCCGCCGACGGGTGGGCCGGCGGACACGACGGCGACGAAGTGGATTGAGAATCGCGCGAATGAGTTGATCGGGGCGAAGCTGCAGGGCGTGAAGCGGCTGGCGTATCACCGCGCCGTTTCAGCGGAGACGACGCAGAAGTATGACTTCATCGGGTCGTATGTGGATGAGCTGGCGAGCGTGGTGGATATGGACGCGATTCGCACGAGCGGGCTGAAGCTTGCGGTGGATCCGCTGGGCGGCGCGGGCGTGCACTACTGGCCGCGGATTGCGGAGCAATACAAGCTGCCGCTGGAGGTGCTGAACAAGTATGTCGACCCGACGTTCCGGTTCATGACGCTGGATTGGGATGGGCGCATTCGCATGGATTGCAGCTCGCCGTATGCGATGGCGTCGATGATTGCGAACAAGGACAAATACGACGTGGCGTGGGGATGCGACACGGACCACGATCGTCATGGGATTGTGACGCGCAGTTCGGGGCTGCTGAATCCGAATCATTATCTGGCGGTGTGCATTCAGTATCTGTTTACGCATCGGCCGGAGTGGAGCGAGAAGGTCGGGATTGGGAAGACGCTGGTGTCGTCGAGCATGATCGACCGCGTTGCCGCCGGGCTTGGAAGAAAGATGCTCGAGGTGCCGGTGGGTTTCAAGTGGTTTGTGGATGGGCTGCTGGATGGCACGCTGGGGTTTGTCGGCGAGGAGTCTGCGGGTGCGAGTTTTCTGCGGCGCGATGGCAGCGTGTGGTCGACGGATAAGGATGGGCTGATCTGCGGCCTGCTCGCGGCGGAGATGACGGCGACGACGGGCAAGGATCCGGGCCTGCTGTATGGCGAGTTGACGGCGAAGTATGGCTCGCCGGTGTATCAGCGGATCGATGCGGCGTGCTCGAAGGAGGACAAGGCGAAGCTCGCGAAGCTGTCGCGCGTCGCAGGTGAAGGCGAAGGAGCTTGCAGGAGATCCGATCACGGCGATTTTGACAGAGGCGCCGGGGAATGGAGCGGCGATTGGCGGGCTGAAGGTTGCGACGGAGAATGGGTGGTTTGCCGCGAGGCCGAGTGGGACCGAGGATGTGTACAAGATTTATGCGGAGAGCTTCAAGGGCGAGGAGCATTTGAAGCGGATACAGGAAGAGGCGAAGGCGCTGGTGAGCGCGGCGCTGAAGGGCTGAGCTTGGACCCACCCACGACGACTGCGTCGTCGTGAATGGGGCACCCGGTCGATGATCAGGCCGTCACGGCGTGGCGGAGGTGCGGACGGACGCGCTCGAGTGCGGCTTCGGCGGTGAGGCCGTATTTCGCGCGGAGAGCTTCGACCTTGCCGTGCTCGATGAACTGGTCGGGCCAGCCGACGCGGACGACGGGTGTGTCGATTCCCTGCTCTGCGAGTGATTCGAGGACGGCGGAGCCGAAGCCGCCGGCGAGGACGTGATCCTCGAAGGTGACGAGGACTTCGGCGCGATTGGCGTAGCTGGGCGACGCACTCGTGGTCGAGCGGCTTGGCGAAGCGCGCGTTGATGATCGCGACGCTTTGGCCTTCGCGGCGCAGCATCGCGGCGAGGCGTTGCGCTTCGGGGAGCATGTTGCCGAGCGAGAAGATGGCGACGTCGAGGTTGCCGCGCGAGTCTTCTTCGATGAGCTCGGCTTTGCCGATCTCGAGCGCCTGCGGCTGCTCTTTGATCTGTGGCGCCGGGGCCGACGCCGCGCGGGTAGCGGATGGCGCTGGGGCCGGCGTGCTGGAGCGCGGTGAACATCATGTCCTGGAGCTCGTCCTCGTCCTTGGGGTCCATGTGGATGAGGTTGGGGATGCCGCGCAGATAGCTGATGTCGAAGAGGCCGTGGTGGGTGGGGCCGTCGTCGCCGGAGAGGCCGCCGCGGTCCATGCAGAAGACGACGGGGAGTTCCTGCAGGGCGACGTCGTGGACGACCTGGTCGAAGGCGCGTTGCAGGAAGGTGGAGTAGATGGCGCAGAACGGGCGGAAGCCTTTGGTGGCCATGCCGGCGGCGAAGAGCACGGCGTGCTCCTCGGCGATGCCGACGTCGAAGTAGCGGTTGGGGTGATGCGGGCGGAAGAGATCGAGCGCGGTGCCGTTGGGCATCGCGGCGGTGATGGCGACGACCTTGTCGTTGTTGTTGGCGAGCTTCGTGAGGCTCTCGGCGAAGACTTCGGAGTAGGTCTTCTGGCCGGTCGGTTTGGTCTCGCCGGTTTCGGGATCGTAGGGACCGAGGCCGTGGAACTTCTTCTGCTTCTCGAGCGCGGGCTGGAAGCCGCGGCCCTTTTGCGTGATGGCGTGGAGGATCACGGGGCGGTCGAGCTGCTTGAGGACGCGGAAGGTTTCGACGAGCAGCTGAATGTTGTGGCCGTCGATGGGGCCGTAGTAGTCGAGGCCGAACTCTTCGAAGATCATGCCGCGGCCGACGATGCCTTTGGCGGCTTCCTCGGCCTTGCGGACGATGTGCAGCGCGGCCTTGCCGCCGATCTTTTCGACGAGGCCAGTAGCGCGGTCATGCAGGTTGATGTAGGTCTGGCTGGTCGCGATCTTGTGCAGGTAGCCGGCGATGGCGCCGACGTTCTTGTCGATCGACCACTCGTTGTCGTTGAGCACGATGATCATGCGACGGGTCTGCGCAGCGATGTTGTTGAGTGCTTCGAAGCTGATGCCGTTGGTGAAGGCGGCGTCGCCGGCGAGTGCGACGACGTGCTCATCGCCGCCGGCCATGTCGCGCGCGACGGCCATGCCGAGAGCGGCGGATAGCGCGGTGCCGGCGTGGCCCGCGCCGAAGCTGTCGTGCTCGCTTTCGGTGCGGAGCATGAAGCCGTTGAGGCCGCCGGGCTGGCGGATGGTGTCGAAGCGGTGCTCGCGGCCGGTGAGCAGCTTGTGGACGTAGCTCTGGTGCGAGACGTCGAAGACGAAGCTGTCGCGCGGGGTGTCGAACACGTAATGCATGGCGATGGTCAGCTCGACGACGCCTAAGTTCGGGCCGATGTGTCCGCCGGTCTTCGCGCAACTGAGGATGAGGCGCTCGCGAATCTCTTCGGCCAGGCGTTCTAACTCGACCCACCCAAGCCGCTTGAGGTCCGCGGGCGACTTGATCCTGCTGAGGTACTCGCTCATTCCTGCACTCTTTTCGCTCGAACTGACGGCCTCTGCTTCAGTAAGGCCCATTTGCCAGTTTACCAACCCGGGGAATGCAAATGGAGCTGCGCGGCTTATCCGCGTGCGGACGCCGTGTGTACTGTCGGGCCAGATTGTTTGACGAGCTTCGGCGCGCGAGCGTTGACAGTCTTGCCTGGCAGCTCAGTCGAGTGCGGCTTCGAGGACGGCGGGCGTGGGTTGCTCGGTTCGAAAGGCGTGCTCCCATTTGGCAATCACCGCGCTCGCGAGGCAGTTGCCGACGACGTTCGCCGTAGTGCGCGCCATGTCCATGATGGTGTCGACGCCGAGGAGAACGAAGATGGGTTCCGTCGGCAGATGGAACGTGGATGCGGTGGCGAGCAGGACAACCAGCATGGCGCGCGGCACGCCGCCGATGCCCTTGCTCGTGAGCATGAGCGTGAACATCATCGCGAGCTGCTGGCCCAGCGTGAGATGCAGGCCGGCGGCCTGTGCCACGAAGATTGCGGAGACGGCGAGGTAGAGTGTTGAGCCGTCGAGGTTGAAGCTGTAACCGGCGGGGATGACGAACGCGACGATGCGGCGCGGAACGCCGAAGGCCTCCATCTGCTCCATCGAGCTGGGGAGCGCGGCCTGGCTGGCGGAGGTGGCGAACGCGATGGTTGCGGGCTCGGCGACAGCGCGGAGAAAGCCGCGGAGAGGAACGCGGAAGATCAGCGTGATCGGAAGCAGCACGCCGACTCCGAAGACGACCAGCGCGACGTACAGGGTGAGCAGCAGCTTGCCAAGATTGACCAGCACGCCGAGTCCGAGGCCGCCAACCGTGAAGGCCATCGCTCCGGCGACTCCGATGGGCGCGGTGTACATGACGATGTTGGTGAACTTGAACATCACCTCGGCGAGGCCTTCGCAGAGCCTCAGAACCGGCGCGCGCTTCTGCTGGTTGGTGAGCGCGAGCGCCATGCCGAAGAGGATTGCGAAGACAGCGACCTGCAGGATCTGCCCTTCGGCGACGCTGCGCGCGATGTTCTCCGGGAAGATGTGGACGAGGAAGTCGTTCCAGTGTGTGGGCGGCGGAGCGGTCTGCGGCGCGCCGCTGGCCGCCGTGAAGGCGAGGCCGACGCCGGCCTTGCTGATATTGATGGCGCAGAGCCCGATCGCGAGCGCGACGGTCGTGACAGCCTCGAAGTAGACGAGCGACTTCACGCCCATGCGGCCGACCGCTTTGAGGTCGCCATGACCGGCGATGCCGACAACCAGCGTGGCGAAGATGAGCGGCGCGACGACGCACTGGATGAGGCGCAGGAAGATGTCGGAGAAGATGCGCATCTGTACAGCGAAGTGCGGCGCGTCGAAGCCGAGCTCGGCGCCCGCGACCATGGCGATGAACATCCAGACGGAGAGGCTGCGGCGGAGCGCGGCGAAGGCGAGTAGTGAAGCAACACCCAGGCAGCGCAGGGCCAGGCCCGCGGCGTGCGGGGCGTGCAGCGCGGCGGCGATGACTCCGGCGGAGAGGCAGACGATGCCCGCGCCGAGCGCTGCCATCTGCCAGGCGACGGCCGGTTCGCGCGAGCCGGATTTGCGCGCGCCGCGTGGCCGTGGGCTGAGGTCTGGGGAGTGCGTCTGCATGTGCGGGAAGGATATCAATCTGCGCTTGCGGTGCGCGCGCGGCGAGCTGTCGCCAGGCGCAGTTGCGTCCGCCTCGCACCCAGGCAGGCGAAGGGCATGCTGGCCGACGTAGACTGCTGGCATGGCCCAGCGTCTCCTTCGCCCTGCCCTGCTTGCTCTCCTCGGACTCGCGCCTTTGCTCGCCGCCGGGGCGCAGCAGCCGGCAGTGCCGCCGCCCCAGCCGGCTGTCCCGAATCAGCACACGCTCATCCCGTTCCCGAACCGGCAGGCGATTCCGCCGGGGGCCTTGGAGTTGATGAAGCTGGAGGGCGACTTCGAGAGCGCCGTGGCCAAGGGCGGCGGCAAGGCCTTTGCGTCCTGGTTTGCAGAGGATGGGATGACCCTGAACAACGGCCAGCCGGCGGTACTGGGACAGCGGGCGATCGCCGCGCAGGCCACCTGGGACCCGCAAACTTATCAGTTAACGTGGTTTCCGGAGGGCGCCCAGGTCGGCCCTTCCGGCGATACCGGCTTCACCTGGGGGCATTATGATGCCCGCGGACAGGACTCCAAAGGGCAGGCAGTCACCAGTTCCGGGCGCTACATTACCTTCTGGAAGAAGGTGAACGGGCACTGGAAGGTGGCCCTGGACGCCAGCGCAAACGATGCACCTGCGGCGACGGCGCATCCCTAGCCGGCCGGAAGGGGCGAAATCCACAGAAAGCCCACAGGTAGAAGAGGTTGCCTTGACCATCGTTCGCGGCTTGCCGCGAAAGTGGGAGGCGAATCTCTTGCCTCTCTCCGTATTCTTCGGATAACGAAGCATGATCGAACTGAGCCCCTTGAACTCGTCGATTGAGCTGCCGCGCTTGCAGGCCTTGAGCCACTATGATCTGCGCGAGGCGCCCCATGATCCCGCACTGGACGACATCGCGCGTCTGGCGGCCCTCGTGTGCAACGCGCCCGTAGCCATCGTGACGATCATCGAGCGCGACCAGGTGCTCATCGTTGGACGGCATGGGGTGGACGCAATGTCCGCGCCGCGCCGCACGCTGCCCTGCGAGACGACCATCACGGGCAATGGGATCTACCAGATTCCCGACGCGCGACGCGACCCGGAGTACGCTCCGAACGGCATTCCGCTCGGCAATATCCGCTTCCGTTTCTATGCAGGCGCGCCGGTGCTCACGCCCGACTCCGTCGCCGTCGGCTGCCTGGTTGTGCTCGACCACTCGGCGCGCAAGCTGACGACGACGCAGCTCGAGGCGCTCGAGTCGCTGGCGAATATGGTGACGACGCGCCTGGAGCTGGCGCGGCGCGTGCGGGAGGGGAGCCAGTCATCGCGGTCGCGGCAGCGTGTCGAGTCGGCGCTAACGGTGGAGCGCAACTTCGTCTCGGCGGTGCTGGATACCGTCGGCGCGCTGGTCGTGGTGTTCGATACGGCAGGGCGCATCGTGCGATTCAACCGCGCCTGCGAGATCATCTCGGGCTATCAGTCTTCAGAGCTCATCGGCAAGTTCGCGTGGGAGCGGCTGGTTCCGCAGGAAGACATCGCGGAGTACGTGGACAGCTTCCAGCGCATTCGCAACGGGCAGTTCCCTGCTACATACGAGAACCACTGGCTGTCGATCGATGGCGTTCGCCGGCGGATCTCGTGGTCCGCCACTGCAATGATCGACCAGCATGGGCAGGTCGCGTTTGTGATTGCGACCGGCATTGATGTGACTGTGCAGCGCGGCGCGGAAACTGCGATTCGCGAGAGCGAGGCGCGCTACAGGCAGATCGTCGAAGGATCGCTCGGCCTGGTGTGCACGCATGACATGCAGGGCAAGATTCTGTCGATCAACGAGCACGGCGCGGAGGCGCTCGGCTACACGGTGCAGGAGGTCCTCGGCAGGACGCTGCAGGACTTCACCGAGCCGGAGCGGCGCAGCCTGCTGGAAACCTACTTCGAGGACCTGCGCACGAAGGGAGAGGCGCAGGGTTTGCTGCATCTGAAGCATGCGCGCGGAGACGAGCGCGCGCTTGCGTATCGCAATCGTGTGGTTGCGCCCGTCGATGGTGAGCGCTACGTGCTGGGATTCGGCGTCGATATCACGGACCAGATCCGCGCAGAGACGGAGTTGAACACGCTCAGCCGGCAGAGCAACTCGGTGCTCGAATCCGTCGGTGACGGCATCTTCGCGCTCGACCTTGAGGGCCGCATTACGCTGGTGAATCCGGCGGCGGCGCAGATGCTCGGCTATAAGCAGGAAGAGATTCTCGGGCGGCACATGCATGAGCTGATCCACCACACGCGTGTGGATGGATCGCCGTATCCGAAGGACGACAGCCCGATCCAGGCGAGCCTCCGACACCTGTCTACGGTGCGCATTGCGAATGAGGTCTTCTGGCGCAAGGACGGCACGAGCTTCCCGATCGAGTACGTCGCGCGCCCGCAGATTGAGACGGGAGACGTCGATCCCGACGCGTTACCCGACCCTGGGAAACGCCAGCGCGCCAAGGATGCCGCAGCCCTGACCGACGCGCAGTTGCTGGCACTTGGCGCTGACGCGATCGAGCTCTCAAGCCAAATCCAGGGACGCGCAGTGGGCGTCGTCGTCGCGTTCACCGATATCAGCGAGCGCAATGCACTCGACCGCATGAAGGACGAGTTCATCTCGACTGTGTCGCACGAGCTGCGCACACCGCTCACATCTCTGCGCGCAGCGCTTGGCCTGCTCTCCGGCGGCGCTTTGAATGCACGCCCCGAGAAGATGCGCCAGATGATGGAGATCGCGATCGGCAACACGGACCGCCTTGTGCGGCTCGTGAATGACATCCTCGATCTTGAACGCATCGGCTCCGGCAAGGCCGAGCTGCACTTCGCGCAGACGTCAGTGGACGACCTGTTCAAGCGCGCGACGACGAAGCACCAGGCTGCAGCGCAGCGCGGCAACATCCGGCTGTCCATGGAAGCGAACAACGTGGTCGTGTGGGCGGATCCGGAGCGCATCGTGCAGACGCTCGATCACCTGCTCTCGAACGCGATCAAGTTCTCGCCGCAGGCTTCTACGATTCCCAGCGAGATTCGCCTCACAGCACATTACGTCACGCCCGACGAGGCGCTGATCGAAATTGAGGACCACGGGCGCGGCATTCCCGCGGACAAGCTGCAGCAGATCTTCGAGCGCTTCAAGCAGGTTGAATCGTCTGACTCGCGCACGATGGGCGGAACGGGCCTCGGCCTCGCCATCTGCCGCAGCATCGTGCAGCAGCACGGCGGCCATATCTGGGCCACCAGCACGATCGGCGAAGGCTCGACCTTCCATCTCACGCTGCCCACCAGGCCCAGCAGCCACCTGGGCTGAGTTCGCAAGCCAGGTTCAACTGCGGATCTGTGCTTCGATTTTTACCGCCAAGCCAGGGCGGAAACGGGCTCGAGAGAGACTTGTTCACTGCCGCGGCAAAAAGAAGAGGCCTGCCCGTGAGACCACAGGCAGGCCTGGAGTACTAAAACTTAACGTGATGCGTAGCGGCGCCGCAGCATGCCCGCGGCCCCAAGCATCGACGTGCCGAGAAGCGCGAGCGAGCTCGGCTCCGGTGTCGGAGAAACATTGCGGATTCCGGTCACGACAAACGTTTCGTCGTTGTAGTCGTAATCCGAGCTGCTCAGCGGCGAAATGTCCTCAAACCCGACATAGTCGCCGTTCAGGCCATAGTGGTTTCCGCCTGTTCCGGTGACGTTGCCACTGAACGTCTCAATCCACGCATGATTCGCACCGTCGGTACTGTACGTCGGACTGGACGCCAGTGGGTTGCCATCCGGCGAGTTCATCTCGAAAACGATAGTGTCGCCGATATGCAGGCCAGTGATCGTTTGGGTGGCACCCACGTTGGTGGTTTGGTTGTCAAAGAATTGTGCGGAGGTGACGCCCGTATTGACGTCGAGCACCTTCACATAGTCCGTGAAGCCAGCGCTGCTGCCATCGAAGTACAGCGTGATGCTTGTGCCGGTGGCAACGGTGTTGACCGTCGCGGCTGCGCCGCTGCCGGTGTAGGTGAGTGGGTTAGCGAATGCAGGTGTGACCATAGCTGCCAACGCCAAAGTACCGAGAGTAAACGCGAAAAGTTTCATGGATCCTCCAATTGAAAAAGCCCGAGCCCGAGTTAGCAGGTCGCGTGCGGCAGTTGGGGGAGTCCACCTTCGCGTTCTGATGGTTCTTACTGAAGGGAGCCTAGCAGCTAAAGTGCACGCGAACTCCCCTTAGGTACCTTCGCTTCGACGGGTTGTAGTAATGATGTGCGGTTACTATCACCTGGGTCGTCGAGCGAGTGTCGTGACATGGATTTTGGCGTGTACAAGGTGCGTACTTTTTATCCACACAACGTTCTCAATTTGCACTTGCATGCACAGAGGCGTGATCCGTAATGTCTGTCCAACTGATGAACGAGCAGTAAGTCGAAAGTGAATCGATGGAAGAGCTGAAGAGCTAGAGCAGCCGACGCGAGTCGGAGGTTTTGATCAGAAGCAGGTCCAGAGAAGACCTAACGATTGAGGCCGGAAGTCGGTCGAAGGCAGAACGCCTGAGGACTTCAGTCAGCCGACGAGAGTCGGAGGACCGATCCACAGGAAGCCGGAAAGCCAGGGCACCTGACGCGAGTCGGGAAACGCCGGGCAGACCGGACGAGCCGGGGCAGAGCGTCTGACTCAGGTCAGGAAAGCTGGCAACCGGAAGAGCCTTACGGTTCGGGCAAACGGCGCAAGCCGGGGGTTCGTAACCGATTGGCAGAGTCGGAGGAAGCGGCAACCGGCGCAAGCCGGGAAGGTCGGCCACCGAAAAGCCTGAGACGAGATCCGCCACACTGCACGATCTAAGTGACGAAGACGCCAGAGACTCCGGTCTCTGGCGTTCTTCTTTTTGCGTCACGTTGCGTTCTTTCTCCGCGAACGGTTCGCTGCCGTTATGGCTGACCTTTTCCGCCACCCGCGCCGTAGATGTTGCCGGTCGTGTAGCTCGCGTCTTCGGCAGCAAGCTGCACGTAGATGCTGGCGAGCTCCGCCGGCTGGCCTGCGCGCTTGAGTGGGTACTCGCCGCCGAAGTTTTGGAAGTGCTCCTTGGTAGCGCCGCCGGAGATCTGCAGCGGCGTATAGATCGGTCCGGGCGAAACGCCGTTCACCCGAATCCCCTTCGGCCCAAGCATCTTCGCTAGCGATTTCACGAAATTCATCGTCGCCGCCTTGGTTTGCGCGTAGACGTAGAGATCGGCGTTGGGGTCATAGGCCTGTTCGGAGGTGGTGGCGATGATCACGGACCCGGGCTGCATGTGCGGAACGGCGGTCTTGATGATGAAGAACGGAGCGTAGATGTTCGTCTTGATCTGCCAGTCGAACATCTCGGTCGTGATCTGATCGAGTGATGGAGCCTGGATCTGCCGGCCGGCGTTGGAGACGAGGATGTCGAGACCGCCGAGTCCGCTGATCGCCTGCTCGACGAGCTTTTTGCAATAAGCTTCCTCGCGGAGGTCGCCGGGGATGGTGATGCACTTGCGCCCTTCCGCGCGGACGAGCTGCACAACCTCGCGCGCGTCCGGCTCTTCTGTCGGGTAATAGCTGAGGGCCACATCGGCCCCCTCGCGCGCGTAGGCGATCGCGGCGGCGCGGCCCATCCCGGAGTCGCCGCCGGTGATGAGGGCTTTGCGGCCCATGAGACGGCCGGAGCCCTTGTAACTCTTTTCGCCGTGGTCCGGCGGGGGCTGCATCTTGCTGGCGAGGCCGGGCCAGGGTTGCTGGGTGGTGTCGTAGGGAGGCCGGGGGTATTTGGTGGTGGGGTCCTGGACTGGCTGTGCAGTGGATCCGCCGGTCGTGTGTGGCTCGTTCTGGCCGAGTGCGGGGACGGCTGCGGCGGCGAGACCGACTCCGAGGGTTCCCATGGCCTTGCGGCGGGAGATGTTTGGGTGCTGATCGCTCATTCTGCGTTCTCCTATGCAGGAGTTGGGTGCAGCGAGCGAGCGTTGCGTTGCGAGAAGGATTTGATGCGGCGGGAAGTACCCCCCTCCCCCCGGAATATTGCGCAAAGTCTTCAAAGCAGAGACTTTGAGGGTGGACTTCAGTGCGCGGGATGGCGCGAATCGCGCAAAGTCTTCACAGTAAAGGAGTAGAGCTCACAGGGGTATGCGCTCCGGATTTGGGCCGGTTATGAGGGAATCTGCTGAATCGCCTGGAGTTAGGTCGGGCAGATTCGAGTCCGGAAGGAGCGGGTGCGAGAGGCGATGCTGCAGGGCCTGGTAGCTGCGTTCGCGTGACAACGATCGTCTCGGCGAGGCGGTCCTGCGCGCAGCGGCGGTAGGGATGGAGGAAGAACTGGATGAATCCGAAGCCGCCTTCGAGCGCGGCGGCACCGTAACCGAGCGCGCGCTCGACCGAGTGCCAGAAGCTGAGGTGGCGGTGCATGATGGACACGACGCGGATCTTCATGATGCGTTTGCCGGGCGTCTGTCCCTTGCCCTTCCAGAGCAGGATGCCGAAGTAGAGGACCGGCACGAAGATGTCCTTGACGATGTGGGTGGTCTCGTCCTCGTTCAGTTGTTTGGACCTTGTATGTTGAGGCCGTGGGGCAGTTCGCCCTGCTTGATCAGGCGGTTGCCGTCGTCGTGCTTGAGAAGGGGCTGATTCGTGTTCCAGGGCATCGGCTTGCCTTGAAGGTGGCGAACGCCGAGGAAGGCGCCGGTTACGGCGGTGGCGAAGAGGAAGAGCACGATCAGGATGAACAGGCCGTCGAGGGTGATGGCGATGGCGCGTTGCCAGAAGCTGGCGAGTTCGATACCGTCGAGCTCCTGCAGCCATTCGGTCTCGCGGGCGGAGAAATTACGCATGCGGAGAGTGTAGCGGCGAAGGGGTGGACTCCGGCCTGATTCTCAACGAAATTTTCGGACGGTTCAGGCGGATTCCCGCGATGATAGCGGTCTCGAGATCGGCACGCATGGCTCCGATTGCTCTCTGAAAGAGCGAGGCGTCGACGCTTAGAGTATTCAGGAATCAATCTGTTTTTTTTGCGTGGACATGGTGCCCGAGCTGATTCGGGTTCTGCATCCTGCTTCACGCGTGGTTTACGCTCGGGGCATTTGGGGTTGAAGGTTGGCGCGGCAGTCGCGCCTTCGCAGGGCGAAGGCGCAAGGTAGGTCCATCCAACCGTGAGCTTTGGGCGTGGCTGTTATGCAAGCTTGCGGGCGGTGAACAGCAGCGCCAGGTTGGGTCCCGAAACGTCGATCAGCTCCATATTGGCGGCGTGTAGCCACGGCTCGATGTCATCCATCTTGAACGCGCGGACCGACATCACTCGTTCCACCGTGCCTTGCAGCAAGCGATAGGCTTTCGACGGCGACCGGCGAAAGGTGAAGCAGGTGAATGTGCCACCGGGCTTGAGCGTGCGGCCAACCTCTTTGAGAACGCGCGGGGTGTCCGGGATGAGCTGCAGGGAGTTGGAGCAGTTGATCGCACCGAAGGTGGAGTCTGCGAATGGCAGGGTCCACGCGTTTCCGCGCACGAGTGCCGTGTCCGGGTTTGCAGCGCGGCATGCGCGCAGTGAAGCGAAGCTCAGGTCGAATCCAATGACATCGTTCGGACCGAAGCGTTGTACCAGGGTGCGGGTCCATCGGCCGGCGCCGCAGGCGAGGTCCAGCACCGGGCCATCGGCCGGTTTGACATGGTCCAGCAGATAAGCGTCTTCCAGCTCAGGCGTGAGCGCGCGATTCCAGTTGCGGCCCATGGAGCGAACGAAGGCGGGGCGCCAGACGCGCTCATAAAAGCGCACGAGGAAACCGATCTCCATACCTAGCTGGCCGAGGCCGCCCTGGTGTTTGATCTCAGGCGAGAAGTCGACGAAGCCCTCGGTGACGGGATACTGGCGGTCGCAGCCGGTGCAGGACCATACGGTGAGGGTTCGGTCGAGAGAGCTATGGCAGATGGGACAGATACAGAGATCGGTCAGTGTCGTCACGACGAACAGTATGAGGCCTTTCGCTGGAGCGTGCACGCGCGTCCTGAATTTTGATTTGAGGAGCGGAACCGGTGCGTGGGTTCACGAGGCCGGCGGTGACAGGGTTCATGTGAATGTATTCGAGCTTCTCGGCTGACTTTTTCGAGGAGAATACGTTGAGGTCGTAGTAGCGCTTCTCCCAGACGGCTTCTTCGATGCGGGTTCGTGAGAAGTGTTGTTGCATGACCTGCATGGCGGTTGAGGGTCGTGGATTGATTCGAGGAGAGCGGTCGTTTGCTACCGCAAACGATACCCCACCCTTTCACTACGTGAAGGATGGGCCACCCAGGTTCCTGTGACGGAAACACGACAGCAAAGGAAAGGGCGGACTCTTTCGAGTCCGCCCTCGGGGTTTGGCGCGAAGCGCGTCCGCTGCATGCAATGCTAGATGGTTTCGGCGCCGAGTTCTTCCTGTTGGCCTTCGATGCGCATGGCTTCGAGCTCGCGCTCTTCGGCTTCGTGGGCCTGAGCCGGTTTCAGCGGCTGGCGGTTAGGGGGTGCGGGGTGGAGAGAGGCTCTGGTTCGCGTGCTGGGTCGGGCGGGATGGGTGGAGCTGGATGCAGGCGAATGATCCAGAAGACGAGCACGGCAATCCAGACGATGCTGTTGGCGTAAGCGCAGACGAGGAAGAGCCGGGGGTCGCGATGGGCGGCGGAGATGGTTCTGCCGTACTGGGCGAGGATGTTCGCAACGCTGACAACGGCGAAGCCGATGAGGACCCGGCGCGCCGGCGTGTGGGCGGGTGTGTGGCGGACAAAGAGCAGCAGGAGAAAGACAAAGCCGCTGAGTACGATGGCGCGGTCCAGAGGAACGGGAGAGTAGACGGGAAGCGTGGCGACGACGCCGAGGGTGAGAAGGGCGGCGCCAAGCAGAGCGGCGGAGAAAAGAAACAGCGCCGATCCGAAGAGGCGCGAGCCGGCCGGCTGTGCGCGGGGCCGCTGCTGCGTGAAGATGCGCACGAGCGAGTAGGCAAGGGCAAGCTGCAGAAGGAGATCAAGCAGAGAGGTCAGATCGGCGATTTGAAGGTAGATCGCTTGATTGAATAGCTTCAGCGCGACAAGGAGAACCGCGGATCTGAGGATGTAGAAGACAAGCAGAGCGAAGAAGAAAGGCAAACGGCCGATCAGGCTGCGTCTCTGCAAGGTGGCGAGCAGCGAGACGGAAGCGACGAGTGTGGTGAATAAGAGAAGACCGTTGATGACACGCATTGGCCCGCCTTCGGCTAGTCGTCGTCCGGGATTGTGAGGTTTTTCTGCGCCAGAAAGTAAGCCGGACCTTTGGTCACCGGAACGGCGGTGTAGGGTTGCGGGGTTTGAGTGTAGTCGAAGCAATCGGCGAAGTCATCGGCTTTGACGTCCCGCTGCCCAAGGTTGCCAAGGTTGAACGTCTCCTCTGTGTAAGTGAGGAAGCCGCTGAACTCATGCGTGGTTTCGGAGATGTAGGCGTGCTTTGCGTACGGCGACACGATGATGAGCGGAACACGGGAGCCGAGACCCATGGCGTCGACCTGCGGCGGAGGAACATGGTCATACCAGCCGCCCCAGTCATCCCACGAGATGAAGATGACGGTTGAGTCCCAGAACGGACTGGAGCCGATGGCGTTGACGAGGTTGGCGACCCAGTCCGGGCCGTCGGCTCCGGAACCGTAGCCCGCGTGATCGGAGTAACTCAGGGCGGGCATGATCCAGGTGACCTGGGCGAGGTTGCCGTTCTGGATGTCGGTGAAGAACTGGGCCGGCGGCGAGATGACGTTCTTTGTCCAGTCCGGGCCATAACGGATGTGCTTGATGGCATCGAAGGCGGACCAGATGTCGCCCTTGGTCAGAATACGGTTTTCGATGGGAGTGATCGCCACAGAGTAGTACTTCCACGAAATGGCCTTAGCGTCGAGGAGGTCGGCCATCGTCTGATAGTCGAAGCACGGGAAGCCGCCGGGGAGATCTGTTCCGTTCGGGCCGATGAGAGAGACGGTGGTTCCAGGGGGAGAGTCGCATCCCCAGGGATACTCATTGGGGTTCTCGTCGACGTTGGCCGACTGGCCAGCGATCATGTACTGGTGCGCGATAAAACTCGCTCCGGTATTGGACTGGAACATGCGGTCGCCAAAGGTGTAGTCCTTCGCGAGAGTGAAGTAGGGGACGGTCTCGGATTGCGGGACGTAGGCGTAGGGAAAGGTGCCGTAGCCGTCGTGCCCGAAGTTGTCGAGCAGGCCGTTGTCGTAGGCCTTTACCCAGGCGAGATGGCTGTGGTCGACATCTTCTCCCTGCTCGAGCGTGATGGGCTTGAGCTGAACGGTTACGCCTTTCTGCGTGGCGGTCTGGACGGTGTCCGCGCCAGGAAAGCCGTTGAAGAGGTTATCGACGGTGCGATTCTCCTGCATGATTACGACGATGTGCTTGATTTTGGTGGCGTTGGTGGGTGGGGTTGATGGGTTGGAACACCCCTGAATCAGGCAGAGACCGAAAGTGATCGCTATCACAGAGCAGAGTCGGGACACGGATGCACCTCGTCACAGGCATGGATTACTGCGCCAGCACAGATTTCAATCGGGGGATTATAGAATTACTCACTTTTGATGCAAAAAGCGAACGGCAGGGCCGAAGCCCTGCCGTTCTTTGCGTAATCAGTGTTGGTGACCTAGATGGTTTCGGCGCCGAGTTCTTCCTGTTCGCCTTCCATGCGCATGGCTTCGAGCTCGCGCTCTTCGGCTTCGTGGGCTTCCTGGACCTCGGCCTGGATCTGGGCTGCCGCTTCTTCGAGCTCCGGGGAGAGCGCGACGTTGCGGTAGTAGTCCATACCGGTGCCGGCGGGGATGAGGCGGCCGACGATGACGTTTTCCTTGAGGCCGCGCAGCGCGTCGATCGAGCCGTTGATGCTGGCTTCGGTGAGCACGCGGGTGGTCTCCTGGAAGCTCGCCGCCGAGATGAAGCTGTCGGTGGAGAGCGACGCCTTGGTGATGCCGAGGAGCAGCGGACGGCCGATGGCCGGACGGCCACCCTCCATCAGCACGCGCTGGTTTTCGTTGTTGAAGCGGAAGCGATCGATCTGCTGCTCGAGCAGGAAGTTCGAGTCGCCGACCTCCTCGACCTTCACCCAGCGAAGCATCTGGCGGACGATCGTCTCGATGTGCTTGTCCGAGATGGACACGCCCTGGAGACGGTAGACCTCCTGGATTTCGTTGACGAGGTACATCTGCAGCTCGCGCTCGCCGAGGACCTCGAGGATGTCGTGCGGGTTGCGCGGACCGTCGATGAGTGCGTCACCGGCGCGGAGGCGTTCGCCTTCCTGCACGTTGACGTAGACACCGCGGGGAACGCTGTACTCCTCTTCCTGCCCGTTGTCGGCCGTGACGTAGACCTTGCGCTGTCCCTTGGTGACATCGCCGAAGCGGACCACGCCGTCGATCTTGGAGATGATCGCCGGATCGCGGGGCTTGCGGGCCTCGAAGAGCTCGACGACGCGCGGCAGACCGCCGGTGATGTCCTTGGTGCGGGTGGTTTCGCGCGGGATCTTGGCGAGGACGTCGCCGGGGTGAGACCTCGTCGCCATCCTGCACCATGAGGTAGGCGCGTGAGGGCATGAGGTAGCGCTTGTTGGTTGGAGCCGATGCCTTCGCAGACTTGATGAGGATGGCGGGCTGGCGCTTCTCGTCGGCGGACTCGGAGACGACGAGACGGGAGAGGCCGGTGACCTCGTCGATCTCTTCGTTGACGGTGAGGCCTTCCTGCAGGTCCTTGAACTGCACGGTGCCGGCGATCTCCGTGAGGATGGAGAAGGTGTAGGGGTCCCACTCGCCGAGCAGGTCGCCGAGCTTGACGTCCTGTCCGTCTTCGACGCGAAGCTTGGCGCCGTAGACGATGGCGTAGCGCTCCTTCTCGCGGCCCTTCTCGTCGATGATGGCGAGAGAGCCGGAGCGGTTCATGGCGACCAGGCCGCCTTCCTTGGAGCGGACGGTGACGAGGTTGATGAAGTGCACCTTGCCGGCGTTCTTGGCTTCGAGGTGCGAGGCGTCCTGCCACGCGGGAGGCGGTGCCGCCGACGTGGAAGGTACGCATGGTGAGCTGCGTTCCGGGCTCGCCGATGGACTGCGCCGCGATGACGCCGACGGCTTCGCCCATCTCGACCATCTTGCCGGAGCCGAGGTTACGGCCGTAGCAGAGGATGCAGCAACCGCGCTTGGACTCGCAGGTGAGGACGGAGCGAATCTTGACGCGCTCGATGCCCGCGGCCTGGACGGCGGAGGCCTTGTCTTCGTCGATCTCTTCGTTGATGTCGACGATGATCTTGCCTTCGAAGTCCTTGAGCTTCTCGAGCGAGACGCGGCCGATGATGCGGTCGCGCAGCGGCTCGATGGTCTCGCCGGCCTCGATGATCGGCGTGACGTAGATGCCTTCGACGGTGCCGCAGTCGTGCTCGGAGATGATCACGTCCTGCGCGACGTCGACGAGACGGCGGGTGAGGTAGCCGGAGTCAGCGGTCTTGAGCGCCGTGTCAGCCAGACCCTTGCGGGCGCCGTGGGTCGAGATGAAGTACTCGAGCACGGTGAGACCCTCGCGGAAGTTGGCCTTGATGGGCGACTCGATGATTTCGCCGGAAGGCTTGGCCATCAGGCCGCGCATGCCGGAGAGCTGACGGATCTGCTGCTTGGAGCCGCGGGCGCCGGAGTCGGCCATGATGTAGATCGGGTTCATGGCTCCTTCCTTGTCCGCCTTCTTCATGTTGTTGAACATCTCGTCGGCGACGCGGTCGGTGACGCGCGGACCACAGCTGCGTGACCTTGTTCTGGCGCTCCTGGTTGGTGATCGAGCCCTCAAGGTACTGCCCTGCAGAGCGATGACCTGCTTTTCGGCGTCGGCAACGACGGTGTACTTCGACTCGGGGATGACCATGTCGTCGAAGCCGACCGACAGGCCGGAGCGCGTGGCGTACTGGAAGCCGAGCTCCTTGATGCGGTCGAGCGCATGCACCGTGATCTCGAGGCCGAGGTTCAGGTAGAGGTAGTTGATGAGCTGGCCGATGCCCTTCTTCTTGAGCAGGCCGTTGACGAACGGCATGCCCTCGGGCAGCGCGTCGTTGAGGATGGCGCGGCCGACGGTGGTGTTGATGTACTGCTTGTTGAACTCGACCGGCTCGGTGTGCGTGAGGTCCTGGTCGTCGTAGGCCGTGGTCATGTCGAGCACGGGGCCGGTGTAGCGCAGACGGATGGGCGTGAGCGTTTCCACCTGCTTGGCTTCGAGCGCCATCAGCACTTCTTCGACGTTGGCGAAGGCGCGGCCTTCGCCCTTGGCGCCGACCTTGGCCTTGGTCAGGTAGTAGAGGCCGAGCACGAGATCCTGCGTGGGCACGGTGATGGGCTGGCCGGAGGCCGGCGACAGGATGTTGTGCGACGCGAGCATGAGCACGGAGGCTTCGATCTGGGCTTCAGGGCGAGAGCGGGATGTGCACGGCCATCTGGTCGCCGTCGAAGTCCGCGTTGAAGGCGGTGCAGACGAGCGGGTGAATCTTGATGGCCTTGCCCTCGACGAGCACAGGCTCGAAGGCCTGGATGCCGAGGCGGTGCAGCGTCGGTGCGCGGTTCAGCAGCACGGGGTGGTCCTTGATGACCTCCTCGAGGATGTCCCACACGATGGGCTCCTGCAGCTCCACCATTTCCTTGGCCTGCTTGATGGTGGTGCAGTGGCCGGTCTGCTCGAGACGGTGATAGATGAACGGCTTGAAGAGCTCGAGCGCCATCTTCTTGGGAAGACCGCACTGGTGCAGCTTGAGCTCGGGGCCGACGACGATGACCGAACGGCCGGAGTAGTCGACGCGCTTGCCGAGCAGGTTCTGACGGAAGCGGCCCTGCTTGCCCTTGAGGGTGTCGGAGAGCGACTTCAGCGGACGGTTGTTGGCACCGCGGAGAACGCGGCCGCGGCGGCCGTTGTCGAACAGAGCGTCGACGGCCTCCTGCAGCATGCGCTTCTCGTTGCGCACGATGACCTCAGGCGCATGGAGGTCCATGAGCTTCTTGAGGCGGTTGTTGCGGTTGATCACGCGGCGATAGAGATCGTTGAGATCGGAGGTCGCGAAGCGGCCGCCGTCCAGCGGCACGAGCGGGCGAAGCTCGGGCGGGATCACGGGGATCACGTCGAGGATCATCCACTGCGGCTTGTTGTCGGACTTGCGGAAGGCCTCGACGACCTTGAGGCGCTTGGAGTACTTGAGCTTCTTCTGGAGCGAGGTCTCGGTCTTCATGCGCTCGCGGAGTTCGATGGCGAGCTCGTTGATCTCGACGCGCTTGAGGAGTTCCTTGATGGCCTCGGCGCCCATCATGGCCTTGAAGCCGGAGGGGCGGTACTGCTGGTCGAGCTCGCGGAAGCGGTTCTCGTCCTTGATGACCTCGCGCTCCTTGACGGGCGCGTCGCCTGGATCGACGACGACGTAGGACTCGAAGTAGAGGACGGCTTCGAGCTCACGCAGCGAGATGTCGAGCAGGTGGCCGATGCGCGAGGGCAGGCCCTTGAAGAACCAGACGTGCGAGCAGGGGCTGGCGAGCTCGATGTGGCCGAGGCGCTCGCGGCGGACCTTCGACAGCGTGACTTCAACGCCGCACTTGTCGCAGATGACGCCGCGGTGCTTCATGCGCTTGTACTTGCCGCAGAGGCACTCCCAGTCGGTGATGGGGCCGAAGATGCGCGCGCAGAAGAGGCCGTCGCGTTCCGGCTTGAACGTGCGGTAGTTGATGGTCTCGGGCTTGGTGACCTCGCCATGCGACCACGAGCGGATCTTCTCGGGCGAGGCGAGCTGAATCTTGATGGAATCGAAGTCGGTGATGGGACCGGCGAGTTCGAATGGGCTGGAGCGGAACATGTTTTTTCTCTCCGTTGCAGTGCTTAGCTCGATGCCAACTTTTTGATTCGCTCTCTCGTGTGTGCTGAGAGCCTGTTGCGAGCTTCGCTGCTGTACTGCTGCTGTTACTTTCGGCTGCGCTGATCTGCAACCTTGAATCTTTAGGTCATCGCCCTGGCCTCTGCTCTTCCCTGCCGTTACGCAAGCTCAGGAAGAGCAGAGGCGGGCGGATTGGTTAGTCGGCGACGGCAAGCTCGGGCAGAGCCGGGATGCCTTCGTCGTGCGTGCCGTTTACCTTCACCAGCTCGACGTCGAGGCAGAGCGACTGCAGCTCGCGGATGAGCACGTTGAACGACTCGGGCACGCCGGGCTCGATGGCAGCCTCACCCTTGACGATGGCCTCGTAGATCTTGGTGCGGCCGTAGACGTCGTCGGACTTGGCAGTCAGGAGCTCCTGCAGGATGTAGGCGGCGCCATAGGCTTCGAGCGCCCAGACTTCCATCTCACCGAAGCGCTGTCCACCGAACTGCGCCTTGCCACCCAGCGGCTGCTGCGTGATGAGCGAGTACGGCCCGATGGAGCGTGCGTGGATCTTGTCGTCGACAAGGTGCGACAGCTTGAGCATGTAGATGTAGCCGACCGTAACCGGCTGCTCGAACGTCTCGCCCGTCATGCCATCGATCAGAGCGCTCTTGCCCGAGGCCGGGCAGGCCCGCGGCTGCGAGCAGTGCCTTGATCTCGGTTTCGCGTGCGCCGTCGAACACTGCGGTGCCGAACCAGATGCCCTGCTTCATGCCCTTGGCGACGCGCAGAGTCTGCTCGTCGTCGAGCGTCGAGAAGCTGGTTGAGCGCAGCCGTGTTCTTGAACTCCTCCTTGAAGACCTCGCGAACTTCGTCGGCCTTCTGGAAGTTCTCGACGAGCTTCGGCGACCTTCTCGCCGAGGTCATGCGCGGCCCAGCCGAGGTGCGTCTCGAGGATCTGGCCGACGTTCATACGCGAAGGCACACCGAGCGGGTTGAGGACGATCTCGACGGGAGTTCCGTCGGGGAGGTACGGCATGTCCTCTTCCGGCAGAATGCGCGAGATGACGCCCTTGTTACCGTGACGGCCGGCCATCTTGTCACCGACAGAAAGCTTGCGCTTCATGGCGATGTAGACCTTCACCATCTTGATGACGCCGGGCGAGAGCTCGTCGCCCTTGCCCATCTTGGTGATCTTCTCGTTGGTGATCTTGCGGAGAACGTCGATCTGACGCGAGGTCATCTCCTCGATCTCGTCGATCTGCTCGTTCACGCGCGGGTCCTTGTCGGCGTAGCGAATACGCTTCAGGTTGCGCGTGGAGATCAGCTCGATGGTGTCGCGGTCGAGGATGTCGCCCTTCGAGAGCAGCTTCTTGTTGGTGCGCTCGTCGTGCAGGTCGGCCTGGACTTCCTTGGCGCCGAGGATGGATTCGAGACGCTTGAGGCGCTCGTCGGTGAGGATTCGAATCTCATCGGCGAGGTTGCGCTCCAGCTTCTCGATCATCTCCTGCTCGATCTGCAGAGCGCGCTGGTCCTTCTCCTGTCCCTTGCGGGAGAAGATGCGGACGTCGACGACGGTGCCTTCGATGCCCGGAGGGCAGGTCAGCGAGGCGTCGCGCACGTCGCCGGCCTTCTCACCGAAGATGGCGCGGAGCAGCTTCTCTTCCGGAGTGAGCTGCGTCTCGCCCTTCGGCGTGACCTTGCCGACGAGGATGTCGTTGTGCGCGATCTTGGCGCCGATGCGGATGATGCCGCTCTCGTCGAGATCGCGCAGCGCGTGCTCGGAGACGTTGGGGATATCACGCGTGATCTCCTCCGGTCCGAGCTTGGTGTCGCGGGCCTCGATCTCGAACTCCTCGATGTGAATGGAGGTGTAGTAGTCCTCCTTCACGAGCTTCTCGGAGATCAGGATCGCGTCCTCGAAGTTGTAGCCGCGCCACGGTGTGAACGCGACCAGCACGTTACGGCCGAGGCCGAGCTCGCCCTGCTCCGTGCACGGACCGTCCGCGATCACCTGCCCCTTGAGAACGCGGTCGCCCTTGCGAACGATCGGCTTCTGGTTGATGCAGGTGTTCTGGTTGGAGCGCTTGAACTTCGTGAGCTGGTAGATGTCCGAGCCGACCTCACGCGAGAGCTGCGTGGGGTGGTGCTCGCCTTCGACGCGCACGATGATGCGTTCGGAGTCGACCGAGTCCACGATGCCGTTGCGCTTGGCCAGGATGACGGCGCCGGAGTCGCGCGCGGTGACGCCTTCCATGCCGGTGCCGACGAACGGAGCCTCAGAGACGAGCAGAGGAACCGACTGGCGCTGCATGTTCGCGCCCATGAGAGCGCGGTTGGCGTCGTCGTGCTCGAGGAACGGAACGAGCGAGGCGGCGACAGAGACGAGCTGCTTCGGGCGAGACGTCGATGTAATCGACCTCTGCCTTCGGGCACGAGGACGAAGTTGCCCTGCTTACGGGCGTTGACCAGGTCCTCGGTGATGTTCGCCGTTCGGCATCGAGGTCGATGTTGGCCTGCGCGATGGTGTGGCGGTCCTCCTCCCACGCGGAGAGATAGAAGCTGAAGGGCTCGAAGTCGATGCGTGCGCTTGCCATCCTTCTTGAGCTGCTTGTTCAGCTTCTGCGCCTCGTTGATCTCGAGCGTGTCGCCCTGACGCAGCCCGGACTCGCCGGCGTTCGAGACGGCAACGTAGTCGAGCACCTTGCCGTCCTTGACGCGGCGGTAGGGCGACTCGATGAAGCCGTACTCGTTGATGCGCGCGAAGCAGGAGAGCGACGAGATGAGACCGATGTTCGGTCCTTCCGGCGTCTCGATCGGGCAGATGCGGCCGTAGTGCGTCGGGTGAACGTCGCGGACCTCGAAGCCTGCGCGCTCACGCGACAGACCGCCCGGCCCAAGCGCGGAGAGACGGCGCTTGTGCGTGATCTCCGAGAGCGGGTTGGTCTGGTCCATGAACTGCGAGAGCTGCGAGGAGCCGAAGAACTCGCGGATCGCGGCCATGACCGGCTTGGCGTTGATGAGGTCGTGCGGCATCGCCGTCGACATCTCCTGGTACACCGACATCTTTTCCTTGATCGCGCGCTCCATGCGAACCAGGCCGATGCGGAACTGGTTCTCCATGAGCTCGCCGACCGCGCGGACGCGGCGGTTGCCAAGGTGGTCGATGTCGTCGACGAGGCCGATGTTCTTGCGCAGCTTGAGGAGGTAACGGATGGTGCCGTAGAAGTCCTCAGGCGTGAGCGTGCGCTTGTCGAGGCCGGTGGCTTCCTGGTTCTCGTACAGCTTGATGTTGAACTTCAGACGGCCGACGCGCGAGAAGTCGTACTTGCGCGGATCGAAGAACATGCCTTCGAAGAGCGCGGTCGCGGTGTCGAGCGTCGGTGGATCGCCCGGACGCAGCTTGCGGTAGATCTCGATGAGAGCTTCCTCAGGCTTGCGGACGGAGTCGCGGCGCAGCGTGTTGGAGATGATGTTGCCGACGTCGTCGCGCTCGGGGAAGAAGACCTCGAACGTGGTGACGCCGGACTGCAGGATCTTGTGCAGCTTGTCGGCGGTGAGCTCGGCGTTGGCCTCGTAGAGCAGCTCGCCGGTGGTCATGTCGACCACGTCGGAGGCGGTCATCGCGCCTTCGAACTCGGAGGTCTCCACTTCGATCGACGTGATGCCGGCCGCGCGGATGTGCTTCAGCGCGGAGGCGCCGATCTTCTTGCCGGAGGAGACGATCTCCTCGTGCGCGCCCTTGCCGCCGTGGATGGCAGCGGTGGAGCGCGTGCCGACGAGGTGCGTCGGCTTGTCTTCGGACGTGACGGTCCAGTGCAGCTTGCCGTCCTTCACGTTGATCGTGTCGACCGTGTAGAAGGTCTTGAGGATCTCCTCGTCCGTGCGCAGGCCGAGCGCGCGCAGGAAGATGGTGCCGAGGAACTTGCGCTTGCGATCGATGCGGACGTAGAGCGTGTTCTTCTGGTCGTACTCGAACTCCACCCACGAGCCGCGGTACGGGATGATCTTGCCGAGGAAGTAGGTGCGGTTGTTCGCCGTCTCAAAGAAGACGCCGGGCGAGCGGTGCAGCTGCGAGACGATGACGCGCTCGGTTCCGTTGACGATGAAGGTGCCGTTGGCGCGACATCAGCGGGATGTCGCCGAAGAAGACTTCCTGCTCCTTCATGTCGCGCAGGCTCTTCACGCCGGTCTCGGGGTCCTTGTCGTAGATCTTGAGCCGGATGGTGACCTTGAGCGGAGCCGAGTAGGTCATGCCGCGCTCTTCGCACTCTGCCTGGTCATACTTCAGCTGCAGGCCGACGGGGTCGCCGCACTTGGTGCAGAAGTCAGGGGTGTTCTTGTTGTAGGTTCCGCAGAACTTGCAGAGCACGTCGCCGGGATGGAACGGGTCGGTGATGACCATGTGCCCGCAGTTGGAGCAGGCGGTGCGCAGGTGGTTCAGGCCCTTGAGGTAGCCGCACTTGCACTCCCAGTTGCCGATCGTGTAATCGACGAACTCGAGCTCGGAGACGTTGCGGAAGTCGGTGATGGGGAAGACGGACGTGAAGACGGACTGGAGGCCGTTGTCCTCGCGCTCCTGGGGGAGCTTGTCCATCTGCAGGAAGCGCTCGTAGCTGCGGCGCTGGACCTCGATGAGGTTCGGGATCTGGATGCTGGTTGGAATCTTCGAAAAGTCGAGACGGGTACGAACCGCACGCAATTCGTTCGGTTGGTCGAGTCGGACATGAGCTCTCCTGTTGCTCGGCCCCGGGTTGTGGGGCCTGTTGCTTGGCTCGAGGGAGCGAGAAGAAGCCGCTGGTCAGGCGATCGCTTCTGCTTGGACTTGCTGTGCGCCCGTTCGGGAGTGACCGTCCTCGTTACCGGCCACGCCCAAGGCGCGGTGTGCTGCTCCCCGCGAAGCATTCTGCGGGGTCCAAACTTGATGTTTCGCTTCCACATGGGAAGCTGCTACAAAGAGCGCTACGCGGGACGAAAGCGTCCGGCACAGAGCGCGCGGCGTCAGGTGTCGCCGAAGACGGCGAAAACGCCCTGCGGGCGCGGATGCCCGGAGAGCGCGTAATGATCTCGTTTGTTCAAGTTGTAGGTCGAAACGCTGTATAGTCGCCGCCCTTTGAGAGCCCGCCGCAAGGCCTCAAGAGTTTGCCGCTTGGTCAGACGTTTCACCCTGTGGATCCGCCGCTCGAACCACAAGATGGCCGGCTCCATAGCCTGCGTCCCAATCCGCAGGATGAACCGGATATTGCTAAGAAACTGCCGCTGTCTTACTTACCCGCCGAATACTGATGTGTTATCGCCGAAATGTCTGGATGTGAACCATCGAGCTTTTGCTCGAAACGGCTGCGCCCGTTGGCAGCCGCGGTCCTTGCCCATTGGTAAGGATACAGTAAACACGCACAAGGATGCAAGTGAAGTGCCAGAACGGCACCGCCGGAGTCGAAACCCCGACAATGCCGTCTGGCGCAGCACTTGAATTTTCTGGCAGGTCAGAGCTAAGCCCTGGACCTGCCAGCACTTCAGCGCCGGCTGAAGCCGGTCGCCTGCCGTAATACCGCAGATGCGTACTTACTTGATCTCGACGGTCGCGACGCCTTCGAACTTCTTGGCGATGGCAGCCGCGTCTTCCTTCGAGATGTTCTCCTTCAGAGGCTTGGGAGCGCCGTCAACCAGGTCCTTGGCCTCCTTCAGACCAAGCGAGGTGACCTCGCGCACAGCCTTGATGGTGTTGATCTTGTTCGCGCCGGCATCCTTGAGGATGACGGTGAACTCGGTCTTCTCTTCGGCTGCCGGGGCCGCAGGGCCGCCCGCTGCCGGAGCCGCCGCCACGGTGGCCGCAGCCGCCGAGACGCCAAGACGCTCCTCGAGCTTCTTCACCAACTCTGAAGCCTCGAGCAGGCGTGAGGCTAACGATCTGATCTTCCAACTGCTGAATGTCCGCCATTTTGTTCTCCAGTTACTGCTAATCTTTGATTTCTCCGACAATCTCTGCGGTCCTGCTGATTGCATTTCCCAAGGCTCGCGCCTCAGGTTGCCGCCCGTTCCCGCCGGGTTTCCGTTGCGCCAGACATGCGCCCCCGAAGGTTGCGAACAGCGAAACTTGTTATCCCTCGACCGGGCTCCGTCGCAGCCGCTTCCCCACCCTGCGAGGCCGTGGAGTTCTCCGGCTGCGCCGCGCCGGAGGGCTGCTCGCCGGCCGCCGACTCCTCGACGTGCGCTGCGGCTTCGGTGGCTTCGGCTGCTGCAGCTGCGTCTCGGCTTGCTGCTGGCGGTTCCGCCGCAGCCTCGGCCTTCGCAGCTGCCGGAGCTTCCGCCTTGGGAGCTTCGCCTCGGAGCGCCAGCCGCTGAAGCTTGTTCTGCTCGACTGCCTGGTTCACGACCACCGCCAGGTTGCGGCCGGTGGCGTTGATGACCGTCGCCAGGCGCGTGGCCGGGGCGTTGATCAGGAAGAGCAGCTTCGAGAACAGCTCTTCCTTGCCCGGCAGCGTCGCGAGCGACTGAATCTCCTGGACGTTGATGACCTTGCCATCGACGATGCCCAGCTTGAAGGTGAACTCCGCGTTGTCCTTCACCCAGGTCGAGAGCGCCTTGGCGAGCGCGACCGGATCGCCGGACGTGTAGGCCACCGAGCTGACGCCCTTGAGGCCCTGCAGCGCCTTCTCAACCTTGGTGCCCTGCGCGGACTTCGCCGCCAGCTTGTTCTTCACCACGTGATAACGGCCGCCGGCCGCGCGGATCGTCTTGCGCAGCTCGAAGTCCTTCGCGGCGGTCAGGCCGGTGAAGGTCCCGATGATGGCCGAGGTCGAAGTCTCGAGCTCGCTTGCGAGCTGCTTCACCTTCTCGTTCTTCTTTGACTTGCTCAGTGCCATGAGAAAACCCTTGCCTTCCAGCTGCCAGCTCGCGCAATCTCAGCTCGCGGACCGGCTCCAGAATCTCTTGGCGCGAATCTGAACTGTCCGCGCATGCGAAGCTTCGCCTTTACGCCTTGGTCGCGATATCCGCGGTCTCGGCCTGCAGCTCAATGCCGGGGCCCATCGTGGAGCTCAGCACAATGCGCTTGATGTACTTGCCCTTGGCTGCCGACGGCTTGGCCTTCACGACCGCCGAAACCACCGTCATCGCGTTGGCCTCGAGCTTGTCCGGCGTGAAGCTCAGCTTGCCCACGGGAACGTGCACCAGCGCGGTCTTGTCGGCGCGGAACTCGACCTTACCGGCCTTGATCTCGCGGATCGCGCCGGCGACATCGGTGGTCACCGTGCCGGTCTTCGGGTTCGGCATCAGGCCGCGGGGGCCGAGCACCTTACCGAGACGGCCGACCGAACGCATCATGTCGGGCGTCGCGATCAGGGCGTCGAAGTCCGTCCAGTTCTCTTTCTGGATCCGCTCGACCAGGTCCTCGCCGCCGACAAACTCCGCGCCGGCCGCCTTCGGCCTCGCGAAGCTTGTCGCCCGAGGCGATGACCGCCACAACCTTCGACTTGCCGCCGAGGCCGTGCGGGAGAACAACCGTGCCGCGGACCATCTGGTCGGCGTGGCGGGTGTCGACGCCGAGCCGCATGGTCAGGTCGACGGTCTCGTCGAACTTGGCAAACTTGGCCTTCTGGAGCAGCGGAATCGCCTCGCCGATGGCATAGGGACGCGGCTCGACGAGCGCACGCGCCTGGGCAGTATTCTTGGAAACCTTACGTGCCATATCTTCTTGTTTCTTCCCTTCGTCTCCCACCCCGGTTCCCTGCTCTGGCTGGCGCCTTCAGGGACATGCACTGTTCCGCATGGGCGTGGTCTCGACTGCGGTCTGCGCAGGAGGCACAGACAACCTTCTAAGTATGACAAGTTGTTAGACAAAAATCAACCGCTAGCGCCAGATTCTCGCTAGCTCCAGCACGAACCCGCCCACCGGCGCCTCGCCATAGACCGCGAAGTTCATGGGCACAGTGTACGCTGGCGAATTCGATTTTCGAGCCTGGCGAATCGCTTCACGACCCAGATTGGGACAGCTGGCGGGCAACCCTTTCCGTGAGCAACGCCGGCGCTGAACCGCACCGTCCGACTTAGAGAACGCTGAGGGCCCAGAATCGATGAAGCGTGGGATGACCGTAGTTCGGTGGGGCTTGGTTTTGGTTGCGGTGCTTGGGCTTTGCCGGGACCCGATCTACGGGGCAGACGCAGCACGATGGCCAGCAGTTCGCGCAGCCGGGTTCGTCATCCAGCTCGGCGGCCGAGCTTCCCGATTCCCCTGGAACTGTTCTGGCGAACTCGGAGAGCGCGGATGTACATGCCTCCGCGAACGGCCCTTCGCTGTTTGTGCGGAACCTGCAGAACACCAGCGTGATGCGGCCGGCGCGCAGGAATCATCGCATCGTGCGGCCGTATGAGGAAACGGAGCCGCTGAGCGGTGGAGACAAGATCGAGCTCTCGATCATGAGCCGCGCGACACCGGGTGACGCCTTCGCGACGGTGTTCGGCGCGGGATGGAGCCAGTGGCGCGACAGCCATCCGCATTACGGCACGGATACCGAGGCGTTTGAGAAGCGGCTGGGTGCGCTGGCCATCAAGCAGACAACGCAATCGTTCTTCAGCTATGGCGTGTACGCGGCGGCGTTCCATGATGACCCCCGCTACTACATCATGGGATCCACGGTTCCCGTGTGGCGGCGGGCGGTGTACGCGGGCACGCGCGCGGTGATTACGCAGAAGGACGACGGCACGGCGGCGATCAACTGGCCGAAGCTGGCCGGCATTGCGACCGCGACAGCGCTGACGACGGCCTACTACCCAAAGGTCGATCAGGGGTTCGGCAATGAGACGAAGGCGTTCGCGGCGTCGGTGGGAACGTCGATGCTGACGGACGAGCTGCATGAGTTCGTCGGCGACGCGATGCGGCTTGTGCGCCGCAATAAGTAGGGCCGCGCTGACGCTCGCGCCCAAGCCGTAGATCTCGCACAAATGGGGCTTGACACGCACAGACGGCGGGCATAGGCTCGGGTTCATTGAGGCGAAGAAATGGCGAAACAGACGATCCCCTCCGCAACGTTCTTTCCCATCCTGCCCACGCGCGCCGTCGGCCTGGCGCGGCTTGCCGCCGAGGCCACGCACGCCGACGACGGCCACCTGATCGAGTTCAGGGCGATGAAGGCGCGGTCGCTGCTGAACCACTCCGTCTCGAAGCGCATGGGGTGGGTGGCGTGGTCGATCAATCCGTATCGCGGATGTGAGTTCGGCTGCCGGTACTGCTATGCGCGCTACACGCATGAGTTCCTGCGGCCCGATCCTGTCGCGCAGGTGCCGATTGGGACCTATGCCGGAGATGTTCAGCCGTGGGCGCTGGCGTTCGAGCACGAGATCTATATCAAGGAGAACGCGGCGTGGCTGCTGGAGCAGGAATTGAAGCGCATCGACCCGAAGGTGGAGATCGCGATCGGCACGGCGACGGATCCTTATCAGCCGATCGAGCGGCGCGTGGGGATCACGCGTTCGATTCTCGAGGTGCTGGCGAAGCGCGAAGGACATCGGATCGGCATTGTGACGAAGTCGACGTTGATCGAGCGGGATGTCGCCCTGCTGACGACGATTGCGCAGAAGAATGTGCTGACGGTTCACATTACGATCACGACGGCGGAGACGGCGCTGGCGCGCAAGCTGGAACCGCGAGCGCCGCGGCCGGACCTGCGGTTCGCCGCTGTGAAGAAGCTGCGCGATGCCGGCATTACGACGGGTGTGCTTTGCTCGCCGCTGCTGCCGGGTATCAACGACACTCCGCGCGCGCTGGACGCGGTCGCCGGCCGCGCGGCGGCAGCGGGTGCGAGCTTCCTGGGAGCGCACCCGCTGTTTTTGAAGTCATGCTCGCGGCCGACATGGATGAGCTTCGTTCGCGAGCACTTCCCTCACCTGCTGGAGGACTATACGAAGCGCTTTGCGCGCGCGGATTTCGTGGATGCCGAGTACCGTGAGATGGTCGGCGAACGTGTGCGCGCGGCCTGCCGCAAGCATGGGCTGGCGCGGCGCTCGACCGATGCGCTGCTGTCGAATGCGCTGGGGTCGAATGCGCCCGGCGCGCTCGGCTCGAAAGGCTCCGCAGTCTGCTCGCACTGCGGGACTTGAAGTGCCGCAACCTGCGCAGGGCAGCTTATTCGCGATTGCGTGAGGCGCGGGGACACCCTCAACCTCGGGCCAGCAGAGCGTCGATCTCGGCGCGGCGGGGCATTGAGGGCGCGGTGCCATGGCGCGTGACGGAGATGCCGGCGGTCGCGCAGCCGAAGCGCACGGCGTCAAGCAGTGGTTGGCGCTCGGCGAGCGCAGCGGCGAGCCCGCCGCAGAACGCATCGCCCGCACCGGTGGTTTCGAGCACCGGGCCGGCGTTGAACGCGGACACAAGCGTGGATTCGCCTGCGACTGTGCGGACGAGAGCGCCGCGTGCGCCGAGCGTGAGGATTACGTTGCGCGCACCGCGTTTCTGAAGGGCTGCGGCCGCGCGCTCTGCGTCGGCGATGGTCAGTACGGCCATGCCGGTCAGGATGGCGGCCTCGGTCTCGTTCGGCACGAACAAGTCGGCGAGATCGAGGAGGCTGTCCGGCAATGCAGCTGTGGGCGCCGGCGCGGGGTTGAGGATGGTGGTGACGCCGGCCTCGCGGGCGATGGCAAGTGCGCGCGCAACGACGGGGACGGGTGTCTCGAGCTGCGTGAGGAGGATCGCCGCGGAGCGGATCGCGTCCGCCATTGCGTCGACTTCGTCCATGGTGATCGTGAAGCACGCGCCGGGCACAACGATGATCGCGTTCTCACCGCGGACTTCGTCGATCAGGATCGCGGCTGCGCCGGTTGCCGTTCCGCAGCTCGGGGTGAGCGAGTGGTCGATACCGGCTTCGTCCCATGTCTTGCGTGCGAGTTGGCCGAAGGTATCGTCGCCGAGCTTCGAGGCCATCTGCACACGTGCTCCGGCACGCGCCGCTGCGACGGCCTGATTCGATCCTTTGCCTCCCGGGCCCAGAGCGAAGCCTGATCCCATAAGCGTCTCGCCCCAGGCTGGAAGACGGGAGGCGCGAAAGGCGACGTCGGCGACAAAGCTACCCAAGACGAGAACGATTTGGCTCATGTGTCAGGCTCCTGAAGTGCGGCGAGACTATCCGGAGTGCGCGCTCGCGATCAGGATGATCGCGAGAATGTAGGCCGCGAACATGGCGGCCAGATAACTCTTCGCCTTGGTGTTCGCTCCGCGAAATTCGTGCCACACGAACACACCCCAGAGACAGGCGACCATCGGCGAGGCCTGGCCGATCGCGTAGGAGATCGATACGCCGACAGCGGAGCCTGCGACGAGATTGAATGCCATGCCTGTGCCCCAGATCGCGCCGCCGAGAAGGCCGAGCCCGTGGTAGGTCGCAGGCGCGCGGAAGTAGTCGCGACCGGCAACAGGGGTGCCGATGATGGGCTTGCGCATGAGGATCGTGTTGAACGGGAAGCAGCAGATGAGAGCGCCGAGCGTGAGCAGGACAGTGGTGGTGTAGGGCGTGAGCGTGTGGGCTCCGCGCGTCATCGCCAGCGTGACGAACGGCGCCCATGTGCCCATCAGCAGGCCGGAGATGACGCACACGATGGTGCCTTTGCGCGAGGTTGCAGCCGCTCCGGAGCGCAGCGCGCCGTATGCTTTGCCGACGAGGATGACAGCAACAAGGCTCATCAGCACGCCGACACCGAGCAGCACCGGATTGCCCTTCGGCTGCAGCGCGTACGCGAGGATTGCGCCCTCGGCGAGCGCGATTCCGATCGACAGCGGAAAGGCGACGGAGAGACCGACGATCTCGATGCCGGCGATCAGCAGCACGTTCGCGATGTTGAAGATGAATCCGCCGAGCGCCGCGTAGAAGAGGTTCAGCCCGTCAGCCTGGCGCAGATTCGGAATGAATGCGGATCGGGCCGCCTGCCGCGCTGCCCATCGTGAGGGCAAGGATCACCGCGATGACAAAGATGCCAACCGCGTAGTCCCAGTAGTAGAGCTCGAACCGGTAGTTCTTCGTGCCTTTGAAGGTGTTGGCGAATGACCCCCAGCAGATGGTGCTGATGATGGTCATCACAAGCGCGACAGCAAACGTGGATGGAGCAAACATTGTGCGCGGCAGTCTCCTGATGAGCGCGTGCGCGGAAATAAGCTTGCACGCGAGAAGCAGCCATTATGCCTTTGCAGATGACGGTTGACCAGAGAAACCGTGCTGATAAGCTCCGGTGGAGATACCGATGCGACTCCGGTTTGCTCCGAATCCTGACGTTCCGCTGTATCGCCAGCTCGTCACGCAGGTGCAGCTTGCGATCCTGAGCGGCGAGCTGCGCGCGGGCGATCGCCTGCCCAGCACGCGTGAGCTCGCGCGGCGGTTCGCGATTCACCCGAACACGGTGAGCGCCGGCTATCGCGAGCTGGAACGCGAGGGCTGGACCGAGCTGCGGCACGGAAGCGGTGTGTATGTGTGCGAGAGGGCGCAAGATCCGAAGCGCGGAGGCGAGCCTACACCGGAAGCCCGTATTGACTCGTATATCGCGGAGTTCTTCCGGCGCGCGCACGAGCTGGGGCTTCCGACTGCGGCGCTGCGGAGACGAATGGCCGAGTGGGTCGCCGCACCTGCGCCGGACCACTGGCTGCTCGTCGATGATGATGCGGAGCTACGCCAGATTCTCGTGACGGAATTGCGAAGCGCAACCGACCGAGAGGTGCGTGACTGCGCACTCGCAGATTGCACGACGGAGATGCTCGCCGGGGCGGTTGCGTGCTGCCGGCCAAGCCAGGAGCGAGCTGTGCGTGAAGCAGTGCCCGCCGGCATTGAGCTCGTCGTGCTTCCGATCACGTCTGCGAACGAGTGGCTGGTTCCGTGGCTGCCCGCGCCGCAGGGCATCCTGATTGCCGTGGTCTCGCACTGGCCGGAGTTCCTCGAAAAGGCGCGCACTATGCTCGCTGCGGCAGGTGTACCCGGCGATGCGGTGCTGTTTTGCGATGCTCGGCGCCCGGGGTGGCAGCGCGGAGTTGCGAGCGCAAGCGGCGTGCTCTGCGACAGCTACACCGCCTCGATCGGCAACCTGCCCAAAGGGCCGCAGACCGTGGTGTTTCCTCTGCTCGCCAAGAATGCGCGCGAGTTGCTCGAGCAGCCCTGGCTGTGACACTCACGAAAGCGTCCTGATCCTCGGCACGGCGCCGAAGTTTGCTCGCTACTCTCCCGATAGATGGAAAAGGAGAGAGCGATGCAGATTGAAAGTCGAATTGCGAAGGGACGGATTCCGTGGCTGATGGCCGGCGCCCGCGCAGTGCTCGGACCGGTGATGATCCTCGGGCGAACGCGCCCGCTGGAACGGCCTTACACTCGCGGCGCTCGTGCTGACGGGCCTTGTATCGGACATATTTGACGGAGTGCTCGCAAGGAAATGGAAGTGCGATACGGCCGGGGTGCGGCTGTTCGATTCCATGGCGGACATTGTTTTCTACGCCGGGTGCGCAGTCGCACTGTGGATGCGACGCCCCGATGTGGTGCGCGGACTCGCTGTGCCGATCGGAGTCGGTTGTGGCGCTCGAGACGCTAGGCGTGACTGTTGCTCTCGTCAAGTTCGGCAAGCTGCCCAGCTATCACTCCTACCTGGCGAAGGCGTGGGGACTGACGCTGGCGTCCGCTCTCGTTGCTGCGTTCGCGACGAGAACTCCTGCGATATGGATCATCGTCGCGCTGGCTTTCGGCGCGTTTGCAAACGTTGAGGGGATCGCGATGTCGCTCATCATGCCGGTCTGGCGGCAGGACATCAAGGCGCTCGCCGTCGCGTGGCGGCTGCGCGGCATCGCGCAGCGCCGCAAGTCAAGATTCATTGCGAAGACCGCAGGCGCAGCTATCGTCCTGCTTATCGTTGTTGCGCTGCCGCTGCACGCTCAGAGCGCGGGCCGCGCTGTTTACGAAACGGGTACCTCGCCGATGACCGCAGGCACATCTGCGCCGATGATTGCCACGGCGGAAGGACTTCGCTTCGACGCGCCAACTCCTCTGGTGATTCCGTATGAAAGGATCGATAACGCTGCATGGCGCAAGGACGTGCGCGAACACATGGGGTTCTTCCCCGCTATGTTCGTTGGAATGGTTGCGGCGCGCGAACACATCTATCGGTTGACACTGAGCTACCGGAACGATTCCGGCGAAAATGAGGCTGCGGTTTTTCAGGTCAATCGCAACGACGCGATTTCGTTATCTGAGTTGCTGCACATGCGAGTTCCGCAATGCAAGGACAAGGGCCACTGCATTCCGCTTTATGACCACTAAAAAGAAAAAGGAGCGCGATCAGGCGCTCCTTTTTGGAACTGCAATATTCGTTCGGTTACGCAACCACGTCGAGGCCCATCGAGCGCGCCGTGCCGCGGATGGTCTTGGCCGCTGCCTCGACCGAGGCGGCGTTCATGTCCGGCATCTTCTGCTTGGCGATCTCGAGGATCTGCTTCTCGCTCACCTTGCCGACCTTGTCCTTGTTAGGAGTGCCGGAGCCCTTCGGCACGCCGGCTGCCTTGAGCAGCAGGACGGGCGCCGGAGGAGTCTTGGTGATGAACGTGAAGCTGCGGTCCGCATAGACGGTGATGACGACCGGGATCGTCATGCCGGCAAGGGCGGGCTCTTTACCCGTGCGCTCGTTGAACTGCTTGCAGAACTCCATGATGTTGACCTGCGCCTGTCCGAGCGCGGGGCCGACCGGCGGCGCCGGGGTGGCCTTACCGGCGGTGATCTGGAGCTTTACGTAGCCATTTACCTTCTTGGGTGCCATATTCGTAGTCCTTCCATATAGATGCAGACCGGAGTTCCCGATCCCACATTGATTGGTAGTTCCTGAGGAGCTAGAAGGTCCGGTGAAGCGGCCGGGCTGGAACTCCTGCGATGTTCCGGAGCGCGCGAGGATTCTCGAGCGAGTGTCCGGTGGAACTCGGGTGCAACACTTGTTGGCAACCTCCGGAGATTGTTCCGGAAAAGCTGCGGAAACCTTGTGCGCCGGCCGCTGAATTTGTTGTGCGGCGCGACACGGAAATCATGTGTGACCGATACCCGGAGTCTCTGCTCGCGTGGTATCGCAAACTGCTTACTCCTCTGCCTTCTCCACGTTGGCGAAGCTGACCTCGGTGGGGGTCGGACGGCCGAAGATCGAAACCATGACCTTTAGGGTCTGCTTGTCCTCGTTGACGTCGTCGACTGCGCCGTTGAAGTTGGCGAAGGGGCCCTCGGTGATGCGAACCTGCTCACCCTTGGTGAACTTGAGCTTGAGCTTCGGCTTCTCCTTGGTGACGTCGCTGCGGTTCAGCATCGCATTGACCTCAGCCTCGGAGAGCGCATTGGGCTGGTCGCCCGTCTGCAGGAAGCCGGTGACGCGGGGTGTGTTCTTCACCACGTGCCAGAGATCGTTGTCGAGCGCCATCTCGACGAAGACGTAGCCGGGAAGGAAGACGCGATCGATCGTGTACTTCTTGCCGTTGCGCATCTCCGTCGTGGGCTCGGTCGGGATCTCAATGCGGCCGACGCGGTCCTCCAGGTGATACGCGCGCACGCGGCTCTCGAGCGACTCCTTGACCTTGCGCTCGAAGCCCGAGTAGGCGTGAATGATGTACCACTTGAAGTTGTTCGCAGGCGCGGCCTGCTCGGCGGGCGCGGTCTCTTGGGCGGGCGCCTCGGTACCGGCATCAAACGCCGGCGTCTCGTCAGCATCTGCGCCGAGGTTCTGGTCGACCGCCGCGGTCTGCTCTTCCGTGGTCTGTTCGAGATTCAACTCGTCTGCCATCGTCATTACTTTCCATGTGCGCGCCCGTACTGCAAGGCGTCGCCGAAATCCTTCAAGCTGTTCTAGTGCGCTGCCTTCTAGTGGCCCGTGAGATGCAGGAACAACTGGTCGATGCCGCGGCCCAGAATCAGGTCCACGAGCTCAAAGAAGGCCGCAAAGAGGAACACCGTCACAATTACGACGATGGTCATGTTGCGAACCTCGAAACGCGAAGGCACCACGACCTTGTGCATCTCCTGGCGCGTTTCCTTGAGGAACTCAACCAGGCGCTGCGGGCCTGCCGTCACCTGCGCAACCGCGGAGTTGGTCTGCTCGTGATCCGTCGTAGCTACTGCTGCTTTCGCCATTGTGCTTCCTAACATCTAGACGTTCCGCGACCCTCGCGGGTGCCTCGGAAATCTCTGGAGATCGCCTCCGGAGGGATTAAAAGACCAGAAAAATACAAACCAAAAATCAAGTGGCAGGGGAGCTCGGATTCGAACCGAGAAGTCCGGTTTTGGAGACCGGCAGTTTAACCGTTGAGCTTACTCCCCTGTATTCAACGAGGAGAGCCTACTTGGTCTCCTTGTGGTCGGTGTGCTTGCGGCACGTATTGCAAAACTTGGAGAACTCGAGACGCCCTGTCGTAGTCTTCTTGTTCTTGGTGGTCGAGTAGTTCCGGTTCTTGCACACCGGACACTGCAGGCTGATGATCTCGCGCATTTCTAGTTCTCCTTCATAACGTGGCCAGCCACCTCGGCTGGCAAGCAGTGGTCGTTGATTTGGCGCGACTTACGTCCCGCCCATCTGACACGCCGCGACGCAGGGCTTATGGTCCCTGCTGACCAAAATCCTGAATTGTGCTACTGGCTGGGAGCGATTCAGGTCGCCACCCTGCCCCGGCGAACACTCCGCAGGCTCAGGTGTCCTGTTCATTATCTCTCAAAACCGGGAAAAGCGGAAGCGATGGGTTCCACGGCGCTTGCTGCGGGTTTACTGCTGTTCTCAGTGTAACTTGTACGGCGTCGCGGGGACCGGCACATCCGCGATCGGAGCCGGCGCAGGAAGCGGCTGCGCGCCGACCAGACCGGTACCCGTCACGTCATACGTGTTCAGCAGCGCTCCGGTGTAGCCGGTCACGTTGATCTTCCTGAGAACCGCGTGGCGCACGTACGCCAGGAAAATTCCCTCGTGGCACGTGCCGGAGATGTTCTCGAGCCGCAGCCCATCGAGCGGTTTGCGGGGGTCGAGTTCGGTCGCCTCCACCAGCTTCGCGACGTCGTGCACGACGATGTTCGCGAAGCGCCAGTTCCGGGCAGTCGGGATGCCTTGCTCGCCGGGCACCGGATCCTGGTCCTGCAAACCGCTATGCACCATGTTCAGGCGCAGGAACCCGCCGGTGCAGTTGGAGACGTCGAGGCCGTCGGCATAGATGTTCTCGATGAACGCGCCCCGACCGCGCCGGCTCTTGATGTAGATCGCGTATGTCCTTGCACCCGTGAACTTGCAGTCTTTGATCCAGACGTCGCGAATGCCGGCCGAGGTCTCGCTGCCGATGCCGATGCACGCAAATATCGAGTCGGCGAAGGTGCAGTTGGAGATGTGCACGTCCTCGGTCGGCTGCATCGTCTGAAGGCCTTCAGAGCCACGCCCGCTCTTCAGCGATATGCAGTCGTCGCCTGTAGCGATGTCGCACCCGGTGATCGTCACGTGTCTGCAGGAGTCGATGTCGATGCCGTCGCCGTTGCCGCCGCGTCGAGCGAATCGTCAGGTTTTTGATGGTGATGTTCTCCGACGACGTCGGATGCACCGACCACATGCTCTTGTACTCGGTCGAGAAACCCTCAAGGTGAATGCCGTTACAGCGAATGAACTCGATCAGTGCCGGATGCCGCAGCGGCGCGTCAGGCCGTGGCCTTCCTGCCAACGCTGGATTGCCGATAATCTTTCCCGCTCCGATGATCCCGACGTTCTGCGCGTCGATGGCATAGATGAGCGCGACGTGCCCGGGAATCCACTTCCCTTCCCAGCGAACAGTGCTCACCGCGTACTCGTCGAAGTTCGGCGTGCCGCGCAGTGTGGCGCCAGCATCGAGCCGCAGCGTCGTATTCGATCGCAGTTGAATGCCGCCGATGAGATAGTCGCCCGCAGGTAGGAGCACCTCGCCACCACCAAGCGCGGCGCAACGATCGAGGGCTGTTTGAAATGCAGCGGTGTCGTTTGTGGTGGCGTCGCCTTTCGCGCCGAAGTCGCGAACGCTCAGCGATATTTTCGATGCGGCCGGTTGGGCCGATGGCTTTGATGCTGAGTGACGCGACTGCTTGGGCACACTCTGCGCAAGCAGACGATTGTTCGAGCAATGCAGCTGCAGGGATCGCACTAAGTCCCTGCAGAAATCGGCGACGTGCGATTTTTCCTGACATTGCGCGAAGTGTATCGTGTCGTTGACCGATTGCAAACAGTCGCGTTCAGCATTGAAAGTTAAATCTGATTGCGTTTGAACATGCCGAAATTCCCCAATGACACGTCCGTTACAGGCTGCGCTTGCGTGCGGCATAGCTGTTGTGTCTGCGATTGTGGTTTTCGTAATCGCGAATAACGTCGCCTTCGCTCATTTAGTGCAGCAATATCCTCGCGACGGTCAAGTTGGCCTCGGTGCCCTGATGATTGCTCTTGAAGCTGCTGCCAGCACCTTCTTCGCACTCCTGATCGTGCTTTATTTGCTGCAAAGAGTGGTGGCCGGGTGGCGCCGCTGAGTTCTTGAAATCAAAGCGGCGAGCCGAAGCTCGCCGCTTTGATTTTCGTCATCCGGCGTTCTGCGCTTGAGCGCGTCCCGCCGTCACGCGCAGGTGCCTACTTGATGATCTCGGCGATGGCTCCCGCGCCGACGGTCCTGCCGCCCTCGCGAATAGCAAACCGCAGACCCTTCTCCATCGCCACCGGCGTATGCAGCGTGACTTCCAGGTTGATGTTGTCGCCCGGCATCACCATCTCCGTACCCTCCGGCAGCTTGGCCGAACCCGTCACGTCCGTCGTGCGGAAGTAGAACTGCGGACGATAGCCGTTGAAGAACGGCGTGTGACGTCCACCCTCTTCCTTCGACAGCACGTAGACCTCGCCCTTGAACACCGTGTGCGGCGTGATCGAGCCGGGCTTCGCCAGCACCATGCCACGCTCCACATCTTCCTTCGCGATGCCGCGCAGCAGCAGACCCGCGTTATCACCCGCCAGACCTTCGTCCAGCTGCTTCTTGAACATCTCGACGCCCGTCACAACCGTCTTGCGCGTCTCGCGGAAGCCGACGATCTCCGACTCCTCGCCAACCTTCACCTTGCCGCGCTCGATACGGCCCGTCACCACCGTGCCGCGGCCCGAGATCGAGAAGATGTCTTCGATCGGCATCAGGAACGGCAGATCAACCAGGCGATCCGGCTGCGGCACGCTCTTGTCCACCGCCTCCATCAGCTCGTCGATCTTCGCTTCCCACTGCGCCTCGCCGTTCAGCGCGCCGAGGGCAGAGCCGCGGATCACCGGAACGTCGTCGCCCGGGAAGTCGTACTTCGACAGCAGCTCGCGAACTTCCATCTCGACCAGGTCGATCAGCTCGGCATCTTCAACCGCATCGCACTTGTTCAGGAACACCACGATGTACGGCACGCCAACCTGGCGAGCCAGCAGCACGTGCTCCTTGGTCTGCGGCATCGGGCCGTCGGTCGCCGCAACCACCAGGATCGCGCCGTCCATCTGCGCCGCACCGGTGATCATGTTCTTGATGTAATCCGCGTGGCCCGGGCAGTCGACGTGCGCATAGTGACGGTTCTTGGTCTCGTACTCCACGTGCGAGGTCGAGATCGTGATGCCGCGCTCGCGCTCTTCGGGCGCGTTGTCGATCGTGTCGAACGAGCGGAAGCTGTTCTTCGGGTTGTGCTTGGACAGCACCTTCGTAATCGCCGCCGTCAACGTCGTCTTGCCGTGATCAATATGACCAATCGTTCCAACGTTCACGTGCGGCTTGCTGCGATCAAATTTTTCCTTCGCCATGACTGCTCTCTCCTGTATCTAGCCGGGACCTCCGGCAATTCAACTCAAACTTTGCGGGCTTTGCTCGCGCCTCAGTAATACGCGTAGAGCTTGAAATATTTGTCCCGCAGCGCGGGCTCAACCTGCTCGAGCGACGCGAGATAGAACTCGCGAATCTGCCCCTGGTCGCCGTCGGTCAGCTTGTTGTACTCGACCGCCGTGCTCACGCCCAGCTTGCCGCCGGCAAGCACCGACTCGAAGTCGCGGATGCGGAGGCCTGCGCGCTCCAGCGACCGCAGAAACTTCTCCACATTGTGCGCGGCAAAGGAGCTCTCAACGGCCGACTTCACCGTGCGGAAGGTCGGCTCATCATCAATGGCGACCGGCGGGCGCTCATAGAGCGCGTGCGAGCGGTCCATCTGGCTGAAATCTGTTTGGGGTTGCGACATTCGTCTGAAAGGCTGCCTCTCTCAAATTCTGGAGCGGGAGACGGGAATCGAACCCGCGACCAACAGCTTGGAAGGCTGTGACTCTATCCAGCTGACGACCTACCGTTACTCCCGCCGCTGTTGTCCTGCTCTTGCTGCTGCGTGGTTCCGTGATGCGGTTACGACTTGGAGCGGGAGACGGGAATCGAACCCGCGACCAACAGCTTGGAAGGCTGTGACTCTACCACTGAGTTACTCCCGCAACCTTCAAATGTCTGGAGCTGATGATGGGGCTTGAACCCATGACCTCTCCCTTACCAAGGGAGTGCTCTACCACTGAGCTACATCAGCCTTCATTCCATCTTACGCGCGCGCTGCCAACCGATCAGCACACGTGCGGCGAAAAACGCCAGCAGCAGAAACGCAAGCTGCTGAACCTTTCCCGGGTCGATCGTGCGCCAGACCAGCAGCGCCAGAACGCCCAGCACCGCCAGCGCGACGATCATTCGACCGGTGCTGGCGGGCGCCATCTTCGAAGGACCCTTCACCATCCTGGTCCTCCGTCAAAATGTGGTGCACAGGGGAGGATTCGAACCTCCGTAGCGCATTGCGCGGCAGATTTACAGTCTGCTGCCATTAACCACTCGGCCACCTGTGCCCTGCTCCTGCCTGCTCGGCTTCCGGCTGAAATCCCGCCCGAGGCGCCGGAAAGCTCGCACACAAACGCGCGTGCGAAACTCCGAAAGCTGTGGGCTGGCGAACGCTCGAGAGGAGGAATCCTGGCAAGCAGTACAACCAAACTCGTTGCTGTTGCTGTTTCTCAACCTGAGTCGCCCCGGAGGACTGGAGCTGGCGAAGGGATTCGAACCCCCGACCGCCTGATTACAAATCAGGAGCTCTACCAGCTGAGCTACGCCAGCCTGAACCAGAGACCCACCCCAAAAATCCGAATGGGCGTAAACAGCACAGCGCGCTGCCAGAATGCGCAGCGCTGAATATGACTTTACCACATTGGATCAGCGCGGAACACCATAGCGCTGTCGGCGCGCCGAGCACGTACTCTGACACACCGCCGCCGTCGTCTCTCTTTGCGAAAGGAGTGCTAGCATGTTGCGCATGACGGCGTTCGTCTCGTCAGCTCGGCCCCGCATTCGCCTCGCGCTCATAACCCTCGCGGCCGTTCTACTCTCCATCGGAACCCACGCTGCCATCGCGCAGGCGACCACGTCCGAGGACGGCCCGACCCAGCCCACCGGCGACGTCTCCAAGCCGCACTTCATCGACAACGACACCATCATCAAGATGTCGAAGGCCGGCCTCGACGACACTATCATCATCCAGACGATCGAGACGCAGCCCGGCCATTACGACACCTCGCCCGACGACCTCATCGCGCTCAAGAACGCCGGGCTTTCGCAGCAGGTTATCGCGGCGATGCAGGCCCGCAGCGCCGGGCTCGTGTACCACGCGAAGGACAAGATCGGCCCCGCCCCGATCGCTCCGGGAATCGACGAGATTGGCGTCTACTACCAGGACAAGAAGACCGGCGAGTGGATCCCGCTCAAAACCGAGCGCGTCGAGTTCAAATCGAGCGGGTGGCTCAAAAACGCCGCGACCGACGGGCTCGTGAAGCAGGACATGAACGGCCATCTCGAAGGTGCGCAGTCGCCGCTCGCCCTGCCCACAGGCGTCAACATCCTCATCTACGCGCCCGCAGGCACGCAGGCCGAGGAGTATGACTTCCTCCGTTTCGAGCAGCACGCCCACAGCCGTGACTTCCGCGTAAAGACCGGTGGCCTCTTCCACTCCACAACCGGCTCCGATCGTGACGAGGTGGAGTTCACGGCGCACAAAGTTGCACCGCAGATGTACGTCTTTACCGTTCCCGCCGACATCATCAAGGGCGAGTACGGCGTGCTTCCACCGGGCTCCTCCAACGTGCCGGGCATCTCCAACGCCGGCAAGATTTTTACCTTCTCGATCCGTGAATAGGTTCTGCTGTCGTCCAATATTCGCGAGCAGCGCCCTTCCGTTCTGTGTGAACAACTCTTATCCTGAATACGTGACCTTCTCTCGCCGCTCCTCGAAAAGCTGATGCGACGACGCACGTGGATCTCGCTCGTCATTGCGCTCGCCGTGTTGGGGGCGCTCGTGGTCGCGCTCTTTCTCCGCGCCAAAGCTCCGCCCGAAGCCGCGCGCCTTCTGCCGGAGAGCGACGCGATCATCTACATGAACCTGAAGCCGCTGCGCGCGGCGACACACTTCGACCAGTCGCCGATTCAGCGCAGCGCTGAGCTTCAACGCTTCATCGAGCAGACCGGCATCGTGCCGGAGCGCGATCTGGACGCCGCAGCCTTCGCGCTGCATCGCATGCAGAACCCGCGCGGTCCCAACGGTCCGGTCGCCTACTCCGAGGTTTTCGTTGGCCGCTTCGACGGCCATCGACTCGCGCAATATCTCTCCAGCATCGCGCGCTCCCAGGAGAGCTACGCCGGCCGGACCGTCTACACCATCCCCGTCGAAGGCCGACAGCTTCGCGTTGCGCAGCTCGGTTATGACATGGTCGCGGCTTCCAACATGCCCACGCCCGAACAGATCCATTCGATTCTGGATCGCTCGCGCGCATCGGCCGTCAGCTCGCCCGGATCGTCGCTGCTCGCCGCACGCTTTCACAACGTTCCACTGCTGTCCGAGGTGTGGGGCATCGGCCGCATCGGCCTGCCGTTCGCGCAGAACGGACACATCTCCTTCCTCGGGCTGCAGCTTCCGGTGGCAGCGGAGAGCGATCTGGTCGCCAGCATCCGCTGGACCACCGCCGGCCCGCTGCATGGCGGCTCCGCTGCGCTCCGCGTGGAGGAGTTCGCCGGCGATCCGCTCGACGCCGAGCGCACCGCCGATGCACTCAACGCGCTGCTCAGCATCGTGCGCGGCATCGCCAGCGCCGAACCGCCGCGCGGAGCCGCTGACGTGGCGCTCCGGCAGGTGCTTGACTCCGCCACGCTGCAGCACAAGGACGACCGCGCCATCCTTCACGCCTCCGCGACGCTCGACCAGCTCAAGGCCATGCTCTCCGAGCACAACCCGACCTCTGCCGCCGTCGACTCCGCGGCCACATCCGATCCTGCAACGTCGAAATAACTGAGTCGAACAGAAGTTCCGCCCCGTAACGCATCAGAAGATTTATCTCGAAAATCCCCGCGAGGTCGTGATGTCCACGCTGCCCAAGGCTGCCTACGCTGCTCAAGCTGAACTCTCTTCTCTCACTCTCCGCCGCCTGCGCGGTTGCGCTCACCGCGGCTGCCCAGAGCTCTACTGTGGCCGCCCAACAGCAGCCGCTGCTCACCGGGCCAGGCTGCGTTCACGGACTACGCCCAGGAACAGCCCGGCGTCCGCCACAAGATCACGCTCGCGGACCTTCCCGCGCCTGACCCCGCCGAAGCGGTCGACAACGGGCCCACAGTCGTGCCGCGCCCGGACGGCGCCTGGCCCACCGCACCCGCGGGATTCAAGATCACACTCTACGCCGGCGGCGACTCCACGCCGATGCAACGCGCTGACATGAGACGCCAGACAACACAGGCGTCGCGCGGAACCTTTGTCGAACCACGTCTCATCCGCTTCGCGCCCAACGGCGATCTCTTCCTGGCCGACTCGCAAGCCGGCATCATCTTCGTGCTGCGCGGTGTCGATGGAAACGGTAAGGCGCAGACGATCGAAAAATTCGCCACCGGGCTCGACCATCCGTTCGGCATCGCCTTCTATCCGCTCGGGCCAAATCCGCAGTGGGTCTACGTCGGAACCGCCACGACGATCGAGCGCATTCCGTATCACAACGGCGATCTGCACGCGACAGGCAAGCAGCAGACGGTTGTGCCCAACATTCCCGGATACGCGCAGCTTCGGGGCGGCGGCCACTGGACCCGCGACGTCGTGTTCAGCGCGGACGGCAAACACATGCTGGTGAGTGTCGGCTCAGGGTCCAACGTCGACGACGCTGATACGCACGCACGCGAGTTCCACCGGGCCGACGTGCTTGAGTACACACCCGACGGCAAGTTCGAAGAGGTGTACGCGCACGGCATCCGCAACTGCGTCGGCGAGGCTATCAACCCCGAGACGCACTCGCTCTGGTGCTCGGTGAACGAGCGCGACAACCTCGGCAACCACCTCGTGCCCGATTACGTCACCAGCGTGCCCGAGAACAGCTTCTTCGGCTGGCCGTGGTACTACATGGGCGGCCATCCCGATCCACGCCTGCAGGACCCCTGCGCGAACGGCACTGGCCCTAACCCGCAGCTTCCAAAGCCGCTCGATGAATCCCAGGCGAAGAACTGTAAGCGCGAAGACATCAGCAAGCAGGTGCGCACGCCCGACGTCCTCGTACAGCCGCACATGGCCTCGCTCGAGATGACCTTCTACCCCGACCATAAGCTGCAGTTCCCTGCTGCCTACGACGGCGGTGCCTTCGCCGCCGAGCACGGCTCCTGGAACCGCGCCAAGCGCGCCGGCTACAATGTCATCTTCATCCCCATGCACGGTGGTCACGCCACAGGCGAGTACGACGACTTCCTCGACGGCTTCGTCACCAAAGACGGCCAGGTCTGGGGCCGGCCCGTCGGCGTCGCCGTCGCACCTGATGGCTCACTGTTCGTCACCGATGACGGCTCACGCAGCGTCTGGCACGTCACCTACATCGGCAAATAGTCGGAACCTATGCCGCGCAACGGTGCTCCACACGAACGCCGCTCTCCATCTGCTTTTTATCCGATGGTGGCGCGCCGCTCGTCCGTTTTCCGCAGCGCTCATGTCAAATACGCGACCAGCCCTGCAACCGCATCCTGCAGCCCGTGCGCGAGCATCCCGGGACGAAGACTCTTGCGCCACCACGCCAGCAGGCCATAAAACAGCCCGTCAACCATGATGACAACCATGGCCCAGTGATAGTACCCATGCGCCAGCCCGAACAGTACGGCTTGCGCGATCAACGCCACAACAGGGCTTTTCGTCCATCCGCTGAACTGCCGGGTGAGATATCCGCGAAAAATAATCTCTTCACAGAACCCCGCCGTTGCACACAGCACCATCCAGACGCAAAGCTCCAATACCGTCTTCGGGGTCAACTGCCCGATATGGCTGTTGTTCTTCCCAAACACAACCTGCATGAGAACTGCCACGATGGGCACGGTGATAATCAGAAACGCTACGCCAATGCCCACGTCCCTGAAGAACGCCCGTGGAGTGCGCCAACGTCCTCCGGCGAGGTCACCCAGCCGCAGGCCACGACGCCTCAGCCATAGCCAGATAAGCAGCACGGTCAGCCACTCCTCCGCAAGCGCAACCATGTAGCTGGACAGCCGCGCACTGAGCCCCGGAACGTGTACACCTGATAGCGCGCGCTGATGCCAGCTCAAAATCGAGCTGACTGCCATCGGAAGAATCACTAGAAGGGTATGCCACCAGGGCGCAACCGGGTACGGCGCCTCGGCCGACTCTGGTGATACTGCCGCAATTCCCACGGACTTCCCCTTTCTGATGGACCATAGCTACGCGCGCGTCGGGAGGCGCGCGTTGCGGCCAAATGCTGAAGCTCTGACGTTCAACCCGCCTCGAGCATCCGCTGCTTCTGCTTCAATTCCGCGAGCAGCCGCTCGATCTTTTCGTCGCGTTCGAGCCGCTCGAACTTGTCCTCCAGCGCATCGCCGGACACGGCGCCGTCGCCCAGCTGCTTCGCCGCATAGTTCTTCGCCTCTGCATCTCCAATCCGCGCCTTCATCCGTGTGATCGCACTCCCGCGCGCGACCGACCCAACCGTGACTCCCGTCACCTTTTCCTGCGCGGCCGTCGCTTTGCTCACCATCTTCGCTCTCCTGTGCTCCGCCACAAGCAGCTCGCACTGGGCCTGCGTCTCCTTCAGCTTCTGCTGCAGCTTGTTGAACGTCGTGCGCAACGCGTCAGCCTCGGCCGTCTGATCATTCACCTGCTGAGCAAACGCCTCCGCCATGCTGTCGTGGCTCAGCGCCCGCTCGAGCGCCAGCCGCGCCAGGTCATCTTCGCCCTTGTCCACCGCGAGCTCCGCCTTTCTGCGCCATCCATCCGCAGTGTCCCGCTGGCCAAGCGCCTTCTTCTCCAGCAGGTGCTGATCCGCAATCGCAATTGCCACCTGCGTCTTCACCTGGAGCAGCTGGTTCTCCATGTCGGTCAGCAGCTGCTTCAGCATCTTCTCCGGATCCTCCGCGCGATCGATCAGGTCATTCACATTCGCGCGCAGCAGCGTCGCCACTCGTTCCATCAGTCCCATGACATGCTCCTTCCAGCGTGCTCCGTTGCTAGTTGTTGTCGCTTCCGTCCGTGCTGCCTTCGAGCATCGCGGCAGCGCGCTTCCGTGTGACCCGTTGGCCGATCGCTCCGTTCGACGACGAACCATTCGGCCGCGCCGCCATGCTCTTCACGTTGCTCATAAGGTCCTTCAGGTTCATGCCGCTCAGCGCCTCAAACAACGCCGGCACCTGCGCGGCAATCTCCGTCATCTCGCCAGTCAGCTTGTGCGCGCCCGTCGTCTTGCCGTCCCCCGTGGACACAATCGTGATCTTGTCCACATTCGCCAGCGGCTCGGCCATGGCGCGCACAACGTCCGCGAGGTTCGTGATCAGCTTGTCGACCACCGCGGCCTGCGACCATCCCTGGTACGCCTCGGCCTTCACGTTCATCGCCTTCGCCTCGGCCTCGCCCTTCTGATAAATGATCGAAGCCTCCGCCTCGCCTTGCGCGCGAATCGCGGTTGCCCTTCCCTCAGCCTCCGCCACAAGGCGCGCTCTCTCGGCGTTCGCCATGTTCTCGATGCGCTGCTTCTCGATCTCCGATTTTTTCAGGACTGTAGCGATCAGCTCTTTCTCATTGCGCTGGATCTCGGCCTCCTGCACCTTCACCTGGGCTTCCTTCTCGATCTGCTGGACCTTCACCTGCTCGGCAATCACCTTCTGCTGCATCACGTTCGTCTGCAGCTCGTAGGATTTGTCAGCCGTCGCCTGCTGACGCTTCGCCGTCTCGGCAAACTGTGCCTTCTGCACATCGAGGTCGCGCTGCGCCTCAGCCTGCTTGGCAAGCGACATCGTCTCCGCAAGCACGCGCTCCTGGTCCGCCGTCGCCTTCGCAACCGCAGATTCGCGCAACGCAATCGCGCGCCTGATCGCCGTATCGCGCTCCGCTTCAACCGCCGCAATCTCCGCATCGCGCCGAATACGCGCAACGTCCGGCCGCCCCATGTTGGTGATGTACTCGTTCTTGTCGCGGACCTCCTTGATCGTGAAGCTCACGACCACCAGACCCATCTTGCTCATGTCTTCGGCGCACGTTGCGCGCATGCGCTCGCCCACCATCTCCGGCTCCTTCACAATCTGCTCCACCGTGAGCTGGCCGATGATGCCGCGCAGATGGCCTTCCATCACCAGGCGAATCAAGCCCTCGCGCTCCGCCGGCGTTTTGTTCAGAAACTGCTCCGCCGCAGTCATGATGCTCTCCTGGTCCGACCGCACCTTGATCTGCGCGACAGCCTCTACCGTCACGGCAACACCCTGTTGCGTGTAGAGGTCCTGCTGCGGCGCGACATCAAAGCTCATCAGTTCCAGAGAGAGCGAGCGCGCATGTTGCACCATCGGATAGCACAAGCGCACCGTGGCCGATGATCACCTTCGGTCCGCCGAAGCCATAGACGATGATGGCTTCATTCGGCCCGGCCTTGCGATACATCCGCGCCAGCATCCCCATTAGAAACAGCGTTGCAAGAACGATGAGACCGATCATCACGATGATGTTGTTCGTCATTTCTCTTCCTCTTTCGCAAATCCACTACAACTCCAACGACTGCCCTACTCCTCTGCATTGCGCGCTGCGCTCGTTTCCGAGCAGCCCATGCGCAAACTCATCCCAGCGCCGCACGTACGCCACGCCCTTCGCGCGCCGCATCACAATCACCTCCGCGCCGCGCTCAATCGGTTCGCTATCCTCCGCACGAACAACCGCCGACCACCGTGCTCCGTTCTGCGAATACAGCATCTCGCCCGCGCCACCCTTCGGAATTCCGCCACTCAGCTTGCCGACCATGCCAATGATGTCCGTGTCCGCCGGCTCCAGCGTCTTCTCGCGGGCCATCAGCACCTTGCTCAAAAACCAGAACACTACCGAAGCGCCCGCCAGCCCGCTCACAGCAGAGAGCAGCAGCACCAGGGCATTCGAGAACAGATTGCCGTGATGCAGCAGATATCCCGTTCCCCCGAACCAGCACAGAAAGGCCACAATCGTGAAGCCGTTCACGGGCGACATCTGCGCCGCATGCTGCGCTCCGGCTCGCAGCGCGGCTCCGCGATGCGCACCAACATGGTGATGCCCGACGTGCATCCGGAAATGCCCGAAGTGAAAATGGCCAAACCCGCTGACAAACGCGAGCACACTCAACACCAGGCCCACGCCAAAACACGTCAGATAAATGGCGTTCCAATCCAAATTCCCGAAGATCATCGTTTCGACCCTCCACGTTTCGCCTGCAAACTCTTCGCGCGCAAACTCCTCGCGCGGGCGCCGTTGCCGTTCGCGCCATTCGCGTTCGCCGCGGCTCTCGCCGGCTCGGCCGCAACCAGCTGCGGAGTCTTCCGGACAACCGGTACGTCAGCCTGCTCCGGCCGCAGCAGCTCCAGCAGCCGCTCGCTCAACGACGGCGTCTCCAAAATACTCTCGAGCAACAATAGGCACCGCCGCGAATCCTCATGCCTTGCAATCGCCAGCAGCGCGCGCCTCAACTCCGGATCGCGCCGGAAGCGCTCCGCGCCGCCGATCAGCCAAAGGTCCAGCTTCTCGTCCAGCGTCGCCTGCGCGCGGAGATCACTCAGCAGTTCCGCGTGATACCCCTCCGGGTCATCCACCAGGTATCCCGGATGCACCTTGAAGAACCTGGCCAGCAGAAGCCGCGTTGTGTTCGTCAGGTGCGGTCGCGAGCCGCTCTCTATCTGCGAAAGATAGCTCTGGCTCAGCGTTCCTTCGCGATCGCCCATCTCCTCGCGCATCGCACGCACCAGCTCACCCTGCGTCATCGCGCGCCCCAGTCCGCGAAGCTGTCCCTCAACCTCGCGCAGGTACCGAATTTTGTCGCAAAGCTTCATAACCACCAAAATTACATCCGCAATGGGCGCTCATTGCAGATTGCAATAAGTGTATCGCAATTTGCGATATTGTCAATACTTGGCAAGAGGGCGTGTATTTCTGGGTTGTCCGACTTCGCCGTTTTCCCGCAGAAGTCCACCCTTAAAACAATCCGGTGAAGAGTTGCGCGAAAAAAAGGGGGCGGGGTTCTAGACCAGGGCCTGCTCCAAATCCGCCAGGATGTCGTCCACATCCTCGATCCCGACGGAGATGCGGATCAGGCCGTCGGTAATGCCGAGCTTGGCGCGGCCTTCTGCGCCGAGCGCGGCATGGGTCATGGTCGCCGGATGGCAGACGAGGGTTTCGACTCCGCCGAGCGATTCAGCGAAGTAGCAGAGCTTGAGCTTCGAGACGAAGGCGTCCGCTGCTTCGAGAGAGCCCAGCTCGAAGGAGAGCATGGAGCCAAAGCCCTTCTGCTGCCGCTTCGCCAGCTCATGCTGCGGATGCGTTGGCAACCCCGGATAGAAGACCTTCTCCGGCCCGAACCGCTTCACGAGCCACTCGGCGACGGCGCGCCCATTCGCATCGTGCTGCTTCATCCTGACCGCCAGCGTCTTGACGCCGCGCAGCAGCAGATACGAGTCGAACGGCGCCAGGATTCCGCCCGTACACTTCTGCACAAACCGGAACCGCTCCGCATGCTCCGGCTTTGTCCCCACCAGTACCCCCCCCAACCCATCCGAGTGCCCATTCAAGAATTTTGTGGTCGAGTGCATCACGATGTCCGCGCCCAGCTCGATCGGGCCGCTGCAGATAAGGCGAGAGGAACGTATTGTCGACACTCACCTCAACGCCCTTTGCATGACACACATCCGCAACCGCGCGAATATCCGTCAGCGACATCATGGGGTTGGTCGGCGTTTCCAGATGGACCAGCTTCGTCTCGGGGCGCAGCGCAGCTTTCACAGCGTCCAGATCACGCGTATCCACATACGTGAAGGTGAGCCCGTAATTCGTCAGCACCTGGTTGAACAGCCGCGACGTTCCGCCATAGGTGTTATCTGTACACACCACGTGATCGCCGCTCTTCATCATCGTGCACAGCGCCGTAATTGCGGCCATACCTGAGCCGAAGCAGTGCGCACTCGTGCCGCCTTCGAGCGAGCACAGGCTCTCCTCGAGCGCATCGCGCGTGGGATTGGTCAGACGCGCATACTCATAGCCGCGCCGCATCTTCCCAATCCCGTCCTGCTTGTACGTGGACGTAAGATAGATCGGCACATTCACCGCACCCGTAAGCTCATCCGGGTGCTGCCCATCGTGAATCGCCCGCGTCGCAAACCCCAGCTTCTTCTCACTCATCGTCAAGACACGCTCCAAAGCAAAACGGCAGCCGTTACGGCCACCGTTCTACTGTCTATTGCTCTACTGTCTACTGTCTAGTTTTCACGCCTGCGGCTTGGGACGGAACAGCACAAACTCCTTCGCCGAGTTCTCCCAGTCGGCAAGCAAGCCCTCCGCGAGGACGCTCTCAGTCAAGCGCACATGCTCATCAAGCAGCGAGCGCAAGGCAGCCTGCTCTTCAGCCGAGCAAGCCTCGTACGCAACGGCCTCGAGGAAGTCATCGTGGTAAGCGCGTGTTCGCGACGATATCGCCGTCACGATCGAGCACCCAGGCGAGTCCGCCGGTCATGCCGGCGCCGAAGTTGATCCCGATCCCGCCGAGAATCACGACCACGCCTCCGGTCATGTACTCGCAGCCATGGTCGCCGACGCCCTCGACGACCGCAGTGGCGCCGGAGTTCCGCACAGCAAAGCGCTCGCCTGCGCGCCCGGCAGCGAACAACCTGCCCGCAGTCGCGCCGTAGAGCGCGACGTTGCCGAGCAGCACGTGATCGCCGCTCCGCTCTGCTGCACGTCCGACCGGACGCAGCACAAGCTTCGCACCCGAAAGGCCCTTGCCGACGAAGTCGTTCGCCTGTCCGGTAAGGATCAGCTTGATGCCTTCAGCCGCGAACGCGCCGAAGCTCTGGCCTGCCGTGCCGTGCAGATCGAACGTCACGTCCACGCACTCGACCTCGCCTTTGGTACGAAGCAGTGCGAGTTCGCCTGAGAGCCGCGCGCCTACGGCGCGATCCTCGTTGCAGATCTGTGCGCCAACCTCGAAGCTCTTGCCCTTCTCCGCAGCCGCGACGGCCTGGCGCGTCCACTGCTCGTCGAGCGCTTCATGCGCCTCCGGGCGGTCGTTGCGTCCACCACCCCAGCGCCGCGGCCCGTCGTCGGTATCGGCGATCAGCGGAGTGAGGTTCAGGTTCCCGTCGAAGCGCACCTGCTCGAGCAGATCGACGCGTCCGATCGCGGCTTCGAGACTGGGCAAACCAAACTTCGCCAGCAGCTGCTGAAGGTCGCCTGCAAGCTGATTGAAGAACGTGACGACATGCTCCGGCTTGCCGCGGAACTTCGCGCGCAGCTCCGGCTTCTGAGTTGCGATTCCTGTAGGGCAGGTGTTGAGGTGGCACTGGCGGGCCATGTCGCAGCCCAGCGAAACGAGCACCGCCGTGCCGAAGGCATACTCATCGGCGCCCAGCAGCGCCGCCATCAGCACATCGCGCGCGGTTGCAATGCCGCCGTCGGTGCGTAGCCGCACGCGCTCGCGCATGCCGTTCGCGCGCAGGACCTGCTGCGCCTCAGAGAGGCCAAGCTCCCACGGATTGCCGGCGTACTTGATGCTCGAGAGCGCGGCCGCGCCTGTGCCGCCGGTGTTGCCGGCGATCACGACGTAATCGGCATAGGCTTTCGCAACGCCGGCAGCGACAGTACCGACGCCGCAGCTCGACACCAGCTTCACGCCGACGGCGGCGCGCTTGTTGACGCGCTTCAGGTCGTAGATGAGCTGCGCGAGGTCTTCGATCGAGTAGATGTCGTGATGCGGCGGCGGCGAAATGAGCGCAACTCCGGGCTGCGCATGACGCAGGCGCGCGATGAGGCCCGAGACCTTGTGGCCGGGAAGCTGTCCGCCCTCGCCGGGCTTGGCTCCCTGCGCCACCTTGATCTCGATCTCTTCCGCGTGCGCGAGATACTCGGCTGTGACGCCGAAGCGGCCGGATGCGATCTGCTTAATCTTGTTGTTGAGATTGGTGTGCACCGCGGGTGCAGTGACCAGCTCCGCAACCGCTGCACCTCCGCTGCTCTGACGCGCGGCGGCAAACTCCGCGCCGTCCGGGCCAGACGCCCTGCGGGTTGATCCCTGCGGACGGTAGACCGCAGGATCCTCGCCGCCTTCGCCTGTATTCGAGCGTGCGCCGAGTATGTTCATCGCCTGGGTGATGGTCGAGTGCGCCTCCGGGCTCAGCGATCCAAGCGACATCGCGCTGGAAACGAAGCGGCGGCACAAGCTTTCCGGCGCCTCGACATCGTCGATCGAGAGCTCCGGTCCCGCGGGACGGACGTCCAGCAGATCGCGCAGGGATTTCGCCTCCGCCGTGTCGACATTGCGACTGAAGATCTGGAAGGCCTGCGCGGGATCGCTCGCAGCCGGAACGCCGCGCGCGCTGCCGACGACAGTTTGCAGCGCCTTCACGTTCGGCGGCTGCCACTGGTGCGGCTCGGCCGTGTCCGCCTTCCGGAAACGCACCCAGCCGTAGTCCGGCAGATCTGCCTTTGCGGCAGCGGCCTCTTGCGTCTTTTCGTCTGCCAGCCACGACAGCCGCAGTCTGCGGTCGAGCTCTGAAAATCCGATGCCTGAGATCGGCGCAGGTGTCCCCGGGAAGCAGCGGTCGACCACGCTCTTGTGCAGGCCGAGAATGTCGAACAGGTGCGCCATGCGATAGCTGTCCACCACGCTGATGCCCATCTTCGACATCACCTTGGCGAGCCCCGCATCCAGCGACTTCAGCACATACTTCTCGGCGTCGACGCCCTCCGGGAATCCCTTCTCGCCTGCCAAGGTGCGCGCCGTCTCGAGCGCGAGCCACGGGCACACCGCGCCCGCACCGTAGCCGATCAGCACCGCCGCGTGATGCACGTCGCGGCAGTCACCCGCCTCGACGGCGAGCCCGCAGAGCGTGCGCAGGCCGGCCTCGACCAGCGTCTGATGCACCGCGCCGGTGGCCATCGCCATCGGCACAGGAATCTGTGCTCGGCGAAGCGCTGCGGTCCGTCAGCACCAGCAGGCGTGCCCCGTTGCGCACCAGTTCCACCGCGCGCAGAGCCAGGTCCTCGATCGCCTGCTCCAGCGTCTTTTCCGGCGAGAAGACGCACGCGAGTTCCTCAACGCGCAACTCTTCCCTGTGCGGGTACTGTCCGCTGCGCAGCGCAGCCATCTGTCCCAGCGAAAGGAAGGGCGAATCCAGCGCAATGCCCGGCAGCGGCGCGTTTTTCTCAAGGAAGTGCGGCCACGGTCCGAGCCTTGTATGCAGGCTCACGACGACGGACTCGCGCAGCGAATCGATGGGCGGATTCGTCACCTGCGCGAAACGCTGACGGAAGAACGCGTACAGCGGACGCGGGCTCTTCGCCAGAAAGGCGAGCGGCGTGTCGTCGCCCATCGACCAGACGGCATCTTTGCCGGTCGAGGCCATGGGCTTCAGGATCATGTTGATGTCTTCCTTGGTGTATCCGAAGCCGCTTCTGCAGATCCGCGAGGTTCTGCCGAACACCGGCCGCCTCAACAGGCACCAGCGGCTCCATCCTCGTCAGCGCCAGAAACTCCTCGCGCGAGTCGAAGACGTCCATCATGTCTTCGTTGTGGTAGACCTTGCGCTCGCGCCATATCGACGCCGAGCATCTCGCCCGGGCCGAGCCGTCCGCTCTCGATGATCGTTTCCGGATCGAGATCGACCAGTCCGGCCTCCGAGCCCGCGACAACAATGCCGTCGCTCGTAATCGCGTATCGGCAGGGCCGCAGGCCGTTGCGATCCAGCGCCGCGCCGACGACGATGCCGTCCGAGAACGCGATGGCAGCAGGGCCGTCCCAAGGCTCGGCGCATTCCTTGTGGTACTCGAGGAATGGATGAACGCGCTTCGTGATCGCAGGCGGAAGCAGCATGCGCACGCTCTCGGCGAGCGTGCGTCCGTTCTGGCTGAGCAGCTCGATTGCTTCGTCGAGCGATGCGGAGTCCGTCCCTCCCTCGGTCAGCACGGGCTGGCACTCAATCGGCAGTGTCGAACCACGCGCGCGCATCCTGCGCGCGATTGCCCCAAACGGTGTTGATCTCGCCGTTGTGCGCGAGCTTGCGCGACGGCTGTGCGCGATGCCAGGTCGGCAGCGTGTTCGTCGCGTAGCGCTGGTGGAAGATGGCGAATGCGGTGACGAACTCCGGCGAGGCGAGGTCCGGGTAGAACTCCGGCAGCAGCCGGCCAAGGCACATGGCTTTGTAAACGATGGTCTGCGTTGAGAGCGAGCAGATGTACCCGCTCACTTCGCCGAGTTCGATCGCGCGTTCGAACTGCTTGCGCGCGAGGTAAAGCCGGCGCTCCATCGGGTCGACGTTCGCATGCACGGCTGCATCGGCAACGAGCACCTGCCGGATCTTCGGCATGGTGGAGCGCGCAATCTCGCCCAGGATCTCGGGCCGGGTCGGCACGTCGCGCCAGCCGAGCAACTTCAACTCCTGCGCACGCAGGCTACTCTCGAGCACGGCTTCAGCCCGCGACTCTTCGTGCGGGAGGAAGATCATTCCCACGCCAAGCGCCGCGTCATGTGCCAGCTCGATGCCGGCAGAGGCGAGCAGCAGCGCGCGTGGGACGTTTGTCATCAGTCCCACGCCATCGCTGGATGCACCATCGGCCGCCACGGCGCCACGATGTTCCAGACGCGCGAGTGCGGTCAGTGCATCCTCGAGAATCTTGTAGCTGGGCTTCGCGAGCGCGGACGCGACAAAGCCGACACCGCACGAGTCCTGATCGAAGCGCGAGTCGATCAGGTTCACAGGAGATTCGACGGGCTCTGGACCACCCGTCGACAGACACTGCGGCCGCTGAGAGAAGACAAGGGGCATAGTTCACTATACTTCGGTTGTTTGACTAGTACACGGATTGGCACCTGCAAATCCGGCAGAAATTGCCATGAAACACGGCCCGCTTGACATCCGCCGTATGTATATTTATACATGAGAAGTGGATTTTTATGCATCGGCGTGGCGCCCTCTGCGTCACGCTTTTTCCTGTGCTGAAAATCGACCCTGTGGATAACCGGACTGCATGAAACATCAGCGCCACAATGCGATTCGAGACCTGCTGGCCAAGGCTGCCGCCGGCAACGGCTCGGCGGCGATCAGCAACCAGGATGAGCTCCGCCGCAAGCTCGCGGCCCGCGGCATTCATGTGACGCAGGCGACGCTTGTCGCGCGATATTCGCGAGCTGAAGCTGCTGAAGGGGCCTGCGGGTTATGAGCTTCCGGCCAACGCTGATGAAGAAGAGGAACTGCCGGAGATCGGCGACGTACTCGAGAACTTCGGCCTCGAGGTGCGGCAGGCGCAGAATCTGCTGATCGTGATGACGACGATGGGCGGAGCGCAGCCGGTCGCAGCGTCGCTTGACTACGAAGAGTGGCCCGAAGTGGTGGGTACGCTCGCCGGGGACAATACGGTGCTGGTCATCTGCCCGGACAATCGCCGCGCCGAGACGCTCAGGACGCGAATCGAGACCTTCATTGCTTAATACTTCTGCCAATTCGCTGCGCGTTGCTGTCGCGGGCGTGACCGGCTATGCCGGCGCAGAGCTCGCGCGCATCCTGCTGCATCATCCCCGGCTGACTACGCCGCCCGTCTTTCTCGGACGCGAGGGCGCGGAGGAGACGCTGCGCTTGACCGACATTCATCCGCAGCTGTGGGGAACGCCGAACGCAGATGCAGCCGACGTTGTTCCCTTCTCGTGGAAGGCGCTGGAGCGCGAGGGCGTCAATCTTTTGTTTCTCGCGCTGCCGCACGAGCAGTCGCGCGAGCTCGCGCCCGTTGCGCTGCAGCATGGCATTCGCGTCGTTGACCTTTCCGCGGCCTGGCGTCTGCAGAACGCGGAAAATCGCGCCATCTACAAACTGCACGATGCGAATCCGGACTGTGCGGCGAAGCTGCAGGCCGAAGCCGTTTATGGCTCTCCGGAGCTGCACGCTGCGCAGATCAAGACCGCACGGCTGGTTGCGAATCCCGGCTGCTATGCGACGTCGGTCATCCTCGGCCTCGCGCCGCTGGTGCGCGCCAACCTGGTCGATCTCGAAGTCGGCATTGTTGCTGATTCCAAATCCGGTGTCTCCGGCGCAGGAAAGGCGCCCACGGCGACCACGCACTTCATGCATGCTGCCGATAATCTTTCCGCTTACGCGGTGTTCGGACACCGTCACATGGGCGAGTTGCTGGAGCAGCTTCAACTTACGCCGGAGCAGATTCAATTCACGCCGCACCTGTTGCCCATTCCCAGGGGCATTCTCTCCACGCTCTACGTTCGTCTAAATAAAGCGTGCACCGTGGACGAGCTGCAATCCTGCTTCGACGAGTTCTATGCGAACGCCCCGCTGGTCCGCGTACGCCGCTCGCCAACACTGCCGGAAATTCAGTATGTCGCGCGCACCAACTTCTGCGACATCGGCTTCCATCTGGCGGGCGCCGCGGCAGGACACGAAGCTCATCGCCGCCTGATTGTCGTTACATGCCTGGACAACCTGCTGAAAGGCGCGGCGTCCCAGGCCGTGGAAAACATGAACCTGATGGCCGGGTTTCATCAGCAGGAGGGCCTGCTATGACCCGGCTCACATCTCACGTTACTCATTCCGCTTCCGGAGTTCGTCCATGAAATTCGTCGTCAAACTCGGCGGAGCAGCGCTTCAAAAGCCCGAGCTCCTCGAAACCTGCGCGCAGGCGATTGCTGACCTCGCGCGCGACGGCCACCAGGTCGCACTCGTACACGGAGGCGGCGTGCAGCTCACCAAGTTGCTCGCCCAGATGGGCAAGCAGTCTGAGTTCGTTGCCGGGCTTCGCGTCACGGATGCGGAGACGCGCGATGCTGCCCTGATGGTCCTCGGCGGCCGCGTGAACAAGTCGCTGGTTGCTGCCCTCACGCAGCAGGGTGTCTCCGCTGTCGGTCTCACCGGCGGCGACGCGAATGTCTTCCGCGCGCGCAAGAAGAAGACCGAGCATGATCTGGGCTTCGTGGGCGAGATTGCGGCGACCGATCCCAAGTGGCTCGACGCCATCTGGACCATGGGCGCGATCCCTGTCATCAGCTCCATCGCCCTCGGGTTTGACGGCGAGTACTACAACATCAACGCGGATGAAATGGCCGCAGCGGCAGCGATCGCGACGAAGGCTGACGCGCTCGTGTTTCTGACCGATGTGCCTGGCGTGAAGGGTGCCGACGGTGCGGTGATGCGGTGGCTTTCGCTCGCGCAGGTCCCTGCGCTCGAGAAGGCTACGGTCGTCTCCGGCGGCATGTTGCCGAAGCTGAAGGCCTGCAAGGACGCGCTGACCCACGGCGTCAAGCGCGTGCGCATCTTACCCGCGGAGGCTGCCGCGCTGCTTCCAGATTTCGCCAGCACACGCATCAATGACGGAACGGAGGTGATGGTCGCATGAGCAATCCGACGCTGAACGAGCTTAAGGCCGCGGAATCGAAGTTGATGCTCAACACCTACGCGCGTTATCCCGTGCTGCTGACGCGCGGCGAGGGAGTGTTCCTATACGACGAGGAAGGCACCGAGTACCTCGATCTGCTCTCCGGCATCGGCGTGTGCGCGCTCGGCTACAACCATCCCGCGATCACGGCCGCCATCAACGCGCAGGCCCAGCAGTTACTCCACACGTCGAACCTTTTCTACCATCCGCACACGGCGGAGCTCGCGCTGCGCCTCACCGAAATCACCGGGCTCGACCGCGTCTTCCTCACCAACTCCGGAACCGAGGCCTGGGAGGCTGCGCTGAAGCTGGCTCGCGCGCACGCCGGCCTGCTGCGTTCGGAAGGCAAGCGCATCGGCACAAAGTTTCTTGCGCTGGAGCACTCGTTCCACGGCCGCACGATGGGTTCCGTCGCAACCACGAACAAGGCCGCATATCGCGAGCCGTTCCAGCCCGTGATGCCGGACGTCGAGTTCGTTCCCTTCAACGATGTCGCGGCGCTCCAACAGGCGTTCTCAACCGATGTCTGCGGCATCTGCATTGAGGTCCTCCAAGGCGAAGGCGGAATCAATCCAGTCTCGGAAGAGTTCCTTCGCACCGCACGCGCGCTGTGTGACTCAACGGGAGCGCTGCTGCTGTTCGACGAGATCCAGTCCGGCATGGGCCGCACCGGCAAGTGGTGCGCCTATCAGCACTACGACGTGCGCCCGGACATCACCACGCTCGCCAAACCGCTCGCCGGCGGCATCCCGATCGGCGCGATGGTCGCGACCGAAGAGGCCGCGCGAGCCTTCACTCCAGGCATGCACGGGACCACATTTGGCGGAAATCCGTTCGCCTGTGCTGTTGCCATCGCCGCGATCGACACGATCAAGCGCGACAATCTTCTCGCGCACAATGCCGAGCTCGGCGACTACTTCCTTGCGCAGCTCGGTGATCTCGCCGCGAAGCACTCCTCGATTAAGGAGGCGCGCGGACTGGGCCTGATGGTTGGCCTCGAACTCCACTCAGCCGAGCTCGCGAAGTCGCTGCAGGAGGCCATGATGAATACACATCACATTCTTCTCAACCGAACGCATGACACAGTCCTGCGCTTCCTTCCGCCGTACATCATCACCCGCGAGCACGTCGATCGTGCCGTTGACGCACTCGATCAACTACTCGCTGAGCACATCGCACCCGAGCCGCAGACGGCTGCGGCCACTGCAAAGTAGGAATGAATGGATAGCAAAACGATCGTTATGAACCCCAGATCCAGGCCGCTCGGCATTCAGTCGGACACGGCATTCACTGAGCTCGCGAAGGGCCTCGCAGGTCGCGACCTTGTCTCAATGGGCGACCTTTCACCGCAGGAGCTCGCCGCGATTCTCGAGCTCGCGCACGCTGTCAAAGCGAACCCCGACGACTTCCGCCACGCGCTCGACGCCAAGCAGATGGTCATGTTTTTCGAGAAGGCCTCGCTGCGCACGCGCCTCACCTTCGAAGCCGCGATGAACACCGTGGGTGGTAACGCGATCTTCTACGACCAGACCGCTTCCCCGCTGGGCGAGCGTGAGTCCATCCCGGACGTCGCGCGCAACCTTGAGCGCTGGATGCACGTGATTGTGCTCCGCACGTTTGCTCACGACACCATCAAGGAGATGGCCGCGAACGCGAAGATTCCGGTCATCAACGCGCTCAGCGATCTCGAGCACCCGTGCCAGGCGATCGCCGACTTCATGACGCTCGAAGAGCGCTTCGGCGCGGTGGACGGCCTCCACTTCACCTACGTCGGCGACGGCAACAATGTCTGCCACTCGCTCATGCTCGCGGGTGCGCTGCTCGGCTCGCATGTGACGATCGCGACACCGAAGGGCTTCGAGCCCAAGCTCGACATCATCCACAAGGCGATTGAGATCGCCGAGACGACCGGCGGCTCGCTCACACTCACGCACGATCCGGTCAAAGCGGCTACTGGCGCCGATGCGATCTACACCGACGTCTGCGTCTCCATGGGCCAGGAGCACGAGGCCGCGCGTCGCGGTCCCATCTTCATCCCGTTCCAGGTGAACGATGCTCTGATGTCGCACGCACAGTCAGGCGCGGTCTTCATGCACTGCCTGCCCGCGCATCGCAACGCGGAAGTCACCGACTCGGTCCTCGACAGCGAACAGTCCATCGTCTTCGACCAGGCCGAAAACCGTGTGCACGCCCAGAAGGCGGTCACACTGATGCTTCTCGGCGGCGCCAAGCGCCTGCCGAAGACGCCGAACCGGCGCCGGTAGAGGAAATGTCTAACACCGAACCAACCAAGATGTGGTCCGGCCGCTTCCGCGAGCCGCTCGATCGCACCTTCGAGCAGTGGCAGCGCAGCTTCCCCTTCGATTGGCGACTGCTCCCGCACGAGGTCGCGGCCTCGCAGGCGCACGCACGCGCGCTCGCTGCTGCCGGCATCCTCACCGCCGACGAACTCGAGACCATGCTCGCGGGCCTCACGCGTGTCGGCGAACGCATCGTCAACTGGTCGCATCGGATCTCGGCGACCAGCGGCCAAATCGAATACGAGACATCGGATGCGCAGATCGGCGCCGCGATCGTCGCGTCTGCGCCGCAGGCCGAGGACATCCACCACTACGTCGAGCTGGAACTCACCAAAGAGATCGGCGCACTCGCGCTCAAGCTCCACACCGGCCGCTCGCGCAACGAACAGATCGCGACCGACATGCGCCTCTTCGTGCGCGACGCCATTGACGGCACCACGCGCGGCCTCCTCGACGTGGATTGGCGCGCTACTCACGCAAGCCGAAGCCCACATCGACGACGTCATGCCCGGTTACACGCACCTGCAGCGCGCCGAACCCGTCCTCCTCGCGCATTGGCTCCTCGCATACGTTGCCATGCTCGAGCGCGACCTCTCGCGCTTCACCGACGCACGCGCGCGCATGAACTTCTGCCCGCTCGGCTCAGGAGCAATCGCGGGCGCGACGCTCGCACTCGACCGCACCATCGCAAGCGCGGCGCTTCAGTTCGAAGCCCCAACCGGGAACAGCATAGACGCCACCTCCGACCGTGACTTCATGCTCGATTTCGCGCAGGCCGCGTCGACGCTCGGGCTGCACATCTCGCGTTTCGCTGAAGAGATCACCCTGTACGCTACCGCCGAGTTCGCCTTCGTCGACCTGCCCGAAGCCTTCTCCACCGGCTCCTCGGCAATGCCGCAGAAGAAGAACCCCGACCTCACCGAACTCGCTCGCGGTAAATCCGCGCGCCTGCTTGGCTCGGCCACCGCGCTCGCCACGCTCATCAAAGGTCTGCCGCTCGCTTACAACAAAGATTTGCAGGAAGGCCAGGAGCAAATCTTCGATATCGCCGATACGCTTGCTGGCCTGCTAAGTGTGCTACCGAACTTTACACGCGCACTAAAGTTCCGCACGCAAAGCATGCAGCGCGCCGCCGAAACCGGCTATCTCAATGCCATGGCCGCGGCCACGTATCTCTCGAACAAAGGCGTGCCCTTTCGCAAGGCGCACGAGATCGTGGGCAACGCGGTCCGGCTTGGACTCGACAAAAACATTGAGCTCAATGCAATTCCGCTGGAAGACCTTCGCACGCTCAGCCCTGATTTCGGCGAAGACTTCTTCGAATCCATCAGTCTGCCCTCCACGCTCGACTGCCACGATGTCTCGGGCGGCACTGCATCACACCGCGTCCGCGAAGCTCTGGACGCCACGAAACAACGCATCGCTTCCCTGAACCCTGCACCCCGGGCCCTGGACCCTGAACCCTCGCATGTCTAGCGACCTCATCACCCTCGATCTCGGCCCCCACGAACCTCCGGCGGCCGCCGCGCCTCAAGTTCGCGTGCACAAGGCGCGCCTCCAGGACGCGCGCAACATCTTCGACCTTGTGAACGCCCACTCGCACGACGGCACACTCCTGCGCCGTTCCTACGCGGAGCTGTGCGAGAACATCCGTGACTTCACCGTCGCATACCGCAGCATCGAAAATCCGGACACACATGTGCTCGAAGACGAGTTCCTCGGCTGCGGTGCGCTGCACCTTTACGGCCCACATCTCGCCGAGGTTCGATCCATCGTCGTGCGCGAAGACCGCCGCGGTCTCGGAGCTGGAGACGCCATCCTCGAAGCGCTGATCGTCGAAGCCGACGAGCACGAGGTCGCGTCCGTCTGCCTCTTCACCCGGATCCCCGATTACTTCGAGCACCTCGGATTCCGTGTCGCCGAACGCGACGCCATGCCGGACAAGATCTACAAGGACTGCCAGACCTGCCCGAGACTGTACGCTTGCGATGAAGTGGCGATGGTTCGCGGGCCACTGCCCAACGTAGCCGTGCTGGGACCGCGCGAAGTACAACGCCCGGAGCTCGTCCAAATCAACACACTGGCCGCGACCGGCACGCGCTAGATGCACAGAAGCGACATCGTATTATGGCGGGATGAATCGCCCGCTTGTGCTGCTCGCGCTATTCACCTCACCGTTACTGTTCGCCCAGGTACCCAGTTTGGCGACCGAGCAGGATATCTCTCCTGCCCGGCTGGAGAGCATCCTGTCTCTTCCGCTCGGACAAGCTATAGAACAGCGTGAACTGTACAAAGAGCCGCTCATGGCAGCCTATGACCGTCAGCTTGCGCTAATGGGCAAGGACTGCCAAGAGGTCGATGGTCAGCAGCCCTACAACATCTGCATGGGCAAGGCGGACGAGAGGGCAGACGCCGACTTTGCGCTCTTCTACAACAACCTTCAAATGCTCTGTCATGACCAGAGTCAGCTCGCCTCGCTGCAGGCTTCCCAACAGTCCTGGAAGCGTTACCAGCAGAGTGCGATGCAGGCAACGCATGCAGCATGGCCCGACGGCTCGGGGGCGCCGGGTTTCGCCAGCCAGGTTCACCTTTCGCTGCTTCGCGATCGCATGAAGGAACTCCATGAGATCTTCGGCCTGAACATCGCGCAATGACCGGCCGGTCCAGGTTCACTTCCACTTCAGCCCGGCAACTTCAATCACAAACTCCTGATTGACGCCGAACATAGGCGGGCTGACGCGCAGTTCCTTCGCCTGCTGCACTTCATGCAGCAGCTTCCGCGGCTCGGGAAGAAACAGTATTCGCGTGCCGCCGCTCTCATCGTCCGTTCCCTCGACCGTCTGCGCCGGTCCTGCATCCACCTTCAGCTTCGTCGTACACCGCCCTCGCTGACAAAAGAACGGATTACCCTCGTGAAACGGCAGGTGGAGATAGCTGTCCAGATGCGCCTGCTCCTTGCGAAAGCAAAGCTCCGCAGCGTTGTCGGCCGAGTGCGCGCATGCCCACGAGCTGGTGCCGTCCGTCTTGTACTCCCAATTCGCAACGGGTGCGGCCTTCGGCGCAGGCGTCGTATCTTCCTGCTCCTGGATCACGACCTTCGGCCCGGCATTGCACGCCGTCAGAAACAGCGCAAGCCCACACAGCACGGCGGCTCTCATGCGCCGCAGTTTATCCCAGCGGGAGAAATCCGACCGTTCGATCCCGACGCTAACAAGAACACCCGCGCCAGATTCGACGCGGGTGCCTGTACAACCTTCCACAGCTATTTCCGCAGGCGACGGCGCACAACTCCGCCGAGACCCAGCAGACCGGTTCCCAGCAGCGCGAGACTGCCCGGCTCCGGCGTTGGGCCGATAAAGGTCTGCGGCAGCCCGTCCCCAACGGAACCTGTGAGCCCGCGACCGGAACATAAAGCTCGAAGCCGCTGTAGTTCATCTGTGTTCAGGCTGTTCTCGGCGGCGGCAACGTAGCTCGCGATGTTCGAATCGCCTTTGTAGAAGTGCCGTGTTCCCCACCTTGGTCGGATCCGACAAATACCAGTCCGCGTACTGGATTTCCGCGATCTTCGTCTGGTCCGTGGTCCCCAGAATCAAGGAGTCCAGATAAGCCTCTTCCTATTGTATTCAGCAGCGACGCATTCGAACCCGCGGCGGCGCTGAGGCTCTCGACGTTAACCTTCCAGGTCTCGCCCTCGTAGATCTCCTGATCGAAGCTTACGCACATCAGCGCCACGTTCTTGGACGCGCCCGGCCCCGCTCCCACCGTGAAGTAGTACGGATATACGTACACCGACTCGCTACCATCGTTCTCGATCTGTCCGCCTGTCCCGGTAAGCGTCAGCTGAGTAGTATCGGCGAAGCGCCGCACTCGTTATTCCCGCGACACGCGGCCGCTATCGCAACTGCCATCCACTTACGTCCCATGTTTCCCCCTCGCCGGGTATGTCCGGCTCTTGAATTGCGGAATGCGACTAGCGCACGCGGCACGATCTTCGTTGCACGCGGGCCGGAGAACACCTCTCTACCAGCCCGCTCGCAGCGGATCCGCGCGCCCCCCGATCACACCCGATTCAGTTGCTTGACCAATGTTGGTCTGACCTTATCAACAGAACCGCGTCACATTCACGCGCTCAGTAGTAACCCGCCCGAAGAGAGTAGTAACCGATCCAGTGTGATCAGGTAATCGATCGTGTACGAGTAACATTTCGCGCAGAGCACCGGTAACTCATCAAATTCACAAGCGAGTGCGCTGTGTCCGAGAACGCCTCAAAGTACGACCTGGAAATGTCCTACTCTGCCGCCTTCTGCGCTTTCCGAATCAGTCGCAGCGCTTCGTCAGCTCCCTTGGTGCCGAGCAATTGGTACTTTTTGCCTTCCTGATCGTGGTAGTTCACGAAGAACTCCTGCACCTCGTCGATCCATTTGCTCGGAAGGTCATTCAGCTTCTTGATATTTGCGTACTTGTGCGACATCTCCGAGACCACCACCAGCCGATCGTTCCGCGTCTTCTTCTTGCCGTCAATCTGCTGCCCCTCAATGACACCGATGAGCCGTCCCTTCACCGAAATCCCTGGGTACGCCGGCTCATCCATCAGCAGCAACACGTCGATCGGATCGCCATCCTCCGCCTTGGTCTGCGGCAGAAACCCGAAGTCATACGGAAAGGACATTCCCGCCGGCAGCGTCTTCTTATGGGCAAAGATTCCCTGCTCCACGTCGAAGCTGAACTTATTGCGGCTGCCCGCCGGCGTCTCGATGATGACCTGCACGACATTGCCCTTCTCCACAGGATTCAGCTTCACTGGATTGCGCAGCGACTTCATCCGCTCATCTCCTCGTCGCATTTACATACTGTCCTCCGGTGAGATGTCGCTAAAGGCCTGAGCGTTCACCCCTTTGACCCCCGAATGGGACCCATACCCGGGCCCACGCACAGCCCTTCTGGCGTGCTCTGACTGGTAAAATGGACCTATGCCATCCATCCAGCGACGCCATGCCGTGACCGTGAACGTCGGCGGCATCCGCGTCGGCTCTGACGCTCCCGTCGTCGTCCAATCCATGACGAACACCGACACCGCCGACGTTGAATCCACCGTCCAGCAGGTCGCCGCGCTGGCCCGCGCCGGCTCTGAGCTCGTCCGCGTCACGGTCAATAATGACGCCGCCGCCAAGGCCGTTCCCTACATCGTCGAAGGCATCCAGAAGAAGGGCTGGAACACGCCCATCGTCGGCGACTTCCACTACAACGGCCATCTCCTGCTGCGAAAATACCCTGACTGCGCCAGGGCGCTCGCGAAGTACCGCATCAATCCCGGCAACGTCAGCATCGGCCGCAAAGACGACGACAACTTCCGCACCATGGTGGAGTGCGCCGTCGACAATCAGAAGCCGGTTCGCATCGGCGTCAACTGGGGCTCGCTCGATCAGGCGCTGCTCACGCGCATGATGGACGAGAACTCCAAGTCCGCGCAGCCGCTCGATGCGCGCGACGTGATGCTCGAAGCCATGGTCCGTTCGGCGCTCGACAACGCCGCCGCCGCGGAGCGATACGGCCTTCGCCGCGACCAGATCATCCTTTCCGCAAAGGTCTCGAACGTCCGCGATCTTATCGACGTCTACACGGAGCTCGCGCGCCGCTGCGACTACGCCCTGCACCTCGGCCTCACCGAAGCCGGCATGGGCATGAAGGGCGTTGTTGCTTCAACCGCCGGTCTCGCTCCGCTGCTGCTCAACGGCATCGGCGACACCATCCGGGTCTCCCTCACGCCCGAGCCCGGCGCCGACCGCGCCGAGGAAGTCCGCTGCGCACAGCAGATTCTGCAGTCGCTCTCAATCCGCAGCTTCATGCCGCAGGTCACAAGCTGCCCGGGCTGCGGACGCACCACGTCAACGTACTTCCAGGAGCTCGCGCAACGCATCCAGGGATACCTCGTCGAGTCCATGCCGGAGTGGAAAAAGATCTATCCCGGCGTCGAGGAGCTGAAGCTTGCCGTCATGGGCTGCATCGTCAACGGCCCGGGCGAGTCCAAGCACGCCAACATCGGCATTTCGCTCCCCGGGACCTTCGAAGAGCCGAAGGCTCCCGTCTACGTCGACGGCAAGCTCTTCACCACTCTCAAGGGCGATCACATCGTCGAGGAGTTCCAGGTCATCCTCGATGAGTACGTCGAGAAGCGCTACGGGCGACAGGTCGTTGAGGTGTAGTTCTGTTCGCGCAGATTGCAATATGAGGCCGCGAGAAACTTCGCGGCCTTACTCTTTCTTGGCGTCGTTCCGTTCAGGAGATCGCCGCCGCAGCGCAGGCCAGAGCGCCAGCAACCTGACCCGCAACCGGCGAGCCCCCTTCAGCTCCGCTCTCCGCGCCTGCGCCGCCGTGCGCTCCCACTGCCACGGGCTGTTATGCTGCGTCAGCTCGCGCAGCGGATAAAACGTTCCTCGCCACATCACGCCGCGCCGCAGCGTGGCGGACAGCATCGAGCGCAGCATCGCCCAGGCCATCGCGAACGCGCCCAGCGGATACAACCACCCGTACCGCACATCGATTCCGCTCTTCTCGCTCATCACGCGATAACACGCGCCGATGCAGCACAGCGCCAAGGCTGAAGGCGCCAGCGTCCGCCACCAGAACAGCCCCGCAATCGGCGCAAAGAAGAGGATCAGCATCGCCGCGCCAGCGGCAAACAACACCAGCGGATTGAAGTTCACGCTCGCAAACAGATTCTTCGTCAGCCCGCGCACGATGCCGAGCGCTCCCTTCGCCCAATGCACGAGCACCAGGTCCCTCCCGAAGGCCACGCGCTGCCGCATTCCTGCAGCTTTCATCCTTCTTCCCAGCGTCACGTCCTCGACAACCGCGAGCCGCTGCGGCTCCCATCCGCCCAGCACATTCAGCGCCTCGCGCCGGACCATGTTGAACGCGCCCAACGCCCATCACATCGTGCCGCGCCAGCGGATCGCTCACCCTCCACGGCCGCGTCACCCACATGCCGAGCACGCTGAAGAACCCCAGCACGATGCCCTCGCCTCGTCCCTTCACCTCGGGCGTCGGCATCACCACAACGTGATCGGCGCGCGTCATCACCGCAAACCCCATCGCGCGCCGCAGTGACGACGGCGAAAACAGCACATCCGCATCCGTAAACAACAGATATTCGCTGGTCGAGTTCTGGGTTCCTACCTCGAGTGCAAACGTCTTTCCGAGCCAGCCCTCCGGCAAATAGTCGACGTGAATTGCACCAAACCGCCCAGGAAACCGCTGCGCAAATTCATCGATGATCTTTCCGGTGTTGTCCGTTGAGCGATCATCGATGGCCAGCACGCGCAGCTCTCGATACTGCTGCATCAGCAGACACTCGAGCGTCTGCCCGATGTTTTCGCCTTCGTTCCGCGCAGGCACGACAACGGTCAGGGACGGCGCCGCACCCTCTGGCGGAATCAGGTCCCACTCGGGCTCTGCGATGTCCGGCACATCGCCGACGCGGCGGACCGTCTCGTTCGTTCGCCACAGCCAAAGGACGGCCACCACCCACGCCGCATACTCCGCTGCCGTGCGCCACTCCTGTCCCGTCATGCCGGCGCAGGAGCCTCCACATCATTGAGCGCCGGCGCCATGCGCGCGCCCACAAAGAAGATCACCGCGCCCACCGCGAATGCGATCAGCGTCGCCGCCATTCCCAGGCGCAGATTCCATCGGTCGCTGATCATCCCGATTACTTTGGACGATGGCATATCGCCCAGCACGTGAATGACGAACAACTGTCCGGCCATGGCGGTAGCGCGCAGGCCCGCAGGCACCGCATTCAGCGTCGCCGCATTCACCGGCCCGGTGCCGAGGAAGATCAGAAACACCGCCAGGCTGAGCGAGGCCACAATCCACTTCGTCGGCCCGAAGAAGCACATCACCGCGGGCGGAATCGTCAGCGCCGCACTGATCCCCGGCACAAGATAAAGCGCCTTCGGCGTCCTGCGCGACCACACCTGGGCGACCCATCCGCCCAGCGCCGTGCCGCCGAGCCCCGCGACAACAATGATGGGGCCCATCAGCGCGCCCGCCGCTTCAATCGAGTACCCCGCCTCGCGATGCAGGAAGCTCGGCATCCACCACGAGATCCCGCCGAGTGAAAACGTCACAGCAGCGTAGCCCAGAATCGATGTGAGATAAGCTCCGTTCTTCAGCAGCGACAACACGCTCGCGCGATCCGTCCTTGCCTTCTCGTGCACACGTCCGGTGCGCTGCGGCTCACGCATCCAGAACAGAATCAGCAGCGCCATCAGCACACCGGGCACGGCGCTCGCGATGAAGCTCATCCTCCATCCATGATGCTGCGCGATCCACGCGCCTGCTTCGTATCCGGCCGCCGCGCCCACCGGCAGCGCGATGTTGAAGATCGTCATCGCGCGATTGCGCTGCGACTCCGAAAAGAAGTCCGCCAGCAGCGCCGGCGCAAACACGCCGAAGCACGCTTCGCCCACGCCCAGGGCCGCATGCCGCAGATTGAGCGAGTCGAAGGAGTGCACACTAGCCGTGAAAAAATTCACCGCCGCAATGGCCAGCCCCGCGACGACAATCATCGGCTTGCGCGGGAACCTGTCGCCCAGCCACCCTGTAATCGGCGACGCGCACACATACGCCACCATGAACCACAGGGTCAGCGAGCCAATCTGATTGTCGCGTGAGCCGGAACTCACCCTTGATCTGCTCCTGAACAGCGGGCAGAATGTAGCGGTCCAGGTAATTGACGAAGTTCATGCCGGTCAGCAGCACCAGCGCCGCCGTCGCACCCGCGATCGTTCCAGCTCTCGACCTCAAACGCTCCGTCATCGAACCCGAGTCTAGCAGCCCAGGCATTCGAGTTCGCCGTCCTGCGCCGCACAATCCTCAGTGCACAGTGCCGAGCAAATCCCGTACAGTGTTGCGCATGAGTTCCATCGATCGCCGCCAGTTCACAAAGCTCTGCGCGCTCGCCGCGCCCACCCTGCGCGTCACGATGCATCCAACAAGCATGTCCGCTCAGCAAGCCCCTGCCTCCACACCTGAGAACACCAGGATCGATCGCATCGACCCCGCACTCGACCACCTCATCCCGCGCGATTCGAAGCCTCAGCTGGTCGCCACCGGCTTCGGCTTCACTGAGGGGCCGCAGTGGCGCCACGGCCGGACATGGTTCGTCGACGGGCCCATGAACAAGCTGCGCGCGACGACGCCCGATGGCCACGTCACCGAGCTCCTCACCTCCGACTCGGGATTCGCCAACTTCAAGGGGCCGAACGGCAACGCGCCCGCGCCGGATGGCTCTGTTGTGATGTGCGAGCAGGACGGCCGCCGGGTCGTGCGCCTCGTCGGACCCGACGACCACCTGAAGGTCGAAACCCTCTTCGAGACCTACGAAGGCAAGCGCCTGAACAGCCCGAACGACATCATCTTCGCGAAGGATGGCAGCTTCTACTTCACGGACCCTCCGTACGGCCTCAAAGGCATGGATAAGGATCCTGCGAAGGAGCTGCCGTTCAACGGCGTGTACCACTACAAAGACGGCAAGCTGACGCTCGTCATTCGCGATCTAACGCTGCCCAACGGCATCACCCTCACAGAAGATGGCAAGACGATGTACGTCGCCAACTCCGGCCCGCACATGATGTACATGAAGTATCCGGTGAATGCGGACGGCACGGTTGGCGCGGGGACGATGCTGATTGATTTTCAGCCGTCGCCGGAGCATGGGGTGCCGGACGGGATGAAGCTGGATTCCGAGGGGAACCTGTGGGCGTCGAGCCCGGGGGGGATTCGGATCATCACGCCTGCGGGCAAGGTGCTGGGGCAGATCAAGCTGCCAGAGGTGGCGGCGAACCTGGCGTGGGGCGAGGACGGCAAGACGCTCTACATGTGCGCGTCGCATTCGGTGTACAAGCTGCGCACCAGCGTGATGGGGCGAATGCCGCTTTTTACGCAGCCGTGAGTGTGCGATTTTCGGCGCCGGGGTCGATACCCCTCCCCCCTGGTGCCGCGCAAAATATTGATTCCAGAAGCGATTGTCGCCAAAATATTGCATTCAGGGAACTTACAAGTAAATTATTCCATTCAGGGAAGTTAGCAGGTGGGGGGTCACTTTTGTCCGGCCCTTGCTGCTGTATCGCCGCGCTGGCGTAAAGTGTTGCCCATGAGCCGTATTGACCGCCGCCATTTCGCCAAGCTCTCCGCCCTCACACTCGCCGCCACCCGGCTGCACGCGCAAACACCCGGGCAGCCGCCGCAGCAGTCGCCGACGGGCATGCCGACGCTCGCGAAGCCGGTCGGCTACTGTCCCGTTGGTCTGGGCGGAATCTCGGACATCTTCATGCGGGCGTGCGCACAGACACCGAACGCGCGGATTACCGGCCTGGTCTCCGGACACGCGGCAGAGAAGGCGCCGAAATACCAGAGCGAGTTCAACATTCCGAACTCTTCGGTCTACACGTACGAGACCTACGACCGGATCCGCGACAATCCAGCCATCGATGCCGTCTACATCGGCCTGCCGAACTCCATGCACGCCGAGTACACCGATTCGCGCCGCCGAGGCCGGCAAGCACGTCCTGTGCGAGAAGCCGATGGCCATCTCCTCGGCCGAGTGCCGCAAGATGATCGACGCCTGCCGGGCGCATCATGTGAAGCTGATGATCGCGTACCGCGTGCACTACGACCCGACGTGGCAGCACATCCGCGAGCTGGCGCGCAACGGGGCGATCGGCGAGATCCAGGGATTCCAGGGCGGCTTCTACGGCAACAAGCGTGAAGGCGAGTGGCGGCTGGATCGCAAGCTCGCGGGCGGCGGCTCGCTCATGGACCTGGGGATTTATCCGCTGAACGCAATCCGCTGGATCGCCGGCGAGGAGCCGACAACGTATGCCGCGCAGGTCTCGACGAAGCTGAAAGGGCCGCGCTTCGCGTCGGTGGAAGAGTCGATCGAGTTCAACTTCAAATTCCCGTCAGGCACGCTCGCGTCGAGCGGAAGCTCGTACGGCGAAGAGGGCCCGGCGTACCTGAACATCTGCGGCACCGAAGGTGCGATCCAGGTGCAGCCCGCGTTTTACTACGACGGCCTGAAGTTTACGGGGCATGGCAAGAACGGTCCCATCTCCGGCGCGAGCGATGGCAAAGGACCGTATCAGTTCGTCTACGAAGCCGACCACTTCGCCGCCTGCATCCGCAACAACACGGAGCCGCTTACGGCGGGCGAAGAAGGCTTGGCGGACATGCTGGCGATGGAAGCGATCTACAGAGCTGCCGGGGCTCCTATCGCGTAAAAACGACGCGCACAGAAACACACAACCAGTCACTTTCAATTCCGCATCTTACCTTCCGCTTCCCAAGCAGGAGTGGGACGGGTCTCGCAACCTCGCCGGAGCCTCGTGGAATCGAACAATTTGAGTTTGACTTTGCATGACACGGAGATTGCCGCACGCATGAGCGACCACGCTGCACCCACGCCTGAAGACTCCAACGCTCGTATGATCACGCCAGAGCGCCGCATCTGCACCGGCGTGCCGGGCCTGGACGACATCCTCGGCGGCGGGCTTCCTGCCGGACATTTGTACCTCGTAGAGGGCGACCCGGGCACGGGCAAGACGACGCTCGCCCTGCAGTTTCTGCTGGATGGCATCGCGCGCGGCGAGCGCTGCATGTACGTCACGCTGTCGGAGTCCAAAACCGAGCTCCAGCAGGTGGCGGAGTCGCACGGCTGGTCGCTCGCGCCGATCACCATCTTCGAGATGGTTCCCACGGACGACGAACTGAGTCCCGAAGCCCAGTACACCGTCTTTCATCCCTCCGAGGTGGAGCTGGCGGACACGATGACCGCCATTATCAAGCAGGTCAACGCGATCAATCCGGAGCGCGTGATCTTCGACTCTCTCTCCGAGTTCCGCATGCTGGCACGCGATCCGCTCCGGTACCGCCGGCAGATCCTCGCGCTCAAGCGCCACTTCAGCGGCCGCAACAGCACGGTGATTCTGCTGGATGACCGCACGGCTGCGGGCGGCTCGAACGACCTTCAGCTCGAATCGATCGCGCACGGCGTGATCAAGCTCTACAATCTGGACCGCGAGTTCGGCATCACGCGCCGCCGGCTGGCCGTGCACAAGCTCCGCGGATCGCGCTTCCGCGAGGGGTTCCACGACTATTCCATCCACACCGGCGGCCTCCAGGTGTATCCCCGGATCGTGGCGGCGGAACACAGGCCCGGGTTCGTGCACCACCAGGTTCCCAGCGGGATCCAGGAGCTGGACGAACTCTTTGGTGGCGGCATTGACAACGGCACCAGCACGCTGCTGATGGGACCGGCCGGCTGCGGCAAAACGACCGTCGCCATGCGCTATGCGCTCTCCGCGGCGGAGCGCGGCGAGCTGGCGGCGATGTTCCTGTTCGACGAGACGCTGCCGACGCTGCTCACGCGCGCCAAGGGCCTGAACATGGATCTGACGGCCGCAATCGAATCCGGCATGCTGAAGATCCAGCAGATCGACCCCGCCGAGCTTTCGCCGGGTGAGTTCATCGATCGCATCCGTGATCTGGTCGAAAACCACAACCTCCGCCTGGTTGTGATCGACAGCATGAACGGGTTCCTCAACTCGATGCCGCATGAGCAGTTCCTGGCCATGCAACTGCACGAGCTGTTCTCGTACCTCGGCCAGCAGGGCATCACGACGCTTGTGACGCTCGCGCAGCATGGCTTCATCGGCATCACGCAGGCGCCGGTTGACGTCAGCTACCTGGCCGATTCCGTCCTCCTCTTCCGGTACTTTGAGCGCGCCGGCGGCGTCCGGCAGGCCCTCTCGGTCGTCAAAAAGCGTAGTGGCCGGCACGAGCGCACCATTCGCGAGCTCATCTTCAAGGACGGCAGCTTCCGGGTGGGCCCCGTGCTGACGGATTTTGAAGGTGTGCTCACCGGACACCCGACCTACGTTGGACCTCCCGAAACCCAGGAGCCTGCGCTCTGACCAACGGCCTCAAACGCTCGACGCGAGAGATGCGCACCATCGTCCTCGCACCCACCGGCCGCGATGCTCAACTTGTCGCGGGTGTGATTGAGCGCTCCGGAAAGCCGTGCCACCTGGTCAACTCCATCCCGGAACTCTGTGAAGAGATCCGCACGGGCGCCGGGGCGGCGATTGTGGCGGAAGAGGCCTGTAAAGGCAATGCTGTGCTGGAACTGCTGCCGGTGCTTAGAGACCAGCCGCCGTGGTCGGACTTCCCGCTCATCTTCCTGATCGCCGGCGGGCGCGTGACCATGCAAAGCGAACGCCTGCGGCAGCTTCGGCAGCCACTCGGGAACGTGCTGCTGCTGGAACGGCCGCTCCGCCCGGAGACGTTACTCTCGACGCTCGAAACCGCTCTGCGGGGACGCGAGCGCCAGTACCAGATCCGCGACCAGATGCAGCAGGCGGAGCTGGCGCAGGACGCGCTGCGGCGCTCCGAAAAGCTGGCTGTGACCGGCCGTCTCGCCGCGTCCATTGCGCACGAGATCAACAACCCGCTGGAGTCGGTCACCAATCTGCTGTATCTCGCGCGCAACGAATCCTCGCAGGACGTGATTCACCAGTACCTGTTGCTGGCAGAGCAGGAGCTCGCCCGGGTGACGGAAATCACCAAACACACGCTGCGCTTTTATCGCGAGCCGAATCAACCCTCGACGGTCGACCTGGTGGCGGTGGTCGACTCCGTGCTCCAGCTCTATAGCTCGCGCCTGAACGCCGCCGGAATCATCGTTCTGAAACAGATTCGCGCGTCGTCCATCCTGCTCACCTCCTCGCTCGGCGAATTGCGGCAGGTGATCGCGAATATCGTCGGCAACGCGCTGGACGCGATGCGCAAGGGCGGTCGCCTGTCGATTCGCCTGGCAAGGGAGGAGCGCTCGTGGCGGCCGGGGCGGGCCATGGCGCGTCTCACGATTTCCGACAACGGCTCGGGAATTCCGCAGGAACTGATCTATCGAATCTTCGAGCCGTTCATCACGACCAAGGGCGAAACCGGCACGGGGCTTGGCCTGTGGGTGACTGCGGAGATCGTGCGCAAAAACGGGTGGTCGATTCGCGTGCGCAGCTGCACAGAGCCGAACCGCAGCGGCACGACGTTCTCAATTCTGATTCCGCTCGTCGGCCAGCCCGCGCAGCCGGAGCTCGCGTTACAGGAGACGGCAAGCTGACGGCGAATGCCGCGCTGCGGGAGCGCTACAGCGGTTCTTTTTTCTCCACACCGAAGAAGGCTCGCCGTCCCCAGAGCCGGAGCTCGACGCCGACGACCTCGGGGCCGGCGGCGCGCTGACCACGCACCGGGTGCACCACAACGTCGCGCTTCTCGGCACGCAGCAGCACCGTCGCCGGCAGCAGCACAAGAACGAGCATCGTGGCGAGAGCGATCTTCAGTAGCGTCAGCATGCCATGAGTATTTGCCAACCGGCGCTCGCTCGCCAGACCTCCCGCTGCACCATTTCGACCACTCACTGCATTCCCGTTCCCAGGCGGCTTCCGCCCGGGCTACGATTCCTCATGAGCTCCCACAATCCGGCCCGGCGGTGGCCGCGCTGGTTCTGGATTCCGGTGATCTGGTTTGGCTTCGGCCTGTTCGACGCGACGCAGGCCGTCATCCGCATGCGCGCCGAGGGCATGCGGCACAACTGGGCGAGGCTCTTCTTCATTTGCGTGATCTCGTGGGTGCCGTGGGCTGTGGCGACGGTTCCGCTGATGCGCCTGAACCGGCGCTATCCGGTGACGAACTGGCGCTCCGGGCACACGTGGCGCGCGCATATCCCCGCCCTGCTGCTGTGCAACCTGGCGCTGGGGGCGTGGTACGCGCTGTTCGAGCACGCGCTGAACCCGTACAACCTGCCGCACGCGGGAACTTTCCGCGCCCTGTTTCTCGAAGACACGCTGAGCAGCATTCTGGCGTCCGTGCTTCTCTATGGCGCGATCGTTGCCGTCGACACGGTGCTCGACTCACGCGCACGGCTAGCGCGACAGGAAGCAGAAACTGCACGGCTGAACGAGCAGCTCTCGCAGGCGCAGCTCGATGCTGTGCGGCGGCAGATTGAGCCGCACTTTCTGTTCAACACGCTCAACTCTGTCTCGGCGCTGATCAGGGAGCAACGCAACGACGCCGCGGTCGCGATGATCGCCCGGCTTTCGGATTTCCTGCGCCGGCTGCTCGCGGAGCCTACGCGGCAGCAGGTGCCGCTCGCCGAAGAGATGGACTTCGCGCAGCGCTATCTGGACATCCAGAAGGTCCGCTTCGCGGACCGGCTGCAGCTCTCGATGGATGTGCCGGCGGACCTGCTGGTCGCACAGGTGCCCACACTTGTGCTGCAGCTGATGCTGGAGAATGCGATCAAACACGGCATCGCGAAACGCGCGCAGGGCGGCATGGTTCACGTTGCCGCGACGCGCAGCAACGGCACACTCACGTTATCGGTCTACAACGACGGCCCGGCACTCGCGCCTGCAGCAAACACGGACTCCGGCATCGGCCTCACCAACATGCGCACACGCCTGCAGGGGCTTTATGGTGATCGGTTCGCGCTCGAGATGCGAAACCGCGATCCGGATGGCGTCGAGGTGTCCGTGTCCGTGCCCTTCATCGAGCACTGATCCGCAGATGGCCGAATCCGTTCCAATCCGCACTGTGATCGTGGACGACGAGCCGCTCGCGCGGTCCAACCTGCGCGTGCTGCTGCAGTCCGACGCTGGGTTCGAGATCATCGCCGAGTGCGGCTCCGGTCCTGACGCGCCGGCGCTCATCCGCGATACGCGTCCGGACCTGCTGTTTCTCGACGTGCAGATGCCGGAGTGCGACGGCTTCGATGTGCTGGAGCTCCTGAGCCCCGACCTGCCGGCAGCGATCGTGTTCGTCACGGCGTATGACCAGTACGCGCTGCGCGCATTTGAGGCCGGCGCGCTCGATTATCTGCTGAAGCCGTTCGACAACGCACGGTTCGAGCTCGCGCTCTCGCGCGCGAAGCAGAAGGTGCTGCTCGGCAAAGATCACCCGCGCAAGCAGGACCGCCTCGCGATCAAATCCGCCGGGCAGGTCGATTTCATCGCGCTGTCGGAGATCGACTGGATCGAAGCTGCCGACTACTATGCGGCAATCCATATCGGCCCGCGCACGCACCTGCTGCGCCGCTCACTGTCGGATCTCGAGCAGGACCTCGATCCCGCGCTCTTCTGCCGGATCCACCGCTCCGCCATCGTCAACCTTGGTCGCGTGCGCGGCCTGCGGTCGAATGAAGACGGCGATTACACGGTGCTGCTCTCGAATAACGCCACGCTGCGCCTCAGCCGCAAATACCGCAAGCAACTGCAGGCCCGACTGGGCGTGCTCAGCGAATCCGTCTGACCCGCCGCTACATCGTCATGACTAGCTCATTGACCGGTAGCTTTGGCGCGCGGAGCGCGCGTCCGCTGCATGCAATGCTCACCAGAGCACTTTGAGTCCCAATTGAATCTGGCGGCTGCTGTTCGCGGTCGCGGTAATCACGCCCGGTGATCCCAGCGTGGCAGCCGCGCTCTGATTGGCGGCGGTGCCCTGCGTCGGGCCCGCCGAGAACACGACTGCATTCGGCACCTGCAAATTCGTATGGTTCAGCACATTGAAGAACTCCGCACGAAGCTGCACGCGCGCGGCCTCTGTGAGCTTGGTCGATTTAAGCAGCGACAGGTCCCAGTCCGCGAACCCCGGCCCTACGAGCCCGTCGCGCGGCGCATCGCCGACTGTGCCGTAGGCCGGAGCGACAAAGGCGGCGGGATTGAACCACTGGGCCGCCTTCTGCGCCGTGCTTCCGGCTGCATAGAGTCGCCCGTGGAAGTTCGGGTTCACATCCGGCCTCACGGGGTTGCGCGAATCTCCGGAGCCTGTCGGGTTGTACCCAAGCTGCGGCGAAAACGGAAACCCGGACAACAGATTTGCAATCGTCGCGAGCGACCAGCCGGACACAACTCTGCTCGCGAGTGCACCGCCGCTCGACCACAGGCCTTTGCCCTCACCGAACGGCAGCTCATAGGTCCCGCTGAACGCGGCAATCTGCCGCACATCTGTTGCCGCCGGGCCGTAATCGAGATGCGGCAACTGCGGCACGCTCACAAACGCCGGAGTGTTCGCGGAAACTGACGTATTCCACGCGGATCCATCATCCAGGTTCTTCGACCACGTGTAGTTCGCCCGCAACGCCAGCCCGCGCGCGAACTGCCGTTTCAAATCCACGATCAGCGCGTTGTAATTGCCTGATCCGCCAGCCCACCACGAGGTCGTATTCGCGACCGCAGGATTCGGCTTCTTCGTCGTCGGATAGAAGATCCGCCCACTCGATTCGACCACAAACGCAGGCTCATTGAAATCGCCGGAGAGGATCTGATGCCTGCTCTCCGAGCCGTCATATCCAACCGACAGCGAGGTCGCCGCTCCAAGCCTCTGCTCTACCCGCAGCGAATACGCAACCAGCGACGGTGTTGCAATATCCGTGGCAACCGTCGACGGCGACACCGCCTTCGTCCCGCTCAGCGGCGAACTCACCGTGCCACCCGCGTACGTGTACACGGTGTTATAGGGCGCCGCCTGGTCCAGCCTGTAGTCCAGTGCATCGAGCAACGAGTGATGCAGCCCCACACCGGCGCGCACGCTGGTGCTTCCATCGCCGAACACATCCCACGCCACACCCAATCGCGGCTCGGCCAGAAACTTCGCGCGGTTGTGCTGGATCGCCGCCGTCCCGACCGTCGGAGTCGTATCAATCACCCCAGCGCTAAACCCATAGATGCCCGCGCGTCCCTGCGACTCGTTCCATCCATTCGTCGACTCACTGCGGAAGCCCGCTCGCACCTCGACCCTGCGCGTCAGATGAAACGTGTCCTCCACATATCCCGCGCCAAAAAACGCCGTCCAGCCCAGCTCCGTCGGGGCAGGCGCAAACGTAAATGTCTTGATGTTGCCCGCCAGAAACGTCTGCAGCGAGGCAAACGATGCCTGCCCATACTGATCCTGTGCCAGGTTGTCGTTCGACTGCAGCCGCTGCAGCCACACGCCGGCCTCGATCTGGTGCCGCCCCGCCACATAAAACACGTGATCGTCGAACGTATACAGGTTGCGCGTGATGGCATTGTTTGCGCCGACATTCGCGCCGGCTGTGGTAATCGCCGATGCGCCATTCGATGCCGTCGATCCCGAGATCACGACCGCTCCGGTAGGCAGCCCGGCGACGAACGTCGGCGTTAGAGCCTGCACACGCGGCAGCAGACCACTCAGGAAAAGAAAGCTCGCGCGCGAGTAGCCGAGGCGTGCCGTGTTCAGCAGCTTCGGCGAGAACACATGCTGCTCCTGCACGCTTGCGACCTGCTCGCGCAAGCTCTCATCAACCAGCGTGTATGGATCCTGGGATGGTGTTTGCGCCAGCGAATCGTCGACCGTGTACACCGCAAACAGCAGATCGTTCTTTGTCACATTCGCATCCACACGCGTCGTAGCAAAGTCTTCGCGAATATGCTGCGGCGCTGTTCCTGCCGCGGTTGCGATGCCCGGCTGCACATCATTGGTGCTCGTCTGCACCGGCCACAGGTTCAGGAATGGCTTCACGCTCGGCGCAGCGGCCGCGCGTGAGGTGTTATCCGGCACCAAGGTCACGAGTGAGAGCCCGAGGTTCTGCCGAAAGCCCTCATAGTTGCCAAACAAAAACAGCTTGTTTTTTCTGAGCGGTCCACCCAGCGCGACGCCATAATCGTTGCGCTGAAACTCCGGAATGCGCGCAAGATCGAAATAGTTCCGCGCATCGAAGAAGCTGTTGCGCGCAAACTCGTAGAGACTGCCATGCACCTGGTCGGTGCCGTTCGCCGTAACAATCGACACCTGCGCTCCATCGCGCTTGCCGTACGCTGCGCCGTAGGTGTCCGACACCACGTTGAACTCGCGCACGGCGTCAACACCCAGCAACTGTCCCGACGCGCCTCCCGGCGTCACGTTGATCAGCGACGCGCCGGTATACTCCACGCCATTCAGCAGAAAAACATTGTCCTGCGGCCGCCGACCGGAAACCGAAAACATATTTCCGACCGAGGAGTTCGACGTCCCTACACTGCCCGAGCGCTGGCCCGTGTAGTTCACGGTGCCAGGATTAAGCGTGATCAGCTGGTCGTAGCTTCGCCCGTTCAGCGGAAGCTCCTTCACGTCGCGCGCGCTCACCAAGCCGGCAGTTTGCTCGGTCGATACATTCACCGGCGACAGGGGCCGCTCCAACACATCCGCTGTTTCACTCGCACTTACGGCAAGCACCACCGGCAGCCTCAACTGTTCGCCGATTCTCAACGCGAGGTGCTGCCGCTGATAAGGCGCAAACCCTTCCGCTTTGACGATGACGGTGTACGCTCCCGCCGGCACAGAAGGCGCGGAAAACCCGCCTTCATCTCCTGTGGTCAGCACGCGCTCCATGCCCGTGTCCTCATTGCGCACGTCCACAGTTGCCTTCGTCACGACAGCTCCGGACGCGTCCGTCACTACGCCCGCGATCGTTCCACCCACAACCTGCCCGCTCGCGGTTAACCCCACAGCAAGCGACACCAATTGAATCCAATTCCTGCGCATACGTCGCGTCTCCTCAAGTTGCTGCGAAACCACCCGTCGCGCCGCGCGGATAACGCGGCCGATCGCTCAACACATTCAGTTGTTTTGGAGAGGGAAGATCAGCAACAACAACAACGGCGCGCCGCTCGGACCCACAGCTCGAGCCGCGTCATCAAATCCGCAGATTGCATCAGGCGAGACATTGTCACGTCCGGGGATTCCTCGCTCGCGCGCACGCAGAAGCGCCGGGAGCAGAATCAGTTCACGATCAGGAGAAAGTAAGGAGCATCAGCTCCAGCGATGGCAAAGGGCCCACACCCGCTCAACGGCAACAACGACAACGAATCGTATTGGACCGGAGCACCATTTCGCAGAGTCTACCACGAGCACAACTCACCAAGCGTTCCAATATCCGTCGCGTTCCGACAGCGTGATGCGCCTGCCGAACAGATCGCCGAGCTTGGCTTCTGTCAGCAACTCTCGCTTGGCACCATCCGCCACAATCCTGCCGTCGCGCATCATTACGATCCGCTGCATCTCCGGCAGGATGTCCGCGATGTGATGTGTGATCATCACGATCGCGATTCCGCGCTGCGCCAGGCCGCGCAGCATCTCGCGGAGATCGTGTTGCGCAGCGAGGTCCAGCGCATTCGAGGGCTCATCCAGCAACAGCATTTCCACCCCGCCGTCGATCGACGCACCCGCAAGCGCGCGGCCGATCATGACTCTGCGCTGCTGCCCCGCGGACATCTGTCCGACGAGCCTTTCGCGCAGCTCTCGCGCGCCCACCATGTCCAGGATCTCCGCCGCTCGCTCGCGCATCGCCTCGGTGACATTCAAATTCGGCCACAGCGTTGAGCTTGAAAAGAAGCCCGTCAGCACAGCGTCGGAGCCGGTCGTATGCAGCGTTGGTTTGCCCGGCAGCTCCGGACTTACTACACCCATCCGCCGCTTCAGCTCGGTCAAATCCCATCGCTCACGCCCGAGAATCCGGACGCGGGTCTCAGGTTTGACGATCGGATAGAGCTCACAGGTGATCGTCTTCAGCAGCGTCGATTTTCCGCACCCATTCGGCCCGAGGATGACCACGTGCTCACCCCGGTCCACACGCAGGCTCACGTCGTGCAGCACGACGCTGCTTCCGCGCGCGACATGCACGTGTTCCAACGCGATCAACGGCTCCTGTTCTGCGTTCACCGCACCCTCATCAACACGCCAAGAATTCTCACGCCCGCCTTCACGCTCGCCCACGCATTCCCCGACACCTTCGACTCCCCCGCAATCCTGCAGCGATAGTCCACCGGAATTTCCTGGATGCGCAGGCGCATCTTGACGGCCTTGATCTGCATCTCGAGATTCCACCCATACGTCATCTCGCGCATCTGCAACCGCTGGAGCGCGTCTCTGCGAATCGCGCGGAACGGCCCCATGTCCGTGTAGCGAAATCCATACAGCAGCTTTACGAGCGCGCCGATCAACTTCGCTGCAAAGACCTGGCTGCCCAGCAACGATCCCCGCTCGGCACGGCCGCGCATTCTCGAGCCGATGACGAAGTCCGCCTCGTCGCGCAGGATCGGCCCGACGATGCGCTCCATCGCGCTCACATCATCCGATCCATCGCCATCCAGAAAGACAACTACTTCACTCGATGCAATGGCGGCCTTCGCTCCGGCGGCACATGCCGCGCCATAGCCTCGCGGAGAGTTCACCACCCGCGCACCCGCAGCACGCGCCGCATCCGCCGTGCCATCGGTCGAGCCGTTGTCGACCACGATGCACTCTGCGATTTCTTTTGACGCGCGCAGCACATCGCGCACCACTGTCGCGATCGACTCCGCCTCATTCAGTGCCGGAATCACGACGGAAACACTACGCTGCACGCCGCTGTCTCCGATGGTGCGGCGGCCGCGTATCCAACCACGGCCACACACCCCAGTGCCCAAACACCGCGCCCACCAGCATCGCGATCAATACGACGCTATACATGCGCTCATTCAGCAAAAACATCTTCGGCCCGGGCACAGCCAGCGCCGTCGTGAACAAGTAAAAGAAGCTGACCACGTAGGCGATCACCGGCAGCTCCGGCGCGAGAGGCAGGAACACGATCAGCCACGCTATGTACCAGGGATAATGCGGCGAAAACTCCAGCATCAACGCGAATGCCAGCATCAGAGCCGCGCCGATATAGGCGGGATGCTTATGCCGGACGCCGTGCCCCAGCCGCTCGACGCTCGCATGCCGGAACGCCCACCAGCAGATGGCCAGCATCACCGCGGCACACGCACCGAGGTACACCGGCTTATCGAACCAACCCATGTGCGGCAGGCGCTGCGACCCAATCCATGACAAAGTAGCGCGTGCCTGTGTCCAGCCCCTCCTCAGACGCATACCCGCCGAGAAATCCGAACACCAGCTTGCCCACAGACGCGTATACCGCATAACCGGCCGCGCACACGCCGACCAGCGTCGCCGGCATCTTCCAGTCACCTCTTCGCCACAGCGCCGGGAGCAAGACAAGCGGGTAAAACTTCGTCATCACGGCGAGGCCGAGAAACAATCCCGTAAGCACCGGCTGCTCGCGATAACGGAACAGCAGCGCGAGCGCGATGAACGCCAGGATCACGGCATCCACATGGCCTGCTGCACCGATCTCCCAAACCAGCAGCGGGCACCACGCGTACAGCAGCACGTCGGTCGTGCGGCGTCCCATCCGCCGCAGCAGCGCAATCAGCGCAGCCGCGGTTACGCACTCGAACCCGAACATCGCCAGCTTCATGGCCTGCACGGTGGGCGAGAGCAGCGTGACGAACCAATAGATCATCTGCGCAACCGGCGGATAGATCGTATGGGCGTAGTCCCGGCGATTGATGTGCTCAAAGATCTGCGGATATCTCTGCTGCAGCGCGGCCAGCGCGTGGTCGCCCGGCACGTACCTGTACGGGCTGATGTGCGCGTGCTGCACGATCCCGTCCCACACATAGCGGTAGATGTCCGTCGAGAGAAACGGCGGCTCAAAGATCACTACCGCGCGCATGGCCACTGCAAAAGCAAGCACAATCCACAGCGTCGCGCGATTCACTGGCTGCGTGAGCACGACAGCAATGGCGGCCACAAACAGCACGTCGCTCCATCCCGAGACGCCCGAAAAACCGATGTGAAACCGGTGCTGCTCCGCAACAAACTGCCGCGCCATCGCAACCAGCCCCGCACCCAGAGCGCACAACATCACGTTCGTGAACCAGGCGCGCCCCGCGCGCCAGCGATGCAGCTCCGCAACTCTCATAGCGCCGCACGCTCCCGCAGAAACTCGCGCGTCCAACGCGCGTTGTATCCGCTCACCGCCGCGAACTCCGGCCGCTCGCCTTGCAATAACTCACGCTCCAGAAGCGCGAGTGACCGTGCGTCATCGACGTCATACCACTGCGGCAGTTCGATCAGCTCCAGGCCGGCCTCGAGCACGCGTTCGACAGTCTCGGCATAGACCTTCTCCGTGCTCCACGTAATGCGTTCGAAAACCCGCGGCTCGGCACGCTTCAAGCCAATCAAGTAATAACCTCCATCGACCGACGGCCCAAGCACGACACGATCTCCCGGCCGCGCCAGTTCCTTGACAGCGTCACGCAGCGCATCCGGCGGCATTGTCGGCGAATCCGAATCAATCAAGCACACTGCACCGAACCCGCAACTGAAGATATCCTCGGCCGCATACAGCAACCGCTCGCCAAAACCGTCGCCTCTCTGCGCAATCAGCGCAAAACATTGCGGCAGCAATCCGTCAAACGCGCTCTCGTCTCCTATCGGCGTGTAAGAAACCAATCCCGCAGCACCTCCCGCCGCCGCAATCGCCGCAATACTCTCCGCCGTGTCACGCAGAAAGCACACATTCAGCGCCGCCGCTTGCTGCGCGCTCAGCGGAGGCTGCAGCCGCGTCTTCACCATGCCCGCACGCGGAGCCTTCGCCATAACGGCGAGCGCACAAACGTTCTCCAGCCCCGGCTTGCGGGCTCCACGCTCAAGAATCTCCAAACCGCCACTCCCGCCGAATTCACCGCAGCCACAGTCTACCTACAACTCACCGGCAATCCCGCAGTATCCTCAAAGGATGCGCTTTCGCCCGCTGCTTATCGCAGCTCTCCCCGTCTGCATTTTCTTCTCGCTCTCAGCCTCCGCCCAGGAGTCCGGCCCGTGGCGTGCGTCGAGCTCCAACGCACGCGCCATCACCGGCGATATCTTCTTCGCACCCACGAAGCTCAGCATTAATTTCACGAGCTTCACGATCGCGCAAATCCGCTCGCTTCAGACCCCGGAAGCGATCGCGCTCTTCAACCCGGATACACCCACCGGCGGTGGCAACGTCTTCCGCGTCAATATCCCCGCGGAGAAACGCTTCCTCCACAAGAACACGCTGTGCGGCTCCGACGACACGCAGTGGATCGTCACCTACGCGCAGGGCCGCGAGCTTGAAGTCGCCTTCTTCTCCGGCAGCACGCCACCGGTCCTCACGGTAGACGGCGTGAACAACAACACGAATCTGTGCGGCGTTTTCAGCTACGTCCGTTAGCAGGTAATTCGAAAGCTTCACTCTTCGAAGCTGCGGTTCCAACGCGCAATGACGCGGGTCTCGCGTTCGAATCCCAGCACGCTGAGACTGCCCGTGCCAAGCGCGAACTTCGCTCCATCGACCGCCGGCAGCCCGATCCAGCGCACCGCCAAAATCCGCAGGATGTGCGCGTGCGCGAAAAGCGCAACCTGCGTTGACTTCCCTGCACCCGGCCCGATCGCCACGGCCGCCAGCGCGCGTGCAATCACCTTGTCCGCGCGCTCGCCCACCTGCTCGACGGTCTCTCCGCCGACGATCTCATTCGTCCATACGTTCCAGTCAGGGCCATATTTCTCGCGCATCTGGGCGGTCGTCTTGCCTTCGCTCTCGCCGTAGTTCCACTCCATCAGATTCTGGTCAACGATGGCCACGTCCGCGTATCCCGCAATCTCGCAAGTCTCCTTGGCGCGCTGCATCGGACTGACGAAGACCGCGGCAAACTTTCTTCCCGCCAGATACTCCTTCAGCTCGCGCGCGCGCTCCCGTCCACGGTCCGTCAGCGGAATATCCGTCGTGCTCGTATGGCGGCCATCGGCGCTCCACTCGGTCTCTCCGTGCCTCACCAGCCAAAGCTCTACCTTCGCCTCATCGCTCATTCGCCCATTCTATCGACCCGGTGCGATAGCCTTCTTGAAGGCATCGCGGACTGAAACAAAGGAGCGCTCCATGGCCTCGAACGTCTGCATCATCGGCGGCGGTCCTGCCGGCATCATGCTCGGATTTCTCCTCGCGCGCGCCGGCGTCCCCGTCACCGTGCTTGAGAAGCACGCCGACTTCTTCCGCGACTTTCGCGGCGACACCATCCATCCCTCCACGCTCGAGCTCCTCTACGAGCTCAACCTCCTCGACAAATTTCTCGCCCTGCCGCACTCGCGCATCGAAACCCTCTCGGTCAACATGGGCGGCCGCTCGCTTCCGCTGCCCGACTTCACGCATCTTCCCGTGCACGCGCGCTACATCGCGCTGATGCCGCAGTGGGACTTCCTGAACTTCCTCTCTGCCGAAGCGAAAAAGTTCCCCACCTTCACACTGCTGATGAACACCGAGGCCGTCGAACTCATCACGCAAACGATGCCACACGGCCCGATCGTCACCGGGGTGCGCGCCAACTCACCGCAGGGGCCGATCGAAATTCCCGCAGACCTCACGGTTGGCTGCGACGGCCGCCACGCCATCTCGCGGTCTGCAGCGCATCTCCCGCTGGTAGACGAAGGCGTCCCCATCGACGTCCTCTGGTTTCGCATCGCACGCCTTCCGGACGACCCCGAAAGCGCACTCGGCTACTTCGACTGTGGCCGCATCATGATCCTCATCAACCGCAACGACTACTTCCAGTGCGGCTACATCATTCGGAAAGGCGAGTTCGCGACCATTCAGCAGCGCGGCCTCGCCGCATTCCGCAATGACATCGAAGAGCTCGTGCCGTTCCTGCACAACCGCACCGCAGAGCTGGGTTCTTTCGACAAGATCAAGCTCCTCACCGTGCAGGTCAATCACCTCACGCGCTGGGCGATCCCCGGCCTGCTCTGCATCGGCGATGCCGCGCATGCCATGTCACCGGTCGGCGGCATCGGCATCAACATCGCCCTGCAGGACGCCGTGGCGGCCGCCAACATTCTCTACAATCCGCTCCTGCGCGGCGACCTCACACTGCACGATCTCCTCGCCGTGCAAATCCGCCGCGCAGCAGCCGTGCGCAAGACGCAGCGGTTCCAGGTGTTCGCTCACTCAGTCGTCAACCGCATGCTGAACAATCCGAATCCCATGCACGCTCCGCTATGGCTGCGTGCCGCGTCCGCGACGCCGATGATCCGCCACGCAGCCGGCCGCTTCATCGGCATGGGCCTGCAACCCGAGCACGTCCAAACTCCCGATCACTTCGCCATTCCCTGAGCCGGCTTCAATCGCATCGCGAATTCTGCTCCGCGGGTCAGGTCGCGTGCTATCCTCGCCGCGTGCCCAGCACAATGGAAGTTCCGGGCCAAACCTCGCGCGCCACAACGCTTCGCCACTCGCTGCTGGTTCGGATCACGCACTGGCTGACGTTTGTCGCGTCTGTCGCGCTGCTTGTCACAGGCGTTGAGATCCTCATCTCGCACCCGCGCTTCTATTGGGGCGAGACCGGCAACGTGAACACACCGGCGCTCTTCAGCTTCCATATCCCGTCCTCGCGCGGGAGCGTGCCCACCGGTTACGGCTACGTGCTTCCTGATCAGAACGGATGGAGCCGGTACCTGCACTTCGAAGCTGCGTGGCTGCTCGTCATCACCGGCGCTGTCTATCTCATCTATCTGCTCGCGACGGGCCACCTGCGCCGCAACCTATTCCCCACGCACGAGCAGCGTTCGCTCCGCGCCTATACCGGTCGCATCGGCCAGTACGTGCGCAGCCGGCGTTCCGATGCCGCGGAGTTCCATACCTACAACGTCCTGCAGCGCACGTCGTACCTCGCCGTCATCTTCGTCCTCTTCCCGCTGATGATCTGGACGGGGCTGGCGATGTCGCCCGCGTTCACAGCGGCGTTCCCGCTGACATCGTCGCTGCTCGGCGGCCGGCAGTCCGCGCGGACGATTCATCTGTTCCTCACCTTCGGGCTCATTCTGTTCGTGCTCGTTCACGTCGTTATGGTCGCGGTCACCGGGCTCCGCGCTCGCATGCGAGCCATGATCACGGGACGCGCCGCGCTGCCCGAATCCACACCCGAGAAGCTCCCATGAACGCCTTCACTCGCCGCAAACTCCTCACCACCGGCACCGCAGCGGTAGCCGGAGCCGCCGGTCTTGCCACCGCAGCGCGGATCGCCGAAAGGTACGGCCTCATCCCTCCCGACCACGGCACTCTCTATGGCGCGGGCGAGACCCTGACCTACGCCTGCCAGCGCGTTCTCACCGCGCATCGCCCCATGCGCGAGTTCCCGCGCAGCATGATCTCCACACCGTTCGTCAGCCCATACGGCAAGCTCTCGCCGGCCTATCATGCCTCGCAGGCAAATAACTTCGCAGACTGGCGCCTGGTTGTGGACGGCCTCGTTACCAACCCGCTGTCACTCTCGATAGCGGACCTGCGCGCGCTTGCCGTCCGCAGCCAGATCACCGAGATCGCCTGCGAAGAGGGCTGGTCCTACATCGCCGAGTGGATCGGCACGCCGCTGTCGCTCGTGCTCCGCGAAGCCGGCATCAAGCCCGAGGCTCGCTTCGTCGCCTACTTCTGCATCGAGGATGGCCTGTGGGACAGCCTGGATCTGCCCGAAGCGAATCATCCGGGCACGCTGCTCACCTGGGGAATGAACGGCGGCGACCTGCCCATCGATTACGGCGCGCCGTTGCGCCTGCGCGTGCCACGCCAGATCGGTTACAAGAGCCTGAAGTTCCTCACCCGTATCACGGTCGCCGACTCGCTCAAGCACTTCGGGAAAGGGCTCGGTTCCAGCTCCCCCGAAGGCGGCTACGCCTGGTACGCGGGCATATAGCGCGCGCAATTTTAGACACACGATATAGCGCGCACAACATGACGCACTAGAAACGTCGCATGCCGATAACATGGTGTTAGCATCGCGTCTGTTCTCGCGAAGGAGTGCCATGTTCGTTACGCCGCGCCGATTTGTTCTTTCTTTCATCGCTTCCTGCGGTGTGCTCGCAACGTGCATCGTTACAGCTTCGGCACAGCGGCTGCCGCGCCGGAGTCACGCCGGAGCACTATGCACTTTCGCTTGCGCCGGACATCGCGCACGCGACCTTCACGGGCTCTGAGGCGATCGACGTCACCCTTGCCGCGCCGGCGGATAGCATCACGCTGAACGCGGCGGAGATCACCTTCAAAACCGTTCACGTGATTCCGTACAGCGGCTCTCCCACGACGCTCGACAGTGTGCATCCCGAGCAGATGCCCGCCGACAGCGAGGCGACCGTCGCGCTCGATGCCGACAAGCAGCAGGCTACGCTCAAGCTCAAGCACCCCATCCCGGCAGGCCGTGCGACGATCGTCATCACCTACACCGGCATCCTGAACAACGAGCTGCGCGGCTTCTATCTCTCCAAAGGCCCCACGCGCAACTATGCCGTCACGCAGTTTGAATCCACCGACGCGCGCCGCGCCTTTCCCAGCTTCGATGAACCCGCGCTGAAGGCTACCTTTGACACCACGCTCGTCATCGCCAAAACTGACATCGGTATCTCCAACACAAACGTTATCTCCGACACGCCCGCCGGTGCAGGACCGCCACGCCGTTCGCTTCGCCACAACCCCTCGAATGTCCACCTATCTGGTGGCCTTCCTCGTCGGCGACTTCAAATGCATCAGCGGCTCCAGCGACGGCACGCCCATTCGCGCCTGCGCCACGCCGGACAAGGTCCGCTACGCCGGCGAAGCGCTCCATGCGGCCGAGTTCTTCCTCCACTACTACGACACCTACTTCGGCATCAAGTACGCCATGCCCAAGCTCGACATGATCGGCATTCCCGACTTCGAAGCCGGCGCGATGGAGAACTGGGGCGCCATCACCTACCGCGAATCCGACATGCTGGTCGATCCCAAAACCGCTTCGCTCGACGCGCGCAAGACGGTTGACGTCGACGTAGCCCACGAGATGGCGCACCAGTGGTTCGGCGACCTCGTCACCATGCAGTGGTGGAACAACATCTGGCTGAACGAAGGCTTCGCCACCTGGATGGAGCACAAGGCGGAGGAGCACTACAAGCCCGACTGGGGCGTCGCGGACGATGTCGCCGCGGACCTGGACCGCACCCTCACTCTCGATTCCGCCGCTCGCACGCGCACCATTCGCGCCAACGCCGATACACCGGGCGAGATTAACCAGATGTTCGACGCGCATCACCTACCAGAAGGGCGGAGCCGTCATCGGCATGGTGGAAAAGTACGTCGGCGAAGAGACCTTCCGCCGGGGCGTGCACGACTACCTGAACGCGCACAAGTACGCCAACGCCACCGCGGAAGACTTCTGGGGAGCGCAGACGCGCGACTCCGGCAAGCCCGTCGACAAGATCATGTCCAGCTTCATCGAGCAGCCCGGAGTTCCGCTGCTGCGCTTCGGCGCGCCCGCCGGCGGCCACGCCACGGTCGCCCAATCGCGCTTCTTCCTGAATCCAAAGGCCGCTTCGTCGACCGCGCAGACCTGGACGGTGCCGGTCTGCGTCAAGACCTCAGCCGCTCCGGCCTGCACCGTCGTTAGCTCGCCCACTGCTACGATCGACGCGCCACCTGCGCCGGCATTCTTCGCCAACGCCAGCGCGCACGGCTACTACCGCAGCCAGTACGCTCCGAAAAGCTTTGAGGCCCTGCTGGCTCGCGCCGAATCGACGCTCAGCTCCGACGAGCGCATGCTGCTGCTCAGCGACGAATGGGCGCTGATGACCGCGGGTCAAGGCTCGCCCGGTGACGTGCTCAACCTGATCGCTGCCATGCGTGATGACCCCTCGCCCGGCGTTCTCGAATCCATCGGCGGCACGCCGAGCGGCTTCTCCCCAGGCAAACTCGAGTCCCTGGAGGGGATCGCCGCCGAGTCCGAGCGGACGCAGCTCGTTGCCTGGACGCGCCGCGAGTTCAGCCCGGCGTACGCGCATCTGCCGCCGCCCTCGCCCAGCGATGGTTACGACCTCACGATGCGCCGTGCGGCACTGTTCAATCTGCTCGGTAACGCCGGCGATGACCCCCAAGTCATCGCACAGGCCAAAGAGATTGCCGCGAAATGGCTGCAGAACCCCGCCTCCGTCGATCCCACGCTCTCTCAACCCGCGCTCGTCATCGCTGCGCGTCACGGCGACGTGACGTTGTTCGACCAGCTGCAGCACCTCGCCGAAACCTCCGGCGACCCTGCGGTGCAGAGCGAGAGCCTGCGCCTGCTCGCGCGCTTCAGCGATCCCGCCCTCGAAGAGCGCATGCTGGAATACACCGTCTCGGGCAAAGTCCGCAACCAGGACGCGATCTTCCTCCTGGCTCTTCCCTTCAGCTCCCAGGCCACACGCGATGTTGCGTGGAAGTTCGTCCAGTCACACTGGCCGCAGGTGCGCGCGCAGCTCACGCCGCTCTCCGGCGGCTATCTCATCATCGCCGCGGGCGGCTTCTGCTCTGCGGAAAAGAAGCAGGAGGTCGACAGCTTCTACACCGCGCATAACTTCACCGGCTCGCCGCGCCCGCTCCAGCAGGCCGACGACCGGATCACCGGCTGCATCGCCCGCACCACAGCTCTGCGGCCCAAGCTCAGAGAATGGCTCGCCTCCAACTCTGCCGGCGCATCTTTACCTCATCACAACGACTGACTCACGCGTCATCTGCGCGTCATCCCGATCTGTTAATTTGCTTTTGTGAGCAGCGCACGGCCATTCCCCAAGGTCCTCTCCTACGCTCTGCTCTGCGTAGCGCTGTCGCTCGCCGCGATCTCTTCCATCGGCGCGCAAAAGCTCGTCCACTACGCCACGCCGCCCGACGCGCACCGCGGCGAGGTCGTCTACAAGCAAGGCTGCATCGCGTGCCACGGGGCCGAAGGCAAAGGCGCGGATCCCGAGTCCACCGTCTTCGTCCGTCCCGACACGTTCCCTGACTTCACGCGCTGCGACCAGACCACACCCGAGCCCGACTCCGCCTACAAAGCAGTCGTCCTCCACGGCGGCCACGGCCTCGGCTTCTCGCAGATCATGCCCGCCTTCGGCGACCAGCTCACGGACCAGCAGATCAACGACGTCATCGCCTATCTCCGCTCCTTCTGCCACAACGTGCATCACTATCCCGCCGGGGAGCTGAACCTCCCGCGCGCGCTCGTCACAGAGAAGGCCTTCCCAGAAGACGAGTTCGTCCTCTCGACGACCGCCGACGCCGGCTCGCCCGCCTCCTGGACGACGCACTTCATTCACGAGCAAACCTTCGCGGGGCTGCAGCAGATTGAGATCGACGTCCCCATCAACTACGCCGTCAACCCTGAATCTCTTCCGAACAACAACAACTGGAGCGCCGGCTTCGGCGACATCACGGTCGGTCTCAAGCGTGTCCTCTTCTCGAACCTCCGCGCGGGATCGATCCTCAGCGCACAGGCCGGCTTCCTTCTTCCCACCGGCGACAGCAACCGCGGCTTCGGCGCAGGCACCGCGACGTTCGAGCCCTTCCTTGCCTATGACCAGCTTCTCGGCGAGCGCAACTTCGTCCAGCTGCAGCTCGGCGCCGATGTCACCTTCGATCCCACAAAATCCCCCCGCAGCCTCTTCTTCAACGCGGCCGCGGGCCGCTCGATGGCGCCCGACCACGGGCTGGGCCGCCTCTTCACTCCCATGCTCGAGCTCACCGGCACGCACGACTACGGCGCGCCCAACACGGACATCAACCTCATCCCTGAAATGCAGGTCACCGTCTCCAAGCGCCAGCACATCCGCGCCGCCGCTGGAATAAGCGCGCCAATCACCAACAGCTCCGACCGCAAACCGCAGGTTACCTTCTACGTCCTTTGGGACTGGGCCGAAGGACTGTTCTGGAACGGATGGCGATGAACAGACGGCTCCTCACATCGGCGCTCCTCACGGCCTCGGCCGTCTTCGCGACTCTCGCCGCGCGCACGCCGCTGCCTGTCTTCGCCGGCCAGCAAACACAAGCGCCAACGTCCACAGCGCAGCTACAGCCGACCGAAGAAAAACCGCTCATCGCCTTCGCGCCGCACGAGCGCACCGCGTTCCACACCTCCGATCGCTGCGTGGCGTGCCACAACGGCATGACCTCCACAAAGGGCGACGCCTTCTCCATCGGCTTCGACTGGCAGGCCACCGTCATGGCCAACGTGGGCCGCGATCCGTACTGGCAGGGCAGCATTCGCCGCGAAACGCTCGACCATCCGGCCGCATCGCAGTTCATCCAGAACGACTGCTCGACCTGCCACATGCCCGCCGTCCGGCTCGCCGACCGCGACGCTCACCGCGACACGCACGTCTTCGCGCGCTTCCCGTTCGTGAAGCTCACCGCGAAAACATCGCAGCTCCAGCGCTCCGCGCAGGACGGCGTCACCTGCTCCGTCTGCCACCAGATCGACCGCGACAAGCTCGGCGATCCCTCCACGTTCAGCGGCAATCTCGTCATCTCCAAGGCTGTGCACTACGACATCCGCCCCGAGTACGGCCCGTTCGCGCCCGACCACGGCCACCAGACGATGATGCATTCCTCGACGGGCGGCTTCCTGCCCGAAGAATCCGCACATATCCGCGACGCCGCACTCTGCGCCGGCTGCCACACGCTCATCACCACGCCGCTCGGTCCCGATGGCAAACAACTCGGCCAGTTCCCCGAGCAGGTCCCCTACCAGGAGTGGCAGCACAGCAGCTACTACAACAAGCGCACATGCCAGGACTGCCACATGCCGCCCGTGAACGGCGCGACGCCCATCACCGCGCTCTACGGGCAGCTGCGCGACGGCGCCCGCCACCACTACTTCATCGGCGGCAACTTCTTCCTGCAGTCGCTCCTCGACGAGCACCGCGATGACCTGAAGACCGTCGCGCGCACCCAGGACCTCGTTGCCGCCGCCGCGCGCACCCGCGAATTCCTCGGCACACAATCCGCGCGCGTGACCATCGAACACCCGGACGTCTCCGCGGGCAAACTCTCCTTCACCGTCTTCACTGAAAATCTCACCGGCCACAAGCTCCCCACCGCGTACCCCTCACGACGCGCATGGCTGCACGTCACCGTCACTGACTCGAGCGATCACATCGTCTTCGAATCCGGCGCGCTCCGCCCCGACGGCTCGATCGTCGGCAACGTCAACGATGAAGACAAAACGCGCTTCGAGCCGCACTTCGCCGAGATCACCCGCCCCGACCAGGTCGAGATCTACGAGCCCATCCTCGGCGACATGAACGGCCACGTCACCACCGGCCTGCTCAACGCCGTCCGCTACCTCAAGGACGACCGCATCCTTCCCGCCGGCTTCGACAAGTCGACCGCGGCGCCTGACATCGCGGTCTACGGCAACGCCGCCCGCGACCCGAACTTCGTCGGCGGAGGCAGCCGCGTCCGCTACGCCATTCCGACGAACTCCGCCACAGGCCCGCTGCGCATCACCGTCGAGCTCCTCTATCAGCCCATCGGCTTCCGCTGGGCGCATAACCTCGAGCCGTACAAAGCCGCCGAGCCGCAGCGCTTCGTCCACTACTACGAGGCAGACTCCTCGCGGACGGCCACCACGCTCGCCAGCGCCGAGACGACTCGCTAGACAGCAAACAAGCGCCGGCCGCACAGCTCAACACTGTGCGACCGGCGCTTCTGTCTTTCACCCACTCACCGCGCGTCATCCGCGCGAGCCTCACTGCGCGTTCGGCGATTTCGGCTCCGGGAAGTACTGCGCGCTGTACGTAAGCGTCCCCGTGTTGTAGACCGCCGAGCTCCACGGCATCGTCACCGTAAAGTCCGATCGCCCGCGGCACCCCGAGAAGTCCACCGTCAACTGCACGCTCGAAGTCCCATTCGCCGGCACATCGCCAACCGTCACCGGGAACGACGCCGAGGTCACCGTCGGTGTGCACGGCTTGCCCGAGAGCTGAACAAACTGCAGACCGTTCAGCACCGTGGTGTACGCCGGCGCGCTGCTCGGATTCGTGGCCGTCACCGTCCACGTCTCGGTCGTGCCCACAATCGGGCCCGCAGAAATCGCGAGCGACAGCCCATACCCGGGCAGATGAGTCGGGTCGACGATGCCCCAGTACGCGGGCTTCGCCTGCAGTTGCATGTCGAACGGCAGCGGATAATCTGTGCGCGAGACCGGGAAGCTGTCCAGCCAGGTGTCGTCGTCGGCCATTCCCCAGATCGTCACGGCGCTCAGCTTGCCCGCCTCCTGCCGGAACACATCGAAGTAGCTCTTGTACAGCCACCCCTGCTCCGCCAGCACGGCCGGCGGCACATTGTTTCCGTAGTTCGACTTCGTATCGCCCGCGTTGTACACACTCTCGTCGAGCTCCGTAACCTGCTGGTCGATCCCCGGCAACTGCGCCGCCACCGTGTCGATCGAGTTCTGAATCGCAGCCGGCGACGGATAGTTGATCGCGTTGTGTTCCTCATGACCGATGCCGTCGATCGGAATGCCCCGCGACCGGAGGTCCTGCAACGACCTTCACGAGGCACGCCAGCCGCGGCGCATCCGCCGTGCTGTACTCGTTCAGGAATAGCTTCGTCCCCGGCGGTGCATACTGCCGCGCTGCCTGGAACGCCACATCGATATAGCTCTTGCCCAGCACCTTGTAGAACGGCCCATGCACGAGGCAGTCCGGCTGGTTCGGATCGATGGGCTCATTCACCACATCCCACGCATACACCTTCGTCCCGAAGTGCTGCACCTCGCTCTGAATGTGTTCCTGGATGTTCGCAATCACCGTCGCCTGGTTTGTCGGCGAGTTCGTGGTATCGCCAAATGCGTACGCCGGGGTTTGCGCTCCGGTCGCCCACACAAGGTTCTGGCCGCGCACCTTCGCTGCGTTGCACACTGCCAAGCCAACCAGGGCATCGCCATTTGCGTAGTCGTACTGGCCCTTGTTCGGTTCTACCGTGCTCCACTTCAAATCGTTGCCCGGCGTCATGCTGTTGAAGTGCTTCGCCCACAGCTGCGCATGCGGTCCCGTCAGGTCGGTCATGTCCACGGCGGCGCCCACAGGGAAATACTGCGACAGCGTCTGGTAGATCGACGGAATATTCGTCTGGATCTGTGGCGGCGGCACGTAGGTCAACTGGAAGTCGTCCACATAGAACGACACCAGGTCCGTGCCCGAGCCCCCCGTCTGCAGATACAGAAACGCCTGCCCGGGGTCATAGCCGGAAGACATCGTGTATCCCAGAACGCTGATCTGGTGCCACTGGCCATCGGCCGGCACCGTCACGCCCGGATACGACGAAACGCTCGGATAACTGGTGGTCCCGCTCTGCGTTGTCTGCAGACTCATGTTGATCACATGATTTGAGCCGTCGGTCGGCTGCAGCTTCACCCAGACGCTCAGGTTGTACACCGAGCCCACGTACATCTTGTTGCTCACGTTGATCTGCGGCCCGTTCCAGTTCGCCGTGCGTCCGGTCACAAACAGGCTGTTCGATCCGGTGTGCGCTGCGGTTGCAGTGTTGCTTACTGTCGCGCTTCCGCGGCCGAGCCCATCCGTCCGTTCCGCCGTCTTCAAATGTGCTCGTGATGCCCGAGTTGTCCTGCTCGCTCGGCGGAAGTGGCGCGGGCGCCAGTTGCGTGACGGTCACGCCGCTCACGTAGAACGAGTCCGTCGCGCTGCTCGACTGCAGATACAGAAGCAGGCTCGACGGCGCTCCCGGCACATCATTGAAGCTGAACGTCCCCTGCACCTTCGTCCACGCTGTGTTCGAGACCGCTCCGGTCGCAATCGTTCCATAGCTTCCGTTCGGGTTCGCGCAGCTGTCCGTCTGTGTCGAAAGCGAAACGGTCGGATTCGACGCGTCTGCACCCTGCAACATCACGTACGCCGTCACCTGGTACGTCGCGCCCGCTGTAATCCCACTCACGCCCAGCAGATTGATGCTCGGCCCCATGTACGACGCTGACCGGTTCGAGACCAGCAGGCTGCGCGCATTGCCCAGCCGGATCGGCCACCGGCGAGGCCACGTTCGTCAGCGTCGGCGAACCGAACGGCCCCCATCCATCCAGCCCGCCATCGCTGAAGTTCCAGCTCGCCACCGGCGTTCCTCCCGGCGGCGGAGCCGTCTGCGTAATCACCACCTGGTCCAGATAAAACGACTGCGCACTCGTCGCGCCCACCAGCTGCGCATACAGCGTCAGCCCCGTCTCCGTCCCGCTCACCGTGTAGCTTCCGCCAATCTGCGCCCACCCGCTCGCACTCACCGCGACGGTGTACGAGCCGATCGTGTCATAGTGTGTCCCATCCGTATCCGTCCGTCGAACCGTGAAGTTCGCATTGCTCGCACTCTCGCCCGGCGTCAGCTTCACGTAACCCGTAATCGTGTACTTCGCTCCGGCCTGCAGCACGCTGCCAACGTTGATCGCCGGCCCGCCCGCGCCGCTCGCATCCGTCGTCGTCAGCAGGCTGTGCGTCCCCGCATACGCGTCGTTCGTCGTCGCGACCGGCGCACTCGCTCCGTTGAACGAGGTCCACCCCTGCGCTGTCCCGTCCTCGAACCCGTAGGTCGCCACCGTCTGCGCCCGCATCTGCCCGGCCCCAAACAGCGCCATCGCCGCCACGACAAACCATCCGGCCCGCGCCCGTCCCAGGCCCCTACCTGCTTTTCCGCTATGAGCAGAACAAAACATTGGTGTTACCTCTCAGAACCGGCACTGATCCGGGGATTGAGCCGCGGAATTACTTCTTCGCGGACTCGAAATTAGAGACTCTGAATCGTGAAGCGCCCGCGAGAATAGCGACCCGCCGCCGCCCGTGTCAAGCCGCGCCGCTATCTCGTTCTCCCCACACGCAGGTCCGCACCCTCCTGACAATTCCTGTCAGGAGCCCACCGTTATCCTGTAGAGATGGACTTCCAGCTCCACACGGACTACAAGCCCCAGGGCGACCAACCCACCGCGATCCGCGACCTCGTCTCCGGCGCCCACGCCGGCGAAAAAGACCAGGTCCTGCTCGGCGTCACCGGCTCCGGCAAGACCTTCACCATGGCCAAGGTCATCGCCGAGCTCAACCGCCCCGCGCTCATCCTCGCCCACAACAAAACCCTCGCCGCCCAGCTCTTCCACGAGTTCAAGCAGTTCTTCCCCACCAACGCCGTCGAGTACTTCGTCTCCTACTACGACTACTACCAGCCCGAAGCCTACATTCCCTCCGGCGACCTCTACATCGAAAAAGAATCCACGATTAATGACGAGTTAGACAAGCTCCGACTTAGCGCCACGCGCAGCTTATTCGAGCGCCGCGACGTCATCATCGTCTCCTCCGTCTCCTGCATCTACGGCCTCGGCTCGCCCGAAGCCTACTACGGCATGCTCCTGCTCCTCGAAAAAGGCCAGAAGCTCAAGCGCGAAGACATCACCCGCCGCCTCGTCGAAATCCTCTACGAGCGCAACGACGTCGACTTCCGCCGCGGGACTTTCCGAGTCCGCGGCGACATCATCGAGGTCTACCCCACCTACGACGAAAACGCCTTCCGCATCGAGCTCTTCGGCGACGAGATCGACTCGCTCTCGCAAATCGACCCACTCTTCGGCACCGTCAAGCAGCGCTACTCGCGCCTGCCCATCTACCCAAAATCGCATTACGTCGTCCAGCCCGAGCGCAAAACCGCCGCCATCAACTCCATCCTCGCCGAGCTCACCGACTGGGAAGCGCAGCTCGAAAAAGAAGGCCGCCTCGTCGAATCCCAGCGCATCCACCAGCGCACTAGATTCGACTTAGAGATGATCAAGTCCGTCGGCTACTGCCACGGCATCGAAAACTACTCGCGCCACTTCTCCGGCCGTCTCCCCGGCGAGCCCCCGCCCACCCTCCTCGACTACTTCCCCCGCGACTTCCTCACCTTCATCGACGAGTCCCACGTCACCGTCCCGCAGCTCCACGGCATGTGGCACGGCGACCGCTCGCGCAAGCAAAACCTCGTCGACTACGGATTCCGCCTCCCCTCCGCGATGGACAACCGCCCGCTCCGCTTCGAAGAGTTCGAGACCCGCGTCGGCCAGACCATCTACGTCTCCGCCACGCCCGGCCCTTACGAACTAACCAAAGCCGCCGGCGTCGTCACCGAACAGATCATCCGCCCCACCGGCCTCGTCGACCCGCAAGTCGAAATCCGCCCCATCAAAGGCCAGATCGACGACCTCCTCGCCGAGATCCGCGACCGCGCCGAAAAAAATCAGCGCGTCCTCGTCACCACCCTCACCAAGCGCATGGCCGAAGACCTCGCCAACTACTACTCCGAGGTCGGCGTCCGCTGCCGCTACATGCACTCCGAAATCGAAACCCTCGAGCGCATCCGCCTCCTCCGCGACCTCCGCCGCGGCGAGTACGACGTCCTCATCGGCATCAACTTACTACGCGAAGGCCTCGACTTACCCGAAGTTAGTCTCGTCGCCATCCTCGACGCCGACAAAGAAGGCTTCCTCCGCTCCCAGGGCTCGCTCATCCAGACCATCGGCCGCGCCGCCCGCCACCTCGAAGGCCGCGCCATCCTCTACGCCGACAAGATGACCGACTCCATGCGCCGCGCCATCGACGAAACCGACCGTCGCCGCGAAAAGCAGGAGCGCTACAACGAAGAAAACGGCATCGAGCCCACAACCATCATCCGCGCCATCAACGACTCCCTCGCCAGCATCCTCAAGGCCGACTACGCCGACCTCACCGACGAACTCTCCGCCACGCCCGAAGAGCTCGACTTCAACACCCAGGCCGAACTCGACAGCTACATCGCCAAACTAGAAACCGAAATGCGCGAATCCGCCAAAAAATTCGAATTCGAACGCGCCGCCACCCTCCGCGACCAAATCAAGGAACTCCGCACCAAGGAATTCCTGTTCAGCTGACAGGCATTCTGAGCGTCGCCTCCCGAACCCGAGTAGCCGACTCCAGCACGAGCATGGAACGTTAAACGCCGGCGCTGCGTACCTTCAAGTGCACCCATTCACGCCGAGGGAGTTCGATGCGCCTTTGGAAACTACTCACCGTCCTCGTCCTGTGCGTTCAGCCGGCGATCGCTTTCAGTCAGACGCCGCCTGATGCTCCTGCCTTTCAGGCAAAACCCGGTCCCTTCGCCGTCGGATTGCGAGTCGTGCACCAATACGACCGTAGCCGCGCCTTCCCGTCCGCTAAACAAGGCCGGCCGCTGCAAACGCTGATCTGGTATCCCGCCCAGGCCAGCGGCCTTCGACGCATGAAGGTCAAGGATTACATTGCGCTCACAAGGACCGAGACAAGTTTTCAAACACCGGACGAAAACGCCCCACACCAGGGCTTGGCAGGCGCCGTGACCGCGCATGCCGAAGATCCCATGCTGGCCACCATGGACGCCTCTCCCACTGCGGAACGATTTCCCGTCGTCATCTATTCCCCCAGCTTCTCCGGAGTCTCCTGGGAGAACGCCGACCTCTGCGAGTACCTGGCCAGCCATGGCTACGTCGTCCTGACCGTTCCCGCGATGGGCGCCAACGGCCGCGAATCGACTCATGACCTTCAGGGAACCGAGGCCCAGGCGAAGGACATCACCTTCCTGATCGACTACGCCGAATCCCTGCCCGACACCAACATGACCAAGGTCGCGACGGTCGGCTTCAGTTGGGGAGGTCTGGCCAACCTCTTCGCCGCCTCCCAGGACCACCGCATCCGCGCGCTCGTTTCGCTGGACGGCAGCGAGCGATACTTCCCCGGGCTCGTCAAGTCCTCAGGCCACGTCGATCCCGAGCAGATGAACATTCCGCTCCTGTACTTCGAAGAGGGAGACCAGTCACTGGAAGTACAGGATGACCTGAACACCCGCTTCCACAGCGAAGGCCCGAACGTCCTCAATCGGTGGGAGCACGGCGACCTCATCACCGCACACATGCTGGGGATGTTCCATCCATCCTTCTACTCAATGTGCTTCCGTTTCGAGCAGCTCTGGCGCGACGAGGTGCCCCGTCTGCAGGTCGCCGACTACGACCGCGACGATGTGTTGCTCCAGTTCTCCTGGATGATGCGCTACACCGCCGCCTTCCTGGATGCCACGCTCAAACAAGACGCCGAAGCCCGCAAATTCCTCGACGCAACGCCGAAAGCCAACGGCATCCCCGCCCACATGATGTCCGTCAAGCTGCGACCTGCAAAGGCCCAGTAACGCGCCGAAACGGGGCGGGTGGCCGACCATCATCCGCGCCATCAACGACTCGCTCGCCCTCATCCTCAAAGCCGACTACGCCGACCTCACCGACGAAGTCATCGAAAACACCCGCCTCGACTTCTCCACCCAGGCCGAGCTGGACAGTTATATCGCCAAACTAGAAACCGAAATGCGCGAGTCCGCCAAAAAATTCGAATTCGAACGCGCCGCCACTCTCCCCGACCAAATCAAAGAGCTTCGCACAAAGGAATTCTTATTTTCGTAGACGTTAGATAATGAGGTACTGGCATCTGATTCACGCAGATCGGATTGAGCTATGCCCCGAGATCAACGCTGGCTGGAAATGCAGGAGTTGCGCGGCCGCACGATGAATGCACAGGCGTGGGTAACGCTTCGTGCTGCCAGCGCAAAGAAGACGCCCGGGAATCGATTTGCAAATGGGCATGAAGAGGAGTTCTTCGGCGCATCTTCGGCTTCTTTTCCGATTGCTCGGCGTACCGAAGTCGAAAACACGATTGGATGGGGTGACCTCAGCCTCATGCATGATCACAACCCCTACGTCGCAAGACGGCGAATACCACCCTGCCGACGAATGCGACAGGAACGGAACACTGCGAGGTACCTACCTCGTGCTGTCGCAGCAAGGGAACGGGGTGGAGACCGAAGATTGGATTGTCCATACTGACCTAATTCTCGGATTGAAGCTCAGGCGCGAAGGCGACGTGTGGGTCGCAATTGACGAGGGTTATGTTCCAGTCATACGCATGTCTCGCAAGGAGAGCGGTGCGCCGTCTCTCATTGAAATTCGAGCGACACATCTCAAGGACTTTCTCGCCGCCAAAGGCGAGTTCCTTTGTGTGTCGACTTACACTAGCCGCGAAGTAATCGCTCTCGACCGTTCACTCGTCGATTGGGAGAAAAACGATTTCGAAGAGCAGCTTGGCCCGCATGACCGGTGGCGCGGAAGCATAAACGAAATCACCGAGAATGGACATCCCGTTTGGAAGCAGCATGGCTTCTTCCACGTGGGCAGGAAAAACTTCGACTTTGGACAAGACGTCCCCAGCGTAAGTCACACTGATGAGTTTGATACACGCTCGTTTACGCGCACTCTTGAGGGTAAGAAGGTGTTCCGACTCTGGGGTGAACTCTGGAAGGTGCACTATGTAGAACTCAGCACAGCACAGCATACGGCTGAGAGGCGACGAAGTACCTTCTCTGTCTCTTGTACACTGATGGGTCCGGAGAGCGGAAGAGCGCCGAGCAATTAGATAGCGAGGGCGGCCGCTGGCTCTGGTTCAAGCCGGATATCATCAATAAAGCACTTGAGTTTCGCGGTTCATCGCTGACCTGGTACACCGCAGATACAGGAAGGATCTAGTATGGGGCCCAGCCCCAGAGAGTCCCTTTTGGAATTAACCAACTTGGACTGGTAAATGTTTACGCGAAAGACATCAAATACTCTTCCTTGTGGCAACAGCAAGTGTGGCCAGGATTCAATGTTGTGCCTGACGGTGGAGTCTCGCGCGAGCTATTGATGGCGCAGGCCGAAGGGGAACCCGCAAGCTCACAAGCCCCGAAGCATTCTTGCAAGAGGGCATTGATGCGGTAAATCGGGCAATGATGAAGCGGTTCGGGTGCAGCGCATTTCGGTCTCACCCAGAACACGATCGGCTGCTGAGAGCAGCACACCGTTTCCGAGCAATAGACGTAGTTGGCCTCCACGGATTGGCCAAAGACCTCACCCGTCTAATCGCAGACAGCTTAGACGTGAGTGAGCTTCAGCGGGTCGCCCCACCACCTAAGGGGGAGAAGAAAGGCTCGCTTAAGCTGGGCTTGAGAGCATACTCGCAACGTTGATACCGCCGGAGCGCGCTCACTCACTGATGTCTCCATTTTTCGGCATCTATGAACTTCGAATTGCAGACGCGCATCTGCCGCCCTCTGATCTGGACCAGGCATACTCGATGCTTTTATCGATCGCAACCAATCGAGCCTACTTCAAGGCAAACGGATGCTCGACGTGATCGTGAATGTATTACACATCACGGCACGAATAATCTCGAAAAACTCCACTCCCGAAGCGCTTCTTCCAAACTCGCGCGGAACGACAGCAATCGAAACCTGAGCGGCGGCGGGTGGCCCACCCGTAATTCTATCGAATCACACCGAACGATCGGGTGCCCCATCCGTACGCGCAGCGGACGGGTGGGGACGGGGACGTGAGCGTACCACTCTCGAACCACCGACGACTCCGCCCGGAAACATAAACTGTGTTTCAGGTCATGCCTTCCAACCTGAAGCGGTACCAACCTCCGGCCACGATCACTTCACCACCATCAGTTGCTACCGTCGTCTCCCCTATCTCGACAACGACCTCGCCCACACCCCGCCACACGAGCGCTGACGGCGCGACCTATACCAGCCTGGGGCGCAGCCCCAGGTCACTACCGCCGCGTCGCAGACGCCTTCCGCTCTGCCGAAGGCCGTCGCGTAGTCCGAAGGACGAAGCGACCGACCTGCCCTCCTCTACACGGGCAATAATTTTCAGCTCACCGCCCAGCAACTCACCCGCTCGCCCGGAAATCGCAGCCCAAACCTGCCCAGCAACTCCGGCACGCTCTCCGGCTTCATCTCCAGCGCGTACCGCTGGCAAAGCGCGCCCATCGTTGCCGGATCCGCGTTCGTCACTCCGCCAAGCTCATCCAGCTCGCGAAAGAACCCCTCAAACCCCGCCGGCGAGATAATCTCCAGGATCCGCGCCGGAGTCTCACCCGCATTCCAGAACGTGTGCCACTGGTTCCGCGGCTTGAAAATCAGATCGCCGGGTTTGCCGACCAGCACTTCCTCACCGAGCAGAGCCCCCACCGATCCCTCCAGCACAAAGCTGTATTCATCTTCGCGCGTGTGCCGGTGAAGCGGCGCCGCGAGAGCCTTCGCAGACATCGGATGTTCGATCAGCGAAAACCCTCCGCCCGACTCCAGCTTGTCGATCATGAAACGTACCCCGATCGTGCCGAGGAACGCCATCCGGCCCTCTCCAGGCCCCAGCACCTTCGCAGCAGTTGAATTTGCTTCAGCAGATTGCAAGTTATGACGCTCCAGTATTCAAAGTTACCGACCAGCCAACCTATTTCATGATTCGCTTCGCCGTCAATTGATAAAAGAGGCCCTGTAGCCGGCGTATGCCTCCGCCCGTCTACGCCGCGAGCAGACTACTTCACCCGCTCCCAATACAACCTGTACGTCGCATCCTTCCGGACAACCGCGCCACCCTTGCCGTCTTCTCGCGGGATCAGCACCATTCGATCGTTGCCCTGAAATTCCACCCCCGGTAAGAAACAGGTCAATCGCGCAGAAGAGGCGGAAGCCAGATGGATCGCATCCGCCGCCTTCAGCTGCTTCCTTGCTCTCCACTCAGGGACGCTTGAAGAACCTCAGGTAGAAAGCTGCGAACACCAGGACGATACCAACATTCACCATCAGCCTTCCCCAGAACAGATTTCTGAAGAACGCCAAATCCACACCGACGATCACCGCAACCATCGCCACGGCATAAAGCACGAGAGCCACCGGCCTGCCCATCTCAGCAGCCTAACTTCCCTCCCGAACAGCGTCCACTGGCTTGACAAAACCCCCGCTCGAACATGCCCCAGCAACACGTCCTCCCGTGCGCGCGAGTATTAGCAGCCGCCGAGAAGTCCAAGACTAAAGTCTCTGCTCTGAAGACTTTGCACAAAAACAAAGGGGGAGGGGGGTACCGCACCGCGTAATACTTCTGTCCGCTGCACAACAGCACAGCTCCCGCACCCATCGCACTACGCTGAGGTGAACATTTTGTTCAAGAAGACTCTTTCGACATGCATTCTCGTCGGCGTTTGTTGCGCGCCGCTCGCGATCGTCGCCCAGCAGGACGAACATCACGACGATCATGCCACACAGCAGCAGTACGACAGGCACGATGATCATGGCCAGCAGTACGACAGGCACGATGATCACGGCCAGCAACAGTACGTTGAGCACAGGGAATGGAGACGCGGCTACCACATGAATCACCAGGACTGGGACCGCGGTCAGCCGGTCGACTACCGCGCCTACCACCTGCAGCGCCCGCGTTCAGGCTACGAGTGGCGTCAGATTGACGGCAGTTACGTCATGGCCAACACCCGCAATGGTGTCGTCGCGACAGTTGTCGTAAGGCACTAAGCCGGCGCGTGGCCCACTCGCCCCTGAACCACCACACCTTGAGTGCCCCATCCCTACGCGCAGCGGACGGGTGGGGCCCAGGATGTCGACCTCACCGACACAACTGACTCTGAATGGCTTCCGCTCTGCCGAGGGCTGGCAGTCAGTACCTGCGGCCGCGCGGGAAATACACCGTCATGAGCCGCGGCCCAATCATCTTCGGCCCAATCAAGCCCAGCACGCGGTTGATCGACTCCTCCGTCCGCATCCCCGACTTGTGCGTCACGCGAATCCCCTTCGCAACCATGTTGCATATCTCATACCGAGTGTTGCCATAGGACAGCGCAAGATGAATCTGGTCAGAACGCACAGGATCTCCAATCGTGCAGGTGGATGCAGCGTATGCTTCAGACTCATCTGGAACTTTGAATGAGAGGAAAAGGTGGCCTACTCCCCAGAGTACGCTCTTTTCGCGGCACCCGTGATCCTCGTCTGCTTTCGCGAACTTCCTCTTCCTGTCTCGCGACGACCGATCTCCTCCGCAAACGCTCCTATCTCCTAGGCCAACGCTTGGTCTACCCTTAAAGGCGACAATCACTCCCTCGAAGGCTGGACCACCATGAAACGCAGAGCCCGTGTTCCCGCACTCACGGCCGTCGGCAGCGGCTACTTTACCTTTCGCTCCATAATGCTCGCGTTCGGTTCGGGCGCTGTCATCGCAGGCTGCGGAGTCCTCATGGACTACTTCATCCACGGCGTCGACCGCATCTATGCCTCCGATGTCTACACCCTGATCGTCGGGTTCCTGCTCTCGTACGCGCTTCTGCTCAACGAGGATCGCCGCCGTGCCCATCTTGCCCGCCGCATGCAGATCGCCGCCGACGTCAATCACCACATCCGCAACGCCCTCACCGGTGTGGTCTACACCGCCGCCGTGCGCAACGATCCCGCTCTGCACGCCGTGCTCGAGGATGCAACCGCGCGCATCGACTGGGTGCTCAACACCGTGCTGCCCGACGGACGCGCAGAGCTGCAGTGGCCTGTCGAGGCAAAACAATGGACCCCGTCCTCCTGGAAGAGTCCCGAATAACCCACACGCAAAAGAGCCCCGCATCCGCGGGGCTCTCTCGCATGATTCACTTCTTTACGACAACCGCCGCCGCACCACACCCGCGAATCCCAGCAGGCCCGTGCCCAGCAGCACAAGGCTGCCCGGCTCCGGCGTCGCCGCCACCGTCCCCACATCAATCGTGAAGGTGTTGCTATTCCCGAGGTCGTACGTGAAGCTCGTTCCATCAGTAAGCCCCAACGTCGCAAAATTGCCGGAGTACGTCGCCGAGGAATTCAGCAGTGTCCCGGAGGTATAGCCAGTCGGAACCAGAAGGTAGTCCCCGCTCACGTCCGTGTTGGTGTTAATTCCTACGAACGCTCCAGTGCCGGTGCCAATGCCGCTGCTGCCGTTCCCGGAACCAAAGTTCGCCGGTCCGGTGATTCCCGTGTATAGATCGTAGGCGCCGGCGCCTGTGGTCAGGAAGTACTCCCCTGCAGTCGGCGAGCCGGAAATGAGGTCCACGGTGGATCCGCTGGACCCCTTAGTCAGTCCTGACAGAACAATGTCTCCGCTACCCGTCGCCGTGATCTGGTTGGAGGCGGTTTGTTGAAGGTCCACAGTGTAGTTATCGGCATAACTCATCGGTGCAAAGCACAGACCAGCTACAACCGCGAGAGAAAACAGCATCAGGTTATTGATTTTCACGACGGGGTCCTTTGGGATTGGAAAACTACGGGAGACGACGACGAAAACGAATCCAGCAAGCGACATTTCGCCGGATAGATTCGCAGGATTTACCCCGGACAGATAACGACCGCAATCTCCCGGTCAACCTGTCAGGGAATCAGCCCAGCGCTGCTGGACGAAAAATGCAGAAACGCAGACACACGTTTCCTATCGCTCCTATCGTGGAGCTTCATCTCAGATTCATTGGCAGCTTTGAGATACCGCCAGTCTATGCATACGTCGCAACACGTCAAGATGAATGATTTTGCAGGATGAGGTGGAAGATATTGCCTACGACCCGCTCCCCAAATCACCCCCCAACGCAAAAGAGCCCCGCACCCGCGGGGCTCTCTCGCATCCATTCACGCGTCTACGATAACCGCCGCCGAGCCATGCCCACAAAGCCCAGCAGGCCCGTGCCCAGCAGCACCAGGCTGCCCGGCTCCGGCGTTGGCTTCAGGCTGATCGCCACCGCCGAACCCATAACGTCCGGATGCAGAGGCGTCCCGTTCAACGCATCGTCAGCCTCATACTCGACCGGTGCCCCCATGATTGAGCCGTTGCTCCACAGGTCGGCCGAATATCCGCCCCCCAGATAAAACGCGACCCCGTAGATGTCCAGCACGCCACCCGAGAATGGGTATCCCGGCTTGCCGCCCGATCCAGGATCAGGCGGGCATATCACCGGCGAGTTGCCGGCCGGATAATACAGGTCGTCATAGGTGAAGGGAATGGAGGCATCCGTCCCGGTAGGATGGAATGTCCCGTCCGAAGCGACCGTGGGCAGACCTGACACCGGTGCCAGCCCGGTGATCGGCACATTCATAAGACCTGCCGAGGTGTCCGTGAATGTCCCGCTGATTCCGGTCACTTGATAGCCGCCCGGAACACCAGGAACCGCTGTGTTCGAAACTGTGAAGACGACATTGCCGCTGAGCGGCCCGCCGCTGAATGCATAGCTGTAGCTCGAATCAGCCTTGGCCGGCGCAACCCCAATTGCCATTGCTGCTGCTACCAGAAGTGGCAGTCCAATGCTCCAGCACCGCTTCGCACCTGAGTGCGAAGCTGGGTGACAAAACGAGATTTTCATACATCTTCCTCCGTGGTTTACAGGCTTGGTGAAAAACAAATGCCGCAGCGAGGCTGCCTGAAAAATTTCAGGCTGCCGCACGCGAAACCGCTCGCTGCTGCTATCGAATTACTGCAATCAAATCCGAACTAAGTTTTGGCTGGGGCCCTACAGAAATTACCGCCCATGATATTCACCCTGCGGTTCTGCAGCCGTCAAGAGGAAACATCGTTCCCAGATGTATGCGGGAAATTGCATACACACGCGGCCCTGCAAAACACAGCCCGATGACTTGACAAAACCGCTCCCCGGCCACCCCCACTTTCGACCGACGAATCGGCCGAAACGCCAGGAGCCGGCACAAAAGTCCAAGGGTAAAGTCTCTCGTGTGAAGACTTTGCACAAAAAACAGGGGGAGGAGGGGGGTACCCCCTGCTAAACTGCCCACATGACCGATCTCCCGCCCAAGCCCACCCCCACGCGCAAGACCGGCCTCAGCCCCAAAGAGCAAAAGCTCCAGGCCCTGCGTGAAAAACTCGCCAACGCGGCAACCGGTGCGAAACCCGGAGCAGCCAAATCCAACGGCTCCGCCGCAGGGTTCCACGGCAAATCCACCACCGCCGGCCGCAAGACGGCCTTCCAGCGCAAAGCTACCTAGCGAGCGGCAAGCTGCTGGTTATTCTGACCCGCCGGTGTCGAGTGTCGTTCCCCCGTCATCAACCGCGTTCGACATGGCCACCTGAAGCGACCCATACTGCAGCGTCACATCCGTGTACGCGCCGGCCTTCTGCCCGTTACCCGATTCCTGCACCGCGCTGGCGCTGGTAAAGATCGCCAATTGGAACGTAAACGTTGAGCTCACGCCGTTCGGGGCCGTCGCGGCCAGCGTGCAGCTCTGGAAGACCCTCCCCGTCGAGACAATAGCCAAGAAATCGCTGAACTTCGACAATGAAACATGAAACTCCGCCGGGTTCAGCGTCACCTTGCCCGCGCCAGCACCCGTGCCGGTGGAACCGCCGGCGTTCTGAATCTCCACGACGTACTTACTCACCTGCGCTGATACCGAGTTCTGTCCCGTGCACGTGAGCGTTCCGACCGACGCAGCGCTTGCCGCCGTACATCCAAAAACCAGCATCGCTGCTGCCGCGATCCGACGCTTATCTAAAAGGCAGTCCATGGTAATCCTCCATCCGCGAGAAATGAGTAAAACTGAGCCGTGCGCGCGATGCTAGGCGCTTCTCCCCGCGCGGGTCAATGAATTCTCCGCGGCGTTCATCCTTATTCCCGCCAGCTCGCTTAGTGCATCGTCGGACGACCAGCGGAACGCCTCAGCAGAGTTACGGCGCAGACGCCCATTAGGCTTTCCACAACTTCATCTGCGCAGGTATCATCCTGCCAACGCAGGCGGATTCAACGGAGCAGCAGCGCAGAGCACTGCACAGCCGGCAACACCTGCGTCACCTGCGACAGCCGTTCAAAACGAATCCAAAGGATCACCAATGGAAAAAGTAGCCGGTATCGGAGGGTTCTTCTTCCGCGCGCATGACCCCAAGGCGCTGGGCCAGTGGTACCTCGACCACCTCGGCATCGCGCTCATGCCCACCGCCGAAAACTCGCCTGTCTGGGAGCAGGAGGCCGGCCAGACCGTCTTCGCGCCCTTCCCCGAAACCACCAAGTACTTCGGCGACGCGAGCAAGATGTGGATGCTCAACTTCCGCGTCCACAACCTTGACAGGATGATCGCTCAACTGCGCTCCGCCGGCATCGAGGTCAAGGATCCGGAATCGGACCCCAACGGCCGCTTCACCCGCGTCCACGATCCCGAGGGCAATGCTATCGAGCTGTGGCAGGCATCCTGATTCCGGTCAGTCACACGATTCACCTGCTACACTCCTCGCGATGACTGACGCCTACCTCGCACGTATGCTCGGAGTCGCTTGCGAGATGGCCAACGCCCAGGGCGCCACGCTCTTCGTCGTCGACCGCGACGTCCTCCGGCCCTTCCTCGTCTACAATCTTCCCTCCGAGTACATCCAGGGCATCGGCGATGTAAAGCGCGCGCACCACCTCACCGCGCCACGGCCCGGCGATGAGTGGCGTCAGATCGACGGCAATTACGTCATGGCCGACAACCACGGTGTAGTCGCGCGGGTTGTCATCGGCCGCTAATTCGGGGAACTCTCTCGGAACCATCGAATTGTCGGAAGATCAAAGGCTGCCGTCGCATCACGGCAGCCTTTCTTCTGTTCTGCAACTGTCCGGGGTTGCCCGGCAGGTGACCAAAGATCAGCGAAATACGACCTAAAACTCTCGAAAACATGGACATCCGTGCACCTTCGCCGCTCCATCCGACTTAGGGTGTCCTGGAGGTTCCGATGCGTAAGCCTACGCGCAATCGCTGGGTCGTAAGTATCGCCGCTGCACTCCTCACCATCGCCCTGAATGCATCGCCCGCTCTCGGCGAGACCAAGGCCCAGAAGAAGGCCGAACACGCCCGCGCCAAGCGGGAGGTAGAGCGTCACGACGCGCAGCACCATAACAAGCTCAAGACAGAAGCCATTCCCACCGCCGGGGGAGCCGTCGCCGGCGGAGTCGTCGCTGGTCCGGCCGGAGCATTCGCCGGAGCCAAGATGGGCCACACCGTCGGCACCGTCTTTCACGGCGTCAAGAAACACCGCGACATCAAGCGGGTGGAGAAGCGTGATCGTGCCCATGCCGCCGCCCACCGCCGCGCCGTCGCACGCCACCGCACGGCCACTCGCTCCGCCTACCGGCGCACGCTCCAGTAAAGCGTGAGTTCCACGCCTTCATCGAACGGCAACAGACTGCCGGCCGAATGGCAACCTCGCCGTCCACCCGCACGTCCATCCGTTTACTTCACCTGCGGACCCGCTCCTCAGGCGAACAAAAAATCCGGCACACTCCGCCGGGCAGTCTCCACCAGGGGACGCTGACCATCGCACGACCTGCGTTCCCTCCGATCTGCCCGGACGTTCCAATCACGCATGCAGGAATCGACATCACTTCCGGGCGCCAGCACGGACAGGAGCAGGTTATGAGACAGGAATCATCGAGCATGAGCCAGGCGCACGGCTCGGCCGGCAGTCAGCAGGGCTCCACCAATCAGCAGAGTTCGTCTGCGCTTCCCTTCGGCCCAAAGACCCTCGTCTTCGGAGCCACCGCGCTCATCGCCTACGGACTCAGCCGTCGCTCGAAGACCGGCACGGCAATCGCTGCAGCAGGCGGCCTCATGGCCTGGCAGGCCATGCGCTCGAACGGCGCCGAGCCGGACGAGACGCACGCCACCTTCCTCGTCAACACCACGCCAGACCGCGCCTACTTCATGTGGCGCGACTTCCAGAACCTCCCGCGCTTCATGGCCCAGCTGAAGCAGGTCCGCGTTCTCGATAACCGCCGCTCCGAGTGGACTGCGCTTGGCCCGATGGACAAGGAGGTCCGCTGGACCGCGGAGATCACCGAGGACTCGCCCAACCAGCGCATCGCCTGGCGCTCGCTGCCCGACTCCGACGTCGAGACCTCCGGCTACGTCAGCTTCCGTCCTGACCCGCAGGGCCGCGGCACGTTCATCACCGCCGAGATGCTCTATCGCCTTCCCGGCGGCGCCGTCACAACCGCGACTCGCCACGGCCGCCGGCAGGCACCCGGAGTTCCTCATTCGCGAGAACCTGCGCCGCTTCAAGGCCCTGCTCGAATCCGGTGAAGTGCCCACCACCGCCGGCCAGACCCACGGCCCGCGCGGCATGCACGGCCACACCGGCCAGGTGATCTTCCGGGAAACCTCCAACCACCCCGCGCCGCAGGCAGAGTTCGCCCGCACGGCATAGAAAAATCCGCGAGAGCCATTCGCCTGAAACCGTAACGCGCAAACCCCGAGGAGAGACATCATGAAGGCTGTCTGCTGGATGGGCAAAGAGAACATGGAAGTGCACGACGTTCCGGATCCAACCATCCTGAACCCGCGCGACGCCATCGTCAGAATCACCACAACCTGCATCTGCGGCTCGGACCTGCACCTGTACGACGGCTTCGTCCCGACGATGGAGCAGGGCGACATCATGGGCCACGAGTTCATGGGCGAGGTGGTCGAGGTCGGCCCGGGCATCAGCGCCGACAAGCTCAAGGTCGGCGACCGCGTCGTGGTCCCCTTCACCATCGCCTGCGGCGGCTGCCAGTTCTGCAAAGACCAGCTCTGGTCCTGTTGCGACAACTCCAACCCCAACGCCTGGATCGCCGAAAAGCTCATGGGCTACTCGCCGTCAGGCCTCTTCGGCTACACGCACATGCTCGGCGGCTACGCCGGCGGACAGGCGCAGTACGCGCGCGTTCCATTCGCGGATGTCGGCCCGCTCAAGATCCCCGACGGCATGCCGGACGAGAAGGTCGTCTTCCTCACCGACATCTTCCCCACCGGCTACATGGGCGCCGAGAACTGCAACATCCGCCCCGGCGACACGGTCGCGATCTGGGGCTGCGGCCCGGTTGGCCAGTTCGCGATCCGCAGCGCCTTCATGCTCGGCGCGGGTCGCGTCATCGCGATCGACAAGGTTCCCGAGCGGCTCGAGATGGCGCGCCAGGGCGGTGCCGAGACACTCAACTTCGACGAGGTCAACGTCCTCGAAGCCCTGAAGGACATGACCGGCAACCGCGGCCCCGACTCCTGCATGGACGCGGTCGGCATGGAGGCCTCCGGCCACGGCATCGTGTTCGCCATGGACCGCGCCAAGCAGATGATGCGCACGCAGATGGACCGCCCGATCGTCCTCCGCCAGGCCATCCTCGCCTGCAAAAAGGGCGGCACCGTCTCCGTCCCCGGCGTCTACGCCAGCTTCATCGACAAGGTCCCGATGGGCGCGTTCGTGAACAAGGCGCTCACCATGAAGACCGGCCAGACCCACATGATGCGCTACATGCAGCCGCTGCTCGAGCGCATTCAGCGCGGCGAAATCGACCCGACGTTTGTCATCAGCCACGTCCTTCCGCTCGATGCAGCACCTGACGCGTATCGCATGTTCCGCGACAAGCAGGATCAATGCACGAAGGTTGTGCTGAAGCCCTGGGAACAGCAGAAGGCCGCCTGAGTCCACCGCAACCACCGCACGCCAAAGGAGAGTTTGTAATGGCAATTGAAATGGAACCTCGCGAGCAGCAGCAGTCCGGATCGCAGTTTGACCAGTCCGGCGAATCCAACGGCAGCATGATCCCGAAGGTGATCAGCCCGAAGGTGCACGGCATCATCGACTACGCGCACGTGGCCTTCTTCTTCACCGTCGGCCTGCTGTGCCGGAAGAGCAACAAGGCCGCGTCAAACGCCGCATTCGCCACCAGCGGATTCATCCTCGCGGAGTCGCTGCTCACCGACTATCGCTACGGCGTGAAGCCCGTCATCTCCTTCGCGACCCACGGCAAGATGGACACCGTGTTCGCCTCGACGTCGTGGATGATGCCGCTGCTCTTCGGCTTCAAAGGCACCGCCGCGGCGCACATCTTTGAAGGCAACTCACTCGCTGAAGCATCGGTCGTTGCCGCTACAGACTGGAGCAGTGAGCGCGCGCACGAGGAGCGGATGGCTGCATAAACGAGCGCGCGCCCTCATCGCTGCAGACGAGGGCGCGCCACACTTTCCTGACGCATTGCGACAGAACCGCAGCCGGCCTCGCCGCGCGGCCACAAAACTTTCCCACAAACCTGCACAGCGAACCTTCGTCTAACCAACATCCGCTCCGGAAACTTGAATAGCAGGATTTGGGAAAGCGAGGTCGAAGTGAAAGCAGGAGCTCTAGTTGCCGCTGTGTTCGTGCTGTCCGCATCCGCGCAGCAGGAGCCGCCGGGAATTACCCCGCCTGTGCCGCTGAGCCAGAGCTTCATCTCCGCCGCACAGGTGGTCATCGACGACGCGCAGTCCATTGACATTCACGTCGACAACGACCACTTCGCCGGCCCCATGCAGACGCTCCGCGAAGCTAGCGACAACCTCGCCGCAATGGCCCAGAACGATCATGAAAAAGAGATCGCCTCGGAGATGAAGAATATGATCTTCCAGATCTCGTCCTGCCACATTCAAGCGATCGACGGCACAGCGACCAACAAATGCGAGGCGCAGATCAAGTCCGCCGAGAACCGCGCCATGGAAGTCATCAACCGCCACAAGGATAACGGCGTCTGGATCGAAGGCGAGCCTAGGAGTTTTAGGAGTTAGGAAGCTACAGCATCGAAACTGACTTGCTGACTTCCTGACTCGCTGACTCGCTCTCCTCACGCCGGCACGAGTACCTGCGGGCTCGCATCCGGCTGCAGCGCCAGATACTGGTGCACGAACGCAATCGCCATGCTCCCCTCGCCGACGCCGCTCGACACGCGCTTGATGGACGCGTGGCGCACATCGCCGACACAGAACAGCCCCGGCATGTTCGTCTCCAGTGGATACGGTTTGCGGTCGCGCTCCTTCCAGTACGGCAGATCGCGGCCCGTGCATACGTAGCCCTGGTCATCTCGCATCAGCTCGCGCGGCAGCCAATCGGTCTGCGCGTTTGCGCCGATCATGATGAACAGCGCATCCGCGCGGCGCGTCCGCGGCGGCTCCTTGCCAGTAACCGTGCACACCGTCTCGAGCGCGTGTTCACCGCCGACCGAAACGACCTCCGTGTAAGGTTCCACCTTGATATTCGTGCGCGCCTTGATCTGGTCGATCAGATAACTCGACATCGTGAGCTTCAGCCCCGCGCCGCGCACCAGCACCGTCACGCTGTTCGCGTAACCGGAGAAGTACATCGCCGCCTGCCCCGCCGAGTTTCCGCCGCCTACGATGAAGATGTCTTTTCCGATCACCGTCGGTGCTTCGGTGCGCGACGCGCCATACAGCACACCGCGGCCCAGCAGCCGCTCAACGCCTTCCGCCTCCAGCCGCCGCCAGTCGACGCCGGTCGCGAGAATCACTGCGCGGGTGGACACACGCTCGCCGCCGTCCATTTCGACGCACCATCCACCTTCAATCGGCTCCAGGTTCTCGACCTCGCGCGTCAGCACGATCTCCGTGCCGAAGTACGCGGCCTGGCGCAGCGCGCGCTCGCTCAGATCGTCACCCGAAATGCCGCTCGGAAACCCGAGATAGTTCTCAATCCGCGAGGAAGTTCCCGCTTGTCCACCAACGGCGCCGCGCTCAATCAGCAGCACCTTCAGGCCTTCGGACGCGCCGTACACCGCGGCCGCAAGTCCCGCCGGCCCTGCGCCCACGACCACCACATCGTAGCCATCGCTGCGCGGCCGCGTGCGATACCCCAGTGCCTCGGCAACCTTGCGCACTGTCGGCGGCTGCCCAACGCAGAACGCACGATCCACAACAACCGCAGGCCCGTCGCTGTCGCGCGACATGCACGATGGAATGCGCTCCGGCTCGCGCTCGCGGTCGACCCACTCATACGGAATGCGATTCACGGAGAGGAACGTGCGGATGTCGCGACAGTCCGTGTCATACTGCGAGCCGACCACGAGCACCCGCGCGACCGGATAATCCAGCACCCTGTCCTGCAGCGAGCTCAGCCGGTTCGACATCGTCTGCATCACAAGATCGCGGCAGTCCTTCGAGCTGTCGAGCAGTTCCTTGAACAGCACGCGGTCCACCTTCATCACGCGCGACGGCTCCTTCGCGCGCACCGACGCGAACGCGGCTGAGCCGAGCAGCAACGGGACCTCGCCGAAAAAATCGCCGGGCTTATAGGAGTAGACCGCCTGCTGCTTGCCGCCCATAATCTTGTTCAGTTCGAGCGACCCTTCGACGAGCACGAAGAACCACGGCTCCTCGCCTTCCCGGATCACCCACTCGCCGGTATTCAGATGAAGGTCGGCCGCGCCGCGCGCCATGCGCTGCAGCTGCGACTCGGGAAGACAGGACATCAGCGGCAAGCGACGAAGCTCGTCAAGATTGAACAAGAGACCCTCCAGGTTGTGAGTTAGAGAGTTGAAGAGTCGTGGGACTCAGAGGTGAACCATCAGTGAATCGTCACTGACAGGATACTCCGCTCGAAGACTTACCGTTGGGCAGCACCTTGATGAAAACGCTTTTACAGGTGCGCCATCATTACGTGAAGAAAACCGTTTGTCTGAAAGAGATGAACGAATAACTGGTTTGTGATCAGCGCCCCGAGATAGGCCGCTACACTCATATACGCAAACTGCAACGCCGGCCACTTCCAGCTGTTCGTCTCCCGCCGCACAACCGCAATCGTTGACGTGCACTGCATCGCAAACGCGAAGAACACCACCAGCGCAATCGCTCCGCCAATCGACATATCATGATGCAGCGCCGACTGCAGACTCGCCGCATGCGTCGACGGATCCACACCGTACAGCGTGCCCAGCGTGCCGACGATCACCTCACGCGCCACAATCGAGCTCAGCAGGCCGATGCCGATCTTCCAGTCAAACCCGAGCGGATGAATCACCGGCTCAATAAAGTGTCCGATGTGGCCGACAACGCTCGAGGACAGATCAGAGAAATTGCCGCCGTGGACCGGCATCACGCTCAGCAGCCACACAACAAACGTGCAGGCGAGAATAATCGTTCCCGCCTTCTTCGTGAACAGCTTGCCGCGATCGTAAAGCCGCAGCGCAAGCGACCGCGGTGTGGGCCAGCGATACTGCGGAAGCTCCAGCACAAACGGCGCGGACGACGCCTTCATCACCCGCGAGTTGAGCAGCTTTGCCGTGAACAGCGCCGCGAGAAACCCGAGCGCATACAGCCCGAGCATCACCGTCGCGCGCAAGCCCACGAGATGACCGAGGATGCGCTTATCCGGAACGAACGCCGCAATAATCAGCGTGTAGACCGGCAGCCGCGCCGAGCAGGTCATAAACGGCGCAATCAAAATCGTCGCCAGCCGCTCGCGCTTGTTCTCAATCGTGCGCGTGGCCATAATCGCCGGCACCGCGCACGCATACGCAGACAGCAGCGGAATAAACGCCTTGCCATTCAGCCCAATCGCGCGCATCACGCGATCCGCAATCAGCGCCGCACGCGCAAGGTAACCGGAGTCCTCGAGGATTCCGATGAACAGAAACAGCAGCAGAATCTGCGGCAGAAACACCAGCACCGACTGCACGCCGTTCCACAAGCCATCGCGCAGCAGAGCACGCAGCCAGTTATCCGGAAGCATCTGCGCAACCACACCGCCGGCGCGCGTGAGCACATCGCCCAGCCCATCCGAAAGCGGCTGGCCAATCGAGAACACAACCTGGAACACCGCTATGACGACGACAAGGAAGATGATCGGTCCCCAGATGCGATGGAGCAGAATCGAATCCAGACGGCGCGTCCACAACGGCGACTCCGGTTGCTCAAAGCGGCTGCGCGAACTCACCTGCCCTGCCCACTTGCGGCACGAAGCCGGACTCTGAATAATCGGCAGCCGCGCGGAGCCGGGACGCGTGAGCCGAAACTCGCCGAACTGATCCAGGAAGTCGCGGATGCGATCCATTCCTGTGCCCTTCGCCGCACTGATCAGCGCCACCGGATGGCCCAGCTCGTGCGCGAGCGCCAACACGTCAAGCTTTCCGCCGCGCGCCTCCAGCAGGTCGCTCATATTCAGCAGCACAAGCGTGGGCAGGCCGAGCGAAAGAATCGGCGCTGCGAGCATCAGCTGGCGGTTCAGGTGCATGCAGTCCAGCACCAGCAACACCGCGTCCGGCGCGGGCACGCCCGGCATGTTGCCCTTCAGCACGTCCACCGCAACACGCGCGTCTTCCGAATAGGTCGCGAGCGAGTAAATCCCCGGCAGATCGATCAGCGTGAGATCCGGCCGGCCGAAGCTCTTCATCCTGCCCGAGTGGTGCTCCACCGTTACGCCGGGATAGTTCGCCACCTTCTGGCGCATGCCCGTGAGCCTGTTGAAGAGCGTCGACTTGCCGCAGTTCGGCGGCCCAATGAGTGCAATGGTGCGGATGCGGCCGGTAGGCTGCCTGCCCGGACCCGCAGGCGTGCTCGCCGGCGCGGGCGGCTCGGCGATCGCGGCGGGAGAGCTGGGTGTGCAGCAGTCCATCGGCTAATTCCTGCCGGCGGCCTGTTCGGCAGTGGGTGCGGTCTCGACCGTGATGTAGCGGGCCGTCTCGCGCCGCAGCGCAACTTCAACCCCATCGATCCGGTATACGGTAGGATCGCCGGCGGGAGCGCGGCGCAGGACCTCAACATTGGCGCCCGGCAGGAATCCCAGGTGCGCCAAGTGGTCGGAGATCGTGTCAGGCAGTTCCAGCGCCTCGAGGATTGCGGATTGTCCCACTCGGAGATCGCTGAGCGCCATGGTGTTCTCTCTTACGACAGATATAAGACCAGACCTGTCGTAATTTGAGTATATACCGCAGGCGCAGGTTGTGTAAGGCTGCGCAACCTGGGTTCGATAAGCCGGTTCCGTGGGAATGTCTCCTTCGATTCGCAGCCGACGGCGATCAAGGATCGTCGCACTGCGATTCGAACCGCGCCAGCGAAATAGACGCTGTCGCGCGAGATTCCGGACCTCTCAGCAATATCCGTATCGTGCTAGCGTCGCGCGGTGGCGCGGCGAAGCATTGGCCGGCGTTTCACAACCGCAGCCATCGCGAGCAGCGAAGTCGCAAGCAGCATCCAGGTCGACGGCTCCGGCGTAATTCCCGGCGGCACAGTGCGCGGCGTCGGAAATCCGCCAAACATCGTCGGATACTCGGGCGAATAGATTGGCGGGCTTACCATCGGCAGCCCCGGCGTATCCGGGAAGATGACAGGCGGCGGCTGGTTCTCTGCTACCAGGGTCGGCGGCGCGGGCGGCGGTAGCTCTGTCATCGGAAAATCAAACCCGGTGAGGTTAATCGGCGGCAGTTCCCCGTCCACCGGCGTCTGAATCAGAGGAAGCGAGCAGGCAAAATCAACTGCAGCCATCGCCTCCTGCACCGGCTTCGGATGCCAGTTCGGATGGGCTTTGTCCCACGCGGCCCAGCGCGCCGCTGTGGCCGCGCTCACGTGATGCCGCTTCGTATGGATCAAGCGGACGCACTGTTCCGACGCACGCACGCCTATCACTCCGAGGCTGATGACCGCGGACGTGACGAGCATGGCCAGCGGTATACGGATGATAGGTTTCATGCTGTGCCCTCTCCCCCTGTTGCATCGCCTTTGGTGCACATTTCGCGTTGCAGCTGTATGAGCATTCTGGTCTCTCGGGGGATGAGTCCAGAGTGCCGCCTGGTTTACAAACGCCGTCCCGGCCCGAAGTTCGTGCCGGAATCAGCACGTGGCGGCAGCTCGTCACTAATGGGAGAATGAGAAGGATTCGGCAGGTTGGCTGCGTCCACCTCATTTAATTTGTAAAGAAGCGAACGGTAGCTCATTTGGAGCCATTTCGCCGTCTTCTGCCGGTTCCAGTTGTTCGACCGCAGAACCTTCAGAATGATCTGGCGTTCGAGATCGAGTGTTGCCTTTTTAGTAATCCGCTTGAGCGACAGTGGCTGGCTCAGATCAATATCCGCAACCACGCTGTCGCTCGAAGGCTCGGGCATCAGCTCGGCAATCAGCAGATCCTCGTCGCCGATCAGCACGTAGCTCCGCACCAGGTTCGCCAGCTGACGGATGTTCCCCGGCCACTGGTAGCGCTCCATGAGCTGAATCGTCGGGCGCGAGACCGGCTTCCGCTCCAGCCGGAAACTCTTCGCATTCAACTCCGTGAAGTACTCAACCAGTGGCTCAATCTCGTCGCGGCGCTGCCGGAGCGGCGGCAGATTAACGGTCACCGCATTGATGCGGTAAAGCAGGTCAAGCCGGAAACTTCCTTCCTCCACCTGCGTGCGAAGATCGCGGTTGGCGCACGAGACCAGCCGCGTCTGAATGGTGCGCGTCAGGTGCCCGCCGACCCGCACAAAGCTTCCATCCTGCAGCACCTGCAGCAGCTTCGACTGGGCCGAGAGATCCAGGCTGCCCACCTCGTCCAGGAACAGCGTTCCGTTATGCGCCTCTTCCACACGGCCGCGCTTGGTCGAGTGCGCCCCGGTAAACGCGCCCTTTTCGTATCCGAAGAGCTCCGTCTCCATCAGGCTCTCCGGAATGGCCGGGCAGCTGACCTTCACCAGCGACCCCTTGGTCCGGCCCGAAAAAAGGTGCAGATAGCGCGCGCACACCTCTTTTCCTGTACCGCTCTCGCCCTGCAGCAGAACGGGCACGCCGCTCTCCGCCACGCTCTCCAGCTTCTGTCGAATGGCCCGCATTGCCGGCGTTCGCCCGAACGCAAGTTCGAGCGGCGGCAAGTCGTAAAATTCTGCGAGGTCCATGGTCATTCCGATCTTCGTCTAGTTCCGCTGACAGTTCTGTAGCAAGCCACGTTCCATATCTATCGTTACAGGCCATAAATTCACGAATTCCCCGGGAATCCACCTCTGACGCGACATTTGCCTGTTTACTTTTCTCGCACATCTCCAAAGATAGTGCCTATGGTGTGTGACCTTTTTTGCCTACAAAAGTGCAAAGTTCTTCCCTTTCACAGCCAGCGCGGGCTACACTTGATCTCGTCTCAGGGCCCCAACGGTTCGTAAATCGCTGCAGCCCTGCCCTTAACGCGCCGTCTGCTCGCCAGACCCAGCGTGCTGTCGCAGTTCGCGGCATGGGAACCGCCGGAGTTTCTGAAAATGCTTTCGTCGCTCGTCAGCCAGGAGTCTCCGAGAACCGCCTCTAAGGCCCTCGCCCGGCTCTACGCCCTGGACTCAAACATCGCCGTGCTGGAGTACCTCCGCCGCGCATTGGAGCCCAGTTACCACCTGAAAGCCTTCTCTGCCGAGGAGGACCTCCTCGAAGCCCTCACCAAAGGCCCCTCGCCCGACCTCATCCTGCTCGAGTGGGAGAGCATGGAACGGTCACTGACCGCGCTCTCGCACATCCGCGCCTCGCTTCCCGACGTCCCCATCGTCATGCTCTCCTGCACCTCCGAGGTCAAGGACTTCGAGGTCGTTACCCGTATCGGCGCGCGCGGCATTGTTCTCAAGCCCTTCCTTGACGGGAACCTCGAGAGCGCGATCGAAGAGCACCTCGCCCAGGCCCGCAAAGCCATCCCCGCCGAGCCCCAGGAGATTCCCCTCGACGAGTCCCACTCCTTCGTCCGCTCCAGCAAACGGATGTGCGAGCTGCAGGCCCAGGCCGCGCTCGTCGCCAAGTCCGACATCCCCGTGCTGATCCTTGGCGAGAGCGGCACCGGCAAGGAGATCCTCGCGCTGTACACCCACAAGGTGTCGAACCGCGCCAATCGCATGTTCCTCAAGGTCAACTGCGCGGCCATGCCCGCCGACCTGCTCGAGAGCGAGCTCTTCGGCTACGAACAGGGCGCGTTCACCGGCGCCGTCAAGACCAAGCCCGGCAAGTTCGAGGTCTGCACCGGAGGAACCATCTTCCTCGACGAGATCGGCGAGATGCCCGCGCTTCTGCAGGCCAAGCTGCTGCAGGTCCTGCAGGACGGAACCTTCTCGCGCCTCGGCAGCCGCTCCTCGATGAAGGTGGACGTCCGCGTCATCGCGGCCACGAACATCAACATGAAGGAGGCCATCGCGCGCAAGCAGTTCCGCGAAGACCTTTACTACCGCCTTAACGGATTCTCGCTCTCCATCCCGCCGCTGTGCGAGCGCCGCGAGGAGATTCCGCTGCTCGCGAACTACTTCATGCGCAAGGTCGCAAACAAGTACGGGCGCCAGCCGCTGCCCATCTCAAACGCGTTGCTCGACGCCTTCCAGCGCTACGCCTGGCCGGGCAATCTGCGCGAGATGGAGAACGTCATCAACCGCTACTTCATCCTGGGCGACGAGCGGCCGATCCTCATCGAAATGAATCCCCACACGTCCTTCCGCAGCGAGAGCAACGGACATGGTGAGGCCGGCGAGGGCGGGGGCCTCAAACAGATCGTCCGCAGCCTCAAGGGCGAGGCCGAAGCGACTGCCATCGCCCAGATGCTCGAGACCAAGGGATGGAACCGCAAGGCTGCCGCCACCGAGCTGCAGATCAGCTACAAGGCCCTGCTCTACAAGATCAAGCAGTACGACCTTGCACCGCGTCGCGTTTCATAAACCCCTGATAGACTTTGCCAAACATGCTCGATCCAGAGTCGTACTACAGAGTCGTCGTTCAGCGAAGCGATGGCGCGGTCAAAGGCTTTGCAGAAAAGGCGCAGTGGACCACGTCCAACGGCGCCCTATCGGCCGATGACCAAAAGCGAGACAGCATCCGGGTCACCCGCCTCGACTCCGGCGCCACCGAGGAGGTCAGCCTCGACAACGTAAAGGCCGTCTTCTTCGTCCATGACTTCGCCGGCGAAGTGAAGCGCCGCGATCTCCGCTTTCACGATCATCTGCCCGCCACCGAGTGCCTCTGGGTCCGCGTGCGGTTCGACGATGGCGAGACCATCGAAGGCCTGATCAACAACTCACAGGACTTCGTCCTCGGCGCCGGCTTCCTGATGGCGCCCGCCGACACGCTGGGCAACAACTGGCTGATCTATGTTCCTAAGAGCAAGGTGATGGCCTTCGAAGTCCTCGGCCTCCGTCCCAAGACCAGGAGCCTCTCCCTGCTCGACGAACACGCGTGAAAAAACGTGGTTAGTGGTTCAGTCGTTAGTGGTTCCATAAGGCAGGCAAAGCAGATGAGGCGCCCAGAGGCGCCTCATTCACTAACTACTAACCACTAACCACCGCTTCACGCGCCGACCGTCTCGCCCTTGCGATTCTGCGCCAGATACCACTCCACGGTCTTCTGCAGACCCTCGAAGAAGTCGGCGTTCGGCTCATAGCCCAGGTCCTTCTGCGCGCGTTCAATGCTCGCAAGCGAATGCTTCACGTCGCCCACGCGCTCCGGCCCATACTGCGGCGGGTGCTTGAAGTCGAGCGCCTTCGCGATCCCCTTGTAGACATCGTTCAGCGTACGGCTCTTGCCCGTGCCCACGTTGTACACGCGGCCCGTGGCGTACTGCTTGGGCGCGTGGCACGCCAGCAGGTTCGCGTTCACGGCGTTGTCCACGTACGTAAAGTCGCGGCTGGTCAGCCCGTCGCCATAGATCGTCGGCGTCGTGCCATCCATCATCTTGTAGATGAACTGCGCGATCACGCCGGAGTAAGGCGAGTCCGCCGCCTGGCGCGGTCCAAAAATGTTGAAATACCGCAGGCAGATGCCCTCCAGCCCATAGCTGCGTTGAAACGACTGAATGTAGTACTCGCACGTAAGCTTCTGCACGGCGTAGGGCGAGAGCGGCATCGGCAGCATGCCCTCGTGCTTCGGCTGCGTGGGCTGGTCGCCATAGGCCGACGATGATGCCGCGTACACAATGCGGCGAACGCCGGCATCGCGCGCGGCAATCAGCAGGTTCAGCGTGCCATTGATATTCGATTCATGCGATTCAAGCGGGTTCTTGACCGAGCGCGGGACAGAAGCCAGCGCGCCCTGGTGCAGGATGAACTCCACCCCGCGACACACACCGCGCAGCGCTTCCGCGTCGCGCAGATCGACCTGCTGGAAGTCAATCTGCGACCGAATGTCCGCCAGATTGTCCAGGCTGCCCGTGGAGAGGTTGTCGATGCCGGATACTTCGTGGCCTTCCTCGACGAGACGGTGCGCGAGGGTGGACCCGATGAACCCAGCGATCCCGGTAATAAGAAAACGTGCCATTGTGATCCTTTGCTCTGCGAGCTCTTCCTGACTCCGTGCTGATGAGAGTGGCCTGCTCAGCGCCATCAGATGCCGTACTCTCAATCCTCAGTCACGGCTCCCGAGCCTGCCAATAATGCTTTCGGGGAATCTCGCCGCTCCCTGTGGTTGCGGGATATTCCACCACAGTCTAAACGGATAGCCTGTGCGGGATGAAATAATAGGCCCATGCCGATCACGAATGAAGCATCCTTTGCCGACACAGTGGAACAGCGCCTCGAGAACCTGAAGAAACGCACCGCGAACGTCGGGGTCATCGGTCTGGGGTATGTGGGCCTGCCGCTATCGCTTCTGTTCGCCGAAGCCGGCTTCGCCGTGACGGGATTCGACATCGATGACAGAAAAGTTAAGGACCTCGAGGCCGGCCGCTCCTACATCTTTCGCATCCCGGCCGAGGAGATCCAGTCGGCCCGCGAGCAAGGCTTCCGAGCCACCGCTGACTTTTCGCAGTTGGCCAAGCAGGACGCCGTCATCATGTGCGTGCCCACGCCGCTCACCGGCCACCGCGAGCCCGACCTGAGCTTCATCGAGAACACCGCGCGCGCCGTCGCTCCGTGGCTGCGCGAGGGACAGCTCGTCGTGCTCGAGAGCACCACCTATCCCGGCACGACCGAAGAGCTGCTGATCCCCATCCTCGAGAAAGAAAACAAGCACGGCCTGAAGGTCAAAAGCGCCGGCAGCGGCGAAAAACCGGCCGCGAGCGAAGAAGGCGTCTTCTACGTCGCCTTCTCGCCCGAGCGCGAAGATCCCGGCAACACCTCCGTCGCGCGCCGCGATATTCCCAAGGTCGTCGGCGGTCATGAGCCGACCGCAACCGAGCTCGCCGCCACGCTCTACGAAGGCATCTTCACCCGCGCCGTACGCGTCTCCTCCACCCGCGTAGCGGAGATGACCAAGCTGCTCGAGAACATCTACCGCTGCGTCAACATCGCGCTGGTCAATGAGCTCAAGGTGCTCTCCATGCGCATGGGCGTCGACATCTGGGAGGTCATCGATGCGGCCTCGACCAAGCCGTTCGGCTTCCATCCCTTCTATCCCGGCCCCGGCCTCGGCGGTCACTGCATTCCCATCGACCCGTTCTACCTGAGCTGGAAGGCCAAGGAGTACGACTTCAACACCCGCTTCATCGAGCTCGCCGGCGAGGTCAACGAGCGCATGCCCGAGTTCGTCGTCGAAAGCGTCAGCAAGGCACTGAACCAGCAGCGCAAGCCGCTGAACGGATCGAAGATCCTCATGCTCGGCATGGCCTACAAGAAGGACATCGACGACCTTCGCGAGTCGCCGTCTCTCACAGTAATCGAACTGCTCCGCGACCAGGGCGCGGAGGTGGTCTACAACGACCCCTACTTCCCCACCGTCGGACGCGGCCGCCACTACAACCTGAACATGACCTGCACGCCGCTGGATAACCTCGACCAGTACGACTGCGTCCTGATCATGACCGACCACTCCGATTACGACTACAACGACATCGTGAAGCGGTCCACGCTGGTCATCGATTCGCGCAACGCAACCAAGGGTATCCGTTCGGAAAAGATCTTCCGCTGCTAGACATGTCATAGGCCGCGTAGCTGCCAGGAATTGCGGCGCTCCGCGGCCTATCGTGTAACTGGCGTGAAGTCGCTGGCCTGGCCGCGGGCCGGCTTTGCAAGTACGATCTTGCGCAGTTGCAGGAACGGATGCTCGATCAGGCAGAAGGTTACGAGTGCCACCGCCGCCGAGATAACCACGAGGACCCCTACCCCAGCCACGTTCGCGACCAGATGCGAGCGGCCAACTCCAAGCGCCGGAAGGACTCGTTCAACGACCCACGGCGCAATGTACTCGTGGTTCAAATACATTCCGAAGGACAGGCGCGAGATCCAGTAGAACAAGATTGAGTCGAAGATGCGCACGCGGCGCTGCACTCCGAGCCAGACGAACGAGCCGAAGAAGAGCGCCAGCGCCGTAAAATCGAAAACCTCCTTTTGCAGCACGTGCAGCACGACGAGGCAAACTGTGGCGATCCCCACCAGCACCCAGGGATTCGCGAGCTTCGATCGGAGTTGCGTCCGCGTCTCCCACAAATTCGCGATGATCAAGCCGATGATGAGCCCGTCGCAATGCGTGATCGAGCGATAGTAGATCGGTGAAAACAGTCGCGGATCATGGTGGAAGAAGTGCCCGGTTTCGTGAATCCAGATGATGGCCCGCAGCAGCGGCACGGCGCCGAGCAGAACCCACAGCAACGGCCGCGCGCGCTCCACCGCGCGAAGACGTCGCGCGAAAAAGTAGAGCGCCAGTGGCGCGACAATATAGAACTGCTCTTCCGTGCACAGCGACCAGCTACCCTCCACGATTCCATGGTTGAGATAGTTCGTAAGGAACACAGGGTCCGTCCAGCCCAACCCTTTGGGTGCGCTGCCGAGGACCAGGGTTACGCTCAGCACGGCAATAAAAAAGAAGTAATAAAGTGGCCAGATTCGGAACCCGCGGCGAAGCATAAACCGACCGACATTAACCGTGCCGTGCCGCATCTGCTCCTTCCAGAGTTGGCCACCGATGAAGAATCCGCTGAGGACGAAGAAGAGGTCAACGCCGATCCATCCATTCGCGACGAACGGCAGCCGCGAGTAAAGCGTCGCGCCATACCTGGACGCGAAGTCAGCGCTGAGATGGCCGCTGACGACGAGCAGAATAGCCATCGAGCGGAGGCCGTCAAGGAACGGAATCTGCCCCGCCGGAGGGCGCTTCAACTCTGTGAGCGAACCAGCAAAAAGATTCGAGATGGAGATCGCTTTTTCGTCGCGCTCAATCATGGCTGGAGTTTGTGTTGAGGATACACGGCACTGTCTTAATCCCGGGTTGTCTGATCGAAATCACATCCAGCCCCGAATCCGGTAATAGACGATCTTCGCGGTCTCGACCACCAGGGTCTCGAACCCCGGGATGCGCCCCTCCCAATGTTCGCTGCGCTTCATGACGTCGGGCACAGGATAAGGCGTAGCCTCGATCCCTTCGCGCCGAAAAATCCGCTCCGCCCGATACATATGGAAGTCGCTCGTCAGCAGCACGCGCGATCCCGGAACGCCTTGGAGAAGCCGCGCGGTATTGATGGCGTTGTCGCGAGTCGACGCGGAATGCTGGTCCATCAGAATCGCATCCGCCGGTATACCCCCCGCAACAAGAAAATCACGAATGGCCGAATCGGCTCCGCCCGTAATCACGATCTTTTTGTACCCGCCGTTTGTCCAGGCCAGCAAAGCGTATCGCGCGCGCCAGTACGACGAGTAAGAGATGAACCCCTGATCGTCATGCGCTGCGCTCAGCAGAATCAGCACATCTCCCCGCGGCTGGTCGATCGAGCCGGCATACGCATGAGCCCACCACGTATCGATCGGCGTCACGCTCACCAGCACGGCGACAAGCCCGATCGCCGCCAGCAATCGGTACACCCATCGGCCCGTACGGGCCAGCACGCCGCCGCGCTGCGAATGCGAAGCGGAGTTCACGCCATCGCTCCGCGTGATTCTGCGACCTTGTTGAACACGCTCAGCAGTTCACCCGCAACCGTGCTCCAGCTCCGGCTCCAGTGTGCCGAGATCGCCTGTACATCCCATTCGGTTGAGAGCACGGACTCGAACGCCTGCGCCAGCGCCGCAGCATCGCGCGCCGGAATCAGCCGCCCGCACGCATCGCTCATGATCTCCGGAATGCCGCCCACACGCGTCGCCACCACCGGCCGCCCGCACGCCAGCGCCTCAAGCACAACGTTCGGGCACCCCTCCATGTAACTCGGCAGCGTGACAACATCGGCAGCGCCCATCCACAACGCTACGTCATCCGGCCGGCAAGGCGGCATGGTGTGGATGTAGCCGCTCGCAGCTGCGGCCTCTATGCTCTGCGTGATCTCCGCCCTGTCCGGCCCTTCACCCACCATATAGACCTGAAGATCCGGATAGCTCGAGCGCAACTTTGCCGACGCGTCCACCAGTTCCCGCAAGCCTTTTTTCAGGTCCATCCGTCCGATGTAAACAATCGTCCGCGCGTCCGCATCAAGACCAAGTTGCCGCCGGCATTCAGCCCGGTCGCGCACATGGAACACGGAAAGATCGCAGCCGTTTACAACAGCACGCGATCGCTCTGCCGATGCGCCCATTCGCAACGCCTTCTGACGCAGATCCTCGCTCACCGTCACCAGGAAATCTGCCTCGCCAAGCACCTTGCGCGTGTAGCTCGCCGAAATGCGATCCCCTATGCTGTGAATGTCCGATCCGATGCCCATCGCGACCAGCGGCACGCCCAGCGCCTTCGCAATCCGCAGCGCCGCGTAAGAGTCCGGATACAGAAAGATGCTGAAGATAAGGTCCGGCCGGAACGCGCGCACGTGCGGCAGCAGCGCGTTCGCCGCCATTGCGCCGTTGAACGGACGTGAGAGCAGCGGAACCGCCGCGTAGTCGTGATAACTCACGCTCACTCCCGCAGGCGAGTAGCTCGGGTCCAACCGTTTATACAGCCGCGTGCGCGGCCGCAGAAACGACGGATACGCGGAGTTCGGATAGAAGACGTGAACGTCCGCCTGCGAATTCAGCGCGCGAATCGTCTGATACGCTGAGCGGCCCTGCCACGGCTCACCGGAGCTCGGAAAGTACCGCGTGACCACGGCGATCCTCAGCATTCCTGAAGATCCTGAACGGCCGGCGCACTCGTCTCCGCCGCTTCGCTTCCCTGCCCGCGACCAGCCACCGCGTGCAGCAGACGAGCGTACCGCCGAGCCAGCACCGCCCGCTCATACTGCGCAATGCGCTCCGTGTCGGGACGGAACTCCTGGAGCAGGCTGTCCCCGCGGTTCACAGCATCCAGCAGCAGCTTCCGTATCCCCTCAACATCATCAATCCCCGCCCACCAACCGGCCCGCATCTGCTCCAGCAGGTGCCGCGTCTCGCCCTCCGGATGCACCGCTCCCAGGATCGGCTTTCCACCTCCAACGTAGTCGTAGAACTTGTTCCCCACATTCAGCGGATCATGGTTCAGCAGCAGCACATAATCTGTCTCGTTCATCGCCGCGAGCGCCTCGCGCTGCGGCAGATATCCATACAGCTCAACCATGTCGCCCAACCCGAGCAGCGCTTCCTTGAAGCGCGGTTCTTCGATGTGCCCGATGAACCGCAGCTTAAGCCGCGACTTCACGTCAGGCGGAAGCTGGTTGATCGCATCCACCAGCGAATTCGGAGCGGTTGATGGATAGATCGATCCCACGTGCGTCAGAAGCACCTTGCCGTCATTCCGCGGCGTCGCTGCTCCCGGACGCGCCATCTTCGTCGCATCGAAGCCGTTCGGAACCAGATGAAACTTCGAGCCGGGCACCTGCGGATACCGCGACTGAATCCTCTGCCGCGCCGCCTCCGTGACCGCGACAATCGCCGTAGCATTCTCGACCGTCTCCGCCTCAATGCGCCGCGCTACCTGCTGCGCGCGTGGGCTGTCGCTGAACGAGAAGCTGACGAGCTCGAACGACGTCGTGATCCACTCGTCGCGGAAATCGGCGACGATCGCGAGATCAGGAAACTGTTTGCGCAGCTTCTTGATCAAGAGCAGATTCGAGAACGTAGGGACGGTGATCAGCACAAGATCAATCTTGCGCTCGCGAACAATTCGCGGCGCCGCGCGCGAAAGCACCGGAAACCACGTCACCTGCGGGTCCGGCAGCAGCACGTTATCGACGATCCGCTTGAGCAGTCCCGGCTTCTTCTTCTCATTCGGGACCGCCTGCTGCCCGGCGGCCGGCTTCTTCGGCGCCTTCGCACCCGTGAGAAAACGCTTGACCGCCTTCTTCACACCGAACGGCAGATCGAGCGTGAGCGTCCGGTGGACCGTCACCGACGCCGGAATATCTTTGAGCAGCGACGCATCCGTCCCCACAGCCGCCGGATTGCGCGTCGTCAATACATCCAGCCGGATGCCTTCATTCGGCAGATACCGTGCCAGGCTGGCGGCGCGCATGACACCTGTCCCACCCACCGGAGGAAAAACATAGCTGACCAGCAGAACGTTTAAATCTTCCATCAATGCGCCTCGGAATAGTCACGACTGAGAGTTGTTGCCACCGGATCACGGCCGTCCGCGATCGCGTCGACCGCGCGATACATCTGCCAGGCCGTCGCCCAGTGAAACTGCATCCCACGACGCTGCGCCTCCTCGGCAACCCAGCGGTACAGGTTTGCGAGCCCCTGATCCAGCAGCGGATCCATATTCCGCTCCACCGCCCCGTGCGTGTAGAGCTTGATAAACAAATCCTCGCCTACAACCGGCGCCACATCGAACCACAGCCGCACGCGATCCCGCGACGGCATGTCATACCCGGCGATCTCTCCGCCTTCAACGCGCGGAATCGCTCTGCCGCCGAATCGCAGCCCCACCGGCCCGGTGATCATCAGCAGCTCACCCTGCCTTCCCTTGCCCGGCAGAGCTTCCACGCCGCGATCAAACGATCGTGGACGATCGTCCGCATTGTTCGTGCACCAGTAAATCTGGTTCACAATCCGCGACTGCGTCGGCGACGGCAGCGATGGCATCGTAAAGTCCGCATAGCAGCCAAGCTCGCTCAGCAGCGCGATCTCCCCGTTCAGGCCACACCATTTTCCATCCGGCCGCGAGTTATCCAGCGCCCAATTTCCATGGATAAACCCGAACACCGTTTGCCCATCCTGCTGTCGCAACAGGCCATGATCCTGCGTAAGCCGCTTACAGAACTCCTGGATCTTTTGCGTGAAAGCCTCACGAGTCTCACGATCGTGATGCAAATGCACCTCGACATCGCCGACACCGAGTCGCACCATCTCGGCAATCCCGTCGAGCAGATCGCGCCGGTACTCCTCCTGCGGATAAAAGAAGCTGTACTGTGCCGGCTGGCCGTTCGCATCCGCCGGCGCATCGTCTGCGATTCGAGGCCACCGGTCCCGCCACCGTCCGACTCGCGCCAGAGCGGTGTCGACCGAAGCACCCATACCCCAAGGCTCGTAGTGATCCGTAATCGCCAGCCAGACGCGCTTCGGACTCGGCCTCAGCGACCTTCGCCGAATTCGTTCCCTCAGGTAGGGCAGCAACCAGATTTCAGCATGGCGAGGAAGCTTCATAGATGATCGAACTGCATTCCCACAAATTCACCGGCTGCACGACCCGCCGGGTATTCCAACCGCGTGCCGGCCGGCATCCATCGTCCTCCGTTACGAGCGCGAATCACCATACCCCGAAAGGACCTCCGCAATGCGATCGGAAGCGTGACCGTCCCACAACGGTATTTGGCCGCCCTGTTTACGCCGTCCATTCAGCGCGTTGCCGAACTCCTCGCGCAGTAACTTCCAGTCACGCCCTATCAGCACATTCGTCCCCGATGTAATCGTAATCGGCCGCTCCGTATTCTCGCGCAGCGTCAAACACGGCGTGCCCAGATACGTAGTCTCCTCCTGGATTCCGCCCGAGTCCGTGACCACCACCGAAGCATGCTTCTGCAGCGCCAGAAACTCAAGATACCCAAGCGGTCCCACCGTGCGCAGGTTCGGATTGCACCGCTCGAGCTCTTTGGACCAGCGGTCGCGGGTGCGCGGATGCACCGGAAAGATCAGCGGAAGATCGCGGCTGAGCTCGTCCAGCACCTTCAGCATCGGCAGAAAGACCGCTTCATCGTCCACATTCGACGGCCGGTGGAGCGTGATCAGCCCGAAGCGATCGATCGCAAGCTGCTGCTTCAACCCGCCGTACAGCTCTTCCGCCTTGGGCAGGAACTGCACCAGCGTGTCGATCATCACATTTCCGACCAGGAAGACCTTCTCGTCCGCCACACCTTCCCGCTTCAGATTCTCGTTGCCATCCGGCGACGGCGTAAACAGCACGTCGGAAAGCTGGTCCGTCACCAGCCGATTGATCTCCTCCGGCATCTCCCGATCGAACGACCGTAGCCCGGCTTCCACGTGCGCCACCCGAATCCCAAGCTTCGCGCAAACCAGCGCGGCGGCCACAGTCGAGTTCACATCGCCGTACACCAAAACAAAGTCCGGCTTGCGCGCGAGCACCACGGGCTCAAATTTCGCCATAATTCCGGCCGTCTGCTGTGCATGCGATCCCGAGCCCACGTTCAGGCTCTCATCAGGCGCCGGAATGTCAGCGTCTGAAAGAACACATCCGACATCTGCGCGTCATAGTGCTGTCCCGTATGGACAAGAACCTGCTCGAATCCCGCCTTGGCCAGCGCCCGATAGACCGGCGCCGCCTTCATGAAATTCGGTCGTGCTCCAACAACGTGCAACAGCTTCATCCAGTTCTCCTGTTCACCCAACTCGTCCACCCCGCGTCAGCTTCTGGCGCCTGCCATCCTCTTCTGTCGCAGTAGTTGATTGCGAGCGCTCACCGCCGCTCCCAGAAATCGATCAGCTCTCCAGAACGGCGAAGGCCATGCTGCCAAACACCGCAGCATGTAACTCATTTCACCGTCGCGACCGTTATCTCGCGCGATGAGAGCAGCGCTGTAAAGCTGCACTGCCCGAATGCGCCGAACCCAGGCCCACCGCCGAAGTCCGCTCAAATCCGCCACCAGTGTCGAGGGCAAAATCTGTTCCATGGCAGTCAGCATGCGCTCCGGATCAGTGCTCATGCTGTTCGGATAGACATAATAGTCAGTCAGCGGATCCTCCACCGCCGCGAAGTTCCCAACTCGGCTCAACCGGACCCACATGTCCCAGTCTTCGCACGCGCGAATGTCTTCCCGAAATCCGCCGACCTTCAGCAGCGCGTCGCGCCTTGCCAACACCGTAGAGGGGGTGATGGAATTCGCATACCGCAAAGACTTCATTACATCAGTAACGCGGGCGCCTGGCCGCGACCTCCGTACCCCTTCATCGCCAAAGATTCGAATTCCGGTATAGACCAGCACTGTCCCCGGCTCGATCCGCTCCACTTGGGCACGCAGCTTCTCCGGCGACCAACGATCATCAGCATCAAGCAGTCCGATCCACTCACCTGTCGCGTGCTGGATCCCCGTGTTACGCGCCGCAGACAGCCCGCCATTCGGCCGAGTGACAACCGTGGCTCCCAGTCTCTTCGCCGTGGCAGCAGTGTCGTCCGTCGATCCGTCATCGACCACGATCACCTCCGCCGGCTCCATGGTTTGCGCAAACACCGACTCCAGACACCGCGGCAGGAAATGAGCGGCGTTATAAGCCGGAATAACCACGCTGATCTTCATGCGCACCCGCCTTCGCCCACGTGCGCCGGGATGCGCAATGGCAAGCGTGCGAATCTCGCGTACGCTACCGAATCGTGAACTCGCCTAAACATTGCTCGGAGTCGGACTCCCCAGTTGGGTCCGCATGAGAACGCTGAGGATCTTTTCAGCCCGCCTCGCCATACGCTTCGGCAACATGCCGGCCAAAATCAGCAGCCTCGAATGATCTTCTGGCTCAAGAACACGCAGCAAATAGAAGAGGACCAGCAACGTTGCAAGCGCTGCCGTGCCTCCAAGCAGGACTCCCCAAATCGCCGGAAACGGCGCGCTCGCAAAGTGCGCGACAGCCGCCGCCGTAATGCTGATGACCGTAATCTTTGCCGTCTGCACCCATGGCATCTTGATGTCATACAGTCTGATCGCGACGACCCACATCATTCCAACCGCCGTCACCTGCGCTGCGCCACTCCCCAGGCACGCGCCCACGGCTCCGTAGCGCGGGATCAGCAGCCAGGCCACCGTGATATCCGCAACACCCGCAACCACCGTCGCCCAGATCACATACTTCTGCCGCTCCGTGCTTTGCAGCAGGTTCTGCACAGGTCCCATAAACGCCTTCGGCATGCACAGAATCGGAGCCAGCGTAACCACCATCGCCGCTCCCGCGTATTGCTTGCCGTACAACACCATCAAAGCGGGAAATGCCAGCGAGGCCGCGATGAGATGAACCGGAATCGACGAAAGTGCGAGGTACCGGAAGCTCGCTGCCGTAATCGCCGGCAGACGAGACTTGTCCCGGCCATACTGCGCAAAGATCGTCGCTCCGATGGCGGAGCCGAACACCGTCGAGGTGATCAGCAACCGCTCGGCCATGCTGAATGCGACCGAGTAGAAGGCGATCTGCCGAATGTCCGTGCACAGATGCTTCAACAGCAGAAACTCAGACCTGTCCCAGACAATAATCGCGGCAATCATGCTCGCGACGCTTTGCCACGCGAACGTAATCATCCGGCTGTTCAGACCCTCCGGCTGGACATGTTCCGTAGGCCACGCGTTGATTCTTCTCGTTGTCGGGATGAAGCGCACCAGGCAGTCAACAATGCGCATCAGGAGGACCGATCCGCCAACCCCGATCACACCCCAGTTGAAGATCACGGTAGCCAGGATCGCCGCAAAGAAGACAATGATCGAGATAACCGACGCCGGAAGGTTATACGCCAGGTCCTCGGTCGCGACGTTCGCTTGCGCCGGGATGGAGTTGAACATTCCCGGCCAGATGCTGAACACGATCAGCAGCGACGCGAGTTTATACCCTGGAGCTGCATCACCCAGCACCCAGATAATCAGCCCGAGCGTCGCCAGCGTCGCCAGGCCGGCCTGCAGCCAAAGCGTACGGAAATAGATATGCCGCGCAGTGCCGCGATCTCCCATCCCGATGAACTCAGCCATGTACTTCTGAGTTGTGGAAGGAATGCCCAGGCTGCCGAGGCTCGTGACCATCGACGAGATCCAGGCCACATAAATGATGTAGCCCATTTTCGACGGGCCCAGGGTTCGCGCGATCGCAATCGACGTGAAGATTGTGACCAGCGCGCTGATGAGGTTCTCGAGCCCGTACCAGCCGGTATTTTTCGCAATTGTCTTGATGTTTGACATATTGCCGGTTTGACCTGCCGGTGAATCCCTGTCCTCAGGCTCTGGCCGCCCGAAAGTCTTGAAATGATTGTTGTTGCTGGAGCTTCCGGTTCGCTTCTACTCAGCACGCCTGGCGCGCACTATGCATCAAACGCCTATCCTCCGGGAACAGCCCGGCGATGAACCAAATCCACCTCATCATAGCATCGGGGGCCTCTCAAAGACCCCTTACGATCGTTCGCACCATCGTGCCCTGAAACGCGATTCACAATGCTTAGGCCGAACACGATGACGGCTCGTAAGGCACACACCTTTGGAGAGCGCCGACATGCACCGGTCCGGCCGGCCAACTTGGAACAGCAGCTTCAGCCGTCGGAGATACGCCGCGCCGCACGCGTATTTCGATACAGCTCCATGTAGGCCTTTCCCATCGCTGCTAGAGTGAAGTGTGCCTGGAAAGCCGCAGCCGCGTTCCGGGAAAACTGGTTGCGGCGCTCCTGCGTTTGCAGCCAATTCCAGAATCGCTGCTGCGAGCGCCACAGTATCCGTCACAGGAACGGTAATTCCTGCCTGTGCAAGCCGCACTACTTCCGCCATTCCTCCAACATCCGTCACGATCGCGGGAAGCCCGATCGAAAACGCCTGCAGCAGCGACATAGGCAATCCTTCCGATACAGACGACATGACAAACACGTCAGCGGCAGAGAAGAATCGAGCGACCTCAAGCTGCTGGCCCCAGAAGGTCACATTCGACTGAAGACGCGAGTTCTGCCGACAGTTGTTCCAGCGAACCGCGTTGCGTGCCATCGCCAACCACCCACAACTGGATGTCAGCGCCTTCATCCAGCGCGCCGCGTACTGCCTTCAACAGAAAAGGAAGATTCTTCACCTCTTCAAGCCGCCCGACGAACAGCAACGTGAACCCGTTCTTCGCAGGCCACTGGTCGCGTGCCACCGGCAGCACCGGAACCGTCCCGTTATAAATCCGAACAATCTTGCTCGCCGGTGCGCTTCCGGCCTGCTTCACGTTGTTCACCGTCGCGTCGCAGATACCCACAACCCAATCGCAGAACCGCGCCGCCCACGCGTACTTGCGCTCCATCGTGCGGTTGTGCGGCGGTGCCACCAGGCTGTGCCGCGTCGAAATCACACTCGCCGCGCCTGCCAGCCTTGCCGCCGGAGCAGCGTAGATCGTCGGCGTAGGGTTGTGCAGATGAACCGACCTCCGGTCTGAATCGCCTGAACAGTTTCAGAAATCCGGCCGATGCGTCCAACAGGTGCCTGCCCACCTCCGCCTCAACCTGAAACCCCTCCTCCCGCATGCGCTTGCCCAGCGCGCCCAGCTTCGCGACTGCATACACCTGTGGCTCATGGCCTTGCTCGCGCTGCAGACGGCACATCTGCGCAACCAGCATTTCCGCGCCGCCCACCTCCATGCTATCCACCACGTGCACGATCTTCATGCGCTAGGCACCAGTAGCTTCTCAGTGGGTCAAGTTAACAATGCGCAGGAGGATGTACATCATCAAAATGAACCCGACCGTCATCAATCCGGAGTAGCGAAGCACCCGGCCAAATGGCAGCCGCCGCGAAATCATTCCACGCTGCAGCGCCATTTGACACGTCACCTCGGCCAAACCGCCAAGCACAAACAGCGTCATCACGTACGCGCGCGAAAGAAACCATCCCGCCACCAGAAACCCCGTAAACGAGAGCACAAGCAGGCGACCGAACCGAACGATGTCATCTGCATCAAGCACTTGCAGGCCCGGCGGAGCCAACGGATATGCGTTTTCCATCAACGGACCTGGCTCCCTTGGACTGCCTTTGTTATTCGTTCTTCTCCTTTTGGGATACGCGACGACAAACGAATCTCTGAGGCTCGGGAACAGGAACATCGACCAGAAGAACAGTCCCATCAAGCCCATCTCGGCAGCGCAAACCACAATCGTGTTGTGAGCTGTGTGCCCAAAGTACTCCGGCATCTGGCCGAAACCGACACCAAACACCGGATGCGCCTTGAGCAACTGCAGTCCATCACCCCAGAGCTCAGTTCGATCCTCTCCTGCACTCGCTGAAATGTCCCTTCCGCCGGTGTAATTCATAGCCGACGCACCGGCGAACAGCAGCACCGCCAGCAGCAGCGCCGGGATCGTGCCGATCCGTTTTCGCAGCTCCACGATCAGGATTGCCAGCAAAGCAAGAATCGAGCCGCGGGAGTGGGTCAGATACGCTCCCCAGATCAGCAGCCCAACCGGCACCAGCACAACGAAGAAATTTCGTACGGCGCTCTTCCTTTTCCAGAAGAAGAAGATTAGCGGCAGCACACACACGATCAATTGTGCGAAATCATTCGGATCGTGAATCTGCCCCATTCCGCGCAGTCTGTAGAACCACTCGCCCTTCGCATTCCTCATCCAGAAAAGGTACGAGGTATCACTCGTATTAAGAGTTGTCGCCGTACCGACTGACGGCAGCCCTCGCTGCATTTCCATAACGCCCTGTCCCATAACGAACAGGCACACGAACAACAACAGAAAGATCACAGTCTGCATTTTCTTCTTTGAATTGCAATGCAGACAGACGAGAAAGTAGGCGTACGGATTGGGAATGAACTGGAGGATCGCGTCGAGTCCCCCGCCCATCCAATGGGCCCCGATGGCCACAGACAAGAAAGTCGCGATTCCCAACCCGATAACAGCCAGTGTTTGCGGGGTTCTCGGAAGAATCGACCTGGCTACCACCGGGAGCGATATCACGGTCAGTATCGCCGCCAGGATCAGCTCAATGCGGAACTGCGCCAGCGAGCCGAAGAGTACCGGCGGCGTCAGATAGCAGATGAGCAGGTAAAGGATACTTAGAACAAATCCCATCAGTGAATTGTCCGGTCGGATCCTCCGTTCGGATAGAATACCGCAAGCTGGTCTCTACCCGTCGTCGACAATTCCTAATGTAAGCGGCTGTCCCGACCGTTAGATGCAACTTCTTGGTGACAAGCACAAACTATCTGCATGCCTGAATGGAACTCGAATCTGGTATCCGTCATTATGCCGGCGTATAACTGTCAGGCATTCCTCAAAGAGTCCGTTTCGTCGGTCATTGAGCAAACCTATCCCGGCTGGGAGTTATTAATCGTCAACGATGCGTCGACGGACGACACCCTGCCCATCGCTCGCCGGCTCGCCGCCACCGACTCCCGCATCCGGGTTATTTCGCTCGAAAAGAATGGCGGCGTCGCCAATGCGCGCAACGTCGGAGTCGCCGCGGCAAACGGCCGATATGTCGCCTTCCTCGATAGCGATGACCTGTGGTTGCCCGAAAAGCTCAATGACGCAGATGCATTTCATGCAGAGTTCCGGTGCAGCGTTCAGCCTTCACTCAGTACCGCCGCTTCCGCCACAACGGAGATCTCAGCAAACCTATTCCCGTCGCCCGAAAAGGTCAGCTACAACCAACTCCTTCGCGGAAATGTAATTGGCTGCTTGACCGTGGTCATCGACCGCACAAAAGTACCCGATCCATCCATGCCCGCCATACGACATGAAGACTACGTGACTTGGCTGCGCATTCTGAGGAGCGGTAATACTGCATTTGGAATCTCACAGGATCTTGCAAGATATCGCGTGGGCTCTGGCTCTGTTTCAGCAGATAAGAAAAGGGCTGCCGCCTGGACCTGGAATATCTACCGAAATATCGAGGGATTGTCGCTGGCTAGATCAAGCTGGTTTTTCTTGAACTATTTCGTCCACGCAATATATGTAAGGTGTGCGTACTAGACGGCGATACGGATCGGAATACGCACCAATAATAGTCCGCCCCTCGACAATATCGTATTACTTTGCTGTGATCGTGATGCTCCCGGTTCCCGCTGCGCTAAACGTCAGCACGCCGCGCGTTATCAGACGTAACGCGCGCCGGAGTCCCTGATCCCGAGATTGCATACGGCATGTTCGGTTCCAAATCCGCAACGTACTGCGTCGTCGCTCCTGACGCCGGATAAGAGACCGTAGTAAAGCCGGCCGATCGATCACGCATGAACATGACAAGCGAAGATCCGACCAGACACTCCTTCAAATCTCTTTCCTGCCGTGGACGCCACCACACTTGGTGCCTTGGGCGAGCCATTCTCCGGCCCCCACTGCAAAACGCTAAGAAACCTCGCTGATCGAACTGCCCCTGCGTCCACTTTGATCCGGCCGAAGATCTCCCAGTCCTGCTTCGATTGAATCGGTGTAGGTCGTATCCAGTTGGGGCGCCTTGCCGGAAGGCTCCAGAGCCGTCCAATACACCCTTTGCTTCTTTGACCGCGTCAGCCACGAAGCAGTGTTTCCCTGGAAGCTGGGCTGTCCCGTTGAGATCAGATAATTCGCCTTCTCCCAGCCATTCGTGCCGGTATCTCCGCGGTCGTAATAGATGACCTCGTTTGCCCCGCGGAGATACACGAGCGAACGTGAAGCGCCGGTCACGCCGTTAAACCTGCCGTATACTCCCCAGCCGCCGTTATATGCATTACGGTCATCCGCGATCGCCGCAACATAGCCGGGCATCTCGGAATGGTGAAGATGTGCGAGGCCCGCCTGATATCCATGCCAGAACTGGCCACCCTCCATCGCTGGCTGATTAAACGAGCACCATGGATTAGGAGTGCACCACGTTTGCCCAGGATATTGAATCAGCGCTACTGAATTCTGGTTTTTCGCCACGCTGAACTCGTCATCGTAGTTATTGAACTCCATGCGTCCCTTGGTGATGTACTCACCATTGGAGTAGACGGAGAACCCGCCGCAGTACTCATGCTCGTGGTCGATCTGTGTGTTTGTGCAGTAGTACGAGAAGATCGTGTTGGTATTGGTTCCCCAGCCGCTGCGCGTCACGATGTGCTGATTGCCCGCGTTATACCAGTCCACCGGCAGCGATGGCCGAGGATCCGCCGCTGCATTACTGCTGCTCGCCGGATCCTCCGCCGGCAACGCGATAAACATGTCCAACGCCACCGTGGAGCCGTAGTCGTTGCCCATTTCCTCATCGAAGCCGCAGTAGTAAACACACCCGCCCGTCTTGCCCGCCGCCATCCCGAACGCCGTGTTCGTCACCAGCCACTCCAGCGCCTGGGACCGGTCCGTCCTCCCGATATACGAGTCCGCACTCAACATCGCGGCCTCCGCCCCATAATCCGACGGATACGCGTAGTAATCCAGCGTGTCTCCATCGGTCAGGAAGGTCCAGCCTCCGCTCCCGATCCCGCCCCACGAATTGGCGCTCAACCCCGTCAGCAGCGTCAGGTCCGCCACATAGCGCAGATCCCAGTAGCTCATCGTGCCCAGGCTCATCTGCGGTCCATACAGAATCGGATCATCGTAGCCCGCCGTCTGGATCGCGTTCATCGCCCAACGCATCTTGGCGATCGACGTCCCATAGAACGTCCCCTCGCTCGACTCTCCGCCCCGGCCTGCACCCAGACACGGCACCGTTAGGCCCCACGGCGCGCCGGCACCCGGGCGTCGCCGCCAGGTTGTACGCCTGCTGGACCACACTGGGCTCCTCCAGGTTCGCCCAGTCCTTGTACAGCATCCCTCCCGAGACATAACTCCAGTACGCATGCAAAGAACCCGCCGTCCCGTCCGGACACACCTGGTACCGCGTCGCATTGCACGTGTTCGCCAGCGCCGGATCGTCCATCGGCGTGTCATTGAACGTCAGCGCCGCCGCCGTCAGTATCAGAATCCGCGCCTGCGTGTAGTTGTTCCCCATCCCACGCATCTCGGTCGCGCTCCACACGTTGCTCTCATCGAACTCCGCCGCGCTGTTGTAGCCTCCGATCACCGCAAGATTCCCGTTCCCGACATCATTGATCTGCTCATAGGCCAGCTTTGCCAGATACTGGCGAACCAACACCTCATCCGACGCACTCAAATACCCCCCGCCCATCAGATAATCCGCCGTAAACGCAAAATACTCCGCACTGTCCGCCCAACGGTTTCCATTCCCCAGGTTCAGCTCCCCAGACAGAACATAACCAACATCCGTCATAAATACATCACGAGCAAAACAGCCCCACTGATCTCGTTCCTGCTTCGACCCTGCAATTAACGACATCACCGCAAACCGAAAGGCGTCTTGTTCCTTGTAGCCTTGCGACTGATCTGAGGTCGTTTTCCCATTTCCTCCATGGCAAGTCCATTTCCAGATCGTGTTATCGCGCTGCAGCGCAGCTTCCGCCGTGTCCTTAATGTCTCTGTACATCACGTTTTTCGACGTCGCCTTCGCGCGAAGCCTGGGCAACATGGCAGACGTCAGCATCAGACGAGGATGGTCTGTGACGACCTTGGGAGAGTTCGTAAAAGTAATCGTGGAAGACGCTGACACTGCATGGTCAGCATTACTCGTCGCAGTCAATACATATTTACCCGGCTCCTTGCTGAAAACCGCTATCGTACACGGCTCATTCGCAACGCAGGGATTTGTACCAACGATCTTTCCTCCGGAAGTACTCCAGGTCACTGTCTTGTTATTCACACCTGTAACAATAGCTGTAACACTCTGGTAACTACCGCGCGGAGCAGTAGGAGCCTTCGGGTAAATAAAAAGCTTCTGAGCAGCCATCTGGGTACAAAAAATGGAGAGAAACAGAAAGCCCATTTTTGTCATTATTTGCCATTCTCCAATTGCTCGATGACGCAAACTTCTTGGAACGTATCGACGGCCTTCTTATCTTTCCTAGACCTGCCATGGGATTTCCCGATTCGATGCCAGGCTTTTCGTTTCATCAGTATAATCCTGCGAGAACTCTTGAAAGCTAGCTTCCTGGACCTGGCCGATGTCGTCGGCTTTGGAATACTGTGAATTCGGTGGGGTCTTGGATTGAAAATCTATCCCTCACATGGATTAAAAAGGATACAGATGCCATCCACGACTAGCGCGCCAATTCCCTCTGTCCGACGCTCTGGCGGTGCATGGGTTGGTTCTACTGTCCATCGCGGCCTTTTTGTTGCTCCTGCTGCCGATGATTTCGGCACCGGCGGGTACGACGAAGGGCTATCGCTCTATGGTGCTCTGCGAGTATTTCACGGCAGACTTCCATACCGCGACTTCTGGACGAATTACGGTCCAGGCGAGTTTTATCTGCTGGCGGGGTGCTTTCGATTCTTCGGTATCTACGCGATGTGGGGCCGCGTGGTGTTCCTGCTCACGAATACCGTATCGCTGCTGACGATTGTTTACATCTTTGACGAACTGCAGGAGCGACGTGCATGGAGCGTCGGGATCAGCTTCCTGGTCGTCGTCTGGATCAGCATCCTGGGTGGCTGTGAGTTTCCTGTCTACCCGCCACTGGGTTTATGCTCCGCCGCTGGCGCTTCGGAGGATTAAATCCGAGTCCGCAAGCCACTCCCTTTCTTACATACATCCCACCATTAAAGCCTAAACGGGACGCAATGCAACACTCTCCCTGAAACGGCATTCGTCCGAAGACACCGCGAAGGCAGGTCGACTTAGAATGCGGACCCGACGAACTGGCGAGCGAGCACTCGATTTATCCTTATCGTCCCAAACACGATAATCGCGCCTCAACTGTCATCCGATACTCATGGAAGCGAGATGGTCACGTCGCCGTTACCGGAGCAGTTGAAGGTGAGTACGCCGGCGCTGTCGGTGCTGGCCGAGGTGGGCGCGCCGGATGCCGCGATGCTGTAGGTCGTGTTCGGCGCCAAATCGGAGACGTACTGGGTAGTAGCTCCGGAGGCAGGATAGGTGACACTCGCGAAGGTCGCCGGCCAGTCGTGCATAAACATCACCAGAGACGAGCCGACCAGGGCGCCTTCGAAGGGCGTGCCCGCCGAGGAGACCACGCTGGTTGAAGCGGGCGCCGCCAGACTGGCCGGACCCCACGTGAGGATGCTCAGGAACCGCGCCGAGCCGACACTGCCCGCATCCGCTTTCAGACGGCCGTAGATCTCCCAGTCTTGCGCCGCATATGAATCCGTGTAGGTCGTGTCCAGTTGAGGTGCAGCTGTCGACGGTTCCAACTCCGTCCAGTACACTCTCTGGTTCCCGGACCGCGTCAGCCAGTTTGCGGTGTTGCCGTTGAGGCGTGGGTGCTCCGGTTGTGTTCAGATAATTGGCCTTGTCCCAGGCGTTCGAGCCGGAGTCACCGCGGTCGTAATACACGATCTGATTCGAGCCGCGCAGGTACACCAGCGAGCGCGAAGACCCCGTAATCCCATTCAGCTCCCCGAAGCCGCCCCAGCCACCGTTATAGCTGTTGGTCGAATCCGCTACGGCAGCCACGTAGCCCGGCAACTCCGCGTGATACAACGTGTCCATTCCCGCCTGGTAGCCGTGCCAGAGTTGTCCACCATCGGTTGCTGCAGGTGCGAAGGCGCAATTGGTGGGGGTGCAACCGGTCTGCGAAGGATTGTTGATCAATGCGGGCAGATTCTGATAGCGCGCGGTGGACAACTCGTCATCGTAGTTATTGAACTCCATGCGTCCCTTGGTGATGTACTCACCATTGGAGTAGACGGAGAACCCGCCGCAGTACTCATGCTCGTGGTCGATCTGTGTGTTTGTGCAGTAGTACGAGAAGATCGTGTTGGTATTGGTTCCCCAGCCGCTGCGCGTCACGATGTGCTGATTGCCCGCGTTATACCAGTCCACCGGCAGCGATGGCCGAGGATCCGCCGCTGCATTACTGCTGCTCGCCGGATCCTCCGCCGGCAACGCGATAAACATGTCCAACGCCACCGTGGAGCCGTAGTCGTTGCCCATTTCCTCATCGAAGCCGCAGTAGTAAGCACACCCGCCCGTCTTGCCCGCCGCCATCCCGAACGCCGTGTTCGTCACCAGCCACTCCAGCGCCTGGGACCGGTCCGTCCTCCCGATATACGAGTCCGCACTCAACATCGCGGCCTCCGCCGCATAATCCGACGGATACGCGTAGTAATCCAGCGTGTCTCCATCGGTCAGGAAGGTCCAGCCTCCGCTCCCGATCCCGCCCCACGAATTGGCGCTCAACCCCGTCAGCAGCGTCAGGTCCGCCACATAGCGCAGATCCCAGTAGCTCATCGTGCCCAGGCTCATCTGCGGTCCATACAGAATCGGATCATCGTAGCCCGCCGTCTGGATCGCGTTCATCGCCCAACGCATCTTGGCGATCGACGTCCCATAGAACGTCCCCTCGCTCGACTCTCCGCCCCGGCCTGCACCCAGACACGGCACCGTTAGGCCCCACGGCGCGCGGCACCCGGGCGTCGCCGCCAGGTTGTACGCCTGCTGGACCACACTGGGCTCCTCCAGGTTCGCCCAGTCCTTGTACAGCATCCCTCCCGAGACATAACTCCAGTACGCATGCAAAGAACCCGCCGTCCCGTCCGGACACACCTGGTACCGCGTCGCATTGCACGTGTTCGCCAGCGCCGGATCGTCCATCGGCGTGTCATTGAACGTCAGCGCCGCCGCCGTCAATATCAGAATCCGCGCCTGCGTGTAGTTGTTCCCCATCCCACGCATCTCGGTCGCGCTCCACACGTTGCTCTCATCGAACTCCGCCGCGCTGTTGTAGCCTCCGATCACCGCAAGATTCCCGTTCCCGACATCATTGATCTGCTCATAGGCCAGCTTTGCCAGATACTGGCGAACCAACACCTCATCCGACGCACTCAAATACCCCCCGCCCATCAGATAATCCGCCGTAAACGCAAAATACTCCGCACTGTCCGCCCAACGGTTTCCATTCCCCAGGTTCAGCTCCCCAGACAGAACATAACCAACATCCGTCATAAATACATCATGCGCAGCGCATCCGTATTGATTGCGGGTCGCAGGATTGGGATCCAAAAGGGCGATCAGACTCATCCACCACGCATCCTGCTCGCGATAGTTGGCGGTCTGGTCGGAGCTGGGGCCGGAACCTCCGACACACGCGCTGCCATTCCATGTCGAAAACGACCACAATGGCGCATCTTCGGTGTAATAGATGTTGGCACGCGTCTGAATACCCTGATACATCGGGTCGTTCGCGTTCGCCTTCGTCTGCAGCGATGAAAGCATGTTCGACGTCATCAGAAACCGCGGATGATCCGTTCTGGGCGTCGGCGATGCTGTGAAGGTGATCGCGGACGTCGCAACGACCTGTTGATTCGCATTGCTGGTTGCCGTCAAATGATAGCTTCCTGCGCCGCCTGAATAGAGAGCGATTGTGCAGGGCTCATTTACAACGCACGGATTCGTACCCACGATCGTGCCGCCATCGGAGCTCCACGTAACCGTCTTGTCGCTTACCCCCGTCACGATTGCGGTCACCGTCTGATACGATCCCTGCGGCGCAACCGGCGCCTGCGGATAGATGTAAATCTGTTCTCCGCTCTGCGGATTCGACTGGTTTGCATTATTGATTGTGATGGAGTCCTGCGCCGAGGCGGTCTGGGCCGGCGACCCGTTGTCCGTCACTGTAAGCGTGAAGCTCGATGCTCCGTTCGTGGTTGGTGTACCCGAGATAACTCCCGTACTCGAGAGTGTCAGGCCCGCAGGCAAGCTTCCCGACGAAACGGACCAGGTGTAACTTGGTACTCCGCCGCTGGCGTACAACATAATGTTGTAGCCAGTGCCCACGACTCCGGCGCCGGGGTTCGGCGACGTGATCATCAGAGCCCCGGGGCTAACCGTAATCGACTCCTGCACCGAAGCGGTCTCCACCGGCGATCCGCTGTCCTGCACCCCAACCGTAAAACTGCAACTGCCGCTCGCTGTCGGCGTTCCCGAAATCACGCCGCCAGCCGACATCGTCAACCCCGCCGGCATGCTGCCCGACGTCACAGACCACGTATATCCCGGCGTGCCGCCCGTCGCGCTCAGCGTCGCACTGTACCCCGTTCCCGTCGTGCCCGCACCGAGCGCAGCCGCAGTGATGCTCAACGTCGATCCCGGCGAGGAAACCGTAATCGACTCCTGCACCGATGCCGTGTCCACCGGCGACCCGCTGTCCTGCACTCCAACCGTAAAGCTGAATATTCCGCTCGCCGTGGGCGTTCCCAAAATCACGCCGCTCGCCGACAGCGTCAGTCCCGCCGGCAGGCTGCCCGAGATCACAGACCACGTATATCCAGGCGTGCCGCCCGTCGCACTCAGCGTCGCGCTGTAGCCCGTTCCCGTCTTGCCGGAGGCCAGCGCACCCGCATTAATGTTCAATGTCGAAGCCGATGCCGAAACCGTGATCGACTCCTGCACCGTTGCAGCCTGCATCGGTGATCCGCTGTCGCTCACGGTAGCCGTGAACGTCGCGCTGCCCGCCGCAGTCGGCGTTCCCGAGATAACACCCGCGTTCGAAAGCGCCATCCCCGCCGGCAAACTGCCGCTCGTCACCGTCCACGTATATCCAGGCGTGCCGCCGGTCGCGCTCAGCGCCACGGCATACGCCGATCCGACCTTCGCCGTTCCCAGCGTCACCGCATTCGCAACCAGCGGCACCGGCGTCTGCGTCACCGGCAACACCACAAGCGATAATGTCACGCTCGTCTGCTGCGCCGGCGAGCCGGAATCCGTCACGCTAAGAACAAACGTCGAAGTCCCCGTGCCCGTCGGCGTTCCCGAAAGAACTCCCCCACTGGTCAGCGTCATTCCCGCCGGCAAGCTGCCGCTCGTCACCGCCCACGTGTAACCCGGCGTGCCGCCCGTCGCCACAAAATGGCCGCTGTACGCCACACCCACCTGCGCGCCCGGCAGGCTCGGCGACGCAATCGAAAGCGTCTGCGGAGACGTCACCGCACTCGTCACCGTCAGCGGCACCTGGTTGGACTGCCCTCCGTTTGTGTTCCGGACCTGCAGCTGCGCCACATTCGGCTGAGCCAGCGGGCTGCCGCTGATCTTCGCCGCCAGCGTCGTCCCACTCACATACGACGTCGGCACGGCCGTTCCATTCACCATCAGCGACGAGTTCGAGCTGAAGTTTGCTCCCTGCACCGTCACCGTCACGCTCGGCGTTCCCGCCGTCACCACCTGCGGCGAAACCTGGCTGATCGACGGACTCACCAGCGCGATCACCGTCACGCCCGTTCCGCATCCCGAGAAAGCGGCGCAGACACCAATCGAAACTCCGATAGCCTTGAAGTAATTCCTCATCCAAACCCCTGACTGTGTGGAACGACTCTCGCCATGCACGAGGCACAAGAAGGCACGCTGGGCGAAAGAACATGGCCAGTACATCAAGCAGTTACGGCGTTCCGAATCACGCGACAGGTCAACCGTCCGAACGCAGCGGTCAGGCCGCACTGACACGTCCCGGCTATTACCCTGTGTCGACTTTCGTTTTGTGCTGCGATCCGCCGCGCGCCGCTCCGCCCGTCGGAAAAGATCAACCGCAATCTGCATCCCTGGTCCGGTCCTTTCCTGCATCCCGCAGCGACCGTTTTCGGGCAACAGCTCTCCCCCTTCGTGCAAACTGCACAAAGTTGGGTCGCACCTGTCTTGTGCCGGGACGCTCTCTACATCCAGCCGGTCAGGTCGCTATAACTGCCGCTCGACATCGCGGGCCCACCGCCCGCAAGCCTTGTCGTTCGCTGCGTTTCCGAGATGGACGAACGCCGCTCCCGTTGGTTGTGTGGAATTCACCCCGGAAGCATCCCACGAACGTTGCAGCCCGCCTCTGCTAACGCTCCCCTCTCGGATCAATCGCCATGTCCGTGAACCTGCGCGGACATCACGATCATCAAATACTCGTGCGTTCCCTCATGCACTCTGCGCCTCTCATCCCGAGGCCGTAAAATAGCTATAGGCGCGACTTTCCGCGCTCCGCTGCGAGGATCAATGTGTGGCATCGTCGGTGTCTTCGGACACCAACCCGTAGGTCAGGCAATCTACGACTCCCTCTCCATGCTTCAGCATCGGGGACAGGATGCTGCCGGCATCGCCACATCCTTTGAAGACCGCTTCTATCTCCACAAGGGCAACGGCCTCATCACCGACGTCTTCGACCCCGGCAACATGGCCAAGCTCCTCGGCACCGCCGGCATCGGCCATGTCCGCTACCCGACAGCCGGTTGCGGCTCCGTCGCCGAAGCCCAGCCCTTCTACGTCAACTCGCCCTACGGCATCGTCTTCGCGCACAACGGCAATCTCACCAACGTCGGCGAGATCGTCGAAGGCATCTTCCAGCGCGACCTCCGCCACCTCAACACCACCTCCGACTCCGAGGTGATGCTCAACGTCTTCGCCCACGCCCTCGCCCAGCGCAACGCCGTTCGTCCCGTTGCCGAAGACGTCTTCGCCGCCGTCGAAGAGGTCCACAAGCGCTGCAAAGGCGGCTACAGCGTCGTCGCGATGATCTCCGGCGTCGGCCTGCTCGGCTTCCGCGACCTCTACGGCATCCGCCCGCTCGTCTTCGGCTCACGCGGCAAAGAGGGCGGCCTCTTCCCCGGCCACTCCAAGGAGTACATGATCGCCTCCGAGTCCGTCGGCCTTGGCGTCGCCGGCTTCAAACTCGAGCGCGACATCCAGCCCGGCGAGTGCGTCTTCATCGACATGAACGGCGATCTCCACACCCACCAGTCGCCGCTCGCGCACGAAAAATCTCCCTGCCTCTTCGAGTACGTCTACCTCGCGCGCCCCGACTCCGTCCTCGACGGCGCCTCCGTCTACCAGTGCCGCATCAACATGGGCATCAAGCTCGCCGAAAAGATCCGCCGCGAGTGGTCCGACAAGCAGCTCGACGTCATCATCCCCATCCCCTCCACCAGCCGCACCGCCGCGCTCGAGATCGCCACCCGCCTCAACCTCCCCTACCGCGAAGGCTTCGTGCGCAACCGCTACGTCGGCCGCACCTTCATCATGCCCGGCCAGGCCCAGCGCCAGAACTCCATCCGCCGCAAGCTCAACCCCATCCCGCAGGAGTTCGCCGGCAAAAACGTCCTGCTCGTCGACGACTCCATCGTCCGCGGCACCACCATCAAGGAGCTCGTGGCGATGTGCCGCGAGCTCGGCGCAAAAAAGGTCTACGTCTGCTCCGCCGCGCCGCCCGTCATCTATCCCAACGTCTACGGCATCGACATGCCCGCGCGTTCCGAGCTCATCGCCAGCGGCAAAACCATCGACCAGCTCGCCGAAAACATCGGCGCCGACGGCATCATCTTCCAGGACCTCTGCGACCTCAAAGACTTCCATCACCGAAGTCTGCCCCGGCCTAACCCACTTCGACACCTCGGTCTTCGACGGCACCTACGTCACCGGCGACGTCACCGCCTCCTACCTCGAGACCCTCGAGAAGCAGCGCAACGACACCGCCAAGCGCAACCAGGACCTCGAAACCAACATCACCCGCAACCTCTACGCCCACCTCTAGCCAACGGCCGCTCCCCGAACCACCCAAGCTAATCAATAATCTCCGCACGCTCAGCCTTCAGCCGTTCCAGGCCGCCCTTCATCTGCGCGACCTGCTCAGCCGAATGCCCTTGCCACTTCGTCACCTCCGCCACAACCCGCAGCGGATCGCGCGATCGATACGACAGCGTCGGATTCCCCGGAAACTTCTTATCCGTAAGGTTCGGATCATCCACCAGCTCTCCGGTCGGCTCGACCAGATAAATCCTCTCCCGCCCACTCCCCGCGCCAGCTCCGCTCCCCAGATCGCCGCATCCAGCGTGCCCGTGCAATACACCCACGACAAAAACTTCCCCTCTCCATAGTTCGACTCATACCCAACGCCGATCAGATCCCCATACTGAAGATCTGCCCGCGTCCCATGGAAAAATTGCCGCCGAAATCTGCCATCACTCTCAGCCAAAGCCCTACCCCCTCATCCATCGACGCCACTCAATTCCCCGCGCCGAACCACGATATTGACCCACGCACCCGCCCTTGCCGCAAGCCACCCCTCGCCTTGTAAACTGAAACCAGGGCAGCAGACAATCTCAAAACTCAAAGCCGCGGAAACTATCTCCCCCCGCCAGCGCCTCTGTTCAGCAACCCATACACATCCAGCCGCCCGCGAGCCCCAACAAACACCCTCCCATCCGCGACAGTCGGTATGCAGAACCGCACCGTCATACCCGCGCGGTCCCGCCCGCTGTTCTGCTCACTGTTGTAGAGCTCATGCGTAACATCGGTCGCGAGATACGCATGCAGCACCGCCGGCCTGTCCATTGCCTTCGTTCCACTCCTTCGTAGAAACCACCCACAGAATCCCATCCTTCGTCCCATCCGCCGACACAACCGGAGTCGCCGCCGGTGACGGCATCCGCGCCGTCGTCCCCTTCAGCACAAGCTGCCCTCCTTCAATCGTGAAATCCCGCGTCGTGTCGCTCCGATCCGTAAAGAACACCTGCCCATTCCAATACGACGTCGCCCCATACGCGTCCCTCACCTTGATCGCCTGCAAAATCTGCGTGTCCGCTCCCTCGTGAAACTTCCCCAGCGCATCGCGATCCAGCAGGTACAGCTTGCCCTGCTTCCCCGCGATCGCCAGCATGTGCGGATGCGCTCCCGCCTGCACCCCAAGCAGCACCGGCCCCTGGCTCCCCAGGTCGCCATCCCTCGCATCCAGCGCCTTCTGATTGAACGGCGTGAAGTAGTCGCGCACAACCAGCTTCTGCCCTTGCAGCCGCAGCTTCAGCACACTGTCGCCGAAGTCCCGCCCACCCGTGTTCGCATTGAAATCGCCATTGCCCGTCACCACATAAACATTTCCGTCGGTATCCGCCGCCGCTCCCGCATCCGACTGCCAGATCCCTCCATCCGATCCATCCGGCGACGTATTCAGCACCGCGCGCTGCCGCAGATTCCGCGCGTCATACGCCATCACCCACCCGTGATACGGCCCCACATCGCACGACGAAGCCCACGTCAGATACACCTCGCCGCCCACCAGCAGCAGCGCCGCGCGCGGATTCTCTTTCAGCGCATCGAACCTCACCATCCCGTTCACCGCGCCCTCACCCGAGCCGCGCACCGCCGCCGAAATCACCACCGGGCTCCCCGGCTTCTCCTTGCCCGTGCTGATATCCAGCGCATGCAGCTTCTGCACAAACGCGCCATGCTCCTTCGTCCGCGCCAGCACATACATCGTCTTCGTCGCCGCGTCGATCACCGGCGTCGCCGTAATCCCCACCTCCGGCGTGATGAACGGACACGACACATCGTCCTCGCTCAGCGGCGTAATCCCGCGCTGCGCGTCCGCAAAACTCGTCTTCCACAACGGAGCATCGCGCGTCCCATTCACATCGAACGCATACACGCTGTCATGCTCGGTCGCCGCAAACACCACATCGCGCTTTCCCTTGCCAGCAATCGCGAGCGACGGCACATATAAAGGCTCGGCGAAAACGTCTCCATCGACCGTCCTCGAAAACAATCTTCCGAACTCCCCGTCGTTCACATTCGACGGCTTCAGAATCGTCTCGTGCACATTCGCGCCCGTGCGCGCATTGTCATACTGTGCGGTCAACACCTGCGCCCGGCTCGCGGACTGAAACCCAATCAGCATGCAAACCACCGAAAAGCTGAACCAAGCGTTCGGCATGACCAGCAATCTCCAGTCCGCGGCAGATAATCGCAACAGCCCGTCCGCAGAATACGCGCCAGAGCTTCGAAACCTACAAGCTCTCATCCTGAACGTCGGTCCACATCCGCCTTGCCGGCCGCGTAACTCACAGCCAGTCTCCGCCCCACGCGCGACCAGCGCCACGCCACGTAAACTACTACTGATGCGCGCAGCCGCCACCTCCGAGACGATCTCTCCGCCCTCCTCTGCGGATGACCTCCGCATCCTCACGCTCGCCGGCCCGCCCGCGCTCACCTCCTTCGAAGCCGACCGCCTCACCGCGCGCCTCCGCGCCATCGACCCCGCCGTCACCGCCGTCGACGCCGCCTTCTTCTACGTCCTGCTCGTCTCCGCCGACCTGAGCCGCGATTTCGATCGCGCCAATAGCCCGGAAAGCGCCCGCGGCCTTGATATAGCCCGCCTCACCGAGCTCCTCGAGCTCACCTCCACCGGCCTCCCCGAGCCGCGCCTCTTCATCGCTCCGCGCATCGGCACGCAATCCCCCTGGTCCAGCAAAGCCACCGACATCCTCCACAACACCGGCTTTGACAAACGTCGCAGCGCATCGAGCGCGCCCGCGCCGTCCACATCCGCGGCGCACAAAACCCGCTCGCCCTCGCGCCCGCGCTCCACGACCGCATGACCGAGACCGTCTTCACCGCCATCGACGATCTCCACGCCCTCTTCGCCGAGCACACCCCGAAACCCCTCACCACCATCGACGTCCTCACCCGCGGGGCCGCGCAATCGAAGAAGCCGACCGCGCCCTCGGCCTCTCCCTCGCGCCCGACGAAATCGACTACCTCGTCCGCGAGTTCCGCGCGCTCAACCGCAACCCCACCGACGTCGAGCTCTACATGTTCGCCCAGGCCAACAGCGAACACTGCCGCCACAAGATCTTCAACGCCTCGCTGGACCATCGACGGCGTCGCCGCAGAGACAATCGCCTCTTCGCGATGATCCGCAACACCTACCAGGCGAACAACGAGAACGTCCTCTCCGCCTACCGCGACAACGCCGCCGTCATCCGCGGCGGCCCCGGCGCCCGCTTCTTCCCCGACCCCGCCACCAACATCTACACCGCGCACGAGAAGAGATCCACATCCTCCTGAAGGTCGAAACCCACAACCACCCCACCGCCATCTCCCCCTGGCCCGGCGCAGCCACCGGCGCAGGCGGCGAGATCCGCGACGAAGGCGCCACCGGCCGCGGCGCCAAACCCAAAGCCGGCCTCTGCGGCTTCACCGTCTCCAACCTCAACCTCCCGCAATCCCCGCAGCCCTGGGAGACGCGCCCCAGCAACGCCCCGCGCACATCGCCTCCCCGCTCGACATCATGATCGAAGGCCCGCTCGGCGCCGCCGCCTACAACAACGAGTTCGGCCGCCCCAACCTCTGCGGCTACTTCCGCACCTTCGAGCAGACCGTGCACCCGACGGAACCAGCACCATCTTCGGCTATCACAAGCCCATCATGCTCGCCGGCGGCCTCGGCAACATCCGCGCCGAGCACGTCGAAAAGCGCGCGATTCGCCCCGGCGATCTCCTCATCGTCCTCGGCGGCCCCGCCATGCTCATCGGCCTCGGCGGCGGCGCAGCCTCCAGCCAATCCTCCGCAGACAAAAACACCGACCTCGACTTCGCCTCCGTCCAGCGCGACAACGCCGAGATGGAGCGCCGCGCCCAGGAAGTCATCGACCGCTGCTGGCAGCTCGGCGACCAGAACCCCATCCTCTCCATCCACGACGTCGGCGCCGGCGGCCTCTCCAACGCCTTCCCCGAGCTCGTCAAAGACGGCGGCGTCGGCGGCATCTTCGACCTCGCCGCCATCCCGCAAGCCGAAGCCGGCCTCTCTCCCCTCGAGGTCTGGTGCAACGAAGCCCAGGAGCGCTACGTCCTCGCCCTCGCCCCCGAACACCTCGCAGCTCTTCGAAAACTTCTGCGAACGCGAGCGCTGCCCCTTCGCCGTCGTCGGCCGCGCCACCGCCGAGCTCGAAATCGTCCTGGTCAACTCGGCAGATCCGGACGGCGCCAACCCGCCCGATCGACCTCCCGCAGTCCCTCCTCTTCGGCAAACCACCCCGCATGGAGCGAAGCAATCGACCGGAAACCTGCGGATCAGCTGGAAAACCGACCCTTCCAAAACCGCTCAAAACACCCTTAAAACGACTCAAAACGACTCACATTCGAACTCCGGCTTCGTGGAAATCGTCGTTGAAGGAAGCCGTGGATCGCGTTCTCCGCCATCCCCGCCGTCGCCTCCAAAAACTTCCTCATCACCATCGGCGACCGCTCCGTCGGCGGCCTCACCGTGCAGGATCAGATGGTCGGCCCTTGGCAGGTCCCCGTCGCCGACTGCGCCGTCACCCTCCGCTCTTTCAACAGCTTACGAAGGCGAAGCCATGGCCATCGGCGAGCGCACCCCCCTCGCCGTCACCAACGCCGCCGCCTCCGCCCGCATGGCCGTCGGCGAAGTCCTTACCAACCTTGCCGGCACAGCCATCGACCAGCCTCTCCGACATCAAGCTCTCCGCCAACTGGATGGCCGCCGCCGGCACCGGATCCGAAGACGAAAAGCTCTTCGACGCCGTCCACGCCGTCGGCATGGAACTCTGTCCAGCGCTTGGACTTACCATCCCCGTCGGCAAAGACTCCATGTCCATGAAGATGTCCTGGCGCGAGAACAACGAACAGCACGCCGTCGTCTCGCCGCTCTCGCGTCATCCTCTCCGGCTTCGCTCCCGTAACTGACGTAAGAAGCACACTTACCCCGCAACTCCAGCCCGAAGGCACACTCATCCTCATCGACCTCGGCGAAGGCCGCAACCGCCTCGGCGGCTCCGTGCTCGCGCAGGCCTACAACATCGCCGGCCGACGAAACACCCGACACCCCGGACCCCGCTAAGCTCCTTGCTTTCTTCGACATCGTCCAGCAGCTCAACCGCGAAAACCGCCTCCTCGCCTACCACGACCGCTCCGACGGCGGCCTCTTCGCCACCCTCGCCGAGATGGCCTTCGCCGGCCACTGCGGCCTCGACATCGATCTGAACCCTGCATCGCAACACCGCACTTAGCCGCCTCTTCAACGAAGAGCTCGGCGCCGTCCTCCAGGTCCGCCACGACGACGCCTCCGCCATCCTCGACGAGCTCACCGCCGCCGGCCTCACCGCCCACGCCATCGGCCGACCTCGTCCGTCGGCAACGAACTCACCTTCCGCCACAACGGCCAGCCGAGTCTACCGCAACACCCGCACCGCCCTCCACAAGATCTGGTCCGAGACCTCCTTCCACATCGCCTCGCTCCGCGACAACCCCGCCTGCGCCGCAGCAGAATTCGCCCTCCTCGACGACCCCGACCGCCCCGGCCTCTTCGTCGACGTCCCCTTCGATCTCGCCGAACGCGTTTGTGCTCCGTACCTTAACCTCTCCCGCCCCCGCGTCGCCATCCTCCGCGAGCAGGGCGTCAACAGCCAGTACGAAACCGCCGCCGCCTTCGACCGCGCCGGCTTCGAATGCGTCGACGTCACCATGAGCGACCTCCTCGCCGGCCGCGCCAACCTCTCCAGCTTCATCGGCCTCGCCGCCTGCGGCGGCTTCTCCTACGGCGACGTCCTCGGCGCCGGCAGCGGCTGGGCCAAAACCATCCTCTTCAACGCGCAGCTCCGCGACGCCTTCGCCGCCTTCTTCGCCCGCCCCGACACCTTCTCCATCGGCATCTGCAACGGCTGCCAGATGATGGCCCAGCTCCGCGACCTCATCCCCGGCGCCGCAGCACTGGCCCCGCTTCGTCCGCAACCTCTCCTCCCGCTACGAAGCCCGCCTCTGCATGGTCGAAATCCAACCCACCACCTCCCTCTTCCTCCACGGCATGGCCGGCTCCCGCATGCCCATCGTCGTCGCCCACGGCGAAGGCCACGCCACCCACCTCGCCCCGGCCGACCTCATCGCCGCGCCGCTACATCGACACGTACGGCCGCCCCACCGCAGCACTATCCGCTCAACCCCTCCGGCTCGCCGGGCGGCACCGCCGCGCTCACCTCCGCCGACGGCCGCGCGCTCATCATCATGCCGCACCCTGAGCGCACCTCCCTCGGCGTGCAAAACACCTGGACCCGCACCCTCGAGCACAGCCCGTGGCAGCGCCTCTTCGACAACGCGCGCGCGTGGGTCAGATAAGTCGGCCAGCCGCAATAGAGATCGAAGACACATGCCTGACTCGCAGCAAGTGATCGACTACAAGTCCGCCGGCGTGGACATCGAAGCCGGCAACGAAGCCGTCCGCCGGATGAAGCAGCACGTCGCGCGCACGCACACGCCCGCCGTGCTCACCGGCCTAGGCGCGTTCGGCTCCCTCTTCTCGCTCACCGACGCAGTCAGCGGCATGTCCGACCCCGTCATGGTCCAGAGCACCGACGGCGTCGGCACCAAAACCCTCGTCGCCGTCATGGCCGGCCGGTACGAAAACCTCGGCCGCGATCTCGTCGCCGCCGTCGCCGGCGACATCGCCGTCATGGGCGCGCGCCCGCTCACCTTCCTCGACTACCTCGGCCTCCACAAAGTGGAACCCATCATTGTCGAAGAGCTCGTCCGCGGCATGTCCGCCGCCTGCGAAGAATCCGGCATCGCCCTCGTCGGCGGCGAGACCGCCGAGATGCCTTCCGTCTATGCGCCCGGCGACCTCGACGTCGTCGGCTTCGTCACCGGCGTCGTCGACCGTGCCAAACTCCTCACCGGCGCGAACATCGTCGAAGGCGACATCCTCTACGGCGTCCAATCCTCCGGCCTCCACACCAACGGCTGGTCGCTCGCACGCAAGCTCCTCTTCGAGATCAACAAGTTCGACATCCACGAACCGCAGCGGGAACTCCAGGGCGCCACTCTCGCCGACATCCTCCTCGAGCCGCACGCGAACTACGTCACGCCGATCCGCCGCGCGCTCGACGCGAAGATCCCGATCAAAGGAATGGCGCACATCACTGGCGGCGGCCTGATCGAAAACACACCACGCATTCTGCCCGAAGGCGTCGGCGCGATCATCGACCGCAGCACGTGGACGCCGCAGCCCATCTTCACCTGGCTGCAGCAACTCGGCCGCGTCTCCGACGAAGAAATGCACCGCGTCTTCAACATGGGCATCGGACTCGTCGTCATTGCACCCGCAGGCCAGCACGCCGCGCTCGCGCAAGCGTTCGCCCCGTTCGCCGTCGCAGAGATCGGCCGCGTGGAATCCAATCGCATCGCGGCGTGCGCTTCACAGGAGCTGCGTAACACATGGTCGATCGCCAGCAGCTCCTCGACGCCATCCCACACTGCCTCACCGCAACGAACCTCCCGCTGCCCAACAAATATCCCGGCAAGGTGCGCGACACCTACGATCTCGGCGATCGCCTGCTGCTGATCACCACCGACCGCCAGAGTGGCTTCGACCGCATGCTCGGCGCGATCCCCTACAAGGGCCAGGTGCTCAACCGTACGTCGCTGCACTGGTTTGAAGCGACGCGCCACATCGTGCCAAATCACGTCATCGACTCTCCGCACGCGAACGCTCTTCTCGCACGCAAATGCCGCGTGCTTCCGATTGAATTTGTCGTGCGCGGTTACCTGACCGGTTCCACCGACACGGCTATCTGGACCAAGTACAGCGCGGGCGAGCGCCACTTCGCCGGCATCACGCTCGCCGACGGCATGCGCAAGAACGAGAAGCTTCCGCGCAACCTCATCACACCCACCACAAAAGAATCCACACACGACCGCCCCATCACGCCCGCGGAGATCATCCGCGAAGGCTGGCTAACCCCATCCGAGTGGGAGTACGCGTCCTCGCACGCCCTGCAGCTCTTCGCCTTCGGCCAGCAGCGCGCCGCCGAGCACGGCCTCATCCTCGTCGACACCAAGTACGAGTTCGGCGTCACGCCGGGCGGCGAGATCCTGCTCATCGACGAGATCCATACGCCCGACTCATCGCGCTACTGGCTCGCGCCCACCTACGAGCAGCGCCTGTCTGAAGGCCGCGAGCCCGACATGATCGACAAGGAATTTTTTCGGCTCTGGTTCCGCGAGCGCTGCGATCCGTACAAAGACAAAATCCTCCCCACGCCGCCGCCCGAGCTCATCGCCGAACTCGCCTCGCGCTACATCCAGCTCTACGAGGCCATCACCGGCAATACCTTTACACCCGACCTTCGCCCGCTCGAAGCGACAGTCCTCGCGGCCGTCAACCAATAAACTCGTTCTTTGATCTTTAATCTGTGATCTCTACCCTCTGATTTGTGGCTCCTGATCTGTCAACAATGGAAGAACGCATCCTCATCATCGGTTCCGGCGCGCGCGAACACGCGATTGCAGCCGCGCTGGCCCGCTCGCCGCAAGCACCCGAGCTCCTCTGCTTCGGCTCAACGCGCAACCCCGGCATCGCAGCGCTCGCACACGCATACACCACAGGAAACATCAACGACCCCGCCGCCGTGACCGCCTTCGCGCGCGAGCACAACGCAACGCTGGCAATCATCGGCCCCGAAGCGCCGCTCGCCGCCGGTGTCGCCGACGCACTGTGGTCCGTGCATATCGCCGTCGTCGGCCCGACGCAATCACTCGCTCGGATCGAGTCCTCAAAATCCTTCACGCGCTCGCTGCTCGATCGCCACAGCATCCCCGGCAATCCGCTCTTCCGGCGTTTCACTTCACTCGAAGGCGTCGAACTTTTTCTCGACAAACTCGGTGATCAGCACGTCATCAAGGACGACGGCCTGGCCGGCGGCAAAGGCGTGAAGGTCTTCGGCGACCATCTTCATTCGCGCGACGAGTCGCTCGCCTTCTGCCGCGAGCTCGCCGCGGCAAACCACCCGTTCGTCATCGAAGAAAAACTCGAAGGCGAAGAGTTCTCGCTGCTCAGCTTCAGCGACGGCACAACGCTCCGCCACATGCCTGCTGTGCAGGATCACAAACGTGCCTTCGAAGGCGATCTAGGCCCGAACACCGGCGGGATGGGCTGTTACACGGATGCGAACGGTGGACTTCCCTTCCTCACGCGCGAGGACATCGCGGCCGCGCAGCGCACTAACGAGCAGGTCGTCGCGGCGCTGCATCACGAGCTCAACGCGCCCTACCGCGGCATCCTTTACGGCGGCTTCATGGCCACACGCGACGGCGTTCGCCTGATCGAGTACAACGCGCGCTTCGGCGATCCCGAGTGTCTTAACCTGCTCACGCTGCTCGAAACTGATTTCGTTGCGATCTGCCGCGCGATTGTCTCCAGCACATTGCACAACGTCGACGTCACCTTCGCGCGCGAAGCGACCGTCTGCAAGTACCTCGTACCGGAGGGCTATCCGGATGCGCCGCGCAAAGGTGATGCGGTGCCCGCGCCTGCGCAACTTCCTGCGAACACCACGCTGTATCTCGGCTCGGTCGATCTCGACGCCACGCAAAACAACACGCTCGTCTCCGCCGGCTCGCGCACTCTCGCCGTCGTCGCGCGCGGGCGCAGCATCTCCGCTGCAGAATCGATCTGCGAATCAGCCCTCGCCAACATCACCGGCCCATTCTTCCACCGCGCTGACATCGGCACATCCGCGCTCATTCAGCGCCGCATCGATCACATGAACTCTCTCCGCGCGGACTCCACGAAGCACACGGCAGCGAGGCACGCATGAGTGTTCGCGTCGGCGTCCTCGGATCCACAAGAGGAACAGCATTGCAGGGTGTGCTCGACGCGATCCGCGCGCACACGCTTTCGGCCGAAATCGCCATCGTGATCTCCGAGAAGCCCACCGCGCCCATCCTCGACCGCGCGCGTCTCTACAAAGTTCCCACGCAGTTCGTCGACCCAACGGGCCTCGCCCGCGAAGAATTCGACGCGCGCGTGTCCGCCGAACTGCGCAAAGCCAACGTCGAGCTCGTGCTGCTCATCGGCTACATGCGGATCCTGTCGCGCAGCTTCGTCGACGAGTGGCGCGGCCGTCTGCTCAATGTGCACCCGTCGCTGCTGCCCGCGTTCGGCGGCCTGATGAATCGCAAAGTCCACGAAGCCGTTCTCGCCGCGGGCGTGAGCGAAACCGGCTGCACCATTCACCAGGTCACCGAAGAGGTCGACGCCGGGCCAATCGTCCTGCAGAAGCGCTGCCCCGTGCTGCGCGGTGATACCGTGGACACGTTGAAGGATCGCGTGCAGGCGCTGGAACAACTCGCGTTCGTCGAAGTCCTGCGCAACTGGAACAGCCACAGGAGCGAGCAGTGACCAACACCGAAAATCCGCTGGTCGGAATCATTATGGGCTCGCGCTCGGACTGGCCCACACTCGAGCACGCCGCGAAAATTCTCGACGAGCTCGCGATTCCCTACGAGGCTCAGGTCGTGTCCGCGCACCGCACGCCCGACCGCATGTTCGACTACGCGGCTACAGCCGAGGCGCGTGGAGTCCGCGTCATCATCGCCGGAGCCGGCGGCGCCGCGCATCTCCCGGGCATGGTTGCCGCGAAAACTCGCCTTCCCGTGCTCGGCGTTCCGGTGGAATCGCACGCACTGCATGGCGTCGATTCGCTGCTCTCGATCGTGCAAATGCCCGGCGGGGTGCCGGTCGCGACCTTCGCCATCGGCAACTCCGGCGCAAAGAACGCGGCACTGTTCGCCGCGTCGATCCTCGCGCTCGCCGACGCAGAACATCGCGCGCTCGCTCGAAGCCAATTCCGCCGAGCGCAGACGGACTCCGTGCTCTCCAACCCCGATCCACGGGATCCGGCTCCACGGGATCCGGCCCCGCGCGATCCAGCCCCACGCGCATGAATCGCCGTCCACGCGTCGGCATCCTCGGCGCCGGCCAGCTCGCGCTCATGCTCGCCGAGGCGGCACCGCGTGTTGGCTGTGACATCCTCTGCGCCGGCCGGGCCGGCGACTGCGCCGAGCAGGTCGCGCCCGTCCTTCCGGTCGACCTCAACAACCCGCACTCGGTCGCCGAGTTCGCGCGCCACGTCGACCTCCTCACCATCGAAAGCGAGAACATCGACGCGCACGTGCTGCACGGCCTGCCGCTCTTCCCGAACGCGCGCGCCATCGGCACCGCGCAGGACCGCCTGCTCGAAAAACATTTTTTCCTGGACTCCGGGCTTGAGGTCGCGCCCTTTTGCCCGGTCAACGACCTCGTCTCTCTGCACTCTGCGATCCGCGAAGTCGGTCTCCCGTGCATCCTGAAAACCCGCCGGCTCGGCTACGACGGCAAAGGCCAGGTGCGTCTCAGTGACGCCGATCAGGCCGCCGAAGCCTGGGCCGCCGTCCGCGAAGTCCCTTGCATTCTCGAAGGCATGGTCGACTTCTCGACCGAGGTCTCGCTTATCGCCGCGCGCAACCGCTCCGGCCAGCTCGCCTTCTATCCGCTCACGGAAAACTTCCACCGCGAAGGCATCCTCCGCATTTCGCGTGCACCCGCACACCCAGAGTTGCAATCCCTCGCTGAAGACCACCTCACTCATCTGCTCGAGCGCCTCGACTACATCGGCGTCCTCGCGGTCGAGTTCTTTGTGCGCGGGCAGCACCTCCTCGCCAACGAGATGGCGCCGCGCGTCCACAACTCCGGCCACTGGACCATCGAAGGCTCCGACACCTCGCAGTTTGAAAATCACCTTCGCGCGATCCTCGGGCCTTCCACTCGGCTCAACCGCCTCGCGCCCGACGGTGATGTTCAACTGCATCGGCAGCATGCTCCCGCCCGAAGCCACCGCGCCATTCCCCTCGATCGCGCGCCACGACTACGGCAAGTCCGCACGCCCGGGGCGCAAGGTCGGCCACCTCACCGTCCCCGCCTCCGATGCGCGCCGCGATCGCCGCGCTCGAATCCCTACTGCAACCCCGCTGACATGGAATCAATGCGCCGGCTGCAGCGCAGAAGGCCTCAGCTTACCGATACGTCCATGCGGCCCGACAACATAAGGCAGCGACAGCGCATTCCAGTGCTGGTCGGAATCTGGCGCGTCGTTGAACTTGGGATCGGGCTTCAACGCGCGCCAGTTGCGGCCGTCATCGGTAGAGATATCCGTGCCGTTCGGCCCCACGGTGATCCAGGTCTCCGTTGCGCCGTCGTAGGCGACCGCGGAGCGATAGCCGCGGGGCGGAGTAGTTGCGGCTTCACATGAGAAGTACAGAAGTGTTTCACGTCGGGTCGGCGTGCAGACGGCAGCCGTGCCGTCGCGCTGATCGGGCAGCGTATAGTCTCCGCCCACAATAACTACGCGGTGAGGCTGCGGTTTTGGCAAACGAGCGTGCAGCCGAGGCCGCAATGGGTGCAATCCCATCGAGTTGGGATCGAGAGACCAGTTCGCGGCGATGGAGAATCCACCCGCCGAACGCCCTTCTCTCAACCCGGAGGCCGTCTGTGTTGCCATTTCGCAGAGGCTGCGACCGTCGCACAATCCACTAACGTGCTCGAATGTGTAGTCGCGGTAATGCAGAGCGCTCACCGAACCTCCCGTCACGAACAGGGTCGTGAATGGGAGCAGAATCATCGAGCTGTTGCTTGCCGCGAAGATTGATTCAATCGGCTCGCCATTCGGGCCCGTTCGCGCAGCAAGCAAATCGTTGTCATTTCTCGTCCACCTGGCTCCGCCATTCAGCGTGCGAAACGTAGGGAAAACCCTTCGAGGGCGCGCCCAATTGCCTGCACGGTCTATCCCCGCGATCGGGTCGCCGATCAACATGCCCGTGTCCGGGGACGTCATGATCAAAGTGTCCCAGAAGCCGTCCTTGTCGGGGTTGGTGAAGAGGAGCTTCCACGTCTGGCAGCCGTCCGTCGTTTTGTAGAGCCGCGACAGATCGCCTTTACCAGATGACATAACAATCGCGGTGTTGTTATCAAACGCCTGAACGGCGCGGAAGTCGAGGTGCTCGCCGCCGGGCGGCTTCGCGCAGAGCTGCCACACGAAACCCGCATCCTCGGTCCGCAAAATCGTTCCATCCGAGCCCGACGCCCAGGCCACTCCGCCGCCGACGTTGTCGATGCCGCGCAGATCGGCCGTCGTGTGCGCGTCCTGCAGTTGCCACTGGGCTGACGCCGATCCGGCGAGCAAAATGGACGTGAGCAGAAGAAGCCGTGTCATGTCAGATGGAGCATACCTGAGCACCAAGCTCAGGCAGTCTGCGGCTGCCCATTCACGATGACGTTTTCAAATTTGAGACCCGTAACGCCCGTCGCCGCGAGCTTGTCTTTCCCCTGCGGTAGTTCGACATTCACGTCCTTCAGCAGAATGTCGCTGATCTCCGTCTGCCCCGGGTTCGGCCTGATCGTCCCGAACGCGCTGAAGCGGCCCTTGATCCCAATGAAGCTCACGTTCTTTACGACGGAGTGCGGCGGGGCTTCGCCCTGCAGATTGAAGTATTGCGACCACGGCTGAACCGCGAGGATCGGTCCGGCGTTGCCTTGCGACGTGATGTTGCGGAACGTGATGTCCTCGTAATGCTGCGGCGTGTCAGCGCGGAGCTTGAGCGTGGCGACGCGCACATTCCCCGTGATCTTGCAGTCCTCCACCACGACATCGCGAACGATCGTGGCCTCGCTACCGAGCGTGAGCACGCCTCCGCCGCGCTTGTATGTGCAGTTGCGCACGCGAATGTGTTCAACCGGCGGGCTGTCCCGGTCCTCCATTGCATGCGGCCCCTTCGATCCCTTGCATGCGATGCAGTCATCGGTCACCGAAAAAAAGCAGCCGTCGATCGTGACGTTGCGCGAGCTGTCCACATCGATCCCGTCGGTGCTGGGGGCCTGCCGGTAGTCGTCCGGAACTTGGAACCGCACATTGCGCACGACCACGCCGTCGTTCTTGTACAGATGCAGATTCCAGAACTGCGAATCCTTGAACGTGATCCCTTCGACGCGCACGTTGCGCGAGCCCTCAATCAACGCGAGTCGCGCGCGCGGAATGCCGAGATTCGGAAAGTTCCGCGGGTCCGGCGCAGCGTTGCGCTGCTTCCAGAACTCGTCCCAGATAGGACGGCCTGCGCCATCGAGTGTTCCGTCGCCGGTGAGCTCGAAGCCGTCGCAGTTCGTGGCATTGATCAACGCCGGATTAAACTTCGGCTCGAAGTGGCCTTCAATGCGCGTGCGCTGTACGGGAAAGTTCGCCATATCCGTCGAGCAGCGGAGCACCGCGCCGGAGTCGAGGTGCAGGTTCACCCTGGGCTTGAAGAACAACGCGCCGCTCACGAAGGTCCCGCGCGGAACAACGACGGTGCCGCCGCGGCGCGCGGCCAGATGATCGATGGCCGCCTGGATCGCTTTCGTGTTCAGCGTCGTGCCGTCAGCGACGGCGCCGAAATCAGTGATGAGCGCCTGCGCGGGAGCTTCTGCGGATGCCTTCCATGCGGACGCCCAAAATGGTGCGGCCAGCAGGAACGAGAGGAAATCGCGGCGAGCGGGTTTGTTCTGCACGGTTAGACGCACCTCAGCAGGAGAGTGGGAGTCCAGCTACAGCTTCAATATGTAAATGGTTTCGAAGAATAAATCGAGGAAGAATCGAACCGACTCATTACGCCGGATGACAACCGCAGGAGCGGCGCAGCACGAGCTCGACCGGCAGCGTACGGCGTTGCGCGGGACGGTTCGGCTTCGTCTCCGAATCATGGTCAAGCCGCGCAAACAGGAGCTCGGCTGACTCCTCGCCTACGCGCTGGATGGGCTGCCGCACGACCGTCAACGCCGGGCGCAGAATGTCGGCGAGATCGAAATCGTCAAAACCGATGAAGGCCATCTCTTCGGGGATGTGGATGTCGAGTGAAGCGATGGCGTGCAGCGCATGCCGCGTGGAGAGGCCGTTGGCAGCGAAGATCGCTGTAGGTGGATTCGGCCGCGAGCGCAGGCGGCGGACGAACTCGAGAGTGGCGGCCTCGTCGTGGCCTTCGTCAAAGCACTCCGGCTCGAGCCCGGCGGATTGCATCGCCTTCATGTAGCCGTCCACGCGCGACTGCATCGTGAAGATCCGGCGGTTTAGCCCGATGTACAAAACGCGGCGATGCCCGTGCTGAATCAGGTGCTCGGTGGCGAGCGTCGCGCCCTGCTGGTTCTCAACCAGGACGGTATCGACCGGAGCGCCGTGCGCGGATCTCAATCTCACGCCGGTTGCGGCCCCGTCCGCCACACGGGACCGGGAACGCCCTGCAGCCCGGCCCAAGGGACGGTCGACTGCGACCATAGGCGTGCCCAGGAAATCGGGGTCCGTCAGATGCGACTCGCCCTTTGACGCGGGGAAGACAATGATGCCTTCGACCTGGCGGCGCAGCAGGTCGCGCAGCTGCTCGGCTTCCGTTTCCGTGTTCTCGTCGGAGGTAGCGAGCAGCACAGAGTACGCGTGCTGCTTGGCGATCGTGCTGATGGCATGCGCGCAGGAGGCGAAGAACGGATCGAACAGGTATGGAAGGATCACGCCAATGGAGCGCGTACCGAAGCCGCGCAACGCGCGCGCCATCAGGTTCGGCCTGTAATGCAGCTCTTCGAGCGCGCGGTAGACGCGCTCCTTGGTCTCGTCGCGTACCTGCGCGGTTCCGTTGAGCACGCGCGAGACGGTCATCATGCCGACGCCGGCGCGTTCGGCAACATCGCGCATGCGCACAGTGCGCGGAGCGGCGGGCGGGTTGGATGGATTCTTCGGCAAGAGAGAGACACCACAGAGTAGAGGTTGGCGTTGCGCAGCCCGTGATGTTGCGTGGCCCTTATGATTTGCTGCTGTTCGGCTAGTCCGTCCGGCTAGACAGCAACACAGTTTTCATCGAGCGTCCGATGCGTGCTGCGGCAGCAAAAAGGTTGAGGCGGGCAGACCCGCGCCGTTGGCGAGATTGGCGTCCGTAAAGCTCGGCCATGCGTAGCGCACCTGAGTCGGGTGGGGCACGGCGCCCGACCGAACCACGACCGTGCTGCCCTCAATCGTAGCCTCCGCAGACTGGAAGCGGCTGTCAGGGCCCGCGATCTCGAAGCCGTGCAGCGCGCCCCCGTCGGCCTGCGCTCCAATCGCATGCAGCCCATCGGCATGCGAGAACCAGACGCGCAGCCCGTCATTCGTTGGCGTAACCGAGACCGGCAGCGGACCCGAGTCTTCGACGTGCTCGCCGTACACAAGATCGCGCGCGGCGAGCGCCAGGCGAGCGCCAACCGTCTGCTTGTCCGGCGGATGCACATTGTCGCGCGTGCCGACGTCGAGCGTCACAGCCATGCCTGTGTTCACCACCGAGAGCGTCTGGCGCTGCGCGTCGCGGATCGTGCCCCACTGCTCCGCGGGCGAGTTGAAATTCGAGATCTGCGCATAGAGAAACGGCAGATCGCCCTCATTCCAACGCGCGCGCCAGTCGCGAATCATCGCCGGAAACAGGCGCGAATAGAGTTGCGGATTCTGATTGCCGGGATTTGAATCCGTCTCGCCCTGATACCAGAGGAAGCCGCCGATCGTGTACGGCACGGCGGGCGCAATCATGGCATTGAAGAGGAAGGCCGGCTCCCATGACGCCTGGAACGGATGCCAGTCAAACTGCGGCACCGCATGTCCGCCGGCCTTCGCAGCAGCGATGGCCTGCTGCTCGTACGCGATGCGCGCGTTGAGCTCCGTCTGCAGATCAGCGAAGCGCGCACGCTGCGCAAATACCGGCATGAAGCTTGCATCCGACGCGAGCGCGTCAAGCGAGATCCACGACGCAATCGGCGTGCCGCCCCAGGTGGAGTCGATCAGCCCGATAGGAATATGCTCGCGCGCATGAATATCGCGCCCGAAGAAGAACGCGACGGCGGAAAAGTTCGACCGCAGTTGTGGAGTTGCACGCCGTCCAGGTCGCCGGCTGATCGTCGAGCGGGAAGTCGTTCGACTTCTTCTCAAACAACAGCAGCCGCGTCTGGCCGCACACCGCGGGGTCGTCCGCCGAGGCGATCTCCTTCGCCGCGTCCTTAATCACCGCGGAGCCCGGGAAACCGCGCAGCGGAATTTCCATGTTGGACTGCCCTGACGCAAACCACACGTCGCCGACAAGGATGTCCGTGAGCGTGATCTGCGTGCTGCCGTGAACCGTCAGCGTATCCGGTCCGCCGGCCTTTTCCGGATCCAGATAAACCGACCATGCCCCGAGCTCGTCCGCATGCGTCGTCGCGTGCTGGTGTCGGAAGTCGACCTTGACGGCCGCGCCCGGCGCGTCCCATCCCCAGATGTGAATCGGGCGATCGCGCTGCAGCACCGCGTGGTCGGAAAGAATGTGCGGCAGGCGCGTCTGCGCAGGCTGCGCACCCGCGGGCGCTTGGGCGCGAGCCATCCATGTGCCGAGCGCAAACAATGCCGCGGCAGCCACGCACCGGATGCCGCGATGCACGCGTGAATTATTGAACAATCGCAGGCTCATGATTCGATAATCTCTCTGACATCCGCGGAAGCATCGCCGCGCCGAGCAGCCCGGCATCCGGGCCCAGCGTCGCGCACGTGATGAATGGACGCCCGGGCTCGGCATGCGTGATCTGCGTTGGCTTGCGCAGCCGGTACACGTAGCTGAGCTCCGACAGGACGCGGAACATCTCAGGCGAGAAGAGGTCCCACGCCGCTGCCACGCCTCCGCCGATGATGTACAGCGGCAGATCGAGTGTGTTCACCAGCCCCGCCAGCCCGCGTCCGAGATACCGCCCAACCTGCGCGTAGATCTCGCGGCTCTCGCGATCGCCGGATTCAGCAAGGTCGGCGATGTCGCGGGCGCTCACGGCACGCTTCGAAGCAAACAGCTCGGCCAGCGGACCGCGGCTGCGTGTCGCGCGGGCGCGGGCGGCGCGCTCGATTCCGGTCGCCGAGGTGTAGTACTCCAGGCAGCCGCGGTTCCCGCACGAGCACACCGGGCCGTCGAAGTCGACCGACACGTGGCCCACCTCGCCGCCCATCCCGATGATGCCGTGCCAGATCTTTCCGCTGAGGATGAGGCCCGAGCCGACACCCGTGCCCAGCGTAATCATGGCGAGCGAGTCGACCGCGTGATCGCGTCCCGCGCCAAGCTTCCACTCCGCCAGCGCAGCGGCGTTGGCGTCGCAGTCGAGCGCCACCGGCAGTCCGGTCATGTCCTCGAGCGCCGAGCGCAGCGGGAAAAAATCCCATCCCGGAAAGTTGGGCAGCTGTCCCAGCGTGCCGCTGGTCAGATCCAGCGGCCCCGGACTTCCGAGCCCGATCGCGTCCGCGCGGCCGGTCGTCTCATCCAGCAGTGACGCGACCGCGTCAGCCATGTCATGCACCACGGCCTCGGGCCCGGAGCGCACGCGAGTCGGCATCACCCGGCTGGCGATCGAATGAAAGTTCTGATCGAAGGCGCCGACCCGCAGGCTCGTGCCTCCGAGATCAATGCCGAGGTGGATAAGCGGCCGTTCGTGGTGGTCGGGGATGGATTCGAGAGATCTCGGGGTCAAAGGTCCTCCCGGCGCGCGCGAGAGTGGGGCCGGAGCGCGCTTCAAATGGGGTTTTTGCATCCCTGGCAGCGCGAGCGAGCCTGAGGCCCTGCCCGCGAATTGCGTTCGCTTGTATGCAGCCCACGACGATTCTTATCCCGACGGCGGGTTCCACCGAAAACAAGCATGATAACGGTATCATGACCGCTAAACAGTGCAATAGAGCTTTGAGAATTATTTCTCAGTAGGAGTTTGCCGGTCTGTACCTTCAGTTCGTAGTCTGTCCGGCATAGGTACTTGGTTGATTCGAGGGCCGGAAGTGCGCTCTTGAGGCCTCATTAAGGCACGGCGGCTGGACCGAGTTTCCCTAGGGTATGCTCTCCTCCAACATGCCACGGCCGCTTCTGCTCGCCCTCACTCTCCTCGCCACATCAGCCCAAGCGCAATGGCAACTCCAGGACGCCCACACCACCGCCGACCTCCGCGGCATCGACAACGTCGGCGGAGGCGTCGCCTGGGCCTCCGGCTCCGACGGCACCATCCTCCGCACCGAGGACGCCGGCTTCGTCTGGCAGCTCTGCGCCAAACCTCCCGGCGGCGAGCACCTCGACTTCCGCGCCATCCAGGCCTTCGACAACAACACCGCCATCATCATGTCGAGCGGCAAAGGCGACCTCTCCCGCCTCTACAAAACCACCGACGGCTGCCAATCCTGGAAACTCCTCTTCACCAACCCCGACAAAGACGGCTTCTGGGACGCACTGCGTGCTTCACGGCACGCGAGTGCCAAGCTGACGAACCGGCTGCACTTCTTATCGGCGATCCTGTGAAGCGGACATTCGTCTTGTCGGGCGTAGTTCTCGGACAGCCGAACAACCATTGGACCGTATCGCATTCCGACGCGACTCGCCAACAGCCGACACAAGGCGAAGCTCTATTCGCGGCCAGCAACTCCTCGTTCTCTCTTCGATGGCACGTCATTGGATCGTTACTGGCGGGAACGCGGAGCGCGCTCATTCAGAGAGACTCTTCACATGTCACTGCACGAGATTAGCGGATAACGCTTCTTATGCAGTCCGGTCCCAGTCGGATCCCGCACGGCGAGTCAGTCGGGCATTCTCCTCAGCATCGCCTTCGGCCGTCAGCGCCGAATGCTCCCCCGCACGTAATCGAGATCACCGAGCAGCTCGGGAATCGCCGTCGGCGGCGACTACTCGAAACCCAACGACTCCGCTCGGAACGGCAGCCTTCACGGCGGACGGCGGCAAAACATGGATCGCCGCAACCACCCCACCCCACGGCTACCGCTCCGCCGTCGCCTACGACGCCAAATCCAAAACCTGGATCACCGTCGGCCCCAACGGCACCGACATCTCCACCGACGACGGCCGCAACTGGCGCCCGCTCCGACCCCGACCCCAAATTCAACGACACCCCCGACGCCGACCAGCACTGGAACGCCCTCTCGCTCCCCTACGCCGTCGGCCCCCACGGCCGCATCGGCACCCTCCGCGCCTCCGCCCTCAAATCCAACCAGACCCCACCCACACGATGAGCTGTCATCCTGAGCGAAGCGCCGATTAGCCGCGGCGAAGGCCCCATAACCGCTCGGCCCACCACGAACCCGCAAGCCTTTCTTCTCACCACGGAACGCGTCGCCAAATCGCTCAACGCGCATGCCGGCTCGGCTACACTGTCCCGGGCGCACGACACCCGCCATGCAACGTCGCCACTTCCTCTTCCTCGCGCCTCTGCTCCCATCGGCCTTCTTGGCGCCGCGCCTCCTGCACGCCCGCGCCCGGCAAAATCCACCCGCCAACCACGTCCGCGACGCCGCAAACCGGATTGACCAACTGGCCCGGAACATCCACACGCCCGCGGACGCTCGCAGCCTCATCGACTTCATCGCTGAACTATTCGCCGAGGAACTCCCTCCTGCATGGGCCACCGCATCTCTCCGCGCTCGCCTCGCCGAACGCGAGTACGAATCCGCCACCGACCCCGCGAAGCGCATCTCCGAGCCACACCTCACCGAAACCTGGAACGCCTACGTCAGCACAATCGGCGCCACTCACGACTACCAGATCTCCCCCGCCGAGCTTCACAACCTTCGCGACAGCCTCTACGCCGTCGCGCGCCTCACCTGGGCCCGCGGGTCTCGCAACTTCTGGAGCGTGCCCTCGATCTTCGCGACGGAACCCGACGGCACCCTCGCGCCCGGGCTGCCGCGTCGTCGAATCCCTTCGCATACTCTGGGACCTCGCCAACATGCCCGAAAACCTGCACGCCGCCCGCGACCGTGCCTCAAAGGGCATACTCACCTCCGATCTCCTCAAGCAGGCCCAGCCAAAAGCATCCTCCTCCAGCGTCGCGAACCCGTGGTGCAGTGCTCTCCATGAGTGTCCGGCAACAACCCCGTTGAAGCTGCCGAGAGGCAATTCATCCGCGACAACGGCATAGCAGCTTTCACCAACGCCATTCAAACAATGCTCATTACGCTATGAACGCGTGGCCGAATCGCGCGCTAAACTTCTCCACAATGCGATTCACCCTGCGCGCTCTCTCGATCTCCCTCCTCGGCCTGCTGACAATCTCTTGCGCAGCCCAAGCCACATCCGCCGACGCCGCCCGCGCCACCGCCTTCCGCCGCGCCGCCCTGCTCGACCGCGGCATCAACGCCTCGGGATGGTTTGGCGGGTGGGGAGACTACTCGCCCGAGCACACCTCCACCTGGATCACGGCGGACGACCTGAAGCTCATCCACTCGCTCGGCCTGCACTACGTCCGCATCGGCGTCGACCCCGTCTACTTCGGCTCGGGCCCCGCCGACGCCCCCTCCAAGGCCGCTCTCTGGCAGCGCCTCGATACGGCCATCGACTCCGCACTGAATGCCGGTCTCGCCGTCGACCTGTGCGTCTTCCCGCGGGACGACTACAAGCACGAGCTCGCGACCGACCGCGGCGCCCAGCAGTTCCTCTACCTCTGGACGGCACTCGCGAAGCACTATGCGAACCGCGACCCCGACCATCTCTTCCTCGAGCTCATGAACGAGTCCGAGGTCCAGGACCCGTTCCGCTGGATCGGCCTCGAGTCCGCTGCCGTGACCGCCATCCGCCGCGTCGACCCCGTGCACACCATCCTCGCGTCGGGCGCGCACTACGACTCCCTTGACGACCTGCTCACCACCGAACCGCTCAACGACGAGAACGTGATCTACACCTTCCATTTCTACGAGCCCTACCAATTCACGCACCAGGGTGCGACCTGGGGTAGCCCCGAGTGGCTCTACTTCCATAACATTCCGTTCCCCACGACTGTCGCCGAACTCCAGCCGACGCTCGACGCCATCCCCTCGGACATGGCCCGCTATAACCTGTTCCTCTACGCCGCGGGAAATTGGACAGCTCAGACGATTCGCGAGCGCATCGACTTCGCGGGCAACTGGGGCCGCGAGCACAACGTGCCAGTCATCGCGAATGAGTTCGGCGCCTTCCGCGACACCGCACCGCCTGATTCGCGCGCGCGCTACATCGAAGCCGTCCGCACTGCGCTTGAAGCGAACCACATCGGCTGGGCCATGTGGGATTGGAGCGGAAACTTCGGTCTCGTGCGCCATCAGGACGGCCGCATCATCGTGGATCCTGCAATCGCACGCGCGCTGGGGCTTTCGGCTCCCTAGCGGCTGAGTGCATCGCTGCGTTTCAGCGCCAGAGCCATTACCCGCGAGACAGACAGTCGCTGCCAACAGCGCAGTCGTTGGCGATACAGAGCAACAGTCGGGGGGTCCGACACTGCAATCACCGGCGTTGGCGACACAGAGCAATCCCTGACAAACACACAACAATCGCTGCCAACGCAGAGCCGGCGCGTTCGCAAACAATTACGCCCGGCATATGGCCGGGCGCAACTGGCGTACTTGTTCGGTGATGAACGGCGCGGCTAAACCGGCGCGTCCCCTCTACTGGACCGTCACCTTCATCGTGAACGGAAGCGACATCTGGTTGGAGTTCCCGTAGGTAATTGGAGGATTTCCGCTGACCGCCTGGCTACCGACCTGCTTCGCCGTAACCTGCACGGTGTAGCTACCCGCGGGCGTCACCTGGGCGGAGTTGGTGCCAAGCTGGGTTGTGCTGCAGCCCGCCGCACCCGCCATGATGCCGCAGCACAGGACGATCGCCGCTAGCGTGCTGATTCTCGCCCGAACGCTCCGCTTCCGACCGAAGCCAAAGCCCAGCAGACCGAGCCCGAGCATGGCATAGAACACCTCAGTCGTCGGCCGCGTCTCAAGCTTGGCCACGCCGCTCGGCACATTCGTCGTGATGGTCATGATGACCGTGCCGGGCCCGGTGCATCCCTGGGCCACAGTGCACGGCCCGGTTGCGGATCCCTGCACCGAGATCACAGTCCCCGTGGCCGGGCCTACGTGAACGGAGTGCGGGTCCGTGGGGTCAGGGTTCGGGTAGACGAAGGTGCAGCTCGAATAGGCCGGAAGACCATCGCAGGAGAGCTGAACCGGCATTGAGTAGTTATTGAGCAGGCCGCCGGCACCGGCAATGCCGTAGCCGAGAATCGAGGTCAGCGTCAACGTGGCGCTTGCGCTCGATCCCTTCGTCACCGTCAACGCGCCCGGGTTCGACGAGATGGCCACCATCGGATTCCGCAGCGCCGTGTAGTTCAGCGCCGTTCCGGTGAACGAGGTGTAGTTCGCGTTCGTGTACGAGCTCGCATCGCCCGCACCGGTCGGGCTGTAGACCGGCGTGACCGTGTAGCTCGACAGAATGTTGGGGATGGAGCTGTTAGTGGTGTCAATCGTCAGGCAATCCGGATGGAACTGCGCAGTGCCATCAGACTGGACCGGAATCGGCGCGCAGGTCCCAGCCGGGGCGCCCTGGAAGCTGACGGAGCCGTAGTTGGTGCCGACCACCTTCTTACCGGTAGGGTCGTAGACCGGCTGGCCGATCAGCGGCTGGCCGTCTGTCGGAACGACGGTCACCGTATAGTAGGCCGATTGCTCGTACTGGGTGATGGAACCGTCATACGGTTCCTGCGACCCGGATTGGCCGCTCAGCACATACGGATAGTACGGATTCAGCTTCTGCACCTGCGCCGTCGTCAACTGCTGGATCGTGACCGCGCCGGCCCCGATCTTCACCGAGGAAGACGCGGTGGAACTCGCGTACGTGCGGTCGCCCTGGTAGCTGGCGGCGAACTGATACGTCCCGGCGGCGAGATTGGTCGGCGTCAGTGTGACGCTCCCGTTCGCTAGCGTGCCGGTCAGCACCACGGGAGTGATGCCGTTGCCCGTAACGGTCAGGGTCACCTGCCCGGTTGGCGTCGGCGATGTACCGGATGTCGGCGCAACGGTGATGGTTGCGGGCGCTCCGTCCACGGTCGGATTCTTCACCGAGATCGCGGTGGTGGAGGCAGCCAGTGCCGCGCCCACACCCGTGGCATTTACGCCGACAGGTGAATTGGCCGCATTGCCCTGCACCAGCACCTGGCCGGTGAGGGTGCCCTGATCGCCGGGCCCGGGGCTGAACGTCACGGTCACCGAGCAGGTGCTGCCGACCGCGATCGCGCTGCCGCAATCGCTCGACGCACCGGCGTAGTCCGCCGTCCCGCTGAAGCCGCTGACGTTGAGCGGAGCATTGCCGTCGTTCAGGATCGTGAACGTCGAGGATGCTGTCGCGCTGGCGCTGCTCAGCGTTCCAAAGTTGATGGTTGCGCTCGACCCGATGAACAGGATGTTCTTCGCCGTCGAGTCGGCGATGTAGACATTCTGCGCTTCGTCGATCGCCACCGAAGCGGGCGCGGTTACGCTCGAGGCGACGATCGTCTGGTCTGCGGGAGTGAGCGTGCCGCTCTCGTTCGGGATGCGAATCGTGCCGCCGGACTGCGCGACGTAGACCGAGCCCGAAGGATCGACAGCAAGCCCCACAGCTCCGTTGAGGGATGTGAGCAGCGTGCTCTGAGTACCTGAGGGTGTGACCTCGATCAGGTTGCTGCCATCCGCCACATACAGATTGTTATTCGAATCCACGGCGATGGCTGATGGCGCGGTGAAGCCGGTGATGTCCGTCTCCGTCTGCCCAAAGGCGCCGACCGTCACGCCGACATTAGCGAGCTTCACGACGCGGCCGTTGGATGGATCGGAGATGTAGAGATCGTCCGCGGCATCCGCGGCGAGCCGCAGGTTGCCCGACCCCGAGGCCGGTCTTGAGCGTCACCTGCGCCGAGGTGATCAGACCGTTGGGTCCGTTCGGAATCTCAACCACCGTGCCGCTGCCTCCGTCCGCGATGAAGAGATCGCCGGCGCCGTCGACAGCAACTCCTGTCGGCGAGGTGAGCCCGGTGCCCACCGGAGTGGCCGTGCTCGAACCTTTGGCGTACATCTGGACCGCCGTCATGCCGGAATCCGCGATGTAGACGTTTCCGCCCGCATCAACCGCAATCTGGCTTGGCGTGATCAGCCCGCTGCCGATGGTGGACTGCGTGCCCGGCGAGATCTGGATTGCCGGCCCGCTGCCGACGCCGGAGAGCGGCATCGAGGCAAGCACGTTGCCCGATGAGTCGAGCATGAGCAACTTGGCCGAGACCGCGCCCGCGGCATGCGGCGTGAAGTTCACGTTGACCGTGCAGCTCGAGTTTGCAGCATAGGTTGTATTCGCCGCGCACGTGCCGCCCGAGGCGATCGTAAAGTCCGGTGCAGTCGCGCCGGCCTCTTCGATCACGATCGATGCCGGCGTAGCACTGCCATTGAAGCCAAACAGAATCGCAGCTGGCTTGCTCGACGACGTGCCGGCAGCAACCGTTCCGAGGAACCCGTTGTTGAAGGTGACCGCGTAGATCAGGACTCCGTTCGCGGGTGGACCGCCAGTGCTGTGCGCGACGTAGTTCTGGTTGTTCGGCACATACATGATGTCCCGCGCCCAGTCGATCGAGACCTGGCCGCTCGCCGGTAAAGGCGTCAACAGCACGGCCGAGCTCGTCTGCGGCGTGCCGGACGGGTTCGGGATGAAATAGACGCCCTGCTTGCCGTCACTGACGTACAAATTCCCATTGGCGTCTGTCGTCACGCCTGTAACATCGGGCAAGCTTGGATCGACTCGGGTGAGACCCGCATCCGAGGCCAGCCCGGTTGAGCCCGCCGGAATCATCAGAACGCCAGGCAGCGCGCCCTTCTGCCCGATCTCCTCCACGAAGTAGATGTTGCCGAACTTATCGACGGCGATGGACTGCGCGCGCGCAGTGGACGCCGACATGATCAGGCTGTTGGCCTTCTGTGCGGTGGCCGTCGTCCCGGAGTAAGTGACCGGAATCTCGAACATGAAATTGCCGTTCTGCGCGTCCACGTAGACGTTGCCGCTGGCATCCGTCGTGATGGCCCAGGGCTGGAAGTAATAAGGCGAGGTGTTCGGCGTATCTCCGCAGGCGAAGCCGTACGGCGCGGCCGGAGTGCCGGAACCCGTGGGACAGATGTCCTGCGAGTTGTTGCCCCCCGCGGCGCTGATCGTGGCGAGTCCATCCCATGACTTCGTCGCAGGATCGTACGGAAACCGGCCCATCGTGTTGTTCCAGTTGCCTTCGAGGTAGATCGCATTGGTGGAATCGATCGCGATGCCGACGTTGTTGCCACCACCGAGACTTCCCGCAGGCAGCAAAGTGATAACCGGGCCACCGCCCGCCGGGTACTCGTAAAGCGCGCCGTTATCGGCGTCGTTGACCAGCACGTCTCCGAAAGAGTCGGTGACGGTCTGAAACACTTTCCCCAAAACGCTCGGAGGCGTCAGCGCCTGCGCGTAGCTCGGAACTACGGTGGGCGTGACCTGGGCCTCTGCTGCCCTGCCGAACGAAGCACAGAACAGCATCATCGTCAGCGCATGTCCGGTGAACCGGCGAAGCGATGTGAAGGACTTGCTGAACATTGCGTTTCTCCCTGAAAAACTCTTACCGGCCAAGCTCATACCTGCCCTGCCAGCCACCTGCGTAACCTTTTACTGCCTGCCTCCGGAGAGTTCGCCTCTCCGAAGGCCCAAGCGTCCGTCTACTGCGCCTGTATCGTCAGCGTCAGCGTGAACGGCAGCGACGACCTCTGGTTGGTGTTCAGATCGACCGTATAAATACTCACCTGGTACGTGCCCGCCGGCGTGGTTACCTGCGGCGACGGCGGCGTGTGCGTATAGCCGGAGTTGGTGCATCCGGTCAGGCCCGTGAACGATCCGGCCAGCAGCACGAGACAGAGGACCGTCAGCAGCCTGGCGTGGACCCGCGCCTTCCTGCGGAACGCGAGCCCAAGCACGCCCAGCCCGAACAGGCCGGCATACTCGACAGGCGAAGGCCCTCTGCGAAGCGGTGCATTGTGACGGAGAGCCCCCACGTTGACCGGCAGATTGCTGCTGATCGTCACATGACTCGTTACCGGCGCGCCCTTGGCATCGTAGATGTCGAGCGTCGGTACATCGAACGTGCATTCGGCGTACTGCGGCAACGTGGAGTTATCGCAGAATAGCGTCGCTCCCAGCTTGGGCGCGTAGCCCTCAAGAGGCGTGATCGTCAGTGTGCTCTGCACCGGGGTTCCGGCCTTGGTCGTGATCGCCGGCGGATCGGCCGTGATGAGCGCGCTGGGCTGAACAATCTCGATCGCGCTTACGGCCGAGGTTGTGGACGCGAAGTTAGTGTCACCGCTGTACACCGCGGTGATGTTGTAGGTCTGGCCCAGTTGCGAGGTGTTTGGGCCAGCAGCAAGGGTCGCAGTGTTGAACGTCGCCGTGCCACTCGCGTTGAGCGGCGCCGTGCCCAGAACAGTCTTCCCGTTCATGAAAGTAATGCTGCCAGTCGGCTGTCCCTGCGGAGAGGTGACGGTCGCCGTCATCGTAGTGGTCGATCCCTGCTTGACGTAGTACACGCCGTTGAGCGCGTTCGCGGTGACGCCGGATGGCGTAGAGAGTTTCGTCGTAGATGGTGCCTGCGCGACCGTGAAGGCGTAGGTCTTCGAGCTGGAGCTGCCGCCGAAGATCGGGTCGCCGTGGTAGCTCGCGTACACGTAATACGTGCCGCCGTTGAGGGCCGTAGCATTGAAGCTGGCCGTGCCGTTCGACAGGGTCGAATTCAGCACAATCTGCGCGGCTCCCTTCGCCTGCGGAGCGAGCGTCAGCGTCATCTTGCCGCCGTTGGGCGTGTTACCCGGCGAGCAGGTTGGATCGAGCGCTGTCACAGTCGCGCTGACCGCCGTCGTTCCCGGGTAGCTGACGCCGGTCGACGGAGTCACTGTGATTGCCGTCGCCGTGCGGCACAGATTGTTCTCCGAGTAGGCTTCGAGCGACGCTGTCTGCGTGGGCGCGTTGATCGCGTCGGTCGCGATGGTCAGCGTGCCCTGGCTCAGGCCGGTGTTCGCCGCCGTCACCGTCACACCCAGCGTGCAGGCGGTTCCGCTCGCGATACTGGTGGCGCCCGTCGTGTCGCACGGATTCTGCCCATCCTGCTGGATGGCGTAATCCGCAGCGTTCGTTCCTGAGAACACCGGTGCCGTAGTGGACGAGAAGGACAGCGGTGCATTCCCGATATTGAACACGTTGATGTCCACCGGATCGCTCGTGGTGCCGGTGTCCACAATGCCGAAGTTCACGTTCGCGTTCGCGAGCATGAGAACGTTCGGCGTCGAGACGACGCTGGTCACCGGGCCCAGCGGCGTCCCGGTGGTATTCATCGTCGTAACGTTATACGAGTCAGCCGAGACATAGAGGTTCCCGAGCGCGTCGATGCCGATGCCCGTAGGCGCGGTCACGCCGGAGTTGTCGATCGGCGCGGCGTCGTTGGCAACCAGCCCGGTGCTCTCCATCGGGATGCGGATCACCCCGTTGCTTTGCGCAACGTAGACCGACCCCGAGGGGTCGACTGCAAGGCCCGTCACCGGCGCAGCCAGGCTGCTGGTGATCGAGCTCTGTCCGCCCCAGGTGTTGATCTCAACCAGGTTCGTTCCGTCGGCGACGAAAACATCACCGGCATTATCCACCGCCACCGCCGTGGGCTTTGTGAAGCCTGTCCCGACGGTATTTGTCCCCTCCAGAATCATCGAAGCCTGGGGATTGAACACGCGCACCACGCGTGCATTGTCCGGGTCCGCCGCGTAGACGTTGTCCTCTCCGTCCACCGCGAGCTGCACGTTCGTGCCGAGCCCGCTCATGATCGTCGTCTGTCCGGCCGGATTCACGTTTCCCTGCACCGACGGAATCTCAATGATCTTGCCGGAATCAGCGATGTAGATGTCCCCATTGCCGTCGACCGCAACTCCCGTCGGAGCTTTGAGTCCGGTTCCCACCGGGCCACCGGCGGTTGGGGTCGTCGTGCCGGCCGGGAACAACAGGACCGCGCCGGCACCGGAGTCCGCCACGTAGGCATTGCCCAGCGAGTCACCCGCAACCTGTTGCGGCGAGTTGAGCCCTTTCGAGAGCGGCGTCTGCGCAGCCGGAATGAGAAGTGCGGAATCCGGACCGATCCCCACGCCTTCAAGGTAGGCGGTGCTTCCGTTGATCACGTTGCTGCTTGCGTCCAGCATCGACACCTGGCCCTGCACGTTGCCGACAGAGTTCGCGCCCGAGGGATCAAACGAGATCCAGTACTGGCAGCTCGAATACGCGTCATACGCCTTTCCCGCGGTACATGGCACTGCCGGCGTCGTTCCGGCAGCCGGCGGATACGGATTCGTAGCGGAGGCCACGAAGTCGGTCTCGCCGTTCGGCTGCGTCAACACGATGCTGCTCGGCGTGACCGTTGAGCTGAACGTGTAGAACACGACGCTGGCCGTGTTTGCGGTTCCGATCGGTGAGGAGCCGAGGTTCGCCGCTCCCGGTTGCCAGAGCACAAAATTGGCCGTGCCGGGAATCTGCCCGGACCCATATGGCGACCAGTTGTTCTTGCTGCCGGTGGGCAGCCAGATGAAGCCGCGGTAATCGATCGCCGGGTTCGCATTGCTCGCTACCGGCGACAGGTACTCGGCATCCAGGAAGTTGAAGCTTGCCGCCGTAACACCGATCGGGCTTCCGCTCTCGTTCGGGATCATCAGCAGCCCGCTGCGCGTGCCGCCGTAGCTGTCGGTCGAGTCCGAGACATAGATGTTGCCGGCCGCGTCGTGCGTGATTCCGTTGAACTTTTCGGAGTTGCCGGGGTCAATGCGCTGCAGTGAAGATTCGGTCCCCGAGAGACATGGCGTATCCGGAGCCGAGGTGCCGGCCTTCATTGCCGCAACGCAGCTCGCATATGCGCTCGCCGGGATGAAAAAGATTCCGGTGGTGCGGTTCGCCGCGGTCACGTACGGGTTCTCAATGAAGTAGAGGTTCCCGTTCACGTCAACGTCCATCGGCATCACCTTCGCCGTCAGCCCACTGATCAGGTACTGATACTCCGCCTGGCCTGACTTCGGCCCGGAGGGGAAGTTGGTTATGGTGCCATCCGCATTCACCGGAACAATGACGATAGAGTTCGCTGTCTCTTCCGAGACAAACAGCAGGCCGCTGCCGTCCTTCGCCGGGCTGTCCAGGAAGGCGATGCCTACCGTGCCCGCGCCGTTGAAGCCGCCGGCCAGTGTCGGATACCAGTTGCTCGCAGAAGGAGAAAAGTTCCACGTGAGCTTCACCGGGTCGTACGGAATGCGATAAATGTGTTGGCTCCCGCTGTACCGGTCCGTGATGTACAGCGTGCCTTTGGCGTCCATCGTCATCCCCTCGTTCCAGTACGTACCCGAGGAGTCGATCGTATTGGCGACGACCTGGAAGCTCGTCGATCCTTGCTTCAGCTGGTAGATCGATCCATAGCCGCCGTTGCCGCACACGTCCAGCATCACCGTGTCCCCGTTGGGAGCGTTGATGATCTTGTAGACCTGGCAGGCACTCGACGTGGCCGGCAGATTCAGCGGCAGGGGTATCACCGAGCCCGTGGAGACGGACTCCTTCTGCGCACTTGCGGCGGCGGTGAAAGAGAACATCCCGAGCGCGATCACCAACCCGGCGCCGGAAAGCCTCCGGAGATTCGCTGCAGTCTCGCTGGCCATAAGACCCCTCCAAAATCTGAATCAATCCCTGCGTCCGGCCCTGAGAGCCTCGCGCGTCTTGCTGCGCGGCCGCGGAAAAAGCGCGGCCTATTGAGCCGAGGCTCAGAACATGAACTTCGCTCCCAGCTCAATCAGCCGTGACCCGTACTTGATATTCGCGACGCCGAACGTCGTCGTCCGCAGCTGCGACGGCTGCAGCGGCTGACCCGCAACCGCGTAGTTGACGCTTCCGAGGCTCAGGTTCGTGTTGTCGTTGTTGTTGAACGAAACCAGCGGGTGATTGAGGAAATTGAATGCCGACGCATGCAGCTGCAGCGACCGGGCCTCCCCAAGCCCGAAGTTCTTGTAGACCGAAAGATTGTGGTTCTGATACGCCGGCCCGCGTATGTACGGCATGCGGTACACGCCCTGGCCGCTCGGGTTTGAAGACAGCGCTTCCGGTCCGGTCGTGGGACCGCCAGGTATAGGAACACCGAAGCAGGTTGGGTTGATGAACTGGTGGTTCTGCTTGCCGCCGGAGGGATTGCAGTTCAGCGTCGGCATCAGCAGATAGTCTGGCGTACCCAGCCAAACCACCGGGTTCAGATTGTTCACGCAGAAATGGTTGCCGTTCTTGTCTGCCGGAACGTTGTACTGCTGAACGCACACCGGCGTGATCGATGTCGATTGCGCCTGCTGCACCGTGTAGACCTGCTGGATCTGCAGCGAGCCATACCCGAAGCCGAAGTTCTCACCCTGCGCCGAAGCGAGGTCCACGCCGCTCTGGTATGTCGAAATACCCGAGATCAGCCAGCCGTTCGCCGCCTCTTTGAAGAAATGGTTATCGCCGCGGTAGCGTTTGCCGAGGTCGACCTGGTAATGCGCGTTGAAGACGTGCGTGCGGTCATACGAAACCGGGTTGTAATCGTTGCGCAGGTTGACTGGATCGGCAAGGTTGTTGGTGTACGAAGGATCCGTGGCCAGTGTCTTCGAGAACGTATAGTTCAGACCGAAGGTCAGCCATCCGGTTGATTTGTTCCAGCTCGTTTGCAGGCCGTTGTAGTTGCCGTAGTAGTTGTGGTTCAGCTGGTAAATATGCTGGTAGAACGGGTACGGCCGGTAATAGTCCTGTGCCGCGGTAGTCAGTCCACCTATGCTTCCGGCATTCAGCGAACTCGGCAGGTTGCAGAGACAGAAGCCATTCGAAGACTGATCTCCGAACATGTAGCCTGCCGGAATCAGGTTCAGGTCCGCGGACTCGCTATACCCGCTGGCAAATGGGTTGAACGTGCTCAAGTGCTGCATCGACGTGCCCACGTAGGCCACTTCGAACAGCGAGTTCTTCACGCCGCGCAGATTAATGCGCTGGGAGATCGTGCCGTTGTACTGATAGATGACCGGCCGGCTGGTGTCTGTGGGCGACAGCACATCGATGTTGAAGTCCGAAGGATTGATGGGCGACTGCTCATCGACGCCGTCGAACGTCCAGTACGCCTGCTGGAACGTCGTCTTGTAACCCTGCGCTGTAGCCGCTGCCGCCGCATAAGGAGCGAACTCCTCCTCATGCCGGTAAATACCCCAGCCGCCGTGCAGCACAGTGTTTCCGTGACCGAAGATGTCCCACGCCAAACCTACGCGCGGCGAGAAGTAAATCCCTTGCGGCGTGTTGACTGAGTTCGGGATCGAGCTGTTCACCCCATGCCACGTAATGCCCGGGTAGTCGTTCGTCTCCGCGCAGGTGACCGGCTGGAGCGGGCTGGGCTTGGGGCACTGCTGGTTGTAAAGCGCCGACGAGAAGGTCGCCAGGCCATTGCCGTGACGGTCGGTCCAGGGGCCGAGATGCTCGATGCGGGCGCCCAGCATCAGCGTCAGCTCGTGCAGACGATTGGAGTGAATCTTCCACTGGTCGTTCACAAACCCCGCAACCGTCTTGTACTGCATGTCGACGATCGGCGTGAAGTTCGTCTGCGTGAAGCTGTCCGGCGTGCCGGTATACATCATCGCGATCGGATTCAGGCAGATGCCGAGGTACGAGGCGCCCGAAGCACGGCTGGTCCCACTCGACTGCGGATTCTGGCATCCCGTGTACTGCGCCGTCTGGCCCAGTGAGCTGCTCTGGTTGTACTCATAGAATCCGGGATTGAAGGTATACATGCCCTGCGGGTATGCACTGCCGACTGCATCGCCGTTCAGAACGCCCTGCTCGTAATAGAAGCCGAACTGGAAGTAGTGCGAGCCCTTGGTCCAGCTCAGCACATCCTGAAAGTCAGGCACGACCTTCTTCATGTGGATCTGGTTGTTGTAGAAGCCGCCCGGCATCAGCACGTTCGGATATCCCAGGCCGCTGTAGTCCGAGAGCGCCGGCACCGAATAATCACCGGCGTTCTTATACTCGCCCAGGTAATTGAAGTTGCCGTTGCCGCCGTTGTAGTTGTTCATGTCGAACCGCGACACCGCCGCCGGATTGCCCATGTTGCCCGGATCGCTGATGAACGAGAGCGCCGCATTCGCCTCGTTCGTGAGCGTCGGTCCAAACGTGTGCGTGTACGTGATCGATCCGATGTTGGAGATGTCGCCCGACGTCACTTGACCCGGATAGAGGACCGAGTTCGTCGGGACATAGCCGAGGCTCACCGGGTCGTCCGTGATCTGCGACTGCCGCCCGTAAGCGATGTACACCTGGTTGTAATCGTTGATGTTGTAATCCAGCCGCGAATGCAGCATGTTGCCGTTCTGGGTCACGATCACCGGCTGAATGTAGTTGTAGCCGGAGACGTTATGGAACGGATCCGCATTGGGCACCGGAAGCCAGTTCACCAGCGCGACGCCGCCCGGATTGGCGTAAGGCCGCACATTGCCGTCGGCCACCACAACGCCGTTGACCAGATAGTTCTCGGCGTAGCACATCGCCTGGATCGCATTCGGATTCGTCAGGCCGTCCGGACGCGCGCCGCAGAGCTGTGCGTTCAGGTTCGGCACGCTGAAGTCGCCCGCGCGCTCGGCCAGAGTCGGCACCCAGGAGTCCAGCGTCGTCGGTGAGTATTTCTGGTTCACGTACTCGTACCCGAAGAAGAAGAAGAGCTTGTTGTTGTGCTGGCCGAAGCGCGTTCCGGGAATCCAGAGCGGGCCGCCAATCGTTCCGCCGGGATAGTAGTAGCTTCCGGACGGCCGCACCTGCTGCAGATAGTTGTTGTCCCAGTCGTTCGCGTTCAAGGCCGTATTGCGCGCATAGAAGTACAGCTCACCGTGGTAGCTCGAGCTTCCGTGCTTGGTCGTGGCGTTGAAGACCGCCGGCCCTTTCGCATTCACCGCGCTGAAGGTCGAGGTCGAGACCTTCGCGCTCTCAATCATGTCCGCATTGACCGTCTGCACGGTCCCGGAGTTGGTCTGGATGTCCGTCAGGGAAACACCATCAACCACCGTGGCCAGGCCCGTTGGTCCAGCGCCGTTTGAGGAGAAGCCGCCCGTGATGCCGTTGTTGATACCGACAGCGGCCGTGTTGGCGCTCGACTGGTTGTTCACACCGGCTGTGATTACCGAGAATCCCGGCAGCGTCTCGATCAGCTCCGTCGCATCGCGCCCAACGATCGCCAGCGTCTGAAGATCCTTCGATGTCAAAACATCGCTGCGTTCCGGCGTGTCCAGCGGCTTCACCGCCTGGCTCTCCACCGTTTCCACCGTGACCTCTGCCTGCGCAGTGGCAATCTGCAGCTTGATGTCGTTGAACAGCGGCCGGTCGCCCGGACGAATCGGGAACGGCTTCGACTGCCAGGAGTTGAACCCCTGCACCGACACGTTCAGCTGGTAGGCCACATCCGACGGCACCGACGGCAGCGTGAATTCGCCCGTCCCGTTGCTCTTCGTATGGCGCTCGGTCTTGTTCTGAAGATTGGTCAGCACCACCGTAGCCTCAGGGATCACCGCGCCCGACGCGTCCCGCACGATGCCCGACACAACCCCGGTCGTCTCCTGCGCCTGCACGGGTGATTGCCACAGCAGCAGACCTGCCACAAGCATCAGCAGGGCGGCCATCGGCCTCATCATCGGCCGGGTCCTGGGAAATGACGTCATCGTAACAACCTCCCGTTGGTTTGCTTCCATTTCGCGCATGTCGCTCCCCGCGAGCTGCGCTTCACGCCGGTGCTGCCCCCTCAACGGAGCGTCTCCTGCCGGCGTCAGAATCTTTGGTGTCAGCCGCAGCTTCTTGCCAAAAGCCCCCGGCTCGTCGAAAGCTCCGCGCTGGTCCGCCCACCAGGACCCCGCCGCCGCTTCTGCTCTGAAGCCGTCGCCGGTACGACAGCTCGGCGTTGGTTCACAACGCCGCCTGTCTCTTCTCCAGAGGTCGGGCGATATCGTTATCATGAAGGCACCAGCCTTGATATAGAAGCGGCTCGACCGTGTCAAGAAAAATTCTGCGGGTAGGCTAAAAAATCGAAGCAGCCCACTCCCGCCGGCATTGCTCGACCTTCACTTCCGCGCGGCTCCTGCCCTGATCCCGCGCCGCCGGAGTCCGCCGCGCGCCATTCTTCGACGCCAACAAACAGCCCTCCCATGCGCCTCCACAAACCGAGACACTGCCGTTTCGACGGTCGCGTGATACGGTTATCCCCGAAACCGGAACTCAACCCCCAACCCTCACGAGAGAGCACGAGTCACCACTCGATGAAGCTGGAAATTTCCGCCTGCCGCCTCTGCACCGTCCTCGCCTGCCTGCTGTTCGCCGGATGGCTGGCCGCAGCCTTCACCAGCCCTGCGAGCGCCCAATCCGTCCCTGCTCCGCCGGCCTACGGTCCATTCAATGTGCACTCCATCGCCGGCGGCATTGGTGTCACGAAACAAATGGCCGCGCACGACCCGCTCGCGCTCTCCGGCTCGGGATGGGCGCTCACACTCTGGGTCAAGCCCGACAGGGCCAACCAAACCGCGCTTCTTGCCGGCGTCGGCCGCCCGCTCGAGACCTTCCCGCGCTTCCTCGGCCTGCGTGATGGCAAGCCATTCTTCTGGGCCGGGGGTCCGCACGCGCTGAGTTCTTCCGCGCCGCTGGCCGCGAATTCCTGGCACTCCATAGCCGTCTTCGTGGAGGGAGCCGACACGCATCTGCTCGTCGACGGCGCTGACGTTGCCCACGGCCCGTTGCCCGTCGGCCCTGCAACCCCCGAGCTCCAACTCGCGCCCGTCGATACTCCAGCGGCTCCAGCAACTCCCGGCGCCACCTTCCATCACTTCTCCGGCCTGCTCGCGCTCGTCGCGCTTTCACGCGGCCTCACCCCTCCAGAGCTTGAGGCCCTCGCGCACGCACCCGCAGGCCTCGACGACATCGTCTTCGACGAAGCTTCAAAACCCTGGGCCGTGCAGACCCGCCAGTGGATCGGCTACCGCTCGCCGCAGGATCCTGCAACGCTCCCGCACAGCACGGCGCCTCCGCAAAAGCCCGTCGCGCAACCAGTGCCACACCTCGATAATCCGCTCTCTGACGACCACCGCACGCTCACGCTCCGCGCCAACTGGCGCATGGCGCAGCAGTCAACCGTGGACGCCGAGGGCGCACGCATCTCCTCGCCCGGCTTTGACGACTCCCACTGGTACGCCGCCATCGTCCCGGGCACCGTGCTCACGACGCTCATCGCCCGCGGCATCTATCCCGACCCGGACTTCGGCCTCAACAACATGGCCATCCCCGAATCACTCGCGCACCAGCGCTTCTGGTACCGCACCCACTTCACCGCGCCCGCGGACACCCTGCACGGGCACCCGTCGCTCACGTTCAACGGCATCAATTACCGCGCGCAGGTCTGGCTCAACGGCCACGAGCTCGGCCGCATTGACGGCGCTTTCATCCGCGGCCGCTTCGATGTCGCTGGGCTCCTGAAATCCGGCGAGAACACGCTCGCCGTACTCATCTATCCGCCCGACCACCCCGGGATCCCGCAGGAGCAGTCCATCGCCGCCGGTCCCGGCGACAACGGCGGCCTCCAGGCCATCGACGGCCCCACCTTCGCCGCCACCGAAGGCTGGGACTGGATGCCGGGCATCCGCGACCGCGACATGGGTATCTGGCAGGACGTCACGATCTCCGCTCAAGGCCCGGTCGCGCTCGATACCCCGCAGATCATCACCACCCTTCCGCTGCCCGACACCTCGCGCGCGGCCCTCACGCTTCGCGTCCCGCTCACCAACAACACCGCAGCCCCCGTGCACGGCACGCTCGATATCTCTTTCGAAGGCGTTCACATCTCGCGCGAAGTCACCGTGCCGCCCGGCGGCACAAACGTGACACTCACACCCGCCGACACACCCGAGCTCAACATCGCCCACCCGCGTCTGTGGTGGCCCAACGGCTACGGCTCGCCCGAGCTCTACCACCTCACCACAACCTTCCGCATCGGGAGCGCCCGCGGCCGAGATAACGACACCTCCGATGAGCTCCACACCCGCTTCGGCATCCGCGAGATCACCTACGAGCTCTCGCTGCTCGACTCCAAAGGCGATCTCCGCCGCGTCGAGGTCGATCCCTCCCAGGCCGCCCTGCTCGGCAAGCCACTCGTCGACGAAACCCACGAAGGCATCCGCGAGACCCCGCTCGGCTGGGTCGCTTCGCTCACGCCCGCCGGCGAGCACTCGCCGGCCGTGCGCGACAGCAGCGACTACGCCACACAACCCGCGCTCCTCATCAAGGTCAACGGTGTGCGCATCGCCATCCGCGGCGGCGCGTCCGGCCTCGAGGACATGATGAAGCGCGTCTCGCGCGATCGTCTCGAACCGTTCTTCCGCCTTAACCAGCGACGCCCACCTCAACATCATCCGCAACTGGATGGGCCAGAACACCGAAGAGTCTTTCTACGATCTCGCCGACGAGTACGGCCTGCTCGTCTGGAACGACTTCTGGGACTCCACGCAGGACGACAACATCGAGCCCGACGACTCCGCGCTCTTCCTGCGCAACGCGCGCGACACCATCCTGCGCTTCCGCAACCATCCGTCGATCGCGGTCTGGTGCGGCCGCAACGAAGGCGTTCCCGCACCCGCAACCAACGAAGGCCTCATCAATCTCATCGCCTCACTCGACGGCACACGCTTCTACTCCGCCAGCTCCAACCGCATCAACCTGCACGACAGCGGCCCGTACAAATACCAGGAGCCCTCCGAATATTTCACTCACCTCTCGCTCGGCTTCGCCGTCGAGGTCGGTCTTCCCTCACCTCCCACGCTCGAAACGTTTGAAAGCTTCCTTCCGAAGCCAGACCAGTGGCCCATCTCCGACGACTGGGCCTACCACGACTGGCACCAGGGCGGAAACGGCGACACCGCCCCCTTCATGCAGGCCATGGACGAGCAGTTCGGGCCGCCCACCTCACTCGCCGACTTCGACCGCAAGGCGCAGCTCCTCAACTACGTCGGCCATCGCGCCGTATTCGAAGGCTTCAACGCGAAACTCTGGCACCCGAATGCCGGCCGCATGCTCTGGATGACGCAGCCCGCCTGGCCCTCCACCGAGTGGCAGATCTACTCGCACGACTACGACACCCACGCCGCCTACTATGGCGTGAAGCTCGCCGGCGAGCCCATCCACATCCAGCTCAACCTTCCCGACCACGAGATCGCCGTGATCAACAACACCACCGCGCCGCTTGAGCACCTCACCGCAACCGCAGACGTCTTCGATCTCTCCAACCGGCCGCTCGCCCACACAACATTCCACCTCGAGGCCGCCGCCAATGCGGTCACCGATGTCGCCCGGCTCGCGCTCGAAGACGCGCTCGCCGACAACTCTGTCGTCTTCGTAAAGCTGAACCTGACCGACGCGAACAACAAACAGCTCTCACAGAACTTCTACTGGCTCGCCGCTCATGATTACGACTACCGCAAGCTGAACGACATGCCCGCGGTCACGCTTCACGCCACAGCCGATGAGTCTTCCAACGCGACTGAACGACACATCACGGTCATGCTCAACAACCCGTCGCAGACAACAGCGCTCACCACCAAGCTCACGCTGCTGGACGGCCCCAACGGCCAGCGCATCCTGCCCGCGTACTACAGCGACAACTACATCTCGCTTCTTCCCGGCGAGCAGCGGACCATCACCATCGCGTACCCCGCGTCACCGGCAAACACGCATCCCGTCGTCGCCCTGCGCGGATGGAACGTCACACCGGCGACCATCAACGTAGCACCGTGACTCAGAACTCTCAGACTCGAAACTTCGGGTGCCCCACGTCTCGATTCTGAGACGTGGGTTCCACGTTTCCCAATCGGCCCACCTACCCGCGCGCGCTCATCTCCGCGTCAGGCTCTCTCGTCTTCGGAAACTCAAACCGATACCCCGCCCCTCGCAGCGTCTTCAAATACCGCGGCGTGTCCGGCGTCTCCTCGATCTTCTCGCGAATGCGCCCGACATACACATCCACACTCCGCGGCGTCACAAACCGCGCATCCCCCCACACCGCATCCAGCAACTGGTCCCGCGTGAACACCCGCGACGGATGCCGCACCAGGTACTCCAGCAGCCGAAACTCCGTCGCGGTAGTCGGCACCGCCTCACCCTTCACGCGAAGCTGCATCGCGCTGCGGTCGATCTCCACATCGTCAAACTTGATCAGCGGCGAAGCAGCCTCGCCTGCCGGCTGCTCGAACCGCCGCAGCACAGCCTTCACACGCGCCAGCAGCTCGCGCATCCCGAAGGGCTTCGTGATGTAGTCATCCGCGCCCAGCTCCAGCCCACGCACGCGATCGTTCTCCGACGCCCGCGCCGTCAGAAAAATAATCGGCACAGAGCTCAAGGTCGCGTGCCTCCGCAGCCTGCGGCACAGCTCCATGCCATCGCCGCCCGGCACCATCACGTCCAGCAGAAACAGCGAAGGACGCGCGCGCTCCGCGTCTTCAACAATCGTTCCAATCGCAAAGTACGGCCGCACCGTATACCCGGCGCGCTCCAGCTGATGACCCACCAGCCGGTTAATATCCGGATCGTCTTCCAGAACAAAAACCGTCTGGCAAATCTGGTTGGCCTGGCTCACATCGCCTCCAGCGTGCGGCGCTCGCCGCACCCCTCAAGTCTACGTTTCACCTCGCATTAGCTTTGCGAACGCCACGTAAATTCGCCCGCAAACGAACGCGCTCTACCCCTCAACTAAGCCGCGCACAGCATCTTCCAGCGCCGCCGTCCACTCCGCCGGCGTAGCCTCCGCTCCAAGCTGCACGGGTGCACCGACCCGCACCTCCAGCCTGCCTGAACGCAGCCATCGCCCAGTCACCTTCAGCTCGCCCAATCCTCGCAGCGCCACCGGAAGCACCGCCACCTGCGCCTCCTTCGCCAGCAATCCAATCCCCTCGCGAAACCGCTGCAGCTTGCCGCTTTCGCTGCGATGTCCCTCCGGAAACACCATCACCGAATAACCGCGATCCATCGCCTCACCCGCATGCGCAAAGCTCCTCCGAAACCCGCGCAGCCGCGGCAGCGGAAACACGTTGTAGAGCGCCGTAATCAGCCAATACCCAATCGGCGCGACCGCATTTACGAACGCACTCCCCTGCCCTCGCCCGCGCCGCAAATCCTCCAGCAGCTCGCCCGACATCGCAATCGCCACCCGCCGTCGCACACGCCCCGGAAGACCATACAGAATCAGCGGCGCATCATACGCCGTCACATGATTCCCAATGATCAGCATCGGGCCATCCGGGATCACCTGCGTCGTCATCACCACCTTCGGCTTCGCCAGCAACCGCACCAGCGGCTGCGCAATCACCTCCAGAAACAACACACGCACAACCTGCATCGGCCACGCCCACGGCCACGCCAGTACGCAAGCGACTCGCGCGCGTTGAACACGCGTCGCCGCTGTCACCTCGCGCACCACACTCGAATCCGTCGCTGGCGGCCCGACAACGCGCTCGCGCTCACCCGCTCGGCCCCCAGCGGTAGCTGCGGCCCCGCTCGAAACCTCCGTCGTCGCGCTCACCGCGCTCACACCCACCATCCTGCGCAGCTCGCCCAGCGTCTTCACCTGCGCAATCGCATCATCACTCACCTCGATTCCCAAGCCGCTCTCGATCAGAGACTGCACCTGCACCCGCGCCAGGCTATCCAGATGCAGATCCTCACTCAGCCGCGCCCCATCACCCGTCTCCCGCGGCGTCTCCCCCGTAACCTCCGCAATCATCGCCAGCAGCATCTCCTTCGGCCGCGCAACCGCCGCACCATCGCCGCGCACCGCCTCACACGCCCACGCCGCCACCTGCCTGCGAATCAACTTCCCCGTCGACGTATACGGCAGCGCCGCATCCGGCCAGCGCACAAAGCGCCGAATCTGCTGATACTCCGCCAGCGCCGCATTCGCCGCGCGCACCGCCTCACTCATCTCCGCATCGCCGCCGTCAAAGATCACCGCCGCGACCGGCTCCTGCCCATTCGCTCCCTCGCACGCCACCACCGCCGCAGCCTTCACGCCATGCTGCTTCGCAAGCTCCGCCTCCAAATCCCCCGGATGCACATTCATCCCCGCACCCGTCACAATCACATCGCCCTTGCGCCCCAGAAACTGCAGCTCCCCGCTCTCCTCCTGCGCCGCAAGATCGCCCGTCGCCAGCCACTCCTCCTCGCGCGCCCGCATCGCTCCGCCCTGCCACGTCGCGCCCGAAACCATCGCGCCGCGCACCAGCACCTCGCCGCCTTCGCCGATCTTCACCTCGCGCCCCGGCAGCGGCTTGCCCAGCGTCCCACTCCCAATCTTGAACGGATGATTCAGCGTCACCAGCGCCGCCGTCTCCGTCATCCCATAGCCCTGAATCACCGGCACGCCCAGCGCGCGCCAGAACGACTCCAACTCACTCGGCAGCGTCGCCCCACCCGAGATCAGCGCCCAGAACCTCCACCCCAATCGCCGATGCACACGCCGCAGCTTCCACCATCGCTTCCACACCGGCAGCGCCGCCGCGCGCTCCACATCCGCCGCCAGCGCCGCATCCTCACTCAACAGATGCGCCCGCAACAAACGCAATCACCCGCGGCACCGCAATCAGCACATTGATCCGCTCGCGCTTCAGCGACTCCACCATTCGCGAAGGCTCCAGCCGCGCCGCAAAATGCAGCTCCGCCCCCAGCACCGCCGGAATCCATAACCCCATAAACTGCCCAAACACATGGCTCAGCGGAAGCGTGTGCATAAAGCGCAGCGGATGCACAAACCGCTCATACCTCCGATACTTCTCAATCTCACTCTCAATCGGCTCCAGGCTCACCAGCACATTGCGATGCGTGTGCACAATCCCCTTCGGCTCCGATGTCGTGCCAGACGTAAACACAATCTGAAACGGCGCATCCAGCGTCACGCTCGCATCGACCGCAAACTCCGCCTCGCGCGGCAACCTCGCCTGCAACTCCTCGAGCGCAAGCCTCGCGCCCTCAAACCGCCAGCCCGCGCAGCAGCTCCGCATTCCCGACCACCATCCGCGCCTGCGTATCCGCAATCACCCGCTCCACAAACTCCCGCGACCCCGCCGCATCCATCGGCACAACAATCACACCGCGCAGCACGCATCCGAAGAACGCCGCAATCCACTCCGCCGAGCTCTCACCCCACAGCACCACGCGCTCGCCCGGACCAATTCCTCGCACGCGCAGCTCCGCCGCAAACCTCCCCGCAAGCTCCGCCACCTGCCCATAGCTCGTCCGCCGATGCCGCACACCGCGCAGCTCCACCAAGGCCCTCTCGCGTCCGCGCCGCCGCATATCTTCCACCAGGCTCGCCAGGTGTTCGCGCATGGTCCTCCGTTCCCTCTAACATCATCATCGTCCGCTGCCGCACACATCCGCTAGCCACCGCAACATTCCGCTATCGCCGTGTTTATTTCAGTAGCACCGCGGAGTTCCTCCCCAGCCGCGGTAAGGAGCACTCGCAATGAAACGCATCATTCTCACCACGGCGCTTTCCATCGCGCTCACCGGCGCCGCGGCCTTCGCGCAGCAGGCCCAGCCCACGCTGCCCGAAGCCGGCCAGAACACCGCCGCGCCCTATCAGCATCGCCACCACGCGCCCAACCCGCAGCGCCAGGCCGAGCGCCTCTCCAAACAGCTGAACCTCTCGCCCGACCAGACTGCGAAGCTCACGCCCATCTTCGCCGACCGCGACCAGAAGTTCCAGGCCCTGATGCAGGACCAGTCGCTTACGCCACAGCAGCGTCACGAGCAGATGCGCGCCATCCACCAAAGCACTGAGCAGCAGCTCGCCGGCGTCCTCACACCCGACCAGCTGCAGCAGATGAAGGCGATGCGCCACAACCACCGCCGCTCCAACGGCCCGAACGCCCCGAACGGCGAAAACCAGGCCCCGCCCGCTCCTCCCAGCGGCCTCTAAGCCGTATTCTCATTGCAGCACCAAGGCCCTTGCCGCACCCGGCAGGGGCTTTCACTTTCGTGCCAATCCCCCGCACCATTCCGTGCACTCGCATCCACACGCGCCGTCCGTACACTAGCGCAATGGACAAGTTTGTCATCCGCGGCGGCAACCCCCTCCTCGGCACCCTCAAAGTTTCAGGCGCAAAGAACTCCGCGCTGCCCTGCATGGCCGCCGCCATCCTCACTGAAGACGAGGTCATCCTCGAAAACATCCCGCAGGTCCGCGACATCGAAACCGAGCGCCGCCTCCTCGCCTCCATGGGCGCCGAGGTCGAGCTCGGCTACGGCCGGGCCCAGCACCGCACCCGCATCCGCTGTGCCGTACTTTCGGACCCCGTCGCCAAGTACGAGATCGTCAAGACCATGCGCGCGTGCTCGCTCGTTCTCGGTCCACTCATCGCGCGCACCGGCATCGCCCGCGTCGCCATGCCCGGCGGCTGCGCCATCGGCGGCCGCCCCATCGACCTGCACATCAAGGGCCTCGAATCCATGGGCGCCACCATCACCCAGGAGCACGGCTACCTCGAAGCCCGCAGCCCCGGCAGCGGCTCCGGCCGCCTCAAAGGCGCGCACATCGTCTTCGACAAGATCACCGTCACCGGCACCGAAGACCTCCTCATGGCCGCCGTGCTCGCCGACGGCGAGACCATCTTCGAAAACTGCGCCCGCGAGCCCGAGGTCACCGATCTCGCCGCGCTCCTCAACGCCATGGGCGCAAAGATCGAAGGCGCCGGCACCGGCATCATCCGCGTCAAAGGCGTCGCCAAACTCCACGGGGCCAAGCACCGCATCAACCCCGACCGCATCGAAGCCGGCACGTTCCTCGTCGCCGCAGCGATCACCGGCGGCGACCTCAACGTCGACTGCTGCAACCCCGCACACCTCGGCGCCGTCATCTCCAAGCTCGAATCCTGCGGCGTCAAGCTCGAGGTCGGCAAAGACAACGTCCGCGTCCACTCCGGCGGTCCGCTCACCGCCAACGACATGTCCACCGAGGAGTACCCCGGCTTCCCCACCGACATGCAGGCCCAGTACATGGCCCTCATGACCCAGGCCGAAGGCACATCCGTCGTCAGCGAAAACATCTTCGAAAACCGCTTCATGCACGTCGGCGAGCTCAACCGCATGGGCGCCAACATCACCATCAGCGGACGCGCCGCCACCGTCCGCGGCAAGACTCCGCTCCAGTCCGCCGCCGTCATGTGCTCGGACCTCCGCGCCTCCGCCGCGCTCGTCCTCGCCGCGCTCGTCGCCGAAGGCGAAACCATCCTCGACCGCGTCTACCACATGGATCGCGGCTACGAGAACATCGAAGAAAAGCTCCGCGGGGTCGGGGCCCAAATCCGCAGGATGGGTGACGTCTTCGGCAAGAAGTAACTCGCATCTCGCATCTCGGATTCGCCCATGGTCTTCACCAAACGTCTCCGCGAAGGCGTGCGCTCCGGCCGCATCACTTGCAGCGTGCGCATCTGGCACAGCCCTCGCGTCACCGTCGGCAAGCGCTACGCGATGGAAGACGGCGAGATCGAAATCGACTCCGTCGATCCCATCGGCCTGCCCGACATCACCCACGCGCTCGCCGTCGCCTCGGGCTTTCTCGGCGTCATCGATCTCCTCAAAGTCGCGCAGCACGGTAAAGGGCAGAACATCTACCTCGTCCGGTTTCACTACATCCCGCCGAAGCGCGCGCGCGCCCGCAAATCACTCCGCGGCTGCTGACTCACATCCCGCTCATCCGCCAGCGGTACGGACGCACCTCTTCAGGATGCGTTCGCACATAAGCCAGAATGCGATGTCTCTTTTGCGGTCCGCGACTGTCGCTTGACTCTCTCCAGTCGTCGTTCGGCAGCAGATCCGGGCGCACCTCCGCCACCTTGTCGAACACCGAGGCCCACCGCTTTTTCACTGACGCGAGCGACAGATTCATTCTGGCCGCCATCTCGTTATCCGTGCCGCCCCGCAATGCCTCCGCAAGCAGCTGCTTCTCCGCGCAGCGTAGCCCCAACGCCGGCTTCTGATAACTGAACACCAGCCCCGCCACTGATCCCGATACAGAGAACGCCGCCTCCTTCGTTACCATCAGCAGCGCACGCCGGTGCTCGGGGTAATCCATCAACTTACGCCACACGCCCGAGGACTCCAGCATCCGCTGGTGTCTCTCGGTTAACACCTCGCTGAATATCCTGTTCAGCTGGTAGCCAGCATGTAACTCGCCGAAGGAAGCAGGCAGAATCATCTCTGCGCGCGTCGCCTCCTCCGGGCTCAGCATCTCGTACTTCAAATGGCCGCCCATCACGACCAGATCCAACGGCTCATCCGCGTCGCACAGACCGGCCTCTGCGCGCACGACCGGCTTGCCACTCACAACGCTAGCCACCATCCGGCTGTTCATCCCAGGCTTGGAATTCGCAAGCTCTTCATCCGCAAACTCTCGCGTCACGAACGCGCTGAACGCAAATCCGATCGTCTTCGGCTTCGGTCCGTCCGTCTCCACCACGACTGAATTGCACGCCAGGCTGCGCGCCATCATCCGCCACGCCTCATAGGCCCGCTCGCGGCCCACGATCTCATCGCCCCACATCGCTGGCTCGATGTTTAGCCCCTCGACCAGATCCGCCACTGTCGCCTCGCGCCAGTTCATCAGCCACCTCTGCAGGTCCAGCCACGCAAAAAAGTACCCTTTTAGGATGTCGCGTTCATTCGCTCGACACTTCTAAACTTCCGCTGCTGAACACATGCAAACCAAGGAATCCGGTCGAGACGCGATACACCTCTCGGCCTGCTCTATCCCTGTATATAACAAAATGCAATTTCATTCGCATTAACTCTGGGCCTCCGCGAATGACTCGAGGAAGCCCTCATGAAGCCGCATCACAAACGCGTCTCGCTCCTGCTCATCGTTCTCTGTGCTGCAACGCTCAGCGCCACCACAGCGGCTTTCTTCATTCCCAACCTCACACCCTTTCCGGACAGCGCCGGAGCCGTCGCCACCTACAACACGGCCGGCACAATCAACCAAAAAAACGCCTTCTTCCAGAGCCTCGGCACGAACGGCCGCAGCTGCGCCACCTGTCATCAGCCCGGCCAGGGCTTCAGCCTCAGCGTCACCGGCGTTCGGCTCACCTATCTCGCCAGCCGCGGCACTGACCCGCTCTTCGCCTCCGTCGACGGCGCCAACTGCCCCACCAACACATCGCACGAGCCCGCCGCCCACAGCCTTCTGCTCAACAACGGACTCATCCGCGTCGGCCTCACACCGCCCGCCGGCGCACAGTTCACCATCACCGTCGTGCACGACCCCTACGGCTGCGCCCTCACCTTTGACCCCAACACCGGCGCTCCCGTCATCTCCGTCTATCGCCGCCCCATCGCATCGACAAATCTCCGCTACCTCTCTGCCATCATGTTCGACGGCCGCGAGACGCTCCTTCCTCTCAACAATCCCGCGACGTTCCAAACCAATCTCGCCTTCGATCTCACCGACCAGGCCAAGAGCGCCGTGCTCACGCACGCGCAGGGCACGGCCTCGCCCACAGCCCAGCAGCTCTCCGAGATCGTGCAGTTTGAGTCCGGCCTCTCCACCGCGCAGGTCTTCGACTTCAACGCCGGTGTGCTCTCTGCCGGTCTCGCCTCCGGCGGTCCGCTCACACTGTCCACGCAAACCTACGCGCCCGGCACGAACGATCCACTCTCCGGCACGCCCATCGGCGTCAACTTCAACCCGAACGCCTTCTCCCTCTACACCGCGTGGGAGAACATCCCCGCTCCATCAACCTTCCCTTGGCAAAAACTCACACCCGGCGAAATCAGCGCGCAGCGCAAGCGCGAAATCGCCGCCGGCGAAAAGCTCTTCAACACAGCGCCCGTCATCATCACCGGCGTTCGCGGCCTCAACGACAACGCCTCCATCGGCGCTCCCGCTTCCATCGCCGGAACCTGCACCACCTGCCACAACACGCCCAATGTCGGCAATCATTCCGTCGCCCTTCCGCTTGACATCGGCGTCAGCCGTCAGCGCGGCGACGAAACCAACCCCGCCATCATCGCCGCTCTCCAGCAGCTCAGCGTGCCCGACCTTCCCGTCTACAAGATCAGCGGCTGCCCCGACCCGCAAAATCCCGGTTCGACCGTCACCTTCTACACCTCAGACCCCGGCAAAGCCCTCATCACGGGCCTCTGCGCCGACGTCAATCGCGGCAAAGGCCCCATCCTCCGCGGACTCGCCGCACGCGCTCCCTACTTCCACAACGGCGCCGCCGCCAACCTCGACGAGCTCGTCAGCTTCTACAACCAGCGCTTCCAGATGAACCTCACCGCCGAGCAGCAGAAGGACCTCATCGCCTTCCTGAATTCGCTCTGAGCTAAAGGAAGGAACTGAGAGATCGAATCGCACACTGGCGTGGTGGAGACCGGCGACTTCGACGCACAGGTGCAATCGCCTCCTCGCCCGCCCGCCTGATTCGCTCGCCCCGCGTGCGGCCTTCCCGGACGGAACGACCCAGCGATGCGGCTCCTGTGTCCGCCTCATCCGGTCGAAAGACGCGCCCTCCCGTTGCGCCTTATCATGACCCTCAAGCTCCCGGAGGAGTCCTATGTCTGCCGACCTCGCTGGCGCGGCTTCGTTTGCCGCCGATCACAACCGAGCGATCGCCCGCGAGCATGCGCGTGCTTCCTCGGTGCCCTGGTACATCTGGGCCGGCGCGCTGGCAGTCACCTCCGCGTATGTCGGCGGCCAGTGGGATGTCGCCTGGCACCGCTCCATCGGCCGTGACACCTTCTGGACCCCCGCGCATATGGCCATCTATGCCTGCGGCGTCATCGCAGGCATCGTTGGCCTGTACCTGGTGCTCACCACCACGTTTGGCAGGTCGCCAGCTGCGGAGCGTCTGCGCGAAGCTTCCGTGAACGTCTTCGGCCTCAGGGCTCCGCTCGGCGTCTTTCTCGCCGGCTGGGGCGGCGTCGCCATGCTCACCTCCGCGCCCTTCGACAACTGGTGGCACAACGCCTACGGCCTCGATGTGAAGATCATCTCCCCGCCGCACACGCTGCTCATCCTGGGCATACGCGCGATCGAAATCGGGATGATGTTTCTGATTCTCGCCGCCATGAATCGCGCCTCGGATGCTGGCGACGCGAACTTCAGGATGCTGCGCCGTCTGTTTCTCTATGTCGGCGCCGTGGTGCTCGGCGGCATGATGTTTTTCATCATGCAGAACACCGTCGACGTGCTCCTGCACAGCGTCATCGTCTACCTGTGCGTGGCGGTCGCGGCGCCCGTCGTGCTGGCGATGATGTCGCAGGCGTCGCGCTTCCCCTGGGCGGCCACCACCATCTCCGCCATCTACGCGCTGAGCATCATCGCCTTCATCCTCATCTTTCCGCTCTTTCCCGCGCAGCCCAAGCTCGGCCCCGTCTTCTACCCGGTCACGCACCTCGTCCCGCCGCAGTTTCCCATCCTGCTCGTTGTGCCCGCACTGGCGCTCGATCTCCTCTGGGAGCGCACCCGCACATGGAAGCTGTGGCAGATTGCTCTGGTCTCCGGATTCATCTTTGTTGCACTGCTGGTCGCGGTGGAGTGGCCGCTTGCGAAGTTTCTGCTGTCGCACGCCAGCGAAAACCGTCTCTTCGGCACGATGTACTTCGACTACAACGCCAGGGCGGATAGCTTTGAGAGGATGCGGATGTTCCGCTATCCGGCAGCGGGTGTGGCACTATGGGCCGGGCTGATCAGGGCGTCTGTCTATGCCGCAATATCGACCTGGGTGGGACTGCTGTTCGGCCGCTGGATGCGTGGAGTGCAACGATGATCTTTCGCCTGCGAAGTCTGCTCTGGGTTTTCGTTGCCGCGCTGCTCTGCACTGCCAACGCCTACGCGCACGTCGGGAACAAGGACGTCTATCAGACGGTAGACGTCGGGCCCTACCGCCTCTTCGTGACGATCCGGACCCCGCTGGTGATTCCCGGCGTCGCTGCCGTCGAGGTGCGGTCGAGCGGAGCGGCCGTGAGCGGCCTCACCATTACACCGCTGCCCCTAACCGGCGAAGCCTCGAAACATCCGCCCACGCCCGATATCATGAAGCGCTCGGCCACCGATCCGCAGTTCTTCACCGGCTCGCTTTGGATCATGGCCTCCGGCTCATGGCAGGTGCGCTTTGGCGTCGAGGGCGCCGCAGGACCCGCGACCGCAAGCGTTCCGGTTCCTGCCGTGCCGGTGAGCATCATGCGAATGCAGAGGCCGCTCGGCCTAATGCTCGGCGCGCTCGGTTGTCTGCTGGTACTCGGCATCGTCGGCATTGTGATCGCGGCCGCACGCGAGGCCCGGCTGGTTCCGGGAACCGTTCCCAGCCCGGCGCGACGGCAGCGCGCGTTGCTCGCGGGTGCAGCGGCGCTCGCGCTCTGCGCCGTCGGGCTCTATCTCGGCGGCAAGTGGTGGAACGTCGAAGCCGCCGACTATGCAGCCGAGGTGCACAACACCTCCGAGCTGCGCGCGCAGTTGAAGGCGATCACCTTGCGCTCCTGATCGGCCATCCCGACAAAGACGCGGACGGTGGATGGAAGCGCGTCGACAACTCTGACCTGTTGACCGACCACGGCCACCTCATGCATCTCTACGTGATTCGCTGGCCGGAGATGGACGCCGTCTATCACCTCCACCCGGTTCCCGCCGGAAAGAGCGGCTTCACCGAAACGCTCCCTGCGATGCCCCCCGGAACGTATCACCTCTACGGCGATGTCGTCTTCCGCAGCGGCTTTCCCGAGACCGAGACGGCGACGCTGAACATCCCGCGCGGAATGAACGGCGGTCCGCTCGGCAGCGAAGACGCGAGTGCATCGCCGCCGCCCGTCTCCGCCGGCGAGCTGGGCACCCGCTACAAGCTGCCGGACGGCTACACCATGGTGTGGGACAAGCCGGAGCAGTTACACGCGAATGCCCCCTACAACCTCACGTTCCATCTGCTCGACCCGCATGGAAACCCGGCCCAGGACATGCAGCCCTACCTCGGAATGGCCGGCCATGCAGCCTTTGTAAAAACCGATGGCACAGCCTTCGCGCACACGCACCCGGAGGGCTCCGCCGCCATGCCGGCCGTGATGCTCGCCCAGCAGAGCACGGGCATGACAATGGGCAGCATGGACCCAATGCCCGGCATGAACATGGCCACGCGAGCCGGTGACCTCAACCGTCTCCTTCCCCTACGGTTTCCCCTCCCCAGGCCGCTATCGCGTGTTCGTACAGATGAAGCACGCAGGCGTAGTGGAGACCGGCGTCTTCGACGCACAGGTGCAGTAGCCCCCATCGCCGTGGCCCTTAGTCCCTCCGGGGAACCGCGGCTTGCCGGGATGAAACACCCAGTGATGCGCGATGAGGAAATTCGCAATCCCGCAGACCGCAATCGCAGCCGCATTCGCGACCAAAACCGGCAGGTGCATCAACCGCACAAAGACATGCATCAGCGCAAAATTCCCGCCGAGCGAGATCAGCCCATTCCCAACATGAAACCGCAGAAGCGCTCCCATCCTGGAGCCTGTGCCGTTCCCTTCCGGCCATGTGTAGTGCCGGTGCCACGCAAAGTTGTGCAACACCGCAAGCTCGACAGCCAAACTGGAAGTAACAAGATAATGATGAGCGAACGCATGGTTCAGCATCGCCAGCGTCGTGAGCTGCACCGCCACGCCCAGCGCCCCGACCACGTTAAATCGCACGAAACGAGCGACCGGCGTCACGGCAGTGGCTCCTCGCGATAGAGCTGCGCAGTGTGGCGCGCCGCCAGCGTCACCGCCAACCCGAACATGCAGATTGACCCGATCACCCCGCCCACATCGAACAGCAGCACGCGACGCCCAAGAATCTCCGCATACGGGCTGCGCAGCAGAAACAAGTTACCCACGATCAGCAGCAGCCGCAGCTCCGTAGGCCCAAGCAGAAACTGCGACAGCTCAAACCGGGCAAGCGTGTGCGTCGCCAAAAAGCTCTCCGCCGAGAGCAGCAGAAATCCCACCAGCATCGCCGCGCACGTCAGCGGATGCGCGAGCCCCGAAAACGCCAGCCCCGCAAGCAGCGCAGTCGCGCCGAACAGATCCGTAATGTGATCGACATAAAATCCAAACCGCGGCCGCTGCCGCCCACGCACCCGCGCCAGCGTGCCATCCAGCGAGTCGCCCAGCCAGTTCACGACGATGCACCCATTCACCCCCACCAGCGCAAGCGCGTGCGCATGCGAAGCGGCATAGAACCCACCCGCCGCGATCTGCGCCGCCAGACCCAGCGCCGTAAGGTGGTCCGACGTGATCCACCGCGGCGTGCGCGAAGCCAGCCATTCCAGCACTCGCCTCTCGAGTGCCGCAGTCAGTGATCGGTGAATGCGAACCGCAGGTGTGAACGGCCGCGTCAACATTGATGTGCTCATAGCATCTCCTTACCTGAAATGTTTCGTTCACTACCGTTTCCCGCCAAGCGCCTCACGCGCCGACGTAAGCGTAAAAATCAGCGAATCCCGCGGGATGGAATCGACATACGGCGCCACCGCCCACGCCAGCCCACGCGGAATCGCGCGCGTCAGCGACAGCGACTCAAGCTGCAGATACAGCCCGCCATCGCGCTCCTCCCACGACCAGTACGTGTTCAGCCGATACAGCAGTCCCTCATCGCCCGCCGGAGCGACCTCATCCACCCGCGTGCTGCGCGAGACCGAATACCCATGCGCCGCATCCAGCGACGCGAACCTCACCTCGCACGTCGTATCAAGCTCCACCGTGATCACGTGATGCTGCCGCGTGCGCAGCCGAAGCAGCGTCTCCGTGGGCGTCGCCATCAGCACCTTCGACCCCACGACCTCAGGCGCGAAGTTATGCGGATACGCGCTAAAGTCGCGCAACAGACGCTCAAACTCCGCCGGCGTCGCCTTCGCCACGAACGCCGTCGCGCGCCAGTGGTGCACCAGTGCGCCAGACGGCTGCGACCCCGGTGTCAGGTTCTCAATCAGCAGCTCGCCGGAGCGTAGCCGCGCACGTGCCGCACCCCAGCCACCCGGCTGCCCGGCCGCTCCCTCCTGCGGAACCGCCAGGAAGTAATTCGCTGACTGATGCTGCTGCGCCAGCCGCAACTCCAGCTGCGCGGCGTACGCGTTGAACGCCGCCGTCGCCGCCGCGGACGGCTGCGCGAAAACCCGTGGCGCCCGGAGCAAAATAAACGCTCCGATCAGGACTGAGAACTTGTGCGCGACATGCTTCATGGAGCTCAGCCTCACCGCTCCACGCCTCCAGCGCAATGCAAGCCAGGTAACGCGATCAAAGAATGAATCTCACGGCGCAACTGATTTCGGCTGAGCCGTTTGCAGCCTCACCTCAAAGCCCGTCTCACCGGCCCACCGAAGCTCCGTTGGATAGACTGTCTGCTGATGGAGAAGCTGGCCACCAGGCGATACCGGTTCGGAGTCTTCGAGGCCGACGCGACAACAGGAGAACTGCGCCGCCAGGGCCTGCGGGTCCGCATCCACTCGCAGCCCTTCCAGGTCCTCGTCCTTCTCCTCGAGCGCCAGGGCGAGATCGTCACCCGCGAGGAGATCAGCCGCGAGCTTTGGCCCGACGGCACCTTCGTCGACTATGAGCACGGCGTCAACTCGGCCGTGAACCGCGTCCGCGACGCCCTCGGGGACAAGGCCGCCAGCCCGCGCTTCGTCGAGACCCTCGCCCGCCGCGGCTACAGGTTTGTCGCGCCCGTCGAGCGGCTCGGCTCCGGCGAGCCCGACGAACCCACTCCCCGCGCACAGCCGCTTGAACCTGTCGAGCAGCGCGGCTTTCTCGATGCCGTGCTCGCGCAGCCCGAAGACCTGCCGCGCAGCTCCCACCGCGTGGCCCGCGCGCTCTTCCTCGCGCTCCAGGTCATGTACATCGGCTTCTACGTGGGCGCGCTCGCAAACCTCGCCGAAATCAGTGATCTGCTCAGCCCGCTAACCTTTGCACACCAGGCGTTCTGGGTCATTGTCGCGACGGCCGCGCTGATGATCCCCGTACGCGTATTCGTGGTTTGCGCCGTGCTGTTTCGTGCACCACGAGCGCGCGAAAAGCTTCTGCAGCTCTGGCCGCTCTTGCTTCTAATGGACCTCGTCTGGGCCGTAAGCCCGGCGCTTCTGCTGCATCACATCAGCGTGGGTCTGGCCATCGCCGCCATGCCCCTGCTCGTCTATTCGCCCTTCGCGCAGCGCTCGCTGATGCTGATGGGCGCGGCGGAGTGATGATTCAAAAGGGCCCGGTGAACCGAGACAACAACAGCGCCGATGGACTGAGTTCGATCTCCCATGCCTGGCGCGCGCTGCGGCTTAGCGAGGAATGACGCAATTGTCACGTCAAATGGCGTTTTCGTCTGATAGAGTTCGCGTCATCACTGGCAATTTTCTCGATCACTCCCGCAGAGATGTGAAGCCTCGGGAGATATCGGCAATCTACCCGCCGGAGGCCTATGAAGCGGTTGGTTCGTGCGCTTGTTTTTGCTGCAACTCTCCTTCCTGTTTGTCTCACCCTGAACATCGATCGTTGCGAAGCACAGGCTTCCGCGGACACCGGACGCCTGGAAGGAAGCGTGCTCGATAACACCGGCGCAGCGCTTCCCGGCGCCACTGTGGTCGCAACGAATCTCGCGACCGCGGCCGCCAACAGTGTGCACGCGGACACCCGGGGCCATTTCGAGTTCCTGGCACTCGCTCCCGGACACTATCGGGTGACGTTTACGGCAACCGGATTCGGAGATACCACGTTACGCGACGTCGTCGTTCGCGTCGGGACGACAACCTCGCTCGAACCGCGTCTGCAGATCGGACAGCAACAGACGGTTGTCACGGTAACGGCCGAGGCGCTTGTCGATGTCCAGCAGTCGTCGCTTTCGACCGTGGTCAATCGCGAGAGCATCGACTCGTTGCCTTTGAACGGACGCAACTTCACCGACTTCACGCTGCTGACTCCGGGAGCGACCAACGACGGCGCGGGAATGATCAGCTTCAACGGCGTGGCCGGAAACTTCAACAACTACACGGTCGATGGAGCAAACAACAACGACGCGTTTTTCTCGCAGCAGATTGGGCGTACCAGCATTCCGTTTCAGTTCAGCGAGGACGTCATCCAGGAGTTCCAGGTCACCAACTCCGGCTTCGAAGCGGAGTTTGGACAGGCGGGCGGCGGATTGGTCAACTCCGTCACGCGAAGCGGAACCAATGACCTCCACGGAGACGGCTACTACTACGTTCTTGATTCGGCGTTCAACGCGAACGATCCCGATCAATAAGAGTCTTGGCATCGCGAAGCCGCACAACCGCCGCCAGCAGTTCGGCGGAACGCTCGGCGGCCCGATCAGGCACGACAAGCTATTTTTCCTGACCAACTACGAAGGCCAGGTTCGCAATGAGCCGCTGACGGTGAATAACAGTGTGGCCCTGGAGGGTTTGCCTCCCGGCTTCCTGGCGCAGAACCCCGACCTCGCCGCGCAGGTGAATGCGGCGTCCGGATCATTCGCGCGAAGCTTCAACCAGAACACCGTGTTCGGCAAAATCAATGCGAACCTGAGTGCCAGGAACACGCTCGACGCAACGTACAACTACCAGCGCTATCGCAGCCCCCACGGGTACTTCAACACGCCGACCTCGACGGGTGACGGCCTGTCCTTGACCGACGGCGCGACCAGTCATTTCTTCCAAACCTCGCTGCGAACAGTCTTCACCGCGAAGACGATCAACGATGTGCGGTTTCACTTCGGCCGGGATTACCACTTCGACCTGCCGGACACGCCGCCGACGTCTCCCGCCGTGATCATCCAGAACCCGGACAGCGGCTTCGTCTTTGGCGGCAATCGCTTCCAGTTGTCGACCTCCGATACGCGCTACGAGTACACCGACAACTTCACGCACATGATGGGCCGGCATACGTTGAAGTTCGGCGTGGACATCAACGACAACCATGACCTGGATTATTTTGTGTATGGACCGGATGGCGCCTACTTCTTTGCGAGCCTGCCGGACGTTGCGGCCGGGAACTTCCAGCTCTATCTGCAGTCGTTCGGGCAATCAACTGTACCGATCCATTCGCCCACCTACTCCTTCTATGGACAGGACGAGTGGCACGCGAGCGACCACCTGAACCTGAACTATGGTCTGCGTTACGACCTGCAGGTACTTCCGCAGCCGCCGGTGTGCAATCCTGCGCTGCCGCTGACGTGCAGCGTTCATTACAGCAAGCACAACGTGGCTCCGCGCCTCGGATTTGCCTACACCCCATGGAAGAACAAAGGCACAGTCTTCCGCGGTGCATTCGGGATCTTCTACGAGCAGGAAGATCTGCTTGACGTATCCCAGGTGATGTCGTCCAACGGCATATCGCGGCCGTTTCTCGCAGCCACCGGGCCGGCGTACGGAAACTCCAGCCCGATCGTCACCTACCCGCAGACCCTGACGTCCTTCCCGAGCGCCGCCGGCGGAACTCCTTCGGCAGTCATCTTCGACCCGAACTTCCGCAGCCCTTATATCGAGCAGGGCAGCCTTGGCATCGATCATCAGTTCGGCGCGCACACCGCTCTCAGCGTTTCCTACGCCTATACGCACGGCTTGGCGCTGCTTGGAAACTCCAACGGCGTGACACGCCAGGCGAACGGCAACTTCGGCCGGGACATCAACCTGGTCCCGCCGGAACTGCAGGTCGCCTACGGAGGCAATTACACCCAGGACACGGTCATTCTGCCGAACGGGCAGAGCTATGTGGTGCCGGATTACGAGGCGATTGACGGTATTTACAATCCGAACTTCGGCACCATCAACATCGTCGATAACACGGGACACTCGAAGTACAACGGCTTGCTGGTGTCGCTGCGGCATACGTCCTCGCAGTTCTTCGCGCAGGTGTCGTACACGCTTTCAAAGTCCACGGACGAGGGCGTGGGCTACTACAACCAGTTCGACATGCAGGCGCAACGCGGTCGTTCTCTGCTGGACCAGCGGAACAGATTTGTGGCGAGTGGAGGATGGACGCCGACCCATGGAGCGATGCGGCACTTCATCATCGCGGGCGTGCTGAATGAGGCAAGCGGCCGGCCCTATACCGGTGTGCTCGATACCTCGGAGCCGAACTTCTCGCTCGTGCCGGGCGAGGGGTATAACTCGTTCACCGGGCCGGGGCTGAATGATCTGGATGTGAACCTCACCCGCGACTTCCACTTCGGCGAGCGGTACGTCTGGCGTCTGCGTCTCGATGTATTCGACGTGCTGAACCACGCCAACTACACCGACACGGTGAATAACGTGCAATATGTGACGTCGAGCAACACGGATAACGTGTTCACGTTCGATCCGAATCCGCAATTCGGCCAGCCGCTCGCGACCTTTCCGCAGAATGGCGAACGCAATATGCAGTTCTCGACACGGTTCAGCTTCTAGAAAACTGCGCGGCACTTGTCGGCGGCCCGAGCGGGTCATGCGCGTCGACCCGCACACCCGGCGAAGCATGCCTGCTCGGGCCATTTCACAGCCCCCGAGAGCAGTGGTGCGGGAAGCGCGATCATCCGGCATCATAGAACCAAAGGGCCCGGTGAACCGAGACAACAAGAGCGCCGATGGACTGAGTTCGATCTCGCACGCCTGGCGCGCGCTGCGGCACAGAAACTTTCGCCTCTACTTCATGGGCCAGGGCACCTCGCTCATGGGTACCTGGATGACGCGGCTGGCCACCAGCTGGCTCGTCTACCGGCTCACTCATTCCGCCCTGCTGCTCGGCGTCGTCAGCTTCGCCGGACAGATCCTTACCTTTCTCCTCGGGCCGTTTGCGGGTGTCTGGGTCGAGCGCATGGACCGCCGCAAGCTGCTCGTCTGCACCCAGATCGCTGCCGCCGTGCAGTCACTCGCCATGGCCGCGCTCACGCTCATGGGCGTCATCACGCTGTGGGAGATCATCGGCCTCGCCGCGCTGCAGGGCGTCATCAATGCGTTCGACATGCCCGGGCGCCAGTCCTTTCTCGTCCAGATGGTCGAGGACAAGGAAGACCTCCCCAATGCCATCGCAATTAATTCCTCCATGGTCAACGCCGCGCGCCTGGTCGGCCCGGCTGTTGCCGGCGTCGTCGTCGCAACCCTCGGCGAAGGCTGGTGCTTCCTCATCGACGGTGTCAGCTACCTCGCCGTCATCGCGTCCCTGCTCATGATGCGCATCAAGCCGCTCGACGTCCGCAGGCAGGCGAAGAGCATGCTCGAGCAGATGCGCGAAGGCTGGGTCTACGTCAGCGGTTTCCGGCCAATTCGCGTCGCGCTTCTACTCTTTGCGGTGGTCAGTCTCATGGGATGGCCCTACGCGGTGCTGCTTCCCATGTTCGCCGGCAACGTGCTGCACGGAGGCCCCAACACCCTCGGCTGGCTCACCGGAGCCTCCGGCATCGGCGCATTGGTCTCGGCGCTGTCGCTCGCCGTGCGCAAGTCGGTCATCGGCCTCACCCGCATGATCCAGATCTCCGCCGCGGTCTTCGGCGCGGCGCTCATTCTGTTTGGGCTCTCGCACGTGCTTTGGCTCTCGCTCGTACTCATGCTCTTTGTCGGCTTCGGTATGATGCAGTGCGCGGCGGCCGTGAATACAGTGGTTCAGTCGCTGGTCACGGAGGACAAGCGCGCGCGTGTAATGAGCTACTACACCATGGCGTTTGTAGGCACCGCACCCTTTGGCAGTCTGCTTGCCGGCGGCCTCGCCCACAAGATCGGAGCGCCCCACACCGTCATGATCACCGGCGCCTGCGTGCTCGCCGGAGCCATCTGGTACGCTCTCCGCCTTCCCAGCGTCGATCGCGAGATGCGCCCCGTCTATCAGGAGAACGGTCTCATCCCGCCAAGCGACGACGCCGATCTGTGCGTCGAAGAGAGCAGCACGGCATAGTCAAAGCGAGAGAGTGCGGCATCGCCAAGCAGAGATTGCCGCGTAGCTCAAGGAGAGATTACATTGATGCATTGGTATAGCTATCTGGCCTGCTTCTTTGCAGGGATGTTCCTGGCCAACGCCGTGCCGCACTTCGTGCATGGCATCTCCGGCGATCCATTTCCAACCCCGTTTGCGAATCCGCCGGGCAAGGGCTTCTCCTCGGCCCCGGTCAATATGGCATGGGCGCTGCTGAATATCGTGATCGGCTATGTGCTGTTTCGCGCCGGGCATCTAGGCAGCGGTCTGCCCGCACTCGCGGTGTTTTTTGCCGGGATTGCCGTGCTTGGATTGTGGATGAGCCTGGAATTTCAGAAGAAGAAAACAAGTTAGCGAGTCAGGAGTTACAAGTTAGGAGTTAGGGAGTTAGGGAGTAAGAACGTTTCTGAGCCAGCCAACTGCTCGAACAACGCCGCATGTCGGCGAATTGGCCAGAGCGCGCAATTGAGATAACCAAACGACCAACTGATCACGACTCGTTGACTCCTGACTTTCTAACTCCTAACCCTAACTCCTAAGTCCTAACTCGCCGGGAAGGAAACCATGCCGCTAACCCAGTTGGACCAAAACGCAGCTTTGGTCATAATCGACCTTCAGAAGGGGATCGCAGCTTCTGTGCACTCAGGCACGGAGATCGTGCGCAAGTCGGCGGAGCTGGCTCGCGCCTTTCGTGCCAAAGGCTTGCCGGTGGTGCTGGTGAACGTCGCGGGTGCTCCGCCGGGACGCCGAGAGGCCGCGCCGCCCAGAGGAATGACCTTCTCGCCCGACTGGGCAGAACTTATGCCGGACCTCGGCCACCAACCCGGCGATCTCCTGGTCACCAAGCACTCGCCCGGCGCGTTTCACGGAACGAACCTGGACGCCTTGCTCCGCGAGCGCGGCGTAACCCAGATCTTCCTTACCGGGATCTCCACTGGAGTCGGCGTAGAGTCCACCGCGCGCAGCGCGTTCGATCTCGGCTACAACGTGGTGTTTGTCACCGACGCCATGGTGGACCGCGATCCTGAGGTGCATCGCTTCTGCCTCGAGAAGGTCTTTCCGCGCCTCGGTGAGAGCGACACCACCCACGGTGTGCTGAGCGCGCTGCGCGGTTGATCAGGCCCCATGCAGATGTCCCGCCGCCGCGCACTCGTCGAGCTCGCCGTCGCCTACACCCTCATCCTGCTCGTCATCTGGACACCCAATCCTTTTCAGCGCGTCTTCTACATCGGCGCGATCGTCGTCCTGGCCTTCGTCCTCGCGCGCTCCTTCGAGACCTGTGACAAGCCCGGGGTCCCCAGCGAACTTGTTCGCTGGGGTGGAAAACTTGGCCTCCGCCGCACCAATCTCCTCCGCTCACTTTGGATCGCCATCGCCGCCTTCATCCTCGCCGGCATCCTCGTCGCCGTCGCGATAACCCACCACGCACTGCACGCTCCGCCCACTCCCCGCCGGTTCCTCGCCCGCTACTGGGGCTACGCCCTCTGGGCCTTCGTCCAACAGATCCTCCTGCAGGACGTCTTCCTTCGCCGTCTCCTCATCCTGATCCCCTCGCCGCGCCGCGCCACGCTCGCCGCCGCTCTCATCTTCGCGCTCGCCCACCTGCCCAACCCCATCCTCACGCCCATCACCTTCGTCTGGGGCTGGCTCTCCTGCGAGCTCTTCCTCCGTTACAGAAACATCATTCCGCTCGCCCTCGCCCACGCCGCCTTCGGCATCACCCTCGCGATCACGATCCCCTCACCCCTCATCCGCAACATGCGCGTCGGCCTCGGCTTCCTCCACTTCTCGCCGCCTCATTCACAACTCAAAAACTCGTCACTCGAAAACTCAACCGGACCCCGTTTCCAAACGTTCCCCTTGACGCACCCCGTACAATAAAAACAGGAGCTTCTCTCGCCCGGCACAGCGCGCCGGGCTTAATTGTTTAACGCCAAATCAACCCAAGTCCTTTTTCCTGAATACTTTGCGCACAGCCGAAATCGCTAAGTTCTTTCCATCCGCAAGACTTTGCAAACACACGCACACCCGAAGTCCACCCCTAAGCTGAATCGTCTGAAGACTTTGCGCAAAAAGTGACGAGGGGAGGGGGTACCCCGAAAATCCGCTCCGCTACACTACTCCCGATGCCCTCTCGTCCCGCCGGCAAGCGCTCACCCCGCCGCCTCCTCAAAATATTTTTCCTCAGCCTCACCGCCCTCGCGCCCGCAGTCGCGTGCGCGCAGGCGCTCCCCGGCGGACGCATGGTCCTCGTCCTTCCCTTCGAGAACCACTCCGGGAACGCCACCCTCAACTGGATCGGCAACTCCTTCCCCGATACGCTCGACCGCCGCCTCAACTCCGCCGGCTTCCTCACCATCTCCCACGACGACCGCGTCTACGCCCTCACCCACCTCGGGCTCCCCGGAGACTTCCGCCCCTCCCGGGCCACCACCATCCGCATCGCCCAGCAGCTCGACGCCAACTACGTCGTCATCGGCAGCTTCGCCGTCACGAACGGCCAGATCGCGATCCAGTCCCAGGTCCTCTCCATCGACCAGCTCCGCCTCTCGCCCGCCGTCACCGAGACCGACCCCCTCGCGCACCTCTACGACGCCGAGAACGCGATCGCCTGGAAGGTCGCCCGGGTCATCGACCCCGGGCTCAACGTAGCCGAGCAGACCTTCCTCGCCGCTGGCGACGCCGCCGTCCCCCTCCCCGCCTTCGAGGACTACATCCGCGGCATCAACGCCCCCAGCCCCGCGGAGGCCATCGCCCGCCTCCGCACCGCCGTAGCCGCAGCACGCACCTACCCCGCCGCCCTCCTCGCCCTGGGCAAGCAGCAGTACCTGAACCGCGACTACGACGCTGCAGCCACCACCCTGGCCCGCGTTCCCGCCTCCGATCCCCAAGCGCTGGAGGCCAACTTCTACCTGGGCCTGGCGCGGTTCAACTCCGCCAACTACCCCGGTGCCGCCGTCGCGTTCGAGTTCGTCGCCAGCCGGCTGCCGCTGCCGGAAGTGGTCAACGATGAAGGCGTCGCGCTGGCGCGTCAGGGCAAGGATGCGGTCGCCTACTTCGAGCGCGCCTCGGTGGCGGACCCGTCCGATGAGGACTATCACTACAACCTGGCAATCGCGCTTTATCGTCGCGGCGATATCGGAACAGCGCTCCAGCAGGCGGACGCCTGTCTGAAGCTGAAGCCAAATGATCCGGAAGCCGGCTCGCTGCGCGCGCACCTTGCGCTGGCGCCGGCTGGTTCCCGGCTCGATCCTAACGGCAGCTTCGTGCCGGTCGAGCGCATCCGGCGCAACTGGTCGGAGACCGGCTTCCGGCAGGCTGCGTTCCAGCTTGACCAGCTTCGTGCCGCGCGCATGGCCACGTTGCCGCCGGAGCAGCGCGCCAATGAATACACGACTCTCGGCCGCGATTACCTGGGACAGGGGCTGCTTCCGCAGGCCGAACAGCAGTTCCAGTCGGCGATTGCAGCTGACCCGAACAGTGCCGCCGCCCACGCGGGTCTTGCAGAGATACGCGAGCGCAGCGGCAACGCAACCGAGGCCCGCGCCGAAGCCCAGCGATCCTTGAACAGTCAACCGAATGTGCCGGCGTTGCTCGTTCTGGCGAGGCTCGACCTTGCTCAAAATCATCTCCCGGCAGCGGCTGATGATGTCTCCCGCGCGCTGCGCCTGGAGCCCGCAAACGCCGCGGCAGTGGCCATGCGCCAGAGTCTGCAGCAGCGCGGGCAGACCGTACGCTGAGCGCGCAATGCTTCCGCTGCTTTCCAGCCTTTCGCCCGATGCTGCCGTCCTGCTGCTCACCATTGGAATTGCACTGATCGCAGTCGAACTGAACCGGCCGGGCTGGATCGTTCCGGGGGCGCTGGGGCTTCTGACTACCCTTCTCGCTGCGGCCGTGATCCTGGCCAGGCACGGCTCCGTGCCCGGGCTCGCGTTGCTGGCCGCCGCAGCAGTGATCCTGCTTCTGCAGTTGCGGCTCGAGCTCCCGCTATGGATCGTGTTGCTCGGCGGCGCCGCCGGCGTGATCGCGCTCGCGGTGCTTCCGGGCGTTCGGGTTTCAGTGGCCGTCTGTTGTGGTCTGGCGCTCGGGATTGGAACCATTGTGCTCACCCGGATCGCCCGCCGCGCGCGTCAGAACAAGGGTTTAGACTAGATCAGAGCGCACAAAGCGCCCGGAGTCTTCACCCCTGATGCACAGCCTTTCGCGAGCCCTGCTCGCCACCGCGACTCTTCTCCTGTCTGTCACCGGCCTCGCCGCCGCACAAACCTCCTTCGCCGGCCGCCAGTTCTCGCGCATAGACCTCGGCATCAGTGGCGCCGGCGCTTTCAACAAGGAAGTTTCCGGTCCGATCCTTCCGACAGGCGCTCCGAACTACAACGTCATGACCACACAGTTTGGGTCAAACACCGTCGGCGCGCTCGCAAATATCCGGTACATCGCCAAGCCATACATCGGCGTCGAGTTCAACTACGGCTGGGCGCGCTACACGGAGAACTACGAACCCGCACCGAATGGCACGAGCCTCTTTCAGATTCAGACGACCGCGAACGAGTACAGCCTCGGCTATATCATCACGCCGCCTCATCAGATCTTTGGACTGCAGCCGTTCATCTCAGCGGGTGCGGGTACGACCGAGTTCAAGCCCACAGGAGGCGGCGGCCAGGGCGAACCGAAGCAGGCCCGGGCTACGTATTACTACAACGTCGGTTTGCAGAAGGAATTTTCGGACAGCCACTTCGGCCTGCGGGTCTCGTTCCGGCAGAACTTTTTGCTCGCACCGGATTTCGGACAGAATTACCTGACGATTCTGCAGCACACGTCCACCATTCAACCGACGGCCGGCTTCTTCCTTCGTTTCTAACCAACGGGCACGAATACTATGAGCCGCCTCATCGACGACGATCTCGACGATCTTCCGCAGCGCGAACGTGAGCTGACGTTGAGCACCGGCGCGATTCTCGCTATTTTTCTGGGCCTCGTATTGCTTTGCGGGGTGTTCTTCGGATTCGGTTACAACCTCGGGCGCAAGTCAACTACAGCGCCGAACGCCGCGTTGCCGGCCGCGACAAGCGACACCGACTCTGCCCCGGCGGCGAATTCAACGTTCGACAACTTCAAACCATCGCCGGGTTCACCGACAGCTGCACAGGGAAACAGCACGGCGAGCACGACCACATCAACCGCCGCAGTGCCTGAGCCTGCTGCACCGACGCCGGCAGCCGCTAAGCCAGCAAGCGCGCCTGTGACGCAGCCGGCAGCGCCGCCCGTGCACGCGGCAGCCGCACCCGTAACTACGCCGCGCACCGCCACGCCGGTAACTACTCCTCCGCCGCATGCTGCGCAGCCTGCGGGACCCGCACCTACGCCGGGCGGAGCGTTCGTTGTGCAGATCGCCGCCATATCGCCCGCGCACAAAGACGATGCCGACCTTCTGGCAAACGCGCTGCACGGCAAAGGCTATGACGTTGCTGAACGCACCGGGGCGCAGGACAAGCTGATCCATGTCCAAGTAGGACCGTTCGCGACCAAAACAGACGCCGAGGCTATGCGCGAGCGACTGATCATGGACGGATACAACCCAATCGTGAAGTAAGGATTGCATCCAGCGGACGCGGCATTGCATGCAGCGGACGCGCTTCGCGCCAGAATTCGTCATCGATTGCACAACGTATCGACCCTGCACGATTAGCGCGGTTCAATCTGCAGATGTTCGTCGACGATCAAGTTCAGTCTCCATTGCGGCGCGGACGCGGTTCATCAGGTCTTCGCGCGAGCCCGCATCCCGCGGAGAGATCGGCGGCAGAAATTTCAAGTAGGCTTCACCCGGTGTGATGCGAAGAGTGCCCTTGGGCATGATGCGCTCGGTTCCCGTGATCACAACCGGAATGATGGGCGCGCCGGTTTGTTCCGACAGGAAAAACGCACCCTTCTTGAACGGCAGCAGGTTGCCATCGGCTGAGCGGGTTCCTTCAGGGAAGACAGTGATGTGCAGCCCGCTATTCAGCGCGTTCGAGGCTGCTTCGACGCTGTGCTGTGCGTCCTCGCGCGACTTCCCGCGCGAAACCGGAACATACTTGCCCATGCGCATCGCAGTTCCGAGCAGCGGGATATTCATCAACTCGCGTTTGATAAAGACACTTGTCATGCCTGGCACCAGCGGCAGAAGAATGGGCGCATCAACATTCGACACATGATTGCTGAGGAATATGTACTGCACACCGGGCTGGACGTTTTCCCGGCCTTCGCAGCGGATGCGGATGCGCGCAGCCTTCACGCCGAGCGCCGTGATGCGCATCCCCATGCGGTACATCGTTCGGAAATCCTTGCGGAACGCGGACCACGGGATACCGATCAGCGCGGCTGGTATTCCGAGGACGAGATAAACCCCAAGCAGGCGGAGCGAAGCAAACATACCTAGTCAAGGGTATCGTGAGCGGTGCGGTGGAAGATGAAGTGAAGCGAGGCTGCCAGGACGTGTGCGCTAGCTGCTGCGGCGACGATCGGGATTTGAACTTGTCTCCAGCGCCTTCGGCAGCTTGTCGTAGATCCCGCCGAAACCGCCGTTCGAGAGGATCGCGATCACGTCGCCATGGCGTACGCGCGGGACGATGTCACTGACGATCGCGTCGGCATCGGCGCAGAGCACGGCCGGAACATCGCGGGCCGCGAGCGCTTCAACGACGTGGCCCGGCTCCAATCGTTCGAGCGCCGGGATGGCATCACTCTTGAAGACTCCGGCGAGGACGACCTCATCTGCAAGCGCGAGACTGTCGACGAGTTCGCGCTCGAACACGTTGCGGCGAAGTGTGTTGGAGCGCGGCTCGAGCACGGCCCAGAGGCGGCGGCCCGAGTATGCGGCACGAAGCGCTCGCAACGTTTCGCGAATGGCCGTCGGATGATGCGCGAAGTCGTCGATGACCGTCACGCCGGCGACTTCAGCTCGAACTTCCAGGCGTCGCTTCACGCTTTTAAAGCTGGCGATTGCCGCTTCGATGGCTTCGACGGGAACGCCCTGCCCCGCGGCCAGCGCAGCCGCGGCGGTCGCGTTGAGCGCGTTGTGCTCGCCCGCCATCGGGAGCCGAAGACGTGCGTAGTCGAGGCCGCCGCGCAGAAGTTTCCAGGTGGTGGACGCGCCCTCCTGATGCAGATCGACGGCGCGCCAGTAGGAATCTTCCTGAAGACCGTAGCGCTCGACCGTGCAGAAGGCGCGCGCGGCGCACTCGGTGACGTTCTCACTGGCATCGAAGGCGACAAGCCGGCCTCGACGCGGAATGAGGTTGACCATGCGCTTGAATGCGGTCTTCACGGCCGCAAGGTCGGCGTAGATGTCGGCGTGGTCGAACTCGACGTGCGTGAGGATTGCGGCGTCGGGAAAGTAGTGCAGGAACTTCGGGCCTTTGTCGAAGAAGGCTGTGTCGTACTCATCGCCTTCCAAAATGAAGGGGCGCGTTCCCTCCTGCACGTGGAAGCTGGTGCCGAAGTTTTCCGCGACGCCGCCGATGAGGAATGAGGGCTTGCATCGCGCCGCGCCTGGAGTTTTCATGCGCGATGCGGTTTCGAAAATCCACGCGAGCATGCTTGTGGTTGTAGTCTTGCCGTGCGTGCCGCAAACGACGAAGCGCTCGCGACCTTGCAGGAATTCATCGTGGATGAGCGCGGCCATCGAGGTCATGGGAATGCGCTCGTCAAGGACGACTTCGAGCTCGGCATTCCCACGAGAGATTGCGTTGCCGACGACGACGAGGTCTGGCCGCGGGTCGAGATTCTTTGCGGCGTACGGTTCCATGATGGGGATACCCATGGCGAGGAGTTGATCGCTCATAGGCGGATAGGCTGCGGTGTCGGAGCCGGTGACGCGATGACCCTGCGCGCGCAGCATGCCGGCGAGCGATGCCATGGCGGTTCCGCAGATTCCGATCAGGTGCACGTGTTTGGCGCTGCTCACGAAAGTTCCTCCACGGTTTCGTTCGAGAATCTCACGTACGCGCCGAGCGGAAGCGAGCGGTTCTGTCCGGTGACGTGGCCGCACCGCAGACCGAGGGCGATCGGGCCGGTGAAGTCCTCGAGCGCGTGCAGGCATGCGGCTTCGAGCAGTTCCATCTCGTCGGGCGTGACGTTCGCCGTCATGTCTCCCAGTACGATGCCGCGCACGTGCTTGAGCATGCCGGCGGCGCGGAGATGCTGCAGCATGCGGTCCCACTGATAAGGCTTGGTGCCGATGTCTTCGAGGAAGAGGATGGCCGGCTCCTCGATGCGCAGCGCCCATGGCGTGCCGAGAGCTTCGGTGAGGATGGAGAGGCAGCCACCGAGAAGGCGGCCTTCAACGTTGCCGGCGCGCAGCGAGCGTAGACCGTCCTCCGCGCCGACTCGCCACGCCGATTTTGCTTCGACGGCGGCGTGCCACGTGGGCCGATGTACGCCATTGAGGCTCGACCAGTCGGCGGCGACCATCGGGGCGTAGAAGGTCATCAGACGGAGCTCGTTCCAGAGCCAGGCGTGCAGGGACGTGTGGTCGCTGTAGCCGACGAAGACTTTGGGGTTCGCGCGAAGGAGTGAAGTATCGAGGCGCGGCAGAAGCTCGGCGGAGCCCCAGCCGCCGCGGGTGCAGAGCACACCTGCGAAGTTGGGCTCGGCGAATCCGGCGTGCAGGTCGCTGGCGCGCTGCTCGGCTGTACCGGCGTAATAGAGTGGTCCCCTTGCGAGCGCGTGCGGCATCAGCGCTGGCTTGTAGCCGAAGTGAGCGAGGCGCTCCATTCCGGCTTCGACGAGCTCTTGCTTGGCGGCCGACGCGGGCGACACGACAGCGACGCCGCTGCCGTCGCACAGCCGCGGCCGGATCACGTCACGCAAGTTCCACCTCGCCATGGCAGATGACTTCGGCGGGGCCGGTGAGGAGCATCTCCGCGTTATCAGCGGGCCAGACGATGCGCTGGGGACCGCCGATGGATGTGGCGGTGAGCTCGCGATGCGTGCCGCGCAACGCGATGGAGGCAGCCGAGGACGCGCATGTGCCCGTCCCGGAGGAATGCGTCGGGCCGACACCGCGCTCGTAGATCCGAAATTCGATTTCGTCAGGGCTGATGATTCGAACGAACTCGACGTTGGTGCCGAAACGGAAGAGTGGGTCGGTGCTGATCTTCCCGCCGAGTTCCTGCCATGTGATGCCGTGGCTGCTGTAATCGCTTGAGTCCACGAAGAGAACGAAGTGCGGATTGCCGACGTTCACCATTGCGCCTTCGATCGCGCCGCTTACGCCGGCGATTTCGATGGCGCGCGGCATAACCCGCGGAACACCCATGCCGCTCTCGATCCACCATGTAGTGGAATCGCGCTTGAGCACACGGCAGGTTCGCGTGCCGCCGTGTGTGCCGAAGGCCATCTGCTCAAGGCCTTCGCTCTGCGCGAGCCACGCAGCCACGCACCGTGTGCCGTTGCCGCTGAGTTCGGCCTCGCTGCCGTCAGCATTGAAGAGACGCAGGAAGAACGTGCCGTCGGGTTTACGTTCGAGAAACTCGATTCCATCAGCGCCGATACCTGTGTGGCGGTCGCAGAGGCGCTTTGCGAGCGCCGCATGACGACGTGCGGCGGCTGCTTCTTCGATGACGAGGAAGTCGTTACCGCAGGCATGCGCCTTTACGAAACGGACGGAACTCAATCGACCTCCGCGTCTGGGAAGGCGACCACCTGGTCCGTGGCGTCGCTTGCTTTCAGCTCCGATAACACGCGGTCATGCTCACGCCGCGTTGCAGTGACAGCGAACGAGACCCGCTCCATTCCGGCAACGCTATCGCGTTCTACGATTCGGAGAGGCTGACCCACGGCGTCAAGGACCTTGAGCACAGCGGCATGCATCCGAAGCCGCGCGGCTGCGACTTTATCGGCGAGTTCCTCGGCACGCTGCGCGCCAACTACATCCCGGCCCATTACCGGGCCGACTTCAGCGCGCACCTCGTAGAGCATGGGAAACCGTTTCCATCCGAGCCGGCCTTCCATCATTCCCACAATCTGCAGCGCAACCAGCAGAAGCACGGTCGCAATCAGCGCGTCCATGTACATTCCCGCACCGGACGACATGCCGATCGCGGCGACCACGAACACCGTTGCGGCGCTGGTAAGCCCGAGTACACGGCTGCGCGTGTGCAGAATGAGACCGGCGCCAAGAAAGCCGATCCCTTGCACGATGTTTGAAGCGATCTGGCTGCGGTTTGACCCGGCGCCAATCACCTCGCTCATGATGGTGAAGAGCGCCGCGCCCATCGCAATGAGCATGTTGGTGCGAAGGCCCGAATCCTTGTGGCGCCACTCGCGCTCAAGCCCGATCAGACCGCCAAGTGCACCCGCGACCAGCAAGCGGCGCGCGGCCGGCGCTCCGAGCTGCATCTGCTGTGAGAGGGCTATGTGATCGCTGGTGAGAAACACCGAGTCAGGATACTACCGGGCCTGCGCAGGAAGCGGATCTCGCACCTGCGTAGACACCCCGCAGGGCGCAGCGAAAAAGAACCCGTGCCGCATGAACGGCACGGGTACGCTCTCACCGTGAAAAACTTACAAACCTAGCTAGGACACCGGCGCTGCAACGTTGATCTGCTCAGAGAGCTCGGTCAGCAGCTTGTCGGCGTGCTTCTCTTCTTCGAGTGTCTTGTCCAGCAGCGCGGCATGTTCCGCCTCGCCCAGGATGATGGCCATATTGCGCAGGGTTCCGTAAATTGCAATCTCGTGATGCTCAACCTGGTTACCGGCCGCGATCAAAACCACATCGCGCAGGGTCTCGTCCTTTGCGTCCTTGGCCATCGAGCCGCCTTCAGCGATAAGCGTGGCTGTGACCTTGCACTTGGTTGTGCTCACGTCGCCTTCGTTCTCCTGGAGAATGCGTTCGAGGCGGGAGACATGCTCCTTGGATTCCTCGAGGTGAGTGCGGAAGGCGTTCTTGAGCTGACTGTTTGTAGAGTTCTTGATCATGGCTGGCAGGCCGTCGTCGACGATCTGGCGCTCGCTCGAAAGCGACCGCTGCAGCATCTGCCTGTACAGCTCCCGAAGGTTGTTCATGTCAGGTGTGAAAAGTCCCATAGTTGATTTGCTCCTCTCATCGGCGCGTGGGGGGTTCGCCCTGTGTAGAGAGCCGCTCAGAGCGCTGCTTCTCTGCATTCGGATTGTTCAAGGTCCCGGCCAAAACTTTCAGCCGGCTGCTGTGCCGCGTCTTGCCTCGCGTCACACTTCGTAGGATGCGGCTTGACTCTATCGCGTGGTTTGCCCGTTCCACAGCTGTGACTGGTAAATGCGCGCGCACGGCTGCCCGGATGTGCAGATCACCTCAAGCTCTTGCAAGCCTTCGGGATGCGCCTCCACAGCTTTCGCGACCGGGTCTCCGGCGATCGCGATCACTACAGCAGCCAGGCGCGCGGGGTCGGCCAAAGCCTGGTGCCAGGCAACCTCGTCGTCCTCGCTGATGATGCTCTTCAATGGCCGGCCGGCAGTCTGGACCGCACCCACATGCGCGGTGGTCGACATGAGCACCGGAACGCCAACGGGAGTCTGTTCGAGCACCGTGGCAATCGAGTGCTCAAACGGAATGCGCGTAGAGGCGTTGACGATCCCTTCTTTCAGCACCAGCGGGATGCGGTACATCATGGCGATGCAGTTCGCGGCGCACAGCATCATCGCGAGCGGCTGCCAAAATCGCGCGCCCACACGCGCCCAACCGGCCGAGTGCGCACGCAGCCAAAGGTCAAGGCGCTCGGCCGCAAGCGCAGCATAGATTGCAAGCGCGGGCAGCATCTCCATGCCATAACGCGCGTTGTAGTAAGGAGTGCGGCCAGAGCTGCGGAATGAATATCGGCACAGAGCCGTACGCGACGGCGTAGACGTAGAACGGGAGCGGGATCCAAAGCAGAAGAAGACCTGCTTCACCGCGGCTGCGAACAGCGGCGTCAGCGCGGCGCTTCCATTGCACCCACAGGCCATAGAGGGCCGCGAACATTACGATGAAGCCGGTTTCCCATGCGGCTGCATCCACCTGCGCTGTGCGGGTGTAGAACAGGAGCGCCCAGCCTGGGTTGTGCCATCCGCGGTAGTGCTGACCGGGCGGCGCTGTTTTGCGCTCGATTGCGGCAGCGGAGTACGGGCCGCGCAAGAAGTCCAGCCAATCACCTTTGAAATGCGCGTTGTACCAGAACCAGAAGATCGGGCCGGCGAGACACAACACCGTGAAGACCACGAACGGAGTGACGAGCCTGCGCCGCAGCTCTGCATCGCTTCGCCAGAGCTCGTACGCGATCCACAACCAGACGATCGCGCCGATAATCCAGCCGTCGTACCGCGTCATCACCTGCCCAAGCACAAGAACGCCAGCCGCGATCATGCCTCCACGGGCACCGTTTGTGCGCCCGGCACGCATTGCCGCGACTGTTTCAACCGCCGCCACAACCGTCCAGACCAGCAGACACAGGAAGAGCGCTTCGGTCATCGCGGTCGTGGCAAGGTAGAGCAGATTCGGGTTGAGCGCGTAGAAAGCTGTGGCGAAGAGTGCCCACCGCGGCCGCATCGCTCTGCGGGCGAGGCGCCATATACCGGCGACACTCAGCGCAAAGCTGAGCATCGACATCGGCACCGCGGCAAAGCCTGTCTGCCACATCTGCATGTTGCCGATGAACGGCAGCATCAACAGATGTGGAAGCGGAAGCCAAACGCCGCCCAGCTGTGCGAGGCCTGGATAATGCGAATCAACGATGCGGCGAGCGATTCCAAGGTGCGCGACCGCGTCACCGTAAAGTAAGAGATAGCTTTTGGAGTAGCAGACGAGCAGCGCAAAAAATCCGAGCACGACGCCTGCGGCCGTGAACGGATACACCTCTGCCCGTGTTGCGGGCGAGACCGCCTCGGGATCCCACGGCGGAGGACCGGACCCAGGCCGCCGCGGGCGCCTGATTGTCTTCGTTCCCGTGGCGTTTCTCGGTTGTGGCACGCCTTGCGGTCCTCCGGATGGCTCGTGCGTTCGATGAATGAACAGCGATTTGTGCGAGCCGAGTTAGAGGTGAGAGATCTCGCGCAGATGCTGAAACCGCTGATCGATTTCCGCGCGCGTTGTGCGTTGTAATCTCTCGGTGCCGAAGTCCTCGACCGAGAGCGAGCCCATGACGCAACCGTAGAACATTGCCGTGCGGAAGATCTCCGGAGTCACTCTGCCCTGCGAAGCGATATAGCCGAAGAACCCACCGGCAAAAGAATCACCGGCTCCGGTAGGATCGACGACCTCTTCCTGCGGAGTTGCCGGCGCGCGAAAGAGCTTGCACGGATCGCGGGTCTCGAAGACCTCCGGCGTGAAGTGGGCGACCGAACCGTGCTCGCCGAACTTCACCACAAGCGATTTCGGGCCAAGATCTAGCACTCCCTTGGCCGCGCGGAGTGCGTTCTCTTCTCCGCTCAGCATGCGGGCTTCCTTGTCATTGATGATCAGCACATCAAGCTCTGGCAGCACCTTCAGCAGGTTGTCACGATGCGCGTTGATCCAGTAGTTCATCGTGTCCCCCGCGACCATCTTTGCGTTTGGCATCTGCTGGCGGACGCGAAGCTGCAGGACGGGGTCGATGTTCGCGAGGAAGAGGAACTCGGTGTCCTGATACTCAGCGGGAATCTTTGGCGTGAACTCCGCGAACACATTCAGGTCCGTCTGCAGCGTGTCCGCCTCGTTCAGGTCGCGGAGATAGGCGCCGCGCCAGTGGAAGCTCTTTCCAGGGGCGCGTTCGATGCCCCGGGTATCGACACCTTTATCAGTGAGGACCCGCTCGTGCTCAGGCAGGAAGTCCTCGCCGACCACGCCGACCACGCGGACCTTTGTGAAGAAGCTTGCGGCGAGCGCGAAGTGCGTGGCTGCGCCTCCCAGAACACGCTCGCGCCTTCCGGCCGGTGTTTCGAGCGAATCGAACGCTACGGAACCAACTACAAGAATCGACATTCAGTCTCCCATTTACGGTGTAGATTGCAGCCTTTTGACTACCAGTATTTTCCGAAGAGTACGTCGAGCTTCTGCCTGGTCGCCTGCGGAATTACGCTGCGGTCCGTCATGATGGCAAACTTTGCGGCGGTCTGCGCAGGGCTCGCGCTGAGATCTTTGGGCATGAGACGAACGGCGGCTTTGACCACCTTCTGCGCGTTGCCGCTGTTCTGATGCATCACTGCAACCACCTGCTCGACAGTGACGTCATCGTGGCCCTCGTACCAGCAGTCATAATCCGTCACCATCGCGAGCGTAGCGTAGCTGATCTCCGCTTCGCGCGCGAGCTTCGCCTCCTGCAGGTTCGTCATGCCGATCACGTCGGCACCCCAGGAACGGTACAGGCGAGATTCGGCGCGAGTCGAGAACTGCGGGCCTTCCATGCAGACATACGTGCCGCCGCGCTTTCCAACCACTCCCACCTCTTCGCACGCACGCACGAAAACATCCGCCACGATCGGACACACGGGATCCCCGAACGCAACATGACCGACAACGCCCTCGCCGAAGAAGGTTGCGTCTCGCGCGAAGGTCCGATCGATGAACTGATCGGGCACGACAAAGTCAGTGGGCTTGTGCTCTTCTTTCAGGCTGCCGACGGCGCTCACGCTGAGGATGCTGGTAACGCCAAGCTTCTTCATCGCGAAGATGTTGGCGCGAAAATTCAGCTCCGATGGAAGTATGCGGTGGCCTTTACCGTGGCGGGCGAGGAAGGCGACGTCGCGTCCCTCAAGTTTTCCCAGCAGAAACGTCTCGCTTGGATCGCCGAAAGGAGTCTCGACGCGCTCCTCGCGTGTGTCCGTCAGACCATCCATTTTGTAGAGGCCGCTGCCCCCAATAATTCCAATCTCCGCCTTCGCCAAACGCCTCTCCCGGGCTGCAAAAATGAGGTTGCAGACACAATTCTCAGTATATCGTCCGCGTCCCGCGGATCGCCTGAACGGCTATCGGCCGAAGCCGTACGAAAGCTTGTAGACCAGGTTGTCCACGCCGGGGTTCTGTTGCGCTGTGTCGCGATTTGAGAAGTGATGAAACCTGCACTCCAGCGAAACGGATCGTCGCTCACTGCGGTAGATCTCTACCCCCGGCCCAAAATCGAAGACAAAATTAAACGCCTCCGCAGATTCGACAGGAATGGGCCGGCTGGAATACATGTACCCCAATGTGCCGACGAAGAACGGCTGCACTCTGTGCCGGCGCATCAGTGAGTACTTGAAGCCGAGCGGCGAGAACGCCTGCGCAAACGTCCACTGCCGCCCGCAACTTGTCTGGTACGTCGCTGTCCCGGCACCTTCCGGCCCGCATGATCGGATACGATCCGGACGCCGGGATACATCGAAATATCGTCGCCTGAGATTCAGAAAAGGTCACCGGGACAGCGCCCACGCCGCTGTAAACCGTGGTCGTAAGCGCCAAAGGATCGCTCTCGAAGACGATCGGGCGGACCTCCGCCTGATAACTGAGCTGCGTTCCTCCCAGCCGCGCCAGCCGCCGCGTATATGCACCGCCTAAAGTGACCAGTTCGCGTTGCCGCGACGCTCCCATAGAAGGTGGCTCGACGTGTTCGAGTACTCCACAAAGATCGTCCAGCCATTTTTCCGGCTGAACTCCTGATCGCCCGAAGCCGTTTTCTGCGCCACGCACACACTCCCCACCACGAGGCAGATTATGCCTGCCAGCCATCGATGAACGCGCATTCTCAGTCGCTACTCCAGTCCCAAATCCTTGCAGATGGTTGCCACGCGCTGCTTCACCTCACGCGGCATTTCGAGCATTGCCGGCCACGGACGCGCAAATCCCTCGGCCGCCCACTTTCGCGTCGCGTCGATTCCCATCTTGCTGCCGAAGTTCGGGAGCCGGCTCGCATGGTCGAGCGAATCAACCGGCCCGAGCGTGAACTGAATATCGCGCTCGGGATCGATGTTGTTCGCGACGCGCAGCGTCACCTCGCGCAGATCCTGCACATCGCAGTCCTCGTCCACGACGATGATGCACTTCGTGAACATCGCCTGCCCCATCGCCCAGATGCCGTTCATCACCTTTCGCGCGTGCCCCGCGTAGCTCTTGCGAATACTGACGATCATCAGGTTGTGAAAGACGGCCTCCGGCGGAAGATTGATGTCGACGATCTCCGGCAGCGTGAGCTTCATCAGCGGAAGGAAGATGCGCTCGACGGCCTTGCCCATCCAGGCGTCCTCCATCGGCGGCTTGCCGACGATGGTCGCAGCGTAAATGGGATTCTTGCGATGCGTGATGCAGGTGATATGGAACACCGGGTAATCCTCCGGCATGGTGTAGAAGCCGGTATGGTCACCGAACGGCCCCTCGCTGCGCAGTTCGCCCGAGCTCGACGTAGCCCTCGAGCACAATCTCTGAACTGGCCGGCACTTCGAGATCGACCGTTTCGCACTTCACGAGTTCAACAGCTTTGCCGCGGAGAAAACCCGCGATCAGATACTCCTCCACATCGGGCGGTGCGGGAACGATGGCCGCGAAAGTAACCGCGGGGTCGGTGCCGATCGCGACGGCGACCTCCATGCGCTCGCCGCGGATCTTCGTAACAACGTGCTGCGGAACTCCCGCGACATCAGAGCTTGCGGTGGTCCCGCCGGCCGTGCGCGCCATCACGTCGACTGCGCCGCGACGCATCCTCCGCGGCGCCGCGCAGACGATCGCGGAAGTGCTCCGCCGCGACCTTCTGCCGCTGCCAGTGCATGCCCGTTGTCTGTCCGTCGTAGACCTGCATGCGATACATGCCAACGTTGCGCTTCCCTGTGCGCGGGTCTTTCGTGACAACGCAAGGAAGCGTGATGAACGGGCCACCATCGCCGGGCCACGTGGTCAGCACTGGAAATTTCAGCACGTCGACTTCTTTACCGCGAAGCACCACCTGTTTGCAGAGCGCGCGCTTCGCGGTCGATGACCTTCGGAAAATACGATCCCACCTCGGCGAGCATGGGCAGCATCTTGAGCTTGTCCATCAGCGAAGTCGGAGGAACCGGATGCAGCAGCGCCTCGATGCGTTTGGCAACTTCGTCCAGCGAATCTACGCCGAGCGCCATGCGCATCCGCCGCTCGGAGCCGAACTGATTCATCAGCACGCGCGCGCCCTTGTATCCGGCGACGTTCTCAAACAACAGTGCCGGGCCACCGCTCTTCACCGCGCGGTCGGCAACCTCCGCCATCTCCAGCCGCGGCGACAGCTCCGCCCGCACGCGCTTCAGTTCGCCCGCGCGCTCCAGCGCCTCAATCCAATCCCGCAATCCATCAAAAGCCAATACGATCTCCCGCTACAGCCGCAAAAAGATTTTCTTCCGCCACAGGAACCATACGGGAAGAAAGCACAGCACAACGAAGCTCAACGCAAACGCGAGCGAGGTCCAGTCGTTCGATCCGGCGCGAGCGAACACATCCCAGTACATGAAGTACCACCACGTGCGCCGCACTCCGTCCGCACCCGTTCGCATGCAGATACAGCATCGTCTTGACGATGACGATCGAGATGGTGAACGCCGCAATCGCATTCGATCCGAAGACCAGCCACGGCCATGTGATCGCGCGAAGCGCACGCGGCCATGGCTGCGGACCGTTCGATCCACCAGCGCCGAGCACGCGGCGAGCACGACCGCTGCAATGCCGGCCGCCAGCAGCACATAGCTCGAGGTCCACAGGTTCTTGTTAATCGGGAAGGTTCTCGACCAAACCTCACCTGCAAGAATCCCTGCGCATCCCCATGCAAGCAGCCGAACGCGGAGGTTGCGCCAGTTCAGTCGCCCGGCGTTTGCGCCCTGCATTGCCAGCCCCGCGAGCGCCCCGAGCAGCGTCGTCGCAATCGCCGGCAGCGTACTCAGCAAGCCTTCAGGATCGCGAGTGTGGTTGTACAGCGTGCCCGGTGTGCAGCCAGCGCTGCGTCCATCCCATAGCTGCGCGATCCAGCCACGCGGCGAGATTCAGATTCTTATCCATGAACGGCAACGTCGCGGCCCGGCACGCCGATACCCGGAACCGGAACCCATCGCAGCAACGCCCAGTAGCCGATGAGCAGAATCGCGATGATCAGCACAATCCAGCGAGCTCGACGTGTCGCAATCAGAATCAGCGCAGCAATCAAGTAACACAGCGCAATGCGAGTAAGCACGCCATAAAGCCGCAGCCCACCCCAGTGCATGCGCGGGAAGTACGCGAGGATCAGATCGAGCAGAAAGATCTTGCCTGCACGCGCGAATGCCTTTCCGGCCAGCGTCCCCTTGCAATCGCCGCGCGCCGCACGCGCCGTCATCGAGAAGACGATCGACGCGCCCACGATGAAAAGAAAGTTCGGGAAGACAAGATCCGTCAGCGTCCATCCGTTCCACTCCGCGTGATCCAGCTGAGAGAAGACATGCGACCAGTCACCGGGATCGTTGACCAGGATCATCAGCGCGATCGTCAGGCCGCGGAGCACGTCCACCGAAAGCACGCGCTGCGGCTTCACCACGACGCGCTCTGCAGCCACCTGCTCCGGAGTTACGCTCGTCGCCATGACAGCCATCATCCATGATTGCCCGCGTCGCGCGCCAGCCCTGAGTGGAACTACGCAGCAGCGCGACGGTGTCTATTGCGGCAGAAGCGTTCCTCGCCGGACGCACCGGGCTTCACCCGAGGTGCTGTCATGTTCGAGGACTCACTCGTCGAATCCGCTGCTCTGCTGCGTACGCGTAACCGCTGGCCCGCCGTGCTCTCCACTACCGCGCAGTGCGCTGTTGCTGTGCTGATCGTCTCGCTTCCGCTGCTTCATCCGGAGCTGATCCCGCTGCCCTCCAGAATCCCCGTTTCACTTGCGCCCCCGCATGTACCCCCGCCGCTGCCCGTTCAATTGCCGCGGACAAGGGTTGTTTCCGGAACCGCTTATGCCAGCACGCCTCGCACCGCAGTCGGAGCCCAGAGTCGCGGGTCACCCGATGACCGTGAGCGGCCCGCCGGTCGATGCACCGACGCTCGGCGTCATCAATCTCGGAAGCAACACCTGGGCTCCCGCTCGGGATCGCAAGCGCTGTGCCTGCGGCGCCGCGAGTAAGCGTCCGCGGACCCGCGGGAACGCAGAAATCAGGGCCGACGCGCATCTCTTCCGGCGTGATCGCTGGATTGCTGATCGCGCCGATCCGTCCGCAGTATCCGGAGATCGCAAAGCTTACGCGGACGGAAGGCACAGTCGTCATCGATGCGATCATCTCGCGGGCCGGCAGCATCGAGAGCGCGCACGTTCTTAGCGGGCCGCCGATGCTGCAGCCCGCCGCTCTCGCAGCCGTGCGGCAGGCGCGCTATCGTCCGTTCCTGCTGAACGGTGCTGCCCACGGAGGTGCAGACCACCGTCACAATCGTCTTTCGGATGGGCAGCTAGGCCGCGCTGGTTTGTGAGTGGCCGACCGCGGCCGGCGGAGCAACGAGCACCGGCTCGAGCGGATATCCTGCATCCTTCCACCCTTGCAGTCCGCCGCGCAGCGGACGCACGCGATGCACGCCCAAACGGCGCAGCTCCATCGCAACCTTCGCGCTGGTCTGCTCGCTCGGGCACGTGCAGTACAGCACGATCTCGCGATCGTGCGGAATCTCATCGCGATGCGTCCGAAGCTCGTCCGGGCCGATGCGCAGCGCTCCTGGAACGATCATCGGGTCCGCCAGGACATCGAGCGGATGGCGGAGATCGATGATGAACGGAGGATCGATTCCGTCGCGGTGAGACGCGTCGATCATCTCCAGCAGCGCTTCGGGCTCCAGGCGCAGCCCGCGAAGCTCTGCCATAAACCGGCGCCGCTGAACGTAGCGGTAGACGATGATTCCGACGATCATCAAAACAACCAGGCCGGCTGCAGACCGTGTCAGGGTCGCGAAAAATTGAGTGGACCTGCGCGCCACATCGCCAAAGAACCGCCCGGCGAAGAGCCACGCCGCGGCCCAGATCAGCGTTCCCGCCATGTCGTAGGCGGCGAACTCCGGAAATCGTCATGCCGGACTGACCGGCGATAGGCGCCGCGATCGTGCTCACGCCGGGAACGAACTTCGCAAAGAGCAGGGTGACGCCACCGCGCCGCGCAATCGATCCTTGCGCGCGGTGCACACAGGTTGACGCGTCCAGCGAGATCTTGCAGAGAACGTCCAGAACGCGGCTGCCGAAGCGCCGCCCCAGCCAGTACCACATCGAGTCGGCGATGAGGCAGGCGAGCAAAATCAGCGGAAGTATCAGCGCCAGATGGATCTTGTGCGCGGCGCTCATAGTTCCGGCCGCCAGCATCAGCGGCACGCTGGGAACAGGAACACCGGCCTGCTCCACCAGCACCCAGCCGAACATGACGAAGTAGGCGTGCCGCAAAAAGAGCATCTTCACGAGACCCATGGCCTACCCCCATTCGCACCGGATGGTTCCTAGATGATTGTCTCGTGCCGAGCGTTGCAGGAAAGTTACGTGGAAAACAAAACGGCCCGGCAACTGTGCCGGGCCTGGTCGTGCTCGAGTGCAAAATTTCCTGCGCTGCGCGTAGTTAGTCCTTGACCCGGACCTTCGGCTCAACCGACATACCGATGCGCAGATCATGGTTCGGATCCTGCTTCGGCAGGTTGTCGAAGTTAATCCGCACCGGAATTCGCTGCACCACCTTAACATAGTTGCCGGTCGCATTCTCCGGCGGGAACAGGCTCAGCGCCGAGCCTGTCGCGCCGCCAATCTGCGCAACGTGCCCGTCGAACTTCCTGCCGCCAAGAGCATCGATCGAAAGCTCTACGGGCTGGCCGACGCGCATCTTGTCCAGCTGCGTCTCCTTGAAGTTGGCCGTAACCCACAGATCCTCAAGCGGAACGATGGTCAGGAGCGACTGCCCCACGCTGAGGTTCGCGCCCACTGCAACCGTCTTGCGGCTCACGATTCCGGTGATCGGCGCCGTGATCTTGGTGTAGCCCATGTTCAGCTTCGCCTGGTCCAGCCGGGCCTGCGCCTGTTGCACGGCTGCCATCGCGGCCGCCTCGCGCGCCTGCTGCACGGCCACCTGCTTGGGTGCCGTCGAGCGGCTCTGCGCCTGCTGGCTTTGCGCCTGTGCGAGCCGCGCACGCGCCTGCCGGATCTGGTCCTGCGATGCCGACGCAGTGCGCTCCGCCTCGTTCAGCGCCGCCTGGTCGGCGGTTGCAGTCGCCACTGCCTGGTCGTACTGCTGCTTGGAGATGACATCGTTCTTCACCAGCGGCGTGTAGCGGTCTACGTCGATCTGCGCCTTCAGTGCATTGGCCTTTGCCTGCTGAATACGCTCGTTCGCGGCCTGCGCCTGGGCTTCGGCCTGCGATACGGCCGCCTCCGTCGAGGCCACGTCGGAGGTCGAGGTCAGGACCTGCGTGCGTGTCGTGACACTCGTGATCGGCACGTTCACCCGCGCCTGCTCGTACTCTGCCTGGGCGTTGGCCAGGTTCGCCTGGGCCTGCTCAAGCGCCACCTGGAAGTCGCGTGGGTCGACCTCAGCGATGGGATCGCCTTGGTGCACCATCTGCTGCTCTTCAACATCGACGTGCACGACCTGCCCGGCAACGCGCGAGCTCACCTGGTAAAGGTTACCGTCCACCTGCGCATCGTCGGTGTCCTCGGTAAATGTGGAGCGCCAGTAGAACAGCCCGGCAATCACGGCAAGCGCCACGACGACGACAATAATGATGATCCGACGCCGGCTCTTCTTCGCGGCGGCCACTTCCTCGTCGCGCCGCTTCTGCTGCTCTTCGCGCCGCTTCTGCTCCGGCGTAGGCTCCTGCTGGGCATCACCTTGCGGCTTGATCTGTACAGTGCCGCTGATCTCGGCAGTCTGGCCCTGATCTCCGCCCTGGCCGTGCTGTCCTTGTTGATTCTGATCCGCCACGTCTACTTCCCTCCGAGATAATCCTTGTAGTTGGTCGATGCCACACCCAGCGCGCGAGCGAGCGAAAGCTTCGCTACGTTGTGCTGATACAGCGCGCTGATGTACTGATCGTTAGCCTGCTCATCCTGCGCAAGCGCCTGCGAAACCGGCAGGCTGTCACTGACGCCCGCCTTGAAGCGCTGCTGCGCCTCGTTCAACGCCTCGCTCGCAAGCTGCACGTTGCTGCGCGCCGCATCCACCAGCTTCGCCGCGCTCTGGATGTCCAGAATCGCATCCCGCACGTCCTGGTTCACCTGCTGCACCTGGTCCGAGAGCCGCGCCTTGGCCTGGTCGTATTGCGCAGCGGCAACCTGCTCGTCGCCGTGCGTCTTGGCAATCTGCAGAATCGGCGCGCTCACCTGCCCCGTCGCCGAATACGTCGAGTGCGAGTGCGCCGGCGTCGTGCCCAGGTCGCCAAAGTCGCCCGAGAAGCTCGCCGTAGGCAGCTGCTCATCCCACGCTGCCTTCTTGTTCGCCTCAGCACCCTTCAACTGCTCATTCGCCGCAGCCAGGTCCTTCCGCTGCTTCAGCGCCTGCTGGAAGGCCTGTTCCGGATCCGGCGTGTCGAGCCCCGCAAACGGCTCCTTGTCGCTCAAATCGAACTTCTGGTCCAGCGGCAGCCCGATAGCCCGCGCCAGGCCCAGCTTGTCCTTCGCAAACTGATTCTGCGTAGCGATCAGCTGCTGCTGCTCGTTCTGGTAGTCCACCTGGGACCGCAGCACATCCAGCCGCGGACTTGTCCCCGCCTCGTGCGCCTGCGTCGCCTGGTCGAGCTGCACCTTGGAGGTCGCCATCTCCGCCTGAACCGCCCCAATCCGCGCCTCGTCTGCCAGGCAGAGCAGGTACGCATTCCCGACCGTCAGCACCACAAGATCACGCGCGTCCTCGGCCGTCAGCTTGGCCGCTTCGAAGTTATGGCGCGCCGCAAGGTAACTCTCCAAAGCCTGCAAATTGACCAGATTTTGCGTCAAATATGCACGAAAATCGACAACCTGAAACGGCCCGACGATAGGGTTAATGCCCGGAAACTTCAGTCCGTACGCGGCCAAATTCACCTGCTCAACCTCAATCGAAGCCGCACCCGTCGCAGTCGGCAGCAACCGCTGCAGCTCTTCGAGGCGCTGCCCGTTCGCATTCTTCTCGTTCGAGGTCTGAAGAATCAGCCCGAGATTCTGCCGCAAGCCGCGCTGGATCGCATCATCGAGGCCGAGAGGAAGGACTTCGGCGGTCGCCTTGCCGCTCACCAGGCTGCCGCGAAAGCTCTGATCTGCACCGGTTTGCGGCGCGACAGGAGGGCCGGGCTGCTGCAATTGCTGCTGCACCTGCTCCACGCTCTGAAGGTTCGTCTGGGTGGGGTTGGTCTGGTTCAGCGGGACGCCGCTCGAGCTGGGCTGCTGCGACTGCGCGCGGGAAATTGTGGGCAGCAACAATGCAAGCCCCGCCGCGAACGCGGCCGCGCTGCGCGACGCGCGTCTCCTGATTTCAAACATATCTCTCATGCTAACCCGTCGCGGGTGCTGCCCGCGCCGTTCCAAACTGGACAGAAGCGTTCTTCCTCATACAGATGCAGAACGCGCCGGAGGGTATTCAAAAGTTTTCCGTCAGACCACACGTCCCCCGAACCCTGCGATCTGCCGCTGCTGCTTGAAGCTGCGGCCGCAACCCCGATTTAGATGGCCGCGACATTCGAATTCGCAGCCTCTACACTGTTCTCTTTGCACCACATCGCCCGTTTCAGGAGCGCCTCATCATGTTTCTCGGCATCGACGTCGGCACCGGGGGCACCCGCGCCGTGCTCATCGACCGCACCGGAAAGGTCCTCGCCTCGCAGTCCGCGGAGCACGCCCCGATCTCCTCCGCACAGATCGGCTGGGCCGAGCAGGACCCGGACGACTGGTGGCGAGCGGCACAGGAGGCCATCCGCGGTGCTCTGAAAGCTGCCGATGCGGCCGGCCACGGAACGGTGGTCGAGGCCGTCGGGCTCACCGGCCAGATGCACGGCTGCGTCATGCTGGACGCCAACGGCGACGTCCTCCGCCCGGCCCTCATCTGGTGCGACCAGCGCACCCAGCCGGAGTCGGACTGGCTCACGCAGACCATCGGCTACGAAAAGCTGATCCAGCTCGTGGCGAATCCTGCGCTGCCGAACTTCACGCTGACGAAGCTGCTCTGGGTCCGCAAGCACCAGCCCGAGATCTTCAAGCAGATCCGGCACGTCCTCTGCCCCAAGGACTACGTCCGCTTCCGCATGACGGGCGTCTACGCCATTGACATGCAGGAGGCCTCCGGCACGCTGCTGCTTGACGTAGCCCACCGCCGCTGGTCCCAGGAAGTCGCCGACGCCGCAGGCATTCCCATGTCATGGCTGCCCCAGCTCTTTGAAGGCCCGGAGATCTGCGCGCGAATCTCGCCCGAGGGAGCGGCTGCCACAGGCCTTCAGCCCGGCACACCGGTAGCCGCAGGCGCAGGCGATCAGGGCGCCGGCGCAGTCGGGATGGGCATCCTCGAACCCGGCTCGGTGTCGGCGACGATCGGCACCTCAGGCGTGGTCTTCGCCGCCACCGCCGCGCCGACGCTCGACCCGAAAGGGCGCCTCCACACCTTTTGCCACGCCGCGCCCGGAGTCTGGCACGTGATGGGCGTCACGAACGGCGCCGGCCTGAGCTTCCGGTATCTGCGCGACACCTTCGCTCCACGCAATCCCGACGGTTCACTCGCCTCCTACGACGAACTTACCGCCCTGGCCGCCGATGTCCCGCCAGCCTCCGACGGGCTGCTCTGGGCGCCGTATCTCTTCGGCGAACGCACGCCCCATTTGGACCCCAACGCGCGCGCCGCATTCGCCGGCATCAACGCATCCACTACCTTCGCGCACTATGTTCGAGCCGTTCTCGAAGGCGTCGCGTTTTCGCTGCAGGACACCTTCACGCTCTTCCGCGAGCTCGGCATACCCGTCGAAAAGATTCGTCTGGGCGGCGGTGGCGCGCGTGGTCCGCTCTGGCGACAGATTCAGGCCGACGTCTACAACCACGCCGTCGAAATCCTGGAAGCCGAAGAAGGCGGAGCGTTCGGTGCCGCACTGCTCGCCGGAACGGGCGTCAACGCCTGGCCCTCAGTCGCGGCCGCCTGCGATGCGACGATCCGTCCCGCCGCAAGCATCGCGCCGCAACATGCGGACGCAATGGCAAACGCGTACGCGCGGTTCCGCAAGCTCTACCCCGCCCTCAAGTCAGTCGAGTCATGAGATGTGCAACTTAAGCTAAGCCCAGCCGTCAACCCAAGCAGCTAAGCTGTTAGCCACCGTATGCCCGTTCGCTCGCTTGCTGCTCCGCTCGGCCTTTGCATGCTCGCGCCGCTGTTTCTGCTCGGCGCAACGCAACCTCCTGCGCCGCAAAGCTCACCTGCGCCGCAGGAGCCTAAACCGGCTCTTACCCTGCACTCCGAATCCCGCATCGTCCTTGCCGACGTGACGGTCACTGACGCCCGCGGCAACCCGGTCCACGGCCTTACCCCGCAGGATTTCGAGGTCTTCGACAACAATCAGCAGCAACGCATCTCCTCGTTTGAAGAGCATGACGGCAGCGTGCAGCAGGCGTACACTCCGCCGCCACCTTCGGGCGGCATCGCGACGAACGCCTATCAGCACCTCCCGCCCGTCCTGAACGTGATCCTGATTGACACCACGAATCTCGAGCTGCCCGACCAGATGTATCTCCGGATCCAGCTCACGAAGTTCCTCAAGAACCTGCCGCCCAACCAGCCGCTCGCAGTGTTTGACCGCCACGGTGATTACACCGTGCTTCTGCAGCCGTTCACGGCCGACCACGCGCTTCTTCAGTCCGCGATTGCCCGCGCCATTCCGCGCATCCCGCTGGGTGGCCGCGAGTACCGCACGGACGCCGACACGCTGCGCCAGATCGGCCTCTACCTCGCCGAGGTTCCCGGACGCAAAAACGTTCTCTGGTTCTCCGGCGGGTCCACGGCCTACCTGCTCTACGGCCTCACCGCGCTGACCGCCGGTGTGTCCGTCGGACCTCCCGCAGGCTCTGCGGCGGCCGCTGCGGCCGCGGCCGCCTCGGCTCCCGCCACCTCCATCTCCGCGGCAGGCGGCGGCGATGACCCCGACGATCTCCGCCAGATTTACGACGAGCTGGAAGCGGCGCGCATTGTGATCTATCCGGTCGACGCGCGTGGCCTGACGACCGCAGGCGATGTTGCTCTCGGGCCGCAGCAGTCGGCCATGCAAGATACAGCCGAAGCCACCGGCGGTCAGGCCTTCTTCAACAACAACGGTCTCGCGGCAATCGCTTCACACGTCCTTTCCACCGACTCCACCTCGTACACGCTCACGTGGTCACCGCAGAACTTCCATTACGACGGAAAGTGGCACACCATCCGCATCGTGGCGCGCAACCGTGACTATCACCTCAGCTATCGACGCGGCTACTTCGCGGATAAATCTCACACCATCGAGCCGCACTCCAAAAAGTACAAGCCCTTTTTGGCCCGAGACGACATGCCGATCACGCCGCCCGATCTGCGCAGCACACCACTCGTGTTTGAGGCCACCGTACACCCCACATCCGCCGCGGCCCCTGCAACTCAAGGCTTCGTCGCGCTCCGTCCTTCCGGACCGCGACGCAGAGGCGGCAATGCCTTCGCGGTGGACTACACGGTACCCAGCACAGCATTCAGCGCCGCGACCATCGACGGCTCTCCGCGCTGCACCGCAATCTTCGCCATTCTCGCGCTGGATGGTGACGGCAACCGAGTCGGCCAGGAGCTTGACGCCGTCCGGTTTCCTCTCCAGCCCGCTGGCCCTGCCCACCGGCTGCAGGTCGAGCAACAGATCAATCTACCCAAGGGGGGCGACTTCCTCGCGCTCGCCGTATGGGATCCAGTGAGTGGGCACGTCGGCACGTTGCAAATACCTGTGACCGTCGGCTCGAAAGCAAGATAGCTTCCGTCCACCCGGTTGCACGCAGCGCTCTGCTGCCCCTCGACGTCCGGCCGGTAGTTTTTTCACCCGTTTGCGCGAGTTCCGATTCGGCTGCGGTACAGTTTCTAGTGCCAACGGGCCCCTTCGAATCCTCCTCCGGAAAGCGAGCCCCTGTATGAGCACCGCCGCCCCTTCTATCGATCAGATCAAATCTGCCATGCGCTCCGCCTGGATGGCCGGTGACTTCGGCGTTGTCGCGAAAACCATTACTGCAGCGGCCGAGAGCTTCATCGCCGCTCTCAACCTCCCGCCGGGCGCTCGCGTCCTCGACGTAGCCTGCGGCACGGGCAACACCGCAATCCCGCTGGCACGCCGAGGCTGCATCGTCACAGGCGTCGACATTGCGCCCAACCTGCTCGAGCAAGCCCGGGCGCGCGCCGCAGAAGAGCACCTCCCTCTTCAATTCGACGAGGGCGACGCGGAAGCGCTTCCCTACGCGGACGCCAGCTTCGATGCCGTGACCACGATGTTTGGCGCGATGTTCGCCCCGCGCCCCGAGTTGGTAGCCCGCGAATCCGCCCGTGTGCTGCGTCCCGGGGGCTTGCTCGCGATGGGCAACTGGGATCCGGCCGGTTTCGTCGGCCGCATGTTCAAACTCTCCAGCCAACACGTGCCTCCGCCGCCTGGCGTGCCCCCGCCGGTTCTGTGGGGCGACGATGCCACAGTTCGCCAGCGCCTCGAGCCGTACTTCGACAGCATCCGCACGAAGATCATCCCCGTGGATTTCGACATGCCGACCAGTCCGGCCGGCGCTGTTGATTTCTTCCGCACATACTTCGGCCCAACCAAAACCGCCTTCGGTCGCCTGGACGCCGCCGGGCAGACCGCCTTTGCCGCGGCCCTCGAAGAACTCTGGTCGTCTGCGAACGAGTCCCCGAACCCCGCCAGCCACACGCTGGTCCACGGTCAGTATCTCGAGATAATCGCGACTCGCAAGTAGTCGCGCGGACGAACGCAGGCTGGCGGCCAGTCAGTAGCTGGCCGGCCACTCACTGCTCACCAAAACACGGCCGCGCGAAACACGCTCGCGCTAGTCTGAACTGTTCTATTTTTCTCGATCGGAAGTGCCGTAAGCCACTGAGTGTTTCTCGGCTTATGGCGGGGACGACGGGGCTCGAACCCGCGACCTCTGCCGTGACAGGGCAGCGCTCTAACCAACTGAGCTACGTCCCCAGCTTGTTCTTCAACAAGTTGGTCGGAAGATCAATAGGGCGAGATTGCGACTCGCTTCTACAGCTTCACTTGCACCTCAACGCCTCAGCACCCGCAAAAAACTGGCGCTCAAGCATCACGCGCGCAACATTTTGATCTTACCAGAGTCCGCCTTAGCGCGGCAGTCGCGCAGCAAAATTCTGGTGGCGATGGAGACAATATCTGCGGCTACCGCGCGCCCTCACAACGCCATTCCGCTAACGCAGTTTATGGGACCACCTTCGCCAGCGATACCCCGAGCCAGACCGCCGCGAGGCCCAGCACGATGCTGAGACATAGGTACAACGACGCCATCAAAAACGCTCCAAGCTGCAGGTTCGAAAAGATCTCCCACTCGAACGTTGAAAACGTGCTGTACGCGCCGACGAACCCGATGGGAATCAGGTACCGCCACGCCGGCGCCAGCTCCACATGCCGGCCCAGATACTCGATCGAAAACCCGATAATCAGGCACGCCGTGATGTTGATGACAAACGTTCCGTACGGGAATTTGGTCCCGAGCCGGCCGGCCATTGCGCTTCCGACCCAGAACCGCGCCACCGAACCCAACGCTCCTCCAACGCCGACAAGCAGGTATCGCTGCACGCTTGGTTTCTCCAATCCTCGAGTGCACGCGTCCCCGGCGGACAGCGTGCTCGGCGGTCGCGCAACTCAGATTTCCTGGGAGCTCCGGGCGAGTGACTCCGCACAGAGGTCCCTGCCAGGAGTCATCAGCACTTCCATTTCGGAGTGCGGTTAATGGCGGATTCCATCGCCACAACCAGCAAAACATATCGCCGCATCCAAATACAAGACGACACCTCAATGCGGGGCACCGCCGCACCCGCGCCGACAGTTTAAATAAAGCGATCTCGGCACCTCACAGGGCCCCGTTGTCTCGGTTTTCGCAGGAGACGATATGTCCGCAACTGCCTTTGCCTCTTTTGGACGGGCTGAGACGACCTCGGCTCAACTAAATCGAATCTTCGAAAACTACACAGGACCAGGATTCGCGATCCGGTTTTGGGACGGAAGTGAGTGGGTATCTCACGACGCCAGTGTCGCGTTCGCAATATCGCTGCGAACAGAAAATGCGTGGCGAACGCTTTGTGAGTCTCCGGACGACGTCGCTCTAGGCGCAAAATACATCGACGGCGAGATAGAGGTGGAAGGCGACCTCTATCTGGCGTTGCGCGCAGCTCCTCTCATCGAGTCCAGCATCAACAGGGCCATTCCCGCGCCCCTGCAGCGTCTGCGCCACTACACTGCCGCACTCACGAATCAGGTGCAACGCCTCACCACCTGGGGCAAAACTCATTCCAACCAGCGAGACGCAGCCGCGATTTCACATCACTACGACAAGCCCCCTGAGTTCTTCAACCTCTTTCTAGGCTCCTCGATGGTCTACTCGTGTGCGTACTTCAAAGCCCGCTCCACGACGCTGGACGAAGCCCAGGCCGAAAAGATGGACCTGATCTGCCGCAAGCTGGATCTCCAGCGCGGCGAGCGCTTCCTCGACGTCGGCTGTGGCTGGGGCAGTCTTGTGCTGCACGCGGCCGCGCAATACGGCACAGTCTCGCGCGGCATCTCGCTCAGCGAGAAGCAGGTCGACTACGGCCTCCGGCGCATTCGCGATCAGCACCTCGCCTCTGTCTGCGATCTCGACCTGATTCACTTCCGAGATCTCGCCGCGCAAGGCGCCCGTTTCGACAAGCTCGCCAGCGTTGGCATGTGCGAGCACGTCGGGCGCAAACACATCGCCGAATACTTCCAGAACGCCTACCGCATTCTCTTCCCGCGCGGACTGTTTCTGAATCACAGCATTACCCGCCGCGCCGGTTCGGACCGGTCCGGGCCGTCGTTCATCGACCGCTACATCTTTCCTGATGGCGAACTCCTGACCGTCTCTGAAATGGTGAAGGCAGCCGAGAGCGCCGGCTTCGAAATCCGCGATGTTGAGGATCTTCGCGAGCATTACGAAGAAACATTGCACCGCTGGGTCGAAGCGCTCAACGAGAATGAAGCCGAGGCTGTCGCGCTAACAGATGCGGCTACCGTCCGCACCTGGAGGCTCTACATGTCAGGTTGCGCAGAGGCCTTCCGCCGCGGAGACATTGCCGTCCACCAGATCCTTCTCAGCAAGAACGACCACGGGCTCTCGAATGCGGTAAAGGTTCGGGAACGCTGGTACAGACGTGCCGAGCGACCGTCGCAAGAAGCTGCAGCGTAGGCGAAGGTGGTGGGCAGAGAGGGACTCGAACCCCCGACATCCTGCTTGTAAGGCAGGCGCTCTAACCAACTGAGCTATCCGCCCTTCGCGCTCCGAGCTCCAGTGTAGGCGAACCCACACCGAAGCTCCAAGCGCCGAGGCGTGGACTATAGATTCCCGCGCAGCGCCTGCTCCCGCTCAATCGCCTCAAACAGTGCCTTGAAGTTGCCCTTCCCGAAGCTGCGGCTGCCCTTGCGCTGAATGATCTCGTAGAACACCGTCGGCCGGTCCTCCACCGGACGCGTGAAGATCTGCAGCATGTAACCTTCGTCGTCGCGGTCCACCAGGATGCCGAGCTTCTCCAACTGATCCACCGGCTCATCGATCCTGCCCACGCGACTCTGCAACTCCGCATAATACGAGTGCGGCACGCTCAGGAAGCTCACGCCCTGCGCCTGCATCTTGCTCACGGTTTCCAGAATGTCCTTCGTGGCCAGCGCAATGTGCTGCACGCCAGGGCCGCCGTAGAAGTCCAGGTACTCCTCGATCTGCGACTTCCTGCGTCCTTCCGCCGGCTCGTTGATCGGGAATTTCACATAGCCGTTGCCGTTCGCCATCACCTTCGACATCAGTGCGGAGTACTCCGTCGAAATGTCGTTGTCATCGAAGTGCTGATACAGCGAGAAGCCCATCACGTTCGCGTAAAAATCAACCCACTCGTTCATCGCGTTCCAGCCAACGTTGCCCACAATGTGATCGACATGCAGCAGCCCAACGGGGCGCGCGATCGTGTCTGCAGGCATCGCCTGATAGCCCGGGAAAAACACGCCGCGATAATCGCCGCGCTCCACAAAGGTGTGAATCGTGTCCCCGTATGCCGCGATGCTCGACGTGACCACGCGACCGTCCGCATCTTCGCTCACCGTCGGCTCCTGCACCGAACGCGCGCCGCGCTTGGTCGTCTCCTCCCATGCCTTGCGCGCATCGTCCACCCACAGCGCGATCGCCTTCACACCATCGCCATGTTTATGCACGTGCGCCGCAATCTCAGAGTCCGACCGCAGCGCGGTCGTCAGCACAAACCGCACCTTTCCCTGCTGCAGCACATACGACGCACGATCGCGCCGTCCGGTCTCCGGCCCCGCATAGGCCACCAGCGACATGCCGAAAGCAGCCCGGTAGAAATACGCCGACTGCCTCGCGTTGCCGACATAAAACTCGATATGGTCGGTTCCTTTGAGCGGAAGAAAATCCTCGGCGGTGGATACGGGACTCGGTGCAATCGCGGCCATACGGCCCTCCTTCATACGCTGCGCATCGCGGTGCAGCAGGCGCTCTCAGTATTGTTAGACAGCCGCCCGGCTGGAAAGAGTAGCAGGAACGATCATCCCTTTGCACTCACCCAGGCTGATCCGCGGCAGACCCTCGCGCTCGCAGAAGCCTGCAAACGTAATCTCATCGCCATCTTGGAGAAAACTCCGCTCTTCTCCCGTTGCCAGATTCACAGGCTCCGCCCCTCGCCGCGTGATCTCAAGCAGGCATCCCTGTTCCCCGGGCTGCGGGCCGGAGATCGTCCCACTCGCAATCAGATCGCCCGGCCGCAAATTGCACCCGTTGCTGGTGTGGTGCGCCACCATCTGCGCGAAGCTCCAGTAAAGCTCCGTCGCATTCACAGTGCTCAGGCGCATCGGAGCAACGCCTCCGTCGCGCATCTTTTGACTGCTTATAAAAACCTCGAGCTGGACATCGATACCCCGCGCCGCTGCCCTCTCGGCCCGCCAGATACGCCAGCGGCTCCGGATCCCCCGCCGCGCGCGCGGCCAGCGGCCGCCGATAAGGCTCAAGCGCCTCCATCGTCACGACCCAGGGCGACACCGACGTCGCAAAACTCTTGCCGAGAAACGGCCCCAGCGGCTGATACTCCCACGCCTGAATGTCCCGCGCCGACCAGTCGTTCACCAGCGACACGCCAAAAATGTGCCGCTCCGCTTCATCGATCTCAATCGGGTAGTTCAGGACATTTCCCTGTCCAACATATACCCCGAGCTCAAGCTCGTAATCCATCTGCCGCGATGGCCCGAATGTCGGCGCATCCGCGGTCGGCGGCTTCGTCTGTCCACTCGGCCGCTGTACCGGCGTGCCGCTGATCACAATCGACGACGCACGTCCGTGATACCCAATCGGAACCCACTTGTAATTCGGCATCAGCGGCTGGTCGGGCCGAAACAGCTTCCCCACATTCGTCGCGTGGTGAATCGACGCATAGAAATCCGTGTAGTCGCCAATCGCCACAGCCAAACAGAACTTCGCCTCAGCCATCGGCGTCAGCAATGGCGTCACCGTGCGTTGCGAGGCATCGTCAGCAAGCAATCCCGAAAGCAGACCGCGCAGCTCACGCATCTTCTCCCGGCCGCACGCCATCAGCGCATTCAGCGTCGGCTGCCCGCACGCTCCGCGTAGATCCGGCGATAAACTCGCAAGCTGGCCCGAACGTGCGAGCTCCGCGAGATCGAGAATAGAGTCACCGATTCCAACGCCAAGCCGCTGCTCACCGCGCGCCTCGAACGCGCAGAACGGCAGATTCTCCAGCGGAAACCCACAGTCTGGATCATTCGTCGATCCAACCCAGCTCCGTCGCGAATCACTCACGCAATCCATCCCATCGCACGCATATCCTCCATCGGCTCCTCAAACGAGCACGACCCAAAGCTCAGCGCCAGATTCTCTCGAGCCCTCTCGAATCTCGCCCGCCGGAAAAACCATTTCACGCCATCGAATCTCATCGTTCACCTGCGCTGAAATTCACCGGTGTTGCTATCTGCAAGAACCTCCTCGATCCCGTCCTCACTCCCACCACCGATCGCCATTGCAGCTGCCACAAAAAAGTTCACGAAACCATGCATGCACGCCTTCGCTGAATCCGGCTCATAGGTCAGGCGAAACTCACTCGCGAACCGCATGATGCAATCCCGCGGTCGCCTTCATCGGCACACCCGCCGCAGCACACGCTCGTAAAAACCCGGCGACCGATCGCGCATCCGGAATCGCATCTGCCGTAACCCCACCCGTCCTGAGCTTCGCGCATGCACCCGCATCCGCAATCGCACGCAGCAGATCATTCACCGCGACTCCCGCCGCGCCCTCCACAAACAACAACGCATCACCAGGCAGCCGCTTCCGTATGCCCGCAATCTGCTCCAGAGCCGCCGGTTTGCACTCAACGCAATCCAGCTTCAACCCCGCATCCACAGCCAGCCGCAGCTCCGTGTCAAAGTCCACACCCAGCAGCAAACTGATCGGCCACTCCGCAACATGCTCCGGCCAGCGGTCCGCAAACTCCGCCAGCCTCGAGGCCGGCAGCACCAGCCGCCCCAGCGCCCACACCTCTGCGCCGGCCCGATACCGCGCATAGTTCTCGACCGTGCTCTGCAGATCCAACGACGCCGGCGGAAACAGGCCGGCGTAATCAATCGCGCCCTTCAGCAGCGCCTCAACCGCTCGCATCCCTACTTCTCATCTCCCGGGATACAGCCGCTTCAATCCCTGCCAGCACTCGTAATACTCATGCTGCAGAATCTTCGATTCCAGCGCCCACTTCGTCGGCCGCACCGGCAGCCGCGTCTCAAACATGAACGCGAGCGTGTCCTTCACATGCTGCGGCTTCAGCTCCGCCCTGCTCGCCTTCTCAAACGTCTCCGCATCCGGCCCGTGTCCGGACATGCAGTTATGCAGGCTCATTCCGCCCGGCAGAAATCCCTCCGCCTTCGCGTCATACTCACCCTGAATCAGCCCCATGCACTCGTTCATCATGTTGCGGTGAAACCATGGCGGACGGAACGTATTCTCCGCCACCAGCCACCGCGGCGGAAAGATCACGAAGTCCACATTCGCCACGCCTTCCAAATGCGAAGGCGCCGTCAGCACGCAGAAGATCGACGGATCCGGATGATCGAAGCTCACCGTGTTAATGCAGTTGAAACGCGCCATGTCGTACTTGTACGGCGCATAGTTCCCATGCCACGCCACCACATTGATCGGCGAGTGGTTATACGTCGCGTGCCACAACTTGCCGAGAAACTTCGACACAACCTCAACATCACCTTCGCGATCCTCAAACGCCGCCACAGGCGTAACAAAGTCCCGCGGATTCGCCAGCCCATTCGCTCCAATCGGCCCCAGGTCCGGCAAGCGAAACGGCTGCCCATAGTTCTCGCAGATGTACCCGCGCGCCTTGCCCTCAAGCAGCTCGACCCGAAACTTAATCCCGCGCGGAATCACAACCAGCTCACCCGGCTTCACCTCGATCACGCCGCACTCCGTCGCAAACCGCAGCCCACCCTGCTGTGGCAGAATCAGCATCTCCGCATCTGCGTTATAGAAGTACCGGTCCTTCATCGACGCCGTCGCCGTGTAGATATGCACGCCCGCGCCGTCCTGCATTGCCGGATCGCCGCTGCCGCCGATCGTCGTCACGCCTTCAACAAAGTCCGTTGCCGCTGACGGAAACTCCGGCGGATTCCAACGCATCTGGTTCGGCGGCGTCGGCACCTCATTGAACGGCCCGCTCCGCCACAGCGTCTCTTTCCCAAACGGCTGATACGGCTCATGCACCACCGACGGCCGAATGCGATACATCCACGTGCGCCGGTTCTTCCCACGCCGCTCCGTAAACGACGACCCACTCACCTGCTCCGTATACAGCCCGTATTTGTTCCGCTGCGGCGAATTCTGCCCCACCGGCAGCGCACCCGGCGCGTGCTTCGGTTGCAAACTCGTTCCCAAACCCTGACTGATACGTGAGCTCCGCCATTCTCTTCTCCGCAAATCGTTCGGCAGCGACGCAATCGCTCGCCAGCTGCCCGAAGCATAATCGGCTGCGCATCAATGCCTCGTCAACTCATGCGGTACACTCGCGCGAGCGCCGCTCTGCGTCCTCACATTTCCGGAGTCCATCTCAGCCTCTATGGCAGTTCGCCTCATCATCAACGCCGACGACTTCGGCCTTACGCCCGGCGTCAACCGCGCCATCGCCGAACTGCACGACGCCGGCGCCCTCACCTCCGCCACGCTCATGGCCAACGGCGCCGCCTTCGACGACGCCGTCTCACTCGCCCTCGCGCGCCCCACACTCGGCATCGGCTGCCACATCGTCCTGGTCGACGGCACACCCGTCTCCGACCCCGCCACCATCCCCACGCTGCTCGGGCCTCAAGATAATCAAGGCCGCCGCACCTTCCGCAACTCACTCGCCGACTTCGCACTCGGCGTCCTCCGCGGCGCCATCCGCCAGGACGAGATCGAGCGCGAAGCCCTCGCCCAGATCCAGAAGCTCCAGCACGCCGGCCTCAGACTCACGCACGTCGACACGCACAAGCACACCCACCTGCTCTCGCGCGTCACCCGCCCCATCATTCGCGCACTCGAGCAATCCGGCATCCGCGCCATCCGCAATCCATTCGAGCCGCGCTGGGCCGCCAGCCTCGGCGGGAGCACACGCCGCAGCCTGCTCGTCCGAGCTCTCGAGCCCGGCCGCCGCCGCTTCGAAGCCTCGCCGCCCATCGCCGCGCACCGCATCCTCACCACCCGCGGCACCATCGGCATCTCCGCCACCGGCCACCTCAACAGCTCCACGCTCGACGCGCTGCTCAAATATGCCCCAGACGGCACATGGGAGCTCGTCTGCCATCCCGGCTACAACGACCCCGACCTCGACGCCATCACCACCCGCCTCCGCACCGACCGCGAAACCGAACGCCGAGCCCTCCTCGCCGCCTTCGCAAAATCTTCATCACAATCCTCTGAACCCTTCCGCCGTCGAACTCATCCATTACGGAGAGCTCTAGACTGCCTTCACCTGATTCCTGAGCTCTGACTCTGCTCCCTAGCTCTCTTATGAAGATCGGCATCACCTGCTATCCCACCTACGGCGGTTCCGGCGTTGTCGCCACCGAGCTCGGCATCGAGCTCGCCGCGCGCGGCCACGAGGTCCACTTCATCACCTACTCGCAGCCCTTCCGCCTCAACGGCCGCGAAGCCAACATCCGCTACCACGAGGTCCCCGTCTCCAACTACCCGCTCTTCGAGTACCCGCCCTACGACCTCGCGCTCGCCACCCGCATGGCCGAGGTCGCCGAGATCTACTCCCTCGATCTCCTGCACGTCCACTACGCGATCCCGCACTCCGTCTCCGCGCTGCTCGCGCGCCAGATGCTCGCCGCCCAGGGCATCCACCTGCCCTTCATCACCACGCTCCACGGCACCGACATCACGCTCGTCGGCCTCGACCGCTCCTATCTCCCCATCACGCGCTTCGGCATCGACCGAGTCCGACGGCGTCACCGCCATCTCCGACTACCTCCGCGACCGCACCCGCGAAGCCTTCGACGTCCAGCGCCCCATCGAGGTCATCCGCAACTTCGTCAACTGCGACCTCTACCACCGCGACCCCGAGCTCGTCGCCCGCGAGCGCCCGCGCTTCGCCCAACCCAACGAGCGCCTCCTCGTCCACCTCTCCAACTTCCGCCCCGTCAAGCGCGTCCTCGATGTCGTCGCCGTCTTCGCCCGCGTCGCCAAAGAACTCCCCGCGCGCCTGCTCCTCATCGGCGACGGCCCCGAGCGCTCCGCCGCCGAGTACCTCGCCAAGCGCATGGGCATCGGCGACCGCGTCGACTTCGTCGGCAAGCAGGAGAACGTCCACGAGCTCCTCCCGCTCGCCGACCTCATGCTCATGCCCTCCGAGATGGAAAGCTTCGGCCTCGCCGCGCTCGAAGCCATGGCCTGCTGCGTTCCCGCCATCGCCACCCGCGTCGGCGGCGTTCCCGAGCTCATCGAGCACGACGAAAACGGCCTGCTCTTCGAGGTCGGCGACATCGCCGGCATGTCCGACGCCGCCATCGAGCTGCTCTCCGACCCCGCCCGCCTCGAAGACATGGCGCAGTCCGCCCGCCGCACCGCGCAGGCTAAGTTCTGCGCCTCCCGCATCATCCCGCTGTACGAGCGCTTCTATCACGAGGTCATCAACGCGGCTTCCACATCGCCGCTGCGAGCCCCCGCAACCCCACCCGCTCTGCGGGTTAATCCCATGGATGCCCGCGCATCCAAATTGCGCTAACCCGCCGTCCCCAACGTCCTATCCTCATAGCATCGGCGTTCCGTCCGCCGCCCTGAGAGGTTTTCTATGAAGCTCAGACTGACCATCGCCGGCCTCGCGGCCGCGACCGTCCTTCTTCCCGCCGCACACGCACAGACCACCGGCACCTCGCACCCCGAGCAGCTCGACGATCAGATCACGACGACGCCGGACCCATCGACCAGGCCGCATTACGTCAAGCCATCTCCGGATATCCGTGCGGTCGCGCCCGCCGCAACGTCCAGCGACGCCGCGATTGCCACAGAACCAGTTCCGGCCGCCGCCACACCCGCGCAGGTTGAATCCATCGCCCGCTCCCACTCCCGCGCAGACCGCCACCGGCCGGCGCCCGCTCACCGATCCCAGACGCCGGCATCGTCACCTCGGCGCCTGACGTTCCCGGCCAGATCAACCTGGGCACAATGCTCTACGCCGAGCTGCAGACGCCGCTCTCCACCAGCGAAACCCGCGTCGGCGACACCTTCCTCGCCGCACTCACCCGGCCCGTCACCCAGCACGGCGAAGTCCTTCTCCCCATCGGCTCCCAGATCCGCGGCCGCATCTCCGAGGTCCACGGCGGCCGCCGCATCACCGGCCGCGCCTCCATCCGCCTGCAACCCGAATCCGTCACCCTCCCCGACGGTTCCACGCATCGCTCTTCACGCTGAGGTCGCCGGCCTCGGCGAGTTCTCCACGCTTGCACGTCAACGCCGAAGGCACCATCGTCGGCGACGCGCATCCCAAGGCCGCCCTCACCACCGTCGGCCGTCGCCACCGGTGGCGCCGCCGTCGCCGGAGCCGCATTGGCGGAGGCGTCGGCGCGGTCGTCGGCGCAGGCGTCGGCGCCGGCCTCGGAACCATCTGGTGGCTCAAACGCGACGTCCAGCAAGTGCTTCCAGCCGGCACACGCCTGATCTTCTCGCTCGACGAGCCTTTCTCTGCAACTTCGCCTGCGCAAACCGCACAGCTCACTCACTAACCCCCAACCCGCCACGCAAAACAAAGGCCCTCCCACCGGAGGGCCTTTCCATTTCCGTCGAGCAGCCCTCTACCCCAGCAGCCGCTTCCAGTTCTTCTGATTCCTCCGATACGTCTTCTTCAAATCCTCCAGAATCCGCTGAAAATCCCCGTTCTCGCGTCATGCCCCGCCACGCCGGATTCTTGCTGAACCACGGATAGTTCTCATTGCCCAGATAGATCGCGCGCCGCAGCCAGTGCAGCGCCTCCGGCGCATCCCCTTCCACCGCGAAGTACGTCGCCAGCCGGTACGCCATCTCGCTGTCCGCCTCCGCCGCCGACAGCACCTCTTCCGTGATGAACGTCGCCGCCCGCGTGCGATCGCCCAAGCTGCACGTAGCACATCGCAATCGTCGGAAACACAATCCGCAACGACGCATCATCGCGGATCACCTCTTCCAGCGTGTCCACCGCGCGCGACAGCTGCCCTTCGCGCATCTGCTGATAGCCCTTCGAAATCCGCAGCAGCGGCTGCTTCGGCTCCAGCGTCAGCCCCTTCTCAATCTCATCGCCCGCCAGCTCCAGCTGGTTCTGGTACTGGTACACCCGCGCGCGATGGTTATAGATCATCGCCGCATTCGACGGATTCAACCGCAGCGACGTGTTGAACTGATCCAGCGCCTCCTCGTACAGCCCATCGATTGCGCAGCGTGATCCCCGCCACCAGATGCACGTTCCAGTCGTTGCCCGCCTCCTGCAGCAGATGCTCAATCCCATGCCGCGCGCTCTCTTTTTCACCGCGCGACAGCAGCATGTACACGCGATAAAGATTCGCCTCCACCGAATCGCGGATCGCGCTCCAGCGCCCGGTCAAACGCCCGCCGCGCCTCCAGCACATGCATCTGCCCGCCCAGCCCATGCCGCGCATACTGCAGGTGCGTAATCCCCAGCCCCGACCACCCCGGCGCATACCCCGGATCGCGCGCCACCACCCGCTCAAACAACTCGCGCGCGCGGTCCAGTTCATCGCGGCTTCCGGTGCGCGACATGAACGACGACAGCAGCGCCCGCGCCTGCAGATACTCCTCCGAAACCGCAGTTCCCAGCGAGCTGCCTCGCGCCCGTCTCCGCAACGCCGCTCGTCAACTCGCCCGCGCCCTGCAGCTCCGCAAACACCTCGTCGCAGATCTCCGTCTGCACCGCAATCAGATCGAACGACTCCACGCTGATCGCGCCGCCCGTGCGCACGCTCTGCCGCTCCACATCCAGCAACTGCCAGTTCAGATCGAACCCGCGCTCGATCGCGCAGAAAACTCCCCGCCAGCACAAACTTCACCAGCAGCTTCCGCCCAATGCTCAGCGGATCCAGCTGCCGCGTCGGGATATTCATCAGCGCGCTCGACGGCCGCACCACCAGCGACGGCACCTTCGCCAGCCGCGCCGCAATCGCATCCGCCAGCGCCTACCCATAGAAGTGCTGCGCCTCCGTCGTGCCCAGGTTCACAAACGGCAGCACCACAATGTCCGTCGCCTTCTTCTCGCTGCTCGACGCGCTCTCCCGAAACCGCTCCGCCAGCATCGACAGAATCCCCGTCGTGCGCTTCTCTTCCTCCGGCGTCTCGAGATCCAGCCGCTGCTGCGCCGGCATGTTGATCGCGCCCTCGCCCGGCATCACCATCGCGTCCAGTTGCAGCGAGCTTCAAGATCGTCTTCAGCCCTTCGCGCACCTCCGCCGCCGACCCATACCGCTCCGACGGCTGCTTCTCCAGGCAGCGCAGAATCACGCTCTCCAGCTCCGTCGGAATCTCCGGCACAATCTCCCGCAGCGGCGGCGGCGCCGCAAACTGGATCGCGCGTATGCTCTGCAGCTCCTGCGCATCCGGCCGATGAAACGGATGCCGCCCGCTCACCATCTCGTACAAAATCAGCCCCAGCGCAAAGATGTCGCTCTGCACGCTCGACTGCCCGGTCACAAACTGCTCCGGCGCCATGTACGCAATCGTTCCGCCGCGCGCCGTATACGTCGCGCCCGGCGGAATCTGCGGCGGCTGCGACGGCATCGACGGGATCGAAATCCCCGTTCAGCTCCGCGTCCGCCAGCTTCTCGCGCTTCAACTGCCGCGCCAGCCCGAAGTCCAGAATCTTGATCAGCCCGCCATCGGTCAGCATCACGTTCGCCGGCTTCAAATCGCGATGAAAGATCCCCAGGCTGTGCGCCGCCTGCAGACCATCCGCAATCTGCATCCCGCTCGAAAGCACCAGCTGCACATTCGCCGGCCCCTCGGCAATCACCTTGTCCAGGCTCTTGCCCGGAATGTACTGCATGACGATGTAGGCTTCGTCGTCCTCCTCGCCTACCTCGTAGATCGCGCAGACGTTCGGATGATCGATCGCCGACGCCAGCCGCGCCTCGCGCAGCTGCGTCACGCGCACCTGCTCCGGCCGTCTGCGCCCCGCGCTTCAGCAGCTTCAGCACCACCGGCCGCTGCAGCAGCGTGTCGTTGGCCAGAAACACCACGCCGCTGCCGCCCGAACCAATCTTGCGGATGAACTCGTACTGGCGGATAACGCGGCGCTTCATGGGGGCATTATCGCAGCTATAGCCCTTCATTCCCGTGTGGAAGAGACCGCTCCCAACCGCCGCATCACGCACCAGAACACAGCTGCTGCAACACTCATCCGCGCCGTCAAATGAGCGACTTCGCCCGTATCCAACCGGTCAGGCAGCCTCGCGGCCCAATTTCGGCATCATACCCAGAATTCCAAATTGCGCTGACCCTTGACGTGTATCCGCCGGTCAGCAAATTCTTTTCCCACGGCAAGGAACGAATGTCCGGGACCATCCTGCTTATCGACGACAACGCCGTTCAGGCCGCCACGCGTCAGGCCATCCTCAAGCGCGCCGGCTACTTCGTCATCGCCGTCCTCAGCCCGGAGCGCGCGCTCGAGCAGCTCCGCAACAACGACTTCCCTGAGCCCATCGACCTCATCCTCACCGACCACATCATGCCCGGCATGAACGGCTCTGAGTTCGTCCGCCACCTCCGCGAGTTTCAGCCCAACATGCCCGTCCTGGTCATCAGCGGCATGGCCGAAGCCGAAGAAGAGTACGCCGGCCTCGACGTCGAGTTCCGCCTCAAGCCTCTGCTCCCCGACAACCTCCTCGCCAGCGTGCACCGCCTCATCTCCTCCCGCGCTCCCGAAGGCGCCTCCGCCTAGCCAACGAAGTCGGCTTTAGCCGCTGAGGTATCGTGCCCGGGTGCCGCTCTCCATCCTTCGGTGGAGGCACCTCCCGCACAACTCTGCGAAAATAGAAGCCGAGGACTCCGCTCGCCCATGCTGCACCCCATGCCGTCCTTCGGCAGCTTCGCCCTCCTCCTCGCGCTTGCGCTCTGCGTCTACACGCTTTTCAGCGGAGCCATCTCCCTCCGCGCCCTCGCAACCGGCCGCCAGCTCGCCGTCTCCCGCCGAAGCCCTCCGCGAAACCTCGCGCCGCGCCGGCATCGCCAGCTTCATCGTCATCTCCTGCGCCGCGTTCGCGCTCATCTGGGCCGCCTTCACCAACGACTTCTCCGTCGACTACATCCTCCACCACACCAACCGCGCACCTCCCCACGCTCTACAAGTTCTCCGCGCTCTGGTCCGGCCAGGAAGGCTCGCTGCTCCTCTGGGCATGGCTGCTCGCCGCCTACGGCTTCGTCCTGCGCCTGCGCCACAAGTCCGACGTCACCCTCCACGCCTACGCGTCGACCATCCTCTCCGCCGTCCAGGTCTTCTTCCTTCTCCTGCTGGTCTTCGCCGCGCCGCCCTTCGCGTTCGCACCCGGCCCGCTGCACGCCGACGGCTTCGGCCTCAATCCGCTCCTCCAGTATCCCGAGATGGTCATCCATCCGCCGATGCTCTATCTCGGCTACGTCGGCTTCTCCGTTCCCTTCGCCTTCGCGCTCGGCGCCCTCATGATGCGCTACCCCGGCGAAAAGTGGATTCACATCACCCGCCGCTGGACCATGGTCACCTGGCTCTTTCTCACCTGCGGCATCTGCCTCGGCATGCACTGGGCCTACGCCGTGCTCGGCTGGGGCGGCTACTGGGGATGGGACCCCGTCGAAAACGCCTCGCTCATGCCCTGGCTCGCCGGCACCGCCTTCCTGCACTCCGTCATGATGCAGGAGAAGCGCGGCATGATGAAGGGCTGGAACGTCTGGCTCATCTTCGCCACCTTCATGCTCTCCATCCTCGGCACGCTGCTCACGCGCTCCGGCCTCGTGCAGTCCGTCCACGCCTTCGCAGAGAGCAACATCGGCAACTGGTTCTACGCCTTCCTGCTGATCGTCTTCATCGTCTGCCTCTTCACCTTCTTCCGCCAGCGCGATCACCTGCGCAGCGAGAACCGCCTCGACGCCATCGTCTCGCGCGAGTCCAGCTTCCTCTTCAACAACCTCGATCCTGCTCGCCGCCTGCTTCAGCCGTTCTCGTCGGGCACGCTCTTCCCCGTGCTCAGCGAGTACGTAACCGGCTCCAGAGACCACCATCGCCGCGCCTTACTACAACAAGGTGATGCCGCCCATCGGCCTCTTCCTCATCTTCCTCACCGGAGTCGGCCCTCTGCTCGCCTGGCGCGCCACATCCATGCGCTCCATCCGCCGCAACCTTCTGCTCCCCTGCATCGCGATCATCGTCAGCGCCGTCATCCTGATGGCCACCGGCCTCCGCCCGTGGAATGAAGCCGACGGAAGCACCGGCGCCATCTACTCCCTGGTCTGCTTCTCGCTCTCCGCCGGCGTCATCGCCGCCATCGTCGAATGAGTTCCTCCGCGGCGCCAACGTCGTCCGCAATCAGCGCCTCGTCACCGACAACCGCCCGCGCAACTTCTTCAGCCGCGCGCTGCTGCTCTTCTCCTCGGCCGTTCTCCTCACCCGCCGCAACACGCGCCGCTACGGCGGATACATCATCCACTTCGGCATCGTCGTCCTCTTCATCGGCTTCGCCGGCTCAGCGTTCAATCAATCGCGGGAGCTCGAGATGTCCTTCGGCGACTCGCTCCAGATCGGCTCCTACAAGCTCGTCTGCCAGTCCTACTCGCAGGACTCCAACCCGAACTACGACACCGACTACGCTCTGCTCGACGTCTTCCACAACGGCAAAAAGATCACGCAGCTCTCGCCCGAGCGCCGCTTCTACAACGCCTCGCAGCAGACCTCGACCATCGTCGCCATCCATTCCACGCTCGCGCGCGACCTCTACGTCGTCTTCGAAGGCCGCAACCCCGAAACCGACAAGCCCATCATCAAGGTCTTCCTCAACCCGCTCGTCAACTGGATCTGGATCGGCGTCGGCATCGTCATCTTCGGCACGGCCATCGCGCTCGTCCCGCCACTCAAGCCGGGTGCACCATCATCGACGAGGGCTTTATCGCCTACGGTGGCCGACGAAAGACGCGAAGTCGCGCATGCGTAAGCGCCTCCTCCAGATCGCGCTTCTCTGCACTCCTCGCCGTTCCCATGCTCGGCGCCGGTTCGCCCTCCTCGCGCTTCGACTCCCTCGGCCACAAGCTCGTCTGTCAGTGCGGCTGCGGTCAGATCCTCCTCGAATGCAATCACGTCGGCTGCCCCGTCTCGCCGGTCATGATCGACGAGCTCAAGGCACAACTCGCCAGCGGCCTCCCAGACGCGCGGGTGCTCAACTTTTTCGTCAACAAGTACGGCGCCGTCTCCCTCGCCGCGCCCATTCGCGGCGGCTTCGACATCGTCGCCTGGGTCGTTCCCTTCGCCGTGCTGTTCATCGGCCTCGGCGCCGTCGCCTTCTTCATCCGCCGCTGGCGCCGTCGCCAGCTGATCGAGCAAGCAGCGCATCCCCAGGCGCCCCCAGCCCTCGATCCGGCCCTCCGCGACCGCATCCGCCGAGACACCACCTACTAAGTCACCGAAGTACCTATCCAAAAGTTACCTTTGCCTGTTACGCTTGTGTCGCAATGACGCGCCTCGAGCTCCTGAAAATCGTGATAGGCCGTGCTCGCACCAACGGCTTCGAACTTCGCCGCTGGTACACGCAGCGCCTCGCGCTCCCCTGGACGTCCGCAGACGATGCCCTGGCCACACTCGAGCAGCACCGCAACTACTACGCGCTGCTCTTCTCGCACGAGTTCGCCATGGCCTTCTGGAAGCCCGGCTCCGAGATCACCTTCCAGGTACCCGCCGGCACCTTCAAGCGCCGCATGCCCGACGGCACCATCCAGGCCGTCACCCGCAAGCCCTTCACCCGCCGAAGCGCCCGCAAAGATGCCTGGCGCTATCACCTCCGGGAGATGGCGCTCGCTGAAGAGCCGCTCCGCTACATCCGCCGCTATCTCAATGTCGAAGAGGATCTGGTAGACGTCCCCTGCGCGAACGACTGTGCCACGGCCGAGACCTCGCACCACGCAGCCAAATCACAGCGCGCTCGCAGCATCCCGCGCCCACTCCCCACCGACCCACCACGCTTCCTCCGCCGCCCCTACCCTTAAAGTCGCAAGTATGAGGGCGCGGCCCCGGCGCTTCTAGGTAACCTTGGGCTTTAGCCCAGGGTCTCTCAGGCTGCCAAAAGAAAAAGGGGCTTTAGCCCCTGGAGTATGTCTTTCTAACCCCGCGCACAAGCGCCACCCGGTCTAATCCCCGCCGCCACCCGTCATCTGCTTCAACGCATCCTGCGCCACCTTCTTGGTCTTCGGCACAGGATCAAGCTGCAGGCACTTCTTGTAATTCTGCTCGGCCTCATCCAGCCTGCCGAGCTTCCGCGCCGCCTCCGCCAGCGCAAAGTGCGCCTCAGGATCATCGCCCGCGATCGTCACCGCGTCCTTTGCGCGCATGTACGCGCCGCGGAAGTTGCCATCGTTCTGGTAGAACTCGGCCACCCGCAGGTCCTCCGCTTCACGCTGATTTGCTGTGACGACCGGCTCCGCTGGCCGCTTCCGGCTCGAGCGCGTCCGCGTCGGCACGCTCGTATCATCCGGCTCCTCCGGCGCTACACCTTGCGGCAACCCCGAATCCGAGCTCGAATATCCTGACGAACTCGAGCTGCCTGAATCACCCGAACTCCCCGCATCCTGCAGCCCGCCCGGCGGCTTCGGCTTCACATCGCTTGCGCCCGGCGCCCCGGTCGCATTCTTCGCGCCCGCATCAGCGTCCCCCGGATACGGAAACTGCTGCGCTGGATTCGACGGAGCATTCGGAGTGCTCTGTGCATTGGGGGCTTGCTGCGCCGGCTGCGCCGCACCAGCCTCCCCGGGATACGGAAACTGCTGTCCCGCATTCGACGGCACCGGCGTATCCTGCGCCGACCCGCAGTTCGAATTCGTAGTCCACTTCCCGTCCGCACCCTTCGTCGCCCCCCCCGTGCAGTTCATATCGGTCGGCGGCGCTGCGGGGCGGCCCTCTGGCGTCTGCTTCCACTGCGGCGTATTCGCCTGGCTCGCCGGCGTCTGCCCACACGCCACCCCCACGCCCAAACCCACCACCGCGCAAGCCATCCACACTCGCCTCATAGCTCTATTAGACGACATCCACCCGGTCACAGCACGCAACCGCATCCGGAATCCCTGTCCCCAGCCTTGCTACACTACCGCCAATGCCACGCTCCACCCCCGCCACACCCCGCCTGCTCATCCGCTCCTCCAAAATCCACGCCGCCGGCGTCGTCACGCTCGACCCCATCCGCCGCGGCAGCCGCATCCTCGAGTACGACGGCCCCCGCATCTCCAAATCCATCGCCGACGAGCGCTACGCCGACAAGCCCGTCACCTATCTCTTCTCCATCGACGGCACCGAGGACGTCATCGACGGCTTCTCCGCCGCCATGTTCGTCAACCACTCCTGCGCGCCCAACTGCGAAACCGAGGAAGACGACGGCCGCGTCTGGATCAAGGCCATCCGCAACATCGCCGCCGGCGAAGAGCTCGTCTACGAGTACAACCTCCACGACTCTGACGACGACTACGCCGACTGCTACTGCGGCGCCCCCAACTGCCGCGGCACCATGTTCTCCGACGACGAACTCAAGCGCCGCGCCCGCCTCGCCAAACGCAAAGCTGCGAGGAAGTGAGCGGGATATAGCGCTCGGTGAGCCGAGAAACCTTGGAACCTTCCACCTCCACCGCGCGTACCGTCAGGTAAAGATCCCGATCTTCGTGTGTTCGAGGTGATCCGATGGTTCGCGCGCTGACCGCACTTCCCCTGACACTGGTTCTGTTGATGAGCCAGACCCCGGGCCCTCCCCAGGATCTCAGCTACAACGCCAGCGGAGAGATGAAGTTCCCCGCGAACTACCGCGAATGGGTCTACCTCACCAGCGGGCTTGATATGAGCTACACGGCCGCCGCCAACCCCGACCACCACATGTTCGACAACGTGTTCGTGAACCCGGCGTCGTACAAGACCTTTGTCGATACAGGCAAGTGGCCGGACAGGACGGTCATCGCTCTTGAGGTTCGTGGCGCCGAGTCGAAAGCATCGATCAATCAGCGCGGACAGACGCAGTCGCCTGAAGTCATGGGCCTGGAGGTCCACGTAAAGGATAAGAATCTGCCGGGTGGATGGGGATTCTTTGAGTTTGACGGCAGTGGAGCACCGGCAAAGCTGGTTGACCGCAAAGCTGCCTGCTATAGCTGCCACGAGATGCATGGAGCCGTGGACACGACCTTCGTGCAGTTCTACCCCACGCTGATCGGCCTGGCGAAGCAGAAGGGCACCCTCAACCCGGACTATTTGAAGGAGATTGCCGCGCCACAGAAATAGCCGGGACCGCCGCAGCAAAAGCCGCTCGACTTGACAAAAACACCCCTCGAAGACCCCCTCCCGCGACCCCCGCAAACTTATCGCGCCCACTTAAGTCCAGACCTAAGCCCAAATGTCTGAAGACTTTGCGCAAATTATGCCGGGGGAGGGGGGACCTACCTCTTCAGCAGATCCACCGGCACATTCACATCCTGCACCCGGAACATCCCCGCCAGCGCCGGATGCCTCACCGCAATCGCCCGATACATCTCCCACGCCACGCGCCGGTAGCTGAAGTGCCCCGCCACCCCGCTCCGCAGCTCCGAGATATACAGCGCCTCCGCAAAGTCCATCTTGAACAGCGCCCTGCAGCGCGTGCCCAGCGGCAGCAGATACTGCGCACTCTGCTTCGCCTCCGGCTCGTCGCTGTCGCACAGCTCGCGATACGCCAGCCAGCGCCGCATCCATCGCGCTCTTGTACTGCGCCGCCAGCCCAGCCTCTTCGAGCGTCGGCTGCCCCGGACACACCGGCTCGTCGTATCCATGCACATCGCTGAACGGCTGCATCAGCTGCACGCACCGCCGGTGCCGGTGCATGTCCCGGAACCCACCCACATCCATCAGGATGTCGAACCGGAACCCATGCCCCGCATTGAACGCCCGCAGCAGCTCATCATGCCGCCCGCGATGCGCCGTGCCCAGCTTCAGAATCTCGTTCCGCCGCACCTCATTCAGCGCCGCCACCGCTCCCCGCAACTGCCTGTACGAGTAATGACAGTGCGGATACAGCAACGACGTCGCAATCTCAACCTCGAGATCCTCGTCATCATCCAGCAGGTCCACAATCGGCGCCGGATACACCGGAGCCTCACCCATCAGCTCGCGCGCTGCCTGCGCCAGCTCCTTGCGGCTCTCCATCGCATACGCATTCGGCTCCGCATACTTCACCAGCGTCGGCGCAGCCTTCACCGGAGGCATCAGGTCGCTCAGGATCTCCTGCGTCGCCGCCGGATCCACATTGCCCTCGCCGGCCATCTCCTCCAGCCGGTCGCGCACCACATTCCACGCCGGCTCGCGTCGCCGCCGTACGCAGCTTCGTCCCCAGCTCGCGAATCTCCGCAAACTCACTCGAGAGCAGCCGCGAAACCTGCGTCTCCAGCGTCCGCGCATTCACAATCTGGCCCAGCGACGTGTTCGTCGCCAGCGGCAACATATACCGCGCAGCATCGAACGCCCGCGCCTTCAGCGTCCGCGCATACGCTCTCCGGCTTCATCTCCTCGGGCCGCGGAACCGCGCGCTGCAGCGCCTCGAACATTCCCGCGCCCAGCTCTTCATACGCATGAAACAGCGCCTCAACCGCGGCGGCATACTTCTTCCGCGCCCCTTTCGACAGCTCCGGCGTGTACCACCCGCTCTGCCGAAAATTTTGGTATCGCGTAGACCGCTCCTGCCCATCCCACCGGGTCTCGTCCACCAGCGCGATCGCCGCCAGCAGGCTCAGCCGCTCCACCGCAAACGGAATATGCGCCAGGTCCGCAATCGACCTGTGCCCATACTGAAAATAAAACGTGTTCAGAAACTGCTCAGCCTTCTGCGAGCTGATCTCCACCAGCGACTCCCGCATCGTCAGCGCCGACCGCGAGTACTTCGCCATCGCATACGCCAGCACCTCCGGCTCCGCGCCGTGGATCGCGTACACTTCCGTCGTGCTCTCAGCACCGGGTTGGCTTTCGGTCTTCGAGCTCTTGGCAAGGTCAGGGGCAGCGGCAGGCGAGGACATGTCCGCACAAGAATACAGCGCCCGGCCCATGTTGGAATCTCGTCCCTTTAACCCCTGTACCAACGCTGCCGAAGAGCTGATTCATGGGGCCCGATACCACCGCAGCCTGGGCGACCGCTGATCCCGCGGCCGCAACTTGCCGAAAGCCGCTTCTGACGACGACTCCGTGCTTACTTCACTGGTCGGACTCCGAAGCTAAGCGCTTCTTGCCTTTGACGGCAGCAGTATTTCCACCAACAGCCCGGATGGAACCGCGTTTCGAGCGCGAATTGATCCTCCGTGTAGTTGTACGACACGATAAGCGATCGCTAATCCAAGGCCCGTACCTCCTGATTGGCGATCGCGTGAGTCCGCCACCCGATAAAACGGCTGGAATATGTTTTCCAGTTCGGCTTCAGGAACTCCCGGGCCATAATCGCGAACCGTGAGGCGGATCGCGCCGGCCTTCGACGCGCTGTCAGTCTCCAGATTGATTTCGGCAGCAGTTCCGTCGTTTGTGTAGCGGATTGCATTTCGTACAACATTCTCAATCGCGCTGCGCAGCAGTTCTTCACTGCCATGCACAACACACGGACCGGAAGACACAAAGCTGAGACCACCCGTTTCTCCCTGCGCCTCGAAATCGGCGGCCCGAACGATCTGAGATACGAGTTGTTCAACATCGACAGCTTTCATTGGAACCTGCGGAGCGGATATATCCAGCTTCGCTATGGTCAGGAGGCGCCCAATCATCTCATCTATCAGCGACAGGTCTTCCTGCATCTGCTCAAAGGCGGGGTCGGCTCCCTTCCGGTTTCGTGCGAGGTCAAGAGCGACATTCAACCGCGCAAGTGGTGACCGCAATTCATGCGAGATATCCGAGATGAGTTGCCGTTGACGAGAAACGAGACCTTCGATCCTCGAAACCATCGTATTGAAGTCAATGGCGAGATGACCAAGTTCATCCCGGCGCCGTTCTAACTCCGGCCCGGCGCGCGCACTCAGATCGCCACCTGCCAGCTGTTGCGAAACAGAGCGAAGCCCCAGGATCGGTGCAGTCAAATACCGTGCGAGGACAAAACAGATCAGCCCCGAGACGAGAAGCGCCACACCCCACTGCAAGATGGCGCTCCCGCGGTTGATACCGAAAGCTGCACGGGGACCCGCAACTAACTCCGTCGCAAATATGTAAGCGCGGCCACTTTTTCCTGTCAGAGCAATAGCGACCCGCGTAATCCCGTGTTTCATCGTGAATCCAGTCTTATGGGTAGCTGCGGCCTGCAACGTCATGTCCTGAAATTCCAGACAATTCCGGCCCGCCAATGGATTCCCCGATGAGTCGAAGAGGCACGCATTGATGTGAGCCTCGTTGCGAAATCGATCCAGGTAGGCTGCTGTCGAACTCAAGCCATCTTTCTCAGTCGTCTCGATCGCAACGATTCCGGCGTAACGGGCAGTATCTGTCAACGTCGCATGCCATCGCGAAGGTACCCCGCTCGGCTCCAGAATGAAGGTAAGAATGAGCGCAACACCGGTGGCTATGACCGTAACCCAGAACCAGAGAAATATCCTGAGGAATAGGCTACGCATGATCCATACCACCTGCTTTGGTTCGAGGTGCAAATAGATATCCGACACCGCGAACAGCTTTGATTCGCTGAGAGCCCTGCTCAAAAGCGAGCTTTTTGCGTAAGTTGCTTACGTGTACGTCGATAACTCGATCGAAGGGGCCCAGCTTTCTTCCGAGAACGGTTTCAGTAAGATATTCGCGCGATAAAATGCGGCCCGACTCGCGGAGAAATGCTTCAAGTAACGTGAACTCAAGGCTCGTCAGGTGAAGCGGGTTGCCCTCCAGCCGTGCCTCACGTGTTGCTGGATCGATTTGTATGTCGCCCACAACCAAGGGCTCAGCCGGTGATTCCGGGCGGCTCGTGCGTCGCATGATCGCCCGTATACGAGCAATCAGTTCCAAAGGGTTGAACGGTTTGCAAACGTAGTCGTCCGCTCCCAGTTCAAGCCCGCGAATTCGGTCCGCTTCTTCTCCCTTGGCAGTGAGAATGAGCACTGGGACCGGGAGTGCTTTGCGAAGTCGTCGCAAGACTTCAAGGCCGTTCATGCCCGGCAGCATCAGATCGAGAATCACGAATGCATAGTCCTTAGACAACGCGGCTTCAAGGCCGCGCGCGCCCTCATGTACCGCCTCTAAGGCGAGACCTTCGCTTGCGAGACGCTCAACCAGGAGCTTGCAGAGTTGAACATCATCATCGACAAGAAGGATCCGGTCCATACTCTTCGCCATCTCCTACTCGTCCCATCCTAGACAATCCATTTCATATACGAAGCTTCTTAACAGAACTTAACATTCCTTAACCAAGCGATACATCACTCGAGTCCTCCTGCTGCTGAAATCGAAACGTGATGAATTCCATCACAGGCGTTGCGTACACGAAAGTGTTCGGCGGCTCAAAGGAGGAAAGTTATGAAGCGGTCTACATCTTTTGCTATTCAATTGTTCGCTCACCCTCTTATTCGGAAGTGTTCTCGCAACTAATCTGCAGGCGCAGATCAGCCTTCCAATGACAGTGAGCATTCCGTTTTCCTTCACCGTCGATAAACAAGAGATGACCCCGGGAACATACAAGCTCAGCCTGGAATCCGATCCCTTCTTGCTCTCTATCGTGGATCTGAAGAATGGCCGCCGAACCTTCTTTGCGGTGTCTCGTGACCATCAAAGCGCAATTGCGCCTCGGGGAAAGCTCCTGTTCCAGCCGTCCCACGGCTCCAAGCAACTGTATGAAATGTACTTTCCGGGCAGCGGCGGGTGGATCGCGTTAGTGCAGCATCATCCAGCAGAAGGAAGCGAAGGCCGCGGCAAATCCTCGAACGCTCTAACGTTCCAGGCCGGCCGCTAAGCGAATCTCCTCAGTACATGAGCAGCAAGCGGATCCGTGATGCAGGAGAATAATCACGGCAATGCTCTAATACTCAAGAACAACCTGAGGAGCTCTCATGGCCACTGACCTCACCGGCAAAGTCGCGCTCGTTACCGGAGCCTCGCAGGGCATCGGCCGCGCCATCGCTCTCGATCTCGCAAAGAACGGCGCCGACCGTCGCTCTCGCCGCGCGCTCGCTAGACAAGCTGGAATCACGTCGCCAGCCGAGATCACCTCCGCCGGCGGCACCGCCAAAGCCTTCGCGCTCGACGTCACCTCCGAGGACTCCATCAAGTCCTGCGCGAAATCCGTCCTCGCGGAGTTTGGCGCCTGCCACATCCTCGTCAACAACGCGGGGATTACGCGCGACGGGCTCGCTCTTCGCATGAAACTGGCCGACTTTGAAGAGATTTTGCGGGCAAATCTCACCGGCGCTTTCCTGCTCACCCAGGCGGTCATCAGCAGCATGATGAAGGCGCGCTGGGGACGCGTGATCAACATTACCTCGGTCGTGGGCGAGACCGGCGCCGCAGGCCAGGTTAACTACGCGGCCTCGAAGGCTGGCCTGATCGGCCTCACCAAGTCGCTCGCGCGCGAGTTCGCCTCCCGCAACATCACCGTAAATGCTGTAGCCCCGGGCTTTATCTCGACCGCGATGACCGAGGCGCTGACCGACGATCAGCGCGCCGGCATCCTCGCGCAGGTGCCGCTGGGACGTTATGGGACGGTGGAAGATGTTGCGTCGGCGGTGAGTTTTCTGGCGTCCGACGCGGCGGGATACATCACGGGACACACGCTGGACGTGAACGGTGGGATGTACATGGGGTGATTTTTGTTTCGGCGGGCTGGGTGGCGGATGTGCCCTGCTTTCAATGACTCACAAACCTAACGAATCCGTATTGGTACAAGGATCCAAAGTTCGCGAAGATTCTTCTTGCCACCCTTACTTTCGGTGGTTACTTTACGGCTAATGGCAAACATGCACACAGCTCTGCCGCAGCCCGGCGAAATGATGAAAGCTCCTGAAAATGCGGCCTTTACGCCGCCGGAGCGGATTAATATTGGGGTTACGATCCGGGGGTTTCGGCTGCAGAAGGGGCTTTCGCAGGGCGACATCGAGAAGCGGACGGGGCTTTTGCGGTGCTATTTGTCGCGTGTGGAAAACGGCCACACGGTGCCCTCGCTCGAGACGCTGCAGAAGATTGCCGGCGCTCTCGATCTGCCGCTAAGCCATTTCTTTTCTGAAGATCCGGTGAAGGATGTGCCGGGAATTTCGCTCAGCGAAGACGAGATTCGTTTCCTTACCCAGGTGCAGCGCTACGCTGCAAATCTGACCGAAAGCGACCGGCGCCTGCTGCTCGCGATGGTGCGGAAGTTCGCCGCGACCGTTTCCAATACCTTCGACTAATCGGAAAAACCTCAACAACTATCGCGGGACGACACCTCAACATTGAGGTGTTTTTGAACCGCTTTTGAGGGTTTTTGACGCATTTTGGAGACGTGCCTTTTAGGGCATCGGCCACGCTGGGCGGATATCGGCCAGCTCTGGCTTTAGCCGCGCGCGGCCTTCATCAGGGCATAGGTAACCAGCGCCAGGAAGAACCCTGCAAACCAGAAGGTCACCCTCTGGCGGGCGCGATAGCTTGCCCGGCCGGTGGTCATCTTCGGGAGCAGCGGGAGCCCGAGGACCAGGCCGCTGAGCAGGCCGCCGAGATGCGCGGAGTTGTCGATGTGCGGGATGTTGGCCGCGTTGACATGCAGCCGCGCCCACTCGGCGGGTGAAAGGCCGCCCGAAAACTCGGGCGCAATTCCAAGTGCGAGATTGATCACCGCGAAGAGGATGACCTGGCGGCGAAGATGCTTGAGCTCTTCCCAGGGCAGGTTGAGCTTGCGGTTGGAGAGCAGGACGATGAGGATGCCGGCGATGCCGAAGATGGCGCCCGATGCACCGACCGCGATGGCGTCGGTGTGAGAGAAAACGCTGGCGCCGGCGGAGAGAATGTTTCCGGTGATGCCGGTGAAGATGTAGACCCACCGAGGCCCCACTTGCCGAGCAGGGGCTCGCCGAAGAGGCCGAGGTTCCAGAGGCACCACAGGTTGGTGGCGATGTGCAGGATGCTGGCGTGCACGAAGCAGGCGGTGATGAGCCGCCACCATTGGCCGCCGCTGGTGGCTACCCAGCCATCGCATCCGCCGAAGTGGTAGAGCACGTTGCCGTCAAACTGCGCGGTGAGGATGGAGCCGTACTGGTGCGCTCTGACGAGCGGGATGACGGGGCTCCAGCGGAACATGATCAGGAACACCAGGATGTTGATGGCCATCAGGATGGAGGTGGCGGGATAGGCGGTGATCGTCGACAGCCAGGAGCGCCTGCGCGGGACGGGAGCGTCGCCGCGTGTGACCTCGCCGGCGCGCGCGGCGGTGTCAGACGCCGGCTCATGCGCATGGCCTTGCGCGTACACAACAGCAGTGGGTTGGGAGTCTGGCACGGAAGGGAGGGTCTGCTCGGGCGGTTCGATTCACATGATAGCGCAGTGCAAGACAGTAGAGGGTCGACAGCAGACAAGACGGCAGACCAAGCGGCGGAGGCTCTCTGTCAACCCACATCTCGATAGTCGAGATGTGGGGCACCCGAGCAGCTCTACTGTCCGCTGTCTGAAATCTACTGTCTGCTTTACGCGGCGTGCTTGGAGAGGCGTTCGCGCATTTCCGGCGACATGTGGTCGCGGACCATGGCGGCGACCATGCCCGGGACCGGGGTGGTCATCAGGACCAGGGCCCAGAGGAGCATGGAGAAGATGACGCCGGCGATGGCTACGGCTTCGAGGCTGATGGTGATGCTGGCGGGGATGTGCGCCAGGGCCAGGGCGCGGTCGGTGCGGAGGTGCACGTGGACGGCACCGCTCAGGTGGCGGACGGCTTCGAGCCGGTGGAGGACCAGCGCGGCGAGCATGAAGGCGGCACAGGCGAGGCTGGTGACGGCGAGAAGAAGGAGGTCGACGCCGCGGTGGATGCGCTGCTTGCCGCGGCAGTGCGGGCAGCCGCGGAGATGCTCCTCGTAGTCGCCGCGAAGGCCTGCAGGGGTGCCTGAGATGTCATAGCGCCAGCCGGAGAGGATGGCGCCGATCACAGGATCTGTGCAGGGGGAGTGCGCGTCTTGGAGGGCGTGTCCAGGGAGCATCGGGATTCTTAACGCAATTTATATCTTACTTTAGCTTCGTGGGTGGGGAAAGCGCCTGAGTTGAGTCGGGGGGACAAGGGTAGAAGGGTAGAGCGCAGAGGCAAGACAGGAGACACGCCTTACAGGCGGATCGGTTCGAGCGGAACGTCCTGCTGGGCCAAGAGGACGCGGTTTCCCAGCAACCTCATCCGGTCGCCGATGGCCTGCTCGGCGGCCATCCGGGCGAGCTCCGGAAGGTTGTTCTGTTCACTGAGTGGCCGAGGACGATGGTGTGGGCGCCGCCGTCGTAGTCGCGCATCAGAAACTCGGCGGTGGCGGCGTTGGAGAGGTGGCCGACGCGGCTGAGGACGCGCTGCTTGACGCTCCAGGGATAGGGGCCGTCCTTGAGCATTTCGAGGTCGTGGTTGGACTCGAGCAGGAGGACGTCGACGTTCTTGAGTGCCTGCTTGACGTTGGGCGGGACGTAGCCGAGGTCGGTGGCGACGGCCATGCGGATGGATTCGCCGGGAGCGTAGAAGACGAAGCCGCAGGGGTCGGCGGCGTCGTGCGGGATGGTGAAGGGGCAGACTTCGAGGTCGCCGATGCGGAAGTTGCGGCCGGCCTGGAAGAACTCGAGGGCGGGAAGCTCGGTTGGGTTGACCTTGGGGCGGAGGTCGTCGGGTGAGGCCGTTTCGGTTTCGGGTTCGTCGCAGGGCTCGGCGGCGCCGGCTTCCAGAGCGGTCTCTGTGCCTGCTTCGATCGCCGCGCGCTCCTGCTGCATCTTTTCGAGCCAGGCCTTGTAGGTCATGCGCTTGTGCGGCGTGAGCATGCGGACCCAGGCGCGGTGCGTGGCCTCGGTGAAGAAGACGGGAATCTTGAGCTTGCGGGCGAGCACGGAGAGGCCGGCGACGTGGTCGAGGTGCTCGTGGGTGATGAGGATGGCTTTGAGGTTGGCGGGGTCCTCGCCGGCGGCGGCCATGCGGCGGAGGATCTCGCGGCAGGAGAGGCCGGCGTCGACCAGCACGGCGGTGTCCGGCTGCGGCGACCACCGTGGCGTTGCCACGCGATCCCGAGGCTAGAACTGTCATGCGCACGAATGAGGATACAGCGGTGGGCTGTGCAGAAATGGACGGTTGGAGGGGCGGGAATCAGGTGAGGGGACCGTTGGTAACGCGACAGCGGCTCTGCTATGAAAGCGCGCCGCAATGCCACTGTCGAGCTGCAGTTTCCAGTCGGGCAGGAGTTCGGGTATGATGCTCCCACTCCCAGATGTATGCTGCCCGTATGCCTATTCGGCAGCGGAATTACCGTGACATCGTAGCAGTATCGAGTGACGTGGTGGCCGTTAAAGATATCGCGATACCGTGCCGCAGCCCCACATGTAAAGGTGCTTATGTGAAGCCCAGAATTGCTCTCATGCCGCCGAACCCAAGGCGGACCGGCACACTGTACAGAGGACTGTGCGGAGCGAGCACAAGTGTGGATAATTGGCAGAGCTTCGCTAGATCTCGGGAAATATCAGGCATGCTATCGCCAATGACCGTAATTGTCGCGCGCAGTCATGCCGACCGTCGAGTGTAGAGCCGGCATTTTCCCACCTCATTCTGAGGTCGCCTGAGATCGGAGCCGGTCCAAATGGATCATTCGTCTGCGATGTCTCTATGCTGGCAGTGACAATATCGCACGCTGAACATCGAACGTAGCGAGTCGCGTGTGAGCTGTCGCCTGCATGCGCTCACGCAGAAGCCCAGCGTCGACTGCGGCCGCCAACAGCTGACGTCAGCACGACCAGGCGGTTAGTTGGTCGAGCGCTTGGTTTTCTTTCGATATGCGTCCATCGTTGCTCGTCATTGGGCTTCCCGCTAAAGCGTTAATCTTCGCACATCGCTGGCCCACTGCACTTCGACTGGATGACGCAGCGGAGCGAGGAAGTTGACGATGGAGCGCATGACGAGCTCGTTGCGCTGGTTGAAGACGGTGGTGCGGGAGCGGACGACGCCGTACTCGGGGCGGGTGCGGGAGTGGCGGACGCTCATGATTTCGGCCTCGGTGCGGAGGGCGTCGCCGGGGCGGACGGGCGACAGTCCAGCGCATCTCTTCGACGCCGGCGCCGATCATGCCGCCGGCGATGTGGATGGATTCGACGCGGAGGCGCATGACGATGGCGGCGGTGAGCCAGCCGGAGGCGGCGAGGCCTTTGAAGAAGGAGCTCTCGCCGGCGGCCTGGTCGATGTGGAAGGGCTGCGGGTCGTAGCGCTGGCCGAACTCCTTGATCTCCTCGGCCGTGACCTTGTAGGAGCGGCTGGAGTTGAAGGTCATGCCTGGGTGCAGGTCTTCGAAGTAGAGTTCTTTGTTGCTCACGTGGTCTCCGGGAGCAGTTAGGAAGTTAGGAGTTAGGAGTTAGGAGTTAGGGAGTTAGGGATTGCCGAGCTAGGGATCAGCTGACTCCTCACTCCTAACTCCTCACTACTTCTTGCTGTAATCGTAGAAGCCTTTGCCGCTCTTGCGGCCGAGCCAGCCGGCGTCGACCATGCGGATGAGGAGCGGGCAGGGGCGGTACTTGGGGTCGCCGAGGCCGGACTCGAGGACGCGCATGATGTCGAGGCAGACGTCGAGGCCGATGAAGTCGGCGAGGGTGAGCGGGCCCATGGGGTGGGCCATGCCGAGGCGGAAGACTTCGTCGACGGCTTCGGGGGTGGCGACGCCTTCCATGACGGCGAACATGGCCTCGTTGATCAGGGGCATGAGGACGCGGTTGGAGACGAAGCCGGCGGCGTCGTTGACCTCGACGGGAGTTTTGCCGAGCGCGAGGGCGAGGGTGTGGACGCGGTCGAAGGTGGCGTCGGAGGTTTGGAGGCCGCGGATGACTTCGACGAGCGACATGACGGGGACGGGGTTGAAGAAGTGCATGCCGATGACGCGGTCGGGGCGGGAGGTGGTGGCGGCGAGCTTGGTGATGGAGATGGAGGAGGTGTTGGAGGCGAGGATGGCGTCGGGGGCGAGGAGGCTGTCGAGCTCGCGGAAGATGGAGGTTTTGACTTCGAGGCGCTCGGTGGCGGCTTCGACGACGAGGGTGCAGTCTTTGAGCGCGGCGAGCGAGTTGGCGGGCGTGATGCGGCGGTGGATGGCTTCGACTTCGGCGGGGTCGACCTTGCCCTTGGCGGCTTCGCGGTCGAGGTTGGTGCGGATGGTGGCGAGGCCGCGGTCGAGGGCGGCGGGGTTGACCTCGGCGAGCATGACGGGGCAGCCGGCGCGGGCGATGACGTGGGCGATGCCGTTGCCCATGGTGCCGGCGCCGATGACGCCGAGGCGTTCGTTGTGCGGCTTGGTCAAGGCTTTGGGGCTCCTTTGCTGCGAAGGAAAAGTCTAGCAGCCGGGGTGAGGGGATGGGCGCGTAGCTCGAGAACCGACATCTGGCTTTGCGCAGAGATGGGGCACCGCGGTTTCTGGAGAGGCCTGGTGCAACTTCTGTTGGAGCGGGGTGTGATTTTTCTTGCATGCACCTGTCTCACGACGTATAAATCAGCCACGATCTCGAGTTTTGACAAGCGGTTGCTTGAAATTGCTGTGACGAACAGACGAGCGGCCCTATAAGGAGTTTGGTGGTCATGCACCGGGCCTGTGTTTGCACCCCAGCGAGCGAGCTCGCCGGGGACCCCGATTCCCGTCTTGCGCCCCGTCCTGTGCCGACGGTTGTGGCGCGCATGGTGCGCCGTGTGGCCAGGGCTGTGGTGTGGGCTGTTTTGCCGCTGACGGTGTTTCTTTTTCGGCGCCGATGGCCGCCTCCTCGAATAATGTGCCGGACTGGGTGAAGGCTGCGGCGCAGGCGCCGTTGCCGACGCTGCCGGAGAGCACGAAGGCTGTCGTTCTGCTGGATGAAGAGACCTACACGGTGGATGCCAAGGGGCAGGCGGTGGAGCACGTTCGCGAGGTGGTGAAGATTCTGCGGCCGCAGGGGCGGCAGCTGCCGGAAACCTTCCCGGCAGTCGAGTATGACAAGGACTCGAAGGTGCTCTCGTTTCATGCGTGGAGCATCGATCCCGGCGGGTCATGAGTATGCGGTGAAGGACAACGAGATTGCTGAGATCAGCCCTCCGGGCGAGGGTTTCAACCAGCTTTACGTCGACGAAAAATTCAAGGTGGCGGACCCGCCGGGACGCGATCCGGGCGGGATTATTGCGTGGGAGTACGAGAAGCGCGAACACCCTTATGTGGCGGAGGCCGACTGGTTCTTCCAGGATGATCTGCCGCGCGTAAACCAGAGCTTCAACCTGGTGCTGCCGGAGGGCTACACGTACACGACGACGTGGGCGCACCACCCCAAGCTGGAAGCGATCGACCTGGAACACCAGAAGTACCGGTGGGAGATGAACAACGAGCCGGCGATCGACCTGGAGCGCGTTCCGATGTCGCCCTCGACGGAGTCGCTGGCCGGGCGCATGACGGTGCACTACGCGGGGCCGGGGCTGGCGTTCCCGGAGGACGGGACGTGGAAGGGCGTTGGGCAGTGGTACGCCGCGATCTCGCACGACCGGCTGGCATCGACGCCGGAGATTGCGGCGAAGGCGGCGGAGCTTACCGCGGGCAAGACGGACTTCTATGACAAGGCCGAGGCGATTGGCGGAGTTCGTGCAGGCGCAGATCCGGTACTTCGTTGTCGAGAGCGGGATCGGCGGCTACCAGCCGCACTTTGCCGGCCGACATCTTCCGCAACGGGTACGGCGACTGCAAGGACAAGTCCACGTTGTTGTCGGCCATGCTCTCCACGGTCGGGATTCACAGCGACATCCTGCTGGTGGATACGAGACGCGGGTTTATCGATCCCGAATGATCCGTCGCGACTCGGCGATCATGCGATCGCCGCGATTGAGATCCCGAAGGGCTACAGCTCACCCAAGCTGCATAGCGTAGTTTCACTCGCAAACGGCAAGCGGTATCTGATCTATGACCCGACGTGGGAGGAGACGCCGTTCGGGCAAGATTGAGGACGGCCTGCAGGGCAGCTATGCGCTGCTGGTGGAGGGCGCGGACAGCCAGGTGATCCAGATTCCGGTGCTCAGCCCCGATCTGAATACCGTTCACCGGACGGCGACGATGACGCTGGCGGCCGACGGGTCGCTGAAGGGCACTGCGGCCGAAAGCTGGTTTGGGGATATCGGCAGCGAGCCGCGGCACTATCTGAAAGAGTTCGACGCGACCAAGCAGCAGAAGGCCTTCGACCGGCTGATTGGCGAGGATCTGATGGCGGCTTCGCTGACCGACCTGAACATTCAGAACCTCTCCGCGCTGAACAAGGACCTGACGGCGAGCTTCAATCTCTCGGCCAACCACTTCGCCAACAGCGTGGGACCGTTGCTGATGCTGCGTCCACGCGTGTTCGGCAGCTACACGATGGACGATCGATCACAAGCACCGCAAGGTGCCGATTGATCTCGCGCACGCGATGCAGGGCACGGACAGCTTCGATATCGAGCTGCCTGAGGGCTATGCGGTGGACGAGCTTCCCGACCCGGTGAAAGAGGACGTGGGCTTCGCGAGCTATCAGAGCTCGACCGTGCTGAACGGCCGCACTATCCACTACACGCGCACATTTACGGTGCGTCAGGTGGAGCTGCCGGCCGACAAGTACGGCGAGCTGCAGCGCTTCATCGGCGTGATTGCCGCCGACGAGGACAGCCGCGTGGTCCTCAAGCGCGCCACCCAGACCTCTGCGACACTCGCTTCACAGCCCCAAGGAGCACGATGATTTCCTCTGTCCGTCCCTACTCTGCGCTTCGGCGTACGCTTCCGTTTGTGCTGACTGCGGTGGCTTCGGCCGCAGTGGCTTCAGCCGCGCTGGCGCAGACGAAGTTTGTTGAGCCAACGAAAGACGAGCTGGCGATGACCTCGCTGCCGGGGTATCCGGGCGTTGCGGCGGTGGTGCTGAACAGGGAGGAGATTACTAAGGACGATCTCCACTCGGACACGCATTATGAGCGCATCAAGATCCTGACCGAGGACGGGAAGAAGTATGCGAACGTCGAGCTTCCGTTCGTGAATCTGACGGACGACTCTCAGTACGGCTCGCTGCAGAGCACGCAGGACGACATCCACGGCCGCACCATCCACCCTGACGGGACGGTGATTCCCTTCACGGGCAAGCCGTACATGAAGCTGATTGAGAAGGAAAAGGGCGTGAAGGTGCAGGCGAAGATCTTCACGCTTCCTGACGTGACGGTGGGGAGCATCATCGAGTACCGCTACGACACGCGGATTGACGATTATCATTACAGCGCGCCGACGTGGATTATCCAGGGGGATCTTTACGTGAAGTCTGCGCACTTCATGTGGTACCCGACGGTCGAGGACATGGTGGACAACAGCGGCGCTTTCATCCAGACGATTTCGTGGTTTCCGCTGCTGCCCAAGGGAGCGCAGATTGTCCGGCACGACATGCCGTCGGCGGGCCCCAACGGCCACAACCAGCAGACCTATGAGCTTACGGTGCACGATGTGCCGCCGGTGGTGGATGAGGAGTTCATGCCGCCGATCAACAATTTCAGCTACCGGGTGTACTTCAACTTCATCTCCGAGCACGACCCGGCGGACTTCTGGAAGACGGAGGGCAAGGCGTGGTCGCACCGGGTAAACAGCTTTGCGAATCCGAACGGCGATCTGAAGGAGGCAACGCAGAAGATCATCGCGGGGGCTTCGACGCCTGACCAGAAGCTGCACGCGATCTATGGGGCGGTGATGGCGCTGGAGAACACGGACTTCACACGCGCGCACGACCGGCGCGAAGACAAGGCCAATGGGCTGGCGCAGGCGAAGAACGCGGCGGATGTTCTGCACAACCAGCGTGGCACCTCCGACCAGCTGGCCGAGCTGTTCATCGGCATGGCGCGGGCGGCGGGGTTCCAGGCGGACGCGATGCTGGTCTCCGACCTGTCGCGGGATATGTTCGTGCACGAGTGGCTGAACATCGATCAGTTCGACGATGTGATCGCGATTGTGAATGTTGATGGAAAAGAGCAGTTCTTCGATCCGGGCTCGCGCTACTGCCCGTTCGGCCACCTGGCCTGGCAGCACAGCTTTGACCAGGGGCTGCGCCAGAAGGGCAATGAGACGGTATTCGAGGCGACCAGCGGCGACGGCTATAAAGACAACAAGAGGACGCGTGTGGCAGTCCTGAAGATGGATGCGAGCGGCCACATGACGGGGGAGATCACGTTTACGTACGCGGGTGCTGCTGCGCTGCGGTGGCGGCACGTTGCGCTGCGTGGTGATGACGAGAGCCTGAAGCATGAACTCCGCACGTCGCTCGAGGATATGATCCCGCACTCGCTGGAGGTGAAGGACGTCACGGTGGCTAATGTTGCGGACTACGAGCAGCCGCTGAAGGTTACGTACAACGTGGAGGGCGGCCTGGGCACGGTGACGGGCAAGCGGCTCCTGGTGCCGGCGGACATCTTCCTGGCGAACCAGAAGGCGACGTTCCCGCATGATAAGCGGGAGATCGCGATTGACTTCCACTATCCGGAGCACGTGGTGGACGCGCAGCGGATTATCTTCCCGTCCAGCTTCTCGATCGAGGCGGTTCCGTCCGAGGCCAAGTTCAACTTCGAGAAGTTTGGCGCCTATGGGATGGTGGTGGACCAGAGCCCGACGTACTTCACGACGCACCGGGAGTATGAGTTCGGGGAGATATTCATTCTGCCGGCGGACTACGCGCAGCTGCGCACGTTCTACTCGCAGCTGGAGGCGAACGATCAGCAGCCGGTGATCCTGAAGTCGGCAGCACCGATTGCGACGAGCGCGTCGAGCACGCCTGGGGCGGGCGCGAACTGAGATGACGGGCCGCAGGCGGCGCGCGGGGGGTCGAGACCTCGAGCGAGCGATACGCTGCTCGGTGTTTCTGCTGGGCGTCGCGGGTTTGGCGGGTGTGGCGCTGAGCGCGCGCGGGGCGGACCAGTTCACGCCGCCGACGAAGGAAGAGCTTGCGATGACTTCCCTGCCCGGCCAGCCGGGCGCACCGGCGGTGGTGCTGTATCCCGAGGAGATCACGAATGACGATGCCCATGCGACGTACTTCTACGAGCGAGTCAAGATTCTGACGGAAGAGGGCAAGAACTACGCGAATGTGGAGGTGAACTATGACAGCTTCACCGGCGACTGGGGATGGGAGCGCAGCGACAGGAAGGTGGGCGACATCGTCGGGCGCACGATTCATCCCGACGGCACGATTGTGCCGTTCACCGGCAAGCCTTACCTGAACACGGTGGAGAAGATTGACGACGACTACGGGAGCGCGAAGCGGCAGGCGATGGTCTTCACTATGCCGGATGTGACGCCGGGCAGCATTATCGAATACCGCTACGTGTCGCACATCAGCGATGACTATCGCGGTCAGCGTGGCCTCGGCACCGAGCAGTTTTACGACGCGCCGCACGTACGCGTTCAACGACATTATGGTGCTGCCCAGCGACTATGCACAGCTGCGCAGCTTCTACACGCAGTTTGAGGCGAATGATCAGGAGAGCGTGGTGTTGAAGGCGCAATCCAGCGGCGGGTCATCGACTCCAGCGGCGAACTGAGTATGCGGGTTGAAATGGACGCGCGCGCTTCTGAAGAGAACTCTTGCACTTGCGCGGGCATTGGATAGGAGGGCGGGAATGTCTTCGGCAACACGTTTTCTCTGCCTGGCAGTGGGGCTTTGTATGGGTGCGTCTATCCCGGCGCACGGCGTCACTTGTCACATTCGCACTTCGCCCATGACTCCGGGCGATATCGAGATGTCGCACGGGCATTTCGAGAAGGCCGAAGCGCTGTATGCGGAGGAGAGCCAGGCCGCAAAGGAGGGCGGTGAAGCCGATCGGCTGCATGAGGCGCTGATTCGCGCGGAGCTGCGGCAGTCGAAGATCGACGTCGCCGAACAAGACGCGGTGGCGTGGGTTGCGGCCACACGGACGACGCAGCCGAAAGATGCGTGGCCGCTGGTGGCGATGACGGAGGTGCAGTGGCGCGAGGGCAAGGCGAACGATGCGGTGCAGACGATCACCGATGCGGACAAGGCGGACCCTTGCAATCCGGAGATGCACGCGGTGCTTGCGAGGATCTACCGCATGGGCGGGCTGTATGCCTCGGCGAGCCGGCAGCTGTCCGTGGCGCGGCAGCTCGATCCGATCGATGACGGCATTCAATCCGCATGGATACGGCTGCAGCCGCGCTCCGCGCAGCTGACGGAGCTGACGAAGTATCTGGCCCGGGCGACGTTCCTTTCCGACGATGAACGTAATTCGCTCAATAAATGGAAGGACAGGCTCTCCGATCCGCCCGCGTCGGCGTGCCGGCTGGTGACGCCGGTGAGCAAGGCTTCGATCCCGTTCCGCGCGATCCAGAACGGGCGAAACCAGACGCACTGGGGGCTGGCCGTGTCGTTGAACGGCAAGGAGCGGAGCCTGGAGATCGACACCGGAGCCAGCGGCCTGGTGCTGACGAAATCCGCCGCGCGCGCGCTTCACCTTACGCCCGAGCGGCAGTTCAAGTCGGGCGGGCTCGGCGATGACGGCGACGTGGATGCGTTTGTGGCGAAGGTGGACAGCATCAAGGTCGGTGGGCTGGAGTTCCAGAACTGTGATGTGAAGGTGCTGGGGAAGAATCCTGTGGGGATGTCCGATATCGATGGGCTGATTGGAGGCGATGTATTCTCGAGCTTCATCTTCACGCTGGATTTTCCGGGACGGACGGTGAAGCTGGATCCGCTTCCCGCTCGGCCGGGAGATGATGCGAAGGGACCTTCGCTCGATACCGGAGTTTCGGCAGGAAATGACCAGCCTCGCGATGCGTATCGCGATCCCTCGATGAAAGATTGGGACCCCATTTGGCGCAATGGACACCTCCTGCTGATTCCCGTCCGGCTGCAGCAGAAGGGTGATTGGAAGCTTTTTCTGATCGACACGGGCTCATTCACGGACCTCATCTCGCCGGTGGCCGCGCGTGAGGTCAGCAAAGTCTCGAAAGGGTCATGGGTTGAGGTCGCGGGGATCTCAGGTGAGGTGAAGAAGACGTGGACGACGGGACCGATGACGCTCTACTTCTCTCACCTGGGCGCGCCGAGCAGCGGCTTTCTTGCAGTCGACACAAGCCGGCTCGGCAAGGATGCCGGGGTGGAGATCTCGGGGCTGATCGGCGCGCCGACGCTGCACCAGCTGACGGTGTCGATCGACTACCGGGACAATCTTGTGCGCTTCAGCTACGATCCGAAACGCATACGGCATTGCATGGACAACGTCAACATTCCGGATTGTTACTGACGCGGTTGCTGCGGCGGAGCACGGACTCGTAGGATGAACGCGTTGATGCGTGGCATGGCACTCCTGCTCGCCGGGTTTGGTTGTTGCTCCGTCGTGTCGGCGCAAGGGCGGGCCAGACTGAGGACACCACATACATCCTTTCGATCTCAATTGGTGTGAAGCCGACGGAACCCGATCGCGTCGAGTGTTTGAAGCTTCTGGCCGCCGCCGGCACGAACCCTGACGCGCGCGACACGAAAGGCGACACCGCATTGTGGGTGGCCGCGATCGACGATGTTCGCGAAGAGCTGCTGAGGATGGGCGTCGACATTAACGCGCGCAACAATGATGGAGAGACGGTGCTCTTCGAGACGCGGGAGCAAGACCGTGTTGTTCCTGGAGTACGGGCTCGATTTCACGGTCCGCAACTAGTACGGCGAAGACCCGATCGAGAACTACCGGCGGCGGCACTTCATCGCTGCTGAGAGGGATCGAGCGATCAGGAATGCGATTCCAGCTGCGCTGGGAACGACACTTCCGGCCGCGCTAGAGCGCGATGGATGCGCGCCGCTTTTCGCGGCGCTTGTTCAGGTACGGCAGAACGAACAGATAGAGTCCGGTGACGAGCAGAAGGGCCAGGATGGCCACTGCCGAGAGCCCAAGGCGGTTGTTGTAGTGACCACGGATTACGGTGATGCCGTTGACGATGACGGCCACGGTAAAGACGATCGATAGCCAGCGGTGGCTCTGGCGAGCCCATTTGTTCCAGTTCACCTCGGTCCTCCTTGAAGGAATGAAAGCGAACGTAGCAGCCGGCCGATGTGCGCGCAAGCAATGATTTGCCGCCCACGCGATTTCGGCAAAAACGAAAGGGGAGGGCTGTTGCCCTCCCCTGCAGCTTGATGATGCGGGCGATTTAGTGTTGCGTGGGTGAACCGACGCGGGCGGTGGCGAGCTTCTCCTCGGCCACGCGGGCGGCGGCGTTGGCCTCGTCGTACTTGCCCTGATCGTCGCCGGCGTGGTTCCAGAGCTGCTGGGCGTGCTCGAGCTCGTGCTGCGCTTCGGCGGGGTCGATCTCCTCGGGGTGCAGCGCGGTTTCGGCGAGGATGGTGACGCGCTCGGGCAGGACTTCGACGAAGCCCCAGGCGACGAAGAAGCACTGCTCGCCGGCGGTGCCGCCGTGGAGGCGAACCTGGCCGGCGCCGAGCTCGGCCAGCAGCGGCGCGGCGCCGTAGAGCGCTTCCATGTAGCCGGACATCGAGGGCAGTTCGACGGCCGAGGCGGTGGCGTCGAGCAGCACGCGGTCGGGCGTGACCAGCCGGACCTTCAGCAGTCCCGAGTTGTTTCCGTTCTCAGCCATATGCGGTCTTTACGCGGTTGCCTTCATCTTCTCCGCGGCGGCGAGGACGTCTTCGATGCCGCCCTTGAGGTAGAAGGCCTGCTCGGGGATGTCGTCGTGCTTGCCTTCGATGATCTCCTTGAAGCTGCGCACGGTGTCCTGCGACCTTGACGTAGGCGCCGGGGATGCCGGTGAAGATTTCGGCGACGTGGAAGGGCTGCGAGAGGAAGCGCTGGACCTTGCGCGCGCGCGAGACGGTGAGCTTGTCTTCGTCGGAGAGCTCGTCGATGCCGAGGATGGCGATGATGTCCTGGAGGTCCTTGTAGCGCTGCAGGATGCGCTTGACGCCCTGCGCGACGTCGTAGTGCTCCTGCCCGACGATGCGCGGAGAGAGGATGCGCGAGGTGGAGGCGAGCGGATCGACGGCCGGGTAGATGCCGAGCTCCGACAGAGGACGCGAGAGCACGGTGGTGGCGTCGAGGTGAGCGAAGGTGGTGGCCGGCGCGGGGTCGGTGAGGTCGTCGGCGGGAACGTAGACGGCCTGCACCGAGGTGACGGAGCCCTTCTTGGTGGAGGTGATGCGCTCCTGCAGCTCGCCCATTTCGGTGGCGAGGTTGGGCTGGTAGCCGACGGCGGACGGCATACGGCCGAGCAGCGTGGAGACCTCGGAGCCGGCCTGCGTGAAGCGGAAGATGTTGTCGATGAAGAGCAGCGTGTCGGCGCCTTCCTCGTCGCGGAAGTACTCGGCGACGGTGAGGCCGGTGAGCGCGACGCGGAGGCGGGCTCCTGGCGGCTCGGTCATCTGGCCGTAGATGAGTGCGGCTTTGGACTTCGGGAGGTCCTTGAGGTCGATGACGCCGGACTCCTGGAACTCGTGCCAGAGGTCGTTGCCCTCGCGGGTGCGCTCGCCGACGCCGGCGAAGACGGAGAAGCCGCCGTGCTTCATCGCGACGTTGTTGATGAGCTCCTGGATGATGACGGTTTTGCCGACGCCGGCGCCGCCGAACAGGCCGATCTTTCCGCCCTTCAAGAAGGGCTGGATGAGGTCGATGACCTTGACGCCGGTCTCGAACATCTCTTCGGAGGTCGACTGCTCGTCGAACGCGGGCGCCTGCCGGTGGATGGGCATGTGGACCTCGGCGTTGACGGGGCCGAGCTCGTCGACGGGCTGGCCGAGGACGTTGAGCACGCGGCCGAGCGTGGGACGGCCGACCGGGACCGATGATGCCCGCGCCGGTGTCGATGGCCTTCATGCCGCGGACCATGCCTTCGGTGGCGGTCATGGCGATGCAGCGCACGCGGCCTTCGCCGAGATGCTGCTGCACCTCGAGGATGACGTCGAGCGGCTGCGGGACGTTGAAGCCCTCGCTGGTGACGCGGATCGCCTGGTAGATCGGAGGCATCGTCGCCTCGTCGAACTGGACGTCAACGGCCGGGCCGCTGACGCTGATTACTTTGCCGATGTTCTCTTCTGCCATAAATCCTCGAAACGAAAATCTCTCAGAAAATTTCTTTACAGCGCGGCGGCGCCGGAGACGATCTCGATGATCTCCTTGGTGATGGCGGCCTGACGAACGCGGTTCATCGTGAGCGACAGCTTGTCGATGAGTTCGCCGGCGTTCTTGGTGGCGGCGTCGGTTGCGGTCATGCGCGCGGCGTGCTCGGCGGCGATGGACTCGAGCAGCGCGTGGAAGATCTGGGTGGTGACGTACTTCGGCATGAGGTGGCGGAAGAGCCGCTCCGGCGCCTGGTCGAAGATGTAGTCGACGTCGGCGGTGCCGAAGCGCTTGGCTTCCTGCTCGATGACGGACTCTTCGGGCTCGAGGATGGAGACGCCGGAGGTTTCGGCGGCGCGCGCGGCGGCTTCCTTCTGCTCCTCGGTCATCTCTTCGGACGCGGTGATCTCGTGCGTGCCGAGCTTGCGGATGGGCAGCAGCTTTTCGACGACGACGCGCTGCGAGATGACGGACTTGAACTCGTTGTAGACGATGTAGACGGAGTCGATCTCGGCGCGCTCGTAGCGCTCGATGATGGAGCGGCCCAGCTCGGAGACGTGCGCGATGTCGGCCTTGACGAGCAGGTCGGGGTGCTCGGCGGCGACCTCGATGGGCTGCGCGCGGTGGCGGATGTCTTCGATGTGGCGCGCGAGCTCGTTGTCGTAGAGCTCTTCCTTGTGCTCGTAGACGGCGGCGGGGTAGCGGCGCTTGTAGAGGCCGATGGCCTTCTTGCCGATGGGCTCGAGGTCGATGTTCTGGCCGTGGCTGCTACGGCTCGTCGATGAACTTCTGCGCGGCCTTGCCGATGTTGGAGTTGAAGCCGCCGGCGAAGCCCTTGTCGCCCGCGACGACGACGACGAGGACGTTCTTCTCTTCGCGCTCGACCAGCAGCGGATGCATGATGTCGCCGGTCTGCTCGTCGTAGAGGTCGGTGCGGCGGACGAGCGACTCGAGGACGTTGGTCAGCATCTGCGCGTAGGGACGCGCCTGCAGCGCACGCTCCTGCGCGCGGCGCAGCTTGGCGGCCGAGACCATCTTCATGGCGCGCGTGATCTGCCGCGTGTTCTTCACGCTGCGGATGCGGCGCCGGAGATCGAGTACGTTGGGCATGGGTTAGGCTGACGGCTCCTGCGGGCTGGGGCTGGGCCTGAGGCTGCTTGGCGTGATCCTTGTCTGCGAGCTGCGCCTTGAAGTCCTGCTTGTACTCTTCGAGCGCGGCGGTGAGGCGCTTGCGGAGGTCGTCGCCGAGCGCCTTCTTGGATTCGATGTCGGCGAGCAGCGGGCCCTGCGCGGACTCCATGTAGGGATAGAGGCCGTCCTCGAAGGCGCGGATGTCCTTGACCTCGACGTCGTCGAGCAGGCCGGTGGTGCCGGCGTAGATGATGACGACCTGCTGCACCCAGGTGAGCGGGTGGAACTGCGGCTGCTTGAGGAGCTCGGTGAGGCGCGCGCCGCGGTTGAGCTGGTTCTGCGTGACCTTGTCGAGATCGGAGCCGAACTGCGCGAAGGCGGCGAGCTCGCGGTACTGCGCGAGGTCGAGCTTCAGCGTGGAGCCGACCTGCTTGGTCGCCTTGATGGCCGCGGCGAATCCTACGCGCGAGACGGAGAGGCCGACGTTGACGGCGGGACGAACGCCGGAGTTGAAGAGGTCGGTCTCGAAGAAGATCTGGCCGTCGGTGATCGAGATGACGTTGGTCGGGATGTAGGCGGAGACGTCGCCGGCCTGGGTCTCGATGATGGGCAGCGCGGTGAGGGAGCCGCCGCCGTTCTCGTCGGACATCTTGGCGGAGCGCTCGAGCAGGCGCGAGTGGAGATAGAAGACGTCGCCGGGGTAGGCCTCGCGTCCGGGCGGACGGCGGAGCAGCAGCGAGATCTCGCGATAGGACGCGGCGTGCTTGGAGAGATCGTCGTAGATGATGAGCGCGTGCCTTGCCGTTGTCGCGGAAGTACTCGCCCATCGCGGTGGCGGCGAAGGGAGCGAGGTACTGCATCGGCGCGGGCTCGGAGGCGGTGGCGGCGACGACGATGGTGTAGGCCATCGCGCCGAACTTCTCGAGCGTCTGGACGACCTGCGCGACGGACGAACGCTTCTGGCCGATGGCGCAGTAGATGCAGATGAGGTCGTTCTTCGCGGAGTTGATGATGGTGTCGAGCGCGACGGCGGTCTTGCCGGTCTGGCGGTCGCCGATGAGCAGCTCGCGCTGGCCGCGGCCGATGGGAATCATGGTGTCGATGGCCTTGATGCCGGTGGCCATCGGCTCGGTAACGGACTGGCGGGCGATGACGCCGGGGGCGAGGCGCTCGACGGGAAGGCGGTGCGGCGTGTTGATGGGCCCCTTGTCGTCGATGGGCTGCCCCAAGCGCGTTGACGACGCGGCCGATGAGCGCTTCGCCGACGGGAACGTCCATGATGCGGCCGGTGCGCTTGACCTGGTCGCCTTCGCTGATCTCGGTGTAATCGCCGAGCAGAACGACGCCGACCTGGTCCTCTTCGAGGTTCATGGCGAGGCCGGAGACGCCGTGCGGGAACTCGATGAGCTCGCCGGCCATGCACTTGTCGAGGCCGTGGACGCGCGCGATGCCGTCGCCGAGCGTGATGACGGTGCCGACCTCGTCGACCTGGATGCGCTGCTCGTAGTTTTCAATCTGGCTGCGCAGCAGCTCGGTAATTTCGTTTGCCTGAATCTGTGCCATGCTGTTCCCTTTTTTCTTTGAAACTTTAGACCTGCGCGCCGAAGTGTGTCAGGCGCCCTTCAGGCGCCGGCTGTCGCCAGGCGCTGTCGCATCTGCTCGAGCTGGCCGCGAACCGAGCCGTCGTACACCGTGGAGCCGACCTTTACGACAGCGCCGCCGAGCAGGGCGGGATCCTCGCGGTAGGTCGCCTGGACGCGGGGCTCGCCTGCGAGCTTCGCGACCTGCTGCTCGAGAAGGCGGCGGTTGCCGTCGTCGAGCGGGCGCGCGGTTGTGATCTCGACCTCGGCGATGCCGGAGTCTTCCTCGGCGAGGCTGCGGTAGGCCGCGATCATGTCGCGCAGCTCATGCAGGCGCTGGTGATGAATGATGACGGCGATGAAGTTGCGGACCGGGCGCGAGAGGCCGAGACGCGAACCGAGGCCATCGAGCACTTTCAACTTTTGCGGCTCGGGGATCGAGGGATCGGCGAGCACCTCGCGAAGCTCGGCGCTTTGCTCGAGCAGGCTAGCGAAGTTATCGAGCTGACCCTGGGTGGCGATCAGATCCAGCTTCTGATCGTTGATGACGGCGGCGAGAGCGCGCGCGTAACGGAGGTCGACGACGGCCATCTAGTTGTGACCTCCGTTGTCTCCGGTAAGCTGGCGCGCGAAGCTTTCGACGAGCAGACGATCGGTTTCGGCTGTGACGACGAGCTTGCGGGCGGCCTGCTCGATGGCGAGGCCGGCGGCGAACTGCTGGATCTCGCGGCGCGCGGCGGTGGTGGCCGCGTGGATCTCAGCCTCGGCGGCGGCGAGAATGTGGGCCTTCTCCTCTTCGACGCTGGCGCGGATGCGGCGCTCTTCCTTGTCGGCATCGGCTTCAGCCTGGGTGCGCATGCCGGCGATCTGGCTGTCCAGCTTGGAGAGACGGGCCTCGACGGAGTTGAGTCGCGCGCTGGCCTCTTCGGTGGCGGTGCGAGCGTCAACGAGCTGCTTCTGGATTCGGCTGGTGCGCGCACGGAAGGTCTTGGGCAGAAGCTTGAGCAGGCCGTAACCGCAGGCGATGGCCAGGATGAGGAAGTTGATGAGCGTGAACGCGGTCGCAGCCTGGTCGGCGTTGAGGCCGACGAAGGAGCCGAGCTTGCGCACCGCGGCCGAGTGACGGTATTCGTCGTTCTCGTCCCTGACCTCTTCCTTCTTCTCGGGAACCTGAGCGACAGGCGTGGAGTTCTCGCCGCTGGACGCGGCCTGCCGCGGCTGATCCTGCCTCTGCGCCTGCGCGCGAGACGACCGGCGTGCCGATGAGGGCGATGGCGAGAAGTGCGAGGGACGGGCAGCGGCGGAGGCGGCTGGGCAGGATGCGGAATGTCACTGGTGGGCCTCCACGGCGGCGCCGGCGGGGAGAATGGCGCTGACGATCTGCTCGCCGAGGGTCGCCGCAGCGCGCTCGATCTGCTCGCGGGCTTGGGCGGCGGAGCTCTCGATCTCGGACCTGGCCGATTGAATGCGCGCGTGGGCGTGTTCGCGGGTGTCCTTGAGGGCGGCCTCGCGCTCGGCCTGGAGGCGCTGCAGGCGCTGCTCGCGGAGGGCCATGATCTCGGCGCGGGCGGCGCGAAGCTTCTCCTCGTAAGCGGAGGTCTCCGCCTCGGCGGCGGCGATGGCGCCGCGGGCCTGCTCGACGGCGCCGGAGGTGCGGGCGCGGCGCTCGGCCAGCGTGCGCTGCATGGGGCGGCGGACTAAAAATCCGTAGGCAACGACCAGCAGAATGAAAAAGATCGCGGTCGGCACAGCGCCGAGCAGCAGACCACCAAGTTGGTTGAGAATTTCCATTTAGATCTTGATGTAGGACGGTCGCGGCGGGATCGTACTCCCCTGACCGGCGGGCACACGCCAAGCGGCGCAGGATCCATGCCTACGTAGCTCTAGTTGTAGCAAACGCGTGGTTTGAACGTCAAAGGACACCGCCCGGTTATCGGACCAAAGCAGCGATAATCAGACCGCTTCCCGCAGGCTGAAATTCGCGTTCCGGAGGATGGAATCGGGGATGTCAATTTGGGCGGAATTTTTATGTCGCCGGCGTGGCCGAAGGCGTACACTAGGTCTACCAGCCGAGACCCGTTCCGGGTCATGCAGGCCGCGTGACAGGGGATTTACCTCCGCTCCCCCCTCAGGCGGCCTGTATTGTTTCTGCGTATGAGATTTGCCGGCGCGGTTGCCCTTCCAGTTCTGTTTGCGGTCGTTTTTCCGGTGGGCGCGCGGGCGTCGGCGCCCGTGAGCAGCTATGTGGTGGTGGGGACGTATCCGCATGACACGGCGAACTATACCGAGGGATTTTTGTATGCGGACGGGCTGTTTTATGAAGGAACCGGGATGAAGGGGCGGTCGCGCGTGGTCGCCTATGAACCGCGCACGGGGGCCGAGGTTCGCAGCCACAGCATTGCGCCGCAGCTTTTTGGCGAGGGGATCGTCGACTGGGGACCGCTGCTATACGAGTGGACCTGGCAGACGGGGTTGGGCTTTATCTACGACCGGGCGACGTTCCGGCTGATGCGGGAGTTCCGGTACAGCGGCGAAGGATGGGGGATGACCCATGATGATCGCGAGATCATCACGTCGGACGGCTCGGCGACGCTTTGCTTTCGCGATCCGCAGACGTTTGCGGAGACGCGGCGGCTGCTGGTCAGGGATGGCGGGCAGCCGGTGGAGGAGCTGAATGAGCTGGAATGGGTGAAGGGGGAGATTTATGCGAACGTGTGGCACACGAACCGCATCGCGCGGATCTCGCCGAAGACGGGGGCGGTTGTTGGCTGGATCGATCTGAGCGGCATTCTTTCGGTCGCGATGAAGCCGGCCGATCCGGAGGCTGTGCTGAACGGGATTGCTTACGATGCGCAGCGGGACCGGCTGTTCGTGACCGGCAAGGAGTGGCCGCTGATTTTTGAAATTAAGGTGACCGAGATTAAGCCGGCGGAGATGAAGGTTCGGTCGAAACGGATTCGCTGAGCTCAGGGGCGGGCGCATCTTCGCGCAGCCAGTAGCGGCGGTAGCGCTCCATTAACGATGTAGGGCCGATGGCGGTGAAATAGACCAGGTTGCCCTGGAACTTCTGGTGGGAGATGGTTGCGCCGCGCTCGATGGCGGCGATGACGCGGCCTTCGGACTGCGGGATGCGGAAGCGGACCTCGAGCAGAGGGTCGGCGGTTAGCGCGGCGTCGATTGCGTTGAGAAGGCGGTCAAGGCCCTCGCCTTTGAGGGCGGAGACAGGGATCGCGCCGCTCGGCATGGGCGTTGCGGCGCCTTCGGCGAGGAGGTCGGTCTTGTTGAAGACCTGCAGGGTGGGCTTCGTTTGCACGTCGAGTTCGGTCAGCACGGCTTCCACCTCGACACGCTGCTCTTCGAGGAGCGGGCTGGCGGCGTCGCGGACGTGCAGGAGAAGCTCGGCGCGCTGGACCTCTTCGAGCGTGGCGCGGAAGCTGGTGACGAGCGAGTGCGGCAGCTTGCGGATGAAGCCGACGGTGTCGGACAGCAGGACCTTGCGGCGCGACGGCAGCGTGAGCTGGCGCAGCTTGGGGTCGAGTGTGGCGAACATCCGCTCGGAGGCGAGGACCTCGGCGCCGGTGAGCGCGTTGAAGAGCGTGGATTTGCCGGCGTTGGTGTAGCCGACGAGCGCGACGGTGGGGACGGGGACGGCTTCGCGGCGGCCGCGCTGCTGGCGGCGGATGCGGCGCACGGCTTCGAGCTGCTGCTTGATGCGGTCGATGCGCGTGTTGATGCGGCGGCGGTCGGTTTCGAGCTGCGTTTCACCGGGGCCGCGGGTGCCGATGCCGCCGCCGAGCTGCGACATGGTTTTGCCGCGGCCGGCGAGGCGCGGGAGCTGGTACTCGAGCTGCGCGAGCTCGACCTGGAGCTGGCCTTCGCGGGTGCGGGCGTGGCGCGCGAAGATGTCGAGGATAAGCTGCGTGCGGTCGATGACGCGGCACGGCAGGCGCGCTTCGAGGTTGCGAAGCTGCGATGGCGTCAGGTCGTGGTCGAAGAGGACGAGGTCCGCGTTGGTCGAGCGGGCCGTCGCGTCGATCTCGTCAAGCTTGCCTCCACCGACAAGCGTTGCGGGATCGGGGCGCGGGCGATGCTGGACGAGCACCGCGGCGATCTCGGCTTCGGCAGAGCGGGCGAGCTCCTGGAACTCGGCGAGCGCGAGATCGAACTCGATGTCGCGCGGCAGCACGGGCTCGGGGATCGCGGGCGCATCGTCGCCGGTGTGCTCGGCGCGAGAGGCGCGGTCGAGCGCGGCTGAGGCGCGGGCCTGCCGGGCCGCGGGCGAGACGCCGGGGCGGCCGCTGGTGAAGTCAACGGCGACCAGGACGGCACGTTCGCGATTTGAGACACGGCCTCGCGCGGCTGAGACGGCCTGGGGAGCTGCTGACATGAGACTCTCGCGGTTCTCTGCTTAAGCGCCGGCCGATCGAGCGACGGCGGCCGGGCCGGGAGCGGCCGCACCTTCAGCGGGCGCGGAGGCCGGACCGGGCCGGTGCTCCGTCGTCGCGCCAGCGCCGCCAGGTCGAGGCTCGGCGTGGAGCGCGGGACGGCCGCTGACGACGGTCGAGATCGCGTGCTTGAAGATGAGCTGTTCCTGCGCGTTGTTCTCGAGCAGAACCGAGTATTTGTCGAAGGACCGGATACGCCCCGTCAGCTTGACGCCGCTGACCAGATAAATGGTGATGGGGCTTTTGTCCTTGCGAACCGTGTTGAGAAAAGTGTCCTGAATATTCTGTGCCGGCTTCGAGTCCATAAGGCCGATCTCCTGATTGACACGTCATTACCAAAACCTAGTTGCTCGGCCTGCTGCTGCTAGCCACCCGGCAGCAGTGCCGAAATGCATCCACTACCCTACAGCGCTGCGCGGCCATCGAGCAAGCTCGCCTCAGCGATGAACTTCGCTGAGCATCTCGCGCTCGCTGGATATTGCAGCTAAGGCTTCGGTGACTCCCCCGCAACGTGCCGCCCGGCTGCCTGCGAGGGGGAGCGCAGATCACAGCGTAGGATGGACTTGAATGCCTGAGACGACTCCGAAAGAAACCCGCCCACGGGTTCAGATGCTGGATTTCAGCCGGGAGTTCGCCGGGATCCGCGACGAAATTCTGGAGGCGATCGAGGCTGTCTGCGACTCGCAGCGGTTCATTCTCGGGCCGGAGGTGGAGCGGTTCGAGCAGGCAGCGGCGCGGGCGTGCGGCGTGGAGCACGCGGTGGGATGCGCCAGCGGCACCGACGCGCTGTGGCTGGCGCTCGCGGCCTTGAGGATTGGGCCCGGCGATGCGGTGATCACGACGCCGTTCAGTTTTTTTGCGACGGTGAGCTCAATACTGCGTGCGGGCGCGATTCCCGTGCTGGCGGACGTTGATCCGCGGACGTTCAACCTGTCGCCGGCGAGCGTGGAGGAGCGGATGCGTGGGATGGTTCCCGCGGGCGCGAAGCGGATTGCGGCGGTGATGCCCGTGCACCTGTACGGGCAATGCGCGGAGATGGACCGCTTCAGTGAGCTGGCCGAGGGGCTGGAGCTCAAGCTCATCGAGGACGCCGCGCAGGCGTTCGGCGCGAGTTGGAACGGTGTGCGCGCGGGCGGGCTCGGCGATGCCGCGGCGTTCAGCTTCTATCCGACCAAGAACCTGAGCGCGATGGGCGATGCCGGCATGGTGACGACGCGCTCTGCGGAGACGGATGAGCGCCTGCGCATGCTGCGCACGCATGGCATGCGGCGGCGCTACTTCCACGATGAGATCGGCTGGAATGCGCGCATGGATACGATCCAGGCGGCGGTGCTCGAGGTGAAACTTCGCCGGGTAGATGCGGCCAATGCGCGGCGCAGGGAGATTGCGGCGATGTACGACCGGCTGTTTCGCGATGCGGGCCTCGCGGCGGAGAGCGTGGCTGACGGGATCGTGCTGCCGTGGGTGGATCCGCGCGCGCGAGCATGTGTTTCATCAGTACGTCATCCGCGCACCGCGGCGCGATGCTCTGCGCGCGTTTCTCACGGAGGAAGGCATCGGCTCGGAAATCTACTACCCGCTGCCGCTGCACCTGCAGGAGAGCCTGGCGTTTCTCGGCTACAGGAAGGGCGATCTGCCCGAGAGCGAGCGCGCGGCGGACGAGGTGCTCGCGCTGCCGATCTATCCGGAGCTGCGCGAGGATGAGGTCGAGACTGTGGTGGATGCGGTGCGGCGGTTCTACGCGTAGGTAGACCCTAGCGCCTGCGGCCCTTCTTCTCCTTCTTCGGTTCCGGCTTGGGATGCGCTTCCTCGGGAGCCGGCGTGTTGGGCGGCAGCAGGCGGCGGCAGATGTTTCCTTCCAGGCGATACGTCTTTGTGATGAGCTTTGCGGGCTTGATTTCGCCGGTGTTTGGATCGGGCATGGGCTGCGGGGCCTCGGCTGCGAGCACGCTGTAGCTGAAGGCGGGCATCTCCACCTGTGCGTCGGGCGCTTTGCCGTAGGGGTCCTTCGATTTGAAGAGCTTCACCGGAAGGTAGCCCTCCATGTTGTGCTCGCGGAAGCTGGTCTCGTAGCGGTGCTTCTTCATGTTCCAGATGAAGACGCGGACCTGGTCGAAGTCATACGGCAGGCCGGACTCCCAGGAGTTGAGCACGGCTACGTACTCCGGGATCGACGTGACGGTCTGGCCGTTGTTGAGCATCCCGGAGTCCGGGTCATTGACGGTGGTGAGCACATACGCGCCGACGATGCGCTGACCTTCGGCGTAGCGCGCGATTGCGTCCGGCACGCTGACGTCAATCAGGTGCGAGTAGACCCAGCCGGTCTGGCCCTGCGGCCCGCGCACCAGCCACCAGTCTTCCATCGGAGGAGCCGCGGGCGCGGCGGCGACGGGCTGCCTGCCCTTCTTCGACGCGGGTCCGGTGTGCGCGGCGGCGGCAAGCTTCTGGGCGTCGGCAACGGTGGTTCCGGGCGGCAGCGGCTTGGGGACCGCGGCTCGCTGGAGCAGGCTGACGGGATCGCCTTCGCTGAGCCGATAGAAGCGGTCCGTCTCGCGGCCGGGGCTGACGTGCAGGTAGACGTCATCGCGAGCGGTGGCCGCGGCGACGATCGGGTCGTGCAGATGCTTCTGGCGCAGCGCGTCGAACGCGTCGGCGATGGTCTGGTCGGCGGTGAGGCGGGCTTCGAGCCAGCCCACCGCACCGTCCGGGGCCTTCACCTTCACGAAGCGGCGGTCGCGCTCCAGCACCTCAAGCTTCTGCCCGTTCGTGACCTCGCCTACGCGGTTCGACACGGCGGCGATGCGGTCGCGCAGGATGCTTTGCTTGGCGATCACGTAGACGTACTGCTTCTCGCTGTGCCCGCGGAAGCGGCTGCACCCGGCGCCTGCGAGGATTAACGCAGACAGCCGCAGCGGCCAGCAGAGTGCGTTTTGCGAAGGATTGCCGGCGCGCGGCCATTTTCCTGTGCAGGAGCGTGTGCCGGACATAGATCGATTGCAGGTGATGCATCTTGGTGCGAATTCCTCGGCTGTTGGGAAGGTGGGAGTCGAGCGCGGGACGGGTAGGGCTAATGAGTCATCGCAAGAACTACAGGATACGCGGTGGATGTTCCGTTGCCCGAGCTGGCCGCGAGCGTGAGCGCGCCGGTGGAGCCGATGGAGAACAGCTGCACGCCTGAGCTGGAGTTGAAGCCAGCTGCGACCAGGTACGTGCCGCTCTTGTCCACGCCGAGCGCCGACACGTTCGTCGGGCCGGTGAAGGGTGAGCCCGAGACCGTGGTGAGGCCGCCGCCGGTTGCGATGCTCCAGGCCGAGATGGTTCCGTTCCCTTCGTTGGCGGTGTAGACGAAGTCAGCGTTCTTCGAGAGCGCGACGGAGCGGGGCGTCACACCGCTGTTGTAGGAGGTGCTGGACAACTGGCCGGCATCGCCCGCGTTGTCGTTGATCTGCCAGACCGCGAGCGCGTTGGTGCGGCCGATGTAGACGCGGTTGCTGCTGTCGAGCGCAACCGAGTAGTCTCCGGTGGGCGAGGCGGTGGTTGAGCCGGAAGGTATGGTGGTATAGCTCCCGCTGGTGATGCCGGAGCTGCTTGTGTAGGGGAAGATGACGGTTCCCGAAGTGCCGAGCGAGACCACGACAAACTGCCCGCTGGGCGCAACCTTCACGGTGCATGTCTGGCTGATGACCGCGCCCGCGAGCGCGCATGTGACTCCCGGAACCTGGAAGTTGCTTACGAAGGCAAGGTCACCGGTCGAGGTGTTGGTCTGGTACTCGGTGAGCAGCGCGCCGGAGCTGTTGAGTGCGAAGAGAAAGTTTCCGTCCGGCGAGATGTCCATCGAAGAGACGGTGGTGCCGATGAGCACGGCTCCGTGGGTCGGGCCGGAGATTGCGCCGCTGGAGCTGTTGATGGTGTAGGCGTAGATGCCGGGGTTGGCGATCGCCGGGCAATGAGGCCACGTAGAGGAAGCCGTTGTTGGGCGAGACGTTCATCGCCACCGGATGGAACTGCGAGGTTATAGGGCGAGCCGGAGATCGCGGCCAGCGAGCCGTTGCCGATGTCGTAGGCGGAGATGTAGGTGGACCCGCTGCTGGAGTTCGAGACGTAGACGTAGTCGCTGCTGGTTGAGCCAGTGCCGCCGCTGCCGGAGCCGCTCGAAGGGCAGCTCGCCTTCTGACAGAGGAAGAAGTTCTGGCAGCCGGCGAGCAGAATGGTCGCGCTGAGGGCGAGCGCGGCTGCAATCCGCGCCGCGGCGCTGCTCCGGCCCGCGGCGCTGCCGGATGTTCGCAATGAGCTCACGGCGGTCTCCTTCCGCTCATTGTCGCAGGTTCGATGCGCGCGGCACATCTGGTTGCAGGTCATGCATGTGGGACGCAGCCCGGCGCCGAGCGTCTCGCAAAATCTATTGCCCTCGCCATGTACAGCCAGACTTTGGCTATCGGCGCGGGCGCCCGGTATCATCGGTAGCTCGGTATGCCCAGCTTCTCCGACAGCATCTTTCTGTTCGTGCTTGCTCTTCTGCTCTTTGGGCCGAAGAAGCTGCCGGTGCTGGCGCGCGAGCTGGGCAAGTGGGTGGGCGAGTTCCGCCGCGCTTCCAACGAGTTCAAGATGCAGATGGAAGAGGAGCTCCGCCAGTCCGAGCAGGAGGACCGCCAGAAGCAGATCGCCGCGATGGAGGCCGCCGCGCCGGTCGCGCAGCCGGTCGAATCGATACCACATCCGCACCTGCCGGACACGGAGCCGGCGGTGGCTGAGCCTGCCCCGCCGTTCGATACAGTGGCTGAAACGGATGCCGAGCCTGCGCCTGCGCCTCTGCCGATTGCGACCTCCGGCGAGCTGAAGATTATGCCGCCTGCGACTGGGCTTCCCACGCCGCGCGGCCGGATGGAGACGAAACGCGATGCCGAAGACCCGCTGGGAGGTCTGCTGGAGGCGATTCCTGCAGCGAACGGCGACGAGAATGCCGATAGCAGCCACCAGCATTCGCGTAACGGCAATGAGCAGGCGGATGTAGCGCTGACTGCAGAAGGCGAGTCCAGTGGCCGCTGACCTGCTGGACCGCGCGCGCAGTGCCGCGCAGGAACGCGCCGAACTGCCGGGCATGAGCCTGATGGAGCACCTGGAGGAGCTGCGCACGCGGCTTGTCCGCTCGGTCATGTGGCTCGGGCTGGGCATGGTGGTGGCGTGGATCTTCCACAACCAGCTCGTCACGTTCATTCAGAAGCCGCTGCTGGATATTCACCTGTCGATGACGATGACGCACCCGACGGATGCGATCAATCTGTTCATCAAGACGGCGCTGGTCTTCGGCGCAATCTTCGCGAGCCCGTTCATTCTCTACCAGGTGTGGCTGTTTATCTCGCCGGGCATGTACGCGAATGAGAAGAAGTACGTCTTCCCATTCCTCGCAGTCACTGTCGTTCTATTCCTCGCCGGCGCGTGGTTCGGCTACAGGTACGTTCTGCCCGGCGCGATGGTGATCCTGATCCAGGACTTCGGCAAGAACTTCACGCACATGATCACGATCGAGGACTACACGGGCTTCTTCCTCGCCGTGATCCTCGGGCTCGGCGTCTGCTTTGAGATGCCGGTGCTGATCTTTTTTCTTTCGCTTGTTCGGGATCATCGACGCGAAGTTTCTGCTGAAGAACTTCCGCTACGCGATCATGGCCATCTTCCTGGTCGCGGCGGTCATCTGCCCGTCGCCGGAGCCGACCGCCATGTGCCTGTTTGCCGCGCCCATGCTGGCGCTGTACTTCATAGGCGTGGCTGTGGCTTACTTCGTTCATCCCAACCGCCGCAAGAAGCGCGCGGCAGCGGCGAAAGGAGCGGCGTAGATGCGTCGCAAGACATTGGGGCGCGTTGCCGGATGCGCTGTTCTTTTCCTTATGGCTGGCTTGTTCGCACCTTCGGCTCGCGCCGCAAAGGCCGGCGCGCATGCGATCTCGGGCGCCGAGGTTCTGCGCCTGACCCAGCAGTATGTGAGCGCCGCGCCCAAGCGGTACGTTGGATCGGTCGGGCATGCGGCGGCGGAGAAGTTCATCCGCGATCACTTTCAACCCGAAGCAGCAAAGGGAAACTTCGTCACCGATGAGTTCTACGCGCGCACGCCGATCGGGATGATCCCGATGCGCAACTTCATCGTGAAGTATCCGGGCAGGAAGGACGGCATCATCGTCCTGGCCTCCCATTACGAGACCAACTACTGGCTGAAGGACATCAACTTCGTCGGCGCGAACGACGGCGCTTGCACGACGGCGCTGCTGATCGCAATCGGCCAGTATCTGCGTGAGCATCCGCCGCAAGGCTACTCCGTGTGGCTGCTGTTTGATGATGGCGAGGAGTCGATCAATGCGCAGTGGACCAACTCGGACTCGCTGTATGGCGTGCGCCACATTGCTGCAAAATGGAGCGGCGATGGAACGCTCGCGCGCATCAAGGCGTTCGTGGTTGCGGACATGATCGGGTGGAAGAATATGAAGATCGATCACGAGCTGAACTCCACGCCGTGGCTGCTCGATCTGCTCGACAAAGCGGGCAAGGACACCGGGCACTCGAACTATTTGACCGGAAGCTCGCAGGCGATCGACGACGATCATCTTCCGTTCAAAGATCGCGGCGTTCCGGTCCTCGACGTGATTGCATACGAGTACGGTCCGTTCGACAACAGGCGCGGCGATTATGCATACCATCACACCGCTGAGGACACGATGGACAAGCTGAGCCCGCAAAGTCTGCAGGTCTCGGCCGATCTCTTCCTGGATTTGATTCGACTGATCAACGAGCACTGAACCGGACCTTCAACCGGCGCAGCACTGATTCGCTGAGAGGAGCCGCGCGCGCGTGACGCCAATCTCGTACTGGATTGCCTTTCACATCGCGCTTGTTGCCCTGCTCGCCGCCGAGTACCTGATGGCGAAGTGCGTGCATGACACGCGGCGCAAGGCGCTCTACGCAACGGCGATCTGGGTGGCCGCCTCGCTCGTGCTCGCGGGAGTTCTTCTGCCGCGTTTCGGGGGCGCGGGCAGCGTCCAGTACCTCGCAGCCTATGCGATCGAACAGTCGCTTTCGATCGACAATCTCTTCGTCTTCCTCCTGCTCTTCCGCGTGTTTCGCATCCCGGAGCAGCGCCAGCAGAAGGTCCTGTTCTGGGGCGTTACGGGCGCGATCGTCATGCGCGGCGCGTTCATCGCCGCGGGCGTCGGCCTGCTGAATCATTTTCGCTGGATCAGCTACATCTTCGGCGCGCTGCTGCTGATCAGCGCGGTTCGACTCGTGCTTCCGAGTCACGAGAGCACGAAGCCTCCAGCATGGATTGCGCTCATTCGCCGCATTCATCCGGTGAGCGAGCGCCAGGATGCGTTCTTCGTTCGCGAGAACGGCCGCCGCATGCTTACCGTCCTGATGCTCGCGCTGCTTGCGATCGAGGTCAGCGACATCGTCTTTGCAACCGACTCCATCCCCGCCGTGCTCAGCATCACGCGCGTTCCGTTCATCGCGTACAGCTCGAACATTATGGCAGTGATGGGACTGCGGTCGCTCTATGTGCTGCTCGCGGTCATGCTCGCGCGGCTGCGGTTTCTGCACTTCGGGCTTGCGGCTGTGCTGGCCTTTGCCGCGGTGAAGATGCTGGGCTCGGAGTGGTTTGATGTCGGGCCGCTGCTTTCGCTGGTCGTCATTGCCGCGCTGCTCGGCATCACGATCGTCACGTCGCTCGCGTTCGCGAAGCCTCGCCCTGAGCTCGAAGCGCCGGACGCGGAGCTTTAGAGCGCTCTTGCGCAGGCGCTATTCTGTTGTGGTGTCTTCCTCGCTTGAAGTTGTGACAGTGCGCACGCCGAACCTCTCCTATGAGGTTCAGATCGGCAGCGGTCTGCTTGCGTCGGTCGGGAGCCGGATCGATGCTCTGCTCGAGGGCGGATTGACTTCGGCCAGGCAGCGCGCGTTTGTCGTGAGCTCACCGGAGATCATCGAGCTCTGGGGAGAAAAGCTGCTGAGCGGCTTCCCTGCTCCGCCGGTCACGCTGACGGTGCCAATCGGCGAGCAACACAAGCGAATCGCAACCGTTGAGATGCTGCTGGAGCAGCTCGCAGAACACGGAGCGGATCGCGATTCCGTGCTCGTAGCATTCGGTGGCGGCGTGATCGGCGACATGACCGGCTTCCTCGCGGCCTGCTATATGCGAGGCGTTCGTTACGTGCAGGTGCCGACCACGCTGCTCGCGCAGGTGGACAGCTCCATCGGCGGCAAGACGGGCGTGAATCTTGCGGCCGGGAAAAATCTAGCGGGGGCGTTTCATCATCCGCTCGCGGTGTATGCGGATGTTTCAGCGCTGAAGACGCTGCCGCCCGAGGAGCTGCGCGCGGGATTGCAGGAGGCCGTGAAGGCCGGCATCATCCGCGATCCTGAGCTGTTCGCGCTGCTCGAGCGTGAGCGCGAGCGTGTCCTCGCGTGCGACGAGGCCGCGCTGATCGATGTCGTCGCGCGGAGCGTTCGCGTGAAGGCAGACGTCGTGAATGCCGATGAGCGCGAGTCGGGCGTGCGCATGATTCTGAATCTCGGCCACACGCTTGGCCATGCAATCGAAGCAGCTACGCAGTACAAGCAGCTCCTGCATGGCGAGGCCGTGGCGTGGGGCATGATTGCTGCGACCAGCATTGCGGCGCACCGGCAGTGCATCGCGCACGATGACGCCCGGCGCATTGCAGCGCTCATCCGCGCGTACGGTCCGCTGAGGCCCTTCCGCGCCAGCGCGGAGCAGCTCGTCGCACTCACCGCGCGCGACAAGAAGAACCGCAGCGGTGCGCGCTCGTTCGTCCTTCCCACGCGCATCGGTGACGTGATGATTGTGCGCGATGTCAGCGAGCCGGAGCTGATGCGCGCGGCAGAGTACATCGTCGGGCAAGCGGGAGCCGCGTGATGCCGCAGACAGTTGGAGCGCGCCCCGCAAACGAAGGCGATGAGCAGCAGGCCGCAGAGCATGTGCGCGAAATTTTCGGGTCGATCGCGCCTTCGTACGACCGCCTGAATCACCTGCTCTCGTTTGGTCTCGACCGGCGCTGGTGGCGTCGCACGGCCGCGTGCTTTCGCGAGATTCTCGGCCGCCCCGACGCCCGCATCCTCGACATCTGCTGCGGGACAGGAGACCTTACGGCCGCGCTGCTCGCGCTTCGTCCGCCAGATGCAGAGCCCGTGATCGGGCTGGATTTTTCGGCGGAGATGCTGCAGCTTGCGACCGCGAAGTATGAGGGGGCGAACGTCCGCTGGATGGAAGGCGACGCAATGTCGCTTCCCTTCCCGGACAACTCACTCGATCTGGTGACCTCCGCGTTCGGATTTCGGAATCTCACGAACTATGCTGCCGGCCTGGCGGAGATTCATCGCGTGCTCCGCCCCGGTGGAGCGATCGGCATTCTTGAGTGCAATCAGCCTGCGGGTTTATCCGGCGCTCTTTACAACGTGTACTTCCATCGCGTGCTGCCCGTCGTCGGCGGCTGGATCTCCGGCGATCGCAAAGCCTACGAGTATCTGCCGGCTTCTGTCGCGCGATTTCCGCGTCCGCCGCACATGCTGGAATTGATGCGGGACGCCGGATTTACGCAATGCGTGTGGGATGGATACCTGCTGCGCGCCGCCGGTCTGTATCGCGGCACCAGGCGCTGAGCGTTGGAAAGAACGGCTGGAGTGGCCGCTATAATCGCCTAAACGGGCTTCGGAACTGCGCTTCACGATCTGCACAATTCTTCGATTATGCTTCGATTTTTTACAGCAGGAGAGAGCCACGGTGAGGCTCTCGTTGCACTCGTCAGCGGGCTGCCCGCGGGAATTCCTGTGGACCAGGAGTTCGTGAATCGGGAGCTCTGGCGGCGCCAGCAGGGTTATGGGCGAGGCGGCCGCATGCGCATTGAGAAGGACGAGGCGCATATTCTTTCCGGCGTGCGGCATGGAAAAACGATCGGCTCGCCGGTTGCGATGACGCTCGCGAATCGTGACTGGAAGAACTGGGAACAGATTCTGCCGGTTGAGTCGGGCGATCCGTCGCTACATAAGGCTGTTGCGAGCCCGCGTCCGGGGCATGCTGATCTTGCCGGCGCGCTGAAGTACGACTTCAAGGACGCGCGTTACGTGCTGGAGCGCGCGAGTGCGCGCGAATCCGCCGCGCGTGTCGCGTGTGGCGCGCTGGCGAAGTTGCTGCTGCGCGAGCTCGGCGTGCAGGTGGCGAGCCATGTCATCCGCGTCGGAACGGCGCAGCTTGCGCGCGAAGTCGAGCTTCGATGAGGTTGCGGCGCTTGCGCAACGCGAGGACGTCCTGCTGGCGTGCGCCGATGCGGAATCCGAAGCTGCGATGAAGGCCGAGGTCGACAAAGTGCTGCGTACCGGCGACACGGTTGGCGGCGTGTTTGAGGTGATCGTGCATGGGCTGCCGCCCGGCATTGGAACGCACGTGAACTGGGACGAGCGGCTGGATGGTCTGCTGGCGCAGGCGCTGATGAGTCTGCAGGCGGTGAAGGCGGTGGAGCTAGGGCGCGGCGTTACAGCGGCTGAGTCGGCGGGCTCCGCGGTGCATGACGCGATTGGATACGCGAGCGAAGGTGAAGGCGGCGAGGGTTTCACGCGCTTCCGGCGCGAGAAGAACAATGCCGGCGGTGTGGAAGGCGGGATGTCGAACGGCGAGGATGTTGTGGTGCGCGGATATCTGAAGCCGATCTCGACGCTGCGCCGGCCGCTGGGGTCGGTCTCGTTTGAGACGCGGGAGGCGACCAAGGCATCGTATGAGCGGTCGGATGTTTGCGTGGTGCCGGCGGCCGGTGTTGCAGGCGAGGCGATGGTGGCGCTGACCATTGCGCGGCTGGTGCTGGAGAAGTTCGGCGGCGACAGCCTGGGCGAGCTGAAGCGCAACTTCGACGGATATCGCGAACAGATTCGAGCGTTTTAGAGATGAGTGACAAAAAACAAGCGGAATCCGGAACTGTGGCCACGGCGAACGAAGAGGCGAGCGGAGCGAAGATCCACGAGATCGTGAAGTATCCCGATCCCGTGCTGGCGACGCGCGGCGAAAATGTGACGGAGTTCGGCCCGGAGCTGGCGCAGTTTGTAGACGAGATGTGGGCCAGCATGTACGCGGCGCATGGGATCGGGTTAGCCGCGCCACAGATTGGCGTGTCGAAGCGCATCACGGTAATTGATGTGAGCTTCAAGGAGCGGGCCGACGAGAAGATGGTGCTGATCAATCCGGAGATCATCCAGCGCGAGGGCAAGCAGTTTGAGGAGGAGGGCTGCCTGAGCCTTCCGGAGATTCGCGAGAAGGTGCAGCGCGCCGCGCGCGTGACGGTGCGCGCGCAGGACGTGAACGGCGAGTTTTTCGAAGCCGAAGGTGAAGAGCTGCTCGCGCGCGCCATTCAGCACGAGATCGATCATCTGGACGGCGATCCTGTTTATTGACCGGCTGAGCCCGCTGAAGCGCGACCTGGTGAAGCGCAAGATTCGCAAGCTGCAGAAGAACGGCGAGTGGTGATCCGGCATGAAGCTTGTCTTCTGCGGAACGCCGGAGTTTGCTGTGCCCACGCTCGAGGCGCTGCTCGAGGACGGGCATGAGCTTGCGCTGGTACTGACCCAGCCGGACCGGCCTGCCGGACGCAAGCTGGAGCTGCAGCAATCTGCCGTGAAACGCGCGGCAGTTACGCGCGGGCTCCGCATCCTGCAGCCAGAGAAAATCAAGAGCAACGCGGAGCTGCGTGCGGAGCTTGAGTCGATTCGGCCCGACGCCATCATCGTCGTCGCGTACGGGCGCATTATTCCGGAGTGGATGCTGAAGCTGCCGCGCTTCGGCAACATCAATCTGCATGGGTCGTTGCTGCCGAAGTATCGCGGGGCGGCCCCGATCCAGTGGGCGGTGGCTCATGGCGAAACCGAGACCGGCGTGACGACGATGCAGCTCGATGCGGGGCTGGACACCGGCGATATTCTGCTGGAGCGGCGAGTTGCGGTGGGGCCGGACACGACCGCGGCCGAGCTTTATCCGGAGCTTGCGGCAATCGGCGCGGAGTTGATGGTGGAAACGCTTGCTGGTCTGGAGCGCGGAACCATTGCGCCGCGGAAGCAGGATGATTCGCAGGCGTCGCTCGCACCGATCCTGACGCGTGAGGATGGACGCATGGAGCTCGGCAGCCGAACGGCGCGCGAAGCATACAACCGGTGGCGAGGATTTTCGCCCTGGCCGGGAGCGTATGCGACGTTTCGCGGCAAACGGTTCCTGGTGCACAGGATGCATCCTGCGCTCGAAACGTGCTGTGCAAGTCGCGCCGGGGGAGCTGGCGAGCGTTGACGCATTCCTGGTTGCGGGGGCAGCAAGTGGAACAGCGCTGGTGCTCGACGAGGTGCAGATAGAAGGCAAGCCGCGGATGCCCGGAGCGCAGTTCGCAAAGGACTTCCAGTTGCGCCGTGGAGAGCGGCTTGAGTAAGCCGAAGCCGAGGGCCGATGCCGCTGGGCGGAAGTTTCGTCCCGCACGAAACGCCACAGCCGGAAGCCAAGCCGATCAGTCCTGCCCGGCGTGTGGCGTTTGAAATTCTGCTCGCAGTGGAAAGCTCATCCGCGCACAGCGACGATCTGCTGCACAGCGCGCGCATGCACGAGTTGTCGCAGGCTGACCGCAACCTTGCAACGGCGCTGGTGATGGGAGTGCTGCGCTGGCAGATTGCGCTGGATGCTGTGCTCCTGAACCTGCTGGATCGGCCGGATCAGCGGCTGCCCGAACCTGTGCTGATTGCGCTGCGGCTGGGCGCGTTTCAATTGCGGCACATGGACCGCATTCCGGCGCATGCCGCGCTGAATGAGAGCGTGGAGCTGGTGCGCGCGGCCGGGCATCCGAAAGCGGCCGGCATGGCGAATGCGATTCTGCGCAAGCTGGCGGCGCTTCCCGTCGCGCGGAAGCCGATTGTTGAATCTGTGGATGCGCTGGCACTGCGGTTGGCGCATCCTGGCTGGCTGGTGCGGCGCTGGGACGCGGCGTACGGCAGGGCGGCAGCGCAGGCGATCTGCGAGTACGACCAGCAGGAGCCGCATCCCGGCGGCTTGTTTGGGCCGGATGAAGCGGCGGAGCATGTGGACCGCAGGCTGATCGACGACGGCTCGCGGCTGGTGGCGGAGATGGCTGCGATCAGCCATGCATCGCCCGCGCGGATCTGGGATGCGTGCGCGGCGCCCGGAGGAAAAGCGGCAGTGCTTGCGCGGCGCCATCCGGGCTCGCAGTTGCTCGCGACGGACGTCAGCGCGTCGAGGCTTCAGTCGATGCAGCGGCGGCTCGCGGCTGAGCTGCCGGAGAGCAGCGTGCGCACGTTGCAGGCAGATGCTGCGAAGCTTCCGGCCCTGGAAGGCAGCTTCGATCTGATTCTCTGCGATGTGCCGTGCAGCGGGACGGGCACGCTGGCGCGCAATCCGGAGATTCGACACCGGCTGCAGCCTGCGGACTTGAGCAGGCAGGCGGCGCGCCAGAAGGAGATTCTTGCGTCTGCGCTGAAGCGGCTTCGGCCCGGTGGTCGCCTGGTTTACTCGACGTGTTCGCTGGAGCCAGAAGAGAATGAGGCTGTCGTTGATGCTGTGCTTGCCGCGAGTGAGAACGAATGCCGCGTGCTGCCGGTGCGGGAGCTTCTTGCTGAATTACAAACGCGCGGGATCGTTCGGACTGATGCTCGCGAGCTCGACGCGCTGGTGCGCGATAACGCGCTTGCGCACGTTGCCACGGAGCGAATTTTCAGGGCGATGGATTTTTTGCGGTGGTGATCGCGCGCGAGCCCTAGAGCTACTGCGCCGGCGACGGTGCGGAGTTCGGCGCCGACTGGCTGCCGCTCGATGAGTGCCCGAAGATGAGCTTCACAACGGAGCCTTTGTTCGCGCGGTGTCCTGCCTCCGGCGACTGCCCGGTCACAAGCCCGACGGGCACCATCTGGACCACAGGAGGTGCGGCCTGCGCCGGGCTGGGATTCGCGCCGGCAAGCGTTGCCGGCTGCGCAGGCTGAGGTGTTTGCGCCGGCTGCGCCACTGCACCGGGGCTCGCGGACGGAGCGGCTGCGGCAGCGGGTTGCGCAGCAGGTTGCACCACGGGCGCCATGTCGCCGACCGGCGCAACGCGCAGGCCAAGCGCGACCGCCGCGCGATTCGCAGACGGCCAGCTCATGCCCACGAACGACGGCATCTCAAACGAGTCGGAGGCGCCTGCACCCTCCGCGCTGAGCAGTAAATTCACACGCGGCTGGTCGACGCCCGCATCCGGAGGCGGTGTCTGCGAGAGCACCATGTCCGTGTCGCCGGGCGCGTCCATGTGCGCGAGCGTGCCGAGATCGAGCGACGCTTTGCGCAGATCCAGCGAGGCTTCGCGGACCGGCTCGCCAACCACATCAGGGATGGTGACCTGCTGCGGGCCGAGGCTCTCGGTGACGCGCAGCACCCATCCTTTGCGCACGCGCGAGCCGGCTGCAGGCGACTGCGAAAGGATGCGCCCCGCAGGCACTGTGCGCGAGTAGAACTTGTTTTCGATATTGAGATCGAGCCCGCTGTGCAGCGCGGCCTGGCTGGCTTGCGCGACGGTGAGGCCGGAGAGGTCCGGGATCGGAACCTCACGCGCGTGCAGTGCGAGACGCAGCGCCAGGCCCGCGAACAGGACGAAGACGACGAGCATGAGCAGCGCGCCGAGAGCTACTCGCAGGATGTTTCCGGATCGCGCCATCGTCACTCCAGCATACAAGTTTGCTCAGCGGCGGTTGTCGGAGGCCGGCTCGGGATGGATGAGCAGGCGCGTGACCTGCGGATGGCGCAGGCGGAACTCGTCTTCGAAGTCGGTGATGATGGCGTGCACGCGGCTCATCGCCAGGTCGTCAGGCAGTGTGCAGTGGCAGTTCACCTGGATTGTGTTCGCCGAGCCGCCGTAGCCCCGCGTTACCGTGATCTCGTGAATGTCAGCGATCTCCGGGAAGTGCGATGCGGTCTTGCGCAGTTGCGCCTCAAGGTTGGCGGCCGTTTCGATGGGAGCGGCGTGCGCGATCGTCGCCGGCTCACCTTCGATGTGCGTCAGCGTGGTCGCAATGCGCGGCACCTCGCGGCGAATGTCTGCTTCCAGCTGCGTCGCAATCTCGTGCGCTTGGCGCAGCGACATCGACTCCGGCACTTCGAGGTGCTGCTCCAGGTGAAGCTCGCCGTTGTATTGCTGCAGGCTGACATCGTGGACATTGAGGTTGCGCCGCGCAGCGACGACGCGGACGCGATCGAAGAGAGTTTCGTTGATGGCGGCGGTTGGGACTGTTTTGACGACGACGTCGGCGCCGGGAAGCTCTCTCTGCACCGCGGCTGTTGCGGCGAGCGTCACCTGCTCAGAGCGCTGGAAGCTGAGTGCGCGCGGCAGGCCAAGCATCAGGTCGACGAAGTAATCCGAGCCCGAGCGCCGCACACGCAGCCGTTGCACCGACACGACATCCGGGATGGCGTCGAGGTCGCGCAGGATCTTGCCCTGGATGTTTCCGCGGACCTCGGGCGGCGTCGCGTCGAGCAGTGAGTCGAGCGTTTTACGCGCGAGTCTCCATGTGACCTGCAGGATGACGCCGGCCACGACCAGCGCGGCGATTGGGTCCGCATAGCGCAGCGACGGTGTGTTCCAGCGCTGACCGGCATACGAGAAGGCAAGCCCGGCGATGACAGCAGCCGACGACCAGATGTCCGTGCCGAAGTGGACGGCGTCGGCCTCAAGCGCCTCACTGCGATGGGTTGTGGCAACGCGGTGCAGCGCAACGGAACGCGTGGAGTCGACCAGGATGGAGAGAAGCAAAACGACGAACGGCCAGATGGAAAAGCGCAGTGTGAGGCGCGCGGGATGCAGGATGCGGATAACGGCTTCGAGGCCGATCCAGATGCAGGAACCTATCATCAGCGCTGTCTCGACCGCCGCGGAAAGATTCTCTACCTTGCCGTGGCCGAAGGTATGTTCAGCGTCGGCGGGGCGGTCGGAGAGCCGCACGGAGGCGAAGGTGAGAAGCGAAGCGATCGAGATCGATGCCGGAGTGCGCGGCTTCGCTGAGCATGCCCAGTGAGCCGGTGAGCAGGCCCGTGATGAGCTTCAGCACCGTGATGCCTGAGGCCGCGAGAAATGACGTGAGTGCGGCGCTGCGCTTGGCGTCGGCGCGCTCGCGGCGAGCAGTGCCCGGGGCGGGTTTCGTGTTTACGGCCATACGCTTGCTCCGGCCATGCGCTGAGGATACCCCGCCATCCGCTGACGATATATAGCTAGATGCAGACTAACGCTTGCTCACGACCGGTGTATCGGCTGGATGCCGGCGCGAAGTTACTCGATCGAGCACGAGGTCCGGCGTGTGGCTGAATCGAAACGGCGCGTCGCGCTCGACGTTCAGCTCCACACCGCTCAGTTGCAGGTTCGTCGCATAGGAGGCGACCAGCCCCGCCTCGCCTGTGCCCACAATGTCGGTCAGGCGCAGACCGTCGATCGGGCTCTCCGGCAACCCGTCGATCACCACCAGTTGCTTTGCCCCATCGATCGTCACTCCGTTGATGGCGATATCGCGGAAGTGCGGCGTGCCCGCGTTCACCGGCTGCGCCTCGTCGAGATTCGGCTTCTCGCCTTCCATGCGGTAGAAATTCGTGACCTCGATCGCGCGGCCCACGTTGCGCATCGTCCAGTTGCTGAAGCGGATGTCTGAAACGACGCCGCCGCGTCCGCGCCGGCTCTTGATGCGAATGCCCGCCTCGGTGTCGACCGCCGTGATGTTCGACGCGACGATATTGCGCACCGAGCCCGAGGTCTCGGAGCCGATCGTCACCGCTCCATGCGCGTGATGCACGGTGCATCCCGTGATCGTGACGTCTTCAGTCGGCCGGTTCACGCGCAACCCATCGGCGTCCTTGCCGGACTTGATCACAATTCCATCGTCGCCGGTGTCGATGTAATCGTCAGTCAGGTGCACGAAGCGCGAGCTGTCGATCACAATGCCGTCCGTGTGCACACCGGGGTAGGTCTCGATCACCACGTTCCGCACCGTCGCCCATTGCGTGTAGAGCAGGTGCACAGTCCACATGGGCGACCCCTCAAAATGCACATTCTCAATCAGCACACGGCGCGAGTTCATCAGCCGCACGAACGACGGCCGCAGCTCCTCCCCCGCAGCCTCATACTCCCCGCGCGGAATGATCTTGTGCGCGTCGAGATCATTCAGCAGGTGCTCCCAGTTGCTTCCGTTCGCCGAGCCGACATCGCTGAGCTGCTTGCCCGTCGCATACTCGTTGCTCACCGCATGATTTGCTTCACCCAGTTCGCGCGGATGCAGCTTCATCCAGTCCGCATTCGAGCTCACGAGCGTGCCCGAGCCCGTGATCGTCACGTCCTCGAGATCGTGGCCGCCGATCAGCGGCACCGGCGTGAGGGTCTCGATACCCTGCTGGCGGCCCCAGGTCAGCGGCAGCTTCTGCGCGGGAAATTCGACCACCGATCCCGGCCCGAACTCCAGCCGAAGATGCGAGACCAGCTCAATCGGGCCGGAGATATAGTGCCCGGCCGGAACATAGACTGTTCCACCCCCGGCGGCCTTCGCGGCGGCAATCGCCTGCGCGAACGCATCCGTTGCAGGCTCCGTGGAGTTCGGCTTCGCTCCGAAATGCGTGATGTCAAAGACGGCCTGAGCGCGCGCGCCGGAGCCCCACAACAGCACCACCGCGCTCAAGAGAAGAATCCGTCCCACGTTCACGCGCGTCACTCCCGCTAGTCCTCGCGCAGCTCAAATGCCTGCTGCTCGACCGCGTCCGGCGCAGACTCCTGCGGCGGCTCCGGCGCTTCGACAGGCTGCGCGGGCGAGTTCGTCGCACTCTCCAGGAACCTGCGCGAGTCAAACAGATTCCTGTCCATCGACCGCACCCACTCCGTGGGCTCGTCCGGCCGGCGCCCGGCATCGCGAGCCGCCGCAAACTCCGCGCGCATCGTCTGGAACTTCGCCTCCAGATCATCGAGCGCGCTCAGCAGCATCGCCTCCGGAGTCATCGGCAGCTTCGGCGACCCGAACTCCAGCTTGCCGTGATGCGCCAGGATCATGTGCTCGATCAGCACGCGCAGCCGCTCCGGAAACAGCTCCGGCTCGCCGCCTGTCACTCGCGCGCGCTCCCGCGCCTCGGCATCCATCGCCAGAATCGCCTCCGCGAGCATCCGCTGCGCAATCGTAATGTGCCCGATGAGTTGGCCCTCGAGCGTGTAGTTGAAGTTCGTGCGCCAGCTCAGCTCCCGCACCTTGCCGATGTCGTGCAGAATCGCGCCCGTGACCAGCAGATCCGGATCCACCTCCGGATAAAACGGCGCCGTCGCCCTGCACACGCGCACCAGCGCCAGCACATGCTCCAGCAGGCCGCCGATCCAGGCATGATGCAGCCGCTTGGCCGCAGGCGCCTCCTGAAACGCGGTGCCGATCGCAGGATCGTCGAAGAACCGCAGCACCAGCGCACGCAGATGCGGATTCGCGAACGCCTCCACATAGCCGCGCAGCTCCGCCATCATCGCCGGAACTTCATACTGTGTGGTCGGCACAAAGTCCGCGGTGTCCACCTCCGCCTCAGCCGCCGACCGCATCCGCGTCAGCGTGATCTGAAACCTGCCGTTGTACTTCGAGATCTGCCCCTGCACCTTGACGTAGCAGCCCTCCGCGCACGTGTCCACAACGTTCGCGAACTCCTCCCACATCCGCGCCTCGAGCTGCCCCGTCTTGTCGCTTAGATTGAGCGCAAGATATTGCCCGCCGCCGCCCTTGCGGTCGCGCAGGCTGATCGACGCCAGGCAGAAAAACGTAGTCACAACCTGGTTCTCAAATCGCGGCGCGTCGGCAACAAAGAAATCTTTCATCGGTGTCCGGAGATCTGCCCTCAGCATACGACGAGAGCCTTGACATACGAAGAGAGCCCTCGGCAAAAAGAAAGCCCCGCACCCGGGGCTCTCGAATAAACCGCGCAGCCAACTCCTACTGCGGCGTCGAGCCCCCCGCCGCCGGAGCCTGATTCGCCGGCGCAGACTGCGCAGCCGGAGCCGGAGTCGTCCCCAGCGCCGGATTCACCGTCGGTGCAGGCGCGGGCTGCGACGTGTCCGCCGGCTTCGGCTTCTCCTGCAGACGCTCCTTGGGCTCGCCCTTCACATGCTTCACCTTCGTCTTCTTCTTCTTGCCGGTGTTGCCGTTCAGCCCCAGCGGCGTCGCGCGCACCTTCTCGTCCGCAGTCTCCTGCGACGTCGCCGGCGTCGGCCGCTTCGTAGCCTTCACCTCGGCCTTGGCCAGCTTGTCCTGCGCCCGCTTCGCCTCGGTCTCCTTCTCGCGGTCCGTCAGACGCGTCTTGTGGTCCGGCCACCGGCCGCGGCGCGAGCGCATCCGTGCTCGCCTCCTCCACACCCGTGCCCGTCGTGATCGTCGTGGTCGACTCCGTCGGCGCCATCGCCGCACCCGCCGTCTGTCCCAGCGAGTTCCCCGCCCCTGTCGCCACCGTCTGCGTGGCAGCCGTCGGCAGCGCCTTCGACGGAGCCTGCCCATAGCGAATCTTCTCGCGATGAATCTTCTGCCGCTTCCGGCGCCTTCCTGCCCTGCGCTGACCGCGACCTTCGCCTGCTGCTTCTCCGCCGCCTTCTCACGCGCAGCCGCCAGTTGCGCCTCCGCCTTCTCGGCCTTCTCCTGCTCCACGCGCTGCTTCTTCTGCGTCTGCTTCTTCACCGCCGGAGCCTTGTAGGCCGTGAACTCCGGCTTCGTCTCGTGCGCGGCTCGCGCCCGTGTCCACAAACCCCGGCTTGATGTCGATGTACGCATCCTCGCGCGCCTTGGTCAGGTACGCGCGCAGCGCCGGCTGCAGTTGCTGGAAGTAGATCGCCTCCTGCACCTGCCGCTCGACAGCATCGAGCGGCGGCACGCCCGCCTGCTGATGGCTGTCCACCTTCAGAATCACAAATCCCTGCCGCGTCCGAATCGGCTGCGTGTATCCGCCCACCGGCAGCGAGAAGGTCGCGTTCTCCAGCACATCGCCCAAGGCTCCGCGCTTGAAGTCGCCGAGATCGCCGCCGGCCGATGCCGTCGGTCCGCCGGAGTACTGCTTCGCCGTATCCGCGAACTTCGCTCCGCCCTTCAGCTTCGCCTCAACCTCGTCCGCCTTCTGCTGCGCCGCACACACCTGCGCGTCGGTCGCATTGTCCGGCGTCGGAATCAAAATCTCGCTCAGGTGAACCTGCTCGGGAACCTCGAAGTCCTTCGCGTGCGCCTTGTAATACGCCTCTTCTTCCGCGTGGGTCAGCTTCAGGTGCTCTCCCACCTCCTGCTGCACCACCTCGCTTGAGATCGCCTGGTTGCGAATCTGCTGCTTGAAATCCTCAAACGAGATCCCCTGCGACTCGGCCGCCTTCTGCAGCGCCTCCATCGAATCCAGGTGGTTCTGCTTGCGGATATCATCCAGCCGCCGCATCGTCTCGGCGTCGCCCGTGATGCCCAGCTCCTTGCCCTTCGAAAGCAGCAACTGCTGGTCGATCATGTCGCGCAGCAGATCGTGCAGCTTCGCCTCGGCCTCGGCCTGCGGGAACGTTCTCCTGGTGGGCCTCCTGCATCAACTGCTGCTCGGCGCGCTCGTACTCGCTGCGCGTGATGATCTGGTCGTTCACGCGCGCAATCACGTCCTCGACCACCGTCCCGTTGGGCGTGATCGGAGTCGCCGCCGGCAGCGGCGGAAGCTGCAACTGCGGCTGCGGCGTCGGCGACATTCCGCCCTGGCGCCGCATAGTTCGGCGGCTGCGCCCGCACCTGCGCCTGCAGCTGGAGCCGCAAGCGCCAGCAATGTCGCGGCCATAACTACGCCGGCAAACCGGCTCGTACGCAGATATGAAAAATAAGCAGAACCTTGGAAGTTGTTGCCGTTGCTGATCATCCGTTCCTTCAGGGACTTCCCTTCGCCGCAGCTTCTCGAGTCCCGCGAGAGACCCGTAATCGCATCCGCAGCGCGCATCTGCTGCTGCTCATCTGGACAGCCCCGCAATGCACGCGTGAGCCGTCCGATAGCGTCATTCTACCTGTCCGCGATCCACTCCGCGCAGCGCGTCCCGGCGAGCGCCCGAAACGGCCTTTGGCTCACCGCCTGAATGCTATACTCGTCCAACGAGTAGCGGCCCGTTTTGCGCGTCCAAATTGCGCCTCGATTCGACGCCCTCTGCTTCTCTCGAGGTTCCCTTCCGCGCCATGAACTCGCGTACCCGCCGCGCCCTCTTTTCCGCAGCTATCTTCCTCGCCGCCTGCGGCGTTACCGGATCCATCATCGGCGGCCGCGTCGCCGCCCAGTCCGCCACGGACGAGTCCACCCTGCGCGACTCGATGAAGAACTTCACCGACGTCTACGCGCTCGTCGAGCAGAACTACGCGGACAAGCTCAACACCGACCAGGTCGATAAAGCCATCTACGACGGCGCCATCCCCGGCATGCTGCACGTGCTCGACCCGCACTCCAACTTCTACGACCCCAAGGCCTTCGCCCAGATGCGCGAGGACCAGCACGGCAAGTACGCCGGCGTGGGCATGCAGATCCAGCCGCAGGAAAACAAGATCGTCGTGCTCGCCCCGTTTGAGGGCACGCCCGCCTACAAGGCCGGCATCCGTCCCGGCGACGTCATCCTCGCCGTCGACGGCAAGTCCACCGAGAACATGGACTCGGCCGCCGTCGCCACGCCTGCTCAAGGGCACGCCCGGCACCCACGTCTCGGTCACCATGGCGCGCGAAGGCTCGGCCAAGCCGCTGGTCTTCGACCTCGTCCGCGAAGAGGTCAACCGGCCCTCCGTCGACATCGCCTTCATGATCAAGCCGGGCATCGGCTACATCCACGTCACCCAGTTCATCGAGACCACCTCGCATGAGGTGCAGGACGCGCTCGACAAGTTCGGCCCCAACATTCAGGGCCTGGTGATCGATCTCCGCGAGAACCCCGGCGGCCTCCTCAACGAAGCCGTCAACACTGCCGACAAGTTCCTCCAGAAGGGCCAGATCGTCGTCTCGCAGCGCGGCCGCGCCTTCCCGGACCAGGTCTATCGCGCGCCCCGCGGCTCTGACCTCAAGTACCCCGTCGTCGTGCTCGTGAACCGCGACACCGCCTCGGCCGCCGAGATCGTCTCCGGCGCCCTGCAGGACCACGACCGCGCGCTCATCGTCGGCGAAACCACCTTCGGCAAGGGCCTCGTCCAGACCGTCTTCCAGACCTCTGAGAACACCGGCCTCGCGCTCACCACCTTCCACTACTTCACGCCGTCCGGCCGCCTCATCCAGCGCAACTACAACAACGTTTCGCTGTATGACTACTACTACGTCCGCAACGACGCGCTTCCGGCCGACAAGTCCAACCGCGAGATCAAGCTCACCGACGCCGGCCGGCCCGTCTACGGCGGCGGCGGCATCACGCCGGACGAGAAGATTCCGGAGTACAAGACCAACCACTTCCAGGAGGTCCTGCTCACGCCTCCGCACCGCGCGTTCTTCGACTTCACCACGCACTACATGGCGAACCACACCGTCTCGCGCGACCTCGTCGTCGACGATGCCATCCTGAGCGACTTCCAGAACTTCCTGCACCAGCAGAAGATCGACTACACGCCGAAGGAGTTCGCCGACAATCTCGACTGGACCAAGGCGATGATCAAGGCCGAGCTCTTCACCTCGCAGTTCGGCCAGGCCGAAGGCCTCAAGGTCCGCGCCGACTGGGACCCCCAGATCCGGCAGGCCCTCACCTACATGCCCGAGGCCCTGGCGCTCGAAGAGCACAAACTCCCCTCCGAGCAGAAGACCACCCAAACCGCCAGCACCGCGCACACGCCAGCAACAGCAGCTCACCAGTAGCTTCCCGATCTTCGGTCAGCCGTAAAGCTGCAAATGGGAAGAGCCCATCTTCAGATGGGCCGTAAAGCCGGAAAGATAGAAACGAGGGGCCGACTTCAGTCGGCCCCTCGTCTTGCCTTATTCACGATCCATTACTCACCATTCACTGCCCGCCTTTACTCCTCCCTCGTCACTGCCTAACTCCTAACTCCCTTACAATCCTCCCCATGCCTTCCCCCCTCATCGCCCTCGTCGAAGACGAAGAGCACCTCGCCCAGGGCCTCATCTTCAACCTCCAGGCCGAGGGCTACCGCACCCACCACGAATCCGACGGCACCGCCGGCCTGAACTGGCTGCTCAACACGCCGGATCCGCCCGCGGCACTCATTCTCGACGTCATGCTTCCCGGCCAGGACGGCTTCTCGATCCTGCGCGCGCTGCGCGAGTCCGGCCGCTACATCCCCGTGCTCCTGCTCACCGCGCGCGGCCGCACCGAGGACATCGTCGAGGGCTTCGCCGCCGGCGCCGACGACTATCTCGCCAAGCCATTCGACCTGACGATCCTCCTCGCCCGCCTCACCAGCCTCCTGCGCCGCGTGCATTGGTCAACTTCCGCCAATTCATCGAGCACTGCCAGCCACCCCCGCTCCCGGACGAATCCGAGCAACAAACCATCTTCTCGCTCGGCGACCGCACCATCGACCTCGAAGGCCTGGAAATCCGCGGACCGGCCGAACCGGGCGTCCCCGGCGAGCCGTCAGGCCCCGGAGCCGTGCCCACCATCCACCTCACCCTGATGGAAGCCGACCTGCTCCGCTACCTGCTCGAGCGCCCAAACAAGATCGTCGCCCGCAAGGAGCTGCTGGAAAACGTCTGGCGCGTCCACGAAAACACCGACACCCGCGCCATCGACAACTTCATCGTCCGCCTGCGCCGCTACCTCGAACCCGACCCCGCCCACCCGAAGCACTTCCTCACCGTGCGCGGCGTCGGCTACCGCTTCGTCCCCGAACCCTGACCGGCCCTGCTTGACAAAAGCCTGCCCCAACCACCCCGCCCCTCCAGCCCTCCGGAGCAACCTGCACGCTCTCCGCACACTGAAGTCCACCCATAAAGTCTCTGCTCCGAAGACTTTGCGCAAAAACAGGGGGGAGGGGGGGTACCGCGACCTCCAGCCGCGGTTAGCATCGAATCGGCATGGCCACTCTGAACCTCACCATCGAAAACATGCACTGCGGAGCCTGTGTCCGCCGCGTGACCCAAACCCTGAACGCGCTGCCCAACACGCACGCCGAAGAGGTCCAGATCGGCGCTGCCCGCGTCACCACCGAAGCCGATCCGACCCAGGTGCAGGAATCCCTCCGAGCCGCCGGCTTCCCCGCCCACATCCAATCCTGACCCGTTGCACCCTATGGACCAGACGCTCCAGATCGCCGGAATGAGCTGCGCCGCCTGCCAGCACCACGTTGAGCGCGCCCTGCGCTCCGTCCCCGGGGTCCAGTCCGCCAGCGTCAACCTGCTCGCCAACTCCGCGCAGATCACGAGCAGCAACTCACTCGAGCCGGACGTTCTGATCCAGGCCGTCCGGCACGCCGGCTACGATGCCGCCCTCCCCCCCGAAAACATTGCCGCGCCCGCGACCACAGCGGAACCCGCAGCTGAACCTCACGTCCGCGCGATCGGCCTCCGCGCGGCGCTGAGCCTCATCGCCGGCGCGCTTGCGATGTCCCTCTCCATGCCGCTGATGATGGCGAACCCCAGTGCCGACCCGCTGCTGAACCGCATCGCGCACCTGCTGGCGCCGCTCACCCCGGCGGCGCTGATGTCCCTTCCGGCGCAGCCGCTGCGCTGGTTTCTGTGCGCGCTCTCGCTTGCGGTGATGCTGTTTGCTGCGCCCGAGATCTATCTGGCGGCCTGGCGAGCCGCGCGCCACCGCGCGACCAACATGAACACGCTCGTGGCGATCGGCACACTCAGCGCCTTCGCCGCCTCGTTCATCGCGACTGTGCGCGCAAACGCCTCCGGCGCGGACGTCTACTTCGAATCCGTCATCCTCATTCTCGCGTTCCTGCTGACCGGCCGCTGGCTCGAAGCCCGCGCGCGCAAGCAGGCGACGCAGTCGGTGCGCGGGTTTGCGCAGCTCACCGCTGCAACGGCTCGTCTGCTGGACATCGCTCCCGCGCTCGAGTACACCGACTTCTCCGAGTTCCCCGAGACCATCGTCCCCACCGACGCGCTCGCCTCCGGCGACATCCTGCGCATCCTGCCCGGCGACCGCATCCCCGTCGACGGCATCATCCTCGCCGGCCGCAGCTCCGTCGATGAGTCGATGCTGACCGGCGAGCCGCTCCCGGTGACGCGCTCGCTCGGAGAGCGGGTCATCAGCGGCACGCTCAATCTCGACGGGGTGCTTGTCCTGCGCGCGACCGGGGTTGGCGCCGCCTCCACGCTCGCGCAGATGCAGCGCCTGCTTTCCGAGGCGCAATCCTCCCGTGCCCCCATGCAGCGGCTCGCCGACCGCGTCAGCGCAATCTTTCGTGCCCACGATCCTCGCACTGGCAGCGCTTTCGTTCGTCGGCTGGGCCATCGCGCTGAACACAGGCGGCCGGCACGAGGGCTTCGCGCAACCGTTCGCGATTGCGATTGCCGTGCTGATCATTGCGTGCCCGTGCGCGATGGGACTCGCCGTCCCTGCGGCGGTTACGGTTGCGATTGGCCGCGGCGCACGCAGCGGGCTGCTCATCAAAGGCGGCGAAGCCATTGAGCGCATCGCCACGCTCGACACACTCGCGTTCGACAAGACCGGTACGCTCACGGCAGGCAAACCGCGCATCGCGCACTTCGCAACGATCTCGCGCCCGGCATTGCCGCGCGAAGACCTCCTCGCGCTCGCCGCCGCTGTCGAGCGCTCCTCAACGCATCCGCTCGCTGACGCCATCGTCCGTTTCGTCACCGAACAGGATCCTCTGCACGCCACGCCTGCAATCTCGGACGTCGAAGTCCTGCCCGGCACCGGCGTTCGCGCACGGTCCGGCGCGCACGAGATCCTGCTCGGCAATGACTCTCTGCTCGAGCATGGCGCAGTTGATCCGGCACTCGCCGCGCCCTCGGGACTCGCGCACGCCACCCCCGTCTACCTCGTCGTCGACAAGCAGCCACAAGCCGTCTTCTTCGCAACCGATCAGCTACGCCCTGAGGCAGAGAAGACGGTTCGCGAGTTGCAGACGCTCGGCGTTGGTTTGCTGATCCTGACCGGTGACACCGAACTCTCGGCCGAAGCCGTGGCGCAGCAGGCGGGCATCAGCGACGTGCGTGCGTCGCTGATGCCGGCGCAGAAGCTGGAAGTGATTCGTGAGCTTCAGGCGAAGCACAAGCGCGTCGGCATGGCTGGAGACGGGATCAATGATGCGGCGTCGCTTGCGCAGTCGGACGCGGGGTTCGCGATGTCCGGCGGAACCGATCTCGCGCGCGAAGCCGGCGATGTGCTTCTGCTCCATCCCGATCTCAGCCTGGTGCCCGCAGCCATCCGCCTCAGCCGCCGAGCGGTTCGCGTGATGCGCCAGAATCTCGGGTGGGCGCTGGTCTACAACGTCATTGGAATTCCGATCGCCGCCGGTGTGCTCTACCCGCATTTTCACGTCCTGCTCAGCCCCGTGCTCGCCAGCCTGGCGATGGCGTTCAGCTCGGTGAGCGTACTGACCAATTCCCTGCGGCTGCGTCGTTGAGCTGATCCGGGTTGCGCAGGGACGCCCACGATACACTTGAGTTCAGCAGGCAAAACGCACGTGCGCATCTTCACCCGCTACATTCTTCGCGAGGTCGTCGGCTACGCCCTCCTCGGCGGCGTGCTCTTCACGTTCATCCTGTTCATGCGTTATCTGCTGCCGCTGCTGGAGCTCGCGGTGCGCGGCGTCGCCTCGCCTTTCGATCTCCTCCGCCTGATCGGCTACCTGCTGCCGAACTTCCTCCCAATGACCATTCCGATGGCGGTGCTCATCGGGATTCTGCTGGGCCTGAGTCGACTCGCCTCTGACAGTGAAGTGACGGCGATGCGCGCGAGCGGCATCGGGATTGTCTCGTTCCTGCGGATCGTAAGCATTCTTGCGGTGTTGTCGTGGATCGTGAGTCTCGCTGTCTCGCTGTACGTGGCGCCGCGGGCCGCGCGCGCGCTGCTCAATTACGAGGAGCAGAGCAAGACATCGCAGGCGACGGTTGAAGTGCAGCCGCGTGTCTTCTACGAAGACTTCAAGAACTACGTTCTGTACACGCAGGACGTGATACCGGGCGCGAACGGCACGGCCGTGTGGAAGCACGTGTTTCTGGCCGACCTGTCCGAGCCGGCGACGCCGCACATCATCAGCGCACAGGAAGCGATCGTGCAGGCCGGCTCGGCGCGCCAGACGCTTCGCCTGGACCTGATCAACGGCGCGCGCCATGACATCTCCGCGTCCGATCCGAACCAGTACGACATCGCGGCGTTCAACTCGACGGTGCTTCCAATTGAAACCACGTCGCAGGAGGACACCCACCTCAGCCGGCGTGACACACCGATGCAGGCGCTGGACACGACGGAGGTGTGGCGGCGGGCGCACGGCGCGAACAAGACGGCCGACACGCGACCCTACTCGATCGAGTTCCATCGCCGGCTCTCGTTTCCAACTGCGTGCCTGGTGCTGATGCTGGTCGGCGTGCCGCTCGGACTTTCGTCGAAGCGCGGCGGCAAAGGCACGGGGTTCGCGGTCACCCTGCTGCTCGTCTTTCTCTATTACTTCCTGTCGGAGATTGGCGTAGCGCTGGCGCGCCAGCAGAAGGTGCCGGCGTTCGCAGGCGTGTGGGGAGCCAACGTGCTCTTTGCTGTTGCGGGGCTTCTGCTCATCCAGCAGATGTCGCGCGGCGGCCTTGCGCTGAACCTATTCGCCAGCATGGGCAACGCGGTCTCCAGCGGATTTGGGCGGATACTGCGCCGTCGCCGGCCTGAACCGGAAGCAGTCGGCTCGGGCGATCGTCTACGTCGCCTGCGCCGCGCGCTGCGCAGCCGGTTTCCGCTCATCCTGGACGAGTACGCGATGGGCAGCTTCCTGCGGAACTTCGTGCTGGTGCTCTCCGCGCTGACCGTTCTGTTTCTCATCTTCACGTTCTTTGAGCTGATCGGCGACATCATCAAGTACCGCACGCCGCTGGTCACGGTGGGCGACTACCTGCTGAACCTGATTCCGTTCATCCTCTACAAGGTGACGCCGCTGTGCTCGCTTGTCGCCGTGCTCATCACCTTCGGCGCGCTCAGCCGGTCGAGCGAAATCACCGCCATGAAGGCGACCGGCATCAGCCTGTATCGCCTGGTCACGCCAGTGCTGCTGGTCGCGGCCGTACTTTCGCTGTTGCTGTTTGCGTTCGACGAGAGCTATCTGCCGGATGCAAACCGCCGGCAGGAGGCGCTGCTCTCGACGCATCAGGGGCAAGCCTGCGCAGACGTTCCTGCGTCCGGACAGAAAGTGGATGTCCGGCCAGGCTTCAGGTTCCGGCGAACCGACGCGCATCTTTTATTACCAGGCGTTCGATCCTGACCGGAACATCTTCGCCAACATCACGGTGTTCGAGTTTCAGCCGGGCACGTTCACGTTGTCGCGCCGAATCTACGCGGAGAGCGCGCACTGGGACGCGGCAGCGGATCAGTGGGATTTTGAGGACGGATGGGACCGCTCGTTTGCGAACGGCGACTCGGTAACCGGGCTACCAGACATTCAAGAATGCAAGCTTCGGCGAGATTCACGAGGCGCCGAGCTACTTCAAGAAGGAAGAGCGGCCATCGCAGGAGATGTCCTACAGTGAGCTCGCGAGCTACATCCATGACCTGCAGCAGAGCGGGTTTGACACCACGCCGCTGCGCGTGCAGCTCAACCGCAAGCTTGCCGATCCGCTGCTTACGCTGGTGATGGCCATCCTTGCTGTTCCGTTCTCGCTATCGGCGGGCAAGCGCGGCAGCCTCGCGGGAATCGGCGCGGCGCTTGCGCTGGCGATCGCGTACTGGGTGCTGGCCGGCATCTCGGAAAACCTGGGCGACGTGAACTCGCTTCCGGCGGTGCTCGCGGCGTGGTCGCCGGACCTGCTGTTTGCGATGGCGGGATCGTACCTGCTGCTGCGCACGCCGACCTAGGCGAAATCGCACTCTGTCGCGCATTCGACGCGGTTCCGCATACACTGTTTGCAGTATGCGAATTCCTGTTTTGATCCTCGGCCTCGCGGCCACACCCCTTCTCGCCCAAACCTCTTCCACCGGCAGGACTGCAGCGCATTCCACCGCGGCACATTCCACTGCGGCGACGCATCACGCCGCGGTCGCGTCAACCGCAGGCGGATGCATCAAGGTGCCTGAACTTTCGCCGAAGATTCCTGCGCTGCCACCGGGCAGCCCCTGCCCCAAGGCGCTCTACACGATCACGCAGCGGCCGAACTTCACGATGGACTACGCGTCGCCGATGGTGAGCCCGGTCACGCGCGAGGTCATCGATGTCAAACCTCAGACGTTCTCGCTCGGCTATGTGGACACGGAGGTTGGAAGCGGGCCTCTGGCGCAGCCGCACAAGTGGTACACGGTGCATTACACCGGCTACCTGCTGGACGGAACGAAGTTCGACTCGTCGGTCGATCGCGGCGAGCCCATCAGCTTTCCGTACGGCGCGCACCGCGTGATCGAGGGCTGGGACACGGGCTTTGAGGGCATGCACGTCGGCGGCAAGCGCCGTCTGTTTGTGCCGTATCAGCTCGCGTATGGCGAGACCGGACGGCAGGGGATTCCGCCGCGTGCGGAGCTCGTGTTTGATGTGCAGCTGATTGCGCAGAGCGACACGCAGCCGACGCCGAAGACACCTCGTCCGGAGGAGCATCCCGAGCCGCATGGCGCGACCCCGCAGTCCTCTGTGACAGGCCACTCAAACGGAGCAAAGCCAGGCACTGAGCCGGGCACGACGTCGCCTGCCGGAACGACCGCGACGCCGCCGGTGAATTCGACGACGCCGGCCGGGTCAACGCAGCCGCCGCAGCCTTCGACGACTCCGCAGCCAAAGAACTAGCTCGCTGCGGAGTCGATCGGCTCCGCAGCTTCATCCAACAGAAACATGTTCAAGCGACTGAGTCCGCTCTTCCCGTACCTGCGCCGCTACTGGCGAAGCTACCTGTGGGGCGGACTTTCGCTTCTGATCTACAACTCGGCCAAGGCGACGGTGCCGCTGCTGATCGGGCGCGCGTTCGATGACATGAAGCGCGGACTTGACCGCCGTGAAGATTGAGCATCTTGGCGCTGCTGCTGCTCGGCGTGGCGGCGGTTTCGGGAACGTTTCTGTACCTGATGCGGCAGATCATTATCGGCGCGTCGCGGGAGATCGAGTTCGACATCCGTAACGATCTGTTTCAGCATCTGGAATCGCAGCCGCAGAGTTTCTTCCAGCGGCACCGGACGGGCGACATCATGGCGCGCTCGACGAACGACCTGAATGCGGTGCGGCAGTTGCTGGGGCCGGCGATCATGTACTCGGCCAACACGGTGGTGTTCACCGCGTTTGCGCTTCCATTCATGCTGCACATCAGCCTGCGGCTGACGCTTTTCGCATTTCTTCCGCTGCCGTTCGCGAGCATCCTGGTGCAGTACTTCGGAGCGCGCATTCACGTGCGCTTCGAGCGGATTCAGGCGATGTTCTCCGATATTTCAGCGATGGCTGAAGAGAACTTTTCGGGCGCGCGACTGATTCGCGCGTTTGCCCAGGAAGAGGCTCAGATCGCGGCGTTCGAAACCGCCAACCAGGAATATATACGCCGCGCCCTGCTGCTTGCGCGGCTGATGGCGATGCTATGGCCGACGCTCGAGTTTGTGCTTGGCGTATCGCTGATGATTACGTTGCTGGTCGGCGGGCGCGAGGTGATTCTGCACCACATCAGCGTGGGTCAGTTCGCGAGCTACAACGTGTTCATGGTGCAGCTCACGTGGCCGATGATTGCGATTGGCTGGGTGACGAACCTTGTGCAGCGCGGCGCTGCGTCGGTGGTGCGCATCCACGACCTGATGACGGAGAAGGCGGTGATTGATGATGCCGCTGCGGTGCCGGAGCTTGCCTCGTCGGCCATTGATGGTGGGATTGAATTTCGGGATCTTAGCTTCTCGTATGTGACGGGGCCGGAGGTACTGCACAATATCTCACTCAATATTCCGGCGGGTTCGAGTCTCGCGATTACGGGGCCCACGGGATCAGGCAAATCGACGCTCGTGTCGCTGATTCCTCGGTTACAGGATGCGGCGCCGGGGATGGTGCTGATCGATGGCAAGCCGATCCGCAAGTATCCGCTGGAGACGCTGCGGCGCGCGATTGGGTTTGTTCCGCAGGAGACGTTTCTCTTCTCCGAGACAATTCGCGAGAACATCGCGTTCGGTGTTGATCAGGCGGACGACGAGCGGATTCTTAATGCAGCGACGACAGCACACATTAGCAACGAGATCCTGGAGTTTCCGCGCGGATTTCAGACGATTGTGGGCGAGCGCGGGATGACGCTCTCGGGCGGACAGAAGCAGCGCACGGCGATTGCGCGCGCCCTGCTGCGCGATCCGAGGATTCTGATTCTGGATGACGCGCTCGCGTCAGTGGACACGCATACCGAGGACCAGATTCTTGCCGGCCTGCGCGAAGCCATGCAGGGGCGAACCACGATCCTGATCGCGCATCGCATCTCGACCGCACGCAGCGCGGACCGCATTGCGGTGCTGGTGGACGGGCGCATTGCAGAGCTCGGCACGCACGAGGAACTGATCGCAAGAGGCGGCTATTACGCGGAGCTTGCAGAAAAGCAGAGTCTGGAAGAAGAGATCGTGAACGCCTGAACGATCTCATCAGGCGCAGAGGAATTCGGTTGCACCGCCCCGAACCGCGGCCTATACTCGCGCGGTAATTCAATCTACCAACCGTTGTCCAGGAAAGGAGCTTCCTATGCGTGCGATTCTGCGCGTAGTTTGTATTCTTGCGCTGGTACTCGGGTCCAGCGCCGCTTTCTCCCAGCAGTACTTCACATATTCAGGCGCAATGAGGGTGACGAAATACCGGATTAAGCCGGGAAAGTCAGAAGACTTTTACAAGTGGTTGTCTAATGCCCCGAAGATTCTTGCGGCGGAGCAACAGGCCGGCCTTATTCAGGGTTTCCACTTCATCCACTCGACCGAGTTCGTCGGCCCCGACCGGTGGGATGTTGCGGTCGTTGTCAACTATAAGGACATGGCTGCGCTGGATGAGACGGGAGCTAAAGCGGCCCCTGTGATCGCCAAGGCCTGGGGCAGCCCCGAAAACCGGGCTGCAGCGAACAGACTCGCTCAGGACTGCATGGAGGTCGTCTCGTCAGAGCTGGTGCGGAACATCGACCTGAAGTGATCACTCACCTTTTGCTTTACCGAGTACTTTGACGATCACGCGTTTGGAGCGCTGGCCGTCGAACTCGGCGTAGAAGATGCGCTGCCAGGTACCAAGGTCGAGCCGGCCGTTGGTGACTGGCAGCGTTGTTTCGTGGTGCAGGAGCAGGGCTTTCAGGTGCGCGTCCGCGTTGTCCTCGCCGGTCTGGTGGTGCTTGTAGTCCGGCTTGCGGGGCGCGAGCTTCTCGAGCCAGATGCCAATGTCCTCAATCAGGCCGGACTCATTGTCGTTCACGTAAATCGCCGCGGTGATGTGCATGGGCGAGACGAAGCAGAGGCCGTCATCGACGCCGGAGTTGCGAACGATCGCTTCAACCTGCGGCGTGATGTGAACCATCTCGTAACGCTCGCGCGTGTTGAACGTGAGGTATTCGGTGTGGACCTTCATCGTTTTTATGCTATCCCCCTCCCCCTCCCCCTCCCTCCTCGCAAAATATTGAAAACACATGCGAGTGTCGCCAAAATATTGAGGGCGCGAGACTTACGGGCAAAATATTCAGAACAGGGCAGTTAACAGGTGGGGGGTCACTTTTCCCCGCGCCTCGGGCGACGGGAATGTGGCGTGGAGCGCCGTTCGTGAAGGCCGCAGGCGGGGGGGACGTTGACCATCTGTTTGGCGAAGACGCGGTAGCCGCGGGTGCCGGGCTGGAGGGTGGCCCAGTAGCTGGTCCGGGTGAGGAGGGGTTTGCCCTGGGCGATGATCTGGTCCTGCATGATGTGGAAGCCGCAGGTGAGATTGCGCTCGGGCTGCAGGATTGTGCGGTTGGGGTCGTGCTCCGGGAGGCGGCGATCGGCGGCGTAGTCGAACGGGCAGTTGTAGCGCTGAGCGTCTTCGTACTTGAGCTGCAGCAGGCCTTCCTGGCGTGAGAGGCGGTGTGTTTCGGGATCGACTTTGTCGACGCGCGCGGCGGTGTGGTGGACGTCAGCGGTGGGGTTGAGCCCGGCTTCGGCGCCGGCGAGCGCCTGGAAGGTGTAGGCCCAGAAGGCGCGCTTGTCGGTATTGGAGAGTTCGGCGAAGCGCGGGCAGTACGGACGCACGGCATGCGCGGCCTGTGCTGAGAGGAGGTCGTCCGGGAGCGACTTTTCGATGAAGGCAGTCCAGGCGGGGTCCCACGTCTTCGAGTCGCCGAGCTCGGCCTTCTTTTCGGCGATCGGTGTCGGCGGTGTGGGTTTGGTGGCCGGCTGTTGCTGTGCGGCGGGCGCCGGGGTGGTTGGTGCGGAAGAGCTCGAACGGCTGCAGCCTGAGAGCGTCAGCAGGGCGACGAGAGGAAGAAGTTGAGTTCGCAACATCGTTGGCCTTTCACGTTTCGGGCCCCGTCGTTCCAAGCACTGAGATGCGCTAGGTTGGAAAGATGACGATTTACGCGGCGACCACCAACCAGGGCAAGCTGAGGGAGTTTCGGGAGTGTGCGGGGGAGCAGGGTGTCGAGGTGCTGGCGCTGCCGGGCATTGAAGCGATGCCCGAACCGGTGGAGGACGGCGTGACGTTTATGGAGAACGCGGAGAAGAAGGCTGTCGAGTACTCGGGGCGGGCAGCCGGGCTGATGGTGTTTGCGGATGACTCGGGGCTGGAGGTGGATGCGCTGGGCGGGCAGCCGGGCGTGCGGTCGGCGCGATTTGCGGATGATCTGGGATTTGAGATTGGAGCAGGGCATCGAAGGACGAACGGAACAACCGGGCGGTGTTGTCGCTGCTGCGCGAAGTACCCCGGGAGTTTTCGGCCGAGGGTGAGTTGACCTTCGAGAACCGTGGCGCGCGGTTTGTTTGTGCGCTCGTCCTGGCGCGAGATGGCGAGGTGTTGCTGCGGGCCGAGGGTGAGGTCGAGGGCCAGATCCTGGATGCGCCGCGCGGAGCCGATGGATTTGGATATGATCCGCTGTTCCTGGTCCCGGAGTTGGGCAAGACGCTGGCGGAGACGACGCGCGAAGAGAAGTGGCGCGTGAGCCATCGCGGGAATGCGTTCAGGGAGTTGCTGCGCGGACTGCAACGGATGGAAGCAGCCCGCTAGCTGCTGCGGAATTACTGGGCGGCCGATGCTTTGCAGGAGGCTCGGGCCTTTTCGAGCAGATCGGGCGAGTACTTCTCGGGGATCTTGACGAACTTGATGTGATCCTTCTCGGCGAGCTGCATCAGGTTGTCCATGTTCTCCTGCGTTTCGAGAACCACCTTCTGGTCGAAGTTATAGTTCTGGGTCTCGATGACCGTGAGCTTGCCCATGGTTTTGGTCGTGACGGCGACGCCGTAGAACCTGCCGCTGGTTTTGTGGCCTTCGGCGAAGATCACGCAGCCGGTGTTGCCGGAGAGCACGCCCCAAGCAGTGGGTTCGGCTGGTTGGGTCTTCTCCGCCGAGATGGCGGCAGGTGCAGCGAGAGCAAATGCGAGGGCCGAGAGTGCTATGACTTTCATCCGTCTTCCCTGGGTGTGGTTTGTGGTCCTGATCAACATACAGCGAAAGGCGGGATCCGGCTGCTGACTCAAAAGGTGCAAAGAGTCCGAAGCTGAGGCGGCTGCAGCGCCGCGGGTGCGGCGGCAATTTCGCACATAGCGGGCGGTAATCGGCTACGACGGGGCACGTTCGCTTGACCCTGTCTTTTTGGCGGTGGAAGAATCGGTTTGCCTGATTCTGCGCGGCGGGTGTGCGCGGAAGTTTTTCCGAGGAGAGATGAATGGCTGCAGCCGCTCCGACAGCACCGCCCGATAACGCACAGCGTTCGGGTCATGAAACAGGCAAGCAGCGCGGCGTGAAGCCGCTGCGCGCGGGTGAGGGCCATAGCTTCTTCTGGCGGCGGCTGCACTCGCTGACCGGAATTGTGCCGATCGGCGCGTTCCTGATCGAGCACATCGTTTCGAACTTCGAGACGTGGAACGGGCCGCTGGCCTATGCGCAGCAGGTGAAGTTTCTGAATGGGCTGCCGCTGGTGCGGGTGCTCGAGTGGACGCTTCATCTTTATTCCGCTGGCGTATCACGCGTTCTATGGCGTGTACATCTGGCTGCGCGGGCGCAGCAACGTGAATGTGTATCCGTGGGCGGGCAACTGGGGCTACGTGACGCAGCGCGTGACGGGGCTGATTGCGCTGGTGTACATCGGCTACCACGTGTGGTCGCAGCGGTTCCATGGCGTGCATCTGCCGACGCATCCGGGCGCGGCGTTCTGGAAGGTGCAGCATGAGCTCGCGAATCCGTGGATTCTGGCCGCGTATGTGATCGCGATGGTCGCGACGTGCTGGCACTTTGCGTATGGCGTGTGGCTGTTCGCGGCGAAGTGGGGGATTACGCCGGGCAATAGCGCGCGGAAGAAGTTTGGCTGGGTGTGTGCCGCGGGCGGGACGATCCTGTGCGTGCTGGGGCTGATCGCGATCTACTCGGTGGTGTGGAAGTATCCGAATGCGCCGGAGGATGTGATGCCGATGAATCAGCCGGCGGGTGTGATGGAGCCTGCGCCGTATACGGCGCCGCCGGGGAGTACGAATCCGCAGCAGCCGGGAGTGGTGCGGTGACATCATGCTCACACCATCCGACTGATCGGCGTTTGATATGCGTGTCGCATCGGTCTGGACCTGTTCGGAACTGTCGTCATCATGCAATGGAAAATCTAGCACTATGCGGAAGCATCCGTGAAAGATACTGACGCCGCAAAGAGTTCGAACCAAGCGTAAGTGAGGTATCCGCGCGAACACGACAGTGTCTTGCCGAGCAGTCGGTACGTCGGTCGCTGCCTACGGTCGAGCGGCGTCCGCACTCTACATAGTGATGCTTATGTGGTCAGCTCTGACGAGCTGCGAGTTTGTAGTAATGTGCGCCCTATAGCCATCTAGATTCGGAGTTAAGGAAAGCAAGAATGGCAGCAGCAACACCAAGGATCATCGTGGTTGGAGGCGGGCTGGCGGGGCTGGCGGCCGTCATCAAGATCGCCGAGGCGGGCGGTAAGGTCGATTTGTTTTCGATTGTGCCGGTGAAGCGGTCGCACTCGGTGTGCGCGCAGGGCGGCATCAACTCGGCCAAGAACCTGAAGGGCGAGGGCGACAGCCCGTGGGAGCACTTTGACGACACGGTGTATGGCGGCGACTTTCTCGCCAACCAGACGCCGGTGAAGCAGATGTGCGAGATGGGGCCGGCGATCATCGATCTGCTGGACCGCATGGGCGTGCCGTTCAATCGCACGCCGGAGGGGCTGCTGGATTTTCGGCGGTTCGGCGGGACGCTGTATCACCGGACGGCGTTTGCGGGAGCGACGACGGGGCAGCAGCTGCTGTATGCGCTCGACGAGCAGGTGCGGCGCTACGAGAGCGAAGGCAGGGTGCAGAAGTACGAGGGGTGGGAGTTCCTGTCGGCGGTGCTGGATGAGCAGGGCGTGGCGCGCGGGATTTGCGCGATGGACCTGCGGTCGATGGAGGTGCGGACGTTTCCGGCGGACGCGATCATCGTGTGCACGGGTGGCATTGGGGCGATCTTTGGGAAGTCGACGAACTCGGTGGTGTGCACGGGGAGTGCGCAGGCGGCGCTGTATCAGCAGGGCGCGGCGTATGCGAATGGCGAGTTCATCCAGGTGCATCCGACGGCGATTCCGGGTGAGGACAAGCTGCGGCTGATGTCCGAGAGCGCGCGCGGTGAGGGCGGGCGCGTGTGGGTTCCGCGCGACAGGAATGACAAGCGCGAGGGCAAGGCGATTCCGGAGGCGGAGCGGTTTTACTTCCTCGAGGAGTGGTATCCGAAGTACGGCAACCTGGTCCCGCGGGACATTGCGACGCGCGCGATTCATCGCATTGTGTACCAGGAGAATCTGGGGATCGATGGGCAGCCGATGGTGTATCTGGACCTGACGCACATCGATCGCGCGACGCTGAACCGGAAGCTCGAAGGGATTCTCGAGATCTACGAGAAGTTTGTCGGCGACGACCCGCGCGAGGTGCCGATGAAGATCTTCCCGGGCATGCACTACACGATGGGCGGCCTGTGGGTGGACTTCGGCCAGATGACGAACGTGCCGGGCGTGTTTGCGGCGGGCGAGGCGGATTACTCGATTCATGGGGCGAACCGGCTGGGCGCGAATTCCCTGCTGAGCTGCATCTATGGCGGCTTCGTTGCGGGGCCGAATGCGATGGCGTATGCGAAGGGGCTGGCTCCGCAGACGGGCGACGGCGGGCATGCGGCGGAGAAGCAGCGGCAGATGGAGATGAACTCGCGGCTGCTGAATAACTCGGGGGATGAGAACCCGTTCCGCATATGGCGCGAGCTGGGCGATACGATGACGCGGCACGCGACGATCATTCGGTACAACGCGGGCTCGAAGAAGCGGACGCGAAGATTGTGGAGCTGATGGAGCGCTTCCGCAATGTGAACCTGGCGGATAAGAGCCAGTGGGCGAATACGTCGTTTGCATTTGCGCGGCAGCTTTGGAACATGCTGGAGCTGAGCCGGGTGGTTGTGCAGGGAGCGAAGCTGCGCGATGAGAGCCGTGGAGCGCACTACAAGCCGGACTTCCCGGAGCGCAACGATGAGAAGTTTTTGAAGACGACAAAGGCGTTCTTCCGCAACGGCGCACCGGCGTTTGAGTGGGAGGATGTGGATACGGAGTACATTCCGCCGAGACCGAGGAGGTACGACGCTACGGCGTAGCTGCCGGGCGTAATCTCTTCGGGCTCGGCACTAACCTCGGCGAAGGAGACCGCCATCCTAACTGTCATGTACGGATATGAGTCGCTAACTCGGGTGGTTTACGTCCTGCTGGTCATCGGGTTTGTTGCGGTGCTCAGCTATATGGTTTGGTACAACCTGCGCATCAAGCGCCGGACACAGCAGCTTGAGAGCAGCACGCATCAGCATTTCGGCAGCACGGAAGGAATTGCGGCGGGCACCGAGGCGGAGCACCAGGCGCATCTTGAGCATCGCCGCCACTGAAGCTTGCGGCTGTGGCGCGGGATAACGGAGGGCGGACGTCCCACACCGCGGAGGTGATCGTACTGCGATTGGCTGTTGGCGCGGCGGCCCGACGAGGAGTGTATGCGACGCGACACGCAGGACTGAGAAAGAGGCGACCACGGTGACGCATCCGCATATGAGCACGACGGTGGTGGGCATCGTGCTAGTGGTCGTGGCGCTAGGGTTCTATGGGTTGATTGTGCTGTATGGCGCGTGGATTGACGGGAAGCGGCAGAGGGTCCGGGAGAAGGGCAAGCACCCGGTGACTACCGCCGAAGGCGATGTCAAGGCGCGGGAGGATGTGGGCGATGAATAGCGGTGGAATCGTCCTGGTCGCGCTGGTTGCGGTGCTGGTGTTTTGCGGGCTGATCGCCGTGATGGTGTGGGCGTATAGCTCACAAAGCGCGAAGCGACGGAAGAATCTGGTCGGACGGTCGACCGGCATGAGGAAATAAGGGAATGGCTGAGGCTAGGACAGCGACGACGGCGACGGGTTCAGGACGCACCTTTACGGTGAAGATCAAACGGCAGGCCAGGCCCGACGCGGCCGCGAGCGAAGAAACGTTCGCGATCGCGTACCGCCCGGGGATGAATATCACGTCGGTGCTCGGTGAGATTGCGCTGAATCCGGTGACGGCCGACGGCAAGCCGACGACGCCAGTGAGCTACGACTCGAATTGCCTGGAGGAGATCTGCGGAAGCTGCGCGATGCGGATCAACGGCAAGGCGATGATGGCGTGCTCGGCGCTTGTGGACAAGCTGCTCGGCGCTGATGGCCGCGGGACGATCACGCTGGAGCCGCTGTCGAAGTTTCCGGTGGTGCGCGATCTGGCGGTCGATCGCAGTGTGCTGTTCGAGAATTTGAAGGCGGTGAAGGCGTGGGTGCCGATCGACGGAACGTATGATCTTGGGCCGGCGCCGCGGCAGTTTCCGCAGATTCAGGAGCAGCGCTATCCGCTGTCGAACTGCATCTCCTGCACGATCTGCATGGAGGTGTGCCCGCAGTTCAACGATGTGACGAACTTTGTGGGCGCGGCGACGATTGCGCAGGCGAAGCTGTTCAATATGGATCCCGCGGGCGCGGTGCTGAAGGAAGACCGCCTGCGCGCGCTGGCCGGCGATGGCGGCGTGCAGGAGTGCGGGTTCGCGCAGAACTGCGTCCAGGCTTGCCCGAAGCAACTGCCACTGACCGAGGCGATCAGCGATATCGGGCGCGATGCGTTCGTGCAGCAGGTGAAGGATCTGTTCCGGCGGTAGGGTTCGGAACGAACGCGATCTGAAGGAACGTGAAAAGCCCCGCTCGACGCGGGGCTTTTCTGTTACGGGCGGTAATCCGCCGAAACCTTATTTCTGACCGAATTTCGTGAATTCTGAGCCAGTCGGGTTTGTGCCTTCATCGGCATGGATGCGGTTCTGACCGCGCTTGGCGGACTCCATTGCAATGTGGTCCATGCGCTTCTGCTCAGAGCTGTTTACATCCGTGGCGTTGCCACCGCTCGATTCAATCGCTTCGTGGGAGGGACGCGCTCCTGTTTTAGTCGAATTCAGGCCACTTGCCATGTCTTCACCTCTCTGGACATTAAGATGGAGGCCCGCGGGCAGGGGTTGCCGCGCAGGCTCGCTATGGTACGGTGAGAGACGGGTGCGCTATGTTAGCGCTCGCACAGAACTTATGCGGCTGAGCAGGCAACCACCGGAGATGCAACTACGGAGCAGCCACACGCGATGACGACGGAACGGCTGCGTAGCCGGCTCGCCGAGTGGTACGTGCGGGTCGTAGTGGTGTTTGCCTCAGCGTTCATCGCGCAGTTCTATACGATCCAGGTGCCGCCATATCTGGACCTGCGCAAATATGCGCTGGGGCAGGAACGCATGCCGTTTCAGGCGCGCGAATTGATGCGATATCCGCTGCTCTGGGCAGAGAGACTCTGATTTTCTAACGAGGCATACGGCAGGGCGCGCGGGGATGAACTCGCCGGACCGGCTGGTGCTGACGCTGATGGCGTTTGTCGCGATTCTGCTGAGTGTGTGGGCGGCGGAGAAGATCGACCGCATGTACTGGCCGAACGCACGTGTGCGTCTGCTGCCGTTCGCGGTCCTGATCGTCATCTTCATCTTCGACTTCATCACCGGTGTGCCGTTCAGCTTTCCATATGATCCGCTGTCCATGATGTTCCTGGGATGGGGACTGTACCTTGTGCTGGCGGATAAGTTCTGGTGGCTGCTGCCGCTGTTTGCGCTGGCAACGTGGAACCGCGAGACAGCCGTTTTTCTAATCCTGGCGCGCGCGGCCGTTGCGGTTTTGCCTGAAGGCCGCTGGAAGTGGCGCATGCCGCGCGTGCGCGATGTGGTCGAGACAGCGGCGCTGTGCGTTGTGTGGGCGGCGATTGTGTTCGCGCTGCACCATAAGTACGCGGGCAATCCAACCGAGGCCGGGCCGCGAATCATGGGAAACCTGCATGACCTTGCGCACCCGATGCTGTGGCCGGGCATTCTGAGCGGGTCGGCGTTTCTGATGCCGTGGATTTACTGGCGAAGGAATCTGATCTCCGCGCCGAAGCTGCGCGCGTGTGTTCTGGTACTGCCGGTCTGGGTGCTGATGCTGCTGTGCGTGGGGCAGATACTAGAGGTGAGGATCTATGGTGACATCGCGGTATTCATTGCCGTGTGCGCTGCCGCAATTTTGCGCGCGGAGATGAGCGGAGACGCGAGGATCGATATGGAGGAGAACACTGCTGCTGCCTGACGAGTGGAAGGACGTGATCGTGATTGACGGACATGCGGATACGCCGCAGCGGTTCGTCGACGAGGGATGGGATTTTTGTGGAGCGCTGGGCGATGGCCACCTGAACCTCGACGCTGCGAGGCGCGGTGGCTTGGCGGCGGAGTTTTTCGCGATCTGGGTGCAGCCGGATGAGTGGCGCGGGCGATATGCGCATCGCACGCTCGAACTGATAGACGGTGTGTATGAGCAGTTGCGGAAGCATCCGCGCGAACTGATGCTAGGGCTGTGTGCCGAGGATGTGCGGCGCGCGCATGCGGAGGGGAAGTTCTGCGTGCTGCTGGGGATCGAGGGCGGGCACTCGATTGAGAACAGCCTGGCGCTGCTGCGCGTGTATCACCGGCTCGGCGTGAGGTACATGACGCTGACCTGGTCGAACACGAATGAGTGGGCGGACAGTTCGGGCGATTTGGACGATGCCAGCGTGACGCACCACGACGGCCTGACGAAGTTCGGGCGCGAAGTGGTGCGCGAGATGAACCGGCTCGGGATGATGGTGGACGTGAGCCATGTGTCGGACAAGACATTCTGGGATGTGATGGAGACGACGCATGCGCCGGTAATTGCCTCGCACTCCAGCGCGCGCGCGCTGGCCAATGTGCCCCGGAACCTGACCGACGAGCAGATGCGCGCAGTTGCGACGAGCGACGGGATCGTGATGGTGAACTTCTATGCGTCCTTCGTGGACGACGCTTGGCGCGACGCCTGGACGGCGACCGCGGCGGAGCGGAATTCCCTGCTGGAATCTCGCGCGCGAGAGTATCGCGAGCGCGGTGAAGCTGTTCCCTACTCTGTCGCGTTGAAGGTGGACCGCGAGTACTATGCGGCACATGCGGCGACGTTGAAGCGGCCGTCGTTCGAACGCGTCGTGGACCACATTGATTATGTGGCGAAGGTTGCAGGCATCGAATCATGTGGGGATCGGGACCGACTTCGATGGGTTTGGAATTCTGCCGGAGGGTCTGGGGAGCGCGGCGGATCTGCCGAAGATTTTTACTGCGTTGGAGAAGCGTGGCTACACGCGCGAGCAGATGCGGAAGATGGCCGGCGAGAATCTGCTGCGCGTGATGGATGCCGTGCAAACCGGGGCGGAGTACCGTTTTGCGCGTGCGAGCAGAGACGGAGTAGCCTGATACCTGGATGAGTTTGTTTCGGATTTCGATAGGGATTTTCAGCCTTGCAGGCGCCGCGATGTGCGGCGCTGCAGGATCAGCGCAGACGCAGTCGAGCACAACGGCGCAGTTGCCGGACGCACCATCGGCCTCCGTGCAGATTGCTCCGCCGGCGGTGCCGACGGGACCGACGGCGATCTTCGACACGTCGATGGGACGGCTGACGTGCAAGCTGTTCAGCAAAGAGGCGCCGAAGACGGTCGACAACTTTGTTGGGCTCGCGACGGGAACGAAGACGTGGACGGATCCCGTGACGCAGCAGAAGGTGACCGGCAAACCTTTCTACGACGGCACCACGTTTCATCGCGTGATTCCGCAGTTCATGATCCAGGGCGGCGACCGGCTGGGAACCGGCGCGGGTGATGCGGGTTATTTCTTCGACGATGAGTTTTCGCCGTCGCTGCGCTTCGATGTGCCGGGGCGGCTGGCGATGGCGAACGCCGGCCCGAATACGAATGGATCGCAATTTTTCATCACGGAGGTTCCAGTTCCGGAACTGAATGGCAAGCACACGATCTTCGGCCAGTGCGATGCGCACTCAGTCGTGCTGGCGGGGGCGATTGCGCGTGTGGAGCGGAATGCGCAGGACAAGCCTGTGACTCCGGTGGTGATCAACAAAGTCACGATTGTGCCGGACGGGCAGCCGATTCCGCCGGAGCCTGCGGCGCAGACCGCGCCGGCGAGTGCTGCGACAATCTCTCCTCAGAACCACTGACGCAAAGCATCTAACGAACAAGAGTTCCTTCGGGACTAAACAGACAACTGCAAACAAGGAGATGTGATGGCAACGACGGCTGTTTTCAAGACCTCAGAGGGAACGATCAAGTGCAAGCTCTTCGAGCAGGAGGCGCCCGAGACGGTGAAGAACTTCATTGCGCTCGCGGAGGGAACCAAGGATTGGAACTCGCGCTCCAAGAAGGGCGACAAGCTGTACGACGGCACGATCTTTCATCGCGTGATTCCCGACTTCATGATCCAGGGCGGCGATCCGGAGGGCAACGGCATGGGCGGCCCCGGATACAAATTTGCCGATGAGACGAAGGGCTCGCCGCACACCTTCAAGCAGCCGGGCAAGCTGGCGATGGCGAATGCCGGACCGAACACAAACGGCTCGCAGTTCTTCATCACGGTGACGGACACGAGTTGGCTGACGGGCAAGCACACGATCTTCGGCGAGGTGACGGAGGGATACGATGTGGTCGAGAAGATCAGCAAGGTGCCGCGCGATTCAATGGACCGGCCGAAAAAGCCGGTGGTGCTGGAGAGCGTAACGATCGAGCGCTCGTAATCGAATGATGGTGTGTGAAAGCCCGCTCGCGACGAGCGGGCTTTCCATTTTCAGTGCATGAGACTGCGGAAGAGCTCTTGATTCGTACCGGACTTCGCGTCTTTGTCTTTGTCCTGCGGGCCTTTGCCCCAGGTCCAGTATGCGGCGAAGTAGGTGTAGGTCTCGGGCGTCCAGAGCACGCTGTGGCCGCCGGCGAAGAGGAACTGGAAGTGGTCAGAGAAGGCGTAGTAGCCGCCGAAGTCGGCCAGGAGAGAGCGGTCCGGCGCGGTACCGGGCTCGCCCTCGTAGCCGTGGCCGTAGAGTTCGAGGCCGAGAACGAGCTTGTCGGTGAACTTGTGCTGGAAGAGCGCGCCCGCGAATGGAAAGTCGCGATAGCCGGTCTGCGGCACGATGGTCTCGCCGCCGCCTGCGTAGATGGTCCACTTGTCATCCGCGAAGCCTTTCTTCAGCCACAGCGGGACGCGATACCAGGTCTTGCCGACGCCGATGCCGCTCGACGCATCACCTGAAGGGAGCTCGACGAAGGGGAAGATGCCGGTCTCCGGAAACAGCTTTGATTCGTCGATCAGCTTCAGCTTGGCGCCGAGTTCGGTGTCGCCGAAGCCGCGGACGCTCGTGCCGTCGGGCGCGAAGTAGTACGTAAACGGAATGACGAAGTGAAGCTGCAGGCGCGGTGCGGCGCCATAATTCATCTCGTAGCTGCCCGGGCCTTCCCACGCGGTGCCTACGCTACGCGCCGAGTCGGAGAGCGAAAAGATGTAGGCCTCGAAGTGGCGATACGGCACGGGATCTGGGTCGTCGACCTGATACGGCGGGCCGGCCTGCGCGTGCGCGCGCGAGGCATGCAGCCGCGAATAGCGGACCCGCCGCCAGCCACGCAAGCATCCGTGCTGCCCCGAAATGCATGCGAATAATGCTGCCACAATGATGTGAAGGAAGGTTAATCGATACAGTATTGTGCATGCACGCAACGGCACAGCAAGGCGTCCGTTATAAGCATGGCGGCGATTGCGGTCTGCTGCGCGACCTCGATGCATGAGGGCGTCGGACATGGCGTGACAGCGTGGCTGCGCGGCGATGTTGTCACCGAGCTGACGAGCAATCACCTGTCGAGCGTGCGCCCCGACCGCCTCGTGGATGCTGGCGGAACGCTGGCCAACCTGTGCAGTTGGTTTTGCCTCGATGATGATCTCGATCGCGATACGGAAGCACGCGAACTGGAAGTACTTCTTCTGGATCTTCGGCGCGCTGAATCTGCTTTCGGGTGCGGGGTACTTTTTGTTTTCGGGCGCGCTCGGAGTTGGAGATTGGCAGGACGTAATCGCGGGGACGCCGCATTACGTTGCACGGCGCATCGTCATGGCACTCTGCGGAGCGGCGCTCTACGTCGTCTTTGTGCGGCTGATTGCGATGCAATTGCACCCGTTCATGACCAGCCGCCGCGATTACAACACGCTCGCGCGACTGGCGTACCTGACGGCATGTGCCGTCGATTGTCTCGCCGGTGCTTTCGATCCGCTCGGCGTGAAGCTGTTCCTCATCTCGACGCTTCCCGCCGTGTTCGGAGGGTTCTCAGGGCTGCTGTGGGCGGATGTGTTCCTACGGAAGAGGTATGACGAGCAGCCGCTGAAGGTGAGGCCCTCGCGCGCGCTTTGGCTCGCTGCCCTTCTGATCGCGGGATTGTTTATCGGAGTGCTCGGCCGGGGCGTCGAGTTCAGGCACTAGAAAGGCCCGCTCGGGTGAGCGGGCCTTTGCGCACGATGCCAGTTGTCTACGCGACGCCGATGACGGTGCAGAGCTCCTTCACGGCGTCCGCGGATTTGTTGAGGGCCGCCTGCTCTTCGGGCGTGAGCTTGATCTCGATGATCTGCTCGAGTCCCTTCGCGCCCAGCTTGCACGGAACGCCGACGTAGAGCCCGTTGATCCCGTACTCGCCCTGCAGATACGCGGCGCAGGGAAGGATTTTTTTCTTGTCCTTCAGGATGGCTTCGACCATCTCGACTGCGGCGGCGGACGGAGCGTAGTAGGCCGAGCCCGTCTTCAGGTGCTTGACGATCTCTGCGCCACCGTTTGCGGTGCGGGTCTCGAGTTCCTTGAGGCGCGCGGGCTCGATGAGCTCCGTAATGGGAATTCCGGCCACCGTGGAGTAGCGCGAGAGCGGCACCATCGTGTCGCCGTGCCCGCCGAGTACGAACGCGGTCACGTTCTCGACCGAGACGTTGAGCTCTTCCGCGATAAACGTGCGGAATCGCGCGGAGTCGAGCACACCGGCCATGCCGATGACGCGTTCGCGCGGCAGCTTGGACTGCTTGAATGCCGTCTGCGCCATGGCGTCGAGCGGATTGGAGACGATGATGAGGATCGCATTCGGCGAGGCGGCAACAGCCTTCGAGACCACGTCCGACATGATCTTGAAGTTGGTGTTGAGCAGGTCGTCGCGGCTCATGCCCGGCTTGCGCGCGATGCCGGCCGTAATGACGATGATGTCGGAGTTGGCCGTATCCGCGTAGTCGTTGGTGCCGGTGATGTGGCAGTCCCGCTTCTCGATGGGCATGGCTTCAAGGAGGTCGAGCCCCTTGCCCTGCGGCACGCCTTCCACGACGTCGATGAGGACGACGTCCGCGAGCTCCTTGGCGGCAATCCAATGTGCGGCCGTTGCGCCGACGTTCCCGGCGCCTACGATAGTGACTTTCTTACGCATGTTTGATGGGTTCTCCTGAAGACCTGGGCGCGGTTCGCGCCTCTCTGGGGTGCCCGGCGAGCTTGCCCGCTGGAGGAATCACCGCCTCTTACATCATAAGACGTAGCTCTATGTGCAGGTTTTCATTGCTCTGAGGAGCATCTCGCGGTACGATGCCGCCAAGTCGTCCCTTGGAGAATTTCTATGCATGCCCGCCGTCCCGCGGTCTTCGCTTCCCTGCTGTCGATTGCGCTGCTCGTTCCCGCCAGCCTGCGCGCTTCGAAGAACGTTAATGACTATCCTCTGCACGTGCACATTTTCCAGGTTCACTGGAGCGGCGGCGGGTACTGGGGATATCGCGGGTTCGGCCGCGGTAATCTCATCGACGGCGCCGACGTTCACGCTATCGAGTACAGCTTCGAGTGCAACGAGCACCCGATGACTTCCGACGGCCCTGAAGACTATGCGGCCAAATGGAAGAAGCAGGGTGAAAGGGTCGAGCTGCTGATGGGCGAAATCGGCAGCCAGAAGACGCACACCTGCGAGCTGAAGGTGACGCTGAAGCCGTACGTATTCGAGCGGCGCAATGGCTTGCTGGTGACGGTTTCGGACGACGAGTACAAGCGGGAGATTGCGGCCCGGGAGGCGCGCCAGGCTGATCTTGCGCCCGTCGATCACGACCCGGCCCACTATCCGCTGAAGCTGACGATTCTGAACCTGAACTGGTCGGAAAGAGTAGCAGGGCTGCACTCGGGCATGGGCCAGGGCAACCTCCAGACGGACAAGGGTGTATCGGCGGTAGACTTCACGATCGAGTGCCCGGTGAACATCGCGACGAATCCGGACGGACGCTATTATCACGCGCAGTGGGAGACGGAAGGCGAGAGGATGAACCTGCTGCTCCACAATATCAACGACCCGAGCCTGGCCGCGGTGTGCCACCTGAAGACGATCGTGCACAACGACGTGTATGTAAGGCAGTCGAGCGGCGTGCTGAAGGCCGTTTCGCAGGATGCGTATAAGCAGATGGGCCAGGCGGCGCCTGGACCTGTGACGCCGTAGTTGATCTGAGCCTTGCGGCGGCTTGTGTAAACTGGTCAGGTAACTGGTCAGATGAGGTGCGGCATGGCGACGTGGCAACTGCAGGAAGCAAAGGCGCGGTTCAGCGAACTGATTGATACGGCCACAGAGAAAGGGCCGCAGATCATTACGCGAAGAGGTGTTAAGGCGGCCGTTATCGTGCCCTTCGATGAATGGGAACGCGATCAAGCCGCTAACAAACCTTCGTTGCTGGAGATTTTGCAATCGGGCCCACAAGGTGAATTGCCCATCCCGTCGCGCGGTAGCTGGAAAATGCGGAGGCCGGTGAAGTTTTGAAGTACCTGCTCGACACGAACATATTGTCGGAAGTACGCAAGCCCAAACCGCACGGCGGGGTGTTGGCTTGGTTTATGGCTCATCAGTCTGCCGGCTTCGCAACCCCGACGATAGCGTTATTTGAGCTTCAAATGGGAGTAGAGGGGCTTCGACGCCAAGATCCTGTGCGAGCAGCCGAATTCGATTGGTGGATCTCGCGTATTGCTGCCGGAAGCAACGTGCTTTCGTTCGATGTAGCTGCAAGCCGCGAGGCGGCACGAATCATGACCAAACAACCCGATCACCTGATGGCGGATGCGATGATCGCTGCCATTGCGCGAGTGAACGGTCTTACGATGGCGACGAGGAACACACGGGACTTTGCGCGGTTTGGCGTGCCGCTGGTGAATCCGTTTGAATTCAAGGGCTGACCAACGTCAGCCCATGTTTTCGATCATGCGCGTCGCGAACTCGCTGGTTTTTGCCTTGGTTGCGCCCTGCATCTGGCGCTCGAAGTCGTAGGTGACGTACTTCTGCTGGATGGTCTTCTCCAGCGAGTTTTCAATCAGCCGCGCGGCTTCGCTCCAGCCAAGGAAGTCGAACATCATGACGCCGGAAAGCATCACCGAGCCGGGATTGATGACGTCCTTGTCGGCATACTTGGGCGCGGTGCCGTGCGTCGCTTCGAACACCGCGTAGCCGTCACCGATGTTCGCTCCGGGCGCAATGCCGAGGCCGCCGACCTGAGCCGCGGCGGCATCGGAGATATAGTCGCCGTTCAGGTTCGTCGTCGCCAGGACCGAGTAGTCGCTCGGCCGGATGATGATCTGCTGGAAGATCGAGTCGGCGATGCGGTCGTTGATGAGGATCTTCTTCTTCCACTGGCCGTTGCCGTGTGACTTGCCGATCGAAGCGACGACTTGCTCCACCTCTTTGACCAGGTTGTTGGCGAACTCCGGCGGCGCGAACTCGATGCCCGGCTCGATGAGCGCGGCGTTTTCATGCGCGCTGAGCTTCGGGTTGTCTTCGAGGTTGCCGAGGATCCAGCTCTCGCGCTCGGTCACGATCTGGTCGCGGAACTCCTGTGTGGCGACCTCGTAGCCCCACTCGCGGAAGGCGCCCTTCGGTGAACTTCTGGATGTTGCCCTTGTGCACCAGCGTGACGACTTTGCGATTGCCGGTGATGGCGTACTGAATCGCCGCGCGGACGAGGCGCTTGGATCCGGTGATCGAAATCGGTTTGACGCCGACACCGGAATCCTGGCGGATCTTCTTCTTGCCGCCCTTCAGCATGTCGTCGTTGATGAATGCGATGAACTTCTGGGCCTCGGGCGTGCCCTCGCGGAACTCGATGCCCGCGTAGATGTCCTCCGTATTCTCGCGGAAGATCACGACGTCGAGCTTCTCAGGATGCTTCACCGGGCTGGGTACGCCGGCGTAGTACTTCACCGGGCGCACGCACTGGTAGAGGTCCATGAGCTGGCGCAGCGCCACGTTCAGCGAGCGAATGCCGCCGCCCACCGGCGTGGTCAGCGGGCCTTTGATGGACACGCGGAAATCGACGGTCGCCTTCACCGTGTCGTCGGGCAGCCAGTTGTTCGTCTGGCGGAACGCCTTCTCGCCGGCCAGCACTTCGAACCACGCAACCTTGCGCTTCCCACCGTAGGCCTTCTCGACCGCGGCGTCGAAGACACGCTGCGACGCGCGCCAGATGTCGCGTCCGGTGCCGTCGCCTTCGATGAAGGGGATGATCGGATTGTCAGGGACGGTGTACTTGCCGTCGGCGTACTGAATCGCCTGGCCGCCGGTAGGGACGGCGATGCCGTTGTAGCTGCTTTGCATTAATTGGCTCCTCGGGAACTCGGGGATTTTGCCAAACTAGCAAAGCCTCTCAATGAATGGCAACGCACCGGGCCGATAAACGGCCTGCTTCGCGATCAGGACGGCTCGCCGCAAAAGCAAACCGTCTCAGACGAGACGGTTTGCGTTGCCGAACGGATCAATTTACCGCGAGAAAAGTCTGCGGCGCGCGATCCCCGCCGCTCCCAGCAGACCGGTGCCAAGAAGCGCCAGGCTCGAGGGCTCAGGCGTGGTTGTGGTACTCGCCCCGAGCAGCAGACCAGTTGGACCGGAGTCGCTGTTGCCGTCTGGTCCCGGCAGACCTGTGCCATTCTCGAGATCGACGGTCAGGGTGTATGAAAAACCCCCGTCAAGGACGATCTGGAGCAATGATGTCGGCGTGGTGAAGGACGACCCGCCAGCGTAGGTATTCGCACCCAGAAGGACGGTGCCGAGTGTTCCTCCGGACACGGACACGGTCGCGCCGTTGTCCGAAGCGAACGAACCGGACAGGACCGACGTCGAGCCCAGAGTGAAGGAGGTGGTGTAGACGTATAGCCCGTTGGCAACGTTGGTCGTGCCGGAATTCGCCGTGGGGCCGATCCAGCCAGCGCCCGGGATGGTTGCCGTCCACGCGGGATTTGGTGTTATAGGGACCGCTGTGCTCGCGGACCCGCCATTGAAGGAAACCGAATACGTCGCGGTTCCGGTGCTGAGATTGACGTCATCCGCCATGGCAACAGCCGGCGCTGCAGCGATGGCAAGAAGGACAAGTACGCGATAGATCTGCATGGGGTCACCTGGAAAGACTGGAAGTTGGGATGATCATGTCACCGCGCTCCGGTAACAGGGCGAAAACTCTAGTAACTGAATAGGCGTAAAGAAGTGAGTTACTAAAGAACTCTCCCGAGCAGAAATCGGGCGATTCTCACAACGGGACGAATCGATCGTCTGCCGACGGAGCTGCGCAAAGTGTTACTGGCGGGAGGCTTCGAAGGAGTCGACGAATTGCTTGTCGCACTTCCCACCCGAGACCAGCGCACCGTCGACGCCGAGCTTGCTGGAGTCGGTATCCTCGATGTTCGCGGTGACGATGAGGTGTGAACCGTCATTCATGGTGAACATGGCAAGGACGTTGGTGCCCAATATGTTTGCCTGAACCGCAGGAATCGACTGCACGATCTGCCCGCTGGAGAAGCAGGAGGTGCCCTGGACTTTCACGCTGCCGGTGAGGACGCCTTCGTTGATGGACTGAGTTCCCGCTGGGCCGGATGTGGCCTGCCCTTGCTGAAAGGTGAAGCTGAGCGAGACGGGCTGCGCGGTTCCCGTGCTGCCAGATGCCGGAGAGAGGAACGCCGATCCGGCGAAAGTTCCGGTCAGGTCAGCAATCCGTACTGCCGTGATCGGGCCGGAACTGGTAAACGGGCAGGATGAGTCGGTGTTCGAGAAGGTGTAGGTGCCGATCCAGGAGTTCGTGTTGCCCGAGGGAACGTTGCCTTTTATCTGCAGAGTCGCGACGTCGGGAGGCTGGGTTGCGGAGGTCTGGGCGGAGAAGCTGCCGTCCAAGCCGACGCTTCCGCTGACTACGACACCGCCGCCCGCCAACACGGATGGACTGCATGGGATCTGGGTTGACCCGGCGGCTACGATCTGGTCGCCCACGACCGTAAAAGTCATTGCCAGGCCGAAGTTGTTGTTGCCGGCTTGCGTCGCGCTTGCGAAGGGGAGCTCACCCACGAGCAGCCAGTTTCCCTGGAGAAAAGTAGGGTCCGGCTTCGAAGATGTGGTGATGGAGACGCCGCCGGTGCTGCATCCCGCAAGCGAGAGCGCGACGGCAACGAAAGCAAATTGCGCAGCTTTGAATCTGGTGGGCCCCGGCACAGCGGAAGAGTATCGCGAAGGCCATGGGAAGAAAAGCAGAAAGCGGATGCGCGGCGCCGCTCAAAGCTGCGCCGCGCGAGAACTTATGCGGCGAAGAGCGTCTGCTCCGCGCGCAACCAGTCGACCTCAGGCGAGCCGCTGGGACGGCCGCGCTCGATCCAGAACTGCTCGGCCAGCCGGGCGATCTCTTCATAGGTGGGAGTGCGCCTTGCAACGTAGCTTTGCGGCGCTGTTTTCGGCGGCAGTGGCAGCGGCGGCCTGGACTGTCTTGCGGGCCGGTGCCTTGCGGGTGGTCGTCTTCTTCTCTGCCGAGGGTGTGGACTTACGGGTAGCCATTTACTGGGCCTCCAAGCGGGGTTTTTGGGGTAACTCCATGGTAACTTCTGAGGCTTCGAAAACCAAGGGATTTCGGCGCATTTCCCGCAATTCTGGGCAGAAAAGCAGAAGAGGCCGATCGCTCGGCCTCTTCGCAGTTGCAGCTCGAGAGAACGCCTAGAACTTGCCCCACAGCAGCTGGTTGTAAACGTCGTGATGGAACTGCACCTCGCAGCCCTTGACGATGGTGCCGAGCAGCCGCGGGCAGCGATCCGCCGAGGCCTGCTTCAGGTCGGCGTAGCGCCCTTTCACGTCCGCCCCAAGCAGCTCGCTCGTCCACTGGGCTTTGCGGAAGTCCTCGATCGCCGTGTAGATGTTGTCCGGCAGGTAGCGCTCGGCCTGGCGCAGGTTCGGGATCTGCGCGATCTTTCCATCGAGACCCGTCTTGAAGACCGAGAGCAGAACCATGTACGGATTCGCGTCCGGGCTGACGGAGCGAACCTCGATGCGCGCCGACTTCTCATTGCCGATGGGAATGCGGACCATCGAGCCGCGATCGACGGCCGAAGCCTTGATCTGGTTCGGCGCCTCGAAGTGCGGGTCGAGACGGCGATAGGCGTTCACGCTGGCGTTCAGCAGCAGGCAGATGTCATTGCCGGCCGAGAGGATCCTGTCGACAAACTCCCACGCGAACGTGGAGACCTTCTCGACGCCGTTCGGATCCCAGAAGAGATTCTTGCCGTCCTTGGTGATCGACACGTTGGTGTGCATGCCCGAGCCGTTCACGCCCGTTACCGGCTTCGGAAGGAAGCTGGCCGTCATGCCCATCTGCGTGGCAATCTGCCGGCAGATCAGCTTATAGAGCTGGATCTGGTCGGCGGCGGCGAGCGCATCGCCGTAGCTGTAGTTAATCTCGAACTGCGACGGCGCCACCTCGGGGTGGTCCTTCTCGTTCTCGAATCCCATCGCGCGCTGCACCTCCGCGCTCAGGTCGATGAACTCGCGCAGCGGATCGCCGGGGAGCGAGTGGTAATAGCCGCCCTGGTTGGCGTACTCGAATTTGCCCGTCTCGTGATACTTGCGCTCGGCGTCGATGCCGTCGAACAGGAAACCTTCGATCTCATTCGCCGCGTTGAGCGTGTAGCCGTTCTTCGTGAACTGCTCGTTCGCGAAGGTCTTAAGCAGCCCGCGCACATCGCCGGTGTAAGGTGATCCGTTCTTGTCGATGACCTCGCCGAACACCAGCACCTTGCCGGGCCCGAAGATGTCGGCGGGCGCATAGTAGAACGCTGACCAGTCGAGAGCAAGCCGCAGATCGCTCTCACGCTGCGCGGTAAAGCCGCGGATCGAGGAGCCGTCGAACGTGAGGTTATCGAAGCTCTTGATCAGGAACTTCTTGTCGTAGTCCAGCATGTGCAGCCGGCCTTCGAGGTCGGAGAAAAGCACGGTGACGGCCTTGACGCCCTTCTGGTCGGTCAGCCACTTCACGCGCTCTTCCTGGAGCTTGTCCATGGACACGCGCTTCTTGCGCTGGTCCTTGGCCTTCAGGTTGAGCTCCTCGAGCTCCTCGTATGACAGCTCGAGAAAATTGCGATATTCGCTTGACATAGCACTCCTTTGGCAGCTCTGGCTGCCGGAAGATTTTTGGGTGGGATCCGTTGCGTGGCTATGTCCGGGCGTCGCGGGCCGTACCTGCGCCACATCTAAAAAGTAGCAGAAACGGCGGTCAAGTACCACGCTCGATTCTCAACAAACACGCGGCTGCGGAGCTAGCCGCCGCGGCTGGATTTTTTCACCCCACCCTGGGCGCCGCGTGACGGCACAGCATGTGATAATTTTCCTTGGGGCGAACTTGCTGTTCGCTATCTCGCCGGGCGGCCAATTCTGGCAAGCGGACACACTCTGGAGGAACATTCATTGGGCAAGGACATGGTCCCCAAGCGCCTTTTTTTCACCAAAGGCGTTGGTAAACACAAAGAGCGGCTGACCTCGTTCGAGCTGGCGCTGCGCGATGCCGGCATCGCTGCGCAGAACCTGGTGCGCGTCTCTTCCATCTTTCCGCCGCAGTGCAAGCTGATCACGCGTAAGGAAGGTCTGAAGTACCTGAACCCGGGCGAGGTCGTCTTTGCCGTCGTCGCGGAGAACTCCACCCGCGAGGCGCACCGGCTCGTGGTGAGCTCGATCGGCGTTGCCATCCCGACCGACAAGAACACCTACGGCTACCTCAGCGAGCACCACAGCTTCGGCGAGACCGAGGAGCAGGCCGGCGACTACGCCGAAGAGCTCGCCGCCGAGATGCTCGCAACAACGCTCGACGTCGAGTTCGATCCCGACAAGAGCTGGGACGAGAAGAAGGAAATCTACCGCATGTCGGACAAGATCGTGCGCACCGCGAACGTGACGCAGTCGGCCGTCGGCGACAAGCACGGCCGCTGGACGACGACCATCGCCGCGGCGATCCTGATCTTCGAAGACAAGTAGCTTCAGCGCATTTCGAACTACAGGGCGCTGGTTCCAAGCCAGCGCCTTTTGCATGGAGTGATATCGCGCAGCATGGCTGCGATCGAGGTGTGGCAATGGCAAAAACTGCGACTCGCGTTGCGTTGATTCAGATGTCCTGCGAAGCCTCCACCGAGGCGAACCTCGCCAAGGCCGTAGCTCGCGTGCGCGAAGCCGCGCAGAACGGCGCGCGGCTCATTTGCCTGCCCGAATTATTTCGAGCTCAATACTTCTGCCAGCGCGAAGACCACGCCCTGTTCGATATCGCCGAGTCGATCCCCGGGCCCTCAACGAAGGCGCTCAGCGAGGTCGTCCGCGAGCACAAGCTGGTCGTCATCGCCAGCCTGTTCGAGCGCCGCGCTGCCGGGCTCTATCACAACACCGCGGCGGTGCTCGACTACGCCGGCGACGCCGCGAAGGACAATGTCATCGCCGTCTACCGCAAGATGCATATCCCCGACGACCCGCTCTACTACGAGAAGTTCTACTTCACGCCGGGCGATCTCGGATTCCAGGCCCAGCGAACCAGCGCCGGCGCCATCGGCACGCTCGTCTGCTGGGATCAGTGGTATCCCGAGGGCGCGCGCCTGACTGCGCTCAAGGGCGCGGAGACGCTCTTCTTCCCGACCGCGATCGGCTGGCATCCCAGCGAGAAAGCCGAGTTCGGCGAACGCCAGTACGACGCATGGCAGACGATCCAGCGCGCACACGCCATCGCCAACGGCGTCTTCGTCTGCGCGGTCAATCGCGTCGGCCATGAGCACGGTGACGTGCTCATCGAGAAAGCGCACGGCGACGAGCTCATCGAGAAAGCTCACGGCGATGTGCAACTTCCCAACGGCACTCTGCTGAAGGGACCTGAAGGTGCAGGCCTCGAATTCTGGGGCGGCAGCTTCATCGCCGACCCCTTCGGGCGCATCCTCGCCAAAGCCTCGCACGACAAGGAAGAGATCCTCTACGCCGAGCTCGACCCCAGGGAGGTCGAAGTAACGCGCCAGCACTGGCCGTTCCTGCGCGACCGCCGCATCGATGCCTACGGCGGCATCACCAGCCGCTTCCTCGACTGATCTGGCGCGAAACTTCGTGGGCCAAGTTCCCTCATTGAAACTATTTCCAAACGACTTCGTTCCGTGTATAAAGCCGGAGCCCGGTAAATTCGCCGTTCTGCTGTGCTGAAGCAGGGGACGCCTTCCGGGATCTACCCTGCTGCCGGAGCGTACGAACGTGAGCACAAAGATTCGCCATTTTGCCGTTGTCTTTACTGCCCTGATTGCCGTTTCCACTGTGAGCTTCGCGCAGAATGAACCGCTCAAGCCGAGCGGTACAGGCGCGGTTCCGCCTCGCACGTGGGTCGACAAAGACACGGGCCATCGCGTCTGGCGCATGACCGATGAGCCGGGCTCGTCGGGCTTCTACTTCAACATCAACGCCTATACGCCCGACCTGAAGACAATGGTCTACAGCGCGCCCGACGGCATTCACGGCCTCGATCTCGCGACGCGCAAGACATGGCTGATCGTGCCGAATCCGCCGCGCCCTGAAGCCGAAAACGAACGGGAATTCCGCTTCGGCGGCGTGCACGCGATCATCGCGGGACACAAGACAAACTCCGTCTTTTTCAGCAAGGCCGACCCGCAGACCCATGTCGTTTCGCTGTACAAAGCCAACGTTTATACGAAGCAGATCACGAAGCTCTGCGATCTTCCGAAGGGGATGAGCGTTGCCACGATCAACGCAGACGAGACGCTCGGCGCGGGCACTCTCAACGACAACCCCGACGCGGTGAACTACGGACAGAATCGCGTCAACCCGAAGGGGCAGTCCGGCCCGTTGGTGCAGCCGCTGAATAAGGGCCAGATGATGGAGCAGCGCCTCGCCGCGCGGATTCCGCTCACGCTCTACACCATCAATCTGCAGACCGGGAAACTCTTTCCGCTGCTGCACTCGACCGACTGGATCAATCACCTGCTCTTCTCGCCGACCGACCCGACGCTGCTGATGTACTGCCACGAAGGCCCGTGGCAAAAGGTCGATCGCATCTGGATGATCCACACCGACGGCACGCACAACACGCTCATCCACAAGCGCCGCATCGCGATGGAGATCGCCGGGCACGAGTTCTGGGGCCTCGACGGCAAGACCATCTGGTACGACTGGCAGCCCATCAAGGGCCAGGACTTTTACCTCGCCGGTTACGATCTCGCGAACGGCCGCCGCACCGCGTTTCACATGGAGCGCAACGACTGGTCCATCCACTTCAACCTGACCAAAGACCTCAGCCTCTTCTGCGGCGACGGCGGCGACCCCGGCCAGGTCGCAAAGGCTCCCAACGGCGAGTGGATCGAGCTGTTTCATCCTCACCTGATCCCCACCGACGGCGCGCTCAACGATCCTGACTTCTTCCAGCCCGGCTACTTCGCCAGCCGAGCACATGGTGAACATGGCCTGGCATGACTACCACCTCGAGCCCAACGTGCGCTTCTCTCCCAACGCAAAGATGGTCTTCTTCACCAGCAACATGTTTGGACCGGCATACGTGCTCGGCGTAGAAGTTGGGAAGGCCGTGAACCCGAAGCCGGATGAGGTGCTGTCCACACCGGAGCTCGCGAAAAAGTACAACCCGCGCACGCCCTTGGACACGCGCGCGATTCCGAAGTAACGCGTGCTCGTTTTGCAAACTGCTCTGCGACAATAAAACTTGAATGCCGCAGAGCGAAAACATCCGTTACCGAATGCCCGCCGAGTGGGCGCCGCACGCGGCCACGTGGATTGCGTGGCCGCACAATCCTGAAGACTGGCCGAAGAAATTTCAGCCGATCCCGTGGGTCTACTGCGAGATCGTACGCTGGCTTTCCAGCGTTGAAGACGTGCACATCCTCGTCAACGACGCGGCGGCGGAGAAGCGCGCGTACGGCATGCTGCGGCGCCAGGGCGCCAATCTCGCGCGCCTGCACTTTCACCAGTGGCGCACCGACCGCGTGTGGCTGCGCGACTCCGGCCCGATCTTTGTGAAGTCTCGCGAGGACGGCTCACTCGCGATCACGAACTGGCGCTTCAACGCCTGGGCCAAGTACGACAACTGGCACAACGACGATCAGATCCCCGAGCACGTTGCGAAGCTCTACGGCATGCGCAGCTTCGAGCCAACCGTGAAGCTCGCCGACGGAACGGAGCATCGCCTCGTGCTCGAAGGCGGAAGCATCGACACCAACGGCGCGGGCATTCTGCTCACCACAGAGGAGTGCCTGCTCAGCGACGTGCAGCAGCGCAACCCCGGCGTCTCGCGCGAGCAGCTCGAGCAAGCGTTCGCGCAATATCTCGGGATCGAGAAGGTCATCTGGCTCAACCGCGGCTGCGCCGGCGACGACACGCACGGCCACGTGGATGACATCACTCGCTTTGTTGGCGCGAATACGATCCTCACCGCAGTCGAAGAGAACACGGCCGACGAGAACCATCTTCCGCTCGCCGAAAATCTCGAGCGCCTGCACGCCGCCCGCAACCTGCGCGGCGATCCGTTCGAGATCCGCACGCTGCCCATGCCCGTCACCGGTAATCTTCGAAGGCCAGCGCCTGCCGGCAAGCTACGCCAACTTCTACATCGCCAACGGCCTGGTCCTTGTGCCTACGTTCAACGATCCGAACGACCGCATCGCGCTCAACACGATTGCCGACTGCTTCCCTGACCGCATCGTCACCGGCATTCACTGCACGGATTTCATCTGGGGCCTCGGCGCGCTGCACTGCATGACCCAGCAGGAACCGGCGTAGCCGATCCGCAATAGCACCGAAGGCCATTTGCAAACTTGAGACTCCCGGCTTCTGCACAGCGCGCGCCGCTCGCTAGACTGAGCCGTGATGTCGCGGTCTTCTTCTCTCTCGATTGCATTCAGCCTCGTCTGCCTCGCGCTGTGCGGATGTCAGGTTCCCGTCAACCTGCCGGGCCACTCCGATGCACGCCGCCGTCTCCGGCGCAACGCTCGAAACCCACTACTCGCCCACCGAAAATCTCGAGCGCTACGACCTCGCGCTTCTCCGCTCGGCTCACCGAAACATCGACCTCTGCGGATTCAGCTTCACCGACGAGGCCGTCGGCGACGCGCTGATCGCCGCAGCCCAGCGCGGCGTCCGCGTGCGTGTCTACCTCGACCGCAGCCAGTCCAATGACGAGCTCGAGCGCGCGGCCAAGCACGACGACGCCCCCAAGCCCGCGCGGCCGAAAGCGCAATGTCGAGTACGCCGACGGCTTCTTCGCCGAGCAGGAGGTCGCCGATCCCGCGACCGAGGCGCTGATCTCCCGCCTCGCCGCCACGCCGAACGTCGAGGTCCGGATCAAGCACTCGCGCGTGCTGATGCACCTGAAGTCCTACGCGGTGGACGGCCAGACGCTGCGCTCCGGCAGCGCAAACTTCTCCGCCAGCGCGCTGAAGCACCAGGACAACGACCTCGTCCTGACCCGCGACGCCGCGACCGTGCGGCGCTTCGAGCTCGACTTCAACCAGCTCTGGCTCGCGCCCCGACAACGAGCGCCTCAATCCGCAGTCGTAAACCTCGCAGTCGTAAACTTCGAGCATGAGTTCCCCGCCCTCTCCGGCGCCTCCGCCCTGCCCGACGCTGAACTGATGCAGCTCGCCATCGAGCAGGCGCGCGCCGCCGAAGCCGCAGGCGAGGTCCCAGTCGGCGCAATCGTCATCGCGCCCGACGGCCTCACCGTCATTGGCCGCGGATGGAACCGCGTCATCCGCGACAGCGACCCAACCGCCCACTGCGAGATCGTTGCGATGCGCGAGGCCGGCCGCGCGCTCGGCAACTACCGGCTCACCGGATGCACGCTCGTCTGCACGCTCGAGCCCTGCGCGATGTGTGCCGGCGCGATCCTGCACGCGCGCATCGCACGCCTGCTCTACGCCGCGCGCGATCCCAAGGCCGGCGCCTGCGGCAGTGTGCTCAGCGTGATGAACCATGCCGCATTGAATCATCGCGTCGAGGTTGTGGAGGGAGTTTTAGCGGATGAATGCGGCGAGCTTCTCACCGAATTCTTCCGCCGCCGCCGAGCCAACGCGGGCACCGCCTGATGCGCATCACACTCCTCTGATGGAGGCACGCGCAATGGCAGGACGTTTCAACGGAAAAGTTGCAGTAATCACAGGATCTTCCTCCGGCATCGGCCAGGCAATCGCCGTCCGCCTGGCCAGCGAGGGCGCGGCAGTCGTCATCGACTATCGCAGCCGCGACCAGGGCGCCGCCGACACCGAAAACATGATCAAGTCCAAGGACCCGCAGGCTAAGTTCATCACCGTCCAGGCGGACGTGACCAAGATCGCCGACACCAACAACCTCATCGAGCAGGCATGGTCGCAGCTCGGCAGCTGCGACATCCTCGTCAACAACGCCGGCATCGAGAAGGGCGCCGACTTCTGGGACGTCACTGAGCAGGATTACGACATGGTGCTCGACGTCAACCTGAAGGGTGCCTTCTTCCTGACGCAGGCATTCGTCCGCAAGCTACGCGACGCGAAGAAGCCCGGTCGCGTCATAAACATCTCCTCTGTCCATGAGGACATGGTTTTCCCGCACTTTGCCAGTTACTCCGCGTCCAAAGGCGGCCTGCGGATGCTCATGCGTAACCTTGCGGTAGAGCTCGGTCCGCTCGGCATTACGGTCAACAACGTCGCGCCGGGAGCGATCATCACGCCCATCAACAAATCGCTGCTCGAAAACAAGAGCGAACTCGACCCGCTGCTGCGCAATATCCCGCTCGGACGCATGGGCACCTCGGACGAAGTCGCCGGCCTCGTCGCCTGGCTCGCCAGCGATGAAGCTGCCTACGTGACGGGCTCCACCTACTTCATCGACGGCGGCCTCATTCGCAACTATCACGAGCAGTGACAGAGCAGAAATTAGAGAACACACCGCAGCGAAAAACGATCATCGCCGAACAATCGTCCGACCTCTAACGTCTGATCTCTGATCTCTAATCTCTCTCAAGCGAGAATAGACCCATGGCCGCTTCTTCTTTACTCTGCCGACTGGTGCCGCGACTGCCGCGAGGCCAAGCGCTTCCTCGCCAAGCATTCGATCCCTTACGAGGAGATCGACATCGAGCGCACGCCCGGCGCGGCCGACGAGGTCATCCGCCACACCGGCAAGCGCGCCATCCCGCAGTTTGTGCTCGACGGCAAATGGATCCAGCCCTATCGTCCCGGGTCGCGGATTTTTGCACGCCGAAATGGCCGAGCTATTCGGCGTCAATAAGAGCTAGCTCACGCCATCCCCGCGCCGTCCGGACTGGCTGCGGCGGCGGTCTGCTGGGCATGGGCGTGCCCCGCCTGGCCCACCGCGCGCAGCGACTGGATGATCCGGTCGCTCAGCCGCTCCAGTTCCTGGATGTGCTCAGCCACCATCGTCCGCAGCAGCTGCTCGCCCATCGGCGTCAGCTTGATGATCGAGCGGCGAAGGTCGCGCTCGTCCGTATGCCGCTGCACCAGGCCCGCGCGCTCGGCGCGATCCACCAGCTCCACCGTGCTGTTGTGGCGCAGCACCATCCGGTCCGCCAGATAACTCACCGACGCCGGCTGCGCCGGAGGCGCAGCCGCGACCACCTGCAGCAGTTGATACTGCTGCGCCTGAATCCCATGACGCTCCGAGGAGACTTCGCTGAAGCTGAGAAACTGCCGCAGCTGGAAGCGGAACTCCGCGAGCTCCTTCAGACGTGGAACCTCCGCGAGGGCGTTACCGTTTTCTTCCATGAGCGCACTCTCCATTTCGTTTCGCGAAGCGAATTGCGATTTCACTCTCAATAGTGTTCTACAGCTTACACTGGAGAGAAGTTCCGTTGGTCAAGAGCTTTTGTGGTTTCGATGCGTGCCGGAGAGCTCTGAGTTGGCGTTCGTTTCACATCCCATAAACTAACTTCCCTCGTTCCGTGGAGACCCGATGATAGCCCGATACACCCGTCCGCAGATGGCCTCGGTCTGGTCCGAACGCAGCCGCTACGAAAACTGGCTGCGCGTCGAACTTGCGGCGACCGAGACGCTCGCGCGTGCGGGAATCGTTCCCTCTGAGGCCGCAGCGGCGCTTCGTGCGCGCGCCAGTTTTACCGTAGAGCGCATCCATGAGCTTGAGGCCGATCTGCGTCATGACGTTCTGGCATTTACGACAGCCGTCGCTGAGTCAGTCGGCCCGGAGGCTCGCTGGCTGCACTATGGTCTGACCTCCACCGATGTTGTTGATACGGCGCAGGCCCTGGCCCTTGCTGAAGCTTCCGCGTTGATTCGTTCAGGCATTGTCCGTCTTCGCGACGTTTTACGCAAGCGCGCAATTGAGTTTCAGCACACCCCCACCATCGGGCGCACCCATGGAGTACACGCCGAACCCACTACTTTCGGCCTCAAACTGCTGCTCTGGTACTCCGAAATGGGCCGGAACCTCCGCAGGTTCGACGCCGCTGCCGAGGATCTCCGCGTCGGCAAGCTCTCCGGCGCCGTCGGCACCTTCGGCCATCTCGACCCCGCGCACGAAGCTGCCATCCTCAAGGAGCTCGGCCTCCGCCCCGCCGCGATCGCAACCCAGGTGCTGCAGCGCGACCGCCACGCCGCCTATCTCTGTGCCGCTTGCAGTGCTCTGCTCCACTCTCGACAAGATCGCGACCGAAGTCCGTCACCTGCAGCGCACCGAGGTCCGCGAGGCCGAGGAGTTCTTCTCCGCCAAGCAAAAGGGCTCGAGCGCCATGCCCCACAAGCGCAATCCCATCACCGCCGAGCAGATCTCCGGACTCGCACGCGTGGTCCGCGCCAACGCGCAGGTCGGCCTTGAAGACGTTGCGCTCTGGCACGAGCGCGACATCTCCCACTCCTCCGCCGAGCGCGTCGTCCTGCCCGATTCAACCACCCTGGCCGACTATCTGCTCGACAAGACCGCCAGCATGATCGAGCGCCTCCTCGTCTATCCGGCCCGCATGCTGCGCAATCTCGAGTCCACCCACGGCCTCGTCTACTCCGGCCAGTTGCTGCTCGAGCTCGCCGGCGCCGGCCTCAGCCGCGAGGACGCCTACCGTCTCGTCCAGGGCCACGCCATGGACGCCTGGACCAACGAGAAGAACTTCCGCGAACTCGTCGAGTCCGATCCCGAGATCACCGCCCGCCTGCCCAAAGACAAGCTCGCGCAGGTCTTCGACTACAAGCGCCAGCTCAGAAATGTGGACGCAATCTTCGAGCGCGTGCTCGCCGAGGATGCAGACCTCACGCACTAGCGAGATCAATCGCGGGGCGTCTACCGCCCCGAGGTCGTCTCCGCCGCTGCGTCGGATCCGGCGAGGCAGGTATCCTCCATCACCTCATCGTCCTCTGCGCTGTACAGCAGCAGAGCGCACCCTGCCACCTCAACGTACAGGCAGGACTCGCAGAGCCGCCGCGCCGTCAGCGCGAGGAAGCGCTTCAGCTCCGGCAGACCGTGATCGTTCGGCAGCGCCACGGTAAACTCGCGGTGCTCTCCGTAGGATTGGCTGCCGTCCTCCTCGCGCCAGTAGCCGAACAGCGTCGACGACGTCGCCGTGTACCCGCCGAAGTGCTGAATGAGATAGCTGTGCACGGACTGCTCGATCGTGCCGCCGCCCGGGCACGGCTCCTTCAGCTTCAGTGAAGGAAGCAGAAAACGGACGTTCTTTCCAAGGGCTTGCTGCCGGGGCTCCATCGTCACTCAACTCCCAACATAGGATGACCAATTCGAAGCACGTGCGGCTGGCTCGGCGATTCGCCGTCGAATCTTGCTGGACCTGCTGAGTTTATCGCTTATTGACTTACTGGGGCAGCGAACAGATCCACCGGATCGTCCGAGGCGGGCTGCACCGGAGACAGCATCGGCGCATCCACCAGCGGCGACGCGCTATCGTGCGTCACCAGCGCCGCCGGAACCGTCGACCGCAGGTCGGAACCCTCGGGCGTCGGCAACGGCACAGTCGACGGCGGCTCGGAAGCAGTCTCGATCGTCGTCGTCTCGTTCACCTCAAGCACCGGCCGGCGCAGATCCAGCACCGGCGCATCGTGCGGCATGTCAAAACGCCCGTGTCCCATATACGCCACGAAGACCACTGCGGTCGCGACCGGCGAAAGCACAACCAGCGGCACGCCGTAGCGCTTGATCAGCCCCTCCGTGATGCTCTGCACGCCATAGGAGCGCGGAATCGACCCCGCCACCTGCGGAATCTTGAAGACGTGGAGGTCGAGCTCCGGATGCTTGCTTGCATAGCGCGTCAGGCTGCGCGCCACGGACTTCGGCGTCGTGAAGCCGAAGTCGCCGACGAAGTTGCGGCGGATAGCGTGCGGGTAGATGAGATTGATCGTCGTACGCGCGAAGTCGGCGCAGTTGCGGAACTGGGCCTTGTAGCGCTCCACATTGCGCCGGTCGTTGAACCTGGCGATCAGTCTGGCATCCTGTTCCGGCGTGGTCGCCACGCTGAACCCGTAGATCGTGCGGTCGAACGCCGACCCGACCAGCTCATACCAGTTGCCCTCCGGCGTGCCACCGTTCGGCAGGTCCGGCGCCACAGACTCCAGCGCGTGCCGCCGATACAGATCTCGAAGCTCCGCCTCGCGCTGCCGGTCCATCGTCTCGGGAATGTCCGCCGGCGACTCTACGGCGTAGAGGTAGGGCAGCAGCGGGACCGCTAGCCAGTCATGGTTGGTGATGCCGTCATAGCGGCTGATCACCACACCCAGCTCGCCCGGCCGGCATGGCCGCAGCTCCACCGGCGAGGCCGCGCAGACATGGTCCAGGTAGAGCGCCGCATGGCCCATCGGGCTCACCACGCCCAGGCCGCCGTACGGCTGCTCCAGCAGCAGGGCCACGGATGCCTGTGACACCGCTGTAGCGGCGAACAGAAATGCGCCAAGAATCCAGGCCGCTCTGCCAAAGTGGGTCATTGCGTTGAACCGGGGGAAACGCTGTTCCGGGGTAGCGGCGCAGGAGCGCGCTGTGCTGCGACGGAAGGCTGCCATACGAACAGTTAACCGCAAATGCCGTCAATTGTCGCTGAGGAGTTTTCAAAAACGGGCCCACTTCTGCTCTGTGACGTAGATAATGACGCTGAATGGGCCAACATGTGGACAAGTCCGCGCAAGTTTTGACGTTAGCCGTAACCGGGGCCAGCGGCTCCATCCTCAGCCTTGAGATGCTGCGAGCCCTCGCCGCCGACCAGCGCGTCAGCCGCGTTCACCTCGTTGTTTCTCCCAGCGCCCTTCGCGTCCTCGCCGAAGAGACCGGCGCCAGCGGACGTAACTCACTGATAGAAAAGGCTGTAAGCTCCGGACGCGAGAAGTTCGTCCAGCACGCGCACGAGGACATCGGCGCCCCCATCGCCAGCGGCTCCTACCCGGTCGACAGCATGATCGTGCTTCCCTGCTCGATGGGCACCCTGGCCGGAATCGCCCACGGATTAGCCTCAAACCTGGTCGAACGCGCCGCCGACGTATGCCTCAAGGAGCGGCGCCGGCTCGTCCTCTGCGTACGCGAAACGCCCCTTAACCTCATTCATATCCGCAACATGGCCGCCGCAACTGAAGCTGGCGCGACCATCTTCCCCGTCATTCCGGCCTTCTACAGCCAGCCCCAGAGCACAGCCGATATGGCCCGGAGCTTCGTCCATCGCGTGCTACAGCACATCGGCCTCCCACAGACCGACGCCTTTATCTGGGGAGCCGAACTCCGGAGCCGCGCTAACTTGCTGACTCGCTGACCCGCTCACTCGCTTCTGTGCATTGATTGCAGGGTCCGCACGCTCCCCGCAGGCACCGGGTTCGCCTTCAGAAAATCCGCCGTAGCCTGCGACGCCCGCACCGAGCAGCGGTTCGCCGCCAGATGTCCGCAGCCGGCCAGAATGTCCAGCTCCGAGTTCGGCACGAGCTGGTGCATCTGCTCTGCGACCGAGAGCGGAATCAGGTGGTCATCGGCTCCCCACACGATCAGCAGCGGCTCGGACAATGATCCGAGGCGCGGCTCCAGCAGATCGTTCTCATTCATCGATGAAAGGTTGCGGTCCACCGTCCACTGATTGGCCTGTATCGCGCGCAGAAGATTCCTGCGGTAGAACATCGGAATGGGCTTCGCATCCGGCTCCATCACGGAGAACAGGCGCTGCACATCGTCCGTTGTCTGCGGCTCGAATAGTTTCCGCGGCGCGTTCAGGTCGAAGCGCAGTCCGGCCGAATCGTAGACGACCACGCGATCAACCATCTCCGGGTGATCGAGCGCGAGCTTCAGCACAATCCACCCACCCATCGACCATCCGCCGAGGTCTGTCTTCTGCAGCCCGATCGACTGGATAAAATCCGCGACAAACTTCTCCTCGCCGGACATCGAATAGTCGCCGTTCTGCGGCTTCGGCGAGCGGCCATAGCCGAGCAGATCCGGAGCGTAAACGTGAAATCCGGCGCGCTTCAACCGCTTCAGCATGGGCGCCCAGGACTCATCACTGTCGCCCAGCCCATGCACCAGCACCAGCGGAATCCCATGCTCCGGCGCAAAGCGCGGCTCACCCTCGTAGTAGTGAACGCGGCCTTCCGGTGTCAGTACGTAATTGCTCTGCACGCCGGAGAGGAAAAGCCCGAAGTGAGTGGCCTGCTTGTGCACCCAGAGCGGGCGAAGATAGAACGCGACCGCCAGGAGCAATCCCAGCACCACCACAACCAGCAAAAGACGGCCCAGCGCTCTCATCGCGACACGCAACTCTCTTTCAGACACGGCACAGCAAAGAACAATAGACAATAAAGAGTAGAGGATTGAGACCAAAGCAAAGCGCCGCGGCCTCTCTTCTACTCTCTACTGTCTAGAGTCTACTGTCTACCGTTTACCGGTACGGCTTTCCGAACTCCTCCGCGAAGACGGTGTGTGAGATATCGAAGCGGCCGCCGTTGAACTTGTCCGGTCCCTTCAGGTGTCCGATTCCCAGCAGCGCCACCACCCAGTAGCTCATCGGCAGACGCAGCGTCTCGCACACCTTACTCTGCTCGAATCCCTCCATGGGCGCGGTGTCGTAGCCGAGAACCTCCGCCATCAACATCATCGAGGTGAACGCCAGCATGACATGCTTGTTCAGCCATGCGGTCATCTGGTCATGGGTGAAATTCGAAAGATATGCCGGAACCGTTGTCGCGGCCTGCGCGGCATAACTCTCCGGCATGCCGCCGGCGCGTCCCATGCGCAGCATCTCGTCCAGATCGCGGCGCCAGCCATCGCGGTCGCCGCACGCGACGATCACCGCTGAAGCCTCTTCCACCTTCGCCTGGTTGTAGGCGGCCGCACGCAAACGGCGGCGCTGCTCCGGATGCTGCACAACGATGAAGCGCCACGGCTGCATGTTGTAGCCGCTAGGTGCATTCAGACCGGCTTCGAGAATCTGGCGGAGATCGCCGGGGGGAATCGGCTCTCCATCGAAGCTCGGCGTCGCTCGCCGTCCGCGTATCGCTTCCGCGAGCGACTTGGGTGTGTTGGCCATTCTTTCTTCCCTCCCCCGTAATTCTTCCTTCAGCATACTAGCCGGAAAATCGTCTCCCGAGGGATTGGCTAATGGATGTCGGAGAGGTTCACTTGAGTGATGAATGGATTCTGCCCGGCGGCGTCGGCATACACCGTCACACCGGAGAAGCCCTCGCGCAGCTCAGGATGCGCATCGAGCAGCGCTGTCGCGGCCGCCGTATTGCGTGCGCTCGCAGCCGCGCTGTCACTCACCGGATCTGCTTTGTAGTGCAGCACGAGGTCCAGTCCTTTGCCATCGCTTGTTCCGAGTGCGCTAAGCGCGGTGAAATGAAACTCCGTTCCGTCCTTTGCCTTGATCACAAGCGGTGCTTCCGCGCTGATGCCGTCGCTCAACTCCGCGGGCGCATTCGTATGGCGCTCGCTGCGAAGCTGATCGAGATGCGTTGTGCTGACAAAGTTCGCGGGTCGCAGAAGCAGGTCGGCCTCGCCGTAGAGCACCCACGCAATCCACTTCCTGCCCGCCTTCGCATCAGCGCGAGCCGTGGTCCAGTACCACAGGCCATCGTGCCCGGCCGCACTGCGCGCATGCGGGTAGAACCCCGCCATCTTCCACGCGCTTCCCTGCTGCTCGAGCAGCAGCGGAAGCAGCCACGGGCGAGCGCCGTCAGCGTCCACCATGACAAACGCGTACACCCCCGATGGAAGCCCGGGAATCGCGAAGTCTACCTCGTCGGTCGAGCCGGACAGCGCGCACCCGAAGTCCGCTTCAGAGGTGTCGCCGGGCTTGCGGCTGCTGGCGTCGAGACGATAGAGGTGCGTCACGTGCAGCGTATCGGCGGAGATCGCAGACGACGTCTGCTGAATCAGAAAGGATGTTGCATTGAAGTTCGCCGCAATATCCTGCGTGCTCATCGACGCTACACGGCTCGAGTCATTGGCCTTGATGGCGCTGGCCAACGCGAGTGCCGGTGTCCGCCAGCGACTGACGCAGGTCCGCGGTCATCGTGGCCTGCGTGGTGCAGGTGGCGGGCTCGGACTGGGCGTTCGCCGTCGCGCAAAGCAGCGGAAAGAGAGCGGCTGCGAGCGAGAGCCTTGCCGCTCGCGACAGAGCGAGGGTGTTGCGACTGCGGATGCTCAACCGTTTGCTCAGTGGGCCCTCCTGCTCGATCAGCATACGGTTGCGTGCGGCATCGAGTCTAGCTCATGAGATTGCCGATTCCGGCGAGCTGTATCCTGATGCGATGCTGAATCGCGAGCTACCCGCGAGGTCGTCTTCACGTCCCACTAGCACGATGGGTTCGCGTGTGCTCAGGCTGGTTCGCGGCTTTCGATGGGCAGCACTCGCTGGATGCGGGCTCGCGCTTGCCGCAAACGCGCAGAGGCTGCCGGCCAATCCGCCAACCTCGGCCGCGAACCAGAACTCGATAGCGCCGCCGATTGCAGCGACAGCGACCGGACAGAACACCGAGCACCGCCATCGCGCACGCGTCACGTATACCGACGGTCTGCTCGACGTACGCGCCGACAACTCCAGCCTGAACCAGATTCTGCGCGAGATTTCGCGCGACACGGGCATGAAGATCATCGGCGGCGTAGCGGACCAGCGGGTGTTTGGCAACTACGGCCCCGCCGTGCCTGGAACTGTTCTGCAGACGTTGCTCGATGGAACGAATACGAACATGCTGCTGCAGGAAGATCCTGTGACGCGCGTTCCGGAACAGCTGGTCCTGACGCCGCGAACCGGCGGCCCGACGCCTCCTGGCCCAAGCTCGGCGAGCTACGATGTGACGGAGACCGAGCCGGACATGCCGCTGCCGCCGGCGAGCCAGCCTGCCGCTCAGCCGCCGCCCGGCTCAGCCGCGGGCACAGGCTCGATCGGAGCGCAGCCTGCCACGACGACCGCGACCGGCACCACGACAGCTCCGTCCACGCCGCCCAGCATGCCGCAACCGGCGAACAACGTCCTTGGCAACCCAAACAACGTCTCGCCGACGGCGTCGACGCTGCCCGTCACGAACTCGGTTCCGGTGAGCAGCCTGCCAACGCCCTCGACGGCGCCGCCGGTGAGCGGGATTGTGGACGCGCCGAATCCGCCGCCCCCAACCAGCACAACGGCGGGATTTACCAGCCAGACGCCGAATACGAATCCAAACACCGCACCTTCGGCGACCTCGCCGGCGACAACGCCGCCGACCGCGACGCAGACTTCGCCCAATGGCGTAAAGACGCCGGCCGAGATCTACCAGGAGCTGCTTCAGTTACAGCAGCAGAAGTCAGGCAAGCCTGCGAACCCGCAGGCCAATCCGCAGGGGTCGTCCGCGCCGCATTAGGGGCGCGGTTTCGCTTTTTGTTCCACGTGGAACAATTAAGCAAAGGACGCGCAGAATATCTGATTCGTGAGTTGTCGGATTTGTGAAGCTAGAGCTTGGCCTTGGCCGGAGCGGCTTCGAGAGCAGTGTGCGCCATTGCCGTGCGGCCGGCCATAACGCGGAAGAAGCCGAGGCAGATTCCGTAAGCCGCGAGCACACCGAGTGCCAATGAAGCCAGAACTGCGCAGACCAACATCAACGTAATCAACATCTTCAGTCCTTCCAGCCCATCCGCACCGCAATGGTGCGGCCGAGGCAGCGCGCCGCGGTCCTACCGTTTTGACGAAGCAGTCAGAGACAAGTCTGACGCGTGCTGTTCGTCGTGTCTCTGGAAAACTAGCAGTGAACTATTGGCGTCTGCGATTCCCCGAGCGGGTTATGACGTGCGTGTTCGACCGGTGTAGACCAAAGGCATGTGCCGGGCAATTTGGACGGTGTCAGAAAACGCGCTTTTTTGATCAAAAAACGTCAAAAAAGACGCAAAACGGACAGGTCAAAAAGTGAGGCCGGCGAGGCGCTGTATCCTAGAGGGATGGCCGCAAAGGCCTGACGCACGTCTATGAGCCTCACCCACATCCATGTACGCGGCGCCCGGCAGCACAACCTGCGGGACGTCTCAGTGTCGATCCCGCGGAATACCCTGACGGTCGTTACGGGCCTGTCGGGTTCGGGGAAGAGCTCGCTCGCCTTCGACACGATCTACGCGGAGGGACAGCGCAGGTACGTCGAGACGCTTTCGGCGTATGCGCGCCAGTTTCTGGACCAGATGGAGCGGCCGGATGTGGACTCGATCGAGGGTCTGAGCCCGGCGATTTCGATTGAACAAAAGACGACCTCGCGCAGCCCGCGGTCCACGGTGGGGACCATCACCGAGATCTACGACTACCTGCGCCTGCTGTGGGCGAGCGTGGGCCAGCCGCACTGCCCGAACTGTCACCGGCCGATCTCGCGCCAAAGTGCGGACCAGATTGTGGCGCAGATTGTCGAGCGCAACCAGACGGAGTCGCCGGGCGAGCGGATTACGGTCTTGGCGCCGGTCGTGCGCGGTCGCAAGGGCGAGTTCCGCGAAGAGCTGGAATCGCTCGACAAGAAGGGGTACCGCGTTCGCATCGACGGCGAGATCACCGAGGTCGACGAGGGGATGCGGCTGGAGAAGCGCAAGAACCACACGATTGAGGCGATCGTTGACCGCATTATTTTGAAGCCGGTGCCTGGCGAGCCGAGCTCGAACGGGCGCGCGCCGCTGGATACGCGGAGACTGCAGACGGCGGTCATTACCGCTCTGCAATTGGCGAACGGGCTCGTGCTGATTGGCCTGCAGGCGCCGGGCGGCGAGTATCACGAGACGCTGTTCAGCTCGTCGATGGCGTGCCCGGACTGCGGGATCAATGTGCCGAAGCTGGAGCCGCGGAGCTTCAGCTTCAACTCGGCGTACGGCGCGTGCCCGGAATGCAATGGGCTGGGATCCATCTTTGACTTCGATCCGGCGAAGACGATTGCGGATTGGTCGAAGCCGCTGCTGGATGGCGCGATGGGACCCGGGTCAGCGTCGCAGTATCTGCTGCGATTGATCCGGCTGGCGGCGGACAAGTACAAGATCAATCTGAAGAAGCCGTTTGAGGAGCTTTCGAAGGAAGATCAGGAGCTGCTGCTGTACGGGCCGCCGCGTTCTGAGGCGGCGCGGACCGGATTTCACGGGATTATTCCCTGGCTGCGCGACACGCTGGAGGAGACGAAGTCCGAGGGCTATCGCGAGTACATGATGCAGTACATGTCGGCGACGGAGTGCCCGCGCTGCCACGGGCGGCGGCTGCGGCCGGAGTCGCTGGCGGTGACGATTCCGATTGCGGACGCGGCGGAGCATCCGCCCGTGAACCGGCCGGATAAGGATGTTGAGCCGGTGAATGCCGCCGGATGCGCGGCGGTCGGTTTCGATTGCGGACTTCACGGGGCTATCTCTGGAACGCGCGATGATGGGTGCGCGTTCGATGTTCTTCACCGGGCGCGAGAAGCTGATTGCCGACCGGCTGCAGAAGGAGATTATCGAGCGGCTGGAGTTTTTGAATGCGGTTGGGCTGGGGTATCTGTCGCTCAACCGCAGCGCGGCGACGCTGAGCGGAGGCGAGGGCCAGCGCATCCGGCTGGCCACGCAGATTGGGTCGCGCTGCGCGGCGTGCTGTATGTGCTGGATGAGCCGTCGATCGGGCTGCATCAGCGCGACAATCAGCGGCTGATTTCGGCGCTCGAGAATCTGCGCGATCTGGGCAACACGGTGCTGGTGGTCGAGCACGACGAGGACACGATTCGCAAGGCGGATTACGTGCTCGATCTCGGGCCGGGTGCGGGAAAGAATGGCGGCGAGCTGATTGCCGCGGGAACGCCGGCGGAGATTATGGCGAATCCGGCGTCGGTAACCGGCAAGTATCTGTCGGGCGAGATCGACATTGTGGCGCGGCCGAGGCGACTCGGAGACGGGCCCGCGTCCTGTGAGCGGGCGGTGGCTCTCGGTGCAGGATGCGCGCTCGCACAACCTGCAGAACGTCGACGCGCACTTTCCGCTGGGCGTGATGACGGTGGTGACGGGTGTGAGTGGGTCGGGCAAGTCGACGCTGGTGAACGACATTCTGTATCGCGCGCTGGCGAAGGAGCTGTACGGCTCGCGCGAGGAGCCCGGCGAGCACAAGGCGATTCACGGGATCGATCAGCTCGACAAGGTGATCCAGATTGACCAGTCGCCGATTGGGCGCACGCCGCGATCGAATCCCGCGACGTATACCGGCGTGTTCACCGCAATTCGCGATCTGTTTGCGATGCTGCCGGAGTCGCGCGAGCGCGGATACAAGCCGGGGCGGTTCAGCTTCAACGTGCAGGGCGGGCGATGCGAGGCGTGCCAGGGCGAAGGACAGCGGCGCATCGAGATGAACTTTCTGCCGGACGTGTACGTCCTGTGCGAGGTGTGCAACGGCCGGCGCTACAACCAGGAGACGCTGAGCGTGAAGTTCAACGGCTACTCGATTGCCGACATCCTGGACCTGCCGATTGAGGACGCGGTTCCGGTCCTGAAGGACATTCCGGCGGTGAACCAGAAGCTGCAGACGCTGGTGGATGTCGGGCTGGGGTATGTGCACCTGGGCCAGTCGGCGACGACGTTGTCCGGCGGCGAAGCGCAGCGGATGAAGCTCGCGAAGGAGCTGAGCAAGCGGCAGACGGGCAAGACGCTGTACCTGCTGGACGAGCCGACGACGGGGCTGCACTTCGATGACGTGCGGCGGCTGCTGGAGGTGCTGCACCGGCTGACGGACCTCGGCAACACGGTGGTGATCATCGAGCACAATCTGGACATTATTCGCAATGCCGACTACCTGATTGACCTTGGACCGGAGGGCGGCGAGGGCGGCGGCCGGATTGTCGCGCAAGGGCCGCCGGAGCTCGTCGCCCGCTCGAAAGAGTCGCACACGGGACAGTTCCTGGCGCGCTACTATGAAGGCGCGGAGAATGGTACGGCGGCAGCGTCGCTTCCCCCAGTGGTGCTGCCGGATCTCGCCAAGAAGGCGCCGAAACAGAAGCGCGCGGCGCCGGAGAAGAAGACGGGAGTGCCGACGCCTTCCAAGAAGAAGCCCGAGGCGCGAACGGCGAAGAAGGACTCGAAGCGCGCACCGGCGCCGAAGGCGGAGCAGGAGATGGCGTCGGCGCGATGAACCGCTTTCTTGGCGTTGCACATTACGACAGATGAGCCCTCTGACTACATCCGAGGTACGCGCACCGAAGGCGCTGGACATCCAGCACGACACGGAGCCCGCGCGCGATCACGGGCCGGCGAAGCACATTCCGCACATCGGGCATGCGCTGCTGTTTTTCAGTGTGGCGTGGCTCAGCCTGATGGTCGCGCAGGTGGTTGTGGTCTCGGCAGCGCACCTTCACACCGAGGAGGCGATTCGCGCGCACCAGGCGCTCGAGATGCTGGGCCAGGCGGCGTCCTATGTCGTGACGCTGCTCGTTTCGTGGATTCTGTTTCGCGAGATCTGGCAGATGCCGTTCGCGCGCGGCCTGGAGTGGAACTGGCTGGCGGTGAAACGCTGGTGGTACTGGATCGTTGCTCTTGGCGCGATTGTCAGCGGGATTGCGCAGCTCTCGCTGCACTTTGTGTCGGAGCCGAAGAACTCGCCGCTCGATCAGATTCTGCAGACGACGCATGGCGCGTGGATGATGACCGCGTTCGGCGTAGTGCTGGCGCCGCTAACGGAAGAGATCGCGTTTCGCGGGTTTCTGTTGCCGGCGCTCGCGATTGCGTATGACTGGCTGATGATGGACCGCACGCCTGCGGGGCTGGAGCGATGGCAGCGCTCCTCAATGCATAGCGGCGCGGGGCTGATCTTCGGCGCGGTGTTCTCGAATATTCCGTTTGCGTTGCTGCATGCGGGCCAGTTGCAGCATGCGTGGGGAGCGCTCGGCATCCTGTATGCCGTGGGATTGGTGCTTTCGGCGGTGCGGGTCCGTACGAACTCCGTTGCGTCGTCGGTGCTGATGCACGCGACGTATAACCTGACCGTGTTTATTGTGCTGTTCGTTGGCACGGACGGGTACAGGCACATGGAGAAGTTTCTCCACTAGCTGCATTCATTCGAGCGCGCGCTGCACTCGCTCAGGTTCGATAAACTGGAGAGACGATGATTCCTACGCTTGAGTGGACGCCGGAAGGCGTCAAGTTCCTGGACCAGACGAAGCTTCCGCACGAAGAGACGTACGTGCTCGCACGCGACTACAACGAGGTCGCGCGGGCGATCAAGGACATGATCGTGCGCGGCGCGATGGCGATTGGGGTCTCTGCCGCGATGGGCGTCGCGCTGGGAATCGATCGCTCGAATGCAGCGACGATTCCGGAGCTGAATGAAGATGTTGAGGTGATCTGCGACACGCTGGCGAGGACGCGGCCGACCGCCGTGAATCTGTTCTGGGGAATTGCGCAGGTTCGTGAGCTGTACAACGAGCTTGCGGCGAAGAAGACGCCGATTCCGGATATCAAGCGGCAGGTGGTCGCGTTAGCCAATCGACTTTACGACGAGGACATTGCGAATCTGCGAAAGCTGGGTGCGTTCGGCGCAGAGCTGCTGCCCGAAGCAGGCACGGTGCTCACGCACTGCAACGCGGGCGCGCTGGCGGCGTGTGGTTACGGCTCGGCGCTGGGCGTGATTCGCGCGGCGGTTGAGGCGGGCAAAAAGATCGATGTGTTCGCTGACGAGACTCGGCCGTTCAACCAGGGCACGCGCCTGACGGCGTGGGAGCTGCTGAAGGACAACATCCCGACGACGCTGATCTGCGACAACATGGCCGGCTACTTCATGGGCCAGGGACGAATTCAGGCGGTGATCGTGGGCGCGGACCGCATCGCAGCGAATGGCGACACGGCGAACAAGATTGGCACGTACGGCGTGGCGATTCTGGCGAAGGAGCATGGCATTCCGTTCTATGTCGCGGCTCCGTTCAACACCATTGATCCGGAGACGCGGACGGGCGCGGACATTCCCATCGAGCAGCGCGATCCGCGCGAGGTGACGCACCTGCACGGACGGCGAGTGACTCCGGAAGGCGTGGGGATCGAGAATCCGGCGTTTGATGTAACGCCGGCGCGGTATATCTCGGCCATCATTACCGAGCGCGGCGTGCTGCGTGCGCCGTTTTCCGAATCTATCGCGGCAGCAGCAACGTCTTCTGATTACGAGGCGCAGGCGGTGTAAGATCGGCGGAGCAATTCGCCGGTTATTTCGGGACCTCTGAGGCGTTCGATGACGCGCCGACACATGTATGCGCCCTGTCTTGTCGCCGCCCTGCTGCTGAGCGGGTTAGCGCTGGTCTGCGTTGCACAGAATTCACAGACCGGCCAGAGCAAGCCGCAACCGACGCCGGCAGCGACGTTGCACGCGCGCGCACAGCTGGTGGTTCTAGACATCTCCGTCCAGGACGGCGCCGGGCATCCGGTCCACGGGCTCAAGCTCGGGGACTTCATCGTGACGGAACAGAAGAAGCCACAACGATTGCGCTACTTCGATGAGCACACCGCGAGTGCGGCCCAGAAGCCTGGGCCGCCTATGCCAACGCTTCCGCCCGGCACCTTCACGAACTACACACCGTTCCCGCCGGACAGCACGCTCAACATTCTTCTCGTGGACGCGCTGAATACGCCGATGGAAGACCAGGTGTACGTCCGCCAGCAGTTGCTCGACTTCGTGAAGCGCGAGAAGCCGGGGACGCGTACGGCGATCTTCGGTCTAACGAACCGGCTGATCATGCTGCAGGCGTTTACGTCGGATCCGGCAGCGCTGCAGGCGGCCGTGGAGCACAAGCTGCTGGCGCGTCCGAACATCCTGCTGGATGGTCCGGCGGGCGGGCAGGGCATGAGCGACATGGGCAACGCGCCTCCCATGATGACGAATGGGGGCTACACGCAGGCGGCTGCTTCAATGCAGCAGTTTGAAGCGGAGGAACAGTCGCTGCAGATCCAAATGCGGCAGCAGTACACGCTCGATGCGTTCAGCGCGATGGCGCACTATCTTTCCAATCTTCCAGGGCGCAAGAACCTGATCTGGTTTTCGGGTTCGTTTCCGCTCGAGATCGCGCCCAATCCCACGCTCCAGGATCCATTTGCGGTGATGAGGGACAGCAATCAGGAGTTCCGCGACACGACGAACCTGCTCACGGCCTCGCGCACCGCCGTGTACCCGATCGATGCGCGCGGCCTGATGACGCAGCCGGTGTTCGCCGCCTCCAACCGCCGCGGGGCAGGTGGACCCGGTTTCGCTGCTGAAGCCGCTGCATTCAGCGCCGCGCAGGCGGCCGAACACGCGACGATGGAGCAGATGGCGAGTGACACGGGAGGACAGGCTTTCTACAACACGAACGGCTTGTGGCAGGCCGCGCAGAAGGCGCTCCAGGCGGGCTCGAGCTACTACACGGTGGCGTATATCCCGGAAGACCGAAATTTGAACGGGGCGTATCACCACATTCATGTCGAGTTGACCGGAGCGAATGCGGCGCAGCGCTACAGGCTCTCTTACCGGCAGGGCTACTACGCGGATGATGCGGAGAAGCCGTCGAAGGCTGCAAAGCAAGCACAACCCCCGGCAGTCTCCGCGCCGCGCACACCAGCCCCGGCGACGATCGCGGAACGTGCAGCCGGCGCATACACGCGCTCAGCGATCGCTCGCGGCGCACCGACGCCTTCGGACATCCTGTTCAAGGTGCGCGTGGTGCCGCTCACGGGCAAGAATGATGACACGCTTGCGGCAGATAACAAGCCTGATCCGAAGGGCAAAATGAAGCCGCCGTATCGAACCTTTGCGATTGATTATGTTGCGTTGCCGGCTGAGTTTTCTTTGACCGCCCAGACCGACGGGCGACACACGGGAGCGATCGACTTCATGACCTTCGTCTACGACGAGGATGGATATCTGCTGAATATTCTGGACAAGAGGGCGGTACTGAATCTCACACCGGAGGTCTACAAGGACTTTATGTCGAATCCGGTGCGGTTCCGGTTGCTCGTCAGCGCGCCGGTGAAGCAGGAGAGTTTTCTGCGCGTGGTCCTTCGCGATGTCCCGGCAAACCACTACGGCGCGGTGGAGATTCCGACGGCCGAGGTCGGCAATCTCCCTGCACTGCAGGCGCAGGACACGTCCGCCAGCGCGCCAAAACCCGCTGAAAACACCGACGCGCCACATGCTGCCGGAAAGCAGTAGACTTCTACAGGAGCAGCGCGCGTCACCGATTCACTCGGCCTGCTCGATCGCGAAAGCGGGCCAGTCCTGACACCAGCCATCCTCAATCCGCGCCTGCACTCTCTTATGAGAGCGAGCGTGCTTGTGCTGGGAAGCCTGGTGCTCGCGATTCCACTCTCCCACTACCCGCACATTCAGCGCGCTCCGCTGCTTGTCATCCCTGTCCTGGTTGCGATGGCAGGAACGATTGACACCGTTCGCTGCATCCAGCGGCGCTGGAGCTTCTACCACGCGGGCGTGATGCTCTGCATCTACATGGACCTGATGTCGCTTGCGCTGATGACGTTCTTCCTGTTCTATCCGTACTTCTTCTAGTGCCGCATCAATTGCGTGACCGAGCGCGCTCAAGCTATGCTCAGGACGACGCCGCGGCCCCGGGGTTTCCGGCTGCGCACGCGCGATTCGCGTATTCGGGAGCCGCTCATAAATGCCAGCATCGCGCCTCGACTCTGACACGGAGTTCACCGCAAACGCTCCCCAGAAATCAAGCATGCGCTGGTTCGTCTGCTTCCTGCTGTTTCTTGCGACCACGATCAACTACATGGACCGCTCGGTGCTTTCGCTCATCGAGCCGCTGTTGCACCTGCCGTTCATGGGGTGGATTCCGGGCGTCAGCTTCAAGTATCAGACAGCCTACAACCTGAACTACGGCCACATCGTTGAGTGCTTCCAGTACGCCTATGCGGTTGGTTTCCTGGTTGCCGCTCCGTTCATCGACCGGCTCGGTACAAAGGTGGGCTATGCGATCGCGATCGGCGTTTGGGCGCTTTCGTCGCTCAGCCACGCACTGGTCGGCTCCGTGCTCGGGCTTCTGTGTCGCGCGTATCTTTCTCGGCCTCGGTGAGAGCGGCAACTTCCCTGCCGCGATCAAGGCCACGAGTGAATGGTTTCCCAGCGAGGAGCGCGCGCTTTCCGTCGGGCTGTTTAACTCGGGCGCGAATGCGGCATTCTTTATCGTCCCGGCACTCGTTCCGCTGGTCACGCTGCGCTTCGGGTGGCGCTCCGCATTCCTGTGCACTGGTTCCATGGGGATCCTGTGGCTGGTTGTGTGGCTGCTGTTCCCCTATAACAAGCTGCGCCGCCGCGCGACGACGACCCAGGCAAACCTGCAGCGGATCGTTCCGAACGTGCGCGGATGGACACTGTACAAAATGCTGTTCCGCACGCGCGGGCTCTACGCGTTCTCGATCGCGAAGGGGCTCACCGATCCAATCTGGTGGTTTTATCTCTTTTATCTGCCCAAGTTTCTCAACGACAACTACGGGCTTGGCGTGGCGCAGGTCTACTGGCCGATCGTGGTGGTCTATGCGGTTTCATCCGTGGGTTCGTTCTTCGGCGGAGCGCTGTCCGGCATGCGCATCAAGCGCGGCCACAGCGTAAACAGCGGACGCAAGTTTGCGCTGCTGCTGATGGCCATCTGCGTCGTTCCGCTGCTGCTGGTGCCGCATATGCACGTTCTCTTCCCGCATAATGCGTGGCCGGCGATCAGCCTGTTCGCGCTCGCGGCGGCGGCGCATCAGGGCTGGTCGGCGAATCTTTTCACGACGCCCACGGACATGTTCCCGTCGACCTCGGTCTCGACGGTGGTCGGTATCGGCGGCGCAGTGGGATCGATTGGCGGCGCGCTGTTCACCATCCTGGTGTCGCACTACCTGACGGTGCATCCGCTGTTGATCTTCGCTCTCGCAGCTTTCGCGTACCTGCTTGCGCTGGCTTATCTTCCAGTTGCTGGTGCCGCGGCTTGGGCCGCCGAGCACGGCGGAACTTCCGGTCAGCACGACGTAGCCTGCCGCGCGAGAGACGAAGAGACAGAGGGCCAACCTGCGAGAAGCATCAGAATGAGCAAGCAACTCGGTTTAGTGCAGGCGCTTACCAACGGACCGGTTGTAGCTGCGCGTCGTAGCGACGCTCGTTACGAAAACAAAGAGAGCAAGCGCGCTCCGGGTCTACGCCCCTTCGCGCTTGCTCTCGATGTATGCGGTGGGAGTTAGCGGCGGAACTTGCGCCGTACCAGGCCGCCCAAACCGAGCACACCAGTGCCCAGGAGAGCGAGGCTGCCGGGTTCCGGAGTGGCCTGCACGTCCACGACGCCGTGATACTGTTCGCTGGTTGAAGTACATGCGCCCACAGGGCAGGCGTAAGCCTCGATAGCAGCATCGAAATTAATGACCTTACTATAGCCGTTGTTCGTTAGCACGTCGGCTGCGCTTCCCCAAGTGCCGCTCGTATCGGTCAGGACGAAAGAAATCTGGTCCGCCGCGGTGGTGAAGCCGGATCCCGACCCATAAATTGCAAGGTTGAAGAGACCGGAGTCGTCATACCCGGTTATTCCGGTATCCGTGCCAGTATAAGTGATCGAGGTGAAGCCAGACAGTTGCTTCGCCTGGAAAGTTCCGGCGGTGAACGTTGAGGCGTTAACGTGAAACGCCATGTTCTCGTTATCGTCGCCGATCAGATATTGATAGTTTGAATCCGAAAGCGCGGTGACAGTGATGGTAGCCGTCGTCGCGCTGGTAAGGTTGACCTGCATAGTTGCATACGGGCCGGTACAGGCAGGCGTGCAAGCAAAGCCACCGCCGGCAGGATTGTTGATGGTGACAGACTCCGTGTAGGAGTCCGCGTGGGCCGTCGGTGCCAAAGCCGACACGAAACCGATCGCTGCAAGTGCAACTAACAATTTTTGCATGATGCTCCTCTGAGGAAATGGGGGTGCTGATACGTTTAGGCAAGACCTCACGGTCGCCTCGCTCTCGCGGCCGCTCTGGCAGACAATTTCGGAGAAGATGAGGACAGAGGAGCACGTCAGGTTCCAAACGCCGGAAATGTTAGGCGCCTGAAGAATGTTCAGTTACGTCGCGTGAAGAGCTTCTTCCAGTTTTCTTTATGCAGATCTTTGCATAGGGAATGCGACCGAAATGGGCACGCAGCTCGCGGAAATCTCCTGGTGGCGCTCCCTGTAAACTGGCTCTAAGCGCCCGATGTCCGCAGAAAGAAACAAGTTCTATCTCACTACGCCGATCTACTACGTCAACGCGCGGCCGCACATCGGCCATGCGTACACGACGATTGTGGCGGACGTGCTCGCGCGCCGGCACCGCCTGCTGGGCGACGACACGTTCTTCCTCACCGGCACGGACGAGCACGGGCAGAAGATCGAGCGCTCGGCCGCGGCGGCCGGCGTCGCCGCCGCAGCAGTTTGCAGACGAAGTCTCGCGAACGCTTTCAAGAGCGCTGTGGGACCGCATGGGGCTCACGTACGACAAGTTCATCCGCACGACCGATGCCGAGCACAAACGCGGCGTGCAGAAGCTGTTCACGCACGCTTTACGAGCGCGGCTTCATCTATCTCGACTCCTACACGGGCTCATATTGCGTGAGCGATGAGGCCTTCGTCGATGCGCCCGCGGGCACGCCCTGCCCGGACTGCGGCCGCATCCTCGAAACCGTTACGGAAGAAAACTTCTTTTTCAAGCTGAGCGCGTTTCAGGAAAAGCTGATCGAGCTGATCGAGAGCGACACGCTCGCGATTACGCCGGAGAGCGCGCAAGAACGAGGTGCTGAGCTTCGTGCGCGGCGGCCTGAAAGATCTGTCGATTTCGCGGTCGAGCTTCACGTGGGGCATTCCGGTGCCGGAGCCGGCAGCGTCGCTCGCGAAGCAGAAGCACGTCATCTATGTCTGGCTGGATGCGCTGGCGAACTACATGACGGCGATCGGCTACGGTGCCGATGACGCGCGAGGCGCAAGCGCGAGTTCGCGCGCTACTGGCCTGCCGATCTGCATCTCGTCGGCAAGGAGATCATTCGCTTTCACTGCGTGTACTGGCCGGCGTTTCTGCTGGCAGCCGACCTGCCGCTGCCGAAAGCGATCACCGCGCATGGCTGGCTGCTGTTCGACAACGCGAAGATGTCGAAGTCGCAAGGGCAACATCGTTCGCACGGAGACGATCCTGGAAGCGTTCGGCGAGCACGTCTACGCCAAGCAGTTTCCTGAGAGCACGAAGCGCGAACGCGATCTGTTTGCGGCCGACGTGCTGCGCTATTTCCTGCTGCGCGAGATTCCGTTCGGGCAGGATGGCAGCTTCAGCTTCGACGCGCTGGTCACGCGGTATAACGCGGACCTGGCGAATGGGTATGGGAATCTCGTCAGCCGCACGCTGGCTATGATGCAGCAAGTACTTCTGTCGAGATTCCGAATCATCCAGTGGACACAGGGCTCATGTTTTGACGATGAAGTCGGGCGTCGGCACTACACGGAGCGCTCGAGCGATGTCGAATGCGGCTCACGACGATCAATTCGAACTGAAGCGACTCTCGATCTGGCTTCGCTTCATACCGATGCACAGATTTAGCGGATGTCGAGCTGAACGCGAAGCGAGATGCGTCCTCGATTCGCTCATTATTGATCACTCGAACGGACAGCTATCCGTGGAAAGCCTTGGAAGCTGGCAAAAGCGAGACGACAAGACCGGACGAGATTGGAGATGTTCTGTATCACAGCCGCCGAAGCCATCCGCATCATCACCGCACTGCTCTATCCCGTTCTTCCTTCGACCACCGCGAAGGTCTGGGCTCAACTCGGGCTCGGCGACATCGAAGCCGCCGCGAAGAACGGCGAACTCAACAATCTCGAATGGGGCGGCCTGAAACCCGGCACGAAGCTCGGCACGCTTGCCCCGATCTTCCCACGCGCACCGAAGGAACTCGCAGACATCATGGCTGAAATCGAAGAGAAGAACGCATCCGCAAATCAAACAGCACAGCCCGCACCGCAGACGGAACCACAGCCGCAGATCTGTGCCAAATCCTCCCGGTGGAGCGCCGGCGCTTGTGCCGCCCAGCGAGGAGACCGTCAAACCCGCGCACATCACCATCGACGACTTTGCGAAAGTCGAGCTGCGTGTCGCGCAGATCCTCGTCGCGGAGCGCATTCCGAAGGCCGACAAGCTGCTGCGCCTCGAGGTCGACCTCGGCTACGAGAAGCGCCAGATCTTGTCCGGCATCGCGGAGTGGTACACGCCCGAAGACCTCATCGGCCGCCGCATCGTCGTGATCACGAATCTCGCGCCACGCAAGATGCGCGGGCTGGAGTCGCACGGCATGCTGCTCGCCGCATCGGAGTCCGAAGGATCGAAGCCGATCCTCGCCACGATGGCCGAAGACATCGCACTCGGTTCGCGGCTCAAGTAGCTGGCGCGAAGTAGCGCCCGATCACATCTGGCCGTGGCTGATCGACACGACGAAGTACGTCGCATTCGTGTCGCCGACGTTCTTCATCCCGTGCATCTGGTTCGACGCGGTGAAGACGATATCACCCGGCCCGCACGGCTCGCGCTTGCCGTCCTCGCCCCAGTACTCGAGCTTGCCTTCGCGGATCAGCACGAACTCCGTGTTGCGGTGCTTGTGCGGCGGGTGCGGCATCTGGCCCGGCGGCAGCATCGTCTCGTGCACCTCGACGAACTCGCCGGTGGGCAGCGTGCCGTGCATCACGGCGCGTCCCCAGCCGCCGTTCGCGTGCTGCTGCACGGGCATCTGGTCGAAGTGAAAGACGCGCGACTTCGATGTATCCATCGCGGGCCCCGAGCCCTCCCCGTGCACCTCCTGTGCCTGCGCCAGCAATCCGCCGAGCGCTGCAAACGCGCCCGCTCCCATGCAAACGTCCCTGCGATTGATCGTCGCCATCTTCGTTCTCCTTCGCTCTTTATGAAGCTGTGTCGCCGCCGATCGCGACAACAAAATACGCGGCCTGTCCGCTACCAACATTGCGCACACTGTGCATGGTCCCCTTTGCGACTAACAGCACATCGCCGGCGGAAGCACGATCCGTCACGCCATCGTGCATGAATTCGATGGTGCCCTCGCGCACGCAGATGATCTCCGAATGCTCGATGCGATGCGCCGGGTTCGGCGCAACGCCCGCCGGCTGCACCGACTCATGCACCGCGACATGCTCTCCCGTAGGCAGCTGGCCGCGTATCGCGTCGCGGCTTTCGCTTCCATTCTGGTTTTTGCGCGCCGGCATATCGGCGAAGCGCAGCACGCGCGAACTGTTCATGTCCTGCATTCCATGACATCCTACGCTGCTGCTGGGCTAGGCTCAGTTTCCGGGCGACGGCGATTCCTCGCGTGGCCGTTCCAAATGCTCCGCTCCGCGCTCTTCGGGCGTTCCACTCCTGCGCGGAGTGACGCCGAGCGATTGCAGCACGCGATCGTTTGCAGACCGCAGTGCCGCCATGTTCTCAGCGATCGCCTCCTCCGTCTCGCAGTAGGGGTGCGGCGCGGCCTGAAACGTCACATCCACCACGCCGTCGTCCCCAAGCTCCGTCCGGATGAGAATGACCGGCACGTGCATCCGTCCCGCAAGACGCAGCGGATTCGCGGAGAACTCGCCATTGAACTCCCTGTCGGCCAGGCAGGCGACCGAGGTGCCCTCCAGGAGCAGCGTTCGCATCCGCTCCAGCACATAAGCACCGACGGGAATCGCGGCAATGCGCTCGCGCCATGCCGGTGATCAGATAATGGCCGCCATCCGACAATGCGCCCCGGATCAGCCAGCGCGGCGAACGCCGGATAGCCCAACTCGAGCAGGATGCGGAGCGGCATCTCGTTCAGCGGAATGTGCGTGGAGCAGTAGACCACCGGGCCGGGCACAGCGTAGTGGTCCAGAACGTCGCGTCCCTGCAATCGCCACGGTACCGGAAACGGCCCTGCAACGTGAGTTCGCGAAGCCAGTGGTCGCGCATCAGCGCTTCTGTAAGTGCGCCGTTGCCTCCCATGGCATGCGTCAGCCGGCCGTGCCACCGGCTCGCCCCAATCGCAAACCGGAAGTGCATCGAGGCAGGTAAAACGGACGCCGCCAACTGCGCCTGTCGGGAGAGCGGCAGCTTACGTTTCAACGCCGCGACGAATCTGGGCCTCCGCAGACGCAACCGCCTCCTGCACTGATCGGAGAGGAATTTTTGAAAAAAGCTGCTGAGGTTCGATTCTAATCCTTTGCAAGGGGATGCCAGATGATGTGCCGCCCTTGAACCTTCCACTGAATTCGCGCATCCTAAAGCGACGATGTGGGTGGACTCACACTGTCATCTGGACAGCTACGCCGATCTTCCGCAGGTGCTCGCAAACGCGCAGGCCGCGCACGTGAACACGCTGCTGGCCATCGGTATCGGCGAAGGCCCCGACGAGATGCACCGCGCGCTTGAGTTGGCGCATGCACATCCGCAGCGCGTGGAGATCTTTGCCACCGCGGGGATTCATCCGCAGGAAGCGCATCGGGCTACGCCTGACGCGCTCGCGAAGCTCGCCGAACTTGCGCGCGACCCGCTCTGCATCGCTATCGGCGAAATCGGCCTGGACTACTACCACGTCGACAATCCGGAGATCCCCATTCAGAAAGCCGCGTTCGTCGCGCAGATGAAAATTGCTGCCGAGGCGCGCAAGCCGATCACGATTCATTGCCGCACGTCAGAGCTCGCCACTGCCGCTGCGAAGGCAAAATTTGGGCCCGCTGATGCATGGGAGGACTTGCTGGAGCTGATCGCCGAGCACTGGACGCCCACCGGGCTCGCCGGCATCATGCACTGCTTCTCCGGCAACGAGCAGCAGGCGGAGCGCTCGATCGGCTGCGGCTTCTATCTTTCTTTTGCAGGAAATGTGACTTATCCGAAGTCGACCACCATCCAGCAGGTCGCGCGCACCGCGCCGGCGAACCGCATCCTGGTCGAGACCGATGCGCCGTTTCTTGCGCCGGGAACGCTGCGCGGGCAGCGCAATGAGCCTGCGAATACGGCGATAACCGGAGCGTTTATAGCGGATCTGCGCGGGGTTTCTGCCGAACAATTCGCACAGCAGACGACAGCCAATTTTTTCGAGCTATTCCCGTCCGCTCGCCGGGCGTGATATTACCGATGCTGACGAGACTGATTGAACTATTCGAAAATCCAAGGGGGATTGAAACATGCCAGCCGACCAGAGCTTTGACGTAGTCAGCAAGGTGGAAATTCAGGAGGTCAAGAACGCGATCGACCAGGCCACCAAAGAGGTGAACGCGCGCTTCGATCTGAAGAACTCGAAATCGACCATCGCGCTCGAGGGCAATGACACCGTGCAGCTCGCGAGCCAGGATGAGTACACGCTGAAGGCGGTCATCGACATCCTGCAGCAGAAGCTCGTCAAACGCGGTGTTCCGCTCAAGAATCTTGAGTACGAGAAGGTCGAAGCCGCTACGGGGTCCAGTGTTCGGCAAAAGATCAAGCTGAAGCAGGGCATCGCCTCCGAGGTTGCCAAGAAGATCGTGGCGACGATCAAGGACTCGAAGAAGAAGGCGCAGGCCAGCATCCAGGGCGACACCGTGCGCGTGAGCTCGAAAGACCGCGACACGCTGCAGGAGATCATTGCCATGCTGCGCGCCAAGGATATGGGCGTCGATCTTCAGTTCACCAACTTCCGCTCAAACTGAATACGAAATACTCCAACTGAAGCGAATCCAGACATACCACCCAAAACGTCACCTGCTACTCTGATGAAAGAGTGAGTCCTATCTCAATCGCGACCGCAACCGAGGTCTTCGATCTGCTGCGCGACGATCTCGCTGCAGTGGAACGCGAGTTTGCGCGCCAGTCTGACTCACCCGTACACGTCGTCACCGATATCGCAACGTATCTCATCGGCGGCGGAGGAAAGCGCATCCGGCCCATGATGCTGTTGCTGGCGGCCAAGGCGCTGGGCTGCGAGAACGACTCCCGCATCCGTATGGGCGCCGTCGTGGAGATGCTTCACACGGCCACGCTGGTGCACGACGACATCATCGATGAAGCAGAGACGCGCCGCGGTCGCCCGTCCTCGAACACCACTTGGGGCAATGCGAAATGCGTGCTCGCCGGCGACTGGCTGTACATGCAGTCGTTCCAGACCGCGCTGGCGGAGCGCAACTTCCGCATCCTCGATCTGCTCATCTCGCTCACGCAGCAGATGGTGGAAGGCGAGCTCCTGCAGATGGAGAAGCTGGGCCACCTGATCAATGAGGAAGAGTACTTCGACCTTATCTATCGCAAGACGGCGTGCCTGTTCCGCGTATCCATGCAGCTCGGCAGCGTGCTGGCGGCGCCGCAGCTCACGACCGACGAGGCTCCCTTCGAGGAGGCGCTCGGCGAGTACGGCCGCAACCTTGGCCTGGCATTCCAGATCGTCGATGACGTGCTCGACCTCACGGCCGACGAGGACCGCCTGGGCAAGCCCGCCGCCTCCGACCTGCGCGAAGGCAAGGCCACGCTTGCGGTGATTCACGCGCTCGAGCGCGGCACCGGCGCCGACCGCGAAGCCATCCGCACGGTTCTCGCAGAGCGCCGCTTCGCGACCGTCACGCACGCGGAGATCCTGGAGATTCTGCACCGCCACGGCTCACTCGCGTATGCGATGGACACTGCCTGCGCCTATGCCGAGGCCGCTCGCCAATCGATCGCGGAGCTTCCGGAGAGCGATTACAAGCGCGCGCTGCTCTGGGTGCCGGGGTTCGTCACCAGCCGGGATCGCTAAAGCTCGCTAGTCTACTCCTCGTCTTCCGAGCTCTTCGCCGTCTGACTCTTCCTCTTCGCCCTCATCCACCGCGAGCGCGAGCTCCTCCACGCGCACCGGCCCCTTCTGCTCCGGATCGAGCAGCACCTGGATGCGGCTCTCCGCGCTCGAGAGCTGCGCCTTGCACGCATTGGAAAGGTGCATGCCGCGCTCGAACAGGTCGACGCTCTGCTCCAGCGTCAGCTCACCGCGCTCGAGTTGATCGACGAGCTTCTCAAGCTCCGCAAGCTGTTCTTCGAAGCTTCCGGTTGACGCGGGACTAGGCATCGACCGTCGCCTCCTCGCGCAGCCCGAGCACCTCGGCAGCCGCCTCGAACTTGCCGAACGGCGCGCTCACCTGCACGCCCTGCACCTGCCCGCGAACCTCGGCCAGCATCTCCTGCGCGATCGCGAGCCCGTCGCCAGCGCCTCCTGCTTGCTCGACGCCGCCGCCATGCGCGCCAGGATCGAATCCGGCATCGAGACGCGCAGATCGTTCTTCATGAACTCGGCATTGCGCAGGCTGGTCAGCGGCCATATGCCGGCGATCACCGGAATGCGGAAGCCCTCGATGCGCCGCAGGAACTGCTCCAGCAGACGCTGATCGAAGACCGGCTGCGTAATGCAGAACTCCGCGCCGGCTTCCACCTTGGCGGCAAACCGCCGCACCTCGTGCTCGATGTCCGGCACGCCCGGATTTGCCGCGACCGACATCGTGAAACCGGCCGATCCGCCGATCGAGTTCCGGCCGATATCGAGCCCGTGATTCAGCCCGCGCACAATCCGCACCAGCCCAATCGCGTCCACATCGAACACCGCGGTCGCGTCCGGATAGTTCCCCATCTTCGGCGGATCGCCGGTCAGGCAAAGGATGTTCTTGATCCCGATCGACGCGGCGCCCAGCAGATCGCTTTGAATGCTGAGGATGTTGCGGTCGCGGCACGTGTAGTGCAGCACCGTCTCAATGCCGACCTTCTGCTGAATCTGCAGGCACAGGCTCTGCGCGCTCATGCGGGCGCTGGCGCGCGGCGAGTCCGGCACGTTGATCGCATGCACGCCGCGGCTCGCCAGCAACGCCGCACCCGCAAGCTCCTTCGAGCAGTCGAATCCGCGCGGCGGCACAATCTCGACCAGATGCACGAACTCGCCCGAGGCAATCCGCCGGCCCACCTCAGAGCGCTCCCCCAGCGGCGGCGGCTCAATCTCGCGCTCGGCCGGAAGCTCATGCACATGCCCGGCCGCCACGGAAATCACGCCCTGTTCCTGCGCCTGCATCGCGCGAATCTCCGAACGCATCGCTCGAATGTGCGCTGGTGTCGTCCCGCAGCAGCCCCCGACCCAGGTCGCTCCGGCGCGAATCGCCTTGCGCGCAAACCGCGCAAGGTAATCCGGCGAGGTGAGATAGATGTTCCGTCCCTCAACATTGCGCGGCATGCCGGCGTTCGGCATCGCGACCAGCGGAAGCTCCGTTTCAGCGCGCATGCGTTCGATCGCGCTCAGCACGGTCGCCGGACCAACGCTGCAGTTGCACCCGATCGCGTCCGCTCCGGCTTCCGTCAGCCGATGCGCGGCCTGCTCCGGTGTCGTCCCGTCCAGGCAATTCGACTCCTCATCGAGCGTCATCAGCACGATCACCGGCAGCCCCGGAGCAGCCTCGCGCGCCGCCGCAATCGCCTGCTCCGCCTCGTCCATCGACATCATCGTCTCCAGGATCAGCAGGTCGACGCCACCTTCCGCCAGCGCCGCAATCTGCTCGGCAAACGACGCGCGCGCGGCCTCGGGCGTCAGGGTGCCGAACGGCTCCAGCCGCACACCCAGCGATCCCACCGCGCCCGCAACGAAAGCCTCCGTCGCCTGCTTCTCGCGGATTGCGTCGACGCATTGCCGCGCGAGCTTCGCGCCCGCCACATTGAAATCGCGGACCTTATCTCTCAGCCCGAAGTGCTCCAGCCGGTAGGAATTCGCGCCGAAGGTGTTCGTCTCAATCACCTCAGCGCCGGCCAGCAGATACTGCTCGTGCACCGAGCGGACCATCTCCGGCTGGGTCACGTTCAGCTCGTCGTAGCAGCGGTTGATGAAAACGCCGCAGCTATACAGCATCGTGCCCATGGCGCCATCGCAGAGCACCGGCCTGCCGGTAAATAGCTTGTCGAAAGCTGCTGCCATTGTTCTCCTGAATGACTCGTTCATTCATCGTATACCGGCCAAAACCGCGGAACCCAGCGCCTCCCGGCGCACGCAAGCAGAGCCCGCTGCTTTGCTATACTTTGGGCTGACGCAGGCCGGTCCAGAGGGTGCTTCCCGCGCCATTCTTCTCCAGCTGCCGCAGCGTCTCCCGGAGTCGTCCAGTTGAACAACCGCAGGTTCGCCGCCCAGCTTTTTGTGGGCATGTTTCTCTTCACGCTCACCCTGACACTGACCGGGTGCACGATCCTCTATAAAACGCCGGAGTACAACTTCGCCGGCCGGCCCATCCCGCCCAGCAAGATGCTGCAGCGCGTGCTCGCGACCTACACCAACGGCGGTTTCGCCGGCGGAGCCGTGATGCTGGACGGCCTGCGCGATCTGCGCGGCAACATCCAGAACACGAGACCCAACTGGCCCATCTCCGGCTTCTCGGCCTCTGAGCCGACCACGATCCTGAACTTCCCCGAGGAGACGCGCGGCTACGTGCTCTCCGCGACGGCCGGCAGCCTCCTCGGCATCAACTACAGCACCGAAGCCAGCAGCGGTACCGCCGCGGGCTTCGCGGCCAATCCCGCGTCCGTTGCTGCTGCAGCCGACGGCTCTCTCTTCGCCGCAGCCTCCGAGCAAACCGGGCAGCTCTTCGTCACCGCCGGCGGAACGACTTACGCGCTCAATCTTCCCGGGGTCTATCGCGTCGCGGTGAACCAGGGAGTCAGCATCGTCCTGGCCATGGTCCGCAATCCGAAACCGGGCGCCTGTAATGCGGCGAATCCCGGCGCCTGCTCGCTCTATCGCGTGGTCCAGCTGCCTGCGAGCACCACTCCCGTCGTTCCGCCGGGTTCCGTGGACTGCGAGCCCCAACTCGTCCCGGTCTTCTGCGTCGTTCCCGTTCCCGGCACCTACGATCATCCGATCAACGCCACGTTCTCGCTCGACGGCAACAGCGTTTACGTCCTGAACTGCGGCCCGGAGTGCGGCGGCACGACTGCGAGCCTCAGCATCCTGCAGGCCGGCCCGCTCCTGGCGCAGCAGGTCCCCACCGTCAACCCGCTCGATCCTTCCGCGCCCTCACCGCTGGCCAGCATCGGCGTGCCGAACCCCATACCTATCCCCGGCGGCGCTACGGTCGCGCTCTCGAGCGGAACCACGCTCTACGTCGCCGGCCAGTCGCTCTACAGTCTCAGCAATGGTGCACTGAACAACACGCCGCGCGCGGATGGACTCTTCACGGGCTATCTCACGGCGGTCAACCTCAGCAACTACTCCGTCTCGCAGCCGCTCTCGATCTCCGACGGCACGCACACCAAGTTGCTCTTTGCTGACGACAACACGCTCTGGGCAGGCTCGCAGCAGTGCGCCAGCGGAGAACGCGCCGCAATTGCCGCGCGGGAGCTTGCCTCGACCGGCATCACCGATCAGGCCGGCAACTACAACTGCCTCACCATGGTGAACATCGGCACCTCGACCCCCACCGCGCAGATCATTCCCGCCGTTGTGCAGGACCCCGCCGACGCCTCCAAGCAGGTCACCGTTCCCAACGTGAACAGCAACCAGAACCTGTACTACTACGGCGACCTGACGGGTCTCTGCTGGGTGCAGGAATTCCACAAGGTCTTCACGGCCTACGGCGGACAGGTGCACGCGTTCTACACCGGCGGCCCCATCGTCGACCTGAACGATCCGGCCCACGGCACAACGCCCGCAGCCGGCACTGAGCTCAACAACTTCAACTTCACCGTCCAGGGCACCGTGCTTGACGTCGCCTACATGGACGCCCTGACCAATGCTGCAAACTAACTTCAACCGCGCCGATTAGCCGAGCAAAATGTCCACGCCCCCGCCGACCACCGTGGACATCCTCGCCATCGCGGCGCACCGCGACGACGTCGAGCAGACCTGCGGCGGCACTCTGCTGGTCCAGCAGTCGCTCGGCTGGCGCACCGGCATCCTCGACCTCACCCAGGGCGAATCGGGCACACGCGGCACCGCCGAGGACCGCGCCCGCGAAGCCGCCGAAGCCGCCCGCATCCTCGCGCGTCACTCACCGCGAGGCGCTCGACCTCCCCGACGGCAACGTCGAGAACACGCGCGCCAACCGCCTCAAGATTGCCGCCGTCCTGCGCCGCCTGCGCCCGCGCGTCGTCATCCTTCCCTACTGGCAGGGCCGCCACCCGGACCACTACACCACCGCCACGCTGGGCTACGAAGCCTGCTTCGCCGCCGGGCTCTCAAAGCTCGAGCTTCCGCCCGAACACGGCGCACCGCACCGCCCGTACAAGATCCTCTACGCCTCGCTCTATGCCGACGTTCGCCCCACCTTTGTCGTCGACATCACGCCGCATATCGAAACCCGCCTGGCCGCGCTGCTCGCCTACCGCTCCCAATACGGCGATCAGCCACAGCCGGCAGCGGCCTCTTCGTCCCCGAGGACGACATCCGCGAGCGCACCTTCGCCACGGCGCGCCACTACGGCCTGCTCGCCGGCGTGCGCTACGCCGAACCCTTCGTTCAAAAAGAGGTCGCGCTCGCAAACGACCTCATGATGCTTCCGGTCCAGAGCATCTAGCTGGGCCTCTGCCGCCAGCCGAACGGCGTCTGACCCATATCGCGCCCGTCACGATACTCTGGAAGCGATGATCAAGAACCGCTCGCGCGCCCTGCTGCTGATCGCAGGCGCTCTGTGTCTCCGCCGCGCAGGCCCAAAGCACCGGCAAACGCTCCGCCCAGCCTTCGTCGCAGAACTCCGTGCAGAGCGCGACTACCACGCCCGGGTCGACTTCCGCCGCCCAGCGCGCACGTCAGCTCGACGTCCTCAAGCCGCCCACCAAGGACGACCTCTTGCGCGGCGCCTACGGTCCGTATCGCGCCAACAACGACCTGCTCTTCTACGCACTCAAGCTGCGCGTGAACCCTGACGACAAGTCCATCAAGGGATCGAACACGATTCGCTTCCGCATGCTCGAAGACGGCACGCGCATCGAGCTCGAGCTCACGCCCGCGCTCTCGATCGACGGCATCACCTTCAAAAATCAGCCGCTGAAATACACTCGCGTTCCCGACACCCGCACGCTCTACGTCGACTTCCCCGAAACGCTGCGCAAGGGCAAGACCTACGAGATCGTCTTCGCCTACTCCGGCCATCCCGTAACGCAGGGCCGCTTCGGCTGCTTCTCCTTCGACAAGGACAAGGAAGGCAAACCCTGGATCACCACGGCCTGCGAAGAAGAAGGCGCAAGCACCTGGTGGCCCAACAAAGACCAGTGGCGCGACGAGCCGCAGGATGGCATGGAGATCGACGTCGCCGTCCCGAACGGCCTCACGGATGTCTCGAACGGCCGCTTCGAAAGCAGCCGCGATCTCGGCGATGGCTACACCGAGTGGCGCTGGCACGTTCATTACCCGATCAACAACTACGACGTCGCGCTCAACATCGGCGAGTATCAGCACTTCACGCTGCCGCCGCACGGCAAAACCACGCTCGACTTCTACGCGCTTCCCGAAGACCTCGACAAAGCGAAGGTGACCTTCCAGCAGGTCCCCACGATGCTCGACGCGTACGAGCACTACCTCGGCGAGTATCCGTTCGACAAAGACGGCTACAAGCTCATCGAAGTCCCCTACGCCGGCATGGAGCACCAGACCGCCGTCGCCTACGGCAATCACTTCACCAACGGCTACTACGGCCGCGACTGGACCGGCGTCGGCATCAGCCTGAAGTTCGACTTCATCATCATCCACGAGAGCGGCCACGAGTGGTTCGGCAACGCCATCACCGCGCAGGACCGCTCCGACATGTGGATCCACGAAGGCTGGACCACCTACATGGAAGGCATGTACGTCGAGTACCGCTGGGGCAAGGAAGACGCCATCAAGTACATCAACGGCCTTAAGCCCAAGGTCCACAACGAGCGCCCCATCATCCCGCCATACAACACCAACGCCGAGCCGCCGCAGGACCAGTACTTCAAAGCCGCGCTCATGCTCAACACGCTGCGCAGCATCATCAACGACGACACCAAGTGGTGGGCCGACGTTCACGACTTCTACCAACACTTCCAGTACCAGACCATCACCACCGAACAGGTCATCGCCTGGTGGAACCAGCGCACCGGCCTGAACCTCACGCCGTTCTTCAACGAGTACCTCCGCCACGCTGCGCTCCCCACACTCGAGCTCCGCTTCAATCCCAACGACCACACGATGAGCTATCGCTTCAAGGCCGACGAGCCCGCGTTCACGATGCCCGATCAACGTCGGTGATCCCGCCCACTGGTCGCGCATCACGCCCAACACAACCGCGTGGCAATCCATGCCGTGGAACGGCACGGCCGACGAGTTCCACGTCGACAGCGACCACTTCTACGTCGACGTCAGCCACACCGACGTCGTCCTCTCCGCGCGCGCAGCGCAACGCCTGCCTGATGTCGGCTCCGCGCCAGCACCCGCACGATGAAACGCCTTCTCGCCCTCGCACTCGTTCTCCCGCTCGCCGGCTGCGGCTACCACCAGGTCGGCAGCGCGACGCACATCCCTGCGAACGTGCGCACAGTCGCGGTGCCCATCTTTCAATCGAAAGTTCTGGCCTACAACACCGAAGTCGCGTTCACTGAAGCTGTCGTCCGCGAGCTCAACACACGCACACGCTATCGCGTCCTCACCGCAGTAAACCCGCGCACCGCCGCAACCGAGCAGCCCGCCGACGCCACACTCCGCGGCACCATCCTCACGCAATCCGTCACGCCGCTCACCTACGACGCATCCAGCGGACAGACGTCCAGCTATCTCGTCACCATCACCGCCGACGTCGCACTCGTCGGCCATGACGGCGCCGTGCTCTACCGCAATCACGCCTTCGCCTGGCGCGAGCAGTATCAATCCACCCAGGACCTCTCCGGCTTCGTCCAGGAGGACGCCGCGGCCGTCCGCCGCATGTCCCGCGACTTCGCGCAGTCGCTCGTCAGCGACATGATGGAGTCCTTCCAGTGACCACCACCTCCGCAAACTCCACAACCGGCTTGCGCAGCTTTGCGTCAGTCGACCGCTTTCTCGCTGAAGCGACCAGCAACAGCCCGCGCGCCGGCTACGTCCTCCTCGGCGACGACGCCTTCCTTCTGCGACGCGCGCGGCGCGGCCTGCTCGACGCACTCGTCCCGCCTGACCTCCGCGACTTCTGTCTCCACGACCTCGACCTCGCCGACACATCCATCTTCGAAGCGCTCGATCTCGCGCAGACGCCGTCGCTTATGGCGCCCTTCCAGCTTCTCTTCATCCGCAACCTCAAGACTCTCTACGGCCGCGGCCAGAAGAAGGACGAGTTCGCCGCAATCGACGACTACTTCCGCCGCCCCAACCCGCAGGCGCTCGTCATCTTCATCGCCGACCACATCCGGCTTCCGCAGGACCTCCGCACCATGGACATGACCGACAAAGAGCGCGCCGAAAAGATCCGCGAAACCCTCGGCGACCTCTGCGGCATCGTCGAGCTGCAGCGCGTCAGCGAAGACGACGCGCTCCACTGGGCCATCCGCGAAGCCGAGTCGCAGCACATCCGCCTCACCGAAGACGCCGCGCGCGAGCTCGTCGACGCGCTGTCGGCCGACATGCTCACGCTCTCGAGCGAGCTCTCGAAACTCATCCTCTACGCCGCAATCCCAGAACTCACAAACCATCGAGCTCCCCGACGTCGAAACCATGGTCTCCGCTGCCAAGCAGCGCAGCCTCTACGAGCTCACCGACGCCATCAGCCTCAAGGACGCACCCCGCGCGCTCGCGCTTCTGCACGGCCTGCTCAACTCCAGCGAGTCCGGCGAAGACGCCGCCATCGGCCACATCTTCACGCTGGCGAAAACGTTCCGCCAGATGCTCGTGCTCAATGAAAAACAAGTCAGCGATCAGCGCGCGATCTGGCAGGTTCTCTGGCCCGGCTTCCGCCCCGCTCCCTTCGCCGCCGAGGCCCTCATTGCACAAGCCCGCCGCTACCGCGACCGCAGCGACCTCACCCGCGGCCTTGAGCTCATCGCGCGCGCCGACGCCGAGCTCCGCTCCTCACCCGCCGACAAGCGCCTCGTCCTGGAGCGACTCGTGCTTCGCCTCGCCACACGCCAGCCGCAGCCCACCGTCGCCTGACCTGGCTCACCGCTGGATCGGCCGCTTCGTACCTACCGGGATGTCCGCACCTGACTGCGACGGCACGTAATGCGGATCGTTCTTCAAGCTGGGATCCGGCAGAGAAACACCGACACCCGCCAGTGACACAAACGCCATCCCATCGCCCTTAATCGATACTTGGATCGCATGCAATCCTTCCACCAGTTGCTGCGGCCGCGGAAACTCAACTACGTACCGCTGGCGAAGCATCGTCACCCACTTCTTCAACCGCTCCTCGAGATCGGCCGGCTCCGAGTACATCACCACCCCGCCGGTCGACTCGCACAGCCCCCGAAACGGGTCTCCCGCTCCCCTCCGCAACGCATCGTACCTGTCCGCAAATTCGTCATTGAGCCCGAAGAGTGCCACGTCATGACCACCGGCGTAGCGGTGCAAAGTCTCCCAGCCCGCGAACCAGCGCGCATCTCCTGTAGAGACCACCAGCATCACTCGCCGCGCAGGACTCTCGCTCATGTCCTGAACCACCCAGGCCATCGCGTCCCACAAAAACGGCACCTTGGGACACGCTCCGTGACTGTAGCCCTCGTTGAGCCCCGGCGAGCTCAGCGCGGTCTCAACTGAGCGCCTTACGGCATCCGGCTCCGGAATCATCTGCCGTGCAGAGCGGACCAGCGCGCAGTTCAGCGCATAAATGGAAATACGATCCTGCGGATGAAGCGAGCCGGCCATCTTGCCGGCGGCGTTCGCAAACTCGGAAATCAGGTGCCGCTGCGATCCGCTCATATCCAGCAGAATCGCGATATCCAGCGGGTCCTCGCCCTCCGCCCGTACGCGCGTGGGCGCAAACTTCTTCCCACCGTCAAGGCTCACGCGAAATCGTGAGGCATTCAGCCGATGCATTGGCTCGCGGTCGCTGTCCAGAACCAGCGTCGGGACCTGGATCACATTCGCATACGCCTTCAGGGTGAACACGGCAGTTTCATCCTGCTGCGCCAAACACCGCAGGCCCATCAGCAGCATGACTGCCCATCCGCAGCCGCACAGCACAGCCTTCGCGATCGGACCCGGGCGCAGCATCGAACGGATTATCTCAAAACCTCTCTGCGCAAACAGCTACAATCCGGAACGGCGCACCACGCACGGAGGGATTCGAATGGCGTTTGCTCGGTCGAGCCACGCAGTCGCACTGGCTTTCTTCATCACTTCATCGCTCAGCATTGGCTTCTCGCAAACGTCCACTCCCGCACCGCAACCGTCGCCGCAGCCGCAGTCCCCGGAACAAGCTCGCCGCCAGGCGGAAGAGTTCTACCGCACGCACTACACCAAGCATGAGTACCGCGTCGCCATGCGCGACGGCGTGCATCTCTACACCGTCGTCTACACGCCCATCGCTGACAAGTTCACCGACCGCGGTCCGTATCCATTCCTCATGACGCGCACGCCCTACAGCTGCGGCAACTACAACAACGACACCATCCAGCCGCGCGTCACCAACAATCCCAACCTCATCCACGACGGCTACATCCTCGTCTGCCAGGACGTGCGCGGCCGCTGGAACTCCGAAGGCACGTGGTTCGAGATGATGCCCTCCAAAGACGGCCACGGCATCGACGAATCCACCGACATGTCCGACACCGTCGACTGGCTGCTCAAGAACGTGCCCAACAACAACGGCAAGGTCGGCATCCTCGGCATCAGTTATCCCGGCTTCTACACCGCGGCCAGCATTGTCGACTCGAACCCGGCCATCAAAGCCGCCAGCCCGCAGGCGCCCATGATGGACATCTTCATGGGCGACGACTCCTACCACGGCGGCGCGTTCATGCTCCTCGCCAACCACTCCTTCTACGCGCCGTTCTTCGCGCCGCAGAAGAACCCGCTCACGGCTGAGCCGAAGCCCAGCTTCAAATTCCCCACCAAGGACATGTACGCCTACTACCTGAAGATGGGCACGCTCGCGAATCTCGACACCCCAGCAGGCGGCACCAACCCGTACTTCCACGACCAGGTCATCCACGACACTTACGACGACTACTGGCAGATGCGCAGCCTCATCCCGCACATGCACGGCGTGCACGCGGCAGTGCTCGAGGTCGGCGGCTGGTTCGACGCCGAAGACCTCGCCGGCCCGGTGAATCTCTTCCACGCCATCGACAAGCTCAGCCCCGAAGCCCCCGAGAACACGCTCGTCGAAGGCCCATGGGTACACGGCGGATGGTCACGCGGCACCGGCGCCTCACTCGGCGACATCAGCTTCGGCGACTCACCTTCCGCCTTCTACCGCGACAACATCGAAGCGCCGTTCTTCGCGCACTGGCTGAAGGACAAGCCATGGACGCCGCTCCCCAAGGCCTACACCTTCGAGACCGGCTCCGACGTCTGGAAGAAGTACGACGCCTGGCCGCCAAAACCCGCCGTCGCAAAAACTCTCTACCTCCAACCGAACGGCGGCCTCGACTGGTCCGCTCCCACGCGCACACACCAGCAGCGACTCCTACGTCAGCGACCCCGCGCACCCCGTCCCGTTCACTTCATACATCACCGGTGACGACGTTCCGCAGCGCTACATGGATGACGACCAGCGCTTCGCCTCGCATCGCGCCGACGTGCTGGTCTACGAGACCGCGCCGCTCACCGAGGACGTCACCATCGTCGGCCCCATCAAGCCGCACCTGAAGATCGCCTCCACCGGCACCGACTCCGACTTCGACGTCAAGCTCATCGACGTCTTCCCCGAAGACTACGAAGCGCCCGAGGAAACCAACCCCGGCAAGCGCGTCACCGGCGCTCCACCCGTCTATCTCGAGGGCTACCAGATGCTCATTCGCGGCGAGCCCTTCCGCGCCAAATTCCGCAACAGCTTCGAGCACCCCGAGCCGCTCAAGCCCGGCAAGATCACCGACATCAACTTCACCATGCAGGACATCAACCACACCTTCCTGAAGGGCCACCGCATCATGGTGCAGATCCAGAGCTCCTGGTTCCCCCTCACCGATCGCAACCCGCAGGTCTTCGAAGACATCGCCAAAGCCAAACCCGCAGACTTCCAGAAAGCCACCGAAACCGTCTATCACCAGGAAAACGCGCCCAGCGGCCTCGAACTACTCGTCATGCCCCGCTAGCCCGCATTCACACGAACAAAAACAGAGCCGCCGGAATCCCGGCGGCTCTTAACATCTAAACTCTGCAATCTAAAATCGGCGCTCACCCGAACGGCTGCTCCAAGCTCACACTCTGCGGTGTAAACAACTCCGCCCCATTCTCCGTAATGTGCATGTCATCCTCGAGCCGGATCCCAAACTTCCCGCGCTGATAGATCCCCGGCTCGTCCGAAAACACCATATTCGGCCGCAGCAGCGTCGTATTCCCCTGCACCAGGTACGGCCACTCATGCATGTCGAGCCCAATCCCATGCCCCACCCGATGCGTAAAGTAGTCATACCCCGGCCCGAACCCCGCATCCACAATCACCTTCCGCGCCGCCGCGTCGACTGACTGCGCCTCCACACCCGGCCGCGCCGCCGCCAGCGCCGCACTCTGCGCGCGCTTCACAATCTCGAACACCTTCTTCTGCTCATCGCTCGCCTTGCCGTACACCCAGCTCCGCGTGATGTCCGACGTATACCCGTCGCACGTGCATCCATCGTCCACCATCACGATGTCGCCCTCGCGAATCACCTGCGTCTGCGCGCTCCCATGCGGCACGGCCGAGTACGTCCCCACATTCAGCGAAGCCTCACCGCGCACACCGCAGCGCGCATATGCGGTATCAATCAGGTCCACAAACCGCCGATTCGTATCTCCCGGAGCGCACGATGAATACACCGCGCGATACACATTCAGCGTGATCTCATTGGCCAGCCGCAGCAGCGCCAGCTCCGCCGCGGTCTTGATCATCCTGCACCCCGCCGTCACCGGAGTCGCCGGCACAATCGTCAACGCGGGACACGCCTTCGCAATCGCACTCGAAAACTCAAACTGCACGTGCTCCTCAATCCCAAGATTCCCCGTCTTCACCGCCGAATCCGCCAGCGCCTTCTGAATAATTGCGAACGGATTCTCGTTCTCCTGCCAGAAGTACGCCAGCGTCGACTCACGCTCCGGAAAGTTGTTCATCAACTCCGCCGCGCGGTCGCGCTCAAGCGCCGGACACACCAGGAACGGCGCCGCGGCCCGCGGCAGCACATACGCAAACAATCTCTCCGACTGCCCCCACCGCGCTCCCGTGTAGTACACCAGCGACGCGCCCGTCGTGATCACGATCGCGTCAATCTTGTTCGCGCTCATCAGCTCGCGCGCGCGGTCCAGCCGCCGGTTCCGCTCATCCACGGTGATCGGCACAATCTCCTTGCGCCTGTCCTTCAGCGCCGCAATCGCAGCCGGCAGCGCCTCCCCGCGACAGGTCGCACTGCCTTGCGTCGGCTGAAGAGGCCGCTGCGCATCCAAGCCATTGAGCGGCACAGACGCAACCGCGGCACTCGCCAAAACAAAACGTCTTCTCGAAAGCATGGTTTCGATTGTAGGCTCTCAAGCCAAGCACCTTATTCGTTCAAGCGCAGCACCGGAGCTCGCCATGATCACCACCGTGCAGCAGCACATCCGCCATCAGCAGCGCAACTTCGCCGAAGCCAGCGGCACCTTCTCCTGGCTCCTCAGCGGCCTCACCCTTGCCACCAAAATGGTCGAAGCCAAGATCCGCCAGGGCGGCCTCTCCGACACACTCGGCGCCAGGGGCACGGTCAACGTCCAAGGCGAGGTCCAGCAGAAGCTCGACGTCTACGCGAACGAAGCCCTGCTCCACACCCTTGGCGCACGCGACTCCGTCGCCGCTCTCGTCTCTGAAGAAAACGAAGAGCCGCTCATCATCAACGCCGACCCCGACTCCGGCAAATACATCATCGTCTTCGACCCACTCGACGGCTCGTCCAACATCGACGTCAACGTCAACGTCGGCACCATCTTCTCCATCCATAAGCGCCTCCCCGGCCAGAAGCTCGGCGACGCCATCCTCCAGCCCGGCCACAAGCAGGTAGCCGCCGGGTACGTTCTCTACGGCCCATCCACCGCCCTCGTCTACACCGCCGGCAACGGCGTGCACAGCTTCACGCTCGACCCCGCCATCGGCGCCTTCGTCCTCACCAACGAGCAACTGCGCATGCCCGAGCAAGGTCCCTACTACTCGACCAACGAAGCCAACGAATCCTCCTGGCCGCTGCCCTATCAGCAGTTCGTCAATCGCCTCCGCCGCGGGCAACTCAACGACAAGACCTACAGCTCGCGCTACATCGGCTCGCTCGTCGCCGACTTCCACCGCACGCTCCTCAAAGGCGGCGTCTTCCTCTACCCACCAACCGCAAAAACTCCCCAAGGCAAACTCCGCCTCCTCTACGAAGCCAACCCGCTCTCCTTCATCGCCGAGCAGGCCGGCGGCGCCGCCATCGACGGCACGCAGCGCATCCTCGACCTCCAACCAGAATCCATCCACCAGCGCACCTCGCTTGTCCTCGGCAGCCGCGTCGAGGTCGAGGCCCTGCAGGCTATGGTGGAAAGAGAAGCTGCATATCAGAACAAACAAAGCTGAAGCTAACCACAGACGAAGCGACCACACGGAAAGCTGAGATTTAATGCCCGCGCAAGCCCACTCTTCGACTCCGGCCCAACGCCTCTACTACGACTCGCCCATCCTCGAGTTCACCGCGCACGTCACCGACATCCGCCTCGTCGAAAAAGACCCCGCCGCGCCCGCCGGACGCCGCACAGCTCTGGCAGCTCGCTCTCGACCGCACCGCCTTCTACCCCGAAGGCGGCGGCCAGCCCTGCGACACCGGCGTGCTCATCGCCACTGCACCCAGCGGCACCACACTCGAAATCCCCGTCGAGCGCGTTGAAGAAGACGAATCCGGCGAGGTCTGGCACTACATCCGCAAGCCGCTCGCTGCCGGCACCGGTATCAGCTGGTGCCGTGGATATGGCCCGCCGCACCGACCACGAGCAGCAGCACTCCGGCCAGCATCTCCTCTCCGCCATCTTCCTCCGCGAACTCAACGCGCGCACCGTCAGCTTCCACCTCGGCGCCGAGTCCTCCACCATCGACCTCGCCCTCCCCGATGGCATGGAAAAACTTTCTGACGACGACCTCCGCCGCGTCGAAGAGCTCTCCAACCGCGTCATCTACGAAAACCGCCCGCTCCTCACCCACTGGATCGACCGCGCCCTCGCCGACCAGATGCTCGCCCGCGGAGACCTCCGCAAGCTCCCACCGCGCGAAGGCCCCTTCCGAATCGTTCAAATGCAAGGCATCGAGTTCAACGCCTGCGGCGGCACCCACGTCCGCAGCACCGGCGAGATCGGCGCGATCCTGCTCCGCCGCGTGGAAAAAGTCCGCAACGGCTGGCGCGTCGAATTCGTCTGCGGCCTCCGCGCCGTCCGCTCCGCCCGCCGCGACTACACCCTCCTCGACACCGTCGCCCGCACCCTCACCGTCTCCCGCACTGACGTTCCCGAACGCGTCACCAAACTCCTCGAAGACAAAAAAGCTCAAGCCAAAGAACTCAAGAAGTTTAACGCAAGAGCTCTCAAAGCAGTCGGCTGCCCGGCAGTAAATCTGGGTGCCCCACATCTCGAGTATCGAGATGTGCGTTCGCGACAGGCGACCGGAATCGCACAATCGCGCACGATACCCTTAACCTCGTGCCCCTCTACGCCGACGTCGCGCTGCCGGTCCCACTCGACCGCGCCTTCACCTACGCGCTCAACGGCGTGACCCCGGAAATCGGCTCCCGCGTCCTCGTTCCCTTCAGCGGCCAGCGCCTCATGGGCATCGTCATCGCCGTCCACGACACCGCACCGCCCCCGGAGATCGAAACCAAACCGATCGACCGCCTCCTCGACGACACCCCTCTCCTCTCACCCGAACTCCTCGACCTCGCGCGCTGGATCGCGAACTACTACTGCGCTCCGCTCGGCGAAGTGCTCCGCGGCATGCTCCCCCTCGCAGCAGAAGTCCGCCGCCACTGGGTCTACCGCATCGCCGAACCCGGCCGCCGCGTGCTCTACGAAGGCGCTGCAAAGGGCTCCTCGCGCCGCAGCAAACTCAGCCCCGAAGACCAGAACCGCGAGTACGCCGTCCTCAACTACCTCGAACCCGGCGAGCCCGCCAAGCTCTCCGCCGTCCGCTCCGCCACAGGCGCAAACAAAGCTCTCCTCGACGCGATGGTGAAAAAGCGCTGGCTCCTCCGCGAACCGCTCACGGAACAACGCGACGCTCGCCGTCTCGAAACCATCGCGATCCTCACCGAGCAACCAGAGGAACCGGGTGCCCCACATCTCCAGGATGGAGATGTGGGTGTTGGGACCACCACAAACCCGCGCCGTCTCCCCAAGCTCAACGACAACCAGCTCGCCGTCATGGCCGAGCTCGCCGGCTGCGGCGGCCGCGAGCTCCTCCGCGAGCTCCGCTCCCGCCTCCAACGCCGCGCCATCCCCGACTCATCCCTCAACACCCTCGTCCGCCGCGGCCTCATCCGCCTCGAAGAATCCCCGCAAGCCTTCCACATCACCTCACTCGCCACCGACGGCAAACGCTTCGCGCACGAGCACACGCTCAACGAATCGCAAACCGAAGCCCTCGCCTCGATCGTCGCCTCCATGCAGCGCAACAGCTTCGCTCCGCACCTGCTCTACGGCGTCACCGGCTCCGGCAAAACCGCCGTCTACGTCGCCGCGATGCAACGGGCGCTCGCCGCGAAAAAATCCGCTCTCCTCCTCGTTCCCGAGATCGGCCTCACGCCCGCCACCGCCGCGCAGATGGTCGCAGCATTCGGCAGCGAAGTCGCACTCCTGCACTCCCAACTCACACCCGACGAGCGCGCCGAGCAGTGGCACCGCATCCGTCGCGGCGAGGCCCGCATCGTCGTCGGCACACGCAGCGCCGTCTTCGCGCCCATGCCGCACCTCGGCCTCATCCTCGTCGACGAAGAGCACGACGGCTCCTACAAGCAGGAAGAAACACCGCGCTACCACGCCCGCGACGTCGCCGTCATGCGCGCGAAACTCCTCGGCATCCCCGTCGTCCTCGGCTCCGCCACACCGTCGCTCGAATCCTGGAACAACGCCGACCGTGGCCGCTACGCGCGCATCGAGATGCTCGAGCGCGTGCAATCCCGCCCTCTCCCCATCGTCGAGATGATCGACATGCGCACCGAATTCCGCGAAACCGGGCAGGAACAAATCTTCGCCCGCCAGCTCATCGAAGAAACCCAGGCGACGCTCGACCGCAACGAGCAAGTCATCATCCTCCTCAACCGCCGCGGCTACTCGTTCGTCGTCATGTGCCGGGCCTGCGGCGAAAAGATCGAGTGCGAAAACTGCGCGATCTCGCTCACCTACCACAAGCACTCGGACGAAACCGATCTCTCCGGCCCCGCGCGCGTCGGCGCTCGCCTTGAATGCCACTACTGCGGCTTCCGCCGCGGCGTCCCCTCACGCTGCCCCAAGTGCGACAGCGAGCATCTCTTCTTCCTCGGCGCCGGCTCGCAGCAAGGCGAAGAGCGCCTACAAGAACTCTTCCCCAACGCCCGCATCGGCCGCATGGACCGCGACACCGTCCGCACGCGCGGCGACATGGAGCGCCTCCTCCAGCGCCTCCACTCCGGCGAGATCAACCTCCTCGTCGGCACGCAGATGATCGCCAAGGGCCACGACATCCACGGCGTCACGCTCGTCGGCGTCGTCGGCGCAGACTTCGCCCTCGGCCTCCCCGACTTCCGCGCCGCCGAGCGCGTCTTCCAGCTCCTCACGCAGGTCAGCGGCCGCGCCGGCCGCGGCGACAAGCCCGGCCGCGTCCTCGTCCAGACCTACCAGCCCGATCACTACGTCAACCAGTTCGCCCGCCAGCACGACTACACCGGCTTCGCCGCGCGCGAGATGTACTTCCGCCGCGCGATGCGCTACCCACCCTTCGCCGCGCTCGCCAACGTCCTCATCCACTCCGAGCAGCTAGAAGAGGTCCTCGCCATCTCCACTCAACTCGGCAACTGGCTCTCCGCCAACCGCCCCGACACCGTCCGCATCCTCGGCCCCGCGCCCGCGCCCATTCCGCGCATCAAGCGCATCTACCGCTATCACCTGCTGCTCAAATCCGAGCGCCGCGACGCCCTCAGCGCGCTGCTGCGTCAAATGCTCGCGCACATCGAAGCCGCAAACATCCCCCGCCGCTCCGTCACCATCGACGTCGACGCACTCCACCTGATGTAGCTGAACTTTCCCTAGGGCATTCACGGCAACGCCGCCGACGACGGCATATTCAACGCCTGCCGCCAGGAATGCGGCGAAGAGTGATACCTGCTCGCTTCTCTGGCTCATGTTTATCTGATTGGAGCAGATTATTTTCCGCAAGCGCCCAACCGGCGATAATCCGTTCCGCCATCGAGCGCGTAGCCCAGAACCGGGCCTCCCGCAAGCGGTCCTCATCCCGTGTCACTCGATTCACGGCGGTGAAGTTGATGGACATGGCGCTCGTCCAAACCCTACCCGATTAAATGCAGCTCTTTCCCCGGCTTGAACCTCACCGCACTGCCCGGCGAGATACTCACCTCAGCCCCGGTCCGCGGATTCCGCCCCACGCCCGTCTTGCGCGGCTTCACCGTGAACACGCCAAACCCGCGCAGCTCAATCCGGTCGGCCTTGCCCAGCGCCTTCTTCATGCCTTCAAAGATCGCGTCCACCGCCGCCTCCGCCTTGGTCCGGGGCAATCCAGTGCGCTCGACGATACGCTGAACCAAATCCTGCTTGATCATCTTCGGCCTGACCTTCCTTCCGTCTTCGCTTCGGCGCGGGGCTCGCAAACTGCTGAAAATGCGCCCTGCTAGTCCCGATGCTAGGAAAGGCGCCATCAGTTGTCAAACACGCTGCGACATTGTCAACCCTCCACATACCCGTTTGCGATAATCTCAGCGAAACGAAACTACTCTGAAACTCCCGCGCGCCACCCGCCCGCCAGCCAGGAGAACGATGTCCATCAAGAGCGATCGCTGGATCCGCCAGCAGGCCCTCAACCACCGCATGATCGAGCCCTTCAGCGAGAAACAGGTCCGCGAAGGCGTCATCTCCTACGGCCTCTCCTCCTACGGCTACGACCTCCGCGTCTCCGACGAGTTCAAAATCTTCACCAACGTCAACTCCGCAATCATCGACCCGAAGGCCTTCGACGAGCGCTCCTTCGTGACCGTCTCCGCGCCCTCCGTCATCGTTCCGCCCAACTCCTTCGCGCTCGCCCGCTCCATCGAGTACTTCCGCATCCCGCGCGACGTCCTTACCATCTGCGTCGGCAAATCCACCTACGCGCGTTGTGGCATCATCGTGAACGTCACGCCTTTCGAACCCGAATGGGAAGGATTCGTCACTCTCGAAATCTCCAACACAACACCGCTTCCCGCACGTATCTACGCCAATGAGGGCCTCTGTCAGATACTCTTCTTCCAGAGCGATGAGGTTTGCGAGGTAAGCTATGGCGATCGCAACGGCAAATACATGCGCCAGCAAGGCATCGTGCTTCCAAAGTTGTAGGCCCCAAGCCCCGCATTCAAACGTCAGGACAGTAAGCCACGATTATGACCACTGAAGCACCGGCAAGAATCGGCCTCGTCGCCTCCGACCCGCTCCGCCTGGTCGGCATGGAGGCCATCCTCGCTGATCTTCCGGGCATGGAAGCCGTCCCCCTCCAGCTCGACCAGCTCGCCTCCACCCCTGACCTCGCCGTCCTCATGCTCGAAGCCCGCGCCGGCGGCGACGCTCTCACCGACCTCGTCACCAAACTCCGCCGCGAGCACCCGACCCTGCGCATCATCGTCGTCGGCGAAGGCCTCGACCCGCTGCTCATCGAGCAGGTCATCGGCGCCGGCGCCAAAGGCTACCTCGCCGAGACCGCCTCCGAAGCCGAGATCCGCATGGCCCTCGAAGTCGTCCTCGACGGCTCCGTCTGGGCGCCGCGCAAGGTCCTCGCCAAGCTCATCGAAGGCGGCAGCAGCAGCGCCGCCTCATCAACGCCCTCCGCCGACAGCATCCTCAAGCGCATGACCGCCCGCGAGCGCGAGGTCCTCGAGCACCTCATGGACGGCCGCTCCAACCGCGCCATCGCCGAAGCCCTCAAGATCGACGAAGCCACCGTCAAGGCCCACCTCGGCCGCATGCTCCGCAAGACCGGCGCCCACAACCGCGTCGAACTCACCCTCCGCGCCATCGAAGAACGCTCGCACTAACCCCGCGACCAGATGCCATCCCCCACCCGGCTACATCCCGGCCTGGTGCCCGTCGGCCGCATCAATGCCCCGGCGGGAAGCGCGTCCGCTCCATGCAATGGTCGAAGGTCTACAACCCTCCGTACTCTTGTCCCCTCGCGCCCCATGCCTCAGTCTTATCCCAGTACAGACCTGGGAGAAGAGGGTTGTAGGTTCAGCCGTTCGCGGCAAACCTACAACCCCATTTTTTTTGGCAACCTGCGCCTCTCGCCATTCCATCTCACCGTTTGAGACAACAAGGGAAGATTCCTCCCCCAAACGGCAGATTCTGAAAGGCAATTTCAATGAAAAAGCTCCTAGGCGCACTTTGTGGATTCGCGATGGTCGCAGGAATGATCCCCGTCCACGCGCAAAGCATGCATAAGATGGACGACCGGCTCGCTGACGCCGCCGAGGTGATCCAGGGCGTCACCAGCAGCCCGGACCACGGCATCCCTGACTCGATCCTCTCTCGCGCGCGCTGCGTCGTCGTCGTGCCCCATTACAAGAAGGGCGCCTTTGTCATCGGCGCGGAGTACGGCCAGGGCGTAGCCACCTGCCGCACCGGCCATGGCTGGAGCGCTCCTGTCTTCGTCAAGCTCGAGGGCGGAAGCTTCGGCTGGCAGATCGGCGGACAGTCCACCGACCTCGTCCTCATCGCCATGAACCAGAACGGCCTCGAGTCCGCGCTCAAGAGCAAAATCAAGCTCGGCGCCGGCGCCTCCGCAGCCGCAGGCCCGGTCGGCCGCAACGCGCAGGCCGCCACCGACATCGCCATGAACGCCCAGTTCCTCACCTACTCCCGCTCCAAGGGCCTCTTCGCCGGCCTTGACCTCTCCGGCACCGCGCTCTCAGAGAACAAGGACGACATGGACGCCGAGTACGGGAACGGCGACTTCGAGCGCATCCTGCACGGCGGCGCCGCAGTCCCGGCCAACGCCGAGCGCTTCGTCCACACCGTCGCCCGCGCGTTTGGCGAAGCGCGCGCGGATCAATAAGCTTCACCACGGGCACCCGCCCGTTTCACCAGGCAATACTCGTACTTGTTTCACTCAGAGCAGGGACGGCAACCGCCGTCCCTGTTCCTTTTCCAGCACCTTTTCGCCCACCCAAAGCGTTTAAAATCGACTCACGTCTAAACACCCGGGTCCGCTCCTCCCCCCAATCCCGAAAGGCAATACGATGAAAAAACTCTTCGCAAGACTATGTGGCCCTGCTCTCTGTGGCTCTCTCCTCTTTGCCGGCATGCTCCCGGCCCGCGCTGCCGACACCGGCAAGCTGAACGACCGCCTGAATGCCGCCGCCGATGTGATCCAGCAGATCGCCGCCGCCCCCGACAACGGCATCCCGAACTCCATCCTCTCCGGAGCCACCTGCGTCGTCGTCGTGCCCAGCTACAAGAAAGGCGCCTTCGTCCTCGGCGCGCAGTACGGCCAGGGCGTCGCCACCTGCCGCACACCCCGCGGCTGGAGCGCTCCCGTCTTCGTCCGCCTCTCCGGCGGCAGCTTCGGCTGGCAGATCGGCGGCCAGTCCACCGACCTCGTCCTCGTCGCCATGAACCAGAAGGGCCTCCAGGACATGCTCAAAAACAAGTTCAAGATCGGCGCTGACGCCGCTGCCTCCGCCGGCCCCGTCGGCCGCAACGCCCAGGCCGGCACCGACTGGAAGCTCAACGCCGAGTTCCTCACCTACTCCCGCTCCAAGGGCCTCTTCGCCGGCGTCTCACTCGACGGCACCGTCCTCCAGGCCAACGACGACGACATGGCCGCCTTCTACGGCAGCCCCCTGCCCTTCGACCAGGTCCTCCGCGGAGCCGTCCCCGTCCCCGCCCCAGCCCGCCACTTCGTCTCCACCGTCGCCCACAGCTTCGTCGCCGCCAAGCAGTAGCCAACAACGCGAATCCACAATCCGTGTGCAGAGACGGCAACCCGGGTGCCCCATTCATGCGCGCAGCGCATGGGTGGGGTCAATAGCCTCAACCAAGAAGGGGCCCATCTTCAGATGGGTCCTTCACAACGGATTAAAAGGAAAATAGGGCCGACTTTAGTCGGCCCTGTTCGACCGCGGCTCGCGCCGCCGGCTATACGTCTTGTGCTGACAGCTCTCGCACTCCCACGGATACAGCCCAAGCAGCACCAAAAGCCCATCCACCACGCCCTGGCGCTTCACGCGCCTGAACTTCCGATGTCCGCAGTTCGAACAGGGCCGCATATTATCTCGCATCCTTTGCTGCCTTCATCATAGTTGACTTTAGTCACCGCGCGGTCACCACGCTCCACGACAGCTTCCATCCCACGACATCGCAGCCGCAGCTAAACTGAGGAGCGATTGACCACCTCCGCCCACCCTCAGCCGCCCCCACGCCGCGAGCCCCGCGCCACACCACGCGAATGGCGCGCCAGCCCTCGTGAATGGTTGGAGTACCTCTTCGTCCGCCTGCTCGTCGCGATCCTCAAATGGCTCCCGCGCCCCATCTCCCGTCGCGCTCGGCTCCGCCATCGGAGCCCTCGCCTGGAACGCCATCCCGCGCCTCCGCCGCATCGGCCTCCGCAACCTCACCCTCGCGTTCCCTGAAAAATCCAACGCCGACCGCGAGCGCATCCTCCGCACCCTCTTCCACCTCCTCGGCCAGCAGCTCGCGGAGTTCTGCCGCATGTCCCGCGCCACCCGAGCCGACGCCGAAGCCTTCTTCCGCTACGAAGGCCTCGAGCACTTCCTCGCCGCCCGCGCCCGCGGCAAAGGCGTCCTCGTCCTCACCGGCCACCTCGGGGCCTGGGAATTCTCCAGCTTCTACCACTCCCTCATGGGCTACCCCATGTCCATGGTCATCCGCCGCCTCGACAACCCGCTCGTCGACGCCTTCGTCAACCGCATCCGCTGCCTCCACGGCAACCGCGTCCTCCACAAGGACGACTTCGCCCGCGGCCTCCTCGCCGCCATGCACCGCGGCGACACCGTCGGCATCCTCATGGACACCAACATGACGCCCCCGCAAGGCGTCTTCGTCCCCTTCTTCGGCACGCCCGCCTGCACCGCCTCCGGCCTCGCCCGCGTCGCCGCCCACTCCAACGCCGCCGTCCTCCCCGGCTTCATGCTCTGGGAACCAAACGAATCACCGCTACGTCCTCCACTTCGGCCCCGAGCTCACGCTCCAGCGCACCGCCGACCCCGCCGCCGACGCCCTCGCCAACACCGCCCTCTTCACCTCCACCCTCGAATCCTGGATCCGCCGCTACCCCGAGCAATGGCTCTGGGTCCACCGCCGCTGGAAAACCCGCCCCGAAGGCGAACCGAGCCTCTACTAATGCTCACGAAGCTCACCACCGATCCGCTCCCGCATCCGACGACGACTATCTCAGCTTCCAACATCCAGCTATAGTTGAACATTCCGTGATGGCAATCTAGACTCAGCGGACGTCGAGTCTCGGTCTGGCTCTTCGCGATACTGAGCGGCTTGCCCTTTCGTAAATTCGGATGTCGTTAGTTACCTCGCGACGAAGATACGATTCGGCGCAGTACATCTCTGGTTGCCGCTTGCAAGATATCGCAAAGCTTGCTATTGGACTGCTCGCCTGCATCGGTACACTTTCCGGCGCTTTCGCGGCTCGTAGATATAGGCGGATGGATGTGCGCTGTCAGTGCTAACACGCATTCTTACCTATCTGCTCGAATTCGTATCGATCGTGAGCATGCGATCGAAGAACACTGCCATATCGAAGCTAATTGTCGGGACACTTGGCTTCAGCCGGCCGCTTCGCGTACACCAACGAATCGGGCTTTAGCTGGGTGCCCCGCATCTCGACTTTGAGATGTGGGTTCGCAGGATGTTAGCCTGACCCGACAAGCGCCTCCCCGATGAAAACCGCAAAAAAATCCCCCTCCATCTCGCTCCAAGCAGCTCTACTCACTCCTCAACCTCCCCGCCGAGCCCACCCGCTCCGCCGCGTCCCGCACCTTCACCCGCCTCTCCGCCCACGACGACGCCACACCCGACTCCATCGTCTTCGCCACCGACGCCGCCTCCCTCACCACCGCCGTCGCCAGCCTCGCCGGCCTCATCCTCGCGCCCCACAACGCCGCCCGACAGACGACCCCGCGCATCCTCCCCCTCAAACACCCCAAGCACGCCTTCGCCCTCATCTCCCGCCACTTCGACTCCTTCGCCACCCCCGCCATCCACCCCGCCGCCATCATCGACGCCCGCCGCCCACATCGGCCGCAACTGCACCATCGGCGCCGGCACCGTCATCGAACCCGGCGCCACCCTCGGCGACAACTGCATCCTCGGCGCCAACGTCACCATCCACTCCACCACCACGCTCGGCAACAACGTCTTCGTCCAGTCCGGAGCCGTCCTCGGCGGCCTCGGCTTCGGCTACGTCCGCGGCGACGACGGCGCCTACGTCCGCTTCCCCCAGCAAGGCACCCTCACCATCGAAGACAACGTCGAGATCGGCGCCAACACCACCATCGACCGCGGCGCACTCGGCGAAACCCGCATCGGCGCCGGCACAAAAATCGACAACATGGTCCACATCGGCCACAACTGCATCATCGGCAAAAACGTCATCATCGCCGCGCAGGTCGGCATCTCCGGCTCCTGCATCATCGACGACGGCGTCATCTTCGCCGGCCAGGTCGGCCTCGGCGACCACGTCCACATCGGCCCCGGCGTCGTCCTCGGCGGCCAGGGAGGCGTCTTCCCCGGCAAGCACCTCACCGGCCCCGGCCAGGTCTTCGCCGGCACCCCCGCCGAACCCCTCGCCGACTACCTCAAATCCCTCGCCCGCATCCGCCGCCTCAAGTAGGCACCCGTCCTGGCTCCTGAACCAACTGCCGGCCGTCTATTTTCGAAATCGCTTGGGCAGTGTTACCGACTGACGAGATGTGCGCTTAGCGAGACATACGTTAGCGCGCTCCCAGGGTACGCAGCAGGCGCTTGCGCATGCGGTAAACGATGCTCCCAGGCTTATTCGGGCCGACAGTAAGTGGGGTTCGAGTTCGAAAGCGAACAAGACGTGCTGATGGCAATCCCGAGAGGATTGGTGATTCCAGAGCCGGAGAATCCGTCGCCGCTGAGTGGCGAACCGGTGCTTGTGAACTCCGAGATGCTGGCTGTGCCGGAGTTCGCGACCCATAAATTCCCCTGCGGGTCGATCGCTAGCCCGGCGGGCAAACTGAGCCCGCCAGAAGCGCTGCCGGTGACGGCGGCGGAGGCGGAAAGTTGCGTGAGCGCGTTTGCCGTGGCGTTGGCAATCCACGGGTCACCTGCTGCATCGAGCGCAACGGCTGCCGGGCCGCTCAGCACGGCAGCGCTGGTGGCGAGCACTGCGCCGGAGTGATCAAGCTCGGTTACGGTGTTGGCGCCGCGATTGGTGATCCAGATATTGCCGCCTCCGTCCACAGCAACTGCGGAAGGCGCGGACAAGCCCGCGCCCGTGTAGGTCACAGCGAGCGTCCAGTCATTTGGCGTGGCGGTGAGCGTCGGCTGGAAGGGGGGAGTGCTACCGGCTAGCGTGTAAATCGCAGCGACGTTTTGGCCCGGGTGCTGCACGATGTCGATAACCGCGGATACGGTGTCAGTGGGTGCTGTACCGCCGGGCGCTGTGGCCGCAGCGAAGAGTCTGCCGCAGGCCGAAGTGTCGCCCGCCGTTCCGCCCGTCGAGTTGACACAAGCGGCAAGAGAGTCGGCCAGCGAGTAGAGCTGGGTGCGCGGCAAAATCGCGCCCGTCGGAAGGGCAGTGCCGGGGCTCGTGCCGGTCGCGTTGTTGACGAGCTGATTGACATCTGCAAAGGCGAAGTTCAGCCCGGCCGTGTTGCCGGGAGATGTACTCATGCCTGCGATCCCGGTCATGAAGGGCGCGAGCGCGTAAGCTGCAGCGACCGTTGTGACTTCGTTCATCAGCACGAAGGTCGTACTGGCGTTGGCTTGGAGCGCGCTGCACGAGCCGAGCGCGGCCATCTCGGCCAGGTTGGGGTTGCTGGCCGAAAGCCCGGGGTTACCGCCCGTCACGACGAGGTAGACGGGAGCATCAGGCACGGGGCAGGTGTACTGGCCCGTGATGTTGAAGCCGCCACCGGCGTCGGTCGTGATGCTATTCGTGGGAAGCAACGGGATGGCCTGGTTTCCGTAGCCTGTCAGGTTGGCTGCATAGAGCTGCACGGATGCGCCGGCGACGGGTTGTTGCCCTCCGAAGGCGCTTCCCCGGATCGCAATGCCGGCAACGGGCTCACTCGGCGCGGAGTCGAGTGCGCCCACGCCACAGCCGGTCAGCAGCGCGGCAACGCCGGTAAGCAGGAGAAAACGCTGACAGGGGTGAGTCACAAAGGCAGCCAGAGTCGATTCGGCAGAGTAGCTGGCGGCCTTATTCATGGTTTGGTCCCTGTGGTGAGGTTGGCGGTGCCTGTGACGAGCGGTACGGCGACTGGGGCGGCGCTGCCGAAGATCCGTGTGACGGTGTTGCCGCCGGAGTTTGTGACCCAGACCGAGCCGGCCTGATCGACGGCGATGCCGCTGGGAGCGTTGTAGGGCGTGGCGGCCGCGGCCGTGGTCGCGCCATAGCCGGCCGCGGGGCTCAGCGCCGCGCCGCTGTTCGAGAACGACGAAACCGAGTTGCCGCCGTTCGCGATCCACACCTGACCCGCGCCGTCCACAGCGACTCCGGTGGGCTGCAGCAATCCGCCGCCGGCGAAGGTGCTCGTGGCCGTTGCGACCGGATTGTGATCCGGAATCGAACTGGCGTCCACACTGACAAACATGAGGGAATTGGCCGTGTTGGTAACCGCCCACGCATTGTGTGAGGAGTCGAGGGCGATGCCGCCGGCGCTGGCTGATGCTCCGGGAGTGCCTAGCGTGGCGAGCACCTTACCCGTGTAGTCCAGTTGGCTTACGGTCCCGTCGCTGTTCACGATCCACGCCGAAAAGAAGATGATTTCGAAGGGCAAGGTGGTAGCAGTGCTCCCAGCGTACGGCGGAGAATTGGCAGGGGTCTCAGAGCCCAACAGATAATCGAGGTAGCTGCAGGCGAGAGTGTACTGGTTCCCAACCGGAGCGAATTCAAGTGATGTCAGGGGTATCGAAGCGACCCCGTTCTGCAGATTCATGGCGTAAGACGCGGCGTGAGCCCGTGCTTCGATGTTGCAGGTAACGCTCCCATCGGGAGTGCTCCCGTCACTGGCCGTCACGGTGACCGCTGCGACCGGAATCTGCCCAGCGTAAACAGGCGTGGGAGCCAACGATACGGTCGTGGACGTGGCGATCTGTCCGAATGCTGACGCAGTCCCAATGGCGCATGTCAGCGTCGCAACAACATACCAAACCGCCTTGCAACGGAAAGACCTTAGTCTGAGACTGAACATGTCAGTTCCCCAAGATGTGGATCAGCTGCATTGTACGGTATTGCGTCTCCTAACGACTAACCACTAACCACTTCCTCCCTAATGCCAACCATCGTCATCGGCGGACACACCCGCAACATCGGCAAGACCTCGGTCGTCGCCGGCCTGATCGCCGCCCTGCCTCACCTCAACTGGACCGCCATCAAGATCACGCAGTTCGGCCACAACGTCTGCTCCGCCAACGGCGAGCCCTGCGACTGCCAGACCGCCGACCACACCCTCGCCATCTCCGAAGAGCGCAACGCCGCCACCGGCACCGACACCTCCCGCTTCCTCGCCGCCGGCGCGAAACGAGTCTTCTGGGTCCGCACCCGCCAGGGCGAGCTCGCCGAAGCCATGCCCCGGCTCCGCAAGCTCCTCGCCGAATCCGAAAACACCATCATCGAATCCAACTCCATCCTGCGCTTCCTCCAGCCCGACCTCTCCCTCTCCGTCCTCGACCCCACCATCGCGGACTTCAAAGCCAGCGCGCTCCGCTACCTCGACCGCACCGACGCCCTCATCGTTCCCGCCAACACCACACTTGAATCACTCACCCGCGCCTGGCCCGGACATCTCTCCGCGCCTGCTCGCCCGCAAACCCCTCTTCCACATCGCCCCGCCCACCTACACCACCCCCGAGCTCATCCACTTCGTCTCCACCCACCTCACAACTCCCAAACTCGCGAGTCGAAGCTGAACCAAACCCTTCCCGCGAAACCCAGCTGACTTGACAAAACCCACCCCCAAACACCCCGGCTAATCACGCGCTCACACCCGCCCCCACCGATTCGGCGCAAGCAAGGTCCGGACCTAACCTCAATGAGCTGAAGACTTTGCGCAAGAAACCGGGGGAGGGGGAGGTACCCCACCTGTCCGACCCAAAACAAAAAGAGGCAGCCGTATCGGCTGCCTCTCTCATTCCATCCACAATCAGCTTACGCGGTCGTCGGTGCGCCCTCGTTGTAACCCGGCTTCCGGTTTCCCTCAGGCTTCAGCACCTTCTGCGTATCGTCGCCATCCGCCGAAGCCAGCGGAGACTTCACCGGCCCGAGCTCCTTACCCTGGATCAGCAGCTCAATCTCCGCCGCATCCAGCGTCTCGCGCTCCAGCAGGGCCGTCGCCATCCGGTGCATCACATCCCGGTTCTCATCCAGGATCTGGTGTGCCGACTTGTAGCCCATGTCGACGAACTGCTTCACCAGCCGGTCGATCTCCTTCGCCGTGTCGTCCGAGTAATCCCGTGACTGCGCGATCTCCCGGCCGAGGAAGATCTGCTCTTCCTTCTTGCCGTAAGTCAGGGGGCCGAGCTCGCTCATGCCGTACTCGCAAACCATCTTGCGTGCCAGCTCCGTCGCGCGCACGATGTCGTTGCCTGCGCCGGTCGTCATGCGGTTCATGAAGATCTCCTCCGCGCAGCGGCCGCCCATCAGGATCGCGAGTTGCGTCTCGAGGTAGTCCTTCGTCACCGTGTGCTTGTCTTCTTCCGGCAGGTGCATCGTCACACCGAGCGCCATACCGCGCGGAATGATCGTCACCTTGTGCAGCGGGTCAGAGTGCTTGCGCTTCGCTGCAACCAGCACGTGGCCGGCCTCGTGGTAAGCCGTGTCGCGCTTGTCGTCCTCGCTCAGCAGCATGGACTTGCGCTCGGCGCCCATCAGCACCTTGTCCTTGGCGATCTCGAAGTCGTACATGTGTACGGCCTTGCGGTTGAACCTCGCCGCCGTCAGCGCCGCCTCGTTCACCATATTCGCCAGGTCCGCACCCGAGAATCCCGGTGTTCCGCGCGCCAGAATCTGCAGGTTCACGTCGTCTGCCAGCGGCACCTTCTTGGAGTGCACGCGCAGCACCTCTTCACGCCCGCGAATGTCAGGACGATCCACAATCACGCGGCGGTCAAAACGGCCCGGCCGCAGCAGCGCCGGATCCAGCACGTCAGGCCGGTTCGTCGCCGCGATCAGGATCACGCCATCGTTCGACTCAAAGCCGTCCATCTCGACCAGCAGCTGATTCAGCGTCTGCTCGCGCTCATCGTGCCCGCCGCCCAGGCCCGCACCACGGTGCCGCCCGACAGCGTCAATCTCGTCGATAAAGATGATGCACGGAGCATTCTTCTTGCCCTGCTCAAACAGATCGCGCACGCGGCTTGCACCGACGCCGACGAACATCTCCACGAAATCCGAACCGGAGATCGAGAAGAACGGAACGTTTGCCTCGCCGGCGACAGCGCGCGCCAGCAGCGTCTTGCCCGTGCCCGGAGGCCCGACCATGAGCACGCCCTTCGGAATCCGTCCGCCGAGCCGCTGGAACTTCTGCGCCTCGCGGAGGAACTCGATAATCTCCTTGAGCTCTTCCTTGGCCTCATCCACGCCCGCGACGTCCTTGAACGTCACCTTCTTCTGCTGCATCGAGAGCAGGCGCGCGCGGTTCTTGCCAAAGCTCAGCGCCTTGTTTCCGCCACTCTGCATCTGCCGCATCATGAACAGGAACAGTGCCAGGATCACCGCAATCGGAGCGATCTGGAACAGGATGTTCAGCCACAGCGTGCCGTTCTGGTCCTTCTGGCTGACGTCCACGCCATGCGAGATCAGATCCTTATACAGGTCCGGATAGTTGGCCGGGACGGTCGTGTGAAACGTCTCCTTGCCGTCCTTGAACTTGCCCGTGGCCTCGGTGCCGTTGATCGTCACCTCGGAGATCTTGCCGGCCTCGGCGTCGTTCTGCAGCTCCGTAAGGCTGATCGCCTTATCTTTCCCGGGATTCATATTCGTCACGACGTAGCGCCATCCCACCAGAAGGCACCCCACCGTAAGGACCCAGATCAACAGATGTTTAATGGTTGAATTCAATCCGCTTCCTCGTTTCCTGCTTCGCCGGGCTCCCCGCGTTGGCTCGACCCTCGAGCAACGCCTCCAGCCTTACTGCTCATGCACTCAACTGTTAGACGACAAGACTGGCCAGAGGGTGCAAACGTCCTTCCGTTCGGGGAAACGGCCGGACCACACGCGCTCCCCAAGATTCTACTCCCCAGCCCCACCTTCCCCACCACCTTTTCTCGGCCGTACTCTTGCCACCTTCTGTCGCCTCTTTGTGCCACAAAAGGCGCAGCTTCCACGCGCAGCTGAATCTCTCGCGCAGTGCGCTCAACACGCAGACCGCCGGCAAGTTCCAGCCGTGCGCCCACCCGCGGCACGATCGGCGGACGAGTCGCGATCTGCTGTGGGTAAACCCGCCAAGGCCAGCAACTTCGCGGTCTCATCCGCTGAGATTCGCAACCCCAGCGAGCGCGCCGCCGCCCGCAACACCCGCCTTCGCAATGCCGGAGAGATCGCCCGCAGCCGTTCAATCTCGAGCGCGCATGAGCTGTTGCCGGTAACAGTACCTACAGCGCGCCCGCCGCCGCGCACCGGCCTGCCCGGCAGCAGCACCTGCGGCAGAACCCGCGCGACCTCCGGCTGCCAGAACGCCTCCTCCTCTCGCGCGATCTCCGCCAGCCGCGCCAGCCCGCGGTCCACCTCCGGATTGAACCCCCGCAGCATCGGCATCAGTTCATGCCGCACGCGATTCCGCGTCAGCGACAGATCCCGATTTGTCGCATCCTCGCGCCACGGCTGTTCGCGTTCGCGGAGAAACGCCTCCACCTCACCGCGCCGGACACCCAGCATCGGCCGCACAATCCTGCCGCCGGAATTTCTGTCTACTGTCTGCGATCGACGGTCTCTAACCACTACCGGCGCAATCCCGCCAATCCCCTCCGTCCACGCGCCGCGCAGCAGCTTCATCATCACCGTCTCTGCCTGGTCATCCAGCGTGTGCGCCGTCGCCACAACATCTGCCCTCCGCGCGTCGATCATCTGCCAGAACGCCGCATACCTAAGCTCACGCGCAGCCTCTTCCAGACCTTCGCGCTCCGCACTCTGCCGCGCCGCAACATCCACGCGCTCCACCGTGAGCGGCACGCTCAGCCGCTCGCAAAGCTCACGCACAAACGCCTCGTCAGCATCCGCCTCTTCGCCGCGCAGCCCATGATGCACGTGCACCGCACTCAGCACGATGCCCAGCGGTTCCTTCGCCCTCTGCGCGTCGTTGGCGTCCGTCAGCGCGAGCAGCAGCGCGACCGAATCCGCGCCGCCCGACACCGCGGCACAGACCCGCTCACCCGCAGCGACCAGCGTCCGCTCGATCGCAAGCTCTCTCTGCTTTGCATTCTGCTTCAGCATCGCATCCAGCTTATCCGCGCTACGATTCTTTTGAGAGCCTTTGCCATCACGATGAACACAGCACACTTCCGCTCACGCTACGCTTCGGTCGCCATCTCAGCTCTTCTCCTTAGCCTCTACACCCTCTGCGCAATCTCAGCACGCGCGCAGGACATCCGCGTGCGTGTCGACCCGAACGGCCCCGGATCCACAAACAGCACCACCGACTACACCACCGTTCAGCAGGCCCTCGACCACGCCCCGCAGGCGCCGGCGCCCTTTCGGACCATCATCCAGATCACGCCCGGCACCTATCACGAGCGCATCATGGTCACCCGCAACCGCCCCCGCATCACGCTGCTGGGCCTGGGCAAATCGCCCTCTGACGTCGTCATCACCTGGTCGCTCAACGCAAAGCAGGCCGGCGGCACCTTTCTCACCGCGACGGCCGACATCGAAGGCGACGACTTCGCGGCTGACAATGTGACCTTCGAGAACTCCGCCGGCAGAACCGGCCAGGCCGTCGCCGCAGCCGTGCGCTCCGACCGCGCCGTCTTCAAGCACTGCCGCTTCCTCGGCGACCAGGACACGCTCTTCGCCGACTACGGCCGCCAGTACTACGTCGACAGCTACATCGCCGGCGGCGTCGACTTCATCTTCGGCAACGCGACCGCCGTCTTCGATCACGACGAGATTCACGAGATCCGCGCCGGCTTTCTCACCGCGCAATCGCGCACCTCGCCCGACCAGACCACCGGTTACGTCATCGACCACTCGCAGGTTACGCGAGCGCCGTGCCTCGGCGATATTCCAGAGTGTCTTGCAGCCACGCCATTCACCTTCTTTCTCGGCCGTCCGTGGCGGCCCTACTCGCGCGTCATCGTCATGAACACCGAGCTTCCAGCCACTCTCAACCCCGAAGGCTGGTCGAAATGGCGCAAGGACGACCCCACACCGACCGCCTTCTACGCCGAGTTCAACAACACCGGCCCCGGCTGCAGACACAGCGCAGCGCGTGCCGTGGTCGCATCAGCTCACCGCGAAAGAAGCTGCGGCGTTTCAGCCCGCGGCCTTCCTTCGCGGCGCAGACAACTGGAACCCCATCGCCGAAGCCGCGCGACTCCCGTAAGCAAGTTTCTGCCGTAATATGGCCAACCGGAGAAGACCATGACCTTTGCCCGCCTTCTGTCGATCACGCTGCTCGCCTTCAGCACCGTCGCGCTCGCACAAACACCCGCAACACATGGCATCGACCTCAGCTCGATGGACACGAGCGTGAAGCCCGGCGACAACTTCTACCTCTACGCGAACGGCAAGTGGGTCGACCGCACCACCATCCCGCCCGACCGCGCCTCCGTCGGGCGGTTCCAGGAGCTCGCCGACCGGGCCGACAAGCAGGTCACCGCGCTCATCGAGGACGCCGCAAAATCGAGCGCGCCCGGCACCGATCAGCGCCGCATGGCAGACCTGTTCCACTCCTACATGGACGAGGCCGCGATCGAGCACACCGGCCTCGCGCCCCTCAAAGCCGAGCTCGAACGGATCGCCGCAATCCAGAACAAGCAGCAGCTCTCGGCCGCGCTCGGCGCCACCGTGCGCGCCGACACCGACGCGCTCAACAACACCAACTTCCACACGCCGAATATCTTCGGCGTCTGGGTTGCTCCCGGCTTTCAAGGCTCCGACCGCTACGCGCCCTACCTGATGCAGGGCGGCACCGAGTTGCCGGACCGCGCCTACTACCTCGACTCCAGCGAGCACATGCAGCAGGTGCGCGCAAAGTATCTCGCGCATATGGCCGCGATGTTCCGCCTCGCCGGGCTCGACAACCCTGACCAGCGCGCCCAGCGTGTGATGGCGCTTGAGACCGCGATCGCGAACGCGCAGCTCACGCTCGCCGAGAGCGAAGACATCCACCGCGCGAACAATCTCTGGCACGCGTCGGAGTTCGCGACGAAAGCGCCCGGCATCGACTGGCCTGCCTTCCTCCGCGCCGCCGGACTCGCCTCGCAGCGCTCGCTGTACGTCTGGCAGGCCTCCGCGATCACCGGCGAATCCGCGCTCGTCGCGTCCACGCCACTCGATGACTGGAAGGACTGGCTCGCGCTGCACGCCATCGAAGACAACGCGCCGTATCTTCCCAAGGCCATCAACACCGAGTGGTTCGCGTTCTTCGGCACCGAGCTCGGCGGTGCGCAGCAGCAGCGCCCGCGCGACATCCGCGCCGTCACGCTCGTCAACCGCAACCTCGGCGAGGCCGTCGGCAAGCTCTACGCCGCGCGGTTCTTCTCGCCGCAGGCCAAAGCGCAGGCGCAGCAGCTCGTCGCGAATCTCCTCGCCGTCTATCACAAGCGGCTCGAAGCAGTCACATGGATGGCGCCATCCACCAAGGCCGAAGCGCTTGCGAAGCTCGGCACGCTGCAGGTCAGCGTCGGCTATCCCGATACCTGGCGTACCTACGACGGTCTTGAGATTCGCCCCGACGATCTCTTCGGCAACATCCAGCGCGCGAAGCTCTTCGAGTACCACTACCAGCTCAGCCGCATCGGCCAGCCCGTCAACCGCAAAGAGTGGTGCATGGATCCGCAGACGGTGAACGCCGTCAATCTCCCGCTCGACAACGGCCTGAACTTCCCTGCTGCGATTCTGCAGCCGCCATTCTTCGATCCCGCCGCGCCGGACGCCTCGAACTACGGCGGCATCGGCACCATCATCGGTCACGAGATCTCCCACACCTTCGACACCGAAGGCGCGGACTTCGACGCGAAGGGCGCGGTGCGCAACTGGTGGACGCCCGCCGACTACGCGCACTTCAAGCAGGTCACCGCCGCATTGGCTGCGCAGTTCGACACCTACGAGCCGCTGCCCGGGCTGCACGTCAACGGCAAGCAGACGCTCGGCGAAGACATCGCGGATCTCGGCGGCGTGAACGCCTCACTCGATGCGTACCACGTCGCACTCGCCGGCAAACCCGCGCCGAAGGTCGGCGACTATAACGGCGATCAGCAGTTCTTCATCGCGTTCGCGCAAGTATGGGCGTCGAAGACACGCGACGCCGCTCTGCGCCGCCAGCTCCTCACCGACCCGCACGCGCCCGGACAGATCCGCCCGCTCACCGTGCGCAACCTCGACGACTGGTACAAGCAGTTCAACGTGCAGCCCGGCGAAAAACTTTATCTCCCGCCCGACCAGCGCATCCGCATCTGGTAAGCGCTGTTCGCGCGTCTGTAAGCCGCTCCTGAAGCCGCACCTCGTCCTCATTCGAAGTTGCGATCGCGAACCGCAATCTGCAGTTCGCATCCAAGCGTTGCATGAGCACCGGACCGCGGGCTCCCCATTGCGAGCCCCCCAACGCCGACGCTCGGCGCGCGCCGGCCGATAGCCGTTCGTCCGCTCTACTGTCCTGGATTCCGCTCGTCGCCGGCCTGGCCAGCACCTACGGCCCCATCGCGCTCAATTACGGCATCGCGCTGTATTTCCTCAACTACAGTCACGGGTTCGTCAAGCGCGGCCTCGTCGGCGAACTCGTCGCGCCTCTTCCGCACCTCACGCGCGCCGGCCTCGTCGCGCTTCAGCTTGCGTTCATCCTCGCGGCATTTGCATTCACCTATCTCGTTCTTCGCCCGCTCCTCTTCGGAACCCAACAGGACCGCGCGCTGGCTGCGGCCCTCTTCGCCGCTCCTGCGCTGCTTCCGCACCTCGGCTTCCTCTTCGCGCAGCCCGACGTCACCCTCTACCTCCTGCTGCTCGCCGCAGTCGCCGCTTTTCTCCATCTGCCTGCGAGATCAGCAGCGTTCGTTTCCACTGTGCTCGCCTGCATCGGCCTGCTCTGCCATGAGGCCTTCTCGCTCGCCTTTTATCCCCTGATCGTCGCCATCCTGTGGGACCTCTGCCGGCACAAACGTCTCCGCTGGAGCGTGGCCGCGCTCAACGTCGCTCTCGTGCTCGCAGCCTTCGTCCTCATCCTGCATTTCGGCAAGCTCAAGGTCTCGCCAGACCTCATCCTCGCTGATGCGGCCCGCCGCTCCTCTGTGCCGGTTCAGCGACAGCTCTTCGACGTAATGGCCAGCAGCTTCAGCCAGCAACGAGCCCTCGTTGCCCACTTCTATCGATTCCGCGATATGCAGATTCTCTACCTGCTGACAGCCCTTATCTCAGTTCCGTACTTCGCGCTGCTCACGGCTCTGCTCCGTCGCATCGCACGCGCGCGCGCTGACTCGGCGCTGGATATTGCCATCCGCATCATCCTCTTCGCGCTGCCACTCACCCTGTGCTATCTCGGCCACGACGTCTCGCGCTGGATCGCAGCCTGCGCGATCGACGCGACTCTCTTCCTCAGCTATCTCGCCCTCTCCGATGCGCGTGCCCGCGATTCACTCCGCTCCTGGGCCACGGGTCCGCGCCCGTTCCTCTGGCTCGCTTGGTTCCTCATCACCGGCCCTTACGGAGCCACAGGCATCAGCCTCGCGGAACGCCTCTCCGTGCTCTGGACCGGCCCCTGATCCCTACAACCCCGCGTACCAGTCGTAACCAAGCTTCATCCAGAAATCATCCGGCTTCACATCCGTATACGCGATCAACCCGATCCGCTTGATCTGCTTGTACCCATACTTGATCGGCATATGCAGCCGCAGCGGTGCTCCATGCTCGGCCCGCAGCGGCTGCCCGCTCATCTCCATCACCAGCGTGCTCTGCGGATGCCGCGCGGCTTCCATGTCATATCCGCAGTAATAATCGCCGTCCGGCGTCTCCATGTACACATAGCGCGGCACGCGCCCGTTCACCGCAGCCGGCGGAAATGCATCGATGAAGTCGCGCAGCCGCACACCAGCCCACTGCGTTATCTGGCTCCATCCCTCGATGCACTTGAACTCCGTCACCAGCTCCACGCGCGGTAACTGACGCAGCTCATCCATCGTCAGCAGCAGCCCTGGCGTGCCTATATTCAGCGAGCTCGCCGAAGCTCCAGCCTCGGCCGTGCCGATCCGGCGCTTGCCCGTGATCGCCTGCGCCATCGCATCAAACCGCGCCGCGATATCCACGTGCGGCAGACCATTCACCTTCGGTGTTGTCGCGGAAAGATTCTGCGCCTGCTCCGGCATCTGCACACTTGGCGCGCCGCCGCTCTGCACAGCACCCGCGCGTCCACTCTTCAGATCCGGCATCGTGTCCATCAGCGAAGCATCCGTGTACCCGTACTCCCACGCGGTCACATCCGGCGCATAGAACCGGGAGCCCCGCGCGTCGCGCACCCCCGCAACCTGCAGACGCCAGCTCGCCGGCACCAGCTGCCGCTCCATCCCGATCACGCCATTCATCCGCAGCGGCACCGCCCGGCTCAGCGGGTACGCTCGGCGAAAGTCCGCGCTCGCGAAACACCGCGCGACTCACCGCCGCATTCCCGTTGATCACATCCCGCAGCGCCGACTGCAGCCTCCCCACCGGCGCACTCTGATCGATCGCGCGCCACGCCGCATACCCAGCCGCAGCCGCAACGCCTCCGACGAGAAAACTCCGCCGCGTGCGCCGCGCGCTCTCACGGCGCACCATCTCCGCATCGCCGCGCAGAACCTCAATCTCGCGCTCCTCGAACTCCTGGCCGAAGTCGCTCATACGCGTGCTCCTGCCGCGGGCGCCTCATCCTCGCGCATCGCTGCGGTGGGCTCGCCAGTTTCAGCATCCACACGCTCTCCGTTCTGCACGGTCTGAATCTCAACCCCACTCACCATCGATCGGAAGTTATTCCACCCCGCAAGCACCACCTGCACCACATGCACGACGAAGAATCCGCAGAAGCCCATCATCAGCCAGAAGTGCTCCCACCGCGCCATCTCATACCCGCCCAGCGCCGTCGTCAGCCAGTGCAGTTGCGCGGGCTTGTAGATCGCGAGGCCGCTCAGCAGCGCACCCGCGCCCATCAGCACAATCGCCGAATACGCAATCCTCTGGCCGCCGTTGTATTTGCCCTGCGGCGGCAATCCGCGCCGGCGCGCCGCCGGCACATGCAGGTCATACATCGTCACCCACATCGCATCCACGAACGATCTCCGCTTCGGCCACAGCACCCGCCACTCGCCGCTCAGCGCGAGATAAATCGCGTACGCAATCCCATTCGCCGCAAACAGCCACATCACAAGGAAGTGCCAGCCCAGCCCCGTCGTGATCCTGTACGGCGCATTCAGCAGCTTCCAGAACCACTCCGGAAAGAACCGCAGCAGCGTCCAGTGCCCGATCCCGATCCGGTAGACCTCATGCGGATGCTGGTACGGCGGAACCGAATCGCCCCAATAGATCAGCAGCCCGCTCCAGATCATGATCGCGAGCAGCGGAAAATTCACCCAGTGCATCCACCGGATCGCGCGCGGATGCTTCTTCACCAGCCGCAGCTCAGCGGTTCCTTCGACGTCCATCGAACTTTCCTCGTCCGCCTAGTCTGCGCGCCGAGCAGCTTAGAATGCAAGCGAATATCGCCCAAAAATCTGGTAAAATTACCTTTTGTGAGCCCGTCCTCTACGCTCGAATCGCAAGCTCCCGACGCAACTCAAAACACAACCGAAGCCGCCAGGCCGAAGGTCGGTTTTGTGTCGCTCGGCTGCCCCAAGAACCTCGTCGACTCCGAGGTCATGATGGGCCTGCTGCATCGCGGCGGCGCCGAGCTCACGCCGCGCGCCGAAGACGCCGAGATCCTCGTCGTCAACACCTGCTCCTTCATCGACTCCGCCAAGCAGGAGTCCGTCGACACCATCCTCGAGATGGTCGAGCACAAGATCGCCAACGGCGGCCGCGCCCGCAAGCTCATCGTCGCCGGCTGCCTGGTCGAGCGCTACCGCGACGAGATCCAAAAGAACATCCCCGAGGTCGACGCAGTCGTCGGCACCGGCGAGCTTGAAGCGATCCTCGAAGCCGCCGGTTTCTCGCAGCCCGCGCCCGCTGCAAACTCGCCCTTCAACATCCTCACCTCGGCGCAAATCGAGCGACACGCCTCATCCGTGAATCAGCACTCGCGTCCGGAGAACGCCGGCCCACAAATCACGCACGAGACAACATCGCGCCCCGAAGGCGACGCACGCGAAGCCGCAGGCCGCTTCTCGCGCGAGTCCTGGGACGGCGCCCACACCGCACTGCCCACCTACCTCTACACCGCCGACACGCCGCGCATCCTCACCACGCCCCGCGCCTCCGCCTACATCAAGATCGCCGAAGGCTGCGACCATCCCTGCAGCTTCTGCATCATCCCGCAGCTGCGCGGCAAGTTCCGCTCGCGGCCCATCGCATCAGTTGTCGCCGAAGCGCAACAACTCATCGCGCAAGGCGTACGCGAGATCACCCTCATCGGCCAGGACACCACCTGCTACGGCGAGGACCTCGCACCCGAAACCACGACCGGCAAACGCCCCGAGCTCGCCGACCTGCTCGACGCGCTCGCTCCGCTCCCCGGCCTCAAGTGGCTGCGCTTCCTCTACGCCTACCCCAACAAGATCACCACGCGCCTGCTCGAGGCCATCGCGCGCCACGACAACATCGCCAAATACCTTGACGTCCCGCTGCAGCATGCGAGCGCCAACGTCCTCCGCCGCATGAAGCGCGGAGGCAGCGCCGACCGGTTCCTCCAGATCATCGACAAGGCCCGCAGCATCGTCCCCGGGCTCGTCCTGCGCACGTCCTTCATCGTCGGCTTCCCCGGCGAGACCGAGCAGGACTTCGACGAACTCTGCAGCTTCGTCCAAGCCGCACAGCTCGACTGGCTCGGCGTCTTCTCCTACTCCGACGAGGAAGGCGCACAGGCCTTCACGCATGAAGCACAAAGTCCCGAAGCGCACCATCGAGTCACGCCGCCGCAAGCTGATGCGTCTCCAGCAGAAGATCTCCGCACGCGCCAAGCGCGACTGGATCGGCCGCGAGATCGACCTCCTCGTCGAAGGCGCGTCGCGAAGAAACCGACCTGCTGTGGCAGGGCCGCACCCTGGCGCACGCGCCCGAGATCGACGGCAAGGTCCTCATCAACGACTTCGGCCCGCACGACGCACTCGTCCCCGGCACGTTCTATCGCGCCGAGATCACCGAGTCGCACGACTATGACGTCGTCGCCCGCATCCTCGACTGACGGCCACGGGCCGGCCCGCACCCGCCCACCCACCATAAAACCCTATTCCTTTGAAGCGCATCACACGTTGAGTCGCCTCGATGTGTGCTTGCACGTTGGGCGGATTTCCTTACTCGCAGTTGGGTCTTCTGGGGTGCTCCGCATTTCTCCGCCTTGCGGTCGAAGTCGCGGAGCAGGGTCTCGCTTCGCCAGGCCAAAGATTGCAATACTTCGGGGGAAATCATGAAAACTATTACTGTGAAGCGGCTTGTCTGCCTCAGCGGCATGACCGGCCTGCTCCTTTTTGCTGCTGCGGCAACCGCGCAGCTTCCAGCCGGATGGACCTGCACCGGAAACTGCGGGTCTCTGGGAGCCGATGGCGTTGTGACGCTCTCGCCTACCGGGAACAGTTCGTACGAGTACGTCACCACCAACAACGGAACAAGCGGCGTCGGCGCGCTTCCTACCGGCGCTCTCGGCGGTGAGACGAATGGCTCCACGCTCTCCACTTCCATGTTCACGGGAACTGCCGGCACGCCGCTGAACTTCTACTTCAACTACGTAACCTCTGACGGCGCCGGCTATGCCGACTACGCCTGGGCAGAGCTCTTCAACTCCTCCAGCAACCCGGTCTCGCTGCTGTTCACGGCGAGAACGGAACCAAACGGAACCATCATCCCCGGGACAGGTATGCCTGCACCCAACGCAACTCTCACGCCGATGTCGGTTCCCATCCTCGGCGGCGGGCCCGACTGGTCTCCGCTGGGGTCCTCGTCAGGCCAGTGCTGGTCCGCAGGATGCGGATACACAGGATGGGTCCTCTCCAGTTACGACCTCCCGACCACGGGCACCTACTACCTCGAAGTAGGCGTCACGAACTGGACGGACGTGGCATACGACAGCGGTCTGGCACTTGATGGCGTCACGGTCGGCGGCGTCCCCGTCGGCCCCGGGCCGTCGAACACACCGGAACCGTCCAGCATCCTTCTACTCGGCTCCGGCCTCGCCGGCTTCGCGGCACTTGCGCGTCGCAAACTGCGGCGGTAGAGTCCTCCCCGCAGGGAATGGGAGAGCCTCGGCTCTCCCATTCGTCTTTGCCCCAGGGTCGTATCATAAAAACTGACCATGCCGACCGGCTCCGCAAAACCGATCCTCTGTCCCATCTGCAAGAAGCCCGTCACGCCTGACGTCGAGGACTTCCCCTTCTGCTCCGAGCGCTGCCGCCTGCTCGACCTCGGCGCCTGGGCCTCCGGAAGCTATCGGGTCTCGTCCCCGGCCCTCGATCCCGACCTCCTCGAAGAGGTTGAGCAGGCGGAGCTTAACGCCGAACGCCGCCGCCAGGGCAACCACTGATTCGACCTGCATTCAGGCGCCAGACGCAAGCATTTCTGAATCTTGCGCCCTCTACACACGTCTGATTTCTGTAACAGCCCTCGTCCCTCTGGAGACCCATTCTTGCGTTTTGCCTTACCCCTCATTCTGCTTTTCTCGGCCCCTGTTCTTTTGGCCCAGCAAGCCCCACCGGCTGAAACGACCGCCTCCGCGCCGACACTTCCGTCCCTCACTGAATCGGCCATAGCAACTGAACCGGCCGGCAGCCCTTCCTGACGCTCCCGACACGCTTCTCGCGCAATCCACCAGCGCACCCGAGCAGACCGATCAGGCGGCCGCACAAAACACTCCTGCAGTAACCCGCTCCACACCGCCGCCGCAACCCAAACGCATCCTCGGCATCATGCCCAACTACCGCGCCGTCAGCGCCGGCGTGAAGCCCCCGCCGCCCACGCCCAGCAAGGCCTTCAGGATCGCCACCAAGCAATCCTTCGACTACTCCGCCTTCATCTTCGTCGGCCTCACCTCGATGATCGCCGAAGGCGACGATAGCCATCCCAAACTCGGCAAAGGCATCCCCGGTTTCTGGGCCTACTCCTGGCGCGGCTTCGTCGACAAGACCGACGGCAACTACTGGGTCGTCTGGGCTCTTCCCACCGTGCTGCACGAAGACGAGCGCTATTACGCTCTCGGCCGCGGCCCTGTCCTCAAGCGCCTCGGCTACGCCGTCAGCCGCGTCGTCGTCACGCCCGACTATAACGGTCATCAGACCATCAACGGCGCCGAGCTTCTCGGCCGCGGAGCCGCGCAGTTCATCGGCACAACCTACTATCCCAGCTCCGATCGCACGGCCAGCGCACTCGCCACGAAGTATGGCTACGCCCTGCTGCGCGACGGCGCGACCAACGCCTTCCGCGAGGTCTGGCCCGACATCGCCGCCCACATCGGCAAGCACCACCAGCAGTAGCCCGCGGCGCATCCACTAAACTCACCATTGATGCCCTCCAACGAGCCTTCCGAGCTCCGCCAAACAACCTCGGCCAAAACTCGTTGGGCCTGGCTGGTCGCGACGTTCTTCGGTGTCGGCCGCCTCAAGCCCGGCCCCGGAACCTACGCCTCCGCAGTGACAGCCGTGCTCTGGCTCGTCGCAGCCACACTGCTTCACCACAACACGCCGCATCTCCTCATCGCGACCCTCATCGCGCTCGCGCTGTCGATCGCGCTCGGCATCCCCGCCGCAACACGCGTCGCCAATGAATCCGGCCGCAAAGACCCCGGCTTCGTCGTGATCGACGAGGTCGCCGGCCAGCTCATCGCGCTCATCGCCTGCATGCCTGACTGGCCGCACGCTCTTCTCGCGCTTCTCCTCTTCCGCTTCTTTGACATCCTCAAGCCCTGGCCCATCCGCAAACTCGAAGCCCTGCCCGGCGGCACCGGCATCGTCGTCGACGACCTCGCCGCCGGCGTCTACGCGCTCGTCGTCGTGCAACTCGCGAGCCATCTGCTTCGTCACCACTGACAGCCGTCACGCCTATGCGCCTGCTCCTCGCCGCAACCGTCTTTGCCGTCGCCTTCGCCCACCCCGCGGACACCGCAGCTCACTACTCGCGATGGGTGCAGCCCGCCGCTGACGGAAAGCTCGCCTACGCCGTCACGAAGAACGGCGATCACATCGTCGATTTCAGCTACGCGGGTTACCGCGGCGGTGGCGTGGCGCTGCCCAACGCACCGGTCGTTCAAACCCTCACTCCTTCGGGCGCGGACGATACCGCAGCACTGCAGTCCGCTCTCGACCGCCTCGCTCCCATCGCCGCAAAGGCCAGCGCACCGCAGGCGCTGCTGCTCGCGCCCGGCGTCTTCCATCTGAGCGCGCCTGTAACAATCTCCGCCTCGAATGTCGTCCTTCGAGGCTCAGGCCGCGACAAGACCACCATTCAGCTCACCGGCGCGCCGCACATCGGATTCATCATCGGGATGGCAACCTCCTCCGCGCCGGCAAACGCTGACGCCGAGGCCGAACCCACGCCCGCCGAAGCTCCCGCGCAGCAATCGGCGCACGCCCATACAACGCTCACCGACGTCTACGTCCCCTGCGGCACGCGCCAGCTTCCGGTCGCCAACGCCTCCGGGTTCTCCGTCGGAGACACCATCCTCATCAAGCGCCCAACCACGCCCGAATACCTCCACTTCATGGGCATGGATCATCTCACCCGCGAGGGCAAAGAGGAGCACTGGATAGGAAGCTCCATCACGACGGAGCGCCGCATCGCAGCCATCAACGGCAACATTCTCATCCTCGACGTCCCTATCACCGACGACTACGACCCACACTTCGGCGGCGGCGCAATGACCACCGTCACCGCTGTTCCTGCACCGCGACGCATTCACGACGCCGCCATTGAATCGCTCGCCCTCACCGCACCGGCACACGGGATCGACTACAACTTCTCCGATCCCCACTTCGACGGCATCCACATCACCGCCGCCGAGGACATCTGGCTTCGCGATCTCGATATCCGCGACACGACGGACTTCGTAGAGGTCGAAGCGCCGGCACGCCGCGTCACCATCGACCGCGTCGACCTCACCGAGCACAAACCCGTCACAAGCTCCGCCAAACCGTTCGGCTTCTCGCTCGCCGGCACCCAGACGCTCGTGATGCGCTCCTCCGCGCACGGCGACAAGCTCTTCTTCGCCGCGACGCAATCACGAATCCAGGGTCCGAACGTTCTGCTCGACTGCGATTTCACCGGCGACCAGGCCGTCGAGCCGCACCAGCGCTGGGCCACAGGTTTTCTCGTGGACAACGTCCACGTGCACGGCGGCGGCATCAACTTCATCAATCGCGGCGAGATGGGCTCGGGACACGGCTGGACCATCGGCTGGTCCGTCATCTGGAACTCCACCGCCGACGAGATCACCGCCCAACTCCCGCCCGGCTCCATCAACCTGGTCATCGGCTCCAAAGGCGAGCGCCGCCAACAACCCATGCCCATCAAAGGCAGCCATGGGCACAACCAGGGCCCCGACCTCCCCGAAGCGTTCTACGACTCCTACAACAAGCCCGTCCAGCCACGCAGCCTATACCTGCAACAACTCACTGACCGGCTCGGCCCACAAGCTCTCAGCAACATCGGCTATTAACTGCGCGTGGCATTTGCCTCCACCGCGCCGCGCGTCTACGCTATTGCTCCATGAGCCTGCTGCACCCCAACCGGCCCCCATCGACCCAGGCTCCGCACCTCGACAGCCTCACCCCCCGCGCCGCCATCCCCGGCGGCAGCTTCGAGATCTTCGGCTCGCATCTCCTGGCCCTCACCAACGACGGCCCGCAGGGCTTGGCAGCCCAGCAAGCGAGCTCGCCGGGGCCCCAACTCCCCTCCGCCAGCTTCGGCGACACCACCGCCTACTTCGATCTCGTGCGCCCCACACGCGCCATGCTCCGCGTGCCCGAAGGCGCCATCGCCAGCGAGCTCACCATCCGCAACAACGGCCTCGTCTCCAACATCCTCCACGCCAACATCGCCGTTCCCATGGCCGACGAGCTCCACCTCGTCGCGAACCCCGCCGTCGATGCCGACGGCAACATCTTCGCCATGATCAGCGGTCCGCGCGGCGAGCGCACACCCGTCTCGATCATGCGAGTCGGCCGCGATCTGCAGGCCCGCCCCTTCGCGCGCGACCTGCTCAACATCTCCGCGCTGGCCTTCGGCCCCGACACCTATCTCTACGCCAGCTCGCGCGCCGAAGGCACCGTCTACCGCATCTCGCCCGAAGGCGACCACATCTCCACCTTCGCCGAAGGCATGGGCGTAGCTACAGGCATCGCGTTCGACCGCGACGGCAATCTCTTCGTCGGCGACCGCTCCGGAACCATCTTCAAGGTCGGCCCCTACGGCTCGCACAACCCCGGCGAGGTCTTCGTCTTCGCCACGCTCGAGCCCTCGGTCGCCGCCTACCACCTCGCCTTCCGCGACGACGGCACGCTCCTCGTCACCGCACCCAGCACAAGCTCCAACCAGCCCATCTACGCCATCGCTCCGAACGGCGATACCACCGTCTTCTACCGCGGCCTCGGCCGCCCGCAGGGCCTCGCGCTCGACGCCGAGGGCAACGTCTACGTCGCCGCCAGTCTCCGCGGCCGCCGCGGCATCGTCCGCATCACGCCCGACGCCTCCGCCGCCGAGCTCTTCATCGCCGGCAACGACCTCGTCGGCCTCTGCTTCCTCGACGACGGCTGCGCCGCCCTCGCCACCGGCACCACCCTGTATCACCTCGACCTGAACATCCAAGGCAGACCGCTGGTGTAGCCAATGATCCGGGTGGCCGATCCTTTCGCAACGCGAAAAGGTGGGGTATCGTTTGCGGTAGAAAACGAGTCTGCCAATCCCATGCCGCAGCGATCAATCTTCTACGACATGCATCCCAACCGATCATTCCAGTCCTGGCGAGACTTCGAAGAAGTAAATCGAATGTTGCACGAAGCAATTGAGCGCGGCTACGTAGAAGCCGTCACTCCGCTAAAAGCTCCAGACAAACTTCCGACGGAAGAATTCTGGTACCGCGACAAGGAGACCGGCGTCATTTACAAAATGTCTCCGCCTAACCCGCCTGCGAGAGGCTTGTGGGAGCGCGTCGATCTCGACGACTACATCGCTCCAGACTCGTCCATCCAATAACCGCTGCTCACAGATAGCCATCGACATGATCGCTGAAATCATCGCTGTCGGCTCGCTCACTCCGCAAACATCGCACTGATCTCCCGTATAACTGATCGTCTGCTCCGCGAACCCGAACGTTCCCTGCTCCTTCATCTCCCGCGCCGCGCGAACAAACGCGCTCAGCGCCACGCGCGACAGCGCGCTCCCCACGCTGATCCGCCGCACGCCCATCCCCGATAGCTCCGCCACACTCAGAGCCATCCCGTCTAATCCCGCCAGCACATTCACCGGCCGGTCCACCGAGCGCACCACCTCCGCGATGTCCTCCCTGCTGCGCAGCCCCGGCGCATACAGCACATCCGCACCCGCCTCCTGGTACGCCTGCAGCCGCTCGATCGTGTCCTTCAAATCTGTTCTGCCCACCAGGTAATTCTCCGCGCGCGCGGTCAGCGTAAACGGAAACGCCAGCGCTCGCGCCGCTTCCGCAGCCGCCCGCACGCGCTCCACCGCGTACGCTCTCTCGTAAATCGGCTCATCGCTGCGGCCGGTCGCATCTTCAATCGATCCGCCCACTGCCCCGGCCTCCGCCGCCATCCGAATCGTCTCCGCAGCCGTCTCAGGAGCATCGCCGAATCCATTCTCAAGATCGGCGCTCACCGGCAGCTCCGTCGCGCCCGCCATCGCCGCAACATGCATCAGCATCCGCTCTCGTCCCACCGTACTGTCGCGCTGGCCAATCGAGAAGGCATATCCCGCACTCGTCGTCGCCAGCGCCTCAAACCCCACATGCGCCAGCAGCCGCGCCGTCCCCACATCCCACGGGTTCGGAATCACGAACGCCTCGCCGCGCTGGTGCAACGCCCGGAAAGCCTCTCCCTTTTCTCTCTGCGTCAGCATCCCCATCTCACCCTTTCACCAGCGTCGAGCCCAGATTGAATGTCCCATCCACAACCTCGACGAAGTTTCTTTCTTCGCGCAGGATCAGCCGTTTGCTCTGCGCCATCGCAAAGTTGTCGCGGCTTTCAGGATCGGTCTTCAGCCGCTCTTTGTACGCCTCATACGACGCCAGGCTATCGAACCCGATCAACCCCCACGCCACGTCATTCGTCCCTTCATACGGCAGAAAGTAGCCAATCAGATACCCGCCGCAGCGAGGAATAATCCGGCCCCAGTTCTCGGCATACTTTTTGAATCCGTCTCTCTGCAACGGATCGATCTGATAGCGAATCACGCATGTAATCATCTTCGACTCCCTCCCGGTTTGACCTTCACTTCGCGCGTTCCAGTCCACGGCCGCTGCGACACCCGCGGCGGCCATCGCGCCCAGCAGCGCCCGCCGGCTCATCGCAGACGTGAATGAACTCCGCCCGGACATACACCGAGTATTTCCCTTCCTCGGAATCAACACTTCGTCTACCATCACACAATGGATGTCCACCGCCATCCCGACATCGCAGCCTCGAGCATCGCCGCCGCCATCGGCGAGCCGGCCCGCGCGCGCATGCTCTACTCCCTCATGGACGGCCACGCCCGCACCAGCACCGAGCTTGCAATCGTCGCCTCCGTCACCCCGTCCACCGCCAGCGCCCATCTCAATCGGCTCAAAGCGGAGCACCTCGTCAGCGTGCTCGTGCAGGGCAAGCATCGCTACTACACGCTGCGCGGCCCGCGCGTAGCCAGCGTGCTCGAAGGCCTCAACGTCCTTGCCGGCACTCCTCGCAAGGAATTCGTCCCCAGCACACCCGGCGCTCTGCGCGATGCCCGCACCTGCTACGACCACATGGCCGGCACCATCGGCGTGCTGCTTCACGATCGCCTGCGTTCCCTGCGCTGGCTGCGTGCAGACCGCAAACGCAGCGACACCGCCTACGACCTCACACCGCTCGGTTGCTCCTCGCTCTCCGCCTTGGGGCTAGACCTCGCAGCCACGCGCGCCCTGCGCCGCCGCTTCGCCTGCGCCTGTCTCGACTGGAGCGAACGCCGCCCCCACCTCGGCGGTGCGCTCGGCGCCGCCGTTCTCCAGCTCGCGCTCAAAAAACGCTGGCTCACCCAGGAGCTCGACAGCCGCGCCCTCGACGCTCACCGCCCTCGGCCGCCGCGAGTTGCTTGCCCGTTTCGAGATTCAGCTCTAGCAACCGCGCCCCATCCTTTCCGCGGCAGCTATCATCGAAGAGCGCATGCTAGCTGAAATCATCGCTGTCGGCTCGGAGATGCTGACGCCCTTCCGCACCGACACGAACTCCCTCTTCCTCACCGAACGCCTCAACGACCTCGGCGTCTCCGTCGCCTTCAAAACCATCCTCGGGGACAACCGCGATCACCTCACCTCCGCCATCCGCATCGCGCTCTCGCGCGCCGACATCGTCATCACCTCCGGCGGCCTCGGCCCCACCGAAGACGACATCACCCGCAACTGCGTCGCCGACGCGCTCTCCGTCGAGCTCCACAAAGACCCCGACACCATGGCGGCGCTCTACAAGCGCTTCGCCGAGCGTCGCATCCCCATGCCACCCAACAACGAAAAGCAAGCCGAGGTCATCGAAGGCGCGCAACTCCTTCCCAACCGCCTCGGCAGCGCTCCCGGCCAGTGGCGCGACACACTCTGGCCCTCCCCCACCGGCGACGTCCACCGCAAGATCATCATCCTTCTCCCCGGCCCGCCCAAGGAGCTCAAAGCGCTCTTCACCGAAGAATGCGAGCCGCGCCTCGCCACCTCGCTTCCACCACGCTTCATAGCCAAGCGCCTCCTCCGCATGGCCCTCATCCCCGAGTCCACGGCCGACGCGCGCACCGCGCCCATCTACCAGAAGTTCACCGACGTCGAAACCACCATCCTCGCCGGCTCCGCCGAAATCCAGCTCCACTTCGCCTGCACCAAGCCCACCCAGGAAGCCGCCGAGGCCCGCGTCAACGCACTCGCCGAGCTCATCGAGCACGAGATGGGCGACGACATCTTCTCCTCGCACGGCGAGTCGCTCGAAGAAGTCGTGCTCCTCATGCTCGGCGTGCGCGACCTCAAGCTCGCCGTCGCCGAAAGCATCACCGGCGGCCTGCTCTCCCAACGCCTCACCGCAATCCCCAACGCCTCGCGCAGCTTCCACGGCGGCGCCGTCGTCTACGCCAGCGAGCAGAAAACAAATCTCTGCGACGTCCCACCCGAGCTCATCCAGAAGCACGGCGCGGTCAGCCCCGAGGTCGCCCGCGCCCTCGCCGAAGGCATTCGCAAAAAGACCGGCTGCTCGCTCGGCCTCTCGCTCACCGGACTCGCCGGTCCGGGCGGCGGCGAAGGCCCCGACGAAGGCAAACCCGTCGGCCTCGTCTACATCGGTTTCGCTGACGCCGACGGCACTCAGGCCAAGCAACTCAACCTCATCGGCGACCGCGAGCGCATCCGCTTCTGGTCCACCCAGCACGCGCTCGAACTCATCCGCCGCACCCTGCTGTAATCCCCGCTCTCGAGCCCACTCACAATTGCAGAGTTGGTAGACTAGACTAAAGTTTCGCGAGTTCCACCGCGCCTGCGCTAAAGCGCCCGGGGAAATTGGATTGCTTCAAGTTTTTTCTGGCAAGCCCGCAGCAAAGTTCACGCCTCGATCGCGGCGTCGTCTCGAACGCTGCCACTTTCGTCGCGATCGCCTGTCTGGTGTTCAATGTGTTCGCGATCTTTGTCGGCTTTCACCATTCGATCTTCGATTTTCACGGCTTCCGCCAGGCGCAAACCGCGATCTCCGTCGAATACATGGAGCACGGCGGCGCATTCCTCCGCTATCAAACTCCGGTGCTTGGCCCTCCGTGGCCTCTCCCCTTCGAGTTTCCGCTGTACCAGAAGATCGTCGCCGTAATTGCCGAGCACCTTCGCCTGCCGCTCGATGAAACCGGCCGCGGCGTCTCGATCGCCTTTTTTTACCTCTGCTTCTTTCCTATCGCTTCAATCCTCAAGCGGCTTCGCTACAAGCCGGTCCAGATCCTCGTTGTCTTATCGCTCTTTGCGGTCAGCCCGCTCTACATCTTCGTCTCGCGCCTGTTCATGATCGAATCAACGGTGCTCTTTTTTTCGCTGATGTACCTGGAAATGATCTCTCCGGTGGTGACCGGAAGCAGACGCTACGGAATACCGCGACATGGCTTTCGCCGCTCTGTTCGGTTCTCTTGCCGGCGCCGTAAAAGTCACAACACTTCGCACCTTTTCTTCTACTTCGGCAGCGCAATCCTGCTGTGGCACCTCTGGAGAGCAGCATCGCAGGCGATCGCATTGCCCCGTGTCTCCCGCGTTGCAGCCGCGAGTTGTCACTCTGCGGCCGTCGTGCCGTGTTGCGCTCACCGTCTGGTGGGGCAAATTCGCCGCATGGCCGTGCGCGAGCAGGAATCCATCTTTGTCCTTTTACCTCACCTGGAAAGGCATGCGGACAGCGGCACCTTCGGTCCGCTGCTGAACGCCTGCATCCGGCCAATTACATGCCCGCCTCGCGCACTACGTTCGCGGGTCAGGCGGGCTCGCTTGCTGCTCTCCTTATCTGCTGGCGATGTCTACGCCGCGTCGTCCGCAGATGGAACGTGCCCACGCGCTTATCTCATTGGCCCTCTACGTGATTACTACGATGATATTTTTCAACGCTGCATCTGATTCACGAGTACTACCCGTACGCCAGCGCATCTTTCTCCTCGACAGCTGCCAGGCTTTCTCATCGCAGATTTCCTCAACCGTCCCGGACCGCGCGCATGGCTCGGGTTCGCTTCCTCTTCGTCGCTATCATTGCGGCCTCCATCATCCGCTATAACGGCAGCTACTACCGGCTTCAGCGATGGAACGCGCCCGGACAGCCCCGGCGTCGCTGCGAATCATTGACCACACTACCAACACCCACCGACGTAATCGTCATCACCGGGCTAGATTGGTATCCGAGCTGCCCTACCAGAGTCCACCGCCGACCATCATGCGATTCGCCATATCCGCTGTCGCCAAATCCTTTCCGAGCCGCTCTCTCGGTCCGCTTTCGACCGCAATCAACGGCCAGCATGCGAGACGATCCCCGAGATGGTCGCCTGCGGTCCCGCCCGCGCGACAAGTGGCCGGACTCGCAACCTCTTCTCGCGCTGCTCGGCATCCCGGACTCCACCAGCTTGCACGCCGACGACTGTGACGTCTACCGGCCGCAATCCGCAATGAGCTGATCTCTTCGCCCATACCTTCAGCAGAATTCGGAACTCTCATCGCGCCTTGCTACACTCTCCTCACCCATGCGTCTCTGGCTGCCCACCCTCGCCGTCGCGTACCTCCTCGGCTCAATCCCCTTCGGCTACATCCTCGTTCGGCTCTTCCGGAAGCAGGACATCCGCGCCACCGGCAGCGGCAACATCGGCGCCACGAACGTCGTGCGCTCCGGAGCCAAGGGCCTCGGCATCCTCACGCTCCTTCTCGATCTCCTCAAAGCCTTCGCCGCTGTTCTCCTGGCAAAACACCTGGCTCCCGGCACCCCCGGCTTCCCCTCTGACCTCGCCGTCGCCGCCGGCATCGCCGCCATCCTCGGCCACGTCTTCCCCGTCTGGCTCGGCTTCAAAGGCGGCAAAGGAGTCGCCAGCGCGCTCGGCGTCTTCCTCGCCCTCGCTCCTCTCGCTGCCCTCTGCGCGCTCGGCGTCTTCATCGTCGTCTTCGCGATCACGCGCTTCGTCTCGCTCGCCAGCATTCTCGCCGCGCTGATGATGCCCGTGTTCTGCATGCTCTTCCTGCCCGACCGCACACCCATCTTCGTCGGCGGAATCATCTTCATCTCGCTGCTCGTCATCGCCAAGCACCGCGCCAACATCGCGCGCCTCATGGAGCGCAAAGAGAACCGCTTCGGCAGCAAGAAATCTCCTTCGCCCGGCGACCCTGGCAACGCGAAAGATCCTGACAAGCAGGTCCGCGCATGAGTCGCATCGCCATCCTCGGCGCCGGAGCCTGGGGCACCGCGCTCGCCATCTCGCTCGCTCGCCGCGGAGGCCACCAGCTCTGCCTCTGGGCGCATTCCACCGATCACGCCCGCCAGCTCTCCGAAACCGGAGAGAACAAGCGCTACCTCCCCGGCTACATCCTGCCCGCCGACGTCCACATCACGCCCGCCCTCACCGAGTCCATCCACGACGCCGAGATCATCCTCTGCGTCACCCCCTCGCAGGCCCTGCGCTCCATCATGCGCGAGATCGCGCCCGCCCTCGCGCCCACACAAATCCTGCTCTCCGCGTCCAAGGGGATCGAAGAAAAAACCTTCCTCCGCATGTCGCAGGTAATGGCGGCCCACATCGCCGAGCAGTGTGCGCAACGCCCCAACCTCAACAACACCATCGCCGTCCTCAGCGGTCCATCGTTCGCCCAGGAAGTCGCCGCGGCCATGCCGACCGCACTTTCGATCGCCTGCGAAGACCCCACCATCGGCACACGCCTGCAGAACGACTTCTCCTCGCCCAGCCTCCGCGTCTACCGCAACGAAGACATCCCCGGGACCGAGCTCGGCGGCGCGCTAAAAAACGTCATCGCCCTCGCCTCCGGCATCGTCGCCGGCCTGGAGCTCGGCCACAACGCCTCCGCCGCCCTCATCACCCGCGGTAACGCCGAGATCACCCGCCTCGCCATTGCCTGCGGCGCACGCCGTGAGACCATGGCCGGCCTCTCCGGCATCGGAGACCTCGTCCTCACCTGCTCCAGCAACATGTCCCGGAACTTCACCGTCGGCGTCGAGCTCGGCCGCGGCCGCAAACTCCCCGAAATTCTTACCGGGCTCAACGGCAAGGTCGCCGAAGGCGTCCTCTCCACCACCGCCGCACTCGGCCTCGCCGCCCGCTACGGTGTCGAGATGCCCATCACCGAGCAGATGGCCGCCATCCTCCACACCGACCGCAGCCCACGCGACGCCATCCGCGAACTAATGACGCGCCCCGGCCGCACCGAATAGCCAGCCTAATAAATCCGAAGAATCCCCCGCCCGGACGGCCTTACAAACCCATCCTCCGCGCGCAGGTTCTCGTCGTACTTGGGCGCATTCTCCGCCCGCTGCTGCAAACTCGCAATCAATTTATGAAGTAGCGACATCGCCCGTCTCCCAGAAGCTCAGAAAGCTCAACCCGCCATCCATCACAACGTTCCGATGGCCGGTGAGAAAGTATTCTGCTCCTTTTTCCCACAGCCGTGCTGCAACTTTCGCATCTGAATCCTTGCCTTTGGTGGTACCCCTCGCCTCCCACCTCTCGCCGCAGCTCTCCGCACCGCCATACTGCGCAATCCGACGCAAAAAGCATCTAACCCCGTCGTGCCGCTGACTTTCCTCATCGACGTCACCGTCCCCACCTGGGCCGCCATCCTCGGCTTCATCTCCATCCTTCTGATCGCCGCCTACATGCTCGCCGGCATCTTCGGCCCCTCGCCCAATTACGACATCCTCTGCCGCGACGAGCTTCCCACCAACGACTCCGACGCCTTCCTCGCCCTCCTCGAGTCCCTCGCGGACGCTCCCGTCAACCGCACCGGCCGCTTCGAAGTCCTCACCAACGGCCCCGCCTTCTACCCCGCCGCACTCGATGCCATCCGCAACGCCCGCGAGTCTGTCAACCTCGAGGCCTACATCTTCTCCCGCGGCGAGATCGGCAAGCTCTACCTCGACGCCCTCATCGAACGCGCCCGCGCCGGCATCCGCGTCAATCTTTTGCTCGATGCCTTCGGCTCCGCCGGCGTAGCCAAGCGCTACTTCCGCGACCTCACCGCCGCCGGCGGCTCGATGGCCTTCTACAACCCGCCCACCTGGCACCGCATTCTCCAGCTCGACAACCGCACCCACCGCGAGCTCCTCATCGTCGACGGCAAGATCGGCTTCATCGGCGGCGCCGGCATCGCCGACCAGTGGTACAAAGGCTCGGGAAAACACCCCCGCTGGCGTGACACCATGGTCCGCGTCGAAGGCGGCGCCGTCCCCAACCTCCAGGCCACCTTCGCCGAAAACTGGCTCTCGGCCACCGGCCAGCTCCTCGCCGGCCACCCATGGTTCCCCGCGCTCGACTGTCCGGACCCCACCGCCGCCTTGGTCGTCAACTCCACCCCGACCATCGGCGGGTCTACACGCGCAAGAGTTCTCTTCCAGCTCCTGCTCGCCTCCGCGCGCGACTCCATCACCATCACCACGCCCTACTTCCTGCCCGACAAAAGCCTCACCCACGAGCTCTGCCGCGCCATCGAAGAGCGCCACGTCAAAATCCGCATCCTCGTCCCCGGCCACAAATCCGACCACATGCTCACGCGCAGCACCTCCCGCGGCGGCTACGGCAAGCTCCTCCAGTCCGGCGCCGAAGTCTACGAGTACCAGCCCGCCATGATCCACGCCAAGATCCTCGTCATTGACGACCTCTGGACCATCGTCGGCTCCACCAATTTCGACAACCGCTCCTTCGGCCTCAACGACGAGGTCAACCTCGCCGTCCGCGACACCCACCTCGCCCAGCGCATGCAAGCCGACTTCGCCCGCGACCTCGCCGAGAGCCGCCGAATCACCCTCGACGAATGGCGCCACCGCCCGGTCACCGAACGCGCCCCCGAACTCCTCGGCTGGATCTTCGAACGCCAGCAATAGGCATTGCATGCAGCCGACGCGCTTCGCGCCTTTGGTTTACCAGGTGCCGGGTGCCAGGTGCCGAGTGCCCCACCCTCGATACGCGCAGCGTGGCAGGCCGGGGTCCCGGGCGAGCTTGCTCGCTGGGGTGGAGCGTGGACTATGCGCGTAAAACGCGGACTGTGTTTGCCTTTGCCTTTGCTGTTGCCTTCGCTTCTAGGTACCCTGAGGCTTCAGCCTCGCGTCTCTCAGGCATCAACAAAGAAAGGGGCTTTAGCCCCTGGGGTATGCCTTCCTCCGGAGAACGATGACGCCCGATTCCCAACCGACGCCGCACCGCCTCCGCATCGTCACCTACAACATCCACAAATGCGCCGGCCTCGACCGCCGCATCTCCCCCGCCCGCATCATCTCCGTCATCGCCGACCTCAACGCCGACATCCTCTGCCTCCAGGAGGTCGTCAACGCCCCTGGCACGGACCTCTACGATCAAGCGACAGAAATCGAACGCGCCTTCCCCACCCACACCGCCGTCTTCGGCGCCAACCGCCCACTCCACGGCGGCACCTACGGCAACCTCACCCTCTCACGCCTGCCCATCCGCGCGTGGCGGAACCACGACCTCACCAGCCGCCGCGAAGAACGAGGCACGCTCCAGACCGACATCGAACTGGGCCCCCACCTCCTGCACCTCTTCAACGTCCACCTCGGCACCGGCCTCTACGAGCGCCGCCGCCAGGCCGGCCTCCTCCTCGGCGAAAAGGTCCTCAACCACCCCGAGCTCAAACCCCCAAGGCTCCTCGTCGGCGACCTCAACGAGTGGACCCGCGGCCTCACCACCCGCCTGCTCCGCAGCACCTTCCAGACCTTCCGCCCGCGCCACGGCCTGCGCGTCCCGGCCACCTTCCCCGGCCTCTTCCCATTCCTCACCCTCGACCACTGCTTCTACGAGCCACCCCTCCAGCTCCTCGAATCCCACCTCGTCCGCACGCCCGGCGCGCTCGTCGCCAGCGACCACCTCCCCCTCGTGGCCGACTTCACAATCGCCTGAAAATTTCCGGCCGCTCAGCGCCGATAGCTCGCCAGCACCCGCCGCATATTCGACCCAATCGCCGTCGCCCGGCCCACAACAACCGCCGCCGCCTCTCGCGTCAGAATCTCCCGCGCCGTCTCCCCAAACAGCCCCAGCCACCGGTCAAAATACCTGTCCTCAATCGGCAGATTGAAGTGCGCCAGCAGCGGATTCCCCCTATACCGCCGCTCGCCAAACAGCACCGTATGCCAGAAGTCCTTCAAGAGCGCGAGGTGCGCATCCCAGTTATGCACCGCCGCATTGAACACCGGCCCAATCTGATCATCCTTCCGGACCTTCTCATAAAACCGGTCCACCAACTCACTCACCGACTCTTCCGTCAGCTCAGCCGGCACCTTCGGACGCTCAACCACCGACCCACTCACCCCAGAAACACTCACCTGAACCTGACTCCTCACCGCCGGGCCTCAAGCCGCGCGCTAACCCACACATCCACCCTACGATGACGCGACGCCAGCCCGCTATGACCAGAGTCACCGCAGACCGCGCGTGCCCCACCCTGGGTGCCCCATTCATGACGACAGCTTTACCGCGGTCATGGGCGGGGTATCGCGCGTTAAGACGCGCGACTGTTTTCCCGATCTACGAGAGGACCTCACCAACCTCGAGCGGCTTCCTCGTCCAGGCGCCGTACTGGATCGGCCCCGTAATTTGGCAACCGAGTGCGACCACGCTCTCCTCAAGCCTGCTTGCCAGCGTGTGGTCCAGCGCGATCCCTTCCGGGTGCGTCAGTCCAAGGTCCGCCATTCGGGGAACAAGGCTGAGCAGCGTGTTCGCAATCCACGGATACAGGAATGAACCGCGTCCCACCCCCATCACCGCTTCCGCAACAACTGTAGGACAAGGAAGCCCCGAGTCCGCAAAGACCTTACCCATGCGCCGCCCAAAATCCGGGGGAGCACCTCCTCTGCGGAACACTTCCGACAGCAACCGGTAGGCGTCGTCCCATTCCCCGCATGCAGGATACGAGCTATTTTCGTTGCTGAAATCCATCTCATGAAATACAACGATGCCGCCCGGCTTGAGCAAGCGGGTCAAATGGCGGATAGTAGCCGCAGCATCCGGCTGATAAAACAAAATGTAGCGCCCCACCACCGCGTCGAATGGTTCGCTGGTAAAAAAATCCTCCAGGTTCGTGGCCTCGAACGAAACCCACGACGAACAGCCCTGTTCCACCGTGCGCTGGCGTGCGCGGTCCAGCCCTTTCGCGTCGCGGTCGAGACCGACAATCGAGCCGCCAGGTCCAACGATATCGGCTGCCAGCAGCGCAACGTCTCCAACGCCAGAACCGACATCCAGCACGCGCATCCCCGGCGCGAGCCCTGACGCACGGAAGAATCTTTCGGTATAAGGGCGCAGCAGGCGTGCTTGAAACATCAGGCGCTCCTGCTCCTGCACGGATTGTCCGAGGACGTAATTGGTAGAAGCGGTCACCGCAGAACCATAACATCTGCCCCTCCGATTACATGCTGAATTTTGATCCGCAACTCAACCGTGGGTCTTGCCTGAAGCGCTCGAGAGGTTTGGGCGACGCTTCGCCACTTCGAAACTGACCCTCTGGTGCATTGCCGCGAAGCGCGTCCGCTGCATGCCTTGGCGCGAAGCGCGTCGGCCGCACCGCAGGTGCCCATGCTGCGTAACAATGAATTCGTGACCACTGCCGACCGCATCGACGCCCTCGCGCACACCGCAATCTTCGGCGCCGTCCCACCCACGCACCTCAAACCACTCGCCGACACCGCCCGCGAACGCCACCTCTCCCGCGGCGAAATCCTCTTCACCCGCGGCGACACCGCCGACGGCCTCTACGTCGTCGTCTCCGGCTCCATCCGCGCCTTCCGCGAAAGCAAGGACGGCCGCGAGCAAACCATCCACGTCGAAACCGCCGGCGCCACCCTCGCCGAGGTCGCCGTCTTCGATCGCGGTGTCTACCCCTCCACCACGATGGCAGAAGAAGAGACCACCGTCCTCTTCCTCCAGACAGAAGCCGTCCTCAGCTTCCTCCGCGCCAACCCCGACGCCGCCCTCGCCGCGCTCGAGCTCCTCGCCTCCCGCCTCCGCAACATCGTCTTTCGCCTCGAAGCCATCACCCTCCAGGACGTCAGCCAGCGCCTCGCCCATCTTCTCTCCGAAACCGCCGCGCGCACGCCCGCCTCACAAGGACGAAATCTCCTTCACCCTCACCGAATCCCACCAGCGCATCGCCGCCACCCTCGGCACCGTGCGCGAGGTCATCACGCGCCAGCTGCACCGCTTCGCCACCGAAGGCCTCATCGCCGTCGACGGCCGCCGCATCACCATCCTCGACCCCATCCGCCTCCGCGCGAAAATCGGCTAACCCACCGCCCCGCCCCGCTTGGAACTCCCCCTCCCTCCGGTGCTAAAGTCGAATTCTGTCGATACGAGATCGCCTGGGTTTTATGCGAACCCAAAAGCCGAACCGATCACCCCACAAAACACCGCAGCAGAAAAGCAGAAAGAAGGAAGCATGGCCACCGAAGCAAAGTGCCCATTCCCCCACGCCGCAGCCACACCCAAGTCCAACACCGAATGGTGGCCCAACCACCTCCGCCTCGACATCCTGCACCAGCACTCCGCAAAATCCGACCCCATGGACCCCGGCTTCAACTACGCCGAGGAGTTCAAGACCCTCGACTACTGGGGCCTCAAAAAAGATCTCGCCGCCCTCATGACCGACTCGCAGGACTGGTGGCCCGCCGACTTCGGCCACTACGGCCCGCTCATGGTCCGCATGGCCTGGCACTCCGCCGGCACCTACCGCATCGGCGACGGACGCGGCGGCGCCGGCCGCGGCCAGCAGCGCTTCGCCCCGCTCAATAGCTGGCCCGACAACGTCAACCTCGACCGCGCCCGCCGGCTCCTCTGGCCCGTCAAGCAGAAGTACGGCCGCAAAATCTCCTGGGCCGACCTCATGATCCTCGCCGGCAACGTCGCCCTCGAAACCATGGGCTTCAAAACCTTCGGCTTCGCCGGCGGCCGCGCCGACGTCTGGGAGCCCGACATGGACGTCAACTGGGGCCTCGAAGACAAGTGGATGGGCACCGACAAGCGCTTCTCCGGCGACCGCGAGCTCGCCAAGCCCTTCGGCGCAACCCACATGGGCCTCATCTACGTGAACCCCGAAGGCCCCGACTTCAAGCCCGACCCCGTCGCCGCCGCCAAAGACATCCGCGAGACCTTCGCCCGCATGGCCATGAACGACGAAGAGACCGTCGCCCTCATCGCCGGCGGCCACACCTTCGGCAAGACCCACGGCGCCGGCCCGACAGAACACGTCGGCCCCGAACCCGAAGGCGCGCCCATCGAAAACCAGGGCCTCGGCTGGTCCTGCGCCTACCAGACCGGCATCGCCGGCGACGCCGTCGGCTCCGGCCTCGAAGTCATCTGGACCACCAAGCCCCGCCAGTGGTCCAACGACTTCTTCACCCACCTCTTCGAGTACGACTGGGAGCTCACCAAGTCCCCCGCCGGCGCGCAGCAGTGGATGCCCAAAAACGCCGACGCGCAAGGCACCGCGCCCGACCCGCACGACCCGTCCAAGCGCCGCACACCCGGCATGCTCACCACGGACCTCGCGCTGCGCTTCGATCCCATCTACGAAAAAATCTCGCGCCGCTTCTACGAGCACCCCGACGAGTTCGCCGACGCCTTCGCGCGCGCCTGGTTCAAACTCACTCACCGCGACATGGGCCCGCGCGATCGCTACCTCGGCCCCGAAGTCCCCGCCGAAGTCCTCATCTGGCAGGACCCCATCCCCGCCCCCGACCACGACCTCGTCAACGACCAGGACGTCGCCGCGCTCAAGAAACAAATCCTCGCCTCCGGCCTCTCCGTCTCCGACCTCGTCTCCACCGCCTGGAAGTCCGCCGCAACCTTCCGCGGCTCCGACAAGCGCGGCGGCGCCAACGGCGGCCGCATCCGCCTCGCTCCACAGAAAGACTGGGAAGCCAACGAGCCGCAGAAACTCGCCAAGGTCCTCTCCGCGCTCGAAAAAATCCAAACCGACTTCAACTCTTCACAGTCAGGAAAATCCAACGGCCACGGCCCCACAAACAAAAAAATCTCCCTCGCCGACCTCATCGTCCTCGCCGGCTGCGCGGGCGTCGAGCAGGCCGCAAAGAACGCCGGCATCAACGTCACCGTCCCCTTCACACCCGGCCGCGCCGACGCCTCGCAGGAACAGACCGACGTCCTCTCCTTCCAGGTCCTCGAGCCCGGCTCCGACGGCTTCCGCTCCTTCCAGAACAGCAAAGACGCCGGACATCCCGCCGAGGTCCTGCTCCTCGACAAGGCCCAGCTCATGACCCTCACCGGCCCCGAGCTCACCGTCCTCCTCGGCGGCATGCGCGTCCTCAACACCAACTACAACGGCTCAAAGCACGGCGTCTTCACCACCCGCCCCGAGTCCCTCACCAACGACTTCTTCATCAACCTGCTCGACATGCGCTACGCCTGGAAAGCGACCTCCGACGCACAAGACGTCTTCGAAGGCCGCGACCGCAAAACCGGCGAAGTGAAGTGGACCGCAACCCGCGCCGACCTCATCTTCGGCTCCAACTCCCAGCTCCGCGCCACCGCCGAGGTCTACGCCTGCGCCGACGCCCACGAAAAATTCGTCCACGACTTCGTCGGCGTCTGGAACAAGGTAATGAACCTCGACCGCTTCGACCTCGACCACACCGCCAACCCAGCCGCAGCGTTCGCCTAAACCCCAAGCCTCACTCCAACGCCAACAAAAAGGCTGCGCAAAGCGCAGCCTTTCTTTCCTTACCCCTTATTCATTACTCCTTTGCCTTCAGCCGCTCCTCCAGCAACTCCCTCCCCACCGCATCCAGCACACCATTCAAAAACTGCAAACTCTCCGGCGCCGCATATCGCTTCGCAATCTCCAGCGCCTCATTGATCACAATCGGCGCCGGCGTCTTTGGAAACCCAACCATCTCCGCCACCGCGGTCCGCAGCAGATTGCGATCCACCGCCGGCATCCGCTCCAGCCGCCAGTTCTTCGCATGCTTCTGGATCAGCTTGTCGACCTCATCCTCGCGCCGAGTCGCCACGCGAAACAAATCATCCGCAAACCCGCGCGTCTCCTCATCCACATCATCGCGCGACTCCCAGAACAGCCGCTCCACATCCTCCGGCTTCTGCTTGCCCAGATCCGCCTGAAACAACATCTGCATCGCCAGCTCGCGGCTCTTGCGTCGACTCCCCATTACCGCCCCGCTTCCGACGCACCGCGCAACCCGCCACCCAACCGCGCTCCAAGCTTCACACCCACCGACGCCATCTCAATAGCCGCCACCGCAGCCTCAAATCCCTTGTTCCCCGCCTTCAACCCCGCGCGATCCAGCGCCTGCTCTAACGTTTCACAGGTGAGCACCCCAAACGCATGCGGCACGCCCGTCTCCTGCTGCGACTGCCCAATCCCGCGCGCGACCTCCGTATAGATCGCCTCATAGTGCGCCGTCTCGCCGCGCAGCAGCACGCCCAGCGTAATAATCGCCGCAAACCGCTTCGACTCCGCCAGCGTCCGCGCCGCCGCCGGAATCTCCCACGCCCCCGGCACCCGCACAATCTCGATATTCGTCGACTCCGCACCCGAGCGCAGCAGCGCATCCAGCGCGCCCTGCAGCAGCCTGTCCGTAATCACCGCATTCCACCGCGCTACCACAATCGCGAAGCGATGCCCCTCGGCAGACAAATCTCCTTCAATAGCAATCGGCCGTCCACGCAGCGGATTCTCCGACTGCCAGAACCCCACCTTCAGCCCCGCATCCAGCTCCACCGTAAACATCCGCGAGTTCCAGTGCGTCGGCGCCACCGCACTCAACCGGACCACAGCCTCTTCCGTCCGGAAGTTCGCCGCCATCCACGCCCGCACCACCGCATACACCGCATCCAGCTGCGTCGTCTCAATCAGGATCCCCGGCACCGCCGGCGCGCGCCCCGTCACCAGCTCCAGATTCCCCAGCGGAGCCAGAAACGCCGCACCCTTACCTCCGTCATCCGCCCATCCCTTCCCCTCCTCAAACCCCAGCGAGCGAAAGAGACTGCCCAGCTTCGCATACGCATCCTCAGACGCAATCGGCGCAATGCTGGTGATTCCCTTGATCATAGATTTCGATTGTACCGTCAGCCCTCTAAGCTTCGATCCCTGAGCGGCAAGCGTCATCTCGACTCGCAAACCGGAAGCGCGCTTTTCGAAGCCGCAAACGGGAAGGGCCCCTCTTTAGATGGGCCGTACAGCGCGCCCCGAAAAAATGCGGGCCGACTTTAGTCGGCCCGCCCTCTATGCGTCAAAACATCAACTTCCTACTTCGCCTGCACCATCCCCGCAATAACCGCAGCAATCTTGTCGAGGATCTGGTTCCAGCCCTCAAGTTGACCGCTCTCTTTCGCGCTCTCCATGGGCTCATTTCCAATCTGCGTGAGTTTCGTCCGGCCGTTTCCGAGATCCTCAAACAAGGTCACGTCGTACGCGCCGTCGATCGCCTCATGTTCTATTCCCAATTCCGCAGCCTCGACCTTGTTCCCCTCCGAGTCCGCAAAGTACATCAACGAAACGATCTTCTCCTGCGGAACAATCTCGCGGTATTCAATCGCGTTCCAGCACTCCTGCCCATCCGGCGACCTCATGCAGAAGAGAGATTTTCCGCCAACGCGAAAATCCATCTTGCAAACCGGCGCAGTAAAGCCCTTCGGTCCCCACCACTGCATCACGTACTTCGGCTCTGTCCACGCCCTCCAGACCAACTCGCGTGGGGCATCGAAAACTCGTGTAATAACCAACCGCTCAACTTCGCTAATCGTTTTTTCTGCCATCTCTGGCCTCCTCTTTCTTCATTTGCTTTACAACCACATCCAGCTTGTCGAAACTCTCTTCCCAGAACCGGCGATAGCGTTTCGCCCAGTCGCTCACTGCCTTAATCGCCTCCGGCCGAAGCGTGCATACGCTCTCCCGTCCACGCTTCGTCTTGATCACAATCCGTGCCCGCACCAGGGTTGCGATGTGTTTTGAAATCATCTGCTGCGACAGATCAAACGGTTCCGTCAATCCATGCACAGAGGCCGGCCCATGCGACAGCCGCTCGATCATCGCCCGCCGCGTTGGATCGGACAGAGCCGCAAATGTTGTATCCAATGCATCCACAACCGAATGGTAGTGGATTATCGGTGAATGTCAACTGCTAATTTTGCGATTCTCGAATTACTGCCAAATCGCCGATCGGCGACCGCCTCGATCCCCAGGTCTCATATCCGCGGAGCCAACGCGGTATCCTCTCCTCGAACCAACGAGATCCCCATGCCCAACCACACCTACACCCGCCTCCTCCTCACCCACGACGCCCCCATCGCCACCGTCACCCTCAACCGCCCCGAAGTCCTCCACGCCCTCGACGCCACCATGTTCGACGAGCTCGAGCGCGCCTTCCACTCGCCTCGCCGCCGACCCCGCCATCCGCGTCATCCTCCTCACCGGCTCCGGCGACCGCGCCTTCGCCGCCGGCGCCGACATCCGCGCCCTCACCGAAACCGACGCCGCCTCCGGCCGCGCCGCCTCGCGAGCGCGGCCAATCCGTCATGCTCTCGCATCGAGCGCTGCGGCAAGCCCGTCATCGCCTGCATCAACGGCGTCGCCCTCGGCGGCGGCCTGGAGCTCGCCCTCTCCTGCACCCTCCGCATCGCCAGCGACCGCGCCCGCCTCGGCCTGCCCGAACTCAAACTCGGCCTCATCCCCGGCTACGGCGGAACCCAGCGCCTCCCGCGCCTCATCGGCACCAGCGCCGCCCTCAAGCTCATCCTCACCGGCACACCCGTCGACGCCACCGAAGCCCTCCGCCTCGGCCTCGTCGACGAAGTCGTCCCCACTGCCGACCTCATGACTCGCGCCCACGCCCTCGCCGAATCCATCGCCGCCATGGCCCCACTCGCGATCACTGCCGCGATGCAAGCCGTCGCCCGCGGCGAAGCCCTCCCCCTGGAAGCCGCCCTCGCCATCGAATCCAGCCTCTTCGGCGACCTCTGCAACACCGCCGACAAGCACGAAGGCCTCACCGCCTTCCTCGAAAAACGCCCCGCAAAATGGTCGGGAAGCTAGGAGGGGGAGTTAGGAGTCAGAGAGTTAGGAGTGAGGAGTCACAACGTAACAATTCGGGTGCCCACATCTCGAGGACGAGTCGGGAAGTTACGAGTCAGGAGTTGGGAATCCGGGTGCCCCACATCTCGAGTATCGAGATGTGGGTGTTCGCACCGCCACGAACACGTCCGTCGTAGAGGCGCGCCCCAACTCCCAACTCCTAACTCCTCACTCCTCACTCGCCCTTGCTATCCTTAAGACCGTGACCCGCCGCGCCGCCCTGCTCTCACCCCTGCTCGTCCTCGCCCCACTCCTCGCCACCGGCTGCCACAGCCACGCCTTCTCCCAGCCCGCCGAGCACGCCCGCGCCGAGCGCAACGCCGAGCTGGACTCCGCCCGTCAGCAGCTCGACATGATCCCGCCGCCTTCCAAATCCCGCTTCATGTCCATCCATTCCGTCGAGTCCTGGGAGAACCCCTCGCTCACCGTCGAGCCCGGCATGCTCGAGCTCCGCGTCACCCTCGCCGACCCCGACCCCGAACTCGGCTCCGGCGGCATGCTCCGCCCCGTCGCCGCCCGCCAGCAGGAGCTCAACATCTCCCTCGACAAGCTCGACGACGCCGTCAGCTCCATCCCCGAAAGCGCCTGGCCCTACGGCCGCGTCATCTCCGTCGAAGAACCCGCCAAGACCCCACCCAAAGCCGAACCCCAGGTCCGCCGCAACCTCGAAGTCACCGTCCGCGAGCTCAACGACCTCGGGATCGTCGTCTACGACGTCCACGACGGAATCGTCCGGTAATCGGCCAAAAACACCCTTCCAAAACGCGCTAAAAACGCACAAAAACGCGCAAAAAGACCCTCTTTTTGCATTCGCTGTTTTAGCCAGATCTCAGTTTTAGAGGAAGTTGGTGGACCTGATCGGGATCGAACCGATGACCTCTTCCATGCCATGGAAGCGCGCTCCCAGCTGCGCCACAGGCCCACTCAGTGAGGACTTTTCTATTCTCACCGCTGCTTCGTTGCAAGTCAAACTCGACCGCGCAAACCTCAGGAACAAAAGGCCAAATCGCGGTGTCTAAGCCAGCAGAGTGGGCGAGCACTCTGCCGCCGGCGGCGCAGTTCCCTCCACCCCAAAACGACCGTCTAAACCAAAGGTCTCTGGACAGTCGTGCCTTCGAGAGCCTACTTTAATGGGCACTCGAATCGGGAGCTTCCTGATGCGAGCAGGCACAGCGATGAGCGATCTGGCAAGCGCGATCGGGATACGAGCGGAGGAGCAGGAGCTCGTGCGCGAGCTGAAATCGGGCTCTGAGCGGGCCTTTGCGCTGTTGATTGCCCGTTACAGCCAGCCGATTTACTCGCTGATAGCGCGGAGTTTGCGCGACCCGTCTGAGGCCGCCGACGTCACGCAGGACGTGTTCGTGAAGGTGTTCCGCAGCATCTCCGGATTCCACGGCGACGCCAGCCTGCGCACCTGGATCTACCGCATCGCCCTGCACGAGACCAGCAACCAGCGCCGCTGGTGGAACCGCCACAAAAAGCAGGAGTTGACGATTGACGCCCCGCTCCAGAACGAAGAGGGCGAGTGCACCTGCCTGGCCGAGATGCTGGCCACGTGCGACGCCTCCCCTTATGAGCAGGCAGCCCGGACCGAGACCCGGCAGCGCGTCGAGGCGGCCCTCAGACTGCTTCCGGACGCGTATCGCGAAGTAGTTGTATTGCGGGAGATTGAGGGCTTTGGATATGAAGAGATCGCCGAGATCCTCAACGTCAATCTGGGAACCGTAAAGAGCAGGCTTACGCGAGGCCGGGCAGCGCTTCGCGAGCATTTGAAAAGTAAAGAGTTACAACGAGAGAAGCATTCCGGGTCCACAGGCCTGACCGGTAAACTGGAGCCGGTGATTCGATGAATACGCAGCGCAATCCCGATGAGCAGATGCAGGCTGGCTTGGCAACCGCGAACGAGTGCGTTGCAGCTCAGGCTGCGTTCTCGACCTATCTTGATGGCGCGTTGACTGGCCTGGAGATGGGCCGGGTGGCGGCGCATCTCGAAGGCTGTGAGCCGTGTGCGACGGAGTTCGAGGGCTGGCGCGAGATGCAGAGCGCGCTGGGCGAGTTGGGACCGGCGAAGGCGCCCGCTGATCTGCAGAGACAGCTCCGCTCGGCGATCGGCCTGGAGCGCGACCGCGGCAGCTATCTGTCGCTGATTGGAAAACTTGCGCTGCTTTGGCGCAGATCGATTGCTCCGCTCGCGGTTCAGGGTGCGGGTGGGCTCGTGGCCGCGTTGCTGCTGGCGGGAGGCATCTTCCGGCTGTTTGGCCCGGGCGTTGCCGTGCAGGCCAACGACGACGGCCTGGCGCACCTGATTGCGCCGCATTACCTGTATTCGCAGGTTTCGCTTGTCCCGGTGGAGACGGGCCATGATGTGCCGGTACTCGTTGATGCGACCGTGGATACGCGCGGGCGGGTATGCGACTACAAGATCCTGAACGGGCCGAAGAATGGTCCGGTTCTGCTGCAGGTTGAGCAGAATCTGCTCTCCAGCGTGTTCAAGCCGGCTACGGTGTTTGGGGTGCCCGTCGTCGGGCATGTGATGGTCACCTATACGGGCGTGTCGGTTCGGGCCTAGCCTCCGACCCCGTTTGCCGGACGATATACGGCTTCCATAGACTAGCGGGGTGCGTCAGTTCAGTACGGTCCCCCTCGTGAAACGCCTTTCCCATTCAGTCTGTCTGGCCGCGCTTATGGCGGGGTTGGTGTGCCCTGCCGTGTTCGCGCAGAGCTCTTCGTCGTCCTCTTCGTCCTCGGCCGCTCCGGGTCAGCAGGCCGAGGACAATCCGAATCCGGCCGCGCGCCCGCGGGCAGCCCAGATTGAGCCGGGCGGAGCCGCGGTAACGCTGGAAACCAGCGAGCCGCTGTTCCAGATGGCAGCGGCGCTGAATGCGTGCGGATACGATGCGGACCTGGATCATTCGGCGCCCGTGCGAGCCGAGGTGCGGTCGGACATGAATGCGGCGCTGGCGGAGTCTGAGAGCGCACGCGAGAGCCGGGACAAGCTGTGCGACTACATCGCACAGCATCAGCTGACGAATACAGGCCTGGCCGTAGGGCAGTACGTTTCGCTTTCGTTGTATCTCTCGCCTGCCCCGCAACTGACGCCAAACGTGGATGAGAGCGAGCTTCCGCCGCAGGCCGCGCAGGTGGTCAACGTGCTGCCGCTGCTGCGCAGCTTCGCCGAGCAGGTGAACCTGCATTACATCTGGATTCACCATCACGCCGAGTACGAGGCGCTGCAGGCCCGGGTGCATGACCCGATGGTGAAGATGATCCTGACGACGAACATCTATCTGCACCAGCCGGTCTCGAGCTACGACGGGCGGCGCTTCCTGGTGCTGCTGGAGCCGATGCTCTCGCCGGCGCTGACGAATGCGCGCATCTACGGCACGGATTACATCATCGTGACGTCGCCGGATTCCAGTGCGGGCGACCCGGTGAGGATGAACGAGATTCGGCACATCTATCTGCACTACGTGGTTGATCCGATGGTGTACAGCCGCGGGCAGGCGATGGAGCGCATTCAGCCGGTGCTGCGTGGAGTGGCAGATGCGCCGATTGAGTTCACGTATAAGAGCGACGCGGTGGCGCTGATTACGGAGTGCCTGATCAAAGCGATCGAGGCGCGGCTGTACGTGATTGATGCGCCCGCGCCGGCCAAACCGAGGGGAGGCGCTGTGGGACGCACCGAGACCTCGGCCTACGAGGCGCAAAAGGCGGTTTACGACCGGGAGACAGCAGTCGCGCGGCAGCACCTGGTGGATGTGGATGAGTCGCAGGGGTGGGTGCTGACGGGATATTTTTACCAGGCGTTGGGCGTGATGGAGCACAACGGCGACGGGCTTCGGGATGAGATTGCGCCGATGATTTACGGGATGGACGTGGACCGTGAGCGGAGGCATGCAGAGCAGATCCGGTTCGTCGCGGAGGCTCCGGCGGACCCGCTGAGCCGCGGCAGTGCGCGTCCCCATAAACCGCAAGGGTTGGAGCTGGCGGAGATCGAGCTCGCCCAGGGCAAGATTGACGACGCGGCGGACCTGGCGGACAAGGCCATGCAGGACCCGAAGTCTGACCATGGCGAGGCGCAGTATCTGCTGGCGCGGGTGGACCTGATGCAGGGTCACGCGGAGGATGCGAAGGAAGGCTTTGAGAAGACGCTGACGCTCTCGAAGGACCCGCGAACGCTGGCCTGGAGCCACATCTACCTTGGGCGGCTGTACGACACGATGGAATCGCCCGATCGCGAGCACGCAGTGGCGGAGTACCAGGCGGCGCTCGAGGTGCGGGATGGCCGGCCGGATACCCGAAAGGCGGCTGAAGCGGGGCTGAAGAAGCCGTTTGCGCTGCCCCGCCGCGACCCGCAGCCGCAGCCGGACGGTGACGCTGACGTCGATCTGACGGGGAAGGCGCAGAAGGAGGCGTATCAGCCAGATGCGCCCAATTCGACGGCGCCCAATGCACCCAATCCGAAGGCTCCGAAGTAGGTTTGGGTGAGGGTGCGCCCACTTTTGTAGGAGCAACTTACCCGTGGGCAGCCGCGTAGACTGAATGGGCGGCTATGGCGACGGAGCGGAGCAAAACGGCTGCAGGTCAGCCCGGTGCAGAAAAGCGCGCGCGCGGGGGCGCGAGCAAGAATGCTGCGTGGTCTGCCCTGGAGCAGACGCTGGGCTACAAGTTCGCGAAGCCGGCTCTGCTGAAGCTGGCGCTGACGCACCGCTCGCACCCATACGAGGCACGTACGGACCTGAACGACAATGCACCGCATGAGACCAAGAACACTCCCGGAACCGACAACGAGCAGCTGGAGTTTGTAGGCGACGCGGTTCTCGGGTTGGCGGTAACGGAGCTGCTGTATAAGCAGTTTCCCGACCGCAGCGAGGGCGAGCTGACGCGCATGCGCGCGAGCCTGGTGAGCCGGCAGAGGATGTCGGCGCTGGGGAACGAGCTGGGCCTGGGTGAGCACCTGCTGGTGGGCAAGAGTGCGGAGCAGAACGGAGCGCGGCGCAAGCCTGCGCTGCTGGCGAATGCGGCCGAGGCCGTGCTGGCGGCGATCTATCTGGACGCCAACGGCGCGGGCAAAGACGGATTTGGCGAGGTTCGGCGGCTGCTGGAGGCGAGGCTGGTGAAGCCGGAGCTGGCGGGCATGAAGGCGGCGCTGGCGACCGATGGCGGGCGCGGCGCGTTGCGCGATGCGAAGACGCTGCTGCAGGAGCGCGTGCAGGCGACCGGCGTGGGACGCCTGCGGTACGCGGATACGGAGCAGAGCGGGCCGGCGCATCAGCGGCGATTCAAGGTAGAGGCGCGAATCGAAGATCCAGGAGGGCGGGTTTCCATTCTCGCTTCAGCAGAAGGCGCGAGCAAAAAGGAAGCTCAGCAGCGGGCTGCGGAGCTGGCGTTGAAGCACTGGAAGGACGCGAAACTGGAAGAGGCGGACGTGGCCAAGAACGAGGACGCGGCATGATCTCACTTTCGCTCAATGCGGTGCATTCGGTGGAGACGCATCCTTCGCCCGAGCGCGCGGAGAGGCCGGTGGCGCGCGCGGCGCGGGCGGCGCGGTCTAGGCCTGCCTCCAAGGCAGAGCATGGGGTTCTGGCGACGTTTCGTTCGTTGTGCGAGTTCATGGTGGTGGCGCTGTTTGCGCTGACGTTCATCCTGCAGCCGTTCCGGATTCCTTCGGAGTCGATGGTACCGACGCTGCGGGTGGGCGACTTCCTGATGGTGGATAAGCAGTCGTACGAGCCGGAGGGCGCGCTCAAGTGGCTGTTGCCGCCGTCCACGATTCGTCGCGGCGACCTGGTGGTGTTTCACTATCCGGTCGATCCCTCGATGCACCTGGTGAAGCGCGTGGTGGCGCTGCCGGGCGATCGCGTGCAGATGAAGCATGGGCGTTTGTGGATCAACGAGCGGCCGGCGGATGAGCCGTACGCGTTCTACACGCCGGCTGGCGTGGACGACTTCCGCGATAACTTCCCTTCGCTGCGGCGCGCGGACCCGAACCTTGATCTGAACTGGTGGATGCGGCTGCGGCGCTCGGTTGTGGATGGCGAGGTGAGGGTGCCGCCGGGGCAGCTGTTTGTGCTGGGGGACAATCGCAACGACAGCGAGGACAGCCGCTACTGGGGATTTGTGCCGGAGAAGGATGTGGTGGGGCGTCCGTTTGTGGTGTACTTCTCGATCATTCCGACGGAGGATGATGCGGCTCCGCCGACGATGCGGGAGCGGCTGCGCACGGCACTGAGTTTTCATGTGCTGCGGTAGCGCGGAAGCTCCGTGACCTTCTGCTGAACTGCGGTAACGGGTCGGCACACGCCGGTGCAAGGTACACTGGCATGAGGAGAAGGACTCGTTTGGCCAAAGTCGCAGAAACTCGGGCGGAGAACAGGGCAGAGGCGCGCGCGGCTGCGGAGCGCAGCCAGGCTGCGGTGGTCGACGACAATGTGGCCGCGGGCAAGCCGGCTGATGCCGAGGTTCACGAGACGCCGCTCGAAGCGCTGGCTTCGATCTGCACGGTGCTGGTGATCGGGCTGTTCATCATGGGGTTCATCTTCCAGAACTTCGTGATCCCGTCGGGATCGATGGAGAAGACGCTGCTGATCGGGGATCACGTGGTGGTGGACCGGATTACGTTGGCACCGCCGACGCACTGGGCGGCCCCGTTTGTGCACTACAGGCCGGTGCAGCGCGGTGACATTATCGTGTTTTACAAGCCGAATCCGGAGAGCCCGGATTTGATTCTGGTGAAGCGGGCCATTGGGATTCCGGGCGATCGGATTCATCTGCGGCACGGGGTGGTGTACGTGAACGGCGTGGCGCAGAACGAGCCGTATGCGAAGATGCCGAACGACAATGACGGCAATCCGAACGATGCGTACGTGCCGTATCGGGACGACTTCCCTTCGGACATCGCGGGCATCAGCCAGGCATCAAGCGAGAACCATGCGGCGTTGTGGGCTGTGGAGCTGCCCAGCCATATTCAGGGCGACGACATTGTCGTGCCGCCGGACAGAGTGTTCGCCATGGGTGACAACCGGACGGAGAGTCTTGACAGCCGCTTCTGGGGATTCGTGCCGATGGAGAACATCATGGGACGGCCGATGTTCGTGTACTGGTCGTTCGAGACGCCGGCCGACCAGGAATACAAGACCACGACGAGCGACAAGGTTGGGTTTATGGTGCATGTGCTGACGCATTTCTTCACGGAAACGCGCTGGAGCCGCACCTTCCACGTCATCCGGTAATGATCTACGCAGGGCGAGCCGTGTTCATCTGCGGGCTCAGAAGCCTGTGCGCCGCAACCTTGCTGCAATATAGAAATCGATGGAAGTAGACGAGCAGAGCGCAGCGGAACCGGGCCGCGTCCGGCAGAGATTGGCGATGGTCGCCGCAGTGGTGCTCGTCATTCTGCTGCTCGCGGTGACGCCACCGCTGCTGAATGTGAGCCGCTATCAGCGGCGCATCGTGAGCAGTATGAGCGAGAGCCTGGGGCGGCCGGTGCATCTCGATAAAGTGAGACTGCACCTGCTGCCGATGCCTGGTTTCACGCTCCAGAACTTCGTCGTGAGCGAGGACCCGGCGTTCGGCAACGAGCCGACGATTCGCGCCAATGAGGTGACAGCGACGCTGCGGGTCAGCTCGCTCTGGCATCGGAGAGTGGAGTTCTCGAGTGTGAAGTTCGATCAGCCGAGCGTGAACCTGGTGCGCAGCCCTGACGGGCGGTGGAATCTCGAAGGTGTGCTGCTTCACGCATCGCATGTGGAGACCGCGCCGACCGCGCAGCAGAAAGCCGGCGCAGCACCGAGGTTTCCGTACATTGAAGCGACGGGCGGGCGCATCAATCTGAAGCTTGGCCAGGAGAAGATGCCGTTTTCGCTGACCGATGCTGATTTCGCGCTGTGGCTTCCGTCGCCGCAGACGTGGCGGGTGCGGCTGCAGGGCAAGCCCAGCCGGACGGATTCGAACATCGGCGATCCGGGAGTTGTTCGCATCGAAGGGTTGCTGCAACGCGCAGGGCACATCGAGGATGTCCCGGTGGATCTGCATGCAACCTGGTACGACGCTCCGCTGGGTGAGGCGAGCCGGCTGGTGTCCGGGCAGGACCGCGGATGGCGCGGCACGTTGCATGCGGATGCGTGGCTGAAGGGACCGCTCGGCAACGCGGCGCTGAAGACGAAGATTACGCTCGATGATCTTCGTCGCGCGGATTTCGTGCCGGTGCATTCGCTGGATGAGTCGATGAGCTGTGCGAGCACCGCAGATGTGCCCGCAGTGCGGCTCGTGGATGTCAACTGCACTGTGCCGGTCAGCGGAACGGAGCCTCTCGAAATAGCCGCGCCTGAGATGGATTTATCGCAGCCGAAGGCAACACAAGCTACGCTCCAGGTAAAGAAGTTGCCGCTCGACTCGGTGTTCGGCTGGATGCGCCTGTTCTCGGCTCGCATTCCCACATCACCGCCTGTGCAGGGGACGATCGATGCGGATCTGCTCCATGAGGCGAATGCGCCGGCGACGGTCTGGAACGGCGCAGTGGCACTGACCATGCCTGTCATCGCGCGCCGGCCTAACGGCGAGATTGTGCCGGTGAAGTCCGGGACGGCGCCGACTCCAGCAACGCAGCAGTTCCAGGCGACGCTTGTGTCGGGGCCGAACGGATGGACTGCGAGCTTGAGTCCGGCGACCGTGCGGCTTGGTCCTGGAGCCGATCTGACCTTGACGGGACAGGCCTCGCCAACGAGCTACAGCTTCACGGTTGCAGGACAGGCGAGCGCGGCGCAGCTGGAGAGCATTGTGCATGCGCTTCCGCAGGTTGCGGATGACACTGCATTGCTATTGCCCGACAAGTCCGCGGCTGCCGATTCAGTGCACCCGATTGCGCTCTCGTGCACCCGCATGCTCAGCGGCGGACAGACATGCGCTGCACCAGCACCGCCGCCGCGGCGAGCGGCGCGGCGGAAGGTGCGCGCGCGGCGTTAAGCCTCACTGCTGATGAACGACGACGGTGCGCGTGTGCACAGTTGGGCCTGCCTCGGGCGTGCTGCCGTCGTTCACCGTGACGTCAGTCGGGGGACTTTGCAGGATGACGCGCTCGGTCGCATTCGAGAGCCCCGCGATGCGCATGCGCCGCGTGACGCTGAGATCGCCGGAGCGAACTACGAGCGGAACGTCAGCGGCGGCGGCGCCCGCGTTATGCACCGTGACAGCCACAAGCCAGCCTTGCTCGTGACCGGCGCCTGCGGGAAGCTCGCGCGGGACGACGTCGACGATGCTGAGCGCCGGCAGACCGCGGTCGTGCAGCACCCAGTCGTTGAAGAACCACTCGAGGTCTTTGCCGCTGGTCTTCTCGAGCAGCGCCTCGAAGGCCTGCGCCTGCTGCTCGGGCGAGTCGTGACTCGGCGGCTGCGTGCGCCACGCGCGTCAACGCGAGTTGGAGTGGCTGCTCGCCGGCGATATCGCGCAGCATCCACCAGACGGCGGCGGCTTTGCGGCGGAAGAAGAGCTCGTCGTAAGCAGTGATGAGCGGTTGACCGACGACGGCGCCCTGCGTTGACGAGGAGCTTGTTGCGTCCGGCGAGCTCGCCTCTGCGGCGGCGTTAACCACGTTGTCCGCCGCAGCAACCGGCTGCATGAGCGCGTCTAGCTGCTTGATGGCGGCATCGCGTCCGCGCTCGTGCTCCACCCAGACCAGAGTGAAAAACTCCGCAAGCCCTTCGTCCATCCAGGGCTGTCCGGTCTGGACCCACGCATGCGTCAGGCTGTGCGCGAGCATGGAAGAGGAATCCGAACCACCGAGCGGACCAACAGGCGCGACGAGCAGCGGGCCATCCTCGAACGGCTGACCGGAGTGGTCAATGATTGTGAGCGCGGTGAGCGGATGCGGACCAAGCCATTGCTCGATGAGTGGAGCGACGCGTTCGGCCGAATCGGCGAGCAGTGGGAGAGCGCGATCGTCGGTGGTTTCGACGGCGAGCATCGGTGGCGCATTTGGAGAAGCTGTCCCTGAAAGGGAGGGCAGCGGCGCGATCATGCTCTCCGGCTGCGCGATGACAAACAGGCTAAGCGGGCGAATGCCGATGGGCTCTGCAGGCGAAGATCGCGGTGGCGATGCCACTGCCGAAAGCGACGGGCGCATCGGCGTTGTCATGCAAGCGCGGCGAACCGCTGGCGGCGGCCGCAGAAGTACGCGGCTGTGGGTGGCTCGCCGGTGTACTCGATGCTGAGGCGGAGGGCTACCGGCGTGGCTGCGTGCTCGAACCGTTCGCGCGAAACCGCGGGAATGAGCGTGCCGTCGGAGAGGAAGAGTTGCGGAGCGGCGACGGGAAACCAGAGCACATTCCCGAACCCGCGAAGCGCAACGGAGTCGGGCGTGATTGCATCCCAGTCCGTCTGGAGCGCCTGCGAACGCGGTACGCCGACGCGTTCAAGACGGCCGCCGCTTGGCTCGATGGTTCCGGAGTAAAACGTTTCCACTGCGATGCTGTCGCCGGGCGGGAGCGGATTGTGAAGCGTGAGAATGAGCTCACGTGCCTGTCCGGTGTGGTCCGCATCGGTGTCCAGCAGGTGTTGCGTCGACCGGCAGCGCGCTTCCCTGCACTGAGGCGGAGGTCCAGGTGAGCGTGGACGATATCTCGAGCGCGATGCGGGGCAGCGGCGTTTCGCTGGCGTTGCGGATGATGAGCCGCGCGCGGCCCGTGAGGCGCGACTCGGCCGGAGCGATGCGAATGTCGAGATCGTAGCGGGTGATGCGGAGCGCGGCGCGGTCAGCATCTGTGAGCTGCGCTTTCGCATTGGCCGGAAGCTGCTCGACAGTTGTTGCCTGCGGGGTCTGCGTCGCAGGTTGGGACGTATCGCCGTGGCTTTGGTAGAGCACCTTGCCGTGCGGTGTGGGTTCGGTTTGCGCGGCGGGCGATTGCGAGGATGAAGCGGAAGGCTGGCCGGAATTTTGGGCGTAGAGCGTCGCAGGCGCGAGGCCGAGGCAAGCAATACAAATTGCGCCGCGAACACGGCGATGAAGCTGAATCACGATCCCAAACCTTTGCGCGGCCTCTGCTCTTTGGCGGCCTGAGGTTTTGACTCTGCAGCGCCGGGAACGGCACCGGCGCGCCGCTGTCGCATGGCTTCGTACATCACGACTGCGCCGGCCACGGAGACGTTCAACGAAGCCACGCTGCCGGCCATCGGAATGCGGAGAAGGAAGTCGCAGGTGCGCTTGACGAGGTCATGCAGCCCGGCACCTTCGCGGCCCAGCACGAGGCAGCAGTCCTGGCGGAGGTCGAAGTCGGTGTAGTCCGGCTTTCCGCGCTCGTCGAGGCCGACGATCCAGATGTGCTGCTTTTTCATCTGCTCGAGCGCGCGGGTAAGGTTCGTGACGCGAGCAATGCGAACGTGCTCGGAGGCGCCGGCCGAGGCCTTGGCGACGACGGCGCTCAGCGGGGCGGAGCGGCGTTCGGGCAGGATGACGCCGGTGATGCCGGCACCGTCGGCCGAGCGCAGCAGCGCGCCGAGGTTGTGGGGGTCTTCGACGCCGTCCAGTGCGAGGAAGAAGCGGCGGCCGGAGGGGTCCGCGGGGGCGGAGAGCAGGTCCTCCAGTTGCAGCAGCTTGCGCTCTCGCAGGAAGGCGATGACGCCCTGGTGCATGTCGGTGCGGACGTGGCGGGCGAGCTGCTCGCGCGACTCTGAGGCGACCCGGACGCCGGCGGCGCGGGCGAGTTCGGTGAGGCGCCCCAGCCGCGGGTCGCGGCGGGCGTCCCGCTCCCGGGCGACGATGATGTGGTCGACGGCCCCGGCACGGGCGCGCAGCGCCTCCTCGACCGGGTGAAGACCGTAGAGAACCTCCATCGCTCCAGTGTACGGGGAGCGCCGGGCGAGAACTGCCCAGCTGCCGCTTGGAGGACTGCCCAGCGAATGAGCGACAGATTCCGCTTTCGGGCGGCCCGCCGGGAGGGTATCCTAAGGAGGTTTGTAGACGAAATGGTCCGGATTGCGAGACTTTTTGCGCCGGATTCGCGTCCTTGAGAACGTGCGAAGCTCTGTCACCCTGAGCGCCGAAGCTGTCCGCGAGATCGAGCGTGAAAACGCTGCGATTGCGCGCGGCCTGAAGCGGCAGGATCCGGAGCTGCTGGACCGGCTGATCGAGACCTATCAGCACCGGCTGATGCGATATCTCATGTTCCTGACGAACAAGCGCGAAGTGGCCGAGGACCTGTTCCAGGAGGTCTGGATTCGGGTGCTGAGGCGGGGTCGCAGTACAACGGCAAGGCGCGGTTCGACACGTGGATCTTTACCATCGCGCGCAACCTCGTCATCGATCTTTCGCGCAAGCGGACGATGGCTTCGCTCGACGAGATGCGCGAGGGTGGCGAGGACGAGCGGCCGTTTGAGATCGCGCAGGATGGGCCGTCTCCGCTGGACCAGTTCCGCGGGCGCGAGGACGCCGCCGAGCTGGCAGAGGTGATGTTGACGCTCGAGCCGAGCTATCGCGAGGTGCTGACGCTTCGGTTTCACGAAGAGCTCTCGCTCGAGGAGATTGCGGTTGTCACGCGCGCTCCGCTGTCGACGGTCAAGTCACGGCTGTATCGCGGGCTTGCGTCACTGAAGCCGCGGCTGGTGCATCTGCGCGAGCAACGCAATGAAGAGGCTTCTGATCAGGGACAACGGACGGAGGTGCGCGCATGAGCGCTCTGCCCGACCGTCGATACGGTGGTGGTGATTCGCAGGAGAATCTGCTCGACGCTGTGCGCCTGGACGGCAATGCACGCGCGCAGGTGGTCAACCGTACGCACCGGGTGGTGCGCGAGCAGGCGCTTGAGATGCGCGAGCTGCGTTCGCGCACGCGCAGCCTTTGGGTTCCGGTGATTATTTCCTCGTGTCTGCTGCTGATCATCTGCTACGCGGTCTGGGGCATGATGGACGGTTACGACATCACGCCGACGGGCATTCCGGACGCAAGCGACCAGATGATGGTGCTGCTGCTGTGGTCGCTTCCGCTGACGGCGTTTGTGCTTGGGCTGGTATGGATTCGGCGCGGGCGCAACCGCGCGAATCGTGAGGTGACGCGATGATGCCGTGGTCGATGTCTCCTCAGACGGAAGTTTCTTCGGCGGGTGATGATGAGCTGCGGATGATTCCGCGCTGGTCGGTCGCGCTCGCGGTCGCGCTGTTCGTCGGCATGCAGTTCATCTTCCACGGTGTGCTTCCGCACCATCGGCACGAGATGCTGCCGATGCGCGTGATGATGGGCTACACGTGGGGCGCGCTGGTGGCCAGCTATGCGCTGCTGCTCGGCTATGTGAGCCGCGATGTGAAGCGGCGCGGAATGTCGGCGGGGCTCTGGATGCTGGTTTGCGTCGTGCTTCCGGGCGGAATCGGCGCGGTGGTCTACTTCATGCTTCGCCAGCCCATCCTGTCGCGCTGCCCGAACTGCTCGACGTCGCTCACGGCGAGCTACAACTTCTGCCCGCAGTGCCAGTTCCAACTCGCTCCCGTATGTGGGCGCTGCCATCGTGGCGTGAAGATTACGGATGTGTTCTGCACGCAGTGCGGACATGACCTGGCGAAGGATGGGACGCCGTCACGGCTCCGCGCGTATAGCGACTAAGACAGACAGTAGAGATAGACAGTAAACAGTAGACGCTCCGTTGCATCCGGAGCTCTGTGCTCTACTGTCTAATGTCTAATCTCTCTGTCTTTGTCTATGGCCCTCACTGCGCTGATCATCGACGACGAACCGCTGGCACGCCAGGAGTTGCAATATCTTCTGGATCGCGACGGCGACGTCCAGGTGCTCGCGCAGGGATCGAACGGAATCGAGGCGGTCGAGCTCATCCGAGCCCACAAGCCCGATGTGGTCTTCCTGGATGTGCGCATGCCGGGCCTGGACGGCTTTGCGGTGCTCAAGAAGCTCATGGCGCTCGACCGTCGCGCGCGTTTGCCGCAGGTAGTGTTCGCGACCGCGTTCGATCAGTACGCGGTGAAAGCGTTCGAGGTGAATGCAGTCGACTATCTGCTGAAGCCGTTCGACAGTAAGCGCGTGGTGAAGACGCTTGAGAAGGTGCGTGCCCGTGCGAGCGAAACACGGGATCCGGGCGACGAAGTTCACGAGCAGGCGCCGACGCATGAGCCTTCGCAGCCGCGCAGCAAGGCCGAGCCTCATACGACCAAGCGGCACCACGCCACCGTGCATCAGCACAAGGATGCTGCAGCTGCGCGAAACCGGATATGGGACGCGGCCGAGGCGAAGCTGGACGCGCTGCTGCGCATGGTTGAGGAGCAGGCCGCGGCGATCGGAGAGCGGGTGACGAGCTCCGGGCGCGCTTCTGAAGAAGCGACCGAGTCGCGCCGGTCCGGCAAGGTCGTCATCAAGGCGCAGAACCGTCTGCTGCTGGTCGATCAGCGTGACGTCTGCTTTGCTTCTATTGATGAGGGCCGCATCACGGTCGTGACCAAGACGATCGAAGGAGAATCCAACGTGCGCACGCTGGAGGAACTGATGGACCAGGTTGATCCTGATAATTTCTGGCGCGCGCACCGGTCCTACGTCGTGAATATCGAGCACATCCGCGAGGTGGTTCCCTGGTTCAAGTCCTCCTACCAGTTGCGCATGGACGACCGTAAGAATACGGAAATCCCTGTCAGCCGATCGCAGACTCGCCGCTTGCGCGAGCTGTTCAATCTTTAGCCATCATGAGCGAAGCCCGCGAGCGCCGGATTATTCAGTGGATTGTACGCAGCATTGTGGCGCTGTTCGCGGTTGCGCTGCTGATCTATCCCGCCGACTGGGCGATATGGGAGGCGCAGCGGCTGTTCGGCGGCGGATTGGGCACAGTTGACGTGAGCCATGTCACAGTCGCTGAGCTGAAGGCGAACAAAGAGGCGTACTACCCGGACGCAGTGCAGACCGTCGCCTGCAGCCGCTCACTGTTCCCGCAGGGCGGCAACAGCGCGTGCTGGTGGCTGCGACGCCATCCGCAGGTGATTGAGCGCTACTGATGAACGCGGTGCTACGGATCAGCGCAGATCAGCGCGGTCCAGCGGCGTATCCGTGCCGGTTGAAGTTGAAGCGATAACGTGCGCCGAGCGTGATCGGCTTCGCCCAGAGCGAGCCTGAAGGCGTGGCGGGTGTGTCCCAGTGCTGAAGCTGGAGGTCTGCAACTGCAGAGACGTGCTCCGTCAATCGATACTCCGCGCCGACTCCCGGCGAGATAACGTTGGACGTGCTGGCCACGTAGAGATACTCGCGGTTCAGCGACGGGTAACCGCCGTTCTGATAGTCGATCTCGCCGCGGCCGATCAAAAAATCGCCGTATACGCGCAGGCCTGGGAGCACAGAGCGCTCCACGCGAATCCCACCCAGCGCACTCTTCTGCGCGTCGATGTGGCCGTCGTCGATCGGATAGGTGCCGCGCCCTTCAAGAAATGGTCGGAAGCCGCGATAAGAGCGGATGCCGACATCCACGCCGGCAGTGATGGCCAGATTGCGTCCGCCACTCAGCCCGGTATACGTGCCCGTGATTCCGCCGAAGGCCGATAGCTCCAGCAGCTTGCTCGCGGTTGGCTGAGAGTCCTGCGCGTGCGCTGTCCCTGCAACGAATGCAGCCAGAACAGCCAGGGACGCGGCCCACTTCAGTGCGACGGTTCTAAGACGCAATCCTTCTCCTTAATCTCTCGCCATAGTAAGACGGAGAAACGCTCAGAAGGTGGACAATTCGATCGCGAGGAACTGGCTCGTTCCCAATTTGGGCGTTCCAAGCAGAAAAATCCGGCTCCCCTGCAGGCGAGCCGGATCGCTGGAGTGGTTTGCTGTGCTAGGACGCGCGACGAAGCACGGTGGGATCGTTGGCCGCTGCTGTCGTCCCGCCCAGCAGTTCATCGAATAGCGAGCGATAGTAAACCATCGCCTGACGCAAGTCCTCGGTCGAAGCGCGGCCGCCGGTGTGCCGGACCACGATCTCGCGCGCGGAGCGGTAGTTCTGAACGACATTCGGATAATTGACCGAGATGTCGGCGGCGCGCTGATCGAAGTCGGACATGGGGTAGCCGCGGGCTGTCATGACGCGATTGACCAGCCGGTCAGCTTCGTTGACTGCCATCGACGGATCGTCGACGAAGCGGCGCTGCACGGCGGCCCACTCATCTGCATAGGCCGCGCGTTCTGTCGCGGGCAGATCACGGATGGTGAATTTATGTACCCGGGCTTCACGGTCAGCAAGCGCGGCCTCGGCCTTCGCGGCGTCTCCGCGCTGTTGCACCTCACGCTCATACTCGGGGCCGAAGTGCTGTTTCAGGTGCGCTGATCTATTCCGGCGGCGTGCGGCCACAATCGCCACAATCACGATGATCGCCACAACAACAATGACAATGGCTACGATAACTTTGGGATCCATCGATCTATATCCCTCCAGACCAAGTTCGATGCCGGTTAGAGCAGATGGCGTGGCACGAAGTGCGCCAGAAATGCACAAAGTGCAGTCGAATCTGAATGGAAAAGGGTTGCCGTGCGGCCAGTATCAACGGCTTACAGGCCGCACAGCTTCATAGGTTGGACGATCGGTTCCCGGTGATGAGTCGAACGATCAGGGTGAGAATGACGGCCCCGATCACCGCGATCACGATAGACATCACAAGGCCGTGCGGACCTCCGAATCCGAGATGCGCGGCGAGAAATCCGCCGATCAGTGCACCTATGATTCCGACAATAATGTCCATCAGGGCGCCGTAGCCTGAGCCCTTCATCAACTTCCCGGTAATCCAGCCTGCAATGAGCCCGAGAATAATCCAAGCGATAATGCCGTGACCCATAGTGAAACCTCCGAAGAAAAGTTTTATTTGTGCGGGGGCCCTGATGAACAGGAGCAGCTTCAAAAAAAGCTCAGAGATAACTTATATGCTTAATAGACGGTCGAAGAACGACCGGTAGCGCTTGATGGCCTGACGCAGGTCTTCAGTGGAGACGTTATCGCCGCGGTCCCATTGCTGTTCAAGCCGGCTACGCTCTCCGGTGAACTCATCGGAGAGACGCTGCACGACACTGCCGACCAGAGCGTCAGCCTTTTGCACCGCCTGGCGTGGGTCGTCGACGAACACGCTCTGCGCCTGATCCCAACGGGAACGGAGATCGCGAAGGTCCTGCTCAGGAAACAGTGCAGCACGGCCGTCCGGGTCTCCTGTTTGCGCCGCATTCGCGACCGGCTCGGGCCGGATGTCCGGGAAATTGGGATCACGCGTGGCAGCCGGCTGATCCGCATTTTGAATGTTCACGGGACGAGGAGACCCGGTGAAATCGGGCTGGGGGTCGTTCGTGTTTGTCTGGTCCATCGTTCATCTCCTTCTCAGTGGCAGCGTTCACGGGTCCGCCACTCACTTGTAGTGAGATGCTCGTGAACTCTCTGTAAGCAGCCGGAGGTTGCTAAAGTTGGCAGCTATACTTAGCTGCATCACCTTACGATCACCGCCTTATTCGAAAACGTAGCGGTCCGTTTTGCGTTTCACATGACCGGAGTACCAGCACGATGTTGCATCGCGGCGCTCGGCGTTTGTCTCAATTTGCTGCGCGATATGCGCTCGAGTCACTGATCATTGCGCTGCTTGTGGCTGCGATCTTCTACTCGCTTTACGACCTGTGCTTCGAACCTGCTTACACAACTGCGGACTGGCTGATCAACTACACGCAGGGGTTTGTTCGGCGTGGTCTGCCGGGTGAGATCATTCTGCTGGCCGCGCGGGCGGTTCACGTTCCTCCGCCGTGGATCGTTGTGGTTGTCCAGATTGCTCTCTACGCAGCGCTGCTGGCGATTGTCTACAAGCTCGCGAAACCACTGCGCCGCAACATGCTCTGGTACAGCATGATGTTCTCCCCGGCGGGGCTTGCGTTCATGATCTTGGCGCCGCTCAACAGCGTACGCAAGGAGACGCTGGCGCCCGTCGCGCTGGCCGTGACGATCGTCCTTGTCCGCCGGCGTGTTCCCGGAGTGGCGCTTTCGGTCATTCTGACGTCGCTGCTGGCCGCGCTTGTGCTCTCGCACGACGCGCTCTTCTGCTGCTTTCCGTATATCTTTGCCGCGGTTGCAGTGGGTACACGAAGTGCGAAGTACGCAGCCAAGGTAATGGCAGCACCGTACCTGATCGCTGCTTTGCTGATCGGCGTCGTGACCAGACATCGCGGAGACATGGCGATCGCGATGAGGGTTTGCAAATCGGTTGGCGGACGCTGGATCAACGCCGACGACTACCGCAATCTCTGCGCAGGAGCTATCCGGCACCTGGGCTGGACGATCTCGATGTCACGAGAGGAGGAGCTCGCAAACCTGCAGTATTGGCCGCTGTACGCAGGGCTCCTGCTGCTTTCGCTTGCTCCTTTTGTCATTGCGCTCGTGCTGCTGTACAGGAAGGACCGGCTGCGTCTCGAAGTGAAGGTGATCGCCTGGACCGCCGCTCTATGCGCGCTGCTCTCGGCTCCGCTCTTCTATCTCACGATCGACTGGGGCCGCTGGATCGAGATGCAGGTGCTCTGCCTGCTGCTGATGATCCTGTTTGCCGCTCAGCGCGCGCACAGTTTCCTGCCGGACGCCAAGGCGAAGCCACTTGGTGAAGGACGCCCCTGGCGATCAGTCCTGCTGGCCGCCGTATTTGTGTACTGTACGTGCTGGACGCTGCCGGTGCTCGGCATGCAGCCGGTGCGCTTCGGTTACATGGAGCTCCCGCTCTTCTTCCACCGGGAATTTCGCACGGTGCAGCAACTACGCGGCTGGGAGACAATCGACCGCGGCTGGTAGAGGGCGTTTGGCAGAGGGGCGCAAACGGGCAAGGCACGGCTGCCGTGCGGGGCGGCTGTCGTGCCGGGCAGCACCCGCTGCCGCATGCCTACATTAGCTCGGGTCCGCGCTACTTGACCGACTTGATCGTCAGCGTGCCGTTGTCAAGGCTTGCATCCACCGTGACCTTTTCTCCGGCATACTTCTTCAGCGTGTCGCCATTTGAGACCGGGTAGACCTTGCCGTCCACGATCAGGACCGCAGGCGTGCCGCTGTCGATGCACTTCTTCGCGCAGGCGGCGTGATCCGGGCTTGAGGCCTTGGCTGGGTTCTTGGCGCACATCGCATCGGAGACGACGCCGGTAAATGTCTCGGCAAAGGCGGAACCAGCACACAACGTGAACGCGACAGCGGCGAATGCAGCTAACTTTCTCATGTCTTTCTCCTGAACCGCAGATTACGAAGCAGCGGCCATTCTGTTGCGGATGGCACATCCATAGTAATCCCGGGGACCGGGCGGCGGCGAAATACATACGACAATGCCGCTGCGGGCCAGGTTGACGCAGGGGGATGCGTTTGTGACACTCGGCGGTATGCGATATGCCGGAAAGGTGGAGTACGCGCACGAACGCCGCATTCGGCAGCGAAACAAGATCAGCTACCGTCTAGCGCATTGGCCCATCTGGATCTGGGTCTTCGGCCTGGCGCCCGGGCCGCTGACCTTTCGGTTGTTCGCCGGCTCTGCCGGAGGGGCCAACCTGGCGTGGGTGTCTCTTGTGCTCGCCGCAACAGGTGTGGCCGGCGCGCGCGGCCGGCTTCCGGGAGTGGAACCTCGGCCCTACATCCTGCGCTTCGACGAGGATCGGCCCAACCCTCTTTACCGGCGCGTGTGCTACACGTTCGCCTGGAATGCGCTGATCAGCTTCGCGCTGATTAATTTCGTCGCGCTAGCGATCGCCGCGACAGTGGGAACCTGGCGCATGAAACAGCTCTATCGGCTCGGGTACGGTCCCGTATGTGCGCTGGTTCTGTTGGCCGGAGCCGCGGGCCTGTTGCCGCGCGCTGGGTTTTCGACCAAGGCCGAAGGAACCGAGCGTCGCTACTTCTACACCGCGGTCTGGAGTGTCACCGCAGCGCAAACGCTCCTGCTGGTCCTGTGGAAGGTTCTTCCGCTCACGCGCAAGACTGCGCTGATCAAGCTTGCAGTGTTCGCCGGGAACCCTGCTCGGCCTCGGATTCGCGGGCATGCGCGGATTGCTGCCGCGAACACGACCGATCCTCGCGGGCGAGATGATCATCGCAGACTGATTTGTCGCGTCAAGAACGGCCGCACATCCTGAGCGTGTCGCGAGTGTCTCGGCGAGGGAAAGAGCAGGCCCTCGGTGGCGGAGGGCCTCCTCTCACAGACCCGGACCACAGAAAAAGTTGTTGCGATCAGGTGTGGATTCCACCCAGAAATTATCCGCCGCGTGAAAGCGAAGGCCGCCTGAACCGCAGGCGGCCTCGCTAAGTTACCGACATGAACCGGATTACCAACCACATGCCGCGTTCCGTGTGATTACAGCGGTGGCTGCGTTGCAGACCGGGTCGTCGATCGCGGGACATTGTTTCGCGTGCCGTTCGTTCCGTTCGTCCCGTTCGTGCCGTTGGCGTCCGTGCCTGTCGTTCCGGTCTGATCGCCTGGAGTCGCCGATCCGTTCGGGTATGCATTGCCGTTTGTGGACGGCGTTGTGGTTTCAGGAAGCGTGCCGGGCGTGCTCGTGTTATCCGGCGTTGTCGTGCTCGTGCCGGGTGTAGTCTGCGTCGTTCCCGGAGTTGTGGATGTACCGGGCGTGCGGCTTGTGCCGGACTGGGTCGTGTTGCTGGGGGTATTGGCTGCGCTCGGGTTCTGCGCAACTCCCCAACCGGCAAAGCCGGCCAGGACAATGGTGGCCGCGAGTTGATGAAGCTTCATGGGCCCCTCCTTGCGCGGTTGGATGGCATTCAGCTCGCATTCCTGAATAGGCTCGGTTTGATCTCCCGAAGCTAAGTGGCCGCACCGTCAGAGTTGATCAACATGGAAAATAGACCCGCCGTTTGAGGAACCTCTATCCACCGCTCGAATCAGGAAAATTTTTAGCCGAGGTCGTCGGTATAGATCTGCCGCATCAGCAGATTTTCGATCTGCTCCTGCTTTCCGCTTCGCGGCTTCGGATTGATGCCATCGCGCAGTGCCTTGGCTTCGATCTGATCCAAAGACATCTTCCCGCTGAACATTGCTTTTCCGTCGCCATCCTCCCAGCCGGCGTAGCGCTCGGTCAGGATTGCGTCGTACTCCCCACGCTCGATCAACTTCGCAGCTGTTAGAAAGGCGCGTGCGCAAAGATCAACACCGCCCACGTGCGCGTGAATGAGATCTTCCGGGGTGAAGCTCTGGCGTCGCACCTTGGCGTCGAAGTTGCATCCGCCTTTGCCGAGTCCGCCGGCCTTGATGACGTGATACATCGCCATCGTCATTGTCCAGAGATCGTTCGGGAACTGGTCCGTATCCCAGCCCAGCAACGCATCGCCGCGGTTGATGTCGAGCGATCCAAGAATTCCGAGCGCACCTGCAGTCGCAATCTCGTGCTCGAATGTGTGACCCGCGAGCGTGGCGTGGTTTGCCTCAATATTGACCCGCACCTCGTTCTCGATCCCGAAACGCTTCAGGAATCCATACACCGTCGCAACATCGAAGTCGTACTGGTGCGAAGTGGGCTCTTTGGGCTTCGGCTCAATCAGAATCTGGCCCTCGAAGCCGATCTTGTGCTTGTACTCGACGACCAGCGAGAGGAAGCGGCCGAGCTGTTCGAGCTCATGCGCCATGTTCGTGTTCAGCAGCGTCTCGTACCCCTCGCGTCCACCCCACAGAACGTAATTCGAGCCGCCCAGCTTCTTCGTCGCATCCATGCAGTTCTTCACGGTAGCCGCGCACCACGCAAAGACCTCTGGATCTGGATTCGTCGCCGCACCGGCCATGAAGCGCGGATGCGAGAAGAGATTCGCGGTGCCCCACAAAACACGCGTCGAGTAGCTCTGCATCTTCTCGCCGAGGTAATCAACAATCGTGTGGAAGTTGCGCAGAGTGTCGGCCAGTGTCTCTCCCGCCGGAGCGATGTCCGCGTCATGCCAGCAGAAGAACGGGAGGTCAAGCGCGCGGAAGAGCTCGAACGCTGCATCAGCTTTCAGCTTGGCTTGTGCAATCGGATCTCCGCCGGTCATCCACGGCCGCTGGATCGTCGGCCCTCCGAAGGGGTCACTTCCCGTCAGCGTCAGGGAGTGCCAATACGCCACGGCGAAGCGGAGATGTTCCCGGAGCGGCTTGCCGAGTACAACCCGATTTTTGTCGTACCAACGGTAAGCGAGCGCATTGTCGCTTTTGGGGCCTTCGTAACGGACGGTTGGGAAGCTGCTGAAAAGCGTTTCAGACATGAAATGACCTCACGGAACTTCATCTTACCGACATATCGGGTGCCGCATTCAACGGAATCAAATTGAGCCAGTCGGCACAGGCAACGAAAGCTGGATGCATCGTCGCAGGTGTCTGATTCCGTCTCTTTTCATCTTATTTGAACGATTTAATTTTTCCGTAAAACTAAATGGAACCGGTTTCAAGAGTGTTCTATTGCGAAATAATTTTCGGAAAACAGCCAGAATTTAGGAGTTTTTGCGACCTGCCCATCCGTTTTCCCAAAGTTAGCTGCCCGACTTATTTGTACATGCCAGCGTTAATTTGACAAGCCTCTTTCTCACGTTCTAAATCTTGTCTCGGATTCGAAACGTTCGCTCGAGTCGCGCCTACAGAACAATAGAACGACGGGCCAACCTCTCGAGGACGCAAAAAAGACGTTTCCGATCACTCGGGAGACCCCAATGACCAAATCAGGTAAGTTCAATGTGTGCGCGGGACCGCGGCTCTGGAACGGGCTCGTCTGGATCCTTGCGATTGGCGCTATCGCGCTGCTCAGTCCAACATCACTGCATTCACAAGGCACAACGGCAACCCTCGGCGGTACGGTACAGGACGCCTCAGGCGCTGTGGTGCCCGGCGCGACACGTCGTGCTGACCAACGAGGCCTCGCACGATCAGCGCACCTCGCAGAGCAACGGCGCCGGAGTCTTTTCCTTTTCTGCCGTTCCGACCGGCGACTACGACATCCAGATCAGCGCGACAGGGATTCTCGACCTTCCAGCAGAAGGCGATTCACCTCGATCCCGGCGACCAGCGGACCGTGCGCGACATCAAGCTCGCGGTAGGCGCCGCCACGCAGACCGTCGAAGTGACCAGCGCCGTCGACCAGATCAACCTCGACTCCGGCGAGCAGAGCTCGTTGATCTCCTCGCAGGAGATTCAGCGGCTCTCCGTGGAAGGCCGCGACGTCACGGAGCTGCTGAAGATTCTGCCCGGCTTCGCCATCTCGAACGGCGGCAGCGGCAGCTTCGATAACCGGCAGTATGATCCCGTCGCAGGTGAATCCCGACCGGCGCTCTCGGCCAGTACGCCGCGAACGGCACACCGGTGAATGGGCAGGCCCTGCTCTCCGATGGCGTGGACATCACCGATCCCGGCGCGTTCGGCGGCGCACTGCAGAACGTGAACTACGAGCAGGTCGCCGAAGTGAAGGTGCAGACCTCCAGCTTCACGGCTGACACGGCGCACGGCCCGATCGTCATCAACGCCGTCGGCAAGGCGGGCGGTGACAAGTACCACGGATCGCTGTACATCTTCGCCCGCACGTATCAGCTGAACTCGAATGACTGGATCGCCAACAACACCCACCAGCCGCGGCCGAATGACCGCTATGTTTATCCGGGATTCACCTTTGGCGGTCCCGTTATCCCTGGCGGCCATCACAAGGCCCTGACCTTCTTCGTCGGCGCTGAGGATTACGCGCAGCGCAACGTGTACGCATACGGCAGCGCATCGGCGGCGACCCTGACGGCGCTGGTTCCAACTGCAGGCATGCGTGCATGGCGACTTCAGCGCGGCGCAGCTTCAGCAGTATCTCGGGATCGGCTACCAGATCAATCGGATGGCTCGGCCTGTGGTTACAACCCGGCGTACAACGGTGCGCGCTGCTCCAGGCCGACGGACAGCTATCTCGACAACCGGCTACATCCCCGACGCGAACATCTGCCGCGTCCCCGTCACCGCTCCCAACGGCACGGCGCTCGACAACGGCAACATCGGCGCCGTACCTGGACCCGCTGAGCAAGATCATCCTCAACGAGATGCCGTTGCCGAACACCACGCCGCAACGGCCAACCCTACAACTGGATCACCACCAATCTGGTCAACAACAACCTGTGGCAGGCCAAGGGCCGGATGGACTTCAATCCCAGCGAGAAGAACAAGTTCTTCGCCAACTACGGAATTGAGAAGGGCGCGTCCGGCGTTCCGCAGAACGAGTACTACTCGCCGCGCGGACCGATGGGCGGCATCAATGTCCCGGGCGGCGGCCTGATCAGCACGCTTGCATTCGCACCTCGCCAGCCTGGACTACACCCACATCTTCGGCCCGAGCCTGACCAACGAGTTCTACGCGGCCGGCGCGTACTTCACTCAGGACTTTGTCGCCGAAGACTCCGTCTGCCGTTGCGAATAATCCCTACCAGGGAGTGTTCGCGAACGGAAGCACGGTCCAGCCCACGCTCGACGGACTACGGCAACGACGGCCTTCCGCTTCTCCTCACGCCCGACACCAGCTTCGGCGGCATCTTCGCCAAGAAGCAGGTCCGCATCGCGGGCGACAACCTGACCAAGGTGCTCGGTCAGCATACGATTCGCGGCGGCGTGTTCTACCAGTGGGACAGCAATCCGCAGGTCTCGCCGTTCATCAATACCAACGGATCGATCGCGCACTACTACATCGGCGAGACCTTCACCGATCCCTGCTCCGGTGCAGGCAGCACGCCCGGCAATTGCAAACCGGGACGTTCACAGCACCGGCAATCGTCGGTAGCGGAAACGGCGGCAACTTCCTGGCCGATTTCGGCGAGGGCCAGATCTTCCAACTACAACCAGGACAAACATCATGCCGGAGCCGAACCTGTACTTCTGGAACATGGCCGAGTACGCCGAAGACCACTGGCGTGCAACTCCACGCCTTTCGGTCGACGTCGGCGTGCGCTTCGAGCACATGACGCCATGGCAGGACTCGCACGACATCGGCGTCGCAACCTTCACTCCTGCTGCCTACGCCGCCGGCACCAATCCTCTGCTGCCGGGCATTCAGTGGCACGCGATCAATTCCAAGATCCCACTGGGAGGCCGCCCCACGCGCTGGGGATTTGTTGAGCCTCGCCTCGGCTTTGCATGGGACACCACTGGCCTCGGCAACACTGTCGTCCGCGGCGGGTTCGGTATCTACCGCGCCCACGACGCCTACAATGACGCCGCCAACCAGCAGGAGACCACGCTCGGCCTTCGCTCCTACACGGTCAACGGCCCTACTGCTCATGTCCTCCGTCAGCTCCCAGCAGTCGAAGGTGCCGCCGAACAGCTTCTCTGCCTGATTCGAACGTCTACGCGTTCGATCCGAACGACGATGAAGAGCCGCGCGTTCGTACCTACAACCTCGCCGTCGATCAGCGCATCCCGGGCGGCATGCTGCTGGAGCTCGCCTACGTCGGCAACGTCAGCGACAAGCTGCTCAACGACGGCTCGACCCAGAACACCACGCTGGACAACATCAACTCGCTGCCGATCGGCGCGCTGTTCGGTCCGCAGCCCAACACGCGCCCTGACCTGCTAGGCACCGCCACTCGGCAGCAACGGACCGGCAACCTACACAGGAGGCGACGCCTGCTACGTCGCCGGGCCAGCTCCACCCCGTGATCGGTCCCTCGACGCGGTACCAACTGCAGCGTCGGTTCGATCTCACAGGCGCGTCATCGACAGCTACAAGAAGTTCCCGCTCTACAACCATCTCTACGTTCCCGAGCACAACACCTACTCCAACTACAACGGCCTGCAGGTTGCGCTCGCGCGCCAGGTCGGCCACGCACACTTCAACGTCAACTACACCTGGTCCAAGGCGCTCGGCATCCTCGGCATGGGCGGCTCCGCCACCTACAGCTACCCCGGCGATCCCTTCAACTACGCCAACGACTACAGCATGATGCCGTTCGATCGCCGCCACATCTTCAACGCCTCCTACTCGTATGAGGTCGGCAAGCGTCGTGAAGAATAGGTGGGCGGGCGGAGTCACGAACGGCTGGATGCTCTCCGGCATCAGCAACTACCAGAGCGGCCCAAACCTGCAGTCGGTCATCAGCTCCAACTTCGGCGTCAACGGATCGATCACGGTGCCCGTCGGCGCGGTCGCCGTCGGTCGACGGCAACACCAGCACCTGCACGCCGTCCAACAGCACCACGCCCGGTCACGGGCACCTGCCAGGTGTCGCTCAGCAACACCAACATGCTTGGCACGCCGGATGTCAACCTGCAGCCCACGCTTGTTGGCGATCCCAACGCCGACCAACCGCAGCGCGCAGCAGTTCATCAACGCCTCGGCGTTTTCCCTGCCGGCGCTCGGCACGAACGGGCCTTACAAGTTTGGCTACCTTCCGGGTCCGGGCTTCTTTGACACCGACCTCACCGCCGAAAAGAGCTTCCGGATCTCGCGAACGGCTGCAACATGCGGCTTCCGTGTGGCCGCGTTCAACTTCATCAACCATGCCAATAACGCATTCGCGAACGGCATCAACCCCAACGCGTACACAATGAACTTCAGTCAGACGGTTCAGACCACCAACGTTAACCAGGCGCTGGCCAGCGCCAACTGCCAACACCAACCCGGATTCGGCTACGCCAACGTCAAAGAGGGTCGCCGCATCATGGAGCTCGGGCTGCACTTCGATTTCTGATCAACGTTCATAGATCACGGTCCCACAAATAACAAGGCGTGCGGAGAACATTCCGCACGCCTTATCTTTTTCGCTGACGCAGAACCGAAAACTTTAGCGGCCGCTTACCGCGCGACCTCAACGATCTTGAACGTGCCCGCCTTCGGTCTCGGCCGCGCTCCCGCACTCGCAGGCGCTTCCATATCAGCCGTCGGCAGATAAATATGACCATTGCTGAGATCGATTCCCATGGTGCGCGCGCCCCGCGGTGTACTCACGGTCTGCTCTACCTGCCAGCTTCCGTTCTTTGCGTTCGCCACAGTCAGTGTGCCGTCGCCACAGCTTGCAAAGGCTTCGCCGTGGTAAAAGCCGTCCGCATCCACGCCGGCACCGATCGGCAACTCCGCTTCAATCTTTCCGGTCTGCGTATTCATCACGACCATCTTCTGCGGATTCCGGCAGCCAATAAACAGAAGATGCCGGCCCGGATCGATCGCCATGCCGGTGGGGTGACCGGCCGGCGCGACAGGCCACCGCGCAATCACCTTCCGCGATGCGAGATCGACGACTGCAACCATATCCTTGTTTTCGAGGTTCACGTATACCTTGCCGGCCCCATCTGCCTGCAGGAACTCCGGGCTACCGCCGAGATCAATCGTCGCTTCGATCTTCCCGTTCTTCGGATCAACATCCGGCCGCAGCGTCATCAGCACGCCGCCGTCGCCTGAGACCGCCAGCACACGATCGCTCTTCGCGTCATAGATGATGCCATCAGCGTCCGGCTGGGCAGGAATCTCGCCGAGAATCGCATAGGTCTTCAGATCAAACACCACGATCGCGCCGCTTCCTCCGCCATCGGTAATGAAGCCGCGGTTAAGCCGGGGCACAAGTGCGACGCCATGCGATCTTTTCTGCCCCGGAATATCGCCGATAACCTTCCCTGACGCCGGATCGATGACCATCGTGTGCGTCGACCGCGTGACAAAAATCCGGTGAGTCGCCGGATCAACCGTCGCATAGTCCCATCCGCCGTCGCCGCCGACGGGAATCGTCCTCACCACATGCCAGTTCGACTGTGCGGCTGCAGGCATCACCGCCAGGAGAGAAACCATACAAAATCGAATTGCGGTTTTATGATGACGTCGCACAGACTGCCTCCAGCGCTTTCCAGGATGCCTACCTACGTATCTGTAGCAATGGCACCGTGAACCGGTCAAGAATATGACGAAACCTTAACGGCGCCAGTCTGATCCAGCAGGTTCCATATAGACTCTTTTCCTATGCTAGTTTTTCGGCGTATTGGTTGTTTTGCTCTGCTTTTGGCGAGCGCGCAGCTGATCTTGGGTCAATCTCAGCAACCGAATCCAGGCACACCTCTCAGCCTTGATGAGGCAATCCGGCTTGCCGAGGCGAATGAACCAACATTCGCGGCCGCGCTCGCCGAAGGCCGCGCCACGGCACTCGAGCGGAAAGACGCACGCGCAGCACTTCTTCCTTCGGCGATCTATCACAACCAATATCTGTTCACGGAGTCCAATCACACTCACGCTCAAACCAGCGAGACGGCCGTGCCGCAATCCCTTCCTGTATTCATCGCCAACAACGCGGTGCATGAGTACTACAGCCAGGGGCTCGTTAACGAAACAGTAGGCCTCGCGCAATTCGGCGCCATTCGACTGGCCGACGCGAACGCCGCGCGCGCCGCAGCCGAGCTCGAAGTCGCGCGCCGCGGCATGATCCAGACCGTCGTCGGCCTCTTCTACGGAAGCGGCGCCGCCAATGAGAAGCTCGCCGTGGCTCAAAGAGCTCTCGACGAAGCCAACCGCTTTCTCGACATCACCACGAAGCGCGAGCAAGGCCGCGAAGCCGCGCACGCTGACGTCATCAAGGCTCGCCTCGGCGTCGAACAGCGCCAGCGCGAACTCGAAGACGCACAGCTCGCCGTCGCAAAAGCCCGCCTCGAGCTTGGCGTGCTCTTGTTCCCTGATCCCGCCACGAGCTACTCCCTCGCACCTCCAGCAATTCCAGCGCCGCTGCCCGATCGCGCCACCATCGACGCTGCTGCAAAGTCCAGCAATCCGGAGATTCGTAGCGCTCTCGCCGGCCTCCAGATCACGCAAGCTGAAGCGCTGAATGCGCGCGCCGCTCTCCTGCCCGACCTCGCCCTCAACTACACCTACGGGATCGACGCTCCGCAGTTCGCGAGCCGCGGTCCTGACGGCGCGAAAAATCTCGGCTATTCGGCCCAGGCCACCGTCGACATTCCCATCTGGGATTGGTTCACCTCGGAACGCAAAGTAAAAGAAGCAAGAATCCGCAGCCAGGCTGCCAAAGCCCTCCTGACCAATGCTCAACGCAAACTGCTCGCCGATCTCGCCGAGTTCTACGACGAAGCCGATGTTGCGCGCCGTCAGCTAGCCTCGCTGGATCAAACCGTGATCGATGCGCGGGAGAGTTTGCGTCTTACAAATCTGCGGTATGTCAACGGTGAAGGCACGGTGCTGGAGGTTGTCGATGCGCAGAACACGCTGATCTCCGCCGAGAACGCACAGGCGGACGGCCTGGTGCGTTACGAAACAGCATTGGCGCAACTCGAAACTCTAACGGGGAGACTCTAAGGAATGCACCGCAGAAACCAGAACTCCCAATACAAATTTGCATTGCTCTCGAGCCTATTGCTCTGCCTCGTTGCAAACATCGCCGGCTGCAAGAAGGCAGACACGGATCAAGAACCTGAAACCGCCGTTGCCGTGCAGGCGCAACATCCCACCGTCGGCCCTATTTCCGCCGAGATCACCGCAGATGCAATTCTCGCGCCTCTTGCCCAGGCAGCAATAGAGCCTCGCATCAGCGCGCCTATCCGGGCAGAGTACGTGCAACGCGGATCGCACGTCCGCAAGGGCCAACTGCTCGTCACGCTGGAAGACCGCGACCTCCAGGGAAATGCGATTGACTCCAAGGGCGCGGTGACATCCGCGCAGGCCGCTTACACGACAGCCACGCGCGCGACCATCCCTGAAGCGGTCCAGAAAGCGCAGCTCGATGTCGATCAGTCCAAGGCCAATCTGGAGGTAGCGAACCGGACCGCCGAAGAACGCAAGCGCCTGCTCGAGCAGGGCGCAATCGCCGGCCGCGACGTCGATACGGCAATCGCCGCCGCGGTCCAGGCACAAGCAACCTACGACGCCGCAGTGAAGCACCTCCAAAGCGTGCAACAAACAACCCGCAAGACCGATGCTGAAGCGGCGCAAGGCCAGCTTACCTCTGCGCAGGGACGCTTCATCAACGCAGAGGCCCAGGTCGGTTTTGCCAATCTGCACAGCCCCATCAGCGGCGTCGTAACCGATCGTCCGCTCTTCCCCGGAGAGACAGCATCTGCCGGCACGCCCGTCGTTACCGTGATGGACACGAGTTCACTGATTGCCAAGCTTCACATCGCACAATCTGCCGCGCAGCAGTTGAGGATCGGCGGCCCAGCGAAGGTGTTCGTCCCCGGCATCGACGATCCCCAACAAGCATCCGTCTCGCTCATCAGTCCCGCGCTCGATCCAGGTTCCACGACCGTTGAGGTTTGGCTGCGCCTGCCGAATGCAAATGGCAAGTACAAAGTCGGCACGCCCGTACACGCGGTCATCCAGGGAAACACCATTCCGAACGCCGTTCAGCTTCCTCCGTCTGCGATTCTGCCCTCCGAAGACGGAGGCACGAACGTGCTCGTCGTCGGTGCAGACGGAACCGCGAAGAAGCGCTCCGTTCAAGTCGGTCTGCGCACACAAGCTGCGGTTCAGATCGTAAGCGGTGTCACACCCGCAGACCTCGTCATCACCGAGGGCGGATACGGGCTCGACGAAGGTTCCAAGGTGAAGGTCGGCGCAGAGCAGCCCGGCGCCGCAGATGACAAAGGCTCGTCTGCGGATGACAAGGGGGCGAAAGACTGATGTCTTCGACGCCGCAGGAACATGCTGCTGTCCCGGAGAACCGCACGAAGAGCTTCTGGCTCGTCGGCTGGCACCGCACAATCTTTTTCGCCACGCTGGTCCTCACCGCAGCCGGCGTCTATGGCTTCTTCAAAACGCCCATCGCTGTCTTCCCGGAGACAAACTTCCCGCGTGTCGTTATCGGCGTCGACAACGGCGTGATGCCTGTCGAACAGATGCAGGTCACGATCACGAAGCCCATCGAAGACGCCGTCAACAGCGTTCCGGGACTTCAAACCGTTCGCTCCACAACCAGTCGCGGCTCCGCAGAAGTCAGCCTCTTCTTCGATTGGTCCGCGGACATGTTCCAAACTCTGCAGCTCGTGAATGCTGCGATCAGCCGCGTCCAGCAAGAGCTGCCCTCTACAGCGAAGATCACCACGAATCGCCTCACCTTCGCGACATTTCCCATCCTCGGCTACAGCCTCACGTCGACCACACTCTCGCAGTCACAGCTATGGGAACTCGCAACCTACACGCTTCAACCACCGCTGAATCGCGTCAACGGTGTAAGCACGGTCACAGTGCAGGGCGGCAAGATACCGGAATTCCATGTTGTCCCCAACATGGCGAAGCTGCAGGCTTCTGGTGTAACAATCCTCGATCTCGCCAACGCAATCGGCTCGACCAACATGATCGATTCGCCGGGCCTTTATCAGGAGAATCATCAGCTCGTCATGGCCCTGGTCGGCTCCCAGGCGCACACGCTCGACGATCTCCGGCAGCTAACCGTGAAGAGCACCGCGACAGGCGCGCCGGTAAAAGTCGGCGATGTGGCGGACGTGATCGCCTCCACCACGCCCGTCTACACCTACGTCTCTGCAAATGGCCAACCCGCTGTACTGTTGAACATCACGCGCCAGCCCTCGAGCAACACCGTAGCCGTAGCGGACGACATCGCCGCTGAAGTAGCCCAGCTACAGACCAAACTTCCTGCAGGCGTAAAGCTCGAGCCTTATTACGATCAATCGCAGCTCGTTCGCGAAAGCATCAAGAGCGTCCGCGATGCGATTCTCATCGGTCTGCTGCTCGCCTGCATCATCCTCTTTCTATTCCTGCGCGACTGGCGCTCATCCATCATTGCGGGCCTGGTAATTCCCGTTACCGTCTCGGTCACGGTGCTGGTCTTGTGGATCATCGGGCAGAGCTTCAACCTGATGACACTCGGCGGACTCGCCGCTGCCATCGGCCTCGTCATCGATGACGCGATCGTTGTGGTAGAAAACATCGTCCTCCATCGCGATGCCGGCGAAGGTCGCGTCGAAGCCGTCAGGAAAGCACTGCATGAACTCGCGCGGCCTCTGGTCGGATCGACGATCACTCCCGTCGTCGTCTTTCTCCCCCTCATCGTCGTGACCGGCGTGACTGGCAGCTTCTTCCGTGCGCTCGCCATCACCATGACGGTCGCCTTGTTGACCTCTCTGCTCCTCGCTGTCACCTGGACACCCAGCCTTGCGCTTTCACTCCTGAAGCCCGCGCCCGCAGGAGAGCGCGAATCCGCGGTCCATGACGACCAACCACACGCCGGAAAAATTTTGTCTCGCGTCATGAACTGGCATCGCACCGCGCTCGATTGGTCCCTCGCCCGTCCGATATGGCTGGGCGTGCTCTGCCTTGCCCTGCTGGTCGCCGCCTTCTTCGCCTACAAGGGGCTCGGCTCCGACCTGTTGCCCGAGATGGACGAAGGTGGCTTCATCCTCGATTATGTAATGCCGGCCGGCAGTTCGCTCGCATCCACCGGCAAAGTTCTCGACCGTGTCGAGCAGATCCTGCACAACACGCCGGAGGTAGAGAGCACCAGCCGCCGCACCGGACTCCAGATGGGCCTCGCTGCAGTTACAGAAGCAAACACAGGCGACATCACCGTCAAGCTGAAACAACATCGCAGCCGTGGGATTGATGAGGTGATGGCCGACGTCCGCAAGCAGATCAAGCAAACGGAACCGCAGCTGGACGTCGAGTTTACGCAGGTGCTCCAGGACAACATCGGCGATCTCTCCAATGCGCCGGAGCCCATTCAGATAAAAATCTTCACACCCGATGAAGCCCTGCTCAACCAACTCGGTCCACGCATCGCAACCGAAATCGGCAAGGTCAACGGAGTCGTGGATGTTGAGAACGGAATCGACAACACCGTAAGCGGCCCGGCCACGAACTTCGAAGTCGATTCGCAGCTCGCAGCTCGAATGGGCTTCACCACGCAAGAGGTCGCAGAGGACGCAACCGCTATCCTCGACGGCGTTGAAGTCGCCACTCCCGTCATCAGCAACGGCCGACCCTATGCCGTGCGCGTCCGTCTCGGAGACGAAACGCGCCAGTCGCTCGAAACCATGCGCGACACGGTGTTCAACTCCGCGTCCGGCCACACTGCCTCACTCGGCTCGATGACAATCATCACCCAACTGCCGCCCCAGATGGAGATCCGTCGTGAAAACCTTCAGCGACTTGTAGTCGTGACCGCGCGACTCGAAGGCACCGACCTCGGCACTGCAGTCAAGCAGGTGCAGGCACGCGTCAAGGCAATGCATCTCCCGCCCAGCGTGCGCGTGGAATATGGAGGAACATATCAGGAGCAGCAAAAGTCGTTCGCCGAGCTCGCTCGCGTCCTGATCATGGCCCTCCTGCTTGTCTTCGGCGTTCTGCTCACCGAATTCCGGAACTTCGCAGCCCCGACCGCAATCCTGACGTCGTCCGTGCTGTCGATCGCCGGTGTCGTCGGCGCCCTGCTTCTAACCGGCACCACCTTCAACGTCGCAAGCTTCATGGGCCTCATCATGGTGATCGGAATCGTCTCCAAGAACGGCATCCTGCTGCTCGACGCTGACGAAAGATATCGCGCAGAGGGCCTGGACGCACGCAAGGCCATGGTCATGGCCGCCCAGCGGCGCCTCCGCCCAATTCTCATGACGGCAATGGCCGCGGTGGCCGGAATGTTTCCTCTCGCTCTCGCTCTCGGTTCCGGATCCCAGATGCTTCAGCCGCTCGCCATCGCAGTCATCGGCGGCCTGGTCATCTCCATGGCTCTGAGCCTCATCGTCACACCGGTTGTCTACTTCCTCTTGACAAGGCACTCTGCTCCCGAAGCCGCTGCTGCTGCTTAACAACGCGGCTGCCTATCTTCAGTCCTTCAGCTTGCCGTGCACGAAGCTGCCGCGGCGTTTCGCTGCATTAAATCCACCGTTCACTGCATCGCGGCTCCGCCATTGAACATTTTCCTGCTCTCCTGCGTATCTGCCCCTTAGCGGGAATCCTTTCGCGCTAACGCTTGGCAACGGTGCGCTACCTATGATTCGAGCTGTATTGGCAGGTGACGAACCATTCACTCGCGAGAAGCTCCGTCACATGCTTCTCGCTCAGAACGTCGAAGTCGTCGGTGAGAGCTGCTTTTCGCCGGAAATCATCGAGCTCGTACGTAAGACGAAACCCGATCTCCTATTGGCAGATCTCAGTACAGCCGACAACAATTCCCTGGAGCTAATCGACCGCATGTCGTCCGACCCGAATCTGCCTATCTCTGGATTCATCTACACAGCCAACGACGAGAGCCTCGCGTCGCGGTACACAGACATTCCTGGTGCCCATTGCCTGTTGCCCCCGTTCACTCCCGAACGTCTCAGCATGGCGATCGAACGCGCAGCGACAGACACAGAATCCGAACCCCGACAGCCGCAAATCGCCCGAAATGGCACCACCAGCTACAGCAAACGAATCATCATTCGATCCCGCGGCCGAATCATCTTCATTCCCGTTTCAAGCATCCGCTGGATCGGCGCAGAAGAAAACTACGTCCGCATCTCCACGGAATCGGAAACCCACCTATTGCGCGAGCCGATCAGCCGGCTGGAGGAAAAGCTCGATCCGCAGATGTTTCGTCGCGTGCACCGCTCCTCGATCGTGAACCTCGAATACGTCAGGGAGGTCCGGACGCAGAGCAACGGTGAATCGGTGGTGATCCTCTTCAACGGCCAGAAGCTCGCGATGAGCCGCAGCTACAGATCGCGTATGAACCAGTGGCTGATGAGCAGCTAGTACGTCACCACCGTCACAACGTATAGCGCCCCGCCTCGATCATCGGGCCCGCGATCTCGCGCCCCAGAGCGACCGAATCGACAGGCTCGTGTTTCGTAAGCCGGCGCAGGATCGCCATCTGGGTCTGCAGCATATCGCCTTCCGCCACCGCCCCGAGCACACGCTCCGCCGCGTTCCGGATGATATTGAAAGCTCTCACGCCGTAATACCGCGCGAGATTCATTCCCATCGTCTTCTGCTTCGTCATCTTCTCGGCGCGCAGGATCGCCGACTCAAGCACCAGGACCTCAATCAATATGTCGGCGAGATCCGCCATGATCTCCTGCTGCTCGGTCAGCTCCGCTCCAAAACGCTGCGAAGCCGCACCGGCACAGAACAAGGCAATCTTCTTCGCACTGGCTAACAAAGCACGCTCGCTGGAGACCGAAGCACCAACACCGCGCGCACCGCGGGCCACTCATCACTTCCGTCATGACCTTCTGAATTGCCGGCAACAACGCGAGCTTTCCCTGCATCGCCCGTTTCATCGTGAATCCTGTAATGATGAGCCGATTGATCTCGTTTGTTCCTTCAAAAATCCGATGAATACGCGCGTCCCTGTATGCGCGCGCTGCAGGGTAGTCCTCCACGTAGCCATACCCGCCGTGGATCTGCACCATGTCATCCGTCATGCGCCAGATCATCTCCGATCCCCACACCTTCAGGATCGAGCACTCCACCGCAAAATCTTCAATGGCCTTCTGCACATCAACCGTGTAAGCCGGTGAGGCTTTATCCAGACCCGTCAACGCAGCATCGATAGCTCCCACCACTCGTGTGGTCGCGGATTCTGCAGCGAACACGTCAGCGGCGCACCTGGCGATTTTTTCCTGAATCAATCCGAACGATGTGATCGGCTTGCCAAACGCAATACGGTCCTTTCCATACCGGATGCCGCCACGCAGAGTGTACCGGGCGGCACCTACGGCCGCCGCGCAGAGCTTGTATCGGCCCACATTCAGAATGTTGAACGCAATGTGATGGCCCTTCCCAGGCTCGCCCAAAAGATTCGCAACCGGAACTTTGCAATCCGACAGCACAAGCGGACAAGTCGATGATCCGCGAATCCCCAGCTTGTGCTCCTCCGCGCCAATCTTCAGACCCGGTGTGCCGGCCTCCACCAGGAATGCAGAAAACTTCTCACCATCGATCTTCGCGAATACGGTAAACAGCTCCGCCATGCCCGCATTGGAGATCCACATCTTCTCTCCATTGAGCACATAGTATTTGCCATCCTCGGAAAGCCTTGCTGTCGTGTGAATGTTCATCGCATCCGAACCGGCCGACGCCTCCGACAACGCATACGCCGCGATCCACTCTCCGGACGCAAGCTTCGGCAGATACTTCGCCTTCTGCTCAGGCGTTCCGTACCACACGATGGGGAGAGTTCCGATGCCCGTGTGCGCGCTGAACGTCACAGAGAAGCTGCCCGAGATGGAGATGCGCTCCACAATGATCGCGGACGTGACCTTGTCCATCTCCAGGCCGCCGTACTCTTCCGGCACATCCACGCCCAGCAACCCCAACTCGCCGGCTTCGCGCATCAGAGCCTTGCTTACCTCAAAGTTCTTCGCCTCGATCTCGTCAGCCTGCGTAGCAATCTTCTCTTCTGCAAACCGGCCGGTCGTCTCCGCAATCTGCCGCTGCTCATCCGAAAGATCTTCCGGAGTGAACACATCTCCCGGCGCGAGGTCCTCAATAAGAAAGCCGCCTCCGGTCACCCGCTTTGCTTCCATCGTCGCTACGGTTCCCATAGTTATTGTTGGCCCTCGGTCTGCATATTCTCAAAAATCCCCGCCGCGCCCATCCCACCTCCGACGCACATCGTCACCATCCCATAGCGAGCCCCGCGCCGCCCCATCTCGCGCAAAAGTGTCGCCGTCAACTTCGCCCCCGTGCATCCCAACGGATGGCCAAGTGCAATCGCTCCGCCATTTACGTTCACCTTCGCCCGGTCCATCCCCAACGTCTTAATCACCGCCAGCGACTGCGCTGCAAACGCCTCATTCAGCTCAATCACATCGATCTCATCCAGCGTCAGCCCCGCCAGCTTCAGCGCCTTGGGAATCGCATGCACTGGGCCGATGCCCATCTCCTCCGGAGCGCATCCCGCATACGCAAACGCAACAAACCGCGCCAGCGGCCTCGCCCCAATCGCCGCCGCCCGCTCCGCAGACATCACAACCGCAGCCGCCGCCCCATCCGACGTTTGCGAGCTGTTGCCCGCCGTAACCGTACCCTTCGCATGAAACGCCGGCTTCAACTTCGCCAGCGCCTCCACGGAAGTGTCTGCGCGCGGCCCCTCGTCCACCTTGAAGTCAAACGCCTGCTCGGCCGTCCCACTGCCGTTCACAGTTCTCACCGCGACCGGAACCGGAACGATCTCGTCCGCAAACTTCCCGGCGCTTATCGCCGCGAGCGCCCTCCGATGGCTCTCATACGCAAACTCGTCCGCGTGCTCGCGCGTAATCCCATAGTGTTTCGCCACGCGCTCCGCTGTCAGTCCCATGGACATGTAAGATCCCGGATGGTTCTCCGCAAGCCACGGATTCATCGAAACCTTGTTCCCGCCCATCGGCACAAAGGACATCGACTCCGCTCCGCCCGCCACGATAACGTCGGCTCCTCCACCCCGGATCCGCTCCGCCGCCAGCGCAATCGACTGCAGGCCCGACGCGCAATACCGGTTGATCGTCATGGCAGCGGCCTCCTGCGGAAGACCCGCGCGGAATGAAATCACGCGCGCCATATTCATTCCCTGCTCGGCCTCCGGCATCGCGCAGCCGATGATCACATCCTCAATCTCCTTCGCATCCAGCGTCGGAACGCGCTCCAGCGCACCCTTCACCGCAACCGCACCCAGATCATCCGGGCGCGTCGTCTTCAGAGCTCCCCTCGGCGCCTTGCCCACCGCGGTCCGCACCGCGCTCACGATTACTGCGTCCCTCATTCAAATCTCCTAATTGCGCAGCGGCTTGCCGGTCTTCAACGTGTACGCAATGCGTTCCTGCGTCTTCGGCTCGCCGCACAGCGAAAGAAACGCCTCGCGCTCCAGGTCCAGCAGATACTCCTCCGAGATCGGCACACCGGCCGTAACACCTCCGCCGGCCAGCACCGTTGCAAGCTTATTCGCGACCTTCACATCGTGGTCGCTGATGAACTCACCCTCACGCATGAAATACACGCCCAGCTTCAACGTCGCGAGCACAGACTCGCCCGGCGCAGGAATATCCGTCCGCCCCGCCGGTGCACGATATCCCGCTTCGCTCAACGCCAGCGCCGCATTCTTTGCGTCGAACAGCAAGCGATCGCGATTCATCGTCACCCCATCGCTCTCGTCCAGCAGCCTCATCGAACGCGCCTCAAACGCAGAGCTCGATACCTTCGCCATCGCCACTGTCTCGAAGACCGCTTTGATCGCATCCAGCACCTCGACAGAATCACCGCGCGCATCCGGCCGCACGCGATTCGCCGCGCCCACAGCTCGCAGCAGCATCTCCTTGCATCCGCCGCCCGCAGGAATCAACCCGACGCCGGCCTCCACCAGACCGGCGTACAGCTCCAGGTGCGCCTGCCTCATCGCGGCGTGCAGCGCAATCTCCGTGCCGCCGCCAAGACACATTCCAAACGGCGCCACTACCACCGGCCGCGGCGAAAACTTGATCGCCTGCGTCATCGCCTGGAAGCTGCGCACCATCAGCTCGATCTCGTCCCACTCCTCATCCTGAACAGCGATGAGAAGCTGCATCAGATTCGCGCCGACCGAAAAGTTCGTTGCATCGGCCGTAATCACAAACCCGTCGAAGCTCTTCATCCCAACACTGCCCGGCTGCAGTTGCTCGGTGATCAGCGTCACGATATCGCGCCCGATCGTGTTCATCTTCGAGTGAAACTCAAAGCAGCCAATCCCATCGCCGATATCGATCAGCGAAATCCCAGGATTTCCTGCGACAACACCGTTGCTCTTCTTGTAATGACCGACGGGCAGCAGTTCAGTCCGTTGCTCAACCGGCTTGTACGTCCCGCTCTCCACGTCGAAGAACTCTTCGCCGCCGTTCCGGTACCACGACCTGGCCTGTGCCGCGAGAAGCCTCTCGATCGCAGGCGGAAGCGCAGCGCCAGAGCTCCGCATCCGTGCGATCATCTCCGGCGTCCCTGCCGCATCCCACATCTCAAACGGCCCAAGCTCCCAATTGAATCCCGCCTTCATCGCCCGATCGATCTCAACAACCGTGCTCGCAATCTCGCCCACACGATTCGCCGCATACAACCAGAGGTCCGGAAGCAGCGCACGATAGAACGCCGCTGCCCTGTCCTTCGCATCGCCATTCATCAGCGCACGAATCCGCGCCGCCACAGAGTCATTCGACTTCGCCATCTCCAGCGCCGCGAACGAAGCGCGCTCCACAGGCTTGTACTCCATAGACTCCGGCGCAATTACGAGCCTTACTTCTTTGCCCTCCGCATCGCGCGTCTTCTTGTAGAAGCCCTGCCCCGTCTTGTCGCCAAGCCAGCGACGCTCGACCAGCGCCTCGACAAAGCCCGGCAGCGCTACGTCTGCGCGTTCATCCCCGCCGGTCGCCGCAAAATTCTTCGCCACGTTATAGATCACATCGATCCCCACCATATCCGCCAGCCGGAACGTCCCCGTTCTCGGCCAGCCGATCGCGGAGCCCGTCAGCACATCGACCTCTTCGATCTTCAGCCCCTGTGCCTTCATCACCCGAAACGTATCCAGCATCGCGAAAACGCCGATCCGGTTCGCGATGAAGTTCGGCGTATCGTTCGCCCGGACGACCGTCTTTCCAAGCCTCAGCTCGGCGAAATCACTCACCGCCTTCAGCGCCGCAGGGTCCGTCTCCGGAGCTAGCGATCACCTCCACCAGGCGCATATACCGCGGCGGATTGAAGAAGTGCGTTCCCATCCAGCGGGTGCGCACCTGGCCCGGCAGCCCTTCTGCAATCGTGTGTACCGGCAGGCCGCTCGTGTTCGTGCTCAAAATTGCATCGGGCTTGAGATGCGGGACCACTCTCGCCAGCAACGCGCGCTTGATCTCCAGCTTCTCCGCAACTGCCTCCACAATCCAGTCACACTCGCGAAGCCTCTCGAGGTCATCCTCGAAGTTGCCGGTCGCAATCAGCCTGGCCGCGCCCGCGTCCGCAAACGCCGCCGGTTTGGAGCTCTTCAGCGCCTCGACCGCGCGCATTGCCAACCCGTTCCGATCGCCGGTCTCACTCGCTACATCCAGCAGAACAACCGGCACGCCCGCATTTGCCACGTGTGCCGCGATCCGCGCGCCCATCGTTCCGGCGCCAAGCACGCCCACACGCCGGATCTCGTACGGCGACCGCGATCCGTATCCCGCGTTACCCGCCGGAACCGCTCGCGCGACTGAATCCATAAGCGACGCCATCCGCTGTCCTCACGTCTCCGTTGTGGCCGGGATAATACTGAACGCGCGTTCAGATAGTCAACAACTCGCGCAGCACCCGTCTGCCGTCAATCAAGTCACGTTCCGCGATGCATCCGCGAGCCTGAGCGATATCCGGCCAGAGTGGCCGACTGCTTAAAACAGACCCTCTCAAAAACGCACAAAACGCTTCCAAACTGCTCAAAGAACACCTCAATATTGAATTATCGTCCCGCGACGGGTTGCGCGGTTTTTCCGATCAATCGGGGGTACTCGATCCTGCCAAACCGCGCGTGAGCAGTCTGGAAAAGCCCTTCGCAATCTCATCTCGGCTCAAATCCCCCGCCGGCCTGTACCACGTCCCAATCCAGTTGATCGCCCCCGCCGCGGCAAACGCTGCCAGCTTCGGATTGCACTCTGCGATGGATCCATCCGCAATTCCCTCTTCAATAAACCTCCGTATCGAAGCGTCAATCCGTCGCTTCAACGTGCGCACCTCGCGCCGTGTCGACGCTGAAAGTTCAGCATCATCGAGCATCGCTACACACCGACCAAAGTCGTGCGAAACAATCGCTGTCGCATACACGCGAAGATAGGTCTCCACCTTCTTCAGCCCATTTCCATCGTCCAGCACAGCCTCTTCAAGAAGGCCTTCGATCGACGCAATCCCCGCGCGATAACACTCCACCAGGATCTCTTCCTTGTTCTGAAAGTAGTAGTAAAGCGCAGGCTTGGTGATCTTCAACATTGCAGCGAGCTCGCGCATCGACGTTCTGCTGTATCCGCGCTCCAGAAACAGGTGCGCCGCCGTTTCCAGCACGGCGATACGTTTCGCGTCCACGTCCCTCTGCCGCACACGGAAGCTCTTCCACGGCCGTTTTGCGGAGGTAAGTGTGCCTCTGTCCATGCGTAAGCGTCTCGTCTGAAATCGACGCAATTGTACAGGCCACACGATATGGTCTTAACCAAGCAGTCGCTGCGCGGAACGTCCTCCAAAAATGTTGATGACAGAGGTGCGTGATTTTGTTTACCTTACCTCGCGGTAAGTAAGTGTGAGCCCCCCAAGGAACGGCTGTGCTAGACCAGGTTCAAACGACCGAAGCCTTCTCTACCGGCGGCAGCTACTCCGGCGACGATCTCCCATTGCAGCGCATTTACTCGTCCGAGCGCACCCGCTCCGCACAGCCCTTCCTCACGCAGCCAACTCCTATCCAGATCCGCACATGGACGTGGGCGGAAGTCATGGGCGAGGTCAGGCGCATCGCCGCGTGGCTAAAAGACCAGAACTGGCCCGCCGGATCCCGCGTCGTCATCCTCTCCAAAAACTGCGCGTGGTGGATCATGGCCGACTTTGCCATATGGATGGCCGGCCATGTCAGCGTTCCCTTCTACCCGGCACTGCGCGATGAATCGCTCGCCGCGCTTTTCGAGCACAGTGATCCGGTCGCCTGCTTTTTCGGCGACTTGGACCAGCGCCCGCCATTCGACCACGAAGCGCTCAAGAACCTGCGCATGATCAGCTTCCCGAACGCGCGCCCGGATCATCTCCCGGGCCAAGGCGAACAGTGGGACGCGATCGTGAAGGCCGGCGATCCACTCGAAGGCGAGCCTCTGCGTGATCCGGACGATGTCGCAACCATCATCTACACCTCCGGAACCACAGGTCAGCCCAAGGGCGTGATGCAATCGTTTCGCTCGCTCAGCCTGATGGGCAGATCGATGGAGCCGGCGGTCGGCAACTCGCCGCTCCCGCTCGACCGCATGATCTCGTATCTTCCCCTCGCACACATCGCCGAGCGGGCCATCGTTGAGATCAACTCGCTTTTGATGCCGCTGCATATCTTCTTTACGCAAGGGCAACAGACCTTTCTGACAGACCTCCAACGCGCAAAGTGCACGATCTTCTTCTCGATTCCGCGTCTTTATCTCCGGTTCCAGCAGGGCGTCTTCGAAAAAGTCCCGGAGAAAAAGCTGAAGCGCCTTCTCAAGCTCCCGGTCATCAATCGCGTTGCCCGAAAGAAAATTCTTACGGGTCTCGGTCTCGCGGATACGCGCCTCGCAGCATCCGGAGGAGCCGCCATCCCCATTGAACTGGTGCACTGGTATCGCAGCCTCGGTCTCAACTTCGTCGAAGGCTACGGTATGACGGAGACCGGAATTACACATGTCCCGTTGCCGGGCAAATTCCGCGCCGGCTACGTCGGCAATGCCAGCCCCTACGCAGACACACGTATCTCAAGCGATGGCGAGATCCAGATCAAGGGCCCGATGAACATGCTGGGCTACTACAAAAATCCTGAACTGTCGCAGCAGGCCTTCACCGCAGACGGCTACTTCCGCACCGGCGATCGCGGCGAAATAGACGACGAGGGCCGCCTGCGCATTGTCGGCCGCCTGAAGGAGGAGTTCAAAACCTCCAAGGGCAAATATGTAGTTCCGGCTCCGATTGAAAAGCTGCTCTCGCTGTCAACGCTCTTCGAGTCTGTTTGTGTGCTTGGCTCTGGAATGGCCGCGCCGTTCTGTCTCGCAGTTCTGGTTCCCGATCTCCGCGAGTCTGCAATTTCCACCGACCAGCGCGCCGCACTCGAACACCGCATCACGGCCGAACTCGACCGGGTCAACAGCCAGGCCGATGCCCACGAGCAGCTCCGCTTCATGGTTCTCTGTCAGGAGCCATGGACCATAGATAACGGCCTCCTCACACCTACGCTGAAGGTCCGTCGCACGCTCATCGAGCAGCGCTTTGCCAGCAGCTTTGCGCATTGGGAGCAGAGGCAACAACGTGTAGTTTGGCAGGACACGCAGGTCAACTAGCAAGTCGGCCAGTAGGAGACCAACACCCACCGAATTGTCGCGGCCCATCAACACTCCGCAAAGGACACTATTATGAAACACCACACATCGATTCGTGCCGGCTTTCTCGTCGCGTTGCTTTTCACATTCTTCGCAGCCGCAGGCGCACAGGAAACTTACGTCGGGCGCTACAACGTTTACACCGGCTTCTCGGATCTCGATACACCCGGACTCAACAGCCTGAATCAGGTCGGCTTCAATTTTCAAGCCGGCGCAAACGTGAACCGCTGGCTGGCTGGAGGCTTCGACTACAGCATTCAAAGCGGCGACACCTCCCTCACCTCAAACCTGGCGACGCCGGCGCTGCAGGCACAACTCGGCGCGCTGGCGATTCAGTTCGCGGAAGCCGGCCTGCTCCCGCCCGGCTACACGCTTAGCATTCCGCTGCACGCTGTGACGCAAACAGCTACCGCTGGTGTGCAGCTTGAACACCATTTCGCGCACGCATCGGTCTTCATCCGGCCGTCACTTAGTGCACTGCACATCACGGCGACACCGCATCCGAATCCGCAGGACCCTTACGCCACTACGGTCACCAGCGTGCTGGCGCCGAACGGCAGCATCAGCGACTGGACCGGAGCGTACGGCGCCGGCGGAGGAGGCGATTTCAATTTCACAAAGCACTTCGGCGTGCGCGCACAGCTGGACGCCATCTGGAATCACCCCTTCAGCAACATCCTCGCGAACGGTTACTGGAGCTACCGCTGGTCCTTCGGCCCAACAGTCCACTTCGGTCCCAACGTTCCCGGACATCGCGCAAAGTAGCCTCTCGAAGGAGCGACAATGAAGGCCGCCATCCTTGCTCTCGCACTCAGCACGCTCCTTCCCGCAGCCATCGGCCAAACGCCAGCCGCGGACTCCTGCAAACTGGTTGTGCACATCGACGGCTTTCGCAACCAGAAGGGCGATGCCGGAGTAACCATCTTCAGCTCGCCCGACGGCTGGCCTGAAAACAACCAGAAAGCCTTTCTCCACGGCGGTCATCCGTTCACTGGAGACAGGACCACGGTCGAGCTGCAGCTCCCGGCCGGACGCTACGCCGTCGCAGCGCTTCACGACGAGAACTCAAACCACAAACTCGATCGCAACATGATTGGGTGGCCCAAAGAGGGCTTCGGCTTCTCCAATAATCCGAAGGTCGGCCTCACAGCACCGAGCTTCGATTCGGCCGCGATTCAAGTCACCTGCCCTGTAACCGAAACCACAATTCATCTCATCTACAAATAGCCGCGCTGTGCCACGGAGCACTCTGGGGTAAATTAAATACTCCGGAGACCAGACAAATGCCCGAAGCAACCTGCGACATTGGACTGATCGGCCTCGCCGTGATGGGCCAGAACCTCGTGCTCAACATGACCGACCACGGATTCAAGGTCGCCGTCTTCAACCGCACCACGTCAAAGGTCGATGACTTCCTCGCCCATGAAGCGAAGGGCACGGCCGTTGAAGGCGCTCATTCTGTCGCGGAGCTCTGCGCCAAGCTCAAGCGGCCCCGCCGCGTCATGATCATGGTGAAGGCCGGCGACGTCGTTGACCAGACGATCGATCAGCTCGTGCCGCATCTCGAAAAGGGCGACATCATCATCGACGGCGGCAACTCGCTCTTCACGGACTCGAACCGCCGCACAAAAGATCTCGCAGCCAAGGGCATTCTCTTCATCGGCACCGGCGTTTCGGGCGGCGAAGAAGGCGCGCGCTTCGGCCCATCCATCATGCCGGGCGGCAATCCCGCAGCATGGCCGGCAGTGAAAGACATCTTTCAGTCGATCGCCGCGAAAGTAGAAGACGGCACACCATGCTGCGACTGGGTCGGCGAAGAGGGCGCCGGCCATTACGTCAAGATGGTGCACAACGGCATCGAGTACGGCGACATGCAGCTCATCTGCGAAGCCTACCAACTGCTGCACGACGGGCTCGGACTTGTCCGCCGACGAGCTCGCGCAGGTCTTCACCGAATGGAACAAGGGCGAGCTCGACAGCTTCCTCATCGAGATCACCGCCGAGATCTTCGCCAAGAAGGACGATGACGGCCAGCCGATGGTCGACAAGATCCTCGACACCGCCGGCCAGAAGGGTACCGGCAAGTGGACCGCGATCTCCGCGCTCGACCTCGGCCAGCCGGTCACACTCATCGGCGAAAGCGTGTTCGCCCGCTGCCTCAGTGCTCTCAAAGAGGAGCGCACCCGTGCCTCCAAAATTCTTCACGGGCCCGACGTCAAGCCGAAGATCAGCGATCGCGCCGCGTTCATCGAAGACGTTCGCCGCGCACTTTACTGCTCGAAGATGATCAGCTATGCGCAGGGCTACATGCTGCTGCGCGAAGCCGCGAAGGAGCAGGGGTGGAACCTGAACATGGGCGGCGTCGCGCTGATGTGGCGCGGCGGCTGCATTATCCGCAGCCGCTTCCTCGGGAAGATCAAAGAGGCGTACGACAAGAACCCGAACCTCGAGAACCTGCTGCTCGACGATTTCTTCGCTTCCGTTCTCAACGAGTACCAGAGTGCGTGGCGCCGCGCCGTCGTCCAGGGCGTGCAACTCGGCGTCGCCCTTCCGGCCTTCAGTACGGCGCTGTCTTTCTTCGATGGCTACCGCACGGAGCGCCTTCCCGCAAACCTGCTGCAAGCTCAGCGCGACTTCTTCGGCGCGCACACGTATGAGCGCATCGACAAGGCCCGCGGCGAGTTCTTCCACACCAACTGGACAGGCCGCGGAGGCCGCGTCTCCTCATCGACATACAACGCGTGACGCGGCCGCCCGCGCCAAGGCGGCTGTGTACAATCGTGGCACTTGCCATGAGCCGCTCCAGCCGAACACTCGAGTGGACAGCCGCGCTCGCTCTGCTGCTGGCGGCTCCCTGGTGGCTCGCATTCGGCGCGTCAAAGCACCAGAAGCCGCTCGCGCCTGTGCAACTGCGTTCGCCCGTCGGCCTCACCGAGGTCGGCATGCTCAACGGCGCGGCCTACCGCATCGACATCCCGAACGAGTGGAACCACAACCTCGTCGTCTACTACCACGGATACGCGCAGCAGCCCGTCACGTTCCACATCGCCGAACGCCTCACCGGCCACCAGGAGCCTCTCTTCGTGCGGCACTACGCCGTCATCGAGAGCGCGTACTCGCAGACCGGATGGGCGCTCCCGCAGGCCTACCCGGAGACCGAAGCGCTGCGCCAGTACTTCGTCAGACGCTTCGGCGCACCGCATGAAACCTACGTGGTCGGCACCTCGATGGGCGGCGCACTCGTCATGGTCACGCTTGAGCTCAACCCGAAGCCCTATGTCGGCGGACTCGACCTCTGCGGATCCGTCGGGCCAACCTCCGAATCCTTCGATCGCCGTTTCGCCATGCGCGCCGCGTTCGACTACTACTTCCCCGGCCTGATGCCGCCACTGCTTTCCATTTCCGCCGACTTCGAAGCAAACCGCGCCGAGCGCGAGCGCATTGCCGCCGCGCTCAAGGAGAACCCGCAGGGCGCAACCGCCATGCGCTCCCTGATGGGACTGCACACGGACGCCGAGCTCGCCTCCGACATCGCTTACTTCACCTACGTCATCGGCGACATGCAACGCCGCGCAGGAGGAAATCCGTTCGACAACCGCAACACCATCTACTCCGGCACAAACTCGGCGAACAGCTTCGGGGACTACGAGCTCAACGACAAGGTCCGCCGCTACGACGCGCAGCCCGTCGCGCGCGCCTATCTGCTGCGCCACTACACGCCCACCGGCCGCCTCGGCCGCCCCATGCTCGCGCTCCACACCGTCTACGATCCCGTTGTTCCGGTCTCACAGCTCGCGCTCTACAGCCGTGAAGTCGAAGCCGCCGGCTTCAGCCGCAATCTCGTCCAGCAGTACGTGCATCGCGAAGGCCACTGCAACGTGCTCCCGGACGAGGTCGGCCAGGCGTTCGACGAGCTCGTCTCCTGGACGCACGCCGGCGCTCGCCCGGCAGCCGGCCTCGCTCAAAGAACTGCACCCGGCAGCGAATATCCGCGAGCAGGCCTTGCGCCCCTCGGAGGTCGAGCACGGTCCAAGGCAGTAGCCCGCGTTTGTTAATGATGTTGGCGAGAGCCATCCGTATAATGAACCATGGCCTTAGTCCAGCCGGAGCGGCCTGACTCTGCGCAAAACCCAGCGTCAGGTGGACATATCGCCGCACCCGATCCCGCCCCCAGCGAGAGCGGCATGGGTCTGGAGGCGACGTTACCGTCGGTTCCGCAGCGCACGGCTATGCCTGAACAACCCGGCCCGCTTGATGAGCCGTCCGGGGCTTTCGCTTCCGCCGTAGGCGCTGCGGCCGGGCTGCCCGGCGATCCTCTGCCCACTGACCCCGCAGCGCTTCCCGAAAACGATCTCGACAGACGCTTCGAGCACGTTCTCGAGACCGTGCGTGCGCAACCGCCCGCACGACGACCTCGACCTGATCCGCGCCGCCTGGACGTTCTGCCAGGAGCAGCACGAAGGCCAGCTCCGCGCCTCCGGCGAGCCCTACGTCGTCCATCCGCTCGAAGTCGCGCAGGTCCTCGCCGAGCTCAAGATGGACGCGACCGCCATCGCCGCCGGCCTGCTGCACGACGCCGTCGAAGATACCGACGTCTCCACCGCAGGAGATCGCACGCCGCTTCGGCGAGCAGGTCGCGCACATCGTCGAAGGCGTCACCAAGCTCGACAAAATCAAGTTCGCCAACCGCGAAGACCACCAGGCCGAAAACATCCGCAAGATGCTGCTCGCCATGGTCACCGACGTTCGCGTGGTCATCATCAAGCTCGCCGACCGCCTGCACAACATGCGCACGCTCGAGCACCTGAACCCGGAAAAGCAGCAGCGCATCGCACGCGAGACGCTCGACGTCTACGCTCCGCTCGCGCACCGCCTCGGCATGGGCAAGCTGCGCGGCGAGCTCGAAGACCTCGCCTTCCGCTACGTCGACCCCGTCACCTACTCCAGGCTCACCACCGAAGTCGACGCGCTGCGCGGCGAAGGCGAAGCCTTCCTCGATCGCATCGTCACCACGATTCGAAGCCAAGCTGCACGACGCCAACATCCACGCGCGCGTCGAGTCGCGCATCAAGCGGCTCTACTCCATCCAGCAGAAGCTCAACGCGCACGGCGTTCCCGTCGACCAGGTCTACGATCTGTTCGCGGTCCGCGTCATCACCCAAACCGAGCAGGACTGCTACGCCGTGCTCGGCCTGCTGCACTCCACCTGGCGTCCAGTTCCCGGCCGCTTCAAAGACTTCATCGCGATGCCGCGGCCCAACCTCTATCAGTCGCTGCACACCACGCTGATCGCCGAGGGCGGCCACCAGTTCGAGGTCCAGATCCGCACCGAGGACATGCACCGCGTCGCCGAAGAAGGCATCGCCGCGCACTGGAAATACAAGGCCTCCGACAACGTCAGCGCCAAGGACGAGCAGCGCCTCGCCTGGGTTCGCCAGCTCATGGAGTGGCAGCGCGAGATGTCCGACCCCAACGAGTTCATGTCGACGCTCCGCATCGACCTGTACCCCGAAGAGGTCTACACCTTCACCCCCAAAGGCAAGGTCATCGTCCTGCCCAAGGACGCCAGCCCCATCGACTTCGCCTATGCCATCCACACCGACGTCGGCCACGCCACCGTCGGCGCCAAGGTCAACGGCCGCATCGTCCCGCTCCGCTACCGTCTGCGCAACGGCGACATCGTCGAGATCACCACGCAGGCCGGCCACACGCCCTCGCGCGACTGGCTCAGCTTCGCCAAGAGCTCCCGCGCGCGCAACAAGATCAAGCACTGGCTCAACGAGCACCAGCGCGAGCGCGCCATCGAGATCGGCCGCAAGCTCCTCGAGCGCGAAGCCCGCAAGTACAAAGTCTCGCTGCAGAAGTTCGGCACGCCGGACTTCGACCGCATCGCGCACGAGTACGGCCTCGCACGGCGAGCAGGACCTCCTCGCCGGCATCGGCTTCGGCAAATACTCCACCCGCCAGGTGCTCAACAAGCTCGAGCCCGGCAGCGCCATCGATCCCGAAAGAGTCCGCGCAAGAGCCCGGCCCGATCAGCGACACGCTCTCGCACATGAGCGAGGCCGTCAAGCGCGTCTTCTTCGGCAAAGGCTCCGAGTCCCTCCAGGTCGAAGGCCAGGACGACCTGCTCGTCTATCGCGCGCGATGTTGCAACCCGATCCGCGGCGAAGAGATCGTCGGCTACGTCACGCGCGGCAAAGGCGTCGCCGTGCACGCGCGAAGCTGTCCCAACGTGCAGAACCTGCTCTACGAGGCCGACCGCCGCATCGAAGTCGAGTGGTCCGAGGCGCAGGGCAACGGCAAAGACGCCGCTGGCCCCAAGCCCACGACCTACCCCGTCAAGCTCACCCTGATGGTCGACGACCGCTCCGGCCTGCTCAAGGAGTTCGCCGCCATCATCTCCGAGGACGGCACCAACATCCGCAGCGTCGAAACCCGCCCCGCCGCCGACGGCTCCGTGCACGTCGACTTCGTCATCGAAACCGTCGACCTGCGCCACCTCACCCGCCTGCAGCAGAACCTGCGCAAGGTCCCGGGCGTCCGCGATGTTCATCGCGTGCAGAAGATTTAGCACTGAAGTGCTACTCATTCCTCGCTGAAAACTGCATACTGTTGAGGCCGTCCCCGGCACCATTTCGATTGAGGCGAACTCCACGCATGATGCGTTCACTCCGCGCCCTGCTCTGCCTGACTGCATTCGCAGTTGCCGCTCCCATCCTCTCCGCGCAGTGCAAAGCGCCAACCAACAAACAGTGGATCGCTCCACAACTGAAACCGAAACAGCAGGAGACCGTGAACTGCCTCGTGCAGCTCAACACGCTGCCCGACGGCGGCTGGCGCGTGCATGAAGGCGACCTGCCGCACGGCGAATCGCCGACGCTCGACGACCGCTCCTGGCCCGTGGCCAAAGCGCAGTCCACCGCCGGCAAGGACGCCGTCTGGTATCGCCAGCGCATCACCATTCCCAAAACCCTCGACGGCTACGACCTCACCGGCGTCGACATCAGCTTCCGGTTCGTCGCGTGGGCCAACGGGCCGATGCCCGAGATCATCTACTTCGACGGCCGCCGCGTCGCGCTCGGCGAAGACCTCGAACAGATTCCGCTCTTCGATCACGCGAAGCCCGGCCAGTCCATCCTCGTCGCCGTCAAGCTTCTTCCCACCGTTGACGACAAGCACTTCCACGGCGCGGAGATGCACATCACCTTCTCTGCAAGCCGCCCCAACCCGCTCGATCTTGCGACGGAAATCGTCTCCACCGCCAACCTGCTGCCCGCGCTCGCGCCCAGCAGCTCCGCAGACACCGCGACTCTCGGCAAGGCCATCGCGCAGGTCGAACCTCCACGCCCTCACCGCAGCGCAACAGGCCGCGTTCGATGCCTCGCTCCGCGCCTCACACACCACGCTCACCTCGCTCGACCCCACACTCAAGCAGGCCAACTACCACCTCACCGGCAACTCCCACATCGACGCCGCGTGGCTCTGGCCCTGGACCGAAACCGTCGACACCGTGAAGCGCACGTTCTCCTCCGCCGTGCAGCTCATGAACGAGTACCCCACCTACACCTACACGCAGTCCGCCTCTGCCTACAGCCAGTGGATGGCCGACAAGTATCCCGAGCTCAACGCGCAGATCGCGAAGCGCGTCGACGAAGGCCGCTGGGAGCTCGTCGGCGGCATGTGGATCGAGCCTGACCTCAACATGCCCGACGGCGAATCGCTCGTCCGTCAGCTGCTCGTCGGCCAGGCCGCCTTCCAGAAGATCTACGGCAAGACAGCGCTCATCGGCTGGAACCCCGACTCCTTCGGCTACAACTGGCAGCTCCCGCAGATCTACAAGCGCTCCGGCATCGACTACTTCGTCACCCAGAAGATGGCCTGGAACGACACCAACAAGCTTCCGCTGAAGCTCTTCTGGTGGGAAGCGCCCGACGGCAGCAAGGTCCTCACCTACTTCCCGCACGACTACGCCAACCAGCAACGTCGACCCCGTCCGCCTCTCCAAGGACCTCGCCACCGCCGCCGCAACAGGCGCCCGGCATGCGCGACATGATGGACCTCTTCGGCGTCGGCGACCACGGCGGCGGCCCCACCCGCACCATGCTCGACCAAGGCCTGCACTGGATGGAGCCCGGACAAGGTCGTCCCGAAGGAAGAGTTCGGCACAGCGCTTCCCTACTTCCAGCACATCCGCAGCGAAGTCGCGCCCGACTCGCCCACCTGGAACTACGCCACGCTCGCCGCAGGGCAACACGCAGCTCGCAACGCCTCCCGCCGGCCAGATCAGCATCCCCACCTGGAACGACGAGCTCTACCTCGAGTACCACCGCGGCGTCTTCACCACGCAGGCCGCGCACAAGCGCAACATGCGTGACTGCGGAAGAAGAGATGCTCAACGCGGAGAAGCTCGCCTCACTCGCCTGGCTTGAGGCGGCCCAGCAGCAACCCGAGGCCCGCCCTATCCCGCAACCGAGCTGAACGACGCCTGGAAGCACGTCCTCTTCAATCAGTTCCACGATCTCGCCGCCGGCTCCGGGATCGGCATCATCTACAAGGAAGCGCAGAAAGACTACGACCAGGTCCGCTGGGCCACCGACGAAATCGACGCAAACTCCATCAAGACGCTCACCACGCGCATCAACACCGAAGGCAACGGCGAACCCGTCCTCGTCTTCAATCCGCTCGCATGGGACCGCGGCGGAATCGGCGAAGTCACCGTCCAGATGCCGCACGGCATCGACACCATCTCGCTCGAGGACGAGCACGGACTCGTAGTCCCCTCGCAGGTCCTCTCGAGCGACCTCCCCACCCACACCTTCCACCTGCTCTTCAAGCTCGACCACGTTCCGTCACTCGGCTACACGGTCCTGCACGCCGTTGAAGGCCAGCACGAGTTCCACTCCGACCTCACCAGCGCCGGCGACACCCTCGAGAACTCCGTGCTCCGCGTCAGGGTCGATCCGCAGACCGGCTGCATCACCTCGCTGCTTCGACAAGCGCGCGAACTTCGAGATCGCTCGCTCCGAACTCCTGCGGCAACGAGCTCCAGGCCTTCGTCGATAAGCCGAAGAACTACGACGCCTGGAACATCGATCCCGGCACACTCGACGAAACGCCCACCCTCCTCCACAACGTCGACGAAGTGAAGATGGTCGAGACCGGCCCGCTCCGCTCCGTGCTCCGCATCACGCGCACATGGAACAAATCAAAGTTCACGCAGGACCTCATCCTCTACGCCGGCTCAGACGAGCTCCTCGTGCACAACAACTTCGATTGGCACGAGCAGCACATCCTGCTCAAAGCCGCGTTCCCGCTCGCCGCGACGAACAAGTTCGCGACCTACGAAATCCCCTACGGCTCGATCCAGCGCCCCACGACCCGCAACAACAGCTTCGAGAAAGCGCGCTTCGAAGTCCCCGCGCTTCGCTGGGCAGATGAAGGCGACGGCTCGCACGGCGTCAGCCTGCTCAACAACTCCAAGTACGGCTATGACGCCGTCGGCAACCTCCTTCGTCTTTCGCTGCTCCGCGCTCCCACCTGGCCCGACCCGAACGCCGACCAGGGCAAGCAGATCTTCGACTACGCCATCTACCCGCACATGGGAACATGGCAGGCAGCCAACACCGTCGCGCGCGGTTGGGAGTTCAACTACAAGCTCCACGCCATGCAGGTCGCCGCGCATGAAGGCGCGCTGCCGCCATCGCACTCCTTCGTCAACGTCGACGGAACCCACGTCGTCCTCACCGCACTCAAGAAAGCCGAGGACTCCGACGCACTCATCGCGCGCTTCTACGAGTGGGCCGGCGAGTCCGACCAGGTCACGCTCACGGTTCCTCCGGGCGCGAGATCAGCGATCCTCGTCAACCTCATGGAGAAGCCCGAAGGCAACCCACTCACCGTCACCCACGACAAGGTCACCGTCCCGGTCGCTCCCTACCAGATCCAGACCGTTCGCATCGACTACTAACGTCGCTTCACCGCAAAACAAATGAGGGCCGCCAATGCGGCCCTCATTTTCATTCCCCGCCTTACGACAGCGGCGGAACATTAATCTTCTGCCCTGCCTGGATGTGGTCCGGGTTCGAGATATTGTTCGCCTTCGCGATCTGCTTGTACTTATTCGGATCGCCATAGAACAGTTTCGACACCTTCGACAGGTTGTCGCCGGACTTGATCTCGTACGGCTGCGAGTCGCCGCCCGTCGTCGAAATCTGGTGCTCCAGATCCGAGTAGTTCGGATCAACCTGCTTGATCACGTCCCAAACCCTGTTCGCTACAACCTTCGACGGCACCTCGCCTTTCAGCACGAGCTTGTCGCCGTCCAGCGACGTGCCATCCACCTTCGCTCCATACGGCTCGAACTCCTTGATCGTCTTGATCACAGGAGCGTACTTCTGCTGCAACGTATTCAGATCGGCCATACCAACTCCTTGCGAGATCACACTCGCACAAATTTGGATGCCGATCCGTCCGCTCTCTGCCTGTGCGAAATCGCTGTGCACCGTGCGAATTCGACGTGCTACCTAAGCACGCCTGTTTTCTTCGCGATGCTCGTCAGTGTCTCGAGCGCCCGGTCGATCTGCCCGCGCGTATGCTCGCTGGTCATGATGCACCGCACGCGCGCCTTGCCCTCCGGCACCGTCGGGAACGCAATCCCCGTCGCCATCACGCCGTTCTCGAAACAGCGCGCGGCTGAACTCCATCGTCTTCCGCCCATCGCCAATGATGATCGGCGTAATCGGCGTCTCGCTGGCCGGCGTCGACTTGCCCGCCAATATCGAATCCAGCGTTCTTCAACCCGCTCTGGAAGTAGCGCGTGTTCTCCCACAGCCGATCAATGCGCTCCGGCTCCTGCTCCAGGATGTCGAACGCCGCAATACACGCCGCCGCCACGGCCGGCGGATGCGAGGTCGAAAACAGAAACGGCCGCGCGCGATGATAAAGATAATCGATCAGATCGCGCGACCCGCACACATACCCGCCCAGCGCGCCGATCGCCTTCGACAGCGTCCCCACCTGCACATCCACACGTTGCGTGCACTTGAAGTGGTCCACGCTGCCGCGCCCATTCCGCCCCAGCACGCCCGACGCATGCGCATCATCCACCATCATGATCGCGCCATACCGATCGCACAGATCGCACAACGCAGCCACCGGCCCAATGTCCCCGTCCATCGAGAACACGCCGTCGGTAATCACCAGCTTGCGTCCGGGCTCGTTCGCGACCTCCTTCAGCAGCTCCTCGCAATGCGCCACATCCTTGTGCCGAAACACCTTGATCTTCGCCCGCGAAAGCCGCGCACCGTCGATGATGCTCGCATGATTCAGCTCGTCGGAAAGAATGAAATCTTCCTTGCCCAGAATCGACGAAACGGTTCCTGCATTCGCCGTAAACCCGGACTGGAACACGACGCAGGCCTCGACCCCTTTAAAGGCCGCGATCTTCTCCTCGAGCTCCATGTGGATCTTCATCGTGCCGGCAATCGTGCGCACCGCACCCGACCCAACCCCATACCGCTTCGTTGCCGCAATCGCCGCCTCGCGCAGCCGCGGATCGTTGCACAACCCGAGGTAGTTGTTCGAGGCCAGGTTGATCACCTCGCGTCCGTCGTAGTGGCACACCGGCGCCTGCTGATCGTCCAGCACACGCAGCCGAAAGTACGTGCCCTGCGCGCGCAGCGCATCCAGTTGTGCAGTCAGGTGAGCCAGTTGAGGACGCTTCGACGATACTCGTTTCATTCGCGGGAACAGTAGCCATAACTTCTTGATCCTAAACCTTTCGAACTTCGCCGAGGCAGCAGCAGTCCGCCCCGCCCGCATCACATCTTCAACGACCTTTTCGGTGATCTCGTGAACCCGTAGACACAAGCACCGTTTTCGCGCGCACAGCGATCGCTCACAGCGATGTTCGAAAGGAGCAACATCGATGACCCACAGATTCCGTGCCCCGCTACACCGCAGCGGCACTCTCCGCCGCACTCATCCTTGCAGCGGGCTGCAAGAGCGACGACCAGAAGGCGGTCGATCAGGCCAAGAACCAGGCCGCCGCGACGCAGACGCCGCAGCAGGTGCAGTACGTCGACTCCAACGGCAACACCGTAACGACCGTCGTCCAGCCTCCGGTCTCCGGCCAGGCCGAGCAGATATCGACCACCACCACCCCGCCGCCGCCCGGCCCGAAGCCGCACTCCACCAGGCCGGTCGTGATGGCGCTCGGCCCCAACGGCGCACCCATGGCGCCTGTATCGAATCAGGCCGCCTATGACGGCAATCCTGGTCAGCCCGCACCCGCAGCGGGTTACGGCGCAGCTTCGCAGCCCGGCAACCCCGGCCCGCCTCCGCCAAATGGATATCCGGCGCAGCCCGCCAACACCGGCCCGGCGCCGGCCTACAGCCTCACCGTTCCCGCAGGCACTGAGCTCGCCGTTCGCGTCAACCAACGCATCGACGTCAAGCACGCGGTCCCCGGAGAGCACTTCTCCGGCGAGATCGTCGAGCCCGTCGACGCGCGACGGCACCGTTCTCATCCCGCGCGGCACTCCGGTCTACGGGCGCATCGACGAAGCGCACCGGCGCGGTCACTTCAAGGGCCGCTCCGTCCTCGAGCTCCGCCTCGTCTCCATGCGGCTCAACGGCTACGACTACTCGCTCGACACGCACGACACCGTTCGCTCAAAGAAAGGCAAAGGCAAGCGCAGCGCCGGCTTCATCGGCGGCCTCACCGGCGCGGGCATGCTCATTGGCGGCGTCGCCGGAGGCGGCGTTGGCCTCGCGATCGGCGGAGCGTCGGGTGCCGGCGCCGGCACGCTGCTCGCCGGCGCCACCGGGAACCGCGACATCGTGATCCCTGCCGAGAGCATCGTTCACTTCCGGCTGGCCGATCAGCTTGTTGTGCAGAATCCGTGAGTGTGGGAGGGTACCCCCTCCCCCCGTTTTTCTTCGAATCTTTGGAATGAGTAAGTTGCACGGCAGGTGTGGCTGCAAAATATTCATTCCAGAGATTTTGCTTTCAAAATCTCTGGAATCAGGATTTTGCGTGGATCTGGGCGCTATTCGACAGGTTTGGAGGACGAATAACGCGCAAATGAAAAGGGCTGCGCGGTGGGCGCAGCCTCTTTGTGAACTCTATAAATCCATTATAGCAAATTGAGCGTAATTGGATGCAGCCATTTTCGCCAGTGTTTATGCGGGTTTTCGAGCCTCGGGGCTTGACAAGGAAATCCGGTGGAAAATTTGCAGGAAGGCCGGCGGCTGTCCGTATAAGTTCTCGGGAAAACTAGATCATTGCCGCACCTGCAGCAGAATCTTGCTCGCCTCACCCGACTCCAGCAGCTTCATCGCCTCATCAAATTTCGCCAGCGGCAGACGATGCGTAATCACCGGGCTCAAATCAATTCCCGGATTACGCATCAGCGCCTCGGCCTGGAACCACGTCTCGTACATCTTGCGGCCGTTGATGCCATGCACGACTGCGCCCTTGAAGATGATCGCGTTGGCAATGTCCAGCTCAAACGGCCTGGAGGGGAGACCGAGCAGCGAGGCGCGACCGCCGTTGCGCAGAATTCCGAAGCCCTGCCGGATCGCTGCGGGATGTCCTGACATCTCGAGCAGCACATCGACACCGTTTCCGCCGGTCTCCGCTTTAACCTTCGCGTCGACATCCTCCGTTGCGGGATCGAGCAGCACATCGGCTCCCATGCGCCGCGCCAGCTCGCGGCGGTTCGCATTGGGCTCAATCGCGAAGACGCGCGATGCGCCGCACGCTTTGGAGATCGCAATACTGAACAGACCGATCGGACCGCATCCCGTGACGGCAACCGTCTGGGCTGCGATGGGTCCTGAGAGCGCGGTGTGCACCGCGTTCCCGAAGGGATCGAAGAGCGAGCCATACTCGCGCGGAATCTCCGGCGAAAGCTTCCAGACGTTCGCGGCCGGAATGCGCACATAATCCGCAAACGCGCCGTCATCATCCACGCCGAGAATTTTGACGAACTGGCAGACGTGCGCCTGCCCTGTCCGGCACTGCAGGCAGTGCCCGCAGGCGACGTGCATTTCGGCAGAGACAAAATCGCCGGGTGCGAGGCCGTGCACCAGCTCACCCACAGCAGCAATCGTTCCGCAGAACTCATGCCCCGGCGTGTACGGCGGCTTGATGCGATTCTGCGCCCACTCGTCCCAGTGATAGATGTGCAGGTCCGTGCCGCAGACCGACGCGGTCTCGACCGCGACCAGCACATCCGTCGGCCCGATCTGCGGCACGGGAACCTCCCGCATCTCCATTCCGGGCGCGGCATTCGCTTTCACAAGCGCTTTCATTGTGCGAGGCAGCGTAGCGATTGGCGTATCTCCCATATCTCTTTGATTCACGCGCTCCCGGCGCAAACACCCTATCGTAGCGCGTCGAGCGGCAGCCGCGCCTCGTCAGGCCTAATATCGCCCGCGCAGCCGCGACAGCGTTCGCCGGTCGCGCTTGTCCGGCCGGCTGTCCGGCAGACGTTCCCACGCGGCCATCGCTTTGCGCTCCTCCCCAGCCTTGGCGCGGGCCTCTTTGCTCGCGTCGGACTCGCGATAGAGCGCCTGCGCCACCGCCGCCGGTCCTCGCGTCTCGCTCAACCCAAGCACCTCGACCAGAAATATCCCAGCGTCGGTCGTGATCGCCAGCTCGTTGCCGACGTGCACCTCGCGCGCCGGCTTCACCGGCTGCCCTTTGCTGGTCACGCGTCCCAGCTCACACGCGCGTGCCGCCAGCGCGCGCGTCTTGAAGAACCGCGCCGCCCAGAGCCACTTGTCCAGCCGCACTCCGTCCATGTCCCTATTCTCTCCCGCGGCTGAGACGAACTTGGCCGGCCAGCCGTCTGGATAAACTGAGAGCGACAATGCGCACCCTTCCATTTCTCGCGCTTCTTGCCTCCACGGCGCTGGTCGCGCAATCGCCGCCTCCCGGCGGCAATCATCAGTCCCGCCGGAGCCGGCGCAGAACACCGAAGCGAACCCAACCGCTACCATCAGCGTCCGCTCCTCGCTTGTCATCGTTCCCGCGCTCGTCAAAACCAAATCCGGCCAGCTCGTCTTCACCCTCAAAGCGGACGACTTCACCGTGAAAGACGACGGCGTCCCGCAGAAACTGCGGCTCGAGCACGACACCGACTCGCAGCCGATCGCGCTCGTCGTCGTCGTCGAAGTCGGCGGCGATGGCATCCGCTATCTCGACGCATACCACGACCTCGGTCCGCTCCTCGACGCGATCGTCGGCAACGTGCCGCACCGCATTGCAATCGTGGACTTCGACAGCGAGCCCGAGCTCCTGCATGGCTTCACCTCGGACCTCAGCAAGATCACCACCGAGCTCAACAGCATCGAGTCCGGCGACAACGGCGCCGCTGTGCTCGACGCCATGTCCTTCGCGACAAACCTGCTGCGCAAAGAGCCGCCGCAATATCGCCGCGCCATTCTCCTGCTCAGCGAAACTCTCGACCAGGGCAGCCACATCGACCTCACCGAAGCGCTCCACGAGCTCTCCGACACCAATACGTCGATCTACGCGCTCGGCTTCCCCAGCACAAAGGCAGAGATCAAACACGAAGCCAGCAAGCTCAGCAACAGCCAGCCGAACCCGCCGCACGGCTGCTTCTCGCGCGATCCCAACGCCGACCCATCAACCCAGGAGTCGCCGCGCCGAACAGAACTTCGACTGCATCGCCGATCTCCTGCCGCCGCTCCGCCTCGCCCGCATGGTAGAGATCGCCACACGTAACAGCCTGCGCAAAAACGTCCCCGAAACCTGCGCACGCCTTTCGGGCGGCGAGTACTTCGGCTTCAAGGACGCCAAATCTCTTCGCCGCGATCTCTTCACGATCTCCAACGACGTCCCGAACCGCTACGTCCTCACCTTCCACCCGCAGTCGCCCCACCCGGGCCTGCACGCCCTTACCGTCCAGCTCAACAACCGGCCCAATCTGCGCATTGATGCCCGCACCGAGTACTGGGTTGACGAGCCCACCGAAACTCCCGCCGTGCGAGGAACGGAAGCCGCCCCACAAATACCAGCGCCAAAGTAAGCTTGTTCTGCAGCTGGGTTCGTACAAGGAGTGTTCCGATGGACAACGGCATTCGCAGCCTTACCAGCCCTCAGCCCGTCGATGACGTCATTGAACGTCTCACATCCCTTCTCCGCGCGCGCGACATCAAGCTGTTCGCCGTCATCGATCACTCCGCCGAGGCAGCCGCAGTCGGCTTCCTTATGCCCGACACCAGGCTGCTTATCTTCGGCAACCCGAAAGCCGGCACACCCGCCATGATCTCCGCGCCCTCCGCCGCCCTCGACCTCCCGCTCAAAATCCTCGTCTCGCAGCAGCCCGACGGCTCATCCGCCATCTACTGGAACGATCCAGGGTGGTTGCAGCAGCGCCACAACATCTGGCCCGAGTTCCTCCCCAACATCTCCGTCGTCGAGGCCCTCGTCCATAAGGCGGTGGAGTAGCCGATCCGCGCCATTCGCCGCCGTCCAAAGGCCAACGATGTAAGGAACCAGCCCAAGCGCCCCAACGTATCCTTTCCGGAGGCAAAAACACGTGATCAAACTGCTCCTCTTCTGCATCCTTCTCATCGTCTGCTGGCCTGCCGCTCTGCTCGCGCTCGTGCTCTATCCGCTGATCTGGCTTGTGCTCCTTCCCTTCCGCCTGCTCGGCATTGTTGTGCATGGCGTCTTCGAATTCATCGCCGCTCTCTTCACACTGCCGGCGCGCGTCCTCCGCGCGATTTAGGCGCTATCGCCCACTGAATCTGCTACGCTGTGCGCACCATGCACCTGCTCGATGAGCACATCAGCAGAGACGGCTTTCGCCTCCGGGGGACGGCCATGTCCCGCATCGACGCCTTCTCGGACGTCGTCTTCGGCTTCGCCCTGACCCTAATCGTCGTCTCTCTCGACGTGCCGAAGAACTTCGCGGACCTGCATCACCTGCTGCGTGGCTTCCCTCCGTTCGCCGTGACCTTCCTCATGCTGATGCTGGTCTGGAACACGCACTACAAATTCTTTCGCCGCTTCGGCCTGCATGACATGGGCACCATCTCGCTGAACGGCGCCCTGCTGTTCTGCGTCCTCTTCTATGTCTACCCACTGAAATTCATGTTCGCCGCAGGCTTCCACACGGGAGTTACCATCGATTCCGCCCAGCAGGTGCGCGAGCTCACCCTGCTCTATTGCGCCGGCTTCTCGAGCATCTACTTCCTCTTTGCCGGGATGTATGCAAACGCGTGGCGTCAACGCGAGCGGCTGGCACTCACACCGCTAGAACGCAAACTCACCGCGATTTACTTCTGGGAGGAGTGCTGCAGTGCTCTGGTGGGAGTTCTTGTTGCGATCATAGCCATGCTGCTGCCGGCCGAGGATTCGGCGATGGCCGCTCTCGCCTTCACGCTGATCGGCGTCCATCAAACTTTCCTGGGCAGGATGCGAGGCCAAGCCTCCCGGACTCTTCCGCACACTAACCCGGAAACCTGCCCACCCGATATGTAGGTACTGCTGCGCTAAACTGAAGATTCATGGCTTCAGATAAGCTGCAGATTATCCCTCTCGGCGGTTTGGGCGAATTCGGCATGAACTGCCTCGCGCTCCGCTTCGGCGACGACATCATCGTTATCGACGCCGGCCTCATGTTCCCCGAGGAAGAACTCCTCGGCGTGGATATCGTCGTCCCTGATATCAGCTACCTGGTCGAGAATCGCGCGCTGGTGCGCGGCATCGTCCTCACCCATGGGCACGAGGACCACATCGGCGGCCTCCCGTGGATCCTGTCCGAGCTCAATGTGCCGGTGTACGGCACCGAGTTCACGCTCGCCTATGTCGAAGGCAAGCTCGACGAGCACCGCCTCCTCGATGACGCCGAGCTCATCGAGATGCTGCCTGGCCGCCGCTTCAATCTCGGGATTTTCTCGATTCAGCCGATCCGCGTCACGCACTCGCTCGTCGATTGCGTCTCGCTGGCCATTCACACGCCCGCGGGGATCGTCCTCCACACCGGCGACTTCAAGATCGATCTCTCCTCACCCGACGGCCATCCGTTCGATCTGCAGGCGTTCGCGGATCTCGGCAAGCAGAACGTTCTCTGCCTGCTGCAGGACTCCACTAACGTGGACCGCCCCGGCTTCACGCCCGGCGAGCGTGCCGTCCGCCCGCGCCTGGACGACATCTTCTCGGCGACCAAGAAGAAGCTGTTCTTCTCCTGCTTCTCGTCGTCCATTCACCGCATCCGGATCGCCATGGAGCTTGCCCACAAGTACAACCGTAAGGTCGCGCTCATCGGCCGCTCCATCGACAACTCCGCCGAAATCGCGCAGGACCTCGGCTACCTTGATCCCCCGCAGGGCCTGCTTATCCACCCCGGCCAGATGAAGGACCACCCTGCCCACGAGCTCTGCATCCTCATCTCCGGCACCCAGGGCGAGCCCATGAGCTCGCTCTCGCGCGCCGCCGTCGACAACCACAAATTCGCCAAGATCGACGCCGGCGACACCGTCATCCTCTCCTCGCGCATCATTCCCGGGAACGAAAAAGCGATCTATCGAGTCATCGATCACCTGGAGCGCCGCGACGCCCGGGTCATCCACGACGACGGCACCAACGGCCTCATCCACGTGTCGGGCCACGGCTCTCAGGAAGAGCTTCGGATGATGATCAACCTCGTGCGCCCCAAATTCTTCGTGCCCATCCACGGCGACTATCGCCACCTCAAGCGTCACGCCGAGCTCGCCGCCGCCACCGGCATCCCCGAAAAAGTTCTCCTCCTCGAAGACGGCGACGTCCTCGAGCTCAATCGAGACGGCGCCGAAAAGGTCGCCAAGATCACCACCGGCCGCATCTGCATCGACAACAACTCCACCGCCGACGTCGTCGAAGACACCGTCATCCGCGACCGCAAGCAGCTCGGCGGCGACGGCCTCTTCCTTCCCATCATCGCGATCAACAAGCGCACCGGCCAGGTCGAAGGCCTGCCCGAGATCACCACGCGCGGCTTCGCGGCCGATGACCCCGAGCTCCTCCGCAACGCACGCGACATCGTCGCCCGCACCCTCGAGCAATCCAGCGAAGAGGAGCGCCGCGACTACGGCGTCATGAAGGACAAGATCCGCGGGGACCTCAAGCGCTTCATCCAGAAGAACGCCAACCGCCGCCCGCTCATCATGCCGATCATCCTGGAGCTCTAGCGGGCGCGGTTACTCGCCGCGCTCAACCTCTTCCAGCACCGCCTCGCCGGCCATCGGCTTGCGCCCGAAGTAGTACAGGCTGAACGCCAGCGCCGCGAACGCCAGCACGCTCACCCAGTCCTTATAGAGCGGATTGGTGGGCTTGAACTGCCAGACCGTCGATTTCGTCGCGTCCTCATACAGCTTGATGCACACGCCGACGAGGCCCATGATTCCGCCCGCCGCAATCAAGCCCGACGCGAACAGGCTGCCCGAGCTGATCTCGGTCTCCGCCTCTGTGGTCGGCCCAGTCCCCGCGCGCGCCACCGCGCGGTCCACAAACCAACGCACCACCCCGCCGCAGAAGATCGCCAGCGTTGTCCCGATCGACAAGTACGCTCCCACTGCAAACGTCAGGGAGCGAATCCCCAGCAGCTCCACGCCGATCACCAGCGCCACGCCCAGCAGCACAAGGCTCCACGGCAGTCTTCGGCTCAGGATCCCGTTGATCACCGTCGCCATCAGTCGGCCCTGCGGCGCCGCCGCGCGCTCCGAGCCAATGCCCTGCACCCACTGGATCTCAATCTTCCCCGTCGCCGGATTGTAGAGATACTTTCCGTCCTGAAACGTCGACGAGCCGATCGAGTTCAGCACAACGTAGCGTTGCGCATCGTTGATCGTCTCCTTCGCTCCGGTCTGCTGGGTCTGCCCCGGCTCATGCGCCGTCAGCGTAATCGATCCACGCTTGAAGTTTCCCTGGTCCGTCACTCCCTCCGGCAGCGCGCTCAATGAAACCGCACGGGCCTGCGCGATCGGCTGGAAGCTCTCGAACGCCACATTCATCCCGCTCAGCACCGGCCCAATGGCGAACACGCTGACGACTACGCCGATCATCACCGCGAGCTGCTGCTTCCACGGCGTCGCCCCAATCAGGAATCCCGTCTTCAGATCCTGCGACGTATCACCCGCATTCGCGGCGGCAATGCACACCATTCCGCCGACCGTAATCGCCAGCGCTCCGAACGCCGGCGTCGTCCATCCCTTCACCAGAAACACCGCCGCCGTCGCCATCAGCGTCGCAATCGTCATTCCGCTCACCGGGTTCGCGCTCGATCCGATCAGCCCCACAATCCGCGAGCTGACCGTAACGAAGAGAAACCCGAACACCAGCACGAGCAGAGCCGCAGCAACGTTCGCCAGCCATCCCACCTGTGCCCCCGGAATCGGCTTGAACTCAAGGAACAGGAAGATCATCAGCACCAGCAGCGCACTCCCACCCGCCACGACGCTCATCGGCATGTCGTGCTCGATCCGGCTGAGCCGCGCATTCGCCCGCGCGCTCTTCTCGCCCATCTTCGCGAACCCCGCCGTAAGCGCATTCACGATCGTCGGCGCGGTGCGCAGCAGCGTAATCAAACCGCTCGCCGCAACCGCGCCCGCACCCATCGGGCGCACATAGGTCGACCACAGATCGCTCGGCGTCATCTGGTCGATCGGCACCACACCCGGATAGATCGGCCCCGGCAGATGTTTGCCGAAGAACACAATCGCCGGCATGAAGACCAGCCAGCTCACCACGCCCCCGGCGAGCATGATCGCCGCCACCCGAATCCCGATGATGTAGCCGACGCCCAGGTACTCCGACGTGACGTCCGCGCGGATCGCCGCGCCCTTCATAATCTGCTGCCCGTGCGGATCGAAGTTCGGCGACCAGTTGGGCGTATCCGGAAACAGCGCCAGCAGATTGCTGTTCTGCAACAGCGCGTAAAGTCCGCCGAGACCGAGCCCGAGAAACACCCGGCTCGCAAACGATCCGCCGCGCTCGCCCGCCTGCAGCACATCCGCGCACGCCGTTCCCTCCGGATACGTGAGCGTGCCATGCTCTTCCACAATCAGTTGCCGCCGCAGCGGAATCATGAACAGCACGCCCAGCCATCCGCCCAGCAGCGCCAGAGCAAAGATGCGGAAGCTCTCGAGATCAAAGCCAAGGAAGATCAGCGCCGGCAGCGTGAAGATGACGCCCGAAGCGATCGACTGGCCGGCGTTGCCGGTCGTCTGAACGATGTTGTTCTCAAGGATCGTCGCGCGGCCGAACGCCCGCAGAATCGAGATCGACAGCACGGAGATGGGAATGCTCGCGGCGACCGTGAGGCCTGCTTCCAGCCCGACGTACACCGTCACCGCGCCGAAGATGACACCGAAGATGGCGCCCAGGATCAGCGCCCGAACCGAAAGCTCCTTCGGGCTCTCCTCAGCGGAGACAAACGGGCGGAAGTTCGTGGTGGTTGTGGCCATCAGGTCGAAGCTCCTTGAAACAAACTGAAAAGGCTGCACCGGAGTGTACCAGTGCAGCCTCTCGAAACGCTTCCGTTGGCCTCGCTTCTTGCTACGACCGATGCAGCTATCGACCGACCCGCATCACCCGCCCATGCCGCGTCACAATCGCGAGCCGCTCGCTACCCAATATCCGCCTGGCCTGCGCCTTTGCATGTGTGGCCCACGGTCCGGCCGGGTCCAATTGGATGTACCGGGTCCAGTGCCGCAGCGCCCGGCGCGGCTCCTGCATGCGCTCGTACGCCAGCGCCAGATTGTAATGCGCGTCCGCATACTGCGGAACCAGCTTCAGCGCGCGCTCGTAGGCCGCAATCGCCTCCGGCAGCCGCTGCAGCTCATCCAGAACATTGCCCAGGTCAAAGAACGCGAGCGCATACTCCGGGTCCGCGATCGTCGCCCGCCGGTACAGCGACTCTGCCCCAAAGAAGTCGCGCTCGTTGTAGAGAATCGTCCCCAGATTGATCGCCGCCGGCGCATGCTTCGGCTCGATCTCGAGGATCTGCGCAGTACAGCACCTTGGCCTCGGTCAGCGTCGTCGCGCTCTCCTCCAGCCGCACCGCGCGCAGAAACATCTCCTGCACCTCAGCCGCAGCCGGCGAGGCGTCCGCAGCAGCCCGGCGCACCACCGCCAGCCCCGCGCCGCGCATCAGCTCGAAGTCGAACGCCATCTGGCGGGTCATCGGATCGACCAGCGCGCCGCCTTGACGGAAGGCGAGGCGCGATCCGCGGCGCACGACGGCGAGCTCCAGCAGCGGATTACTCAAACCCGCGACCTTCTGCATCGCGTCCACGGATTGCCGGATGCTCTTGACGGAGATTCGAGTCTCGGCCAGCTCGCGGAGCTTGCGAAGCTGGACAAGCTCGTCAAAGGAGTAGTGTTCCGAGGCGGAGATCAAACCCGCCCGCTCCCATGCATTCAACTGTCGATGAGGGAGGCGAAGGATGCGCAGAACGTCTTCTCGGCGGTACTGGCTCACGGCTCGTCTCTCGGCTTCAGAAGCGATCGCCCCACGCGACCGGCTCTGCTCCAGAGTATGCGGCGCATAGCGCTCCGCATCAAGCACCATGCGCTAAATCCTGCAGATTTCAGTGGATATCTGGAACCAAATCGGGTTCTTGTACATAGGTTGCCACTAAGCGGGAGCTACGCGGGGCGGCTATGCGGAGGATACGAATCCAGCCCGCGCGCCAGTTCGGGTTGCCGCGTCTACAAGGAAATATGCCGCACCACATCAACGTAGCAATGAATAATTCCCCCCTGCAGAAACTCCCGCGAAGGCCCAAACTCGGAGAGTTCATATAGAACCAGCATCCCAAAGGATGTAACGACGCTTACCACCGTTGCGGCGACCATCCACCCTCGCAACCTGGAGAACTTCGCAAGCAGGCCCTCATCCGACACGACGGCGTAAAGACCAAGGAACGCCAGCAAGTCCATCAGTGGATAGAATTCCATCCGGTAGCGGTAACTCATATAAATGGCCGACAGCATAAGAACACAGGGAACTGCGAGCCCAGCCGCGATCGCTAACCATCGGCTGGCGGGCAGCAAAACCTTTGAGCGTCCCGTCTTGAACGCATAGACCAGGAACCCGATAAAGCAGATCGGCAGCAGATCGGTAAGAAAGAAGCTCCCTGGAGGTAGTTCAACGGCATCGAACATCCGCGCCTGGAAACTCTCAAAGAAGAGATGCCCAGACCCGTTATGAAAAGCCCAGATCGGCAGAAAATAATAGATAAGGCCAAAGGGAATGCGGCGCACGTTGAAGAAGCCATAGAGCTGTGCTCGCACCGGCCGGTCGGGGTAATAACCATTCATCAAATGCAGCTTGTAATTGACGAACGTCGCCGGGTTTCCCCAGCGAAAATAATTCACCGTTCCCGTTGCGATTACCAGCAGAGCCAAAATGGCCACAGGAACAAGCGTGCGGCGAGACAGTATGGCACGCCGAAGCGCCGAGCCGTTCGACTGACCCTCTTTCACTCCGTCGCGGACCTCTTGCCACACAACGACGAGCAGCAATAAGCAAAGCGCCAGATAGAGCCCCAGGCCCGTACTGACCCGCGTGAGCAGCGCAAGCCCGGCAACAAGCGCCATCCACGAGAGCGTCGCGACGCTGTACTGCCGGAGCACGATCCCCTTGATCGAAAAATAGACAAACACTGCGCCGAACGCGACCGCCCAGAAGACAACCTCCTGGTAGATCGACGCCCGCAGATAGGCCACCGCGCTGCCGCCAAGCACAACGTAGATCAGCATCAGGCCGTATGCCCGCTGCGACGCAGCCGTGGATGCGCTCTGCTTCCGAAGAAAAAGCACCGTGCGAATCTTCGCCATTACGGCCACGCAGACGGCCATCAGGCACGACCAGGGCGTAAAGTCCACCTTCATCAAATTCAGAAGCCGGAGCGGAAGACGGACGACCGCACACCATATTCCAAAGTAGGAATACACATGTCCGTTGCGGACGAAGCCTTCATCTCGGATCGTCTGCGGATCGACGTAGAACTGCCCCCGCAGCAGATGGTCGAGCATACTGTTGAAGGTCAGATTTTGCGGAAGTGATCTCGACGCTCCGAAGCCAGCGTCGTCCAGGATCACGCCAAAATAGACAAGCATGAACAGCAATAAGGCCGCCTGAAGGAACCGGTCATTGTTGTACAGCTTGCGCGCGAAGCGGACGAGCTTCATCCTTTCGGTTCTCCGGCTGTGGCGTGTCTAAAGTCTCTGAATTCTATGGTTAAATGCAAAACCCCGGAAGTTCTCCCGGGGCGCATCGAAACTGGAGCCGACGAACGGACTTGAACCGTTGACCTGCTGATTACGAATCAGCTGCTCTACCAACTGAGCTACGTCGGCCTGCTGCTTCATTTTACTGACAAAGCCTGTGGACACCAAAAGTCGCAGCTCTCGGCAGGCGAAGTCTGCCAAGAGCATTCGCCCTGTGGGAATTTGGGGAAATCCTTTCCTCAGCGGCTGCACCAGTTTGCACTTTCATAGACCGCTGGCATCGCCACACGATTGTTTTCGCCGAAAACATCGCATAGCGAATGGAAATTAAATTGCTCTATATCGTGCCAAGTACCTACATATTCCTGCTCCGGAGGCCCCATGCAGAAGCATGCTGCCCTGCTGTTTACCGCTGCCCTTATCGGCGCGTCGTCGCTCACGGCACGCGCGGATACTACCTTCTACCTCAACAACGTCATCTTCGCGAATTCCGGTGAGGCTGCCACAGGTTCCATCACGATCGACACCTCCGCGGGTGACGTCACCGCGGCGGACATCAGCTATCCGTTTACCGGGCCCTCGGATGTTTTCAATAGCCTCGGCGGCCAGTCTGCTGGATCTGTTTACGACGTCCAGATCTATGACGCAGCGGGCGATGATCTGAGTATCAATCTGCCGAACGCCTCGCTGGTCGGCTATACGGGCGGCACATTTTGCTCGGGCGCCAATCTATGCTACGACTCGGGCGATGGCAACTACGATGATGTCACTGCTCTCATTGACAGTTCTAATAATTTCGCCGATTACTTCAACTCCGGTTCTCTCTCGCTCACGGCTCCGGGTTCCGCCAGTGCAACGCCGGAACCTGAATCGCTCGTGCTCCTCGGCACCGGCATCCTCGGTGCCTTGGGCGTTGCTCGCCGCAAACGCTTCGTGTAATTCTCACGTACCTGCTCTGGAAGTTCGAATACGCAACAACGCCGCTCCATTCGGAGCGGCGTTGTTGCAAGCTGGACGCAGGAACCAGGCTCAGCCAGTTTTGTCAGCCATGAAGTATTGTGAGATTCGTAAATCAACCTTAACGGCGTCGGCCTCGCTGTATGTCGTTCAGGAGAGCTTCCCTAATCGAGTTCGTCGGTCTCCATACGTCCAGCGAGCGCAACCAGAGCGAGCACAGCAATCATCACCATCGTCGTCAATGAGATTGCGATTGTAGGCATGGGGTCCGTCCTTCAGGCTCATCAAGTTGGTGAGCCAACGTTCCGATACCCTTCCACTATCCCTTGTGCCATCTGGATGACGAATCCCACGCGCCGCAACGCGAACGAACCTCCGCTGTTACGTCTTCTGCAACGAAAGAGCTACGACCTCGGTTCCATCCGCGGAGTGCCTGCCGGACGGTTGGAGATCACGTCCGCGTGCACACACCTGAAAGCAAAAGGGCCGCCCGGCAACAGGGCGACCCTTTCTCTATGGGAGGCAGCTCCAACGGAGGCAAAGCCATCGGAACGCTCTGGTGCAAGAGTATGTTCGGCTCCGGGTGGTGTCAAGACACAAATCCCGAAAATCGCAAATACCTGAAAATGAGCAACTTACGTCCGATAATGCAGGTTTTGCCGGTTTTCGCCCCGGATTCGTTGCGACCGCCCTGCAATCAGGGGTTTTAGATCAGGAATGGGCGTTTGGCCCCCCCGGCTCGAAGCGTGGAACGGGGTTCTGCGGCGCCAGGTGAAGGCTCAAAAACTCCGGTTCCGACGCCGCCGGCTTGCCCTGGATGACCCGAATCAGCGCCCGCCCGCCGCCAAGGAACAGGCCGAGCAGCACCGCCGCTCCCATCAGGACGCCCGAGAGGATCGCAATATTGGTCAGCAGGCTGAACGTCTTCACCACCTCGGTGTGGAAGACCGGCGCCATGTACTTATCGACCGCGACGAGCTGATTCATATGCACGTTCTGGATCATCGCGGCAGCCTCGTTGCCCGGCAGAGCACCAGATGCCACCATCACCAGCTCCTGGTCGCGGCGCACGCGCGCATTCGCAAAGCTGGGGCCGAGACCCGTAACTCCCTGCGAGAACTTGCGCTCGAACGCCTGCGCAATCTGGGGCGTGGGATAGATCAGCAGGGTCAGCGTCTCGCGCCCGTGCTTCTCGTCGTAGTTCGCGGTCACGGCTTCGGCGCTCTTATCCCACCCGAGCGAGCGGGCCGGCAGCACGCCGCCCTCGGCCGCGTAGCTCTCCGGCCCGACTGCGTAGCGTAGCCCTGAAGGGACCAGATGCGCCGCCGGTACAAAGCTGGGCAGCAACGGATCCACCCCGCGGTTGCCGGTCGGCTTCGGCAGCGCTTTCGCGAGCTCCTTCAGCGCGGGCACATCGGCGTTTGTCGCGGGCGAGGCCAGCACAACCGTATCGCCCGTCGTGAACAGCACCGCGCCGTCACCGGCGGCATCGGATGAGCCGACGTCCTTCGCGAGCTTCATGTCCGGCCGCTCAGCGAGAGTGAACGCGCTGTACGCTCCGGTGCGGTCGCCAAACTCGATCGCCTCGACACGCATCGTGCGCCCGGCGCGCGTGTACGTATTTACCTGGGACCGCAGCGGACTGTCCTCTTCGAGCGCCGCCTTGTTCACCGTCGTCAGCGAAACCGTTCCCGGCTCGCTGCTGCCACCTTGCTGCCATCCGGCGAAGCTCTGCGGCAGCAACTGCACCGGCGGCTCTGTGACCGTTACACCCTGCGCGCCCGCCTGCGCCGCAGCCAGCGCAAGCGCGCACGCCACAACACCCATACCTGCTCTGAAAGCCGCGCCCATACTGGTCAGACTACACCCGCCGGCGAAGCGTTAGCGAATTCTGCCCCCGCCTATCGGCCGACGGCGCTGCCCACCGAAGCACGCTCCGTCGGGGCCGGTTTCTTCACGCCATTGATGGTCCTGGCATACCGCGCTACGCCCGCGTACAGGCTCTCGGCGACGCGCTCGCGGTACTCCGGCCGGCGCAGCTCTTCGGCGTCCGTCGGGTTGGTGACAAAGCTGATCTCCGCCAGGATCGACGGCATGTTCGCGCCGATCAGCACCACGAATGGCGCCTTCTTCACACCTCGGTTCTTCAGCCCATCGTTGACCTTCGCGAGTCCGCCATATAGCGAGTGGTCGACATCCTCGGCCAGCTCCCGCGACTCATCAATCTTGTCCTTCAGCGCAATCTTCTTCACCAGATCGCTGAGCTCATGCACGCTCTGCGTCGACACCGCGTTCTCGCGACTGGCGACAGCCATCGCCTCCGGGTCGCTCGTGAAGTTCAGGTAGTAGACCTCGACGCCGCGCGCGCTCTCATCCTGCGAGCTGTTCGCATGCACGCTGATAAACAGGTCCGCCTGCGCCTTGTTCGCGATGGCCGTGCGCGTCTCGAGCGGAATGAAGGTGTCGTCGGCGCGCGTATAGACAATCTCCGCGCCCAGACGGTCGTGCAGCAGCTTGCCGAGCCGGAGCGCCACGTCCAGCACAACATCCTTCTCTTCAATCCCGCCCGCGCCCAGCGTCCCCGAGTCATGGCCGCCGTGACCGGCGTCGATCACAATCCGCCCAATCTTCAGGCCGAGCGCGCGCATCAGCGTCGCGTCACCATCCGCGGTCGGAGGCGGCGGCTCCGCTGGTTCGCCGGCCACGTGTTTGCCTTTGGAGCCGCGTCCATTTCGCGATGTCGCTCCGCTGTTGATCGTGCGCTCCACGATCGGCTGCGATGTCGGCCGTCTCGTCGCTTCGATCTTCCCAGGCTGATCGCTGACCGCAGCGACCTCCACACCGTTATCGCTGGCCCTCGTCGCGACCGAGTTTGGCACCGGCCTGGCACTCGTTGGCTTGGAGGAGATGATCACGCGAGGTCGCGCGACGGCCTGCTTTGAGGTCGCTGCAGTATCTCGCGCCGGCAGCCCGAACGCTGCGCTTCCGTCCGTGACAGGCATCGGCGGCAGACTTGAAACCTCGGCCGCGGGTCCCTGCGCCGCAGCGGAGTTTGCACGTTCGGTCACGCTCGGCTCCGCTTCAGTCCGTGGCGCCTCCGACGGCTCGGAACTCTCGGCCGTCTGCACGATCTCCTGCCCTTTCGCGGACGCCGGCTGCTTCGCGTGGATATCAATAATCAGCCGGTACGGATTCGGCAGCAGAAACGCCGAATACTCCCCGACCTGGTGCACATCCAGCACAACGCGCGTCACGTCCCCCGAGAACTGCGCCGCCCGAATCCGCGTCAGAAATCCGTCATCGGTCACCGCAAAGCTCTTGCCCACCAACTGCTGCGCCAGCCGCGCATGATGCAGATCAAAAAAGATCCGGTCCGGATGTTCGACCCGCGCAGCCTGGTACTCCACGGCATCGCCGAGATCGATCGCCACGCGCGTGTAGCTGGGCGTCGACCAGTGGCGGATGCCCGACACAATCGCCATCTTCTTGTGCGGCTCCGACTCGAGATCGGCCTTCATGCTCACCGGATGCGCCGCATCCGCCTCGGCTCCCGGGTCCTCCTGCGGGACGGCATTCTCTACGGGACGTTCCTCAATCCTTGTCGACGAAGGCTTGCGATAGTGCTCATCAGAGCTCGGCGATTCCGAACCGGTGGGCCGAACCTCCGCGCTCTCTGATCCCTCTTCCCTGATCGCTGATCCGCTGCTTCAGCTCCTTCGCCTCCGCACTCCGCGGATACTCACTCTCGATCAGCTCGCGAACCTTCCGCACCTCGACCGCGTCATCGGCCCCATCGCGTCCCAGCAACTCCAGCGCATGCCCCAGCGCGCGCGGAGCCATCGATCCACCCGGATAAGCCTTCGCTAAAAACTCATACTGCCCCGCCGCATCGCGCAGCGCCTTGCGATCGCTGAACTCGTGCCCTTCTTCTGCGAGCAACTCCGCGACCTGCTCCACCGCGCGCGCGGCGTGCGCATCCGCCGGGTTGCCGTGATAGATCGCGCGAAACTCATCCATCACATGCGCGTATTCAAGCTTGGTGTGCGTTCCCTGCGGCTTCGCTTCAAACACCTGCCGCATGATCACCGCAGCATCCCACGCATTCGTCTCCGCAGCGCGTCCCATGCGCGACCTGCGCGGTCATTATCAAACCGGCGCACGCCGCAACCAACCGCAAGACGCTCTGCTGAGAGACACGCATAGCCCACCCTCAGTTTAGGTGGGCCATACGCTGTCGCCGACCGCGAATCACCCACAGGTATTCGCGCATGTACCTGTTACTTCAGTGCAGTGGAGTTCGCTACGCGATCATCTCGCCGACGATCGACGCAGCCTCACTCAACACACTATCTAAGGCATTCACATCACTTCCGCCCGCTTCCGCAAGATCCGGCCGCCCGCCGCCCTTGCCGCCCACCTTCACCGCCAACGTGCCCACAATCTTGCCCGCCTGCACGCGCGATGTCAGGTCTTTGGTCACGCCCACAATCAGCGACACCTTGCCCTCGCTCGTCGCCGCCCCGAGAACAACGACCCCTGAGCCCAGCTTCCCGCGCAGCTCATCCACAAGGTTCCGCATCTGCGACTTATCGAGTGCATCCACGCGACGCGCAAGAACCTTCACACCTTTTACTTCCACCGCCGCACTCGCCGCATCCGCCGTCGCCGCGCTCGCAGACTTCATCCGCATCTGCTCCAGCTCGCGCCGCAGCTTCTTCAACTCCTCATCACTCTGCGCCAGCCGCGCCTGCAGTGCCGCCGCGTTCACATCCCCGCCGACGATCTGCCCCGCAACCCGCGTAACCTCCGCATCGCGCCGGAACAGCTCCAGCGAGCCCGTGCCCGTCACCGCCTCCACACGCCGCACGCCGCTCGATACCGAGCTCTCGCCCACCAGCTTCAGCAGCCCAATCTCGCCCGTCGCCGCCGTATGCGTCCCGCCGCACAGCTCCGTCGAGAAGTCCCCAATCTTCACCACGCGCACGCGCTCGCCATACTTCTCGCCGAACAGCGCCATCGCACCCAGCTCATGGACCGCGACATCGATCGGCACATCCACCAAAGTCTCAACTTTATTGTTCGCGAGCACCTGAGTGTTCACGATGTCTTCTACCTCGGCCAAGTCTTCGTCAGCAACTCCAGCAAAGTGCGAAAAATCAAACCGCAGCCGCGTCGCGTCATTCAACGATCCCGCCTGCTTCACATGCGTTCCCAGCACCTGCCGCAGCGCCGCATGCAGCAGATGCGTTCCGGTGTGATTGCGCATCGTCGCATGCCGCACGCCGGCATTCACCACTGTGTCGAGGACATCGCCGACTGCAATCGGATGCAACGCCCGAACCTGGTGCGCAAACACTCCCTGCACCGGCTTTCTGCATCCGCTCACCTCGGCGACCGCCGTGATGTGATCGCTCGCATACAGCCAGCCCACATCGCCCACCTGCCCGCCCGAGTCCGCATAGAAGCTCGTCGCATCCAGCACAACCTCGCCAGTCTCACCGGGCTTGAGTTCCGCGACACCAACTCCATCCTTCACCAGCGCGAGCACGCGCGCTCCGTCCAGCCGCGTCGCTCCATATCCTTGAAACTGCGTCGGCGGAAGCTCGCGATACACCGGCGCCGCAGACTTCTGCGACCCACCCTTCCAGCTCGTTCGCGCTCTCTGCTGCTCTTCCAGCTTCGCCCGCTCAAAGCCTTCGTAGTCGAACTCAATGCCAGCATCGCGCGCCGCATCGACCATGAAGTCCAGCGGCATGCCGAACGTTTCGTACAAGCTGAACGCCTTCGCTCCATTGCACAGCGTCTCGTCCGTCATATTGCGCAGACCGAGCTCCAGCGTGCGGGCAAACTGCTCCTCTTCCGCAAGCACTACCTTGCTGACGCGCTCCGCCGATTCCTTCAGCTCCGGATAGGCCGCCTGCATCTCATCGCGCACGGCAAACACCATGTCGTGCAGGAACGGCTTCTCCTGCCCAAGCAATCGCCCGTGACGTATCCCGCGCCGCATAATCTTGCGCAGCACATAGCCGCGGCCTTCATTCGATGGCAGCACGGCATCGGAGATCAGGAACGTGGCCGCACGCGCGTGGTCCGCAATGATTCGCAGCGACGCCGCGCCCTTCTCATCACTGACCGCTAACTGATCAACCCACGAATCCGGGTGCCCCATCTTCGCGACGGTCTTATCGTCGCTAAGGTGGGTACGGGCGAAGCCCGTCAACTCCGCCGCCCGCTTCAACAACGGCGTAAACAGATCGCTCTCATAATTCGACAGCTTCCCCTGCAGCACGCATGCAATCCGCTCCAGCCCCATGCCCGTATCAATCGACGGTTTCGGCAGCGGCGTCAGCGTGCCATCCGCCGCGCGATCGAACTGCATGAACACCAGGTTCCAGATCTCGATGTAGCGCTGATCGTCATGCGGGAACGGCTTGTCCTCTCCCGTCTCGCTCGCCGCCACACCGAGATCGAAGAAGATCTCCGAGCACGGACCGCACGGCCCCGTATCGCCCATCTGCCAGAAGTTGTCCTTCATGGGCATCTCGAAGATGCGCTCCTTCGGCACGCCCGTCTCGATCCAGTACTGCTCGGCCTCATCGTCACGCGGCACAGTTTCGGTGCCCTCAAAGATCGTCACGTAAAGCCGCGCCGGATCGATCTCCCACACCTTCGTCAGCAGCTCCCACGCGTACGCAATCGCGTCCTTCTTGAAGTAGTCGCCGAAGCTGAAGTTGCCGAGCATCTCGAAGAACGTATGGTGCCGCCGCGTGAAGCCAACGTTCTCGAGATCGTTATGCTTGCCACCCGCGCGCACGCATTTCTGGCTGGACGCCGCGCGCGTGTACTCGCGCTTCTCCGCGCCCAGGAACACATCCTTAAACTGATTCATCCCCGCGTTCGTGAACAGCAGCGTGGGATCGTTCGCCGGCACCAGCGAGGACGAGTGCACGCGACGGTGCCCCTTACCCTCAAAAAACCGCAGAAACTCCTCACGAATCTGGTTGCCGGACAGGTTGCGCATAACCCTCAGTTTATCAGCGCAGAACGGCGTTCTAGACGCTCACTCCCGGCCGCCACGTCAGCCCTTCGCGCCGCAGCTCCGGGTCGCGCGTCGCCTTCAGCTTCGCGAACTCATCTGCATACCGCGCCATCTCCAGCACGCTCACCAGCGCGTCGAACGCGTCGTCACTCGACTTCGCCTTCGCCATCACCGCCCGGCCGACCGGCTTGTACACCGGATCCGTCTTGCACTTCGCCGCGAGATATTTGCTCCGCGCCTCCGGGTTCGACTTCGCCACCGCTCCCGTCATCAGCCGCGTGTACATCTCGACCAGCAGCGGCTTCGGCCGCTTCGCATCAATCGCCGAGCCTTCGAGTGGCCACACGCGAAACCCCGCATCGTGCAGCCGCTCGAGCATCTGCATCGCCCGCAACGAGCCCGTACCCACGCTGCCCGACCCGCCAATCTGAAATGGCGATTTCGGCGTAATCCCGCGCATCTTGGCCGCGCGCTCCGCATCGCCACCCGGCAGCGCCTGCGCAATCTTGTTGTCGTAATCCGCAAACCGAAACATTCTGCGATAGCCAACTCCGCAGAACTGCGCCGGCCGTTTGTGCGGCTTGCCCCAGAACCGCTCGTCGCGCGCAATCTCGTCGCACTCGCGCGCTAGCCACTGCTCGGCGAGCCCCGCGTTCGCCTTCCGCCAGAACGCGAACATGTCCTCGCATCCATGCTCTTCCAGAAACCAGCCCGGGAAGCTGAAGCAGCAATCGATGCTCACCACCAGCCGCGGCGTCTCGCGCGCAAGCTCGATCAGCCACTCCGTAATCTCATCGCGCGTGCGCCCAGCCTCAAGCTGCACCTTGATCCCGCTCTCACGTGCGCGTCCAGATGCCGGCCCAGATGTGCCGCCGCTGCCCGGCGACATCAATCCGCCCCGACCAGTCGATCGCAATCAGCCGCAGCGGCGCGGCGCTAATCGGACTCGTGTTCACTTTCCTCGACATCTACCTCTTCGATGTCAGCTCCGCCCCAGTCGCGCAACACCGCCCAGACAGCCTTGCTGGAGAATCCGGCGGCGACGAGGCGGCGCATGATCTTGGCGGTTTCCTTCTGCTTCTTGTCGCGGTCGCCGCCCGGCTGCTTCAAGCGTTTGCGCTCTATATATTGGCGGGCGAGCGCGACCTCATCCACATCGTCATACTGCTTGCCCACCGCCTCGTTGACCAACGACGAGGCGACGCCCTTCTGCATCAGGCCCTGCTGCACCCGGCGCTTGCCGAGTTTTTCGTTCTCCTGCCGCAGCCGCGCAAAATCCGCCGCAAACCTGGCGTCACTCAGGTAGCCAAGCTCCTTCAGCTTCGCGATCACCTTATCCACTTCCGCGCGCCCGCTCTCATCCGGCGCGACGCGCTCATTCAGCCGCCGCCGAAGATCGCGCTCGCTCTTCATCTTGGCGCCCAGCGACTTCACCGCATAGTCCAACAACTCCATATACTCCAGCGGCTTCCGCGGTTTCTTTGCCCGGCCGAATGCCACGGATTAATGCTCCTTCCGCGCGGCGGCGGGATTGCGTTCAGGTCCGGCGCTCGCGTACTTGTTCACGCCCAGCCACTGGTCGCACCAGTCGTCCACCGTTTCGTACCAGAGCTGTGAGTTTTGCGGCTTGAGGACCCAGTGGCCCTCGTCGGGGAAGTAGAGCATCTTGCTGGGGACGCCGAGGAGTTGCAGCGCGGTGAAGAGCTCGAGGCCCTGCGAAACGTCGAGGCGGTAGTCGCGCTGCGAGTGGACGATCAGCGTGGGCGTGTGCGCGTCCTTGATGTAGCGCATCGGCGACCACTTGATGAATGGATTTTCGGAGTCGGGGGTGTTGTAGAAGTCCCACGGGTGGGCGGGGTGGTTCTGTTCGACGACTGCGTCCGGGGCCATTGCCGGCGAGCGGACGGAACTCCCACTCGTTGAACCAGAGCTCTTCGGTGGTGCCGAAGGCGGAGGTGGCGTCGCTCATGCCGTCGTGGGTGACGATGCACTTGAAGCGGTTGGTGTGGGTGAGGACCCAGTCGGCCATGTAGCCGCCGTAGCTGGCGCCGAGCGCGCACTCGCGGTTTTTGTCGATGAAGCTGTAGTGCTGCTCGGCGTAGTCGAGACCCTTCATCAGGTCGATGTAGGCGCGGCCGCCCCAGTCGCCCGAGACCTCTTCAACAAACTTCTGCCCATAGCCTGTCGAGCCGCGCGCGGTTGATGCCGATGACCACGTAGCCGTTCGCGGCGAAGAGCTCCCAGTTCCAGCGGTAGGACCAGGCGTCTCCCCATGCGGTCTGCGGGCCGCCGTGCATGAGGAATTTGACGGGGTATTTTTTGGAGGGATCGAAGTTGGGTGGCTTGATGAGGAAGCCCTGGACCTTCGTGCCGTTCGCGCCGGCGAACCAGAAGGATTCCAACGAGCTCAGTTCACACGCGTATGTCGAAAAATTGAGCTGCTGACATCAGCGCGTCATTCGGATCGGCGATCAGCGTCGCTGTTGATCTCGGCACAGCTTCGCTGCAGCCGATCGTCGTGACAACGGGTGCCGTTGGGCGTCACTCGACTGAAGATATCCGCCGTCCATCCGCTGCTTGTAGACGTACGATCGTCGTCGGTGATTCACGGCCATGTCGCTCTCGCGACGACTGATCACAAACTGCGAGCTCGCGATCCTCGCTAGAACTCGCCTGTCGCGTGAAGTCGCTCCAGGTTTTCGGCAGCAGGCCACAGCTGAAGACCGATTCCTTGCCCGCGATCTGGAGTGGCAAAGTAGATCTGCTGTGAGTCCGGATCCATACAAACTCGTCGACCCAACTGATCAAAGCTTCGGCATGACGGTTTACGAATCTCGCGCAGTCGAACGATCCATCACGACGAGATCGAACTTGTCCGACTCATATCCATTGCGCGCCTGCGAGCGCCAGGCGAGGTATTTGCCGTCGGGCTGTACTGCGGGCCGTCGTCGCTGCCGGGCGAGGTGGAGACCTTTACGGCTTTGGCGTTGGGCTCGTCGAGCTTGAGGGTGAAGATGTCGTTGTTGGTGGACTCGCCGGGCTGCGGGAAGACGCCGGGTTTGGCGAAGCCGACCTCGAGGTTGGTTTCGTAGGCGATCTCGTGCGAGTCGGGAGCCCAGGCGTAGCCGAGCGGGCCGCCGAGGGAGAAGGTTGGGGTTTCGGCGTCGCCGACGGCGGAGCGCGGCGTGAGGTCGCGGAGGTTTGCTCCGTCGGCGTCGACGACGGCGATGTGGCTGCGGCGGTCGCCGAGGTAGTGGTCCCAGTGGCGGTAGAGGAGGTGGGTCCAGATCTGCGCTTTGACGGGCGAGGCGTCGGCGGCTTTCTGCTTGGCGGTGTCGCAGGCGTCTTCTTTGGCCCAGTCGCCGAGGTCGGAACATTCCGGGTAGACGGAGACGGTGAAGAGGAGGCGTTTGGAGTCGGGTGACCAGATTGCGCCGTCGGCTCCTCCATTAACAGTTGTGACCTGCGTCGGCTCGCCGACTTTTCCGGCGGCGTCGTCCCAGGGCATGGTGTAGATCTGGTCCTTCATGGTGAGCGCGATCGACTTGCCGTCCGGGGCGAAGCGGCCGTTGGATTCGCCGTCGCCGAAGGTGAGTTGATGCTCCTTTGCCGAGCCGTCGAGTGGAACGATCCAGAGGTGGTTGATTTGGTGTTCTTCTCGAGCGAGACGTCCGTGACGGAGAAGAGGACCCATTTTCCGGAGGGCGAGATCTGCGGGTCGGAGACGCGCTTCATCGCCATGAGGTCGGCGAAAGGTCATGGGGCGCTTTTGCTGGGCAGCGAGCGGAAGCGTGAGAGTGGCGAGCAGGACGGACGTGATGAGGCGCATCGTGGAGAAGTGTAGCTGTTTTGCCGGAGTTCAGAAAAAGCAGATTCCCTGCGGGAATGGCAGAAAGAAAAGCAGCGGCAAGAGCAACAGCAACGGCCGCGCGCTTTCCACCCCAGCGAGCAAGCTCGCCGGGGACCCCGGCTTAACGCGCGATACCCCACCCTGCCGCTACCCACCCCAGCGAGCAAGCTCCCACCCCAGCAAACAAGTTTGCTGGGGACCCCGGTGCTCGCCGGCGGCCCCGTTCGCGTCGAGGGTGGGGCACCCGGTCGTCTGGCCGACGTGAGCGGGTTGCAGAACCTTTTTGGGCGGCCTACCGTCTAGTTCTAGTAGGGATTCAGTCAGTTAGGAACAGGTTTCGCGCATGTATCGCAGATTACTCGCTCTCGTCTTCGCTCTTGTGGTCTCAGGCATTGCTGCGCCGATGATGGCGCAGTCGAACTCCACGGAGGGGTTTGGTCCGCTGGATCCGTCGCAGCCGACGGGGGTCACGGTCGACCAGATCGTGACGAAGATGGGGCAGCGCGAGGCGCAGTTCGAGGAGGCGCGGAACCAGTATGAGTTTCGCCAGACGGTGAAGATCCAGACGATCGACGATGACACCGGCAGGCCCGACGGCGAGTATCAGCAGGTGACGGATATTACGTTCGACCCGAGCGGCAAACGGGTCGAGCACGTGGTGTTCGCTCCGCAGAACACGATCGAGCGCGTGATCCTGACCGAGAACGATATGCGCGATATTGCCGAGCGCATTCCGTTCATCCTGACGACGGCGCAACTGCCGGACTACAACCTGACGTACGTGGGCAAGCAGCACGTTGATGAGTTGCAGACGTATGTGTTCGACTGCGCGCCGAAGACGCTGGTGAAGGGGCATCGCTACTTCCAGGGGAAGATCTGGGTGGACCAGCAGGACAATGAGATTGTGCTGGTGAACGGGTTGAATGTTCCGCAGGACACGCGCAAGGGGCACGAGGACCTGAGCCCGCCGTTCACGACCTACTACGAGCAGATTGATGGCGTGTACTGGTTCCCGGTGTACACCAAGGCCGAAGGCATTCTGCACTTCCAGGCGCAGAACGGTGCGCTGAGCCAGGACGATCACATACGCGCGATTGTGCGGTTCACGAATTACAAGAAGTTCAACTTCCACTCCACGGTGAAGATCACGTACGGGGATCAGACGCTGGCGCCGGGCTCGACGCAGAAGCCGAAGGATGACTCGTCCCAGGGGTCGCAGGCGCAGCAGCCGAAGTAATCCTCGGATTTTTACGGGCGTTCAAGCGCCATGGCGACGGAGTTGCCGCCTCCGAGGCAGAGCGCGGCGACCCCTTTGTGCGCGTTGCGGCGTTGCATTTCATGCAAGAGCGTGACGAGGATGCGCGCGCCGCTGGCGCCAATGGGATGGCCGATCGCGACTGCGCCGCCGTTGACGTTGACGCGGTCGAGATCCAGACCGAGTTCCTTCGTCACTCCTAAAGCCTGGACGGCGAAGGCTTCGTTCAGCTCGAAGAGTTCGATCTCGTCCATTGACCAGCCGGCGCGCTTGAGAACTCTTTGCACGCCGATGACGGGCGCGAGCATGACCCATTTGGGAGCGACGCCGCTGGTGGCCTGCGCGCGAATGGTGGCGAGCGGTTGCAGGTTGAGCTCGCGCGCTTTCTCGGCGGACATGACGACGACGGCTGCGGCGGCGTCGTTGACGCCGGGTGCGTTGCCGGCGGTGACGGTTCCCTGCTTGCGGAAGGCGGGCTTGAGGGCGGCGAGCGCTTCGAGCGAGGCGTCGTCGCGCACGCTTTCGTCGCGCGTGACGGTGGTGCTTCCTTTTTTGCCGGGGACTTCGACGGGGACGATCTCGGCGTCGAAGCGGCCTTCGTTCCAGGCCGCGGATGCTTTGCGGTGCGAGTTGAGTGCGTACTCGTCCTGCTGCTCGCGCGTGAAGCCGTGCTTGTCGGCGACGAGCTCGGCGGTCTCGCCCATGTGGAAGTCTTCGCAGGCGCACCAGAGGCCATCGCGCACCATGGAGTCGACGGCGGGGCTGTCGCCCATGCGCATTCCTTTGCGCGCGGCGGGCAGAAGATACGGCGCGTTGGACATGGATTCCATGCCGCCGGCGACCGCGATTTCGGTGTCGCCCTGCGCGATGGATTGCGCGGCAAGACCGACGGCGCGCAGGCCGGAGCCGCAGACCATGTTGATTGTCAGCGCGCTGACGGTGTCGGGAATACCCGCGCGGAGAGCGGCCTGGCGCGCGGGGTTTTGGCCGAGCCCGGCGGGGAGAACGCAGCCCATGATGCACTCGTCGATTTTTTCGGGCGGCACGTGTGCGCGTTCGACGGCAGCACGGACAGCGATTGCGCCGAGCTCGACGGCAGTGAGGGATGAGAGCCCTCCGAGAAATTTTCCGACCGGTGTGCGAACCGCGCTGACGATAACAACTTCACGCATTGCGAAACTCTCTCTCCTGATCAACTCACGTTGCGATGGCGCGTCTGCGCTGCTCGCGCGAGGAGTATACGTCTGCTTTAGATGCGCTGGCTTTGCGCGCGCGATGCTGGTGGAGGTGATCGGCGGCGCGTGTGTGAGCAAGTTGGAGACCAGAGAAGCGCGTCTCTATTTCGTCTTCGGGGCTGTGCAAAGCAGGGCAGAAATTTTCGTTCGCGCGTGTTTTTTCTCTTGACTCTGCGCGCGAGGAAATCTATACCCTTTGATAGCTGCAATGCAGCGTCGATGATGTTCATCGATTGGGAGCGCAGGCAAACGCAACCAAGGCAAAGCAACAAACAAGGCAACACACTCGGGGGACGCCAATAGAGAGCGTCCCCCGAGGTGTTTTCGCGCGCTTGTGCAGCAGCTATTTCGGCCTTTGTTTATGCAGGTATTCGCGTTGCGCGAAAAATGACGCGACGAAGTATTCTGAAGTGCGATGACACGCAGACGATGGATCGCCGACAAGTTCACGGACACAACCGCATCGCTCACCGGCGATCAGGCGCTGCATCTTGCGCGAGTATTGCGAGCGCAGCCGGGACAAACTTTCGACGTGGTGGCGAATGGGTTTTTGCGGCGTGCCACGGTCGTCAACGTCTCCGAGCAGGAGGTGACGTTTGCGTTGGGCGAGGAGCTGGAGGCTGAAGCTGCGCTTCCGGTGCATCTGCTGCTGGCGGTGATCAAGTTCGATCATTACGAGTGGGGCATTGAAAAGCTGACGGAGTTGGGTGCGGCGCGAATCACGCCGGTGATTGCGCGCAGGACGGAGAAGCATCTCGCGCAGGCTGCGGCGAAGCGTGTGGAGCGGTGGAGGAAAATCGCGCTCGAGGCAGCGAAGCAGTCGCGGAGGAGTGATGTGCCGGATGTGGATGATCCGCTGCCGCTGAAGCAGGCGATCGCGCAGGTGAGTGCGCCGGTGAAGCTGCTGCTCGCTGAAACGGAGGAGGAGAATTCGTTGGTATCAGCGGTAGATCCGGGCTTCAGCCCGGATTCAGCGAGTCGGCCAGCGATTGCGCTGGCGATTGGGCCGGAGGGTGGATGGACGGCGGAGGAGATGGCGCTGTTCAGCGAGAGCGGGTGGCGGCATGTGACGCTCGGGCCGCGGATTCTGCGCGCGGAGACGGCAGCGATTGCGGCGCTGAGTGTGTGCGCGGCGTTGATGCAACAGTGAGCTGGCGCGAAAAAGAATGCGCGCTACCGCCCGCGATACCCCACCCTTTCACGATCAGACTGTGGAAGGATGGGCCGCCCAGGTCTTAGCTGAACATTTCCTTGACCTTGTCGAAGAGCCCGCGCGACTGCGGCACGTTGTCGACCTTCAGCGATTCATTGAGCTGGCGCATGAGGTCTTTCTGCTGCTTCGTCAGCTTCGACGGAGTCTGGACGCGAACTTCGACGATGAGGTCGCCGCGGCCATGCGAGTTCAGGTGCGGAACGCCTTTGCCGCGGAGACGGAACTCCTTACCGCTCTGCGTGCCCTCGGGGACCTTCAAAGCTTCGGGCCCGTGGAGTGTTTCGATCTCGAGCTCGGTGCCGAGCGCCGCCTGAGGGAAGCTGATCGGCATGACGCAGTGCAGGTCGTCGCCATCGCGCTCAAAGAACTTGTGTGCGCGGACTTCGAGGACGACGTAGAGATCGCCGGCGGGGCCGCCCCACTTGCCGGCATCGCCTTCACCGGCGTAGCGGATGCGTGTGTCGTTCTCGACGCCTGCGGGAACCTTGACGAGGATCTTGTGCTCGCGCTGGACGCGGCCGTCGCCGTGGCAGGTCTTGCACGGATGGCGAACGACGGAACCGGTGCCGGAGCAGACCGGGCAGGTGCGCGCGATTGAGAAGAAGCCCTGCTGGGTGCGGATCTGCCCGCGACCGCCGCACTGCTGGCAGGTTTCGGGCTGGCGTCCGCCTTCCGAGCCGGTGCCGCTGCAGTCCACGCAGGCTTCGGCGCGGCGGATGTTGATCTCGCGCTCGATGCCGAAGACTGCCTCTTCGAACTCAAGCCGCATATCGAACTTGATATCGCGTCCGCGCTGCGCGCGCGAGGCACGGCCGCCGCGCGCGCCCATGTTGAACATCTCGCCGAAAATGTCGCCGAAGATGTCGCCGATGTCGCCTTGCGCGAACGGGCCACCGCCGGCGAACGGATTGCCTGCGGCACCGGCGGCGCCGACGCCGGCGTGACCGAAGCGATCGTAGGCGGCGCGCTTATCGGGGTCGCTGAGCACCTGGTAGGCCTCGCTGCAGGCCTTGAATTTCTCTTCTGCGTCCGGGTTATTCGGATTGCGGTCCGGGTGGTACTGCATCGCCAGCTTGCGATAGGCAGCCTTAAGCTCCGCGTCCGTCGCGGTGCGCTCCACCTGTAGAACCTCGTAGTAATCCATCTTCATCGTTGCTGTCGCCATTGCACACTTTCCATCGTTGCTCGCTTCGCTTCCATCATTATCGGGCGAGCTCTCCCCGGTGCGGCCTAGACCGTACCAGATTCAGACATTATTCGCTGACCTGTTTTGCGTTGGTCGCGATCTTCACGAGCGCGGGGCGGAGGAGCTTGTCGCGCAGCTTGTAGCCGCGGCGGATCTCCTCGATTACCTGGTGGTCGGGAACATCGTCACGCTCCTCGCTGCCGAGCGCCTCATGAACGCGCGGATCGAACTGCGCGCCGACCGCTTCGACGGGCTGGACATTGAGCCCACGCAGCGCTTCTTCCATCTGGCGAACGATGAGCTCGACCCCGGCACGAAGCTGCTCCGCGGAGCCTTGCGATTTCAGCGCGAGCCCAAAGTTGTCCAAGACGCCCAGGAACGGCTCGACCGCGCCCTGAACGGCGTAGTCGCGCGCGTCCTGGCGCTCTTTGAGTTCGCGCTTGCGGGCGTTGTCGAACTCCGCCTGCAGCCGGGCGAGCCGATCCTTGAGGGCGTCGCGCTCGTCGCGCAGCGCCGCGATCTCCTGCGAATGTTCATCGGCGGGCTGCTGGGCCGCCGCATTCTCCTGGCCATCCATCTGCGACACGGACGCGTTCTCCTCTGGCGCCTCGTCGCGCAGCATCTCTTCTGTCTCAGTCATGGTTCTGTCCTTTCCAAAAGCTCCGGGCCGCGACCAGCGCGCGGCACGTTCGCGAAAGTTGCTCATCGCCAACCTCTGTTCCGATCCGCAATTCTCTCTTCGAAGATCGGCCTTCCCTCTGTATTACAGATGCGCTCACGAGCTTCCCGGCCTCAGCGCGCGTTCCAGCATCTGGGCAACGTAAGCCACCGCCCTCATATTGCTGGGGTAGTCCATGCGCTTCGGCCCGATGACGCCGACGGAGCCGAGGTTCTCGCCGGCGACGCGGGCAGGCGCGGCGATGAGCACAAGACCCGCCATCTCAGGCGCCTGCTGCTCCAGGTCGAATACGACGCGCACGGACTCCTGCCGGGCGTCGACGTAGGCGTTCAGCAGTTCGATGAGGCGCTCCTTGGCTTCGAGGGCGGTGAGCATCTCGCGAAGGCGCGCGCGGTCCTCGGGCAGGCCGAGAAGGTTGGCTACGCCGTCGACGAAGACGGCCCGCTCCCCCGCTGCCGCGCCGACGGTCTGGTTCCAGAGCTGCTGCGCAGCTTCCATCATCTGCTGATACGTACTGCGTTCGGTTTCGATGAGCCGCGCGAGCTCGGCGCGGATGCGCTCCATGCTCCAGCCACGGAAGTTGTCGTTGAGGAAACGTCCCGCCGTTTCGAGCTCAAGCGTAGTGAGATCGCGGTCGAGCGCAAGCACGCGGTCGCGCACGATGCCGCTGCGCGTGACCACGACGGCGAGCACACGGCGCTCGGCCAGCCGGCTGAAGTGCACGTGTTCGAGCGTGTCATGCGAGCTGGCGGTGGACATGGCCAGGCCGACGCCGCTGGAAAGTACAGCGAGCAGATGCGATGTGCGCTCAAGCAGCGCCTCGGCGCCCGCGATGCCGGCGAGGCCGGTCTCGACGCGCGACTGCAGCTCGATGGAAGGGCCGGAGACGGGTGAACGCTGTGCCGATGTGAGTTGCTCGACGTAGAACCGGAAGGCGTGCGCGGAGGGAACACGGCCGGCGGAGGTGTGCGGCTGCTCGAGCAGCCCCTGGTCGGCGAGCTCGGCCATCTCATTGCGGATGGTCGCGGAGCTTGCGGGCCCGGAGGCGAGGCTTTCAAGACGCGCAATCGCGCCCGAGCTCACCGGCTCGCCCGTCGCGATGTACTGCTCGACGATGGCGGTGAGGATCTCGCGCTGCCGGGTTGTGAGGTCGTTCCGCATGGGGAAGAGGTTCTAGGTTCGTTCCAGGTTCGTTCCAGGTTCTAAGTTCTAACTTCTAAGTTGCAAGTACGAGCGAGTCGGTTATTAACTCCTCAAACTGCTGCTACGAAATCTCAAGGACGTTTTCGTTCTGCGCCGATACCTGCTCGGCGCGTTGTTTTATCTGCTGGGCGATGGCTGCAAACTCGCGGCCGCGTGCGGATTGCTCACCGGCGAGCGAGGCGGGCATGCCGCGGTCGCCGCCTTCGCGCACCTGCGGATCGAGATCGACCGCGCCCAGGAACGGGATGTTGAACTGCTTCGCTGTCTGCTCGGTCGCACCTGCGCCGAAGACGTCGATGACCGTGCCGTCCGGAAGCGTCATCTGGCTCATGTTTTCGACCATGCCGAGGACTTCGACGTTGACCTGATGGAACATCTCGAGCGCCTTGCGCGCGTCCTGCAGAGCAACGCTGGAGCCGGTGGAGACGACAACCGCGCCGGTGAGCGGAACGGTTTGGACGAGCGAGATCACGACGTCGCCTGTGCCCGGCGGCAGGTCGACGATAAGGAAGTCGAGCTCGCCCCACGCGACCTGCTGGAGAAACTGTTTGATGATGCCGTGCAGCATCGGCCCGCGCATGACCATGGGTTTGTCGCCCGGTGAGATGAGCCCGACCGACATGAACTTGACGCCGTGCGCGGCGAGCGGCTCGATCATGTTGCCCTGGAGCACAGCCGGCTGGCGGGTCACGCCGAGCATCGTCGGCACGTTGGGACCGTAGATGTCGGCGTCGAGCAGACCGACGCGATGACCCAGTTTCGCGAGGCTGACGGCGAGATTCACCGCGACGGTCGTCTTGCCCACTCCGCCCTTGCCTGAGCCGACCGCGACGACGTACTGCACGCCCGGAAGCGGTTGGGGTCCCATCGGCTGTTGTCCTGTGTGTGCCATGTTTTTCCTAATCTCTGCTCGGTTTCTATACGTGCCACTCGGGCGGAAGGGTTGCGCGCAGCTCTTTGCGCCGTGCGACTTCGCCGGAGCGCATCTCGCGGCGGCGGCCTGCGTCCTCGAAGCGCCGCTTCTGGTGCTCGGTCTCGGGATGACCTGCGGCACCTCGATGCGGTTCCCCGCGGCATCTACGGCCACGAACGTCAGGTACGCCGAGGCGACCTGGCGGAAACGGGCGCCACGTATGTCTTCCACCATCGCTTTGACGCCGACCTCCATGGACGTGCGCCAGGCGCGGTTGACGCTCGATTTCAGGATGAGCAGATCGCCGACCTTCACCGGCGCCACAAAATCCAGGTGGTCCATGGAAGCGGTGACCGTGTATGCGCGTGCGTGGCGGCTGGCCGCCATGGCACCCACGAGATCGATAAACTGCATCAGCCGTCCGCCGAAGAGGTTCCCGATCGCGTTGGCGTCGTTCGGGAAGATAATTTCGCTGCGTTCGGACTGCGACTCGGAGACCGGCCGCGCGGCCACAACTTCACTCATCCTGTTTGCCAAACCTCCACTCAAATTCGGGGCTATCGCGGCCCCGATGCGGGAGCCGTCGCCTCTGTATATTCTAAATCTCCGCGTCCGAACACGCTCTCCGCGCATCTCACGGCCAGAACGCGCTCAAGTTCAGCCACTTAGGGCCACACCTTCCAACGCAGGAGCCGCCCATGAATGCCGCCCTGGTCGAATCGTTTGAGTCGCCGCCGCGCTATACACAGTTCGAGGATCCGACGCCCGGGTCGGGCGAATCGGTGGTTCAGGTGCTCGCGGCCGGGCTGCACCCGATTGTGAAGGCTCTCGCGAAGGGTGCGCATTACAGTTCAACCGGCCGGCTGCCGTTCATTCCGGGGCTCGACGGTGTTGGCCGGCTTGATGACGGACGGCGCGTCTTCTTCGGCGCCTCGCGGCCGCCGTTTGGAACGATGGCCGAACGGAGCCTGGCGAAACCGCCGTTCCTGATTGCGCTGCCGGACGAGATTCCGGACGCGGCGGCGGCGGCGCTGGGCAATCCGGCGATGTCCTCCTGGGCTGCGCTGAGCCAGCGCGCGAAGTTTGTAGCCGGGGAAGGCGTGTTGATCCTCGGTGCAACGGGAGTTGCGGGACAGCTCGCGGTGCAGATTGCGAAGCGGCGGGGCGCGAGCCGCGTGGTCGCGTGCGGGCGCAATCCGCAGGCGCTCGAGAAGACAACATCGCTGGGCGCAGACGAGACGATCTCACTGGAGCTTCCGCACGACGAGCTTGTTGCTGCGCTGAGCCGCGCGATCGCCTCGGGTGTCGATGTCGTGCTGGATTATGTGTGGGGTGCGCCGGCGCAGGCGGCGTTCGAAGCGATCAAGAAGACGGCCAGCCTGAGCCACCGGGCGCCGCGCATTCGGTACATCCAGATCGGCAACAGCGCCGGTGCGAAGATTGAGCTCGAAGCGGGCACGCTGCGCAGCTCAGGGCTGGAACTGCTTGGGAGCGGATTTGGCAGTGTGTCGCTGCCGGACCTCGCGGCAGTCCATTGGTGAGTTCTTCACCGAGGCCGCGCGCCGGCCGTTCGAGACCAGCGTTCGCACCTTCCCGCTGCGTGACGTGACGGCGGTATGGAATCAGCCGGAAAAGGAAGAGCGCTTCGTGTTCATCCCGTGAGGTTGTTGCTCTTTATCGCGCCCGCACCGCATTCTTAAGTGCATGGACAAGATTGCGATGCTCACCGAGATTCTTGCGCAGCACCCCACGGATGCCTTCACGCGTTACGGGCTGGCGATGGCTTACGCGGCCGAGGGTAAGAATGACGACGCGCTGCGCGAGTTCGCAACGACGATCGAACACAATCCGGACTACGTGCCCGCATTTCAGATGTCTGCGCAGACGCTGATCAAGCATGGCCGGACCGATGAAGCTCGCCAGCGGCTGCAGGACGGGTTGGCAGCGGCGGCACGCACTGGCAACGAGCACGCTGTAAGCGAGATGCAGGCGATGCTGGATGATCTCGGCTGAGCCGATGCTTCGATTCAGCGGGCGGTCTCAGTGCTATGTCAGGTGCGAAACAGCGCAGTCGCCACTGAACCGTCCTGCGCAGCAGCGACATCTATACTGTATCTATGCCGCAAAACGCGCTTCCGACCACACTGGGCCAGCTTCGAAACTCTGAATTTACACCGGAACGCGTCTCCCGCTCCGTCAAGGACGAGCTGCGCGACAACCTCATCGCGCGGCTGCGGCAGATCGCTCCCGGCGGCGCCCTGGACGGCGAATCACTCTTCCCCGGAATCGTGGGGTACGACGACACCGTGATTCCGCAGGTGGTGAATGCGATCCTCTCGCGGCACAACTTCATCCTCCTCGGACTACGCGGACAGGCGAAGTCGCGCATCCTGCGCGCGCTCACGACTCTGCTCGATCCATATGCTCCGTACGTTGCCGGGTCGGAGCTGCGCGATAACCCGTATGCCCCGCTGAGCAAATTCTCGAAGGACCTGGTTAGATCGCTCGGCGACGACACGCCGATTGCATGGATGACGCCGATGGAGCGTTATGTCGAGAAGCTCGCGACCCCGGATGTCACCGTGGCTGATCTGATCGGCGACGTCGACCCCATCAAGGCCGCGCGTTCCGGGCACGAGCTCGGCAGCGAGCTGACCATGCACTACGGGCTGCTGCCGCGCGCGAATCGCGGCATCTTCGCGATCAACGAGATCCCCGATCTCGCCGGCAAGATCCAGGTTGCGCTGTTCAACATCATGCAGGAGGGCGACGTCCAAATTAAGGGCTACCCCATCCGGCTCGAGCTGGATGTCGCGATCGTATTCAGCGCGAACCCCGAGGACTACACGGCGCGCGGCAAGATTGTGACGCCCCTGAAGGACCGCATCGGGAGTGAGATCCGGACGCATTATCCCGAATCGCTCGACGAGGCCATCGCGATTACCGAGCAGGAGGCGTGGACGGCGCGCAGCTATGCGCCCGAAAACACGCAGATCCAGCGCATCCACATTCCGCACTACATCCGGCAGATTGTGGAGCAGATCGCGTTCATCGCGCGCGAAGAGAAGAAGGTCGACAAGCGCTCCGGCGTCTCGCAGCGCTTGCCGATCAGCACGATGGAACTCGTGGTGTCGAATGCCGAACGGCGCGCTCTGCTGCACGGCGAGTCGCTCGTGGTCCCGCGTGTGGGAGACATCATGGCCGCGCTGCCGGGCATTACGGGCAAGATCGAGCTGGAGTACGAGGGCGAGCTCAAGGGCTCTGACGTGGTCATGCGCGAGATCATCCGGCAATCCGTCGCGGCGATTTACGACGCGTACTTCGCGGGAGCGGACACCCAGCAGATCGAGCAGTGGTTCAACCTGGGCGGCACCGTGGAGCTCAACGACAAGCAGCCGTCGAAGGCCGTCCTGAAGTCGCTCAAGGAGATTCAGGGCCTCTTCGATAAGCTCACGCCCCTGAAGCTTCCCAAAAACGCTGAGCCGGAGCTCGCCGTCTCGGCCGCCGAGTTCCTGCTGGAAGGAATGACCGCGCATAAGCGTATCTCGCGGTCCGAAGCGCGCACGTTCAGCGCCGGCGAAAAGCGCAAGCGGGTCGAAGATGCGGCGAACTTCGGCGAGCGTGTACGTGAACGCGAGCGTGAGCGCGAGGCGTTCAACCGGACTCGCCGCGGATTCAATTAGGTTCAACGCAGTCACAATACGCTTGCTGCGCGCGTAAAATTCTCTTGAAGCTATGAACACAGCAGCCTCGCTCGCGATCGCAGCCTTGCTACTCGTATCTTCAGTGCCGGTCCGGGCGCAGAAGGTTTCGAACCCCAGCGCGTCAGTGCTCGACGTATCCGCCCGCCAGACTTTCCTGAAATCCACGACCGATCCGCGCGTCCGCGAAGCGGTGTCGCACCTCGGCTCTTGCACGCACACGCCCTTTGTGCCTGCGCCCACAGGCCAGATGCAGATTCCGCATCACTACATGCAGGGTTCGAACGGCCCGATCAATCCAGCCGAGGCTGAGGCCACGCGGGCTTATGCCGAGTTCGAGCGCCGCACCACCGCGGGCATGAACCAGTGGGTTGCAACGGACAATCAGGTCGAAGCGCAATGCGCACTCTCGCAGCTCGACGCGTGGGCCCAGGCAGGAGCACTCACGCGCTATGACCCGAAGGCCTATTCGCAGTCCTGGTATCAAGCCGAATGGACGCTGGCCTCGGCCGGCATTACAGCGTCCGTGCTCCGTCAGGACGCAGACCTCGACGGTGCCCAGCAGGAGCGCGTTGCCAACTGGCTCGATTCTGCGGCCCACAAGCTCATCTCGTATGAGAAGCACGGCGAACTCGGCAACAATCATCACTACTGGCGCGCGCTGGCGGCAATGTCTATTGGCGTTCTCTCAAATGATAACGACCTGTTTCGCTTCGGCGTTGACACGTTCAAGGAAGCGGTTGGCCAGGAGGACGCGAACGGCGCGTTCCCGCTCGAAATGGCACGCCATGAAAACGCCATTCACTACCAGGCGTTTGCTCTGCAGCCGCTCATCATGATCGCGGAATTTGCGGAGCGCCAGAATGTGCACCTGTATTCGTACACCGAGCACGGCCATACGATTCGCGATGCGATTGTCTTCCTCGGCCGTGCCGTCGCCGATCCAGCAGTCGTAAAGCAGTACACGCAGGATCCGCAGAAGATGAGCTTTCATTCCGGCACTGTTGCGGAGCTCGAGTTCTACTTCGCGCGGTTCGGGACGGCAGGCATCCCCCCGTCACTCACGGAGCCTTCTAGCCGAGCCCGCGAACGACACGCGAATCGGCGGCAACACGACGCGTACTCGCCGCGAAATAACGCAGACAGAGAAGCGGCGGAGAAAACAATGCATCTGTTTTCCCCGCCGCTCATTGAGCCCGCTATGCTACGACGGGCTGGCTTCTGCAGCCGCGGTCTCTTCACCGCGCGCCGCAAAACATCTCATTGCGCTACCTGTTGCTCTTCGAGCTCCCGCTCGATGAACCCGACGACGAGCCCGAGGACCTGCCGCTCGTGCCGCTCTCGTTCGACTGGTGTGACGTCTTGCTTCCGCTCATCCCAGAGGACGACGAACGACCTGAGGGTTCCTGTCCGCTTTTGTTCTTCTGCTGATCCATCTCTCGATCGCGTGATGCCATAGGTGAACTCCTCTTCAACTTCAGCGGGAAATTTCATCGTCCCGCCACATGATAGGAGAGGCTTCGCATCGCACGCGTTGCCCTCCCCGCAGATGTTCCTTAGCGCAAAAACCCACGTCTTTATTGATCAGAGTTCCTGTTGCGGTAAGCTCAACGGTTCCATCATCAAGAGGATCGAGGGCTGAGTAAATCAGCCCCGGCGCACTTTTGATGAGATTCACATCCGATTGGAGGGAAGCCTGTCGTATCCTCTCCGCAATCAATCATGCCTGAGCTTCCGGACATCACGGCTTATCTGACGGCACTCGCGCCCCGCGTAGTCGGCCAACCCATTGAGCAACTCCGGATTGCGAGTCCGCTGCTTCTTCGGACCGCCGTCCCTCCGATCCGCTCAGTCGAGGGCAAGATTGTGCGCGGGCTGCGGCGGGTGGGCAAGCGCATCGTGTTCGTGCTCGACGGAGAGGACGCCGAGCCGCTCTTCCTGGTGCTGCACCTGATGATCGCGGGCCGGCTACATTGGCGCGAGTTGAAGGACCGTGAGGGGCGTCCGAAGCTTGGGGGAAAGAACAACCTCGCGTCTTTCGATTTTCCGAACGGATCCCTGGTGCTGACGGAAGCCGGCGCGAAACGTCGCGCGTCGCTGCACCTCGTCCGCGGAGAAGCTGCACTGGCGGCGCTCGATCCGGGTGGCGTGGACTTCTTCGCGCTCTCTCCGGAGCAGTTTCAACTCGCGCTTGCAGCCGAAAACCACACCCTGAAGCGGGCGCTGACGGATCCGCGCGTGCTCTCCGGAATCGGCAATGCCTACTCTGACGAGATCCTCTGGGCAGCGAAGTTATCGCCGCTCGCCCAAACGCAAAAGCTAACACCTGACGAATGGCAGCGCCTTTATGCCGCGACGCGCGAAACGCTTCAACTCTGGATCGATCGATTCGACGCCGAAGCGCGAAAGAGATTTCCGGAAAAGGTGACCGCGTTCCGTCTCGAGATGGCCGTGCATGGCCGCTACAACCTGCCCTGCCCACGCTGCAGGACGCCTGTCCAGCGCATCCGGTATGCAGATAATGAAACCAACTACTGTCCTACGTGCCAGACGAATGGCCGCATCCTCGCCGACCGCTCGCTCTCGCGCCTGCTTGGGTCGGACTGGCCGCGCACCTTGGATGAGCTCGAGGCGCTGAAGCGCAAATAAGAGAGAACGGCAGGAGCTGATAAACTCCTGCCCTTCCGTCGCTGGGTTGCTGATTGCTAAATTGTTGACTCGCTACTCGCCGCGGTGCTGCTCCTCGTACTTCGTCGTGTGATGATGCACCTCGCCGTGGCTGTCCTTGTACTCACGTTCTTTCATGTCGCTGCTGCCGGAGGATTCCCCGGCCGGACTCTTCGCGTCCGCTGGCTGACTGCGGCGACCGGCTACTGTGTTGTGAGCTGCTGCTGCTTGTAGTCGAAGAGCGCTGCGACGTGCCGTCGTCGCGGGTTGTGCGGCCCTCGGTGTGCGGATATGGTTCTTCGCTGCTCTTGTGCTTGTGCTGTCCTGTTCCTTTCTCCTCGGCCATGCTGCTCTACTCCTTTTCTGGCGCGGATGAAGCACTGCGCCTGAAAGGTACGACAGCACATACGCAGCGCACCGTTGCCCTTTCGTGCACCACGGTCGCTGCAATGCCTCGATTCTTTTTTGTTATATGTGCAAGCATCACGCAGCGCAGTCTTTATGCTTGTTTCATGCGAGAGAACAACAGTCGTGCCGTGTTCGACGCTACCGCAGCCACGTACGACCGCGACCGCATGAAGCTCATCCCTGGCCACGGACCCTTCTATGCTGCGGCTCTTGAGCTGATCCCAAACGACGCCAAACACATCGTGGAACTTGGCGCAGGATCTGGCTTATTTTCGGCGATGCTGCGCGCTGCATTTCCCGAAGCAAATCTCACGCTCATCGACTTCTCCGACAATATGCTGTGCCTTGCGCGCGAACGTCTCGGCGACACGGACGCGCGCATCCGCTTCGTGCTGGCGGACTACACGACCGAGCCGCTGCCCACGGATGCAGACGCAATCGTATCGTCGCTCTCCATCCACCACCTTGAAGACGAGCGCAAACGGGCACTGTTGCCGCACGTCTTCGCTGGGTTACGTCCCGGCGGTGTCTTCATCAACGCGGACCACATAGCCGGCCCCACACCCGAGCTCGAATCCATCTACCAAGAACGTTGGCTCGCTGAAGTGCGCGCACTCGGCGCAACAGAGCAGCAGATCGCCGATTCGCTGTATCGCCAGAAGGAGGACCGGCGCACACCTGTGGCACCGCAGCTCACGTGGCTGCGCGATGCCGGGTTCACCGATGTCGACTGCTGGTACAAGCACTCGAGCTTCGCGGTCATGAGCGGAATGAAGCCGAGCGGCACACATCTGCGCTGACGCGCGCCGCTCGGCTCACGCCGGAGCTATCAGCGAACTACGCAGCCCGCTGAGCCATTGCGGTGTTCGGCTCCAGCTTCACCTTCAGCCACCCAGGTTCGTGCTGATCAAAGTGCCTGTAGGCATCGATCGCGGAGGAGACCGGAACGCGCTGCGTGAAGAACTCCTCTGGATGCATAACGCCGCTGCGCACCAGCTCGACCAGCCGCGGCAGATACTTACGATGATTGCAGTTACCCGTACGTAGCGTGATGTTCTTGTTCATCGCCATGCCGATCGGGAACGACTTCAGTGTCGGCGGATAGACGCCAATGATCGACAGCGTGCCGGCCTTGGCGACCGACTCCACCGCCCATTCGAGCGCCTGGGATGGCGCCCCGCCTGTCCACCAGTTCTTCTTCTCGGCCTTACGCACGTCCGGCGCGACGTCCTCCATCTCCTGATCGAACTGCTTCTTCATCTTCGAGCTCGTATGCTTCGCGCAGGTCGCGTCCACGCCGACGGCATCAATGACGCGATCCGGACCTGAACCCATCGTGAGCTCGTGCAGCACAGCGACCGGATTCTCTTCGCCGAAGTCGATCGCCTCCGCTCCGTGGCGCCGCGCCTCGTCGAGCCGCGACTTGACGTTATCGACCGCAAACACGCGCCCCGCATTCATGTGCTGCGCGCACATGATCGCCATCATGCCGACCGGACCACAGCCGAAGACCGCAACCGTATCGCCCGGATGAATGCCGGCCATCTCGGCAGCCTGGTAGCTCGTCGGCAGAATGTCACTCATCATGATGCCCTGGTCTTCGGTGATCTCCTCGGGCAGGTTCATCAGGTTCACGCCGGCGTACGGCACGCGCGCAAACTCGGCCTGCAGGCCATCGAGCCCGCCTGCAGTCTCCGGGCCGCCGAAGAATACGGTGCCGCCCAGCGGACCCAACTCGTTCATGCGATTGCACTGCGAGTAGTAGCCGGCCCGGCAATAGTTACAGCTTCCGCAACCGAGCGTCGACGGGACGATCACGCGATCGCCCGGCCGGAAATTGCGCACTCCCTTACCGACCTCCTCGACAATGCCCACGGCCTCGTGCCCGATGATGCGGCCCGGCTTCATTCCCGAAAATGTGCCCCGAATGAAGTGCAGATCCGTCCCGCAGATCGCCGAAGATGTAATCCGCACGATCGCGTCGTTGTCATTCTTCAGCTTCGGCTGCGGCACGTTCTCCAGCCGGACGTCGCCAATCCCGTGAAATACAACAGCTTTCATATCTCTGCTCCTCTACGCCGTAGATGCATGCGGTCTCGCATGCTGACTCCTACGATGCGTTCCGTCGCGCAGCCAACCTTTGTACCCCGGCCTTTCCGCCGCTATCCTTTACAGAACTCATTCGTCTTGTATCAGGAATCAAAAAAGGGGCCCCGCAGTTTTGAATCTGTACCGTTTTTCTTTTTTTCTTCTTCTCCTCACCCTGTTCGCCTCTACACCCAAAGCTCCCGCTCAAATATCCGTCTACGGCACCGGCGCCGCCGCGTCCTTTGGGTTTTCGGGAACTAACTACACGGGCGGCACGCAGATGAAACCGAGCTCGACTGGATTCGTCACCGGCGCGTTCTATACCCTGCCCACGCTCACCCGCTTCCAGGCAGGCCTCGATGCGCGCTACACCTTCGCGCCCGGGTACAACGGCGGCAGAGCGTACACCGGCGGTCTTCTGCTGAGCTATGTTCCCTCTCGTCTGCGGCTGCGGCCCTATGCCGAGTTCGGCGGCGGCCTCGCCTCTACACAGCTCCAGGCCGTCTGCAAGGGTTTCAACTGCGGCCAGACGACCGGTCGACTCACCAGTGGCGTCGTTCAATTCGGCGCCGGGCTCGACCTCCCGATCAATCGCTTCTTCGACATCCGAGCCATTGATTATCAATACGACACGGGCGGTGCCGCAGGCATGACGCACAGCGCTCTTCACTCCTACTCGGGGGGAATCGTCCTGCACCTCGGCGCACCTAAACTCAACCGGCCGTAGAAGCTCTTCTTCTGGCCGTTGTCGCGCAGCTGTGTCCCGGCGAGGCGTGAACGCTCGTGCGAGGCAAGAATCCTCGCGCTTCCAGGGTCGTCTAATCTGGATACAGCAGAAACGACGCCCTTCCATGAAGCTCACGCGCTACACAAAGTTCACCGGCGACCTCTCGACCAGCTTCGATCTCGAAGACCTGATGGAGGCGCTGTCGGATTTCTTCCTCGACTCCGGCTTCGATGACCCCTGGTCGCAGTTCTCGAATCCGTCCGACTCGATGGAGGACCTGCGCGATGCCATTCGCCAGGCGCTCGATTCGGGTGAGCTTCTCGACGAAGACGCGCAGGAGAAGTACGAAGAGCTGCCGGAGGAAGGTAAACAGGAGCTCGTCGAAAAGATTATCCAGCGCATGAAGGACGAGGCCTTTCTCAACGCCGAAGCGCCCGAGCAGCAATCCGGCCCCGGCGAGCAGGGCGATGCCGAAACCGACGCGCGCTTCGAAGTCACCGACAAAGCCATGGACTTCCTCGGCTTCAAAGCGCTGCGAGATCTTCTCGGCCCGCTGGGCAAGTCGTCGCTAGGCCGCCACGACACGTTATACGAAGCCGCTGGCGTAGAGACCAACGGCTCGTCGAAGCCGTATGAGTTCGGCGACTCGCTGAACCTCGACATCGGCCAGACGCTCAACTCCGTATTCGCGCGCGAAGGCCCGCCGAATAGCTCCGGCACCCTAAACATGGAGTACTCGGACCTCTACGTTCAGCAGGCCGACTATCAATCCTCCTGTGCAACGGTTGTACTGCTCGACTGCTCGCACTCGATGATTCTTTACGGCGAGGACCGCTTCACGCCCGCCAAGCGCGTCGCGATGGCGCTCGCGCATCTCATCCGGACCCAGTACCCCGGCGACCAGCTCTCGCTGGTGCTCTTCCACGACTCCGCGGAGGAGATCGCGATCTCACAGCTTCCACGCGTCAAGGTCGGCCCCCATTACACGAACACGCGCGAGGGATTGAGAGTAGCCCAGCGAATTCTGCGCTCGAGCGGCAAGGACATGAAGCAGATCGTCATGATCACCGATGGCAAGCCATCCGCGCTTACGCTCGATGACGGCCGCATCTACAAAAACGCGTTCGGGCTCGATCCCATCGTGATCTCCGAGACGCTTGAAGAGGTCGGCCGCTGCAAGCGTTCCAACATCATGATCAACACGTTCATGCTCGCAAACGACTTTCAGCTTGTGCAGTTTGTGCAGCAAATGTCAGCGATGTGCCGCGGCAAGGCGTACTTCACGACGCCGCAAACGCTCGGCAACTATCTGTTGATGGACTTCATGTCGCGCAGATCAAAACACATCAATTAGCCGGTTGCCTGCCAGATGCACGAGAGCCGGCGCGCGAACAAGCGCAACTGACTGGAATCCATCCAAAAATCGCCGGGTCGCGGTACGATTCTCTGGAGAAAATTTTCCGAGGTCCTCGCGTGCTGAAATCCGTTCTGGCCAGCGCCGCACTCGCGCTCACGTTCTCTACCGCAGCCTGCGCCGCACAACAAGCGCAGCAGCAGTATCCCTTCCGCGACCCCTCCCTTCCCGCGGCCCAGCGCATCAACAATCTTCTCTCGCTCATGACACTTGAGGAGAAGATCGACGTACTCGGCACAAACACCGCCGTGCCACGCCTGGGTGTTCCCAGCTTCGGCAGTTCGGAAGGCATTCACGGCGTGGTGCAGCGCGGCGGCCGTGGCCGCGACGCAATCACAACCACCCAGTTCCCGCAGCCACCCGGCATGGGCGAGACGTGGGATCCGGCGCTGGTGCAGCAGGCTGCGGCCGTCGAAGGGTATGAGGCCCGCTACATCACGCAAACCCCAAAGTACAACCGGCAGATCCTGATGCTCTGGGGACCGCAGGCCGACCTAGCGCGGGACCCGCGCTGGGGCCGCAGTGAAGAAGTCTACGGCGAAGACCCGTTCTTCAACGGGACGATGGTCACCGCCTTCATCCACGGGCTCCAGGGTGACGATCCGCACTACTGGCAGTCGGCCTCATTGATGAAGCATTTCCTCGCCAACAGCAACGAGGACCACCGCGACCGGTCCAGCTCGAACTTCGACGAGCGCCTCTTCTGGGAGTACTACTCCGTTCCCTTCCGAATGGGCTTTCTCGATGGCGGCGGACGCGGCGTGATGGCCAGCTACAACGCATGGAATGGCACGCCGATGGCTGTCAATCCAATCCTCAAGTCCATCGTCATCGATCAGTGGCACGCGCTCGTGATCTCGTCCGATGGCGGCGCTGTGAAGCAGCTCTGGTCCGCACACCACGCTTTCGCGAACCAAAAGGAAGCTGTCATCGCCTGCCTGCACGCAGGAATCAACCAGTTTCTCGACACCTACAAGGACGAGACGCGCGAAGCGATCAGGGAGGGCTCCGTCACACAGGCGGAGCTCGACACACTGCTGCGCCGCAAGTTCGAGGTCACGCTCAAGCTCGGTCTTCTCGACCCGCCGGCTCAGGTTCCCTACACGCGCATCAGCGCCGCGAACCAGCCAGAGCCCTGGAACGGCGAGCACGATAAAGCCGTCTCGCTGAAGTTGGCCCTCGAATCGGTCGTTCTGCTCAAAAACGCCAACAACACGCTTCCGCTGGACAAGTCGAAGCTGAAATCGATCGCGGTCATCGGCCCGCTCGCAGACTCCGTCCACTGGGACTGGTACGGTGGCTTCCCGCCCTACGCGGTCACGCCACTCGCCGGGATCAAGGCGGCGGTCGGCCCTGACGTCAAGGTCAACTACGCCGCGAGCGAGCTCCACCAGGATGCCCTCACCGCAGCCAGGAACTCTGACGTCGCTGTCGTTGTCGTCGGCAACGACCCAACCTGCGGCCCCGACATGGCCCACGACTGGCACGAAACCGTCGACGGCGGCGGCACGCTGCCCTGCACCGTTCCATCCGACGGCCGCGAGGGCCGCGACCGCGAATCCCTCACGCTGGAGCAGGAACAGCTGGTCAAGCAGGTCTTCGCGGTCCAGCCGCGCACCATCCTCGTGCTCGTCTCCAGCTTCCCGTACACCATCAATTGGTCGCAGCACTACATTCCCGCCATCCTGCACATGGCGCACAGCTCGCAGGACGAGGGCACCGCCATCGCGCGGGTCCTGTTCGGCGACTACAACCCCGGCGGCCATCTGGTCGTCACCTGGCCCAAATCCATCGACCAGCTGCCGCCGATGATGGACTACAACATCCGGGACGGGCGCACCTACATGTACTTCAAAGGCGAGCCGCTGTATCCGTTCGGCTTTGGGCTAAGCTACACGACATTCAAACTTTCCAAGCTGCGTACCCCGGCGCCGGCCGATGGCATCCTGAACGTGTCCGCGGACGTGACCAACACGGGCTCCCGAGCGGGCGACGAGGTGGTACAGCTGTACGTTCACTACCTCAAATCTTCGGTTTCGCGTCCCGCAGAACAGCTCGCCGGGTTTCAGCGCGTCTCGCTCTCACCCGGGGAGACCCGAACGGTCACTATCCCGCTGAAATTGGATAATCTGGCGTATTGGAACGAGAAACTCAACCGCTTCGTCCTGGAGAAAGAACCCGTGGAGCTCCGCCTGGGCGACTCCTCAGCCGACATTCTGTTGACCAAAACCGTAGAGATTCATTAGATGGAACCAGCCGCATGCTCTGGAACTATCATCAAAATAACGGTGAGATCACCCCAAATGGTTAAGCCGCGCGGCGATGCCCGAACCCGCACCTCCGAGATCGCATGAACGTTACCTTCGACCCCGAGCGCGCTCTCGAAGAGAAGCTGCAGCTGGTTGCTCAAACCGGCCTGCTGCTCGCGCGCAATCCGCACATCGAGACAATCGCGCAGCGCGCCACCGACGCGGGCCTGCAGCTCGCCGGCGCAATGTTCGGCAGCCTCGTGCTGAATGACGGAGCCACTCCCAGCACCTCCAGCCATGTCCTCTACAGCGTGTCGACCGCGGGCGACTCGCGGTCTTCCACGTTTCCGGCCCGTCAGTCTCCGGCGCCGCCCCCGCGCAAAGAGCGCACCATCATTCGCTCTCGCGACATCACGAGAGACAACCGCTTTCAGGGTCCGCTGCCGAACGATGGCCTCCCGCACGACAACCGCACCATCCGCAGCTACCTCGCCGTTCCGCTGCGTAATCTCTCCGGCGAGACCCTCGGCGCGCTCGTCTATGGTCACGAGGAGCCGGACGTCTTCGACGATACCGCCGAAGTCCTAATTAACACGCTCGCCGCACAGACCGCTTCCGCCGTCGAAGGCGCGCGTGCCCGTGAGCAACTCGCGCATAAGATCTCGGACCTGGACCGCAGTCACCTTCAGCAGGCCATCAACGTCAAGCGGCTGGGCGAACTGGCAGCCATCGTCGAATCCTCCGACGACGCGATCATCTCGAAAGATCTCAACGGAATCATTAATAGCTGGAACGCTGCCGCGACACGCATCCTCGGCTACACGTCGGAAGAAATCATCGGCAAATCGATTCTCACGCTGATTCCCGAGCATCTCCACTCGGACGAGCCGATCATCATCGGCCGCATCCGCGCCGGCCAGCGCATCGAGCACTTCGAGACAGTGCGCCGCACGAAATCCGGCGAGCTCCTCGACGTCTCGCTGACGATCTCTCCCATCAAAGATGAGCGCGGCAACATCATAGGAGCATCGAAAATCCTTCGCGACATCTCCACGCGCAAGCGCCTCGAAACCTCGCTGTTGCAAGCCGAGAAGATCGCCGCGACCGGGCGCATGGCCGCAACCATCGCGCATGAGATCAACAACCCGCTCGAGGCCGTGCTCAACCTCCTCTATCTGCTGCGTCCGGTTGTCACCAGTGACGAGGGCAGGGCCTATCTCAACACCGCTGAAGTCGAGCTGAATCGCGTTGCCCACATCGCGAAGCAAACGCTCGGCTACTATCGCGAGCACTCCTCGGCCGTATCCATCTCAGTTTCAGATCTTGTCGAGCATGCGCTCACTGTCTACGGTCCGCGGTGCTCCGCATCGAACATCGAAGTCGCGCGCTGCCTCGATTCCAAAACGAAGCTTATTGTGCGGCGCGGTGAGATGATGCAGGTAATCTCGAATCTGCTCGCGAATTCCATTTACGCTATGCCGCAGGGCGGCAGGCTATCCGTCTGCGTCAGTGAAATCCAGACACCCGACCCGGGCGTAGTTCTCACCATTGAAGATAACGGCGTCGGCATACCGCCCCAAAACCTTGATCGTGTCTTCGAAGCCTTCTTCACCACGCGCCAGACAATCGGCACCGGCATCGGTCTGTTCGTCGCCAAGCAGTTCGTCGAGGGACACGGCGGCTCAATCGCGATTGAGAGCAGCACCGACCCGAAGAGCCACGGCACAAAGCTCTCCGTCTTTCTCCCGATGCATACCACCTACGAACTGGAAGAAGACACCACCGCCACACGCGCGTAGCGGCTGCGCTACTGCGTCAGAATCACGGGGCCATTTTTGGTGATGGCGACGGTGTGTTCGAAATGCGCGCTGTAGCTGCCATCCACCGTAATGGCCGTCCATCCGTCATCCAGAACGCGGACCTCCGGACGCCCGAGATTGATCATCGGCTCAATCGCGAGCACCATCCCGGGCTTCAGTCGTGGTCCTTTGCCCGCAATACCGACATTTGGCAGTTGCGGATCTTCATGCATGCTGCGGCCGATCCCGTGCCCCACGAACTCACGCACAACGCCGAATCCTGCCGCCTCGCACATCGACTGAACGGTGTGAGAGATATCGAACAGCCGCCCACCGGGAACTGCCTTTTGAATCGCCGCGTAGAGCGAAGCCTCGGTGACCTCCAGCAGCTTCATCACCTCAGGCTTGGGCGCGCCGATCGGATATGTGACCGCGCAGTCGGAGTAGAAGCCGTTCACCACAACACCGCAGTCGATTGAAACAACATCCCCATCCTTCAGCGTGCGGCGATCGCTCGGAATACCGTGGATGACTTCGCTGTTCACCGACGTGCACAGCACCGCCGGATACCCGTGATAGCCCTTGAACGCGGACTTAACGCCAAGCTCCTCAACCTTCGCTTCCGCCGCACGCTCCAGGTCCATCGTAGTTGCGCCGGCGGCAACCACGGCGCGCACCGCTTCGTGGACCTTGCGCAGCGCCTCACCGGAGCGACGCATCGCTTCAATCTCGGCAGCGGATTTGATCATGATAGCCATGAGTAATAGATGTCCGACGCGCGCAATTTCGATTTCAGAGCGGCCCCTGAACTCAGCGCCAGCGGCGATCGCAGAAACGAAGAATTCGCAATCTCCTGTGCTTCAGTGATCCGGATGATGCCGCAGACGCAGCAGCGCCTCGCGAATACTCTGCGTGACCTCATCGATTGACCGGTCGCCATCGACCTCCGCGAAGCGATTCCCGTGTTCGCGATAGTACTCGATGACCGCTGAGGTCTTCTGCTCGAACGAGCGCATGCGTTCGTGAAACGCCTCTACATTATCATCGCGGCGCTGAACAAGTGCGGCCCCGTCGACATCGCACACACGGTCGCTCTTCGGCGGCTTCGAGTAGATGTTATAAATCGTGCCGCAGAGAGGGCATGTCAGGCGGCCGGTGATGCGCTCCAGCAAAATCTTGTGATCGACGACAATGCTGATCGCGACCACCGGAAGCAGATAGGCAACAAGCTGCCGGTCGAGCCACTCGGCCTGGTTCAGCGTGCGCGGAAAACCGTCCAGGATATATCCATGCTCGGTGTCGGCCTGCTGCAATCGCGCCGCAACCATCTGATTCACCAGGTCGTCCGGCACGAGTTTGCCCTGTGACATCAGATCATCCGCGAGCAGTCCCAGCGGCGTACGGTCATTGCGGTGCTGGCGCAGAAGATCGCCGGTTGAGATCTGCGGAATCCCGAACTCCGCCATCAGCCGCTGCGCCTGCGTGCCCTTGCCCACTCCCGGCGCTCCCAGAAGAAGCACCGGGCCGGGAAGAAAGTCGCTCGCGTTCGGAAGTGGCTTCGGCATAAAAAAGACCGCAAAGAGAAGTGATAATCAGGCCGCGGAAAGTCCGTAGACAATCCAGTTACAGCGAAAGCCCACGCCCGGTTACCAGGCGTGGGCAGGAATCAAAGTTCAAGCTACCAACTACGCCGGCCGCGGCTCCGCCCGGACTTCGGCGAGAACCCGTCGTAGTGGCGCATGATCAGCTGCGCTTCCACTTGCTGCACCGTATCCATCGCGACACCAACAACGATCAGCAGAGACGTGCCACCGAAGTAAAAGTTCAATCCCAGGCCGTTCGTCACCCACGTCGGCGCCCGGTCAAAGAAGCTGCCCACCAACGGCAAATGATTGAAGTGGATGCCGGAGATCAGCAGCATCGGAATAATCGCAATAACGCACAGGTAGATCGAGCCCACCAGCGTCAGCCGTGTAAGCACGTCATTGATGAAGTCCGACGTACGCTTGCCCGGCCGGATACCCGGGATGAAGCTTCCGTACTTCCGCATGTTATCGGCGATATCGTCCGGCTTGAAAATGATGGAGATGTAGAAGTACGCGAAAAAGATGATCGCGATGATGTACAGCAGGACGTACAGCGGTTCCGCGGGACCTAACCAGCGAAACAGCGGTCCGAGGTAGCGCGTATCGCGCAGCGGACCCGACCCGAACAGGTTCACATTCTGCAGCAGCATCGGCGCGGATAGAATCGAAGCCGCGAAGATCACCGGCATAACGCCACCGGCGTTCACCCGGAGCGGCAGGAACGAGCTCGACGCCTGCGTCATCTGGCGCGGACCGGCCATCCGCTTGGCCGACTGAATCGGAATCCGGCGCTCCGATCGCTCCACCCAGCAGATGAATGCCACCACAACGATCATCATGAAGATCAGCAGCGCAATCGCGATCGGCGTAAACCCACCCCACGCGTCCGTGGTGGCCTTCGTATAAAGATCCTGAATGCCGCGCGGCAGACCAACCACGATGCCCGCAAAGATCAGCAGCGACATCCCGTTGCCGATGCCGCGATCCGTAATCTGCTCACCCAGCCACATGATGAACGTGGTGCCGGCCGTCAGCGTAAGAATGCAGAGCGGAACGAAAGCACCCTTCGAGATCGTCACCATCGACTCGCCGGTCGACGTGTTCGTCAGCGTCAGCGCGATGAAGAAGCTCTGCACGATGCCGAGCAGAACCGTGACGTAGCGGGTCCACTGCGTGATCTTGCGGCGGCCAAGCTCGCCCTCGTTCTGCAGCTTCGCCAGCGGCTCATAGACTACCGTCAACAGCTGGAAGATAATCGACGCCGTAATGTACGGCATGATGCCAAGCGCGAAGACTGTCAGCTTGCGCAGGTTGCCGCCGTTGAACAGGTCCAGCAGTCCCAGCGCTCCCCCGGCGTTCTGGTTGAAGAACTGCGCCAGCTTGGCCGCGTCGATACCAGGCGTGGGGATATGCGCGCCCAGACGGTACACCGCCAGGATGCCAAAGGTGAATAGAATCCGCTTGCGCAGATCCGGGATACGGAACATGTTTAGAAACTTTTCAAGCATCGATGTAAGAAGCCTTGCTGCAGAGCGGGTAAAGAATCACTGGAGTTCTGGTGCCCGGCGGGTTCGTGACAGCTATTTTACGCGGAACGAAGCAGCGCCGACCAGAGGGAAATCACGCGATACGCCTCATCGAAAACTACGCCGAAGCGCATGGCTCCGGCGTGACTCACTAGGCTGCGGGTGCGCTTTCGGCTCCAATGACAACCGCCTTGCCGCCGGCCGCCTCGATCGCCTTCTGCGCGCCCTTGGAAAACTTGTGGGCGTGCACCGTGACCGCGGACTTCAGCTCGCCATTCGCCAGTACCTTCACCAGCCCGTTCCGCTTCTTCAGGATGCCGCGCGCCGCGAGCACCTCCGGCGTCAGCTCGGTCTCACCACCAGCCGAAACCAGCTCCGCGATGCGGTCGAGCCCAAGCACCGTGTACTCGGTGCGGAAGATGTTCGTGAAGCCGCGCTTCGGCAGACGCCGGTGCAGCGGCATCTGGCCGCCCTCAAAGCCGCGCATCAGCGACGAGCCCGAACGCGAGCCCTGGCCCTTGTGGCCGCGGGTCGAGGTCTTGCCCATGCCCGAGCCCATACCGCGGCCCACACGCTTCTTGTTGGAGTTCGCACCCTTCGGCGCACGCAGATTCGAAAGATTCTTTGCCATAATTTCCTCGCTCAACGCCGGGAGGCCGTCCCGACTCGCATTTGCCTCAATGAGGCGTGGTGGACTTTGCTACTCGACGATGCGGACCAGGTGAGGAATCTTCTTCACCATGCCGCGAATCGACGGAGTGTCCTCGCGCTCGACGATCTGGTTCAGCCGCGTAAAGCCCAGGCCCTTGACCACGAGCTTGTGCTTTACCGGCGTGCAGATCTGCGAACGGTAGTACTGAATTTTGATCATGCTGGTCTCTGCCATTGTGTTCTCCAGTAGCCTCAGGAGATCAGCGGGTTAGAAAGTGCCACTTCCTAACTCTCTAACTCCTCACTCCCAACTTCCTTACAGCTCTTCCACAGTCTTGCCGCGCAGCGCAGCGACGTCACGTTTATCCCGAAGCTGCGAGAGCGCATCGAAGGTCGCCTTCACCACGTTGTGCGGGTTGGCAGAGCCGATATTCTTCGTCAGCACGTTCTGCACGCCGGCCGCGGTCATCACCGCACGCACGGTCTTGCCGGCGATAACGCCCGTTCCTTCCGGCGCCGGCTTCAGCAGCACCTGGCCGGAGCCAAAATGACCAAGCACCACGTGCGGGATGGAGGTCTGAGTGAGGTTCACCTTAATGAGGTTCTTCTTCGCCGCCTCGATGCCCTTGCGGATCGCCTGCGGAACCTCCTTGGCCTTACCCGAGCCGTAGCCCACAACGCCCTCGCCTGGATCGCCGACGATGACCAGCGCTGCAAAGCTCATATTCTTGCCGCCCTTGACCACCTTCGTAACGCGATTAATGCTGACGACCTCATCCTTGAGGTTCATCCGGTTTCCGTCGAGTCTCTTCCGTGTCGCCATCTGCTTATCTGCTTTCTTTTATCTCTCTGTATATTCCCTGGCACACCGGTCCGGGGCCGCGGTCTCAAGGACCACTTCTAACTTCATCCGAGACTAGAACTCCAGCCCGGCCTCGCGCGCCGCATCGGCCAGAGCCTTGATGCGGCCGTGATACAGGTACCCACCGCGATCGAAGACCACCTTCTTGATGCCCTTCTCCTGCGCGCGCTCCGCGATGAGCTTGCCGACTTCCTTCGCCGCAGCGATGTTGCCGCCGGCCTTCCTGCCCTCGCCCCCGCCCTTGTTGGTCATCGTCGAGGCCGAAACGATCGTCGTTCCGCTCTCGTCATCGATGATCTGCGTGTAGATGTGGTTCAAGGAGCGGTAGACATTCAGGCGCGGACGCTCGGATGAGCCCGTCATCCTGCTGCGGATGCGTTTGTGAACGCGCTTGCGGATTACATTGCGCTGCGGTGTGTTGATCATCTCTCGTTCTTCCTTCCTAGTAGCGTCGCTGACCTTCAGCGACGTTCGGAGCTGCTTGAATTAGAAGTAAACAGTAAGGAACGTAGTAGTTTGCTAACTCCTAACTGCTCATTCCTAACTTCCTAACTTACTTCGCGCCCGTCTTACCGACCTTCTTCTTCAGCTTCTCGTCGGAGTAGCGAACACCCTTGTTCTTGTACGGATCCGGCTTGCGCAGGGAACGCATATCGGCGGCCACCTGGCCCACCTTCTGCCGGTCAATGCCCGAGACCGTCACATGCGTCTGCTTCGGATCGATCGCAACCTCAACGCCCGTGGGCAGCGGGAACTCGATCGGGTGCGAGTAGCCGAGCGTGAACACGACCGTGTTCTTGCCCTTCAACTCCACGCGGTAGCCGATGCCGACCACGTCAAGCTCCTTCTTCCAGCCGTTCGTGACGCCCTCAACCGCGTTGAACACCAGCGCGCGCGCGAGGCCATGCAGAGCGGCCTGCGAATCGTTCTGCCGCTCCACATGCAAAACGCCGTCCTGCTCGTTCAGCGTGATGCCCTGCGGAATCAGCGCCGAAACCTTCCCCTTCGGTCCCTCGACGACAACCGTGTTCGTCTGAACCGTGTACTTCACGCCCTTGGGCAGCGTGATGGGCTTCTTTCCAATACGTGACATCTTGAAATCCTTTATGGCTTGCGAGTCCCGAATGGCTTCTCACCACTCGTTCCACTGCATCCTCCGCGATAACTCGCGGCTAACTTCAAAACCTGCGTGAAGAGCGAGCCGTATTCACTACTCACTCTTCACTACTAACTGCTTTACCAAACTTCGCAGAGAATCTCGCCACCAACGCCCTCGCGGCGCGCCTGACGGCCGGTCATGACACCCTTCGGCGTGGTCATGATCGAGATACCCAGGCCGCCCTGCACCCGGCGGATCTCATCCTTACCCACGTACACGCGGCAGCCCGGACGCGACACGCGCTGCAGGTCGCGGATCGCAGCCTCGTTGTTCGCGCCGTACTTCAGGTACACACGCAACAGGTTAAGGCCGTTCTCTTCAACCGGCTTGAAGTTGGCGATGTACCCCTCCTCCTTGAGGATGCGGGCAATCTCCGCCTTCAGCCGCGAGGCCGGCACGTCGAGCTTCTGGTGACGCGAGCGGTGCGCGTTACGGATACGGGTCAGGAAATCTGCAACTGGATCGGTCAGATTCATCTTCTTCCTTTCATCCCCCGTTCGCTCCTGTACTCAGGAGAACCTGCGGGAATGTTGTGGCCGCTCGTCAACTACTCGAGTCAGCCAGAAATGTTTCTCCCGGTACGCTTCGGGAGGGAGCCGCAACACTCAGGTTGCGGAGCCGGTCAACGCCTTTGCGTTACCAGCTCGACTTCACGACGCCCGGGATCTCGCCCTTGAGCGCCAGTCCACGGAAGCACAGACGGCACACGCCGAACTTGCGCAGATACGCCCGCGGGCGGCCGCACAGCTGGCACCGGTTGTGCTGACGGGACTTGAACTTCGGCTTGCGTGCGTCCTTGACGCGCTTTGCTGTAGTAGCCATATCTCTTATGCTCCCTGGCGGAACGGCATGCCGAAGTACTTCAGCAGCGCGCGCGCGCCATTGTCATCCTTGGCCGACGTAACGATCGTCACGTTCATGCCCTTAGTCTTGTCCACCTTCGCGTAGTCAATCTCCGGGAAGATGAGCTGGTCGCGCAGACCCAGCGTGTAGTTGCCGCGTCCATCAAAGCTCTTCGAGCTCACCCCGCGGAAGTCGCGCACACGCGGCAGAGCCACCGAGATCAGGCGATCGAGAAACTCGTACATCGCATCGCCGCGCAGCGTCACCATCGCGCCAATCGGCATGCCCTCGCGCAGCTTGAATGCCGCAATCGACTTCTTCGCCTTCGTCACAACCGGCTTCTGGCCCGCAATCGCGCCGAGGTCAGCAACCAGCGGATCCATCATCTTCACGTTCTGCGTCGCTTCGCCAATGCCCATGTTGATAACAATCTTCTCGAGCTTCGGCACCGCCATCACGTTCTCAATACCAAGCTCCTTCTGGAGCTGGCCCTTGATCTCGCTCGCGTATTTCTCTTTCAGTCGTGCTGCCATTTCCCTTGCTCTTTTCTCCACGGTCCCGGAGTGATTACCGTTGCGTGGGGTGCTCAATTCAGAGTGGCTCTAGCTCCCACTCAGTAATCTCTGCGGGCTTTCCTAGCTCGCCTTCTCCGCCAGCGTGCCGCCATTCGAGCGCGCGATCCGAATCTTCTTATCGCCCTCGAACCGGTACCCGCCGCGGGTCGCCTTGCCATCGGAATCAATCAGCGCCACGTTCGAGAGATGAATCGCCGCCTCCTGATCCAGAATGCCGCCCGCGCTGTTACGCTGCGGATCCGGCTTCAGGTGCTTCTTGATCATGCCCACACCCTCGACCATGACACGATTCTTGTCCGCAAGCACGCGCAGCACGCGGCCCTTCTTGCCCTTGTCTTTGCCGGCAATCACGATCACCTGGTCATTGCGCTTAATCTTTGCCATCTCTAAATCCTTCTTACTTCGGCCTCGGCGAACCTACATCTGCGGAGCCGGAATCCGCTCACTGAGTTACCTATTTTTCCTAACTCGGTAACTTCCCAAGTCGCCCCTAGATAACCTCAGGTGCGAGCGAAACAATCTTCAAAAACTTCTTCTCACGCAGCTCGCGAGCCACGGGGCCGAACACGCGCGTGCCGACCGGCTCCATCGCATCATTGATCACGACCGCCGCGTTCTGGTCGAAGCGGATGTACGTCCCATCGCGCCGCCGATACTCCTTGCGCGTGCGCACGATGACCGCCTTCACAACCTTGCCCTTCTTCACCGTTCCATCCGGCGAAGCTTCCTTCACCGCCGCCGTGACCACATCGCCCAGGCCGGCCTTCTTGCCGAGTCCGCCGCCCAGCGGCAGGATCATCTGCAGCTTGCGGGCGCCGGAGTTATCGGCCACATCCAACATCGTTCGCATCTGAACTGCCATCGCGAATCTCCTTACCAGCCGCGAGCCTCAGGCCCGCGCGAAACCTACAACCCTAAAACACAACGCCAGCCAATCCCAACCGCGCAGCATCGCGCGGCCCAGCAGCTACTTCGTCGCCGACTCTTCCGCCAGCGGCTTCTCCTCCGGCAGCGTCGCAAGCGACGACCGGCGGATAATCTCCTCAAGCGTCCAGCGCTTCAGCTTCGACAGAGGACGCGTCTCGCGAATGCGAACCACATCGCCAATCCGCGCCGAGTTCTGCTCGTCATGCGCATAGAACTTCTTGTTGAACTTCATCACGCGGCGGTACTTCGGATGCGCCTTGCGCATCTCGATCTCGACCACAATGGTCTTCTGCATCTTGGTCGAAACGACCTGGCCGACCTTCTCGTTACGACGGCTCGCCTGCTCCGTGCCCTGCTGCGTGTTCGCTGTGTTCTCAGCCATTACTTACCTGCCTTTGTCACGGCGAGCTTCTGAATCTGCCGCTCGCGCGCAACGGTCTTGAAACGGGCAACGTCCAGCTTCAGTCCCTTGAGGTTCTTCAGACCATCCTGCTTGCCGAGGCTCTTCGCAAATCGAATGCGGAAGATCTGCTCGGCCGTCTTGGCCTCTTCAGCCTTCAGCTCGTCGTCGCTCAAATCGCGGATCTTGTCGAGTTCCATGTCAACTTCCTCTAAGCTCTCCGCGCCGTCATCTTGAGCGGGGCGAAGCATCTTTGTATTTCGATCTACGGCTACTTGGCCGCGACCTCAGTCTTCACATTCGGCCGAACGATAAACGTCGTCTTCAGCGGCAGCTTGTGCGAAGCCAGGCGCATCGCCTCCTTCGCGATATCCACCGGCACGCCTTCCATCTCGAACAGGATCTTGCCCGGACGGATTACCGCGACCCAGTGGTCCGGCGCACCCTTGCCCTTACCCATACGGGTTTCGGCCGGCTTCTTCGTGATCGGCTTGTCCGGGAACAGACGCAGCCAAACCTTGCCGCCGCGCTTGATAAACCGCGTCATCGCGATACGCGAAGCCTCGATCTGACGGTCCGTAATATAACCGCACTCCATCGCCTTCAAACCGAAGTCGCCAAACGCGAGATCGGAGCCGCGCCACGCCTTGCCGGTCATGCGGCCGCGCTGCTGCTTGCGATACTTAACCTTCTTGGGCAAAAGCATGGGAAAACTCGCCTTTCAAACTTGAGGACGGAGAACTTCTTTGAGTGGAACCGCACAACGGCGGGATCAGAGAAGCTCAGCCGGGGTCTCTGTACGGCTACTGATTCCGTACTACTCAGCTGCCGGACAGACTCAGGGCCAAACCATTTAAATATACAGCAAAATCGCGGGCAGGGGAAGCTTTGGCCTCCCCGCGACCCTGCCACAATTTAGAACGCGCCGGTGGTAATTCCCGGCTCGCGACGCCGCTTCTGCTCGTAAATATCGCCGCGATAGATCCACACCTTGACGCCGATCACACCGTACGTCGTCTTCGCCTCGGCAAAGCCGTAGTCGATGTCCGCACGCAGCGTGTGCAGCGGCAGCCGACCCTGCAGGTACCACTCCGAGCGCGCGATCTCGTTGCCGTTCAAGCGGCCCGAAACACGCACCTTGATACCCTTGCAGCCGAACCGCAGCGCCGAGTCCACCGACTTGCGCATCGCCCGGCGGAAGCTCACGCGCTTCTCGAGCTGAAGTGCGATGTTCTCCGACACCAGCTGCGCATCCAGCTCCGGCTTGTTCACCTCGAGGATGTCGATAAACACCTCGCGGCTGGTCCGCTTCTGGATGTCAGCCTTCAGCTTGTCGATCTCCGCGCCCTTGCGCCCGATGATGATGCCCGGACGCGCCGTGCGGATAATCAACCGCAGCTTGTTGCCCGGACGCTCGACCTCGACGGACGAAACGCCGGCAGCCTTCAGCTTCTCGCGGAGCTCAGCCTTCAGCTTCACATCCTCGACCAGCAGCTTGTCATAGCCGCGCTCCACAAACCAGCGCGACTTCCACGGCTTGTTGATGCCGAGGCGGAATCCATACGGATGGACTTTCTGTCCCATAAGCTTCCTTCTTCTTTCAGGCCATAGCCGGTTGAGCCGGCGCGGCGATGTTACTTGTCTTGCAATAATTCTTTGCTACAAACTTCTATCTGGGCCTGTAACCAGAAACTACTCTGCGGCGTTGCTTTACTTCGCCGCAGCCGTCTTCTTGCTGGCCGACTTCTTTGCAGGAGCCTTCTTCGCCGCCGCCTTCTTGGCCGGAGCCTTCTTGGCTGCGCTCTTCTTAGCCGCTGGCTTTGTGGTCGTCTCAGCCGCAGGCGCCGGTGCAGCCTTGGCCGGAACCTCCGCCGCCTTCTTCTCCGCAATCGTGATCACGATATGCGCAATGCGGCGCTGGTAGCGAAACGCTCGGCCCATCGGCGCAGGACGAATACGCTTCATTCGCGGTCCTTCGTTCGCCACAGCCGACTTCACAATCAGCTTATCAACGTCGATGTCGAGTCCGCGCTCATCGGCCAGGTACTGCGCGTTCTGCACCGCCGAGCGCAGCGTCTTCTCGATCACCGGCGCGATGCGCTTGTTCGTGAACGCCACAATGTTGATCGCCTGTCCCACAGGCTTGCCCTTAATAAGGTCCAGCACCAGCTTGGCCTTCTGCGGGCTGACGCGCTGGAACTTGGCCTCGGCGCGAAACTCCGGATTTGCTGTCGATGTCTTTGCCATCTCAATCTTTCCTTGAGGCGAAACCAAGCCTCTGCTCAATCTCACAGCGAGAAGCTTCTCGCCTGGATTTCTTTACTTGGCCTTCGCCGTGTCCGCAGCCTTCGCGGAGTGTCCCTTGAACGTGCGCGTCGCCGAGAACTCGCCGAGCTTGTGCCCAACCATGTTCTCCGTGCAGTACACCGGCACAAACTTCTTGCCGTTGTGCACCGCGATCGTGTGGCCGACCATGTCCGGGTGAATCGTCGACCGCCGCGACCAGGTGCGAATCACCTTCTTGTCGTTGGCCGCGTTCATCGCGTCAATCTTAATCATCAGGTGCGCGTCGATGAACGGACCCTTTTTCGTAGAGCGTGCCATTTACCTTCTCCAGTACTGCTGTGCTCGATACAACGAATCTCGCGAGGAGTCTTCGAGACTTGGTTTTGCCCTACCTGCACTCAGCTTCACTTACTCAGCCGAGTACCCCTCCGGGCGCACTAACTACTAACTACTAACCACTAACTACTTGCCCTTATTCCGCCGCTGCACGATAAACACATCCGTGCGCTTGTTGTTCCGCGTCTTGTATCCACGCGTCGGCTGGCCCCACGGCGTCACCGGGTGACGTCCGCCCGAGGTCTTGCCCTCACCACCGCCGTGCGGATGGTCGACCGGGTTCATCGAGACACCACGGTTTGCCGGGCGAATTCCCTTCCAGCGGTTGCGTCCGGCTTTTCCGATCGACACATTCTCGTGATCGGTGTTGCCGACCTGTCCAATCGTAGCCATGCACTCGACGAGCACGCGCCGCGTCTCGCCCGAAGGCAGCTTCAGCAGAGCGTAGTCGCCTTCCTTCGCCACCAGCTGCACCTGCGCTCCAGCCGAGCGCGCCATCTGCCCGCCCTTGCCCGGCCGCAGCTCGATGTTGTGCACCGTCGTACCGGCAGGAATGTTGCGCAGCGGAAGCGCGTTGCCGACCAGGATGTCAGCCTCCGGCCCGCTCATCACCTTCTGCCCAACCTTCAGCCCAACCGGCTGCAGGATGTACCGCTTCTCACCGTCTGCATACGCGATCAGCGCAATCCGTGAGCTGCGGTTCGGATCGTACTCGATCGTCGCCACGGTGCCCGGAATCCCGTACTTGTCGCGCTTGAAGTCAATCAGGCGCAGTTTCTTCTTATGTCCGCCGCCCTGGTGCCGCACCGAAAGCTTTCCGGTATTGTTGCGGCCGCCGGTCCGCTGCTTCACTGCCAGCAGCGGCTTGTACGGCTCGTTAGTCGTGATGTCGTCATTCACCAGCTTCGTCTGAAAACGAAGCGTCGGTGTAATCGGTCGATAGCTCTTGATCGGCATTTTCTATTCCTTGCCTTCTTCTCCGCGCTGTCTGGATTGAGTGCTTTCACCCAAGCGCGATAGTTACTTCTGAAAAGATCTCAGTTCTCAGTTGTCCGTTCTCAGCGCTCTTACTCACAGCTGAGAACGGAGAACTGACAACGTGCTTCTAAATCTCTGCCGCGAAGTCAGGAACCTTCTCGCCCGCCTTCAACCGCACATACGCCTTCTTCCAGTCCGGAAGATAGCCCGAGTACTTACCGCGGCGGCGTTCCTTGCCTTCAATGTTGGCGGTGCGAACCGTCGCGACCTTCACATTGAAGAGCTGCTCCACAGCCTGCTTCACCTCAGTCTTCGAGGCGTTCGCCGCAACCTCAAACACCAGCGATCCCTCGGTCTCACGCGTCGTGAGAGCCTTCTCGGTGATTAGCGGGCGCCGGATAACTTTATAAAGAGTCGGCATTATGCAACCTCCTTCTGGGCGCGCTTAGACACTGACTTCTTCAGCGTCTCCTGCAGCGCCTCAAGCGCAGCCTTCGAAATCACGACGTGCTCATGCTTGAGCAGATCGTAGGGATGAACCTCGCTCGAGAGCACAAGCTCCACACCCGCAAGATTCCGCGAACCGAGATACAGCTTCTCGTTCAGTTCGCGCGAAGTCTCAACCAGCAGCGCCGTCTTCTTCGCCTCAAGCTTGTCGAGCGCGTTGCGGTAGTGCTTCGTCTTCGGCTCGTCAACGTTGAAGTTCTCGACCACCGTCAGCTTGCCGTCGGCCAGCTTCGACGCGATCGCCGAGCGCAGCGCGCCCATCAGCTTCTTCTTCGGGAACTGGTAATCGTAGCTGCGCGGCTGCGGTCCGTGAACCGTACCACCACCACGCCACAGTGGTGAGCGGATCGAGCCCACGCGCGCGCGGCCCGTACCCTTCTGCTTCCACAGCTTCTTGCCCGCACCCGAAACCAGCTTGCGATTCTTCGTCGCATGAGTTCCCTGCCGCAGGCTCGCGCGGTAGTGCTTCACCGCCTCCCACAGCAGCGCCTCGTTCACATCGCCGCCAAACACCTCATCGAGCAGTTCGAAGTCTCCGACTTCCTTGCCCGCGAGGCTCTTGATCTTGATCTTCGCCATCGTATTACTTCGCTTTCCGTGCCCGCGATCGATGCCGCGAGCCCTATCGTTGTTACTCTGCTGTACCCGGTCTGTTCCCCGCGCAGAGATTGAGCCAATTTCTTCACAGTTGCGACGAACGCGCCGAAGGCGCATCCGCCGCACGCAGTGCCTACTTCTTCTTCGGTGCAGCCTTCTTGCTCGCCTTCAGCGGATCAACCGTGCCTGCACCCGCAAAGCCGCGACGCTCTCTCGGTGGCGCCTTCGCCTTCGAAACGAGAACATATCCATCGCGAGCACCCGGAACCGCGCCCTCAACCATCAGCAGGTTCTCTTCGGCATCGATGCCGCGAATCCGCAGATTGCGGACCGTAACCTGGTCCGTCCCGTAGTGACCCGGCATCCTCTGCCCCGGAAACACGCGCGACGGGAACGACGACGCCCCAATCGAGCCCTGAACCTGGAACATGTGACCGTGCGACTTAGGTCCGCCACCAAAGCCGTGCCGGCGAACAACACCCGCGAAACCGCGGCCCTTCGACGTCCCAATCACGTCGACGAACTTCGTCTCGTTGAAGATCTCGACCGTGATGCGGTCTCCGGCCTTCGCGCCCTGATCCTGGTCGCCGCCGGTCACCGACTCCAGCTGCACTTCCTTCACCAGCTTCACTGGCGGCACGTTCGACTTCGCAAAGTGGCCGGTCATCGGCTTATTCACCTTGCTCGCCTTGACGAACTCCACCAGGCCGATCTGCGCGGCGTCATAGCCGTCCTTCGCCTGGGTCTTCAGCTGCGTGATCACGCACGGCCCAACCTTCAGCACCGTAATCGGATGAACATCTCCGCGATCATCGAAGACCTGCGTCATGCCGATCTTCTTTCCAAGAATCCCTGTAACTGCCATCTTTCTCTCTCCTCATCATGCTCAGCTTTCCGCCAAGCACTGTAGGTACTGTCCTAACTTCCTAACTTCGTACTCACTATCTACCTAGCTTGCCCGACTTACTTCGTGACCGTCTTGATCTCGACGTCCACGCCCGCCGGCAGATCGAGCTTCATCAGCGCGTCCACCGTCTGCTGCGTCGGCTCAAGAATGTCGATCAGCCGCTTGTGCGTGCGAATCTCAAAAGCCTCGCGCGACTTCTTATCCACGTGCGGCGAGCGCAGAACGCAATACTTGTTCTTCATCGTCGGCAGGGGAATCGGCCCCGCAACCTGAGCGCCCGTGCGCTTGGCGGTCTCAACAATCTCGCCCGTGGACGTGTCCAGAACCCGGTAGTCGTATGCCTTCAGGCGGATGCGAATGCGCTGCTGTGCCATTTCAAACTTCTTTCTAAGCTCTGCTGAAGAGCTCTTCTCAAAGATCGGTTGGGAGTAGCTGCCGGCCGTCGTGAATCTTGGCGAACCGGCAGCCCTCGTTGATTTGTCCTCTACTGCGTCCGGCGTTCTGCGCTTGAGCGCGTCTCGCCGCAGCGCAGGTGCCTACTTGATGATCTCGGCGATGGCTCCCGCGCCGACGGTCCTGCCGCCCTCGCGAATAGCAAACCGCAGACCCTTCTCCATGGCCACCGGCGTATGCAGCGTGACTTCCAGGTTGATGTTGTCGCCCGGCATCACCATCTCCGTACCCTCGGGCAGCTTGGCCGAACCCGTAACGTCCGTCGTCCGGAAGTAGAACTGCGGACGATAGCCGTTGAAGAACGGCGTGTGACGTCCACCCTCTTCCTTCGAGAGCACGTAGACCTCGCCCTTGAATACCGTGTGCGGCGTGATCGAGCCGGGCTTCGCGAGCACCATCCCGCGCTCCACGTCTTCCTTCGCGATACCGCGCAGAAGCAGACCCGCGTTATCACCCGCCAGGCCTTCGTCCAGCTGCTTCTTGAACATCTCGACGCCCGTGACAACCGTCTTGCGCGTCTCGCGGAAGCCGACGATCTCCGACTCCTCGCCAACCTTCACCTTGCCGCGCTCGATACGGCCCGTGACAACCGTGCCGCGGCCCGAGATCGAGAAGATGTCTTCGATCGGCATCAGGAACGGCAGGTCGACCAGGCGATCCGGCTGCGGCACGCTCTTGTCCACCGCCTCCATCAGCTCGTCGATCTTCGCCTCCCACTGCGCCTCGCCGTTCAGCGCGCCCAGCGCACTGCCGCGGATCACCGGAACGTCATCGCCCGGGAAGTCGTACTTCGACAGCAGCTCGCGAACTTCCATCTCGACCAGGTCGATCAGCTCGGCATCTTCAACCGCATCGCACTTGTTGAGGAACACGACGATGTACGGCACGCCAACCTGGCGAGCGAGCAGCACGTGCTCCTTGGTCTGCGGCATCGGGCCGTCCGTCGCCGCAACCACGAGGATCGCGCCGTCCATCTGCGCCGCGCCGGTGATCATGTTCTTGATGTAATCCGCGTGGCCCGGGCAGTCGACGTGCGCGTAGTGACGGTTCTTGGTCTCGTACTCCACGTGCGAGGTCGAGATCGTGATGCCGCGCTCGCGCTCTTCGGGCGCATTGTCGATCGTGTCGAACGAGCGGAAGCTGTTCTTCGGGTTGTGCTTCGACAGCACCTTCGTAATCGCCGCCGTCAACGTCGTCTTGCCGTGATCGATATGACCGATCGTCCCAACGTTCACATGCGGCTTGCTGCGATCAAATTTTTCCTTCGCCATGACCAACTTCTCCGTTTTCTGCTTGAAGACTTATCGTCTAGCTCGCTACTGCTAACCCTTGTCTCTGCGCGCGCCGAATATGTTCGGCTCCAGCGCGCGGCCTACTTTGCAAAACCTATCTACTCTTCTCGCCCTGCACCTTGGCGATGACCTCTTCGCTCACCGACCGCGGCGCCTCTTCGTACTGCTTGAACTCCATCGAAAAGTTCGCGCGTCCCTGCGTGCTTCCACGCATCGCCGTCGCATAACCGAACATATTCGACAGCGGCACCGTCGCCTTGATGGCCTGCACGCCGCCAACCATCTCCATGCCCTCGATGCGTCCACGCCGCGAGTTCAGGTCGCCGATGATCGTGCCCATATACTCCTCGGGCACCGTCACCTCAACCGCCATCACCGGCTCCAGCAGCACAGGCTTGGCCTTGCGCGCAGCCTCCTTGAACGCCATCGATCCGGCGATCTTGAAGGCCATTTCGTTCGAGTCGACATCGTGGTAGCTGCCGTCATACAGCGACACCTTGATGTCGACCATCTCGTAGCCCGCCAGCACACCGCCCAGCATCGCTTCGCGAATACCCTGGTCGATCGGCTTGATGTACTCCTTCGGAATCGTTCCGCCCTTGATGTCGTTCGAGAACTCGTAGCCCTTGCCCGGCTCGTTCGGTTCAATCCGAATCTTCGCGTGGCCGTAGTTACCTGAGCCGCCCGTCTGGCGAATGTACTTGCCCTCCGCCTCAGCCTTCGAGCGAATCGTCTCGCGGTAGTTCACCTGCGGTTTGCCGACGTTCGCCTCGACCTTGTACTCGCGCATCATGCGGTCGACGATGATTTCCAGATGCAGCTCGCCCATGCCGGCGATGATCGTCTGCGCGCTCGTCTCGTCCGTCCGAACCTTGAACGTGGGATCTTCCTGCGCCAGCTTCGCCAGCGCCAGGCCCATCTTCTCCTGGTCGGCCTTCGTCTTCGGTTCGACCGCAACCTCAATCACCGGTGCCGGGAAGTCGATCCGTTCGAGCACAATCGGCGCCTTCTCGGTGCAGATCGTGTCACCCGTCACCAGGTTCTTCAGACCAACCGCCGCGCAGATGTCGCCCGCGAGAATCTCCGTAATCTCCTCGCGCTTGTTCGCGTGCATCTTCAGCAGACGGCCGATACGCTCCGTCTTCCGCGTGCGCGGATTCAGCACCGAGTCGCCGGTCTTCAGCGTGCCCGAGTACACCCGGATGAAGATCAGCTGGCCAACAAACGGGTCGGTCATGATTTTGAATCCCAGCGCCGCAAACGGCTCGTTGTCGTCCGCCTTGCGAACCAGCTTCTTCTCCGGATCGTCCGGATCGATGCCCTCGATCGCCGGAACATCCAGCGGGCTCGGCAGATACTCGACAACCGCGTCCAGCAGCGTCTGAATGCCCTTGTTCTTGAACGCAGTCCCGCACATCACCGGAAAAACGCTCATCGAAATCGTGGCTTTGCGGATCGCGCGCTTCAGCTCCGCAACCGTGATCTCCTCGCCCTCGAGGTACTTGTGCATCACCTCGTCGTCCGAGTCCGCAACCGCCTCGATCAGCTGATTGCGCATCTCCTCGGCCTTGTCCTTCAGGTTTGCCGGGACTTCGATCACGTCGTACTTCGCGCCCATCGTCTCGTCATTCCACACAATGCCGCGCATTTCGACCAGGTCCACAACACCCTGGAACTTCGCCTCTTCGCCGATGGGAATCTGAATCGGCACCGCCCGCGCGCCCAGACGGTTCACAATCGTGGACGTCGCGTACTCAAAGTTCGCGCCCGCCTTGTCCATCTTGTTGATGAACGAGATCCGCGGAACCCTGTATTTATTGGCCTGCCGCCACACCGTCTCCGACTGCGGCTGCACGCCCGCAACCGCATCGAACGCCGCGACCGCGCCGTCCAGCACGCGCAGCGAACGCTCCACCTCGGCCGTGAAGTCCACGTGCCCCGGTGTGTCGATGATGTTGATGCGAATGCCGTTCCAGGTGCAGGTCGTCGCGGCCGACGTAATCGTAATGCCGCGCTCCTGCTCCTGCTCCATCCAGTCCATCGTCGCGGTGCCCTCGTGCACCTCGCCGATACGGTGCGTGATGCCCGTATAGAAAAGGATTCGCTCCGTCGTCGTCGTCTTGCCGGCGTCGATGTGCGCCATGATGCCGATATTGCGACATTTGGCGAGAGGTACTGTGCGTGCCACGGTAATTCTTTCTGCGGACTTGGTCCGCGGTAGTTCAAAACCTTGTTCTAGGTTGTAAGTTCTAAGTTCTAACTGCGAGACTTCTTACAACCAAGATCGCCTCAATCTGTAAGTCGCAAACTTAGAACTTACAACTTACAACCGCCTTACCAGCGGTAATGAGCGAACGCCTTATTCGCTTCCGCCATGCGATGAACGTCTTCCTTCTTCTTCATCGCCGCGCCGCGTCCATTCGCCGCATCCAGCAGCTCGGCCGTCAGCTTGTCGACCATGCCCTTCTCTCCGCGCGCGCGGCCGAAGGTCACAAGCCAGCGGATCGCCAGCGACGTGCGCCGCTCCGGGTTCACTTCGATCGGCACCTGGTAGTTCGCTCCACCCACGCGGCGGCTCTTTACCTCGAGCATCGGCTTCACGTTCTCAACAGCCTTCTTGAACAGCTTCAGTGCGTCGTCTCCGCCGCCCTTGGCCTCGAGGTTGGTCATCGCCTCATAGAAAATGGCCTGCGCCGTCGACTTCTTGCCGCCCCACATCATGCTGTTGACAAACTTCGTGACCAGCGTCGACTGATAGATCGGATCCGCTGGCACTTCCCGCTTCGCGATATAACCTTTTCTCGGCATTCTTCTCTCTCTTCTTCCCCCAGCGCGGGACTTCTCACGAACTGGGCCTAAAGCTTCTGTCTTTCACTAACTACGAACCACTAACGACTAACCACTCGCAGCTTTACTTCGCTGCCGCCTTCGGCCTCTTGGCCCCATACTTCGAGCGGCTCTGCTTGCGGTTCGCCACGCCAACCGAATCCAGCGTCCCGCGCACCACGTGATACCGAACGCCCGGCAGATCCTTCACACGGCCGCCGCGGATCAGCACAATCGAGTGCTCCTGCAGGTTGTGGCCGATGCCCGGGATGTACGTCGTGACCTCGATGCCGTTCGTCAGGCGAACACGCGCAACCTTGCGCAGCGCCGAGTTCGGCTTCTTCGGGGTCTGCGTGTACACACGCGTGCAGACGCCACGGCGCTGGGGCGATCCCTGCAGCGCAGGCGACGCAGTCTTGTACTTGGTGGGCGTGCGGCCCTGCTTCACGAGCTGATGAAATGTCGGCACTCTAAAAATCCTCTTCCTTCTTGCAACTCCGGCCACGCGCGTACGCGCACCGGGCTTCCGATTTCTCCCTCGGACACGCCGCAGGGCAGCACCTTCGCTCTTCTCTCGAATACCCACCCGTCTGGGTACCCCATTCATGCGCGCTCTCTGCGCATGAGTGGGGTCTGGACACACGAAAGGCGGCAAGCACACTCACTCACCGGCGAAGTTCTGAATCCTGCACGCGGCCGTACTGCTCAACCACGCGGATTGCCATCACTCAAGCTGAATGACAGACGACGGTGGCCGGGTTCTTGTGAATCAGCGCTTCCATCCTTTTCCAGATGAACTCTCGCCGACCCGCGCCCAACTCCGTTTCGCCTGCTCCGGCCCGCATAGCCCATCCCCATGAGACCCCGGAAACATACGCGGGAAGGAGGGTGTCGCAGGCGCTCAGAAAGGCACGTTCCCGATATTCGGGGAACCTTCTTACTCTAACAAGTTCACCCAGCACCGTCAACAATTAGGCGGCGCTGTCCGCCCTCGCCATGGTCAGATGAGCCCGCCAGAAGCCGCCCGCGCGCGCCTCGACGCTCGATCCTACGGCGCGCGCTTGCCCTTCGCCTGCATCCGACCCATCGCCTCGCGATGCGGCCGAATGATACGCTCCTTTCCATGCTGCTCCTCAAGCGTCCGCTCGCAGTTCTCGCCCTCTGTCTCCCCGCACTGATCGCTACTCCCGCACTCGCCCAGCGCGGCGGCATGACCGGCCTCCACATGCCCGGCAACGTCGCCCTCTCGCCCGACGGCACGACCCTCGCCTGGACCCTCCGCAGCCAGGACGGCTCCGCCCTCCACCTCTCCTCGACATCCGCTCCCGCCTCCGACGAGACCGCCAAAACCATCGCCATCCCCAACGCCACCGGCTGCGCCTACTCCAGCCCCATCTGGTCGCCCGACGGCTCACACCCTCGCCTTCCTCGCCGCCTGCGCCCCCGCCTCCGCCGACCCCACCGTACCCCGCCAGTCCCAGATCTACCTCTGGTCCAAATCCACCGGCGACGTCCGCCAGCTCACCCACCTCACCGGCGACATCAACCAGCCCGCCTGGTCCCCTGACGGCAAATCCATCGCCTTCCTCTTCGTCCAAAACGCCACCCGCACCGCCGGCGCACTCGACGCCATGAAGCCCTGGTCCGGAGTCATCGGCGAAGACGGCGTCGAGGTCCAGCGCGTCTACGCCGTGTGCGACGCCGATCCACCTCCGGCACCGGCGGCTTCCTCACCCCCGCTCACCCTCCACGTCTACGAGTTCGACTGGGCGCCCTCATCGCACGAGATCGCCTACATCGCCGCCGACCCTCCCGGCGAAAACAACTGGTGGATCGCCCAGCTCTGGGCCGCACCCGTCCACCTCGACTGCCAACTCCGTCCCCGAGCAGCCGCCGCTCCGTCTTCGACCCCAACACCACCCACTCCGCCCTCCACGGCCTCCAGATCGCCGTCCCGCGCTACTCCCCCGACGGCAAAAAGATCGCCCTCATCGCCGGCCTCATGTCCGACCAGGGCTCCACCGGCGGCGACATCTGGACGGTCCCCTCACGCGGCGGCGAACCCACCGACATCACCCCCAACATCGACGGCACGCCCACCTGGGAAGCCTGGATCAACGACCACACCGTCGGCTTCGTCGAAGACCGCCGCGGCCACACGCTCCTCACCGACGCCAACGCCGACAAGCACGAAGTCGTTCCCAACGCCTCCGACGACCTCGGCGAAGTCTCCATCTCCGGCGGCGGCCCCATCAAGAACGCCGTCGCGGTCGTCCACACAACGGCCTCATCGCCTACGTCGAGTACTCCTACAACAAGGCGCCCGAGATCTACCTCGGCGCGCCCGGCAAAGCCACCCAGTTCACCCACCTCAACGACACCGTCCAGCTCCACCCGCCGCGCTTCGAATCCATCGAGTGGGAAAACGAAGGCTTCCACGTCCAGGGCTGGCTCACCTTCCCGAAGGACTACGACGCCTCCAAACACTACCCGCTCATCGTCTCCGTCCACGGCGGCCCATCCGCCTCCGCCGGCCCCCGCCCCGACACCATGTTCTCCTCGCAGGGCTACTTCGTCCTCTCGCCCAACCCCCGCGGCTCCTTCGGTCAGGGTGAAAAATTCACCATGGCCAACCGCAAGGACTTCGGCTACGGCGACCTCCGCGACATCGAGAAGGGCATGGACGTCATCGAGGCCAAATACCCCATCGACAAAAATCGCGAAGGCATCACCGGCTGGAGCTACGGCGGCTTCATGACCATGTTCGCCGTCACCCAGACCCACCGCTTCCGCGCCGCCGTCGCCGGCGCCGGCCTCTCCGACTGGCTCAGCTACTACGGCGAAAACTCCATCGACCAGTGGATGATCCCGTTCTTCGGCGCCTCCGTCTATGACGACCCCGCCGTCTACGCGAAATCCTCCGCCATCACCTTCATCAAGAACGTGAAAACGCCCACGCTCGTCATCGTCGGCGACCGCGACGGCGAGTGCCCCGCCCCGCAGTCCTTCGAGTTCTGGCACGCTCTCCGCGACCTCGGCGTCAAAACCCAGCTCGTCGTCTACCCCGACGAGGGCCACGGCTTCCGCAACCCCGCCCACATCGCCGACCGCAACAAGCGCATGATCCAGTGGTTCGCGGACAACATGCCCGCCGGGACCACCAACCAGCAAACCGCGAAGAAGTAACAACTAGGAAGTAGGAAATACGGAAGAAGCAGGAAGCAGGAGAGGAAGTAAATGGCAACGGCGAACGGCGCAGAGGTCCGAAGTCGCCACGGGTATGAACGCGGCTGAAGCTGCTCGCCGGGTCCATCGTTTGCTACTCCCTATTCCCCACTCCCTGCTTCCTATTTCCTAGTCCCTGCTTCCCCCACGTCCTCCCATTTGCCCGCAACTCCGTCCAACACCTACACTGGATATTCGGATTCAGCGATCCAGCGGTTCAAAGGCCGTTCAGCGTGAGTTCCGGTTGAACGGGGAGGTTCGAGTGCGGCTGTTTTTCACCAGATCAGGCCGGCGGTTCGTCGGTCTGGCATTTCTGCTTTTCTTCACGGTTCCCTTCGGTCTGTCAGTTATCGGTTGCGGTCACAAGGCCGCCCCTCCCGTCTACTGCAACTCCGGTAACTCCGGCCCGGTCGTCGGCCAGGCCACCAAGATCATCCTCGCCTCCAATCTCTCCATCACCGGTGAGTCCGTGAACTACGGACAGATCGGGCCCGGACTCTCCGCGACCGCACAGGACTGCAACGGCAACAACGTATCCGTCAGCCATTTCACCTTCGCCACCACCAACATGAACATCGCCGACGTGAACCCCGCGACCGGCTCTGTCTGCGGCGGCTCCTGGAACCGCCAGTCCGGCTCCGGCATCCCCGACTTCACCATCTGCACTCCGCCGGCCACCGCGCCCGCCACCTCCGTGGCCTACATCACCGCCAGCGGCGACGGCGTCGCCTCCAACGCCATCGCCGTCTTCGTGCATCCTGCCGTCACCGCCGTTCAGCTCACTACCGCGCAGTCCTCCTCGCCCGGCGGCTGCACCGTCGACGCGAATCACAACCTCGTCGACCCCTCCAGCGACTGCTGCCCTAACTACACCACCGGCACCGATGCCGCCGCGCCCGCCTATAGCAGCAGCTCCTGCGTCTCGCAGAACACCCGCGTCCAGCTCGCCGTCAAGGCTTACTACGGCGGCTTCACTGACGCCGCGCACAACATCACCTGCAGCGTCGGCAACGTCACCTACGCCGCCCAGGGCGCCGCCAGCGTCGTCAGCATCGACCAGAACGGCTTCGCCACCGCCAACCAGCCCGGCTCAACCCTCATCACCGCCAGCATCGCCAACTCGACCAGCGCCTCCAACGCCGGCTTCTTCTCCACCTGCCCGCCGGCCAGCATCGTTCTCTCCGCCACCGGGTCGCAGGCCGGGCAGAATCCCATCAGCGTCTCGCTCAACACCGCCCAGCCCCTCACCGCCACCGTGCTCGACACCAAAGGCAACCAGATCACCGGCCTCCCGCTCGAGTTCAACTCCACCACTCCCCAGACCATCTCCGCCTCCTCCGGCTCCGTTTTGGCCACCTTCCCCGGTTCAGCCACAATCACCGCCGTCTGCGAGCCCGGCGCCTGCAATCCCTCTCCGCTCTCCCAGACCGGCTATCTCGGCAACGGCAAGCCCATCACCTCCAACGGCATTACCTTCAACGCCACCGGCACCAGCGCAACCGTGCTCTACATGGCCTCCACGGACTCGCAGTACGTCGTGCCCTATGACTTCACGCTGAACCAGCAGGGTGCGCCCATCAAGCTGCCCTTCGTTCCCAACTCCATGGTCATGACCCAGGACGGATCCACGATCTACTTCGGCAGCCCCCAGGGCCTGATGACCATCACCACCAGCGCCAACTCCGCATCCGGCGCAAACCAGGCCATCCCCGGCACCGTCCTCGCCGTATCGCCCGACGGCGCCACCGTCGTCGTCGCCGATCCCTCGCGCCAGACTGTCTCCCTGCTCTCCAATAGCAACATCACCACCAGCTACGGCAACGTCATCGCGACCTCCGCGGCCTGGTCGCCCGACTCGACCACCGTCTACGTCACCACCAACACCAACACGCTGCTCACACACTCCGCCTTCAACAACTGGCAGGTCACCCCCACCTCCGCTCCATACTCCGATGTCACCGTCATGGTCCCGCACGTCGGCGCCTACTTCGCCGCCGGGCAGAATGGCACTGAGGGCCGCAGCTACTGCCCCGCCACTACCAACAACACACCGGTGAGCGGAAATCCCCCCAACACGGTGAACGTCTACTACCCCCTTATCGACCCCGATACCAGTGGCGCACAGACCCAGGTCCTCGCCGCCACCAACGACGAGAAGCACATCCTTGGCGCCGACGTGCCCGCAAGCGGTGTCGCGACCCTCAGCGATATCCTGCTGCCTTCGCCCCTTCCGGCACCGGACCTGGACTGCACCATCGCTGACGCCCCGGTGTCCTTCACCACGACCCTCGCCGGCAACGCCGCAAAACCGTTGTCCAGCATCACCGTCGTGCCGCAGAACAACCCCGGCTTCCCCGCGAACGCCCCCGGCATCATCCAGCAGGGCATCACCGGCGTCGTCCCGGCCTCCAACTCCGCGCTGGCCTTCGTCACCTACAACGGCTCCAGCGGCCTCCTCCCCGAGTACATCCCCTCCACGGGAGCGATCAACTACGTGAAGCTCGCCAACGGCGCGTCTGCCTCAACCGCTCCGCTCGCCGGCGTCTTCTCCACCGACAACCTCAACTTCTACGTCGGCGCCTCCGACGGCCGGGTGCACATCATCTCGATCAACGGCACCGCCGCCACCGAGACCGGTGTCCTCCAGCCCAACCTGACGCCCGCCTCCGGCTCCGGTCCCGCTCCGGTCAACCTCATCGCCCAGAAGCCGAAGAAGACCCAGTCCTAAGCCAGATCGATCCTCAAACGGCGCTCCGCCTGGAGCGCCGTTTTTATTCCGCTCGCCGTTTTTTTCGCTCGCCGTTTTATTCCGCTCCCATTCTTGTTCCGCTCGCCGTTCTTGTTCCGCTTTTCGCCTTTGCCGCTTACTCGCACCTTTGAAACTCGCCCCTCGAACCTGAACAGAAACCGCGTTCGCTCCGGTCCGCGCCCCAGCTCGATTCTTTACTTCCATTCACTTGCAGCAAATTTCGACCGGAACTTCCCGGAAACACGCGTGTCAAGCCCCCGGACGGGTATGCCATTGAAAGCAAAGGAAATGTAGCTGCAAGGCAATTACGCCCAACCTGCTAAAATAGAACGAGAAGATCAGAGAAATGGGCTGCGCCTGGCGCGGCCTTTTTCTCTGAACGCTCCTAAACTTGAACCTCGAAACGGAAGCGAGCGTTCGCCAGCGTCAAAATATTGAAAACAGAGAATTTATCGGCAAAATCTCTGGAATCAATATTTTGCAGCCACACCCCTCCCGCAACCTGTTCATTCCAAAGATTCAGCCCAAAAAGGCAGGGGGGAGGGGGAGGGGTCCACCGCACCCGCTCCGCCGAACCCGATAAACTGGAACTGATGCCCTTCACCTCACTCTTCGGCAAACGCGAACCCGAGCCGGAAACGCCCCAACCGGAGACCGCACAGCAATCGCCGAACGCCACCGCCGAAAAGCCTCGCAGCTTCTTCGACCGCATGCGCCAGGCCGTCACGCGCACGCGCCAGTCCCTCTCCGACCAGATCGCCTCCGTCGTCGCCCTCACCCGCGAGATCGACGAGACCTCCCTCGACGAGCTGGAGTTCGCCCTCCTCGCCTCCGACATCGGCGCGCCCACCGCCAACGAGATCATCACCCGGCTGCGCGACCGCGCCCTGCGCCACGGCCTCGCCAACGGCGCCGAGCTCAAGGCCGCCCTCAAGGACGAGATCCGCCGCATCCTCGACTCCGTCAACACGCCCGTCCGCCACGCGTCACACGCCACCCGAAGTCATCCTCCTCGTAGGCGTCAACGGCACCGGCAAGACCACCACCTCCGGCAAGCTCGCCGCCCTCTACCGCCGTCCGCGAAGGGCCGCTCCGTCCTGCTCTGCGCCGCCGACACCTTCCGCGCCGCCGCTATCGAGCAGCTCGAGGTCTGGGCCGAGCGCTCCGGCGTCGCCCTCATCAAGACCCGCCAGGGCGGAGACCCCTCCGCCGCCCTCTTCGACGCCGCCACCGCCGCCAAAGCACGCTCGACCGACATCCTCCTCGTCGACACCGCCGGCCGCCTGCACACCAAGTCCGACCTCATGAAGGAGCTGGACAAGATGCGCCGCACCGCCGAGCGCCAGGTCCCCGGCTCCCCCCACCAGACCCTGCTCGTCATCGACGCCACCACCGGTCAAAACGGCTTGCAGCAGGCCCGCCTCTTCACCGAGGCCGCCCACGTCACCGGCATCGTCCTCACCAAGCTCGACGGCACCGCCAAAGGCGGAATCGTCGTCGCCATCGCCCGCGAACTCCGCCTCCCGGTCCGCTACGTCGGCGTCGGCGAGAAGCTAGAGGACATCCTGCCCTTCGACTCCGCCAGCTTCGTCGACTCCCTGCTCGACTGATTACCCGGCCGGTAACCGCTGGATAGCAATGAAGTAACCGGTGCACGCGGCCGGGCTACCTTTGCGCCCCTGTAAATCTCTAAATACAAGGGGCTTCGAGAGCCCGCCCCAATGGCACGTTACGAAGATAATGCCTCCTCGGTTCGGCTCAGCACGCCGAAGAGTCATCTCGCAGTTAGGTGCCTCGGGCGATACTCGCAGCTACCCGGTATTGACTAAGGAGGTTCCCATGCACCAGCTCATCGCAGCCTTCTTCGCCATGATCTTTTCCTTCGGGCACGCCCAGACCGTGCGCCAGACCGAGCTCGCAGTGTCCGCCGACAATCATCCATTCGTCCAGGCCTCTATGCCCACGCGCGAGGACCTCAACTCGCAGCAGTTCCAGACCGCTACCAGCTATGCTGAGACCTCATGCGTCTCCTGCCGGCGGATGAACGTGGTCTACGACGCGCGCTAGAGCTCGCCAGCGACGCCCAGGCCTTCGCATCACCCAAACCCCACCGTGGGCTGTGTCCTTCTTCGCCCTGAGATCAACGTCGTTCTCGGCGAAGGCGCGCACTTCTACGACAACCTGGACCATGCGGAAATAGCCGCGCTGAAGCAGGCGCGCGCCGCCGGTCACGACCTGCACGGTGCAACGGCCTGCGTCACCCTCGAGCCGTGTGTCCACCAGGGCCGCACCGGCCCCTGCTCGGACGCGCTCATCGCCGCCGGTATCACCCGCTGTGTCGTCGCCACACTCGATCCCAATCCGCTGGTCAGCGGCAAAGGGATCGATCGCATGCGCAGCGCTGGAATTGAGGTGGTTCTTCTTCCCGCCGCATCGGAGTTCTCGCAGCGCGCGCGGCGGCTGAACGACGCCTTCGCCTTCGCCATCCAGCACGAGCGCCCGTTCGTCACACTCAAGGCAGCGCTCTCCGTGGACGGAAAGCTTGCTCCCGCGCCTTCGCAGCGCACGGCAACCGCACCGCACTGGCTCACCGGCACTGCGGCGCGCGCCGACGTGCAGCGGCTGCGCCATGCATCGGACGCGGTCCTCACGGGCATCGGAACCGTGCTCGCCGACGACCCGGAGCTCACCGACCGTACCGCCCTGCCACGCCGCCGTCCGCTGCTCCGCGTTGTGCTCGACGCGAGGCTCCGCATTCCGCTCGACTCGAAACTCGTGCGCTCTGCGGCCGAAGAGCATCGCCACGATCTGCTGATCTTCTGTGCAGACGACGCATCCGCGGAACGCGAGTCACAACTCACTTCGCTCGGCGTTGAGGTGCATCGCCTGCCGCTGCGCGAAGGCCGCCTCGACCTGCGCATCGCGCTCGATCACCTTCAACAGCACCACATTCGGAGCGTGTTGGCGGAAGGCGGCTCCGAGCTGAACGGCAGCCTCCTGCGCGACCAGCTCGCCGACAGAGTCGTGCTGTACTTCGCCGAGCAGGAGCTCGGCGCCGCAGCATTACCGTTCGCAGAAGGCACATCCCCCTACCTGCTGCAGCAGCAACTCACGTCAGTCGAGCGCGCCAGTTTCCCACACGCGCCCGAGGGCGAGGACGTCCGCGTTAGCGGCTACCTGCACGATCCGTGGTCCGGCATCTAACCTCGCTAACTCCTAACTCCTAACTCCTAACTCCTAACTCCTAGCTCCTAACTTGCTAACTCGCTGACTCGCTATCTACTCTGTACCCATGTTCACTGGCCTGATCGAGACGACCGGAACCCTGCTCGCCGTGAAGCGCACCGGCGGCGCCATGCGGTTGGTCGTCGCTGCGCCGCAGCTCGCCGGCCGCTGGAAGATCGGCGACAGCATCGCGGTCAACGGTGTCTGCCTTACAGCGCTGGACATGGAGGACAGCGACGAGGCGCACCCAGGCCGCTTCGCCGCCGACCTCGCGCAGGAGACGATCGAGCGCACCAGCCTGGCGCAGCTCGAGCCCGGCGCGCTGCTGAACCTGGAGCTGCCCACGCCTGCGGGCTCGCCGCTCGGCGGCCACGTGGTGCAAGGCCATGTGGATGGGATCGGGAAGCTGATCTCACTCGTTCCGCTGCGGCCCGACGTCGACTCAACCGACTGGCGCATGACGATCGAGCTTCCGGCAAACCTCGCCGCGCACGTCATCCCCCAGGGCTCGATCACCATCGACGGCATCAGCCTGACGGTCGCGAAGGTTCACGAGCCCGACCGGGATGGCAAGCTGCGGATCGAGATCGCGGTCATCCCGCACACCTACCGCAGCACCAACCTGCACGCCAAGATGGCCGGCGAGCAGGTGAACATCGAAACCGATGCCCTCGCGAAATACGCCGCGCAGCAGCTTGCGGCGAATTCTGCCGATGCACCTACGCTTCCAGCGGAAGAGCCGGTCCATACAGCAGCTCCACTTCGGCCTGCAACGAACTGGCTCACGACGGAATACCTGCTCGAAAACGGCTACTAGCGTTCTGCTAATCGCTTGACGGCGAGTTGAACAGGCATTAGCTTTGGGCGCGTCTGGAGCGAAACTTATTTGCATGCCCTGCGGCTTGCTGCAGGCAAACGGTGCAGTCGCGTTGTGCGACGACGGGGCCCCGAGCGACGAAGGAGCCCGAATGGCAAGATTTCTCTTCACGATGCTTCCTGCAAACGATCTTGGGCTGCCAACGCGGATGATTCCGATTGCTCGCGCTCTGGCCGAACGCGGTCATGAGGTAGCGGTTTTCAATCCCGCGCCGGCGCCAGCGAAGCTGATTGCGGAGGCCGGACTGACTGGCTTGCCCCTGCCTGCACGTCCCATGCCGGCTCCCGCCTTCGATCTAATGCAGGTGAGCGACGCATGGGACGTCGAACACTTCTTTGGAGGCATTTATACAAGCGAGGAGTACGTGCGGGAAGCGCTTCCGGTGTATCTGGACCTTCTGCGCAACTATGCCCCAGATGTCGTCGTGGATTCATTTGACCCTCTGCCGTGTCTTGCAGCCCGCATCCTGAATATTCCGCTGGTCACAGTGCTGCAGGGCAACTTTCATCCGGCGAGCCGCGGCTTCAAGTGGTGGGAACGAGAGCGGCCGGCTGCGCTGATCCAGTGGAACGGCGCACGTAAATAAGGTGATCGGCGAATACGGGCTCCCGCCGCTTGAGCGATGCATCGACGTCATGGCGGGCGATCTGTCGCTGATTGTGGGAACGCCGGAGACGGATCCGGTCGAGCATGGCGCGGACGTGACTTACATCGGGCCGATGGTCTTCCAGCGCGGCGATGCAGCGCTTCCAAACTGGATCAATGAAATTCCCAGCGAGCGTCCTCTCATCTGGGTGTACCCGGGCAATGCGCGCTACGCGCCTGTAGCCACCCCGATCGATTCGATCGTGGTGATCCGCGCGGCAATTGAAGGTCTGGCGGGCGAGCCAGTAGAAGTAGTGCTGACGACTGGTTATCAGGAGCTGCCGCAGGAAGTGGGCGAACTGCCAAAAAACTTCCACCTTGCTCCTTACGTTCCCGGCCCCTTGATGGCCGAGAGGAGCGATCTGGTGGTCTTCCATGGCGGGCACAGCTCAGTGATGACAACCTTGAACGCCGGAACGCCGTCAGTGATTATTCCTACGATCAGCGAGCGCGAGAGCAATGCGCGACGCGTCGCCGCCCTTGGCGCAGGCGAGGTAGTGATGCCGGTGAACGGCGCGGACGGCGAAAAGACCATCGACGTCGCCGAGTTCCGAGCCAAGGTGAAACGCGTGCTGAGCGAGCCTTCCTACCGGCAAGCTGCCGCGCGCGTTTCCGACTCCATGCGGCAATTCGGAGGTGCGCGCGGCGCTGCTGAACGGATTGAAAAGCTCGTCTGCGCATAGGTGCACATCCAGCACACAAACAGAAAGGCGCGGCCTCCGCGCCGCGCCTTTCTGCTTCGCTGCACCGCAGCCTCGCTCGCTAGAGCGAGGACATGTTGTGCAGGAACTCCTGGTTGTTGCGTGTCTTGCCGAGCTTGTCGGAGAGAAGCTCCATGGCTTCGACCGGCGAGAGCGGATTGAGCACCTTGCGGAGAATCCAGGTGCGCTGCAGGTCGTCCTTGGGGATGAGCAGCTCCTCTTTTCGCGTTCCGGACCGCTGGATGTCGATGGCCGGGAAGACGCGCTTGTCGACGAGCTTGCGGTCGAGGATGACTTCCATGTTGCCGGTGCCCTTGAACTCTTCGAAGATGACCTCGTCCATGCGCGAGCCGGTGTCGATGAGCGCCGACGCGATGATCGTGAGCGAGCCGCCTTCTTCGATGTTGCGGGCCGCACCGAAGAAGCGCTTCGGCCGTTGCAGCGCGTTGGAGTCAACACCGCCGGAGAGCACCTTGCCCGAGGGCGGGACGATGGTGTTGTAGGCGCGTGCGAGACGCGTGATGGAGTCGAGAAGAATCACGACGTCGCGCTTGTGCTCGACGAGGCGCTTGGCCTTCTCGATGACCATCTCGGCAACCTGGACGTGACGCGCGGCGGGCTCGTCGAAGGTGGAGGAGATGACTTCGCCCTTGACGCTGCGCTGCATGTCGGTGACCTCTTCGGGGCGCTCGTCGATGAGCAGAACGATGAGGACGACCTCGGGGTGATTCGCGGTCACGGAGTTCGCGATGGCCTGCATCAGCACAGTTTTGCCGGTGCGCGGCGGAGCGACGATCAGACCGCGCTGGCCTTTGCCGATCGGGCAGAGGAGATCCATCACGCGGCCGCTGATGCCCTCGCGCACGGTCTCCATCTTGATGCGCTCCTGCGGATAGAGCGGCGTCAGGTTGTCGAAGAGAATCTTGTTGCGCGTCTCTTCCGGCGACTCGAAGTTGATGGCCTCGATCTTGACCAGCGCGAAGTACTTCTCGCCCTCGTGCGGCGAGCGCACGTTGCCGGAGATGGTGTCGCCGGTCTTGAGGTCGAACTTGCGGATCTGCGACGGCGAGACGTAGATGTCGTCCGGACCGGGCAGGTAGTTGTAATCAGGGCTGCGCAGGAAGCCGTAGCCGTCGGGCAGGATCTCGAGGACGCCCTCGGCGAAGATGTGGCCTTCCTTCTCGCTTTGCGCCTGAAGGATCTTGAAGATGAGGTCTTGTTTGCGGAGCGCGCTGGTGCCGGGAATTTCCAGGCCGCGGGCGAGCTTGCCGAGCTCGGCAATGCTCTTTTCTTTCAACTCGGTAATTGTCATGGGTTTTGTATGGGCTTTCGTTTGTAGGAGGGAATTTGGGTATTGCGGAGAGTGCAATTGCGGTGCGCAGGCCCGAGAGCTCACGGGTTAGAGCGAGGAGCGGAGCGCGGAAATTGGTGCGGGGGAGGGTACAGAGGGTGTTACTGGAAGGATGTTGTTGGAATTACGTTAGCAGAATTGTGAGCTGAAATTCCAGACCGGTGCAAACACGACCTGAACCGGCGTTGGCCGCCGCAGCGGCTTTAGGCCGCGCGGCGAACCGTTGCCACAGTCTCTTCAGGCTCTTCAGAGCCTGCCATGCCCATGGGCATGGCGTCCTTGAAGCGGTCCAGCACTTCGTTGGTGGTGTCCTGAAGGCGGGTGTTGGGCTTGTGGAGCTTGCGAGTCGCCTTGGAAGCCAGCTGACAGAGCTGGTACCGGTTGTTCACGTGTGTGAGGGCTCCAAAAATCAGATCCGAGCGCATAATTTTCTCTCCTTCTCCTGCGAAGTCTAGGTGGCTGCCCTCGATCTGCTGAGCTCCACTCTGTGTGGCCTGCATTCCTGGATTGAGGTCCAGCCAGTCGCAGCCCGGCGTAGGTCCCCATCTTCTTAGACGCAGTCGGCCGGGAACGGATGCATCCAGCTTCCGGCACATGAAACATTTTTAAGTTCCTATGATTCAGCAACTTACCACTGAACACACAGGAGGCCGCCCCGCGGGGAGTGTACCCTCCGCGAGTAGAGAGTCCCAAAATACTGCCTGCCATGGTTTCGGAACGGAAGCCGCTCCGAATGGAAGGGAACGCAGAAACGGGGCGAATTTGGCCCTCATTTCGACGTCCACAACAAGCACCTTACCGTGGGGGGTGGGGTGCGTCAATCCTTTTTTTTGAACAGGCGCCAGTTTTATATCCAGAAATCAGGATACGTTGACACGCAAGGTACTTAGGCCCAATAGCTGCGGTCCAGCGTCCTGTACTGGATCGCCTCAGCGATATGTTTCACCGCAATCTCATTGCAGCGAGTCGAGATCGGCTACTGTGCGCGCCACCTTGAGGATACGGTCGTGAGCGCGGGCGCTGAGGCCCTGCTGCTGCATGGCCCGCTCGAGCAGCTTCTCGGCCTCGCTTGATAGCTCACAATGGGTTCGAATCTGCTTGGTGGTCATCTGCGCGTTGGAAAAAACGGGCCGGCTGGCCGTGCGCGGGCTGCCCTTGGTGCGATCGCCGGTCTCGAGAAAGCGCGCATGCTGGCGCTCGCGAGCTTTCATGACGCGCTCACGGATTTCGGTCGAGCCCTCGGCGGCCTGCGCGCCGCGGAGTTCCTTGTACTGCACGGCAGGCACTTCGATGTGGATGTCGATGCGATCCAGCAACGGGCCGCTGACTTTCGACACATAGCGCTGGATCATTGGCGGCGTGCACATGCAGTCGCGGCTCTTGTCGTTGTAGTAGCCACACGGGCAGGGGTTCATGGCGGCGGCCAGCATGAACCGCGCCGGGAACGAGAGCGACATGGACGCGCGTGCGATGGTGACGCAGCCGTCCTCGAGCGGTTGGCGGAGGACTTCGAGCACGTTGCGGGGGAACTCGGGGAGCTCGTCGAGGAAGAGCAGGCCGTTGTGCGACAGGCTAACCTCGCCGGGGCGCGGGATCATTCCGCCGCCGATGAGGCCGGCGTCCGAGATGGTGTGGTGCGGGGCGCGGAATGGCCGCTGCGTCACCAGGCCTTCGTCCTTGTTCAGCACGCCGGCGACGGAGTGGATCTTGGTCGTTTCGAGCGCTTCTTCGAACCGCAGTGGAGCAAGGATGCTGGGCAGGCGTTTGGCGAGCATCGTCTTGCCCGAGCCTGGCGGGCCGATCATCAGGATGTTGTGCCCGCCCGCTGCGGCCACCTCAAGGGCTCGCTTGGCCACATGCTGTCCCCGCACATCGCGAAAATCAGAGACGTGGTCGAGCGCCTCTTCGAGCAGCGCGCGTGATTCGACGCGCAGCGGATCGGCCTTCACGGGACCCTGCGCGGCGGAGTTCAGCAGTTCGCGCACTTCGAGGAGACTGCGGACGGGATAGACGCTGACGCCATCGACCACCGCAGCTTCGCGAGCGTTCGCGGCTGGAATGACGAGGTGGTGAATCCCAGCATTTTTCGCCGCGATTGCAATCGGCAGCATTCCCTGCACCGCGCGAACCGTGCCGTCCAGGCCAAGCTCGCCGACGAGCAGGAAGTCGCTGAGATCGCCAATGGACAGTCCGCCATAGGCGCCCAGGATTCCGACCGCAATGGGCAGATCGAAGCCGGAGCCCTCTTTCTTGAGGTCCGCCGGAGCGAGATTGATGGTGATGCGTGTCGGCGGAAGATCGAAGCCGGAGTTCTTGACCGCCGAGCGGACGCGGTCGCGGCTCTCGCGCACCGCAGCGTCCGGCAGCCCGACCACGCTGAAGGTCTCTTCCTTTTGTGCAACGTGCGAGAAATCTACTTCTACATCGATCAGGTGCGCGTCGATCCCGTAGACCGCAGCGCTGCGCGTCTTGAACAGCATGTCCCGCCTAGCCAGAGCCCGTTGAGGCCGTAAAGGTGGGCACAGTCTAGCATTCGCGCGCGCGACACTCGGGCTGGAGCGACTACCACTTCCGTACGAACTCTGAACGCGAGTTCATCTCTGCGGGAACAACCTGAAAACAGTTTTACGGCGTCGTAAGTAGTGCTCTTTATGTAGGTTGTGTCCGCCATTGCAGGGCCTGGCACGCCTCCGCCAATCGCACGAGGAACCCATGAACGCACGACGCTCGACTGCTTTGCTCGGTTTCCTGATGGCAGGGCTGCTTGTTGGTCCCGTCTCCGCGCAGGATGCGCCGCCACTGCGGCAGCATCAGCCTGAAGCACCGGAACAGCAGCAACCGGAACGGGCTACACCCGCCGAGTCCACTGCGCCGCAAAGCCAGAGCTTTGAGCCAAACAGCCTCCGCGCGTGGACGATCATCACGGACGCGGCGGGTCCCGGGCGTCCGGCTCACGACCGGATCCAGGCAATGGCCGCGCTCGGCACGATGGGGAACGACGAACGTGCGGCGCGGCTGATCGAGGAGGGTTTTACGGCCAAGGACTATGACGTCCGGGTCGCGGCGGTATTGGCTGCGGGGCTGACCAAAAATCCAAAGCTTATTCCGGCGCTTCAGCGCGTACTGGACGATGACAACGCGCTGGTCGCCTACACGGCTGCCATTACGCTGTGGAAGATGCACGACACCTCTGGCCAGGATTTGCTCACGGCTGTTGCTCTCGGTGACCGCAAAGCGGGTGTCGGATTGATCAAAGGCGAAAAGCACAAGGCTGCGAAGGAGTTGCACAGCCCGAAGACGATGGGCATGATCGCCGTCAACCAGGCGTCTGGCTACTTCCTTGGACCGTTCGGGGTCGGGCTGAAGGCGATCGAAATTGTGAATAAGAACAGCGGGGCTGTGCCGCGGGCCCAGGCGATTGATGAGCTCGCAAAACAGCACAGCGATGACGTGCACAATGTGCTGGTGCAGGACCTTACGGATCCCGAGCCCGCAGTTCGCGCGGCCGCAGCGAAGGGTCTGGGCCGGTGGCAGGACGAGCAGACTGAGAAGCTGGTTGCGCCGATGTTCGGAGACAACAAGCTGGCTGTGCGACTCACCGCGGCAGCCACCTACCTGCGGGCTGCAAATCACATTCCCACGCCGCCAGATTCCGATAACGACACCGAGATGGCAAGGCAGTAGTAACCCTTCCGGGCACCTGCGGCAGCGCAGGAGAACTAATATGCCGAAGCGGGCAAGCACACCGAAGCCGGGAGACAGCCCCGACGTTTCAGGCAAAGACGTGAAGCGTACTTCAACACCGGCATCCGCAGCGGGCGGGTTTCGGCGGCTCGCATTGGCGCTGGCCGGTGCGTTCGAGGCTTCGCATATGGGCGCGGCCGACTTCCGCGTCAATGGCAAAATCTTCGCGACGCTCGCGTATCAGGCCAAGGGGTTGGGCACCGTGAAGCTCACGCTCGAGCAGCAGGCCGCTTGCCTGGAAGAGGCTCCCGAGTACTTCACGCCTGCACCGGGTAAATGGGGACAAAACGGCACGTCGCTGGTTCGGCTGGATGCGCCTGAAGATGTGATTGCCGGCGCGCTCAGCATGGCGCATCGCAATGTTGTCCAGCAGTCGACCAGGCCGAAAAACGCCGCGGGCAGTCTTTGAGGTCAACCTCGTTCGCTCATCTGCGCTCGGCGGCTGGAACTGTTCCCGCGACCTGCGGACTTCAGGGCACGGCGAGCCTCCGGCCAAGCGCCGTCGTACGCGCCTACAATAGCCAACGGATGAACACGAGTCTCTTTGAGCTGTTCAAGATTGGCATAGGCCCGTCCAGCTCACATACCGTCGGTCCCATGCGCGCCGCGCTCCGGTTTCTGCGCGAACTCAAGGCGAAGAACCTGCTGGACGAGGTCAGCTCGACCACGATCGATCTCTATGGATCGCTCGCGCTTACTGGCCACGGGCACGGCACCGACCGCGCGATTCTGCTGGGACTGCTCGGCGAATCTCCCGATACGGTGCAGGTCGATCAGGTGGACGCGATGCTGGCGCGGATTCGCGAGACCGGACGCCTGAAGCTGATGGGAGAGCGTGAGATCGCTTTCCGCGAGACCGAACATCTGCGCTTTCACCGCGACCAGATGTACCCGGATGCGGACCGCGCGACGCACCCGAATGGCATGCGCTTCACGGTCTTCGACGCGAGTGGGAGTCTGCTCGCGAGCGACGTCTTCTACTCCGTCGGCGGCGGGTTCATCCTGTCTGCGGCGGAGCTCTCGGCACCGGCTGCGTCCAGCAAGCGCGACGTGCCGTATGCGTTCTCGAGTGCCGACGAGCTGCTGCGCATCTCGGAAGAACATGGGCTTACGATCGCCGAGGTTGTGCTCGCGAACGAGGTTGCGCTGCTCAGCGATCCTTCGATCACGCGACGCATCGATCGCATCGTCTCGCCTTCGCGACCGGACAACGACGCGCCGCCGGTGATGGGCTCCCTCACGCCGCGACAGCAGGTGGAGGCGGCAATCCTGACGCTCTGGCACACCATGGAGCAGTGCATCGAGCGCGGCCTGCAGACCGAGGGCACACTTCCCGGCGGGCTCAACGTACGTCGACGCGCACCGGGGCTTGCTGCACGCGCCGAGCGCCTGAACCGCGAGGGCAAACCGCGGGATCCGCTCGCGCCGCTAGACACCGTCACGATGGTGGCGATGGCGGTGAACGAAGAGAATGCCGCGGGAGGACGCGTGGTCACGGCGCCGACCAACGGAGCGGCCGGCGTGATTCCCGCGATTGGCTACTACTATCTGCATCACGCGAGTGATGGGCTCAGCGATCAGGAGAAGCAGCAAGGTATTCTGCGCTACTTCCTCGCGGCGGCTGCGATTGGGATTCTGTACAAGGAGAACGCGTCGATCTCGGGCGCCGAGGTCGGCTGCCAGGGTGAGGTCGGCGTTGCCTGTTCGATGGCCGCGGGCGGTCTTGTCGCAGCGCTGAATGGCGACAATGCAGCGGTAGAGCACGCCGCCGAGATCGCGATGGAGCACAACCTGGGAATGACCTGTGACCCGATCGGCGGGCTCGTGCAGATTCCGTGTATCGAGCGCAACGGCATGGGCGCGGTGAAGGCCGTGAACGCGGCGCGGCTGGCGATGAACGATCCCGGCTCGCACAAGCTGTCGCTCGATCAGATTATCGAGACGATGTATCGCACCGGCATGGACATGCAGTCGCGCTACAAGGAGACGTCGCTTGCGGGGCTGGCGCTGAATATCATCGAGTGCTGATGTCGTATTTCGCGCGTGCCGAGCTTGCTATAGTTGAGCCGAATGGCTCTCCTCACCGAGCGACCCCGCCGCGCGGCCGCGCAGCACGCGACTTCTGCTGTTCGTCCTCGTCAGCCTCTTCCTGGCGAACGTTGCGCAATGGGCCGTTTGCCGGGCCGCCGGCCTGGGGAATCCCGGCGGCCTCAAGCCGTATCTGCTGAACTTCATGCACGTGCGCCAGTGGACCGACTCCTGGCTGCCGATGCTGAAATCGCTCGACTACTTCGCCGCCCATCCGGCCGAGCCGATCTACTACGCGCACCTCTATGACACGCTGATCTATCCGCTGGCCAGTCTGCTTCCACTCGTCACGCTGCAGAAGCTCGGCCTGCGTGAGCCAACGATTCTTCACATTCTGGCGATCGCATCGTGGCTTGCCGTGCTGGGCGTGGGAGCTGTCTCGCTATGGATGGGTCAACGGCTGCTGAAGCGGCGCGGCTTCTCGCTCGACTGGCAATCCATCGTGGCTGTCATGCTCGCGTGCATCGGCTGTTATCCGCTGATCAAAGGCTACGCACTCGGGAACGCGCAGACATTTCTCTCGTTTTTGTTCGCTGTGCTGCTACTTCTCTGGACCACTGGCCGCGAGCGTTCGGGCGGAGTTGTCGCCGCGCTGCTCGCGTTCGTCAAGCCGCAGTATGGATTGCTGCTGATCTGGATGGTGCTGCGGCGGCGCTGGGGAGCGACGACTGCGTTCCTGGTGTGCTCGGCCGTTCTGATCGCGCTGTCTGTTGCAGTCTTCGGCTGGCACAACAATCTCGACTACATCCACGTGCTCTCCAGCCTCAGCCGCAAAGCGCAGTCACACTATGCGAACCAGTCGATGTTCGGGACGCTGAATCGCGTGATCGGCAACGGGGAGAACATCTAGCTACACGCCGCATCTCTACACGCCGTACATCGCCTGGGTCTATCGCACGACGCTGATCACCGGCCTGGTACTCATCGGCGCCGCACTATTCTTCCCCTGGGGCAAGCTGCGCGGCTCCAGCGGGGACCTGGCTGCAACAGCGCTTGCTTCCGTCGCATCTTCGCCGATGGCATGGGAGCACCACTACGGCATCGTTTTCGCAATCGCAGCGTGGATCTGGTTCGCGTACGGCTGCTGGCAGCAGAAGGGGGTGTGGGTTCTGGCGATCGCAAGCTTCCTCACATTGAACGCGCTTACAGCGACCAACTTCCTCGCCCCGCATCTCGGCTGGAATGCGCTCCAGTCGTACATGTATTTCGGCGCGCTGCTGATGCTCTTTGTGCTCATGCGTCTTGCACGCAATGTGACGAACAGCGTCGCCGATCCGGTTCCCTGAAAGAAAAAGCGCAGCCAATGGCCGCGCTCTTCTGTCCAACTCAACCGACCTAAGCGGCAGTTTGATTCTCGAAGTAGAGATACTTGCGCCACGCGGCATCTGCGCTGCCAATCATGCGCATGATGTGCCGGCTTGTGTGCAGCGTGAACGGCCGCGGTTCGCGGAGCAGCCGCATGTCCTGAAGCTCATGCAGCATGTGATTGCCCTTGCGGCGGTTGCACTCACGGCAGCACGCCACGAGATTCTCCCACGTCGACAGCCCACCGCGTGAGCGCGGCACAACGTGGTCCAGCGTAAGCTCCGCGGAGGTCAAAACCGTCTCGCAGTACTGGCAGGTATTACGGTCGCGCAGCAGGATGTTCTTGCGGCTCAGCGCGCGCGTCTGATGCGGAATGCGACGGTACTCGAGCAGCCGGATGACGCTCGGCATCTGGATGTTCATCCGGTGGGAGTGCAGCATGCTTCCCTGCTCTTCTTCCGTACGTGCGACCCCCTTCAGCACCAGCACCAACGCACGCCGCGCACCGCATATGTTGATCGGCTCGTAGCTCGCGTTCAGCACCAGCACCGGAGTCTGCATCGCCGGTTGCCGGAACACGCCTGCGCGAATCTCCAGCGCCTCCGCGCGTGCGGTGCCCGGCACCGGCTGCGTGGTGTGGTGGCGATTGCGCTTCCCTCTCATCTTGCCCGTCTGCATCACAACCCTCCCCAAGGTTCCGATTGCCCTTGCCTCACCTGCGCCTCGGACTTCAACGCAGGCACCGCATCCCAGCGCGCCACGAGTGATTGGTTGCCCTCGCTTGTCTCGCTGAACTCTCCAAATCCTTCGCCGCGCAGAACGCGCACGCTCTCCGGCTGCGCCTTCGCCACCGTCGCGACCCACACCTTCGCCGCGCCGGCGCGCAGCAGCACACGCGCGCACTCCCGAGCCGTCGCTCCGGTCGTCATGATGTCGTCAATCAGCAGCACCTCGCGGCCCCTGATCGCTTCCGCATCGACGACGCGAAACGCGCCGCGCAGATTTCGCCGCCGCTCATGCGGCTGCATCGTAAACAGCGCGCGCGTGTCTTTCACCCGAGCCAGCGATTTCGTATCGAGCTCAAGCTTCCATCCGCGGCGCAGCTTGCGCAGCCGCTTCATCGCGGCTTCGGCCAGCAGCTTCGACTGATTGAACCCCCGGCTCCGTTCACGCGCGGCAAACAGCGGCACAGCAATCACCACCAGCTCGCGCGCTGCCTGCGCCTCCAGCTTCAGCACTGCCTTCGCGAGCCACTCGCCGAGCAGGCCGGTCGCGACCTCGCGTACACCCTCGAACTTGAGAAGGTGGAGCATCTCGCGAATCTCCGCGTCGTACTCCGCGTACGCCACGGCTCGCGAGAACTCCGGCGGAGCAAGCCTGCACATCGTGCACTCAGTTGTTCCCATTGCTGCGGCAAACCGCGCTGATTCCATACCCAGCGCATCGCCGCACCGGGAGCAAAGCACATTCAAGTGCTCGACCAGCTCATCTTGCGCCGCCACCTGCGCAACACAGCCCTCACAAACTCTTGCCCGGCCGATTGAAATCATCGGACCGCCGCACAGCCGGCAATCGCTCGGCCAGACGGCATTCACCACATCGCGGACAGCCCCACCTGCCGCAACTTTCAGGAATTGGCAACTTCGGAGAACGCGCGTCACGGCGCGCCAGCTGCCGCCCTCACCTGCCTCGCGGCCAGGCGGCCCTCCGTTCTCGAGCCGGACATCCTCGACGCTTACGCTGAAGACGGACCTCACCCGCGGCGCAGCATGAAGAAACACCAGCTGTGCCTATGCCCGCAGTATAGCGCTGCCCAGAAAACGCTGCAATAAGAGCCTTCTGCTCGCAACCTGCCGCCGCGAACCATGCATGGTGCCAGTCCGCTACGCTACACTCGCCCCGAGACCATGCAACCGCTCACTCAGCTCTCCCCAGACGAACAGCTCTTCCGCTCCACCGTCCGCGACTTCGCCGAGGCAGAGATCGCTCCGCTCGTCCGCTCCATGGATGAGGAGGCGAAGTTCGACCCCGGCCTGCTGCGCAAACTGCACGAGCTCGGCCTGATGGGCATCCAGATTCCGGAGGAGTTCGGCGGCGCCGCCGGTACGCTCTTCGAAGCCGTCCTCGCGGTCGAAGAGATTTCCGCCGTCGATCCCGCGGTGGGCGTGCTCGTGGATGTGCAGAACACGCTGGTGATCAACGCGCTGCTGCGCTGGGGCAATGACGCGCAGAAGAAGCAATATCTCCCGGCCCTGGCGACGAAAGCGACCGGTTCCTACGCGCTCTCCGAAGCTGTCTCCGGCTCCGACGCGTTCGCGCTGCAATGCCGCGCGACACGCGATGACGCGACCGGCGATTACCTCCTGAACGGCTCAAAGCTCTGGATCACAAACGCGCTCGAGTCAAACATATTCCTGGTCTTCGCAACCATCGACTCGTCGCTGGGCTACAAGGGCATCACCTGCTTTGTTGTCGAGAAAGGCGCGGCGGGGTTCACGATCGGCCGCAAGGAAGACAAGATGGGCATCCGCGCCGAGCTCCACCTGCGAGCTGCGCTTCGATAACTGCCGCGTGCCGGCGGCAAGCGTTCTCGGCGAACCCGGCAAGGGCTACAAGATCGCGATCGAGACGCTGAACGAAGGCCGCATCGGCATCGGCGCGCAGATGCTCGGCCTCGCCGCCGGAGCCTGGCGGCACGCCGCGCGATACGCCAAGGAACGCAAACAGTTCGGCAAGCCGCTGGCCGAGTTTCAGGCCATGCAGTTTCAACTCGCGCGCATGGCCAGCGAGATCGAGGCCGCGCGCCTGCTCGTCTACAACGCCGCTCGCCTCAAAGACTCCGGCGCTGCCGTACGTAAAAGAAGCCGCGATGGCCAAGCTCCTCGCCTCCGAAGCTGCCGAGCACACCGCATCGCTTGCGGTCGAAGTATTTGGCGGCGCCGGCTTCGTCAAGGACTACCCCGTCGAGAAGCTCTATCGCGATGCCAAGATCGGCAAAATCTACGAGGGCACCAGCTTCATGCAGCTCGCGACGATCGCAAAACTTGTTCTTGCTGAGATCCAGTAGCTCGGGGTTGACGTTTATCTCGTCCTCGCGCCTGGCTGATTGAAACACGTACAATTCCGGCGCATATCAAGCGAGCGAACGATGTCCAGTACCAATCAGCGACCCGTCGAAGCTTCCATCGTCAGCGATTTCTCGAATCGCCTCAGCTACTCGGGCTATCTGTCGCTCGAAGGCTTGCTCGCGCAACAGCACCCGCGTTCGCAACCGGAGCATCACGACGAGCTCCTGTTCATCATTCAGCATCAGGTGTCCGAGCTCTGGATGAAGCTGCTGATCCACGAGCTCACATCGGCAATCGATCATCTGCGCAACGATCGCCTGCCGCCTGCTCTCAAGATCCTTTCGCGCGTGAAGCTGATCCAGATGCAGATGTTCGAGCAGTGGGCCGTGCTTGAGACGCTCACACCATCGGAGTACATGGAGTTCCGTGGCGTGCTCGGCAACGCGTCGGGCTTTCAATCGTTCCAGTACCGCAAGCTTGAGTTCCTGCTGGGCAATAAGAACGCTGCCAGATCTGAGAGTGTTCGAGCACACACCCGCGATTCACGCGCGACCTCGAACACACGCTCCAGTCACCGAGCCTCTACGACGAATTCCTGCGCTTCCTGGCGCGGCGCGGCTACGCAATTCCGGCCGAGTCGATCGAGCGCGACTGGTCGCAGCCGTACACCCGCAGCGAGGAAGTTGTGAGCGTCTTCCGCGAGATCTATGCCGACGCGCGCGCTCATTGGGAGGCGTACGAGATGTGCGAAAAGCTCGTCGATGTCGAGGAGTACTTTCAGCTCTGGCGCTTTCGCCACCTCAAAACCGTGGAGCGCATCATCGGCTTCCGTCCCGGGACCGGCGGCTCTTCCGGCGCGAGTTTCCTGCGACAGGCGCTCGATCTGACGTTTTTCCCTGAACTGCTCACCTCACGCACCGAGGCGCCGAAAGAATGAGCATCGCAGAGGCCGTCGCACAGCTCGGCGCGGGTCCGCTGACAGAAGAATCGGTGCGCGAGCACATTTTTCCGCTGTTCTCGCGAACGCTAGCTCGCGCCCGGTATTTACCTCGAGAACCATTCTCTGGGCCGCCCACTCGATCGAGACCGAAGAAGATCTGCGCGAGGCTGCCCAGCTGTGGCAATCAAAGCTCGGCGCCGCGTGGACGGAGTGGGCGCAGGCCGAACGGGATCACCGCGCGCGCATCGCGCAGATCATCAACGCACCGCGTCCCGACTGCATCGTGCCGAAGGTTTCCGCCGGACAGGGCCTTCGCACCGTGCTGAATGCACTCCCGGGCACTCCGCGAGTAATCGCCACCACGGCCGAATTCGATTCGGTCGACGTAATCCTCAAGCAGTACGCTGCCAACGGTCGCATTCGCCTGCAGCTCATCAGCCTGCATGAGCCGGATGGCACGCTCAACCTCACGCCGCTCAACGAAGCAATCACGGCGGGCACCGATCTCGTCATCGTCCCGCACGTCTTCTTCATGACGGCGCAGATCATTCCTAACCTCGAGAATTTAGCGCAGCACTGCCACGCGCATAATGCACGCCTGCTCGTGGATGCCTATCACTCGGTCGGCGTCTTGCCCGTCGACATCTCCGCGATGCATGCGGACTTCGCAATCGGCGGCAGCTATAAATACCTCCGCGGCGGCCCCGGCGCCGGATTCCTGTACGTCTCACCGCAAGCGCTTAGCAGCGGCCTGCACCCGCTCGATATCGGCTGGTTCGCAAAGGAGCAGGTGTTCGGCTTCGACCGCCCGGATCCTCCGCGATTCGCTGCGGGCGGCGACGCATTCCTCGAGTCCACGCCCGCAGTCTTCACGTACTACCAGGCGCGCGCGGGACAGCAGTTAACGCTTGCGCTCGGGGTCGACCGCATCCGGGCCTACACACTCGATCGCCTGCAGCGGCTCAAGGGTTATCTCGGCGAGGCGGGCATCAGCGCCCGTGGCGGAGACGACGCCCACGCCGCATTCCTGACCCTTCGCCATCCCGAACCACGAGCAATCGTGAGCACGCTTCACGAGCGCGGCGTCCATACTGACGCCCGGCCGAATACGATTCGCCTCGGTCCTGACCTGCTGTCTACCGATACCGAACTTCGCGAGGCAGCCCGGATCGTCGCAGACGTGATCTCGGCAGCAAACTAGCGGCGGAGCTTACCCGCGGTTCCTAGCGCAGATCCTCGTCCGCCATCGTCGACTCAATCTGCTCGGCCAGCGAGTCGACCGAGGTTGTGTTCGCCATTTCGTCCAGCTCCGCATCGTTCCGCTCGTCCACGCCCACCTTTTCCGCGATCGCGCGCAGAAGCTGCAGCGATTTCGTTACCTCTTTTTCGGCCAGGAGATCAATCTGCAGATTCAGGTGGTCGCGGATATCGGTCTTCTGCTGCATCCGGTTTTGCTTCATCAACACAAACGTGCTCAGCAGGACCGCCTCTACGGACACGATCATCGACAGCAGAATAAAAGGGAACGGGTCGAACCGCTTCACGTGCGGGACCAGGCCCGTGTTGATCAGAAACCAGGCCGTAAATATCAGCAGGTGCACGATTACAAAGGTGATGCTTCCTGTAAACCCGCCGACCGTGTCCGCGATCCTGTCCGTCAGCCGGCGGCGCTGCTCGAACGCGCGCTCCAGGTCCGCGACGCTGTGAATATTCCGCTCAACCGCCGAAGTTCGCCGCTCGCGTCCAGGCTCCTGTTCATCGGCCATGCCAGTATGGATGCCGCCCGGACCACTCTGGCGGTATCCTAGATGCGGTGTCCGTCTCCGCCACATCCACGGCCGTCCGCGCCCGCAGCCACAGTCTCGGCTTGCTCTCCGACTACTTTCTGCTGACCAAGCCGCGTGTCTCGGCGATGGTCGTGCTGACCGCAGCCGGCGGATACTACCTCGGCTGCCTCCGCTCCGGCATCAGTCCATTTTCGATCGCGCTCGTGCAGGCGCTGTTCGGGATCGCACTTGTCACCGCCGGCTCCAGCGCACTGAACCAGGCCTTCGAACGCGCCACCGACCGCCGCATGCCGCGGACAGCTCAACGGCCCATGGCGCAGCACCGGATCGGTCTCGCCAGCGGCCTGATCACCGGATTTCTCCTTACATTTTTCGGGTCGCTCTATCTCGTCTGGACGACGAACCTTCTCACCGGCACGCTGACGCTGCTCACTGCGGTGATGTACGTCGGCATCTACACGCCGCTCAAGCGCATGACCACGCTGAACACCTTCATCGGCGCAGTCCCGGGCGCACTTCCGCCGCTCATCGGCTGGACCGCCGCTCGCGGCATCATCGAGTGGCCCGCTATCGCTCTCTTCGCGATCCTGTTTGTCTGGCAATTCCCGCACTTCATGGCTATCGGGTGGCTCTACCGGAATGACTATGCCAGGGCCGGTATCCGCGTCACGGCGACACAGGAGCCCGCCAGCCGCGCGGCCCGCGCTTCAGTCATCCAGGCCCTGCTCTACGCGGCGCTGATGATCCCAATCAGCATTTGGCCCACGTATCTGCACGTTACTGGCATTCCGTACGCAATCGCGGCGCTCGCGCTCGGGCTCTGGTATTTCTACGCAACCTTCCGGTTCGGCCGGATCGCGCGCAACCCCGAAGACCCCGCGAATCGCGTTCTCGCGCGCAACCTGCTCAAGGTTTCCGTCATGTATCTGCCGCTGCTCCTGCTCGCGATGGCACTGAACGCCCAGGGACGTCTGCTTCTCTAAGCCCTGGATGCCCGCCCTCACCGCGCCAAACTCGACGTATCGCACGCCGCCATCTGTTATCTGGGGCATCGTCGGCATCAGCGCGCTGGCGTCCCTGCTTCTCGCCTGGATCGTCTACTTCCACGCACCCACTGACACCGCCGGGACCCGCCTCGCGTTTCTTCCCGCGCTCGACGCCGTGCTCAACGCGATCTGCACAGTTTTTCTGCTCTTCGGTTTCCGCTTCATCCGTCGGGGCAACATCAACGCGCACCGCAACAGCATGTTCGGCGCATTCATCACATCCTGCGCCTTCATCGTCGCGTACACCACCAATCACGTGCTGCACGGCGACATCCTCTTTCCAAAGCAGTACCCCACCGCCCGGGCCATCTATCTCTGGGTGCTGCTCACACCGCACATCCTCATCGCGACCATCTGTCTTCCGCTCATCCTCATCACGTTTTTTCTTTCACTCACGGGCCGTTTCCCCACCCATCGGCGCGTCGCCCGGTGGACCTGGCCGCTGTGGCTGTATGTCTCTGTCTCGGGCGTGATTCTCTACGCAATGCTCGCCGCCTACCGCTGATCTCGAATGCAGCCTGACACTCGCAAAATCCTCAAGCTCGGCTCCATCCTCGTCGTGATCGGCGTGACCGCCGCAGTGCTGATGCTTACCGTCTTCGGCGGCGTCACCGGCCAGGGTCCACATACCAACCTCGGCTGGATTGCACTGATCGTCGTCATGGGCTGCCTTCCGCTTGGGACGATTACGCTCCTGTTCGGGCTCGCCAAGTTCTTCGGCAACCGAAACAGCTGACCCGGTTTTCCTCCGCCCAGGAGGCCTGATACGGCAGCCTCACTCTGCTATCCTCAACTCCAAACGGAGCGAAACATGGCAAAGGGTGTTAACAAAGTTATTCTTCTCGGAAACGTTGGCAAGGACCCCGAAATCCGCGCCACCGGGGGCGGAACGACGGTCGCCACGTTCACTCTCGCGACAGCCGAGCGCACCAAGGATCAGCAGGGGAATTGGACCGATAAAACCGAGTGGCACAACCTGGTCGCCTACGGACGTACCGCTGAGATCGTCAGAGATTATGTCAAGAAGGGCAAGGAATTGTTCATCGAGGGGCGGCTTCAGACGCGCTCCTGGGATGACAAGGAGTCCGGCCAAAAGAAATACCGTACAGAGATCATCGTGAACGAGATGACATTGCTCGGCGGCGGGGCCGGCCGTGGCGAAGGCGCCTCGGGCGGCTCCTACGAACGCAGCGAGCGGACCTCCGGCGGCTACTCCTCCCGCCCCTCCGCGCCCAGCGCTCCCGCAAACGACTACGCCGAGCAGGGCATCACGGACGAGGACATCCCCTTCTAACTAAGTGTCCGCCGCCTGACCATGCGCCGTCTCGTCATTCTTCTGCTCGCGCTCGCCGCCGCGTCCGCTTCCGCGCGCGCGCAGCGCCACAGCGGGATCACATCTCCGCCCACTGCGCCGCCGCCCCCGCAGGTTGCTCCGCCGCCGCCGGCCCCGATCGTCGCGGTCAGCTCCGGCATGGGGCCGCTGCAATTCACTCAGGCGAACGCCACTGAGCCCGCGCCCGAGTCCCTCGTTGCGCAGCTTCAGGCCGACGACGACCGCATCCGCGCAGCCGCACTTTCCGCCCTCGGTGCGCCCTCGTCGTACGTCTCGCGCGACCGCGCACCGATCCCTCATTCCGTTCAGCTCAACTACGTTGCGCTTGGCAGCTCCGGAGAGCTCGATGCCATCCTCACCGTCGAGCTCGACCTGCACCTCGTCAGCGCGATTCTCATTCCGTCCGGCAGCTCGTGGCGGCGCGTGGGCACCATCATCTACCAGGCCGCGTTCGCCGACCCAACCACCAATCTCGGAACGTACCTGCGTACGGTCCGCTCGCTGATTGGGCCTGACCATTACACCGCAATCTTTCATGGCGCCTCCATTACGCCGGACGGCGATCTCACCGAACACGAAGCCCACCTCAATGTCTTCAACGGTCATGCCGCCATCACCATCAGCTTCGCCTCCGCAGAGCGCATCTGCGAGGCGCCGCACCTTCAGCCCCACACGCCGCACACGGACTGCGATCTCATCGAGCGGTGGCTGCAGGCCGAACCTTCACAAGGCGCTGACGCCGCCATCCTCGTCACGGCCACAGGCCGGGTGACCGCGCATGACGCCATCGACCCGGTCTCGCGCGTTCGCCTGTTCGACTTCACTCATACGCGCAACTACGAGTGTCAGCCCTTCCTGTTCAGCGACGAGACCTCGCACTACGAGCCCACGGCCAATTCCGCTCCGTGCTTTGAAAGCACGCGCCCACCTGCAGCCGCCGCTCCCGTAAAGCCCGGCCAGCCCGCGCCAGCAACGCCCTCCAAATCCCCAGGCGGATCCGCGCCGCCGGCAGGATCTCGTTTCCGCACCCAAAGCTGAACTCATCCGACGAAATCCACACCACCATTCGCTTCGCCACAGAGCAGCGCGCGTCCAATCCCTCGTATGCCTTTGAACCACCTCGCCCGCTGCATCATCGCAGCCGCACTCTGCTCGTTATCGCTGCAGGCGCAATCCCCGCGCCAGCCGCTGGAAGCCCACACTCTCGCGTACGCACCGGGGAAATCCATCACGCTTTCGCTTCCCGCGAATCTCGACATCAACGTGGCGGGCACCGGCCTGCGCCGCGTTCGGTTCATGGCACAGTCACCTGATGGCCGCATCTTCGCGACCGGAATGTACAACCTCGCCGACAACACGCGCGGCAGCATCTTCATCCTCGAAGGCTGGAACGCGCAGACCCACCGCTTCACTCGCATTACCCGCTACCTCGACCACCTGCGCAACCCGAACAACCTCGCCTTCTGGACAGATCCCGCCACGCACCAGACGTGGCTGTACCTCCCGCTCACGGACAAGCTCGTCCGCTACAAGTACAACCCCGGCGACCAGCACCCCACCTCCGCGCCCGAGACCCTCATCCACTTCCCCGACTATGGCCTCAACTACAAATACGGCGGCTGGCACCTCACCCGGACGGTCGCCATCGCTACGCTTCACGGCCGTACGCGCGTCTACGTATCCGCCGGGTCATCCTGCAATTACTGCCAGGAGCGCGAGGTCCTCCGCGCCGCTGTCGTCGGCATGAACCCGGATGGATCCGACCAGCGCCTCGTCGCACAAGGGCTGCGCAACGCGGTCGATCTTCGCTTCGTCCCGGACCTCGACGGTGGCGCGCTCTTTGCCACCAACATGGGCGATGACCATCTTGGCGACAAGCTCCCCGAAGACACCTTCTTCGAGCTCGATTCGAACGCCCACCCCGGAGCGATCACAGCGTCGACCCCGCCCAACTACGGCTGGCCAACCTGCTACTTCGCAAACGGGAAGCCGGTGCATGACGCCACGCCGCTGCCCGAAATGCCACCGCCCGGCGACCTCAACACCGAATCCGAGCGTCCCGCCGATGCCGGCCTCCCGTCGCACGGCGTGGCCTCGCATCACATAGCCGCTCAGCGCCCGAGGCTCGCGGCCACGAACAACAGCGCCGACTCGATCTACGGAGAGCAGTCCTCCCACATCGCCACCGCCGGTACAAACCTCAGCGCACAGAACCACGGCCCCGACCCCAACGCCAGCCTAGGCACCCCACCCGGGCCACTCTCCTCGTGCGAACACGTGCCGGCCGCCTACACGACCTTCGCCGCGCACTCCTCCCCGCTCGGCCTGGCCTACTTCGGCCCGGGCAATCCCACCCTGGACTCAACCTTCCTCGTCGCACTCCACGGGGCCGGACATCCCCGCGTCGGGACCGGCTACCGCGTCGTCCAGTTCACGCCCGCGGACCGCACCCCGCGCCCGTTTATCACCGGATTTCTCACCACCACTGCCGGAAAGCGCGTTGTCCACGGCCGCCCCTGCGGCATCCTCCGCCTCGGCCCCGACACATTCCTGCTAACCGACGACTACCTCGGCCTCATCTATTACATCCACCCAAAACCCTGACCACAACGTCCGTCCGCTAAACTTAAACCAGACCATGCTCGACGAGACCACCTTCCGCCGCGAGTCCGACGCCGCCCTCGAAGCCCTAAAGCAATCCCTCTTCCATGCCGAAGAAGAGGTTGGAGGCTTTGAGACCGAGGAGAAGAACGGCGTTCTCAACGTGATCTTCGATGACGGAAGCGCCAAATTCGTCTTCACTCCCAACACACCCGTCCGCCAGGTCTGGATCTCCGCTCAGTCCAGCTCCTTCAAGCTCGAGTGGAACGACGCCGCCCACGCCTTCACCCTGCCTCGCACTGGCGAAGATCTCCGCGGCCTCACCGAACGCCTCCTCCGCGAACAACTCGACGACGCCAACCTCAAACTGGACTAATCCCTTGCTCCGCGACTCTAATGATTCGGCCGTCCTCACCGAGGAGGCGCCAAGGTACTATCGCTTCACCAGTACTCCCAAGATGCCGCTACTCTCGGTCGCGATCATCACCCTCAACGAAGAGGCCAACCTCGCTCGCACGCTCGAAAGCGTCTCCTGGGCCGACGAGATCATCGTCGTTGATTCCGGCTCCTCCGACCGGACCGCCGAGATCGCCCGCAGCTACAACGCCCGCGTCATCGACCACCTCTGGACCGGTTTCGCCGCGCAGAAAAACTTCGCGCTGTCGCAGTGCACCGGCGACTGGGTCCTCTCGCTCGACGCGGACGAAGAGCTCTCCACCGAGCTCCAGTTCCAGATCCAGAACCTGCTGCACTCGCGCCCCACGGCCGACGCGTACTTCCTGAAGCGGCGCAATCTGTTTCTCGGCCGCTGGATCAAACACGGCGGCTTCTACCCCGACCCCAAACTGCGCCTCTTCCGCCGAACCGCCGCCAACTTCGTACGGACGCCGCAGTTCGAAGAGCGCCCGGTGCACGAGACCATCGTCTTCGACGGCATCTCCGGCACGCTCGATTACGACCTCATCCACCACGCCTACCCGACACTCTCCGGCTACATCGAGCACATGGACCGTTACAGCTCACTCGGTGCCGACCTGCTCGTCTCCAAACGCCGCATCAGCCGCTCAGTCCTGAGCTTTCTCTTCAACGTCTGGCTCGTCCCGCAGCTTACGTTTATTTGGAATTACATCTTCCGCGCCGGCTTCCTCGATGGTCGCGAAGGCCTGCTTCTGCACCTGTATCACGCAAGCTATACGAGCTGGAAGTACGCGAAGGCCTGGGAGCGCGCGAGAAAGCGTTAGAAGTTAGGACTGAGCAGCAAGGACTGAGGAATCGTTCTTATTCCTAACTCCTCAGTCCTAATTCCTAACTGGCTTCCCCTCACCACGGAATCATCTCCGAACCATGAAAATACCCACCCGTCGGTCCATCCTCCGGTAACGTCGCCAGCTCCACAATCGTCTTTGCCCCATCCTCCACACTTAGTGTCGCCGCGCTCCCGCCCATATCCGTCTTCGCCCATCCGGGGTGCGCCGAGTTCACCTTCACCTTGGTCCCGCGCAGTTCATGCGCCAGGTGAATCGTCAGCATATTCAGCGCCGCCTTGGATGAGTTATACGCAAACAGCTTCGTCGAGTACGTCGGCGATCCTTTGGTTCCCTGCAGCGTCACGGATCCCAGAATGCTCGACACGTTCACAATGCGCCCCGCCTTCGACCGCTTCAGCGCGGGCAGCAGCGCCTTCGTCAGCGCAAACGGCGCCAGCACATTCGTCTCATACGTCGCGCGAATGTCCTCCACCTTCATCTCGCTCGTGATGTTGCTCGTCCAGCTCTTCTCCACCATCGTGCCGGCGTTATTCACCAGCACATCCAGCACGCCGCCAAACTGCTCATCGATCAGCCGCGCGATCGCATCGACATCCTGCTGCGAGTTCACATCGAGCTTCACCGCAACAACGTCCAGTCCCTCACCGCGCAGCTTGTCGGCCGCAGCCTTTCCCTTCTCGGGATTGCGCGCGCCCATCAGCACCTTGTAGCCCATCTTTCCGAGCTGCCGCGCCGTCTCAAAGCCCAGCCCTTTGTTTGCTCCGCTGATCAGCACCACGCCCATCTCGTCCATCGCGACTTACTCCTTGCTCTCCTTAACGGCGCTGCGCCGCCATGCAGCAGTTCCTGAAACTGCTTCGCATACCGCTCCGGCATCTCGCGCCGCTTCATGTCCCGCCCAATCACCACGTGCACCGTCTCTCCTTCGCACAGCAGTTGCTCATCCGTGGCGCGCACCACAGCATACCTGAACCGCACAATCGGCCCCCGCACACCGGCCAGCGTAGTCCGCACAATCAGCTCATCGTCATAGCGCGCCGGAGCCTTGTACCGCGCCGTCGCCTCGACTACCGCAATCATCGCGTTCTCTTCCTGCTCCATCGACCGGTAATCCAGTCCCATCTGCCGGATGAACTCTACCCTGCCCACCTCAAACCAGACAAGGTAGTTCGCGTGGTACACCACGCCCATCTGGTCCGTCTCGGCGTACCGCACCCGCACCCGCGTCTCTGCGAACCCCTGCTCCTTCACCTTCTGCGCATCACCACTCATTTCGCCAGTCTACCCACCGCCGTCCCTGTACTGTCTACTGTTTGCCCCACACCGGCTTGCGCTTTTCGAGGAACGCCGCCACACCCTCGCGAAAATCCGCCGTCTGCCGCCCCTCGGCATTCGCCTCCATGCTCAGCTCCAGCGCCGTCGCCATCCACTCCCGCTGCTGGCCGCGCAGCAGCCGCTTCGTCGCCCGCATCCCCTCGGGCGAGTTCGCAATCAGTTGCTGCGCTAACTCCGCCCCTCGACCCCGCAGCTCCTCACGCGGCACAATTTCGGTAACCAGCCCTAGGCGCCGCGCCTCTTCCGCATCAAAAATCCGCGCGCTCAGCAGCAATTCCCGCGCCACCTTCGCCCCCACCTGCAGCGACAGATACGCACTCACCAGCGCCGGCACAAACCCGATCCGCACCTCCGTGTACGCAAACTTCGCCTCCGGAGCCGCAATCGTGAAATCGCACATCGTCGCCAGCCCGGTCCCACCTGCAATCGCCGGCCCCTGCACCACCGCAATCGTCGGCAGATCGCACTCCCACACCGCACGAAACATCCGCGCCACACGCGCCGCCTCAATCCGATGCTGCTCCACCGTGAATCCCGCCATGTCGCGGAGCACCGCCAAATCCAGCCCCGCGCAGAATGCCTCGCCCTCGCCCGCAATCACAACCACACGCGCGTGCGCGTCCTCCGCCCCCTCCAGCGCCGCAATCAACTCCTCCTGCAGCTCCGGCGTCAGCGCATTCCGCTTCTCCGGACGATTCAACGTAACCGTCCGAACCCCACCTTCATCCTCCACCTGCACGAGACCCATTGAGCAGCCTTTCTACTCTCTACTGTCTACCCTCTACTCTCTGCCTTACTGAACAACCGCCCCATACCGCTTCCCAATCTCGGCACTCCGCTGCACCAGCACATCCAGCGGCTCAATATCCGGCACATCCGCGCCCATCTGCCGCAGCGCCGCGAGCAGCACCTCCGTCGCGAGGTTCCCCACCAGCGCATCCTGCGCAAACGGACATCCACCCAGCCCCGCAATCGCTCCGTCGAATCGCCGGCAGCCCGCCTCGAACGCCGCTCGCACCTTCTCCGCCGCCTCATCGGGCCTCGTGTGCATGTGCACCCCGACCTCCAGCCCCTCGTGCACATCCAGCACCAGCCGCATCACATCGCGAATCAGATCCGCGCTCGCCAGCCCCGCCGTGTCCGCCAGCGAAACCTGCGCCACGCCCACATCCACCAACAAGTCCACCGCGCTCACGACCTCGTCGATGTCCCACGTGTCCCCATACGGATTCCCGAACGCCATCGACAGGTACGCCACCACATCCAGCCCCGACTTGTAGGCAATCTCGCCAATCTGCTCCAACTGGTCCAGCGCATCCTCCGGCGTCTGCCGCTGATTCCGCTCCAGAAACGTCGGCGAAATCGAGTACGGAAATCCCAGCGTCGTCACGCGCCCCGTCTTCACCGCGCGCTCCGCTCCCTGCGCATTCACCACAATCCCGATGATCTCCACATCCTCCGGTGGATCCACAAACTCCAGCACCGTCTCCGAGTCCGCCATCTGCGGCACAGCCTTCTCCGAGACAAAGCTCACCGCATCGATCTGCCGAAACCCCGCCCCAATCAGCGTGCGCAGATACTCCGCCTTCACCTCCGCCGGAATCACCTTCGGCAGCCCCTGCCACGCATCCCGCGGACACTCGATGATCTTCACCTGCTCCATCTCTACTCCAAAGCAACGCTTACTTCACTGGAGCTTATCGGCCTGCGGCTAAAAGTCCAGTAAGTCACGTAAAACCAGAAAAAGCCAATCCAGATAGAAGCGAAGAATCGCAAGAGAATGCTTCCTACATGGAGATATTCCGAATAACTAATTGGTGTCAGTGCGCCATGGTTATCCAGGACATACTGACCGTCTCTTACCTCGGGCGAACCTACGAAGCCGGCGCCTGCGAACAGGAAAGCCGTCTGAAACAACGCTAACAGCGGAACACCTCGTACCATCCAACGAGCCCATGCAGGGAGGGATGCATAAAAGGCCTTCATAAAACCGGTGCCGCGAGTCTTGAATCGTTCCATGGCGACTAGCGGCAACATGCAAACAATAGCTCCGCCCTGCAGTAAAGCAACCGAGCCACCCAATCCCATGATGGTTAGTCCGAAGAAGCTCCCAACATAGACAGCCACGGATGCGACCAGGCCTGCAGACGTTATCGGAATCATCAGGCGACGCCACACGAAAAAGTGCTCGCTCACGTCTGGATCACCCCCGGATTGAACCTCGCCACCTCCGGATTCAGCGCGCACGCCTCCAGCGCCGTCATCAGCACCTCGCGCGTCTTCGCCGGGTCGATGATCGCATCCACCCACAGCCTCGCCGCCCCATACCGCGGATCAGCCTGCGCATCATACGTCGCCTTGATCTCGTCGTAGAGCGCCTTCTTCTCCTCGTCCGACAGATGCTTCCCGCCGCGCTCCATCTGCTTCACGCGAACCTCAACCAGCGTATTCGCGGCCGAAGCCCCACTCATCACCGCATACCGCGCCGTCGGCCACGCAAACACAAACCGCGGATCGTACGCCTTCCCGCACATCGCATAATGCCCCGCACCAAAACTCCCGCCGAGGATCACCGTAATCTTCGGCACCACACTCGTACTCACCGCCGACACCATCTTCGCGCCCGCGCGAATAATCCCACTCCACTCCGCATCCTTGCCCACCATGAACCCATTCACGTCGTGCAGAAACACCAGCGGCACCAGCTGCTGATTGCAGTCCATGATGAACCGCGCCGCCTTCTGCGCACTCTCCGTGTAGATCACCCCACCAAACTCGGTGCGCTTCTCGCCCTGCTGCGGCCCCGTCGCCACGGTCATCTGCTGATGCATCTTCTGGTTGGCGACAATCCCCACCGCGCGCCCGCCAATCCGCGCATACCCGCACACCACCGTCCGGCCAAACTCCGCCTTGTACTCATCAAATTCGGAGCGGTCCACCAACCGCGCAATCACATCGCGAACATCGTAAGTATTCGTCGCCGCCTTCGCCGGATCCGGATCCATCAACCCATACAGATCCTCCGCTGCATACACCGGCCCATCCCGCTCCGCATCAAACTCGACCCGCGAAAACACCTCACCGCGCAGCCCTCGACCCCGATCCTCCCCACCAACCTCCTCAACCTCTCAATGCACGCCTCATCATCCTTCTCCTTGAAATCAACCGTCCCGGAAATCTCCGCATGCATCTGCGCCCCGCCCAGCGTCTCCGCATCCGTCTTCTGCCCAATGGCCGCCTGCACCAGCGCCGGCCCGGCTAGAAATAATCCCGACCCCTCGGTCATCAGCACGGTATCCGTCATCACCGGCAGATACGCTCCACCCGCCACACACATGCCCATAATCGCCGTAATCTGCGGCACGCCCAGCGAGCTCATCACCGCGTTATTCCGGAACACCCGCCCAAAATCATCCTGGTCCGGAAACACATCCTCCTGCAGCGGCAGAAACACGCCCGACGAATCCACCAGGTACAGCGTAGGAATCCTGTTCTCCAGCGCAATCGTCTGCGCCCGAATCACCTTCTTCGCCGTCATCGGGAAGAACGCTCCCGCCTTCACGGTCGCATCATTCGCGATCACCAGGCACAGCTTCCCACCGACACGCCCCAGCCCGGCCACCGCCCCGGCGCCCGGAGCCCCACCCCACTCGCCATACATCCCATACGCCGCCCACAACCCCAGCTCCAGAAAATTCTCACCCGCCACAGGTCCGGGTGCCCCAGGTCTCGATTCTGAGACCCGGGTTTGCAGAGGCTCCTTATCCAGCAATAACCCCAGCCGTTCCCGCGCCGTCAGCCGGCCTTTCTTATGCTGAGCCTCAATCGCCTTCGCCCCGCCGCCCTCCCGGACCCGCGCCTCCTCGGCCCGGACCTCCTCCAGCAGCTTCAGCGTCGCCTCGCGATTCTTCCCAAACCGTGCCGCCGCTTTATCCAGCTTTGACTCCAGCACGTTGCTCCGTTTACGCTCCTCCGCCATGCACCTTCCTCGCGAACTTTAGAAAACTCGCGAAGGATAGCACGCCATCATGTCATACTGTCCGGCGCGGAGCTCACCATGCCCACACTCACCGACACCACGGCTTCCTGGCCCCAAACCGAGGCCACCGTCGAGTCATCCATCCAGCACCACTGTGACCTCGCCTCCGCCGGCGGCTACGTCGGCCAGGAGTACTCCATCACCTTCAGCTACGAGGTCGCCGGCCGCCCCTACACCGGCGAGTTCGAGTGCGGCCGCCCCTGGGAGGTCGGCTCCCACTTCTGCATCCACTACAACCCCGCCGAGCCCGCCGTAAACACCATGTGCGACCGCCGCGGCGACCGCTGGGTCTACTACGTCCTCGCCATCGCCGCCGTCCTCGCCTTCGTTGCCTACTTCTGGGTCCGCCACGCCCGACTCGGCTACTAACCGTCAGAACGGCATCCGCATCGTGATCACCGTCGCGTGGTTATACGTCCTGAAGTGCGTCAGCACAATCTGCTCGCCTGCACCAAACGTCAACCCCAGCCTGCCCGGCTCACCCGCATGATGCGTCAGCGGAATCCTCCCCACAACCACGCCCGGGGTCGCGAACGTCTGTGCCTTCCCGTCATTCGCCCCGCCCTTGTAGAAGGACGAGTTGAACTCCACCTCCGGCCACAACAGCCGCCCCACTCCCGTCTTGCTCACCCGGTACTGAATCACGTTGTTCCACGCAATCGTATGTCCCAGCCCGCTTGCATTCGTTACCGGCAAACTCCCGCCTGCCGTCGACTCCAGCGCCAGCCGGCCGAACCCCTTGCCCACCGCCAGCGTCGGCGTCACCACCGCGCAGCAGCTTCCGTTCTTATTCTTCCCCGTCGGAATCGACCCGCTCAGAAATACGGTCACAATCCCGTTCCCATGCTCCTCGTTCCGCGAAAACAAGCGCTCCTTTGCCACAAAGCTCACATCACCGAAGCCATCCTGCGCTCCATTGCTGTGATTGATAAACGGCGGAAGGTTCACGAGGATCTCGGTGTGTCGCTCCGGAATCAGCTCCAGGCCCTTGCCGTTGTCATACGTCCACTGCCCCTGCCCCTTCGTGTTGTACTGGTGCACAAAATCCGCGCGGACCTCCTGCTCGAGCCGCGGCGTCACCAGGACCAGCGGCGTAATCCAGTGCGGCTGCGCACTCTGCGTCGCGCTCGCCCTCGCCTGCCAGCGGCCCCAGAACGAATTCTGACCTTGCCCCTGCGCCGCCAGTCCGCAGACGCACAACACCACCGCTGCTCTACCGACCCGCCGGCCAACCCTCGCCATGTATCGACTTTATACGATTGTATGGTTCGATTTTTATTGACAGCCCCGTCCAGATCGCGGCATCGCGCAACTTGCTTCCGGATACGGAGACTAACCACTATCCACTAACTTCTTGTCTCCCGCGTATACTTTTCGACGCACCATGCCCACCAACGACATCCTCCTCAAGCCCCGCGAAGCCGCCACCGCACTCGGCGTCAGCTATCCCACGCTCAAGCAGTGGATCCTCGCCGGCACACTCAAGACCATCAAGACCCCCGGCGGTCACCACCGTATCCCGGAGTCATCCCTCAAGCCGCTGATGAAGTCCCGCCCCACCCAGAACCCCAAAGCCTCGCGCGACCGCTTCCGCACCGTCAGCGGACGCAATCAGCTCGTCGGCCGCATCGTCGACGTCAAAATCTCCGGCCTGCTCGCCAAGGTCGTCCTCGAGATCGGCGACCAGCGCATCACCTCCATCATCACCTCCGACGCCGCCCGCGAGATGCAGCTCCGCAAAGGCCAGACCGCCGCCGCCCTCATCAAAGCCACCGAGGTCATGATCGTCCGCGTATGAGGAATCTCTTTCGCCGTAGAAACTGGCAGACGACACATGCGACGGTTTACACGTGCGGCATTCGAAACGAGTATTCGCCAGGACTCGGACCAGCAACTATCAAGAGCGAGTACTTGATCGTCTTCAGCTATCAGGTGGCTGGAAACTGGTACAGCGGCGAGTTCACGTCCGAAAATCCAAGAGTTGAAGGTTCACAATTTCCGTCTGAGATACGACAGCGAGAGCCCGGCTCACAACGAACACACGATTGACGATGTCCTGGATAGCCTCGCATCGCAGATTCTGCTGTATGCAGTCGTAACAATCGCCGTGATTCTGTTCATCTGGATTCGGCACCTGCGGCATCACTGACATAGCCTGCTTCGTGCATCCGACATCTAAACAATTAGCGTGACGGAGGGCGTATGAACCGCGCCAGATGGAAGCGAACCCGGGCAACCATCGAGCTCTGCACGCGCCGAAGCCGCTATCGTGACGGCACACGCATTCCACCGCGCGAGCGCTGCCGCTACGCCGTCACCCTGAGTTATCCGGTACGAGGCGACCTCTACCTCACCGACGTCTTCAGCGACAATCCGCTCAAAGAAGGCTCCCGCGTCACCGTCGAGTACGATTCACGTAACCCGCGCCACAACAGCCTCAATCATCCGCGCCGCGAACGCGCAGCCTTCCGGCTCGCCCTCATCTTCGGCGCGCTGATCCTTCTGCCTCTTCTGTTCATCGCGCTCATAGGCCTCTAGCTACTCCGCCTCACGCCGCGCTGACGGCGTCATCCGTCGCAGCACAAACTCCTGCATCACATTCGAAAACCCGTCGAACGCCAGCGCGCTCAGCCCGTTTTCAAGCGCGAGCATCCCGCCCTTCTCGCCGCCCGGATAGTACAGCCCCGAAACCGCACCCGCGCCAAAGCTTCCCAGCACATTTGCATACGCCGGCTGCCAGCGCCCGTTGTCGCCCTTGCACACGACGACCGTCTTCACGGCATACCACGCGCGGCCCGCCGTCGTTCCTTCGCCTCTGTAGAAGTAGCGCGGGTCCTGCCTGAATACCATCGGCAGCAACGAGCCCTGCAGCAGTGTTCCCACCGTCGCATCCGCCATGCCCGCGCCGAAGCGCTTCCCATACCCGCCCGGACCACCACCGTATCCCGGGAACTGATTGCCCGCCTGCTCGAATCCCGCAACGGCCGCCACGAATGCGACATTTTCCGGGTCCACCACGCTCTTCCATCCCAGTTCAAACTTCAGCTTCTTGGTCAGCGGCTGCGGATTCCGGCCGTACACCACGAAGTAATTCGGCAACACGCCACCAATTCGCTGCGTCTCCTCCTGCCGTACCTCGATCGTCGCCTGCTGCTCCTGCGTCACGGCCGTCACGGAGACCATGGCTCCGGCGCGTAACATCATCGGCTCCAGTTCCACCTCCTGCGCAGCCGCAACCCTGCCCTCCCGCACGCCGTCCGCCATGCCGTCTTCGCTCGCGGTCACCGTAAACTCGCCGGCCGGCACAGCCTCAAAGCAGAACCGCCCATCATCGCCACTCGTAAGCCTGTGGCTCGCGCCCTCGGCGATCAGCACCACCTTCGCTCCGGGAATCAGCGCGCCCTGCTCATCCTCCACAATCCCACTCACCCGGCCTGCATTCGGCGCCGGCCCCGGCGAGCCCATCGCAGACGGCCCCTGGGTCCACGCCGCCGCCGCCGCGAGCATCAGCGCCACCATCGCGCCAACCCGCGCTCCTGCCCGCACCGCTCGGCCCGCACGATTCACCCGCCCAGCCTAGCGGCCGCCCCGCCGCCCCACCATCACCCCTCCGTACAATCACGGTATGACCCATCGGCTCACCCCCACCGACGCTCTTCTGGTCATCGACATGCAACGCGACTTCCTCCCCGGCGGTGCCCTCGCCGTCTCCGGCGGCGACCAGATCATCCCCGGCATCAACCGCATCGCCGCAAAGTTCGACCACGTCATCCTCACCCAGGACTGGCACCCGCTCGGCCACATCTCCTTCGCCAGCTCCCACCCCGGCAAGCAGCCCTTCGCCGACACCGTCCAAGCCCCCTACGGCACGCAGCACCTCTGGCCCGACCACTGCGTCCAGGGCACTCCCGGCGCCGAGCTCGACCCACGGCTCCAGATCCCGCACGCCGAGCTCGTCCTCCGCAAAGGGTTTCCGCCGCAACATCGACAGCTACTCCGCCTTCCTCGAAGACGACCACACCACCCCCACCGGCCTCGCCGGCTACCTCCGCGAGCGCAACGCTCACCCGCCTCTTCTTCTGCGGCCTCGCCTACGACTTCTGCGTCGGCTTCTCCGCCATCGACGGCGCCCGCCTCGGCTTTACCTGCCTCGTCCTCGAAGACCTCTCCCGCGCCGTGGATCTGCCTGCCAGCAGCGGGCGCCCCGGCACCATCGAAAAAACCAACACCTGCTTCGCCGAATCCGGCGTCCAGCGCATCAGCCCGGATGCACTCACCGCATGAACCCGCAGCAGCGTTCGCGTGATCTCTGGCCCGAAGCCATGGCCACCGTGACCGCCTGCAAGTACGAGTTCGGCGCTGGCCGAGCGCTCGCCTTCGGCTTACCCACCGCGCGCCACTTCCGCATCACGTTCAACTACTGGGCACCCAACGCGGACAACATCGACGAGCTCCACACCGCCGAGCTCACCTCAGAAAAAGCGATGCACGTCGGCACCATCTTCCCCATCCGCTACAACCCCGACGCCTCGCACGAAATCCGCACCCACTCCCACACGACTGTCCCCACCGGCCGCACTCCGATCCTCGCCATCGGCCTCATCGGCTCCGTGATCCTCTCGCTCGTCTGGCTCCTGATCCTCCGCGGCTGCTGAGCGCTTATGCCCTGGGCGCACTCCCTTAGCTGTCGAGACTTTTCTGTCGCGACGGCGAACTTCTCACTATCGACACGACAAACGTAATCACCGCAGTCAGAACTCCGGCTAAAATTGCGCCGATCGCAGCACCCATTCCAGCCTGCCCGTCGGAGAATTACGAACCGAATACGTGAATAGCCGCAGCTCGCGACAAAGCCGATGAAGAAAGCAAGCACAGCTTTCCAGAACGCCACCCAAATGCGATCGCCCAATGTCTTTATCGGGTCCACTATATGTCGATATCCTTTGCCGTTGCCTTTCACTAACCACTAACGACTAACCGCTCACTCGCCCTTCGGCGCATGCTTCTCCAAAAACTTCTTGAGCGCCTCCTTGTTGTACCCCTGATCGAGCTTATGATTCGCCTCCAGCTCGCTCGTATCGTTCTCCGCCTTCAGCAGCTTGCCCGTCGGCGACAGCACATACCACGACGGATATCCCTTCGGCTCCGGATACTTCCGCAGAAACTTCGTATTCTCGTTCTCCTTCGAGAAGTTCACATGCAGCACCACATAATTCTTCTCGACCAGCCCCTCCAGCTCCGGGTCCTCATGAATCGTGCGCTCCAGCACCAGGCACCACCCGCACCAGTTCCCACCCACATCCATCAGGATGTTCTTATGCTCGGCCTGCGCCCTCTGCTCCGCCGCAGCCAAATCCTTCGCCGGATCACTCGCCGGATCGAACGGCTTATCCGCCGCCCACGCGCACGCACTCACCCCGACCATCACCGCCATCACCGCAACCCAACGCCTCATGCTCTCTCCTCGTCTCTCACTAACTCAACTAACGCCATTCTAACTACTAACCACTCCCCTACAGCCCCAACTCTTCCGCCCGCGCCTGCATCGCCGCCAGACAATTCCCCACATGCTCCTCCAGCGGAACCCCCAGCAGCTCCGCGCCCATCGTAATATCCTCGCGCTTCACCGCCCTCGCGAACGCCTTATCCTTCATCTTCTTCTTCACCCCCGCAACCTCCACCTCCGCAATCTTCTTGCTCGGTTTCACCAGCGCACATGCCGTGAGAAATCCCGCCAGCTCATCGCACGCAAACAGCGCGCGGTCCAGATGCGTCTCCGGCTTCACGCCCGAATAATCCGCGTGCGCCAGGATCGCATGCAGAATCTCCTCCGGCCACCCCTGCTCGCGCAAATAGTTCACGCCCACAAACGGATGCTCCGCCGGCGTCGGATGCCTCTCGTAATCGAAATCGTGCAGCAACCCCGCACACCTGTACTTCTCCGCAAACCGCGCCGCCTCATCGCCGCTCAGCCCCAGCCGCGCCGCCTCGCGCACACCATAGCTCTCCGTGCACGCCGCCACGGCCAACCCATGCTTCACCAGCGACTCGCTCGCCGTCCACTCCCGCAACAATCTCTCCGCCTCGACCGCCGCACTAAACTCCGCCATCACACCTCGCACTTTGCTTTACTCTCACTATTCACTAACTCCTCACTACTAACTCCTAACTTCCTCACCCCTGTTTACCACCCTGGTTCCATTTCCGCTTTTCTCCTGCTTTTCTACGGGAATCTTCCGCAATACCCCTTGACTCTTCCGGCACCCGGTGTCACAGTAGGCACATCGCTCACCCCTTATCGGACGTGAGCGCCGCGGTGCCCGCTCTGGCTTCCGCCCGCAACACACAACATGGCTACAGGAATGGCTCCCATCGCCGTCCCCACCCCCCAGCCGCAGGCCCTGGCTGGAACGGAACGCGAGGTCCTTCGGTGCGATCACTGCAAGCTTGTGCAGTTCCGCACCGCAAACGACATCTGCCGCAAATGCAAAAAATCCCTTCTGCCTGAGCTTCCCACAGTGCAGCCCATTGCTCTCGTCAGCGAGCCCGAAGGTGCCCCTGAAGTCCAGGGCATTCAGGTCGCCTCTGCCGTGCGCGATCTCCGCCACGTCCGCAATCTTTCGCAGCGTCAGCTCGCCGGGCGCATGAACGTCCCGCGTACTTACATCTCCAAGATCGAGAACGGCAAGGCTATGCCCACGCTGTCCTCGCTCGATCGCCTCGCCCGCGCGCTCCAGGTCGACATCTCCGCCCTGCTCCGCGACGCGCCCACGCGCCACAAGGACGAAACCGCCGTCCTCATGACCGATCCCTTCCTCGCCGAGATCGCGAAATACACCGCGCACCTCACCTCTACGCAGAAGTCGATCTTCCTCAACCACGTCCGCGAGATCGCCCAGGGCCGCGCCAGAAAACTGGCCTAGCCGCACGCAGCTCAGCACCAACCGCAAGACCTCCAGGCGTCGCTCGCTCTCCGCATCCCAGGAGCCGCGAGCGACGCCTCTCCGTTTCTGGCCGCTGCCACGTCGGTCAACGCAACTGCCCAAAGTGACGCCGTCATCCTGAGCGAAGCCCCTGAGCGAGCCGGAGGCGAGTCGAACGGGGCGTAGTCGAAGGACCCCTGTATCTTGCTCGACTCGCCACAACCCCTTCCAGCTTTTCCGCCTTTCTACTCTCTATTCCCTATTCCCTACTCCCATCGTCTATCCTCAATACCGAGAGCCGGCGAGTGTCCCACCCCATCAAACCCCGCGCCTACCAGCGTTCCAACCGTGCGCACGAGCTCTCTCCCGAAGAGCGCGCCATCTACTCGACGCTCGACCTCTCGCGCCTCCCGCAACACGTCGCCATCATCATGGACGGCAACGGCCGTTGGGCCGGCAAGCGCGCCCTCAAGCGCTTCCTCGGCCACCAGCAGGGCGCCGAATCCGTCCAGTTCGTTGTCGAAACCGCCTCGCGCATCGACGTCCCTTTCATCACCCTCTACGCCTTCTCGCTCGAAAACAACCTGCGCCGCCCCGCCACCGAAGTCAGCTTCCTCATGAAGCTCCTGCGCAGCTACCTCGTCTCCAACGTTGAGCGCATGAACGCCAACAACATCCGCATGAACTACATCGGCCGCACGCACGAGCTGCCCGCCGAAGTGCAGGACACGATGCGCTGGGCGGAAGAGCAAACAGCCAAAAACACCGGCACCACGCTCACCCTCGCGCTCAACTACGGTGCCCGTTCCGAGATCGTCGACGCCGTCCGCCGCATCCTCACCGACCTCACCACCGAGGCCCACACCCGCGGCTGCTCCGTCGAAGACCTCCTCGGCGCCGGCGCGCTCGACTCACTCGACGAGTCCACCATCGCCCGCGCCCTCTACACCGCCGGCATGCCCGACCCCGACCTCGTCATCCGCACCTCCGGCGAGCAGCGCATCTCCAACTTCCTTCTCTGGCAGATCGCCTACGCCGAGATCTTCGTCACCGACCGCCTCTGGCCCGACTTCCGCGGCCTCCATCTTCTCGAAGCCATCGCCGACTACCAGCGCCGCGACCGCCGCTTCGGCGGCCTCAGCGAAAACTCCGACGAAAAGATCGACACCCTGCAACCCGTCTCCGAGCTCGAATCCGACATCACCACCGAACTCCACGGCCCCGACGTCCTCACCCGCCGCTAAACCGGTTTTACCTTCCCACAAGCTGTAGCCGCATTGAGCTTCACAGCACCATCGGCCGCCATCTTGAGCGAAGCGCCGCAGGCCCGTAGTCGAAGGACCGCTGTATTTGTAGTTGCTGTTGCCTTTCCTTCTGTCATTCCGAAGCGGCGTCCCGGGCGAGCTTGCTCGCTGGAGTGCAAGGCAATCTGCTTCTCGCCCGGACCACCAAGCCACCATGGAACGGATCTACGCATCCGGCCGCGCAAACTCAATCCCATACCGCGCGCCAATCTCCATCAGCTTCGGCAGATCCTGCGGCAGCGCCAGCACCGAGATCTCCTCAAAGAATCGATCAATCCCCGCCGGCGCCGCAAAGATCACCAGCTTCCCATCCTTTTCGCCTGAGTTACGGAACGCATGCACCGCTCCCCTGGTTGCATGGAAGCTCTCCCCAGCCACACGCTTTACCGCCCTTCCACTCTCCGTAAACTCAAACTCCCCCTCCAGCACAAAAAACGTCTCGTCCTCATTCTGGTGCGAATGGGGAGGCGGCCCTCCACCCGCAGGCACCAGCTCCGTAAACGTCACAGATCGGCCGCCGCTCGTCCCCCCGCCCACCAGAATCTCAATCTCCTCGCCCAAAACGCTGAAGCTTTTCTCTCGAGCCATATCGCTCCTCACGGAAATGCATTCTCAGCCATCGCATCCTATCCAAACGCATCGCGGAGAGTTGTCGCTCACTTCGGTGCCGGCCCGATCGGCACAATATCGCACCGCTGGCAGATCTTCGCGAACTCCGCCCCAAACTCCGGCGTCCCCGGCTTTGCCCGCTTCATCAGCGCGTCCACAGCCGGAAAGAGCTCTGCAAAATCCGCCGGCTGCCCCGCACCCAGAAAATGCACGGGCTTGTCGCTGCGGTTCCCCTGCGCATGCGGTTTGCCCTTCGGCAGCAGCCCCAACGTTCCCGCCTTCAGCTCGTGCCACGCGCCGTCCGTGTACACCGAAAGCGTCCCCTCCAGGATGTACACCTGCTCATCCGTGTGCGGATGGTAGTGCAGGTTCGTCGTGAAACCGGGATCCTCGCGGAATCGCCCCATCCACTGCGCCCCACCCGTCCGCTCTGCATTCAACATCAGGCGCGCCTCGCCCAGCCCACCAAACATCGTGTAGACCAGCGCGTCCTCCGCGCCCAGCACCCTCGCGCCCGACGCTCCAACAATCCCCAGCTCCCGCGGCGCAGTGCCCTCGCCGAACGCACTCCCCGCAGCCATCATCGCCATCGCCGCTCCCGACATCTCCATAAACTGCCTCCGGTCCATATTCATATCGAAAACTCCAGATTGCACATGTGTGCAATAACTGCACGCGTGTATACTTACACCGATTGCCGCGCCCAGTCAACAAGAATCCCGACACGCCATCGCCCAACGGAGCCGGACGCGCCGCCCAGCGCAACCGCACCCGCCGCGCCATCGTCGAAGCCACGACACGCCTCATCAACGCCGGCGAATCCCCCTCCATGGCCTCCATCGCCCAGGCCGCCCAGGTCTCCCGCCGCACCATCTACATGTACTTCCCCACGCTCGAGCAGCTCCTGCTCGACGCCACCCTCGGCGCCATCGCTCACAGCTCCGTCGATCCGGCCCTCGCCACCGCCGAGACCGACCCCGTCACCCGCGCCGAACAGCTCACCCGCGCGATCAACCGCGACGCCACCCAGACCCTCCACCTCGGCCGCGCGCTCGTCCGCCTCACGGTCGAAGGCGAAGCCCCGCGCGCCGGCGGCCCGCGCCGCGGTTATCGCCGCGTCCAGTGGATCGAGAAGGCCCTCGCCCCCGCTCGCAAAAGCCTTTCACCCTCCGAGTTCAACCGCCTGGTCTCCGCCCTCTGCGTTCTCCTCGGCTGGGAGTCCCTCATCGTCCTCAACGACATCCGCGGCATCCCACCCGCCGCCGCCGACGACGTCCTCACCTTCGCCGTCCGCGCCGTCGTCGAAAAATCCCTCGCCGAAGCCGCCGCCCGCCGCTCCCGCAGAACCGGCGAAGAAAGTCAAGAAGTAGACCCCGTTTCGGCCTGCCGCGTCCTACTTCGCCTGCAACGGCTTCGACACACTCTCCAGCGACTTCCCCGCCGCCTCGACACCAATCTTCGCCTCGCACAAACTCCCCGCCAGCATCAGCACCGCGCCCAGCGCATAGCCCGCACTCACCATCCACCGCTCATTCGTCTTGATCAGCACACCAAATAACAGCGGCGCGCCCACTCCGCCAATCGCCGTCCCAATCGCATAAAAGATCGCAATCGCAAACGCCCGCACCTCCAGCGGAAAGATCTCGCTCACCGTCAAATACGCCGCGCTCGCCGCACTCGACGCCACATAGAAAATAAGCGTAAACATCACGCCCATCCCGAGCACGCCCAGCTTGCCCATCCCAAACGGAATCAGCGCCGCAATCAGCAACACACCAGCCGCGCCATACGTCGCCGTAATCATCGGCTTGCGCCCAATCTTGTCGAACAACCTTCCCAGCGTCAGCGGCCCGAAGAAACTCCCCAGCGCAAACGGCAGCAGCCGCATCGGGATGTCGTTGTCGCTCGTATGAAAGAACCGCTTCGCCACCAGCCCATACGTAAAGAACACCGCATTGAAGAAGAACGACTGCCCAACCATCAGCATCAGCGACAGAAAACTCCGCGACTTGTTCTCCCCCATCATGCTGCGAAACACATCGCCCCAAGGCGTGTGATCCCGCACCGCCAGCTTCAGCTTCTCGCCCTCCGGCTCCGGCAAACTATCCGGCTTGCCCTTCGACGCCTTGCACTCAATATCCCCAACAATCTTCCCCGCATCCTCTTCCTTCCCGCGAAGCATCAGCCACCGAGGACTCTCCGGCACCTTCAGCCGCATCAGGAACACACCCACACCCAGCGTCCCTCCAATCCCGAACGCGAACCTCCATCCCACATGGCTCACCTTGCCGCCCGCATGCAGAATCAAGCTCGTCGCCACCGCACCAATCGACGCCCCCACCCAGAACGTCCCATTCACAATCAAATCCACCGTCCCGCGCACCTTGCCCGGAATCAGCTCATCCACCGCCGAATTGATCGCCGCATACTCGCCGCCGATCCCCATCCCCGTAAAGAACCGGAACAGCGCAAAGCTCCAGAAGTTAAACGAGAACGCCGTGGCCACGGTAGCAATCGAATAGACAGTCAGCGTGACCAAAAACAACTTCCGCCGCCCCAGCCGGTCCGTCAGCCACCCAAACAGCAGCGCACCAATCACCGCGCCCGCCAGATACGTCGTCGCCGCTGCCGTCACCTGCGGGTCCGTCAGCTTCAGCCCCTGCCCGCTCTCCAGAATCCCCGACAGCGATCCCGTCAGCGTCACCTCCAGGCCATCCAGCAGCCACGAGGTCCCCAGCGCGACGATCACCATCACGTGCCAGCTCGACCACGGCAGCCTGTCCAGCCGCTGCGGTATGTCTGTCTCAATCGTCTTGTCTTTCCCTTGCTCCGGGCCTTGCCTCCCGCGCCCGCCACCGCGCTCAGCCACCGGTCTACTCCTTGCGCTTCATCACGCTGATCTGCCCATTCCGCTCCAGCACCGCATACTCAATCTCGTCAAAACTCCGCAGGTCCTTCAGTCGCGCCGCGGCCATGATGTCGCTCTTGGCCACATTCATCCGCTTCACCACGCGTTCCTGCACCTCACCCTGCCGCACCAGCACCAGCGGCACGCCATCCACAATCGCCCCAAACCGCGGATACCGCACCTTGAAGTACGAGATCATCCGGTGCATCAACGCCACCGTGATCACCCCGCACGTGCAGTTCGTCACCGACCGGTCCTTCCCCACCGTCGCCAAAATAATCACGCCGCCCAGCAGAAAAATCAGCACAAACTCCGCCATCGTCATCTGCGCGCCCGCCCTCCGCTGCAGCACGCGCACAATCAGCGTGAGGAATAGATAGCCAACAACTGCATGCCAGATCGTCGCCATCAGGGCATCACCACAACGCGTTTCGTGACCGGCTCTTTTCCAGGCACCTGCACGGTGAAGTGCGCAATCCCCGGCGCCTCCGGCTGCAATCCAAACTGCACATCGCCAGGCTTCGCCGGATCCACCGGAAACGTATACGTAATTCCGCCATTCCCAATCGCCGAGCTCTCCGGCTCCGGCGCAACCCTCTGCGCGCCCAGCTTCTTCACCAGCGACTCACTCACAAACAACTGCGCCTTCCCATTCACCACCGCATCCGGCCGCAACGCCACGCGCAGCACCGACGGAGTCTCCGCCCGTTCCACGCGTTCATAAAAGACATCCATCCCGCTCCCCGGCTTATGGTCCTCTGCCTTCGCCAGCCATCCACGCCCAAACGCACCCAGCGCATCCGCGACCAGCACCAGCAGAAAGAAGATCCAGATCACCCGCTCAAACTTCCACCACCGCTCCTGGAAATGCAGGTCCTCACCCACCGACACCGCGTTATCCACCCGCGGCACCTGATCATCATTCACCGGATCGATCAACTTCTCCGCCATAGCACAAATCCCTGACTCCTAATCCCTAATTCCCAATCCCTAACTCCTAACTCCTCATCACTAACTACTAACCACTAACTACTCTTCCTTCGGCAGCACACTCATCCCGCCATTCCGTTCCAGCACCGCCGTATCAATCTCGCTCGGCGTGCGGATCCCGTCATCCCGCGCCATGGCCATCACATCATCCTTGGCTATCCGCATCCTGCGCATCGTGCGGCTACGCCAATACCCGCCCTCCAGCAGAATCAGCGGCGTCCCATCCATCACCTTCGTCCACCACTCCGACCGGCACCGCAGCATCGTCAGCAGCGCATGGGCCGCCGCTACCGCGATGATCTGGCACAGCGCATTGGTTATCGAGACCTCATCGCCCACCATCCCCGTCAGCGTCAGCCCACCTAGAAAGAACACCAGCACAAACTCAAACGGCGTCAGTTGCTTTCCCGGCCGCCTTCCCACAATCCGCACAATGAACACCAGGAACGCATACCCAAACAGCGCCCGCACCACGGTCCACCACGCAATCACAACCACACCTCACCGGCCGCACCCAGCCGCCGTGCCACCGTTGGATGCGAAGCTCCCCACGGCTGTACACCGTCGCTTTCGCCGCATCCAACCGTCTTCCACCGCACACTCCGGATGCGCTAACGCGCTCTCGCCTGCCGACACGCAGGCCCTCATCTACCGACTTCCCCGTCTACTCCAGGTGGCCCGCAACGCAGATCTATTCCTCGACGCCCTTCAGCACTACCGTCGCGAAGGCGCCTACAAACCGCACGCGTTCCTCGCCATGCCGCACCACGCACATCTCCTGCTCACGACCGAGAATCTACCCCGCACACCTTAACCACCCCATCACCCCCACGTGACTAAAGTTTTTTCCCAACCCGAGTCTTTTTCCAAACTGCGGCGTTCTTTGCATTAGAGTCTGGACCGAGGGCTCTCCCATGCGCGCCGTCAAACGCTCACCGCTGTTCCGCATCGCATTGCTCAGCTTCGCAGTGCTGTTTGCGCACACCGGACGCGCCGCGAACGTGCGAACCATCGCCCCGGTGAGGCCGCCCTGCGCCCGCAAGGTCGCCGCCACACAGCCTGACACCGAAAAGAAACTCACGCCTGCCATCAAGCGCCTCATACGGCCCGCGCAGCGCGTCCACTTCCACACCTCGCTCGCAGGCCCGCTCGGCCACTCCCGCGCCGCAGCCTTCCTCGCCGCACCGGCATCCGGCCGGCTCGCCGCCGCACGCGGGACCGCCTACATCGCCCCGCAGCGCCTCCCCTTCGCACTCCGCATCTAGCCTCCGGCACTTCGCCTCGTTCCAGACGCCTCCGGCCGCATCTACGCGCCGAACACAGCCCTGGTCACGTCAGCGCAGGTTCACCTCTCAGAGGGAGTGCCATGAAACGCCCGACCCAGTATTTCCCTTCCGTCACCATCAGCGGACTCATCGCTGTCCTCCTCTTCACCCAAACTGCCTTCACCCAAACGGCCATCGCGCAGAACCTGACCACACAAGACGCCACCGGCGCAGGCCGCAAACGCCGGCCCGCAATCGCAGGATAATCCGCAGGCCACACAGGACACCCAGCAGGCCGCCCAACAGGCACAGCAGGACATGCAGAACGTCGCCGCTGCTGCCCAATCCAGCAGCTCAGTTCCCGTCCCGCTTGGCGGAGTCAACCACCCTCCCGCCCCGCAGGCGCCCGGCGGTCCCGTGCCGGCCCGCATCGCTTCCGCCCATAACGTGCTGCTCACCAACGTCGGCGTCAGCCCGCGCCTCGGGCTCGATGCCAACCAGCTCTACAACGACATCCACTCCCGCCTCCAGCAGTGGGGCTACTATCAGCTCGTCAGCAACCCGCAAGCAGCCGACCTCGTCTTCCAACTCGACGAGATCGATCCCCGCAACGGCGAGAACGTCACCCCCGGCACCGATCTCTACAATCGCACGCCCTACTTCCGCATCGTGATTCTCGACGCAAGGACCGGAATCCCCCTTTGGACCGTCACCGCGCCCATCTATATCACCGGCAAAAAGAGCTATGCCCACTGGATGGACATCTCCGAACAAGGCCTCATCACCCGTCTCAAAGCTCTGGCCCAGCAGCCCGTCTCCGCCGAGGAGCAGGCCGCTCTTACGCAATACCCGCCCACGCACCGCGGCCTCCTGGTCGGAATCTTCCTTGCCGTTCCCGTAGTCGCCGGTGTCGGCATATATCTCGCCTACCGCCACAGCCTCTCGGACATGAAGGCCAGCCAGGACGCCTTCTGCAACGCCAACAACATCCCGCTCAGCGAGTGCGCCGGAGGTTAGTGATCCTCTTGCTGGAACGGGTGCCCCATTCACGCGCAGTCTTGTCGCGCGTGGGTGGGGTCCGCATACAGCCGAGAAAACCCGCAGCACCATAATCGGTGCAACACATGCGCACACCTGCGCCGATTAAAGTCCGCCCTCAAACCTCATGGCGTGAAGACTTTGCGCAAAAAACGGCGGGGGAGGGGGTCCCCTCCCGTATATCCTCATCAGAGCCCATGAAGCGAGTCCTCACCGCCACCGTTCTCATCATCCTCGTCGGCCTGCTCGTCTTCCTCGGCAAGCTCTGGATGGTCACCCTCTTCGCCGCCCTGGTCGCCGCCCTCGCCGCCATCGAGTTCCGCCAGCTCGCCGCAGCCGGCGAACAGGCTCCCCAGCCAGCCGGCCGGCCGGGGCAGAAAAACGCCATCCCCCTCTGGTGGACCCTCCTCGCCATCGCCCTCTTTTTTATCGCGACCTTCAAGCTCCCGCAGGACACCATCACCGCCGTCGCGTTCGCCACGCTTCTCCTCTTCACCTGGAACACGTTCCGTACGCCGCTCGCCCACGTCCTGCCCGAAACCGCCGCTGGCCTTCTACTTCTCATCTACATCGCCTTCCCCCTCACTCTGATCCCGCTCATCTGGAACCGCGACCAGGGTGACGGCCTCGTCCTGATTCTGTTCCTGTTCCTCTGCGTCTGGTCCGGAGACATCGCCGCGCTCTACGTCGGCAAGCGCTTCGGCCGCCGCAAGCTCGCGCCCACCCTCTCGCCCAACAAGACCTGGGAAGGAGCCATCGCGTCCGTCGTCGCCTCCGTCATCTTCGGCCTCGCCCTGATCCTCTACGGCAACTGGCTCAGCCTGCACGGCTTCACGCGCCTGCACACCAACGCCCCACTCTGGCAATGGGCCCTGCTGGCCATACTGCTCAACTGTGCCGCCCAGTTCGGCGATCTCCTCGAGTCCGCCCTCAAGCGCGGCGCCGGCGTCAAGGACTCCGGCACCATGCTCCCCGGTCACGGCGGTATCCTCGACCGCATCGACGCCCTCCTCCTGGCCGCCCCCGCGCTCTGGTTCGTCCTCGTCCTGCGCGAGTTCTTCGGTGCCTTCGGCAGCATGTGACCGGCAAGAAGACCGAGATAGAACTCTGAGAAAATAGCCCAGTGAAGAAGATCGCCATACTCGGCTCGACCGGCTCCATCGGTCAGTCAACCCTCTCGATCTGCGAGTCCTACCCCGACCGGTTCCAGCCCGTCGCGCTTCGCAGCAGGGTCCAACCTCGAGGTCGCGTTCCAGCAGTGCCAGCGCTGGCACCCTGCAATCATCTCCATCAGCACGGAAGCGCTCGCCGACCAACTTCGCGCACGTCTCAACGTCCGCCGGGATCTCGACCGAGGTCGTCCACGGCACCGCCGGAACCGTTCGCGTCGCCACCTTCCCTGAGGCCGAGTTCGTCGTCTCCGCCATCGTCGGTGTCGCCGGGCTCGAAGCCACGTACGCCGCCGTGCTCGCCGGCAAGACAGTCGGCCTCGCCAATAAAGAGTGCCTTGTCGCAGCCGGTGACCTCATCCTCGCCGCTGCGCGCGAACACGCCGTGAACCTGCTGCCCATCGACAGCGAGCACAACGCCGTCCACCAGTGCCTCCGCGCCGGAGAAGCGAACGAGGTCAAACGGATCTGGCTTACCGCATCCGGCGGCCCATTCCGCAACACCCCTCTCGGCGAGTTCGAGCACATCACGCCCGCACAGGCTCTCAAGCACCCCACCTGGGTGATGGGCCAGCGCATCACCATCGACTCCGCAACGATGCTGAATAAAGGACTCGAGATCATCGAGGCCTGCCGCCTCTTCAACCTGCCTCCCTCGCAGGTGAAGGTCACGGTTCATCCACAATCCACCATCCACTCGCTGGTTGAGTACATCGACGGTTCCATCCTCGCGCAGATCTCTGTCACCGACATGCGCCTCCCGATCCTCTATGCTCTGTCCTGGCCCGAGCGCATCCCGAGCAATCTCACCTTCGACATGACAGCGTTGAAGCAGCTCGACTTCCAGACACCGGATCTCGAGCGCTTCCCATGTCTACGCCTCGCGTACGAGGCCGCAGCGGCGTCTCAGGCACACTGCATCGCGCTCAACGCCGCCGACGAGATCGCCGTCGCCGCCTTCCTCGCCGGCAAGCTGCCCTTCCTCGGCATTCCACGTACAATTGAGTCAGTGCTCTCGATAACTCGCGCCGCCTCGCCCGCGTCCATCGCCGAGGTTCTCGCGCTCGATCAAAGCGCCCGCGCGCTCGCCCAAGAGCTGGTCGAGCAGCACCCGCATTCAATCGCCCGCTGAGGTCTTCCCTAACCCGCTATGCATCTTCTTTCTGTCCTGGTTGAGTTCGGCATCGTGCTCGGCATTATGGTGCTCGTGCACGAGTTCGGGCATTTCGCCGTTGCCAAGCTCTGCGGTGTTCGCGTTGAGACCTTCTCGGTCGGCTTCGGCCCCCGCCTGTTCGGCTGGCGCCGCGGCGACACCGACTACCGCCTGTCGCTGCTCCCGCTCGGCGGCTACGTCAAGATGTCCGGCGACATCCCCGGCGAGCTGCCGTCCGGCGACCCCGGCGAGTTCAACGCGCATCCGCGCTGGCAACGCGTGCTCATCGCGCTTGCCGGCCCAGTTGCGAACTTCCTGCTCTCATTCGTCCTGCTCATCTGGGTGGGTATGTTCCACCACGAGGTCGACCAGTACCTGAATGGTCCCGCCGTGGTCGACTATGTGCCCACCGGCACCGCCGCTGCAAGCTCCGGCCTCACCGCGGGCGATGTGATTACCCAGTTCGGCCGCGATCACAATCCCACCTGGACGCAGATCCTCGTAGATTGCGCGCTTAACCTGCACCGCACGCTTCCGATCAGCTTCACGCACAACGGCGAGACTGTTAGCAGCATTCTTCACATCGACACCTCCAGCACCGACGACTTCACGCCCGACAGCATGCCTGAGATTGGCCTCGTCGCGCGCATGCAGCCGAACCCGATCACCGTGATGCAGGTCGAAGGCAATACGCCGGCGTCACGCGCCGGGCTCGAACCCGGCGACCAGCTCCTGCAGATCGATAAGCTGCAGCCGCACTCGGTCGTCGCGCTGCTCTCCTACCTGCAGGATCGCAACGGCGCACCCGCCGACCTCACGCTGCTTCGCAACGGCCAGACCATTCATGTTGACCTGACGCCGGAAAAGCTCCCCGGCAACGGCGGCCAGCCCGAGTTCCGCATCGGCTTCAGCCCGCAGCCCACGCCGGTCGAGATACAACACCTTCCGCTTCCCGGCCGCAATCGTTCAGTCCTACAAGGACAATCTCGACGACTCGACGCTGATCATGCGTGTGCTGAAGGGCATGTTCACGCGGCATGTTTCCGTCCGGTCGCTGTCGGGTCCCGTCGGCATCGCGCAGCAGATCGATCTTGCTGTTCAGCTTGGCTTCTGGACGCTGATTCGCCTGATGAGCACCATCTCGCTGAACCTCGGAATCTTCAACCTGCTCCCGATTCCGATTCTGGATGGCGGCATGATCCTCTTCCTCGTCATCGAGTCGATCATGCGCCGCGATCTCAATCAGGAAATCAAGGAGCGCGTCTACCAGGTCGCTTTCGTTGGCCTCATCGTCTTCGCAGTCTTCGTGATCTTCAACGACATCACGAAGCTGCACCATCCGTAGCTATTCGCGGGCGCGCAGCTCCTCCGCAATCACCTTCGCCGCAGCGCGCGCTTCATCCTCACGCTCGACCGGGAAGCTGATTGCGCCGACGCGTGCGTGTCCGCCGCCGCCATACCGTTCGCATATCGCCGCAAGATTTGCGAGCTCGCTGACCGGCTTCTTCGTCCAGGGATTCGTGCCGACTGAAACCTTGGTGCGGAAGCTCGACTTCGAAAGCCCGACGTTGTACGTGCCGTCGGGATGCAGGTAGTACGGGATGAACTTGTTGTATCCCTCGGTCGGCTGGTCCGTGATGTCAAACGTGATCACGCCGCGCTCGCACGTGGACCGCTCGCGAATCAGCTCGATGTCCTGGCGATGCTTCGCCAGCAGCGGCGCCAGCAACTCCTGCACGAACGGCTGATCCAGCACCTGCTGCAAAGGCATCGCAGTCAGCAGCGGAATGATGCGCTGCACCAGCGCCGAATCCTGCGCGCTCTCGATCACCATCGTCAGCTTCATCGCCGGCGCAGCCATCTCGACCGCCGACTTCTGCGCTCTCGTACTTCGCGCCATCCACGATGTCGGCCCAGTAGATGAGTTCCTTCAGCGGCTGCAACGTCCATGCCGAACTTCGTGCTCGCAATATGCGCAATCCAGCTGGTGCAGCTGGTGTAATTCGGATCGAAGAACTGCCGCAAGGCCAGCGGACCCGGCGTGCCATCCGGATTCACCTGCCCGCGCCGGAACTGCGCCTCATCCTGCGGCGTCAGAAACGCCGACAGATGATGGTCGAACCACCACGTAACCCGCGGCGAGGCCGAGTACTTGAAGTCGACGATCGCATTCTCGTCAGCGTTCTCGAACCAGCTCTCCTCGTACAACGAGCCCGCCCGATGCACGAGCCCCTGGTACTCGAACGCGTCCGCCGTTCCAATGCACTCGCGGTGAAAGCGCGTGAACAGGGAGGCGGAACACGCCCCGTCGAAGCACTTGTCGTGATAAAAAACGCGACAGTTCAAAAAGTCACACTCCCCAGATCGCTACGCTGAATTGACGCAAGGTTCCAGCATATCGGAACTCCGGAACCTCTCCGCCACGCCGCACGTATCATGGAGGCAGACAGCAGATTGTGACAGGGTCGCGGATGCAGGAATTCGGGCAAAGTACACATCAAGATCTCTCCAAATCGAGCATCGAACCACGCTCGAGCCTCTTTTTCGGGCCTGAGGGCCTGCGTCCATTCTGGGCGCTGCTGCTCTATCTGGCCATCGTGCTCACACCGTTGCTGCTATACCAGGTAGCGGCTGCCATGGGCACTGCGCCCACGCATGCGCAGCTCACCGCGCGTGAGATCGCTCCGTTCGACAGCCTCACCACCGAATGGATGCTGTTCGCCTACGTCTGCTTCGCAACCTGGATCATGAGCCGCATCGAAGACCGCAGCTTCTTCGACTACGGGCTCGCGCTCATCCCTCGCCGTTGGCGCTGGCTCGGGATCGGCGCCTTTCTCGGTGTCCTCTTCCAGTCGCTGCTGATCCTCATCCTCTGGAACACACACCACCTCGTCTTTGCAGGCTTGCTCCTCCGTCCCGCCATCGCGCTCGCTGCCGGCCTGGTCTGGGCGGTTGCGTTCCTCGGCGTCGCGTTTTTCGAAGAGTTCCTCTTTCGCGGATATCTCCAGTTCAATATCACGCGCTGCTTCGCCGGCCTGGTCCGGGCCATCTCGCCGAACAGCCGCAACGCGGAAGCAATCGGATTCTGGATCGCCGCCGTGCTGATCTCCTTCGGCTTCGGTCTGGTGCACCGCGGCAATCCCGGCGAGTCTCCGCTGGGGCTGCTGTGCGCGGGCTGTGCCGGCCTGATGTTCGCATTCGCGCTGTGGCGCACAGGATCGCTGTGGTGGGCGATCGGCCTGCACGCAGGATGGGACTGGGCGCAGTCCTATCTATTCGGAGTCGCGGATAGCGGCGGCGTCAGCGCGTATCGGCTGCTCTCAACGCACCCCGCCGGTTCCGCTCTGATGAGCGGCGGACTCACCGGACCGGAGGGCAGCGTGTTCGTGCTGCCCGTCATGGTTCTGATCACAATTGCCGCCGTACTGACGCTTCCGCGCCGCAAAGCATCCTTACTGCTGTGGAACAACATCGAGACTCCGCTCGCGACACCGGTAGGCTCAGCTCACGAATGAGTTTTACCGACGACGCGAGTGGGACACCCTTAGAGCGCGAACGAACGGACCGTCTCACCGCGCTGCGACCGGAATCAGACTCAGAGCCGCGGCTGCGGACGCGCGCCGATCACGCGCATGCTTCTGAGGAACCGATCAGGCCGCGGCGCAGCAGGTTCGCGCGCTGGTTTATAACCGCGCTCGTCGCGCTCGTGCTCATCGCAGTCGGATTGACCATTGCCGCCGCCATCTGGGCGCGTCATGCGATGCGCGCCGCATTGCCGACAATGGACGGAACACTTACGGTAAGTGGGCTCAGCGCACCGGTCACCGTAGACCGCAATGCGCAAGCCGTCCCGTCGATTCACGCGACCAGCATGGAGGACCTGCTCTTCGCGCAAGGCTACGTGACCGCACAGGACCGGCTCTGGCAGATGGACGTTCTGCGCCGCCACGCCGCAGGCGAACTCGCCGAGATCCTCGGTCCGAGCCTGGTTGCGCACGACAAGATGCAGCGCTATCTGCAGCTCCGCGCTGCGGCGGATCGTGCAGCAGCATCGCTTCCCGCGGATCAGCGCCGCGAGATGGATGCGTACGCTCGCGGAGTCAACGCCTTCATCGACACTCATCGCGACACGCTTCCGCTGGAGTTCCACCTGCTGCACTACACGCCACGACGATGGACCCCGCGCGATTCGCTGCTCGTTTCACTGGTCATGTGGCAGGATCTCTCGACGAGCTTCATTCATAAGCTGGATCGCGAAGAGTTGGCGCAACATCTGCCGCAGTCGCTGCTCCCGGATCTCTATCCGGTCGGCTCCTGGCGCGATCATCCGCCCGGGCAGACGCCGCCTGATCTAACGACGCCGCATGAGATCGAGCAGGTTCCGCTGGATGCGACTCAATCACGCCTGGAGCGGCGATCAACGCCTGCCACCCCTGACGATCTTCTCGCGCTCAACTCGGCCTTGCGATCCGCGACGTGCGATGGCTGCCGCGCCGGTTCAAACAACTGGGCCATCTCCGGCGCGCGCTCCGCGTCAGGCAAGCCGATCGTCTCGAACGACATGCACCTGAGCCTGAGCGTGCCGGATATCTGGTACGAGGCTGCACTGCACCTCGCCTCCACGGCCGGCAATACACCGCTGGACGTCGCCGGCTTCACGCTTCCAGGTGTGCCTTGGGTAATCGTCGGCCGCAACGCGCACGTGGCGTGGGCCTTCACAAATCTCGGCGGAGATGTTCAGGACGTCTATGTCGAACACCTGCGCGGCTCAGGTTCGGCCACCGAGTATGAGAAGCCGGACGGCACATGGGCGCCGGTCGTTCATCGGACCGAGCAGATTGTTGTGCGCGGTGGACATGACGTGACTCTCGATGTGCTCGCGGTCTCGCACCCGATCGGGACGAGCGCGATGGAAACGCCCATCATCTCGCCGATCATTCCGTCCGAACGCCGGGCACTATCGCTGGCATGGGCGATCTACGATCCTTCGTGCGTCGACAGCTCGCTATACTCGGCCGATATTGCAGCCGATGGCGCGTCGCTCGTCGCGTCGCTTGCGAACTTCGGCGGCCCATCGCTGAATCTTATCTACGGCGACGACCAGGGCCACATCGGTTATCACGCGGTAGGACGCATTCCAATCCGTGGCCCTGCAGTGCAACGCCCCAAGCCAGAGCAGAAATTTGTGCTGCCGAATCCCGAACCAGAATCCGACGAAGAGGAAGACGGCGCAGAGCAGAATGCGACCGACAGCGGCTCCGGGACGCAACAAGATGTTGGCTCAAAAAACGTACCAGCACAGCCGTCGCAGGCCGGCGCTACAGGGCCAAAAATCCCGCTTCAACCAACGTCGAGCTACACGATTGGTTCGCCGATCTCTCCAACACCTGTCGATGCGCTGGATCAGTCGCAGATCTGGTCCGGGTATATTCCATACAACGCGCTTCCCGCGGTTCAGGATCCCGTAACCGGAATTGTGGCGACGGCGAATGCGCGCATCGCAACGGATGATTATCCCTATGCTCTGACTGCGGAGTGGACCGATCCGTACCGCGTCGAGCGCATCTACCGTTTGCTCCAGCAGCACACCGGGTGGACACCGCAGCAGATGCTCGCGCTCGAAATGGACCAGCACTCGGAATTCGATCTCGCGCTCGCACAACGGCTCGCTTATGCAATCGACCACTCCTCAGCGGCGGCCCGCGGCTCCGATTCCAAACGCCTCCAGCAGGCTGCTGACCTCTTACGCACCTGGCACGGGAACATGGCTGCGAGTTCCCCGGCCGCGGCCATCGTCGCTGCAACACGCGGCGATCTCTGGACCGCGCTTCTCGTGCCGCAGATCATCGCGCACGACCACGGCTCGCGAGAGGCGGCGCTTCGCGTTGCACGTCTCTATTCCTGGGGCGAAGACAACACGGCGCTCGAGAATCTGCTTCAACACACGCCGTCGCGCTGGCTGCCCCGCGGCACTGCGAACTGGAAGGACTTCCTCACCTCCGTCGTCGAGCAGGGGCTGCATGACGCCAATGCGCCCAGCAACCTCGCCCGCTGGCAGTACGGCTCAATTCACCCCATCGATGTCGAGCATCCGCTGTTTGGCGGGCGGCGCACTGTCAACTGGCTGCTTGGCACATCAACCGGCAGCGGCGCGCAACCTGCGGGTGGAGATATGACGACGATCGACGCGATCGGCAAGAGCTTCGGCCCGAGCGAGCGCTTCACCGCTGACCTCTCCTCCCCGTCCGCAACTTCGCCAACATCGTCACCGGCCAGTCCGGTAACGTTAGCTCACCGTGGTATCTCGATCAATTCCAGCCATGGCTGCGCGGGACCACGTTCGCGCTTCCTCTCGAAGACACAAATGTGACGCATTCGCTCACACTCGTGCCGGCCCGCTAACGCTAAGCTGGCTGCATGCATCGTTCGCCGTCCCGCGCTGCGCGAGCACTTCCCGCGATCGTTCTCCCGCTGCTCGCGCTCATCGCGATCATTCCGCTGCTCATGCATGGGGTTTCGTGCGGCCACGACTTCGAGTTCCACCTGGAGAGCTGGCTCGATGCGGCCGCGCAGATGCGGCACGGCACGCTCGATCCCTCCTGGACCATCTCCGCCGCGTGGAACGCCGGCGAGCCGCGCTTCATCTTCTATCCCCCAATCTCGTGGATCTTCGGCGCGCTGCTCGCGCTCACAATGCCGTTTCCCGCAACTCCCATTGTGTTCACTGGCGTTGCTCTTCTCGGTTGCGCGATCACCATGTATCTTCTCGCGCGCGATTACACCTCCAGAGCTGTCGCGATTCTTGCATCAGCCCTCTACATCGCAACGCCCTACATGCTCTTCACCGCGTTTGAGCGCACCGCCTACGGTGAGTTGCTGGCGGCCGCATGGTTTCCGCTGCTCTTCCGCGCAGCGCTTCGACGCAATCCGAGCATCACCGGTATCGCGTCCGCAATCGCACTCCTCTGGCTGACGAACGCGCCCGCGGCAGTGATGGGCATGTACACGCTCCTGCTCATCGCGATCGTCCGCATTGCGCACGTGTTCGTCATCGAACGAGAACAAGCGAAGAAGACTGTCACTGCCCTTCTGCTTCGCTTCAGCACGGGCGGCTTGCTCGGCCTCGCCGTCGCTGCGTTCTACCTGCTTCCCGCAGCTTATGAGCGCCGCTACGTGCAGGTCGCGATGGCGATCATCCCGAACATGCGCGTGGAGGACAATTTCCTCTTCGGCCATACCGGCGACGGCCCGCATGACGCCGTTCTGCACACGGCAAGCCTCATTGCTGTAGGAATGCTGATCACAGTTCTGGCAGCGCTGCTTGCCGCATTCACTGCGGACAAGCGCCGTTCCTCCGGACAGCGCACCGTATCACCAGCCCCGCTGGCGATCCTCGTACCTCTCGCCGTTTGCATCGCATTCTTGCTGACACCCGTGTCCCTTCCGGTTTGGCATCATCTGCCCGAGCTCGCCTTCCTGCAATTCCCCTGGCGTTTGCTTTCTGTGCTCGGTGTTGCGCTCGCAGTCTTAATCGCACTCGCGCTCGGGTTCATCCGCGACTCACGCACTTCACTCCTTCTCGCGCCGATAGCCGCTCTCGTTTTCATCGGCTCCATGACAGCCTGGCAGATTCATACCTTCCGCCAACCCTGTGAGGTCCTGGACCGGCCCTCCACCCGCGCACAACTCTTCACAACCCACCACGGCGTCGAGCCCACCGACGAGTACACGCCCACCGACGCAGATAACGACGTTCTCCGCTGGGACGATCCCGGCTATTGGCTCGCGAGCAGTCCTTCTGCTTTCGCTCCAGGCACCGTTCCCAACCCCGCAGCAACGATCGTCAACTACGACACGCCGCCGCCGGTCGACCAGACAATCAGCGGCGTCGCGCCGCATCATCTTCAACTGAACCTTGCGGCGCCCGCGATCCTGATCCTCAATCTCCGCGACTATCCCGCATGGCACGTCTTCCGTAACGGCTCGCTGGTCGCCGAACATCTGCAGCGTGATGACGGCCTGCTCGCCTTCGCATTGCCGGCAGGGCCATCCACAATCGACGTGCGCTGGCATCGCACGTCGGACCAGTTGCTTGGAGACGCAGTCAGCGTTCTCGCGCTCATCCTGCTCGGGGTTCTACTCGTTCGCTCGCGTACAATCAAGCGTGACGCATGACCCCCGATGTGCACTCGATCCTGAAGGCCGGCGCCGCGCTGGCTGACGACGCTCTGGAACGCCTGCTGCCGGCCCCGAGTGTCGAACCCCACTCCATTCACCGCGCCATGCGGCACTCCACCTTCGCCGGTGGCAAGCGCCTGCGGCCCATCCTCTGCATGGAAGCGGCACGCATGGTAGCGCACAAGCTGCCGGCCGCCGCGCCCGATCTCGGTGCTGCCATCGAGATGGTGCACACCTACTCGCTCATCCACGACGATCTTCCCGCGCTGGACGACGACGATCTGCGCCGCGGCAAACCAACCTGCCACGTCGCCTTCGGCGAGGCCATAGCAATCCTCGCCGGTGACGCGCTCCAGACGCTCGCCTTCCAGACCATCGCACAACTCCCAGCCGGCGCTGCCACCATCGTCGAAATCCTGCGCGAGTTCTCACTTGCGATTGGCACGGGCGTCGGAGCTCCGACAGCGCTTCCTCCGGGAATGATCGGCGGCCAGGTAATGGATATCGAAGGAGAAGGCCGCAAGCCCACGGCCGAACTCGTCGAGCGTATTCACCGCTCCAAGACCGGAGCGCTCATCACGACATCGATCGTCTGTGGCGGACTGCTCGGCCTGGATCATTGCTTCTCAACCAGCGAAGGCGCCGCACGCCTCGCTTGCTCGAAGACAGACACGGTCGAGCGCCTGCGCACCTTCGGCGAAAACGCGGGTCTCGCGTTTCAGATCATCGACGACGTGCTCGATATGACGCAGACCTCGGCCGAGCTCGGCAAAACAGCCGGCAAAGATACCGCATCCGAAAAAGCTACCTGGCCTTCGGTATTTGGCCCAAACGACGGTGTCGCCCGCTCGCGCAAGGATGCCGCAGCACTTATCCAGGACGCGTTCGCCGCTCTGGAGCCCTTCGGCCAGGCGGCCGATCCGCTCAAAGCCCTCGCACTCTATCTTGTCGAGCGTACCCACTAGCCGGAGCACACGATGCGCTTTCGCCCACGCCACTACGTTCTCATCGCGATCATTCTCGCGCTCGGTGTGTACAACTTCGTCCGCATGCACCGCGCACGCCAGCGTGTCATCGCGCCCACGGCCGCACCGCAAGTCACCGGCCCTGCGCCCCAATCACCCGCATGGCAGGCATTCGACAAAGCTGCCGCCCTGCGCGACGCAGACGACGCGCAGTTCCAGCCGGCGCTCTCGACATTGAAACAGCAGATTCAGACCGCCTCCTCCGACCAGAAGGCCGACCTGGATGGCTGCCAGACGTGGCTGCTCTTCTATCGCCAGAATATGCACGCCGCCCCGAACGACTCCTGGCGCCAGCGCAGCACACAACACCTCGATAACTGCGTTCGCCGCCATCGCGATATCAGTGGCTAACAACGAATGACAGACACCGACCTCGTGAACGCTCTGCGTGACTGCTACGACACCGTGCAGCGGCGCAGTATCGTCGAGCTTGGATTAGTGCAACGTGCCAGGCTCGTGCTCGACCGCGATGCTCCCGGCGCAAACATTCGCGGCGTTCCTGCGCGTTACATCGCGCGCATCACAGTGCGCGCGCCGAGCTCGGATGACGCCATAAACGCTCAATTCCGCGCGCAGATCGAAAACCGCCTTGCCGGTCTGCCGGAGATCTCGCGCGCCGAGATCGACATGCTTCCAGCGCTCTTTCCCATTCTCAGCACGCCGCGCTCCTGACGATGCCACCACGCAAACCGGCCGTTCATCCCTTCGACGTCGCACACGGGACCGAGACCTCCGGCCTGCTCTCGGGCAAGATCATCGCCCGCGGCACGACAGCGAAGCCTGAGGACCTCACCGCCTACTACGGCATCGCGCCGAGTATCCTCCGATCGGTGCTTGATCTCTGGCTGCAAAAGCTGCACCCTCTCGCCCCGATCGAGCGCACCGTGTTCCTCGACATCGGCGCTGGCAAGGGCCGCGCAATGCTCCTCGCCTCCGAGTACCCCTTCCTCCGTGTCGAAGGCGTCGAACTCAACCCAACCCTCGCCGAAGTCGCACGGCGCAACATCTCCATCTGGGAGAAGGCTCAACAGGCCAGCATCCTTTCGCCGCTCCTGCTCCGCGAAGCCGATGCGACGCGCTTCGCCCTTCCGCGCGAGCCGACCCTGGCGCATCTGTTCCATCCGTTTGAAGACCGTCTGCTGCGCCGTTTCCTTCGCCATGTCGAACGCAACCTGGCAGAACATCCGCGGCCATTCGATCTCCTTTACGTGAACGCCGAACATGATTCGCTTCTCGATCAACAGCCAACGCTCGAACGGCTCTGGCTCGGCCGCATTCCGATGTCCACCGAAGATCACGTTGCCGACCTTGCCGCGATTGCACAACAGAAGGAGTACGGCTCAACCGGCGACGAACTCTGCGCGATATATCGCTTCAAGAAGGAGCGAATGAAAACGCAAAAATACGGGAACCAAAGCGCCTCGTCCTTCGTATAAGTAAGAATTCCCTTACAAATCAGCAGCTTCCATGGACGATAATCGGAATCTTGTGCGATTTTTGCGAATCGCCGGGAACTCCCGAAACATCTTCCTCGTATGGATACATGTACGAACTAGCCGGACGCGACCGAAACAGGTCACCCACCGGCACCGGGCCCCAGCAAGATATGCCAGTGAACGAGACGGCTGAGTCAGGACCTCACCACCGCCCGCACTGATGACACCATCAACAACCCCGCTTGGGTTCAGCGCCGCACTCGCGAGCGCAAAGAGGAGACACGTATGTACGACCTTCTGCTCATCACCGTAGCCGCTCTCACCGTGTTCGTCCCCAGCTTCATCGGCATCCGTGCACACACCAATGCCAACTGGAAGACGCTCTAAAATTCCACGCTCCGCCAACACGATTTGTATCGCAAAGAAAAAGGAGAAATCACATGTACGAAGTTCTTATCGCTACCTTCGCCGCTCTCACCGTCTTCGTTCCGGCGTTCATCGGAATCCGCGCCCGCACCAACGCCGACTGGAGAGCAATCTAAGCCCTTCCGTTGCTCGGAGGCTCAACGAACAAAAAACTCGTTGAAGACACAAAAAGAGCGCCGCAGGCGAAACACAGCCCACCGGCGCTCAGCGCGTTTAACGGCCCAATATTGGCGCTCGAATCAATCGCGCCAGCGCACCCTCAGCAGCCGCTCCGTCTCGTTCTCTCCGGTTTCGATTGCGATCTCCGCATCGGCGCGCGCCACGAGTGACGGAAAGCGCTCTCCCCACTCCACCAGCACAAGCGCATCATGGCGCTCCAGCATCTCGGAGATGCCCAGCGCCTCGAGCTGCGAATCACTCTCCAGCCGATACAGATCCAGGTGATACACCGCGAGTCCGCGGCCGTTGTATTCGTGGACCAGGGTGAACGTCGGGCTGGCCACGTCGTCGGGCTCCGCCGCGCCAAGCGACGACACGATTCCTTTCACCAGCGTCGTCTTTCCCGCACCCAGATCGCCGCGCAGCAGGACCAGCTTTGGCGGCCGCAGCAGCTCGGTTATCAACTCGCCCAGCGCGAGCGTCCCATTCACACTGCGCGTACGCAGCCGCTTCTCGCGTGTGAACTCACCCATTTCTCGCACTCCGTTCGCGTGCAGCAAGCGCCGCAATCCACGTGAACCCATCATCGTCTGCGACGCGCGCCTGAAACGCCTCCCAGAGATGCCTCACAGTATCCGTCGCAAGCACCGTGTGCTCGTCCTGCTCGAGCGTCGCGAAGTCGCCCGCCAACCCATGTAGAAAAACGGCTGCTTCCACAGCTTCCGCCACATGCTCCGGATACTGCGCCAGCATCGCCGCGACGATGCCCGTCAGAATGTCACCGCTCCCACCCTTCGCCATGCCGGGATTCCCCGTTGTGTTGACGGCAATCCGGCCATCCGGATGGGCAACCAGCGTGCGCCATCCCTTCAGCACGAGCGTGACCCGGTTCTCCGTCGCAAACCGTCTCGCCAAACCCACCCGGTCGGCCTCAACCTCCTTCACGCTCGCGCCGACAAGCCGCGCCATCTCGCCCGGATGTGGCGTCAGCACAATTGTGCGCCGCCCGCCGCGGTCATCCGGAACCGTCGCGCGTTTCAACAGCTCCGCGCGCCCGGCAAGCGCATTCAGCGCATCTGCATCCAGCACCATCGGCAGGCTCACCCGCTCGACGAACGCGCGCACAAACTCCGGAGTCGTTCCCTCCTGGCCCAACCCGGGCCCCATCCCCACGACAGTGATTCCCTTCAACAGCTTCCCCAGCGGCTCCGCCTCAAGCTGTTCAAGGCTCAGCCCCGCGTCGCCTTCTGATTTCTCATCTTTGTTCTGGGATCCCTGTTTCAGTGGCGTACACATCAGCTCAGGCGCAACGTTCGCCACCGTGGCAAGAATCGAATCCGGCACCACTGCCGTAGTCAGTCCCGCGCCCGTACGCATCGCCGCAAGGCTCGCCATCGACGGCGCGCCGGCCTTGCCTAAACTTCCGCCGAGAACCAGAACGTGGCCGAACTTGCCCTTGTTGCCGTTCACATCGCGCGGCCGCTCTGCAATGCGTTTCGAAGTCCCCGTCCAGCACAACTCACTTCTTGGCAGGCAGCGACTCCAGCGGCGTCCCGATCGGCGCAACCACCACCGGCCCGAATGTCTTTCCCGGCGTCAGGTGCCCAAACACATGCGCCATCTTAGGCGCGACAAATGTCACGACCGCATCTGCACGAAACGCCTGCGCCTTTCCACCCTCATCCGCTGACGTCTGCTTCGTCGAATCCGCATCCCACCCGCTCGGCAGATCAACCGCAACCACCGGCATCGTCAATCTCGCAATCAGATCGCGCGCACAGGCAGCAAGCCCGCGCAGAGGCGGCTTGAATCCAGTGCCCACAACCGCATCAATGACGAGCGCAGCATCCGCCAACGCCTGGCGAAGCGCACCTTCATCGCCTATCTCGTGCAGTTCAATTCCGTTCTTTGCTCGCGCCGCCTCCCACATCCCAGCAGGCGCATCCTTCAATTCGTTCGCCGCACCCAGCAGAACGATGCGCACGCGCACACCTTCGGCAGCCAAATGCCTCCCCGCCACCAAACCATCGCCGCCATTATTTCCTTTACCGCAGAGCACAACGACGAGCCCGCTTCTGACCAGCTCGCTATACTCCCGCACACAGAAGCGCGCCACCGCCGCGCCCGCATTCTCCATCAGCACGCGCACCGGCACACCGCGCTCGCCGGAGTCGCGGTCGACGGCGGCCATCTGCGCTGCAGTCAAAATCTCCATCCCGTCATTCTCGCCCAAACGGGAGATTAGACGGCGAGAATCACGGAACGGAACGTAATTTGGATCAGACTAGTTGCCGGCCGTTGCGGCCATTGCGGATTGCGTCGACTGCTCCGGCTTAGGCGCGAAGTAATTGCGCTCATACATCGCGCGATAGAACTCGCCAGTCAGCTCAGCAGCCTTTGGCCCAAACGTCGGCCGTCCGCCTTCGAGGAAGATGACGGTCACGATCGGCCCCGTGGGCGCCTGCCCATACGAGACAAACCACCCATACCGCGTTCCGTTGTTCGAGCACGTGCCCGTCTTGCCGAACACCGGGAACTGCTGGAAGTTCTCATGCAGCGAACGCGCCGTGCCGTTATAGAAATCAACCGCGCCGCGCATGCCCGGCAGAATCTCGGGAATCACGTCCTGAATGTCGAGCTGCCGCTTCACCTTCGGCTCAAAGCTCGCAATCTCTTCCGGAGTCGTCGGGTGCTGCAGGTAATACAGCGTCCCCCCGTTGGCAATCGCAGAGACCAGCGCACCAAGCTGCAGCGGCGTCATCGAGATGCTCTCGCCGAACGAACACATGCGGCCGACGCCGCCCTCTGACTGCGGAAGCTCCACATCTGGATACACACCCAGGTGTTCGCCCGGAATGTCATAGCCGGCCAGCTCGCCGAGCCCGAACTCATTCGCGTAATGCTTCACGCGCTCAAAGCCCATGGCGCGCCCCAGCACCTCGAAGTACAGGTTCACACTCTTCGCCAGCGCATGCGTCAGGTCCAGGTAGTAGTGGCCGCCCAGGTTCACCGGGGTGTCCGCCTTCACCAGGCCTTCCTTCAGCGCCGCGAGCGCCACCGCAACCTTAATCGTCGAGCACGGCTCCGCGCCCGCACTCAGCGCAAGCTTCTGATTCACCATCGCCAGGATGCGCCCGTTCGATGGGTCGATCGCCAGCACCGTGCCGTTCATATTGCCCAGTGCCTCGACCGCCGCCGCCCGCACCGTCGGATCCTCGCCACCGGTCACATCACCGAGCGTCAGGTTCTCCGCAAAGCTGCTCGCCGTGAAGCGCTCGGACGGACGATACGCCAGCGTGCGCCGGTAATAATGCACGCGTCCATGCACAACGACGCGCTGGATCACTGTCCGGGAGCGGCGACCGTGCACCGCCTCCCGCACCGAGGCATGCCCCCTCGAGTGGCGAACGATGTGGTGCTGCGGAACCGCGAACGCCACCCCCGCACTCGCCAGCAGAGTAAGAGTGAGCCCTGCAATCCTATGTTTCATGTACTCTCGTCTGCTCCCCAACTGGCCCGTCCTGCTTCCCTGATTTTTCGATGCTTCTACTGTCCCTAGCGGCTGCGCCGCAGGAACGCCGGGATATCCAGCTCGTCTTCTTCCGACGATGGGGAGCTTCCTCCAGCATACCCAGCAAAACTCGGCACCCTCGCCTCGGGCCAGTGCGTCTCGGCCTTCTTCTCCGGCTCGGCGCTCACCGGCTCTGGCTCGTGCGCCCGCTCTGTCTGGCGCGCCTCTCTCACCGGCTCACGGAGCGGCTCCCGAACCGGCTCACGCGCCGGCACCACCGAATTCGCCGCCGACTCCCACGACCGCGGCTCCGGTGCAGGCCGCAGCTCGTCGTTCGATTTGCGAAAGAAGTCATCGTCGAACACCGACGCCGGCACCGGAATCAGCTCCGGCTTCGGCTCAACGGACGCCGCCGGCACGTACGCTCCGTGCACCGGCTCCGGCTCATCCCGCGGCGTAATCCTCAACGGTTCGTTCTTCGGGGTAATCCGCAGCGGCTCATCCTTCGGCGTAATCCGAAGCGGCTCGTCCTTCGATTTCGCCCGCGCCGGCTCCTGGGCCCGCGCAACTGGAGCAGCTGCCGCAGCCGCGACGGGCGCGGGTGCAGGAGCAGCTGGGGGGGCCACTGGCGGCTGTACCGCAACCGGCTCCGGCGCAAGCTCGCGCTTCTCTTCACGCCCCTTCTTGCCGCGTGCGGCCTTGTCCTTCACCTCATCCTGGACCGCAGGCTCCTCAGCCGCGGCATACATCTCGCTCGCAAACGCCGGCGTAGGCGCAGGCCGCTGCGCAATCCGCGGCGGCGGCGGAGGTGCAATCGTCTCCGCGCGCGAGGCCGGCAGAGCAGCGCCTTGCAGCATGCGCTCGCGCCGCTGCGGCTGTTCCTCGCGGAAGCCTGTCGCGATGACCGTAATCTTCACCTCATCGCCCATCGCCTCATCCTGCACCGCGCCGAAGATAATGTTCGCGTCCTCGTGCGCTGCGTTCTGGATGATCGTCGATGCTTCAAACACCTCGTTCAGCTTCAAGTTGCTCGAGCCCGTAATGTTGATCAGAATGCCCTTCGCGCCGTCGATCGCGCCGGACTCCAGCAGCGGGCTCGCCATCGCCGCCGCCGCCGCTTCCTTCGCGCGCTCCGGCCCGCTGCGCACCGCCGTGCCCATCACCGAGTAGCCCATCCCCGCCATCGTCGTCCGCACGTCCGCAAAGTCGCGGTTGATCACGCCCGGAATCGTAATAATGTCCGAGATCCCCTGCACGCCCTGGCGCAGCACATCATCCGCAATCCGGAAGCTCTCAAAGAACCCCGCATCGCGCGCCACGGCCAGCAGCTTCTCGTTCGGAATCACAATCAACGTATCGACCGATTCGAGCAGCTCCTGCATGCCGCGCTCGGCCTGCGTCATGCGCCGCTTGCCCTCGAAACTGAACGGCTGTGTCACGACCGCAACCGTCAGCGCGCCCATCTCGCTCGCCAGCGATGCAATCACCGGCGCCGCGCCCGTGCCCGTTCCGCCGCCAAGTCCCGCCGTCACAAACACCATATCGGCGCCTTCGAGCGCCTCAATAATCTTGTCCGAATCCTCAAGCGCCGCGCGCCGGCCGATGTCCGGATTCGCGCCCGCACCCAGCCCGCTCGTCAGCTTTACACCGAGCTGCAGCTTCACCGGCGCCTGCGAGCTCTCGAGCGCCTGCACGTCCGTATTGGCCGCAATAAACTCCACGCCTTCAACATTCGCCGCGATCATGCGGTTCACGGCATTGCCGCCGCCGCCACCCACGCCAATCACCTTGATGCGCGCATTCCTCTGCGCCTCATCGTGGTAGTGAATGCGAATCGCGTCCTCAGGCTGATAGGACATACGCGGGCCTCCTCAGGCGATGGGGGTCGCCTGCTGTGATTGTGCATGACTGGAACGGAAACGCCCGGGCAAACCGCGCTCCCTCGTATCTGTCTGGATTCGTGCCGTGCTCTCGTGCCGCGCTGTCAGTGTGACCGCGGGGTGTGAAACACAACGCCGATGCCAATACTTTGGATGCTGTGGCTGGATGGCCCGAAAGCCTCACCCGCTCCCACCTCGATCGCCCGCAGGTCAAGGACCGGCAGCAGCGTAATGTCTGCGCCTGCAAATCCCTCGAGTTGCGTGTAGTTCTGGTAATTCGTAAACGCGGTGCTCGCCGCGTTGGAGTGCATGAACCCGCCCGAGACCTGCGCATAGGGGTGCAGCCAGCGGAATGGCGTCTTGAACTCGCCACGGAGGCCACCGAGCGCCGAATACTGGCGCACCAAATCCACACTCGAAGCGTAGGTAGTCGCACTTTTGTTAGAGTTCAGCACGCTGCCGCGAAGGTCAACACCCAGTCGCATGGGACCGATCGAACGAAAGTCGTAGTACGCGCCAAACGTGCCGCCGTAAGGCTTAACCACGCCGCCCGTCGCCGAGCACTGCCCCTGCGGATCGGTGCACGTGAACCCGCCCATCCGCTCCCCCGTAACGGTGCCATACACAGCAAACTGAGCACGGGCTCCAACAGCGCTGAAGAGAAAAAGAAGAAGGGCTATGCCAACGGCAGTCCTGCAACGAAACATGAGCTTTATTCTACCTG